>CALSTG010000001.1:0-544059 GCA_943789205.1 uncultured Flavobacteriales bacterium
CTTTATTAAAAACCTCAATCTTCCAATGGATTGAGGTTTTGTTATTTAGTAACACCTCTAATTATTGTCAATATGCAGCTTTAAAAAAAATACATATATTTGCAGCAGAAACAATTAACATGTACAAAAGTAATTTACATCATCATCATTTACATACTTGCACTCAAGCGATGTGGAAATGATATATATAAATTAATCTAAATATTTCTAAAACCCGTTTGAGTAATCAAACGGGTTTTTTTGTTTCTATACGCTTCCCTTTTGTTTACTCAGACACCAAATTTAAAAAATGAGAAAACTTAAAATTGCCATCCAGAAAAAGGGAAGACTGAACGAAGAATCAATCACACTTCTTAAAAATTGCGGCATTAACATTGAAAATGGCAAAGACCAGCTTAAAGTTACAGCAAGCAATTTTCCCATTGAAATTCTATATCTAAGAAATGCTGACATCCCACAATACTTGGAGGATGGTGTTGTAGACATCGCCATTATTGGAGAAAATTTACTAATCGAAAAAGAAAAGAAAATTGAAGTGATTGAAAAATTGGGGTTCTCCAAATGTCGCGTTTCTCTTGCTGTGGGTAAAGACATAACTGATGAATCATTAAATTATTTTCAAGGGAAACGAATAGCAACCTCCTACCCTAACACTGTTAAATCATTCTTCAAAAAGAATGGAATTGAAGCTGATGTACACGTTATTTCCGGTTCGGTTGAGATAGCTCCAAGTATAGGATTGGCAGAGGGTATATGCGACATTGTAAGTTCTGGAAGTACACTATTCAAAAATGGACTGAAAGAAACACAAGTAATTCTTAAGTCCGAAGCTGTTCTTGCAAAAAGCAAAACGCTTTCTTATGAGAAAGAAGAAATACTCTCACAACTTTTATTTAGAATCAAATCTATTCTTAGTGCGCAGAACACGAAGTACATTTTAATGAATGTACCTAATGAAAACATCGAAAAAGTAAGCTCAATTCTTCCAGTTATGAAAAGCCCAACTATTCTCCCATTGATTGAAGAAGGCTGGAGTTCATTACACAGTGTAATAAAAGAAGATGAATTCTGGGAAGTCATCAACCAACTGAAAGAAGCTGGTGCTGAGAATATACTAATAGTACCTATCGATAAAATGGTCATGTAATGAAAGTAATAAAGAACCCTTCGAAGTCTAATTGGTTTGAATTAACCAAGCGACCTGAAATAGAAAGAAATCAGCTCAATCAAATTGTATCTGATATTATTTCAAATGTCAAAGAAAATGGTGATCAAGCTATTTATGAATACACGGAGAAATTTGACAAAGCTCAACTTTCGTCATTATTGGTATCTAATCAAGAAATTGAAAGTGCAAAGTCAATCGTTTCTGGAGAATTAAAAGATGCGATTGCAGTCGCTAAAAGAAACATTGAAGTCTTTCATAAATCACAAGAGAGCCAAGAATCAATTGTTGAGACAACAACTGGAGTAAAGTGCTGGAGAAAAAGTGTAGGAATAGAAAAGGTTGGTCTTTACATTCCTGGTGGGTCTGCTCCCCTATTCTCAACGATTCTAATGTTGGCAATTCCTGCTGAACTTGCAGGGTGTTCGGAAATCATTCTTTGCACTCCACCAGACAGTAATGGTGAAATTAATCCTGCAATACTTTATACGGCTTCTTTAGTTGGTGTAACGAAGATTTATAAAGTTGGAGGAGCTCAAGCAATTGCAGCAATGGCATACGGAACCGAAACTATTCCTCAGGTTTATAAATTATTTGGTCCTGGAAATCAATTCGTAACAAAAGCAAAAGAATTGGTTCAGCAAAATGGCGTTGCGATAGATATGCCAGCTGGACCAAGTGAAGTATTGGTTATTGCAGATGAAACCTGCAACCCTTCTTTTGTAGCTTCAGATTTATTATCGCAAGCAGAACATGGAGCTGACAGCCAAGTGATTCTTCTCTCAAACAACGAAGGTGTTATTGCCCAAGTAAATAAAGAATTAGAAAAACAGGTCATTGAATTAACTAGAAGCGAGATTGCACAGCAGGCAATTTCAAATAGTCGTTCAATTCTATTAGATGACATCAGGGACTGTATAGAATTTAGTAATCAATATGCACCCGAACACTTAATCATTGCTTCTGATAATTCGGAAGAATACGTTGACAACATAATTAACGCTGGCTCTGTTTTTCTTGGAAATTACAGCTGTGAAAGTGCTGGTGATTATGCCAGTGGAACAAATCACACCTTACCGACGAATGGATTTGCGAGAAACTACAGTGGTGTGTCATTGGACAGTTTTGTCAAGAAAATAACATTTCAAAAAATTAATGAAATTGGAATTCAAACGATAGGTCCTTCGATTGAAGTAATGGCGGAAGCAGAGCAATTGTTTGCACACAAAAATGCAGTAACACTTCGATTAAAAGAGATACAAAATGGTTAATATAAAAGGCATCACACGAAAAAATGTACTTGAGATGAATCCGTACAGTTCGGCAAGAAGCGAATATCAAGGAACCGCTAACATATGGCTTGATGCGAATGAAAATCCAAATGAAACAGGTTTAAATCGTTACCCTGACCCTCTTCAAACGAGTCTCAAGACAGAAATAGCTGCACTTAGAAAGGTTGATACAGATCGAATATTCATTGGTAATGGAAGCGACGAAATTATCGATTTACTCTTCAGAGCATTTTGTGAACCAGGGAAAAGCAAAGTTTACATATTCCCACCAACCTATGGAATGTATAAAGTATCAGCAGCAATTAACAACATCGAAATCGTTGAGATTCCTTTAACTGAAAAATTTGAGCTTCCATCTTTCGAAGTGATTCAGACTAAAGTCAATGCTCCAGGTTTACTCTTTATTTGCTCTCCGAATAATCCAACGGGAAATTCAACGAGCATGGAGGAGATCAATAAAATTGCTCTAAATTTTAATGGAATTGTAGTTGTTGATGAGGCATATATAGATTTCTCAGAACAAGAAAGCGCACTATCATTACTCAATGAAAATTCTAACATCATCATTCTTCAAACCTTCAGCAAAGCATATGGATTAGCTGGCGCACGTGTTGGAATGGCATTCTCTAACCCAGAAATCATTGCTATTCTAAACATGATAAAACCTCCATACAATGTGAATACATTAAGTATTAATGTTGCTTTAGAAGTCTTGTCAGCGAATGAAAGAATTCAATGGCAAATTTCTAAAATCAAGCAAGAACGAAAATTGATGATTAAGCAACTCATTCAGCTAGAAATTGTGAAATCAGTCTACCCTTCTGACACCAACTTTTTGCTTGTCAAATTTTCAAACGAAGAATTGGTTTTTCAAAACTTACTAAAAAATGGAATTGTTGTTCGAAATAGAGCATCACAAATTGAAAACTGTCTTCGAATTACAATTGGAACGAAGACTGAAAATGAACAATTAATCAAACTATTAAAAGCAATATAAAGATGAAAAAAGTATTATTTATCGATAGAGACGGAACATTAGTGATAGAACCACCTGTTGATTATCAATTGGACAGTCTCGAGAAATTAGAATTCTACCCGGGTGTATTTCAAGGGTTATCAAAAATTGTAGAACAACTCGATTACGAATTAGTCATGGTTACAAATCAAGATGGTCTTGGAACGAGTTCTTTTCCTGAGGACACCTTCTGGCCAGCTCAGAATAAAATCATTGAAGCATTTATAAATGAAGGCGTTGAATTTTCTGAGGTACTAATCGACAAATCATTTCCAGAAGATAAAGCTCCCACTCGAAAACCTAGAACTGGCTTATTGCAAAAGTATATCTACGGTAACTATGATCTTGAAAACTCATATGTGATAGGCGACAGAGCAACTGATATAGAATTGGCGATAAACTTAAACTGCAAAAGTGTCTTTATTGGAGAATCAAATGAAGACGCCACAATTTCTACAACCAATTGGAATGAGATCTTTGCTTACCTCAAAGCAAAACCACGCGTTGGCCAAGTTACTAGAGTAACAAAAGAGACCAATATTTTCGTTGAAATAAACCTAGACGGAAACGGACAAAATGAACTTTCTACAGGAATTGGATTCTTTGATCACATGTTAGAACAAATTGCCAAACACGGAAACATTGATGTGACGGTTAAAGTAGACGGTGATTTAGAGATTGATGAACACCACACTATCGAAGACGTTGCGATTACACTAGGTGAAGCTTTTATCAAAGCCTTAGGGTCAAAGAAGGCGATTGAACGTTATGGTTTTTTATTACCAATGGATGATTGCTTAGCGCAAGTTGCCATTGATTTTGGAGGACGACCTTGGTTAGTCTGGGATGTTGATTTTAAACGAGAAATGATTGGAGAAATGCCGACTGAGATGTTCATGCACTTTTTCAAATCGTTCGCAGATGCTTCAAAATGTAATTTAAACATTCAAGCACAAGGAGATAACGAACACCACAAAATTGAAGCAATATTCAAAGCATTTGCCAAGGCGATAAAAATGGCAGTAAGCAAAACAGAAACGTATACGATACCAAGTACAAAAGGAAAATTATGATTGCAATTATCGATTACAACGCAGGGAATATTAGTTCTGTCCAAAATGCACTCAATCGTTTAGGATATGAATCAATTGTAACATGTAATAAAGAAGAAATTCTAAAATCAGACAGAGTTATTCTTCCAGGAGTCGGTGAAGCTGGTACTGCTATGAACTATTTAATAGAATTTGAATTAGATGGCTTTATCAAAGGGTTAAAGCAACCCTTTTTAGGTATTTGTTTGGGTATGCAATTGATGTGCAACTCAAGCGAAGAAGGTGATACAAAATGTCTCGGTATTTTCAATTCTAAGGTAAAACGATTTCCACCTAAAGAAAAAGTGCCACACATGGGGTGGAATAATATCAATGCACTAAAAGGAGGTCTTGCAAATGAAATAGAAACGAATAGCGATGTTTATTTCGTTCACAGTTATTACGCTGAGCTATGCAATGAGACAAGCTCTCAATGTGATTACATCCTTCCATTCAGTGCTTCTTTGGAAAAGGACAACTTTTATGGAACGCAATTTCACCCAGAAAAATCAGCAGATATTGGAGAGCAAATACTTAAAAACTTTTTAGAATTATGAGAATAATACCAGCAATAGATATCATCGATGGGAAGTGTGTAAGACTTACAAAAGGTGATTATTCTACCAAGAAAATATACAACGAGGACCCATTAGAAGTGGCGAAAGAATTTGAGGCTAACGGAATACAATATTTACACGTTGTGGACTTGGACGGCGCCAAATCAAAAAACATTGTCAACCATAAAATTTTGGAATCCATCGCGTCTAACACCAACCTACAAATTGATTTCGGTGGAGGGATAAAAACAAATGAAGCTGTTCAATTAGCATTTGATTGTGGTGCGAAACAAATTACGGGAGGTAGCATTGCAGTGAGTAATCCAGAAATGTTTGGTGAGTGGATTGCAAAATATGGGCCTGATAAAATTATCCTTGGAGCCGATTGTAATAACCGTAAAATTGCGACGGATGGCTGGCTGAAAGAATCAGAACTAGACGTGATTGACTTCATTGACGCTTTCGAGAAGAAAGGAATACAACACGTTATTTGCACAGACATTAGCAAGGATGGAATGTTGCAAGGTGCTTCAAATGAATTGTACCAAGAGATCATGAAAGCAACTGGGATTCAGCTCATCGCTAGTGGTGGTGTCTCATGCATGAATGATTTACACCAACTAAAGGAGCTTGGCTGCGAAGGTGTCATTCTTGGAAAAGCTATTTATGAAGGGAGTATTTCACTCAAAGAACTACAAGAGTTATGTTAAAGAAAAGAATTATCCCTTGTCTGGATATTAAAAATGGGAGAACCGTAAAAGGTGTCAATTTTATCGATATTCAAGATGCAGGAGATCCAATTGAATTGGCCAAAGGGTATGTAAAGCAAGGTGCTGACGAATTGGTGTTTTTAGACATTACAGCAACCATTGAGAATAGATCAACCTTAATTGATTTAGTTCAAAAAATTGGACGGAAAATTAACATACCGTTTACCGTTGGTGGAGGCATTAACTCTTTAAAGGATGCTTCAAAACTCATTACTGCTGGAGCAGATAAAGTAAGCGTTAATTCTTCTGCTGTCAAAAACCCACAATTGATTAAAGACATTGCTTCTAAATTTGGTTCACAGTGCGTTGTTGTTGCAGTGGATACAAAACTGATCGACGATGAATGGATGGTCTTCACAAAAGGAGGTAGAATAAAAACCGAGCGCAGAACATTGGATTGGATCAAGCAAGCAGAAGCTTTAGGTGCCGGAGAAATATTACTAACCTCTATGAATCATGATGGCACAAAAAGTGGCTTTGCAATAGATATTACCCAACAAGCAAACAACTCGGTTGACATTCCAATTATTGCTTCTGGTGGAGCTGGAACGAAAGAACATTTCTCAGAATTGTTTCAAACAGGAATTAGTGCAGGATTAGCTGCTAGTATATTTCACTATGGAGAAATTCCAATACCAGAATTAAAAGAGTACCTCGCAAAACAAAACATATTAATTAGAAAATAACAAGATGAAAATAGATTTTAACAAAGGAGACGGACTTGTTCCTGTCGTAATTCAGAATGCGAATACCTTACAAGTATTAATGCTGGGCTACATGAATGAAGAAGCTTATCAGAAAACACTTTCAGAAAACATAGTAACCTTCTTCAGTCGTAGCAAGAATAGATTATGGACCAAAGGCGAAGAGTCTGGGAATACGCTAATGGTGCAAGACATTATGATTGATTGTGACAATGATACAATTCTCATATCTGCTATTCCAAAAGGACCAACTTGTCATACTGGAGCAACGACTTGTTTCAATGACGAAACTTCAAAAGGGTTTTTATATCAATTAGAAGATACAATAAGTCAGCGTATTGATGATAACGATGAAAAATCATACACCAACCAATTGTATAGACGAGGCATTAATAAAGTAGCACAGAAAGTGGGCGAAGAAGCAGTAGAATTAGTCATTGAAGCAAAAGACAATGACGATGATTTGTTCAAGAATGAGGCGGCCGATTTAATGTACCACTATCTTATTCTGCTAAAAGCGAAGGGATTTAAAATGGAAGATATTGAAGCTGTTCTAGAAGAAAGAAGTACAAAAAATAATTCAGATAACTAAGGAATTCAACTTCATCATCAACAGCTCAATATCACCCTCCAAAAAGTTCGAGAAGCCTCTCTCCGACTCCACAATAATTAAACCCGAACATAGATTCGGTTTTTTTTATATTTACATGTTATGAAAAACAAAAAAAATTTACCTTCTGATTACTTCGTTGGCATTGGCCTATGTATAGGCGTAGCATTTGGCGCTGCATTTGACAACATTGCTTTAGGGATTTCTCTAGGGCTCGTTTTTGGTGCAGCCTTTCAGCAATATAAGAAGAAGCAAGACAAGGAATAATGGCGGTCCTCACGGGTTTTCTTTTGGGATTGGGTACTTTGCTCTTTATTGGGCCAGTCTTTTTTTATCTACTGAAAAGCACCCTAGAATCTGGATTTAAAGCAGGAGTATCTGTTGCTCTTGGGATTATCCTTGGAGATATGCTTTGCCTTGGGATTGCACTCTATGGCACTACAGAATTTATCGCAAAACCCACCTTTGTCTTTTGGGCATCGATTATAGGAGGTGCCCTCTTACTTGTGATGGGACTCAAATATGTCCTTAAACCAAACCTCAACACGACCGTGAAAGGCAGACTGCAAAAAAGCTCCTTATTGGTCTATGGCATCAATGGCTTCTTGATTAATTTTGTGAATCCCTTTGTATTTGCGGTATGGTTTGGTTTTGTGACCTACACACAAGCGCTATACGACGACAGTACTGCCCTATTTTCGTTGGCGGTAACCATTGCTGTGATTTTCTCTACAGATGTCTTAAAAGCCCTATTTGCAGAGCGCATTAGTCACTTGATTGAGCCTCAAAAGCTAAAGAATGTCTTTCGCGTGATTGGAATTCTTATGATTTGCTTTTCGATTCGATTATTAATCCACCCTTTCCTGTAACGCCAAATTTTCTGGTATCGAAAAGCGCTGCTTTTAATTCCCTTTGATGCGGTTCCAAAGTTCACTGAAAACAGAACCTGCGGATGATTTACCAAAATCTTGCCGTGCACGCTCCACGCGAATCTGTCCTTTTTCATCTGGAATGAGCTTATAGCGCCATATGAAAGGTGCTTTATTGATGTCCATACCCATCTGACCAAATCTTAAATCAACAAAAAACAATTCACCATTAACTTCCTCAATAATATACCAACCGGCTGCAATTTTAATAAGCTGTTTGACCTCTTTTTGATTTTTATAAGGTGTAATCAGGTGATAATTCTTCGGGAACTCTCTAGAAAATTCAATATCCTTAGCATCAAACAAAGAGTAATTTGCAACCCGGTAACCCGTTTCTGTTTCAACTTGTGCATTCCAAAGAATTGTATTCAAAGGAGTCGGTTTACTATCCATATCCAAATATGCAACCTTATCTTTTTTTAGCTGCTTGCTAAATTGATAATGCGCATAACCCTTTAAAACAATCGTAAGTAACATGTATGATGAACTTACAATTAAACCAAGCTTATTAAAAAAGCTCCGTCGAGGATTGGTCCGCTTATGAAACATCGCAATCAATAAGAAAGATAAGAATGGAAGCGTATACAACGGGTCAGCCACAAAGATATTCTTAAAGGCAATTCTATATTCAAAGGGCCAAAAGAACTGAGTTCCCCAAGTTGTATGGTTGTCGAGTAAAGGATGGGTTACGATACAAAGAAAAAACAACTTGGTCCAGGGCTTAAAACCTATTTCGCGTTTCTTGTGTATCCTATCGGCGATCCAGCCCATGATGGGTGCCATCAGTATGGCAAACACCAATGAATGTGAAAAGCCGCGGTGCAGCTCCGTTGCCGTTATGGGATCGGTAAAATAACGTAAGAAAACATCCAAGTCAGGAATGGTTCCGGCTATGGCTCCCCAGAGCATGGCTCTTGAACCAATCTTCTTACCGAGCACCGCCTCACCGACGGCAGCTCCTAATACGATTTGTGTTAATGAATCCATTAATGTTTAAAATTGGCTTTAAAAGGTTTACGCAACTCAAAAGGGCTTGGTGCCACGGATTGAATCACTTTTTTTAAAATGATGTTGGATAATTTTCGTTTGTGCTTAATGTAGATGGTCATATCTCGAGGTTCTGCACCAACGGCACTTTTGATAAGTTCAGAGGTACGCCCAAACTGAAGCTCAGGAACTTTTGCTTTAATGGCTTCCTCAACATAATCATAAAGTATTCTCTGATAGATATCATATTGCTCATTGTAGTTATAATCCAAACCTACATAGTTGGCATCGAAAGATGCTGCATTCCTAAATGCGGTGCTAAAGCCAAGCATTTTCTTATCCATATAATAGGCGGTAAAGATAAAATCATCTCCGAGATTCTCTTTACACGCTGCAAAGGTATCTGGGTTCATTGTTCCAATATGGAAATCAGATTTCTGAAGAACATTGTCAAACAAACGCACGATGTGCTCAGATTCTTCTAAAATGTTCTTAGCATTTAAAGCTTTAACGGTCAAGGGCGCTGACTTTCTATATACGGCATTAGCCCGCGTCCTAAACTTGGTTTTCATACTCATGAGGTAATCATTGATGGTCTTCCAATCTTCATGGATCTTCAGGACCATATTGACATCAATCTTGAAATCAAAGAAGCCCTTTTTAATGAGGATGTTTCCTGCAGATACTGTTTGTGGCCAAAAATCCTTGAACACACGCAAGGAAACATCCTTGTTTGTATCGTGCTCTTTCATAAGGCTTTGATGTACCCTTTCGACCTCTTCAAAAGCTCCTTGCGCCTCGAGATTCTCAGTCCAAAGCATTCCGTTCTCCCCAGCCGAAAAAACGTTGCCACAGGCCAATGCATTGATGCTTAAAATATTTTCGAGTTTCTTCTTAAAGGGGAAACGCAACTTAAAAACTGAATCACCGAAGCGCTTGCGCTTGTCTACAAATTTGACACGCACAAATACCGCAATCAGCACCGGTTCGTTCTGTGCATTGTAGGAGATGGAGAAAAAGAAGCTGAGTTCCTTTTGCATTCCATGCTCGAGTGCGCTCAGATAAGGCAATGAAAGATAAATATTACGTCCGTTCTGTACCTTGTTCCAATCACTGGATGGTATTTCTGTAATAGAGCTAAAAACGGCCCTTTTATATACAATAACGTCCGTCGTTTTATTTGACAAGATTTGCAGTTTTCATTCAGCACTCTAAAATACTTAATCTCCACTTTAAAAGAGAATAATTAACACTTCTTAATGCGAAGATTGTACATGAATGTTTGGACAAATAATCCTTCTGATTTAACGATACAAAAAGCCCAGCTGAATATGTCGGGCTTTTTTTAAGTCTTTGGCTTAGGTTATTTTGGTATTAGGCCATTTCTGGTTCTAATGCCTTTTTTGATTGTCTGTAAGGAAAGGAATGAAAGATGCTTCGCTTGGCAAAACGAATCTGCTTGTCTGAATTGATGAGCTTCTTGAATAAAGCAGGTGTTACTCCGAAATACTCATAGACCGCTCCGTTGGTAAAGGAAATCTCTAGAAGCAAACCTTTGTGCTTATAGTTCTCAATCCCGCAATCGTCAATCGTCTTTTTGTATGCAGGTCGGTTTCTCTCTTTGGTTTCAGGCGCCATACTCACCAAGAAATGGTAGGCATCGATTACCTTCTGCCCCATCAGCTCTGCCTCTTCCTTGCGGGAATCATCATCTTGAAACTTATCTGGGTGCCATTGCTTAACCAAGCTTCTGTATGTTTTCTTTAAATCCTTAAGATCTAATGCTCCCTCTACATTAAAAAGTGTCTTGTATTCCTTAATTCGTTTCATATCCAGTGGTTAAAAAAACAAATTTTTTTACATCAATTGTTTTCGCAGTGCAAAAGTACACATTTGTTCTGAAAGGATTTTGTTCCACTAATTTTGAGCCAGATATGATTAGAAATAATAAACCCTTAACTTTACTTTAAACAAAAGCCACTATGAAATTCTTAATTCCCTTTGCGCTATTACCAACCATTCTTTATGCTCAAATCGCACTCGAAGTATCCGATTTTGCAGATGGTGGAGATACCGTACGCGTGAGCAATAGCAATGACTTCTCAATCGACTATGCAAGCACCGGAGAAAATTACACTTGGGACTTTTCAAACCTTATAGCCGAAAGCCAAATGTTAAAAGAGTACCAAAGCATGGATAACGCAAGTGCGATTCCTTCTTTTACGTTTGGAGCATTTGCAAGTGACGCCTACCAAGCCACAAATTTTGCAGAAACCGTAGACATCCCATTGGATCAGGCAGGAGAATTTTTACCGATTAGTATTGATGTCATCAATCAATTTTCAAAAAATGCAGCAGATGGCATCACGAGTGTTGGTTTATCGATCGGTATTTCGGGTACAGAAATACCAGTCTTGTCAGACACAATTGAAACAAGATATGCTTTACCCATGAATTATGGAGAAAATTACACCTCGAATGGCTATTCCTATTTAGACCTCAACCCAATTTACAATGCTATTTGGATCCAATACCGCACTAGAAATACACAAGTTGATGGCTGGGGAAATATAACCACGCCATATGGAACTTTTGAGGTGCTTCGCCTAAAACACGAAATTATCGAAAATGATTCTGTTTATATTGATTTGTTTGGCGGCCCACAATGGTTTGAGTTGCCTGTACCAATTAGCTACGAATATGAATGGATTGCAAAGAATGAGAAAGAACCTATGCTCAAAATCACAACACGTGATGCAGGAGGAGTAGAAACCATTAGTAACATTACCTATAAAGACAACTTTTTAAACCTCAATGCTGACATTCAAGAGACAAAGTTCACACTGAAACTAGGTCCCAATCCTACCGAAAGTAAAGTTACACTCGGCGGTATTACGGGAGCATTCAGCTATCAATTGCTTAATCAAAAAGGTCAACTCGTTCAATCTAAAGCGCAGCAACTAGAGCAGAGTATTGACTTAAGTGAATTACAATCTGGCACCTATCTTCTTGTTATTGACACCTCACTGGGAAGGATAATCCAAAAAGTTATAAAAAAATAGCATATATGTGCTACGAAGCCTCGCAACTTGCCGAGAAGATATATAGAGAAGCCGTCAGAATTGGTGCTTCAAAAGAGGAGGTTGAACGCTTAAAGTTTAAATGGGAATCGCTAAAAGACATCCACAAAAACCATTATCATTCCAATGCATTTTCTCATGAAAAGTTTGCCGTCTTTACATTTAAAGAAAAACTAGACTTGGAACTTTGTCATTGGGGCTTAATTCCAAGCTGGACAAAATCTGAGAAACAAGCCCGCGAAATCTGCAACAAAACGATAAATGCACGCGGAGAAACGTTATTTGAAAAAATCTCGTTTCGAAAAGCAGCAAGTGAAAGCAGGTGTATACTCCCACTAGATGGCTTTTATGAATACCATCATAAGAATGGGAAGACTTTTCCTTACTTTATACAAACAAATACGAAAAAAAGACTGATGCTAGGAGGTATCAAGGAAACCTGGCTCAATAAATTATCAGGTGAACTCATAGACACTTTCAGTATTGTGACGACAAAAGGGAATGAAGTTTTGGAAAAAATCCATAACAACCCAAAACTCAAAGAGGCTAGAATGCCACTACTACTCGAAGATCAGGATGCAAAATCTTGGCTTACTAATTCCGCCGAAGATGCACGAAAACTTATTGTGCCAAATGTTACATCTGTACTCAATTCACATACGGTTCAGCGTTTAAAGGGACGCGAATATTTAGGGAATATTCCAGAAGTCCAAAGTGTATATACCTACAATGAATTACTAGAACCCCCTTCTCTATTTAGCTAAAGGTGAATTGTTGAAAACATTCTTAATAACTCTCAAGAAAAAAATATTGTAGCTCCGCGACCAATTTGTAGTTTAGTTAAGCAAACTACTAAAAACCAAATTTATGAATGAGTTAGACGCGTTAAAACAAGAAATTGAAAATCTCAAAGGGAAGCTCACTGGGAATATGATGGAAGATATGGATATCCGAGATAAGATTCATAATCTAGAAATGAAGGTGTCAGGAACAAAGCCTATGGATACTAGGATTGATTGTGTTGGCTGTGGATCATAGATAGATCATAGATAATATAAAAAAACCTTGAGAACCCTTTTAAAAAGGGTTTTTTTATGCACCAAACTTTTTCTGATTGGATACTTTATAAAATCAATATGTACTAGGAAATCTAAAAATAGATGGTTATGAGTTTTGAAATCATGTAAATCGTTGTCGTGTGTTGTAAAATTATGTAAGTCTTTGAGCGACAAATATAATTAAAATCAAGAACCTTATTTACCGCTGTTTGTTTTAATGGTATATGCTAATTGACTCTACGGTACTTACAAAAGAAAAAAAGCTTCAAGTTGAAGATAAAGTTGGTTTGCCGTTCTCTATATGGGACAGTCTTAAGCTTAAAGGAATCGGATCTACAAAACTTAATATCAGTGCATATAGCTCAGGGTTCAAATCCATACTTGAACAAAACAACGACATTAATTATTGCAACATTGAACTCAGACCTAAAGGCATCATTATACATTTGAATAAGAGAGCCACGCGCTATAGCTGGGTCGTTCCATACTATCAATTATCACTATTCTATTCGGATGATTTTAGCTTCCATTCAAATGGTCAATTTCTCAGAATTCAAAAGGATTCGCTTTCTAAAAAATCGCGTCCATTTATTAATAAAATCATTCAACAAAAAGCTCAAATTTTAAAACCTTAAATAAATTATCTACAGAAAATATATAAATGACATCTAATTAATTTAGTATTCAAGCGCAATTATTTATATTTGAGATATATTGAGAGGGTTAATGTTTAAATTGTGTTGTAAGATTATCTGTGTTGTCGCTTTGATTTCCTTGAACTCCGTGAGCGCGCAAGACTCGTTGAGATTAGAAAAATTCAACGTTCTAGCCCTCCGTGTTCAAAAAATGATGAGCAAAAAAGGTCACAGTATTGAGCACCTCACAGTTGTTCATCGTCAGCTAAAAGAATTTTCAGATGTAGACCCAGAAAGGTACAAATCAATTTCTGAGCAAAGAATTAGCTATAATCTAAGCGAACGTATTCGTTACATTAATGTAAAGTCAAAAGCATATGACCTACAGCAGGCGCTGGTCTCTATGGCCATCCTCAAACAAGAAAAACCACAAAACGCGATGGTTCAAGAGTTGGAAACCAAAACCAAAACTAAAGCTCAAAAGGTCCTTCTCAAAAATCTAACTGAAAAACAAGTTAATTATACTTTTGAGCCCTCAATATCTATGTACACTCTTGGAAAACCCCCGAGTGAATTTGCTTTTTTCAATTCACCAGGAATGGACGTCATGTTTAGCTTGGCGGGTTACAAAACATTTAATCTGAGACCCTCAAAAAAAATAGGGGCTAAACAAAACTATGTTTTTTCTCAGGCTGGGTTGAAAGTAGATTACTTTTATGGTATGCTTATCCCCCAACTTAGCGCAATGTTTACGCAGACTTCTGGCATTGATTTAGGCTATGCCTTTAATTTTAGCGATAAACAGACTGAAGTAGACTTTTACTCAATTAATATTGCAGCGTATTACCCGATTGACATTTTAAGTATTGGATTGAATGCGCGTATATTATCTGATTTTAAAGAAAATCACTTTCTACACTATGGTATTTCTCTCAAATACAATCTGAAGTTGGGTCCAAAAGTTTCGGCGTCTGAACTAAAATCAATTGAAAACAATATTGAGAACATCAATATACCCGCTCTAAAATAGTTTATCTATCAATCCCAAGAATCTGGATTGTCATTATCTGCTATTAATTTTTTCCAATTTTTATCATGTGAATCAGACTCACTGACTATCGATTGATATTCTTCAGGTTTCAGATCAAAAACCTCAATATCATGTCCGGTATACTTTTCTATTTCCTCTAGAAGTACAACCTCATTTTCCGCACAAAACGAGAGCGCATGCCCCTTATTATTTCCACGTCCAGTTCTTCCGCATCTATGCACGTAATTTTCTGGATGCTCAGGAAGATCATAATTTACAACGTAATCCATTTGAGGAATGTCAATACCTCGACATGCCACGTCTGTCGTAATCAGAATAGTATTTACTCCATTTCTAAAACGTTCTAGAATGTCAAATCTTACATCCTGTTCTATCCCACCGTGAAGCGCTTCGCATGAAATGTTTGCGCGCTCCATAGCAGCAACGACTCGTTCTGCTCTTACTTTTGTACGGACAAAAACAATAAACTTTCCTTCTTCAAACTCATTAAGCAAATTTTCCAAGAAAAAACGTTTGTCGTCCATCTCAACCCTACTCACGGCATGCTGAACATTTTTAGAAACTGGATTTTTAGGTGACACATGAATGCGAATTGCATTTCGCACAACATCATATGCCAGTGCCTTTATTTTTTTATTTAACGTTGCTGTAAAAAATAAGGTTTGACGCTTTCTCGGTAAGAAGCGAAGTACATCTCGGATATCCTCATTAAAACCAAGATCCAGCATCAAATCAGCTTCATCAATTATAAAGTGGGAAACATGACTCAAATCTACAAAGCCTTGAGAAATTAAATCAAACATCCTTCCAGGGGTGGCAACTAAAATCTCGACATTGTTATTTAGTTCTTTTATTTGAGGTTCTTGCTTAACGCCTCCATAAAGACCTAATACTTTAACGCCCGTCTTCTTTCCTATTGCCTCAAATGCCTCGGCTATTTGTTGAGCAAGCTCTCTAGTAGGTACCAAAACAAGTGTGCTTATGTGCTTATGTTTCCCTTTGCGGTTTTGAAGGACATGTTGAAGGACTGGAATAGCAAAAGCCGCTGTTTTTCCCGTTCCTGTTGGCGCCACGGCCATGACATCTTCACCATCAAGAATGGCTGGTATCGCCCGAAACTGAATATCAGTAGGTCTGTTAAAACCAAGATATTCGAGTTGGCTTTTTAATTTTTGATCTATATGGTAGTCTTTAAATTTCAATCTGTCGCAAAATTACGACAATTAGAAATCAATTGTATGCTCCACGGCTTTAAATCGGAAATCAAAAATTTCTTCTAATTTCTTTTTGACTATGATTGGATGCATCAGTCTTCCAAGAATTCCTAAAGGAAGAACATAGGAAACGATGTCTGTCATTTCTACTCCTCCTTCTACCTTATTAAAATGATGTTCATGGTGCCAGATCTTGTATGGACCAATGCGCTGCTCATCGACAAAAAACTCAAGGTCCTTCACAGTTTTAATTTCTGTTACCCAGTTCATTGGAATTCCTAAAATAGGCTTGACTGTGTACTCAATCATCAAACCTTCATACATTTTTTCTGGTAACTCAGTTTTAACCTGGAAGCCAAGCTCCGGAGGTGTGATTTTCTTAAGATTCAAGGGAGACGAAAAAAAATCCCAAGTGCTTTGAAGGTCGGCTTTAATAAGCTGTTTTCTCTTTAATTGATACATAAATTTAAAACAACATGAAATACACAATGTTTAGGTTAAAACAAAAAAAAAGACGACAAATGTCGCCTTTTCGAAATATGATTAAGTGCTTTAAATATTCTCAATGACCATTGCTGAAGCGCCACCGCCACCGTTACAGATGCCAGCCCCTCCAATTTTACCACCATTTTGCTTTAGGACATGCAATAACGTAACAAGAATCCTAGAGCCTGAATTGCCAAGAGGATGACCTAGAGCAACAGCACCTCCATTTACATCAACCTTTGAAGGATCTAAATTAAGAAGCTTAGTATTGGCGATTCCAACAACGGAAAATGCTTGGTTCAACTCCCAATAATCAACATCACTCACAGATAAATCAGCCTTAGCTAATGCTTTTGGAACAGCCTTGGAAGGAGCTGTAGTAAACCATTCAGGCTCATGAGCTGCGTCTGCATATGAAATGATTTTTCCAATCGGTGAAAGTCCATGCTTCTGAACCGCCTCCTCAGAAGCTAACAATAAACATGAAGCACCATCATTTAATGTAGAGGCATTGGCTGCAGTTATTGTCCCTTCCTTATCAAAGGCAGGCCTCAGGTTTGGAATCTTTTCCAAGAATACATTTTTAAATTCTTCATCACAATCGATAATCTTAGGATCACCTTTGCGTTGTGGAACAGCCACAGGAACGACCTCATCTGAAAATTTACCTTGTTCCCAAGCTGCAGATGCCCTTTTATAAGATTCTATTGCGAAATTATCTTGATCCGCTCTAGATATATTGTGCTCTTTTGCACAAAGCTCTGCACAATTACCCATTGGTACTTTATTATAAACATCCAATAATCCATCTTTTGTAATTCCATCAAGCATTTGAATGTTGCCAAATTTTGTACCTGACCTACCACTCATATAGTGCGGTGTCATTGACATGTTCTCCATTCCACCTGCAACAACAATATGATTGTCACCTGCAAGAATCGATTGCGCTCCAAGTGCTACAGATTTCATTCCAGAGGCACAAACTTTATTAATCGTAGTACATGGAACATTATTCCCAATACCTGCAGCAATAGCCGCTTGTCTCGCAGGTGCTTGACCCACTCCGGCTTGTAATACATTACCCATGTATACCTCGTCCACTAGACCTGTGGACAGATTAGCTTTTTCTAAAGCGCCTTTAATTGCTACAGCCCCCAATTGTGTTGCGGGCACACTTGATAAACCACCTAAAAAAGAACCCATTGGCGTTCTTACTGCGGATACGATATATACTGTTTTTGACATTGAATAAATTTTAGGATACGAATATAGGGATTTGAAACAAGACATGAATTTCTTCATCGCTCGAATTTGTCTTTGAAAAATGAATACATTCTATTTATTGTCGTTAATTTTAAGCACATGGATTTGGAACTAGAATATTCAGCTTTTTGGCTTTTTGTAATTCTTGTTGTAGCGCTCTTAACAACCTGGTTTTCCTACAGAAAAAAAAGAGGTTTAGACGCTGTGCCGAAGGTGGTCAAAACCTTATTATATATTCTGAGATTCAGTTCGGTTTTTTCTATTTTAATTCTTCTTTTAGGGTTACTAGTCAAAACATACACGGAACGCGTTGAAGCTCCTATTTTAATCGTCGTAACGGACAATTCAGCATCGATGTTAAACTACAAGGACAGTTCCGAAGTTCCAAGACAAATAAAAAGTACAATTCAAAATCTCAGAGAAACATATGGTAGCTCATTTAATGTTAAAGAATTATCCATCGGGACACTAGTTAATGACTCAATAAACTTCAAATTTGACGAGGCGAATTCTAATTTAGAAGAAGCTTTCAATTATATTCATACCAATTATTACAATAGAAATGTCGGAGGGATAGCTTTCATATCAGATGGTAATTTCAATGTTGGTGCCAATCCCATTTATAATGCTGGAAAACTACGTACAACTCCAATTTTCACTTTAGCAGTCGGTGATTCTATTCAGAAAAAGGACCAAATCGTAAAAAATGTGTTCAACAATCCCCTCGCCTTTCTTCAGAATGAATTCCCAGTGGAAATTGATATTTCTGCATATCAATACCCTGAAGAAGAAACAACACTAAATATTATTAGAGATAACAAAATCGTTGCCTCAAAAAAAATCAGATTCAGTAAAGCCACTGAAGATTTTAAAAAAATAAGATTCCTATTACCTGCAGACGTTGTTGGTTATCAAACCTACACGGTTCAGCTGATTAATAAACCCGAAGAAATTACCTTTAAAAATAACGTCAAACGATTTTATGTAGAAATACTAGACTCAAGAAATAAGGTTCTCATTTTAAGCGATGCACCGCACCCGGATATATCTACTCTAAAAAATGTACTCTCTGCAGATGAGAATATAGAATGTGAAACCTTACTATTTAAAGATTGGACCCAGGATTCAGGAAACACAAACTTAGTTATCTGTCATTCTCCTAAAAAACCTGAAGACCTCTCGATAATTCAAGGATTAAAAAATAGAAATATTCCAATTCTGTATATTATCGGACCCGAAACAAATAAGAACATTTACAAGAATCTAGGTCTTAAATTTCCGAGTCGCGCAATTGGTAAAAGTGATGATGTTCAGGCTTCAAAAAATCTAAACTTCACCTCATTTATACTTAACGATGAACTAGAAGAATCACTGAAATACTATCCACCATTACATACACAATTTGGCGATTTCAAAGCCCCTCAAGGTTCATCTGTATTACTCAATCAAAGAATTGGCAGCGTTTTAAAGAAGACGCCTCTATTATTTTTTCTCACAAAACGGGGCAACCGTTATGGCGTAATAATGGGGGAAGGTATTTGGCGATGGCGCATGAATGAATACCAGCGAAAAGGCGAACATAAAACTTTTGATGAGCTGTTCAATAAAACAATTCAATTTCTAACCGTACCAGGCAAGTCAAAGGGTCTCTCTGTTCGTTTCCCAAAACGTATCAACAAAGAAGAAGCACTTGTTGTTGATGGTGTATTTTACAACGAATCTTTAGAAGCTATAACATCACCAGTTTTATCTCTTGAAATAAGCGATGAAGAGAACAGGAAATACAATTCGCAATTTTCGGTATACGAAAATGGTTATCGTGCTCAATTGGGCAAGCTCAACCCTGGGCGCTATGACTGGGTAGCCAAAGCACTATTCAATAATAAAACGTTAACTAAAAAAGGTAGCATTATTGTTGAAGATATTGATAAAGAACGTAGTGAATCTGTTGCAAACCATAGCGTTTTAAAACAACTGGCAGTCCAAAGTAATGGCAGCTTTTACAAACTTTCTGCATTTAATGATTTCATAAAGGATCTCGGTAATAAAAAAGAAATTGCCTCTGTTTCATACACAGAAGATGTGAGTTTAAAACTCATAGATTACACTTGGTTTCTTGTCTTTTGCGCGCTTCTTCTTTGTGGCGAATGGTTTCTTAAAAGACGCCATGGGCTTGCGTAATTAAAGAGTACTAGGACAAACAAAGTCTGTTCTCAAATGAAAAGATTCTGGCAAAACTCGGTAACCACCTATTAGATCTTCCACGACATTAAAACCGTTTCGTTTAAGTATGGATGCAGCTATCATACTGCGATAACCACCTGCACAATGCAATAAAAGAGGTGTGTTTCTCGGATAATCTTTAATGTTTTCTTTGATAAAATCTAAAGGAAGGGAGCGGGCTACTGTTAGATGAGATGCATCATATTCACCAGGTTTCCGAACATCAACAATGCACTCTTGCTCGAAATCTAGATTCATGAAGTCTTTAACTTCTATACGCCCAACGGTGTCAATACCGTTACTTGCCGCCAACCAACTATCAAATCCGCCCTTCAAATATCCCAGAACATGATCGTACCCAACACGAGCAAGCCTCTGAACAGTTTCTAATTCCTTGCCCGGCTCGGTCAATAAAATCAACTTCTGATGGTCTGCAGGAATTAACGCACCAACCCATGGAGCAAATTGCCCATCTAAACCAATGAATATACTTCCCGGTATAAAACCCGCTGAAAATTGATCTGCAGGTCTCGTATCCAGTAAAATCACATCTTCTTTTGAGAGTAAATCTGTAAATACAGCCAATTCAAGTGGTTTTAGACCGCGTTTCAAAACCTCATCAATAGAATCATAACCTGTTTTATTCATTTGAACGTTCATACCAAAATATTGAGGCGGCGGCATCAAACCATCTGTGAGTTCAGCAATAAAATCATCCTTTAGCATATCAGCACGAAGTGCGTAATTTGATGTTTTTTGAACTCCAATTGTACTAAAAGTTTCACTCGACATGTTTTTTCCACAAGCGCTTCCAGCACCATGAGCAGGATAAACTATAACATCATCATTTAAAATCATAAGCTTTGTACGCAAAGAATCAAATAGCAAACCTGCCAATTCCTCCTGCGTTATATCCGCTGATTTTTGCGCTAAATCTGGTCTTCCAACATCGCCTATGAATAAGGTATCTCCTGTAAAAACAGCAATATCTTTACCCTCAGCATCACGAAGTAAAAAACAAGAGGACTCCATAGTATGACCGGGAGTATGTAACACTGTTAATGTAAGCTCTCCTATTATAAATTCTTCTTGGTCATGAGCTGAATGATGTGGGAAACTCGGAGCAGCGTTAGGACCAAAAACAATAGTAGCATCTGTTTTATTGGCAAGGTCAACATGTCCACTCACAAAATCTGCATGAAAATGTGTCTCGAAAATATACTTAATCTTTGCACCATTTGACTGCATACGTTCTATATATGGAGCCGTTTCGCGAAGAGGATCAATAATGGCGACTTCACCTTTTGATTCAATGTAATACGCTCCTTGTGCAAGGCATTTGGTATAAATCTGCTCTATGTTCATGATACAAATTTACATAATATCAATCTAAAGAATGTACTATGTCACCATTAAGAAAGGTCTTCCAGGAATAATTAGGCATAAAGACTTTGGATTTGTTGAGTGGACGGTCTAAAATAACAAATGTTGCTTGTTTGCCCTGCTCTAAAGAGCCAAGTTCAGTTTCTTGAAAGGAAGAAAAAGCAGCCCATATTGTCATTCCTTTTAAAGTCTCCTGAAATGTTAAGGATTCTTCTGCAAGAAACCCCTCTTTCGGAATCCCTTTTGAATTTTGCCGATGTACTGCTGAATGAATCGTGAAAAAAGGATTGGTGTATTCAATAGGAAAATCCGTCCCCAAAGCAATCATTCCAAACTCATTCAATAAAGATTTATAGGCATAAGCTCCCTTCATTCGTTCGGGACCTAATTTTGAGATAGCCCATCTTTGATCAGTCGTCGCATGTGTAGGTTGAACAGATGGGAAAACAGCATAATCATTAAATAAATGAAAATCAATGGAATCAACGACTTGAGCATGTTCCAATCGGAATCTATGATCGGGATTTTTTTCATAAGCGACCTTGCACATTCGTAAAATTTGTGAAACGGCTGCATCCCCTATCCCATGACAATTGAGCTGATAACCATTTAATAAGCAGAAGTCTCGCAGTGTATTTAAAGAATCAATATTACTTAATGTTAAACCATTGTAATTGGGATGGTCATGATAGGGCTCTTTAAGGTGGGCTCCACTAGACCCGAGCGCACCATCGACGTATGCCTTAAAACTTCTAACAAGAAGAGTTTTGTTTCGATAGATTCCATTTTCTCTTGCAAATTTTTTGTTCTGCCTTGAAGGTGAAAGCATCGCATAAATATTCAATTTTAAATCACCTGAATTTATCATTTCATTCAACAAAGACAATTCATCAGCATTCACTCCAGCCTCATGAACTCCTGTAACTCCGTGCGAAAACAATTCTTTTTGAATTGCTAAAATTTTAGTTCGCAACTCCTCATCTGTATACTTCGGAAGCACTTCCTCAAAAAGTTGCAATGCAGCATCGATAAACAAACCTGTGTACAATCCAGAATCATCGGTTAAAATTGCACCTCCATATGGAACATCAAAATCACCAAGTAACTGTATAAAAGCCTTATTTACGAGTGCAGAATGACCATCAATTCTATAGAGACAAACTGGTGTGTCTGGGAATAAAACGTTCAATTTTTTATTATCTGGAAACGCTGTATCATCCCACAAAGACTGATCCCAACCCATGCCAATAATAATTGGACTTTTGTTTAAATCACGATACTTCTCAACTCTTTTGAGCATCTCAACCTCTGATAATGAACCAACAAGGTTTACTCCTAAAAGCTGCGCAGCATATGACATTAAATGCCCATGAGCATCAATAAATCCAGGATAAATTTGCTTACCTCGTGCATCAATAGAACGTGTATAGGCATACTTGTTAAGTATCTGACGGTCCGGTCCAAATTCGATGATTTTACCGTCTCTTACAGCAACAGCTTGAGCGACATCGTTATTTTCATTCATCGTATGTATCTCAGCATTAAAAACAACTAGATCTGCAGGTTCCGTTTTCATACATGATGAAAGACCAACAATAACAATAAAGATTAGAAATAATTTCATAATTAGAAGGGATAGCCAAGACCAAAATGTATACGAGGAATAAACGGCCTTGGTAATAAGTCAGGATTCATTCCAGCATCAATGGCCTCTTGTTTATATATGGTACGCTCACTTATATCCTGAAAAACCCAACGCGCACCATCGCTGTAGGCTGGGTTATAAATTGGTATTCCAAGGTCCAATCGGATAATGAAATAATCTAAATCCAACCTCAGGCCAAGACCGGAAGCCACAGCAAGTTCTTTGAATACTGAATTTGCGTTAAATTGGGCATCTCTTGAATCATTTTTATAAGTCCATATATTACCAAAATCAGTAAATAGGGCACCTTTAAAAATTTCATTCAGTGAAAATCGATATTCAATAGAACCACCCAACCGAATATCCCCGATCTGCGTAATCGTTCTATCTGGGTCCAAATGAAACTTGTAATTTCCTGGCCCCAAACTTCGGGCATTCCATCCTCTATTATCATTGGCACCTCCAACAGAGAAACTATAGTCATAAGGTAATGCGGTTGTAGAGTTTCCATATGGCAAACCAAATCCAGCATTGGCACGGAAATGAATGGATGATTTAGAATTTATTTTTTTTGATAAAATGTATTTTGTATCAATCCTCATGAATTGCGCATATTTTAAATTGAGGAATTTTAAAGTTCCATCTGCTGTAGTGTCTTGAAGACGACTAAATAATGATAGAAAATTACCGGCCGCATCAAGACTGGCTGAAAATAAAATATTAGCTCCAAGAAATGGTTTTTTACCCGGTTTAAATAGCTTGTTTTTATTATTAAACTCGTATGAAAAACTAGCATCCTGCCACACAAATTGATTGCTATATGCATTGGAAAGAAAAGGATCATTTATAGAATCTAAGCGAACTTGGAAGGCTTCGGTAGGAGATATATTAATCAGCTTAATTACTGATGCTCCTGGCAAACCAACTTCAAATATTTGAGTTGAACCTAATAAAAACTTCCAAAGGTAGTTGAGTTGAAAAACCTCCCGTTTGTTGAAGATCTCTCGTTTTTCATAATTATACGCTGCTGTAATATAAGTTCTTGCTCGATGTCTTTTAGATAAAGCCGTTGGTGAAAAGGGTGACAATCCAATAAGCTCCATTTGGATACTTGGAGCAATCTCAATAGAATTAAATATATCTAATGACGCATCATCCCCTTCCGCAAAAACAAGCGTCTGAGTCTCAAATCCAGCGCCAAAAGAAACAGTTAACTTTTCAGCATTACGATTTAGGTTTCTATTGATATAGTTTAGCGAGGCACTTATTCCTGGCTGACCAGTGGATGAAGTCGTTAGTCGATTGTCAAAAGCAAAAGACTGCTTTTTACTAGGCTGCATATAATAATGTACATCCATGAATCTGACTATACCCGTATCTGGCAATTCATAAATAACCGGTTTAACTGCGCTAAAAACACCAAGCTGAGAAAGACCTTTAATAGATTTAGAAAGATCTTCCGCTTTGTAATTGGCATTTTTTTCTAAATAGTTTTGAAGCTCAATAATTTCGGGACTAAGAAAGGGTTCATCCCCATTAAAATGAATCCAAGCTTGACGGCTTTCATCCCTGAACATCGTGTCTTTTGACGTTCTATTTCTATTTAAATTATGTTCATTGAAATAGAACAACTCTTTAGTAAGAAAAAATTGACTGAAAGTTGGGTCATCAAAATCAATACAAGCACAATATGTTGAGAAATCTCCAGTAACTCTCGAGGTGTCACTAAGATGAAAATGAACTTCATGAACCTTAGAATGCTTATACGGCTTTAGGTATAAGCTATCAGGATTTTCAGCTACCCCGGTATATTCTGGATTAAATTTCATCTCCAACTGCGCCGACATCTCTAAGTGAATGGTGTCAACAATAAACTCAATGCTCGATGCTGAGTATTTGTAATAACCATTATTACGCTGACCCCTAGCAAAATCTTCGCGATAATCAGCCAAAATATCAATGTCAAATGGCTTGCCTAAAATAGGGTGTGATTGATCGTTTTGTACTCTCGTTTTTAGGTAAGCTTCATGATTTAAGACCATTACAGAGTCTCCTGAATAAAAAACAGTGTCAATCGTGAATACAGGACCAACATCTAGCGCATAGGTGACCTGAAGGGTTTGCTTCACCGTATCAATTTGAATAGAATCAGACAGCAACGCTTTATAGTAACCCTTGCGTCTTAAAAAGTTAATAATTTGCTGATTTGTTTTTCTGTAGGCTATTGAATCAAAAACAATAGGTTCCTCACCAAACTTATATTTGAGGCGCTCTCTTAAAAGCAGGTGATTGTAAATGGTATCAGAAAGCACCTTCTTTCTGTATTCCTTTTGACCTTTACGCTGCGCACGTGTTATACGTTTTTGATTGATCTTATCATAGCGTTTCTGTTTCTTTTTAAGACCTTTTTGAAATCCTGCAAAACGTTCATTTTTCTTTGTAACAATTTTAGCAGAGTCAATTAAATTGTATACTCTCAGTTTTAATAGAATCCCAATTGTCTTTTGATTAGGTCGCTGTTTTAATATTGCATCAAGATCATATTCAAAATCAACCTTTTCTACATATTTAATTTTATTCTTCTTGAGAAGATAATAGCCATCCGGAACATTCTTAGTCAGTGAGCAAGCACTCATCAACATGACTAGTAATGTATAGAACAGCCAAAGTTTATTTATCTTCATCATCGAATTCAGACAAAAGTAAGGAATATCATATGCAAAAAATCTCTCAGAAGCATTTAAAATGGATAAAAAGCTTGCATCTTAAAAAGAATAGAGACAAAGAACAATCTTTTATTGTTGAAGGCATCAAAATATGTGATGAAGTGCTAGAAAAATATGAGCACAGGATTCAATACGTCGTCTGTTCGAATGACTACAGTGAACAGCTCCCTAAAAATCTTGGATCTATAATACTGACAGCTTCTCCCAACGAACTGTCTAGAATATCAACCCTAAAAACACCAAATTCCGTTCTTATCGTACTTAAGAAAGACTATCAAATATCTTTTAATCCTTCTGAGAAAGTTATACTTCTTGATGACATTCAAGACCCTGGTAATTTGGGAACATTGATACGCACTGCAGATTGGTTTGGTATTTCGCAATTTGTATGTTCTAAAAAAACTGCCGACCTATTTAATGCTAAAGCGCTACAATCCACAATGGGTAGTTTTTTACGAGTGAATATCTGGTATGTTGAACTGGATTCTTTTATTAAAGAACACAGCCTAAATATTGGTGGCGCGTTACTTGATGGTAAAGCCTTTGAAAATGAAGATTTATCTCAAATGAATGCCCTTCTACTTGGGAATGAGAGCCGTGGCATATCAGATTCCATAAGAACACATGTAAACATGCCTATTCGAATTGATGGAAAAGGAAGTGCTGAATCTTTGAATGTTGCGATTGCTGGAGCCATATTTATGCAACATTGGTCAAAATAAATTAATTATTCCCTAGCGACTTTAAAAGAAAGGACGTACTTTTGCCACTTGCCAAACACGACGAAGAATGATTGATGTTGACCTGTATAAAGCCAAAAAACTTTACCCCTTTCAAGAAGAAACTGTAAATACTATTCTTGAGGAGCTTTCAACGAATGGGCAAGACTTCAATCTTTTATATCAACTGCCTACTGGTGGAGGAAAAACTGTAATTTTTTCAGAAATAGGAAAGAAGTACATATCAACATGGAAAAAGAAAGTATTAATACTTACACATAGAATTGAACTTTCAGTACAAACCTCAAAACAACTTTCGGCAATTGGAGTTGCAAATAAGATTATTAATTCTGAGGTAAAAGACCTTCCCGACCAAGATGAATATTCGTGTTTTATTGCCATGGTTGAAACCTTACACAACCGACTTACAGACGATCAAGACTTCATTAAAAACGTAGGACTTGTCATTGTTGATGAGGCGCATTACAATAGCTTTAGAAAGATATTTCAATACTACGAAAACTGTAATATACTAGGTGTTACAGCTACACCTTTGAGTAGTAATAAATCTTTACCACTCAAAGACAATTACAACAGATTACTAGTCGGAGAATCGATTGCTGGACTCATTGAGAAGTCATACCTATCCAATGCAGAAACCTTCAGTTATGATGTGAATCTTCATGGTTTAAAGATTGGGACAAATGGTGATTTTACCATTACAAGTTCAGATATGCTATATAGCAATTACTTCATGCAAGAAAAGCTGATTTTTGCTTATGAAGAAGTTGCACTAGGGAAAAAAACACTGATTTTTAATGCAGGTATCGAGACATCTATTCGTGTCAAAGAATCATTTGAAAAGCTCGATTATAATATCAAACACCTGGACTCAACCTTCAGTGATAAAGATCGAAAAGACATTCTTAAATGGTTTAAGGAGACCCCGAATGCAATTCTCACTTCTGTAGGCATCCTGACAACAGGGTTTGATGAACCAACAGTTAAAACAATTATAATAAATAGAGCCACAAGGTCTTTAACCTTGTACCATCAAATGATCGGACGTGGCTCAAGAAAACTGCCAAACAAATCGAACTTCCATATCATTGATCTTGGAAACAACGTGCGAAGATTCGGCCTTTGGCAAGATTACATCAATTGGCAAGATGCATTTAAATTTCCAGATCGATTCCTTGAATCACGTGTTTCCGAACTCGAGGATATGGAATTTGAAGCGGATTATCAATTCCCAAAAGGATATGATAAGTTTCTAGATACAAAAAAACTAGAAGCTTTCAATATAAAAGAACGCTATCATGAATGCATTGATAATGGCCTTAAAGGTAAAACTGCTGTTGAAGAATCAATGGCAAACCACTTTGAAGTTATTTTAGAAAGTGCTAAAAATATGGACCACGGATTCGAAATTCTCGAGTTTTTACAGGATCATATTGAATATCGATTAAAGCATTACACAAAATGCATCTCAAAAAGTACAGACAACTATTTTAAATTTCTTCTTGAAACATACAACCGTCAACTATCTCAAAAAATACGAGTGCACATAGACGAATAATTTTTTGATGCTGATTTGGCAAAATTAGCTTATTTTTAGGGTATGAATAAGCTTCTGATTTTCTCCTTTTTATTACTTCTGACCACTACTTTTTCCGCGCAAGAAAAAAAATTAAAAGCCTATCTGGATTTAAAAGAGTTCTATAACCCTTCCGTAGGAGCTTATGTTGAAATACAGCTTCAATTCTCAGGTATATCGACGCATCTTAAAAATATTGGCGACTCCGCACTTCAATCCACTTTAGTAATATACATGGATATCTTCCAAAAAGATTCTCTAATCACTTCCTCTTCTTATCTCTTGAATTCACCTCAGTTTTTGCTAAGAGACAGTATTGTTGAAGATTTTTATGAGATAAAACGATTTGCCCTGGCTCCCGGAGACTACAGCTTAAAACTTGAAATATCTGATTTTGGAGACCCAAAACGAAACAAGATAAACGGGACAGAAAGCTTCACCATTAAAAATGTATATGATAAACCAAGCCTATCAGATATAACCGTTGCAGAATATGCCGTGCCTTCAGCAGGTGGTGGTATCTTTCAAAAGTCAGGTTATCAAATCATCCCAATGCTCTCGAATTTTTTCCCAAAAGAGCTGACTAAAATGCCAATCTATTTTGAATCATACAATACCAACCAGCTTCAAAGTGCAAAAGTGACATTCAAGAAAGAGTTCATAAATGCTTCAAATAATAAAGTTATTGATGGATATACTTCCACTCAATCATTCGACACAAGTGTTGTCATACCGCACTTGAGCCTAATCGATATTGAAATGCTTGAAACTGGATCTTACATCTTAAAACTAAGCATGCTTGATAACGAAGAAAATGAACTTTGTAGTACGAATATCCCCTTTGAAAGAAGCAACGAAGTTTCTTCGGGTTTGGTAACAACTGAAATCATTTTAGACCCCGCGTTTCAGAATTCTATTCCCAAAGACAGTGTTGCTTTTTATCTAGAGAGTCTTATTCCTATCGCTAGACCAGCTGAGGTTAAAAATATCATTGCAACATTAAAGACTAAGGACAGTGATAAGTGCCGAAAACATATACAAGCATTTTGGATAAAGTCATCTGAATCAAACGGCTTGTACGAATCTTGGATTCGTTATAAAAAACAAGTAGATTTTGTGGAGAAAGTTTACGGTAATAATTTTCAAGATGGCTATGAAACAGACCGGGGTCGTGTTTATCTAAAATATGGTTCACCAAGCTCATTGATTAACAAAGAAACTTCTCCTTCCGAATATCCCTACGAGATTTGGACTTATAATAAAATTGGAGTTTTTAGCAATAGAAGATTTGTTTTTTACAATCCAGATCTCGTAAATCGAGCATATAGACTTTTACATTCTGATATGGTTGGAGAATTAAAGAATCCAAGTTGGCCTCAAATACTATCAAAGAGAAATACCGTAAATGGTAATGTGGACAATCCTAATGCAAATAATGTAGACCATTGGGGAGGTAATTCTAATGACTACTTTCGTCAGTACTAAACCATGAAAAAAGTAGCAGTTGTTATTCTTAATTATAATGGTGTTGAGCATCTAAAAAAACACCTGAACAACGTCTTAAAGTATAGTGCGCCTTATGACGTTATTGTGGCGGACAATTGTAGTACCGATAAATCCATAGCCTACATCAAGTCTATTGACGGTATCAAAATCATTCAGAACAGTGAAAATGTAGGTTTCGCAGGTGGTTATAATGCGGCCCTGAAAAAAATTGAGGGTCAATATGAATTCTATTTCCTCTTAAATAGCGATGTAGAAGTCACCCCGAACTTTTTAATCCCTCTATTAAAAACTATGGAGGATAGAAAAATTGCAGCTTGCCAACCAAAAGTTAATGCCTTAGTCAAACCAAACTTCTTTGAACATGCTGGTGCGAGTGGCGGGTTCATAGACCGAAATTATTATCCATTCTGTCGGGGTCGTATTTTTGATCATGTAGAGGAAGATAAAGGCCAATATAATTCGAGTATTGACGTTACTTGGACTTCCGGTGCAGCAATGCTTATAAGAGCAGATCTATATCATAAATCTCATGGTTTTGACTCTGCATTCTTTGCACACATGGAAGAAATTGACCTTTGTATTCGACTTGGTCATGAAGGCTATAAATTTAAAATTATTCCATCAAGTAATGTCATGCATCTTGGAGGTGGAACACTGTCCTACCTTTCGGCTCAGAAGGTTTATTTAAACTTTAGAAACAACCTATTCTTGATTGTTAAAAACCATAAAGGATGGTTATTTCCCATTTTGTTTAAAAGAATGGCATTAGATGCTATTGCAGCTTACAAGTTTTTGTTTGAGGGAAAAATTTCATATTTCTGGAAAGTTTTTCTTGCTCATATGTCACTCTATCAAAATATTATAGGTCTTTACAAACAAAGAAAACTCTTATTAAAAAATAAAGAAGCAATCGTGAATTATAAAGGCAATATTCTCATCAACTATTATTTAGAAAAGAGAAAAACATTTGCTCTTCTCGACAAGCGTAAAATCAACAAATGAAAGCATTATTAAGCTATATTTTTCTTTTCGGATTATCGATACAAACACATGCTCAAGCCATAAAATCACTTCAAAAAGCAAGTGATAAAGCTTATAAAGTGATTGACCCTAAGAACAAAGACATGGTTGCGTCTCCCGTAACATTGGTTAATCCGTTTGTAGGAACAGGTGGTCATGGCCACACTTTTCCTGGAGCAACTGCACCCTTCGGAATGATACAGATAAGTCCCGATACGAGACACGAAGGATGGGATGGATGTTCTGGATATCATTATTCTGATTCCGTAATATACGGCTTTAGCCATACCCATTTGAGCGGAACTGGTGTTCCAGATTACTGTGATCTTTTAATCGTCCCACAAAGCGGTAAGAAAGCAAAAGTTATTCCTTTGTATGAAGACCCGAATGGTTTTGGGTCTACATTCTCTCACAATACTGAAATAGCGAAACCAGGATATTACGAAGTGTTTTTAAAAGATGATGCAATCAAAGCCCAAATGACTGCAAGTGAGCGTGCAGGAATTCATCAGTATACTTTCACCAGAGAAAAAGATAAAAAATTCATCCTTATTGATTTTGACCACAGAGATGATCTCATTTTTGCTGAATATATCCTAGATGATAAAAAACACATCTCAGGACAAAGAATTTCAAAAAGCTGGGCTGAAGAGCAACACTTTTATTTTGATTTAGAATTTTCTATTGAACCTTCTAAAATCAAAAAAATAAGTAATAAACATGGACACAAACTTTTAATTGAATTCCCAAAACAAACGAAAAGACTTCAAATCGCTATTGGGATATCACAAGTTGATGAAGCGGGTGCCTTCAAAAATAGGCAAAAGGAGCTCGATGGTTTTAATTTCTCTAAAACAAGAGCCTATACACGCATCCAATGGCAAAAGGAGCTATCTAAAATCAAAATAAGTAACGAGGACAGGGAAAAGGCTTCCATATTCTACACTGCTCTTTATCACTGTTTCATAGCACCCAACATTGCCAATGATGTTGATGGTCGCTACCGCGGACATGACCAAAAGATACACGAACTTCCTGAAGGAGAACGTCATTATACCGTATTCTCACTTTGGGATACCTACAGAACCCTTCATCCGCTCTTTACGCTCATACAGCCAGAAAGAACAGAAGAATTCATCAGAACCATGCTCCGCATTTACGACCAAAGGAATGACCTTCCGGTATGGGAATTGGCGTCCTGTGAAACTGAATGTATGATTGGCTACCATTCCGTTTCAGCCATTGCAGATGCCTATCTCAAAGGATATAATGATTTTGATACCACTAAGGCGCTCGATGCGATGGTGCACACTAGTAAATTGGATGAATACGCAAAAAAAGAATTTGCTGCCCAAGGATTCATTAGCTCTGATCAAGAAGCTGAATCTGTATCAAAGACATTGGAGTACGCCTATGACGATTTCTGTATTGCTCAAATGTCGAAGAAAATGGGACGAATGGATCTTTTCAAAGAATACGACAAACGCAGCTTAAACTTTGTAAACCTGTACGATCCATCTACAAAATTCATGAGAGCGAGACGCGGTGCACAATGGTTCGGTCCATTCAATCCGATAGAGGTTAATTTCAATTATACAGAAGCAAACAGCTGGCAATACTCCTTATATGCGCCCCACAACGTTCCAGTTCTTGCAGATCTTATGGGTGGTAAGGACTCTTTAGAAACTTGGCTCGACAGACTGTTTTCAGCAGAATCTGACCTGATCGGTAGACACCAAGTGGACATTACAGGACTTATTGGTCAATACGCGCATGGAAACGAACCTTCTCATCACATGGCTTATTTGTACAACTATACGAATGCCCCCGAAAAAACTCAGTTCTTTGTGGACCAAATCCTAAATGAGCTGTACACCATTCAACCAGACGGCTTATCGGGTAATGAGGATTGTGGACAGATGAGTGCTTGGTATGTCATGAGTTCATTAGGGCTCTACCCTATTGCTCCAGGGAACACGAATTATCAATTAGGGCGACCTCTTTATAAAAAAGCAGAAATTAAGCTACCCAACAGGAAAAAACTTTCCATTGAAGCACCCAACAATTCGGTATCAGCAAAATATGTTAAAGAGGTTTTATTCAATACTGCAAAGGTATATGACACGGAAATCGACCACAATAAAATCAAAAAAGGAGGACGGCTTTTGTTTGAAATGTCTGACAGACCTGTGTCGACACGCAATAACGATATCTCTAGAGAAGATAGCCTTTTAAAAACGGACTTTGTACCAACTCCTTTTATTGCAACTGAACAGCGGATATTTGAAGATTCGATTGTGATTAAAATTGGAAGCAGCAAGATAAACAACCTAAAACAAAGGCTTTATTTCTCTATCAATAATGGGTTATGGCAAGATTATATTCATCCCTTTACAATACATGAAACAAGTACAGTTTCAGTCAAAGCATCTAGGTTTCCGCACGTTTCAGATATACCTCGCAATGCGAAAATCGCACCATACTGGAGCCCCGTTGTGAAAAGCCTATTTAGCAAAAGAGATCCGAGTGTAAGTCTGAAACTTGAAACCAAATACGCAAACCAATATGCGGCATCAGGCCCGAATACCCTCATTGATGGTGTTCGAGGCGGTGCTGATTTCAGAACTGGAGATTGGCAAGGCTATTTTGGGAAAGACCTCAATGCGGTTGTTAGCTTCGAAGAAGCGAGAGAACTAACACACATAGGCATATCATGCATTAGAGATATTAAATCATGGATCTTCTTCCCTGAAAGAATTGGCATCAGCTATTCGCTCGATGGCATAAACTTCACCGCCCTCCCGGATCTTAAATACACTGAAGCTACAATGGATGATTATGAACCGAAAATAAAAGCTTGTATCCAGCCATTAAGGCAAGCGACAAAGGTCAAATACATTAAATACACAGTTTACAACCCTGGAACTTGTCCAAGCTGGCACTTGGGGAGCGGAAACGATTCATGGGTCTTTTTGGATGAGTTCTTGTATAAATAGTTTCACGGGGAAAAGAACATACTAATAGGCCATTTCAATTCATTTGATTTAAAGACACCATAAGACACATCTTTAGCGCCAAACTTCTTATTGAAATCAGCGACACCATCAGCATTAGAACCCACGAAATCAAACTTCTTCAAGCCTTTATTTATAGCAGTTTCAATTCCATGATCGATAAGATGAAACATCGCTCCTAAATCTTTCGCCTTCTCTGAAGAAGCACCTTTAACGTAATAACGGACTCCATTTATATCTATGAAAAAAGCCATAGCAATAGGCAATCCATTATACATGACGGCACTAATAGCGCCTACTCCCTTTTTAAAGGCATCATTCATTAACCTTTTTAACCGAGAATAACTAAGATCGGTAAGCTTAGCATATTTAAAACCAACATGTTGTTTAAAGAATAAAATAAAAGCTTCAGCATCACTATTATTTTCGATGACCAATTCATCAGTATGTTTTTTGAGAATTCTTTTAGCATTTGTAGCATATTCAGCCCGTTGACTTGAAATGCCATCTTTTAATTCTAGCAGTTGATACGATCCTGTATCAGACCATTTATCATATGTATCATAGGAAAAATTCAGGTGAATCAACGCACAATTTGCTTCTAAAACTGCTCGGATCTGTTCAAAAGTATAACTATCAAATGGACCAATTAAGGGAATCGTGCGAATGAAAATCGGTTGACGAAAGGTGGTACAAAACCATTTTCTTCTATGTGGTATCGGCACTACAAGACTATAATCACCCGAAACAATAAGGTCCCAGCCTGGATGTAAGGCATCCCAGACAAATTCTTGTGCATAAAGCGTGTTTTGATTTAAATTATCATTTAGTGCTTTATTATATTTTGCTCGATCAATATTTTTATGATTTATATACGTCCAATGCTCCATGTGATAATACAATGCCTATAAAGAGGCCATTTAAGATTTAAGTAAATCTAATCGATTTTTAGCATATGATTTTAAAATCACTTAAATTTATACTAAACAAACAAACAATGAAACGCATCAAAACGCTGCTACTCTTCCTTTCAATATCAACAATATCTTTAAGTCAAAATACTCAAGAATCTGAAATTGAGACATATAATACCAATATTAGTATTAGTGAAGAAATTCAAGAACTTACTACATTGCTAGATTTAAATGAAGAACAGATTTTGGAAATCACCAATATCTTAAATGGTATTTCTCAAAAAAATGTGCAGGTTGGCTCAATGAATCTTATTCAAGAAGATAAAGAAGAAATTCTCGAAAGAAACAACAATGCGAAAACCAATATGATTATTGGTCAGCTTAACGAGGCCCAAAAAGCAATTTATCTAGAGAGCCTCAACTAGAAAATCCTGCCTAATTATTTGTTATTATTAAATCCAAAGAGTTACCATTCCCCCTAACCTGAGTTTGATTTTTTCATATTTATTTGTTTATAAGTGTTTCTTCAATTAGAACTTTTGGAACATCTCTTGTATATCTTTGAGTAAAAAGTCATTTCAAATGAGTAGATATTCCAAATTATTATTCTTCATTACTTTTATAAGCATAGCTGCTTGTGCGCAAGAAGCTGAACCTAAGGATACTGAGGTTAAACAACCCATACATAAAACCCATTCAAACTTTTCTATTAAAGACTTTCTGACGGAGAATCAAGACCTAGAGTTCAAAACTGATTCCATATTTAACAGTTTGAGTGAAAACGAACGTGTTGCACAGCTTATAATGCCTGCTGCTGGAAAGTATGGGAAGTCCCACGAAATAATAAATGGACTTATAAAAGATGGATTGATCGGTGGCATACTTATGTTGAATGGAACCGTTGATGAATTTACAAAATGGATTAAAGGGTATAACGATCTGAATTCAAATAATGGCAACTTGCCATTTCTATACAGTGCAGACGCTGAACCAAGTTTAGTTAATCGAAAAATTATGGGTTCCACTCCAGTAAAAAAAGCAAATGAAATCGAATCAATTGAAGAAGTTGAATCTGTAACTCAAAAAATAAGCACGGACTTAAATCAAATTGGAATAAACTATAATTTCTCTCCCGTCGTGGATATGTCTCCAAACTCAACTGTTGGGTACAGAAGCTTTGGGAAAAACCCTGAGAATATTATCCCATGGTCTAACCAATTTATTCAAACGACACAGAAAAACAATATTATTGCAACCGCTAAACATTTTCCCGGTCATGGATTGGTTTCTGGAGACACCCATAAATCCTTACAAGTCATTAATGGTGACCTACAAGAAATTAAAAATTATCCACCATTGATTCAAAACGGGGTGCTATCTGTAATGGTTGCCCATATTGCTATTGAAAATAATCTTGCTTTTTCGACAAATGGACTGCCTGCTACCTGCTCACCAAAAATAGTACGAGATTTACTGAGAGATAGTTTAAATTTTCAAGGACTCATCGTTACTGACGCAATGAACATGGGCGGTGTTAGAAATGTACCGAATAATACTATCAAGGCAATTGCCGCCGGATGTGATATTCTATTAATGCCGGCTGATGCAAGACTTGCTCATAAAGAGCTATTGGATGCTTACATTAAAAATTTAGATGGAATTCAAACAACCATAGACTCATCCGTGAAGCGTATTATTCGGATGAAAATATGTCTAAGTTTATTGTAAGTACAAATCAATAAGACCTTCAGGTGCTCGAACGAGCATCTCTTTCTTTTTTTCGTCGATTCCCAACAGTAAACCTTCAAATAATGGAAGTAAAATTTCATTTCCATTCTTTTCTACGACAAAAAGAGGATTACTTTTTTGTTCAATAACTTCCACGAGTTTACCTACAACCCCTTTAACCTCGTCAATGACTGTATAACCTATAAGCTCATGTCCTAAAAATCTAGTTTCATCAACTTCCTTAAGTTCATCGGAGGATATATAAACCTTTTTCTTTATAAGTTTCTTTGCCTCAATTTCTGTTTGAATACCCTCAAAATATAAAGCGGCAAATCCTTTGTTTTTATGCTTTAAATTTTGGACAAAAAACGGTGTTAGAATACCGTCTATTTCTATAAAAACAGTCTTTAAGGAAGTGTATTCTTTTGGATTAGAAACATCCATATACAAAGAAACTCCACCTTTATATCCGTGGAGTTTCACAATTTGTCCTATGTATGACTTTTCTTTAAGATGCATAATCTGCTATTCTGCAGCAGCATCCTTTTTGTCATCCTCAGCAGCAGGTGCTTCTTCCGGAGTAGCTTCAGTAGCAGGTGCTTCTTCTGGAGCAGCTTCAGCAGCAGGTGCTTCTTCCGGAGTAGCTTCAGCAGCAGGTGCTTCTTCTGGAGCAGCTTCAGCAGCAGGTGCTTCTTCTGGAGCAGCTTCAGCAGCAGGTGCTTCTTCTGGAGCAACTTCAGCAGCAGGCGCTTCTTCTGGAGCAGCTTCAGCAGCAGGTGCTTCTTCTGGAGCAACTTCAGCAGCAGGTGTTTCTTCAACTACCTCTTCCGGCTCTGGCGTATTCTTTGCAATTATCGCAGCCGCTTTTGCCTCTTTTACTTCTGTTTCTTGTTTTAGTCGATCCGCTTTTGATTTCTCAGAACTCTTAGCTAAATCGCTCGCTTTCTTTTCAATCTTGGCATCTTTTTCTGATAACCAAGCAGCAAACTTCTTCTCTACATCAGCCTCAGTTAACGCGCCTTTCAGGACGCCTTTTAACAAATGGTTTTTGTAAAGAACTCCTTTGTACGACAAAATAGCACGAGCTGTGTCTGAAGGCTCTGCACCTTTTTGAAGCCAGCTCAAAGCATTATCAAAATTTAATTCAATAATTGCTGGATTTTTCGTAGGATCATATGTTCCTAACTTTTCAATGAAACGACCATCTCTTTTCGATCTGCTATCTGCAGCTACTATATGAAAAAATGGTTTTCCTTTTTTACCGTGTCTTTGAAGACGAATTCTTGTTGACATAATTGTTACAATTTGGAGTGCAAAACCCCGGTTTATAAATGTTTAAGGGTGCAAAGATACCAACAAAATCGAAACGCACAAACTTTATTTGCGTAACCCTATGAATTTATAACACAAACGGACCAAACCGCAAGTTTTTTTGTTTGGCATAATTTATGATATTTGCAAAAGAAATAAATTAATATGAAAATTATATCATTGCTTTCTTTTTGTTTTCTCTTGACTGTTAATGTAAACGGTCAGATAAGTCAATCACAAACTATTTTAAATAAGCTTTCGGGCTCAATGAAATCATTGAAGACCTTTTATGTTGAATTTAATGCCAATATAAAAAATTCGTCAACTGGTGTAAACGAAAGTGAAAAAGGAAAAGGATGGGTTAAGGGCAATAAATATTTTGCAACATACGGCGAAATAACTTTATTATCTAACGGATTAAAAACATGGACTGTAATCAATGAGGAGAAATCAGTCTATGAATCTGATGCAAGTGATGACGAAGAAAGTATGAATCCCAAAAAACTTATGACTATTTGGGAAAACGGATTCAAAAATAAATATGAAAAAGCAAGCACTTTTAACGGCGAAAATGTACATATCATAAAGTTATACCCAACCAACCCTGACAATGCAGATTATCATACAATTCTTCTTTACGTTTCTTCGAAATCAAGTGAGCTTAAAAAGGCGGTAATGAAAACCAATGATGGAACAACCATGACCTATCACCTCACAAAATTTGTAAGCAATAAAGATATTGCAGACAGCAAATTTGTTTTTAACAAAGCTCAGTATCCAGGATTTGCAGTAATTCGTGACTAACGATTGCTCTTTAACGCTCGATCCATTTCACGTCGGTCATCTTTTAATTTTAGATCTTGCCTTTTATCATGTGTTTTTTTACCTGTGGCACATGAAATCAAAACCTTTAACCATCCTTTGTCGGAAATAAAAAGTTTAACGGGAACGAGCGCATTCCCTTTTGTCTTTAAAAACTTTTCGATTTTTGAAATCTCTTTTGAATTTAATAATAGCTTACGATCTGTTCTGGGCTGATGGTTATTATAGCTCCCATTTTCATATGCAGCTATATACATGTTTCGGATAAAAACCTCTCCATCGGAAAAAACACCATATGCCTCCATAATACTAGCCTTACCGTTACGGATACTTTTTATTTCAGTCCCTTTCAATTGAATTCCAGCCGTAAATTGTTCTAGAAGATGGTATTCGAATTTGGCTTTTTTATTCTGTATGTTTAACGCTTTAACTGACATTTGATTTCAAAGTTACACATACAATCTGAAACGCCTAAAAATAATACATACAGAAGATTGAAAATGATTAATTTTAGACCGTGCAAATTTCTTCAAAAATATTAGAAAATGCTGTTGAACAGTTATCTAGCCTGCCTGGAATCGGTAGGCGAACCGCATTAAGACTTGCACTTAATCTGTTGCAAAGAAACGAGCTCGAAATTCATGATTTTGCGCAAGCAATAATTGATCTAAAACTAAAAGTGTTGCATTGTAATTCATGTGGTAACATTTCAGATCAAAAAACATGTGAAATCTGCCTAAACCCAAATCGAAATGCTAAGATGGTATGTGTTGTTGAAGATATTAGAGATATCATTGCAATAGAAGCAACGGGAGCATTTAAAGGGAAATACCATGTCCTCGGCGGCGTCATATCACCCATGGATGGAATCGGTCCTAACGAATTAAATATAGATCCTCTCGTTAGCAGAGTTAAAAGCAAAGAAATAGAAGAGGTTATTTTCGCGCTAAGTCCAACAATGGAAGGGGACACAACCAATTTTTATTTATTTAAAAAATTAAAAGATTCACCCGTCTTAATTACGACGTTATCTAGAGGAGTTTCCGTTGGAGCAGAATTACATTACGCAGACGAACTCTCTCTCGGGCGATCAATATCACAAAGACAAAAATACGACCAATAATGCAGTTGAAATTAACACACGTAATCACAGCAACCATCTTTTTTTTAACGTCCCAGGTTCAAAGTCAAAAATACATAGCAACTGCAATAATGAAATCCAGTATTCTTGATTACGTTCATGCCGTAGATACCAATATCATTTTGATTGATTTTATGGATATTAAAAAGAATAAAAGAGAAGAAATATTCAATAAAGTATCTGGTCTTATTCTATCAGGAGGAAGAGATGTCCATCCATCAACCTACGGAAGAAAGGATAGTTTAAATGTTTGTGTAACGCACAAAAAAAGAGATGAAGTTGAGTTATTCCTTATGAATAGTGCAATGCGAGACTCCTTACCTATACTAGGTATTTGCAGAGGGCACCAAATCCTCAATGCCATCCTTGGTGGAGACCTCTATCAGGACATACCCACTCAATATGAATCTGATAGTATAATTGTTCATCGAGATCCTGAAGAACAAGAATATGTCTTCCATTCGATTCAATTGGATACATCAAGCGCACTATATAAACTCTATGGAGCTCAGGAATTTGAAGTAAATAGCTTTCACCATCAAGCCGTCAAAGTACAAGGAAGAGGTATGAAAATTGTGGCTCATGCTCCTGATGGATTGAATGAAGCATCAGAGTGGGCGAAAGGCATTGAGGACCGTTGGATAATTGGTGTTCAATGGCACCCTGAAAAGCAGTACCAAATTAGATCTAAACACCTTGGTTTAATGAAAGATTTTATTGGACACCTAAAACCATAATTCGACCTTTTAAAAATCAGCTTGAATTCTTTTTAAGATTGACCAATAGATTAGATTTCGTTAAAATAAAATCTGTATATTGCGAATCGAAATAATCTAGCAAAAAACATAGCTTACTTTGCCTTATGAAAGAAAAATTTGAACTTGAATTCCTACTCAAAACATCCCTAAGAGTATTAGACAATATGATAGGATCCCCGAGTGGTCTATCTGAATGGTTTGCTGACAATGTAACCGTTAGAGATGATATGTATTCGTTTGAATGGGATGGAGCTATTGAAGAAGCACGACTTTTGACCAGGAAAATGAATTCAAAAATGAAATTCAGATGGATTGAAGATGAAGACAATGGAGATGATTTTTATTTCGAAATGAATATAGATATTGATCCTATGACAGGGATTGCCTCATTGAAAATAGTTGATTATGGATACCCTGAAGATATTGAATCCGCCAAAATGTTGTGGGAACAGCAAATCAACGATTTAAAAAGAATTATAGGCGCTTAAAAAAATAAGCCAAAAGAGTTCTGAAACTTAATTCCTAAAAGAACAGCACTTTGTTGCCAAAACTTTATCTTTTTAGTCTGCGTTCGTTTATAGGTCCATTCATTTTGACCTTAGTAATCTCTATTTTTATACTCATCCTTCAATTTTTCTGGGTCTATATCGATGACCTTATGGGAAAAGGGATTGAAATATCTATAATACTAGAGTTGTTGTTTTATGTTTCTGCCAGTCTCATTCCCCTAGCCTTACCCCTTTCGATTTTAATTTCTTCGTTAATGACCTTTGGGAACTTCTCAGAGAACAATGAACTTACAGCGTTGAAATCAAGTGGTTTATCTCTTTATAAAATCATGAGACCATTAACCATATTTGTTGTGTGTCTAGCAATGTTTACTTTCTACTTCTCAAACTACGTTATTCCAGTCGCTAACCTTAAATGGCATGCACTTATATTTGACATTCAGAATACAAAAATTTCAAGCCTTTTAAAGCCCGGTGCATATACTAAAGAAATAGATGGTTATGCAATTAAAGTTGGTTCAGGAACTGATGGAGTCTATCAGAATGTCATCATTCATGACCATACTGACCCTTCAGCAATTAAAACAATAAAAGCAGAAGAAATCAGAATTTATAAATCCACAAATTCTTTATATCTGTTTTTAGAGCTTATTAATGGAAATGTATTTGAAGAGCTTGATATTCAGACCCCAATCTTCTTACCAAATGGAAGTGTTCAAAATAGAACACATATGAAAAGACCATCGCGTCTTTCTACCTTTAAAAAAGCTACCTACAAAATTAATATATCAGGTTTCTCTCTTGAAAGATCTGACAGTGATATTTTTAAAGATAAATATGAAATGTTGAACGTATTTCAAATTAGTGATGCAATGGACTCTTTAAATATTAAAAGAGAAAATATGCAAGCTGCATACAATCAATCTAATAAAAGATCACAAGTTGTTTTCAATATGCGAAATGTTGAAAAAAATGAGGATTCACTTGAGATAAGCAAGCATCTATTATCGGTCAATATTGATGATATTAAACCACACCAACTTAAAGTTATATATCCAAAGATGACTGAAAAGCTCAGAAGAAATAATTCAAATCTCAAGAATCAATACAATTATCTTGAAACCATTCAAAAAGAGGAAACAAATTACTGGATTGAGTTTCATCGTAAATTTGCATTATCCTTTACCTTAATCGTTTTGTTTTTTATCGGTGCCCCTTTAGGCTCAATAATAAAGAAAGGCGGTTTCGGTGCTCCAGTAGTCGTTGCCGCGATAATTTTTATGATTTATTTTTCGATCATTACAACTGGTGAAAATTTGGTTCAATCATATGTTTTGTCGCCCTTTTGGGGAATGTGGATGGCCTGTATCATATTTACACCAATCGCAATCGTTTTAACGAGAGCGGCGGCAAAAGACTCCGTCATCTTTTCAAAAGATAGCTGGTCAAAATATATCAAACAGAAATTCAGAAGAGATGAACATTCTGATTCTTAGTCATAAACCGCCCTATCCAATCGTTGATGGAAGTTGCCATGCAATGGATCGATTTCTTCGAGATCTATTAAAGACGATGCCAAATGTCAATATTGACTATATTTCAATTACTACTCAAAAGCATATTTTTAATGCTGAAAAAACACCTAAGGATTTAGTAGAAATAGTAAATTTTGATACTGTTGCCATATCTACTAAAATAGATCCTTTCAACGCATTGATTCAGCTCATAAGAAATAAGTCCTATCACATTAGTCGCTTTAAAAACGAGAAAATCCTTCAAAAAATAAAGTCAGTTGTTAATCAAAAAAAGATAGATTTTATATTTTTCGAAAGTATCTTTAGTGGTACATACGCTGAAGAAATCAAAAAATTGTCGTCCGCAACACAAGTCCTAAGGGCTCATAATGTAGAACATTTAATTTGGAGAAAGCTGGCATTAAATGAAAAGAACCCATTAAAAAAGTGGTACCTGAACCACCTTTCAAAAACACTTGAAGATTTTGAAAAAGAATTTGTTGAGAAAATGGATTGCGTATTCTCAATAGCGCCCTCTGATCAAGTGTTTTTCAAAACTTTAAATAATGCGTCAAACTACATACCAGTTTCAATGGAGGTCTCCTCAGTCAGAAAGCTCAAAGCCAAAAAGATTTCATTTTTAGGCGCCTACAATTGGATGCCAAACAAGGAAGCAATATTATGGTTCACAAATGAAGTTTGGCCTGAAATTGCAAAGTTAAACCCTACAACAGAATTTCATATTGCTGGAAGCTATTCGGAGGAGATTGAAGAATTAAAAAATAAAGAGGGTATAAAACTTCACGGTTTTGTTACCTCCTCACAAGATTTCATGAAAGAACATGGAATCTTTATAGCTCCTATTCTTTCAGGTTCGGGAGTTAAAATGAAGGTCCTTGAAGCTATGTCTCATGGCGTGCCTTGTGTTTTAAGCACGCATGCTGCTGAAGGCTTGAGCTTGCCAGAAATCATTCCTATCTGTAAAAACAAAGAAGCATTTATTGAGAAGGTATCCTTACTTTTACAAAACGAACATTTATGCCATGAGATAGGAGTTGCAGGTAGGGAATATATTTTTGAGAAATATAATTCAGAGTCTGTATCTAATAAAATCAAAGGGCTTCTTTTGAATAAATAAAACATTAGGATTGAATTACATTACGCTCATTTCATCTAGCATTCTTTTAATGCCCGTTTGCTACAGCTATGTACTCTACCCTCTTTTTGTCGTAATTGTATCAAAATCAAAAGAAAACAATAACATTCAATATAATGCTGATGAATTGCCAAGTATCACGATAATTATGGCAGCTCATAACGAAGAGCTCATTATTGAAAAAAAAATTGAAAGTATCTTTTCTTCCTCCTATGCTAGAGAAAAAATTCAACTTATAGTTGGCACTGATTGCTGCAATGACGCTACGGATTCAATTTTAGCGAAACAGGCAGACATTTACCCCGAGTTAACGCATATTATCTTTAAGGAAAGGCAAGGTAAAATAAGAATCATTAACAATCTTGTGAAACAGTCGAAGAATGAAATTTTGATACTAACGGATGCTAATGTTTTATTTTCGACAAAAACATTGGCGTCACTTGTTAGACATTTTAAAAATGATTCGATTGGTTTAGTTGATAGCCATATGAAAAACTATGGTTTAAGTAGCTCTGGAATTTCTTATCCAGAACAAAGCTATATCTCACTTGAGGTAATTCTTAAACAGGCTGAAGGTAAATTGTGGGGCTGTATGATGGGACCATTTGGTGGATGCTTTGCAATAAGAAAAAAACTTTACAAACCAGTACCAGAAAAATACCTTGTAGACGACTTTCATATCAACATGAACATACTCAAACAAGGATCAATGGCTATTCATGAAAGTGAAGCCATCGTTTACGAGGATGTTTCAAGTCATTTAAGTGCGGAGTTTAATCGTAAGATTCGTATTTCAGCTGGAAATTTTCAAAATCTAATTCATTTCTCAAAAATGCTCATTAAGCATGGAAGTATTTCTTTTGCCTTTATTTCGCACAAAGCGCTTCGATGGCTAAGCCCTTTCTTCTTACTTTTTTCACTACTACTATCAATTATTTATTTTAACCACGGAATTCCAAACATAATTATAGTCTATGGCTTTGGCCTTGTAGGCATATTGGTCTTGCTCGACTTTATATTAAAAAGTCTCAAGGTGAATATTAAAATATTAAGATATACATCCCATTTTACAATAATGAACCTTGCGCTCTTTATTGGTTTCTTTAAATTTATAAGGGGCAACAGTAACGGTATTTGGAATAGAACCGAGCGTCTTCAAAATAGGTCATCTTAATAACAAAAAGTGCTCATATTTATCTTTAATAAATAACACGAGCTCCATTTCAGTTGCGGTCTTAAGAAAGTCATCGTTAATATTTAAAAACTGAATAAATAAATCAAACTCATCGGCTTCAAGCTCAATTATGTCATAAACGACGTACAAAGAAAGAAGCTCTCGAACAACGCGCGCTTTATTATCTTTAAATTCTTGAGCAGCGATCCATCGCTTATTGCGCTCCTTCCTGGAAAATGCCTGGTAAAGTGCCGTTATAGGACTCTGTAATACTTCTACACCTGTAACCATTCTAGTTTCCCTAAGTGCTAATGAGGCCCGTTCTTCTTTTATCTTTTCTAAACTTTTTAAAGGCTTAATAATCACTTCATCAAAAACTTGCGGAGGTCTTTCAATATATGTCTCAACATGGCATTGACAATTAGAGTCTGGCTCGACGATAAAAGAAACTTTAGGATAACCCTTGACAGATAGGACTATAGAATCTCCTTCTTCGGCATAGGTATAAAAGGAACCATTTGGCTGACCAAAAACACCCTTTCCAAGGGTTTTGTTTACGACCATTAAATTATAAAATGATTGCGGTCTTAATGAATCAATAACGCGACCATTGACAAAAACTGATTCACAGTTATCTTGTGCAGCACATTGAAAAGTAACAACCAAAAATAGAAAGAAAATGCGCATAACCATTAAATGATGTACCAAGCAAAACGACTTCCAAATTCCAAAAACAAATATACAGGAGCTATAAAGCTTAGCAACCAGAGCAGAATCACAATCAGCTTGAAAAAAATAGTCGTATCCTGAATTAAAGGAATTTCTAAAACTGTATTAACATGTTCTGCAATTATCTTATCGGCGTTTGCATTTGCTAGTTCTTTATACCTTTTCAATGATGCATTCTGCTCCATAACTACCGAACGAATACCGGCATACTCCATATCTGTGAGTTCATCATAAGAAAGCTGATACTTTATGTTTCGCTCGCCAAGCGTCTTTCTTATAAGATATCGCTTTTGAATTGAACGCACTCTAAAAGACATTAAAAACCCAAAAATTATTAAGGGATAAGAATTATAAATAAATCCAACTCCAATAAGAATTAATGAGGAAACTAAAGAAAAAATCATTAAAAATAAGTCATGGTCATACTTAACCAACAACCGAAAAAGTTGCCCCCCATCCAAAGGGTCTAAGGGTAAAAGGTTTATCATATTCAAAAGAATAAATACAGCACTCAATTCTAGCATCCAGCTCATCTGATATTCAAGAGCAATAATTGCGCCAACCACACCGAGAAGCACACCCGGTATTGGCCCTCCCATAACAACCATAAAGCTTTCCTTTTGCGAATATACTTTTTTCGCACCTTGAACAAATGCGCCCATCAGTGGCACAAACATCATTCGAACATTTTTATATCTAAAAAGCTTCATGAATAAAAAGTGACCCAACTCATGAATAAAAAGGACAACAATTAAAAATATCAGAAACTGAATATTATCAGAAAAAAGAACAAGAAATGATAAAATGAAAACAACTAATGAAAACGCTGTTAACGACCAATTGCCTTTACTTTCCTCTTCTTTGAGCTTTGGTTTTGACGGATATAAATTTGATGAATCTTCCATTAAAGTACAGGCATTCCGCCACGCATATTTTTCATTTGACTCATCATTCCGGACATTGCGCGAGGATTACTCATCATCTTCATCATTTTTCGCATTTCTTCGAATTGTTTAATGAGTTTATTCACATCTTGTACTGTCGTACCACTACCCTTTGCAATTCTAGAACGTCTAGAGCTATTCAAAAGACCAGGGTTTGAACGTTCTTTTGGTGTCATGGAATGTATCATTGCTTCAATTCCCTTAAATGCATCTTCGGGAATATCGGTGTCTTTCATTGCTTTTCCCATTCCTGGTATCATTCCCATGAGGTCTTTGACATTACCCATTTTCTTAATCTGCTCAAGCTGGGTTAAAAAATCATTGAAATCAAACTGATTTTTTAATATTTTTCTTTGAAGCTTTTTAGCCTCTTTCTCATCAAATTGCTCCTGTGCTTTTTCAACTAAAGAAACGACATCCCCCATTCCCAGTATTCGATCTGCCATACGAGATGGATAAAATACATCAAGCGCATCCATCTTTTCTCCAATACCCACAAACTTTATAGGCTTATTAACGATTTCTTTTATTGATAATGCGGCACCTCCTCTTGTATCACCGTCAAGTTTAGTAAGCACAACACCATCAAAATTGATCCTTTCGTTGAAAGTTTTTGCTGTATTAACAGCATCTTGACCTGTCATTGAATCCACTACAAAAAGTGTCTCTGCAGGATTAATTGAGTTTTTAAGCAATTCAATCTCATTCATCATTACCTCATCAACTGCCAATCTACCTGCCGTATCAACTATTACGACATTGAATGACTCTGCCTTAGCCTTTTGAATAGCAGCCTTGGCAATTTCAACAGGATTTTTTTCTTCCTTATTAGAATAAACCTCAATATCAAGCTGCTCACCTAAAACATGAAGTTGATCAATTGCAGCTGGTCGATAAACATCACAAGCTACTAATAGTACTTTTTTACTTTTCTTGTTTTTGAGATAGTTACCCAGCTTTCCAGTGAATGTTGTTTTTCCTGAACCTTGAAGGCCAGACATCAAAACAACTGAAGGGTTGGCTTTCAAATCTATGGCCACCTCATTTCCGCCCATTAAACGTATGAGCTCTTCATGACAAATTTTAATCATGAGTTGCCCTGGTGAAACAGATGTTAAAACATCTCGACCTAAAGCTTTTTCTTTTATACTATTGGTAAAGTTTTTTGCAGTTTTAAAATTTACATCTGCATCTAAAAGTGCTCTTCGCACTTCTTTTAGAGATTCCGCTACGTTAATCTCTGTAATTTGGCCTTGTCCTTTTAAGACTTTAAAGGCACGGTCGAACTTATCGGTTAAATTCTCGAACATAAACTAAAATTGAAGTACAAAGATACGGATAAGTATCTAATTAAATAGGTAGAAAAAAGCTAAATAAGTAATGCTTAAAAATCGATTACAAGATTGTGCTTATCTATCATTTTGCGCATGTTTATTAGCGCATATCGCATTCTTCCTAAGGCGGTATTGATACTAATTTCTTTTCGCTCAGCAATTTCTTTAAAAGACATATCATTGAATATTCTGAGCTTAATAATTTCCTTTTGAACCTCTGGTAAAAAGTCAATAAGCTGAACCATCTGTTCCTCTAGTTCATTCTGGGTTGTTTGTTCAATATAATTTTTATCACCCGAATCAATCTTATGAAAAATAGAATATGAGGGATCAAAAGAACTCGACTCAGATATCGTTCTCATTTTATTTTGTCTCCTAAAATGATCGATTACTAAATTGTGTGCGATTCGCATAGCCCAAGGCAAAAATTTACCTTCTTCATTATAGTTACCTAACCTTATGGTATTAACTACTTTGACAAAAGTGTCTTGGAAAACATCATTTGCCAAATCACTGTCTTTTAATTTTGATAAAATGTAACGAAATATTCGGTCTTTATGACGCATAAGGAGCGTTTCAAAAGCTTGTTCGTTACCATTGATATATAATACGATTAAATCACTATCGCCAATTTTAGAGAGAACCATTACTTACGTTTTGCGTTGAAATACAACTATTAAAAGTAAATTTAGGCTATAGGCGTGCTTTTTTGATTAGAGTACTAATTTAGAACGAAAAAAGAACTCTACCAAATATATTAAATGGAATTAAAGCTTTTATGAGAAAACAAATGATCTTCTTTGGATGGGTGACACTTTTATTATTCCCTATACCTGGATACCTAATCGTTTACTTTAATGAAGGCACTACGCTTCTTGAATTTCTAGATATTGCCTCCTATTCCTTTTTAAACCTTTTCTATGGTCTTGAATTAGGAGTTGTTTATGGCTTTATCTCTTATTTGTTCATTCGTGCTCCTTTTTTTGAAAAGCTACCTAACAGAATCGACCATCTTGTGAAGAAAATGGAACTAAAAGTCCATCATGGCATATTCCTTTCATTTTGTGCGGCAGTTGGAGAAGAGCTTTTATTTAGAGCGGGAATACAACCCTTATTTGGCCCATTTATAACCGCTATACTATTTGTAGGTCTTCACGGTTATTTAAACCCTTTTAACATTCGTTTTTCGGTATACGGACTGATTGTATTACCCTTTATTTTACTTATTTCATATGGTTTAGCACCGTTTGGGCTTCTTTTTTGCATTGGAGCACATTTTTCCTATGACGCAATTTTATTCACATTCATGATAAAAGAGGATTGATGTGCTTACATTTGCAATGTAAATTAGCAAAGTGACTTTTATCTATTTAAATATTGTTCGACTCTCATGGTTTTTAGGAGCCACTACCCTATTTATGTATGATAAAATTGAAATTCAAAAGTATTTTAATCGAATTGGCAATCCCTTTATCGATAGTATGAGCAAAGCTTTGACTCATGCAGGAGACGGTATTTTCGCAATTGTAGTTTGTATTACTTTTCTTTTTATTCGACTGAAAACGGCACTTCTTTTATTCATATCTTTCACTGTTTCTGCAGGAATTGTGCAGCTTTTAAAACATTTTGTTTTTTCTGATATGAAACGACCGTATTTTTCACTTCGTTATGACCCTGATTTTCGAATCATTGAAAATTTAACCTATCACACATCGCACGCTTTTCCTTCGGGACATTCCGCAAGCATTTTCGCGATTTGTACCGTTATTGCATTTCAATACCAAAAGAATATAACTTGGCAAATTCTTTTGGCCTTATTTGCAATGTTTATTGGACTGACCCGGGTCTACTTGTGTCAGCATTTCCTGCAGGATGTTATTGCTGGTTCATTAATAGGGACTTTAATAGCTTACTATTGTTGTATTTTATTTAAAAATAAATTCGATTCCATAAACAAACCGCTTCGCATTCGTTAATGCTAAATGCAAAGATCTACATATACGTTTTTATAATTTCAATGGGATTGTTTCTACCGTTTCTTGGAATGGTAAATCTTTTTGATTGGGACGAGGTGAATTTTGCTGAATGTGCGAGGGAAATGCTGTGTCGTGGAGATTACAGCCAGGTCATGATCGATTATATTCCATTTTGGGAAAAGCCCCCTCTATTCATTTGGATGCAAGCGATTTCTATGAAGTTGTTTGGTATTTCAAATTTCGCAGCCAGATTACCAAATGTGTTTGCAGCATTTTTTACTTTTTCTTTTATCATTTACATGGGAGAAAAACTACAAAATAGATCTTTTGGAATTCTTTGGGCCGTGGTTTTTTGTGGGTCATTCTTACCTAACATCTATTTCCATTCAGGCATTATTGACCCATGGTTCAACCTGTTCATTATGTCTGGGATTTATTTCGGATACCAAGCATTTAAAACAAATACCATAGTACCCTATGCCTTATCTGGTGGTTTAATAGGGTTATCTATAATTACAAAAGGGCCTGTAGGGCTTGTTTTATTTGGCACTCCTGCACTATTTTTCCTAATTTTTAATCGAAAAGAATTCAATTGGAGTCCATTAGGTTTGGGTGCTTTTTTTACCAGCCTAATGATAACTGGTGGGTCATGGTTTTTGTTGCTTATTTTACAAGGGGAAAAGCATGTGATATATGACTTTATTCATTATCAAATACGTCTCTTTAATACCGAAGATGCTGGTCATGGTGGACCTTTTTACTATCATATTATTGTACTTTTTATTGGATGTTTTCCAGCAAGTTTTTTTGCTTTTAGAAATCTAAAGTTAAAAAACAAGTACAGTTTTCAATTCCTTATGATGCTGACACTATTATTTACTTTGTTTTTATTTTCAATAGTACAGACCAAAATCATTCACTACTCCTCACTGTGTTATTTCCCGCTGACCTATCTTGCGGCGAAACACCTATCAAAAGAGCTTATAAATTCGAAAGAAGGTTTAAAAAAGAGTGCGCGAATACTAATCATAAGCCTTGTGTTATACTCAATTATACTGCTTTGTTTCGCATGGGTTTTAAACCACCCTTCAAGTATCCTGAAATATATAAACCCAGATCGATTCACAAAAGATACGCTGAATCAAGTGTTTGAATCAAGCTTATTATTTTACCTCCCAGCATTCTTAGTATCCTTCTCATTTATTGTATTGGTGTATTGCTACAAAAAGAAAAAATATGACTTGGTTATTTATACCTCTTTTTTAACAGTAGCTGTCAGTATTCTGAGTGCTTCTTTTATGGTAGAAAGAGTTGAGCAATACACTCAAGGTGGACATGTATCATTATGTAAAGAATTTGAAAACCAAAACGTAATTATACATCCAATTGGATTTAAATCTTTTGTGCCTCTTTATTTCGGGAAACAACAGGATGCTATCATAAAGCACGATGGAACGCTTTTAGAGGAATACTTCCTAGCCAATCAAGACCATTTAAGTTTACCTATTTACTTTACTTCCAAATCCTATAAAAAAGAGGAGATACTGGATCTTTACCCAAAAATTGAGCTCCTTAAAGAACAAGGAGGGTTCGCTCTGTATAAAAGAAAAAAAGAATTTAATTGATTTAGATGTTTCGAATCATGATTACAAAAAAAATAGATTAACTAAATTTGTAAAAAATAAAAAAATGCCTACAATATCTCACAAAGCAACGGTAATGCCGGAGTCCCCAATTCGTAAATTGGTTCCATTTGCAGAAGCTGCAAAATCGAAAGGAAGAACCGTTTATCACCTTAATATTGGCCAGCCAGATATAGCATCTCCTACTTCTGCCTTAAATGCTATAAAAAATATTGATTTAAAGGTCATAGAATATAGTCACTCTGCCGGCTTTGAAGGGTATCGAAACAAGCTTGCCAAATATTATCAAGTTAATAATATTGATGTTACCGGTGATGATATACTCATCACGACAGGTGGCTCTGAAGCCCTATTATTTGGACTTATGACAACTTGTGATCCGAATGATGAGGTAATCATTCCAGAACCGTTTTATGCCAACTATAATGGTTTTGCAACAAGTGCAGGATTGAATGTTATTCCAGTGTCTTCATCTATCGAAAAAGGATTCGCTCTTCCGCCTATTGAAGAAATTGAAAATAGCATAACAGCAAAAACTAAAGCAATTGTAATTTGTAACCCTGGAAATCCGACGGGATATGTTTATTCTAAAGAAGAGCTCTTAAAACTAAGAGACATTGTAAAGAAACATGATTTATTTTTGTTTGCAGACGAAGTTTATAGGGAGTTCTGTTACGACGGTGCAAAACCAACTTCTGTTATGGAATTAGATGGTATATCACAAAATGTACTCATGATTGATTCTGTTTCAAAAAGATACTCAATGTGTGGTGCAAGAATTGGTGCACTCGTTTCCAAAAATAAATCCGTAATGGCTGCTGCGTTGAAGTTTGGACAAGCACGATTGTCCCCGCCAACGGTTGACCAAATCGCTGCAGAAGCAGCATTAGATACACCAAAATCTTATTTTGATGATGTTCAAAAGGAATACGTAGAACGCAGAAATATCATGGTGAATGGATTAAACCGTATACCGGGTGTATTTTGCCCAATGCCTAAAGGAGCATTTTATTGTGTTGCAAAATTCCCAGTAGATAATGCAGAAAAATTCTGTCAATGGCTTCTTGAAGAATTTGAATACAATGGACAAACTGTAATGATGGCTCCTGCTAATGGATTTTACTCGAGTAAGGGGCTTGGGCTTCAAGAAGCGCGAATCGCATATGTGTTAAAGAAAGATAGTCTTTTAAATGCTGTGGAAGTTTTAAAACAAGCACTGCTCGTCTATCCAGGTGCACTAGAGCAGTCGGTGAATTCTTATTCTGAGAATTAGACTTTAATGGACCAAATTGAAACATATTTAGCAGCAATACCTGAGGTACGTAAACCTTCCTTCTTGAGGTTATTGAAAATTGTCAAAGAGTATTTACCTCAAGGGTTTGAAATATGCTTTAATTATGGAATGATAGGGTTCATAATTCCCCTTTCCCGATACCCAGAAGGTTACCACGTAAAAGCAAACACACCATTACCCTTTATAAATTTGGCCAATCAAAAAAACTTCATCGCATTGTATCACATGGGATTGTATGCCAACAAAGAATTAATGAATTGGTTTGTAAATGAATTTCCCAATCACAGTAAAAGAAAATTGGATATGGGCAAATCATGTATACGATTTAAGAAACCAGAAGAAATTCCATTTGAGCTAATAAAGGATCTTGTGCAAAAAATGACTTGCGAGGATTGGATAGCTTGTTATGAATCACAAATTAATCGATGATGACACCTAGCTGCTATCCATTGAATTTAATATCTTTAAATCAATGAACTTTGTTATTGTTGATGTTGAAACTACAGGCGGAAGTCCAAAAAACTCAAAAATTACTGAAATCGCCATGTACAAATTCAACGGAACTGAAATCGTTGACGAATTTAGCGCATTGGTTGATCCAGAAATGGAGATACCTGAATTTATTGTAAGACTAACAGGAATAACCAATAAACATGTAGAGGGTGCACCTAAATTCTTCGAAATTGCAAAAGAAGTAATAGAATTCTTTGAAGATTGTGTTTTTGTTGCACACAATGTTTCCTTTGATTACGGGATGATACGATCAGAGTTTAAACACTTGGGCTATGATTTTAGAAAGCCTCATTTATGTACAGTTGAGGCATCAAGAAAAATAATACCGAATCACGCCTCTTATAGCTTAGGGAAGCTCAGCAGGGCTATTGGCATTCAAATAAAGAACAGACACAGGGCTGGTGGTGATGCCCTTGCTACGACCAAACTTTTTGAAATTCTTTATCAAAAGAATCAAAAAACACTTCAATCCTTTATTAAGGAGGAGCTCAATCCAAAGAATATACATCCTAATTTAGATATCGATACGATCGATGAGTTGCCTTCGAAGGTTGGCGTATATTTTTTTTATAACGAATTCAACCAAATCATATATATCGGAAAAAGTATTTCTATCAAAAACAGAGTGCTTCAGCACCTCAGGAATAAGAGCTCCAGCAAAGCTATTAGAATGGTGGATGAAATTGCTAGAGTGGAATATAAACTTACAGGATCGGAGTTGATTGCACTTCTATTTGAATCAGAACTCATTAAAAAGAACCAACCAAAATTTAATAGAAAGCTGAGGAAAAGCAGGTTTCCATATGGTTTATTTGATACCGTAAATGAACGCGGTTATATTGAATTAAGAATAATATCTATAGCAAAATCTACGGTTGAGCCGTTACTACATTTTACCAGTAGAAAAGATGGGACAGATTTTTTAATGAATTTATCATCAAAGCATTCCCTCTGCCAAAAGCTCTGTGGCTTATATGAAAGTAAGACGAGTTGTTTTCAATTTGAATTAGATACCTGTAATGGTGCTTGTATTGGTAAAGAAAAAAATGAATCGTACAACAATCGCGTACAAAAGTTTGTTGACAGTTTGGTCTTTGATTTTTCTTCTTTTATCATTTTAGATAAAGGAAGGGGGAGAAATGAAAAAAGCATTGTACTTATGGAAAATGGGGTTTTTAAAGGTTACGGTTATTTGCCTTACCCTATTTTCAAACAAGATAAAAGTAAATGGTTAGAGTACATTGAAACGCTAAAGGAAGATCGGGATTCAAAGTCAATCATAAATGGTTATCTACGAAAGAAAAAAAACTTTAAAAGAATAGACCTTTAGATGAATAGGAATGGTTTATGTACAGTTTTAGGAACAGGTACCTCACAAGGTGTTCCTGTTATCGCATGCGAATGTAGCGTCTGCAACTCCTCAAACCCTAAAGATAACAGAAGTCGAGCCTCTATAATGCTTAGCTTAGATGGCGAAAACCATGTCATTGATGCTGGTCCGGATTTTAGAAATCAAATGCTGAGAGAAAAGGTAAAAACCTTAAAATCAGTAATCTTTACTCATGAGCACAAAGACCATATATCGGGACTTGATGATGTTAGAGCTTTTAATTTTAAAGAAAAAAGAGAGATGAAGGTCTATGCAAATGCACAAGTTCAAATTGCGCTTCAAAGGGAGTATCACTATATTTTCGCAGCAAAAACATATCCTGGTATCCCTAAAATAAATATTCAAACAATTGAAAAAGAATCATTTGAAATAGCTAATAATACCACTTTAACTCCAATAGAAGTGATGCATTATAAATTACCAGTTCTCGGTTTTAGAATTGGAGGCTTTACCTACATAACGGACGCTAAAACAATCTCGGAAAAAGAAAAAGAAAAAATTAAAGGCACTAAAATACTCATCGTTAATGCCCTAAGGAAAACACCACACCTTTCGCATTTTAATCTTGAGGAGGCGCTGAGTTTTATCGCTGAAATCGCACCAGAAAAAGCTTATTTAACGCATATTTCACATTTATTTGATAAACATGACGACATCAATGCCGTTTTACCTGAGGGAGTTTATGCGGCTTTTGATGGTCTTCAAATACCTTTTAATTACTAATACTAACATATCGTTGGTGAAAGTATAAATAGATTATTGTAAAGTATACTACTATTCCAAATAAATTCGTAACCGTGTCCGATAAGAAGTTTATAGATATAGAAAAGCTTATAGAAAGTAAAAACCCGCGCTTACTGCGACTTTTACCTCGATTTATACTATCCTATCTAAAACGTATCCTTCATGAAAAAGAAATCAATGATTTTTTAGCCATTCACCACGAAAAGAAAAACCAAGACTTCTGTGATGCGGTAATGAAGTATTTTAATATTGACGTTCAGATTCATGGTATTGAAAACATACCAAAATCAGGGCCTGTTATTCTCGTGATGAATCACCCTCTAGGAGGAATGGATGGTATTGCTTTTATATCAGCAATTGGGGCATACAGAAAGGATATTAAATTTATTGTTAATGACATTCTAATGAATCTAGAAAATCTTGCTGATCTTTTTGTAGGTGTCAATAAACACGGCAAGAATAAAATGTCTGTTCGAAAACAAATTAATCATGCCTTTGCATCAGATCACGCTTTGTGCATCTTCCCTGCAGGACTTGTTAGTCGCAAAATTAAAGGGGGAATTACGGATCTAGAATGGAAAAAAACATTTGTAACTTATGCGCGATCCTTACATAGGATGGTAGTTCCAATATATATTGACGGAAGACTTTCTAACTTTTTCTATAGACTTCACAAGCTTCGAAAATTTCTTGGAATTAAAATGAATATTGAAATGCTCTATCTCTCTAATGAAATGTTTAAACAAAAAAATAAAACCATTCATTTTCATGTTGGCTTGCCTATACAAGGTTCCGAATTCAAAACAGAGATGAATGAAATTGCGGCTGCACAAGAATATAAAAAAGAGGTATACTCAATTAAATCTAAATTATAATGGAGACTATAGATCCTATTTCTAAAGAATTACTTGAATTAGAATTAAATAACGATACATTCATTCGAGATACAAGGAAGGGTGGAAATGAAATATATTCAGTCAATCATCAGAATGCGCCAAATGTATTAAAGGAAATAGGCAGGTTAAGAGAACTTACTTTTAGAGCCTCCGGAGGTGGGACAGGAAAAGCTATTGATCTAGACCATTATGATATGGATGAAGTTTGTTACCAACAATTAATAGTTTGGTCTCCTGAGGACCGAGAAATAATAGGCGGATATCGATATATTAAATGTATCAACGCTATAAATTCCTTACCCAAAATCTTATTGTCAACAACACATTATTTCAGCTTTACTCCAAACTTCATATCGGAATATTTACCTTCTACTATTGAGTTAGGAAGAAGCTGGGTACAGCCTGATTATCAACCATCTGTAAATCCAAGAAAAGGACTTTTTGCCTTAGATAATATTTGGGACGGGCTTGGTGCGATTATAAAATTCAATCCAGACATTCAATACTTTTTTGGTAAGGTAACCATGTATCCGAATTACAACAAAGAGGCTAGGAATTATCTTTTAACATTTATGAATTTTTTCTTTCCAGATAAAGAAATGTTATTGTCACCTCACAATCCTTTAGATTTTAGTGCTAACCAAAAAGATTACATAAGTGAATTCGCAAACTTAACATACCCTGAAGCTTATAAAAAACTAAATGCTTTTGTTAGAGCTAAAGGTGAGTTCATTCCACCACTTATGAATATCTATATGAATCTTTCGCCCAGTATGAAAACATTTGGAACTGCCGTAAATTCAGACTTCGGAAATGTTGAAGAAACTGCAATACTGGTTAAAATTGATGATATTTACCCTGATAAAAAAGAAAGGCATCTTGACTTTTAATCATTACCCATAAAATAGGCCTCTAAATCGCTCAATTTCTCAATTCCAGAACGCTTCATCAAGCTTGCCTTAATTCGAGATATCTTAACATCTACATGCTTAATATTGAGTTTTTTACCTATTAATGAAGATGACTTACCATAATAGTACTTCATCTTTAAGGTAAGTGCATCCTTTTTTGAAAGTAGCCCTAACAAGTGGTTCATAACATCTGCAATATCTAGGACTTGCTGGCCTTGTTCATTTTGTATCACAAAAGGTGAAACTTCCTCTAAAACGAAATAGTCCTCAATATGTAATGAAGAAAATCCTGTCCTATCAATTTTAATTTTCCGCTTTGCGTTTTTCTGACGAATTGCAGATTTACAAAAATTTGAAACAACAGCCTTTAACCAGCTTGCAGTATTTATTAAATCTAGTGAATCCTCATAATGTGTTTCGACAAGCATAAGTAAATGCATCAAAAAATCTTGATATACATCTTGCGCCTCCTCTTTATTCTTAAAATGCTTGCCTACAACGCTTATAAATAGAGAATCATACCGGTTTAAAAGCTCATTAAATACGGTATGATGTTTTCTATGACTCATTCGCTAAGTTGAAAAATGTGCTTGACTCGAAATCAGTTGTTCTACCCCATTAACGCGAAATTCGGAACCTTCGTTTATATCAATGAAAACGTTTAACATTTTTTGTAAAATCTCAGCCTCACTGGAAGTATTTGGTCGGATTAAAAAAGTATTCTTTTTGAATTTTTTTAAAACATAAATCAATTGTGAAATTTCTTTTCTAATATTTTTGGCAACCATACCCACAGGATACAGAAAAACAAATGCGTCACTAAAAGATCTATTAGGGAATTGCACCTCTGCTTTAATCATATTTGGGTTCTGATTGGTTTTGGCAAACACAAAGGCTTGATATAGCAACTCTGAGGGATCACCAATAACTACAATATTCTGAAGTGATTTATTATGATTTATAATTACCGATAAGGCAAATGACAACTCTTCTAAATTGTAATTACCGTTATAGTCTATTGAGACTTGATCTAAATGCAACTGATGGGGGTCATTTTCAATGTACGACTGTTTTTTTTTAAAACTTAAGGTTCTAACAGGCAGCTTAATAAACGTGTTTAGTTCCTTTTTAAACAAATTTGCATGATTGCCAAGCAATAATATAGAATCGTATGTAGCTTTTTGCATATCTCCTTTTTTATCTTCTAACGTAATTATTTCAAAAATATAACAGTATTTAAGAGATTATTAGAAAGAAAGCAATTATTTTTAAACCCATACGTTAGCTATCATATGTGCAAGACAGTCCTCTTATTATTTTTCGCTTTATCAGGATTATTTGTAGCAGCACAAAGTAATTATTTTGGCTTAAATAGTTTTCCTTTTTTAAACTCTATCTATTCTGCAAGGTCTGCGGGACTTGGAAACAATCTTATTACAATTAGTGATGGGGATATTGGTTTAACTACTGCCAACCCTGCACTTCTTTCAAAAAAGAATATTAATGACCTTCAAATAGACCAAGCATTAACTCCTGCCGGTGGCCAACTTGGATTGATGGCCTATGGGCTAAAATCAAAATTTGGCGTCATCTCTCCGGTTATTCAATTTCAAAATTACGGCGGGTTTCAAGGGACAGATGAATTAGGTAATGAGACCAATAAGTTTTCAGCAATTGATTATACAGTGGGTGTTAATTATGGGACATCACTTGGGAAAGTTATAAATATTGGATTTGGTCTTCATTTAATTGGTTCTCACCTTGAGGCTTATTCGTCTTTCGGTATTATGGGAATATTTGGTGCCAATTACCAACACCCAACTCAAGATTTCTCAGCATCTTTTATTGTTAAAAATATTGGTTACCAAATTTTCTCCTATGCGAATGCAGAAAGAAAACCTCTCCCCATTGAGGTGCAAGCTGGAGCAAGTTATAAGCTGAAACACGCGCCATTCAGAATTTCAATCCTAGGTCAACATTTAAATCAATGGAGAGTTCTGTATGAAGATCCGAATGAACAACCCACTATTGATGGATTAACAGGAGATACAATACCTGTCAACAGACCTGGATTTGGACAAACATTGGCAAGCCATTTTGCGTATGGACTTGAATTATTAGCTTCCGAAAACTTACATTTTAGGGTTGGCTTTGACTACCTAAGAAGAGAACAGATGAAATTGTTAGACCGTCCAGGCCTTTCTGGCTTTTCATTTGGTATAGGAATGCAATTGAAGAAAATACATCTTGATTACGGTGTCCTTCTTATTTCAAAAGCCGGTCAAAATCATTACCTTGGGTTGTCAACGAATATAGGGAGTTGGAAAAAGAAGCGATTTTAGACAATTCACCTCACTGAAAACACTGAAAGAAAAACGCTTCAGAGAATAACAAAATTCATAATAATTATCATAATGCGTTATTGTCAATCCAGAATACAACTGAGCTAAATATTTTAACATATCTTCTTGTGTATTTTTGATCGGTTCAGATTTTTGGGCATAAAAAAACCCCCAACTACAAGTAGTCAGGGGTTTAAGATCGGCGTCGACTTACTCTCCCATCCTCAAAAGGACAGTACCATCAGCGCAAGCAGGCTTAACTTCTCTGTTCGGGATGGGAAGAGGTGGACCTTGCTGCTATAAACACCCAAAATCGTTGCCTTACGGCGCGTATCTTAGTTGATATATCGGACGATTGAAATAGTAACTTTATAAAAAAAATAGAATTTGTAAGTCTACGGGTAATTAGTACTACTCGGCTATGACATCACTGCCTTTACACCTGTAGCCTATCAACGTGGTAGTCTTCCACGGCCCTTAAAAGAAATCTCATCTTGAGGCGAGTTTCGTGCTTAGATGCTTTCAGCGCTTATCTCATCCATACTTAGCTACCCTGCGATGCAGCTGGCGCCACAACAGGTACACCAGAGGTATGTCCACCCCGGTCCTCTCGTACTAGAGGCAGGTCCTCTCAAATTTCTAACGCCCACAACAGATAGAGACCGAACTGTCTCACGACGTTCTGAACCCAGCTCGCGTGCCACTTTAATGGGCGAACAGCCCAACCCTTGGGACCTTCTCCAGCCCCAGGATGTGACGAGCCGACATCGAGGTGCCAAACCACTCCGTCGATGTGAGCTCTTGGGAGTGATCAGCCTGTTATCCCCGGAGTACCTTTTATCCTTTGAGCGATGGCCCTTCCATACGGAACCACCGGATCACTATGCTCTAGTTTCCTACCTGATCGACTTGTCGGTCTCTCAGTCAAGCACCCTTATGCCATTACACTCTACGCACGGTTACCAAGCGTGCTGAGGGTACCTTTAGAAGCCTCCGTTACTCTTTTGGAGGCGACCACCCCAGTCAAACTACCCACCACACAATGTTCCCCATTAGATGGGGTTAGACATCAGATAATCCAAGGGTGGTATTTCAAGGACGACTAATCTACACCTAGCGATGCAGCCTCGAAGTCTCCCACCTATCCTACACATGAATTACCCAATGTCAATGTGAAGCTATAGTAAAGGTTCACGGGGTCTTTTCGTCCCGTTGCGGGTAATCGGCATCTTCACCGATACTACAATTTCACCGAGCTCATGGTTGAGACAGTGCCCAGATCGTTACACCATTCGTGCAGGTCGGAACTTACCCGACAAGGAATTTCGCTACCTTAGGACCGTTATAGTTACGGCCGCCGTTTACTGGGGCTTCAATTCAATGCTTCGTCGAAACTAACATCTCCTCTTAACCTTCCAGCACCGGGCAGGTGTCAGGCCTTATACTTCATCTTTCGATTTTGCAAAGCCATGTGTTTTTGCTAAACAGTCGCCTGGGCCTTTTCACTGCGGCTCTGATTACTCAGAGCGCCCCTTCTCCCGAAGTTACGGGGCGATTTTGCCTAGTTCCTTAACCATGAATCACTCGAGCACCTTAGGATTCTCTCCTCGACTACCTGTGTCGGTTTGCGGTACGAGTTGTTATAACCTGAAGCTTAGAAGATTTTCTTGGGACCTCTTAGGTACACTATCCAGTTGGCCGTAGCCTCCCGGTACTATCAGGTTCAGCATCGTCTGCGGATTTACCTACAAACAATATACCTACTCCCTTTAACGCACTATTCCGTCAGTGCGCGGTACTTTCATTAATCCGTCTCTCCATCGCAGTTATAACAAGTACTGGAATATTAACCAGTTTTCCATCCACTACCCCCTTCGGGTTCGCGTTAGGTCCCGACTTACCCTGGGACGATTAGCGTCGCCCAGGAAACCTTAGTCTTTCGGTGAGCAGGTTTCTCGCCTGCTTTATCGTTACTTATTCCTACATTTGCTTTTCTATGCGTTCCAGCATTGGTCACCCAACACCTTCAACACCCATAGAATGCTCCCCTACCAGACAGTGCAAGCACTGAATCCATAGCTTCGGTAATATACTTAATGCCCGCTTATTATCCACGCACGATCGCTCGACTAGTGAGCTGTTACGCACTCTTTAAATGAATGGCTGCTTCCAAGCCAACATCCTAGCTGTCTATGCAATCGCACAACGTTTAAACAACTTAGTATATATTTGGGGACCTTAGCTGATGGTCTGGGTTCTTTCCCTCTCGGACATGGACCTTAGCACCCATGCCCTCACTGCTGAGTATATTTTATAGCATTCGGAGTTTGTCAGGATTTGGTAGGCGGTGAAGCCCCCTAGTCCTATCAGTAGCTCTACCTCTATAAAACTCTACCTCAACGCTGCACCTAAATGCATTTCGGGGAGTACGAGCTATTTCCCAGTTTGATTGGCCTTTCACCCCTACCCACAGCTCATCCGAAAGCTTTTCAACGCTTATCGGTTCGGTCCTCCATTCCGTGTTACCGGAACTTCAACCTGGCCATGGGTAGATCACAAGGTTTCGCGTCTACCCCCACTGACTAGTTCGCCCTATTCAGACTCGCTTTCGCTTCGGCTCCGTGTCTTAAACACTTAACCTTGCCAATGAGGAGTAACTCGTAGGATCATTATGCAAAAGGCACGCCGTCGCCCGTAGGCTTCGACCGCTTGTAGACACACAGTTTCAGGATCTTTTTCACTCCCTTGTTCAGGGTTCTTTTCACCTTTCCCTCACGGTACTCGTTCGCTATCGGTCTCTGAGGAGTATTTAGCCTTACCAGATGGTTCTGGCAGATTCAGACAGGATTACACATGTCCCGCCCTACTCAGGATACTACTAGGTATATAAAACATTTCATGTACGGGGCTTTCACCCTTTATAGCCAACCGTTCCAAGTTGTTCCATTATGATTTATAAGTCCATATCGTAGTCCTACAACCCCGTAACTGCCGAAACAGTTACGGTTTGGGCTATTTCCATTTCGCTCGCCGCTACTCCGGAAATCACTTTTGTTTTCTCTTCCTGCGCCTACTTAGATGTTTCAGTTCAGCGCGTTCGCCCCCTTTCGGGTAATATATCTTCAATATATTGGGTTTCCCCATTCGGAAATCAACGGATCACAAATTATTTGCATCTCCCCGTCGCTTATCGCAGCTTATCACGTCCTTCTTCGCCTCTCAGAGCCAAGGCATTCCCTGTGTGCCCTTAGTAACTTATCAAACTCTTTAGTTTTTTTTCTATTTGTTTACTACTTCAATCAATTCCAATATGTCAATGTACTTCTTATTGTGGAGGATATCGGAGTCGAACCGATGACCCCCTGCGTGCAAGGCAGGTGCTCTAGCCAGCTGAGCTAATCCCCCAGTATACAAAACTTGCTACTATTAGTAACAGTCTAGTAGTCCCGAGCAGATTTGAACTGCTGACCCCTACATTATCAGTGTAGTGCTCTAACCAACTGAGCTACGGGACTTTAAATTCCCTCCTACTTGAGTCCAATAGGGAGGACTTCCTGCTATTCAATAAGGTTGAAGGAAAAGAAAACAGCTGCACTGTCATAAAAATTATCACGAACCATCCGTTTTTCTCTAAAAAGGAGGTGTTCCAGCCGCACCTTCCGGTACGGCTACCTTGTTACGACTTAGCCCCAGTTACTAGTTTTACCCTAGGCAGCTCCTTACGGTTACCGACTTCAGGTACCCCCAGCTTCCATGGCTTGACGGGCGGTGTGTACAAGGCCCGGGAACGTATTCACCGCGCCATGGCTGATGCGCGATTACTAGCGATTCCAGCTTCATAGAGTCGAGTTGCAGACTCCAATCCGAACTGAGATTGGCTTTAGAGATTCGCATCCGGTCACCCGGTAGCTGCCCTCTGTACCAACCATTGTAGCACGTGTGTGGCCCAGGACGTAAGGGCCGTGATGACTTGACGTCGTCCCCGCCTTCCTCTCTACTTGCGTAGGCAGTTTCTTTAGAGTCCCCGACATTACTCGCTGGCAACTAAAGATAGGGGTTGCGCTCGTTGCGGGACTTAACCCAACACCTCACGGCACGAGCTGACGACAGCCATGCAGCACCTTGCAGATCGCCCGAAGGCTAGTCTGTTTCCAAACTATTCGCTCTGCATTTAAGCCCTGGTAAGGTTCCTCGCGTATCATCGAATTAAACCACATGCTCCACCGCTTGTGCGGGCCCCCGTCAATTCCTTTGAGTTTCAACCTTGCGATCGTACTCCCCAGGTGGATTACTTATCACTTTCGCTTAGTCTCCGACTGTATATCGCCGAAAACGAGTAATCATCGTTTACAGCGTGGACTACCAGGGTATCTAATCCTGTTTGATCCCCACGCTTTCGTCCCTGAGCGTCAATCCAGGCCTAGTGAGCTGCCTTCGCTATCGGTGTTCTGTGTAATATCTATGCATTTCACCGCTACACTACACATTCCGCCCACTTCGACCGAATTCAAGACGTACAGTATCAATGGCAGTTCTGCAGTTAAGCTGCAGGATTTCACCACTGACTTATACGTCCGCCTGCGGACCCTTTAAACCCAATGATTCCGGATAACGCTTGCACCCTCCGTATTACCGCGGCTGCTGGCACGGAGTTAGCCGGTGCTTATTCGTTTAGTACATTCAGCCTTCTACACGTAGAAGGGTTTATTCCTAAATAAAAGCAGTTTACAACCCATAGGGCATTCTTCCTGCACGCGGCATGGCTGGGTCAGAGTTGCCTCCATTGCCCAATATTCCTCACTGCTGCCTCCCGTAGGAGTCTGGTCCGTGTCTCAGTACCAGTGTGGGGGATCACCCTCTCAGGCCCCCTACCTATCGTTGCCATGGTAAGCCGTTACCTTACCATCTAGCTAATAGGACGCATGCCCATCTTATACCGCCGAAGCTTTAATTTTCCAAATGATGCCATTAGAAAATACTATGGAGGATTAATCCGAATTTCTTCGGGCTATACTCCTGTATAAGGTAGGTTGCATACGCGTTACTCACCCGTGCGCCGGTCGCCACCAAAATAGTAAACTATCTTTGTGCTGCCCCTCGACTTGCATGTGTTAGGCCTGCCGCTAGCGTTCATCCTGAGCCAGGATCAAACTCTCCGTTGTATAATAACTTCGAATTTTAAAGCTCGTGATGTTAATTCTTAATCTTGATTCGCTGTTTTCTTACTTTTCCTTCAATAATTCAAAGAACTTTCTTTTGCCGTTTATTCGCTTTCAAACTCCTAAACAATAAAAAATCCTCTCGCTCAATACAAACAAAAAGGACTCTTACAAATAACTACGCTTAATTACTTGCGGGGTGCAAAGATAAATACTCTTTTTATTATACCAAGGAAAAATGAAAAAAAAAGAGAAAATAATTAATTATTTTTTTTCACACTGACGAAAAGGTTTCTATACCCATAATAAGGGCAAGGGTTATATTGAATTAAATTTCGTTTTAAACGTTTTGAAATCATCTTCCAAAAGCACATACTTATATAAAGTATCAGGTTCAGGTTTTGAGGATGAGAAAAGAAAAATCCAATCTGTATTCACTTTAAACTCACTCTCCGTATTTAAACAAACATATGTATATGCCACTCTGATAGCATCTCTCCTATCCAATAAGCTGTTAGATGCATCGACAAATTTAACTTTGGATAATAAAAGACCAATTCGATTGACAAGTATATCCCTATCAGATTCACTCAAGGTCAAAAAATCTTTAAAATCTTTATTTAAATCAAAAAGGTCATTTTTATTAAGGACGACCCTTGGTGTAATATCATTTCTATTTTTGGCTACGGAGAACCAAATCTTAAGAGCTAAGATTAGTAAGTAAGACTAATAGTATGCCAAAAAATTTAGCGAGAGACATGCTCTCTACATAAATAACACTAATTGGAATTGAGCATGAGCAAAAAAGAAAATACCGCTATCCAAAAAGAAAAGCGGTATTGTTTTATTTTATTAAAAAACATAAGCTAAACTCCGACCCATTTATCGTCGCGCATTTCTCCTTTAATCTTTACAAGTTTTGTTCTCGCATAATCCTCAGCTGCAATCATCATTTGTTCCTTGGTGTCTCTTCTCACTAAAATAGCTGAAGAACCTTGAGATTTTACTTCTATATAAAATCCATTTCTCAATCGCGCTGGTCTTGTTGGTGGTCTTCCCATATTTTCTTACTCTTTTTTGAATCTAATATAAACACCTTTTCCGTATTTTTGTTCTTTTTTCATAAAAATTAAGAGCCTTTAACAAAACGCAGCATTTACGATGATTCAATTCGATCAAGTCAGTTACTTTTTACCTCAGGGATACCTATTTGAAAAGGTAAAGGTTCAAATGAATAAAGGCGATAAGATTGGTCTTGTGGGAAAGAACGGCGCAGGAAAGTCTACACTACTGAAGTTAATTTCTAAAGAATTAAATCCATCAGAGGGAAATATAATCATCCCAAAAGAATGTAGTATTGGTTATCTAAAACAAGAACTGCATTTCAACTCTGACCAAGGACTTAAAAATTATCTGCTCACGTCTAATAAGGAACTTAATAGGATTCAGAATAGATTAGACCAAATCAATACTGAACTAACAACAAGAACAGATTATGAGTCTTCATCATACTTAGACTTGTTAAATGAACTGAATGAATTAAATGAAGAACTAGATTTATTAGAAGGGTATAAATGGGCTGAAAAAATTGAAACTACCTTGAAGGGACTTGGCTTTTCTCAAGATGACTTTGAAAAAGCCGTTAGCGAATTTTCAGGAGGTTGGAAAATGAGACTTGAATTGGCGAGGATATTAGTAAATAAGCCAGACATTCTTCTTCTTGATGAACCAACCAATCATTTGGATATTTTATCAATCGGATGGCTTGAAAAATTTTTAATCAAATTTGAAGGTATTGTGATTATTATAAGTCACGATAGATTGTTTTTGGATGCAATCACAAAAAGAACACTTGAAATTAGTTTAAAAAAGATTTTTGATTTCCCTTATGCATACTCGAAGTATAAAATTAAAAGAGAAGAAGAAAACTTGCTCCGAGCAAATGAAAAAAAACAACAAGAAAAAGACATAAAACAAACGGAAAGATTGATCTCCAAGTTTAGAGCTAAAAGCAGTAAAGCTGCATTTGCACAATCGTTAATTAAAAAGCTCGAGAAGACTGAAATCATCGAAATAGAAAATGCTAACGAAGGAGCTATTAAAATTCAATTTCCGCTCAGTATTCAACCAGGAAAAAAAGTTCTTGAAATTGAAGATCTTCAAAAAAGTTATGGTGAGAAGCAGATCTTAAATCGTTTATCAATGACAATTGGACGAGGCGAAAAGATTGCCTTATTAGGAGCCAACGGGACTGGGAAGTCTACCCTATTAAAATGTATCAATGGTGAAACAGACTTTAAGGGATCTATTAATATTGGTCATAATGTGAACATTACCTACTTCGCACAGGACCAAGCTGATCAATTGGATAAAAACAAAACTGTTTTTGAAACTGTTGACGATGTAGCTAAAGGGGAGATCCGTTTGAAGCTGCGCAGCATACTTGGGTCGTTTCTATTTTCACAAGATGATATTACTAAAAAAGTCTCGTCTCTTTCCGGAGGTGAAAAAACGAGACTGGCACTTTGCCAATTGCTACTCAGCCCCTCTAATTTTTTAATTCTTGATGAACCAACCAATCATTTAGATATTGCATCAAAGAATGTGCTAAAGCAAGCCTTGTTATCCTATGAAGGCACTTTTGTCGTTGTATCCCATGATCGAGATTTTCTGCATGGTCTTACAAATAGGATTTGGGACATTAAAGACAAAAAGGTTCGCATACATTTTGATGATGTGCAAGAATACTTAAAATCCATCCAAGGTGAAAAAGAAACTACTCAGTTAAAATCAGAGGTAGTGAAGATTGATAAAAAATATAAGCCTGAAAAAACATCAAATCGAGAAGAGAAGAAACTCGAAAAGGAAATTAAAAGACTTGAGCGAAAAATAGAAGAAACTGATACTCAAATTAAAGGGTTAGAATTGAAAATTCAGAATCCATCTTCACTTTCAGAAAATGAAAAAAATGAGCTCTACTTTGAACATGCAGAAAAATCAAGAGAAGCTGAAGAACTCATGGAGAAATGGGAAAAAAAATCCCTTGAAATAGAAGCACTTAAGAACTAAACCTAAAAAACCCTCATCAATTTGGGATACGAACAATTTTTTCTTTAATTTTTGAAAAAAAAGTTAATAACTTTTCATTGTATTCCTTATTTTAAATTGTATCTTTCAAACGCTAAAACGGGCAAAACGATCTCGAAACATCGTGGAAGCCTTTAAACTATTTACTTAAATTATTTACTATGAAAAAATCACTCGTGATTTTGTCGGTATTTGCCGTAGGATTAACCTATGCCCAAAAATCGACAACTCCGACGTTTTCCGTTGAAAAGGAAAAAGTCACCAACACCTCTAACCCTTCGGTTGAACGAGAGTTCAGTTCCAAGGCGGAGAAGCAAGCATTTCACATGCAGGCGGAACCAGCCAAGGAAATCACCATTATTTCCAGCGATGCTTCCTTTCCGAAGTATGTAAAAACTGGAGATCAAAAAGCCGATGCGAAAAACTATGCTGATCGCAAAGATGCTTGGGTTGAGAGAAATGCAGAAAAGTATGAAAAGATGAATGCATATTCAAAAAAGAATGCAGAGTCGATTCGTGCGAAAGAAAAACGAAATATTAATCATAAAAACTAAGTCATGAAAAAGAACTTTTTAAAATTAGGTTTGTTCGCATTGGCTTTTGGCTTTATGTTTAATGCCACGGCGCAATGTCCGAACGATAACTTTCCATATTTAAGTTGGAACTTAAGTCAAGAAGGTCAATCAGTTTCTACAGGATGCCTCTTTGGAGGGGAATACAATTCCTTAAATGTTATTGAGGGGGCTTCTTATGAAATATCTACATGTGAGTCAGGTTTTGATACTCAAGTTACCATTTATAATGCTTCGACAGGAGCAGTTGTTGGTTACAATGATGATGCTTGTGGATTACAATCTATCGTGAATTTCACAGCAAGTTTTACAGGTACTGTAAATATTCTACTTGACAGATATAACTGTCAGGATGAATTTTCTTGTGGATCTATGACAGCTACCTTGGTTTCTTTAGGTGGTGGTCCTGAGCCATGTGACAGTCCAGTAACATTGGAATGTGGTTCTCCACTTTCATACAACTTGGCTAGTGGAGCTGGTTCTTACAGTCCTACAGACGGTCCATGGGGAACACCAGGAAATGAAGCAGTATTTTCATATACACCAGAAGCAAATGGCTCTTACGCTATTTCGGTAACAAATGATAACTACTACGTGGATTTATTTTACCAGGCTGCTTCATGTGAAGCTGAAGGATGGGCGTATGTTGATGACATTTTATCAACTGCAACAAATTCAGTAGACCTAACTGGTGGTGTTACTTATTATTTCCTACTTGATGATGAGAATACATCCGCAAGTTCTGGTTCTATCGAAATCATCTGCCCTACAGTTGCTACAGATCCATGCGATGATATCGTTGATATGACTTGTGATTTAACCTATAATTGGGAAACAGGTGCAGGAGCTGGTTCATATAATCCTCCTTCAGGTCCTTGGGGGACTCCAGGACAAGAAGTTGCATTCTCCTACACTCCTGAAGTAGACGGATCTTATACAATTTCCATGACAAATAGTGGTTATTACACGGACATATTTGTTGCTTTATCATGTGGTCCTAATGCTGACTGGCAATATATCGATGATGTATTTTCAGCTTCAAATATTACCGCAACACTAACGGGCGGCGTTACGTATTACTTCCTTCTCGATGATGAAGATACAAACCCAAGTTCAGGAACTCTTTCTGTTTCTTGTCCATGTATTCCACCTGCAGGAGGTGTTGATGAAAGTATTACAGTAACATCAAATACAAGTTATTCTTCAACAACTGATGGGGCATGTAATGATTGTGACTTGAGAACTTCTGAAGATAGAATACTTGAGGTGAATATTCCTTGTCCTGGTACTTATACTTTCACAACATGTGGAGGAGCATCTTGGGATACATATTTGTATCTAACAACTGCACCATGTGGTGGATCAATAGTTGCGTTAAATGATGATGCATGTGGTCTTCAAAGTTCAATTACGGCATCTCTGCAACCAGGTACATACTACCTTGCAGTTGAAGCTTTCTCTTCATTCTCTTCTGGAGACTTCACTGTTGACATAAGTAAAGCGTGTGACTTGTCTGCAAACCTAGTACCAAGTGTACAAGCTTGCGGATTTAACGTATCTTGTAATGGCGGTGACGATGGTTCATTAACCGTTGCATCAAATGGTTGTGGACCACTTACTTTCGATTGGAGCAATGGTGCTTCAGGCCCTGTAAACAGCGGATTAACTGCAGGTTCATACAGCATGACAATGACGGATAGCTTCGGTTGTTCTGCATCTGCAGACGCCACATTGACTGAGCCAGATCCAGTAATGGTGAGCGCAGGACTAGACCAAACTGCATACTTTGGATATGACCCTCTTTCTTGCGTTGAGTTAAACTCTTCTGAAGCAATGGGCGGTTGTGCTCCTTACACTTACCAGTGGGGTGCAAATGATGGAAATATCGTCACTCCAAATGCTGGTCAACCATGGATTGCTTACATGAATGTGTTTAGCGCTGACGGTGGGTATATTTTTGGAAGTCCTTGGGCTTTACCAGATGTTAAATCCACAGTTGATGGAGGCTCAAATACTATTACACTTCAGCCAAATTTCAACACCTACAACGCTGCTGACCCATTCTGGTCTGATGGTAATGGTAACGGTAATAAATTAATGGAGGCCAATACGTACATCGAAAGTGGTGCATGGAATGGTTCTGACTTAACATTCACTGGTACTGTTGAATCAAATACATTGGCAGAAGGCTACACGGCAACCTACTTCATTAAAGCTCTGAATCCGGCAGCAGGATTTTCGGATGCTTTAGGTGGGTCTGCAACATTTGAAATTCCATCAACTGGAGACTTCAGTGTTAGTGTGGATGCATCTCAATTAAATCCAGGTCTTATTATTCAAACAGGTTTTGCGATAATTGGAAAAAATGCAAATCCTATTAATGAAGACAACCTTGGAAGCATTGTTATCTCTGGTGGAGCTGCGACAAATTCCTTGACTGTTTGTCCTGAGGTATCTACAGACTTCACAATGACAGTCACAGATGCAAACGGATGTACTGCATCTGATGATGTTCAAGTATGTGTAATTGATGTAGTTTGCTACGCTGGCAACAGTGGAAACGAAAAGGTAGAGATTTGCAAAATACTACCTAACGGTAACACTATTACAATTTGTGTTGATGAAAATGCTGTTCCAGCACACTTGGCGCAAGGAGATCTGTTAGGAAGTTGTGATGAAGCTAACTCATGTGGTTCGCAAAGTAGCGGAATGATTGTCACTTCTGATGAAGAGCATTCAATGCTTTCCTTGAAGGAATCAAGCCTTGAGTTGTATCCTAACCCTGCAAGCGAAGAACTAAATGTTCTAGTAGACTCTGACTTAGATAAAAATGCTTACACTATTGTAAATGCATTAGGTCAAGTAGTAAATGCAGGTCTAATTGAAAACGGACGCATCACAATAGATGTAACTGGCTTCGAATCTGGAATATACTACTTTAATGTTGAGGGAATTACTCCTGAAATTTTTATAAAGAAGTAATTTTCACCAAATTCTTAAGAAGGCTCCCCTAAAAAGGAGCCTTTTTTTTGCACACAACTTTTTAATTCTATGAGTTTTGTAAAATCCAATATATTCATTTAGCCATATAGTTTTGAGCTAATTAATAAAGAAATAAACTTTCATAGTTATTAACATTTTTTTCCTATAATATGCTTAATTGTTAATAACTTTTGATAGTTAAACCATCTCCGATAAAATCACATTCATTAATTTGCGAACGCTAAACTAGACTCTTATGACTTCTCAAGTCGTAACGTCTTATACTATTAACTTAAATCATTTACTATGAAAAAATCACTCGTGATTTTGTCGGTATTTGCCGTAGGATTAACCTATGCCCAAAAATCGACAACTCCGACGTTTTCCGTTGAAAAGGAAAAAGTCACCAACACCTCTAACCCTTCGGTTGAACGAGAGTTCAGTTCCAAGGCGGAGAAGCAAGCATTTCACATGCAGGCGGAACCAGCCAAGGAAATCACCATTATTTCCAGCGATGCTTCCTTTCCGAAGTATGTAAAAACTGGAGATCAAAAAGCCGATGCGAAAAACTATGCTGATCGCAAAGATGCTTGGGTTGAGAGAAATGCAGAAAAGTATGAAAAGATGAATGCATATTCAAAAAAGAATGCAGAGTCGATTCGTGCGAAAGAAAAACGAAATATTAATCATAAAAACTAAGTCATGAAAAAGAACTTTTTAAAATTAGGTTTGTTCGCATTGGCTTTTGGCTTTATGTTTAATGCCACGGCGCAATGTCCGAACGATAACTTTCCATATTTAAGTTGGAACTTAAGTCAAGAAGGTCAATCAGTTTCTACAGGATGCCTCTTTGGAGGGGAATACAATTCCTTAAATGTTATTGAGGGGGCTTCTTATGAAATATCTACATGTGAGTCAGGTTTTGATACTCAAGTTACCATTTATAATGCTTCGACAGGAGCAGTTGTTGGTTACAATGATGATGCTTGTGGATTACAATCTATCGTGAATTTCACAGCAAGTTTTACAGGTACTGTAAATATTCTACTTGACAGATATAACTGTCAGGATGAATTTTCTTGTGGATCTATGACAGCTACCTTGGTTTCTTTAGGTGGTGGTCCTGAGCCATGTGACAGTCCAGTAACATTGGAATGTGGTTCTCCACTTTCATACAACTTGGCTAGTGGAGCTGGTTCTTACAGTCCTACAGACGGTCCATGGGGAACACCAGGAAATGAAGCAGTATTTTCATATACACCAGAAGCAAATGGCTCTTACGCTATTTCGGTAACAAATGACAACTTCTACGTGGATTTATTTTATCAGGCTGCTACATGTGAAGCTGAAGGATGGGCATATATTGATGACATCCTTTCATCTGGAACAAATTCAGTTGACCTTACTGGTGGCGTTACTTATTATTTCCTACTTGATGATGAGAACACAACACAAAGTACTGGTACGATTGAAATTATTTGCCCTACAGTTGCAGTGGATCCTTGTGACAATGTCGTTGTTATGACGTGTGATGAAGATTACAACTGGTCAACTGGTGCTGGTGAAGGTTTATACAACCCTCCTTCTGGACCATGGGGTACTCCTGGTCAAGAGGCTGTATTTTCATACACTCCAGAGGTTGATGGATCTTACTTAATTGAAATGACAAATGTTGGTTATTATACAGATATATTCGTTGCTTTATCTTGTAGTGCAGATGCTGATTGGCAGTACATCGATGATGTATTTTCTGCTACTAACATCACTGCTGACTTAACAGGCGGAGTTACATATTACTTCCTTCTCGATGATGAGGATACGAGTCCAAGTAATGGTACACTTTCTGTTTCATGTCCTTGTATTCCACCAGCAGGTGGTCTTGATGGTTCATTTGCTTACGATGGAGACTTCGTAATCTCGGGAACTACTGACGGTGCATGTAACGATTGTAGTTTAAGAACATCTCAGGATAGAGTATATGAAATTTCTGTACCATGTGCGGGAACATATTCGTTTTCAACTTGTGGAGCGTCTTGGGATACATATTTATACTTAACAACTGCTCCTTGTGGTGGAGAAACTATAGCATTGAATGATGATGCTTGTGGTCTTCAATCTACAATTACTGCAGCTCTTGCCCCAGGTACTTACTACATCGCTGTTGAAGCATTCTCATCTTTTTCTTTTGGAGAATTTGACTTAGCTGTAACTGGAGCATACGATACACCAGCAATTGGTGCTATCTCTGGTGCAGGTGAAGTTTGTGCTGGAACTCAAGGTGAAGTTTACACAGTTTCTGGTGATTTTGATTCTTTCGATTGGTCTACATCTATGGATGCTACGGCTAATGGAAATGGTTCTTCAGCTACAGTTGATTTTGGAGATATTTCTGGTTCTGTAAACGTTACTGCAACAAATGCATGTGGAACGAATTCTGCATCTATCAATGTTACAGTTAACAGAACTCCGGAATTCGAAACAAGTTCTGAAGATGCACTTTGTAATGGAGATGATAATGGTAGTATTACTATTAATGCTACTCAAGGAGATGCTCCATTTACTTACTCTATCAACGGTGAATCAGTTACTGAATCACTTATCGTAGATGTAAATGCATCTGACAACTACATTGCATATATGAATGTATTTGACAACCCAGCCAATCCTTGTTGTGGTGGTGGATATATCTTTGGTAGCCCTTGGGCACTTCCAGATGTTCTATCAACATTAGATGCTGGAGCGAATACAATTACTTTACAGCCTAACTTTAATACCTACAATGCTGCTGACCCATTCTGGTCTGATGGTAACGGTAACGGTAATAAAATTATGGAAGCAAATACATACCTTGAAAACGGTGCATGGAATGGTCAGGATTTGACATTTAGTGGTTCTGTTGTTTCTAACACAATTGCAGATGGTTATTCTGTTAAGTACTTTATCAAAGCGCTTAATCCAGCTGCAGGTTTCCAAGATGCTTTAGGTGGTTCTGCTACAATGGATATGCCAGCAAGTGGTGATTTCAGTGTAACTGTTCCTGCAACGAGTTTAACTGACGGTTTAATTGTCCAAGTTGGTTTCTCTGTGACTGGTTTTAATGCGAACCCAGCAAACGCTGACGCTCTTGGTAGTGTTGTTGTTACTGGTGGAGCTCTAGAGAACGGTTCTTATACGTTTGATGGATTAACTGCTGGAGATTACACTATTGGTTTATCTGACAACAATGGTTGTGTTGCAGAGGAAGCTACTGTAACCATAAACGAGCCTGAGGTTCTAACTGTTGATGCAAATGGTTGTGGTGTTGTTTACCTTGGAGCAGGCGAAGAGTACGGTTGTGCTACTATCGGAACAACTGTTGCTGGTGGTACACCTGGTTATGCTTTCGAATGGTCTAATACAGAGGTGTCAGAAGGCATCACAGTTTGCCCTACTGAGACATCAACTTATGCTGTTCATGTAACGGATGCAAACGGTTGTATGGCAACTACAAACTGGACTGTTGAGGTAATTGACATTCAGTGCACTCCAGGAGGTTCATCTTCATCTTCTCATTCACATAGTTCGAGCGGATCTAATGGTTCAAGTTCATCTCATGCTTCTAGTGCAGAGAGCGTTGATCTATGGAATGTAGAAAGTGGAAGCGGACCAAGCTGTCCATCTTCTGGATCTTCATCTGCCTCTAATAGTGGATCAGGTTCTAATAGTGGATCTGGATCTTCATCTGCTTCTAACAGTGGATCAAGTTCATCTTGTCACCTATCTTCATACTCTTCTTTAGGTTCTGCCTTTAGTGGTTCTGGGAGTGGTTCAAACTCAAGTTCAAGTGCACTATGTGCGTCTTACGGAGGTTCAAAATCAGGGAAGAAAAGAGGAAAAGTACTTATGTGCTTTGACGGAGTAACTTATTGTGTTAATGCTAAGAACATTGACAAGAAGTTAAACTGTGGTTACTCTTTAGGACCATGTGATGCTCAGCAAACTGAAGCATGTAACAACTCTACAGCAACTGAAGAGCCTGTATCATGTGTTTGTGATGGTAAAATTGAATCAATAACAGTTAGATGGGTAGGTCCTTCTTTCTCTAGCGCGAATGTTCACGCTAAGAAAAATTGCAACATCCTTCTAGCCTCATTAACTGATTTGATGACAGGTGATGAGTTCACAATAAATGCATCAGATGCAGGATTAGCATACTTGAGAAAAGATACTTATTTCGAGTGGGCTGGTGTGAACAGATACAAGATCCCAACTAATTGTTGTGACAATCCAGTAGGTCAGAATTTCTTCCCATTCGAAGTTATAGGATGGACAGATACTGAGGGCAATACTTGCAGTGTGAATTCACAAGCAAGTGCAGATGCTGGAACCAACGATAAAGAAATGATCACTGGTTTTGACGGTGCAATGATCAAGCAGTACCCTAACCCTGCTAATCAAAGTGCAACGTTTGAATTCTCTGTTACAGAGGACCAAAACGTAAGCGTTAACATTTTAAATATTAATGGACAAGTTGTAGGTTCAATTTACAACGGTAGCGTAAGAGCTAACGAAGTAAATAAATTGGACTACAATGTAACAACGCTTCAAAGCGGTATTTACTATGTTCACCTAAATACGCCTTCAGGTGTATTAAAGAAAAAGTTTGTTATTATTAAGTAATAACGAATAAAACCATAGAGCCCTCCTGCTATGCAGGGGGGCTTTTTTGTTATATTTATATTCCATCAAATTTCAAAGACATTACAGATGAAAAAAAAAGTACTTTTCACATTTATCTTATTTAATATTATTTCATTTACGGGAAATGGTCAAATTGTAATAAATGAAATTTTAGCTTCAAATTCCAAAGTCAATGCAGATGGATTTGGAGAACATGATGACTGGGTAGAATTTTACAATCCAACAGACGATAGTATTCAACTAGGCGGAATGTTTCTCACTGACAATAAGGATGAAATAACAAAACACGAAATTGGAACAAAAAGTGGATATTGGACCCAAATACCACCAAAATCCTACATTTTATTCTGGATCGATGGAGACCCTGAACAGGGACAAAGACATGCTTCATTTAAACTTAATAAAAAAGGAGGATATCTTGGTTTATACGATCAAAATCTAAAACTTATTGATGAAATCAATTATTCTAAACAAACTGATAATGTTTCATTTGGTAGAAATAAAGACAATTCGCAACAATATGCCTTCTTTAAAAAACCAACACCAAATCTACCAAATGTAAATGGTAGAATTCTAAATAAAAAAGCTTCATTGGTTAGTTGTAATATTAGTTCTGGATTTTATAATGAAACTCAAAATATAATTTTAAAAAGTTCGGATGATGCACCAATATACTATACGTTAGATGGCTCAGAACCTTCTACCAAAAGTTTTCGCTATCGGTGAATCCTTGAATATAGACTCCTCAGTTGTTTTAAGAGCCAGGATTATAAAACCGGGATACATGCCCGACATGATTATGAACAAATCAATTTTCATCAATGAGAAAAATACCTTAAATGTGGTGTCCTTGATTGTAGCACCAAAAGATTTATGGAAGAAAAGAAGAGGTATCTATACAAATTTTGAGAAAAGAGGCATGGAGGTACCGGCCTATGTTGAATATTTTGACACCACTAATGATGGTAACTTCAAATTGGCTTTTACAAAATCTGCTACAACAAGAATTGCAGGTAAAACCAGTCGAAGACAACCTAAAAAATCATTCGCTTTTTTTGCCTCAAATGAGGATGGGAAAGGTGAGCGATTTAGCTATCCCGTTTTTAAAGAAAAAGACATTAATAGTTTTGGCGGGTTATGGGTGAGAGCCGATGCCACATCAGGTCGCAATGTTTCAGAATTATGGGTTGGCGAACGATTTAAAAATGAACTTCTCTATGAAGTAAATTCCCAAATGCAGGGAAATATTGATATGCAAGCATATGAGCCAGTTTCTCTTTACTTAAATGGAAAATATTGGGGCTTATACAATCTCATGGAAAGAAAAGGAAGAGATTTTATTTTCAATAATCATGGCGAAACAGATGTAGACGTCCTTACATCTGAAGATGCAAAAGCCGTTGCAGGAAATATTAGTGCATATGATCAAATGATTTTTTACATTGCTCAAAATGATATTACTACAGATTCTGTATATCAAAAAGTATGTGACCAAATTGATATTAATAGCTATATCGACTATTGGATTAATGAAACCTATTGTGGAGCCAAAGATATATGGGTAAATATAAGATTTTGGAAATCTAAAGAGCCAGGTGCAAAGTGGAGATGGATTAGTTATGATCAGGATTCGTGGTACACATCACAAGAAAAGTCATTGAATTATTATACAGATAACGGGAAAGTATTTTTACTTGGCAGACTCATTAAAAACCCCAAATTTAGAGAACAATGGATCAATAGAATGTGTGATTATCTAAACACAGGGTTCAAAGCAGAGAACGTAGTTAATCTAGTGGATGAGATTACCGAAAGAATTGATTTTGAGGTGCCACGTGATAAAGATAGATGGTCCGATTCCATGTTATACATTCGAAAAGGCGAAAGAATTAACTGGATTAAAAATTATGCCTACGAAAGGCCTGAGTTTCTTAGGGAACACATGATTGACTATTTTCAATTGAATCATGGAGTTTCAAAAATCACAATTAATCAGAATTCGAAAATGGGTTTTATTAAAATAAATTCAATCGTTATTAAAGACGATATATGGGAAGGAGATTATATCGAAGACAACCCCATACAAATTGAGGCCATAGCAAAAGGTGGCTATGTATTTGAAAGATGGAAAAGCCGGAGACTCCCTGAAAATGCCAAAATAATTGTGAATACAAAAAAGAATAAAAAATTCACACCTATCTATAGAAAACTATAAGTCAAATTCTAATAACGTCTGCTTTGTTTTCTCTTATACCTCTTAAGCTGACGATCACTTTTTCGTAACATCTTTCGATTTGGTTTACTTTGAATCTTTCGGTGCCGCTTAAATTTTTTCTCAAAATACTTCTTCTTAGACTTCTCTTTTTTTCGTTCTTGACGCAGAATTTTCTTAGTTAATTTTGATTCATTATTAGCTGATGTCTGAGCACTAGAAGCACACCCTTGCGATGCAAGACAATACAAAATAACAAGCATTATGGAAACTAATCTCCTCAAGTTTAGGTAACTTTGAATAATGAAATTACAAATCTTATTCGTAATCTCCTTATTCTTAATAAGCGGCTCATGTGTGAAGCAAAATACGCACCCTGTCCCCTACGTGCCTTTTAACCAAAGTATTGACTTAAATCTACCCAGCTACTATTCCCTTGCTGGAGTAGGTGGCTATGCATATGTAATAGGTGGCTCACGAGGAATTATCGTTTACAGGCGGTCGCTTGATGAATTTATAGCATTTGACAGACATTCCCCAGCAGATCCGAATGCCGAATGTGAATTCCCGCTCTATCCAGATGACGATAATTTTTTGATTCTCAGAGATTCATGCAGCGGCGCTTCATTTTCGTTATATGATGGTAGTCCTATAAACGGTTCAGACTATGGGCTAATGCAATACGCCACAAGCTTTAATGGAAATAACATCGTAACTATTTACAATTGAAAATGAATTCTAGTGATATTACTGTTCACATCATAGACCGAGATAACAAAAAACATACTTTAATTGGTCCCACAGACATGAGTATGAACATCATGGAACTGTGTAAATCATATGACCTGCCTGTAATTGGAGAATGTGGAGGAATGGCGATGTGTGCTACATGTCAGTGCTATTTGGAATCTGACACGTCTCTCCCACCTCAAAACGATGATGAATTAGATATGCTTGACCAAGCTTTTTTTGTGAAAAACGAAAGCCGGTTGGGATGCCAAATTCAACTAAAAAAAGACATTGACGGTATTGTGTTGAGGCTTGCACCGGAAGCTTAAATCATTTAATCTGTGAAGCAAAGACTTGTTTAAAACGGTCTAATTTCGGACGAACAACCGCCTGACAATACATGTTTCCAGGGTTGTTTTCAAGATAACTATTGTGGTATTCTTCGGCTGAGTAAAAATCCTCAAATCTCGATATTTCTGTTACAACAGGCTGGTCCCAAACATTTTGCTCGTTCATTAATTTTTTATACGCTTCAGCTTCTTTTTTTTGGATTTCATCATGGTAAAATATAGCACTTCTATAGTGGGTTCCTATGTCATTTCCCTGACGATTTAACTGGGTAGGATCATGGATAAACCAGAATACTTTCAAAAGCTCATGGAACGATAGTAGGTCAGCGTCGTATGTTATTTGAGCTACCTCTGCATGCCCCGTATTACCAGTGCAAACATCCTCATACGATGGGTTTTTAACATGCCCCCCACTAAATCCAGATCGAACTGAAATAACCCCTTTTAATTCTGCGAAACATGCTTCGGTACACCAAAAACATCCTGCACCGAAAGTTGCCGTGTTTTCTTTCATTCTTAATTTTTTGATTTAAATTTCAAAGATGCGGAATTTACACAATATCTCATTCCCGTTGGCTTAGGACCATCATTAAAGAGATGACCTAAATGCGCCTTGCAACTTGAACACTGAATTTCAATACGCCTCATACCGAGACTGTAATCATCTTTTTTCGTGACGTTTCCATCTTTGAGGACATCATAATAGCTTGGCCAACCCGAACCAGAGGCGTATTTATGATCACTCAAAAACAATGGACTGTCGCATGCAACGCAGCTATAAACACCTTCCTCTTTATGATTCCAAAACTCACCGGAAAAAGGCCTTTCTGTAGCGCCATCCTTAACAACCCGGCATATATTTTCAGGCAATGCTCTACCATTAAAAGTATGCTCCTCATTTTGACCTTGCCCTTGACAAGAAGAAATGAGTATTACCATTAAAAAAGCTAAGTATAATTTCATATTATTTAAACAAAGAAAAGAAATAGATGTTCTGTTTGCGTTAATACTATACATTTACATGATGACATTTAAATATGGAAAGAATTTTTGGCTGTTGACGTTTTCCATGTTTTTCTTCATGACCAGTTTTAATTTGATATTGCCTGAACTAAATGATTTCATTACAAGTCTTGGGGGTTCAGATAAAAAAGGCCTTGTCATTACTCTTTTCACTATTTCAGCGGCAATATCGAGACCCTTTTCAGGTAAACTTACCGATACTATAGGTCGGAAAAAGGTCATCTATCTAGGTATTCTATTTTCGGTGATTATCTCTTGGAGCTATCCATTCTGTTACTCTGTTTTATTTTTCCTTACCCTAAGATTTCTTCATGGATTTAGTGCAGGGTTTACGCCAACAGGAAGCACTGCTTTGTTAACAGACATTATCCCTGCTAAACAAAGAGGGCGGGCAATGGGCTTGTGGGGCACGTTCATTTCACTCGGTTTTGGGGTGGGTCAGTTCTCAGGTTCATGGATCGGGATTCATTTTGGCATGAATGCATTATTTATAATAGCTGGAGCCACTTCCCTCCTATCAGGTTTGTTTCTCATTAAAGTTGAAGAAACCTTGTCAAAACCAGAAAGATTTGATGGAAGCCAGTTAAAAATTAAATGGAACGATATACTTGAACCCTCTGTAACACCGGCGGCTGTAGTTATGTTACTCACAACTATTTGTACCGGTATGATCTTCGTATTAACACCAGAGATCTCCGGGTTTTTAAACATTGAAAATAAAGGCTTCTTTTTTGGTTTCTATGTAGTATCTACAATATTTGTCAGACTATTTGCCTCTTCCTTATCGGATAAAATAGGTAGACGTGAAACCATGATCATAGGCGTGTGTTTGCTCTGTGTTTCTATGATTTTACTCTCTAGAGTGGATTCCTACAATTCGTTTATTCTAGCAGCCGTAGTATTTGGGCTAGCAACAGGCGTATCGAGCCCAACTCTTTTCGCTTGGACTGCCGACTTATCTCACATTAGCCGACGTGGTGTTGGTGCAGGAACAATATTTATTGCATTAGAAATTGGAATTATGATAGGTTCTTTATCTACAATATTTACATATGACAACACAGTTGAATCCTTACCTGATGTTTTTCTTCTAGGAATCATCATGAGTATTGTGGCACTCCTTTATTTAATTTGGCATAAACTAAATAGAACATCTGCTTTTTAACGCAATACAAATCTTTTGATAAGGTAATGTCCCAAATAAATCAAAGGTGTTAGCAGAATAGCTATTACGATCTTTAACACATAGTTTGTTGGTGCAATATTCATAAAGTCAGCGAAGGAAAGTGTACCAGGTAATACAAATCCTATATAAAGAACAATGTAGGAGTCAATTAATTGTGAAATTAAAGTACTACCTGTACTTCTGAGCCAAATAAAGCGTTCGCCAGTTTTTGATTTTATCCACTTAAACAATGAGGCATCTAATAATTGAGAAACTAAAAAAGCGCAGATACTTCCAACTATAACCATTTGAGCCTGACCAAATACTTTATTAAATGAAGCATCATCTGAAAGGTTAGAACCTTCGATCTCTACGGCTGGAATTTCCATTGAAAGACCAACTACAATGAAACAATAAGAAATTAATATTGCAGTAATCCAACTTAACCGTCTAACAGCTTTGTACCCATAGAATTCATTCAACAAATCTGTGAGTAGAAAGACAACCGGCCATGGTAAAATCCCTACAATTGTAACGAAAGGTCCTAGCTTGTTTCCAAATAAATCAATCGACAGCGGAATCTCTATTAACTTATTACTTATAAGTTCGGCAGTTACAGCATTTGTAATAAATAAACCCGATAAAAAAACAAAAAGCCATTGCTTTTTGGTAAATAAGATGTTATTCATTGAATATATTGATTAAAATCCAACATAATCTAGACGCTTCGATTTGATATATCTTGGAACATAATAGCTGTGATTGTTAAACGTATCAATTCTTATTCCTGTTCGAGCTGCATGAATAAATTGAATTATGCCATCCGTTGTATCAATTACGAGTGCCACATGCCCCACTACTTTTGAGTTAATATTTCTTGCTTTAAAAAACATTAAATCTCCAGGTTGCAAGTTTTTCAGCGACACGGTGGTTCCCAATTCAGCGAGACCGTAGCTTGTCCTAGTCAAATTAAATCCAAAGCCACGAAAAACATAATTGATAAAACCAGAGCAGTCAAAACCTGAAGGAGTCATTCCTCCCCATACATAGGGCACTCCCATAAACTGTTTCGCATACTTAATAATGGCATCGGACTTTTGATCGAGTAAAACCTCCAAAGCTTCAACGGAATCTGCAGGCTCAGATTGATTAACAAGCATACCTTGGGCTGTAATGAAGCTTGAGAACAGCAAAATAATCAATGAAAAAAAAATGTTTTTAGCCATTCAATTGGGTATCAGAAATGCAAAATTATAACTATTTTCGATAATAATTTAATTATCACCGTGCCAGTTATTGATACACAACAGCTTACAAAACTTTACTACAGCATCGGAGAGGTGGCTGATTTACTAGACGTAAATGCATCTCTTCTTCGTTTCTGGGAGAAAGAATTTGACCTAAAAGTTTCAAAGCGCAATAAAAAAGGAAATCGTCTGTACGCGGTAAAAGAAATTGAAGAAATCAACAAGATATATGCTCTTGTAAAGGTTAAGCTATACACCTTAGATGGTGCTAAGAAAGCAATGAAATCTAAAGATGTAACGCAAATATATGATTCCAAACAAATAGTTATATCAAAGCTGGAACGTATAAAAAGTCAGCTTGAAAAATTAAAATCATAAATCGAGGGATCTTTCTTCGTCAAGGCCACCGATTTCACAATCATTCTTAAAAAATCGATAACGATTTCGTGCAACAAATTGATAAACCGAATCACGCATAAATTTAGGGACCACCCAAAATAAACCTAAAGGTAAAAAGTACCATTTCAAAAATGGGATCAAGTGCAATGCTGCAGACGATTTAGCGTAAAGCGTATTGTTATGGAACAAATAAAAAGTGGTTAGATCTAGCTCGACTATGCCATTTTTAGACAAAAACTCTTCCGCAAATGATCCTTGAAGCATTGCAAACTTCATCGAATTATTTTTTTCATGACGTAACAATAAACGTACTACCCTTGAACATAAAGGACATGCACCATCATAAAAAACAATTGCCTCCATCAGGTATCTTTAAATTTATCATTAAAGTAAGGAATTGCATCTAACATTCTAGAACCATACCAAGAAAACATTTCACCATCAACCAATAGTACATCAGCACCAGGAAATCTATTTTGAAACTTGGATAAATGTTTATTTCCAAAGGGAAATGGTTCTGAACTTAAAAAGACAAACGCTGGTCTAAATTCTGGTAAACTATCTATTGATGGATAACGTTCTTCCTTACACGCATTTACAAAGCCAATCTGCTCTAGCATAGCACCTATAAATGTTCCTTTGCCCGCAATGTACGGTGGATCATTCCAGATAAAGTAAAGCACCTCTTTTCCCTTACCTAAGTGACTAAGCTGCTTATATCCATCTTTTAAACTTTGAATTAAATCTTTACAATTATCTTCTTTTTTCAAAACCAGCCCCATAGCGTTTATGAACTCTAAAACATCGTTGAATGAATTGATATCACTCATCCAAATAGGCAACTTTTTTTCTAACGCAGAAATATCATCTCGGGTATTCTCCTCTTTATTGCCAATTACAATATCGGGCTTAAGTGCAATGATATGGTCAATCTTCAAGTTTTTGGTACCCCCTACTCGTTGCTTTGTTTCCTGCCATTTTTTTGGATGGATACAAAACTTTGTGATCCCGACCACCTCTTTATCAAATCCTAGAAAATGTAAAAACTCGGTAATTGATGGAACTAAAGAAACAATTTTTAAGGGAACATTGGGGATTTGAACTTCACGCCCCATTTGATCAATAAACCTTCCTTTAGTCATTTATGACATTGCAGATATAATATCATACCTTGTTACAATATGTTTCTTACCCGAATCAGATTCAACGAGAACAGCGGGTGTATTCTTATTGATCAACTTACATAATTCTTCAACATGTGTGCCGCTTTTTACGATTGGGAATTCAGGTCCCATTATGGATGAAATAGGCGCATCTCTTAGCTCAGGTTTTTCAACAAGAGTCTGATAAATAGCGCTATCATCTATCGAGCCAACGAAGGTATTGTCTTTTATTACAGGAATCTGAGAGATACCAAATTTTCGCATTTTCGCAATTGCATGAGAAACAAGCTCCTCAGCGAATACTGTAACCAGTGGCTTATCCTCATGGTTTTGAACAAGATCTTGAGCTGTAAGATAGGATTCATCAAGAAAACCTCTTTCCCTCATCCAATCATCATTATACATTTTACCCACGTACCTACTGCCTGAATCATGAAGTAAAACAACAACAACATCATCCTTTTTAAAGTGAGATTTGAGCTGTATCAGTCCTTTTACAGCTGCCCCACATGAGTTTCCAGCAAAAATACCTTCTTCTCGAGCCATTTTTCTCGTATAAACTGCAGCATCTTTATCTGTCACCTTTTCAAAGCCATCAATGACCCCAAAATCGACATTTTCTGGTAGAATATCTTCTCCTATACCCTCCGTGATATAGGAATAAATCTCATTTTCATCAAAAATACCTGTTTCATGATATTTCTTAAAAACCGATCCATAAGTGTCAATACCCCAAATTTTGATATTCGGATTTTTTTCTTTCAAATACTTACCTACTCCTGAAATGGTACCACCAGTTCCTACGCCAACTACAAAATGAGTAATCTTACCCTCAGTTTGTTCCCAAATTTCAGGACCAGTTTGCTCATAATGTGCTAATGCATTTGAGGGATTGTCATATTGGTTAACGTACCACGAGTTAGGAGTCTCTTCGGAGATCCGTTTTGAAGTTGAATAATACGACCTTGGATCTTTTGGGTCCACATCTGTTGGACAGACAATAACCTCAGCTCCAACAGCTCTTAAAATATCAAACTTTTCTTTGGATTGTTTATCTGTCGAAACGCAAATAAGTTTGTAACCTTTGATGATTGCTGCTAAAGCCAATCCCATACCTGTATTTCCTGAGGTTCCTTCTACAATTGTACCTCCAGGCTTCAGTCGTCCATCAGCCTCAGCATCTTCTACCATCTTGACTGCCATCCTATCTTTTACAGAGTTTCCAGGGTTGAAAAATTCAACTTTTGCCAAAACTAGAGCATCAACATCACTTGTAATCTTGTTTAATTTAACCAAAGGAGTGTTACCTATCGTCTCTAGAATATTTTTTGCAATTTTCATTTCAAGTAGTTTCGGCAAAGATAATTATAAATCTAGTATTATTAGACGCTCAAATAGTCAAACAAGTTAGGCTAGGATTGTTTAAATTCGTAATTATGAACTTACACTTTGTTAGCGTTATTTTAATCATCCTTTTTGGGACATTCAACCAAATACTTTTTGCTCAAGCAAAGGATGTTTCACCCATACTTCCAAGTCCTGTAGTATACAAAAGAGTCAAAGGAAATCTTTATCTACCTAAAAAATTAAGCCTTAATAAAAGTGAATACCCAGAAAACATACGCTCCCAATTCGATGTGCTCCTAGAAAAATTTCATAAGCTGAATACAGTTGATACGACGGGTAAAGCATTTATAAGATTGAGGAAGCTTAAAAATGTACCTAAGGATTTTTATTCTATAGCCGTAAATGATTACTTATTGATATCGTATTCAAATGAAAAATCATTGTTTTATGCACTTGAATCACTCATTCAATTAATACAAACTGAAGATGATATCAAGTATATTCCGAAAGCCTTTATTCAAGACTACCCTAAATTTGAATGGCGAGGGTTACATTTAGATGTTTCGCGGCATTTTTTCACTGTTGACGAAATAAAAAAATATTTGGATCTTATGGCTTTTTACAAGCTGAATACGTTCCATTGGCATCTCACTGATGACCAGGGATGGAGAATTGAAATTAAAGCATTTCCAAAACTAACGAGTATTGGTGCATACAGAGACAGCACTGTTTCAAGACATTTCACGTCGCAACCTCGAGAATACAATAAAGAAAAATACGGGGGCTTTTATACACAAGATGAAATCAAAGAAATAGTCTCTCACGCAAAACAGAGATATATTTCTATAGTTCCCGAAATTGAAATGCCCGGTCACAGCAGAGCCGCTTTGGCAGCATATCCTGAATTCTCTTGTAATAATATACAAAAACCGGTTCCTGGTCTTTGGGGTGTCTACGATGATATCTATTGTACAAAAGAGGAAAGTTTTCAGTTCATCGAATCAATTTTAGAGGAAGTTGTCAATTTGTTTCCTGGTGAATACATACATATTGGTGGTGATGAAGCTCCTAAAACTAGATGGAAGCATTGCGAAAATTGTCAAAACCGGATTAAGGAGAACAACCTAAAGAATGAAGAAGCATTGCAATCTTTTTTCATCAATCGCATAGATCGTTTTCTTTCGAAAAAGAATAAAAAAATCATTGGGTGGGATGAGATTTTAGAAGGCGGATTGTCTCCTAATGCCGCAGTAATGTCATGGAGAGGCATGAAAGGTGGCATTGATGCTGCAAAAAAATCCCATTATGTTGTAATGACTCCCGGCTCTCACTGTTACTTTGATCATTATCAAAGTAAATCTAAAGATGAGCCACTTGCAATTGGTGGATATACCCCTTTAGAGAAAGTATATGATTTTAATCCTATTCCGAGTGAACTAAATACGAATGAATCATCTTTTATTTTAGGGGCTCAAGCAAACTTATGGACTGAGTACATTCCCAACCTAAAACAACTAGAATATATGGCATACCCTAGAGCAATTGCTTTAAGCCAAAGTTTATGGTGTCATGATAGACCATCCTATAACTCATTTTTTAAAACGCTTACGGAAACGCATTTCTTGTTTCTTGATTTACTAAATGTAAATTACAGTCGTTCTTCTCTAAAACCTAATATTGACATTGCAAGTATTAAAAATGGGATTTCAATTAAGGTAAACGCCCATGACTCTTTAGATTCATATAAAACACAAATTATTGAGAATGACACAATCGTTGAAGTATTTGATTTAAAATCAGGACAACCTTTGTCTATAAAAAGTACTGAGAAAAATATGACGATGACTGATTTAAAATTTACAAGTACAAAAAACAATATAAGTTCAGGCATCCGCATTATGAGACACCTAGGGCTTGGCGCTACAACAAACTATATTACTGAACCAAATCCACAATATAATTACAATAAAAGTCTTCTTACGGATGGCCAATATGGTGCACGCCCATGGAGAGGTCATGAATGGATTGGCTTTGATTCAAGTGAAATAGTTTTTGAAATTGAATTAGCTACAAAGAAAAAAGTCAAGAATATAAATATCAATTTTTTAAAATCTAATGGTTCATGGATTTACCTGCCAAATAAGGTTCTTATTTATAAAAAAAGAACGAAGCGATGGCGGCTATGTAAGTCTCGAAAGGTTAAAAATGAAAAAACTAAATTCAAAATTAATCGACGTATTCGAAAGCTGCGGTTCGTGATTCGAACACATGAACAAATCCCAACTGGTTTGCCCGGTGCAGGACACACACCATGGACATTCATCGACGAGATAGAATTTCAATGAAAATAGCATGAGTCACAAGAAAACAAAACATCATTTAAACCTTTCCTTTCATTTGATGTTGTTACTTTTGCACAAACATTAGTTTATGTCAGAAACAAATTGGACCTCAATTAAATCCTACGAAGACATCACGTTTAACCATTGCGATGGCGTTGCGCGCATCGCAATAAACAGGCCTGAAGTTAGAAATGCTTTTCGTCCAAAAACAGTAGATGAAATGTTGGATGCGTTAATTATTTGTCACGAAAGTCAAGAAATTGGAGTTGTATTAATTGCAGGAGAAGGCCCTTCTTCAAAAGATGGTGGTTGGGCATTTTGTTCCGGAGGCGACCAAAGAGTTAGAGCCCCAAGAGGTTATAAAGGAACCGATGGTGTAAGCAAATTCAACATTTTGGATGTTCAAAGACAAATTCGTTTTATGAACAAAGTAGTGATTGCCGTAGTTCCAGGTTGGGCTGTGGGAGGTGGACATAGCCTACATGTTGTTTGTGATTTAACTTTAGCCTCTAAAGAGCATGCTATTTTTAAGCAAACAGACGTAGATGTTGCCAGTTTTGATGGAGGCTTTGGTTCGGCTTACCTTGCTAGACAAGTGGGTCAAAAAAGGGCAAGAGAAATCTTTTTCCTCGGTGCAAGTTATTCAGCACAAGAAGCATTTGAAATGGGCATGGTAAATAAAGTTGTGCCACATGATGAATTAGAGCAAACCGCATTTAATTGGGGACAAGAAATACTCAAAAAAAGTCCAACTGCTATAAAGATGTCTAAATTTGCTTTTAATCTTATTGATGATGGATTGATAGGTCAACAAGTATTTGCAGGAGAAGCAACACGACTGGCATACATGACCGATGAAGCAGTTGAAGGAAGAAATGCATTCCTTGAGAAAAGAGATCCTAATTTTAAACAATACCCTAAATTCCCATAATAATGCCTGTTAGAAATCAAGAACCGAATGCTCTTTGGAATCACTTTGCTGATTTAAATGCAGTTCCAAGACCTTCTAAAAAAGAAGAACGCGTCATAGAATTTATGATGAATTTTGGAAGAGCATTAAATTTGGAAACCCTAAAAGATGATATTGGTAATGTAATAATTAAAAAACCAGCAAGTCCAGGCATGGAAAACCGTAAAAAAGTTATTCTTCAGTCCCATTTGGACATGGTTCACCAAAAAAATGGTGACACCGTATTTGATTTCGATAATGAAGGGATCAAAATGCGTGTTCAAGGTGATTGGATTGATGCGGAAGGAACAACTTTAGGTGCAGATAACGGAATAGGTGTAGCAACCATTATGGCGACACTATCATCAAAAGACATAGCACATCCTCCATTAGAGGCATTGTTTACCATTGATGAAGAAACGGGAATGACTGGAGCAAAAGAAATGGATGGTAGCCTTTTTAATGGTGAAATATTATTGAATCTTGATACTGAAGATGACGATGAGTTATCAATTGGCTGTGCAGGAGGAATAGATACAAATACATCCTATAAATACCAAACTACAGAAACACCTTCAAATTCAACAAGTTTCGAGATTCAAATCAAAGGACTTTTGGGTGGTCACTCAGGTATGGATATTGACTCCGGAAGAGGGAATGCCAATAAATGGATGGCAAGAATTCTATGGAATCTATCCCAGCAAAATGATTTGTTATTGAATGTTTTTGATGGTGGTGGTTTGAGAAATGCAATCCCTAGAGAAGCGTCGTGCTCATTTGTCATTTCTGAGGCAGACACTGTAAAAATGAAGCTTGAGTTTGAGAAGCAAAAACAAATATTAAAAACAGAATACAAAAGCATTGAAAACAATATATCTATTGAAATAAGTAAAACTTCAAATCCCGAGAAAGTTATTTCAAAATCAGATAGTATAAAAATATTAAATACGTTATGTTCTTTGCACAATGGTGTTTACAGAATGAGTCCTGATATTGATGGGCTCGTCGAAACTTCCTCAAGTTTAGCACGAGTTCTTATAAAAGACGGAGTTTTTGTGAGCCAATCACTTCAGAGAAGCAGCGTAGAATCAACAAAAGATGAGATCGCGATGACCATAAAGAGTGCTTTTCAAAATATGGGTTGTACAGTAACACAGTCTGGAGATTATCCTGGATGGCAACCGAATCCTAATTCTGACATTTTAACAATCATGGAAAAGCTTTACATCGAATTATTCGAAGAAGAGCCACAGGTAAAAGCATGTCATGCGGGTTTAGAATGCGGGATTTTGGGGACACACCTTCCAAATGTGGATATGATTTCATTTGGTCCAAATATTAGGGCTGCACACTCCCCTGATGAAAAAGTTCAAATTTCTTCAGTTCAAAAATTTTGGAAATATTACATTGAAACGCTGAAAGCAATACCTGTAAAGTAAATTGCAAAAAAGAATAAAATAAGCATGGAATTGAAATTAAATACGATTGAAGAGGCTATTGAAGAAATTCAAAATGGAAGGGTCATCATTGTTGTTGATGACGAGAATCGTGAAAATGAAGGTGACTTTTTAACTGCTGCTAGAAATGCGACACCAGATGTTATCAACTTCATGGCAACACATGGTAGAGGATTGATTTGCGCACCAATAAGTTCGGATAGATGTGACAAACTTGGTCTTGAGCTTATGGTTAAAAATAATTCTGCGGCGTATGAGACTCCTTTTACGATAAGTATTGATCTTATTGGTCATGGCTGTACAACAGGCATTAGTGCTAGCGATCGATCAAAGACTGTCTTGGCGATGATAGACCCTGACACAAGAGCTGAGGAATTAGGGAAGCCAGGACATATTTTTCCTTTACGAGCTAGAAATGGTGGTGTATTGAGAAGAGCTGGACATACAGAGGCTGCTGTTGATTTGTCGCGTCTTGCTGGTTATGAGGAGGCAGGTGTAATCGTAGAGATATTAAATGAAGATGGCACAATGGCTAGACTGCCACAGCTTATTGAAATTGCAAATAAATTTGATTTGAAGATTATTTCTATTGAAGACTTGATTAAATACCGCATGAGGAATGAATCATTGATAGAAAGAACAGTAGATGTCAAAATGCCAACTGACCTGGGTGAATTTCAGCTTCATGCGTTCAAAGACACCAGTAACAACCAAGACCATCTTGCTTTAGTTAAAGGAGAATGGAAGGAAGATGAGCCCGTCTTAGTTCGTGTGCATTCCTCATGTCTTACAGGAGATATATTTGGATCTTGTAGATGCGATTGCGGTCCTCAATTAAATACTGCAATGCAAATGGTTGAAAAAGAAGGTAAGGGCGTCATTGTATACATGAACCAAGAAGGAAGAGGAATAGGTCTTGTGAACAAGCTTAAAGCGTATAAATTACAAGAAGAAGGTTTTGATACATTTGATGCAAATGTAAAACTTGGCTTCAAACCAGACCAGAGAGATTATGGCATTGGAGCACAAATTCTTAGAGCGTTAAATGTATCTAAAATGAGACTTATGTCGAATAACCCTAAGAAGCGAACAGGCTTAATTGGATATGGCCTAGAGGTTGTTGAAAATGTGGCATTAGAAATCGAAAGTAACGAACATAATGAAGGCTATCTCAAAACCAAAAGAGATAAAATGGGGCATCAATTGAAATTAAAAAAATGATTCTTGAGGCAACTGATATAACCAAATCCTACGGAGACTTAACCATTTTAAATGGTGTCAACCTATCTATAAAACAAAAAGAAATTGTATCAATTGTTGGATCTTCAGGTGCAGGTAAAACAACGCTTCTTCAAATTTTAGGGACATTAGATACCCCGAGCTCAGGAAATTTAAGAATTAACAATACCAATCCATTTGATTTAACATCTGACGGGCTTTCGGGATTTAGAAATAAAGAAATAGGTTTTATTTTTCAATTTCATCAGCTGTTACCAGAATTTACGGCTTATGAAAACGTTATGCTGCCAGGCCTCATACGTGGTGATTCAAAAAAAGAGGCTTCAGAAAGAGCTATAATGCTTCTTGAAAAAATCGGTTTGAAAGATAGAATAAATCATAAACCATCCGAACTCTCAGGAGGAGAACAACAAAGAGCAGCTGTTTGCCGTGCACTATTCAACGAGCCGAAGATCATTTTTGGTGACGAACCATCAGGTAATTTGGATACAAAAAACTCTCAAGAGCTCCACGAATTGTTCTTTGAACTAAGAGAAGAATTTAACCAAACATTCGTGATTGTAACCCACAATAAAGACTTAGCAAAAATGGCTGACCGAACACTAACGATGATGGATGGAAATTTCATTAGTTAAATGAATCAGGCAGACCTTAAAGAATATCTTGACTACAAGGCAGAACAATATGAATGCTTTGATTTTCTTAAACTAGATCCCATAAGCATACCACACAGGTTCATTAGAAAAGAAGATATAGAAATAGCTGCATTTCTTGTGGCTACTATAGCATGGGGCAACAGACAGAGTATTCTTAAAAGTGGGAATCGACTCATGGATTTATTTGACAATGCCCCATATCATTTCATTATGAATTACGCAGACTCTAAATCTATTCCATTTGTCCATAGAACCTTTAACAGTATTGATTTGGATTTTTTTTGTAGGAGTCTTAAAAATCTATACCAAAACTTTAATGGTTTAGAAGGTGCTTTTAATTTGAATCCTAAAGAAAATAATTTAAAAACAAGGATTTCAAACTTCAGATCGGTTTTTTTAGATATTCCACATGAATCAAGAAGCGAGAAACACATCTCCAATCCTCTTAAAAATTCAGCTTGCAAAAGAATTGTGATGTTCCTACGTTGGATGGTAAGAAGTAATGAGAAAGGTGTGGACTTTGGATTATGGCAACATATATCTAAAAGTGAATTGTATATTCCACTTGATGTTCATACTGGAAATGTTGCTCGTAGCTTGGGTATTCTTAAGCGGAAACAAAATGATTGGAAAACAAATGAAGAGTTGATAAAAAAACTCCGCAAAATGGATGAATTAGATCCAGCCAAGTATGACTTTGCATTGTTCGGGATTGGCGTCAACAAAGAGCTTTAATATAAATAACTGTTTTCTTCAAGAATCTTAAGAACTTCTAAATTCGTCTCATCCTTTATCTCTTGTGAAGCAGTTTCGGATATGTATACATCTCTCATATATTCCTTATTCTTATCCTCTAAATTGATTGAAAAACAATTGTTAAAAGTGTACTTCGAAAGTTTTGTATTGAAGGAGAACCAACAGTTGTAATAATAGGTTTCGTTCACGCCATAATCCTCTGCAAAGCGTAACATAATACTTGGATATTCAATATTCATAGTGTCTTTAAATAAAAAGCCTGCCGTAAACCCATTTATTTGTCTTAATTCTCCTTCTTGATTACGATCAAAAACAAAACTCTTGTTCCCTGAATTAAATTTACAAAATAAGGCAAAGCCATCGTTTACTGTACTTCGAATTGGCCAAAATAAAGTATCCATTAATGAAGACTGGGCATTAACTGTCTTTGGAAAAACTGCTAATTCATCCATTAATTTATCACTTACACTTAAAGATTTTTTGACAACTGTATCAACAATCTTCTTCGTTTCAATCTTGAGAACTTCATTTGTGACTTCGCTGTTATCGCCACAAGAAACTAGAAAAAATAAAGTATAAAAAAACGAGTTTCGAAGGATATTCATAAACTATCTATTTGATTTAAAAACATCATGAGATAAATTTAATGCTCGATTAAAAGCTGTCTTATCAATCCCATGACTTAAATTATTGTTATTCATCCAATCCAATAGCAGCTCAGTTGGCATATTTCCTGTCAAATCATCTTTAGCCATAGGACAACCACCAAAACCTTTTATAACACTATCAAACCTTTTACATCCTCCACGAAATGCAGCACTAGATAATGCCTCAACATTATCAGGTAAGACATGTAAATGTGCGCCAAACTCAATATCGGGAAATGAATCATTAAGGCTTTTAAATAGACGCTCCACTTGAATAGGAGTTGCACACGCTATTGTATCCGAAATTGCTATGATAGATGGCTCGAAATTCGTATTTAATGCATCTACCCATTCCAATACAAGTTCTTCAGACCATGGATCTCCATATGGGTTGCCAAACCCCATTGACAAATATAAAACAACCTCTTTTCCTACAGGTACAACTATGTTGTAGAGTTCATCCAATAAAACCATCGAAGCATCAATGCTTTTGTTAATATTCCTTTGCTGAAAGGTTTCGGAAATTGAAAAAGGATATCCTAAATAATTAATCGAATCATATTCAATTGCTGTTTTGGCACCTTGCCGATTTGCAACAATGGTTAAAAGCTTTGTAGCTGAATCTATTTCAATGCCCTTTAACACTTCAGAGGTGTCACTAAGCTGAGGAATAATCTTCGGCGATACAAAACTCCCCATATCTAATGTATCAAAACCACACTTCAATAAATGATTAATATAGTTGATTTTTAAATCAGTTGGGATAAAATGATGCAATCCTTGCATTCCATCTCTGGGGCATTCAATTAATTTCAAGAATGGGTCAGACATCTTTACGATATTTAATTATTGCCCTATTAATCTTTCTAATAACTGCTGGGCCTTCATAAATAAATCCAGTATACATTTGAACGAGAGATGCACCAGCCTTAAGCTTTTCAATGGCAGCCTCAGCAGAATGAATACCACCGACGCCTATAATTGGAATTGAACCATTGGACTTTTCAGAAATGTATTTTATTACCTCTGTGGATCTTTCTTGAACAGGAATACCCGAAAGACCTCCAGCCCCCATTGCCCGAACTTTATCAGAGCTTGTCTTTAGCTTATCCCGAGATATTGTTGTGTTTGTTGCAATTACTCCATCAATTTGTGTCGTTGAAAATAATGAAATGATATCATCTAACTGATGATCAGAAAGGTCAGGTGCGATCTTAAGTAAAATTGGTTTAGGATTCGTGTAGGTCTTGTTTTTTAAAACCAATGACTTCAGTAATCTTTCCAAAGGCTCTTTTTCTTGTAACGCTCTAAGGTTCGGTGTATTAGGTGAAGAAACATTAACTACGAAATAGTCAACATACGCAAAAAGGGTTTCAAAACACTTCAAATAATCGCCTGTCGCCTCTTCATTCGGAGTGACTTTATTTTTACCGATATTACCGCCAACAAGGACGCCATTTTTACGTGCTTTTTTGAGATGTTCAATAGCCATATCTACACCATCATTGTTAAAACCCATTCGGTTTATGATGCCAAAATCTTCCTTTAATCTAAAGAGTCTTTTTTTAGGATTACCGTTCTGAGATTTAGGGGTAAGAGTTCCTATTTCTATAAAGCCAAAGCCACAAAAAGACAATTCATTAATATACTTTGCATTCTTATCGAAACCAGCAGCTAATCCTACAGGATTTTTGAACTTCAATCCAAAAACCTCAGTTTCTAAAGTTTTATGCTCGTCAATAAATAATGTTTTGAAAATTAATCTTACAGGTGAGAATTTCAAAAGAAAAGAGAGGGAATCCATTGTGAAATAATGCACCTTTTCAGGGTCGAAAAAAAAGAGGAATCTCCTTAAAATATAGTACATACGTAAAGGTAAAAAAAAAGCGAGTGAAAACTCGCTATTTAAGTATTTACATGATCAGTTAGACCTTAAATTTTCCAAGCGCTTTTGACTTCAACTTCGTACGCTGACGCCCATAATCCTTATAGGTTATGTTTCTGGTAAAAACAACATTCATGTGGTAATAAGCATCTTTTTGGTTGGGATCGCCTCTTTTGTCACCAGGTAAATAAGGGGAGTCAGGATTAGAAAAGTATTGAGACACTTGAGACATCGTTGATGGATCAGCATAATTTGTACTCACATCATCCATGTAATCTGTGAATGTTTTAACATATGCCAATTCAATACCCACACGCCACATTTTTGAAACTCCCAATCGGAAACCTATACCTAGAGGCATCGTTAATGTTAGCGGAGAATATGTTTTGTCTTGACCTTCGGTTCTAAGTGGTCTTAATGAGGTCCATTCCCCATTTTCATCACGAGCTCTTGGATTAAAGTAACACAATCCGAGTCCCCCAAAAATATAATATTGTTGTGAACGACTTTTCTTAGAATACTGGCCTGGTAAATTGTATGTAGATCCAAACTGTTCTTTCGCTGCAAAAATAAATTCAAGTCTTTGCTGTAATTCTATGGCAAAACTTTTAAAATGCAAATTCCTGGCATTTCTTGAGGGCTCTTCAGAATATTGGTCATCTCCCTTCAAATTAAAGACACATAAACTGGATGTAGTTGCAAAATAAGGGTGAAAACGTTGGCGATAACCCAACCAGAAAGCAACTCCTGTTGACGGCCAATCAATATCTTTTAGACTATAGTCTCTTCCAATTCCTTCTGCACCACCCAAATCTCCATTGAATTGTGTAGCTCCAAATCCAATCTGCAATTCTTTTTTGTGCAAAGACCAATTTCTTTGTGAATTAAAATTTGCATGTTGTGCACATACAATTGACACAAAAGAAGAGAAGAAAAAGAAGAAGAATATTTTTTTCATCTTAGAACATATTATTATTCTTTACGAAATTAAGGAAATTTCACTACTCTACAAAGCACTGAAGCGTTAATTAATAACTCAAACCAGCTAAATAAAAAACAAGAAGGATAATATGGAGGCTAAACCTATTGTTCCGAAGAACCAAGGGTTTTTCCAAAAATCACGTTGCGCTTGAACTTTTTTAAGAACTAAATCGAAGTCACGCATTTCTTTAATCTCTTGTGAGCTTAGTTCTTTTTTATTGAATAAAATTTTTCTCATACACTCATTCTTTAAATAAAATTTTCAATTTTTGTAATGCTCTAAAGGTCTTAACTTTCGCATTGTTTTCTGTTACATTTATTATTTCACCAATTTCTCGGTATGACCTTTTTTCGAAATAACGCATTTCTATTAAAGAGAGATCTTTTTCTTTTAATTTCCTTAAAACATGCGTGAGTTTTTCCTTGTGCTCTTCCAGATCATTAAGATCCAATTCATCTAGGACTTTAACAACTGCAACTTTATCTAAGCTTACAGTTCTCTTTGCTTTGTGGTCTCGAAACGACTGATAAACCTCACTTTTCGCAATTCGAAACAACCAGGAAGAAAAAGGAACACCTCTGTACTCATATTTAGAAAGATTTGTAATGGCTTTAACGAATACGTTTGAAGTGATGTCACAAGCTAAATCTGAATCGTTTGTTCGCTTAATGACATATCTAAAAATACTCTCGTAGTATTGATTGTAAATAGGCGCAAAATAACGTGGATTTAATTTTGACTTTTCGATAATTAGTAATTCTGACTGAATGCGGGTATCACTCTGGTGATACAGTGAAGTTGTGGACATAGTACTTTGTTTTCTAGTTTGACATGGTGATAAGATGTACTTGCAGGAACACCCTATACTCACCTAACGCAAAAACAAATAAAAAGTAACACTTTTAAAAAATCTATAAAGAAATACGCAATTGAATTGTTAAATCAGACTTACGATCACCTTGTATTTCCTCCGCTCCAGAACCAATTACATCTCTATTGTTATATAAGAAGAAACCATATTTAACCCATAAATCGATAGACCGGGTAAATGAATACCGTGCCAAAAGATAACAACGACTGCCCTCAAAATAATAAGCTGGAACGGAAAAAACATAAAGCGCATTGTTTTCATAAGAATAAATACGCGTATCATAACTATCTGTATTGAATAACGCATAACGCAAAGTAAATCTGAAAGGCATTGATTTAGGTTTATATGCCACATCCTGAGTAATTAATATCCCTCGCTCTTTTTCGCGACTTTCTCGAGAAATACTCACCCACTCTACTCTACTCTTGAGTGTCAAAACTTTATTGATCTTATTACTCACATTTATCCTGAAATTTCTTTGACGAATATCTTCAATAGCTGTTATGATATCAAAAGATGGTGATTTGTTTTTTTGTCTCAATTGCTCACGATATCGTACATATAGCTCAAACTTTTTGTTAGGCTTATATATTGGTTGAATTAAAAATTCATGACCACGTGATGGCGCATCGACTCCAAATTTAAGCCAAGGAAACTCGAAAACGTCGGTGTAGGCATTTAGAGACCAGACTTTAGATAATTTGAGTTTGAAGCCAGCATACAAGCCATTTTCATTCTGCGTTCTACTTCCTTCGGAAAACCCTGCATTGTACATTGTTTGGTAGGAATCATCATAATCTCTATAAAGCAGACCCAAACTCAAACGCGTATCCACTGCAAGCAGAGCTCCATGGAGCATTGCTAAACCAGAGTGGTATTCATTAATAGATCCTGAAACTTCACCAAATACATTTAAATTTTTGTAAACAAAATTATAATCAGTACTCAATGAAAATAAACTCCTTCCTTGAAAATAAAATTGGTTATACGGTCTAATGTTGAGTTGCAAAGGCTGATCATATTGCAAATACATTCCATGAATACCAAGATTAAATAAATCACCTTGATATTGTAATGAGGCTCCAGAAACTATTTCTTTCAAAGCATTTTTCTTTTCAATTTCAGAATGTGTACGATGGAGCCCCGAGAGGTTAATTGAAGACACAAATTCTAAATCATCTTGAACCGAATCTTGAATACCGCTTGCATCGATTCTTTTCTGTGACGTAAATAATAACAAGTCAAACCTTTTATATGCTAAATTAATTGCTGCTCCTCGAAAAAACCGAGACTCATCAACAGACGTGTAGGGCTTTATAGCCACCGCATTACGCTTCATTGTTAGAATATCAGATGATTTCCCAAACGCATAACTAGACCACAGGTTCAGCCCCTGCCCTAACTGTATCTGGTAATCACCCAAAGCAATTGATTTAACATATTTACCCCCCTTGTAAAAGGCATGGGCAGAATAAAAGTCAAAACCATTTTTTTGTGCCCCCCTAAAGAAAGCCTCTCCAGCATCTTTTTCAGCGGTTAAACCAACGCTAATATTGGTTTTGTATGAAAATCGAAATCTTGAATAATATTTATGAGAATTACCATAATAATATTTACTGGATTGCTCAAGTAAAGAATCTGGTACATCTTCATACCCTGCCTTCGATTCTATTGTTGGTTGGAACCTCAAAAACAAATCAAACTTACCTTCACGTATCGCCTCCTTGAATGTAAGATGTAAGCCATCCAGCTTTTCATCTAATGATACAAATGGTAATACCAAATAAATAGTTTCAAGATCCCAAAACTTTAAGCTTTGTAATTCATAAATTGAAATCAACTTACCATGTAGCTTTCTGTGAACTATAAGATCACTAATTTGAATATCAGTTAACAACGATAAATCAATGAGCTCCTCGCGTGATGCTTTATTTAAATCAATTGGATTGTCAAAGTAAAAATTAAATTGCTCAAGTAAATTTGTTAAATCAATACTCTCAGTTTCGAGCTGTTCAGATATGAATTCAATCCTTTGTTGAATGATATCATTGCGTTCTTGACCAAAACTAAAATTGGCAATCGTACAAATAAGAATGGTAATTATATTTCTCATTTATTTATGTCAAATCGAAACGAAAAATTAGGAGACCATCCCAAAACTTGATGAAATTGGCTTCCAAAATCTAAAAAATAACGATCAGAAAATACCCAACCAATACCAAAGCTCAATTCTATGGGGTTCGTTGCGAAACCAATTCGAAACAATAAATTATTATCAGGACTATATTCAATACCAGATTTAAAGCGCAAAGGATGGCTAATATCCTTTTCGATTTCAGCGACTGCCAAAACCATATTCGAAATCTTGTATGAAGTTCCTAAGCGCATTGATGTCGAATAGCGTTCAATAGGATTGACAATCAATTCATTCCTTCCTATATTGAATACTGCCATTCCAAAATTCCACGCTTCAGTTACCTTGTATGAAAGCCCAAGCTCTCCTGTCACCGTCTGATTTAATCCATATGGTGCTGCTAGTCTAATCAGATGATGGTTGATTTGGACTCCTAACGATAGCTCTTCAAGTAATTTCATGGAATAACCAACTCCATTTTTAAAAGTTCTAAAATCTCGATATCCAAAAGAATTACCTCCTACTGATAACACACCAAAGTTTAATGGAATGAGTATAGCATAACTTTGATGTTGTAACTCTTTTAACAAAAACCTATTCTCGTAAGCTAAACCAAATGAAACTTCCTTCTGGCTTGCAGCATTTGCAGGATTGTTATGGTAAGCGAATACATCAGAAAGACAGACACTAGCATTGGCCAAAGCTTGAGATCTACTCCCAGAAAATGAATATCCCTGACATTGAAGATTGTGCGCAAAAAAGAAAAAGCTAATAATACAAAGTATACGGGAAGAAATTTGACTACTAATCATTTAATGAACACATTTATTACAAGAATTGAAAAGTACAAAAAAGTTCACAGTCTTAGGGTGTGGTTGATTTTCATTTCTATATTTCACTGACAATAAAATCATTTATTCTATATTTGAACGAGCAATTAAATATGACTTTAAAACTAGATAATTTTGCACCACCCGACCTTGACGCGTGGCGAATAAAAATAAAGGAAGAAACCAAGTCTGAAGAATTGGTTAGCTATAAAAATGAAATTGAAGCCATAAGCATTGATCCAACTGATAAATCTAAAGCCAAAGATTTTAGCAACTTCATTAAGACAGGTAATAATGATTGGTCTATTGGTGCCCATATTGATGTTCTCGATGAAGATAAAGCTAATGATTACGCCTTACAATGCCTGAACAAAGGGGTGAATCTTCTTTACATTAATGTCAAAAACAAAAATATTGAATGGCGGCGGCTTTTTAAAAGTGTTCAAATTGAATACATCAAAATTGTTGTAAAACTTGAAAATGACGAGCAACTCTTGAGCTTGCAGCAATTTTTATCTGATACTGAAAAAGAAAAAGTTTCAATTGCTGTTGACCCGTTTAAAATCAACTCGACAGAGGCGCTTCTAAAAACAAAATTCAAAATTATCATTAATGCTTTTCATCTCGAACAAATAGGTGCGAAAGCAACAGATCAGCTAAGCATTACACTTCATTTTACGGAAAAACTACTGTCAAATATCGATGATCCTAAACGTATACAATTTGATCTTGGAATAGGTTCGGACTTTTTTATCGAAACCTCAAAATTCAGGGCATTAAATTGGCTTTGGAGACATTTGCTTCAGTGTAATAATTTTTCCAATTCAGAGGTAGTAATTCTGGCTCGTTCAGGCTGGACAAATAAATCTATTATCGATCCTGATACGAATATACTTCGACAAACTACGGAAAGTATATCTGCTATTAACGGAGGTGCTAGTTCATTATTAATTCATGCACCTCATGCTTACTCAAATATAAATGATAAGTGGTTTTATAAGCGACTTGGGATTAATATTTCGCACATCCTTAAAGAAGAAGCTTATTTCACAAAAGTAAATGACCCACTAAAGGGTTCATTTCTCATTGAAAAGCTCACGGAGGAAATAATCACAAACGCTTGGAATCAATTTCTTGGATACCAAAATGAAGATGAGGATGCTGTAATACATATTTTAAGTAAAAACATTGAAATTACAAGAGAACTAAAGCTACGTGATTTCAACAATGGTAATAAAGAACTCATTGGAATTAATCTATTTCCGATTGCAAATGATAAAGGACACTATTGGGATGAAACGCCGAAGTATCTGGGATTCGATTATTTAATTTATGAAAAGCTTCAAAATGAATAATCCGAAAAAATATCTTCCGTTGAACACAGGTGACTTTTTATCAAAAGAGGAAAAGAATCAAAAAGCCAATGTTTTTGAGACAGCTGAAAAAATAAAATTTAAAACAAACTATTCAAAAAAAGATACAACTAATTTAGCGCATACAAATTTTGTTTCAGGCATTCCGCCCTATTTAGGTGGTCCTTATAATTCAATGTATACAAGTAGACCATGGACAATTAGACAATATGCAGGATTCTCAACAGCTGAAGATTCAAATGCTTTCTACAAAAGAAATTTAAAAGCAGGACAAAAAGGCTTGTCTGTTGCTTTTGATTTGGCAACTCATAGAGGGTATGATTCTGACCACGAACGTGTTCAAGGAGATGTAGGTAAAGCTGGTGTAGCAATAGACACCATTGAAGACATGAAAATGCTCTTTAATGAAATACCATTAGATAAAATGTCTGTTTCCATGACTATGAATGGAGCAGTCCTACCAATAATGGCATTTTATATTGCCGCTGCAAAAGAATCAGGAGTATTTGAAAAAGATCTATCAGGAACCATTCAAAATGATATCTTGAAAGAATTCATGGTTCGTAATACGTACATTTATCCTCCAGGACCTTCAATGCGCATCATCTCGGATATTTTTAAATATACCTCCGAGCATATGCCTAAATTCAACTCCATCTCCATATCAGGCTACCATATGCATGAGGCCGGAGCAACAGCTTCAATTGAGCTTGCATATACTATTGCGGATGGATTAGAATATGTTCGAACAGGAATCAAAGCAGGACTGAAAATAGATGATTTCGCACCAAGGTTAAGCTTTTTTTGGGCGATTGGTATGAATTACCACATGGAGATCTCAAAGCTAAGAGCAGGGCGTTTATTGTGGGCATCTCTTATAAAAGAATTTGATCCCAAGAATTTAAAGTCCATGTCCCTGAGGACACATTGTCAGACTTCTGGTTGGTCTTTGACTGAACAAGACCCTTTTAATAATGTAACAAGAACATGCATCGAAGCCCTTTCAGCAGCCTTCGGTGGTACACAATCCTTGCATACAAATGCACTGGATGAAGCCATTGCATTGCCAACAGATTTCTCCGCTAGAATTGCGCGTAACACCCAACTTTTCCTTCAAAAAGAAATTGGTTTAACTTCTTTTATTGATCCATATCACAACAGCTTTTTTATTGAAAAAATAACAGGGGATCTACTTGAAGAAGCTTCAAAGCTTATTGAAGAGGTCGAGGCTTTAGGTGGAATGGCCAAAGCTATTGAAACTGGAATACCCAAGCTTAGGATTGAGGAGGCAGCAGCAAAAAAACAAGCACGTATAGATTCAGGCAAAGACCATATTATTGGTTTAAATTTATTTCCTAATGAGGACAATCAAGAAATTGATATTTTAGATGTGGACAATCAGCAGGTTCGTTTATCCCAGATAAATAACCTAAATAAAATTAAGAAGTCGCGAAACAACGAAGTTGTAAATCAATGCTTATCTGCTCTTGAAACTGCAGCAAAACAAGGAGATGGTAATCTATTGGAACTTTCAATTGCTTGTGCTGAGGCGCGTTGTACCTTAGGTGAGATATCCTATGCACTTGAAAAAGTGTATGACCGTTACACAGCCAAAATTCAGTCGATTAGTGGAGTTTATTCTAAAGAGGTAGCAATGGATCAAGATTTTAAAATAGCAAAAGAAATGGTAGAAACCTTCAAGAAACTTGAAGGAAGAAGACCTAGAATTATGATTGCAAAAATGGGTCAAGATGGCCATGATAGAGGTGCCAAAATAATTGCGAGCTCTTTTGCGGATATAGGTTTCGATGTTGATATCGGACCTTTATTTCAAACTCCAATGGAGGCTGCAAAACAGGCGGTAGAAAATGATGTTCATATTCTTGGCATTTCTTCACTAGCGGCGGGACACAAAACTCTAGTGCCCGAGGTAATTAACGCACTTGAAGAAATGAAGAGAAAAGACATTATGGTAATCGTTGGAGGTGTAATTCCTCAAAAAGATTATGATTTCTTAAACAATACTGGGGTCTTCGGAATCTATGGGCCAGGAACGAAAATATCTAAAGCAGCACAAGAAATTTTAAAGCTGTTAATACAAAGTCACGAATAAACTTGTATTTTCGGCATAATAATTGAAATGATCTTCTCAACTATGAAATTTACATTACTTATACTCCCAATTTGCTTTCAAATTTTAACACTAAATATCTATGGTCAATCACCATCGCCGACACTAAATTTGAGTGTATCGAAAAACCTCGTATTCTTAGATGCTGAGAACAATACCAAACCCATTGTTAAATTCACCTCAGAATTCAAAAATGAAGGATCGAAGCGTGATGTAACTACATGGTTGTTTTCAGGCAGACCCGGAAAAGACTGGAAATTCATTACCGGTGATGCTAATTCTGAAAATGTAGAAGTACAATTCATGACGGTTGGTAATTACGATGTAGAACTAGCGGTTAGCTACACGTATGATGTAGTTCTCAAAAATGGTGAAACTGAAATTGAAGAGGATGAAGTAGCATATGAGCAAGAGGCTATCGTTACAGCAACGAATAATTTAGATGAGCTCACACAAATACATGCCGATAGTAATTTCTTGAAGCTCGTAAAAAAGGCTGATGCTTATTTAGTGAAACCAGAATACGTCAATGACCCTACCCCTAACATCTTTCTAGCCAAAGGATACTATGGCATCTATAGAAAAGAGCTTAAAGACCCGGTAGTCACTGACCCTTATGAAGAAACAATAAACTCAATTGCCGCAGCAATTGAGCTTGATTTGAATGGGATTTTTAATCAGAAAATCCACAAGATGTGGCTTGATAAATTTCAAAATGACTTTTTAGACAATTACTTATTCTTCAATTTAGAAGAAGAAGATGGTTACTTCTCTATTTATAACGGTACAGATAAAGAAAAGAAAACTGAGTTGCTAGACTTGTTAATTGAAGGTTGTGAAAATTATGCGGTAATAACCACAGAGCCTACTGCGATAAAACTATTTGAAGCACCTATCAGACTCGCGACTAAAGACGCTCGAACTGCAAATCAAATCTGGAAAACTGAAATTGAACATCTTAAAAGCATGACAGAAGATGACTTCGATAAAATGACCGAAACAGATCTAAAAGCATTGAAATATGGAGCAATGCTCAGCGCAGTTACTTTAACAGAATTACGTCAATCCAATTCTGAAGCGTGTGCACTTCTAACAAGTCTTCAAGAAGTTTTTGAATATGATCGTGGTTTTCTTGCTTTTATGAAAACCCGCTACAACAACTGTAAAGAAGAATAATTAACAATGTCTCTTTGATAAGCAATCCTTCGTGTTTACGCGGCACTTCTATTAGTCGGTATATTTGACTGTGAAAAAGCTGTTACCTCTTCTCAAGAATAAATTCTTAATTACGTTTATTGTCTTTTCAGGCTATCTTATTTTTTTGGATGACAATGATATCTTTTACATCCTAAAACAAAAAGAAACTCTAAATCAACTCAAAGAGCAAAACAAAATCATGAAAGGTAAATTAGAAACAACGCGTTCTGAGCTTATAAAAATTGAAGATTTAGACTACTTAGAGGCATATGCTAGACAAGAAAAATTTTTCAAAAGAAAAGACGAAGATATTTTCGTTATTACCAATGATTAATTGGGAAGGCGCTTGTTGATAATTTAGATCCTTTGAAATAGAATTTCAAGATCTCTTTATACGTTTTACCCTGATCTACCATTTCCATTGCGCCCTCTTGACATAAACCGATTCCATGGCCAAACCCTTTACCCTTAAGAAGGATCTTTTCACCCACGGGTTCACAACTAAAAAAAGTAGAACGTAAATTAAAAGCTGATCTTATATCTCGCAAAGGTATACCAAGAGAAGGATCTATAAAAAAGGTCTTTCTTTGCTTTTGTTCAAAATTCAAAGCCCTGTCCACAAGATATGCATCATTCAAATCGAAGAAAAAGTTTTTTGATAAATATTCAAGAAACTTTTTCTTAGCAATATACTTTTCCCAATTTGCCTGTCTCGTATGAATACAAAAAGTATCTGGTCTTGATAAATAATTTGGCAATGACACATTCCATACCTGATCCGTTTCTGCTGATTGCCCTCCACAATTTGCAGAAAAAAAAGCAGGAAATGATTCCCCTGTAGAGTCCACTAAGACTAAACCATATGTATCTTTTACACCATCATTGATTGCTTTTGATTCCCCATTATATCGTCCATAATAAGCTTGACAGTGCACGGCATCACACAGAAAAAAACCATCTTTTTTATGTTTATCGAGATTGTTTTTTGCAAAAGTCCTACTAATAATTGCTTGAACTTTATAATATTCCTTTGCACATCTGGTTCCAGCTTCAGAGCGCAATACACCCTCTAAATAAGATTCCGTAAATACAAGGTTCAATAATTGAATACCGCGCTGATTTGCCGTAACCTCGAAATCTCCATCATATTGCCTAGGTTTAATAATTATCTTTCCTTTAGGTTTTATTTTCAAATAGTCTTGATGGTTAGATTGAAGGATAAATAGCGTGTCGTATAAACCAAGAAATTCTCCATTCTTTGTTAAATGAAGTTTTTTTGACGTATTTAATTGAAGATGTAAGGATTCTCCTTCTTTGCACTCAGCAATAAAACCGCTGGGACTGTGTATTTGATAATTACCATGAATAGCCTCTGTGCTAAATGAATTAAATTGAGACTCCGAGAAAATCTTAACACGTATGTTTTGTGCGCTAAATTGAAGGGAATAAAAAGTCAATAAAATCGTCAAGAATTTCAAGTAGTTCATTTCGAATAATATCCTATCAAATCTTGTGCAATTTTCTCACTACATCCTTCTTCACCTAATAATTTAAGCATCTTATTATAGTCATATAGCATCCGATCGCGATTTGAATTATCAAAAATAAGGGCATCAAGTTCCTTTTGAATGTTCTTGATTGAAACTTCTTTCTGAATCAATTCAACAACGATTTCTTTATCCATAATGAGATTCACCAAGGATATAAATTTAATATTAACAAGCCATTTAGCGATTCTGTAAGATAAATAAGAGCTTTTATAACATACGACTTGAGGGACTTTAAAAATTGCAGTTTCCAAGGTTGCCGTACCTGAAGTAACCACAGCAAAATCAGCTATTGAAAGTATATCATAGGTCTGACCACTAACAAATTCAGCAAAGGAATACTGTGACCTATACTTGTCATAAAATGAAGTAGGTAAATTAGGTGCACAAGCAACAACAATTTGAAAATCATCATAATTGACCATGGACGACAACATTATATCAAGTTTTCTAATAATTTCTTGTTCTCGACTTCCGGGAAGAACCGCAATTACTGGCTTAGTAGTAGAAATTTTCTCAGATTTATGAGACTCATAGTTCCGTTTTGCATCAATGAGCGGATGACCAAAATAGGAAACCGAGAGGCCTTGACTTTGATAATATTCTTTTTCGAAAGGAAGAATACAATACATTCTATCTACTGTTTCCTTTATTATTTTAATTCGAGATGCCTTCCATGCCCATATTTGCGGGGATATATAATAGACAACAGATATCCCTCTTTCTTTAGCCCACTTTGCCATTCTTAAATTAAAACCAGGATAGTCCACCAATAAAAGTACATCAGGATTGAATGCTTCAATATGTTGTTTACATAACTTAAAGTTATTTAATATGGTGCGGATATTTAGAAGAACCTCCAAAAAACCCATGAATGAAAGGTCTCGAATATGCTTTTTAACCTCTACGCCTTGTTTTGACATCATATCACCGCCCCAACCTTGCCACGAAATAGTTGGGTCAATGGCTTTTGCCTCTTTAATTAAATTCGAAGCATGAAGATCACCTGATGCCTCACCGACAAGAATGAATACTTTCTTCATTTATTGGATAAAATAAATATAAATCATATACGGTGCAAAACAAATCATACCTAGAATAACACCTCTTGTATAATGGTACATTTCTCTATTCAAAAAATAATAGAACCACAATAAATTTACAATCATTGAAAGGGAAAGATATTTACTTGTGTTCATATTATTATTCAATATTTGCTCCCATACAATATCGAAACTTATTCCTTTTGACATCGAAAGAAGATAAATAAGCAAAGGCAAAACTAAAATTGGAGTTAGTACTCCGATAATTGTGCCCAAAAACAATTTTTTGTTAAAATTCTCCTTCATTATTCAAGTAGTTTAATTCATTTAGAACTGCATAATTTGTTAAATCAAAATGGGTAGGAACCACTGTTGCAAATCCCCTTTTCAAATAATACAAATCGGTATCTTCCCTCTGGTCTTTGTCAGAAAACTTACCTGTCAACCAATAATAAGTTCTTCCGAATTGATCTAATCTGGAATCAAATTTATCCTCCCAATAAGCATGAGCTTGGGTACATACCTTAACTCCTTTTATTTCATTAATTTGAAGCTTAGGCACATTCACATTGAGTGCTGTGTTTTTTGGCATACCATCTTTTAATACTTTTGAAATAATATCTTTCGCTACTTTTTTAGTTACAGAAAAATCAGCATCAGCATCAAAATCTGCTAAAGAAAAACCTATTGAAGGAACCCCCTCCATTGCTCCTTCAATTGCCGCAGACATGGTCCCTGAATACAAAACGTTAGTCGACGAATTCTCACCGTGATTTATCCCAGATAAAACAAGATCTGGTTTACACTTTAGCACTTCAAAAATCCCTAGCTTTACGCAATCAACTGGGGTCCCTGAACAGCTATAGGCTTCAATATCTTCAAAGCCATTATAACGAGATAATCGCAAAGGATCTGCAATGGTTATCGCATGTCCCATGCCAGACTGGGGCTTATTCGGTGCGACAACTAAAACTTTACCAAACGATTTAGCAACAGCTATCAATTCTGATATACCCTTGGCATGTATTCCATCATCATTCGTTACTAATATAACCTTGTTCATATCTTGATACGAAAGTAGTCAATATTAGTCATTCAATTTTTAAATTTAATGCAATAAAATGAAGCTCATTTGATCCATACTAAAGATAAATATGCCTTCTGTTTTGTAGCTAACGCGCCGTTGAGAAGTGCCTCTGCAGACCAAAGTGAGATTGTTTCTCAGCTCTTATTTGGGGAACCTATTAAGATTATAAGTTTAGAAAAAAACTGGGCGCACATTAAAACGGCAACCGATGGTTATATTGGCTTTGCTGATCCGAAACAGCTTTTACCACTTGATTATGATGCTTACATCAAATGGATCAATCAATACACCTATTCATCGACAAAGGAATCCTTACTTCTCTTTGAAAATGAAAAACACATTATTCCTAGAGGAAGTTTTGTTGGGAAACAATCACTTTTCCGCATAGGTTTGAACGAATTTAGTCTTGAGGCGAAACAAATAAAAAATCTAGGCATTTGGAAACTTGCTGAAGAATATTTAAACACCCCTTATCTATGGGGTGGAAAAACACCGACAGGCATTGATTGTTCTGGGTTAACTCAAATAATTTATCGGCTTTTGAACATTGAGCTTCCTCGGGATGCTTCACTCCAAGCTCAAAAAGGAAAGACCGTCCATTTTCAAGACCAAAAAGAAGGCGATCTTGCATTTTTCGAAAATGATCAAGGGCATATAACTCATGTTGGTATAATAGGTCCAAATCACGAAATTATACATGCAGCAGGATTTGTTAAAAAAGATACTCTAACTGAAAAAGGAATATGGAATGCTAAATATAAACAGCTAACCCATAAATTATCCAAAATACAAACCTTTCATTAATGTATGATATTTAAGTTACTTTTGATTAACGTTGTTATGGAAAGTAAAATCATAGAGCTAAATAAAAAGTTTGAAGACGGAATGGTTTTGGTTCTTACAAAATCAGAAAAAGCCTTCAATATTGGGAAAAGTATCAAACTACAAGGGGAAGAGCTGAATGATGAACTCATTATTGCAAAAGGTTACTTGCTTCAATCTTTCTCCGGTTTTTTTCTAGGTGTTCATGAATTATCCTTTGAATACGTTAACATAGCTCTTCAGATCTTCATAAAATTCGATGATAAAAAAAATCAAGCTGCAGCATACAATACGCTAGGATATATTTACAATTATTTCGAAGATCATGAAAGTCGATTAGACATCAATTTGAAGAGCCTTAAGCTAAGGAAAGAGGTTGGAGATGATATCGGCTATGCCACATCACTAAACAATACAGGAGATACTTATCTTAGTCTCAATAAGCTGGATGAAGCATTAGATTACTTCATTAACAGCTTAGAACATACGCCTCAAGAAAATATTCGACAACGTGCAATAACAATTGGTAATATTGCAGAAACTTATTTTAAACTTGAACACTTTGAACAGTCACTTGCTCAATTGCAATTGAGTAATAATTTATGTGAACAAATTGAACTTTATCATATAATTACCTACAATAAGATTCTTCAAGCCAAAATATTTAATGGTCAAAAAAAATATAAGGATAGTATAATTTTGTTAAACTCATTTGTTAAAAACGTTATAGAAATTGAAGAAAGTGATTTGGCTGAATTGTACAAAGAACTTTCTATATCTTATGAATTTCTCAACGAGCACGAAAAGTCACTAGGTGCAATAAAAAAGCATTTCAAGTACAAAGAACAGATTGCAAAAGAAAAACAAGAAAAAGATTTAAAATCATTAAAGTTTAGAAAAAAAATAAATCAACTAGAAGATAAAACTAAAAACTTAGAATCTCTCGTTGATATAAGAACAAGTGAATTAAAAATGGCTCTTGAAAGTGAGAAAATAATTTCTTTTTTTTCGAGAGAACTCAACGACTCATTAACCATTTATGATGCGCTGTGGAAGATTACTAAAAATATCATTTCACGGTTAAAATTGGTGGATTGTGTGATTTATATGGTAGACTTTGAGAAAAACAAACTCATTCAAAAGGCAGCATTTGGGCCAAAAAATATAGACTATGTTGACATAATGGAACCCCTAGAAATTGAAATAGGCCAAGGTATCGTTGGTTATGTTGCAAAACATGGAACACATGAACTGGTATTAGATACTCAAAATGACAAGAGATATATTGTAGACGACGAGGCAAGAAGATCCGAGCTGGCAGTACCTGTGTTTTATAAGAAAAAAGTAATTGGGGTTATTGATTCTGAACATCCAGAATCAAACTTTTTTAACAAACGACATTTGTATATTTTCAATATGATTGCATCACTCCTTGAATCACATTACAGCAGACTTCAAGAACAAGAAGTAAAAGAGAATTTACAAAAAGAGGTATTGGCATTAAACACAAATCTGGAGAAAGAAATTCAAGTCAAATCAAGAGAAAACATAGATCTAAATCATAAAATTGTTGATCAAGAAAAGAAGGTAATCATTGGTGAAATTGCCACAATTATAGCACACGAAATGAATACACCTCTTGCCTCAATAAAGGCTGGAAGTGAAGCCATTCTCTTCTTACTTAACAGAATCATTAAGATACAATCCGAAACACCTTTAAGCAGGGATGATTTAAGCTATATATTTCCGAGAATAGCACCGCTGACAGACAAAAGAATAAGCAGTGATAGAATTACAAGAAGAGAAAATATTCAAGGAATAAAAGCCAAAATGAAGGCACTCAATTTGAATTTTAATACTCACGTGGTTCAGCAACTCGCAAAATTAAATCTTAAGTCAGACGAAGATTTCAATGACTTAGCTCACATTAAGAACCCTTCATATACGCTCGATTTACTGCATGATATAAATTCAATTTATGGATTTAATCACTCGTTAATTGAAATGAGTAAAAAGACCAACACATCGATTTCAAATCTTAAATTATTAGTGCTTTCTGAAGAAAAAAAGGAAAAGAAAAAAATCAATCTCAGCTCGACTTTTTATGGACTTCAACAACACATTAGATTACAATATCCAAATGTTGAACTCGATATTAAAATTGATGAACAATTAAAAATTCTAGCATATGATTTCCAAACGATTCAACTTTGGTCAAATATTTTAATTTTAATCATGGAGAATGTGACCTTTAAAAATGAGCCTCTTATTTACTTCACATCCCTTACCCGAAAAAATCAATTCATTGTTAAACTCAATTGTCAGGTAGAAGAAATTGAAAACCAATTATTCAACAAAGACCTGCTAGCTCAAAGGTTCAATAATGCTTTAGAGAGCGCGACAAAGTTGAAATTAAATATTATTAAAACTATAGTAGATAACCATGATGCAGTTCTAAATTGTTCTAGTGAACAAAAGCAAATATTATTCGAGCTTACCTTTAACGTATCAAATTAACGTGTCCTACCAATAATCGGCGTTCATCTGTCTTCAATACTTTGTATATGATTTTATAGGTATATGCACCATCCTGTGCATCTGTCCCATTTAAACCATATGTTCCATCCCAACCTACATTTACATCACGTGATTCAAACACTATTTCCCCCCACCTATTAAAGATTAACATTTCATAATTGAAAGGATCATAACCAGAAGTAAATACAGGCACAAATACATGATTGTATTGATCACCATCAGGAGTGAAGGTGTTCGGGATATATACTATAGGCTCTTCCTGGTATATTATTGAAACCTGAGCTGTATCTATACAACCAAGCTCTGAAGATGCTATTAAAGTTATTATAAATCCATCATTAATGTCTGTGTATAAATGCTGAGGTTGTTCCAAATTTGAATTTTGACCATCACCAAAATTCCATTCATAATCAACGGCACCAAAACTGTTATTTGAGAATTGAATCCATTGAGTTGGATCGGTTATTATTGGTGGGTTTGCATAAAAAGATGCCACAGGGGGTCCTTCAACACAAACAATATTCGTTTCTGTTACTTGAGAAGCACATACACCTTCGGAAGAGGTCAGTGTGACATCGTAACAACCTTCCTCATTAAAGGTATATGTGGGATTACAACCACCAACTTCTAAGCCATTTCCAAAATCCCATATGCATTGGCTATTTCCATTTGCAAATGGATTGTTAAATGTAACCTCAAACGGCGCACAACCCAAAGTGTCAGAGACCTCTATAGCAATCTGAGAAGGAACTTGAACTGATACCTGAGCAGATGCTGAAGCCTCACAACCATTCAGAATATAATCAACTGTGTAGGCAGTTGCCAAGATAGGACTTACTTGTATTGCCGAAGTTGTTTCATTATTAGGAGACCATAAATAATTACCTCCAGGAATTGAAGCCTCTGAGGATAATATCAAATCATCACCTAAACAAATTGTAGTATCCTCTAAAGTAATTTGAGGAACCTCATTAACTATTATACTACCAACAGTTGGAAGACTTTCGCATGAATTAAGAATGTAAACGAGTGTGTAACCTGTTGTTTGTATTGGATTATCCGAAAACGTATCTGAACCGACAACACCATTCCAAAAATAAGTTCCACCAAGACTATTTGGAGTAGCTGTTAGCAACCCGGTCTCACCTTCACAGATTACGTCATCCGTAACCTGAACTATCGGTATTTCATTGACATTTACAGTCCCAGAAGCTGAGTTCTGACAGCCATTTAAAGTATATAAAACTGAGTATGATGTGGTGGTGTTAGGTGTAACATTAATGAATGATTCCGTACTGTTATCTCCCCATAAATATGTGCCGCCAAGTAAATTTGAAACTGCATTTAATTCTACTGTTTCGCCAAAACAAATGATGGTATCATCAATGATTATGTTTGGAATTGGATTTACGGTGATTACTGCACTATCTATTGCTAAGCATCCATTTAATATATATTCAACCTGGTATTGCGTTGTAGCGTTTGGACTTACACTAATTTGTTGCTGATTTTCACCACCTGGTAACCAAGAATATGTACCCCCTGCAAGACTAGTTGTCGCAGAAATAGTTGCAGATTGCCCGTCACAAATGACTTGATCCTCTACAGTAACTATTGGTGTTTGGTTTACTGTCACTGTAGATATGGCTGGAGTTGTCGTAAATCCATTCACAGTATATTCAACGGAGTAAACCATATTAGAAGTTGGTGATACCCATATTGAAGATGTCACCTCATTATTAGACCACAAATAAGTTCCTCCCGGTATGCTTGGGTTTGCCAAAAGTAAAATACTATCACCACTGCATATAACACCCGAGTTTACAGAAACTGTAGGTGCAACATCGACAATAACAACTCCTGAAGAATCGTTAGAACACCCACTTAATGAATAATTGACGTCATATGTTGTAGTTGTTATTGGACTTACAGTAATAGAGGCTGTTGTTTGTCCTTCAGGACTCCAGACATATGTTCCACCAGAAGGTGAACCAGAGGCGTTAAGCGTAGCTGTTTGCCCGGCATAAATTGTCTGTGTTGAAGGTGTAACAGTCACGGTTGGGATAGGATTAACATCTATTGGAACTACTACCGGTGTACCAATACAAAAATTAAGAATTGGTGTTATAATATAAGTAACAGTACCTTGATTTTGAGAAGTCGTATTAATCTGCTGATTTATTTGATTTCCATTACCTGGAGTTGCACCTGAAATCAAGACCTCTGAAAAATCCCAAGAATATATCGTTTCAGCATAGGAGCTATTTAGAGTAAGATCTGTAATATCTCCTGAACAAATTTCTGAATCACTCAGAACATAGAATAAGTCCGGAGTTGGATTTACTGTAACGTTTAAGGTCACTATAGAATCACATCCCGTTACTAAACTTCCTAAGGTCGTCGTCTGTGTACCTCCTACTGTAAATGTCAATCCATTCCAAGCAAAGGGTAGCTCTGTATCACATACCGTCGTATCAGTAGTGCTCGTCAAGGTGCTATTTACATTCAAATTCAACGTCGCCAAACTATCGCAGCCCGTTACTAAACTTGTCAACGTTGCTACCTGACTATCCGTTCCTGTAAACGTTAAACCATTCCAACTATAAGGTAAGTCGGTATCACAAATCGTAATGTCTGTTGTGCTCGTTAACGTCGGGTTTACTGTTACGTTCAACGTCGCTAAACTATCACAGCCAGATACTGCACTTACCAAACTTGATGTCTGTGTGCCTGCCGCTGTAAATGTCTGTCAATGCATTCCCACAAGCATCTGTACCAGCATAATCTATCGTTATCGTGCCGCCATTACAAGCATCAAAAGCATTCGTTACACTCGCACTTAATGTTCCACTGATCTCACAGGTGCCACTCTCACTATTCGTATACGTAGCATCTGCTGGTGTAGCATAGCTGTCTGCACTTGCACAATCCAATGTCGATGGTAAACCTACTGGTAAACTTACGGTTGGTGCAGCTGGTGGACTTACTGTAATAACATGCTGAGCGGTCAATGAATTGCCACATGCATCCGTTCCTGCATAATCTATCGTTATCGTGCCGCCATTACAAGCATCAAAAGCATTCGTTACACTCGCACTTAATGTTCCACTGATCTCACAGGTGCCACTCTCACTATTCGTATACGTAGCATCTGCTGGTGTAGCATAGCTGTCTGCACTTGCACAATCCAATGTCGATGGTAAACCTACTGGTAAACTTACGGTTGGTGCAGCTGGTGGACTTACTGTAATAACATGCTGAGCGGTCAATGAATTGCCACATGCATCCGTTCCTGCATAATCTATCGTTATCGTGCCGCCATTACAAGCATCAAAAGCATTCGTTACACTCGCACTTAATGTTCCACTGATCTCACAGGTGCCACTCTCACTATTCGTATACGTAGCATCTGCTGGTGTAGCATAGCTGTCTGCACTTGCACAATCCAATGTCGATGGTAAACCTACTGGTAAACTTACGGTTGGTGCAGCTGGTGGACTTACTGTAATAACATGCTGAGCGGTCAATGAATTGCCACATGCATCCGTTCCTGCATAATCTATCGTTATCGTGCCGCCATTACAAGCATCAAAAGCATTCGTTACACTCGCACTTAATGTTCCACTGATCTCACAGGTGCCACTCTCACTATTCGTATACGTAGCATCTGCTGGTGTAGCATAGCTGTCTGCACTTGCACAATCCAATGTCGATGGTAAACCTACTGGTAAACTTACGGTTGGTGCAGCTGGTGGACTTACTGTAATAACATGCTGAGCGGTCAATGAATTGCCACATGCATCCGTTCCTGCATAATCTATCGTTATCGTGCCGCCATTACAAGCATCAAAAGCATTCGTTACACTCGCACTTAATGTTCCACTGATCTCACAGGTGCCACTCTCACTATTCGTATACGTAGCATCTGCTGGTGTAGCATAGCTGTCTGCACTTGCACAATCCAATGTCGATGGTAAACCTACTGGTAAACTTACGGTTGGTGCAGCTGGTGGACTTACTGTAATAACATGCTGAGCGGTCAATGAATTGCCACATGCATCCGTTCCTGCATAATCTATCGTTATCGTGCCGCCATTACAAGCATCAAAAGCATTCGTTACACTCGCACTTAATGTTCCACTGATCTCACAGGTGCCACTCTCACTATTCGTATACGTAGCATCTGCTGGTGTAGCATAGCTGTCTGCACTTGCACAATCCAATGTCGATGGTAAACCTACTGGTAAACTTACGGTTGGTGCAGCTGGTGGACTTACTGTAATAACATGCTGAGCGGTCAATGAATTGCCACATGCATCCGTTCCTGCATAATCTATCGTTATCGTGCCGCCATTACAAGCATCAAAAGCATTCGTTACACTCGCACTTAATGTTCCACTGATCTCACAGGTGCCACTCTCACTATTCGTATACGTAGCATCTGCTGGTGTAGCATAGCTGTCTGCACTTGCACAATCCAATGTCGATGGTAAACCTACTGGTAAACTTACGGTTGGTGCAGCTGGTGGACTTACTGTAATAACATGCTGAGCGGTCAATGAATTGCCACATGCATCCGTTCCTGCATAATCTATCGTTATCGTGCCGCCATTACAAGCATCAAAAGCATTCGTTACACTCGCACTTAATGTTCCACTGATCTCACAGGTGCCACTCTCACTATTCGTATACGTAGCATCTGCTGGTGTAGCATAGCTGTCTGCACTTGCACAATCCAATGTCGATGGTAAACCTACTGGTAAACTTACGGTTGGTGCAGCTGGTGGACTTACTGTAATAACATGCTGAGCGGTCAATGAATTGCCACATGCATCCGTTCCTGCATAATCTATCGTTATCGTGCCGCCATTACAAGCATCAAAAGCATTCGTTACACTCGCACTTAATGTTCCACTGATCTCACAGGTGCCACTCTCACTATTCGTATACGTAGCATCTGCTGGTGTAGCATAGCTGTCTGCACTTGCACAATCCAATGTCGATGGTAAACCTACTGGTAAACTTACGGTTGGTGCAGCTGGTGGACTTACTGTAATAACATGCTGAGCGGTCAATGAATTGCCACATGCATCCGTTCCTGCATAATCTATCGTTATCGTGCCGCCATTACAAGCATCAAAAGCATTCGTTACACTCGCACTTAATGTTCCACTGATCTCACAGGTGCCACTCTCACTATTCGTATACGTAGCATCTGCTGGTGTAGCATAGCTGTCTGCACTTGCACAATCCAATGTCGATGGTAAACCTACTGGTAAACTTACGGTTGGTGCAGCTGGTGGACTTACTGTAATAACATGCTGAGCGGTCAATGAATTGCCACATGCATCCGTTCCTGCATAATCTATCGTTATCGTGCCGCCATTACAAGCATCAAAAGCATTCGTTACACTCGCACTTAATGTTCCACTGATCTCACAGGTGCCACTCTCACTATTCGTATACGTAGCATCTGCTGGTGTAGCATAGCTGTCTGCACTTGCACAATCCAATGTCGATGGTAAACCTACTGGTAAACTTACGGTTGGTGCAGCTGGTGGACTTACTGTAATAACATGCTGAGCGGTCAATGAATTGCCACATGCATCCGTTCCTGCATAATCTATCGTTATCGTGCCGCCATTACAAGCATCAAAAGCATTCGTTACACTCGCACTTAATGTTCCACTGATCTCACAGGTGCCACTCTCACTATTCGTATACGTAGCATCTGCTGGTGTAGCATAGCTGTCTGCACTTGCACAATCCAATGTCGATGGTAAACCTACTGGTAAACTTACGGTTGGTGCAGCTGGTGGACTTACTGTAATAACATGCTGAGCGGTCAATGAATTGCCACATGCATCCGTTCCTGCATAATCTATCGTTATCGTGCCGCCATTACAAGCATCAAAAGCATTCGTTACACTCGCACTTAATGTTCCACTGATCTCACAGGTGCCACTCTCACTATTCGTATACGTAGCATCTGCTGGTGTAGCATAGCTGTCTGCACTTGCACAATCCAATGTCGATGGTAAACCTACTGGTAAACTTACGGTTGGTGCAGCTGGTGGACTTACTGTAATAACATGCTGAGCGGTCAATGAATTGCCACATGCATCCGTTCCTGCATAATCTATCGTTATCGTGCCGCCATTACAAGCATCAAAAGCATTCGTTACACTCGCACTTAATGTTCCACTGATCTCACAGGTGCCACTCTCACTATTCGTATACGTAGCATCTGCTGGTGTAGCATAGCTGTCTGCACTTGCACAATCCAATGTCGATGGTAAACCTACTGGTAAACTTACGGTTGGTGCAGCTGGTGGACTTACTGTAATAACATGCTGAGCGGTCAATGAATTGCCACATGCATCCGTTCCTGCATAATCTATCGTTATCGTGCCGCCATTACAAGCATCAAAAGCATTCGTTACACTCGCACTTAATGTTCCACTGATCTCACAGGTGCCACTCTCACTATTCGTATACGTAGCATCTGCTGGTGTAGCATAGCTGTCTGCACTTGCACAATCCAATGTCGATGGTAAACCTACTGGTAAACTTACGGTTGGTGCAGCTGGTGGACTTACTGTAATAACATGCTGAGCGGTCAATGAATTGCCACATGCATCCGTTCCTGCATAATCTATCGTTATCGTGCCGCCATTACAAGCATCAAAAGCATTCGTTACACTCGCACTTAATGTTCCACTGATCTCACAGGTGCCACTCTCACTATTCGTATACGTAGCATCTGCTGGTGTAGCATAGCTGTCTGCACTTGCACAATCCAATGTCGATGGTAAACCTACTGGTAAACTTACGGTTGGTGCAGCTGGTGGACTTACTGTAATAACATGCTGAGCGGTCAATGAATTGCCACATGCATCCGTTCCTGCATAATCTATCGTTATCGTGCCGCCATTACAAGCATCAAAAGCATTCGTTACACTCGCACTTAATGTTCCACTGATCTCACAGGTGCCACTCTCACTATTCGTATACGTAGCATCTGCTGGTGTAGCATAGCTGTCTGCACTTGCACAATCCAATGTCGATGGTAAACCTACTGGTAAACTTACGGTTGGTGCAGCTGGTGGACTTACTGTAATAACATGCTGAGCGGTCAATGAATTGCCACATGCATCCGTTCCTGCATAATCTATCGTTATCGTGCCGCCATTACAAGCATCAAAAGCATTCGTTACACTCGCACTTAATGTTCCACTGATCTCACAGGTGCCACTCTCACTATTCGTATACGTAGCATCTGCTGGTGTAGCATAGCTGTCTGCACTTGCACAATCCAATGTCGATGGTAAACCTACTGGTAAACTTACTGTTGGTGCAGCTGGTGGACTTACTGTAATAACATGCTGAGCGGTCAATGAATTGCCACATGCATCCGTTCCTGCATAATCTATCGTTATCGTGCCGCCATTACAAGCATCAAAAGCATTCGTTACACTCGCACTTAATGTTCCACTGATCTCACAGGTGCCACTCTCACTATTCGTATACGTAGCATCTGCTGGTGTAGCATAGCTGTCTGCACTTGCACAATCCAATGTCGATGGTAAACCTGACTGGTAAACTTACAGTTGGTGCTGCTGGTGGACTTACTGTAATAACATGCTGAGCTGTCAATGCATTCCCACATGCATCCGTTCCTGCATAATCTATCGTTATCGTGCCGCCATTACAAGCATCAAAAGCATTCGTTACACTCGCACTTAATGTTCCACTGATCTCACAGGTGCCACTCTCACTATTCGTATACGTAGCATCTGCTGGTATAGCATAGCTGTCTGCACTTGCACAATCCAATGTCGATGGTAAGCCTGATGGTAAACTTACAGTTGGTGCAGCTGGTGGACTTACTGTAATTATATGCTGAGCTGTCAATGCATTCCCACAAGCATCTGTACCAGCATAATCAATCGTTATCGTTCCTCCATTACAGGCATCAAAAGCATTCGTTACACTTGCACTTAATGTTCCACTGATCTCACAGGTGCCACTCTCGCTATTCGTATACGTAGCATCTCCTGGTGTAGCATAGCTGTCTGCACTTGCACAATCTAATGTCGATGGCAAGCCTGACTGGTAAACTTACAGTTGGCGCTGATGGTGGGGTTACTGTAATTATATGCTGAGCTGTCAATGCATTCCCACAAGCATCTGTACCAGCATAATCAATCGTTATCGTTCCTCCATTACAGGCATCAAAAGCATTCGTTACACTTGCACTTAATGTTCCACTGATCTCACAGGTGCCACTCTCACTATTCGTATACGTAGCATCTGCTGGTATAGCATAGCTGTCTGCACTTGCACAATCTAATGTCGATGGTAAGCCTGATGGTAAACTTACAGTTGGCGCTGAACAAACTATATCCGATAACGAAATAACTTGAGTGGAAAAACAACCCGAGTCATCTGTTATCGTAAACGAATATGAACCTTCAACCAAATTAGAGACAGAGTAACTACCTCCTGAATTAATTATTTCATTTCCTAAAGGATCACCATTTGAAGGCCCTGTCCAAACAATATTGTATACAGGATTTCCTCCTGATACGGTAATATCAACCGAGCCACTGCTTAGGACTGACACACGTTGGATTAATACCAGTTAATGAGGGATTCACATTAGACGGCTGATTTACAATTATCGCTTCAGAAAAAGTACATCCATCGGATGAAGTGACAGTAAGGGTGTAACTACCAGCCACAAGGGATTCGAAAGTATAATTTGTCAAAGTGTAGTCGGTTAAAACTTCAATCTGATCACCATTATTATCTAATAGTTCTATCGTATAATTTGCAGAACCCGTCCATGAAGCTTCAATTTCAGCATCAGCTGCACCAAAACAGCTAGCATCAGTCACTACTCCTGAAATGAAACAAGGAAGAACAATGGAGCAATCGGTTGTACCTGAACCACCAACTTGAGTTATTGTAACTTGACCAGGAATGTCAGATTGATTGGTTAATAACAGCAAGTAGATGTCTCCTGTCTGACCTGCAACAATCGTTGCATTTTCTGTTAAGGTTGTGCTCTCTGAACAGTCTTGAGTAAAGGGATTTGAAACAGCATCTGAGCAAGCTGCAGAAAGGTCAGAATACGGACCCCAAATAGAAAAGTTAACATCAATATTAGCGCCATAATAATCTGATTGAACGATATCCATATCTATTTGTCCCGGATTATCGATTTGAAAATAAAGCCACATAGGGTTAGGCGTACTACTCAAACAACCCATAGAACCAGATGAAGGAATACCTGTATTGTTGCAATAGGTGTAAACTGACCCTGTGCAAAATGGGTCTGCATCTGCACAAGTATTATTGCTTCCATTTCCAAGACATGGAGATTCCTCAACTTGGATACAAAAATCAATGAACGCATCACAGGAACCAACATTAGAAGTATATGAAACTTGAACAAAATAAGTTTGCCCAACGGTCAAGCCAGATAAAGGAAGTGCAGCATTAATGGAATTATCATAATTACAACCAACCTCAGTTAAACTTCCACAAGCACCTGAAAATGCGGAAATAGCGAAGGAGCAAGTTGATGATGAAGTTGAACCTGATACGAGCATTTCTGTTTGAGTGGCTTCAAAAGAGTACCAAACAGCCTCATTGTGCGCACTACTTGGATCACACGAAAAGGACTCTACAGATCCACCACCACATGTTGAGCCGTTCACACACGTGGCACCAACCGTTAATGATATCGCGTCCGAACAAATAGGATTTGTTGGTTCGCAAGCAGCAAGTTCGGTTGCACATATTTCAAATGAACCATTTTGAATGTTACCGTATGACCAAACACGAATCCAAATTACTTCTCCGGGAGTAAGGCCTATTAATGTTAAAGTCGGATTATAATCTGGTGCTGGACCATCATCACAATCAATTAATGACAAAGATCCACAAGAACCAGAATAAGCGGCTGCATCCGGGTCATCCATGCCTATTTCAGACACGTCGACCTCAAGATTACCTGTTGCAGGTACAGTTAATGAGAACCAAACATCTGCACCTTGATAATTCGCGCAGCCGGGAGCAGGCGGTCCTATGGTATTTGTAGCGCCGACATTCGTATATGTTTCAAACTGACAAGTGGAATTGACAGGTATATCGTTTGGGCATCACAAGGATCATCATTATCAGGCGTTGCGGATGGGTCCGTAGCACAAATATCAAATGTACCGTTTACATCGCCCCCATTCTCCCAAACTCTAATCCAAATTGTTTCGCCCGGTGTTAAACTTGACAAAGAAAGAAGTGGCATACTCCCGTTATTGCTAGAATTATCATCGCAATCTAACAAAGTCAAAGCACCACATGTACCAGAGTAAGCAGCTGCACCGCCATCAGTAATTACACCGCTATCAAAATCAATCTCGACCTCTCCGGAAGCCGGAACGGTTACTGAAAACCAAACATCTTCATCAATATAATTTGCACATCCTGGTGCAGGTACACCAGAATCGGTTGCACCCGTATTTAAAAATGTACTGAAAGTACAAGGGACATTTAATGTTAATGGGCTGGCATCACATGGAACATCATTGGAAACTCCCGCTGTTGAAACAGATATACAAAAATTATAATCCATTGCACAACCGTTCAACCTATGACCAATAAAAATCGAGTATGTATTTCCTGGAGTAAGCGTGGTTAGACTAATAAAAAAATCTGCGGTACTACCGGTCACTTGTTGGCAATCAACCTCCGTTAGAGCACCACATGATCCTTCAAAAACCAATACCCGATTAAAACAAGCGAGTGGAGCGATGTTGGCCACAGAGACGTTCATTTCTGCATCTGTTGCAACGAAAGAATACCATACACCTGGGTTGGGTATATTGAAGAGTGTGCATGATGTGGACGTTCCCGATGGTAGCACTTGGCCATTACAAGTACTTCCTGCCGTACAGGAAGCATTAACTGTCAATGGAGTTGCACTCGCACAGGTTGCATTCGTTGTGGTGCACTGACTTCTAACTATTGTAGAAAAGAGTAATAAAAGAAAAAATATATTTATTCTCATTGACTAGATTATTCGTTTGAAGGATTAGGATAAACTATAACCTCGTGACGAATGTCTAGCACATAAACAAACTCTTCATTCAAATTCTGAAGATTTGAAATAATGCAGTATTCATGTTCCTTTAATGACCTTATCGGAAACTGAATATTTGGAAATTGTTGCTGGTATTCTTTCCGAATTCTTAAACGATAAAAGTTTTCGTCAACGGAACAGCTGTCTGAAGATAATTGTTGAGAATGCGCACAAAAAAATATGCAGCTCATAAAGAGCGTGGAGCATAAGAGTTTCATGATTTAATAGTTTAGCGAGTTAAAATTACAATCTTAAATCGAGAACAAAAAATAAAAAAGATGTGTTTTGACAAAAAGAAACTAACGAAAAAAGCAAGTTTTCAACATTTTCTTCAAAAAAGACGTTTTTTTCTCTTCCTTTGAAATGAAATTGTTGATATTTGTGTTGGTCATCTAAAGACTTCAAACCATGAAAATACTAGTTACTGGAGGCGCAGGTTTTATAGGTAGCAACCTGTCAAGAAAGCTTGTTAATGAAGGGCATGAGGTTGTCGTACTTGATTCTTTGTTGCGGGGCAACAAACTTGATAAGGACACCTTTGCTAAAGTTAAATTCTTCAAAGGTGATGTTAGAAGTAAACAACTTGTTCTTGAAGCCTCTAAGGGCTGCGACGTAATATTTCATTTAGCAGCTGTTTTAGGGGTTGATATTGTAGCTGATAATCCGGTTGAGACGATGGACGTTGAGGTTATTGGTACGAGAAATGTGGTGGAGGCATCTGAAACGAATAATGTTAAATATATTCTTTATGCATCGACTAGTGGGATCTACAGCCACTCTGCAATCGTAAAGAACGCTTTGACCGAGGAGGTTCTTGTTGATCCCCGAACCTCATACGCCATGGCTAAAAGATATAATGAAATTTATCTCGCTTCACATCATGAAGAAAGAGGTATAAACGTCATTTCAATCCGTTTCTTTAATGTTTATGGTTGGAACCAAGACAATAGAATGGTTGTACCTAGGTTTTTTGAGCAATGTGAAGATGGTGAGGACATTACCGTTTTTGGTAGTGGAGAACAAACAAGAGATTTCACTTACATTGAAGATACTATAGAGGCCTGTTGTAAACTTATCGGAATTAAAGGTTCTCACATTGTAAATATCGCAAATGAGTCTGAATGGTGTATTTCTGAGCTTGCAAGTGAGATTAAAAGTATTACAAAAGCCAAATCGAATATTACTTATCTCGATGCACCGAAAAAAAGATATGATTACGAGGTTGAAAGAAGGGTCGGAAGCTCGGAAAAGTTGTTCAAACTAACAAATTACAAGCCAGATACAGAGCTTCGAGAGGGACTTCAAAAAATTTACGAAATCAATTACCCAAAAGCTATAAAGAATTGAGAGATGAAAAGATTTTCTCGTTGATCAACGAGGAAAAAGACCGCCAAACAAATGGATTAGAACTTATCGCATCCGAAAACTATGCAAGTGAGCAAGTTATTTCTGCGATGGGAAGCATTTTAACAAATAAATACGCGGAAGGATTACCCGGTAAAAGATATTACGGAGGATGTGAAGTCGTTGACAAAATCGAACAGCTTGCTATTGACAGACTTTGCAAATTATTCAATGCCTCATGGGCGAATGTTCAACCTCATTCTGGAGCCCAAGCAAATGCGGCTGTTTTTTTAGCATGTCTCAACCCGGGTGACAAAATTTTAGGGTTTGACCTTTCCCATGGTGGACATTTGACACACGGCTCTCCCGTCAATTTTTCAGGTAAACTTTACAAACCATTCTTTTACGGCGTTAAACAAGAAACTGGACTTATTGATTATGATACCCTCGAGGAAACTGCAAAGAAAGAAAGGCCAAAACTCATTATTTGCGGAGCTTCTGCTTACTCGAGAGACTGGGACTACGCAAGAATAAGAAAAGTCGCTGATGAAGTCGGCGCCTTAATTTTAGCTGACATATCGCACCCATCAGGAATGATCGCGAGCGAATTACTTAATGACCCTTTAGATTATTGTCACATCGTCACGTCAACCACACACAAAACCTTAAGAGGTCCAAGAGGCGGTATTATCATGATGCGTGAAAATATAAAAAATCCATACGGCCTTAAATGGAAAAATGGTAATCTAAAATCAATGGGCGCTTTATTAGATGCTGCCGTATTTCCTGGAACACAAGGTGGACCTCTGGAACATGTTATAGGGGCAAAAGCCGTTGCTTTTGGCGAAGCGATGACTGATGAATTCAAGCAATACATGATTAGAGTAAAAGCAAACGCTAAACTCATGTCTGAGTTGTTTCTAGAAAAAGGATACAATATTGTATCGGGTGGCACAGATAACCATTGTATGTTAATAGATTTAAGATCTAAAGGCATTACAGGGAAAGATGCAGAGGAGCTCTTAGGTAAAGCCGAAATCACAGTGAATAAGAACATGGTCCCCTTCGATACAGAATCACCCTTTATCACGTCAGGAATTAGAATTGGTACAGCGGCTATAACCACCAGAGGAATTGATCTCGTGCACATACCTGAAATCGTTGATATTATTGACAGAACACTTACTTCCAGCGGTGATTCATCGATCATTGAAGAAGCTAGAATTCAAACAAAAAACCTCATGTCTCCACTACCATTATTCAAATGGTAATTACGGCTTCAAAACGTTGGTGTTAAACACCGTAAGTATCTCATATCAACATTCGAGTATTCATAACTTTGAGGCGTCAACAAAATCACCTCATGTAAGAGTTTTACTTTAGTAATACTAATACTATAACTCATCAACATGTGCTGTCACTCAACAAAAGCTATTTTAATGCTGCAAAACAGCGAGATTCTTTTACGAGCTACAATCATAGAAAATGTTTTAAATGATTTCTGAAAACACGATCCAACACGAGATAGATTCAGAAAACATAGATTTTCTGGCACTGTGCAAAAGCAATCCAAAGGTTGGTTTTCACAAGTCAATTGAACTGCTAAAAAAAGCAGAAACGCATGGATACGCTAAAGGCACCGGAGAGGCGCTAAGAAACCTGGCCTTTGCCAGTCAATTATTAGGTTTAATACCAGAAGGATACCAATATGCTCGACAGGCCATTAAAATACTGGAAGACCAGCAGGACCATAAAAATCTTGCACACGTATACCACACCTTAGGATTTATTCTAGACCATCTCGGCAACCAAGAGGAACGATTAGAAGTAAATCAAACCTGTCTTAGTCTAAGTCGCGAGCTTAAAGAGGAAGATTGGATTATTCGAACGCTTAATAATACAGGAGATTGCTACACCAAACTCAAAAAACACAATGAAGCTATTGGCTACTTCAAGGAATGCCTTTCGCTATTAAAGGATGATGATTCATTCATGCATTCCGTTGTAACTTGTAATTTAGGAGAAGTTTATTTTTATAACAAACAATATGACGAGGCCATTACGGAATTTCAAAAAAGCAAAAAGAATGCAATTCTAAATCACTCTAAGGGCATTGAAGTAACAAATACACTGTTCATATCAAGGTGTCTTCATAAATTAAATCAAAATTTAAAAGCAATAGAAGTTATTAGGCAAGCTATTGATGAAATTGAAAAAGTTCATCTTGCCTCACAAGAAATAAGCTTTAAAGAAAATGGAGGGCTCACCTCCCCTGCCCTGCTAAAAGTATCGATGGATATTGAGGCAGAGGTTTACAAGCACTATGGTGAATTAAGCGAAGTTGATGGCAACTTAAAAAATGCGTTGTTTGCATTTAAAAAACATAAAGAAATTGAAGAAAAGCTAAATAAAGAAAAATATACGCAAGAGTATGAAAGTATTGAGCTTCGTATGGAAATATCACAACTTGAAAACCTTGTTAACGAAAGAACCCAAGAACTTGAAAAAACGCTAAGTGACCTTCAGCTTAAAGAACAAAACACCAGGCTCGTTATTGAAAATGCAATTGATGCAATCTTATTCTTTAATTGGGATGGTGAAATCCTTGATTACAATAGAAAATCTTTAAAATACTTTGATTTAGAAAGTAGCGCGAATGAAACGAACATTTGTGATATCCTCATGTTTTTAGCCGACAAAGATCTTGGTAACTTCATTCGGAACTTATATAACGACGGACACAATGATTTGAACAATAAAAGACATAGAATGCGTGCTATAGATTCGTCTTTGTTTTTTGAGGTAGCTTTTACAAAAATTAATACTAATGGAAATAGCCAGGGGGTAGCTTTTATTAGTAATATAACTGATAAAATAGAATCTGAAAAGCGTAAAACTAGAGATCTAAAAACGCAAACAACTATTAATTTACTTTCTCAAACGATTCATGATGAAACTGATTATTATAGTTTATTAAATACCATTACGAATCATATTATTCAAGAATTTGAGGTTGAAAAATGCGGCATACATGTTTTTGATAAGCAAAAGGATGGTGTTTTCGAGCTTACAAATTTTAAAAATAAAACAATCGCAGAAGATTTCATCTCAAGTATCGGTGATGAAAAATTCATATTGCAAGATGATCATAACTACAATCGGGAGATTATGAAATCAAAGCTTTCTGTTCCTCTTCGAATCTCTTCGCTCTTAGTAGGCTACATTCGTCTTGAGCACCCGGAATCAGGATTCTTTAATGAAACACATTTCAAAGTTCTCACCTCCATATCATCACTTTTAGCAAGCAGATTAGATAAGATACAAGAACAAAAGCAAAAAGAAATTCTTCAAGAAAAGTTATTTGAGATGAATCAAAAACTAGAAGATGAGGTGTTTACCAAATCTAAACAAATCAATGAGCTGACTCATAAATTTCATGAACATGAGAAAGAGTCCTTACTCGCTGATATGGCTAGTGCGATTTCGCACGAACTAAATACACCATTTGGAATTATAAATTCTGGAGCAAACGCCATGAAGGATATTATAGGTGATCTTTTAGAGATTAAGCTTAACGACAATTTGGAACCTAAAGACTATTCATTTGCACTTGATTTTGCAAAATCTAATAGTTTAGAACAAGTCATTAATGGTAGAGAAAAAAGAAAAAAAATCATTGAAATAGGCCATTTTCTTGAATCAATCAATATAAACAATGTATTGATTAATGATTTAAGTTTAAACCTTGTTGAAGCCGCCTTCCCAATTCAAAAAACAGCAGCTTTAGAATATGTTCTCGAACATAAGAATCCTAACGAACTTTTATTACTCATTAAACGTGTACAACAATCCTTATCGTTTTCTGATACAATCTCAAAAACAAGTTCTCGCGCATCAGATGTCGTAAAAGAGCTTACAAAGCTTGCAAAAAAAGAAAACAATACGGAAAAAGTTAAAATCAATTTATCTGAAAATATTAATTCAATCGTATCAGTCTACAAATACAAATTAGACAATGCTCAAATTAATATAAACATACCTGAGAACGCAGAGATTATAGCTGTTGAATCGAAAATGCACCATTTATGGAAGAGTATGATCATGATGGCATGCAACAATTATAAAGAAGATCAAGAAGAAAAGTCAATCAGTTTTGATTACAGCGTTAATGCACAATTTAACAATGTGAGTTTTAAATTTAATGGCCCTCAAATTGAGAAATATATACTAGACAACAATCTGAACATTAGCGGTAGTGAGGATCAGGATGACCTAAATTTAAACTTAAGGATTGTCCGAAAAATTGCTGAAGATATTTCGGGTTCATTTGAGATTGACTCTGCTCCAGACAACAATATTTTTACAATTAAAATACCTCATACCCCTTCAAAAAAATCACTAATACTGCAGTAAAGTTTAGCGTATAAAAAAAGCCTCACAAGGAGGCTTTAATTTTTTTTGTTGATTTTATTCTTCAACAACTTCAAACTTCATCGTCTGAATTACGCCTTTGTAAAGATTTACCTCAGCTTCGTACGAACCAAGTTCTTTAATCGGCTCATCTTTAATCTTTAATGATTTACGATCAACTTCAAATCCTGCTTTTTTCAAAGCATCAGACAATTGAATTGTATTAATTGAACCAAAAATCTTTCCTTTATCCCCTGCCTTTGTCGCTATTGAAATTTCAAGACTTCCAATCTTCTCGGCGATTGCTTGAGCTTCGCTTAGCAATTTTTCTTCTTTATGAGATTTTTGCTTTAACACTTCAGCGTGTGCTTTTTTCGCACTAGCCGTAGCAAGTACAGCGTATCCTTGAGGAATTAAAAAGTTTCTACCATATCCTGGCTTCACTTTCACAATATCGTTAGTGTAACCTAGCTTGTTAACGTTTTTCTTTAATATAACTTCCATTACTTAAGTTTTTTAGAGGATTACTTTAACATATCACCAACGTATGGCAATATCGCTAAGTGTCTAGCTCGTTTAATAGCTTTGTTCACTCTTGATTGATACTTAGCAGAAGTTCCAGTAATTCTTCTGGGCAGGATTTTCCCTTGTTCGTTTAATAACTTCAGTAAAAAGTCAGGATCTTTATAATCGATGAATTTTATACCGCTTTTCTTGAATCGACAATATTTCTCTTTTTTGATGTCAATATTGATCGGAGTAAGATATCTAATATCGTTTGCCATAATTAAAAATTTTTGTGTTTAAGCTTCAGCAGTCGCTGCTTTACCTGATTTTTTGTTTCTTCTTGTTTCTGCGTACTCTAAATGGTCCGCATTCATTTTAACGGTTAAGAATCGTAAGATTCTTTCGTCTCGCTTCAATAAAAGCTCAAAGTCCGCAACAGTGTTGTTTGTAGCCTCGAACTCGAAAAGAAAATAAAAACCAGTGGATTTTTTCTGAATAGGATAAGCCATTTTTTTAAGGCCCCATGACTCAGAATGCTTTATTTTAGCACCAAAAGATTTAATTTCACTTTCGTACTTCTTGACTGCTTCCTTCGCCTGATCTTCAGACAAAACGGGAGTTAAAATGAAAACAGTTTCATAAGATGTCATAAATGTGTTTTTTAATTTATAATTGGGGTGCAAAGATACTTAATTTTTATAGAAAGAACAACATTATTAACTGCTAATCATTTTAGAAACTTCTCTAAAGATATTTTATTTCTATTTTAGTTTCAAAATAACCCCCAAATTCAACCATGAAATATACAGCTTCTATCCTTTTCGTATATCTAACAACGACTCTCTTGTCACAGAAAGAGCTGTCACTAGAAGATGCTGTGATGCAGCAATACAGGGCGTTTTATCCAGAACGTATCGTTGGATTCAATTGGCTACCAAACACTACAGATTATGTGTACTTGAGTAATGATTGGACTACCCTTTATAAATCATCTGTTTCTAGTAAAAAAGAAGAAATCCTTTTAACCGCAGACGACTTAGAAGAAATTTTGGATATTGAAATGTACAGATTCTACCCTATGCAATTCGTGAGTAAAGATGTTTTTTTTATGAATAATGGGACATCTTTTTTTAAAATAAATCTTAAAGAGCGCAAGGCAGAAATCCTTCATGATTTAGAAGAAAATGCCAACGCACCGCTGTTTGAGCCTTCCAGTGGCAGATTAGCTTATTTACTAAACAATAATGTACTGGTAAGGTATGAGGATAGTAAAAAAGTCATTTCTGTAACACAAAATAAAGATGAAAATATCGTATCTGGGCAAGCTATTGCAAGAAGTGAGTTCGGTATAACCGATGGTCTTTTTTGGTCACCTAAAGGAAAGTATTTGGCTTTTTATGAGAAAGATGAATCAAAGGTCCACAACTACCCTTTACTTGATATCAATCAAACACCGGGTGCATTAAATTCTATTAAATATCCCATGGCAGGTCAAAAATCAGAGAAAGCGCGCGTTGGTATATTTAATACCGCAAATCAAAAAACAGTATTTATAGAAACACTCAAGGATCCTGAAGGTTATCTCACAAACATAAGCTTTACTCCTGATGAAAAGTATTTATTTGTAGCAGAAGTTAACAGAGCACAAAACCACATGTGGCTTAATGTTTACGACGCCATGAATGGAGCCTTTGTTAAAACCATATTAGAAGAAACGAATGACAAATGGGTAGAGCCTGAGCACCCTGCTTATTTCCCATGTGATAAAAAAAACAATTTCATTTGGATGTCTGAAAAGGATGGATTCATGAATTTGTACTATTATGATTTTGAAGGCAAGCTTATTGACCAAATAACAGATCATAAGTTCGTCGTCAAAAGTATTGTTGGTTTAAGTAATGATGAAAAACATTTGTATTATGAGGCCACTGGACCGAACCCTATGAATACGATGGTCTATGATTACAATGTTAAAAAGAAAACATCCACCCTACTTACGACAGTTGAGGGTACCCACAGTCGTGAAAGTTTGCGATAACAATTCCTATTATTACGATACATATAGTAATAGTTCTACCGCTCGTAAATCAATAATATATACCGCAAATGGCAAAATGGCGAAGCTTTTATTAAATGCAAAAGAAAAACTTGATGCCTATCAAATTGCTCAAACAGAGACGGGAACGTTAGATGCATCAGATGGAACGACATTATACTACCGCCTCATAAAACCCTCTAATTTTGACGCCTCCAAAAAATACCCGGTATTAAACTATGTTTATGGTGGCCCACATGCGCAATTGGTTACAAACTCCTGGTTGAATGGCGCAAGTCTTTGGATGCATTGGATGGCAGAACAAGGGTACATTATTTTCACATTGGACAATAGGGGTTCTGACAATCGAGGTTTCGCGTTTGAATCTCAAATCCACCGTCAACTGGGAACAGTTGAAATTGAAGACCAAATGACTGGGGTTGATTTTTTAAACAGCCTACCGTTCATTGATAAAAATAGAATGTCTGTGCATGGTTGGTCCTTCGGAGGGTTCATGACTACCTCACTTATGCTTCGAAAACCAGGGGTATTTACAACCGGGGTTGCAGGTGGACCAGTTACAGACTGGAAATATTACGAAATCATGTATGGTGAAAGATATATGGATCAACCTAATGAAAATGAAAAAGGGTATTCCGAAGCTTCACTACTAAACAAAACAGAAAATCTAGAAGGAAAGCTCTTACTAGTTCACGGTTCTTCAGATGATGTTGTTGTAATGCAGCACAACCTCAAACTCGTTCAGCGCTTTATTGAAAGTGAGAAACAAATTGATTTTTTCCCATATCCAATGCATAAGCATAACGTTTATGGAAAAGATCGGGTTCATCTTATGACGAAAGTCTTAAATTACATATTAGAAAATAATAAATAGAACGTCACATTAAATCGAGCCAAGAACCGCCATTCGAACAATCTACACCAAGGTTCTTAAAATATTCTGTAGCCAAACCGCTTCTATGACCTGACTTGCAACAAAAGATTATGGGTTCTTTGATGGCTTTAATTTTATCAACATGTGCTGTGATTTCCTGAACTGGAATATTTAATGATCCTGCTACATGACTGTTTTCATATTCAGCAACTGTCCTAACATCTATAATAATTGAATTCATAGAACAAAAATAAGAAGAAAGTAAGAAGTAAAAAGTATTGTACTTTTGCACCATGAAACATATCTCACAAGAATCAATAGACAACGCGATAGGCGTCATAGATGAATTAAATGATAATGACTTAGAAAAGGTATTTGAAACATATGCTGGAGAACAAGCTATATTATTGGAGTATGTAATGACAGCGCCTACAGAATACCAAAATGAGGAGCTTGAGGGTCTATTGGTCTATTATTTCTGTTTGATTTGTGAGTGCTTTAAACAAGAAGGACTTCATCCAAAGACGATTACAGAAGAGCAAATTGAAGCACATCAAGCCCCTTACTTCGAAATGCTGGATGCCTATTTTGAAAATGACGATGAAGAGGTGATCGACTCATACGTAGACCAACCTCAGCTTTCAAAATTCATGGCAATTGAGGTATCTACTGAGGATGATGACGGAACAAGTTTAAGTGATGAAACGGCCTCCCAACTCTTTATTGTATGCCTTTCAATGGTTGCTTTGTTGAATAAAGCAATTCCCGAAGAATAATTCTTCAACTAATTCGAAAGTTCTTAATATATTTGCGCGGGGTAAGTCTTTTACGACCAGCTCCCTCTGAATCCTCCAGGACGGGAACGTAGCAAAGGTATGAGGTTGTAGCGGTGCGATAAAAGTAGCTTACCCCTCTTTTTTTGGAACTATTTCTTAAAATAATGCCTTACGTCTTCAAAAATTTAATGTTATCGTTCTTTTTACTATCATTTATTTATGCTTGCAATTTAACAGGTGATTACGTTTTAGAAGATGGCTCATTGAAAGTATATTACGATCAAGAATCTTTAAAATCCACCGCTGCTTCATTCGCAGCATATTGGAGGAAAGAAAATTATCTTGGTGATCGAGAACAGAGTATAAAACTAGTTCTTGACCAAACTTCACAGAAACATGAGGTTCGTATTATTCTAAGAAAAGACTTTAACCCAAAGGAAAAACTAGAATTTAATGAGCTTCAAATTTTAGAACATATACAACATGATTTGAATGCGAACGTTTTCAAGGCTGTGCCTTGCGAACTTGTTATTTGTGACAATAAATTTCAGGTTTTGCAGCGACCACATCCAATAAACTCTAAAAAATGAAAATATCAGCATCCATATATAGTGACAAGCAAAGACCTCTTGAAAATGTAATTAAAGATCTTGTTGGTCATCAAATTGACTTACTTCATATCGACTGTAATGATGATACGCAAGTCTTTCAGGATATTAAGGAAATCAGAAGCTGGTGTGACACTCCAATTGACCTTCACATAATAACTGATGATCCAACAAAATTCTATCCATTATTAATATCTCAACCTGTTGAATATATTACCTTTCAATATGAAAACTTAGCTGGACCTCTCAATATTCCAGAAGAAATTACAGGCAAAAAAGGACTCGCGGTAACAACGCCGACAAGTGTTGATGTATTTGAAGCCCATAATGATATGGACTTCATTCTAATAATGGCAACTGTCCCAGGCCAAAGTGGCGGAGTTTTTGATCAAAAAAACTTCTCAAAAATCAGAAAGTTTAGAAGACAATTCCCTCGTAAATCAATTCACGTTGATGGTGGTGTAAATGCTGAGGTATCTTTCATCCTAAGAAATATGGGAGTAAGCGCTTCGGTATCCGGATCCTATTTGTTTAACGAAACAAGTATTGGTAATGCGCTAATGAATCTCACTACAAGAGAAATAGATTCTCAGTATAACATTAGGGATTTCATGACACCCCTGAATGAATCGCCACATATCGTTAGTGCTAAAAAATCTACAAAAGATATTTTACAATGTGTCGAAAATGGCAACATGGGTTTTGCATTAATCACTGATTCAAATAATCGACTAGAAGGCATTGTTTCTAGCGCTGATATAAGAAAAGCATTGCTCAAAAAAATTGATGAGCCTTCGGGTATTAAACCCGAAGACCTTATTAATACTAATCCTATAACAATTCAAGGAAATGCTACAGTCTTTGCGTTACTTCGAAAAATAAAATCCTGCCCATTCCCAATAATGTATTTACCTGTTATCGATGAAAAAGAAAATGCAATTGGAATTGTTAATTTTGTGCACTTGATTAAAGGCGAAATATGATTATTGAACTAAAAAGAAATACAAATAATGAGACGATTGAAGGACTAGCTTCAAAGTATCGTGCTTTTCATATCTTCAATGAGGACAAGAACTTTTTAATCACGAGTGCTTCTGTTAAAGAACTAGACAAAGATCTAGGAAACCACGCAGAAAATCACTGGGTTTTTGCAACAGATATGCAGCTCTCCTCTAGGGATTTCATAAATAAAACTAGAGAAATAGAATTGAAAAAAGGCTTGTCTATTGGTGGTGCTCAAAAAAACACTTTGCTCATCGGTGGTCCATGCTCGGTAGAATCAGAGGAACAAATCCGATCCGCTTCTCAGCTATTGAAAGATCTAAATCTCAGTGTATTAAGAGGTGGGTGTTACAAACCAAGAACAAGTCCATACTCTTTTCAAGGGATGGGATTAGAGGGTTTGCAGCTACTTTCAAAGATGAGGGATGAGTTTGGACATCTTATCATATCAGAAGTTAGAGATGCAACACATGTTGATGAAATAATTACGCATACGGATATCATTCAGATTGGTGCTAAAGCTATGTACGATCAAGGTATTTTGCGCGCTTGTGCGAAAACGCAAAAGCCTGTTATGATTAAAAGGGGCTTTGGTACCACACTTCAAGAATTTGTGCAGGCAGCAGAATTTATTTTGTCTGGCGGGAATTCAAATGTGATTTTATGTGAAAGAGGTATCCGGACCTTTGAAACTAAAACAAGATTTACGCTTGATTTATGTGGTGTTGCTTGGTTACAAGAGCATACAAACCTTCCAATTATATTGGACCCATCGCATGCAATGGGTTACGCTTATGGCGTACCTTCATTAACAAAGGCATGTATGGCAATGAATGTAGAAGGATTGATTATTGAGACACACCCAACCCCTGCTAGCGCTAAGTCTGATGCATCGCAGCAATTGGATTACAATGCCTTTAGAAATTTACATCAAGAACTACAACCTTTGGCTGAATGTCTAGGTAGAAAAATTAAATAAGATGACATTAGAGCAAAACATAAAAGGCATCTGTTCCAAATTTGGGCTCGACTTCAATGAATTTCTTAAAGATTTCGAGGTTGACCATGTAATGGAAATGAGCTTGTTTGATCTTGAAGCCATTTGCGAGGAATACGAAATTGATTTACACACCTTACTCTTTAAAGGGGTATTCTTTGAGACATCTCTCAAAGAAAAAATTAAAAAAATAAAGCTTCTGATTTTAGATGTTGATGGAGTTATGACTGATGGTGGAATGTTTTTCACAGCACAAGGTGATGAAATAAAAAAATTCAATACCAAAGACGGTATGGGTATTTTAAAGCTTCGTGATTCGGAAATTGAGGTGGGGATAATTTCTTCTGGGTTTTCTTCCGAAATTGTTCAAAGAAGAGCTGACATGCTTGGAATTAAAAAATGCTATGTTGGTAGAGATTCTAAAATGACCGTATTACAATCTTGGATTGAGGAAAAAGGTTTATCGTTGAATGAAATTGCAATGATAGGAGATGATGTTAACGACAAAGAAGTAATGTCAAATGTTGGTCTTTCAGCATGCCCGGCTGACTCTGTGAATGAAATCAAAAGTATTGCTCATGTTATTCTGAAACACAAAGGTGGCGAAGGATGTATTCGAGAATTTATAGAAAATTATCTTCAAAAAGGACAGATATGAAAATAGGAATTATTAGAGAAGGTAAAGTACCTCCAGATTTCAGAGTTGCCCTAACCCCTAAACAATGCAAACAAATCGTTGAGACCTATCCTTCGGTAGAAGTGTTCATTCAAAAAAGTCCAATTAGAACATACAGCGACGAACAATATGCGACAGAGGGCTTACCTATTGTTGATGATTTAGCCCACTGCGATGTAATCATTGGGGTGAAAGAGGTAAACCTTGAGGATTTAATTGCCAACAAGACGTTTATGTTTTTTTCACATACTTTCAAAAAGCAATCCTATAATCGCGAATTGCTCCAAGAAATTCTGAAGAAAAATATTCGACTCATTGATTATGAGGTTATCAAAGATGAACGAAATATACGCCTCATTGGATTTGGACGTTATGCAGGGATCGTAGGCTGCTATAACGGTTTTAGAACTTTTGGCCTCAAACATAAGCTCTACGATCTAAAGCCAGCAAATGCATGTGCGGATAGAAAAGAGGTAGAAGCGGAGTTGAAAAAGGTTAAGCTTCCAATGAATTTCAAGATGGTATTGACAGGCTTCGGACGTGTAGGCCACGGCGCACGAGAAATCATGAAGCTACTCTCCATAAAAGAAGTCAAACCAGAGGCCTATCTGAAAGAATCATTTAACGAACCTGTTTTTACCCATTTAGAGGTGGAAAATTATTTTGTCAAGAAAGATGGTTCTGAATTTATTCGAAACGAATTCTACAAACAACCTGAACTTTATAGCCGCGGCTTTCAGCAGTATGTTCCTGAATCTGATATGTATATTCCTTGCCACTATTGGAGTAGCAGATCTCCGAAAATATTGACTCGAGATGACCTCGCCAAAAAAAATAACAGAATTTCAGTAGTTGCAGATATTTCTTGTGATATTGCTGATCCGATTGCATCAACCTTACGCCCATCAAAAGTAGCTAATCCGATTTATGGATATGATCCGGAAACAGGCACAGAGGTCAATTATCTAAATGATAAAGCCATTGCAGTAATGGCTGTTGATAATTTACCTTGTGAGCTTCCTAAGGATGCATCTGAAGATTTCGGAAATGAGCTTATAAAACATGTTCTTCCAGCTTTAATTGGCGAAGACACCAATAAAATTATTGAACGTGCAAGTCAGACAAATTTAAATGGCACCCTAATGCCTAGCTTTGCATATTTAAAAGACTATGTTGCAGGAAACGAATAAAACTTTGCAGTCATATATATTTTTTACTTTTAACCTGTGAGTATTAAAGGGGACAAAAAAGTAATCAAAGGTTGGATCATGTATGATTGGGCCAATTCAGTATATAGTCTTGTCATTTCATCAGCCATCTTCCCCATATTTTACGAAGCCCAAACAACCGCGGCTTATCTTAATAAAACAGGATTGAATTCAAATGAAATTGATACAAATGATGTCACTGTTGACTTTTTTGGCTACCACGTTTCACCGAGTGTCCTATATTCATTAATCATATCGGTTTCGTTTTTGTTTGTGAGCTTCCTATCACCTATTCTTTCAGGTATTGCAGACTATACTGGAAACAAAAAAGCATTTTTAAAATTCTTTTGTTATTTCGGCGCTTTCTTTTGTTGTACCTTGTTCTTCTTTGATGCAAATCATATGGAGCTCAGTATGCTAGCCGTAATGCTCGCTTCCATCGGTTTTTGGTGCAGCTTGGTATTTTACAATGCCTTTTTACCAGAAATTGCACCACTTGACCAACAAGATGAAATTTCTGCAAGAGGCTTTTTTATGGGCTATATAGGTAGCGTTATTTTACTCGTCTTATGTCTAGCTATGATTATGGGAATTGGAACGCATTTAACAAAATACAGCTTCATACTCGTTGGATTATGGTGGGTCTTTTTTGCACAGCGTACGTATAAAGTATTGCCAACAAATCCATTTAAAAAGAAACCCGAGGCTGATTACATATGGAAAGGTTTTCGAGAACTTAGAATTGTATACAAAGAATTCATGCAAACCACTCGATTAAAGAAGTACCTATATGCCTTCTTCTTTTTTAATTCAGGTGTCCAAACCGTTATGCTATTGGCTACAATTTTTGCAAGTAAAGCAATAGATTGGCCTGAAGATGATGGTGGTCAAGGCCTTATTATCGCAATATTGCTCATTCAAATATTGGCCGCAATTGGAGCAAAAGTCATGTCGAACATGTCCATTAAAATTGGAAATATAACAACGCTAAAAATATCGGTGGTGATTTGGATTTTTCTATGTGGAGGAGCTTATATTATTACAACACCCATTGAGTTTTACATTATGGCAGCCGGTGTAGGTCTTGTTATGGGAGGTATCCAATCAATTGCACGGTCTACCTACTCTAAGTATCTGCCAGAAACAACGGACCATGCGAGCTACTTTTCTTTTTATGATGTATCGGAAAAAATAGGGATTGTTTTAGGAACGGCATTTTTTGCATTTACAGAGTATTATTTTGATGACATACGTTATTCTGTTATATCCATTGCCATTTTCTTCGTAATTGGCTTGTTCTATCTGTTCAAAGTTCCAAAAAAAGAAAAAATCATAACGACTTAATAAAAATCAATGAAAGAAACCATTGAAAAAGCTTGGGAAAACCGAGAGCTATTAAAAGAAAAAGAAACTATTCAGGCCATTGAAGCCGTAATCGAGCAAATTGATAAAGGCACACTTCGAGTTGCAGAGCCAGATGGAGAGAAATGGAAAGTAAATGAATGGATAAAGAAAGCCGTTGTATTATATTTCCCAATTCGTCAAATGGAAACCATCGAGGTAGGACCTTTTGAGTTTCACGACAAAATGGCACTTAAAACCAATTATAAAGAGCTCGGTGTTCGTGTTGTCCCTCATGCGGTTGCGCGTTATGGAGCATTTGTAGCTTCTGGTGTAATAATGATGCCTTCATACATAAATATTGGTGCATATGTTGATTCTGGTACTATGGTTGATACTTGGGCTACTGTCGGGAGTTGTGCGCAAATTGGAAAAAACGTTCACCTGAGTGGAGGCGTTGGTATTGGAGGCGTTCTAGAGCCTTTACAGGCTGCACCTGTTATTATAGAGGATGGCGCATTCATTGGTTCGAGATGTATTGTCGTCGAAGGTGTGCATGTTGGTAAAGAAGCTGTTCTAGGGGCAAATGTCGTCTTAACGAAGTCCACAAAGATTATTGACGTTACGGGAACTGAACCTAAAGAAATACGCGGTTATGTTCCTGAAAGAAGTGTCGTAATACCTGGATCCTACACCAAAAAATTTCCGGCTGGAGACTATCAAGTACCGTGCGCCTTAATTATAGGACAACGAAAAGCATCCACTGATCTCAAGACCTCCCTCAATGATGCCTTGCGAACGCATAATGTTGCAGTTTAATTTGAATTGAATTGAAATCTTCACTCCTTTTTATTTTATTTTGTCTTAGCCTGTATTCATGTAATGATTCGGCGCAATCAAATTCGGTAGATCAATCGAATCTTGTAAATACTAAGACAATGCAAGAAGAAGAGGCACTTGAAGCACTGACGCAACTCCAAATAAATGCTGATATTGAAAATTCAATTTATTTAACCTTTGGGAATACAAATCATAATCAGCTACCTTCAGATTCCAGCTTCACGATTTCTCAAGAAACATTTAAGTTTGTTCTACTCGATTATACGGAAAAACATCATTCAAATATTTCAGCAGAAAAAAGAATAGATTGGGTTGAAGCCTCAGTTAAAGCGAAAACTTCTTATAAGGTCTACTATTGCCGAAATCAGTCTAAAAATTCTGAGTTAAAAAATGGTCTTCCACTTTCAGGAGCTTGGATTTTACCAAGTGTTGTGAATAAAGACATTGTACTGATTTGGAGAAGATAGAGTGTGTTTTAAGTAGGTTCTTTTTTTATATGTCAAAATAGCCATTAAATTTGTAGCGAATTATTTAATACAACATAGCATGCAACTGTGGAACAAATTAAATAAGGAGGAGCTTGAAATACAACTGCGAGATATTGGTCATGAATTCATGACTATTTCTTTTTACCAATACGCACAAATATCAAATCCTCACTTATTCAGAGACCACCTATTTCTAATGTGGTCGAAACTTGACGTGGTAGGAAGAACCTACATAGCATCAGAGGGTATTAATGCTCAAATTGCAGTCCCAACAAAAAATATTAGTCAATTCCGAGAGGAATTGTATGAAATTGAATTTCTTAATAGTATTCGATTGAATTTCGCAGTGGACGAGTCAGAGGCAGAATTTCCGTTTTTAAAACTTAAGATTAAGGTTAGAGATAAAATTTTAGCTGATGGACTCAATGACAAAACGTTCGATGTAACAAAAAAAGGAAAACATTTAAATGCGGAGGAATTTAACACACTAACGAGCGACCCTGAAACCTTACTAATTGATTTTAGAAATCACTATGAAACTGAGGTTGGTTATTTTGAGGGAGCTATAAGACCTGACGTAGATACTTTCAGAGATTCACTTCCCAAAATAGAAGAAGAAATCCTCAAAGGAAATGAGGATAAAAATATTGTGATGTACTGCACTGGAGGCATACGTTGTGAAAAAGCATCAGCATGGTTTAAGCATAGAGGTTTTCCAAATGTTCATCAGCTAGAAGGAGGAATCATAAAGTACGCCCGAGATGTCAAAGAACAAGGGATTAAAAATAAATTTAGAGGTAAAAATTTTGTTTTTGATGAACGAAGAGGAGAACGAATTACAGATGAAATAATCGCAGTTTGTCACCTCTGCGGCACTCCTGCAGACACGCACACAAATTGCCTCAATAGCGCTTGTCACTTGTTATTTATTCAGTGTGAATCATGTAAAGAAAAATTAGACAATTGCTGCTCTTCGGAATGTCAAGAAATATCTCATTTACCGAAAGAAAAACAAAAAGAATTGCGAAAAGGAGTGAATAACAGCAATAAAATTTTCAAAAAAGGGCGTGCAGACCATTTGACATTTAAAAACAAAGGTTAAAACATATACCTTTAGCCAACCAAAATTAAAACTATGATTTTAGCTATCGATTGGACCATGAGTCCTGAAATCATACCAGGGTGGAAAACACCAAACCTGTATGGAATTCTTTTTGTGACAGGGTTGGTCCTTGGATACTTCGTGGTAAAAAAGATGTTCAAAAAAGAGGGTATTAAGGATGAAATCCTAGATAAACTCGTGATGTACATGGTGATCGGCACAATTGTAGGTGCGCGCTTAGGACATGTTCTTTTCTATGGGCCCTATTATGATGAAGTTGTTGATGGGCGCATGATTAAGGGCTATTTTTCGCATCCATTAGACATTTTCAAAGTCTGGGAAGGAGGTTTGGCAAGCCACGGTGCAGCTATCGCTATTCTTGTGGGTTTATACCTATTCTCAAAATATACAGTGAAAAAGCCATTTTTGTGGATTTTAGACAGAATATCAGCACCAACAGCAATAGGTGCGGTATTTATTAGATTAGGGAACTTAGTGAATCACGAAATTGTCGGTCACCAGACAGATGTCCCGTGGGCTTTCAAGTTTCATAATTACTGGAACAGTTCAATAAAAGCTTTTGATGCAACCCCGAGACACCCTGCGCAACTCTATGAATCCATGCTATATCTAGTTGCTTTTGGCATCCTAATGTTTCTTTTCTGGAAAAAAGAAGCTTGGAAAAAACCTGGCTTTATCTTTGGGAGTTTTCTAATAATGATATTTGGAGCAAGAATGATTGTCGAATTTTTCAAAGTTGGACAAACTGCAAGAGATGAAGTCCTTGTGCTAAACACAGGGCAATTATTGAGTATCCCCTTTATATTAGTTGGCGTCATATTGGTTTATAATGCCATAACTCGCGCTAAAAACAATACAATTGAAAGCGTCTAAATAGATACTTAGTGTCATTTGAACAATTAGTGTGAAAATTCAAATTCCTTCTTATATTTGTCAAATAAAATTTCAGTACCCATGGCAGTGAAAACAAAACCTAAAGCAACAAAGAAAATGGCGAAGCCTAAGTTTTCAAAAGAAACTTATGTGAAATGGTATAAAGACATGCTTTTGATTCGGAAATTCGAAGAGAAAACAGGTCAACTTTATATTCAACAAAAATTTGGTGGTTTCTGTCACTTGTACATAGGACAAGAAGCTATAGTAGCAGGAACTGCAAGCGCATGTGAAAAAGGAGACAAGCATATGACCGCTTACAGAGATCACGCCCACCCTATCGCGCTTGGAACTGACCCTCGTGTTCTTATGGCTGAATTGTATGGAAGAACTACGGGCTGTTCAAAAGGTAAAGGTGGTTCAATGCACTTCTTTGATAAGGAAAAGAATTTCATGGGAGGACATGGAATCGTTGGTGCCCAGATAGCTATGGGTGCTGGAGTAGCCTTTGCAGAGCAATACAACGGTACGAAAAATGTAGCATTCGTTTCTATGGGTGATGGCGCGGTGCGACAAGGTGCACTTCATGAAACCTTCAACATGGCAATGATATGGAAACTTCCAGTTGTGTTTATTATCGAAAACAATAATTATGCAATGGGTACTTCTGTAAAAAGAACAACAAATGTAACAGACTTATCTAAAATTGGTTTGTCCTATGATATGCCTTCAAAAGTAGTTAATGGTATGCTTCCTGAATCTGTTCATGATGCTATTGAAGAAGCTGCAAGTCGTGCTAGAAAAGGAAATGGACCTACACTTCTCGATATTAGAACCTACAGATATAAGGGGCATTCAATGTCAGATCCACAAAAATACAGATCTAAAGACGAGGTAACAGAATGGATTGAACAGGATCCAATACTGCATGTCTTGAATACGATAAAAGATAATAAATGGTTGAAGGATTCCGAAATTACAGATATTGACGAATGGGTTAAAAATGAAGTCAAGGAATCTGTAGAATTTGCGGAAAATTCTCCTTACCCAGAAGGTAAAGAGCTTTACGAAGACGTTTACACCCAAAAAGATTATCCTTACATTAAAGAAAATTAATAAATAGAATTCATTATGGCGGAAATAGTATATATGCCGAAATTGAGCGACACCATGACTGAAGGTGTGGTTGCCGCTTGGAACAAGAAAGTTGGTGAAGAAGTCAAAGAAGGAGAAATTCTAGCAGAGATTGAAACAGATAAAGCAACAATGGAATTTGAGTCTTTCTATGACGGTGTGCTTCTGCATATAGGAGTTGAAACAGGCGATGCCGCACCAGTCAATTCAGTGCTCGCTGTTATTGGTGCAAAAGATGAGGATGTAAAAGAAATACTCAAAAATGCGACCTCAACTGATGATTTAGTAGCTGCCCCAGTGGAAGAAAAGAAAGCAGAAACTCCTGCTCCTGCTCCTGCTCCTGCTCCTGCTCCTGCTCCTGCTCCTGCTCCTGCTCAAGTGAGTCCAGTTGCGTCAAATGAAAAAATATTTGCTTCTCCACTTGCTAAAAAGCTGGCTAGTGAGAAAGGAATTGATTTAAATAGCTTACAAGGTTCAGGTGACAATGGTAGAATTATAAAAAGAGATATCGACCATTATATACCTTTTACACCTTCAGCTCCGGCGGCTCAATATTCTTCAGCTCCGGCAGGAACCGAATCATTCACTGATGAAAGTGTTAGCCAAATGCGTAAAACTATTGCTAGAAGATTAGCGGATAGTAAATTTACAGCGCCACACTTCTATCTTACTCTTGATATTGATATGGACAATGCCATTGCATCCAGAAAAGCAATGAATGCTTTGGATGGTGTTAAAGTTTCCTTTAACGATATGGTTGTAAAATCAGTTGCCCATTCCTTAAAAAAGAATCCGAATGTAAATAGTGCCTGGATGGGTGATTTTATTAGACGTAATGATCACGTTCATATAGGTGTGGCTGTTGCAGTTGAAGATGGATTGTTAGTACCCGTTGTAAAATTTGCTGATACAAAAGGGTTAATGCAGATTTCTGCCGAAGTTAAAGACTTCGCCCAAAAAGCGAAAGACAAAAAACTTCAACCCAGTGATTGGGAAGGTAACACATTTACCATTTCAAACCTTGGGATGTTTGGTATAGAATCATTTACTGCAATCGTAAACCCACCTGATAGCTGTATTCTGGCTATTGGGGGTATTAAACAAGTTCCTGTAATAAAAGACGGTGCACTTGTACCAGGCAATGTAATGAAGGTAACATTATCTTGTGACCACAGAGTTGTAGATGGTGCAACAGGTGCTGCATTTCTTCAAGATTTCAAGCAATTCTTAGAGAATCCAGTGTCAATGCTTTTATAATTTTAAGGAATTTTTCAAAGCTTTTTAAATCGTAAATTAATAGTATATTAGTTGTGTAGTCTATGCTCTACATCTAAACTATTTCTATGATTAAAAATGCTATTTTAAAGCCTTGGCTTTTATTTGCCCTATTCATCTGTCTTTCATCATCGGTATTCTCGCAAGCCTATATTGAGGTGCGGCTCGTCAGTGTTTCCGTAGGCTCCAATATAGATTGTGATGGATTTCTTCTTGGAAGTTCTGATTATGCCTTTGAATACGTTGCAACAGATAATACACTTGGATACTCCAATAACAACCCTGTTGCATTCGGACTTACAGGAGATTTCAATTTTCAAAACAATAACAATAACAATGGTCCATGGACAAGTAATCCTAATGACTTGTTTTTTAATCATTTGTATGCTTGTCCTTCTGATATACCTTCTCAAATTAATATATCGTGGCAAGCTTATGAAAATGACGACCCTTTTTTTAACTGGGATTTAACAGGAGCCTTTTCAGATTTAGAAACAGGCGTTCAAAATGTGAGTATCCCAGTTCCGTCAGGACCAGGAACTACTGGAAATGTGACCTTTACAGCAAATGGATCTGGAGGTGGATGCGGAACACAAAACTATACTGCCATATTCGAGGTAACTGTTATTGCTGCAGGAGGAATAACCCTACTACCTGATAATATTTGTGATGCATTATCTGTAAATACAAATACAACCTACAACGTTGCTGTATGTGCAAGTGGAACATTAGAGTCTGGTGAACCTAGGGCTGGAGATGTTGATGCCACAAATGCATCATCTTGGTTCAAATTTATTGCTCCTGGAAGTGGCTCTGTGGAAATAACCACAGACCTCGGAGGCACTGAGATAGGCACGTACTTTCAATTATATCATGCCGCCGATGGACAAGATTGCTCTGCAGGGCTTCAACCTATTTCAGGAACAGTGATTAAAGATAAGTTTCAATACCTATCTCACATTGAATTTGCTGATGGCACTGACTTCCTCGGATTAGATCCTGAGGCTGAACTGACTTTTGATTCTTGCGATCCATTCCCTTTAATTAGCTATCATAAATTAATTTCCGGTGAAACTTATTATGTTCAAATGGCCTCAGATGGGAATGATCAATCAGGGCTCGTAGAATTTAGGGTGAATGATGTTGGTGGCAGTTCTGCTTCAGGAGATGATATACCCTGTCAATCAGGTAATGTAATAATTGGAACAAATGCTATCAGTTCTTTGAACGGCGATACACAATCCACAACAATTGATTTCGGATGTGCCTTTAATTCGGGTAACGATCGAGGTGAAACGGGAGGTCCAACAAATGGAACAAATCCAAATAACTTTCACGCCTATGATTATGACCAAGGCGCTCAAAATAACGGTAATATCAATGAAAGTGTTTGGCTTAATTTTTTAGCTCCAAATTCTGGAAGAATCGTATTCGAAGCAGATTATCAAAGTATTGTTTATGGAGAGCATAACGCGCTTTATGGATTTGACAAACGTTTTGCACCTGGAGTACCAAATGATTTCAATTGTGCTAACCTTGAATTTTTAGCTGGTGACGAAGGTGGACTAAATGGTTTTTTTGGTGGTGATGAAAGTGCAATTGTTAGCCGTTATTGTTTAGAACCTGGATATGATTATTATGGATTAATAGATCCTGCGAATATTTTAGACCCATTTTCTTCAGAAGAAATTAAAGGTTGGTTATATGACCCAAGTATTGCTGACCCATCATTTAATTCACCAGGAAATGACATTTTATGTATTGCACTTCAAGATACCTTATTTGAGGTACCCGTCATTCTTGCAAATACCGACCCTACCTTTCAAGCTGTTTCGGGCAGTAACGTATTGGCTTGCCAAGAATACCTTGCTGGCGAACCAAACGCAGCATCCGACCCATCAAATTGTGCAAATCAAACTGTATGGCATTATTTTACGGCACCTCCATCTGGAGCTGTAGAAATTAGTATACGTGCCTACATAGGAATGGATACGGTTCGATATAACATATACGAGTTACTCAATGGCACGGACTGTTATGGTGGGCTTCAGCCAGCAACTTTTACAGATGATGGTACACAAGCTACGCCATTAATTACCCCCGTGATTCAGGGCCAAGCCGGTTTTGAAGGAAATCAAGAATCAGCATGCTGCATGACACCAGGAACTTTGTATGCAATTCAAATAGATGGAGGTGCCTCAGGTGACGAAGGGCAATATATTATAGAGTACATTCAAGAGGTAGAAAGTGATGCTGGCATGCCCGAAATTACTCTTTCTACTGGAGAAGTTGTTCAATTTACAGATTTAGATACGAGCTTCATTTGTTTTGGTGACAGCTATACCCCTAATGTTATGTTAGATGGTGTTGGTGAATCAACTGCAAGCTTTCCAAGTTGTCTTAGCCCTGGATTCATTGTTCATGATCAAACCTCAGTACCTAATCCTGTTTCAGGATCAGGTTTTGAAAATTCGATAATTGATTTAATCGAAGGTCCAGGAAGTTTTACAAATAATTCAGATGGTACTGGGAGTTTTGCCAATCCAAGTTACAATACGGTTTACTTTATGTCACCTGCAGCAGATATAAGTGGCGATTGGGCGCAATTCACTTGCTTTACATCCACGGCTTCAAATGGTCAGCCCGTTGTTTACCTTCAAGATCTTAATCCATTTTACGCCTATGATGATGCTACATGTACAGTGACATTTATTGCTGACGGTGGACTAAATGCATTTTACAATACACCTTATGACTTCACGATTACAAACCCTAATGGAGACATAGTTGAAATCGGTCAAGTTAGTCCTGGAGCAGGATATACATTTTTATCCCCTACAGCCGGTATTTACACCGTAGATATAACTGACGGTGCATGCTCCGTTAGTTTTTCTTATGACGCTTCGAATTGTGGAAACCCATGTGAACCCACTACTAATAATATCAATCTTGCTATCTGTTCAGGAGAAACAGCATTTTTGGAAGGTGCTGATCAAACCGAAGCGGGAACGTATACCGAAGTTTATGTTACGCCTCAAGGGTGCGACAGTACTGTCATTACAGAATTGAGTATTCTAGAACCTACTTCAAGTAATAATGAATATACCATCTGCACTGGAGCTTCTATTCAGGTTGGAACTAGCTCTTACGAATCAGAGGGTGTATATATTGATACCTTGATAAATGCAGATGGATGTGATAGCGTTGTTACCTCAACCCTATTTCTTCTTCCAGCAATTACTGCCAGTGATGAAACAACAATTTGTATGGGAAGTTCTTTCACTTTTAATGGCACAGTCATTTCTACAGAAGGTGTTTATATTGAAACCTTATCAACAGCAGAAGGTTGTGATTCAACAGTATATTTATCAGTTTTTGTAACAGAACCACCAATAGGTTACGATGCACAAACAATATGTATAGGAGATGCCTTTGAATTTGGGGGAACTCTACTTACTGAAAGCGGTGTTTATTATGATACGGTGAGTGCAGCGAATGGATGTGATTCAATAGTAAGACTTGAACTCTCATCAATAGACTGCTCTATAGATTTACAAGTCAGTAATATTGTTACTCCAAATGGTGATGATTTGAATGATACCTGGAAGGTGAATGACCCTCCACAAATATTAGGATGTTCAGTTAAGATATTTAACCGTTGGGGGCAATTGGTTTATGAAACTACTGATTATAACAATACTTGGGCAGGAACGAAAGACAACGAGGAACTACCTGATGGCGTCTATTATTATGCTATTAGCTGTAACGATAAAGAGCTTACAGGATCCATCAATTTATTAAGACTTAAAAAATAAGGAACCATGAATAAAATCATAACACTAAGTATATGTTTGATAACGTTGGTGACTTATAGCCAGCAAACACCACAAAGAAACTTATATGGCTTTAATAAGTACGCCATAAATCCGGCATACGCAGGAGCAAGTGGATGCACACAGATAAACTTTTCGCATCTAAATCAATGGGTAAAAGTAGATGGGGCGCCACTTACGAGTATGATTAGCGCAAATGGACTCTTAAGTAAAAAAATAGGCGTTGGAGGACAAATTCTCGTGGACCAAATAGGTATGATTCAACAGGTATCAGCTATGGGCTCTGCTTCATACGGAATTACAATTGCAGAAACGCATAAAATTAGGCTGGGTGCATCCTTGGGGTATAATCAATATAGAATAGATGCATCAAATGCAATTGCGTTTGATAGCGGCGATCCTATCGTGGAAGGTGGTGAACAAGCAGGTGGAACCATTAATACAAATATTGGACTTTTATACCAGTGGAAAAACCTTGAGCTTAGCTTGGGATCGCAACAATTAATACAATCTACAAGCAACATGTCCTTCTCAGGTTTAGACGGATACGGATTAAGAAGACATATGAACGGTTATATAGCCTATAATCAACAACTTGGAACAAACTGGTTGCTCACACCTTCTATTTTTACAAAAGGAACAAACAACGGATACCAAGTTGATTTCAATACGGATGCTTGCTATAAAAATTATATTTTCGGTGGTTTGGGATATAGAACATCTGTAGGATTGATTGCTAGAGCCGGAATTCAGGTACAAGAATTATTTTTTATTGGATATGCTTATGAAACACCATTGTCAAATATTGCCTCGTATAGTTCAGGGTCACATGAGATAGTTTTAGGTATCAAATTTTGTAAAAAAGAACCAAAAATTCTTCCTGAAATTGTAGCATTGAAAAAAGAAGATGTTGCTGACTCGATGGCCAATGAAATTAAAAATGTAGAAATTGAACCTATACCTACTATGGATACAGTTTTTATTACCAGAGTTGATACAGTTTATATAAAATCTGTCATTGAAGAAGTCGCAGAAGTTGAACAAATCGAAATCCAAAAAAAGGAATTCATACCTGTTGATAAAGATATTTTATTTGAATTTGATAAGGCTATCGTTCAGAAAGAATCATTCGGAGCATTAGAATCAATCGTCAATATAATGAACAGTAATGAATCTTTAAACATCTCGCTTAAAGGGCATACAGATGATCAAGGCCCAAATGCATATAATGTGAAACTTTCAGAAAATCGAGTTTCAGCAGTTCTTGATTTCTTGAAAGCAAATGGAATCGATTCGAATAGAATTGTTATTGAAGCTTTAGGTGAAAAAAGACCGGTCGCCGATAACAAATCGTTGAGTGGAAGAAAACTTAATCGACGTGTTGAAGTTCGATTTTTGGGGCAGTAATTGCACCTACAGAACCTTAATGACTTGTTTTTTGTCTGTGCAACAAAAAAAATTGTAGCTTCGGTTAAAATTGTAAACAAGAATGTTTTCTAAGATCGATAAAGATATATCAAGAAGCCAACTCATTCGTTATTCAATACTTATCTATTGGTCACTTTTCTGGTTACTCAATATAATTGATAAGATCATTGGAGGTAGCCATTTTTTATGGGTTGGAAGAGATCGTTTTGCGCAATTTCAAAAGTTTTTTGCCTCTGCTGGACTTGAGTCACCATTCATAGCTGACTTTGCATTATCGGTCGCTGCTGCATTAGAAGGCTTCGCTTTTGTCTTTTTCATAGGAGCTCTATTTAAACTTTTTAAAAATAAGGTTGAAGATTGTCGTTCTTGGTTCTTTATTGGGATCAGCTTAACGCTTGCAACTTTTACAATCTTTTCAATAGGTGACCATATTTTCGGTGATCGTTTTGAGCTACTTGAACATACCTTGTTCTGGTTTTTAACGCTTTTCTCTTGGGTCGTTTTCAATAGATTGGAACACAAATCAGATGAACAAGCTAAGGTGAAAGATAAAAGACAATTCTTTGGTGCTGCTATAGTTGCATTGGTTCTAATAGGTATTACGAGCCTCTCCATTTTCAATTACAATACTGATTTTTTCTCAAGAAGAACGGATGCACTAGCAGCAGAACAAATTGGTGAGGATATCTACAAAGTTTCTTTTCCATTTCTTGGAGGTAGTACTGTCTTCGAAAAGTCTATTCGGAAATTTAAAAAGGAACACCCTTCAAAAATGATCAATCATATTTATACCGTTCCCAAACCACTCAGACTTAAAAAGGCGGATGGTCTTATTTTTTATATCGTAACTGAGGACCGACCATGAAAGAAAAAACAATCATAAGATTTTCTATCCTCATTTATTGGACCTTTTTTTGGGGATTGAGTGTTATTGATAAAATCATACCGGACGTTCATCATTTGTGGGTCGGAAAAGATTTTTTCGCTTTGTTTATCAAATTCTTTGGCTCCCTTGGACTGAAAGACCCCTTATTTGCGACAATCGCGCTGGCATTAATCTCTGGCCTTGAAGTTATCAATTTTGTATTCTACCTCATTTCATTCATAAATTTTGCAAAAGGAAAAGAGGCACATACAGAAAAATGGTTTTTTCGAGCAATATTATCTTCTATTACTTTGTTTGGTTTATTCTCTATTGGCGACCAAGTATTTGGAGACAGGTTCCAACTCCTCGAACATGGATTGTTTTGGCTCATTTTGATTGCTTCATGGGCTTTATTTAAATTCATCTCTCCCTCTAATAATAAAGGTTTTAGTTTCGGGCCAAAAAAAGGAATTCAATTGGCCTTAATTGTTGGGGTTATTATAACTACTGCCTCATCTATTTCTATTATTGATTTTTCAAACAGAACATTTTCGAATGTTGACAGTGCTGTTGAAGGCGAAGAGGTCGTTTCTGGTGTTTACAAGTTCAACTTTCCATTCTTAGCAGACAAAATTGTTTGGGAAAAAACAATAAATAAATTCAAAACAACACATCCTGACCTAAAGATAAATTACATATATACAGGGCCATCGGAGCTAAATTCAAAGAAAAAAACACACCTTTTATTATATGTCTTCACAGACAAATAAAGTTTTCAAAAAATTCAACTTATGAGATTCAATACACGCAAATGGGTGAAACCTGAAGACCTTAATCCGAACGGAACCTTATTTGGAGGAAGACTTCTTGCCTGGATTGATGAAGAAGCAGCTCTCTATACCGTTATTCAGCTGGAGAACCCTAAAATTGTAACAAAATTCATGTCTGAAATCAACTTTATGGCATCAGCAAAAAAAGGAGACATCGTGGAAATCGGAATGGAAGTTATTAAATATGGGAAATCATCTATTACCATGCGATGTGAGGCGCGAAATAAAATGACGAGAGAAACAATTCTCACCGTAGACAATATGGTCATGGTTAATTTGGGTGAAGATGGAAAACCAACACCGCATCATAAAACAGAGCTTGAATTTGTGAGTAATCGAATAAAAAATAAAAAGAGTTAAGACCCTGTTCTTATTTAATGACTTTCACGTAAAATGTATTCTCAAGTAGCGTATAACTTACTTATTGAATTCCTATCAATATAGTTCTTATCTTAGTCCATGAATGTCGAAGTTTGACATTTGCGGCAAACGGAAACAATCAAAGACAACTGACAAAACGATTGTCGAAATTCAAATACAATGGATCTAAATAAAAACCTAGCAGTGCTCATTGATGGAGACAATATACCATCAGCGCAGGTAAAAGAAATGATGGAAGAAATTGCAAAATATGGCAATCCATCCATTAAAAGAATATACGGTGACTGGACAAAACCGCGCCTTTCTAAATGGAAGAACCTCCTTCTTGAAAATGCCATTACCCCAATTCAGCAGTATGGGTATACAACTGGGAAAAACGCGACGGATTCAGCGATGATTATTGATGCGATGGATATTTTGTATTCAGGAAAGGTAAACGGATTCTGCTTAGTGTCAAGCGATAGTGATTTTACGAGACTCGCAACAAGACTCCGCGAAGCTGGAATGCAGGTTATTGGAATCGGTGAAAAGAAAACGCCAAATCCTTTCATTGTAGCATGCGATAAATTTATATACATCGAGATTTTAAAGTCTAGAGCTGCTCATTCAGAAAGCAATAAGGAGAAATCAGCTAACAAAGAAAGCGTTGACCCAATAACGAAAAAAGTCATTCAGTTTATAAGTTCGACAATTTCCGATGTATCTGATGATGATGGCTGGGCTTTCCTTGGTGATGTGGGAGGTTTACTAGTGAAAAAACAACCGAACTTTGACTCTAGAAACTTTGGTTTCGATAAGCTTACTCCCTTAATCAAATCTATAGGAGAGTTTGAGGTGGAACAGCGAGAAAATGCCAAAAGTCGCTATAAACTCATTTATGTTCGTATCAAAGAAAAGCAGGGTAAACAAAGGAAATAAATTTCACCTTCGCATATTAATGGCTTTTCCTTAAAAAAAAATCTTATCAACTCTTTAAAGAAAATTATTAATCCTTATTCAAGGAATGAATATCATTATGTGTTTCCTCTATTTTATCTTTTACTATTTGAATACTCTTAGCTAAGATAGCCAGCTGCGTTCGTTTTTTAATAGCCAACCATTTCCAACTGTCCTGCTCATAATCTATTGCTCGGGCAACATGGTATAAATTATAAAACCCATAATCAAGTAGCCATTTTTGAGCATGGGCATTACCTTCACATCCATTAATCATTGCCATAAGGTGGGCATAACCATTATCCATTAACCACACCCTTGAATCTTCTTTCAACCTGATTGCAAATGAGGCATGGACAAGCTCTTCGTATCCATGCTCAACCAACCATTTTTGAATATCTAAATTACCTTCTACTGCCTTAGCCCATGCCAAAATAACCATGTTTGAGTAATTAATAGGTCGCAAGGGTACTTTTGAATTAGAATCCTTCTTTAATGGTTTCTCACTATTCTTTTTATTCTTTTTGAACCAAGCCATAACATAATGTAAAAAATCAATCTAAATTCTTGTAATCATAATTTTATAAAACACGAATTGATGTTCGTTAAATTAACCGAAGAAAATGTAGGAAACAATTATTGCAGCAATTATCCCCACCAAATCAGCAAACAAACCAGCGGTTACAGCATACCTCGTCTTTTTAATACCGACCGATCCGAAGTATACAGCAAGCACATAAAAAGTAGTTTCTGTACTACCCTGCATCGTGGCGGCTATGAGCTCTTGAAGTGAGCCAACCCCAAAATTACTCATTACCTCGACATATGCGCCTCTCGCGCCACCACCACTCAATGGTTTCATAAACGCAACAGGAAGGGCATCAACCCACTCAGTGACAGACAAACCTATACCAAGTACAAACCATCGAATACCGTTAAGAATACCATCTAATGCACCTGATGCCCGAAATAAAGCAATTGCACATAAAATAGCTATCAAATATGGAATAATACTAATAGCTACATTAAAACCTCCCTTCGCACCATCTATAAATGATTCGTATACATTGACTTTTTTACGAATTGCAAGAAGGATAAATACTGAAATGATACTAAACATTATACCTCCCCCTACTACAACAGAAACTGCTTCACCTTGACTCGGATGCTGGACAACATAATAAAGCAATAAACCAATCAGTAAAGACAAACCTCCAATATATGAGAGAATCGTAACATTTAAAAGGTTAATACCTTGTCTAATGGCAACAAAAATCAAACCGGCTAAGGAAGCAATAAAGGTCGAAATAAGAATGGGTAAGAACACCTCTGTTGGAGATGCTGCACCTGACCTCAACGCAAAAATAGAAATTGGAATAATCGTAAGACCTGAGGTATTTAAGACAAGAAACATGATTTGAGCATCGGATGCTCGATCCTTCGTAGGGTTTATTTCTTGAAGCTCTTTCATAGCTTTTAAGCCAAGAGGTGTCGCGGCATTATCTAAGCCCAACATATTCGCACTAAAATTCATCATCATCGACCCAATCGAAGGATGTCCCTTTGGAATATCGGGAAATAACCTTGTGAACAAAGGTGATACCGCCCTAGTAAGCATACTAATAGCACCTCCTTTTTCACCTACGCGCATGATACCAAGCCACAGACACATTGCACCAGTAAGATATAGAGAAAGCTCAAAACCAACCTTTGCAGACGACGACAGACTATCAATCATATCCTTCATGACGACATAATCACCTAAAAAAAATGTCTTATAAAAGCCAAGAGCAATTGCTATTAAAAACATCCCAAACCAAATTCGATTCAATACCATATTACTAATTTCGAATTATTTTAGGACATAATATTAATGAACAATAAAAGCTATTAACAAAACTATTTTAATCAAAGCGCTAAAACATACATTCGAAAACGAATTCAACGAAATGCGATACATTAAAATGTGATGCCTTTTCATTACATTTGAAATATGACATCACTCACAAAATTGATACTTGTAATTTTATTATTAAATAGCTTTCTTAGTCACACTCAAAGTTTTATGAGTACATGCGACCAGCAAGATTTAAAGGAAATTCAAGAGGCCTTTTCAAAAACAATAATTGATACGGCCAAGCTTAACAAGTTCCCCATTCATAAAGATGCCTCTGAATATTATCTATCACTAATTGCAAAAACAAGTAAATCATTTGACCCTATTCAAATCGAAAATATAGGAGGAAAAGCAAGAAGAACTATAGGCAATATAACTACCATTAAAATTCCGCTTTCGAGGATCAAACAAATTTCTAAACTTGAAAATATAGAATATGCGTCTATTGCTAAAAAATTCCAGCCTAGCCTTGATAAAGCTTTAATAGATACTCACGCGGACTCCGTACATAGAGGTTTAGGAGGTTTGTCAGAGGGTTATGACGGAGAAAATGTTCTCATCGGTGTTACAGATTGGGGTTTTGACTACACGTCACCTGTTTTCTATGATTCCCTTCTACAAGAAACAAGAATTTTAGCCGCCTGGGACCAATATAAACTCAGTGGACCAAGTCCTGAAAATTTTAATTATGGAACAGAATTTAATACGCCCAATGAATTAATAAATGCAGGAAGTGACACGGCAAATATATATAGCTACTCGACACACGGAACTCATGTAGCATCCATTGCTGGAGGAAGTGCTGTAAGTACAGCTTTTAAGGGGATTGCGCCAGGTGCTCAATTTTTATTTGTTACTTTTCTTGTTGATGAGGGCGCAGTTTTAGATGCTTGGGAATGGATGTATCAAAAATCGTTGGAACAAGGAAAAAGGCTTGTTATTAATATGAGCTGGGGTCTTTATCACTTTGGCACTTTAGATGGGAATTCCATTCTGAGTACAGCGATTTCAGCCTACACCGACCTTGGGGTTGTATTTGTCAACTCGGGCGGGAATAATGGGAACGTAAATTTTCATTTAAAGCACGAATTTGATAACGATACTATAGCAACACGGATTCAATTTTACTCCTATGCTTCAAATCCCAATATGTGGGGCCAAAGTATTCACAGCTGGGGATCTCCCGGGAACTCATTCTCGAATAAACTTCAAATTAAAAATACAGAAGGCCAAATTGTCGCAGAGAGTCCTTTTTATAATACCGCAAATATAGACGCCTATATCGATTCCATGTTGATTATTGATCAGGATACGATATGGTATAACATCTCCGCAGAAAATGCACATCCTTCAAATGGTCGACCTCAAATGCGACTTCGAGTCAAATGTACCTCTAGTGCTTATCGCGTAATGCTCAATGCTTTTGCTTCAGAAGGAATTGTTCACAATTGGAATGTTACCGAACTCACTAATGATGTAGGTAATTGGGGAATGCCATTTTCTGCATACGGAACAGGCACGCTAAATGGAGATAAAAAAAATGGAATAAGTGAACCCTCTTGTGCGGATGATGTCATCAGCGTGGCAGCGTATGCCTCAGGTTGGGTAACACCTACAGGTATCACAACAGGTGGTGCAATAGCATCATTCTCAAGTCAGGGTCCACGCTATGATGGAGAAATGAAACCAGATATTGCTGCTCCTGGAGTGTCTATAGGCGCGGCTATTTCATCTTTCACAGACGCGTCGTTTTCATCAATTGAAAGTATTGAATTTAATACGCGAACCTATCACTTTGCTAGATTATCAGGAACATCTATGGCGGCACCAATGGTGTCCGGAGTCGCTGCTTTAATATTAGATGCAAAGCCAGAATTAAGTGCTCGAGATTTAAAAGAACTATTGCTTTTAACGGCTCGCGAAGACAATAAGACAGGTGAACTTCCCGTGGACGGAGATCCTAAATGGGGACATGGTAAAATTGATGCTATGGCAGCAATTAGAGAAGCTTTAAATCTAGAATTACCGAATGAGCTTCAAAGTAAAACACATCTTCACGTCTATCCAAATCCAGTGAATGAAGTTTTAGCAATTGAATTAATGGATGAAATAAATAAAAATGGTTTTTTAACAGATTTCTCAGGTAAGCAGTACCCGATACAAATTGTTAATGGCCAAGTTGATTGTATGCATATCCAACCTGGACTATACAGCCTGACTTTCTATTACGAAGGGCAGCAACAACAAATAACCTTTGTAAAGCAATGAGATGATTGTTAAACTCACTAAAGGAGAGCTTAAAATTATTCAAAACATGGCCAATGAAATTTGGCCTATTTGTTTTAAAGAAATGATTAGCGAGTCGCAAATCACTTACATGCTCAATTGGATGTATAATCTAAAAACACTTGGAGATAATTTTCAAAAAGGGCATCAATTTATTGTTTACAAAAAAGGTAGTAAACACCTCGGATTTGCTTCATTTGAACTAAGAAAATCAACCAATACTGTTAGACTGCATAAGCTCTATGTCGATCCAAGTCATCATCATAAGGGAACGGGACAGATCCTATTGGAATTCGTTATTAATGAGGGGCGAAATGTTAAAATTTCAAAGCTAGACCTTTTCGTAAATCGCACGAACCCTGCAGTAAACTTTTATCAAAAACTAGGATTCAAAAGTATAGAGTCTGTAGATCTTGAAATAGGAAATGGTTTCTTTATGAATGATTATAGAATGGAAGTAGAAATTTAATTGTATTATGCGTGCATAATACTTTTAGTTTTCATATATTTGAACAAACCAATTATATAATCAACCAAAATGAGCGATAAACAGCCAATAAAAGGTGGTGAATTCATCATCAGAAAAACCGAGCCCAACGATATATTTACCCCCGAGGAATGGACTGAAGAGCATAAAATGATCGCAAGTATGTGTGAAGATTTTATTCATCAAGAAATTATTCCACATTTAGACAGAATTGACAGTCTCGAAGAAGGATTGATGCCTTCTTTATTAAAAAAGGCTGGTGATTTAGGGCTTCTTGGACTTTCCGTTCCAGAAGAATATGGTGGAATGGGTGTTGATTTCAAGACTACGCTGCTTGCAACAGAATACTTAGGATTAGGCTTTTCTTTTTCAGTAGCCTATGGAGCACACACGGGAATTGGAACTTTACCTCTACTCTACTATGGTAATACAGATCAAAAAAATAAATATGTTTCAAAATTAGCATCTGGAGAATGGGCGGCAGCCTATTGCCTAACAGAACCAAGTTCAGGATCTGATGCCAATTCCGGAAAAACAAAAGCGGATCTGTCCGAAGATGGAACACATTATACGATTAATGGACAAAAAATGTGGATCACAAATGGTGGATTTGCAAACCTCTTTACTGTTTTTGCAAAAATTGAAGATGATGAAAATCTTACTGCATTTCTTGTAGAAGCGGATAGCGTCGGTATTAGCTTAAATCCCGAGGAGAAAAAAATGGGAATCAAGGGGTCCTCAACGCGTCAAGTCTTTTTTAATAATGTGAAGGTTCCTGTTGAAAACATGCTTTCTGAAAGAGGAAATGGCTTTAAAATTGCATTAAATATTCTCAACATAGGAAGAATAAAGCTTGGAGCTGCGGTCATGGGTGGCGCAAAAGGCGGAATCGACGAATCCGTTAAATACGCCTTAGAAAGAGAGCAATTCGGACGTTCTATTTCAAAATATGGTGCTATCAGATATAAATTGGCTGAACAGGTTATTCAAACGTACGCCGTTGAATCTGCAACATATAGAGCAGGGCAAAATATAGATGATGCAATCAAAGGCTTAATGGAAGGTGGCATGGATAAGGCGCAAGCAACACTGAAAGGTATTGAGCTCTTTGCCCCAGAATGCGCGGTTATAAAGGTCGCGGGTTCAGAATGTTTGGATTATGTTGTTGACGAAGCAGTACAAATTTATGGTGGAATGGGTTATTCCGCAGAATCTAGTGTAGAAAGAGCCTATAGAGACTCAAGAATCAATAGAATATTTGAAGGAACAAATGAAATAAATAGAATGCTTACTGTCGATATGGTGCTTAGACGAGCTATGAAAGGTGAGCTAGACCTAATGGGTCCAGCCATGAAAGTTGCTGGTGACCTCATGAGTATACCAGAAATTAAGGAACCTTCAACTACAGCATTAGGAAATGAAGAACATATGCTTGAAGGGTTCAAGAAAGTGATATTAATGGTTGCTGGATCAGCAGTTCAAAAGCTTATGCAAACCTTAGCTAAAGAACAAGAGGTGTTAATGAATATTGCCGATGTTGCAATATGGACCTATCTCGCTGAATCTGTTTATTTAAGGGTTCAGAAAAAAATTGACAAACAAGGAGAAGCGGCATGCGAGCATGATATCGCTATTGCCAAAACCTACTTCTACGATACTGCAGACAAAATTGCAAAAGCCGCAAAAGATGCCATTTCATCCTTTGCAGAAGGCGATGAGGCTAGAATGATGTTGATGGGACTAAAACGATTTACCAAAACACAAGAGTTTAATCCGAAAGCAGCTAGACAGACCATTGCACAAAAATTAATTGCAGACAAAAAATATAATTTCTGATATTTTAGCTGATACCTCAATATGTAAGAGCCTTTAATGAGGCTCTTTTTTTATGTATATTCGTTTTATAAGCAAAGAACCACAATTAAAGCTTAGGATATCATGAAAAGAATCAACGGACACGGACACATACTACCTGAGCCCCATCAAATTCCAAGATTCATGAAGGAAAAAAAACTTTTCTGGATTGATACTGATAAAAAATTCATGAGACAAGGTTCCTGGAGCAGGCCAATAACAGACCCTAGCTTCTTTCTTAAGGAAAAGCTTGAATGGATGGACGAATACAACATTGACCATGGTGTGATGCTCAATTTATCGCAAATCTATTGCAATGGATGGCAAAGGCAAGATGCAAAAGACGCTATTACATGGCAAAATGATTTCAATGCTTCCGTTCAAAAAGAGCATCCAGAAAAATTCACGAGCGGCTTTGTGGTACAGCCTCTTTTTATGGATGACGCCTTAAAAGAAATTGAAAGAAATGTAACACAAAATGGGCTCAAGTTACTTTGTCTTCCCACCCATTTTCTAAACGCTAATAACCAGTGGACATCTATAGCGGACCAATCCGTCTTTCCTATTTATGAGCTTGCGAACAAATACAATTTAGCAATAGAAATTCATCCGTATGATGGAGAAAAGATAGTAAATCTTAAAGACCAATACTGGCGTTTTCATTTGGTTTGGATGATGGCGCAATGTGCAGATACTTTGCACTTATATACACTCAACGATATACCAAATAAATTCCCAAATATTAGAACATGTTTTGCTCATGGTTGTATGCTCGGTATTGCGAATTATGGCAGAAGACTACAAGGCTATGATGGCAGACCCGACTTGTTCGAAGATGTTGAAAACCCCAGGGCATCCTTAGGTCATAAAAATTTATTTTTTGACTCTCTTGTTCATGATTCATATACCTTAGAATTACTCAAAAGAAGAGTTGGCGTTTCTCAAATAATAGCTGGACTTGATGATCCCTATCCTCTCGGAGAAATGGAAGGTGTAGGTAATTCTTTTCCAGGACGTGTAATAGACTTTGCCGTTGAAGTTGACATTTTAACAAAACGTGAAGCAGATGAGATCTGGCGAGATAACGTACTTATGTGGCTTGGTTAATCAATCTCATAATTTAACCGCATTGTAATACTCGCAGTTTTTCTTTTTGAAGAGGTATTGAAGCTTCCTCCCCAAGAATATTCATCACTCGAATTTTCAGCTGTGATTTGAAACACACCCATACTTGCATAGGTTAGCTTTCCCAAGACACCACCACCATTTGTAGCTATTGTTTCAGCCCGGTTTTTTGCATCCTTCGTGGCTGCTTCAATCATTTTGATTTTCAATGCGGCAAGTTTTGTATAATAATATTGAGGGGCAAATGAATTGAGTTCAATACCTGTATCAATAAGTTTCGATACTTCTCGAGATGTTTTTTCAACGGCATCAACAGATTTAGATTGGACTTCAAATGTCTGTTCTAATTCATAACCGCGAAAAACTCTCGTCTTAAAATTCCCATTTTCATCATAAACTCTATCGTAGAGTTTGTTAATATCTGCAGCATCAAAAACGATTTCATTTTCCTTAATGCCCTGACTCGCTAGGTATTTTTTAACCTCGACAATATCACTATTTAGATCAGAATATGCCTGCTTTAGATCCATTGCATTACTTGAAAAACTTGCACGCCAAACTATTAAATCTGAATCAAAAGATTGCTGACCTAAACCCTTTACTGTAACGGAAGGGTCAGATTTTCCACGAGACAAATAGGAAGTACCCAGTATATACCCCGTAACGATTACAGCAAAAGCTATTAGAATTGTTGGTATTAATTTTTTAACGAAATCCATAATTTTAAATTTATTTATATCAACCTTAATACAAGGTTTGATTTTGGTTACAGTTTATCTGAAACCCAGTAAAAACAAAACATCCCAGGTAAAATTGAAATGATAACATTCAAAAATAATAAGCCATAATAAGACTGCTCGTAAAGGTGAAAGTTTTCAAATGAAAAAGTACTGAAAGTGCTAAACCCTCCGCAAAGACCTATAATAGCAAATGGGAAAACCCAATCACTCCGGACCTCTTTAGTCCAAATATAGAGTATCAAAGTAAAAATTAAACATGCAGCTAAGTTGGATACTAATGTGGCAATTGGGAATGCAGATGACCATTTAGAAAATGCCTTACCTACTCCAAACCTCATCATACTGCCAATGCCACCACCAAGAAATACCAACAAGTAATTCATGTTTGTTTAACTTTCTTTAAAAGTAAGAATTGTATAACAACTTTTGCCAAAACATAACCCAAAAGAGCACCACAACTTACATCACTCAAGTAATGAACACCAAGATACATGCGACTATATAGTACAAGAAGTACTAACATAACTAAAAGATATTTCACCCACTTAGTAGATAAGAGGTGCCATATCAGCGTAAGTACACCAAAATAATTCGCAGCATGAGAGGATACAAATCCATATTTACCGCCTTGATAAAAAGTACCATCGAGATATTGATGAAAATGCAACTGGTCCATAATTAAAAGATTATGAGACGGCCTATAACGCTGGAAGACCTCTTTAAATGCATGTACTGAAAACTGATCCGTCAAAACAATAGTGAGTAATATACTTAATAGAATCCAAGTAATTTGCACCCTGGTATAGCTCTTAAAAATGAAATAAAAGACAAACGGAAGAATAATAAAAACAAGCCATGGACCTGAAATAAACCACATTATTTGGTCCAGTAATAAAGAATGCTGTCCGTTTATGAAAACAATGATGCTACGGTCAAGTGACTCAAGCGCCTCAATCATCTTGCAATAATTTCCAGATTTCATCTTTCAATTCAAGAAGTCCAGTTTGTGCCACAGCCGATATAAAAAGAAAAGGAATTCCTTTTAAATTTATGGCCAACTCCTGTCTAATCTCTTCTTTCAATTCCTCATCCAACATATCCGATTTGGTAATTGACAAAATAAAATCTTTGTGAAGTAGCTCTGGATTGTAGGCTTGTAACTCCTCTTTTAAGATAAGGAATTCCTTTGCTATATCATCAGCATCTGCCGGAATCATAAATAATAGTAAAGAATTACGCTCAATATGCCTAAGAAATCTGTAGCCTAAACCTTTTCCCTTTGAGGCACCTTCGATGATTCCAGGAATATCAGCCATTACAAAGGAACGATGGTCTCGATATGAGACAATACCAAGATTTGGTCGAATCGTTGTAAAAGGATAATCCCCTATTTCTGGTTTTGCAGCAGAAACCACAGATAATAATGTGCTTTTTCCAGCATTAGGAAATCCGACAAGACCAACATCCGCCAATATCTTAAGCTCTAAAACCTTCCAACCTTCGAGACCGGCCTCGCCAGGCTGTGCATGTCTTGGTGCTTGGTGTGTTGATGATTTAAAATTATTATTACCCAAGCCACCTCGACCTCCTTTTTGTAAAATTTTTTCTTCGCCTTCTTCTGTTATTTCAAATAAGATCTCATCAGATTCTTCATCTCTCACAATTGTGCCAAGTGGAACGTCAATGTAGACATCTTTTCCTTGGGCACCTGTTTTAAGATTGCTAGAGCCATGAGCGCCATGTTCTGCTTTAACATGCTTCTTAAATTTTAAATGAAGTAAGGTCCATAGCTGTTTATTTCCTCTTAGATATACATGACCACCTCGACCACCATCTCCGCCATCTGGTCCGCCTTTTGGAATATACTTCTCTCTGCGAAAGTGGGTAGAACCTCCTCCTCCATTGCCTGATTTAACATGGATTTTTACGTAATCAACAAAATTGTCTGAGGCCATTGCTCTAGATTATAGCGCGTCAATCGAAACAAACAGTCTTTCTGTAATTTCGTCAACACTTCCCATACCTTGAATGGAAATTAATTTCTCTTGCCTGTCATAGAATGACTTTACAGGGGATGTTTCTTTATGATATACCGCTATTCGGTTATCGATTATTTTTGGATCGGCATCATCAGCCCTTCCGCTTACCTCAGCGCGCTTAATCAGTCGGCTTTTCAGTTCATCCTCCTCAACATCTAGTGAAAGCATAACAGTTATTCCAGTATTCAAAGATTCTAAAAACACATCGAGTGCCTCTGCCTGGGCATTCGTTCTTGGAAAACCATCGAAAATAAAACCTTTTGCTTTATGATGCTTCATTACCTCAGCTCGAAGTAAATCAATTGTAACGGTATCAGGAACAAGTTTACCTTGATCCAAGTATTCTTTGGCTAATTTGCCTAAATCAGTTTGGCCTTTGATATTTGATCTAAAAATATCACCAGTCGATAGATGAACAAGTCCATATTTGTCAATCAATCTTTTTGACTGTGTGCCTTTACCTGCACCTGGAGGGCCAAACAATACAATATTCAACATAGTATTTATTCTTTTAATTGATATATCTCATTTAAGTTTCTACCGGCCTCATCATAGTCCAGACCGAATCCGACAACAAATTTATTAGGAATTTTGAATCCCACATATTTTGGTATCATTTTACCTTCAAAAGCATCTGGCTTGAATAGAAGTGTACACATTTCAATACTTCTGGGTGATTTTTCCTTTAAAAGATCAAAAAGCTTATCTGCCGTCCTTCCTGTATCAACAATATCTTCTAAAACAATGACATGCTTTTGGTTGATTGAATTGTTGAGTCCTATTAGCTCCTTTACTTTTCCTGAGGATTGTGTTCCGCTATATGATGAAACTTTTATAAAAGAAACCTCTAGGTCTAAATCTAAGCCTTTCATTAAGTCAGAAGCAAACATAAACGCACCATTTAAGACACCAATAAAAAGAACGCTTTCCCCTTTATAATCAGCATTAAGTTGCGCAGCCAAACCATCAATTCGATTTTTTATTGATTCAGAGGATAAATAAGGCGTAAATGTTTTGTCTAGAAGACTTATATCTCGGTTCATAGAAGGAGCAAAGATACAATTTTAGCGAGGAAGTTGAAAATAATTTGAAGAGAGCAGTATCTTTGTACCATGAATGTACGATGGAACTCCAAAGATTTCAATATAGGCGTATTAGGTGGTGGACAACTTGGAAGAATGTTAATTCAAGAAGCCATTGATCTCGATATAAGATTGCACATGATGGATGCTGATCTAAATGCCCCATGCGCCGATATTGCCCACTCATTTACATGCGGGTCAATCACAAACTTCGATGCCGTAATGGAATTTGGTCAGGATAAGGATTTGATAACGGTTGAAATAGAAAATGTTAACATCGAAGCTTTAGAGGCCCTAGAAGAAAAAGGAATTAAGATTTATCCGCAACCAAGAGTTTTAAGAATCATAAAAGATAAGGGCATTCAGAAACAATTTTATTTGGATCATGCAATTCCAACGGCCCCTTTTAAACTTTTTAAAGATTCCGAAGCTTTAGCCAATGAAAACCTCAGCTATCCATTGATTCAAAAAATGAGAACTGGAGGTTATGATGGAAAAGGTGTTCAAGTATTAAAAAGTGCCTCGGAATCATTTAATGCACCAAACTTATGTGAATCCCTAATAGACTTTGAAAAGGAGCTTTCTATAATTGTTGCAAGAAATGAAAACGGTGCAATTCACTGTTTCCCATCAGTCGAGTGTGAATTTAATCCTGAGGCTAACCTTGTGGAATATCTATTTTCACCGGCAAACATATCAGCGGAGACCGCAAAAGAAGCTATGAATATCGCAGAAGATGTGATAAAAAAACTTGATATGGTTGGTCTTCTGGCTGTGGAATTTTTTCTAACTAAAAATGGAGATCTTTTGGTAAACGAAATTGCTCCTCGACCACATAATAGTGGACATCATACCATTGAATGCTGTAATACCTCTCAATATGCACAACATTTGAGATCAATACTGAACCTTCCATTGGGAGACACAACATTATTATTTCCTGGGGCTATGATTAATCTTTTAGGAGAAAAGGGTTATGCTGGACCTGTTATATATGAAGGTCTAGATAAAATACTAGAACTACCTGGAGTACATCCACACATTTATGGAAAAAGTGAAACCAAACCATTTCGAAAGATGGGCCACGTTACTATAACAGGGAAAACACTCCAAGAGGTGAGAAAAACTGCTGACCAGGTCAAAGAAAAAATAAAAGTAAAAGCATAAAAAAAACCACCGAAGTGGCTTTTAGTTTAAGCTTGTTTTTTTATTCAATGACAAAACGTTTCATTGCAATGCCTTTATCACTTGCATATGATACTGCATAAACGCCAGGCGCGAATTTTGCAACATCTAAAGTATATGTCCAACTTCCAAATTGCGCCTTTAAATTGAAGTTCTCAATCACTTGTCCCTTATAATTGTATACTTTAAGTTCATTCATTTTTGAATTTCCCATATCTAAAGTGACATTCAGTTTAGCACTCGTAGGGTTTGGATATAATTTAAGTACATCGTCAATCTGAAAATCTAAAGGGTTTGTTTCACCAAGATTTGGGCCTAGTTCATATCCATTAGAAACTGCCTCAGATATACTTGTTGACCCTGCGTTATCAATACGCCCATCAGGAGAAATTAATAATCCAATGATATGCATATTCTCAGTATCCCAATCAGTTGGAAGAGTGAAAAAATAATTACTCACAACACTTTCACCCGCGTTTACATTCGCTGGAAAAAATACAGAAGAACCATCAAAACTTGGAGCGATCGCACGAGCCACATGATCATATACCATTTGAGCCGCAGGAACAGAACTCGGAAGGGACTCATAACCACCCATTACTCCATTTCCACCTCCTGCATAAGCATTAGACTGATTATATCCAGCATCAGTTCCAGTAACACCATCCTCTGAAAGTACACAGGCCAATCTATAATCATTGTTAACTGACTGAGAAAATGTTGATTTTACAGAAACCTGCAATTCTCGCGTTACCGGATCCCAAATCGCACCATTCGTAATAACGCCTGAAGGTTCCGTTAAAAGGCGGTCTAAAAAGTCAGCATTCATTGCTGAAGGGTCGACATCTGCCCCTCTATCAACGACTGCACTCGGATAACCGCCTATCATAGACCCAATTCCTGTATCATATGTTGCATCAGTCATCGGATCACCATTATGAACAGCAATACCAATCCAATAGTCTCCATATTGTTCCTCAAATAAATCCATGTATACAGCACCCCTAGGACACCATTGACACCACGTACCTGTTGCCTCCTCTCCTACGACAACTTTTCCTGCTGCAGGTACAATTGGATCGATTCCAATCACTTTAGAATCATCTGTTGGATCATCGTCTAACCCCCCATTCACGTTTGAGATGGTAACCATCAAATCATTGTTTCCTAAAATAGGAGTCAATTGAGTAGCAAATGTATGCTCATAAGTATCGAGAGAAACCAAGTTTAATCCCGTTATGTTTTCGGTAACATTTGCACCATTGTAACTATAGGTCAAATCAAAAGAATTGATTTCTAATACACCTAAATTCCTTGCTGTTGCAACTACATCATAACTTAATCCTGAAATTCCTGAAATCTGATTGATAAAGGACACTCCGCCATTTAACCCAGGTAAATTCGCAGGTAAGTGCGTGTAGCTAATGTCATCTACAAAGAATCCCGAAATACCATTTCCTCCCTGACCTGCGGGATTTACTGGATATAAATCTAAAATCCCGATTTGTCCTGTCGGATTTGAAAAAGAGCCTTGTGAGACATTGTCAATAAATAACTCCCAAACGTTAGAAGTAAGGTCCATATCTACTCTCAAGTTGAACCATTGTGCACTGGGGTAATTCGCATTGATATATGGAGTCCCTTGATTCGAAAGCTTTAAGGTTCCATCTTCAAGCATGTAGCAGTCTAGTGCCCATACCTGAGCAACAACGAGTGTGCCTTGCAAATTAAAGTAAGCTCCTTTACCAGCTTCAACATAAAAATTGGCTTCAAAAGAAAAATTACCGGAATTGTATACCTGATCAAAAGGAAGAACAACATCCGCAGGACCTCCATTAGCAGCTGTTGAGCTAAAATAAATAGCCTTAGAGCCACTACTCGCATTGTTATCCGTAATTTGAACGTCTTCTGCACCGCCTTCAGCACCACTCCATGTCGTCCAGTCAGGTGAGCTAGAACCCAAGTAAGATCCTACAGAATAGGATTCAAAATCATCTGAAAATGTTTGAGATATGGAAATGGAAGCCATCGTTCCCATTAGAAATAGTAAAAATGTTTTTTTCATTGCTTTAAGTTTAGTTTTGGTCGCGCTTATTTCAAAAGATCGTTAATGAAATAAGACATTTACGAATATCGTGATTTTTAATGAAAAATCATTTAAATCGAACAAATGATACAATTTGATTGTTTGAGCACAATTTTTAGTAAATTCGGACACTAAAGAAAAAAACAATGAGTAATACTATTCAAAAAGGACACCCGGGAGGACTTTACCTTCTTTTTACAGTTGAAATGTGGGAACGTTTTAGCTATTATGGAATGAGAGCAATCTTTATTCTTTATTTAACCAAGGCACTTTTAATGGATACAGAAGCAGCAGGTTCCATCTATGGAATCTATACCTCGCTTGTTTATGCCACACCTCTTTTAGGGGGATTCATCGCCGATAGATACTGGGGTAATAGACGCTCTATTCTCGTTGGGGGTATTTTAATGGCTATTGCTCAATTTTTAATGTTTTTTAGTGCTTCGGCATATGGAGACCCAAGCTCTTCTATTCCAATTATGTATGCATCTCTAGGATTCTTAATATTAGGTAATGGTTTTTTTAAACCAAATATATCAAGTATGGTAGGTACCTTATACCCTAAGGGTGACTCGAGAGTAGACTCAGCCTATACGATTTTCTACATGGGTATTAACGCAGGTGCACTTGTGGCCCCTTTGGTTTGTGGTGGTCTTGGAGATACTGGTAGCGCGGCTGATTTTAAATGGGGATTCTTGTGTGCAGGAATCGGTATGGTGATTGGTACAATCATTATGCTACTTGGTCAAAATAAATACATTGTGGACCCTGAAGGCGAGCCTATAGGAATGAAACCTTCTTTCTATAAAGATAAAAGAGCCGCTGAAGGGAAAACAGAAGAGGAAACAAAAGAGGTTTTAACTAAAGTGGAAAAGGACAGAATTTGGGCTATTTTCATTATAACTGCATTTGTAATTGCCTTTTGGGCTGCATTTGAGCAGGCCGGTGCTTCTTTAACTATTTTTGCAGATCAAAATACCGATAGAGGCTTATTTGGATTTACAGTACCAGCATCCTTCTTCCAAAGTATCAATCCGATATTTATTGTAATGTTTGCCCCTATTTTTAGTGTGCTATGGTCTTCTTTAGCTTCAAGAGGTAAAGAACCTTCATCACCTATGAAGATGGTTTGGGGACTTGCACTTCTCGCCCTTGGATATGTAGTGATTGCCTTCTCGGTAAAAGATATGGGAATGGAGTCAAAAATCTCAATGTTCTTTTTAATTGGAATGTATTTCCTACATACATGTGGAGAGCTTGCGATTTCTCCAGTTGGATTATCGGTTGTAAATAAATTATCACCAAGAAGATTTGCATCAATGATGATGGCTGTTTTCTTTCTATCTTCTGTAGTTGGTAACTTTACGGCAGGGCTATTCTCAGGCATAATTCCACAACCAGAGGTAAAAGAAATATTATATGTTGAAAACTCAGGATATTCAGAGGCAGACATTCAGCTTTATACAGCAAACTTAATGACGAAGTCAGACAATCCTTTAGAGGGCTGTTTAACAAAATCATACCGTAAAATAAATACCAAGTTTGAAGACAATAAATTGGCAGACAACAAAAAAAGGTATACAAAAAAGGATGCAACGAACCTCAATGCTATGCTTCTTTTTAAAGGTCAAGATTCTTTAAGTATGTCATTTACAAATGCTGCGAATACTGAAAAGGGTATAAGATCAGAAAAAACAGTAGCAGCCTATGCAGAGAACAAAGATGTAATGGTAAGGGATGTTGTTATTAATGGAGAACATGTAGCGAGCTATGTGTTTCAAAACTCCCAAAAACAAATCTTTGGAATTACGATCAATACCTTATATAGCTTCTTTATCATATTTATAGTGATGGCAGGTGCAACCAGTATTTTACTGCTTTTACTTCACAAAAGACTAGAAAAGCTTATGCACGGCATACGCTAATCATTTCAAGTATTTAAAGGCTGCCTCGAGCAGCCTTTTTTATGTGTTAATTTAAAATGCAAAAAAACATGAGGAACATAGGTAAGCTTATCACAATAATGATTTTTGGACTTGGTTTTATGTCTGTAGGTCAAACCTCCGTTGAACTCGCAACTAATCTCAATGCAGATACACTTATAAAAACAGTAGCATTTAATGAATTAGAAGGTACTTTTTATGCCTCTGAAGACCCAAGTCTAAAAGTGAGCTTTGAGGCATTGTATGATTACAAAATCAGCTTTGATGGAAAGGTCACAAATCTTCTATCGAATCGAGATGTTTTACTTAAAGACCTTGAACGCGGAGACCATACCGTCACATTAATTTCAATGGATGGCTCAAAAGAAATCAGTAAATCCTTTAAAGTGAAAGCATCGCGTCCTTGGTTCTCAAATGACGCTACTGTTTTTGGCCTATTGATGATAGTGCTCTATTTTGTTTTTAGAACTGCTCATAGCGAACGAAAGGGTTTTAAAAAGTTCTACAAGGTAGTACCAGCTCTATTGTTATGTTACTTCATACCTGCCGGATTGAATTCATTTGGAATCATTTCTTCTGAAGCTTCCAATCTTTACTTTATAGCATCGAGATACTTGCTTCCAGCCAGTTTAATTCTATTGTGCTTAAGCATTGATATACCAGCAATTAAAAGATTAGGTTCAAAAGCAATAATTATGTTTTTTGCCGCAACCATAGGAATTGTAGTAGGTGGGCCACTTGCGCTTTATGTGGTTTCCTTGTTTGCTCCTGAGGTTCTCAATGGAGAAATATGGAAAGGTTTATCGACAGTTGCTGGATCTTGGATTGGTGGAGGAGCAAACCAAACCGCTATGAAAGAAATATATGGTGCAAGTGACCAAATGTTTTCAGCTATGATTGTTGTAGATGTTTTTGTGGCCAATCTCTTTATGTCAGTCCTTCTGCTAGGCACAGGTTATAACAAAAAATTGAATCGCTTTTTTAAGGCTGATGATTCTGCGATCGAAAGCTTAAAAACAAAAATGGAAAATTTTCAACTTAGCGTTTCCAAAGTCGCAAGCTTTAATGACCTTATTTACATGCTAGGCATCACTTTTTTCTGCGTTGGTCTTGCACATCTTGGTGCTGATTATATTGGTCCATGGATCACAGAAATACTCGACAATATGACAAATAAAACTGCTGCACGTTTAATGGTTTCATTTGGGAATGGCTTCTTTTGGCTTGTAGTGCTTTCTACTTTATTTGGAGTAGGACTCTCTTTTACAAAATACAGAAACTTCGAGGGTGTCGGTGCCTCTAAAATTGGTAGTCTATTCCTTTATATATTGGTAGCAACTATTGGTATGAAAATGGATATCATGGAGCTTATTGCCAACTGGGGTGTATTTAAATTTCTACTTTCCATTGGTTTAATTTGGATTATGGTTCATGCCCTATTCTTATTTGTAGTTGCAAAAATCATCAAAGCACCTTTCTTTTATGTTGCAGTGGGCAGCCAAGCAAATGTTGGCGGTGCGGCGTCGGCACCCATTGTGGCAAGCGCCTTTAGCCCGTCATTAGCACCTGTGGGCGTACTTTTGGCTGTTTTGGGATATGCTGTTGGGACATTTGGAGCAATCGTATGCACATTAATGATGCAAGCACTTTCGTCATAAAGACTATTCATTGAACGTCCCTATCCTTTTGGATACAAGAGACTCGACTTTTTGGCAGAACTGTAAGGGGCGAAACGTTCTCCATTCTAGTTCTTCTAGCTGACCTCCCATAACAAAATAATGGTCTAAATTGGCATTGCTGAATTCCTTTACTACGTGCTCGTGGAAGTTAACCATAGCAATCCATCCATCCTCAACATCATCAAACCATTCCTCATAATAACATTCGTCCGAAGCATGGAAATTAAGCACATTTTCGCCGATTAAAATAAATTTATCAATACCGTGGTACATAATAGGTTCAATAACATCTCTTTTAAAAAGCATTACGTCATTCTCTATAGCATCGTTCCATTCACCTATAAGCTCAATTACTGCATGTCCCAAATCGTAATCAACAAATAATATTTTCGCGAATAATGTAGGAGAACCGAAGAAATCCCATTGGGGATGTATGACAAAATTATAAATGCGATTAGAATACTCAAATTCACTGTAAACGCGCTCATAAAAAGGAGAAGACGAATCTTCAGAAGCTATATAATAGCCTCTCCAATTATAATGTGGTTCAATGAAATGCATATTCAAATTTAGTCAAGAGCTTTGATATATTCTTATTAATTTTGAGGAACTTTTTAACCGCACACCTTATGCGCACATTCGTCTCCATTTTCGCTCTTTTATGCCTCCTCTACTCTTGCTCAGAAGATGAAGTTATTTCTAATAAAATAATTTCAAATGCAGACTGGATTCAAAAAGGAACAAGATTTTGTTCAAACTCAAAGGAGCTTTTGGCTTTTGGTTCCGTAAACATCAAACAACTCTTAAATAAGGGGATTTACAACTCTGAACTTGGTCAATCTGGCCTATTACCTCTTGGGATGATTGATGACTATAAAGAAGCTTTATTCACAGAATTGCCATTTTATTATACCGTTCACGCGGGCTCCGCGCTGACAATGCTTCCAAGAATCTCTATTCTTGCCAGGCATAAGAACCGGGAATTATTAATAAAAACCATAAAAAAAGATTTAACCATCAACAAAAGCATCACTAAGGGAGACTTAGAAGTATTATTCTTTGATGATTTTACTATAGGTATTGGTTTGGATAATGCAGTGTTCATGCTTCATGATAGGATTTCTGAATTAAAAAAAATCAAACTAATTCAAAATTCATTTAAATCAATTGACATTGAGAATAAAGACAATACGGTAACAGAAATACTGAGCGCCTCAAAAGACATCACATTGACATTCAACGCGGGCAACATTCAAGATCTTGGCATAAAAATATTAAACCAATCAGAAGGAGCTACCACATCCTTTGATTCGAAAGTTGCATTGCATTTGAGCTTTGAAAATGGAAAAATAAAAATTCAAAACAAGAACTACCTCAGTAATGAAGTACTATCATGGAACCTTTTTGAAAACGATAGTAAGGCGCTTATTTCTGAGTTGGGAGCTGGATCACCTGTCGCGGCATTTCTTGCAAACATCAATATTTCAGAATTAGAACGCCTTAAAAACAATTACTTTGAAGATGGTATTTCAAATACACTTCAAAACTCAAATATTGATCAAATGTTATTAGGTTTGATTCCCAATGAACTTTCTGTAATTGAAGCCTTAATATCAAAAGACGGTTTAAATAGCTATTTCGATGGAAACATTGCAATCGGTGCTTATTCGTCAGACCGAATACATACAGAGTACAGTGCATTCCTAGGTATAGGATCTAGTCTTTCTGCCATAATAAATCAAGAAATAAAGCCGTTCATGGGGCTACTCGCAAGTACAAATATTACAGACTCAACCTTTTCATTGTATACATCCGAATTAAACGGCCCTCAAAATAAAACTGCTCCTTTGATACTCCCGAGAGGAGCCGAGACATTAGGAAATTCTCCATTATCATGTTTTGTGGATTTTGATCGCTTTCCGCTGAAAGATCTATTTATGGCAGAAGCTCTTCCAATAATTGAGTTACTATCCATGGCTACAATTAATGCCAGTATGACAAATTCAGAACTCACACTTTTTATGAATGATTCTCAAACAAACTCCCTGACTCAAATTTGCAATTCAATACCAAGTTTGCTAATAAGGCTGGCATTTTTATAAGATTATGGGTAAAGATAAATTATGGCGTTTTTCTGAAATCAAAAGATTTCCAAATGTAACGGAAGCCCCTTTTTCAGAAGCTTTTCCATTAAAAGGTAAATGGAAGACAGAAATCTTTAAAAACAATAAGCCCATAGTACTAGAGCTCGGTTGTGGTAAAGGTGAATATGCGGTTGGCTTAGGAAAAATGTTTCCTGAAAAGAATTTCTTAGGCATAGATATTAAAGGGAACAGAATGTATATTGGTGCCAAAGAGGCTCTTGAGAAAGGCATGGATAATGTGCAGTTCTTAAGAACTAGAATTGATTTTATTGAAAACTTTTTTGCCAAAGATGAAATCGATGAAATTTGGCTAACCTTTTCAGATCCACAACCAAAAAAGCCGAGAAAACGACTCACCTCTCCCCTTTTTATTGGCAGGTACAGAGCTTTCCTAAAGAAAAATGGTTTGATTCATGTAAAAACTGATAGTGATGTACTATTTGAATACACTGAAGAACAAATTCAAAGCGAAGGTTACAAATGTCATGAGCTCACATGGAACTTGTACGGTGAATTTCAAAACAAGCTTTCAGGAAGAGAAAAAGAAATATTCCAAATTAAAACGCATTACGAGGAATTATTTGCCAGCAAAGGCTCCGTCATCAAATATTGCTGCTTTGAAATCTAATTATTTATCCAGGACCTTAGGTATTCTGAAATAGTCTGAATCTTTTTTTGGTGCATTTAAAAGTGCATCTTCTTTTGTTAAGGTCTGATCAACTATGTCTTCCCTTAACACATTGACTTTATCATTCATAAAAATAAGGGGCTCAACATCATCTGTATCCACCTCAGAAAGCTTATCCATAAAGCCAATGATTTTTTCCATATCTCCCTTAATGGACTCAAGCTCTTCGCCTTTAAAATCGAGCCTCGCTAAATGAGCGATATGTTTTACAATGTCGTCGGTTATTTTCACGGTGCGAAGTTAAGCATTTACTTCATTTGAATACAAATGAGGATATTCCTTTTTTAAAGGTGCCTCTACACGACTAAAACAGAGCTCTTTTAATTCAGTAAAAGACTTTTTAGCTACAAGCTCTTTTGATATGTATTTACCAATATAGAACCTTGAAACTCCTGGTCTAGCAGGACCAAAGACCATCGTTGGGTCAGAGAAAAGCAGATGATTCGTTGTAAATGTTATTGGTACGATTGGTACATTAGCTTCCTTAGCTATTTTAAAAGCGCCATTTTTAAAAGGCATCATTTTTGGGATATTTACTTCAGGGATCGTTCCCTCAGGAAAAATAACAAGAGACCAGCCTTCCTCTATGGCCTCTAATGCCAATTGAAATGAAACCCCCACCTTTTTACGATCAAATCTAAATACAGGAATATTTAAATTCTTAAAATACGTTCGTATGATCGGGTATGTGAGTATCTCGCTTTTACCTAAAAACACAAAAGGATGCTTAGGAAGCATAGAATACATGAAAAATATATCCAAATAAGAGGTGTGATTTGCAACAATAATATAAGGACCCTCAGGTAAAGCCTCTTTTTCGACACAGCGAACAACGTAAAAACAAAATATCCGCATTAACCAGCTCCAAATCATAAATAATTTGAAGCTCATTTTTTTCCAAGATTTCTTTAAAAGTACGACTCGAAAAAAAGGATATAACAAAATCGCAAAAAAAGAAAACACCAAAAAGATATATATCTTCCACAGATTACCCACTAAACCTTGCAAAATCCTCATCACAAAGAAAATTAAGAAAAAGAATTGGAAATCAAAGGAAATATATTTTCTACTTTTACATAATAAGCTATGGCGAGAATTTTAACCGGAATACAGAGTACAGGCACCACTCATTTAGGAAATCTTTTGGGTGCAATCATACCCGCAGTAAATCTTTCAAAAGAGGATGATAATGAATCCTTTCTTTTTATCGCTGATTTACATGCATTAACTCAAGTAAAGGACGCTGAACTTTTAAAGGAAAACACATATAAAACAGCAGCAGCATGGCTTGCGTGTGGCCTTGACCCTGAAAAAACAATCTTTTATCGTCAAAGCGATATTCCCGAGGTTACGGAGTTAATGTGGCATTTGTTGTGTTTTTACCCTTATAAAAGACTCACATTAGCGCATTCATTTAAAGATAAGGCGGATCGTCTTGATGATGTTAATGGTGGTCTATTCACCTATCCTATGCTTATGGCTGCCGATATTTTGCTCTATGATGCAGAGGTTGTTCCTGTTGGAAAAGATCAAAAGCAACATATCGAAATGACCCGTGATGTGGCGACAAAGTTCAACCTGCAACATGGCGATACATTTATAATCCCTGAGGATGCTATTGCTGAAGATACCAAGCTCATACCCGGAACAGATGGACATAAAATGAGTAAATCAAGGAATAACCTAATAGATATTTTTCTTCCAGATAAAAAACTTCGCAAACAAATCATGTCAATTGTATCAAACAGCGAAGCATTAGAAGACCCCAAAGATCCTGATAATTGCAATATATTTTCTCTTTATTCTATTATTGCTGCACCTGATGCCATTGCAGAAATGAGAAACAACTACGAAAATGGAGGTTATGGTTATGGACATGCAAAACAAGCATTATATGAGCTCATTCTTGAAAAATTTGAAAAAGAACGTACAAGCTTTCAGTACTTAATGCATAACCAGAAAGAGATAGAAGAAGCGTTAGCTGTTGGTGCAAAAAAAGCCAGAAAAGTTGCTCAGGAGGTTATTCAAAGAGTCAGAACAAAATCAGGAACCTCGCACTAAGTTACTTTATTATTACTGATGCTTCGCTGACGCGAACAACGATGTCTTCCTACGGTGAAAGCTCTTTTAGCTTGATGTTTTGTTCCTCTACCCTGAACTCGTTTCCTCCAGCGCCTCCAACTGCTCGGTTTCAAGTGGGTTCGCATGAGAACAATTACCTCTTTTTCTGATAAGCCAAATTGAAAAGATATGGCATCGAATGGTGTTCGGTCCTCCCAAGCCATCTCAATAACCCTGTCGACTTCATGTGTTTCCATGAAAAGAAAACAATTAAATCCTTCAAAATGTTTAGGATTTGTGAAAGCATTAAAGAAAGAAAATAGACCTACAAAAGTTTGCTTAATCTGTAAAAAGCCTTTTACTTGGAGAAAGAAATGGCAAAGATGTTGGGAGGAAGTAAAGTATTGCAGTGAGCGATGTAAGCGAAATAAAAGGCCTAACGAATGACAGGGCAATTGTTTCCCTTCCCTAGTCTAAAAGTGAGCATACCGCCTGCATACACATACCAATCTTTAGTGCTCGAATTACCTCTACGACCTTGAAATGAGCCATCAAGACTTCTATTCGATAAAGCCACAGCATTGGCGCCATTAATGGACTCAAGGGAAGCAGGTGACATATAAGTGTCCGCACCGACATCATCAATATAATCCGTAAATGTTTTTCGAATGGCAATGTCCAGGTTAAAAGAACAAAACTTACCTAAAGAAAATTTCACACCAAGGCCTAAGGGTAGACATATCTGGTATTTTTGATATGGTTTCGTTCCACCTGACTTACTCTGCCCCTCTGTACCAATAGATTGTAAATCTATTGTCGCGCCATTAAATTCCGTTTGTGGATTCATATGAAATAAACCTATCTGTGTAATCATATATGCGGTGCCAATATAGCGCCTATTCCCAAACTGAAAAGGCATATAATGAAATTCTAAACCGCCAGCAATTTCTGAAATTTGAGATTTAAAATTCAAATTTCGATTTAATATTACGTCCTGCTTTGCATCTTTATCATCTGCAGCAATATTTCCATATGTCGCGTTAAACCTAAGCGTTAGCCGCGAGTGTACGTTGAATCGATAAACTAAGCTTCCAGCCAATTTACTTTTATAAAAAGGTTTAAATTGATTTAAATCACCAATATAAAACATGGTACCAGCGTGTACACCGATCTCAGATCGAGATAAAAAGTTCGGTTGTTGTGCTCTAGAATTTAAAGAGAACAGCGTTAGAAAAATGAAAATACATCTCGCAGTCACAATCAATTAACGATTCGAAAACTATTTTATTACGGTTTTAGCAGTATAAATTTAGTTTTTTTGAGCACGTTTTCTATCCATTTCCTTCAAAAGAATTTTACGTATCCGAAGTGTTTGAGGCGTAACCTCAACATATTCATCACGCTGGATGTATTCTAAACATTCTTCTAAACTAAATATTCTTGGGGGTGCAATACGCACTTTGTCGTCGGCTCCTGAGGAGCGCATATTTGACATTTTCTTTGTTTTAGTAACATTTACGCAAAGATCCCCTGCTCTTGAATTCTCCCCAATTACTTGACCCTCATAAATGTCTTGATTTGAACCAATGAAGAAAGTTCCGCGTTCCTGAAGGTTATTCAATGAAAATGGAATTGACTTACCAAGTTCTAATGAAATAAGTGAGCCATTTTGACGACCAGGTATCTCTCCCTTAAATGGTTGGTATTCTATATACCTATGAGTCATGATCGCCTCACCTGCAGTTTGTGTAAGTAGATAATTCCTTAACCCTATAATCCCTCGTGAAGGAATTTGAAATTGCATTACCATACGTGCTCCTTTAGGCTCCATATTAAGCATCTCCCCTCTTCTTTTAGTTACAGCTTCTACTGCTGTACCACTAAATTCTTCAGGTAAGTCAATCGTCAACTCCTCTACAGGTTCACACTTTTTTCCATCGATTTCTTTTAGAATCACTTGCGGCTGTCCAACCTGAAGCTCATATCCTTCTCTTCTCATAGTCTCAATCAAAACGGACAAATGCAATACACCTCTACCGTATACCAGCCATTTGTCTGCTTTATCTGTTTCATGAACGCGTAATGCAAGATTTTTTTCAAGTTCTTTTGTCAAGCGTTCTTGAATATGCCTTGAGGTTACGAATTTCCCTTCCTTTCCAAAAAATGGAGAATCATTGATTGAAAAAAGCATAGACATTGTAGGTTCATCCATATTTATGGTAGGCAATGCTTCTGGGTTTTCAGCATCACAAATAGAATCTCCAATTTCAAAACCTTCAATTCCTGTAACAGCACAAATATCACCCGGTGTCACAGCATTTACTTTAACACGTTGAATTCCGTCAAATATAAATAGCTCCTTTACACGATGTCTTTCTGTAGAACCATCTCTTTTTGATAAAATAATTGGCATATTTTCTTTGAGTTCACCTCGCGTGAGTCTTCCAATTGCAATTCGTCCTACATATGACGAAAAATCTAAGGAAGTAATGAGCATTTGCGTATTTCCATCTGCGATTTCTTTCGGTGGGAAATAATTCAGAACCTCATCTAACAATGGGGATATTGAACCAGATGGTGTTTTCCAATCTGTTGACATCCAATTGTTCTTTGCAGAACCATATATTGTTGGGAAATCTAATTGCTCTTCGGAGGCATCAAGCTCAAACATTAAGTCAAAAACTTTTTCATGCACCTCTTCTGGTGTACAATTTTCTTTATCTACCTTATTGACAACAACCAAAGGCTTCAAACCCATAGAAAGGGCTTTACCTAGAACAAATCTTGTTTGTGGCATCGGTCCTTCAAATGCATCAACTAGGAGACAAACTCCATCCGCCATATTCAAAACACGCTCAACTTCTCCTCCAAAATCGGCGTGACCTGGAGTATCAATAATGTTGATTTTAGTATTCTTATAGGTTACAGATACATTTTTGGAAACGATTGTAATCCCCCGTTCCTTTTCTAGATCATTATTATCCATAATAAGCTCACCAGTAGGTCTATCTCGCTCATTAATAAAATCACCAGCTTCAATCATTTTATCAACCAAAGTAGTCTTGCCATGGTCAACGTGCGCTATAATCGCAATATTTCTTATCTCCATTAAAATAAAATTGTATTAACGTCCTCTATGTCTCGGTTTATCAGAACCTGATCTTCTTCCCGACCCACCATTTCTATCTCCTGAACGACGGTCGGAACCGCCACGGCCACTGTCTCTCCCTCCAGATCTCTTACTTCTAAAATTACTGCCTCCTGATCTTCTAAAACCACCGCCACCAGAACGATTTCCACCAGAACGACCTCCGCCTGATCTACGATCACCACCAGAGCCTTTTGAACCTCCATTTTGCGTATTGGTTACCTCAACAGATAATTTGTTTCCTTCAAATTCAGTACCATTCACACTTTTTAGAATGCGTTCGGTATGCGCCTCATCAACATCGAAAAATGCATATGATGTCATAATATCTATACGACCAATGACATCTGACTTGATTCCAGCAGCGTCACAAACAACACGGAGTAATGCACCAGGGTTCAGACCATCTCTACGACCTGCACTCAAGAAAAAACGTGTTTTACCTTCATCTCTTGCGCGCTGACCTTTATCCTTACGGTCACCTCGGTCTCTTCCTGAATCTTGTTTTGCCCTTTGATTCAAATCACCAGCTCTGTCGTAGTACTCAATAAATCTGTTAAACTCGGCAGAAACGAACTTCTTTATGATCTCCGTCTTGTCCATAGTTTCGAAAGAAGCCAATATTTGAGGCATAAATTTCTCAATATCTTTCTCTTTAACGCTTATATCTATGGTATTTTGGATAAGCTTCATGAGCTGAATCTCACATATTTCCTCTGCGTTTGGAATTTGACCTTGTGCAAATTCTGTTCGCATTTGCTTTTCAATAGATTTAATTTTGAAACCTTCTTTTGGCGTGATTAACACCAATGACTGTCCCTTTTTACCCGCACGAGCTGTACGTCCGCTTCTATGCGTATAATTTTCATTATCGTCAGGTAGGTTATAATTGATTACATGTGTAATATCATCAACATCAATACCACGAGCTGCCACATCAGTTGCCACTAATATCTGAAGTTCTTTACTTCTAAACCTGGCCATTACACGATCCCGCATGGGCTGCGTCAAATCTCCATGAAGAGGTTCTGCATTGTAACCCTCGCGCGCTAGCTTTTCAGCTACCGTGCCAGTTTCATGCTTGGTTCTACAAAATATGAGTCCATAAATCTTTGGATGAAAATCAATAAGACGTTTGACGGCCTCGTATCTATCTCTCTCTTTAACCACATAATAAATGTGCTCAATATTTTCGTTTGTTTGATTTTTGTGACCAATAGAAACCTCTAGAGGGTCGGTCATATATGTTTGTGCAATACGCGCGACATCTTTCGGCATTGTAGCCGAAAACAACCAAACGCTTTTGCTGTCTGGAGTGGTTTCAAGTATATCATCAATATCCTCTTTGAAACCCATATTTAACATTTCGTCTGCTTCGTCCAACACTACATGCTGTACATCTGAAAGTTGGACTGCTTTACGTTTTATTAAATCCAATAACCTACCTGGAGTAGCGACAATTACAGATACACCTTTCTTGATTTGGGTCATCTGACGTCTTATATCTGCACCCCCGTATACCGAAACTACGTTACATTTCAGGTATTTTGAAAAAACTTCTAAATCCCTTGTAATCTGCAAACACAGTTCCCTTGTAGGACAAATAATAAGGCCTTGTGGCCGATTTGATTTTGGATCAATTGCATTGATCAAAGGCAATCCAAATGCTGCCGTTTTCCCCGTTCCGGTCTGTGCTAACCCAACGAAATCACAATCGTCTTTCATTAGGTGGGGAATTGCTTGTTCCTGGATAGGAGTCGGTGCTTCAAAACCCAATTCTTTTAACGACTTCAGCACCTCTTCTCTCAATCCCAGCTCTTCAAATGTCATTCTTAAATGTTTAAATTGGGTGCAAAGGTACGTATAAAAGAGTGCTTAGACGATTATTCTACCTTTATTTACTTGTATTACAGATATTAGAGGCTTAATTCTATGCTTAGAAAGTTAAGTTTTTCTATTTTTGAACAAATTTTTTAAATGGAATTACAGGAAATTATTTCAATCACAGGAAGACCAGGTCTTTTCAAAGTAGTAGCTCAAGGAAAAAACAACGTAATCGTTGAATCTATAGTAGATAAGAAAAGATTTCCCGCATACGCCTCTGATAGAATATCAACATTGGGCGATATTAGCATCTATACCACAGAAGAAGATGTAAAACTTACAGATGTGCTCGCATCTTTTCATGATGAGTACAAAGGAAAAGAATGTCCTTCTCACAAAGAAGACCTTTCCGTGCTTGAAGGTTTGTTAGAAAAAATTCTTCCTACCTACGATAAGGAACGTGTTTACAAGTCTGACTTAAGAAAAATATTTCAGTGGTATAACATCCTTATTAAAGCAGGCATTACCATAAAAGAGGTAGAAGAAAAACCTGAAGAAAAGACCGAGGAAAAAGCAGCTAAAAAAGCAGCTCCGAAAAAGGCGGCTCCGAAAAAATCAGCACCAAAAGCTAAAGGTGGTAAACCTTCTTCAGCTAAAAAATCTGGCCCTACTAAAACCGGTTCTCAACGCGGTAAATAAATCAAAATACATCATGAAAAAATATCGTCGCACCTTTGTAGACGACCAATTGGTCATTGATTCATATGAATCAGTTGAGAAATATCTCACCGACTTAAAAGAAAGAAGTTTAGAATCTCCAACGGCTTTGAAACAATGGCTTAAAGATAAAAGCGAGTTGGAAGCAGTTTTAGAAGAAGATATGGCTTGGCGCTATATTCGAATGTCTATTGATACCGGTAATGAGGCACATCAAAAAGCATATACCTTTTTTGTGTCTGAAATCCAGCCAAAGCTTGCACCTATTGATGATGCCTTAAATAAAAAGCTCATCGCTTGTCCATTTATTTCAGACTTAGAAAAAGACGAGGCCTTTGCCATTCACATAAGAAGCGTCAAAAGCCAGCTTGAATTATACAGAGAAGAAAACATTTCTAGTTCAGGCGTTTTTAGCTGAGAAGACGCAAGAATTTGGCGCTGTCAGTGGTGCGCAAAGTATTGAGCATGATGGCGAAACCATCACCATGCAAAAGGCGAGGCTTATTTCTCAAAGAACAGAATGAAAGCCTCAGAAAACGAGTTTTTGAGAAAATGGCAAAAAGAAGATGTGCCGATATTTCAACCCTTGATGAACTTTTTAACACCTTAATTCAAAAGCGAACAGTATTGGCTAAAAATGCTGGATTTGAAAACTACCGAGATTACAAGTTCAAGCAAATGGGACGTTTTGATTACACGAAAGAATCTTGCTTTGAATTTCATGAAGCTGTTGAACAGCATATCGTTCCTCTGGTAAAAAAGATTCAACAGCAGAAACTAGACACCATGGGGAAAACAATTTTCTCGCCATGGGATACTGCAGTTAATGCTGAAGGGAAAGCACCTTTAAAGCCATTTCAATCAGGACAAGAGATGCTGAATGGTACCATTGCAGTTTTCGAAAAAATCAATCCCGAATTCGCCAGTTTTTTAAAAACCATGGAGAAAATGAAGCATCTAGATCTTGAATCCAAACCTGGTAAAGCACCAGGAGGATATAATTATCCTCTTTATGAAACAGGAGCTCCATTCATTTTTATGAACGCAGTTGGTTCTCAAGGAGATTTATCCACAATGATTCATGAAGGCGGTCATGCAATTCATAGTTTTCTTACTCATGATCTCGAATTGACCGCATTTAAAAGCTTCCCTTCGGAAATAGCAGAGCTCGCTTCAATGAGTATGGAACTGCTTTCTATGGATTATTGGAATGAATTTTATGATGAGACTGACGATTTACAACGTGCAAAAAAAGAACAGCTGCAAGGGACTATTACTATTCTTGCCTTGGATCGCGCAAATTGATGCTTTTCAGCATTGGGTATATGAAAACCATGAACCATACCTCTGAGGAGAGAACGAACGGCTTATTGGATGGATTTAAATCACAGGATTTGGTACTGGGCTTGTTGATTGGACTGGATATGAAAAAACATTCTCCTCTTCCTGGCAGAGACAAATGCATTTATTTGAGGTGCCTTTTTACTACATTGAATACGGAATCGCTCAGCTTGGAGCCATAGGTGTATGGAAAAACAGTAGAACGTGACTTATAAACAAGCAGTGGCAGATTACCGCACTGCATTAAGTTTAGGCTATACGAAGTCTATGCCCGAAGTTTATAGAAAAGCAGGTGTTGATTTTAAATTTTCAAGTGAACATATCTGCATGCTTGCAGATTTTGTTGCCGAAGAGCTTGAAAAGCTTGGTGCATAATTAGATTCTTTTTTAAAAATCTCCTTATATTTGCACCCGAAATGGCGAGGTAGCTCAGTTGGTTAGAGCGCCGGATTCATAACCCGGAGGTCGGGAGTTCAAATCTCCCTCTCGCTACAATAAGGGGTCTCAATCCCCAGAAAGGTTTCAGACAATCATCTGGAACCTTTTTTATTTCTTCTACCCTCTTGTACTACACAAAAAACATTTTTTAAAATTGGTTGTTCTTCAAAAAACCTGTTTATGATTTTTCTTCTTAATGCGATGCTCTCTATTCAATTGCTTTCTTTAAACCTTAGCCACAAAGTCCCTTCTGTTACCCTATTTGACTTTTCTAAAAATTCAGATATCAGCAAATGGAGGGTCGTTAATGATGATGTTATGGGAGGTATTTCGAAAGCCACTTTCAAATTAAATACTCAAGGAAACGGTCACTTCGAAGGAGAAGTTTCAACAGATAATAATGGTGGATTCGCCTCTGTTCGTTACATAATGGATCAAATAACTATTCAAGAGTCAACAACGATTAGAATCAAGGTGAAGGGAGATGGTAAAAACTACCAGTTCAGAATTAAAAATAAGAACTCAGATTATTTCTCTTACATCACTACCTTTTCCACGAGTGGTGACTGGCAGACAATCGAACTTAAATTAAAAGACTTTTATCCAAGCTTTCGTGGTAGAAAATTAGATATCCCTAATTTCAATAAAAAAACAATCGAACAAATCTCTATTCTAATCGCGAATAAAAAGAAAGAAAGCTTTAGTCTTGAAATAGACAAGATTGAGCTGCATTAAATATTTTGAATAGACAAAGCCTCCTTTTCAGGAGGCTTTCAATATTCCAATTAAAGATTGGGTTTATCTAACTATTAACTTCTGTGTATTTAAGTGCTTGTAATCATCTGCTAAGTTGATGAAGTACATTCCCGGATTCAAGTCTTCAACTTTGTATGTGTTTTGCATTGCCACAGCTGCATTTTGTACCACTTGTCCATTTGCGTTTACGATTGTGATGTTCGTTACTGATGCACTATTCCATGTTACTGTTGCTGCATCTGTTGTTGGGTTTGGATAAACACTTGTTTGGATTCCATCCATGTCTTCAATTCCAGCTATACTCATTTCCTCAACGAGTGTATTTGTGATAACATCACATCCATTTGCATCGATTACAGTTACTTCATAGAAGCCTGCTGTTACATCAAAAAGATCTTCTGAAGTTTCTCCGTTATTCCATGTGTATGAATACGGTGCAACACCACCAGATACTGTTAAATCAATTTCACCATCTTCATCTGATGTTGGTTGTATCACTTCCAAATCTGCTACCAAAGCTGTTGGGCCTTCAACAGTATAGCTTCCCCATACACTACATCCATTTCCGTTTGTAATTTTAAGTCTGTACGTTCCTGGAACAAGACCAGAAATATCTTCAGTCATCATTCCATTATCCCATTCAAAAATGAAATCAGGTGTGCCTTCAAGTATCGTAACATCAATCGATCCATTCGCTGCACCATTACAAGTTACATTCTGAACAGTTCCTTCAAATTGTGTAGGAATTACCTCGTCGATAACTATTGAAGTATCTAATTGACATCCCATAGCATCGATAACAGTCAAGTCATAATGACCTACAGAAAGGTTGTTAAGGCTCAAATCAGTAGCACCATTAGACCATTGTGTAGTAAAAGGAGCAGTACCACCAACGATTTCAACTTCAATCTGACCACTATTAGCTAAACAAGTCACACCAGAACTTACGTCCAAAGAGAACTTATTTATTTCAATGGCTAAATCAACAGCTGCTTTTGCATTTAAACGACCTGCGCCTATTGTTCCTACATAAGAAGGATTCAATGCATCAACATTGGTTGAAGAGTTTTTAAGTACCCAAGAGATTTCCGCATTTGTTATACATGGATTCGCATCTAACATCAATCCAATTGTTCCGGTTACTAGAGGTGAAGCATATGAGCTACCTGAACCATATAAATACCAACCCTGAGCAGCAGAAATTGCGATATCATATCCTGGTGCACTTAAATCAACACTCGCATTATGTTGGTGTGTTGTTGATGCATCTCCAATTACACGCTCATGGTTGTCACTTGGACCTGTACTCGTTACCGCAAAAACATTATCAAAAGAAGCAGGGTAAACAAGACTTTCAGGACCACCGCACGTAGATCCATTTCCTGCAGCTGCTACAATAAAAGTTCCATTTTCATATACTTCATTGATGATATCTTGCACATACTGATTGTAAGAACATCCTGACGACCAGCTCAAATTGATAACTCTGTGACCGGCGTATGATGCATCAAGTACTTCGTTATAATTCATTTTATATAATGCTAAAGAACTATTATAACCTATTGCACTCTTTCCAATGTCATTACCTGTTGAGCCAGCAGCAGTTATTGCGACTGCAGTACCATGCGTCTGTGAAGAGGTATTCGTTGCATCGTAATGAACATACTTACCAACAAGTTCATCGTGGTCCGCAAAATAGTTCTGGTCTGAAATTGCAAGAACAATATCACTATTACCTGTCGTTACATCCCATGCCGTTTGCGCATTGATGATGTCTAGAGCGTAATCCTCAGGAAAGACCTTTAGGTAATCGTTAGGCTCATTTAATGTTTCATAAACAGGAGCGTAAGCTACTTTTGAAGACGCGTCTAAAGCATTTGTAAGCTCAGCATACATGTCTACGACATCAGAAGTATATGACGTCAATTCATATACTGATAATAATGATGCTTGTCTTGAAGATGGAATCGCTCTTTCTACCTCTGTAATATTAAGTGAAGAAATTGCATCTTGAAGAGTAGCATCATTTGAGACTAGTACACCTGATTCGTTTTCAAATGGAACATCTGAAGGGTTAGAAATTGTAAGCCAAATTTTTGAGGACTCTTGTGAAAATGAAATGAACGTTGCTAAGAGAAAAGCGACTGTCAGTGGTAAAGATTTAAAAGTATACATATCCGTGCGTTTTGTTGTTTGTTTGTTTTGTTGACACAAATCTGCGATACTATATGCACCCCTGAAACAAAAACAAGCAAAGCAAATACAAAATACAGATGGACACTATACTCCGACTATGTAATCCCTACGCAGCAATTAGGTGATACTACGTAGACCTATAATTAAATTAAAAAAAAGAGTAACCTTTTTGATGTATTGGATTTCAGAAGAAAACCCTTGTTTTACTTAGGCTGTAGAAATACACGCTCCGTAGAACCATCAGAATATTGATATAAAATAGATAATCATCAAATTATATGAATAAAAAAAAGCGCCTCAAATGAGACGCTCTTAATACAAATAGAAGAATCTTAGTGCTCACCGCAGTGAACAGTATAAACAATACTGTCCATTACATAACCAGTGCTTTCTAGATCTTCAGCTGCGTCTCCACAGTACTCTCCTTCTAGTTCTACTTCAGCTCCATCAGGACCGTCATAATGACATTCGAAACATTCTTCTTTGTTGCAAGCTGTGCCCGCGATAAGCAGCATTGCTGCAAAAAACATTTTAGTTTTCATAAGTTAAAATTTAATTGATTATTGATTATTAATTACTTATTTGATTGACTTTTCCCTTCAATACGCCACTTAAGATTAAAATAGAAGCTTCTTCCAGGTTCCATTAAACCAAGTGACTTTAGATTAGACATGTGATTAATGTAACTCTCGTTCAATGCATTTCGCACCCCAAAGGAGAACTGAACAGGCCAATTACTATCCCATTTCATTTGGCAACCCAACTGCAAAAGATGATAGCCTTCGGTAGCTGTTTCAAGAGGACCTACACGATCTTGATTGAAAAAATAATTGTGTTGAACAATTACCGACGCAAAACCAAGCGCTTTATTCTTAGACAATTCAAAACGAACATTGGAACGAAGTCTAGCCTGAGGCATAAAATAAAGATCTTCGCCCTCTTGCACGATACCTAAGTCTCTTCCGAAAGTGTTTGAATATCCAGTTTCAAAATGAAAACGGTGTGCAAAATGTGGATGATAGTGGATACGTGTTTCTATACCATACAGTAATACGCCATTCTTAGCAGCATACTGATATACATCCATTCCGTCAATAACAGAATCAACCTGAGCGAGTTGTATGTAGCCATTAGCATAAGTGGTGTATGGATTAAACATAAGCGAAAAATGCTCATTCGAAAGCTCATAGTTGACATCTAGCTGAACAAAACGTTCAGATTTCAAATTACGATCCCCAAGCTCGTATCGTACAGCCCCATGATGAACACCATCGCTTAACAACTCCGACAAATGAGGCGCTCTAGTTCCTGAGGAAATATGAGCAGAAATATCTTTGATCGATTTCCCTTTCCACTGTTTTCTTATACCTATCGCAGCATTAAAATTAGTATAGTCTCCGCTAAAATCATCACTCCGAACTTGTCTTAAATCATACCTCACAACAGCGTTTAATTTTATACCCTTCAAATCATAGGATAAGGAACTATATGCACCAATATCAAATTGATCCGAATCTTGAATTAATTGGGTTTCTGCCCTAGAGCCATTTTCATTACTCTCGAGGATTGTTTGAACGCCAGACAATATCTGAAGTCTCTTATTTGGATTCCAATGGTGTCTTGCTTGAGCCGAGCTGGAATTCAAATACATATCTATTTCTGGAGTAAAATTCTTCTCGCCATGTTCGGCCAGGTTATTAAAACCGTGATTGACGAAGAATTCTATTTTATTCTTGGCATCGACAAAATAGGTCGCTTTAAGATTCCCGAAGTGGTTTTGTATTTTTTGATAGGGTAAAGATTTATCTCTGTCTTGGTAATCAATCATGAAGGACTCAGCTGAGGGACTTATGTCATGGGTATGGCCCGGAATACCTACTCGAGAATTTGAATACAAATAGTTCAGTTCCCAATTCCACTTTCCAGAATTGTAGCCCAGCTTAAACTTCCCTCCCATGTCTAGCAGCCGAGAATCACTTAAATATCGAGAGTTAGGTAGCTTGTAGTCTGCATAGCTAGAATAAATACCAGCAGCACTAAAACGTAACTTTTTACCTGACTGTTTGTAGATGATAGAATTTTGGGTTCCTAAGCTTGCGGTTTCAAATTGCGAATTCACATCTACACTGTAAGAATTCTGCGGTGCAAATGAACCGTCTTTCAGATACAACAAACCACCCAGTTGCATCGCCTGTATATATCAAGCGACATTGGGCCCTTGATTACCTCAGCACTTTCCATACCCGCTTGAGAGATACCCAATCCATGATCTCCTCCCCATTGCTGGTTATTGATACGCATGCCATTCAAAAAGGTCACAACACGCATCCCCTGCATTCCACGAATTACCGGCTTTGCATTTAAAGGTCCATAAGACGCCATTTGAACACCATCAATCTGTGAAAGGGCCTCTGTGATGGTGAGTGGTGAAACTATACTCTTTAGTCTTGAAATAGACAAGATTGAGCTGCATTAAATATTTTGAATAGACAAAGCCTCCTTTTCAGGAGGCTTTCAATATTCCAATTAAAGATTGGGTTTATCTAACTATTAACTTCTGTGTATTTAAGTGCTTGTAATCATCTGCTAAGTTGATGAAGTACATTCCCGGATTCAAGTCTTCAACTTTGTATGTGTTTTGCATTGCCACAGCTGCATTTTGTACCACTTGTCCATTTGCGTTTACGATTGTGATGTTCGTTACTGATGCACTATTCCATGTTACTGTTGCTGCATCTGTTGTTGGGTTTGGATAAACACTTGTTTGGATTCCATCCATGTCTTCAATTCCAGCTATACTCATTTCCTCAACGAGTGTATTTGTGATAACATCACATCCATTTGCATCGATTACAGTTACTTCATAGAAGCCTGCTGTTACATCAAAAAGATCTTCTGAAGTTTCTCCGTTATTCCATGTGTATGAATACGGTGCAACACCACCAGATACTGTTAAATCAATTTCACCATCTTCATCTGATGTTGGTTGTATCACTTCCAAATCTGCTACCAAAGCTGTTGGGCCTTCAACAGTATAGCTTCCCCATACACTACATCCATTTCCGTTTGTAATTTTAAGTCTGTACGTTCCTGGAACAAGACCAGAAATATCTTCAGTCATCATTCCATTATCCCATTCAAAAATGAAATCAGGTGTGCCTTCAAGTATCGTAACATCAATCGATCCATTCGCTGCACCATTACAAGTTACATTCTGAACAGTTCCTTCAAATTGTGTAGGAATTACCTCGTCGATAACTATTGAAGTATCTAATTGACATCCCATAGCATCGATAACAGTCAAGTCATAATGACCTACAGAAAGGTTGTTAAGGCTCAAATCAGTAGCACCATTAGACCATTGTGTAGTAAAAGGAGCAGTACCACCAACGATTTCAACTTCAATCTGACCACTATTAGCTAAACAAGTCACACCAGATCTTACGTCCAAAGAGAACTTATTTATTTCAATGGCTAAATCAACAGCTGCTTTTGCATTTAAACGACCTGCGCCTATTGTTCCTACATAAGAAGGATTCAATGCATCAACATTGGTTGAAGAGTTTTTAAGTACCCAAGAGATTTCCGCATTTGTTATACATGGATTCGCATCTAACATCAATCCAATTGTTCCGGTTACTAGAGGTGAAGCATATGAGCTACCTGAACCATATAAATACCAACCCTGAGCAGCAGAAATTGCGATATCATATCCTGGTGCACTTAAATCAACACTCGCATTATGTTGGTGTGTTGTTGATGCATCTCCAATTACACGCTCATGGTTGTCACTTGGACCTGTACTCGTTACCGCAAAAACATTATCAAAAGAAGCAGGGTAAACAAGACTTTCAGGACCACCGCACGTAGATCCATTTCCTGCAGCTGCTACAATAAAAGTTCCATTTTCATATACTTCATTGATGATATCTTGCACATACTGATTGTAAGAACATCCTGACGACCAGCTCAAATTGATAACTCTGTGACCGGCGTATGATGCATCAAGTACTTCGTTATAATTCATTTTATATAATGCTAAAGAACTATTATAACCTATTGCACTCTTTCCAATGTCATTACCTGTTGAGCCAGCAGCAGTTATTGCGACTGCAGTACCATGCGTCTGTGAAGAGGTATTCGTTGCATCGTAATGAACATACTTACCAACAAGTTCATCGTGGTCCGCAAAATAGTTCTGGTCTGAAATTGCAAGAACAATATCACTATTACCTGTCGTTACATCCCATGCCGTTTGCGCATTGATGATGTCTAGAGCGTAATCCTCAGGAAAGACCTTTAGGTAATCGTTAGGCTCATTTAATGTTTCATAAACAGGAGCGTAAGCTACTTTTGAAGACGCGTCTAAAGCATTTGTAAGCTCAGCATACATGTCTACGACATCAGAAGTATATGACGTCAATTCATATACTGATAATAATGATGCTTGTCTTGAAGATGGAATCGCTCTTTCTACCTCTGTAATATTAAGTGAAGAAATTGCATCTTGAAGAGTAGCATCATTTGAGACTAGTACACCTGATTCGTTTTCAAATGGAACATCTGAAGGGTTAGAAATTGTAAGCCAAATTTTTGAGGACTCTTGTGAAAATGAAATGAACGTTGCTAAGAGAAAAGCGACTGTCAGTGGTAAAGATTTAAAAGTATACATATCCGTGCGTTTTGTTGTTTGTTTGTTTTGTTGACACAAATCTGCGATACTATATGCACCCCTGAAACAAAAACAAGCAAAGCAAATACAAAATACAGATGGACACTATACTCCGACTATGTAATCCCTACGCAGCAATTAGGTGATACTACGTAGACCTATAATTAAATTAAAAAAAAGAGTAACCTTTTTGATGTATTGGATTTCAGAAGAAAACCCTTGTTTTACTTAGGCTGTAGAAATACACGCTCCGTAGAACCATCAGAATATTGATATAAAATAGATAATCATCAAATTATATGAATAAAAAAAAGCGCCTCAAATGAGACGCTCTTAATACAAATAGAAGAATCTTAGTGCTCACCGCAGTGAACAGTATAAACAATACTGTCCATTACATAACCAGTGCTTTCTAGATCTTCAGCTGCGTCTCCACAGTACTCTCCTTCTAGTTCTACTTCAGCTCCATCAGGACCGTCATAATGACATTCGAAACATTCTTCTTTGTTGCAAGCTGTGCCCGCGATAAGCAGCATTGCTGCAAAAAACATTTTAGTTTTCATAAGTTAAAATTTAATTGATTATTGATTATTAATTACTTATTTGATTGACTTTTCCCTTCAATACGCCACTTAAGATTAAAATAGAAGCTTCTTCCAGGTTCCATTAAACCAAGTGACTTTAGATTAGACATGTGATTAATGTAACTCTCGTTCAATGCATTTCGCACCCCAAAGGAGAACTGAACAGGCCAATTACTATCCCATTTCATTTGGCAACCCAACTGCAAAAGATGATAGCCTTCGGTAGCTGTTTCAAGAGGACCTACACGATCTTGATTGAAAAAATAATTGTGTTGAACAATTACCGACGCAAAACCAAGCGCTTTATTCTTAGACAATTCAAAACGAACATTGGAACGAAGTCTAGCCTGAGGCATAAAATAAAGATCTTCGCCCTCTTGCACGATACCTAAGTCTCTTCCGAAAGTGTTTGAATATCCAGTTTCAAAATGAAAACGGTGTGCAAAATGTGGATGATAGTGGATACGTGTTTCTATACCATACAGTAATACGCCATTCTTAGCAGCATACTGATATACATCCATTCCGTCAATAACAGAATCAACCTGAGCGAGTTGTATGTAGCCATTAGCATAAGTGGTGTATGGATTAAACATAAGCGAAAAATGCTCATTCGAAAGCTCATAGTTGACATCTAGCTGAACAAAACGTTCAGATTTCAAATTACGATCCCCAAGCTCGTATCGTACAGCCCCATGATGAACACCATCGCTTAACAACTCCGACAAATGAGGCGCTCTAGTTCCTGAGGAAATATGAGCAGAAATATCTTTGATCGATTTCCCTTTCCACTGTTTTCTTATACCTATCGCAGCATTAAAATTAGTATAGTCTCCGCTAAAATCATCACTCCGAACTTGTCTTAAATCATACCTCACAACAGCGTTTAATTTTATACCCTTCAAATCATAGGATAAGGAACTATATGCACCAATATCAAATTGATCCGAATCTTGAATTAATTGGGTTTCTGCCCTAGAGCCATTTTCATTACTCTCGAGGATTGTTTGAACGCCAGACAATATCTGAAGTCTCTTATTTGGATTCCAATGGTGTCTTGCTTGAGCCGAGCTGGAATTCAAATACATATCTATTTCTGGAGTAAAATTCTTCTCGCCATGTTCGGCCAGGTTATTAAAACCGTGATTGACGAAGAATTCTATTTTATTCTTGGCATCGACAAAATAGGTCGCTTTAAGATTCCCGAAGTGGTTTTGTATTTTTTGATAGGGTAAAGATTTATCTCTGTCTTGGTAATCAATCATGAAGGACTCAGCTGAGGGACTTATGTCATGGGTATGGCCCGGAATACCTACTCGAGAATTTGAATACAAATAGTTCAGTTCCCAATTCCACTTTCCAGAATTGTAGCCCAGCTTAAACTTCCCTCCCATGTCTAGCAGCCGAGAATCACTTAAATATCGAGAGTTAGGTAGCTTGTAGTCTGCATAGCTAGAATAAATACCAGCAGCACTAAAACGTAACTTTTTACCTGACTGTTTGTAGATGATAGAATTTTGGGTTCCTAAGCTTGCGGTTTCAAATTGCGAATTCACATCTACACTGTAAGAATTCTGCGGTGCAAAAGAACCATCTTTTAGATACAACAAACCACCCGTAGCATCTCCTGTATAAATCAAAGACATAGGGCCTTTGATTACCTCAGCACTTTCCATACCCGCTTGAGAGATACCCAATCCATGATCTCCTCCCCATTGCTGGTTATTGATACGCATGCCATTCAAAAAGGTCACAACACGCATCCCCTGCATTCCACGAATTACCGGCTTTGCATTTAAAGGTCCATAAGACGCCATTTGAACACCATCAATCTGTGAAAGGGCCTCTGTGATGGTGAGTGGTGAAACTATACTCAACTGATCCAACTCTATAAAATCAGTCTTTTGCGTCATACTCCCTTGCAATTCGCGACGTTCCACGCGCACCATAATCTCTTGCATGTTGTGAGGATCAGGATCGATTGAAAGTGTTATGAAATCACAACATGTAATTGAAACAGTTTTAGTTTCATAGGTTGCGAGACTGACTTCAATGACAAGCTGCTCTGGCCAATCACCTTCAAAGGAAAAGGCCCCCTGTACATCAGAATAGGTTGCTACCTGCAATTCTTTCAGCTCTATTTTTGCACCTGGTATAGGTTCATTGGTTAAACCATCAGTTACTACTCCAGATAGTTGTTGTGCGAAACTCACAAATCCTGAGAAAAACAGGACAAAACAAGAAATTTTATGCATTAATTTAAATTTACGTTACGATTTACTTTGAATCAGGCTTGGTATTTTCGTAACGATTGAGGAGGACCTCTTTGTGTTCTATTGAATATTCTCCCTAGGGTAACAGCGTGGAATCCAACGTTTGGAAGAGCTTCACAAAAGTTAACAGGGACTCGAATTATAGAGAATTCAGGAAGATCCAACGCGTGAAAAGCATAATGACACTTTTCGCAGTCTGACACTTCACAGGATAGGCCATTATCGGAGTTTGTTTGTGAATCCAATTCATGTGGATGATCCGAATGTAAGTGACCCTGGCAATCATGCATTACCGACTTGGGAACAAGCATAATCGCCATCCCAAATATTACGGTATATAAAAACGCTTTTCGCATCAAGTGCAAAATTACTACCTATAAATCAATATTGCAAGTCAGTTGCAATAATTAATTTATTTAAATAAACGAAGTATAAACTTTGCAGAACTGTCTTGTAAAATCCTAAAAAAACTTTTACATTGACATAAATTAATCTGCATGAAACATCTGGTGTTAGGACTTTCTTTTTTGACAAGTCTTTCTTTATGTGCTCAAATTGAGCTTTCTAGAGATGTTATGAGTTGTGCTGGACAATCTGTGAGCAGCTCAAATATGCAAATGAGCTACACCATTGGCGAGACCTTTTACATTGCCACGATTGAAAATTCGGCATACATACATTAGGTTTTCAGCAACCCGATAGCAAACCAGGCACTGAGCTTCCCTTTTGCCATTCCTGGTGGACTTTCACCAAATGGAGACGGAAACAATGACTCTTGGGACATTCAGGATTGGTAGATTATCCCCGATGCATCGGTGAATGTATTTGATCGTTGGGGGCAGAAAGTATATTCAGGCACTGCACAAGATCCAGCATGGGACGGAACGACTAATGCGTGAATGCCCCAACTGCAGATTATTATTATATCCTCGATTTGGGAGATGGACAGACCTACAACGGTGTCGTTACACTCAAAAAGTAGAAGCTTATGAAAAATATTGAACGTCTTCTATTTCTGTTATTTGTTTTTGGTTTAAGCACCTTGAATGCCCAGCAATTACCGATGTACAGCCAATTCTTTTGGAACGACTTCGTGATCAACCCTGCCTATACGGGTGTCACAAATTCGCCTCGAGTTCAGCTTGGATACCGCAACCAATGGGGAGGATTTGAAGGCGCACCTTCCACATACACTCTTGGTGGGCACACCCTACTCAAAAATAAGAAAATGGGCTTAGGCGGCATGCTCTTCATGGACGATGCAGGCGGTGCTGTTTCGCAAATGGGGCTCCTACTCAACTACAATTACATTCTTAAGCTTAATGAGAAATCGAATTTATCTATGGCGGTATCTGGAGTGATTAACCAGTACAGCTATGATGGCTCAGGGATTGAAAATATTGATCCAGACCCAAGTTTGGTGCTACATTAACCACAGACCGTTTTGGAACAGCTAATTCCGCTTATGATTTTGATGGGGTTGATGACCTCATTGACTACGGCAATATAGCCTCATTGAATGGTCAGTCCGCACTGACAATTTCGGTTTGGTTCAAATCGTTAGGAAATGTGTTTTATTCGAGAATATTGGGCAAGGAGTTGGATGGGGACGGTCAAAACGGTTTTACGCTGTCCTACTCAACTAATAACGGTAGTAATTTACGCGTAAATATGCGTAATAATGCCAATGGACAAGGTGATAATTCAACCCTCACCATTTTAAACAATCAATGGTACCATGCTGTATTTGTATTTGATGGCAACGGGAATACAAACTCAGATAAGTTGAAGCTTTTCATTGATGGTATAAACGTTTCTTTGACTTACAATGGTGCATTGACAAGTGCCACCTCGACCAACTCTTACCCTTTTTATGTTGGTAACATGAACGGTAATATTTCGGAGTCCCCTTTCCATGGAGATATCGACGACATCGGGATCTGGAACCGAGCATTGACCGAATGTGAGATTCAAGACTTGTCTAATGCGGAACTCAATGCCCCGACGGTAGATTTAGGAGATGACCAAACTTTGTGTGCAGGAAACAACTTAGTTTTAGACGCAGGAGCGGGATACAACTACTACAACTGGAGCACAGGTGAAACCACACAAACCATTACCGTTAGTGCGGCGGGAACTTACACCGCTACGGTGGGAGATTCAACTCCAGTGTTGAACAATCATTCCATGAGTTTTGATGGGGATGACTATATCCAAGGTAATGCATCAGGTAGTTCACTTGACGTTTCTAGCAATAACACAATTACAATGAATGCTTGGATAAAACCAAATGCAAATTCTGATGGAGGAACCATATTTTCCTATTGGCCTAATGGCTTGAATGGTTCGGTTATTACCAATTGCTCGTATCCGAATGTTCCTGTTCATCAGTATATGTTGAAGCTAGGCTCGGATAATACCATATACTTCTTGGCCAGCGCCTGTAATGTAAATGTGAATCAATTTGAACAAGGGGAAGCAAATGTAACTGTCGAAACTTTAAGTCCATCGGAGTGGCATTATGTATCCATGACATACGACACCCAGACCATCAAGCTATACATTGACGGAAATTTAAGTTACACCCACATAGTAACTGGTACCTTTGACCAATACAACCAGGGTGAATACTACATCGGTTCCGATAACGGATCTGACCGAGTTGAAGGACATTTGGACGATATTAACATCTGGAATACGGCACTCACTCAAGTTGAAATCCAGCAATACATGAATTGTCCTCCTACTGGAAATGAAGCAGGATTAGTGGGATATTGGAACTTTGAGGAAGGTAGTGGAAATACGGCCATAGACCAAACATCAAATGGAAACGACGGAACTATAAATGGCGCAACGTGGAGTACGGATACACCTGAACAGGTTTGTATGGGATGCACGGCCACAGATACCGTTGCGATCTCAGTGATCGACCCCACCATCACGGCATCTGCCGAGACGATTTGTATTGGGGATAGTGTGGAATTGAGTGTTGCAAGCCCGAGTGGATACTCTTTAGATTTCGACGGGGATGATGATTACAATGACTTTGGATCAGGAATGAATAATATGACTTTTCCTATTTCGATACAAGCAGATTTATTATTTCCAAATTTAACTAATGGTGATGACGGGTTTATGGTATTTTCATCCGATGAAAATCCAAATAATTATAGTGGTTTCTGGTTTTTTATTGGTCCAAATACAATTGAATTATCATACGGAGATGGTTCGGCAACAACAGTAAATTCTAGAAGATCAAAAATCGCAAACCATACAATAACGGAAGACAATTGGGTAAATATATCCGGAACTATAAACGGCCCAACCGATATAACAATACGAGTCAATGGAATAGATATTGGTGGAGATTATAGCGGTAACGGCGGAAATATGATTGACCAAGGGTTTAATGCCTCATGCGGTATGTACAATGATAATCCAGGCACCACAAACTACTATTATAATGCCCTTATTGATAATTTAACAGTTTGGAACACAGCGCTTACTGAATCCGAAATTCAACAATACATGACCTGCCCGCCAAACGGCACTGAAGCAGGACTAGTAGGCTATTGGAACTTCGAAGAAGGAAGCGGAACAACTGCAAATGACCTAACCTCTAATGGGAACAATGGAACCATCAACGGAGCGGTTTACAGCACAGATGTTCCAACGACATGCAATTCTGCCGACATCACGTGGTCTACAGGAGAAACTTCATCCTCCATCACGGTCACTCCATCTCAAACCACTACCTACTCCGTAACTGTCGATGACGGAATCGCATCGTGTACAGATGATATTGAAATTACAGTGAGTGATCCTCAAATAGATTTTGGAGGTGACCAAACCATTTGTTCTGGAGATGATTTGGAGCTTGATGCAGGAGCGGGATACAATTACTACAACTGGAGCACAGGTGAAACCACACAAACCATTACCGTTAGTGCGGCAGGAACTTACACCGCCACGGTGGGAGATTCAACTCCAGTGGTCAATGACTATTCCATGAGCTTTGATGGTCAGGATGATTATGTTGATCTTAATGTTAATTATGCGCCAACCAACAACGCAGATGCTACAATTTCATTTTGGACTATTTATAATGGTAATAATGGTGGTAACATTATCAGTAAGTATGAAAATTTGCAACCAACAAATAGCAATTATTTCATAAGCGTAAATGGACCTACAAATACTTACAGAGTCACAGGTGATGGCACTGACGTTCTAGATTTTGGCACTGTACAACAAAATATTTGGACTCATATTACGGTCGTTTTTCAGAGCGACGGCACTGTGAACTGTTATGTTGATGGAGTAATTCAGGGGAATGGTACAATTAATTTAAATACTAATCTTGCATCAGTATCAACTAGCATTGGAAAAGTGAATGGTTCCTTTCCCGGATTCTATGATGGCAGTATCGACAATTTACAAATCTGGAGCACTGCCCTGTCCCAATCCGAAATCCAGAACTACATGAACTGCCCTCCTACTGGAAACGAAGCGGGATTAGTTGGATACTGGAACTTTGAGGAAGGTAGTGGAAATACGGCCATAGACCAAACATCAAATGGTAATGATGGCAGCATCAATGGAGCAACTTACGACACTGATACACCCGAGCAAGTTTGCGTATCCTGCACGGCTACATCTGATGTTGTAGTGACAGAAGCTGTACCAACGAGCAGCACAGATACTCAAGAAGCCTGCGAATCGTTTACCTGGATTGATGGAAACACCTATACAGATGACAATACAACAGCAACTTTTGTCACTACAAACGCCGCTGGATGCGACAGTACCATCACGCTCGACCTTACAATCCTTGAATCGTCAAGTAGTACAGATATCCATGAAGTATGTGATGAGTTCACTTGGATTGACGGAAACACTTACACAGAGAACAACAATAACGCCACCTTTACAACTACAAATACTGCAGGATGTGACAGTGTCATCACATTAAATCTGACCATCAACAACCTAACTACTTTAGATGCAGGTATTGACCAAACGGTTTGTGAAGGCACCGATATAACACTGACTGCAACTGGAGCTGCAGTTTATGATTGGGATGATGATATTCAGAATGGAGTTCCATTCAACGCACAATTGGGTTCAAATACCTACACGGTTGAAGGAACGGATGCAAATGGTTGTGAGGATGAACAATCAGTCACCATCACAGGTACACCTTATCCTGAATTGATTTTTGAGGTTACGGACCCTGCCTGTCAGGGAGAATCCTCAGGTAACATTGTGGCTGTTGCTAGCAATGGCACAGCACCATACAGCTTTGTCTGGAACAATGGAACGCTGCAATCGGAGAATAATGGGGTTGGCGCAGGAACCTACGAAGTCACTGTTACTGATGATAATGAATGTGAGACCCAAGGATCTGTTGCGGTGATTGATCCAACAGAGCCATGCTTCTTCATTCCAGGAGGTCTAACGCCAAATGGTGATGGAGCAAATGAGACCTGGGAGATTGGAGGGTTGTCGCAATATCCAGATGCCAAAGTAATGGTCTATGACCGTTGGGGACAGCAAGTATATACAGGAGAATACAGTTCTGCTGCATGGGATGGCACATCAAATGGAAAGGAATGTCCTACTGCAGATTATTATTATATCCTCGATTTGGGAGATGGACAAAAATTTAACGGTGTGGTTACGCTCAAAAAGTAGAAGCTTATGAAAAATTTGAACGTCTTCTATTTCTGTTATTCGTTTTTGGTTTAAGCACCTTGAATGCACAACAATTACCGATGTACAGCCAATTCTTTTGGAACGACTTCGTCATCAACCCTGCCTATACGGGTGTCACAAATTCGCCTCGAGTTCAGCTTGGATACCGCAACCAATGGGGAGGATTTGAAGGCGCACCTTCCACATACACACTTGGTGGGCATACCCTACTCAAAAACAAGAAAATGGGCTTAGGCGGCATGCTCTTCATGGACGATGCAGGCGGTGCTGTTTCGCAAATGGGGCTCCTACTCAACTACAATTACATTCTTAAACTTAATGAGAAATCGAATTTATCTATGGCGGTGTCTGGGGTGATTAATCAGTACAGCTATGATGGTTCAGGGATTGAAAACATAGACCCAGATCCGAGCCTAAGCGGCAGTATCAAGCAAATGTCCCCAGACATGAGCTTTGGGCTTTTGTATTCCTTAAGTGATAAATTGCGCGTTGGATTAGGTGTCAACCAATTGATTCAAAGCCGACTTTCTAAATTGGATGATTTAAATGCGCTATCATTGGGTGAGAATCGATTGATCAGGCACTATAATTTTTCAACATCCTATTCCTTTAAACTATCAGAATCCTTTGATTTAGATCCTTATTTTTTGTTGCGCAGTACTATGATTGCGCCTCCTCTAATCGAATTGGGCACCAAGGGAACCTTTAATGATTTACTTTTCTTTGGTTTGAGCTATAGACATCTCGAATCTGCTATTGCGATGTTGGGGGTTAATTTTAAAAATACGGTCTTAGCGTACAGCTACGATTACAATACTTCTGATATTAGTGGTTATTCCAATGGCTCTCATGAGGTGCTACTCGCCTATCAATTTAAGAATCCTGAACCTCCTACAGAACCCAAAAAAGAGGAAAACCCAGACAGAGATGGAGACGGCATTCTTGACAAGGATGATTTATGTCCTGACACTCCAGGATTAAAAGAATTTAAAGGATGCCCTGATACAGACAGTGATGGCTTATTTGATGCGATTGACGATTGTCCGAAAACCTTTGGACCAAAAGAAAACAATGGCTGTCCCTACCCAGACACAGATGGAGATGGATTACTTGACAATGCAGACGATTGCCCAAACATTGCCGGTCCTGTCGAAAACAAAGGATGCCCATATAAGGATACTGATGGTGATGGCCTTTTAGATAAAGACGATGAGTGCCCAATGACTCCTGGCCCAAAAGAAAACAAAGGATGCCCAATCATAGAAAAAGAAGAGCAAGAAGTATTGAATACTGCCTTTAGTAATTTAGAGTTTGAAACCAGCCTTGATGTCATTAAATCGGGGTCCAAACCTGCCCTTATTGAGCTTGCCAATACACTGAAAAAGAAACCTGATTGGAAGCTAAAACTTTCAGGTCATACCGACAATGTGGGTGATGATGATGCCAATATGGTTCTATCTAAAAAACGTGCTGAATCAGTTAAGAAATTTCTTACTACTCAGGGAATTGATGAAAATCGAATAAAGACGGAATTCTTTGGTGAATCCAAACCTATCGCCGCTAACGACACATCAGCAGGTCGTCAGAAAAATAGACGGGTTGAATTCAAGATTAGATTTGACTGATTTTTTTTATTAACAATAACTGATTTAATATTCATTCAAGCAGACTTTTTATTATATTGTATTCTAACTAAACTATAATAAAATGAAAAAATTTGCTTTACTATTAACAGCGGCATTTTCAATGACGCTTATCTTGGACTCGTGTTCAGTCCAAAAACGCTATCACAGAAAAGGATTCACAGTAAACTGGAATAATGCTTCTGTAAACATGAAGAAAAACCGTAAGGTTGTTCATACGGAATCGATTCAAGAGGATGCTATTGTTTCGAACACTATTGAAAAAAAGAAGTTAACAAAGAACTATGAGACACCGGTTTCAATGGACATTGCTTCTACAAGTGTCGCGGCTCCGACTTTAACAAATACTGCACCATCAATTGCAGCGCACTCTTCCGTTAAAAATCAAGCTGTGACTTTTGCAAATACTGCAAAAGCGATGAGCAAAGAAGATGTTAAATCAACCAAGAAGGCCGCCAAAGAAAATTATTAAGGCCATCAAAAAGAACCAACAGCAAGATTCGAAAACAGATACAATCATCTATCTGTTATTAATTCTTCTTGTGCCTTTTGGAACTACTATTTCGATGTATCTTTATGAAGGGTCATGGACAGGACGTGTTACAGCGAACTTGTTACTCACTCTACTTTGTGGACTTCCAGGATTGATTCATGCTTTAGTTGTAATATTTGGAAACAAATAAAGTATTGAATACACTTTTTAAAATGCTTCTAGCCTCAGTGCTAGGAGCATTTCTTTTTTTATTTTTCTTACCTGCGGACTATTTTGATTCCGGGCAAAGTATGTGTGTATCCATTTGGTTATTTGATCTAGAATGTTTTGGGTGTGGTCTAACTAGGGGAATAATGCATTTGATGCATTTGGAATTTCAAGAGGCTTGGGAGTTTCAATAAATTATCGTTTCTAATAATGCCTATTGGTTTGTTACTCTGGATACATCTTTTCGGTATTCTTATCGGGAGAAGTTATTTCTCTTTCTTTAAAAGGTTCTACTAAAACACTTATTATCAGCAGCTTAAGATAAAGATTGATTACGCAGCATTTTACGTAAAAAAATTGTATCATTTCTTTCAATATTAAGGCATCCTTTTAAAAACCTAAACGTCTTAACAACACTCACCTTGCTACAAATTAAACAATGCGCTACTCTCTTTTTACCTGTGCGTTGCTTTTTGGATTTTTTATTACAACCGCAAAAGCACAGAAACAAACTTTAAGTGTTGACCATGACCTTAACCATGTCAACGCGAAAAGCCCAGAAAACATTATCCGCTGTTACACCATGGAAATGGATGAACAGAGAAGGAATAAGCACCCAGAACTTCCTAGTCTACAAGAAGAAGAACATCTTTTCAAAGAAGAAATAGAAAATTACAAGAAAGGAAAAGGACAAAATATGAACAAGGCCACCTTGCTCACAATTCCTTGTATATTTCACATAATAACGGATGGAGCTGGAGCCGAAAATATATCTGCTGCCCAAGTTCAAGCTCAAGTTGATCAATTAAATATTGATTTTAGAAATTTAGCCGGCTCTACAGATCCCGCAGCTGCCGATGTTGAGATCGAGTTTTGCTTAGCAATTCTCGATGAAAGCGACAATCTTTTACCAGAACAAGGAATCAATCGTGTAACTGACTACGGTGAAGGCCCTTTCAATACTGGATTTATAGATGGTACAATTAAACCGGGAACGATATGGAATCCAGATGAATACATGAACGTATGGGTTGCTGACATAACGGGTGGCATTCTTGGCTATGCGCAATTTCCGAGCAATTCAGGTTTAGGTGGTTTAAATGCAAATGGAGGAGCCGCAGCTACAGATGGCGTTGTTCATTTATATTCAACAATAGGTTCTGTTGCCAATCCATTTCCAGGAGGCGCACCATATAACTTAGGAAGAACCATGACCCATGAAGTTGGACATTGGCTCGGTTTACGTCACATATGGGGAGATGCAAATTGTGGAAATGATTTCTGTGCAGATACACCACAATCACAAACTTCAAACTTCGGATGTCCAAACCTTACGACCTGTGATGGAAATCAAGACATGGTAGAAAACTACATGGATTACACGAATGATGCATGTATGGATATTTTTACAGCAGACCAAAAAGACAGAATACGAACCGTAATGGATAACTGCCCTCGCCGAGCATTACTTCCGTTATCCGAAAAATGTGGCTTACCACAACCAACAATAAGTTTTGTGAATACAAATGGAGGTACAATAAATGAAGGAGAAAACTGCGACTATGTGGACATTCCAGTAGATCTGCAAATTTCATTACCTCCAACAGATGACGCAACCGTTACATTTACACTTGGGGGAAATACCACGGCTACCCAAGGAGTAGACTTTGACATTATACCCGCATCAACAATTTTTCTGGCCAACGTAACAAACAATCAAAGCTTCATCCTTCGTATTTACAATGATGCAATTCTTGAGAATTCCGAAATAATTGAATTACAAATCGTTGTAACTACGGCTGGAGACGCAGTTGCATCATTAGTTTCAGGAACATATACACTAACTATTTTAGACGCCAACTTTGTGGCATCGAATATTCTCTATGAGGATTTTGAATCAGGTGGCTTAGGTACTTTTACAACTCAAGGAGCCGCCACTTCCGATTTATTTCAAAATGGAAATACGGCTAATGCTTCGAGTCAGTTCTGGATTATAGAGCCATCTAACGCTACACAGTTCGCCTATACCAATGATGATGCCTGTGATTGTGATAAATCGAACGATCTTTTAACCTCTCCTGTTTTTAGCCTTGCTGGTTTAACCGGTGATGTTTTTCTTGAATTTGACCATGCTTTTTCTGCTGAAACCTATGAAACTGCCGAAGTCGAAATTAACACAGGTGCTGGATGGAATAATTTAATAACCCTAGCAAATGCAAGCGCAAATAACAACAACACCTTAACAACGCCATGGGTAGTTGGAAATCAGACGCTGTTAACACCATTTATTGGATCAAACAATGTTCAAATTCGTTTTATATATAACGATGGAGGCAATTGGGCATATGGTTTAGCTATCGATAATATTCGGGTGTATTCAGATGCACCCATCGCTTCAAATAACCTTGCTGGTATGGATACTCAAGCTTCCTGTGGACCATTCACTTGGATTGATGGAAATACATATACTGCATCAAACAATACGGCTACTTACACTATTGTCGGTGGTGGTGCAAATGGTTGTGATTCCCTAGTGACTTTAGACCTTACAATTAGCAATACCGTAAATGGAACAGATACACAAGCTGCTTGTGGAACATTTACTTGGATTGATGGAAATACATATACTACATCAAACAATACGGCTACCTACAATATTCTCGGTGGTCGAAATGGTTGTGATTCCTTGTGACTTTAGACCTTACAATTAGCAATACCGTAAATGGAACTGATACTCAAGCTGCCTGCGAAAGCTATACTTGGATTGATGGAAATACATATACTACTTCTAACAATACGGCTACTTACACTATTTCGCTGGTCACAAATGGTTGTGATTCCTTAGTGACTTTAGATCTTACAATTAGCAATACCGTAAATGGAACTGATACACAAGCTGCTTGTGGAACATTTACTTGGATTGATGGAAATACATATACTACATCAAACAATACGGCTACCTACACTATTGTCGGTGGTGCAGCAAATGGTTGTGATTCCCTAGTGACTTTAGACCTTACAATTAGCAATACCGTAAATGGAACAGATACACAAGCTGCTTGTGGAACATTTACTTGGATTGATGGAAATACATATACTACATCAAACAATACGGCTACCTACACTATTGTCGGTGGTGCAGCAAATGGTTGTGATTCCTTAGTGACTTTAGACCTTACAATTAGCAATACCGTAAATGGAACAGATACACAAGCTGCCTGCGAAAGCTATACTTGGATTGATGGAAATACATATACTACTTCTAACAATACGGCTACTTACACTATTGTCGCTGGTTCAGCAAATGGTTGTGATTCCTTAGTGACTTTAGATCTTACAATTAGCAATACCGTAAATGGAACTGATACACAAGCTGCTTGTGGAACATTTACTTGGATTGATGGAAATACATATACTACATCAAACAATACGGCTACCTACACTATTGTCGGTGGTGCAGCGAATGGTTGTGATTCCTTAGTGACTTTAGACCTTACAATTAGCAATACCGTAAATGGAACTGATACACAAGCTGCTTGTGGAACATTTACTTGGATTGATGGAAATATATATACTACATCAAACAATACGGCTACCTACACTTTTGTCGGTGGTGCAGCAAATGGTTGTGATTCACTAGTGACTTTAGATCTTACCATTAGCAATACCGTAAATGGAACGGATACACAAGCTGCCTGTGGAACATTCACTTGGATTGATGGAAATACATATACTACATCAAACAATACGGCTACCTATACTATTGTCGGTGGTGCAGCAAATGGTTGTGATTCCTTAGTGACTTTAGACCTTACAATTAGCAATACCGTAAATGGAACAGATCCACAAGCTGCTTGTGGAACATTTACTTGGATTGATGGAAATACATATTCTACATCAAACAATACGGCTACCTATACTATTGTCGGTGGTGCAGCAAATGGTTGTGATTCCTTAGTGACTTTAGACCTTACCATTAGCAATACCGTAAATGGAACAGATCAACAAGCTGCCTGCGAAAGCTATACTTGGATTGATGGAAATACATATACTACATCAAACAATACGGCTACCTATACTATTGTCGGTGGCGCAGCAAATGGTTGCGATTCCTTAGTGACTTTAGATCTTACCATTAGCAATACCGTTAATGGAACAGACCAACAAGCTGCCTGCGAAAGCTATACTTGGATTGATGGAAATACATATACTACATCAAACAATACGGCTACCTATACTATTGTCGGTGGTGCAGCAAATGGTTGTGATTCCTTAGTGACTTTAGACCTTACCATTAGCAATACCGTAAATGGAACAGATCAACAAGCTGCCTGCGAAAGCTATACTTGGATTGATGGAAATACATATACTACATCAAACAATACGGCTACCTATACTATTGTCGGTGGCGCAGCAAATGGTTGCGATTCCTTAGTGACTTTAGATCTTACAATTAGCAATACCGTTAATGGAACAGACCAACAAGCTGCCTGCGAAAGCTATACTTGGATTGATGGAAATACATATACTACATCAAACAATACGGCTACCTATACAATTATCGGCGGCTCGGTAAATGGATGTGATTCAATAGTCACACTCGACCTTACCATATACTCAAACAACAGTACCATTTTTACTGAGACTTTTGATAGTGGAACAATTGCAGGTGCAAATGCTCCTGTATTATACGGTAATGGAGGTTCAGACTTTAACCCAAATTATGCACTCAGTGGAACATTTTTTGGTTGGTTCAATGTTCAAAATGGTATTGGAGATGTCGATATTTATGAGCAAAATTTTACAGGATTACAGATTGGATGTGACGTTTCAGTTGCTGTCTGGATGAGAAGCACCATACCAGTATCCGATGTGACAATGACTTTATCAGACGACAATGGAACTATTTTAAGTGTTTTAGACCCCATATTATCTGGGGCATGGCAACTTATAACTATTAGCACTACTGTTACTACAAGTGGCCTAAACTTTCTTGTTCACTTCAATAGCACTGGAGGGAATGGTCTTGATGTGATTATGGAAGACTTAACTGTAACCCAATCATGCGGAATAGATGCTGTTATCGCTCCAGTAAGTAATCAATGTCTAAATGGAAACAGTTTTACATTCGATGGAATGAATTCCTTGTCTTCTGCAGGTATTACATCATATATTTGGGATTTTGGTGATAACAGTCCATTTATAAATACGCCTAGTGCGATTTATTCTTATGCTAACTCTGGGACCTATGATGTGAATTTAAATGTTTCAGATGGCGTATGTTTTGATGATACAACCATACAGGTAAATGTATACACAGATCCACTTATCGACAATCCTTCGGATGTCACTTCATGTGACACATACGTTTTACCATCACTATCCTTTGGAAACTACTACAGCGGTTCCGATGGCTCTGGAACACTATTAAATGAAGGAGATATTATAGATATAACGCAGAGTGTTTTTGTATTTGAAGCAACGAATACGGTTCCTTCGTGCTCAAATGAAAATGAATTTGTAGTAACAATAAACAATACAATAACAACTACTGATTTTGAAACGAGCTGTGGTCCTTATACATGGATTGATGGTATCACTTACAACGAAAGCAATACAACAGCAGTCTACACTTACCCGAATGTCTCTGCTTCAGGATGCGATTCAGTGGTCTTTTTAAATTTAACTGTATATAGCCCGACGGTAGGGACAGATGTTATTACTTCTTGTACTCCTGTTATTTGGATTGATGGCAATACATATACCTCATCAAATAATACTGCGACATTTACATTAATAGGTGGTGCATCAAACGGATGTGATTCTACGGTAAATCTAGATTTAACCATTAGTAGTGCTGTTTATGGTACGGATATTCAAGTCGCCTGTGAAACATTTACCTGGATTGATGGAATAAATTACACCTCAAATAACAATACAGCGACCTTTACATATCCTAATGGTGCAGTTGCAGGCTGCGACTCCATAGTAACGTTAGACCTGACTGTAAACAATTCGATTAGCTATGTAGATGTGCATGAAAGTTGTGATAATTTCACCTGGATTGATGGCAATACCTACTCTGAAAATAATACATCAGCCTCTTTTATTTATCCAGGAGGTGCAGCAAATGGCTGTGATTCTATAGTTTATTTGAGTCTCATCATAAACAACACGAGCTATGGAACAGATTTTCAAACGTCATGCAATGACTTTACATGGATTGATGGAAACACATATACATCGAGCAATAATACAGCAAGTTATACATTTACAGGAGGGTCTTCTACAGGTTGCGACTCTATTGTGTCATTAAATTTAACGATATACAACAACGTCAACTTTACAGACATTCAAACCGCCTGTGATAGTTATACTTGGATTGATGGCAATACGTATACTGAAAATAACACCACCGCAACATATACATACATAGGAGGAACAAGTAATGGATGTGATTCAATTGTGAATTTAAACCTAACAATAAATAAACTCACAAGCTTAAGCCCCGGTGTTGATTTATCCCTTTGTGAAGGCGATGTATTCACGCCGAATGCCACGGGCGCCTTATATTACTCTTGGAATGGTGGCCTAGTGAACGGAACTGCATTTACACCTCAAGTTGGCGTTAACGAATATACGGTTATAGGCACAGACATTAACAATTGCAATGCTTCCGCAAGTATTTTCATAAACACCACAAGTTTACCTTCACTTGTTTTGACAAGCTCTGATCCTATTTGTGCAGGTGATCCTTCAGGGTCTATTTCTATTGATGTTAGCGAAGGTACACCACCCTATTCCATTGAATGGAGTAATAATGAAAATACATTCAATCTTGAGAATATCATTGCAGGCCTTTATGATGCAATTGTTACAGATGATGCTGGTTGCCAAATAACAATAGCTGAAACAATTTCAAATCCGCTTGAGCCATGTTATGAGCTTCCTGAGACGTTCTTTTATGTCCCTAATACTTTTACTCCTGATGCAGATGAACACAATCAAAACTGGTTTATTATTCTTTCTGGAGTTGATCCACTTTCTTATTCATTGAGAATATACAATCGATGGGGTGAGGTCATTTGGGAATCCTTTGACATTGATGCAAAGTGGGACGGCACCTATAGAAATCTTGACGTGCCCGAAGGAACATACACTTGGCAACTTGAATATCGTCGTTTATCGGAAGCTAATAAAAATACCGAAACGGGTCACATCAATTTACTTCGTTAGTGAAACCCTATCAATACGATCTAAGTATACATATACTCAATTATGAAGTAAATAAATAACCTACCGTAAATATTTATCAAAAAGTGAGATTCGTCTCACTTTTTTTATTTCACTTTATAGACTTCAATATCCTGTCCATTCACTGATAGAACAGCACCTGCTTTTGAACCAGTTAGTTGACGGGCAATTGGAGAATTTCCAGAAACACAAAGAATATCATAATTGTTAAAAGAAATTCTACCTAGCGGAAGCCCAATAAAAACCCAGCCAATGCTGGAAGAGATGAGGCTCCCAAACGTGACTTGAATTGAAGTCTCAACATCTTTTAGCTTTACAAAAAGTGCATCTAGATTCATTTGGTTTTGTAAATTCTGAGCCGCTTTATTTCGTTCTTGCTGCATTAATTCCCGAGAAGTATCATGCTTATCCCCTGCCGTGCTGTTTGATTCGGCATCAATAGACTGCTGAATGTCGTCGAGAATTTTTGACGAGGCTAATATTCGATTTTGTATCACCTTATGTATTGTATCGAGTAATTCCTTCTTAACCAAGAGTTTGTTTTTATTGACAACTAAAAAAAGAAATAATTGTCTTTGTGTATGACGCTAAAGTAGTATTTTCAAACCATAATATATTCTATGAAATTTCTTTCTTTTTTATTGGTACTCATTTGCTTTAATTCAACTGCACAAGAACAAATGTCTCTAATTTTTGCAGGTGACATCATGGGGCATGGAGGTCAGATTGAGGCAGCACATAATTCAGCTACCAACACTTATAATTACGACAATGTATTTGCTGAAATTAAAACGACCTTATCGCGTCCAGATTTTGCCATTGCCAATTTAGAGGTTACATTGGCTGGTCCGCCATACAGCGGGTATCCCCAATTCTCATCACCAGACAAATTGGCCGAGGCATGTAAGAAAAGTGGTATTGATATATTGGTGACGGCCAACAACCATTCTTGTGACCGAGGAGGTAAAGGTATTAAAAGAACGATAGAAGTTCTTGATAAACTAGCTATTCCGCATAACGGAACCTATAAGAATACCCAGGATAGGCAGTTTAGAAATTTACTAATCCTTAGAAAAAAAAATATGCGTATTGGTCTTTTAAATTACACCTACGGGACTAACGGATTAAAAGCTCCGAGACCTACAAGTGTAAATTATATTGACACCAATCAAATATTTCTTGATATTGAACAAAGTAAAAAAGAAGCGCTTGATGGATTAATCGCTGTCGTTCATTGGGGTAAAGAATATCAAACTCAACCAAACAAATATCAAAAGCGCATTGCTGAATTTTTATTCAGGCATGGTGTAAATATTATTATAGGTGGGCATCCTCATGTCATTCAAAGGTCAGAATTCAACAAAGATAAAAACCAGCTCGTAGCCTACTCTCTAGGGAATTTTGTATCAAATCAAGCGAGTACAAACACAGATGGCGGGATGATGCTTGAAATTACACTTGAAAAAGTAAATGGAGTATTGAAAATCAAGGATGCCTTTTACCATTTAATATGGGTCCATAAACCAACAAGGAAGGGTCAGAAATTATTTGAGGTGCTGCCATGTTCTAAATTCCCTTTAGCAAAAATAATAACCAATAAAAGCTATCTTTTGAAAATGAAATCTTTCATTGAAAATGCTAGAGAAATAATGAAAGACAACATTAATGTCCCGGAAATCAACCATGTATTTATTGACCAATAGAAAAGTCTTTCCTAACACAGCGCTCAACAATTGCGGCGCTATTTAATGCAAGAGGAATACCACCTCCAGGATGAACTGTAACACCAGCAAAATATAAACCATAAAGATGCCTCGAGAAATTTGGATGTCTATAAAATGACGCTAAGGTTGAATTCGAAGCATTACCGTAAATCGAGCCATTCTTTCCAGAATACATGCGCTCCATCATAGCTGGATCTAGCTGTTCTTCGATTTCAATAAGGGGAGCAATATCCTCTTTGAGAATCCCACTAAGCTTTTTAATAACATTGGTTCTAAGGTTATCTTTTTGTGCTGTCCAGTCTTGGCCGCTATCTATGGGTGCATTAACCATAACAAACCAATTTTCACAGCCATCCGGAGCATCCGATTTCTCAATCTTGGAGGAAATATGTATATATACGGTGGGGTCCTCAATTAATGATTTTTTCACAAACAGGTGGTTAAACTCCTCTTCATAAGCCTCAGAAAAAAATATATTGTGCACATCAAGGCTATCAAATGATTTACGTATTCCCCAATAAAAAACAATTGCAGAGCTTGACTTTTCTTGGCTTAATATTTTTAACGGACTTTTTAAATTTGGTAAAAGCTTTTCATATGTAAAATGAACATCCATATTACTCGTAACCAATTCACATTCTACAACTCCACCACTATGTTTTATTCCCGATACCTTTCCGTCGTTATAACAGATTTCTTCAATTCGCGTATCGAAATGAAAACGCACACCCATATCTACGGCTTTTTTATATACTGAATCACTTATAGCTACCATGCCTCCTTTTGGCATAAAAGGCCCAATATTTAGCTCAAGATGGGCGATGATATTAAACATCCCGGGACTCTTGAAAGGGTCACTTCCGTTGTAAGTTGCAAATCGATTAAAAATTTGTACCGTTTTATTGTTCTTAAAGGTTTTGGAATTCACTCGATTCATCGTGTGAAATAATCCATAGAAAGGAATTCGTTTAATCGCTCTTAAAATATTTCTATTGAGCCAATGTCCAATGCGATGTAAGGATACTTTAATGAATACGGGATAAACTGCATTGTAATTACGTTCTAAAGCCTTTAGACAACTATATATGTTCTTTTTATCCTCTCCGAGTTCTTCACTTAACACATCGGCAACAGCTTTACTTCCCGTAGGAAGTGCAACTCTTGTTCCATCTTCAAAGAAATAACAGCACGATATGGGCAATTTTACGTAACTAAACTCATCATCATTATTGCTATCCAACCCAAGTAGCTCATCTATTAAATGTGGTTCCGTAAATACAGATGGTCCACGATCAAATCGATATGCTCCAATTTGTTTCGAATTGATTTTACCACCGTAGAAGGAATTTTGCTCAAAAACTTCCGTTTCAAAACCGAGAGAAGCTAGTCTTATTGCGGTTGCCATACCGCCAATACCTGAGCCAATGATTACTGCTTTCATATCTAACCAAATTAACAATTGCTACCTGATTTTAGTTCTTTATTGTCCGAAATAGATCTAAAAAGCAAAAAAAGTAGACCTTAGAAGACGTAAAAATGACATTAACCCTATATTTTACAAGGAATTCAGGTAGGTTTATCAACATTTAGCCCCACTTATCAACATTTTTAGCATATTTTACCCCCCAAACCTTGACTGACATTGATATTCGGATATATTTGTTGTGATAAATATTTATTAACAATATAAAACAACTCATTATGAACAAAGCAGAATTAATCGATGCAATGGCAAATGACGCTGGATTATCTAAAGCTGACGCTAAGAAAGCATTAGATGCATTCGTAGGTGCTACAACTGGAGCATTGAAAAAAGGAGACCGTATTTCTTTAGTAGGATTCGGTTCATTTTCTATTACTAGAAGAGCAGCTCGTGCTGGACGTAACCCTAAAACAGGTGCAGTAATCCAAATCGCAGCTAAAAACACTGTGAAATTCAAAGCAGGTGCTGACCTATCGTCTAGCGTAAACTAAGAATTTACAAGATTTGTAAAGGCCATCACATTGTGATGGCTTTTTTTATGCCCTAAAATTAATACTGGTTCTATGTAGGGGATTGCTTTCGGATAACACGCCAAAATAAACGAGGCAACAACCGTTTTAGGGTCACAGCTTTAATTTCTTTATTACCAATAAGTACCTCTCGTTTTTGTTTTGCTACTGCTTTCAAGAGCTGACTCACACACATTGAAACGGGCATACCTGTTTCTTGATTGTGATCCATAGTTCCATGCTTGTTTCCATCTGCCGATAAGGCATTGGTAGAAATTGGAGTATTAATTTTTCCAGGACAGACCATAGTAACGGAAACCCCATTTGATTCTTCCTCCAAGGCAAGGGATTCATAATAGCCATGAAGTGCATGCTTAGAGGCACTGTATGAAGATCTTAAAAAGAACCCGAATTTACCAGCAATACTACTAATAACAACAATATGCCCTTTACTTTTCCTAAGGGCCGGCAATACTGTTTTGGTCAACAATACGTTTCCAAAAAAATTAACCTCCATAATTTTACGAACAACCTCTTCAGATGATTCTGAAGCTGAACCACGCTGACTAATACCACCATTTTGAAGAAGAAAATCAATTTGACCATACTTTTCTATAACATGCTTGAATTTTTCTGGAAAACTCTTAGCATCTGCCAGGTCTAATGGAAGTACCGTATGCTCCTCGCTATATTCAAGAGTCGATTTAAGCTCATTAAGAAGCTTTTCATTTCGAGAAGAAAGAATGAGTTTCGCGCCAAGGCTAGAAAGCTGAATACTGAGCTCTTTACCGATACCCGAGCTTGCACCAGTCAGCCATACAACTTTTCCTTCAAAATTATTTTCTAGCTCCATGAGACAAAGATACAAAACAAATAAACGAAGATTCGTAACAGATTCCTTACTTTTACAAGTTAAGTATGAGCAAAGAAACAATTCGAAAACATTTTGATGAAGCGGCTGAGGCTTTAAAATCATTTAATAATGATGCAAACCATACGAAAATTGCAAATGCCATAATCCTTATGTCAGAGGCTTTAAGCAATGGAAACAAAATAATCAGCTGTGGAAATGGTGGGTCTATGTGTGATGCGATGCATTTTGCCGAAGAGTTAAGTGGGAAATTCAGAAATGATAGGAAGGGTTTAGCTGCTCTTTCCATATCAGACCCAAGTCATATAACGTGTGTTGCCAATGATTATGGATTTGATGAAGTTTTCTCGAGATATGTTGAGGCCGTAGGGAACAAAGGTGACATCTTGCTTGGCATTTCGACATCGGGAAATTCAGGTAACGTTATAAATGCTGTTAAGGTAGCGCGTAAACAAGGTATCAAAACTATTGTCCTAACAGGAAAAACAGGCGGAACATTGGCTGAATTAGCAGATCTTGAAATAAGAGCACCACAAAGTGAATATGCCGATCGTGCTCAAGAAATACATATAAAAGTCATTCATACCTTAATTTATGGTATAGAAAGGGCGCTTAAACTTTCCTAGTCTGTTCAGCCTTAATCGCCTCCATTTCTTCCTTCGAATATCTTCTGATTCTAATATTCATTAAACCATACAATACGGTCATTAAAGGACTGATTAAGTTAAAAAAGCAGAACATCCAATAAGTTCCAGTTGCAACACCAAGCACCCCTGCATGATATGCACCACAAGTATTCCAAGGTATAAGTGGAGATGTTACTGTTCCAGAGTCTTCTAAAGTTCTACTTAAATTTTCAGGCTTTAAACCTCTGTCCTTAAACTCTTTAGAGAACATTCTTCCAGGAACAACAATTGCTAAATATTGATCTGATGTTGTCGCATTAAAAAAGATACAAGTACCTGCTGTTTTGGCTATCAAAGAACCTGCAGATTCTTGAGTATTTATAAAACTCGATGTTATTTTTTTAAGCATACCGGTAACCTCCATTACACCACCAAAACACATTGAACAAATAACCAGCCAAATAGTGTTAAGCATACCACTCATGCCTCCTGTAGACAATAAATCATTTACACCTGTATTTCCAGTTTCAATGGCAGAATCTGATGCTATAGCCGTAAAGAATGTGGTGTAGGATGACATGAAATAATTATCCGTAATCCCAGATAGCTGATTTACAATAGCAGGTTGCGCTATAATAGCGGCAATACCACCGGCAATTGTCCCAAAAAACAATGCAGGCAATGCATCCCATTTCATAATGATTAAACCAATAACAACAGCTGGAACAAGAAACAACCAAGGCGAAATCATGAAAGTTTGACCTAAGGTCTGCTGCATTGCTTCAATACCTGCAACATCTGTTTTAGAATCGAGCGATAATCCCAAAAACAAAAAGATAATCAAAGTAATAATTAAGGTTGGTATTGTCGTATACGTCATATAGCGAATGTGGGTGAACAAATCAGTTCCAGCCATAGCAGGTGCAAGATTCGTAGTATCTGATAAAGGCGACATTTTATCACCGAAATAAGCGCCTGATATAATTGCTCCTGCAATCATTCCTTCACCAATACCCATAACACTTCCGATGCCTAGAAGAGCTATTCCAACAGTTGCTATTGTACTCCAAGAGCTTCCTGTCGCCAATGCAACAATAGCACAAATAATACAGGTTGCAACCAAGAAAAAACTGGGGTTTAGTATATCTAAACCATAATAAATCATTGTAGGAACAACACCTGAAATCATCCAAGTTCCGCTCAACGCACCGATTATTAATAAAATTAAAACGGCACCCAAAGCGGACTTAATACTCTCAATCATTCCACTTTGTAAAACACTCCATGAAAAACCTTGACGAATACCAATAGACGCCGCAATAACAGCAGCAAAAAGTAACGCAATTTGATTAGGTCCTCCAGTAGCATTATCCTTAAATACAAAGACATTAAAAGCCAATAATGCGATAAGGGCAACAATAGGAATCAATGATTCTATAAACTTTGGCGGCCTAGTGTTTTCGGTCATATTTGATAGTTTTAACCAAAAATACGTATAATAATTTTGCGACTAATGAACCCCTTTGCTCTCCATCTGTTATTTTTGTAGTATGAGGGATTCTATTGTTATAAAGGGCGCTCGTGTCCATAATCTAAAGAATATAGACGTGGAAATTCCGCATGGGTCATTCACCGTCATTACGGGTGTCTCTGGTTCGGGTAAAACCTCTTTAGCTTTTGATACCCTTTTTGCTGAAGGACAAAGAAGATTCATAGAAAGTATGTCCTCCTATGCCAGACAATTTTTAGGAAAGCTGGACAAGCCAGATATGGATTCGATGAAGGGAATTGCACCATCAATCGCAATTCAACAAAAGGTGACCTCAAACAATCCGAGGTCTACTATCGGCACAACTACTGAAATCTATGATTATCTCAAATTGTTGTATGCGAGAACAGGGGTCACATTTGATCCTGCCACAAATAAACCTGTGATAAAACAAAATACTGGCGATGTCATTAATCATCTAAAAACCTTGGCGTCTAATCAAAAAATAGCGATACTTTCACCGCTAGAAAATATTGATTCATACAAAATAGAAACACTTAATAAACAAGGATTTAAAAGATTATACTTAAATAATAAGTTTATAAATATAAATACCTATAAGTTCAAGAAAAATGATGTGCCCTATTTAGTTATTGACAGAATCGTTTGTGACTTTAGCGAGGAAAGTAACCTGGGTCGTTTTGCAGATTCAATAGACATGGCATTTGATGAAGGAGATGGATTCTGTGTGCTCCTTGATCCTATATCAAATGTAATAACCTCCTTTTCTAAAAGATTTGAATCTAATGGTGTTGCCTTCCAAGAACCAAGCCTGCATTTTTTTGCATTCAACAATCCATTTGGAGCCTGCAAAACCTGTGAAGGTTTTGGACAAGTTTTGGGTATTGATGAAAAACTCGTCATACCCGACACTTCACTTAGTGTGTATGACGGTGCCATAGCGCCCTGGCGAGGAGAGGTTATGGGAAAACACCTAAACAAGTTGATTTACGCTGCAGAAACATTTGATTTCCCAATTCACCGGCCAATTCATGATTTATCTCAGGCAGAATATAACCTACTTTGGGACGGGAACAAGCATTTTAAGGGACTTCATAAGTTTTTTAAAGAAGTAGAAAAGAAAACTTATAAGATACAATACCGCGTATTACTATCGAGATATCGTGGTAGAACGAACTGCACCGAATGCAATGGAACAAGACTTCGAGGGGATGCCGGTTTCGTAAAAATAAATAACAAATCAATCCAGGATCTGGTGCTAATGCCTGTTAATCGATGTCTAGAGTTTTTTGAAAAAATAGATGACAACTTTAACGATTCTAGCATCACGAAACGCATTTTACCTGAAATCATTAATCGATTGACTTATTTGTGTGAAGTTGGTCTAGGATATTTAACTTTAAATAGACAATCCAATACCTTGTCTGGTGGAGAATCACAAAGAATACACCTTGCCACATCACTTGGAAGCGCATTGGTTGGCTCTATTTATATTTTAGACGAACCTTCTATAGGATTGCACCCAAAAGATACTGAAAACCTCATACACGTTCTTAAAAGCCTTCAAGATGTGGGCAATACTGTCGTCGTCGTTGAACACGAGGAAGAAATAATGCGGGCTGCAGATAGAATAATAGATATCGGTCCAAAGGCTGGTATTTTTGGTGGAGAAATCATCTTTAATGGGTCTTTTAAGCAACTCTATAAATCAAAAAACAGTTTAACAGGAGCATATCTGTCAGGAAAGGAAAGTATTGGCATTCCTATAAAACGAAGAAAATCAAAAAATAAAATCACAATTCAAGGCGCCCAACAATTCAATCTAAAAAACTTAAATGTTGACATTCCTTTAGATTGCTTAACCTGCGTAACTGGAGTTTCGGGATCAGGAAAATCCAGCTTGATAGGTGATATACTCTACCCTGCACTTCGGAAAATAAAAGGTATTAGTAATGACATACAAGGTGCCTTTACAAAAATCAGTGGAGCAATGGATGCTATTCATCATGTAGAATTCATAGATCAAAATCCTATTGGGAAGTCATCTAGAAGCAACCCAGTAACTTACGTAAAAGCATTCGATGAAATCCGAGAACTTTTTTCTCGACAAAAGCTATCAAAAACAAGAGGCTACAAGCCAGGATTCTTTTCATTCAATGTGCAAGGCGGTAGATGTGAGGAATGTGAAGGCGAAGGAACAATTACAGTTGGTATGCAGTTTATGGCCGATGTCCATTTAGAATGTGAGACTTGTAAGGGCAAAAGATACAAAACTGAAACTTTAGATATTCTATACAAAAACAAGACAATTCACGACATCTTGGAAATGAGTCTTGATGATGCATTGTTATTATTCAATGAAAATCCAGAACGGCTTGAATTAAAAATTTCACAAAAAATAACACCACTTGTTGATGTGGGGCTTGGATATTTAAAACTTGGTCAAGCTTCAAGCACAATGAGTGGTGGAGAAGCACAAAGAATAAAATTGGCTTCTTTTTTAGCAAAAGGAAATAAACTTGGTGCAACACTTTTTATTTTTGATGAACCTACTACGGGCCTTCATTTCCATGACATAGAAAAGTTAATTATCGCATTCAACGCACTCATTCTTCAAGGTCATAGTATTCTTGTTATTGAACATAACACAGAAGTACTCAAATGTGCGGATCACATCATAGACCTAGGGCCTGAAGGTGGAGAAAATGGTGGTTATATTTTATTTGAAGGTACTCCCGAAGAACTCATAAAAGAGAAAGACAATGAAACCGGGCGGTTTTTGAGAAAAGTGTTTTCTTCTTGATTTATCGTTAGCAATGCGTAATTTTAATTTATGAAGCAAAGAATCACCATAGCTATTGACGGTTTTTCAGCATGTGGCAAAAGTACTCTAGCCAAAGCCGTAGCGGCTCAACTTGGCTATTCTTTTATTGATTCAGGCGCGATGTATAGAGGGGCAGCCCTCTTCTTTTACAGAAAGGGTTTTGTTTCTAAAGAACACATGGACCTAGAAGGTATTTATAGCGTAATTGATCAGCTTAGACTTAGTTTCAGTTTAATTCATGATAAAAACTGTTTATTTCTGAACGATGAAAATATAGATGAAGAAATACGACAAGCACATGTGGCTGCAATTGTATCTAAGGTAGCTACGATCAAAGCTGTTCGCGTTCAACTGGTAAAGCAGCAGCAAGAAATGGGCCGTCTAGGAGGCATAGTAATGGATGGTCGAGACATAGGATCCGTAGTATTTCCAAATGCTGAACTTAAGCTTTTTGTTACTGCCAATGTGGACATTAGAGTAAAAAGACGTTTTGATGAACTCAAAGAGAAGGGTATTCCTCAAACGATGGCTGAGGTAAAAGAAAATCTAATCCAAAGAGACCATGTTGATTCAACAAGAGCCGAAAGTCCTCTTGTAAAAGTTGATGATGCATTGGTTTTAGACAATAGCTTTTTATCAAAAGATCAGCAGCTAAACAAGGTACTAAACCTGGTCTCAGAACGCATCAAACCTTAAGCTGACCACTATGTGTGAAATAAGACTCTAGTACCTTTAAGCAAAGCAAATCCTCCATATCCTTGTCTTTAAATCGACTTACATGCTCATGTGCATTTTTAATGATAACCTCCGCCTTAGAAATATGCGTGGAATAGTAGTCAATCTTTTCTTCCAAATCACTATAATCTGAGGCAATCTCGACGAAATGAACGCCTGGTTCCAAAACACCTTCCATAAACCAAGTCTCACATGTCGGTTTTGGCATAAAACAAAGTGAATTTGATGACATGACCCATTTTAAGTTCGTTGCCACGTCATTTCCTTCGGGGCAAAAAATGAATTTATATTCGAGCTGTTCGCTTATGGACATATATGACTTTTGCCATGGTACTTCTTCACTTGGACTATTTGTTTGACCTACATTACATTTTGGATGATTGTAAAAAAGCTTTACAAATCCCTTTCTCAATGGTAGATAGGCACCACCGCGCCAAACGAGTTTGTTCTCTTTTTCGGAGTACTTTTTACCATCGTTTACCCACTGAAAATGACGGTTTTTATTGAGCTTAAATAGAATCGAATTTGCATTATTAACATTGAGTTTTCTAGCCTTAATGAGCGTTGGCACATGTTTAACTTCTGTATTGTCACCAAAATGATGAACAAATGAAAAATCTTTAGGGAAGTGATTTAAAAAATCTTTCAAATCAAGATAGTAATCGGTTCCTTTAGTTCTTTTGAAAGCTCCATTTTTTTGTGCTGAATCAGGCAATACAAATGACGCTTTTTGTTTTATATAATAATCTAATCTCAACCCTAATTCCTTCTTATCGCACTCTGATTCAAAAGCTTTTAAACGCTTATAGTTTCTTTCAAAATATATTGCAGGTAGTGCATTATAACTAAATCTTTTGATGTAATAAAATAGCTTAAATGACATGCCGAATGATTAATCTAAGTCATTTACAAAATCAGAGAATACTTTTTTATGCGATTCTAAATCCATACTGGGAGACAATGCAACGCGGGCAATATAATCCTTGTCACCTTCCTTCGTTGTACCTTGCGTGGAAGTTGCTGGTATCGTCCAATAACATCCTTTCAACTGCCCGTAACTGACACAATATTTACTTTCATTTGGAATCTTTTGAATCATATCTTGGATAAGTTTATGATTTAATACACGCTTATAGGCTTCTCTTTCGACATCGCTCTCCCCTTTCGTTGGAAGGTCTAAGGAAAAAACAGATGGCGTGAATCCTTCTTTTGCCAACGCATCCGAGACAAAATTTATTTTAGCCTCAGGCAATATTTTCTCAATGAAGCGTACGAATTCGTGGGTGTTTTTGTAAGCGTCTTGGATTCTTTGATTCATTGAAGGCAATTGCTTGGCAAGAATTGCGTATTGACCGGACGTCGCCTCGTTGTCACAAAGCGATAAATGCAATTGAATCTTTGACATAAGCGCACTCGCCTCAGTGTTTGAAACACAATAGCCTGCAGTGCATTTACCACCACTGGGAAACTTGGAGCCGCTTGCATATGAGATTGCTCTAACTGAGGACAACAGCGCTCCGTTCTCCTAAGAAGTGAATATTTGGACAAAACGTTTGGTCTAAAATAAATACCGGGTCGATAGCCGGTGAACCATTTTTTGTTTTTCGGGGTTTCGACAGGACCTCTTTTAGCTTTATTAGGTCAGGAACCTCAACCCTCGGGTTGGTAGGTATTTCAGCAATAATAAAAGGGACTGCATCAATATCGGCAATTTCGTTCAGCACGCTATCAATACTTTGTACCATATCGCTCCCACTATCCACAGGAAGATCAACAACTTCAACATTGTCCAAAATTTCAGCAACGCGTCTCGCTTGATCGTTGGTTCCGCCATAACAATTAGGTGGTACGATTATTTTAATGGGCTTATCCATATATTGTTCAATAGCATCATCGATAAGACCCATCATAATGGCATATTGAATAGACAATCCGCTAGACGCTACAATAGGTAAAACCTCAGTATGTGTAATTTCTTTAATTTCCGTCAAGACCTTAAATTTATCAGCATCATTTTGTACTGGCTTAGAGCTTCTCTTATCGAGCATATCCTCAAGAACAATTAATGTGTTTGCAGGTGTCATCGCTATTGTCTCTCTCCTACGAACATGTTGTATCTCTGAAATATAACTTTCATTTTCTGCTCCAACAACCAAAAGAATACTACCTAATCCAGCTTGATAATTGATAGAAAAATCAACGTTAGACCTTCTGTCAAAGTCATCTAGCTCGTTTTTATTGGAGAATACAATTGTGGTTCCATCAAATTCAGGAATTTTTGCTTCAAAATCTAATTTTTTGAAAGCACATTGATAGGTGTATACAGAAGCTATAATAGCTTGGTTAAAATGAGCTGGCATTTCACTATCATAAATGATTTGCGTGGCTTTTCCTTCCAAAGCATTCTTTCTCAAAATTGCCATAATAGGAATGGTTTGTGAGGAGAATGCAATCACTCGATCAGCAGCGACATTGTATTTTGTAGCAATTGCCCACTCTAAAATACATGACAATGGATGACCCAATCGGATATAATCAAAGGCTGTTGGTAGTTTTTGCAATGACTCATTATGTATGGATTTCGAATTATACAATTCGGAAAATTGATCTATAAATTGCGTTTTAGCCTTTGATTCGTCATATACATCGAGACGATGAGTGGTTAGATTCAACCAATCTAAAGGCATTGAAACCAAAACATCTTTTAAAAATTTTCTTAACCTTTCATCTTTCATACCGAGCTGTTTTTAAGAGGTTCACAAGATACATCAAATGAAAAAATTAGAAAAGACAAGCTTTAAGAATCCCAATTATTTTTTTTTGTTTAAACCGTTTTCCCATTCTGAAGACCTGAGAACTTTAGATATGCGCAGAGTGCTACCTACTTAATGAGTGTAATATGACCTGTGAGCTCAAAGGCTCTTTGATCGTACCACCTGAAGTTAATTTTCCAGGTGTAGGTGCCGTCTTGTACTGGGCTTCCTTGATAGGTTCCATCCCATCCTTGATTGAGGTCTGTAGTTTCAAACACACGCTCCCCCCAACGGTTGTAGATGTCCAAATTATAGCGCTTCACATATTCTGGACTAGAGAAAACAGGAAACCAGCTGTCATTTACGATATTCCCATCGGGCGTGAATGAATTCGGGGCATATAGGAAAGGATCATTAAAAAAGGCAACAAATCCTTGTGTAGAATCCACGCATCCTTCATCGGTAATAGCCAATAAGCTGATGTAAAAGGTATCAGCCACATTCGGACTGTATGTATAAACACCAGGTTCAAAGTCCATAAAGTCAAGTGGGGTATCTCCCATGTTCCAAACAAAGGTATCTCCACCTATAGATTCATTCGAGATATAGGTTGTAGGTAAATCTGGATACAAGACCGTTGGATCAATATTCATGTGCAGCCGTTGGTGTTTGATACACCGTTATAAAATCATTGTAGGTCACATCGTTAAAACAACCATTATCGTCATATGCGGTTAATGCCACCGAATAGATCCCCCCCTCTTCGTACACATTGAATACATTCTCACACCCTGTGTACGTATTTCCATTTCCAAAATCCCATTCACAGTTCGCCGTAGCATTAGAGGTATTGGTAAACTGCACCACAAATGGACTACATCCCGAAAGGGTATCTACATCCAAAGAAATCTGTAGCTCTGGTGGCTCCGCTAAGAAGATATCAATCGAGGTAAAACATCCGAGGGTATCCACGATTTGTGCGCTAAAGTCTCCTGTAGCCAATGAGTCAATACTGATTGTGGTATCTCCAGTATTCCACAAGTAGCTGTATGGCGCTGTTCCTCCTGCAGGAATTAAGGTCAGGACCCCATCACTGTATTCAAAGCATGAAGGCAGTACTTCATCATAAGTCACCGTAAGTGGCGCATCTGGCTGTGTTACTGTGGCCGTTTGTTGGTATTCACAGTTGTTGGAATCAATAACGTTCAGCACATAAGCTCCGATGGGTAAAGAATCTATAAAGAGTGTGGTATCCACAATTGGGAAGTCCCAGCTCCATTGATAAGGCACCGTTCCACCACTAATGTCGGCCAACACATCTCCTGTTGAATCACCAAAACAAGAAACATTCAAGATTGTAAAATCTATAGCAATCGGTGCATCAGGCTGTGTGAGTGTTACAGAAAGCGTATCGGAGCATAGCAAAGAGTCTGTCACCAATACCGCATAAGTTCCAAAAGGAATATCCGCTAAATCCTCTGTGGCAAAAGCACCACTATTCCAATCAAACACATACCCCGTAGAAGCAGGCGTGCCTCCACTTACTGTTAAGTCCACTTCACCTGTAGCATCTCCAAAACAAAGGATATCTACCTGTGTGGCACTCAATGCAATTGGAGCCAAGGGCTGGTCAATAAATATACTCAAGGAATCCACACATTGATTGGTATCTGTGACGATGACCTGATAGGTTCCTGTAATTAGAGAGTCTATATCCTGAAGCGTATCTCCTATATTCCATAGGTAGCTATAACCTGGCGTACCACCTGTAACACTTAAATCAATAGATCCTGTGGTATCTCCAAAACAGAACACATTAATAGAGTCCATACTCAAGGTCAATGGTGCTAGTGGTTCTGTGACTGTTACGGGGTAAATGGTCACACAGCTATTGCTGTCAGTAATGACAACCTCATAGGTTCCTGCCGTTAAACTATCAATATCCTGAAGCGTATCTGCATTATTCCATAAGTATTGATAAGGCGCTGTGGCTTCGCTCACCGTAAGGTCAATCCACCCATCGCTACCAGCAAAGCAATTCACATTTGAAACCGTGTCTTGAACTACGAGAAGTGTTGGTGATACAATAATCGTATCTATAATAAAGACACAAGCATTAGAATCTGTCACTGTCAAGGTATATGATCCTACTGCAAGACTGTCAATATATGCTGTTGTTGAGTCGTTAGACCATAGGTAGTCATAAGGAACCGTTCCGCCACTAATTATGGCATCGATACTTCCGAGTGCTTCTCCAAAGCAAATATTATCTGTCACATCCAAGATACCTGATAAGGGTGCAAGGGGTTGATTGATTGTGGTACTCGTTATAAAGACACAGCTATTGGTATCTGTAACGCTTACAGTATAGGTCCCCGCAGGCAAAGAATCTACAACGGTAGTTGTGTCTGCAGTTCCTGTATCCCATAAGTAAGTATAGTCTCCAACACCTCCTTGTGCAACGACAGATACCGTTCCTGTACTGTCGCCAAAACAAAGTACATCTATAGAATCTGCAACTGCAGTAAGTACTGGCGGCTCAGTTACCGTTATTGTAATAGAATCTGTACACAACAATGAGTCCGTCACTACAACAGAATAGTCTCCTGCGATAAGACTATCAATAAATAAGGAATCCTCAGTATTCGACCATAGGTAGCTATAAGGTGCTGTACCTCCTTGCGCTGTTACTGTTGCCGTACCATTGTTCTCAGAAAAACAAATCACTGGGGTCATCTCCACACTCAATCCCAATGGTGCATTGGGTTGTGTAAGTGTCATTGTTAAGCTTGTGGTACATCCCTTGAAATCTTGAACAGCTACCGTATAAGTGCCAATAAATAAATCGGTGAGGTCTTCTGTAAGTGCAGCATTGCTCCACTCATAGCTATAGCTGCCGTTGCCACCAGTAACGGTGATGTCAATAAAGCCATCATTACCACCAAAACAAGAGATGTTTGAAGAGTCTGCCGTGACTGAAATCGGAGCTAAAGGTTCATTGATGGTTAAAGTCACTTCTGCTGTGCATAAGTTATCGTCGGTAAGTACTAAAGTATAATCACCTGCAATTAAAGAATCTAAATCCTGTGTCGTAGAATCATTTGACCACTGATAGTTATAAGGTGCAACGCCTCCTGCAGGGGTCAAATCAATAACGCCATCATTATCACCAAAGCAGGTCGCATCTGTAAGGTCAGAACCTAAAACCAAAGCAAGGGGCTCATTGACGATATAGGTATTCGTATCTGTACATAAATTATCATCCGTAATCACCAAAGTATAGGTGCCTGCGGGTAGTGAATCAATATCTTCATCAATACTACCATTGTCCCAATCAAAGCTATAAGGAAGCGTTCCGCCCGAAGTGGTGATGTCAATCACTCCTGTGGAATCACTATTACAGATCACACTTGTAACAACATCTGAGGCTGACAATGCAGCATCTGGTTGATCGACAAAACCTGAGATGAAACTTTCACATGTATTGGCATCGGTTACGATTACAAAGTAATTTCCTGTGAGCAAACCTGAAAGGTCTTCACTCGCCTCCGTATTTGACCAATCAAAGCTATAGGGTGCAGCACCACCTACGACTGTTAAGTCTAGTGCGCCATCTTCACCCTCAAAGCAAGAGACATCTGTCTCTACGATGGAAAGTTCCATGGTATTACTTGGGTCTAAAATCTCTATACTGATACTGTCTATACATCCATTACCATCTGTTACTTGACCAGTATAAACCCCTGGCACAAGATCAATAATATCTTCTGCAATTTCATTATTGTTCCATAAGTAAGTGTAATCAGGAGTTCCTCCGGCAACAGTTAAATCAATGGTGCCTTGGTCTCCTCCAATACACAAGGCATCCGTGTGCGTCTCGGTAAGAGCTAAAGCACTTAAAGGCTCTGAAAGACTCATTATTCGAGTACTCGTACAACCGTTACTATCTGTTACAATAACATCATAGCTTCCGGCAGGAATCTCATTCAAATCTTCAGTCACATCACCGTTCGACCATAGATAAGTAAAAGGAGCAACACCTCCATTTACCGTTAAGTCAATAGAACCCGTAGACTCACCAAAACACAATACATCCACTTGGGTATGGGTTAACATAATTTCTTCAGGCTCAAAAACAGAATCAGATAAAAAGATAGAACAACCAAGTGTATCAGAAATCAAAACATTAAACCCTCCGATAATTATATTATCAATCCCTGCTGTCGTGTCTCCAGTATTCCATTGGTAAAAATAAGGCGACGTACCTCCACTAACTGTGCTCTGAATTGCACCTGTTGCAGCTCCAAAACAATCTACATCTGTAACTTGTAATGCCGCGAATAAGGAATCCGAAGGCTGGTTAACCGTTTCTGATATATCAAAAGTACATGCGTTTGTATCTGTAACTGTTATCGTGTAAGTTCCTATCGCTAATCCCGAAAGGTCTTCTGTTGTATCCGCAGTATTCCATAAATAGGTATAAGGTGCCGTTCCTCCGGTCACTGTAGCATCAATTACTCCAGTAGAATCTCCAAAACAAGAAACATCTACAACAGCTAAGGTCACATCCAAAGGCGCTGCAGGCTCCGTGAGCTCAACCACGATTACTTCTGTACAATTTAAACTATCTGTGACGGTTAGTGTGTATGTTCCTACAGCTAGATTTGTAAGATCTTCAGTAGTGACATTGGTATTCCATAAATAGCTATAAGGAGATGTACCTCCTTGAACAGTCACATCTATACTGCCTGTGGTATTTCCAAAGCAATCTATATTGACATGTGTCTCCGTTATACTCACAGGAGCCTCAGGTTCAGTAATTGTACTCGATAGGGTATCAGAACAACCATTAAGGTCTGTAACTGTAACAGTATATGAGCCTGCCATTAAGGAATCGGTATCTTCCTCTGTTTCCAGGTTTGACCAATCAAATGAATATGTTGGGACACCACCTACAACCGTTAAATCGATAAAGCCATCAGCTCCACCGAAACAAGAAACTGCACTTGAATCTGCACTCAGCTCTATTAACGGAGGCTCATTCAAGGTCACAGAGGCGTTAATTTCACAACCATTCGTGTCCGTAACCAAAACATTATAGGTGCCCAACAGCCAATGAATCAGCGATATCCGTTGTGTCTCCATTCGACCACAACACCTCATAGGGACTCGTACCTCCCGAATAAACAACTTCTGCTAAACCATTACTGTCTGCAAAACAGCTGATATTAAAACCGTTGAAGTCTGTGATGATAATAGCCGATGAGATCAATAAGTCAGGTTCCGAAATATTGAATGTATCAGCATTTAAACAAGTAAAAGCGTCTTCTACGTTTAATATATATTCACCAGGTTCTAATCCTCCAATACTATCAATAGAAGAAAAGTTCGACCACGAATAGGAAATTGGCTCCGCCCCTATTACATCTGTCGAAATATATCCATTATCGTCCTCAAAACACAGACTGTTTTGAAGCGCTATTAAATTTATAATAGGCGTTGGATGAATAATAACAGTTTCAAAAGTATCAATCAGACAATCCAAACCATCAAAGGTAATTTGGACATTATATACTCCAGAGTCAGTCAATTCAACATCAGGAATCATAAAAGAAGCATTTGAATCTGTAAATCCATTCGGTCCTGACCAAGAATAATTCGCTAATGCCGAAAAAGTAGCATCAACATTTAAAGTTTCGGATTCACAGACTGGATCATTATAATCCACACTAGGCGGAGGACAACCTGAAATATTAATTAATAAGGTATTACTTGCTGTTAGTGGACAACCATTTGCATCTAATAAGTCAGAAGCACCGTCATTACCGTATTCATTCTGTGAAATCTCACCTGTTCCAAAAATATAAGTGACATGCTCTAAAGTTGAATCACATTGAAACATCAAACAATCATCCACCACAGTGACTCTAAATTTGACAACCGTACTGTCAGCCCCTTCTGATGATGCAATAACCTCACCACCTGTTAACGCATCTGCTCCTGTGCCTATTCTTATCTTAATAGAATTCGTAGCAGCGTCATACTCCGCTTGATCGTCACCAGCAATATCAGTTTTGGGTCCTGAATTTGGTCCAAAATCAATAGAAACTGAATTTGCAACATATTGTGTTCGAGGGTCAAGCGTATCAACAATAAAGGTATTTAATGATAAATCAGAACCGATATTCTTTCCCACCAGAGTATACTCTAGAATATCTCCGGGTTCAACAATTCCTCCATTCAAGTCGTCTATGTAGACCGATGCCCTTAAATCAGGCTCATATATATCTATTGCAGAAGTCAGGACACGACACAAAATATTTTCACCTGAGGTTGAAACACGAACGGTTGCAGAATTCGTGTTATTGCCAATGTAATTGAAACTCGAATTATCGGGAATATAAATGGCCGCATCATAGCCCAAATTGTTATTGTATCCTGGATTTCTGTATGGCGTAACCACAGCATCATAGGATATCGTACTATTAAAGCAATTGTTAACAGGATGTAAGGCATCGGAAATAGCAACAAATGAACCCGAGCCATTAAATGAAAGGCCATCACCGGATGCACTTCGGTCTCCTTCGTGAGCTATAATTCCTAATTCAAATGAAACAGGACCCGCAAGTGGTGTATTGAAACCGGAAATAGGAATATCTAGCGTCGTGCCGACTCCGATAGCTCCATATCCATCAAATACGGTAAGGTTTCTCATAGATTCATAGATGTTTTTGTAAACTACTACGATAGACCAACCACCAAATACATTAAAAGCATTTGAACGCGCAACAACATTTGCAATGGTAAATCTTGCTTTAATTCCAGCATTTTGAACAATTCCCGTTATATCTTTAAAGCAATTATAGCTTGGATGACTGATACCAGTGATATCAATAGTTTCTTCAGCTGTTATATCTTGGTATGGATCCGAATTAACACTTAGTTTAACTTGATCTCTTTGCGCGTAACCTTGAGTTCCGGTACTTATTTCACCACTCCAATATAGGCCTGCCCAAAGAATCTCACTGCAATTTTCTAAATCTAAACTATCACTTGTTGACATAAAGGTTGAAAAATCACTATCTATATCCACATATTGCATGTTTTGGTTATCGTTAGCTCCGTTACCACTCGGTGGCATCTGTGACTGAAGACTCGAACAATTACCACTACTACATGAAATGGCCACATTTGACAGAAAACGAATACCACCTTTTTGAGCATTCTGGTAACGTACATCAAAAGGTTCAAATAATTGACTATGCACTGAATTTGAGTACCCTACGCACAAAGAAGCACAATGAAAAGTAAGGTACTTTTAGACCTGAAGAGAAAATTAAAAATAGTAGTTCAGCAACACAGTTTATATTGTAAGAATGACACTTACCATCTTAACGACCTTTTCGCAAAGAAGTTGCTAAAATAGTAAAAACGTTTACCAATAAAGAAAGGGAGGTGATTTCACCTATGCATTCGCTTATTTAAAGGGGTGTTTTATTTAAGCGTTTACTTATTTTTTTGAAAATCCACCTTTGAAAATGGCTACAGATTCTTTACCAATTCCAACGATAGACATCATGTTCAATGGGAATTCGAGTAGCACATGGGTGAAGCTTAAAAAGAATAAAAAAGTCAAGCCCAAACCGTAATCAATTAAATACACAACACATGCTGAAAGCCAAATTAAAAGAACTGCAATAAAGCGAACTTTTCGGAACCTTATGCCAACGAATTACTTCAGTTTTACTAAACCAATTCAAATAATGATAGAGATAAGCAAATGCAATAAATCGCATTAATAATATCCCGGGAGTGCTGTAAAATATCACTGGAAGTGCTTTCTTAGGGTCAACATAAGGCCTGTCATATATATCTGTGTAACCAGCTTCTACTGGCATTTCAGCTAGATTAAACTCTTTAAGAATTTGAAAATTCAAATTATAAAACCCTTTACCATCGGCGAAATATGAATCCTTACCATAAGACGTTATTTCAAAAAATGTAGTATTCGGAACTACATAAATTAATAAAAATGGAACCGCTACAAAACAAGCAACAGATAACAATCCTGTCTTAGAACGAGATTTCAATGCACCAAACAGCATAAATAAACCAGTAAACAAATAAACGTGAAATAAGGTGGGCAGTAAAGATGTCATAGCGAATGTCGCGTAATTAGGCTTGAAGACTTCATTACCAAAGGCATTCGTATAATTTGGTGCAAACCAACCATCTATAAAACCAAATAAGACTATAATAAGTACAACCTTTATAATAGCGTTTTTAACCAAAATAAAAAGTAAGGAACTAACAAAAGCTAGGAGCATTAGCTTGTCACCCAGATTCAGCTCAAAAAACATTTGCGTAAAACTAGAATGAAAGTTGTAAGTGCTCGCGATATCACTATAACCAAGTAGACAGCCTACCCCGAGCAATATTAAAAAGTCATATTTACCTGTCGAAAAGTACTTTCGATCATGTAACCAGCTTATTTCAGTTAAGTAATGTAAGGGACCAAGAAAAGCATATGCAAATAAAAAAACCTCGAAAGGCATTACAAATGCAGCAATCATGCTTAATAACATGAGCCCAATGTTAAGAAAGTTAATTTGGTCTTGGCGTTGCGTGCTTAGCATACAATAAAGTTAGATAAAAACATTAATGACAGCACAAGACTGATTAAAACAAGGTCATTTGATCATTCTCATCGTCTTTATCATCACTCAAGTCCCATTCAATAGTTTTAGGAGATTCATCCTTATTATCACTCTCAGTTGTTTGAGTCTTATTCTCAAGGGACGGTTTTATTTTTTTGGTTTCTTTTGGTTTTTCCTTCTTTTTTTCCTTAACGGGGCTGGTCTTGACTTTTATTTTTTTTTGTTTAATCTCAGCTGATTTTTCGAAAACATCACTTTCCGCATCCGCACTCTTATCAAGAGCAACTATCTTCTCCTCTGCTGCTTCTTTAACTGATGCTGACTTTGCATCTTCTACATCAGGCCAAGGTAAAGCCCCTTTACCAATCGGATGATTTAACATGACCTCCTTAACCTTGAGCTTTGTCAGCTGATTACCTTGAGCTTTCATACCCTTAACATCAATAAATGTGCTCAAATCTAATATAGTATCAGGGAAGGTTCTTCGTCGCTTTTAAATGTTTATTATAAATTATTTTAATTTCAGGCTTAAAGGCGGTTGAAACAACATCTAAAGTTGAGCCTTCAGTCTCACTTATGAAAAGTATTCTTTTTTTATTATTGACTTCGCATTCAAAACGCTTTACATAATGAAGCTCTTTTTGACCGTCATAATAAACGGCAGAAATAGCGCGTCCTGGCACCCATTTTTCCAAATGAATTATGTCTTCATCAAATCTAGTTGACAAATCAAAACCACCGAGCTTATAAGATCCATCAGCATATAAAGACAATAGCTTATCTTCCCCTTTAAATTCTCCTAAAAACTGACCACGTTCTTCATCATTTAACCTACCCACAATTCCATCATACCATATTTTCCGTGCTGCCAAAGTGGAACCTCCTGTTTCTTTAAGAATTACTTTCTGAACCAATTCTTTGGTCACGCGATTCCCAACTGATTTCCTTCCTTTAATAAGTAAATCACCCAAATCAACATCGAATTTCAATCGTTTTAAATGTGGTCGAGGACGGAGTGAAACGGTCACAATCTCTCTTTCACCATTTGGATTTGCAGAAAAATAGAGGATTTTAGAGCTCTTATTCCCCTTGGTAAGGTCATATTCAGTGTCTCGTGTAATACTGTTTACATAAAAACGTTTCATCATAGCTGGACCAGTACTTCCATCCCTATACATAACATGATAAATAGTACGCTTATCACCTCTTTTCCAAACATTTGCATAGACCAAATCCTTACCAACAAATTTCTTATCTGTAATCTTGGTAATGAGCATCTTTCCGGATTTAAAGAAGCATATGATATCATCTATTTCAGAACAATCATTAACTGCTTGAAGTTTTTTCAGGCCAAAACCAATGAAACCTTCATCATAATCCACAAATAATTTTTTATTTGCAATAATCACCTTGGAGGCACTAATGTTTTCAAAGGTCTTTATCTCGGTTTTACGTTCTTTTCCTTCACCAAAATTTTTCTTAAGATTTTTAAAATAATCTATTGCATAATCAACCAGATTGGCAAGGTTTTCTTTTACCTCTTTAATTTGTGCCTCTATTTTAAGAAGATTATCGTCAGCCTTTGAGCTGTCAAATCGCGTTATTCTAATCATCGGGATTTGTGTCAGTCTGTGCAGGTCCTCATCCGTAATCTCACGAATGAATTGCTTTTTATAAGGCTTGAAGGATGCATAGAGGTATTCATACAAACTTTCTCTATCTGCATATTTTTTAAAGTCAATATACATCTCCTTTTGAATAAAGATTTTTTCTAAAGTTGCAAAATGCCATTGCGACTCTAGTTCCGCTAATTTTATTTCAAGCTCTCGTTTTAGCAGGAATACGGTTTGGTCTGTATTCGCTCTTAAGATTTCTGAAACCCCTAAAAAAACAGGCTTTTCCTTATCAATAATTGATGAATTTGGCGAAATAGAAACTTCACAATCGGTAAATGCATAAAGTGCATCGATTGTTTTATCAGGAGAAACTCCCGTTGACAGATGAATTATTATTTCGGCTTCAGCAGAGGTGTTATCCTCAATTTTTTTAATTTTTATCTTTCCTTTGTCGTTCGCCTTTAAAATAGAATCTATCAATGAACTTGTTGAGGTCCCAAACGGAATTTCATGGATAATTAAAGTTTTGGCATCTTGCTTTTTGATTTTTCCTCTCACACGAACGCGTCCTCCCCTCTTACCATCATTGTAGTTAGAAAAATCTGCCATTCCGCCATTAGGAAAATCAGGGAAAAACTCAACTTTTTTTCCTCTTAAATGATTGATCGAGTTGTCAATAAGCTCAATAAAATTGTGAGGCAAAAATTTACATGCCATACCCACTGCAATACCTTCAGCACCTTGAGCAAGAAGGAGCGGAAATTTCATGGGTAGATTGTTTGGCTCTTTATTTCGGCCATCATAACTGGAAAGCCAATGGGTTGTTTTTGCGTTAAAAGCAACATGAAGGGCGAACTTTGACAAACGAGCCTCAATGTATCTTGGGGCAGCAGCACCATCACCTGTTAACGTATTTCCCCAGTTCCCTTGACAATCAATTAATAAATCTTTCTGTCCTAGCTGCACCAATGCATCTCCAATAGATGCGTCTCCATGAGGGTGATACTTCATCGTATTGCCTATGATGTTAGCCACCTTATTATAGCGACCGTCCTCCATCTCCTTCATTGAATGCAAAATCCTTCGTTGAACAGGTTTTAATCCGTCGGCCAAGCCAGGAACGGCTCTTTCTAATATGACATAGCTCGCATAATCCAAGAACCAACTCTCATAAAGTCCACTGACAGGAACAATGTTTTCATCTAATTCATTATTCTCAAAGGGATTTTGTTGACTCTCTTCGCTTTCTTGATTCTCTTCGTTTTCTAGATTTTCGTCTGACATAAAAAATTATGCTATTTCTTTCTGGGGTTCAACATCATCAGAATCCTCAGATTCATCTTTTTCTACTCTTAAATTCTCTATGATAAACTCTTGCCGTTGAGGGGTGTTTTTACCCATAAAATAAGACAAGATAGAATCTATAGAGGCGTTCTGGGAAAGTAACACAGGTTCTAATCTCATTTCATCACCAATGAAGTGAATGAACTCATCAGGGGAAATCTCCCCTAAGCCTTTAAACCTCGTAATTTCAGCATTCTTCCCAATTTCCTCAATTGCACTTTTACGTTCTTCTTCAGAATAACAATAAAGGGTCTTCTTTTTATTTCTTACTCGAAACAAGGGGGTCTGCAAAACATGGACATGATTCTTTTTAACAAGATCAGGAAAAAACTGTAAAAAGAAAGTTAAAAGTAACATCCGAATGTGCATACCATCAACATCTGCATCCGTCGCTATTACAACCTTATTGTAACGTAAATTTTCTAAATCATCTTCAATATTGAGTGCTGCCTGAATGAGATTAAATTCCTCATTTTCATAAACGACTTTTTTTGTCAAACCGTAACAATTTAAAGGCTTCCCTTTTAAAGAAAATACGGCTTGTGTCCCCACATCTCTAGACTTTGTTATTGATCCGCTTGCCGAATCTCCTTCGGTGATAAACAAAGTAGTCTCCTCTCTTCTATCATTTTTCAAATCACTAAGGTGAATCCTACAATCCCTTAGTTTTTTATTGTGAAGATTTGCTTTTTTAGAGCGCTCTCTTGCTATTTTTCGAATTCCAGCTAACTCCTTTCTTTCTTTTTCAGATTGCTTTATCTTAGTTTCAATCGTTTGAGCAACTTCCGGATTTTTATGTAAAAAATTATCTAGTTTATCTTTTAGAAAATCATTTATGAAAGCACGCATGGACTTTCCGCCAGGTTCAATCTCTTGTGAACCTAATTTCGTTTTAGTTTGAGATTCGAATACAGGCTCCATAACTTTTACTGAAACGGCTGCAACTATGGACTGCCTAATATCTGAAGCCTCATAGTTCTTACTGTAAAAATCTTTAATAACCTTAGCTACAGATTCTCGAAAAGCACTTTGATGTGTACCTCCTTGCGTCGTATGTTGCCCATTTACAAATGAGTAATAATCTTCACCATACGTTTTACCATGTGTAAATGCCACCTCAATATCTTCACCTTCAAGATGGATTATTGGATATAAAGGGTCGCCGTCCATATTGTTTTCAAGGAGATCTTTTAGTCCATTTTTAGACTGGAATTTATTGCCATTGAAATAAATAGATAAACCACGATTTAGATAACAATAATTCCATAACATCTTATCGACATATGGCGTTTTAAATGCATACTTTTTAAAAATCTCATCGTCCGGGGTAAATTCGACGTATGTACCATTAGTCTCTTCTGTTTTTACCAAAGGAAACTCCTCAAGAAGACTTCCTCGACTAAAAGATGCTTTCTTGAGCTTCCCCTCTCGCACAGCATAAACAGAAAAATGCGAAGACAAAGCATTCACCGCTTTTGTACCTACACCATTTAACCCTACTGATTTTTTAAATGCTTTTGAGTCATACTTTCCTCCGGTATTCATTTTAGAAACTACATCTACAACTTTACCTAATGGAATTCCTCGACCATAATCTCTAACCGTAACCAAACCATCTTTGATTTGAAGATCAATTTTCTTTCCATTACCCATCACAAATTCATCAATACAATTATCAACAACTTCTTTTACAAGAAGGTAAATACCGTCATCTGCTGCTGCACCGTTCCCCAACTTCCCTATATACATTCCGGGGCGTAAGCGAATATGCTCTTTCCAATCTAGTGAGCGAATATTGTCTTCTGTATATTGATTTTCGGCCATTTTATAACAATTGCATGGTGGTGATTAACAAATATAATCGGTAAAGGCCTCTTTTAGACAAGGATATGTTTTGAATTATGAACGATGTAACGTTGAAAATAAGAAAGACTATACTTCTACTATTTTTCTCCAAGATTCATTCAGGGCAATTATGAGCTTTCTTGCGATAGCATTTGAGAATGTTTTTGTCCGATACCCTCCGATCCAATTGATACCCTTGATGGCATTTGTGATAAAGACCTCATCAGCCGCTAATAAATTTTGAGGAAGAATACTACATTCATATACCTTAATACCGTTGGCGAGAGCAAGATTAATTACTTGCATACGCATTGTTCCCGCCAAACATCCTTCTTCTAGACCAGGTGTGTAAAGCACACCATTGCTAACCACAAAAACATTGCTAGAGGATGTTTCAAGAATGTTTCCCTTATCATTACTTAAAAATAAATCATCCAAACCGCTTTCCTTTGCCGCAATGGCAGCCATTACATAATGAAGACATGATTTTGTTTTATAATTTGACAAGAAGTTTTTCTGAAGCTTTATATCTGAATAGATATCAACTTCAAGACCTTTTGCATTAAGCTCAAAAAAATTCGAAGAATAAGGTTCTACCTCGATATAAAAATTCGATTCATTTGATGTAGGTAAGTATGTCCCACCTGTCGCACGATCGATAGACAATCGGCATTTACCCCCTTTGTCTATTTTTGACTTGGAAATAAGTTCTTCTATTCTCTCCTGAAAAAAAGCTGCATTGTAATAACTAGGTATTCTAATTCTAAGAACCTTTGCACCTTCAATAAGCCGTGCAATGTGGTTTTCTATATTTATGGGTTTTCCATTCACGATTCGGATCGTTTCAAAAACACCATCACCATAAAGATGTGCACGATTTCCGGGATCAATTGTAGGAGCAGTATTTGGTAAAAGATTACCGTTGTTATTTATGTAAAGCAAAGACATGTTAAAATATAAGTGCTAAAAATTCAATTCCTTTGTTGCTATCAATCAATAATACAAATAAAATCCCAAATAATGCACCACCCAAATGTGCATCGTGAGCAACTCCAGTACCTCCGCGTTTCATTGAATAATATTCAACAGCCAAATAGAGAGGCCCAAGAATATATGCCTTTATAGGAATTGGAATAAACATGAGATATAATTCTAACTGAGGATACCAGAGCATGGTTGCAAAAACGACCGAGGAAACAGCACCTGAAGCACCTAAAGACCTGTAAGCTGGATTTTCTGAGTTTCTGTAATAAGGCCAAACTGTAGCAATTAATGCACCTCCGAAATATAAAATGATAAAGTAATAATTCCCCATTAAACCAAACTCATAACTCCATTGGGTTTCTAAAAAACTACCCAAGAAATAAAGTGAAATCATATTGAAAGACAAATGTGTCCAGTCTGCATGAATAAAAATATGTGACAGCATACGATAATAGGCCTTGTTGTACTTAACCTCGTAAGGAACATACATACTATTCTCTTGAAATTTAATATTCGAGAAACCTTGATATGAAATCAATACGGTGAGAAGAACAATAAGAAGTGTTAGACTTAACATTTATTTAAAGATATATATATTATTCATTGAGTGATTCAATGTTCCTAGCTACATTGCGAAAAGTAATTACTTTTGTAAATAAAAAATGATAGTTTCCCCTTCCATTTTATCATGTGACTTTGGCAACGTTGAAAGAGACACTAAAATGCTCCATAACTCAGAAGCGGACTGGCTCCACATTGATGTCATGGATGGTGTTTTTGTTCCTAATATTTCATTTGGATTCCCCATACTTAAAAGCGTCAACAAATACACAAACAAGGTCTTAGATGTGCATCTAATGATTGCAAATCCTGACCAATACATTAAGGAGTTTGTAGATGCCGGTGCAGACATCATTACAGTTCACTACGAAACGTGCCCACATTTACACCGCAGTATTCAACTTATAAAAAGTTTTGGTATTAAAGCAGGTGTTGCATTAAATCCGCACACCCCCGTCCAAGCACTTGAAGATGTTATTAATGATTTAGACCTTGTTCTAATCATGTCAGTTAACCCTGGATTTGGTGGTCAAAAATTCATTCCTTCAAGCGTTTCAAAAGTAAAAAAAATGAAAAGCTTAATTGCTGCACATAAGTCCTCTGCTTTAATTGAAGTTGATGGTGGTGTGAATTTAGAAACTGGTGCTGAATTGAGCGCTGCCGGAGCAGATGCGTTAGTCGCTGGAAGCTATGTTTTCAAATCAGAAAACCCGACCTCAACTATTTCAAATCTGAAAAAACTATAAGCGTAACTCTTTTAAAGGAGATACGTTTTAATTAACAATGCAGCTTGCACAAAAAATAACATTCCTACTTTTTTTAAGCACGACATATGTTCTTGGACAAATCAATCTTGAAGCAAAAGAAATTGCTTTAAACAAAATTCTAATTGAATTCAGACAAGCCATAAGTGCAGAACAAATGGATGCGCAAAATGAAATTTTTAAAAATAAATTTAGAGATTTCTTAAGTCTCCCTGGGGTTTTTGACTATAAATTCAAGCATTTAGAATCTGTTGCAATTCTTGAAAGCCCCGATGAAAAAATTAGAATCGTCAATTGGAATATCGAATATCCTGATATGTCATATGCCTACGGGGGTTTTATCCTTATAAAATCAAGTAAAAAAATACGATTAGTTGAACTTAATGATGTAATAGATGCCTATGAAAGTATTCCGAAAGGAACTATTGATTTTACCAAATGGTACGGCGCGTTATATTACAAAATTGTACCCTTTGAAAATGGAAATAAAACCGAATACCTGCTCCTTGGATGGGATGGTGGCACAACTGGAAGTAATTTCAAAATAATGGATGTTTTGGTTTTAGGCAAAAGAAGCGTTCGATTTGGCAGTCCTATCTTCATCACTAACAACAAACTTGAAAAAAGAATTGTATTTGAATACTCGAATCAAGCTGTGATGAATATGAAATTTGAGGAAAAATACGGACGCGTAGTCATGGACCATCTTTCGCCTGAGGCTCCTTCACTTGAAGGCCTTTATAGCTACTATGTTCCAGATCTTTCTTATGACTCTTATGCTTACAATGGCGCATATTGGGTCTTAACAGAAGATGTTATAGCTGTGAATGATCCTGAATTCAAACCTAAAAGCTTTATTCAAATGAATGCGAGAACCGGAAAACTCGAAAGGAAAAAGCTAAAAAAAGACTGGATCAATCCGACAACGAGCAAAACAAATGATGATGACTTTAACCATGTTGCAAGAACACCTGAAAGTGAGATGTCTAATAAAGAAGAGCCACAAGAATACAACAAAAAAGAGCAACGTAAATTGAGAAGATCGTATAGGAAAGACCCATCAGGATTATCTGTTACAACAGGGAAGTATAAAAGAAAAAAATACCGTCAAAAAACACCATAATGCAATTAGGACTGATCAACACATTGACCATTGATAGGTTTACCCCTCCGGGAGCATTTCTTGAGGACGAACAAGGAAATGAAGTACTACTGCCACAAAAGTATCTTTTAGACTCCTATGAACTAGGAGATAAAATCGATGTCTTTGTTTTTAAAGATTCCGAGCAAAGAATTGTATGTACGACAGAGACTCCGCACCTTCTTTTAGGAGATTTTAAATATTTAAGAATTACACAAGTAAAACCAATTGGAGCATTTGCAGATTGGGGGCTTGACAAAAACTTATTAATACCATTTAGCGAACAAATATGCCGATTAGAAGAGGAAGGATATTACCTATTTGTTTTAAGATATGATTACAAAACAGATCGCTTGTTCGGCAGCATGAGAGTTAGAAAAACACTTGAAGCATGTAAAGAAGATTTACAAGGTCAAGAGGTCGATCTACTCATCTGCGAACCCAATGACCTCGGGATAAGTGTTATTGTTAACAATCGATATGATGGATTAATTTTTGACTCAAACATCATAGCCAGTATTAATCCTGGTGATGAATGCAAAGGCTATGTTGAAAAAGTCAGAGAGGATGGAAAAATTGACATCCGACTAGAACCTGTGAATTTTGAAAAGTATGACCTTGCAGAAACTAAAATATTAGAATTAATGCAGGATACCGGTAAACTGATGCTTAGCGATAAATCCCCATCAAACTTAATAAATGAAGAGTTGGGAATGAGTAAAAGAACTTTTAAACAAGCCATCGGCAAACTTTATAAACACCGGAGAATTAAAATCCACAAAGACCACCTTGAGCTTCTATAAGAAATACACTATTTCGGGTGGTAATGTTTGATCGCATTGGCTATTACCTCAGCTTTATCTAATGTCATTTTCTTGCGTTCCTGCTTGGCATATTTTTCCATTTGGTCGGTATAGTTTTTGCCAGCTGCATTTCTAGAATTCCCATAGGGAAGTACCGTCTCTATTTCAACATTATCATCAGTATACTGAATGATCATTATGTAAGATTCTCCATGCATAGGCTTTGCCGTTCCATTTTCGAAAGGCTTACTTGTCATTGCCGCAATCATATCCGTTAATCCAGGAACTGCCAAGCGCTTATTACCTCGGTGATGCACCTGATAGTCTCTCAAAGCAATATCATAACGCCCAAAATACTTTTTAAGATGTTTCTTCGTCGCCAATAAAGCTTTTTCCATACGCATTAAAGGTTCATAACCCTTAGATGAAAGATCAAGAAAGTTTTGATAATAAATTGCCCATTGGGCAGCACCAATATTAAAAGTGTCTGCACGTTTGTTCCATTCATGAATTGGAGCGATAACTTCAATTAAATCAGGATACGAATCTTTATCCACGCTAAATACAATATTTGCTCCCGAAGGTGTCCATAATGAATCAGGATATTGGATGTCATATTTGATGTCAAAAAAATCATTCATACTTAAGGATTCTTTTTTTGCTTTAAGATCCATAAATCTCTGACTCCTATTGTTTTCTGATTCCTTAAATCCAAGTTGAAAATCTTCAAAATCTTGGGCTTTAAGATTGTCATCTTTGTGCGCACTGTTGTATGGAGAATTGTTAGTGTTAAACAAATAACCATGTGCAGGATTTAACAACTTAGGAAGGCTTTCATAACTCAAATAGCCTTTTTGTAATATTTCAGAGCGTTCTCCTTTCATAACACCATTTATTCGTTCACTATTTATAGACCTTTCTGGAACACGTCCAATACTCATGTAAAAAATACTATCATCACGATCCGCATACATTAAATTAAAGCGAGGAACTGACATCATTTTTAAAGCACTTTCAAACTCCTTCCAACTTGATGCCTTCCCCATTTTATACCACTGATCAATCGAACTAATATTTTCAAAAGCATTAGAATAAAACGCATAGGTCCCTTTTTTATTCTTAATTACGGGACCAAAAACACTCCACTGCAATTTACGTTTAACGCCTAATTTTAAGCCTATTTTGGTTTTCATTTTCAACTTCACAGACGCGTTTTCAAATGACACCCATTTCCCATCGAGCCAATATTGATTTTTATTTTTCGGATTAATTTTCAATTCATACAAATCGGTAAGGTCAGGGTAATTATAGGTATGGGTCCAACCCAAATGTTCATTTGTGCCAATCATTGGAAATGGTGAGCCCGGAAATAATCCCCCCAAAATATTCCATCCTTCATCCGAGTTAAGATGTGCCTCATACCACGAAAATGGACCTTCAAGCGGTTGGTGGGTATTGACATTTAAAACAGTTTTATTGTGTTTCATAATTGACCTGCTAAAAGCAAAAGCATTTGAGCCTATTGTCTTTTCTTCTAGCTCCTCATCTACAGATTTGTTAGAGTTAGAAAGAAGTGCACCTAGCATATCTCCAGTATCAGAGAAAAAGTGAATCACCAAATTATAACCAGTTAAATAATCTAGTACAGTCATTGGAAAACTATTTTTAACCAAGACTTTAGAGGGGAACGCTTTAGCAAAAGCGTTAATTCCTGCAACATAACCTTCAATAACCTTAAGCACCTCGGGTGATAACTGATTTATATGTTTTTCAGCTGTCTGTCGACATCGCAACAAAGACAACTAGGTAATCCATTATAACTCCTTCTTTACCGCTATGCAAACCCATTAGACCTTTTGAAGGTAAAAAAGTATATTGAATCGTCTCAAAATCATCTTCAGCATGCGCCCAAGCTAAACCGTAAGCAGCATCCTTATCTGAAATAGCATAAATATGAGGCACCCCATACACATCTCGGTATATATCTATTTGCTCAACATTTATTTGTCCATGTATGGAATAACACATTAAAAAGCAGACATGTAGAAAGATAGACTTCATTGTTTTTTATTTGATTAACGCACAGTTGTCTAAAAAGTTGTATCCATTTTATATTCTTCAAAATAACAGTGATATAAGGCCTTATTGATTGTTGCAATCAGGTTAAAAGCATATATTTGCACCTATGGCAAATACTTCAGATATCAAAAATGGATTGTGTATTAAGCACAATGGAAAGCTATTTCAAATTATTGAATTCCAGCATGTAAAACCTGGAAAAGGACCTGCTTTTGTTCGTACTAAAATGCGTCAGATTGAATCGGGAAAGGTGTTAGACCACACCTTCTCTGCTGGACATAAAATTGAAACGGTCAGAATAGAAAACAGAGATTATCAATATTTATATCAAGATGGTGATTTCTACGTATTCATGAATTCTAAGAACTATGAACAAGTGAATATTGCCCTGGCCATGGTTGAAAAAGCAGAATTTCTTCAAGAAGGTATGATGGTAAATATTTTATTCCACGCGGAGGAAGAGCTTCCACTTGTGATAGACCTTCCGATGCACATCATATCTGAAATTACTTATACGGAACCTGGTATTAAAGGAGATACTGCAACAAACAGCATGAAACCCGCAACGATAGCCACAGGAGCCGAAATTCGTGTCCCTTTATTTATCAATACAGGTGAAGTCATAAAGATTGATACTCGCACAGGCGTATATGTTGAACGCGTTAAAAACTAATAAATGAAAAGTACTGCACTGACTGAAAAACATATTGCTCTAGGCGCTAAAATGGTTCCCTTTGCAGGATATTCTATGCCGGTTCAATACGAGGGGGTTACAATTGAGCACGAAACAGTCAGAAATGGAGTTGGCGTTTTTGATGTTTCACATATGGGAGAATTCATTTTAAAGGGTGAAAATGCACTTAAACTGATACAAAAATTTTCATCAAATGACGCCTCAAAAATGCATGATGGTAAGGCACAATACAGTTGTATGCCGAATGGAAAAGGCGGGATTGTAGATGATCTAATCATTTACAGAATTAATGAAAATGAGTACTTTCTAGTAGTAAATGCGTCAAACATCGAAAAGGATTGGAATTGGATTTCTGCTCAAAACAATCTTGGTGTAGAAATGACCAATGTTTCTGACGACTATTGCTTATTGGCAATTCAAGGACCTCAAGCTGCAGAGGCAATGCAAAGCCTGACAAGTGTTGACTTAAGCAATATGACTTATTATACGTTTGAGCATAACAAATTTGCGGGAATAAATAATGTAATGATTTCTGCAACTGGCTATACTGGTTCAGGTGGCTTCGAAATCTATGTGCGAAATGAAAATGCCAACGAATTATGGGAAAAGGTGTTTCTTGCCGGTAAATCTTATGGTATAAAACCTATTGGACTCGCGGCTAGAGATACACTGAGATTAGAAATGGGCTTTTGTTTATACGGGAACGATATCACAGATGAGACGAGTCCCTTAGAGGCAGGTCTCGGATGGATTACCAAATTCAGCAAAGATTTTGTTGACTGTGATTTTCTAAAAAATCAAAAAGAAGCGGGTGTGACTAAAAAACTAATTGCATTTGAAATGATTGATCGAGGCATTCCAAGAAAGGATTATGAAATTCATGATAGAGAAGGAAATAAAATAGGAATCGTCACTTCCGGCACAATGTCTCCATCAATGAAAAAAGGGATTGGTTTAGGTTATGTCAATTTACCACACAATCAAATAGATTCTGACATTTTTATATCAGTTCGAAACAAGAGTCTAAAAGCAAAAGTGGTTAAAGCTCCCTTTTATAAAAAATAGTATTAAAATTTCGGACACTTTTTACAAGCATAACCTTTCTTTTTATACTTTTTACAACACTTCTTTTTTTTATCACAGCATTGCATTTGCTCCTCGCAAATGACAAACTGTTCGTTGAAAGATGGTTCTAATTTTCGCACTATTTAGAAAGATTCTAAACAAAGATAATAACTTAAACGAATCAAGTGATAATTGTGTAAAAAAAAAGTGCTGAACTCAGCACTCTTTTCTTCAATATGTTTTTAAGCTAGGTCTATACTAGACCTTGGTCTATCATTGAATCGGCCACTTTAACAAATCCTGCAACATTTGCTCCTTTCACGTAATCTACAGTTCCATCATCGAGGGTACCGTATTCCACACATGCGTTATGAATTGAAACCATTATTTCATGTAAGCGATCATCAACTTCCTTTGAACTCCATGACATTCTCAAAGAATTCTGAGACATTTCTAATCCCGAAGTAGCGACCCCACCAGCATTGGATGCTTTCCCTGGAGCAAATAAGACTTTAGCTTCTAAGAATTTTTCAATAGCCTCTGGCGTGGATGGCATATTCGCTCCTTCTGCTACACAAATGACGCCATTTGAAATAAGCATTGCGGCCTCATCACCATTCAATTCATTCTGAGTTGCACAAGGAAGAGCTATATCAACGTCAACCTCCCAAGGTCTTTTACCTTCAACGAATTTGGCATTTGGAAAAGAATCAACATATTCTGAAATTCTGCCTCGTCGCACATTTTTCAATTCCATTACAAAAGCCAATTTTTGTGAATCTATACCTTCAGAATCATATATATAACCTTTAGAATCAGACAATGTGACCACTTTAGCCCCAAGCTGAGATGCCTTTTGACAAGCATATTGGGCAACATTACCAGAACCAGAAATAGCAACTGTTTTACCTTTAAAGGATTCATTTTTTGTCGCCAACATTTCTTTTGCGAAATAAACCGTACCATATCCAGTAGCCTCTGGTCTTATTAACGAACCTCCCCAGTTTCTTGCCTTTCCTGTTAATACACCTGTGAATTCATTTCTAATTCTCTTGTACTGACCAAACATGTAACCAATTTCTCTTCCGCCAACACCAATATCACCAGCGGGAACATCAGTATCCGGGCCGATATGCCTCGATAATTCCGTCATAAACGACTGACAAAATTTCATCACCTCATTATCAGATTTCCCTTTAGGATCGAAATCAGATCCGCCTTTACCTCCACCGATTGGCAGTGTGGTTAAAGAATTTTTAAAAATCTGCTCAAAACCCAAAAATTTTAAGATTGACAAATTAACAGATGGGTGGAACCTTAACCCTCCCTTATATGGACCGATTGCGGAATTAAATTCTACTCTATATCCTCTGTTCACTTGCACTTTTCCGTTATCATCTAACCAAGGAACTCGGAACATAATTGTTCTTTCCGGTTCTACAATTCGATCAAGAATTCTGGCAGATTTATATTTTGGGTTGTTTTCGACGAAAGGAATAACCGCTTCCGCTACTTCCTGGACAGCCTGTAGAAATTCCGGTTCATGCGCATTTTTCAACGAAACACGATTCATAAATGCTTCAATTTCTGAGTGGTAATTTGTAGACATAATAACTTAATTTTTAAAGTTCAAATCGAGGCAAAAATAAGCAAGATTTACTAATGTTAAATGTTATTTATAAAAAAGTTAAATAGTATTTACTGAACCTCAATACCCATCTATATTTCGAATAATTTTTAGTTAGACATAAAATGCATTATTTTTGCTTTTAGATAAGCAACCTTCTTTAGGTATAAACGTTTACTAATTAAGAAGAAAATTAGAGATGATTACTAGAAAAACTATTACTGCTTTTTTAAGCTTTTTATTTATTGCACTTAACACCTACTCACAACAACAAATTTGTCTTGGTGATGACATTACACTTTGTGCTGGTGAAACTGTAGATATCGAGAACTGTGCGCCAGGTGGGGCAGGTACATTCTTAGGTGGCCTACATTTAGAAAATCCAACCGTTATTCCAACCATGACCGATGACTCTTGGAGTGCAGCAGCCAATATTGGCTTTGATTTTACATTCTACGGAAATGTTTTCCAACAATTCACCATTGGCTCGAATGGAATTATTTCTTTTAATATGGCAAATGCAGGAGGTTATTGTCCATGGTCACTGGATGGAACAGCATTGCCGAGCGGTGCAATTACAGCCACTCACAACTCCATAATGCCTGCGTATCAAGATATGAACCCGTCAAATTTTACGAGTCCTGATGGAAATATACAATACGAAACAATTGGTACAGCACCAAATAGAATGTGTGTCATTCTTTACAAAGAAATTGGTGCATTTCAGTGTGGTATTACAGAGTGCAATTATTTAGGTGTAGTTCTTTTTGAAACATCTAATAATGTTGAAATACACATTGGTAAAAAAACCGTCTGTGCCGGATGGAATGGTGGCTTAGCTATTCAGGGTATCCAAAACAACAATGGAACCATTGCCCATATCACTCCAGGAAGAAACAATACAGTTTGGAATGCAGACAACGATGCCTATCGTTGGAATTATGGTGGAGGTAATGATTACACTATTGAGGCGATACCATATGTCCAGGTTACTGGAGCGAACAGTAATTTGGTATGGAATAATGAAAACGGAGAAACATTTCCATACACGCAAATTTTGACAGTAACGAGTCCTCCTCCAGGAACAACCGGTTACTTCTTAACAGCCTCAGCATGTGGAACTGCTCTAGGAGCTGTTTCAGACACCACGTACATTACGACGGCTGCCCCTGAAGTTATTGCAACTGCTACTGACGATGTTTGTAGTCAAGGTGTTGGTTCCGTAACAGCCGTTCCAGGTCCTGGTTCTCCAGAACCGTGTACCTACTCTTGGCCAGCATTGGGCGCGGGAACGCAAACAGTAAACAATGTGTTACCAGGAACCTATACTGTTTCAATGATTGACGGGAATGGATGCAATACAAGCGCAAATATTACAGTCGGAGATAGTCCTGCAACATTCTCAGGTACGATGACTCCTGTCAGTTGTTCCGGAGGAAATGACGGTACGGCTACTGCATCCATGACCCCATCCGATGGCACAGAAACATTTCTTTGGGATAATAACGAAACCACTGCAACCATAACAAATTTACAAGAAGGAACCTATAATTGCGTTGTGACCTCTCCTTCAGGCTGTATTGGAAATGTTTCAATTACTGTAGGTGTAATTTCTCCAATGACACTTAATATTGACAATCAAATCGATGCACAATGCAATAGTGCTGCCGACGGAACGATATCAGTTGGTGTAACTGATGGCACAGCACCTTACTCCTATTCATGGGATCAAAGTGTAAGTACGAGCAACGAAGCTATTGATTTATTTGCTGGTAGCCATACCATAACCGTAACAGATTACAATGGTTGTATCGAGACCATAACAACAACAATAAGCGAACCTGATCCACTAAGTATTACATCTATTTCTGAGGACAGTGTTATTTGTGCAGATGCATTTATTGACATCGAAGCAACCGGCGCAGGTGGCTCATCACCTTATTTTTATACCTGGACAGCGAATGGGACAATTATTGATCCTGGACAGTCCATAACTGTAAACCCAAATACCAACAATACCCAATATTGTGTTACGTTATCTGAAGAATGTGGATCACCTGAAGTTTCTGAGTGTCTATCAATTACCTTTCCTGATAACATAACCCCTGTAATTACGCCAGATTTTGAGAAATTATGCGACCCCGCTGATTTTTTGATTTCAAACAATACCATTAACAATGCAGATGTACAAACCACGAACTATGTATTTTCAAATGGTGATGTTTACACTACAAATGGAACCGAAACATTGTCATGTTCGTTCGAAACACCAGGTGTTTATGATTGTTTCGTGACCATTACCTCAAATTATGGATGTACGTATGTACAAGAATTTCAAAATCTCATTGAGGTTACAGCTCCACCTGAAGCCAATTTTGCAATTTCAAAAAATCCTGCTACGTGGTTTGAAACGGAAATCCAAACAACAGAATCGTGTACTGGAGATGTTGTTGACTACGATTGGTTTAGCTTAGGTGCAGATAACGTCATAAACAACGGTGGTTCTGCGTTTTTCACGTATCCTGAAGGTGTTGCAGGAACTTACCCAATCACCTTAATTGCAACAACCAACGAAGGCTGTTCGGATACCATTACGCTAGAAATTGAAGTCATACCGGATGTCATATTTTATGCGCCCAATGCGTTCACGCCAGACAATGACGAACACAATCAAACTTGGTCAATCGTAGTTGAGGGTATTGATTATCAAAATTTCAGCCTAGAAATATTTAATAAGTGGGGTGAAACTATATGGGAGACAAAAGATATTAAAGCAGAATGGGACGGTACCTACAATAACCAAAAGGTAACTGAAGGAACCTACATTTGGAGAGCTATATACAAAGACCGTGAAAATGATGGTAGAAAAATCCACACCGGATACATCAATTTAATTCGATAACTTATGAAAAGAAATCTGAAACTGTTTATTTGTTTAACTCTTGTATTTTCAACCTCTTGTGATGTACTTGATAGTGCAGCAAGACAAGCGGGAAACTACATCAATGACGGTTCGTCGACTCCTGAGGTACCTGCTCTAACAAACGATGAGGTTATTGCAGGGTTGAAAGAAGCTTTAACGGTTGGGATCAGTAATTCCGTGGATGTAACCTCCGTTACAGATGGTTTTTTGGGAAACGCGCAAATTAAACTTCCTTTTCCACCTGATGCATTAAAAGTTAGACAGAAGGCCCTTGACCTAGGATTAAATGGTCAAGTAGAACGATTTGAAACTACATTAAATAGAGCAGCTGAAGAAGCATGTAAGGAAGCACTTCCTATTTTCAAAAATGCGATAACAGGGATGTCGGTTCAAGATGGTTTTGCAATTCTCAATGGCGGTAATGGAGCTGCAACTAAATTTTTAAAAGACCAAACAACTCAAAGCCTTAAACAAGCATTTGCTCCAAAAGTAGAGGCGGCAATTTCAAAAGTGAAATTAACCGAATATTGGAGTCCTCTAATTAACAAGTATAATACAGCAATGACCCTTACTGGTGGGGATAAAATCAATCCTGACTTGGAATTATTTGTTACAGAGCGTGCTATTGACGGACTTTTTTTAATGGTCGAAAAGGAAGAAAATAAAATACGATTAGATCCTATCGCTCGAGTATCGGAGCTTCTAAATAAAGTTTTTGGCAGCTTAACAAATTAATTCTATTTGAAAACCTTTGCGTCAACTGAGCTCGTTTTAAATGCTAAAAACCAGGTTTATCACCTTGGAATTTCAGCAGAAAACCTATCCCATAAGATAATACTTGTAGGCGACCAGGAAAGAGTGCCCCTTGTTGCAGCATTTTTTGATGAAATTGAATTCTCTTCGAATCACAGAGAGTTTTTCTGTCAGACAGGCACTTATAAAAATAAACGAATTTCAGTTATTTCAACAGGAATAGGCACAGACAATATAGATATTGTTATAAACGAAATCGACGCTGCTTTTAATATCGATACAGAGACTCGAACTGAAAAAGCGCAAACAACAAAACTTGAAATATTACGAATAGGAACTTGTGGTTTACTTCAAAGGAATATTCCTATCCATTCTTATATTCTAAGTGAATATGCGATGGGACTTGATAATATTGGGCATTTCTACAATATCAATTACGATAATGACGAGCAAGATTTACTGTCGTCAATTGTAGATGAAAACATGTTTCCGGCTCATGTTCATCCTTACATCAAAAAATCTACACCCTCTTTTTTAGCTAAATTTGAAACAGCACAGTCTTATAAAGGCATTACGATTACAAGTTCTGGCTTCTACGCCCCTCAAGGCAGAGAATTAAGAATTCCTACGCATACTCAAAATTTACATGAAAAACTTGAGGGTTTTAATAATGGTGCACATCGATTTGTGAATTTTGAAATGGAAAGTTCGGCCTTATTTGCGCTCGGTACGTCTCTCGGACATTCCTGTGGAACCATTTGTTTAGGGATTGCTAACAGACCAGCAAAGACATTTTCTAGCAACTACATAGAACACATGTCAGGTCTTATTGAACATGCCTTAGAAAACATATAACTATAGAGAATTAGCCAATTCTTCGAATATCAGCACCTATATTATTTAAACGAATATCAATATCTTGGTAACCTCTATCAATTTGTTCAATATTATGAATGGTACTCTTCCCTTTGGATGAAAGTGCAGCAATTAATAACGATACCCCTGCCCTAATGTCAGGAGATGTCATTTGAATTCCTCTTAAATCATTTTTACGATCCAGTCCAATAACTGTAGCTCTATGCGGATCACATAAAATAATTTGAGCACCCATATCAATCAGTTTATCCACAAAGAATAAACGTGACTCAAACATTTTTTGATGAATTAACACTGAACCCTTCGCTTGGGTTGCAATTACTAATATGATTGAGAGTAAGTCAGGTGTAAAACCTGGCCATGGTGCATCCGAAATAGTCATGATTGATCCATCAATAAAAGTCTCAATCTCATAGCTCTCCTGAATAGGAACATAAATATCATCTCCTTTGCGCTCAAGTTTAATCCCCAGTCTCCCAAAAATTGTAGGAATAATACCTAAGTTATCCCAACTGACATCCTTTATGGTTATTTCAGATTGGGTCATAGCTGCCAAGCCAATAAAAGAACCTATTTCAATCATATCTGGCAGAATTCTATGATAGCAACCTGTAAGATTTTTGACCCCGTTAATTTTGAGCATGTTTGAACCAATGCCTTTTATATTTGCACCCATTGCATTGAGCATCTTACAAAGCTGTTGTAAATATGGTTCACATGCTGCATTATAAATGGTAGTCTCCCCTTTTGCCATAACAGCGGCCATAACAATGTTGGCCGTACCTGTTACAGATGCTTCATCCATGTGAATATATGCACCTTTGAGGTTCTTTCCTTCGACTGCATAAAAGTGCTCCCCAGCATCATAATTAAACTTTGCACCTAACTTCATCATTCCGGCAAAGTGGGTATCTAGTCTTCGACGACCTATCTTATCACCACCAGGTTTGGGTAAATAACCTACGCCAAAACGCGCAAGAAGTGGTCCCACAATCATTACAGAACCGCGAAGAGAGCCTGCTCTAATTTTGAAATCTTCCGATTGCAAATATTCTATATTGATTTCTTTTGCTTGAAAAATATAGGTCCCTTTCTCTACTTTTTCGACCTTCACACCCATAGCCTGCATGAGCGCAATGAGTTTATTAACATCAATGATGTCAGGGATATTTGAAATGGTAACTTTTTCAGCTGTTAGTAGCGGTGCGCATAAAACTTGTAGCGCCTCGTTTTTTGCTCCTTGAGGTGTGAGCTCACCTTTCAGAGGTTTTCCTCCATGTATTTCAAACGAAGCCATATGCTATCTTTTATACCTCTTCTTTTTGGACTTATAATTGTTATTATTAGTCCTTGTATTCTTTCTATTTTGACCGATTGTTCTCAAAATAACATTCGTATTTGTCAACTCATCAGGATTTTCCAGAACGAGCTCATTATTTGATAATTCTTTAATATTTTCTGCAATTACATTATTCTCAACGGCATTATTGTTGTGTGTCAAATATTGCATTTTCATAAAGTTTGACATGGACTTCTTTAGGGCCTCTTTAGCTTCTGGATCATCAACATCCTTTGCATCACCAAGAATTTTCTCGGTATACTTTCCGTAATGACCGTATTTTATACGTCCCTTTGGATAAATCATGAGGTCTGGCTTCTCACTGAGCACCTCTTTATTCGGGATTTCATAAGGGGAATCCACATCCAACTGAAAATCCGACATAACAAACAAATGCGTCCAGAGCTTTGGGCGATAATCATCAACATCTCTTAGGTGTGGGTTTAATTGTCCCATAACCTCTATAATTGCTTGAGCTGCATCATTTCTCTCTTTACGATCTTTAATTTCCATAGCGTGAGAAATCATATTCTGCACATTACGTCCATATTCAGGGAGTATTAATTTTTCTCTTGTAGTATTGTATTCCATAATTAGTTATCTAACATGTTACCTAAAGCATTGTCATAAATTTCTTTAGCTTCATTAACAAATCCGAAGTGCTCATCATCCACAACAAGCTTTCCTTTAGTCACATGACCTAACAAGGTAAAATTAACTTTTGAATTAACCATATGTTCAAGGAATAAATCTTCTTGATCTTCCGAAACTGTTACCACAATTCGTCCTTGACCTTCTCCAAATAAGAATGCATCTTCTCTGATTTCAGAATCCGTGACAATATCAAATCCAAGTGAACGAGGAAATGACATTTCAACAAGGGAAACATACAAACCGCCGTCAGCAACGTCATGGGCCGCATTAATACGATCCGCTTGAATAAGCTCCTTTACCACATTGTGTGTTTTATATTCCTCATCGAGGTCAAAATATGGTGCAGGTGATGCCTTAACATTGTGATAATTGGCTAGATATTCGGAGGATGAGATATCTTCCTCATAACTTCCAATTAAAAAGATTAGGTCACCTTTGTCTTTAAAATCTAAGGACATTAATTTGTTCTTGTCTTCTAAAATTCCAATCATTCCAATTGTAGGAGTAGGAAATACTGGTACTTCAACTCCATTTATCACGGATTGATTGTAAAACGAAACGTTACCTCCCGTAACAGGTGTATTAAATTTCAGACAAGCCGCAGACATTCCCTTAATGGCACCTACAAATTGCCAATATGACTCTGGATTATAGGGGTTTCCAAAATTCAAACAATTGGTAATTGCACTAGGTTCCGCTCCTGAACAAGCTATATTACGTGCAGCCTCAGAAACTGCAATCATTGTACCGACCTCGGGATCAGCATTCACATAACGTGAATTACAATCCACTGTCATTGCCAAAGCTTTATTGGTTCCTTTAATATTCACAACACCAGCATCTGAAGGAACATTTGTTGTCATTGTTCTAGTGCCAACCATTGAGTCATATTGTTCGTAAACCCATCGTTTAGAAGATATATTAGGCATAGAAAGTAGTGCATCTGCAACAACTTTTAGCTGCTCAGGCTGCTCAACAGAATTGATATCAAACTTTTTAAATTCCTTATAATAAGCCGGCTCTGTATATTCTCTTTCGTATTGAGGAGCTCCACCACCTAGAACTAAAGATTCAGCAGGAACGTCACCAACCTGTGCTCCATTCATATAATATCGAATTCTTTTAGTATCGGTAACAACACCTATTTCCTCTGCATGAAGATCCCACTTATCAAAAATATCTTTTACAACCTGCTCCTTCCCTTTTTGCACCACAACAAGCATGCGCTCTTGAGATTCGGAGAGTAATATTTCGTATGGCAGCATATTCAGTTGTCTGGTTGGAACTTTATCTAAATCTATTTCCATTCCAACATCTCCCGCAGCACTCATTTCACATGTCGAACATGTAATACCTGCAGCTCCCATGTCTTGCATTCCAACAATAGCATCTGTTTCTGATAATTCCATAGTGGCTTCAAGCAACAGTTTCTCCATAAAAGGATCACCTACTTGAACAGAAGGTAAATCTGAAGCCGAATCTTCAGTAATGTCCTTAGAGGCAAATGCTGCACCAGCGATACCATCTTTACCAGTTGAGGAACCGACAATAAAAACTGGATTACCGGGTCCTTTTGCTGTTGCTGAAATCATCTTGGTGGTATCTATCGTTCCTGCAGAGAATGCGTTAACCAATGGATTGGTATTGTATGAATCATCAAAAGCGACCTCACCTCCAACAATTGGAATCCCGAAAGCGTTCCCATAATCGCCAATACCTTTAACAACGCCTTTAACAAGCCATTTTGTACGGTCTTTATCTATATTTCCAAAACGTAAGGAATTCAATTGGGCTATGGGCCTTGCACCCATTGTAAAAATATCCCTATTTATTCCTCCCACTCCTGTTGCAGCTCCTTGATAAGGCTCCAATGCACTAGGATGATTATGTGATTCTATTTTAAACACACAACCCATGCCATCACCTATATCAACCAAACCAGCATTTTCTTCACCTGCCTTAACAAGCATGTGAGGACCGTCTTTTGGTAAAGTTTTAAGCCAAAGTATTGAATTCTTGTACGAACAATGCTCAGACCACATCACAGAATAAATTGCAGTTTCTGTGAAATTTGGGGTCCGACCAAGAATATCTTTAATCATTTCAAATTCATCAGCTCTTAGGCCTAAATCAACTGCTTGTTCTAAGGTAGCAGGTTTTTGGAGTGTTTCGCTCATTACTTCTTAATTATCAGACAAAAATAATCATAAATTAGGTATCTAATTCGATATTAAAAAGAATTAAATCATCCATCTTAGAGAGTTTCGAATAAGAATATAAAACCCTACTAAATTTCATTATTTTCAGTATTTTTGTTCCCTAAAATAAGTGTACTATGAGTTATGACATTATTGTAGTAGGAAGTGGTCCTGGTGGATACGTTACTGCTATTCGAGCATCACAGCTAGGTTTAAAAACAGCAATTGTAGAGAGAGAAGCGCTAGGTGGCATTTGTCTAAATTGGGGGTGCATCCCGACAAAAGCGCTATTAAAATCAGCTAATGTATTTGAATACCTTAGTCATGCAGCTGATTATGGCATTACTGTCAAGGATGCAAAAGCAGACTTTAATAGTATGGTAAAAAGAAGCCGAGATGTAGCCGATGGAATGAGTAACGGTATCAAATTCTTAATGAAGAAAAATAAAATTGATGTCCTATCCGGGAATGGTATCTTAAAGTCAAACAAGACTGTAACTGTGACGGATGAAGCTGGAAAAAGCACGGACTATACTGCTAATAAGGCTGTAATTATTGCAACAGGAGCACGTTCAAGAGCACTGCCAAACCTACCCCAAGATGGAGAGAAAATCATAGGTTATAGACAAGCAATGACCCTAAAAAAACAACCTAAAAAAATGGTTGTTGTCGGATCAGGCGCAATCGGTGTTGAGTTTGCATACTTTTATAATGCAATTGGCACAGAAGTAACTATCGTTGAATACCTACCAAACATCGTTCCGGTTGAAGACAACGATGTTTCAAAACAACTTGAAAAAACATTCAAGAAATCTGGTATAAAAGTCATGACCGGATCTTCGGTTGAAAGTGTAGATACTAGTGGGAAACATTGTGTTGTATCCGTTAAAACAGCCAAAGGAGATGAGAAAATCGAGTGTGATGTTGTCTTATCTGCTGTTGGAATACAAGCAAATATTGAAAATATTGGTTTAGAAGAGGTAGGAATTGTGGTTGATAAGGGCAGAATCCTTGTCAATGATTTTTATGAAACGAATATGCCTGGTTACTATGCTATAGGAGATGTTGTTCCTGGACCAGCATTAGCTCACGTTGCTTCAGCCGAGGGCATCGTATGTGTTGAGAAAATTGCAGGGCATCATCCTGAGCCTATTGACTATGGAAATATTCCAGGATGTACCTATTGCTCGCCAGAAATAGCTTCAGTAGGAATGACTGAAAAAGCAGCAAAAGAGGCTGGAATTGAACTAAAAATCGGAAAATTCCCGTTCTCCGCCTCTGGTAAAGCGAGTGCTGCAGGTGCTAAGGATGGCTTTGTAAAGCTATTGTTCGATGCTAAATATGGAGAACTGCTCGGAGCTCATATGATTGGGGCAAATGTTACAGAAATGATTGCGGAAATCGTAGCAATAAGAAAATTAGAAACGACTGGTGAAGAATTGATCAAAACAATTCACCCACACCCTACGATGTCAGAAGCAGTTATGGAGGCAGCAGCAGCAGCATACGGCGAAGTGATTCACCTTTGATGCTAATGCATTAAATGCAGCATTGCAAGGGTCATTAAATCTAACGCAAACTTTAAGTACCATAGCCACTTGAAGCTAATTTTGGGATTATTGATCTCAATTGCTAAGGCTGGGAGCAAACTGAATAAAGGCATTAACCAAAAAGGAACTGTAGACAATACCCCGAAACCTATTGCAATATGCATCAAAGACCAGTAAATAGATATTGTGCTTTGCTTGTTGTGAACAAACGCTATAAAGCTTGCAGACCACAACACAACAGCGAACAAGAAAAAAGCATCAAAAACACCAGCTTTAGCATACAATAATGCTTGCTCTTTAGATAAAATGAATGAAATTAAAAGTTCATTCGTGCACAATTTGAACAATACACCTAAAGCAAAAAGAATTTGATATGGTTTTATTTCTTTGAAGTGAGAAATACAGAACCTGCCTATTGCCCAAAACAATACAAAATCAAAAAGTGGGAAAGGCAGTACAAAAAAATTAGCATCAAGAAAAAGACTGAAACCGTACATTACAAATGTCAATACAGTTAGAAATAAGAATCTTTTTTCTCTAGTCATCCGAGCCGATTACATCATAAATGTAATCAAATGTAGATAGTATTTCAGGCTTGCCATCAACTACAGCAATATCGTGTTCGAAATGTGCACTAGGCATACCGTCTTCAGTCACAATAGTCCATTCATCTTCGAGCGTTCTAACTTTTTCAGTCCCCATATTAATCATAGGTTCAATAGCGATGGTCAATCCATCCTGGATCTTCTTTCCTCGGCCTCTCCGTCCAAAATTAGGCACCTGTGGCTCCTCATGAAGTGTCTTACCCAATCCATGTCCGACAAGATCACGAACAACACCAAACCCATTCTTCTCAGCGTGCTGTTGTATTGCCCAGCCAATGTCCTCCAATCGATTTGCGGTCGTGCATTGCTCAATACCTAGATAAAGGCATTCTTTTGTTACTTTCAGTAAATGGCTCACCTCCGGAGTAACATTACCCACCTTAAATGTGTAGGCATGATCTCCATAATAGCCCTTGTAAATTGCGCCACAATCAACAGACACAACATCACCCTCTTTAAATGCTCTTTCTGTAGGTAATCCATGAACAACCTGTTCATTTACACTTATTAATAAGGTACTAGGGCATCCATACAAACCTAAAAAACCTGGCTTGGCATCTTGAGAAAGAATATAATCATGCGCCATCTTATCCAATGAAAGCGGTGTAACCCCTGGCTTTAAATGTTTCGCAACCATTCCAAGTGTTCTACTTACAACTTGAGCTGCATCTCGCATTATGGCGATTTCTTCTTTTGATTTATATAATATCATGTATTTATTAAAAAGCGACATGGGTTGCAAAGGTAGATAAATCTTCCTGATACAACTCCATCATAATGAATTCAACCATTGCATTGTATCCACATTATCAGCATAATCGTTTAGCTTAGGAGATTGAGAACTACCAAAAGAAAGTCCACCTGCACCAACCCTGCACTGAATTGAACCTTTATGCTCTTCACAATATGAATTGACCTCATCAACATCATCATAAAAATGATAATAAAGCATACCTAAAGGTGAGGAAAGTAATTTGGTTTCTTTGAGAAGTACAAAGTTATTATCGAGTAACTTCTCTTGATTCATAAGATGAACCGCCTTGTTATAATCATAATTATTACCATACTTTTTATTATTAATAACAGCTCCTTGATGCACAATATGTTCAAATACCTTATTGATTTCAAAGGATCTTGGTAAAAGTAAATGGGACACACTCCGACAACCTCTTCCAAAAAAATCAAAAATATCATCACCCAAAGCCTTCAGTTGAGACTCCGATTCTGTTCCATCCAAAATAGCGACCGATGTTCTATTTTTTCTAAATATGTGTGGGTATTTTGAAAAATACTGTTCAAAATGAAGAAAACTTGAATTACTACCTGTTGCAATTACGGCATCAAAACCTTTCATGTTGCGGTCAGAAAATGAAATAAAATCCTTTACTTCAGGATAAAAACAAATTAAAAATTCTGCTAAAACAGGCAGTAGTTTATCATCCTCTGAGCTCATCTTTGCCATTATTCGGTTTCCAGAAAGCAGTACACAAAGGAAATCATGAAATCCAACGAGTGGAATATTTCCCGCCATAATAACAGCTATTGTCTTTGGTTCTGTGGAATAGGTATACTGAGCTATCCATTGCTCCAGGTTTTCTTTTTTCAAGCTTTTTCCTAGATTTCCTATTGCCTTACGTATCATGTCCTCTGTAAACCAACCATTATGATGTTTTAGAGTACCTATGAGAACATTTAACTTATCATATTCAGTAGCTGTGATTCCTATATCAAAGCTTTCCCAAGGTTTATTTTCACCAATATTTCGCATAACCAAACCCAACTGGCAAAAGGCTTGTACTAAAGATTCTTTTTTCACGCTACAAATATAGTAAGCTTCTTTTTTCTAGTATTGAACAAAAGAATCAAATTTGGGTTTTATATTTGTAAAAAAATAGATTGACATGGCGATAATGATAACCGACGAATGTATCAACTGCGGAGCTTGTGAACCTGAATGCCCCAATAATGCCATCTATGAGGGTGGCGCTGAATGGAAATATTCTGATGGAACCTCTCTAAAAGGAATGATAACAACACTAGACGGTGATGATGTTGACGCAGATAAATCTTTTGACCCCGTAGATATGGATGTCTATTATATTACTCATGACAAATGTACCGAATGTGCTGGATTTCATGACGAACCCCAGTGTGCCGCGGTATGCCCTGTAGACTGCTGTGTTGATGATCCTAATTATAGAGAATCTGAAGATGAGCTATTGGCTAAAAAAAGTTTTCTTCACTTATAAAGGTTCGGCTACAGATATTTTAATATCAATATAAGAGGCGCCAACGCCTCTTTGGCTATAGTTAGCATCATTCATATCATACCCGTTTCGTCCTCGTAAGCAAGCTAAAATTTCACTTTTTAATCTCCCCTCCCCTACACCGTGAATAATCAAAACGCGTGTGGTTTTATTCTTTAAATGGCCATTAATAAATCGCTTGAAGGTATTCATCTGAATCGTAAACTTTTCGTGTGCCGAAACCTCATATTTATGAGTATCAAAAGATTCAAAATGTAAGTCCAATCTCGGAACCTCTTCTGCAAATTTTGTTTGTTTTTTTGGCTTTGGTTTATCGGAGTCTTTAATAGAGATCGCTCCTGTTTTAAAATGATGAATCTTAACTGCTTTATCTAAACTAATAGCTAAATCAAATCCATGCTCATCAACGACATTTATCACCTCTGACCCAATTGAGACCACAGTATAATTACCTGTTTCATTTAGAATAGAAATAACCTCACCGATAGAAAACATAACTGTTACATATTTCTACGATACTGACCACCAACCTCAAATAAAGCGTTCGTGACTTGCCCTAAGGATGCATGCTTACAGGTTTCCATGAGTTCCTCAAAAATATTCTGATTGTTAACTGCAGCATCTTGAATGGTTTTAATTCCTTTTTTTGTACCTGCTTCTTTTGCCAAATGCAGATTTTTAAGCATCTCAATTTGATATTGTTTTTCTTCCTCAGTGGCACGAATAACTTCTTTCGGTAAAATCGTTGGCGAACCTTTAGAGCTTAAGAAAGTATTTACACCAATTATTGGGAATTCTCCAGTATGTTTCAAGGTTTCATAATAAAGAGACTCCTCTTGAATTTTAGACCTTTGATACATGGTCTCCATGGCACCGAGTACACCTCCACGTTCGGTGATTCTGTCAAACTCAGAAAGAACAGCTTCCTCAACCAAGTCTGTCAAATCTTCGATAATAAAACTTCCTTGAAGTGGGTTTTCATTTTTCGCTAATCCAAGCTCTCTATTAATAATCAGCTGAATAGCCATTGCTCTTCTCACAGACTCCTCAGTCGGTGTTGTGATTGCCTCATCATATGCGTTGGTATGTAATGAGTTACAGTTGTCATAAATCGCATACAAGGCCTGTAATGTCGTACGGATATCATTAAAATCAATCTCCTGAGCATGTAAAGACCTACCAGAAGTTTGAATATGATATTTAAGCATTTGTGCCCGAGGATTGGCTCCGTACTTTTTGGCCATTGCTTTAGACCATATCTTTCTTGCGACTCTACCAATAACAGCATATTCAGGATCAATTCCATTTGAGAAAAAGAAAGATAAGTTTGGTCCGAAATCATTAATATTCATACCCCTACTCAAATAGTACTCAACGTAAGTAAAGCCATTAGCGAGCGTAAAAGCCAACTGCGTAATAGGGTTTGCACCTGCTTCGGCAATATGATATCCCGAAATTGAAACAGAATAGAAATTCCGAACTCCATTATTAATGAAATACTCCTGGACATCTCCCATCAACCTTAAAGCGAATTCCGTAGAGAATATACACGTGTTTTGGGCTTGATCTTCCTTTAAAATGTCTGCCTGAACGGTTCCTCGAACCTGAGTAAGTGTCTTGGCCTTGATATCATTATAAATATTTTCGGGAAGAACCTGATCACCTGTTACTCCTAGAAGCATCAATCCAAGTCCATCATTTCCTTTCGGTAAATCTCCATTATAGCTCGGTCTTTCAACACCTTTCTTTTTATAAATTGCTTTAATTTTATTTTCAATTTCCTTTTCAAGACCTTCATCAGAAATATACTTTTCACAATTTTGATCTATTGCCGCGTTCATAAAAAACGCTAATAACATGGGTGCAGGACCATTTATAGTCATAGAAACTGAAGTTGCTGGATGACTCAAGTCAAAACCAGAATACAGTTTTTTAGCGTCATCAAGGCAACAGATGGAGACACCAGCATTCCCAATCTTGCCATATATATCGGGTCGGATATCAGGATCGTTACCATATAAGGTCACTGAATCGAATGCAGTGGATAATCTTTTAGCTGGCATTCCGAGGCTCACATAGTGAAATCGTTTATTGGTTCTCTCAGGACCGCCCTCACCCGCGAACATTCGCGTAGGATCTTCCCCTTCTCTTTTAAACGGGAACAAACCTGCGGTGTATGGAAATTCTCCAGGATAATTCTCTTGTAAAGACCAACGTAGAATGTCACCCCAGCCACTGTATTTTGGCGATGCCACTTTTGGTATATCTGAATGTGATAATGACTTTGTGTGCGTTTGAATAGATAAAGTTTTTTCTCGAACTTTAAATTCAAATATAGGATCCTTAAATGACTTTTTCTTAGCTTCCCAGTTTTCAATTAAAGCCCAGTTTTTAGGATCAAAATTTAATTTTTCTTTTTCAAGTACCTCTTGAATTCCTTTAATCATTCTGTCCTTATCGTCATAATCTGAGTCCACAAGCGTCTTTATAGTTTGGGTAAGACCGTAAAGCTTATCCGCAACTTTAACCTGCATTTCAACCCATTTATTGTAGGCCCTGTTATTTTCAGAAATCTCAGAAAGATAACGTGTTCGATCAGGTGGTATTACAAATATTTTCTCAGACATTTCTCTTGTGATTTGAAAAGTGGATTTCAGTGAAGCATCTGTCTTTGCAACAAGTTGGTCCATGATCACTTTGTAAAGAGAGTTCATCCCAGGATCATTAAATTGCGAAGCAATAGTACCATGAACTGGCATTTCATCTACATTCGAATCCCAAAGATTATGGTTTCTTTGATATTGTTTACGAACATCTCTTAGGGCATCCAAAGCACCTCTTTTATCAAACTTATTCAGCGCGATCACATCGGCAAAATCAAGCATGTCTATTTTTTCTAACTGCGTTGCTGCGCCATATTCCGGGGTCATCACATATAATGAGACATCAGAATGGTCTAATATTTCAGTATCCGATTGACCAATACCAGAAGTTTCAAGAATAATTAAATCATAATCGGCAGCTTTTAATATTGAAAGAGCCTCAGCAACATGCTTTGATAGTGCTAAGTTTGATTGTCGCGTTGCCAATGAACGCATGTATACCCGACTGTTTTTTATGGAATTCATTCGAATTCGATCACCGAGTAAGGCACCTCCTGTCTTCCTTTTTGAAGGATCCACAGAAACCACAGCAATTTTCTTATCCTCAAAGTCTACGAGAAATCTACGAACTAGTTCATCTACTAAAGAGGACTTCCCTGCACCTCCTGTGCCTGTTATACCTAATACTGGCACCTTGCTTTCTGAAGCCAAATCTCTTATCTCTGTTAGGGCATCTGCATGTTTTTCTGGGAAATTTTCTGCCGCAGAAATTGTTCTTGCAATCGCAGGGATATTTTTTGATTTTACCTTTTTAAGGTCATGCTCCAAATCTTCCCCTAGGCCATAATCGCATCGCTCAACAAGATCGTTTATCATACCCTGAAGTCCTAAGGTTCTGCCATCGTCTGGATGATAAATCCGTTCAATACCATAATCTTGAAGCATTTTTATCTCTTCTGGAAGAATTGTTCCACCACCACCACCGAATATTTTAATATGTGGTGCTCCTTTCTCACACAACAAATCGTACATAAACTTGAAATACTCATTATGCCCTCCCTGATAGGAAGTCATAGCAATAGCCTGAGCATCCTCTTGAATAGCGCAGTCAACGACTTCCTCAACAGAACGATCATGACCTAAATGTATAACCTCACAACCTGTAGATTGTATAATTCTACGCATAATGTTGATTGCAGCATCATGACCATCGAAGAGTGAGGCAGCAGTTACAATTCTAATTTTATTCTTGGGTTTGTATGCAGAGATTTGTTCCATTCGGATTTCAATTTAAACGCCTCCAAAAGTACAAAAATCAAGTCAAACACATTCACTATATGCAAATTAGAAATTATGAAAAAAGACATTGGATAAAATCCATCTAATTATTGAACGGCAGATTCAAAAACCCAATAATGATTATACTTACTTTGTGTATTATGGTAATATCCAACACCCATGTGGGTCGCACTTTTATTGAACAAATTTTTTCTATGCCCAGGGCTTTGAATCCAACCTTTAAGAACATCCTCAGGAGTCCTGTAACCCGCAGCGATATTTTCAGTATTTGCGAAACCATCGTAAAATTTTGAGATCCTTTTAAACGTTGACATTCCGACTTCAAGTCCATATTTACGTCTATTATGCGTTGCGTGCTCGTGATAATTTTCATTTGCCATGTCCGCAGCATGGTAACGACTTGCGCGCATAAGATCGGGATGAAACTCCAGAGGATCAAGACCTCTTTTACTTCTTCGTTCATTAATTAATTGAAGCAACCGGGATTCGAAATCATTATTTATACCCTCGATATACTCATCTCCTCTCGGGTTTTCATGAAATGGAATAGAGAATTCATTGTTTGGAGCATAAGAGAATGAACTTGAAAAGATAAATAAGGCAATTAGAAAAATGAATTTTTGCATAGAAGAGAATTGTACCACTATAACTTAACAAACCAAGAGTCGTTACAACTTGGAAGCATACAATTCATATTCCTTAACTGAAGATTTTAAAAATGGACCAACTAAAGAAAGCATTTCTTTGATACGTATGATTTCTGGAAATTTTTGAGCTTGGGTTTTAGTTTTGATTAAAGAAGACCCGACCAACTGTATTTCTTCAAATTCAGACTCAGACAGTATTTTGTAGAAGGATTTATTATTGGAAAGTTTTCTGTAAGCCGGGTAGTCCAAAATTGATTTGATTTAGTTTTGTAAATGTATTGATTTGATTAATACTTAACTTCGACATTATTTATAGCTTATGAACAATTCCTTGAGTAGCACCGACCAAAACAGCATAGACGAAGCCAAGAAAAAAAAGAAAGAAATAAAAAAAAAGCTGCTTCAGCTTAAGAAAAAAAAACCTAAGCAAATAAATGCCAAGTTCAATGAACTTCACGATGAAGAATTCAAAAATATGGATTGCTTGAATTGTGCAAATTGCTGTAAAACAACCAGTCCCATTTTTCGCAATGCCGACATTAATCGATTAGCCAAACACCTGCGTATGAAATCTGGTGCTTTCACAGAAAAGTATTTAAGACTCGATGAAGAACAAGATTATGTGCTTAAAAATTCGCCCTGCGCCTTTTTAAATTCAGACAACACATGTAAAGTATATGATTCGAGACCTTTAGCCTGTCGAGAATACCCTCATACCGACAGGAAAAATGTGGTCCAAATTATAAATCTTACCATTAAAAACACAGAGATATGTCCTGCTGTAGCTAGAATCGTAGAAAAAATCATTCAAAGATAGGCTGCAACATTGTGTATTTTAATTTGTTTATAACTCAATGATTGCGTTTCATCCCATTTATGTTCATGAGCTTCCAGAAAACCATAGGTTTCCTATGGATAAATATGATTTACTTCCTAGGCAGCTTTTACATGAAGGCACTGTAGATCAATCTTATTTTTTTGAACCCGTAAAACTAAAAGATGAGTACGCAGAGGCCGTCCATGAAAAAAAATACCTCGAACGACTCAAAAATCTAGAGCTTTCAAAAAAAGAGCAACGCGTTTCAGGTTTTATTCATAATGAAAAGCTTATTCAAAGAGAATGGACGATTATGGAAGGAACAAGAATGGCTGCGGAGAAAGCATTAAAGCATTCCATATCATTTAATATTGCCGGAGGCACACATCATGCTTTCGCTGGCCGTGGCGAAGGATTCTGTTTGCTTAATGATCATGTAATAGCGTCACATTGGTTACTGAAAAATAACAAAGCTCAAAAAATCCTAATTGCCGATCTCGATGTTCATCAGGGTAATGGAACTGCCGCGATGTGTGCTAATGAACCAAATATTTTTACGTTTAGTATGCATGGAAAAAATAATTATCCCCTTCACAAACAATTATCAAATTTAGATTTTGAGGCTGAAGATGGTATTAAAGACAAGAGCTATTTGTACGAATTGGAAAAAAGCTTGGATAATATTGTTCAAGCATTCCAACCCGACTTTATCTTTTATCAAGCTGGTGTAGATGTTCTAGAAAGTGATAAGCTAGGTAGATTAGGATTGAGTTTATCTGGATGTAAAAAGCGAGATGAAATCATATTTGAATTCAGCAAGCAACTTAATTGTCCGATTGTAACAACCATGGGTGGCGGATATAGTAAAGAAATAAATACAATTGTTGAAGCGCATGCCAATACTTACCGATGTGGTTACGATATTCGGGAATAAAAGGATACGATGATTGTATTTTTCGACACCTAAAATAGTTGTAAATTTGCACTATTATGATGCAAGTATTGTTCCTTAATGATATCGCCGGAACTGAAATCTTATTGATTTTGGTATTTGTCCTTATTTTTTTCGGTGCAAATAGTATACCTGGTATAGCAAAAACCATGGGGCGGGCAATTTATCAAATCAAAAACGCATCTGACGATCTCAAAAGTGAAATAAAAAAGTCCACGGGAGATATCAAAAAAGATATAAATTTAAAGGAGCTTATCAAAGAAACCGAGGAGGACATTAAGCTTCCAATGGATCAAATGATGACAGACATAGAACATACCATAAATTACGAACCCAAGAAACCAAAAACAAATGAAAAAAGCTAGTGTTGGAATTATAATGGGAAGTGCATCTGACCTTCCGGTAATGCAAGGTGCCATTGATATTTTGAAAGAATTTGGTATTGAAATGGAGGTAGAGATTGTTTCGGCACACCGTACTCCTGAAAAAATGGTGAGTTATGCAAAAAGTGCTGCAGAAAGAGGACTAAAAGTAATTATTGCCGGCGCAGGTGGTGCAGCACATTTACCAGGAATGACCGCATCATTGACAACACTTCCAGTAATTGGTGTTCCTGTTAAATCATCCAATTCTATAGATGGTTGGGATTCTATCCTCAGTATCTTACAAATGCCAAATGGCATCCCTGTAGCTACCGTAGCATTAGACGGAGCCAAAAATGCAGGTATTCTTGCCGCGCGAATTATTGGTGCATTTGATATTGATGTTTCTAAATCTCTCGAGAAATATCAAGAATCAATGAAAGAAAAAGTAGAAAAAAGTCAAGAATCTTTACGCTAATCATAACGCAAATATTTCGCCCTTATTTGTTTGAATTTTTCAAGGTCAGATCGCCAAGTCTTACGTATTTCATCTTCAGAATAGCCTGCTAAAATTTGACGGTACAGTTTTTCAGTTCCTGAAAGTAAAATGAAAAACTTCTTTCTATTGATTACTGACACAGGATCTCCTAGTTCATTAAGAGCTGTCATTAAATAACCCAAAGAGAACTTTGAGTTAATAGGTTCTTCACCCAAAAAAACACCACCACAAGAGATATTTTGATGCTTTGGATAAATAGCTCCCATTTGAGATTTAGGTGTGAAGTTAAAATCAGTAGGGTCCAATTCAGGATGACCATATAATTCAAATGGCTGATCTGTGCCTCTTCCTACGCTTACTGTAGTTCCCTCGAAAAAACAAAGACTTGGATAGAGTCTAACCGAGATTTCTGAACGTAAATTAGGAGAAGGTGGAATAGGCAAGACATAGCGCATGTCGTGTTGATAGTTTAAACATGTAAGAACTGTTAAATCGCATTTTTTTTGATCCTTTAACCATTTTTCTCCATTAACCATTAAAGCATATTCGCCAATTGTCATTCCATGCACAACTGGCACTGGGTGCATTCCGACAAAACTCCTGTGTTTCAGCTCTAAAACCGGACCGTCGATATAATCGCCATTTGGATTGGGTCGATCTAAAACGAGTAGAGCGATATTTAACTCTGCACATGCCTCCATTACATAATGTAAAGTTGAGATATAGGTATAAAATCTGACGCCCACATCTTGAATGTCAAAAATCACAAAATCGACACCTTCTAAATCAGACTTAGTAGGCTTCTTGTGAGCACCATAAAGCGAAATTATTGGAATACCCGTTTTAGCATCTATTGAATTGTCGATTTTTTGTCCAGCACTGCCTGTTCCACGGAATCCATGTTCTGGTGAAAAGACTTTAACAATATTTACCTTTCTTGACAAAAGGGTATCTACAAGATGTATAGAATCGTTAAGTACTGATGTCTGGTTCCCAACCACCGCAATTGCTCTTCCATCAATAAGGGCAATTAATGAATCCATACGATTAATCCCAAGGATTACAGAGGAATCTGTAGGGATATCTGTAGAGGAATAAACCAGTTTGGTTTTATCAGGCTCTTGATGAGATTGACAAGAAAAAAGTAAAAACACAAAAAAGAGCACAAGACCCAATAGCTTTACGTATTTTTGATAAAGCAATAATTCCAAAGTGTCGTTTGAATATTTCATAGCAAACAAAGTTCTTAAAACTAAGGAGAAAGGTATAAAAGTTTCTAGACCTATACTTCGTATTTCATTAATAAGTGTTGCTTTAACTATAATTGTGAATCTTATTACTTTGGCAATTGTCCATGGCTTCCAAAACGAAATAAGACAAAAACTAGTTGGATTTAACGCACCTATTTTCCTAATCAAAGCAGGAAATGAAAACCTTTACGAAGCAGATCCACTTCATGAATCGCAGATCATTTTAGATTCCTTAATTGAAATTGATGGCGTACAACAAATCTCTCCTGTTCTTTATAAACCGGCACTTATTCGTTCGGATGACTTCAAGCAAACTATCAAAGATGACAACTCTATTCAAATGGTTAGCAAGAAAGAGGTTAATGGTGTTGTTTTAAAAGGAGTAAATGAACACTACCCGAAGGACTTTTTAAATAGCATATTGAAAGAAGGTAAGATTCCTGAATTTAAAAATAAAGACAATGAGGTCCTTATTTCAAGTAAAATTTGCCGAGAGCTCCATTTCAAACTTGGAGATGAAATCGCAATATTTTTCGTGAAAAACAGGTCTTTAATGCAACGATTTAAAATCGTAGGTATCTTCGAAACAGGAATCGATAAACTAGACAACCAAGTCGTTTTCGCACCCTTAAACAAGGTTCAAGAGCTTTGTGATTTCAGTGAACTGAATAAAGGTGAAATACGTTTTGTATCAGGCTTCGAAATTCAAATTATGGAATGGGATAAACTTGCAGAAATCGATTCAAAAATAAAAGACCTTGCCGCATTGAAACCAAATGAACATGGCGAACAATTACAAAGTATTTCGGTACTTGATTCTGAAAATGACATCTTCTCATGGCTTGGTTTTTTAGATACTAATGTACTTATAATCATAACATTAATGATACTTATCGGAATAGTTAATATAGGATCTGTGCTACTTGTTATGATAGTGGTAAGAAGTAACTTTATTGGCATATTAAAAGCACTTGGAGCATCAAATTGGAGCATTCGTAAAATTTTCCTTTTTCAAACTGGCGCGCTCATTTTGAAAGCAATGGTCATTGGAAATATTATTGGTCTTAGCTTGTGCTTCTTACAATATAAATTTGAACTCATTAAACTAGATGCGACCATATACTACCTTTCTCATGTACCTATAGATTTATCAATAAGCGCTGTGTTTTTCATTAATCTTATCACCTTTGCAACCTGTATGACAAGTTTACTTTTACCAAGCTATGTGATTTCTAGAATTGCACCGTCTAAGTCTATAAAATTCAACTAATAACCATGATTGAAACGAATGTGATACCAAGAAATGAGCTTCCCCTATTTTCGCCGGAAGAGTTGGATCTGATTTACAATCAAATTGATCTTAAAGATTTTATAGGCATTCCATTTTCTGCTGAAAACATAAGTACGCAAATTGAATTAAAAAAAGAAAGCTTTAATGAGGCAAAAAGAATAAGCTTGGCACATACCCTCGAAAAGAACTACAGCGGAATAGACAATAAAGCTGAGGTCCTGAAGAACATTAAACTCCTAAAGGATAGTAATACCTTCACAATAACGACGGGGCACCAGATTTGTCTTTATGGTGGACCATTGTATTTCTTTATTAAGATATTACACGTAATAAAGCTCTGTAATGCATTAAAGGAACAATATCCAATGAATCATTTTGTGCCAGTATTTTGGATGGCATCGGAAGATCATGATAGTCTTGAAATAGAATCACTAAATCTCTTTAACAAAACAATTACCTGGAAACATGAACAAACAGGTGCTGTTGGTCATTTTGAGACCAAAAACCTCTCTGAAGTAAGAGATGAACTCTCTGACATGTTTAAAGAAAATCCTGAAATTCACTCATATCTGCAGGGATTACAAGGAGAAAATTATGGGGCTGCTTTTCGCAATTGGTTACATCATGTCTTCGGTAATAAAGGACTTATCGTACTGGATGCGAATCAAGAAATACTCAAGTCAGAAATGAAACCCTACTTTTCGAAAGAATTAAAAGAAGAATTCTCCAATCATTGTATTGAAGAAACAAATACTAAGCTTCAATCAAGAAATAGAAAGCCTCAAATCCATTCTAGAGTAATTAATCTCTTTTATATGCATGAAGGCTCAAGAACGAGAATTACAAAAGAAGGGGAACTTTATAAGCTTGGACAGGAAGCTTTAAATGAGGATGAAATTCTAAAACTTCTCGATTCGAATCCAGAACGTTTTTCACCGAATGTAGCGTTAAGACCTTTATACCAAGAAGTAATCCTCCCCAACCTTTGTTATATTGGAGGAATGGCTGAATTAAAATATTGGACGCAGCTCAAGAACATATTTACTTCATGCGCCATACCATATCCTATGCTTAAAATGAGAGCAAACATACTTTGGATAGATAAGGCCTCATCAAAACTCATGAGACAGCTCGACCTAACATCAAATGAGCTGTTTGAATCTATTGCGATACTTGAAAAAAAAGCCATTATAAAAGAGGACCCAAATCCAATAAATAAAAACGCTTTAGATAAGCATTTATCATCAATTCAACAGATTTATACCGATGCAATAAAGAAAGATGAAGGTATGCGTCCAAGGGTTGAAGCCGAGCTAAAAAAAATAGACCATTTGTTTAAAGGATTAGAATCGAAAATCGAAAAATCGAAAAAAAATAATTTTGAGGGACAGGTTAAAAAAATCGGAAAACTTAAAGAAAGATTGTTTCCAGGGCAAAAGCTTCAGGAAAGAAGCGTAAATTTACTTCATTTTTGCAATCATAAGGGGCCTAGAGAAAGAATTGAAGACCTCTATAATGCAATAGATCCATTGAGTACAGACTTTACAATTTTAATTGAAAATGAAACAAAATAATATCAGAAAAACGTTAGAAGAGCATTCTGTAATTCCCGTCGTCTCCTTTGACAAAGTTGCTGATGTAGAACCTACAATGAAACTATTAATTGAAAAAGGAATTCATTGTATTGAGATAACCTTAAGAAATGATTGTGCATTTGAATGTATAGAAAAGGCGCTTTCGCTCAAAACCAAAGGATTTTCAGTTGGAATAGGAACGGTAGTTTCAAAATCACAAATCGAAAAAGCAACAGCTCTGGGTGTTCACTTTATGGTAAGCCCAGGTATCAACGAAGGACTCGCTGAAGCCTTTAATAGCTCAGGGATACCATTTATACCAGGCGTCTCAACACCGAGCGAGATTATTTTAGGAATGCAACTTGGATGGGATACTTTTAAATTTTTCCCTGCAAATTTATTTGGAGGTAGCAAAGCATTAAAAACATACGGAAATGTATTTCCAAGTATTAAATTTTGTCCTACCGGGGGTATCAGCGAGGAAACACATGAGTCTTATTTAGCCTTGAAAAATGTAATCTGCGTTGGCGGCTCTTGGCTTGTTTAAAACTCAATTCCCATAAAGCAATTGAATAAGTGCTTTATCCATTTCAGTAAATCCTTTTGTTTCAGAATACCCTTGATAAAAGATGCTATTTGGATAATCATAGGCGTCATTTATAAGTCCTAAAGACTGCGTTAGTTCCTCCCTTATAATATGTTTTTGTCTTTTTAATGTGGCCTTTGCAGTATTAATGTAAATTGTTGACTTCTGAATTTCTTGTTGAAAGGTCTTGATATGAAAATGTCCTAAATAATCATTTGTTAGCTTCTTCTCCGTGTATATGCTAGAATTAAAACCTTTCAATGAACCAAAATAAACAAATGAATTTGCGCGCTCCGGCTTTTGTACCAAATTAATTTTAATCGGTTTGATCAATCGATTTAACTCGATAATCACCTTAATAATTTCTTTTTTATTCGATTTACTAATGGTCCCCGCTAAATAAATATTAATATCCTGATCCCACCTTATAATTGGCCCCTTGTGAAAAGGCCTTTTTTCAGAATAGCGCGTAATCTTATTAAAATAATAGACAGTCTCAACACTCTCTTGAGAAAGATCAGGTAAAAATCGCTCCACCGATTCTAAATTATTATGATTTTTATTCAATTTAAAATAGGAAACTATCTTACTCTTGACTTTATCCTTTAAAAAGTCACGTTGAGCATCTGGCAAACCAAAATACGAGGCGATAGCTGCAGCCAAAGCAAATGACCATTTAGTAATCTTAGAAGTGAATAAAACAGATTTCATTATTTCTTAATTATCAAGATTCACGCCAAAACATATTTTCTAAATTTCAAAAATCAGTTTTATGAATAAGAATAATTGTTAACAATTCATTAATGGGATAGTAATGTTAATTTTAACTTGTTATCTTTCCTTTACGTGGTGGAGCCAAAATTCTATAGTGCCTTTGAAAATGTTAGTGAAAAGAAATACCGTAAAGAAAAATTCAGGTATCAAATTGAGCTTCTCAAAATGCAAGAATGGGCTTTAGCAAACGACAAGCGTATTGCCATTGTATTTGAAGGTAGAGATGCCGCTGGAAAAGGATCTGCTATCAAGCGAATGGCAGAAAATTTAATGACGAAACACCACAGGGTTGTTGAAATTGGATCTCCTTCACCAAAACAAAATCGAACCTGGTTTCACACCTTCGAATGCACAATGCCGAAAAATGGAGAAATTGTGTTCTACGACCGTTCATGGTATTCTCGAGCAATGATTCAACCAACAATGAATTATTGCAGTAATTCCCAGTATAAGTATTTTATGAATCATGTCAACCAATGGGAGTCTGAACTTATAAAAGAAGGTGTGACATTAATTAAACTTTATTTATCTATTGATAAATCAACCCAAAAAAAGCGCTTTGAAATGCGTAAAAACCATTCCCTAAAATATTGGAAACTCAGTAAAAATGATCTTGAATCATTTAAAATGTGGGACCTTTACACCTACTATAAAAATGAAATGTTCCGCAAAACCTCTACTAAAATTGCGCCCTGGGTGGTGATCAATGCAAAGAATAAAATGACTGCAAGGCTTAACGCTTTTAGATATATAATAAATTCAATTGACTACGATGGTAAATCAACACTCAAAATAAAGCCCTGGAATATTGATATGAATGAGAATCGCATAAAACTATTTGATGTTTCATTTGAAAACCTTACAAGTGAACAATATGATCTTCTGAATCATATCAAACAAATGTTCTAAAATAAACTTCTGGAGTTATCTCCTAAAAAAGCACCCTGATATTACTGCTGAATAATTTAATCGCTATTGCCAAAAGAATTATACCAAATACTTTCTTAAGTATCGCAATTCCGGTTTCGCCAATAATTCGCTCGAAAGTAGACGTAAGCTTCAAAACAATCCAAACGACCAAAATATTTAGAAAAATCGCAATTAGAATATTAACCAGTTCAAATTCAGCTCTTAAAGAAATCAAAGAGGTCATAGTTCCGGCACCAGCAATCATCGGAAATGCTAAAGGAACAACAGAAGCTACTTTTCTCGAACCTTCACCACTATCTTTAAATATCTCTATTCCTAATATCATTTCTAGCGCCATGAAAAACAGAACAAAAGAACCCGCAACAGCAAATTCATTAATCCCAACACCTATCAAACCAAGAATACTTTCGCCAACAAATAAAAATCCAACCAAAATAAACAATGAAACCGAGGCCGTCCTTAGTGGATATATACGTCCAGTCTTCTCTTTGAGCGCAATGATTAACGGAATATTTCCAAGAATATCAATTACTGCAAAAAGAACCATGGTCGCGACACCAATTTCTTTAAAATTCAAGCCATTATTACCGAGCACTAAAATAAAATTTGACAACATAAACCTTTGATTATTTAAATATTAAATACAAAGATGAATAATACCTCTGAAACGCACAATTAATAAACAAAAAACAACACTTACTCACCAAATTAATGGCACCACTCATTTATGGGAAATACACTGAATAATAAAACCTACATTCAATGAACAAATAATTCGATAAACATCTTTTGTGTATGAATAACAAAAAAAATCCCTAACTTTCTCTCGCTAAACTATGAAACTCATTTTCGCAAGTATCAGATTAGCAGCAATTTATATTATTATAAGTATTGCTGCTCCTAATGCGTATACGCAAGTATCCGTAGCACGAGAATGGAATGAGATTTTATTAGAAGCAATTAGAAACGACTTCGCAAGACCAACTGTTCACGCAAGGAATTTATACCACCACTCCATTATAACATATGATGCTTGGGCTGTATACCAATCTAGCCAAGAAACCTATTTAATCGGCAACACGCTCGATACTTACACAAGTATTTTTGAAGGTGTAAATACACCACTGGAGCTAAACGATGCTATACACGAAACGATAGCTTACGCTTCATTTTATTTTATTAAAAATAGATACCACAATTCACCCGACTATAATTCAACTTATATTTTAATGTATAATGCTATGAATGCTCATGGCTACAGTGTCAACAATACAAACTTAGATTATGAAAATGGTGGGCCAGCTGAGCTTGGAAATTTCATTGCACAAGAAATCATAAATTATGGTTTCACCGATGGTTCAAATGAGATTAATGAATTTGAAAACTCCTTTTATACTTCAATAAACCCACCACTTATAATGAGCGAGCCGGGGAATCCGGATATTATTGATCCAAATAGATGGCAAACACTTACGCTTGATTCTACAATTGACCAATCCGGAAATTTAGTGGACAATACCTTACCTTTTTTATCACCAGAATGGGGAAATGTAACCCCCTTTGCACTCAAACCTTCTATGAGTAGTTTGAATTTCAGAGATGGAGATTGGTATAAGGTGTATTTTGATTCTGTTCAACCTTCGTATTTGAATATTAATGACACAGCATCTTGGACTTCTTTTTACAAGTGGAACCACTCACTAGTAAGCATTTGGCAATCACATCTTGATCCTACAGATGGCGTTAACTGGGATATTTCTCCAGCATCCATAGGTAATAATTTATGGTATCCAGTAGATTCTACGACTTACGAACAATTCTATAATTTAACTGAAGGCGGCGACCCCTCACAAGGTTATAATTTAAATCCTATTACTGGCATCCCTTACGAGCCTCAAATCGTTCCAAGAGCTGATTACGCAAGAGTTCTTGCTGAATTTTGGGCGGACGGGATAGATTCTGAAACACCTCCCGGACATTGGTTTGAGATATTACATTATGTAATGGATCAACCCGCTTTTGTTCGAGAATGGCAAGGAGAAGGCCCCGTACTTTCAGCACTTGAATATGATATAAAAGCCCACCTTACCCTCGGAGGAACAATGCATGATGCTGCCATAGCCGCATGGAGCTTAAAAGGATATTATGATTATATCAGACCAGTATCTGCCATACGCTATATGGCAGAAGTTGGACAAAGCTCGAATTTCCTACTCCCTAACTATAATACGAATGGCATTCCACTACTAGAAAATTACATTGAGCTTGTTGATTCATTAGACCCCTTAGTTGGACCAAACTATGAGCACTTAAATAAAATTAAACTGTTCACATGGAAGGGACATGAATATATAGAAAACCCTGAAAATGATGTTGCAGGGACAGGATGGATTCTAGGTGAAAACTGGTGGCCCTATCAAAGACCGACATTTGTAACGCCTCCTTTTTCAGGTTTTGTTTCCGGTCATTCTACTTTTTCAAGAGCTGCGGCAGGGATTTTAGAATATATTACCGGTTCTCCTTATTTCCCAGGGGGTCTTGGTGAGTTTGTAGCCGAAGTCAATGAGTTTTTACTCTTTGAAGAAGGACCTAGTACAACTGTAAAACTTCAATGGGCATCCTACAAAGATGCTGCGGACCAATGTAGTTTAAGTAGAATCTGGGGCGGTATTCACCCTCCCATTGATGACATCCCCGGCAGGTATATTGGCACTGTTATTGGCCAAAATGGATTTGACAAAGCAGATTCATTATTTTCTATTTCTAATCCCTCGCTAATTGCAACAAGCATTAGTGATACGATTATAAATTCTTTTGACTTCGGAGAAACAATCACATTAGACTGTCACTTTAATCGAGGAATGAATACAAATAACCAACCCATAATAACACTTGTCCCTGCGTCCCTAAATGATCTTATTACCGTAAATGCCATTAACTGGATAGATACCGCACATTTTCAAGTTGAAATGAATGTAGGCACGAACATCCTTGAACAATTTACTTCCTTAATTAGAATTCAAAATGTAATAACAAGTGAAGGCATCGCCTTAGATGCATTTATTCTTCAAGACTACCTCATTGTTGATACGAAGCGCCCTAAAATATTGAGCTTAAACCCAAATGTCAATACGCTAACAGATATTCATGTGCTTGAGGGAGGGGCAATCACCCTTCTAATGAGTGAGCCTTGTAAGACAGACTTAATGCCACAGATCAATTTCTTTGGTGAGAACTATATGAACCCAACCTTAAGCCAGGATAATATTAATTCCATTTGGCTTAGCCCTATATCCCATAAAGCACAGCTGAATGTTGCGGATTACAATGAAGAGATTGATGCCGTTCAATTTGAAATCAATAATATCATAGATATCCATGGAAATCCATTATCAAACTCATTTCCTTTAGAGACTATTGAAATTGACACTGAGAAATCCAGGTATTTCCAATATTGTATTCTCCGATACTCTCATTAATATTGATGATTTAAATAACAATCCAATATTTACAGGTACAGTTTACTTCAATGAGGCAATGGACGTAGCTATAGAGCCTGAACTGCTATTTCAAAATAATTCAGAATTATACAATAGTCTGGTGATGAATCCATTTCAAAGTCAATGGATTGATTCCACTACTTTTGAAGCTGAGATATGGGCCCTTCCGGATACAAACAACTTAATAGCACTCTCGATCTGAATTGCATAAGCGCTGTGGACCGCAACGGAAATATGATTATTGATAGCTTGTACATGAACAGACTAGTATCTGACTTAAAGCATCCTGAGGTCATTTCCTCCTCCTCTTCTTTTGATATAATATCTGATCAAATTGTGGGTGCTAATGATAATTATGTTGAGATCGAATTTAATGAGCCCATGGACATAGAATCTCAACCTCTAGTTTACTTTGAAGGAAGCGCAAATGTGAATGGATCTATTCAATATAATGTTTTAGAGAGTGGCTATACAGACTCATTGAATTATAGAGCCTATTTTCAAATCCTAGATGAAAATATCGAAATTGACAGTATTGATTTAAAGATTGCATTAGGTGCAGATAGATCTCAAAATTCTCAGGAAAATAAAATCTATCCTGTGTTTATAAAACTAGACACTAAGAACCCTTCTATTATTGATATCGTAGCAAATACAAATACGCTGAACGCTACAGATAATCTTTTAAATATATCCTTAAGCTTTGATGAACCTATGGATACTGACATACAGCCTACGATTAATTATAATCCGTTAATCATTTCTCCTGTAATTCTAAACCAAAATAATATCCAATGGATAACAGAGGATTCCTTAACTACATCCTTTGAGTTAATCTCAGGTGGTCAAAACCAACAGTTGCATGCAATTGAATTTTCAGAGGGTACGGATTTAGCAGGGAATACTTTGATTGAATTTCAAGAGGAAAGCTTTTTAACCATTGAAGGTGCAGTTGAAATTAATGTCAATCAGTTTGAACCTATCGCTCTTCATCCAAATATAATTGGCAGAGGTCAACCTGTCAACCTTGTAAATATTCCCCATGAATATCAAGGTTCAGAAATTAAACTCTACAATAGTGCAGGTAAACTTCTTTATAAAACACTTACAGAAAACCAAGAATCTCAAATTATCACTCCTCAACTTTCCTCCGGAATTTACATTTTGAAAATACAACAAGAAACACTAAGACTCATTATACTATGATAAGATATATTCTTTTTGGAGCGCTGTTTCTTATAGGTTCAACATCTATTTGCCAGCAGCTAGTCGATATTTCTTCTAACCAGGAAATCGTAGATTTCCAAAACTTCTCATTATCCAATTCAAACGGCATGTCATTCTTTGACTTTGATGAAGATGGTTGGGATGATATTACCTATCCTATGCACAATGACTCTATCATTTTCTATAAAAATAATCAAGGTCAATTTGAAAAAATAGCTTCTTTATTATATAGCGAAGGTGTCATTCGACAGATCACCTGGGTTGACTACGATAACGATGGAAATTTAGACCTTTGTATTTCATATGATGACTTCGGAGTAAGCCTGTATAGAAATCTCGGAGAATTTAACTTCGAGGATGTAAGCATATCATCTGGTATCTACCCTTCTGTGAGCCATCCATATGGATTCAGTTTTGCTGATCCTGACAAAGACAATGACCTAGACCTATACATTGCTGATTATTCAGATCCAACTGGAAACAGTCACAACATGTATTTCGAGAATCAGGGAAATGGGACTTTTATAGAACGCTCCATTCAATTAGCAATAGATAACAATACACAACCATCATTTATGGGTGTTTGGTTTGATTACAACAATGATGACGATATTGACCTACATGTTATAAATGACAGATCCTTTGGTGTAGATGCACTCTATAAAAATATGATGGATACAAGTTCTCAACTGTCTTTTATAGATGTAGCATCATCAGTGGGCGTTTCAAACAATGGACAGAACCCTATGACTAGCTCGATATCCGACTATAATAATGATGGGTTTCAGGATATCTTCCTGACTGATTTTGGATTAACCTTCTTATCAGGAGAAGGCCCGTTTCATTACAAGCTTTTTGAAAATAACAACGGAAATTCCTTTACAAATAAGGCACAGAACTATGATATGTCTGTTAATGACTTTGGATGGGGAGCTCTATGGGTAGACTACAACAATGATATGTATGAGGATTTATATATCGCTACAGGAAATTCAATAAATAATGCGGGAGCTCCAACTAATTCAATCCTATACCAAAACAATAGTGGAGAAGGTTTTACTAAAATAAACGACTCAATTATTGGAGATGTCTCAACAGTTTCTTTTTGCCCAGTTAAAGGTGACATCAACAACGATGGATTCTATGACGTAGTTGTTTTAAATCAAAATGTGGCACCAAATATTCTTTTGAATAGTACCAACCTCAATAATTATATTAAAATCACACCTAAAGGAACCATATCAAACCGTATGGCTATTGGAGCAGAAATAAGAGTTTATGTCGATGGAACACAACAACTTCAAACTGTATTCTGTGGAGAACAGCTTTGTGCTCAAAATTCACAACACAAAATATTTGGTATAGGTATGGCGGAAATTGTAGATTCTATATTTGTAAAGTTCCCTAGTGGTTTGATTGCTAAAAGATATGCAGTCCCTGCGAACCAAGCGATTACAATATTTGAAGAATTATATATCTCCGTAGAATTTCCTTTGATTGAAAATACAGATACGCTTCTATTATGTGAGGGAGATAGTGTCGTTCTTTCTTTAGAGGGGTTTATAAATTACAATTGGAGTAACGGTTCACAAGACTCAACTATCACAATTAGCACCCCGGGAGTTTATTATTTCGAAGCATTTAATGCAACAGGTGATACCTTATATCGCTCATCAGATTTAGTAATAGATTTGGAAACAGAGCCTTTGTACCAAATCTTAACAACATCCATATCATGTAATGACCCTAACTCGGGAACTGCCGCACTTAACTTTGCCAATCCATCAATCATTGATTCCGTAATATGGTCTAATGGCCAAGAAGCGTTCTCCATTAATGGATTAAGTGAAGGGTCCTACACCTACACGTTCTTCACTTTAAATACATGTTCATATGAAGGAGCATTCTCTATTGTAAGTGTTGAACCTATGAATCTGCAATATATCACAACACCTTTCACCAATGAATCATTAGGCTCCCTTTCAATATTTATGTTTGGTGGCACGCCTCCTTATACATACATATTGGAACAAGATACGGTAAGTGATTTTATAGATAATCTTAATGCAGGCAGCTATACTCTATTGATTACGGACGCATTGGGTTGCACTATTGAAACAAGCATAGAAATACAAAACCTTTCGACTGTAGGAATTGACAATACGATATCAGAAACGAATATGCTTATTAGAAATAACTTCATTGAACTCTATTCAAGCGACCCAAATCTTCAAAAACTTGAGCTTTATGATTTAAAAGGAACAACAGTATTGTCTGTTGACTTATCTAACTTAAGCACGTCAAATTTCATTAAGTATCCTTTTAATAAACCAAGCGGAATATACATTGGAGTAATCTCCACAACCACAAATGCTATTAGAACAAAACTTTATAATCCATAAAAAAAGAGGCCGAAGCCTCTTCTTTTTTATGATATAATCATTTTAAATATTCTGTCTCCTAGTGGGGTTTTAATCAGCACTCGATATATTCCTGGGACAGGTCTTGTCAATCGAAGAATCTGACTCTGACTCTCTATTTGATGATTTGCAACAAGTTTACCTTCTATAGTGTATATGTGAATGCTACCTTGCTCAGGCAATCCTTCGACAGTAAAGCTACCTTTATTCGGATTTGGATAAAGTGCAATGGTTTCTAACCCTTCCTGTATTAATCCCGCACAATTATCAACAACAATAGTAAGTGAAGATGCTGCGCTACATCCACTACTATTTGTATAGTTATAGGTTACTACATGAGACCCTACTCCTGCTGCAGATGGATTAAATGTAGAGCCATTTACTCCAGGTCCTGAAAAGCTTCCGCCTAATGGACTCGCATCTAAACTAAATCCTCCAGCGGTATTACAAATGTTACTAAATGGCGATGTGATATCAACCGTTGGGATTTCACCAACGTTTATGGTCTGTGAATAGGTGTCCGTTCCAAAATCATTTGTTACCGTAAGTTGAACCGTAAAGGTTCCTGGACTTGTATATTCATGCGTTGGATTCATTGCAGAACTTGAATTTCCATCTCCGAAATCCCAAGTTTGAGAAGTTGCACCCAAAGAATTATTATCAAACTGAATAAAGTCACCAATACATATTGTCGTTTCAGAATTAAAATCAGCAGTTGGGGGGCTCGAGGTTTGGTTACCGGTTATGTTGATATTGTCAATAAATAAATTATTACCAGCAATTCCATTGTTGACGGATTCAAATCTTATCACAACACCACTCATACCTGAAAAAGCATTTAGGTCTATCGTTAAGCAATCTGAACCTACCTCACCCATACACCAATCTCCCGTGGCTGGAACAAATTCCACCTCTGAGGTATAGGCCGTTGCGAAAGAACCTGTTCCGTCTTCAGCATAACTTCCAAGGTATGAAAAACTTGCGCCGCAATCCGTCGAAATCATAATCGCTAATGAATCTCTAGATTCTTGATTATACCTTCTAAATGCATGTTCGAACGTCATTTCAATATTCGTATATGGTCCAAAATCAAAGGGTGCAGTTTGAAATCCATCACGCTCTCCTCCATTAGAATAATTGAAAAAATCAATTTTAGCAGCTTTGTCTCCTGGATTAGTTCCATTTACAGAAACAATATCCCAGGTAATATCATTGTCGCCATTTGTCAAATACCAATTATTCGTGGCAAAACTATTGCTCTCGAAATCTTCAGTAAAAGGAAGCCCTTGGTAGCTATCATAAACATAAAAGGAAGCCATCATTAAGTCGTTCGTGTTGTTTTCATCAACATTACCATCTGGATTTGAAACGGTAACCGTCAAAGTATTGGCACCACTACTTACGGTTTGTACAGGAAGCATCATCGCAACAGAAGTCCCCGGAGCTAAACTACCGTTATAGCTTGTCGTTTGAGTCGCTCCTCCAAAATCATAAGAAACATCAAAACTTGATAATGAAGAAGATCCGTAGTTAAATATCTCAACTTGCGCCTCGACAGCAGGATTACAAATAGTCCCTTTTGGATAAAGGATTTCACTGACACCAACATCGTATCCCAAATTTGAAACTACGCAGAAGTTATTTTCTTCTTCGTCTCCAAAATCTGAATTTGCTGCAAGTATTGTTGCTACAACTGTACCATTTGATTGCGTAATACTATAGTTTCCATCAACTGAACACGACCCATACTGACTTCCATACATACCGTCACCATAAGAATCCGTTATGGTAAATTTATAACATCCCGCGGCCAAACAGACTTCACTTTGATAAACTTCTCCACCTGTGATATCTGTGTATGGACCACCATTACCAAGAATGTCTAAAGATGCAGGATCCGTTATATTCCATTGTGTTTCAGAACCCCAACAATCGGTTACAATTTCAACGGTAACGATTTGACCAGAGGGAATAATATTAAATTCCGAAGATTGGGAATTATTTGAAGTATTTTGATCCGCACCTCCATTAGGATTGTTGCAAGAAACAGTCAAAGTATGTGCTCCTGTACCCAAAGTTTGCGTTGGTAGCTGAATAATTTCTGTTCCACCTTGAGCCAAACTACCCGTCCAATTAATTGTTTGGGACGCACCGCCATCATACTGATAGGTTAACGTTACAGAATTTAAAGTTTGTGAACCGTAATTACGAAGCTCAAACTCAGGGTTGACCGTTGCTGTGCAAAGGGACCCTTCAGGATTCAAAATCCCGGTTATTCCGGCGTCAAGACTGTAGGTAAAAGCACTCAAACAAATCAAAGCTTCTTCAGCATTTATTCTTCCAGAACCCAACTGACCTAGATAATTTCCATTTGCAGCATCAATATTATCAGCTGATGATAGCAGACAATCGATAATATCCTGCGGCGTTGCCGAAGGTGCATGAGAAAGCATCAAACCAACAAGACTGGCAACCATTGGCGAAGCCATTGATGTTCCTTGCGACATTTGGTAGGAAGTCCCTTCATTTGTACTCAATATTTGAGATCCTGGAGCGGCAACATCAATCCATGTTCCATACTGCGAGAAACTTGATTTCGCATCACCACTAGATGTAGCAGCTACACTCACTACATTATCATATGCTGCAGGATAAAATTGTTGATTGGAATTGTCATTTCCCGCCGCAGCAATAAGAATAACTCCTGCATTCCAGGCATAGTTACAAACATTCTGTCCGTATGTTGAGACGCCTCCGCCACCCCAGGACATATTAATAGCGTCAGCACCGTTATCCGCAGCCCAGATAACCCCATCATAACCTCCTGTAAGAGCGCCTGTAGAACAATTCCCAATTTTTATTGGCATCACACTTATGTTATAACCTAAAGAGGCAACACCTAGGTTATTGTTGGTTTCTGCACCAACTGTACCTGAAACATGCGAACCATGAAAACCATCATTTCCACCACATGGGGAAGGATCATTATCATTATCCACTACATCCCTACCTGGAACAATTTTGTTTACTAAATCCGGATGGTTTACTTGGATTGCATTATCTGTAACCGCTACAACAATATTGGCATCTCCTGTAGAGATATCCCAAGCTTGAGGTGCATTAACTTGATACAAACACCACATACCATTATTGAAAGATGTCGTGAAATACGGATCATTTGGGGTTAAACAAGTTTTGTGAAGCTCTTTCTTTTCAGCATAAGCAACAATCATTTCGGACTTCACTCGACCGATCAATAAATCCGCTTTTTGAATTTCAGAAAAACGAATTTCATAGGTTCGAATTAACTTTTCATCTTTAATATTTGGGTGTAATTGTACAACCTCATAAATACCAAATTCATGGAAGGCACTTTCTAAAAACGGATTGTCTTCAGGTTGAAGTACTCCTTGGAATGTTTTAAACATATGTCCACCGACTGGAACTTGAAAAATCACTTTACCATCTTGGTAGTCGGGATTATAATTTTGAGAAAAGGAAAAAAAGCTCAGACAAAAGAGAATGGAACTAAGACAAGTGTATTTCATATTGAAAAAAATTTAGAACTTAAAAATCTTGAAAATCTTTGACTTTTACAAAAAAATGAGACACTAAAATAATTGTAATTTCATACAATTTTGAGTTACTTTTAATGCAAAATAAGATTTATAAAATGGCTGATTTTTAATGGTGACAATTGATAGACGTCAGAAAAATACCTTATGCACGCATAAAAAAAGGCCTGCACATGCAGGCCTTTTTATTTTAAAGCTTGGTTTAGTTATTGACAAATTAGATAGCCAGAATTTCCTATTCCATCAACAAATGTATTGCTGATTGCTGATAATGCATCGTTAATTGCCGACAAAGAGTAATTCACTACACACCCTCCTAGGGCTTGATTTCCGAGGGTAACAATTTCAGAAACTGTAAATCCTGCAAATTGACCGTCAGCAACCACAAGATCCCCTAAAGCTCCATCTGCTGCACCGAAATCTGAATCATATGTATCAAAATCTAAGGCCAATTGAACGGCAAGTAAATTACCAGCTAGTGTACTGATGTTACTTTGGGTTGGATTGGTGTAATTTTGACTTAAAACTAAAGGTCCTCCACCCTGTGGGAGAAAATCAGTGACAGCTTGTGCGCTCGTTAGCGTAATGGTAAAATCACATCCTATGCTAAGCCCATTAGGATAGGCAGAATCAAAATTATTATGCAAATAAGTTCCAGGATTATTTCCGCTAGGAGCAGCGCCCCAACCCCCTTGAGTTTGGGTTCTGTAATCTCCTTCATCAATGTCACATGGATTACAATCTGTTACATCACCTAGACATATTGTGGAAATCCAGCCCCATCGATTACCAGGAAAATCATAGTCTCCATCACCAATTGCCGTTTCTTCATCACCCGTTACCAAGTTTCTGACTGCCGCATGTGCTATAAAACAAAAACAGCTGTCAATACTCGACAATGGAATTTCATAAACATAGGATTGTACCGGAGGAACATGGTCGACACTGTAAGGAAATTGACCAAATTGCGGATTACACCCCCCACTTAGTGGAATGTCGCCACAATCTCCGACGTAAACATGGGATTCATCCATTACCCAATCTCCCGTTGTTGTAAATGTTACTAGTAAATTATTTTCTTGAAGCCCAATACTTACATCACCAACAGGTATCGTTTGCCCAGCCAAAAAAGGTGTGGTAAATATGGTGTCGCATGCCAACTCAACTGGTTCATGAACGGTATAGTCCTCAAAGCAAGGTGAGGGTTCACTACTACATGATGTGATAAATAACCCTAGAAATAAGGCATAGAAAATTGTGGATGTTGAAAGTGCTTTCATCGTTTTGATTGAATTCGTTAAAATTTTAAAATCTGCTACGATGAAATAAGTAAAAGACGGAGTTAATAGCGCAGCGTACTAGTCAGACTCTCTTTTAAATATAAAAGTTGCATGCTCCTGAAAACTCAGTTAATGTGGGGAAATAAAACAACAAAAAACCCAGAAACACTATGCATTACTGGGTTTTAGAAGTGGTCCCACAAGGGCTCGAACCTTGGACCCCCTGATTATGAGTCAGGTGCTCTAACCAACTGAGCTATAGGACCCGATGGAAATCCATCATAGAGGGTGCAAAAATAATAAAATATTCAGTTAATACTAATCTTCTTTTCCGAAATTATCGTACAAATACAACGGTAATGCAAGAGAAAAACCTACCATGAATAAACAGACGATATACTTGGTGATATTTAGCTTCGTAGTTCGCCATTTGTGAATTAAGAAAACCGAAAAAGCGCTAGCTGCAACGGTAATATCCATTGAAATCATCGCCATAGGATGCGTCGCAAAAAGCTGTGTAAAAAACCCCTCCATACTGCCATTGTTTTCAATTAAAAAATGGATAAGGTGATAGTAGGGCAATACAATACCTAATACACACAAAACAAGATAAACCTTTTTCATAATTGATTTTATTTAATAGTGAATATAGCTACGATTTTTCAGCCCGAGCCTGAAGCAAAAGCCAACACAAAGCACCAAACATGATTGACGCAAAAAGAAGGTGCGCTGTTCTCACCAAGCTCGGCATGTCAACATGCGCCAATAATACACCAGAGAATAGCTCCATTGCCAATACAAAAAAAGACAACCGTATCGCACTATATTGCTTTCCTTTCTCATTGAACCAAAAAACTACGCAAAGTAGAATTAGAACAAGCCAAGAAAAGCTTCTATGGATGTAAAAAGGAAGCCCTACCCCTTCTGTCCATTCGCTTTGCACTACTCCTTTTTTGATCAGTAAATCAATGGACTCTCTGACCTGTGTACCCAAAAACATCTGGTAAAATGTGATTGCAAAAATCAACCAGAGCATCGTAAGCATCCATTTGGGAAGCGTAAAGCGCTGAAATATATTTTGTCTGTCTGTTGCCGCCGCAATAAAATAAATCTGTATACCTATAATTAATAGCGCCATAAACATATGTATGGTGATGGTCCATGGCACGAGGTTGGTGGCAACTACAATTGAGCCAAACCATGCTTGAAAAGCCATTAAAATCAAATTAATAGCACTCACCCACAATAGCTTTGATTTTCTGTATGCAAATAAAAGCCAAAAGAAAACCAGCAGCATCGCGTTACCTGCAAGAAAACCAAACAAACGATTCACGTATTCAATCCAGGTTTTTGTGGCATTAAAAGGTTCTTCTTTATAGACAGAAGGATCACTGAGTAATACGGCGGATGTTTCTTCCATGCTTATGGCATCAAGAACTTTGGTGAATTTTTCAACTTTCTTCGTTCTTTTTTCCAGGTAGGCCTCACGATAGTTACTAGGTAATTCATCAGCGTTTGTTGGAGGAACCCATTCCCCAAAACATTTCGGCCAATCTGGACATCCCATTCCACTTCCGGTAATACGAACAAAACTTCCCGCAATAACGACAAGATAAATGAGTACTAAAACGACCCAGTTGAACCGAATGAAACGCTTAGAAAATGTCATACCTCAAAATTACCGAAACCATTTGTCATTAAACCACCTCAATTAAGTTTTGTTTAAGCCCAAGAAACATTCCCAAAATACAATCGGAAGCCTTATCTTTGTTTTTTACAATCTCATGAACAACGCACCATTAAACGCAATCTCTCCAGTCGATGGAAGATACCATTCAAAAACAAAAGCATTACAAGCTTATTACTCGGAATATGGACTTATTCGTTACCGTATTTTAGTGGAAGTAGAATACTTCCTAGCACTTACAGCTATTCCGTTAGCAACTCTCCAAGACTTTCCAAAGGAACAAGAAGAACCGCTGCGTGATTTATACCGAAATTTTAGAGAATCGGATGCGCTTTGGATAAAAGAAACTGAAAAAACAACGAACCACGACGTAAAGGCTGTTGAGTACTTTCTAAAAGAAAAAATGACCGCCTTGGGTCTGGAAAAATATTTAGAATTTATTCACTTTGGCCTAACCTCTCAAGATATTAACAACACCGCAGTACCGCTTTCATTAAAAGAAGGTATTGCCGATGTTTACATGCCTTTATTGAACAATGTTATCGATACACTAAAAGCGTTGGAAAACGAATGGAAAGATATTCCCATGCTTGCGAGGACTCATGGACAAGCAGCTTCACCTACCCGTTTAGGTAAAGAAATCAAAGTCTTTCGGGAAAGAATTGAAATACAAAAAGAAACATTAATGGACGTGCCTTATGCTGCTAAATTCGGGGGAGCTACAGGTAACTTCAATGCACATCACATTGCCTATCCTGAAATAGATTGGGTTGCTTTCTCCAATCAATTCGTAAACGAAACACTTGGTGTTCATAGAAGCCAAACTACAACCCAAATTGAGCATTACGATCATACCGCAGCTCTTTTTGATGCCTTGAAAAGAATCAATACGATTTTGATTGACTTGGATCGAGATATTTGGACCTACGTTTCTATGGATTATTTCAAGCAAAAGCTTAAGGCAGGAGAAATTGGATCTTCGGCAATGCCTCACAAGGTAAATCCAATTGACTTTGAAAACTCCGAAGGTAATTTAGGTATTGCCAATGCTTTATATGAGCACTTGTCAGCAAAGCTCCCAGTTTCGAGGCTACAAAGAGACCTTACGGACTCCACAGTCCTCAGAACAATTGGTGTTCCGCTGGCACACTCAATAATTGCTTTTCAATCCACCTTAAAGGGCCTTGGGAAGCTGGTATTGAACGAGGAAGCTATCGCTCACGAACTTGAAAACAATTGGGCAGTTGTTGCAGAGGCCATACAAACTGTGCTGAGACGCGAGGGCTTTGAAAAGCCTTATGAAGCACTTAAAGGACTTACAAGAACACATGATAAGGTTACTAAAACATCAGTCCATGCCTTCATTGATACGCTTGAATTGTCTGAAATATTAAAAGAAGAATTAAAGAAGATAGAACCTACAACGTATCTTGGTATACAATTGGTAGGTAAATAGATATGAAATTTAAAGTAATTATTCTTATAATGTTTTTTAACTTGCTTAATTTAAGCCTGTTATGCCAAGATAAATATAAGAATGAAAGCTTTGAATTAATCTGGGGAACTTCGTCCAAATCTCCCGGTTCTTTACTGGAAATATTACCAAAACAAGACCAATCTTTTTACTCTCTGCGCTGGTCTGGAGGGCGGGCATTTGGGACTTATCGAATAGTGGATCATGAGTATCTTTTACAAACCAATCAATCCCGAATCAAGCAGGTTGCGGCTGCTGGAATTGCAAATTTTGAAACAGCGCATTATATAGGTGAACAACTTTATATTTTTCTCTCTGACAAAGTAGACGGAGCACTTGTTCTATTTGCGCAACCGTACACTGATGATTTAAAAATAGATGGTCCCTCTGTTCAAATTGCATCTTATGAAAATCCAAAAATTAACGCAAAAGCCAATTTTGATATTCTAAGCGCTCAAAACAATGCGTTCTTTGGCGTAGTATGGGAAATACCGGGAAGAAAAACCATCAGCGATTCCTACGGCTATGTAATACTCGATGAGCAGCTGAATACGATTCACAAGGGAGATTATAAAATCCCGTTAAATGGTAATCTAACAAGCATCAACGAATACCACATTTCAAACAATGGAGACTTTTTTTTGGGTGTCACGGAACATAAGCGACCAAACGACAAGCTATTTGGCAAGTCCTATGACAATTTTAAAGCACTCCATGTATACAAAATAAGGGATAATGAGTTAATAGAATTTTCACTTTCATTTGAGAATAAGAGAATTGACGATATTTCGATGTCTTCCAATAACCAAGGTGATTTCGTATTGTCTGGTATATACGGAACCAACGATTCTAAACAAAATAAAAGAAGCCATAATGTTGAAGGTGTTTTTGTTATCCGTATCGACACAAATAAAGACAGTGTAATATTTAAAGGTTTCATTCCTTTTCGAAAGGATTTTGTAAATATGACTTTCAATAACAGAGGCGCATTTAGATCTAGAAGAAATAAAAACCGAATACAAGAATTATACAATTACAAGATTAGAGACATTTTTACCTTGGCTGATGGGAGTTTAGTTGGTTCAATGGAACAATATTATGTTTCTGAAAGGAGTAGCTATGATAGTAGGACAGGACTAACTTCTACGATTTACTATTATTATTACGACGATATAATTGCTTTCAAAATAGGAGAAAAAGCAACATTTGAATGGCAAAAAAAGATCAATAAGTCGCAAATATCAACCAATGATGGGGGACCGTTTTCCTCCTACAGCTCCTTTACAGATGGCAAAAAGCTATTCTTTATTTTTAATGATAATCTTAAGAATTACAACGAAAATGGACAATTCATCAAAACAGACGGCGACTGTTATTCCTTTAACCTTTCTAGGAGAAAAAATGTCGCTGCAATAACAGAAATAGGAATTAGCTCAGGTACTAAGAAAAGAACAATGTTGTTTGCTCGAAAGGAACTCAAATCCATAGTGGTACCCAAGATGTTTAAACTTGATCCAGAAACAAATAGCATATTGCTTTACGCTTTATTAGGTGCTAAAGAACGCTTCGGTATTCTTAAATTTATTAAATAGACTTTTATGAAATTCACACTTGGGATACTCACCCTAATTCTATTTTTTCTTTATTCATGTAACACAACGAATGAAAATAAAACCAAACAAATAACACAAGAAGAAGCACCTACTCGAAACCATTCTTATGCAAATATTGAGGCTGCACATACGACACATTTACATCTTGATTTATCGGTAGATTTTGAACAAAAGCAATTGATTGGAGTAGCACGTCACCAAATACAAAACAATAAATCATCAGAGATAATTTTTGACATTAACGGTTTAAAAATTAATAAAGTAACATTATCGAATGGATCTAAAGAATTAAATACTTCTCACGAAATAAAAGGCCCTCTTCATCCTGTATTAGGTCAAGCTCTTCACATAAAAATTAAGCCGAACACAAAGTATGTGAACATCTACTACGAAACAACTGAAAAATCTGAAGCTTTGGATTGGTTAGAACCTGCCTTAACGAGCTCGAAAACAAAACCATTTCTTTATACACAAGGACAAGCAATATTAACGAGAACATGGATACCTATTCAGGATGTTCCTTCTAACAGAATTACATATACCGCTGATTTATCCGTACCCAAAGATTTAATGGCGGTAATGAGCGCTTCAAACCCCCAGTCGAGAAACGATCAAGGATTATATCATTTTGAAATGTATCAACCGATACCTTGCTATCTAATTGCACTTGCTGTTGGCGATCTTGTTTATGGCAAATTGGGAGAAAATACTGGTGTGTATTGTGAACCCGAACTTCTTGAAGCAAGTTTGAAAGAATTTGTTGACTTACCAAATATGATGATTGCAGCAGAAAAGCTTTATGGCGCATATTCATGGGAGCAGTATGATTTACTAATCCTACCTTATTCATTTCCGTTTGGAGGCATGGAAAATCCACGGCTCACATTTGCAAACCCCACCTTACTCGCGGGGGATAAGAGTCTTGTGTCGGTAATAGCCCACGAGCTTGCCCATTCTTGGTCAGGAAACTTAGTCACAAATGAAACGTGGAATGATTTCTGGCTCAACGAAGGCTTTACGGTGTACTTTGAGAATCGAATTATGGAGGAGATCGTTGGCAAGAAAGGTGCTGACAACTTGGCTCTTGTTGAATTTTTTGAATTAGAGGAAGAGATGGAGCGCATTGCTGCTAGTCCTCATCCTGAGGATGGTCATTTGTTTTTAGACCTTAATAAAAGAAACCCCGATGATGGAATGACTGATGTAGCATATGTTAAAGGAGCGTTCTTTTTAAAAACAATTGAAGCTATAGTTGGTCGTGAAAAAATGGATGTTTTTCTTGAAAGTTATTTTAACCATTTTAAATTTACCTCAGTAAGCACAAAAGACTTTATTGACTATCTGAACATAGAGTTGCTAGAAAAATATAATATTGATTTTGACTATGAGGAATGGATCTTCAATGGAGGAATCCCCGATAATTGTTTAGAAATTGAATCTAAAAGCTTTCAACAAATGGAGGATTTCGCCAAAAGCTTCGCTATGGGTAAAGATATCTTTTCATCTTCTTTAGTGACCTCTGCAAATGAAAAACACATTTTGAATAGGTCAGATTATTCAGTACAAGAATGGTTAACATTTATACGAAACTTACCTGATGACCTAACCATCACTCAAATGGAAGCCTTAGATGATAAGCTTTCATTTACATCATGGACGAATGCTGAAATACAATTTGAATGGTTTTTAAAGGCAATTTCTACGAACTACCAGGTGGCCTACCCAAACCTTAAAGCCTTTTTAAAGAAAGTAGGTCGTCGCAAATTTATTTTGCCTTTATACACTAAAATGTATGAATTTGAGCACTCCAAAGAGCAAGCCCTAAGATGGTTTAATGACTTTAAACAGAATTACCATGCAGTTTCAAGTAATTCGATAAAGGAAGCGTTGTATTTAAAATAAATTAGGGCTAGTTAGCGACTTCACTCATGAAACGTATACGCATCAATCGGAGCTCTTCTTCCGTATATAAACCATCGAACTCTTTGTAGGCCTCAATAATATCGTCTGTTTCGGCTTCATTAAAGTAATCGAACACTTCGTCCTGACTATCTTCGTCTAGCACATCATTTAAATAATAATTAATATTTACACGAGTACCAGAAGAGACAACCGTTTCAATTTCAATCAATAAATCATCAAAAGACTTTCCTTGAGATTGCGCAATATCCTCTAATGGCAGTTTCCTGTCAATATTTTGAATAAGCTGAACTTTTAATTGAGATTTATTCACGAGCGTCTTTACCATTATATCTTGAGGCCTTTCAATATCATTTTTTTCAACGTAATCGGAAATATAGGCTATAAACGGAGCTCCATAACGTTGCGCCTTACCATTCCCAACACCTTGAATATTAGTAAGCTCCTCCATTGTTACAGGATATTGAAAACACATATCTTTCAATGATGGCTCTTGGAAAATAACAAAAGGCGGAATGTTTCTTTCTTTGGAAATTGATTTTCTCAGGTCAATCAAAAGCTGGTATAGCGCTTCATCAAAGGCTGCTCCTTTTGCACTGCCACTTACAATTGATTCTGTATCGTCCGTATTTGAAAAATCATGCTCTTTAAGAAGTATAAAAGAAGTTGGAGCATCAATAAAAGAATGACCAGCATCAGTTAATCGCAAAACACCAAAGGTTTCTATATCTTTCGCTAAAAGCCCCGCGACTGTTGCTTGACGCAAAACTGCATTCCAAAAATGCTCGTCTTTTTCTTTACCAGCGCCAAAATTTGTCAAAAGATCATGCTTATACGCTTTTATATCAGGCGTTGTTATACCTGATAAAAAGGAACAAATATGCTTTGCTTTTTGAGTCTCATCTAATGATAAAACTGCTTTAAGCAGCAGCTGCACATGCGTCTTACCTTCTATTCGATCTCGTGGATGTTTACAATTGTCACATTTCTCGTTACAACCTTTCTCATCAAAAGCTTCTCCGAAATAATGTAAAATAAATTTTCTTCGACATACGGATGTTTCTGAGTACGATACAATTTCATTCAATAACTGTCGTCCTATTTCTTGCTCAGTAACAGGTTTTCCTTGTAAGAATTTTTCAAGCTTCTCTATGTCTTTATAACTGTAGAATGCAAGACATTCTCCTACACCACCATCACGACCTGCTCTTCCCGTTTCTTGATAATAACTTTCTAAAGACTTTGAAATATCATGATGTATAACATACCTAACATCAGGCTTATCAATTCCCATTCCAAAGGCTATGGTGGCTACAATAACATCTGCCTCCTCCATTAAAAACATATCTTGATGCCTAGCCCTAACATTACCCTCAAGACCAGCATGGTATGGTAACGCATTAATTCCATTTATCTGAAGAAGTTCTGCAATTTGTTCTACTTTTTTACGACTCAAACAATAGACAATTCCACTCTCTCCTTCCCTACTTTTGATGTAACGTATGATCTGTTTTTCAACATCTTTCTTTGGTCTAATCTCGTAATATAAATTATCCCTGTTAAAAGAGGACTTGTAAACAACAGCATCCAACATATTCAAGTTTTTCTGAATATCATACTGTACTTTTGGAGTTGCAGTAGCGGTCAATGCTATAATAGGGACTTTAGATATTTTCTCGAAAATTTCCCTTAACCTGCGATATTCAGGACGGAAATCATGTCCCCATTCGGAAATACAATGGGCTTCATCAATAGCAAAAAATGAAATATCTACGGAGGTTAAAAACTCAATATTATCCTTTTTTGTAAGTGATTCAGGCGCCACATAAAGCATTTTTGTCTTCCCTTCTCGAATATCAGCTTTTACCTTTTGAATTTCTGTTTTACTCAAAGATGAATTCATGAAATGCGCGACACTTTCATTATTTGTTAGGCTACGAATAGCATCAACTTGATTTTTCATGAGCGCTATGAGTGGCGAAACGATTACAGATGTACCTGGCAATAAAAAAGATGGGAGCTGATAACAAAGTGACTTACCACCGCCAGTTGGCATAATTACAAACGTATTCTGTTTTTGAAGAAGATTTTCAATAATCTCCTCTTGACTTCCTTTGAACTTATCGAAACCAAAATAACTCCTCAGAGATTCCTTAAGGTTGTAGGCACTCATTTTTGTATTCTCTTCATTTGAAAAACAGGTATCAATTCCTGCGTCCGTATATTAAATATACGAAATAATCTTAATGGAGATAACTATATTAGAACCTAGTATTACATTGATTGATTCAAAGCCACTACCTCTTGAACATTGGGCAGGTGCTGCTTGAGAAGTGTTTCAATACCTCCTTTCAATGTAGCGGTAGAAGAAGGACATCCAGCACATGATCCTTTCATCGTAACTACAACTTTTCCATCGTCATAACCTACGTAATCAATAGCACCTCCATCATTTGCAACTGCGGGCCGCACGTATTGATCTAAAAGGGCTGTGATTTTCTCATCATACTCACTCTCCTTAAGCTCTGGAATCTCTAAAGATTCTATATCTTCAGGAATAACATCTTGACTTTTCAAAAGAATTTCTTTGCACTCAGAAATCCAGTCGCGTACAAATTCTCTCAACTGCATTGTTATGAAGTCCCAAGAAACATTATCAGTCTTTGTAACCGTAACAAAATTAGCCGCTAGAAAAACACCATCTACAAATGGAAATTTAAAAAGTGCTTCTGCCAGTGGTGAATAACCTTTCGTTTGAGATTGGTTAATGAAATTTGCAGATTCACCTGAAGGCAAAATATATTTGTTCGCAACAAACTTCATCGTTGATGGATTCGGTGTAATTTCAGCATAAACAGTTACAGGCACTTTCATTGACATTTTTTTTACAAAGATACATTCAAGAAATTGATTTTTCTTAAAAACGCAAAATTTATCAGCTAGATAAATGTGGCTCTTTTAAAAGATCAAAAACGGTTTTTACAGGTGTGAAAGAAGATGATGGTATCTCAATAAAAAGTGTATTCCAATGAAACATTGAGCCATTCCATAAACCCGGATGTTCAACAAATTTTATTTTTTGACCATTATAATTTTTCTCAACCACAAAGTATTGCTCCTCATTAGAAAAATCCTTAAGATCAAATTTATTACTGTTCATATCAAATGTATCTATTGCCATCATGACAGGATTAAAGTGGGAGCTGGATTCAAAAACCTTACTTTGCTCCTCTCCTGTTACTTGAACACCTTCAACAATTTGCTTTATAGTAGAGCCTTCATGTTCGACCAAAAAAGGACCACCACCTGCCTTTCCTTCATTTAGTACCATTCCACAAATTCTTAGTGGTCTATTTATTAATTTCTGTAATTCATTTTCATCTTGAGCTTCTTCCATCTGACCCTTGGAAAACAATCCATATTGCTCATTAAAATTTAGTAAACTATTGTAATCGGAAGTGTCTGAAATTCTAACAAGTTCTTGCTTTGCGCTATGAAGAATACCACATAAAATTTTCCAAACTTTTAAACCTGACGCTGCCTTATCATTGTGCTGAACATTATCTATATTCTTAATCAAAATGTATTGATCTTTTATCGAGTTTAAATTCTCCAATAATGCCCCATGCCCTGACGGTCTTCGCAAAAAAGAATCATTTACTGATAAAGGCTCCAGATCTTTATCAAAAACGAAAGCATCTGTATCGGGGTCTTGAAAAGAAAAAACAACATCTTTTAGCTGCTTATTTTTAATCTTATAATCCAATAAGGCGCGTTTAAACGCATCTTGGTGCATCTGTTGAATTGTAAAATGAAAATTGACACCGTTCTTATGAAGCAAGAAACCTTGACTCAAATGTTCAATAAATGCGGAACGTATGCCTTGAGCATAGGAATGAAAAGGCACAAGTGCTTTTGGCATGCTTTGTAAACCGACACCATCATTTTTAGACTTCAATAAAAAGTCAATTAAATGTTCACTATCTGTAAAACGATTTAGCTTTTCTTTTTGTGCATCTTGGAGATTCAGATAAAATGCAAAATCACGAATACGCTCAAGAAAATCTTGAGTTTTAAGGCGTCTTTCTATGACAGGTTCATTTAATTCTGTCTGTAAAAAATCAAACATTCGAGAGCCTGAGCCCGAGGCAGGCACAAAGAAACATATACCACTTTGAATTTTATCAAACTGATGCTCGTAATGTTTTTCAAGAGAACCCGTTAACCTGAGTATTCCCATATCTATTTTACAAGGAGCAATTATTTTTAACTTTGGGCTCCCGCTTGTAATTTTTTCCTTTTGTGCTTTTAGCTCGGAATGAGAATGGTTCAATGGAACAATTTTTAAAGTATGAATATCTTCTTCGAATATATTAATTATAGATGGAATGCAAAGCGACTTCAGGGAATTCATTCTCCTTTTATTTTTGATTTAATGCATTCGATGGTCTCCAATAAAATCAAAAAAGAAAATGAGGCCGCAGTAATCCATTTTGTAAAATCAAATAGGGGTAATGAAGCAATAATTAATGTTTCGGACTATGGTGCAAAGAGTAAAAAATTAAAGAAGAAAAGGGTGGTAAAACAGATATTTAAAACGAGCTCTTCTTATGGTAAAAGCGGCGAGCTTTTATACCACCTTTGTAAGCACCTCAAACCAAATAGAATTTTAGAATTGGGGACATCTATAGGAATGGGTTCTTTATATATGCATTTGGGCGCACCAAAAAGTAAATTGATTACCATTGAAGGCTGTCCAGAAACATTCAATCAAGCAAAAAGAAACTTGAATGAATATCCAATAGATCTAATAAATAGTACGTTTAACGATGGTATAAAAAAATTAAATGCTGAGCGTTTTGATTTAATTTTTATTGATGGCCACCATGATGGAAAGGCACTCCTGAGTTATGTTAAAGACTTGAAGGAATATATACATGATGATACAATTATTGTCTTAGATGATATTCGATGGAGCGCATCGATGCTAAAAAGCTGGAATTTACTCAAGAATTCAAATGAATTCAATCTAAGCTTAGACTTTTTCAGGATGGGCGTCTTGATAAAGAGACCTCAACAAGCGAAAGAACACTTTGTATTGAAAGCTTAAAATGTGACAAAGAGACCATCCAAAAGCCCTGGACTTTCATTAACTGTTGGAATTAAAAATTCTTGATGGTTCTCATCATTTTCTATTTCTTTTACAAACGCTACGACTTCCTCCTCTTCTACAAACTCAGCAATTTCATCTTCTGAACTAAGTGCGAAATTGTCTCTTATTTCATGGTCAAATGATGAAACGGATCTTTTGGCGGCTTGAGGCGAAGAAACCGGAGGAGTCAAGGTTTCTTCCATTTCGGTAGCTTGAGCCTCATCATCTATAACCTTGTCCGAATCAGTGGGTAGGACTTTTAAGGTGTTGCTCATTTTCTTATTCGAAAGTTCTTTTTCAGTGTTCTGATCCGTTTTTAGCTTCGAATTCTCTGCAAGCTTTGGAACTTGAACCGATGAATCAAAACTCATAAACTCTAAGACAAGATATGAACCTAAGGCCAAAACAATTACCATTGCAAACCGAAGGCCTGGACTTCTCATAATTGGCGTTAAAGGTGGAAAAAGAAAATGAAACCAACCACCTCCTTCTTTAAGAGCGTGCACTTGAGAAAAAGTTTCATCAAGCTTTGACTTTACCTTACTTGAATTAAAATCAATAACCTCTGAATCAAACTCTGATAATTCATTCATGAAATGCTTCGCATTGTCAAACTCCTCCTGATTTGAGCAGAGTTCTTTAATTTGTTCCTTCTCATTTGCCGTGAGCGAATCGTAATTTTGACGTTCTAGTAATTTTAAATATTTATCCTGCATTTCAATGATATATTGGGTTAAACTCTTTCAAAGAAGCTGCCAAAGTCTTTGTTGCATAAAACAACCTTGACTTTACAGTTCCCTCATTTATAGACAATTCTTTAGCTATTTCTTTCATAGATAAGCCCTCAAAATGACGCAATACAAATACACTCTGATGCTTGTCATCCATTTTGACCAATGCCTTTTGAAGCGATGCACTAAAATCTTTTTCTTGAACAGTCTTCAAGGTATCTGAACTTGATTTCAAAAACTGAGTGGGTTCCATGTCATTTTTTACATGCTTACGAACCGCCAAGCGCTTATATTCGTTCTTACACATATTAGAGGCTACGGAATACACCCAAGTTTTAAAAGATCGACTAGGGTCAAAATAATCTGGCTTTCTTATAATTTTTGCAAACAAATCATGCACCATGTCTTCGCACTTACCTTGGTCTCTTGCAAGCAGTTTCATAAAGTAGCCAAAAAGTGGCTGGGAATAACGATTGTAGATTTCATCAAAAGCACGTTTATCGCCTTTTCCTAACGAGGACATAAGCTCCTCATCGGTTTGTTTAGAATAGGGTGACTTAAACAATCTCATGCTAGTTCTTAGAAGGTTTGCTTATTTTGGATGATTTCTTTTTAAAACTCTTAGCTGGCTTCATGTATGGATTTGCCATTTTCTGCTCCTCATACCTTCTTAATAATTGTTGGGTTGGTCCATAATTTTTGGCGTAATTTTTTGCTTGTTGACTTTTATGTAGTCGTTAAATTACGCTTGTTCAATTTTGAAACCCACAACTTTTCAAGATCAGAAAGACAAAGCTCCTTTTGACCCCCTGTAATTAAAACCAAACCAAAAGGCACAGCGTAGGGAGAAATAGTCTTTAAATAATCCAATGGCAGCGTTAACGATACCGCAATCTTCTTATTCGAGTTTAAAGCACAAAATGATTTAAAGAACGCCGTGTTGATTTCATTAGATTTTGGAAACTTTAGTCCCCTCTGGCTCAATAATTTTCTGTAAGCATCGCTCCGCATGAGCTCTAATGACACGACCATGATTTTTGTGGAAGAATTATTTGGACGATACATCTGATGATAAATAGCACCATAAGTATCCTTTGTTCCATGTGTAATAAGAAGATCATTGCCTTCAGCGGAAATCAAGACATCTTGTGCATAGTCGATTGTCTCCTTATCTAGAGTTTGATTTTGAGAAAGCTTTATGAGATATTTTCTTGTGGAAATAGAATCCCCTTTTGCGCACTCATTGGCAATCTTTTGAAGTACGACCCGTTCATCATTGGGTCTGATTTTTTCTGCCTTATTTATAAAAACTTCCTTACTCACATCATAATTACTAAGTGTATATTGGTAAAGATTGTATTCGAATTTAGCATTTTCATCTTCCTCTATCTTTTCGAGTTCACGAATCATCTTCGACTGACTTTCAGGTGAAATCATACGTGTGGTCGACTGCATTCTAGACTGCTGATACTCCTGCTCTATTATTTGTAACGATTGAATAGATTGAGATTGTTTAGACTTACGGTTTGACCCCTTTGTAAAGCCATCTAGTTTATACCCATTTCTTTTTGGATACTTTTAATCTGAATACCCTCACGTAACATGCTATCGGGAGTAGCGGCGTTATTTTCTTCAGCATTTATAGTTGGTGAAGTATTGATAAATACATTGCTATTCGAATTTGTATTTTCAGGTGGCTGAGACAAAAAGCAATGAGTCAAAGAAAAGACAATAACTGTAATTAGTATTTTCATAATTCGAACTTATTATTATGGCTTACAACTATTAAACCAAAAGGTTCATTAGCTAAATGTAAGCATTCGAAAATTCTCATCAAATATTAGATACAGGACCAATAAATCAATATTAATTTCGTTATTTGTTTATGCGATTAACTTCAATACTTATTTGCTGTATAGGATTAAGCTTTTATTTGCTGACCATACCTGGTTGTACCAAAGAGACATTTACCACCTCCGGTAATTTGGATTTTTCACTTGACACACTTGTATTTGACACTGTCTTTACGACAATAGGGTCAACAACACAGCAATTTAAAATTTACAACAACAATAATAAGAGCATCTTAATAGACGAAGTTGAACTTATGGGAGGCCAAGACTCTCCTTTTAGATTAAATCTCGACGGTATTTCTGGAATTAACCATCAAGATATAAGTATACTTGAAAACGATAGCTTATTTATGTTTGTGGAGGTAACTCTAGATGTGAATAACCAGAATGCCCCTCTTGTTATTGAGGACTCTATTCGATTTAGAACAAACGGCTTAGACCAATATGTGAATCTTGCAGTTTGGGGTCAAGATGCTTATTTTCACTACCAAGATCTAGCGCAAGGGGTTTGGACCTCTGATAAACCGCATGTCATCTACGGCTACAGTTTAGTTGACTCAGCAGAAACGTTAACTATCGATGCAGGAACTCAAGTTCATCTTCATAAAAATGCTGTTCTTTATGTATACAAAAGTTCATTGTTTGTTAATGGATTTTTAGACAATGAGGTTGTATTTCAAGGGGATCGACTCGAGGCCTTGTATGATGATGTCCCAGGTCAATACTATGGTATATACTTTAATCAGGCAGAACCTTCAGTGATAGATTATGCCGTCATTAAAAATGGAACATCAGGAATTCATGTTTTTAATGAAGGGAACAATCCAGGTACTTATGCGGTAACCGTTAAAAACACCAAAATATTTAACCATTCTAGCTATGGTCTATTTTTATTTGATCAAGCCTCGTTAAAGGGAGAAAACTTATTGATCTACAAGAATGGCTTCCATGCATTGCTGGTGCTAAAAGGCGCTAAGTTCAATTTTAACCATTGTAACTTTTTAGGATACGGCGCTGCTCAATCGCCCGCAATTGGCATAAGAAATTATTTTGATGACCCTTCGTTAGCATCAAATATTGATGAAGGTAAAATTTACAATAGTGTTTTAAGCGGCAATATTGAGTCTGAAATTGTTTTGGATACCATTTTAACACCTACTACTTTTCTCAATCTTGATATTCAAAACTGTTTTATTCAGGCAAATGAAGTCTACACAGAGCCCTTCTTCCTGAATTGTCTTTGGCGCGTGGGGCTAGATGAATTCTACAAACCTAGATTCAATGATGTAGGATTGGGGGATTTTGGATTTTCGAATGATTCTCCATTGCAAGGTTCAGGTTTTGGTTCCTCTATTTTAACCGATATTCTCGGGAACTTTAGAAACAACCCTCCAGACATTGGCGCCATAGAAGAAAATTAAAAATAACATCATAAAAAAAGCGCCCGAAGACGCTTTCAACTATTTTTATACGTGATCCTTACTCTGAAACACTCGCATTCATATTGTCAAGAACAGCCATGACGCTTTTAACAGCATCTACAGATTCACTAAGTAATGCTTTCTCTGCATCATTTAGGTCAAGTTCAATGATTTTTTCTATTCCATTTTTACCAAGAACAACTGGTACGCCAAGATAAATATCACTCAAACCATATTCACCTTGCAGCCATGTACATACTGGGAAGATTCTTCTTTGATCTCTCACGATTGCTTCAACCATCTGAGCTGCAGAAGCTCCTGGAGCATACCAAGCAGAAGTTCCTAAGAGCTTAACGATTTCACCACCTCCAAACTTAGTTCTCTCAATGATTTCATTTAATTTATCTTCCTCGATCAATTCTGTTACTGGAATACCACCAACAGTTGTATATCTTGGTAGAGGTACCATAGTATCACCATGTCCTCCCATCAAAACAGCTTGAATGTCCTTTGGAGATACATTTAATTCTGTAGCTAGGAAAGCTCTGTAACGCGCAGTATCTAATACACCCGCCATTCCAAATACTCTACTCGACGGGAAATTAGCACTTAAATAAGCGCAATACGTCATCACATCCAATGGATTAGAAACCACAATGATTTTAGCATTCGGTGAATACTTTACAATATTTTCTGTGACCGACTTTACGATACCTGCATTTGTAGCAATTAAATCATCTCTGGACATACCTGGTTTTCTAGGCAATCCGGAAGTAATTACTACAACTTCAGAATCTTTAGTCATTTCATAGTTGTTTGTAGATCCAATGGTTTTTGAATCATACAAATTAACTGGAGAAGTTTCCCAAATATCAAGTGCTTTACCTTCAGCAAAACCCTCTTTTATGTCGAGCAAGACAATTTCATTTGCGATTTCTCTTTGAGCCAAAACATCCGCACATGTTGCACCGACATTTCCGGCTCCTACTACCGTTACTTTCATCTGTAATTATTTATTAATTAAATATCGTCACGAAAATAACACATTTAATAGAAATTCGTTTTATTTACGATTGATTTATTTGCGTTTTGAGGCAACGATAACTGCAATCATACGTTTAAATTTTGTTGAAGCTTGGAGAATATAGAGAAATTAAAGGAAATCGTTGAGGGGTGTTTGCAAAACAAACGCCGTTCTCAAGAAGCCCTATTTCAAATGTTCTATGGTAAGATGTTAGCCGTTTGTATGCGTTACATATCAGACCAAGATACGGCACAAGAGGTGTTGCAAGAAGGCTTCATAAAGATCTTTGATAAGCTGGAGGTTTTTGATTTTAAAGGTTCTTTTGAAGGATGGGTGCGTCGTATTGTTGTTAATACGGCGATTGATTCCATTCGAAAAGCTAAAAGAGCCCCAATCTTAAAAGACAACGATAACGATTTTAAAGTTGAAGCTTCAAATGAAATTGAAGAAAACGAAAAAATCGAATTGATAGAGCTTCGTGCTGAGAAAGCAGTTGAGGCCATTCAAAAATTATCACCTGCATACAGAACGGTGTTTAATTTGTTTGTCATTGAAGATTATTCCCACAAAGAAATTGCTGAAATGTTGGGGATTAGCGAAGGAACTTCCAAATCAAATTTATCAAAGGCAAAAAAGAATTTAAAACAAATATTAACTGAAGAATTCAGTAATTTAAGAGAATAAGATGCGCAATATTGAAGATTTATTTAAAAAGTCACTTAAAGACCACGAGCTTCCTTATGATAAGAAAGCTTGGTCGGAGCTGTCTAAAAAGTTAGACACAAGAAATCCCGGTGCTTCAAACGGTGTGAAATGGATTTTAGGTGCTGCAGTTATTGCTGTATTGGTAACCACTTATTTATTTGTATCCTCAAATGAAGCTTCGAAAGAACGTCAAGCGGAATTAACCCAAATCGAGGACGCACCAGCTGATGAAATAAATAACGAAGACTTAATCAAAGCTCCGTTGCAGAGTGATTTGAAGTCTACTGACCAAAAAGCGGACAAGGAATTTGACGAAGAAATTTGTTGTGGTGATGAAGCAATTGTGGAACAAAACACAATTTTTGAAGAACGAAATGTCATATCAGAAGCGTCAACAGAACTACCACAACCTGTATACAGAGAAGTAGCAATAGAACCCAGAGCAAAAGATGAAACCAAATCGCCGCTTTATTTTGCAAAAGTTAAAGACTATTGTCTAAATAGTGAATTTTCTTACAGCAATGCGAATGATAAATCTATTTACCTTCTTTCGCCCTCAGAAAACTTGGAGGAAATAAGCGCTAAAGAATCCTTAGATATTAAGTTGGACGAAAAAGGCAAATATCAAATTGGTACGCTTAACCAAGATCAAGAATTTAAAGAGTTTGTGACCTTTATGGTTCATCAATCTTCAGTTATTCAGCTAACAGCTAAAGACTACCTCGATTTTGAAAATGGGTTGCCAGAACTGAATGTTCAAGCGTTTTCAGACCATCCTCTAGATTGGACTTTAAATGGTGAAAAAATTGCTCAAAAAAGCAATTCAGAAAACTTTTATTTATTTGACAAAGGAAGTTACATTATAAAGGCATCTACAACAGACATTAATGGATGCCAAATCGCAGATCAGGTTAACTTTTATGTAGAAAAGAACTATAATCTCTTGGCAGTGAACGCGTTTACGCCTAACAGTATGGATCAGAGAAACACCTCTTTTATGCCTTATGCCCTAACCAAAAGAGATGCAGCATTTAAAATGATTATTATTGATCCATCAAATGGAGCTGTTATATTTGAAACCATGAACGCTGACCAGCCATGGACAGGTATCAATAAGAATACAGGAGAACTCGTAGAAGATAAAAAATCATATGTTTGGAAAGTTGTTCTTCAAAATCCAGAAAAGGGAGAAAGCCCAGAATATATGGGAACCGTTATTCGTCTCTAATTTCGCGCTATATTCTAGTAAATAGGTCGAGTTTTTCCTTATTTTTGCTAGAAACAAGTACATATTGAAATTCTTGAATTCTAATATAAAACCTAAAAAGTTCGGTTACTTCCCGAGGTACTATGACGCTCGTAAAGAAAAAACAGCACTAAAGAAAAAATTTTACGCAAAAGAAACACTTTCCGAATCAGAACGGATATTGCTCATGCGTGAAAAAATGGAGGAGAAACGTCAAGAAAATAAAGTTTCAAAAAACAGCATCTATTCTCAAAATACAAGAACCCTGGTATTATTATCGATCATTTTCGTTTTAGGTTATTTTCTCTTAAACGGTCTGGACGACATCGATCAGGTCATCTATAAACTTATGCGTTAATGGATATAATCAATCTTCTCTCTGAAAAAATATCCAATCAAATTGCTGCGGGTGAAGTTATTCAAAGACCGGCATCTGTGGTAAAAGAACTCCTCGAAAATGCTGTTGATGCGGGTGCAACCTCTATCAGAGTTCATATAAAAGATGCAGGGCGTTCGAGTATTCTTATTCAAGACGATGGAAGTGGTATGTCAGCTAAAGATGCTTCAATTTGCTTCACAAGACACGCTACAAGCAAACTTAAGGACGTTGAAGACCTTTTCAAGCTAAAGACAAAAGGCTTTAGAGGAGAAGCATTGGCTTCGATTGCATCCATAGCACATGTAACTCTCAAGACAAGAACCAATCAACAAACAGATACTGGGACACTTATAGAAATGAATGGTGGTACGCCAACCAGAAATGAGGAATGTATTTGTGACAAAGGAACAAGTATTGAAGTCAAAAATATATTTTTCAATGTTCCCGCTCGACGCACGTTTTTAAAATCGGATACTGCTGAATTTTCTCACATTAGAAATGAATTTGAAAGAGTTGTTCTTGCCCATACTGAAATTGGATTTACGTTAACGCATAATGGAAACGAAATACACAATGTGAATCCTGGAAATTTGAGAAAAAGAATCACTGATATCTTTGGCATTAAGAGCAATGAGAAACTTGTACCAATTGAGGAAAAAACAGATATCGTTACAATTCACGGCTTTGTTGGAAAACCAGAAAGCGCAAAAAAATCAAGAGGCGAACAATACTTTTTTGTAAACCAACGTTTTTTCAAGCATTCTTATTTTCATCATGCTGTATCTAAAGCTTTTGAACAGCTAATTTCACAAAATTCATACCCATCCTACTTCATATATTTCGAGATAGACACTGAAAAAATTGATGTAAATATCCATCCTACCAAAACTGAAATTAATTTCGAGGAGGGTAAGTTTATTTATTCTATTCTTCTCTCAAGTATTAAACAAGCACTAGGTAAATATAATATTGCACCCAGTATAGATTTTGAACTAGAAACAAGTTTTGATGTTCCGCTTTCACACAAGACTGAAATACCTGTTGAACCTGAAATCAAGGTAGATCCTAATTACAATCCATTTTCTAAATTTGGCGCTAAGAAATCTTCGATCACTTCCTCAAATAAGGCATTAAATAATCAAGGTTTTGGTAAGAAAAGTGACTCCAAGGAATGGGAAAACTTCTATGCTATTCGAGAAGAAAATAAAGAAAGTCAAACCAAGCTCATAGAACCTGAAGAAAATTATTCGAAAAATAAATACCTATTAAAAGACCGCTATTTACTAAGTAATGTCAAATCAGGTATTCTTATCATAGATACATATAGAGCCAAACAAAGAATGCTTTATGATGAAATGATGCAGCAATTTGTAACGCAACCTTTAGCCGCACAAAAACTAATGTTTCCTCTAGAATTAGCACTTGACCAAAATGAAATGGACTCATGGATGGACTCCAACTCATTGCTTATGCAATTAGGCTTCACCTTTAAAATAGAAAATAAAGTTTTTCAATTAGAAAGCTTACCTGCTTGTATCATTGAAAAAGATTGCAAATCATGTATTGATGGAATTACAAAAACACTAAGCTCAACGCAAAAACCTGATAAAGGAGAACTTGCGCATGAATTGATTTCGGCCATAGTTTATTCAGCATCAAAAGCCACAAAGCTTCATTCTGAACAAGAAATAGAATCTTTTATCAACCTTTTATTTTCCTGTGAGGACCACTCCTTTTGTCCTTTTGGAAAGCCAATAATGCAAACACTTACAATAGAAGAACTAACTACTAAATTCTAATATGCTTAATAACCTGCCACAAGTAACCAAAAACCTACTCATACTGAACATTATGTTTTATGTAGCCAGCTGGTTTCTGGAAGCTCAAGGTATAAACCTTGTAACAAAGTTTGGTGCGCATTATGTCAATTCACCTATTTTTGAACCTTTTCAGGTCGTCACACACTTTTTCATGCATGCGAATTTTATTCACATCTTTTTCAATATGTGGATTTTCATAATGTTGGGTGGATACCTTGAAAGAGTCTGGGGACCAAAAAGATTCTTTATTTTTTACATTCTTTCGGCACTTGGAGCATTCGCTTTATTTAATGTAATAGGTGTATATGAGATAGAAAATCTAAAAGCACAAATTATTGAACAAGGCTTTTCCATTAGAGATGTCAATGCTATGACAACGTATCATAGAACCAACGAAGTAGTGAATGAGTATTTGATGATGATCAACACACCTATGGTCGGTGCCTCTGGTGCTATATTTGGAGTAATGGCTGCGTTCGCAATTCTTTTTCCAAACACTGAATTTAGGCTCTATTTTGCAATACCTATAAAAGCTAAATGGTTTGTTGGTGCATACTTCTTATTCGAGGTTTACCAATCTTATCTGAACGAATCTGGTGATTCAACCGCGCACCTTGCCCATGTTGGAGGTGCATTAGTTGGAGCGATTATCGTGCTGTTTTGGAGAAAAAAAGATCGAACTAATTTCTGGTAAATGCAGCAAAAAAGAAATTTATTTGAAGAGCTGAAGTTTCAGTTAAACAATGGTACGATGACGAATAAACTCGTCATTATTAACATTTGCGTATTCCTTTTGATTCACCTTTTATATGCTCTAGAAAAAATAAGTGGCAATGATATTATAAGTGTTTTCATTGAAAAGATCTTTACACTTGAGGCGACATTAATAGGGTCTTTAAGTATGCCTTGGGCATTCGTTACAAGTATCTTTTCGCACATCGGTTTGATGCATATTTTTTCTAATCTCATTTTTCTTTATTTCGCAGGAAATCTTTTTGAACGCTACTTTAATAGTAGAATGCTCTTGCTGACATACCTATTCGGAGGAATAGCAGGCGGAATCGGGGAGGTTATTTCAGCAACATTACTTTTTCCAAATGACTACCATACAGTATTAGGTGCCTCAGGTTCAGTAATGGCAATTTTTACTGCGCTTGCATTTTATAGCCCGAACACCAAGGTGTTTTTATTTGGTGTACTTCCTGTGAGATTGTTTGTCCTTGCACTATTTTTTCTCGCTAATGATTTAATAGGTATAGGAAATACTAACGATCACATTGCACATTTTGCTCATTTAGGAGGCGCTTTATTTGGATTTCTAGCCATGCAAAACCTAAACACAGATAAAAATATTTTAAGTAAAATAGATAAGCTTTTAATCAGTTCCCGTAATTTTTTAAGAAAAAAAAGAAAACGGAGTTCTGGTGAAAGAAAAGTGAAAACCGATGAAGAGTATAACTATGAGAAAAAAAATAAACAAGACCAGACAGATCGAATACTAGATAAGATTTCTAAATCGGGTTACGATTCACTTTCTAAAAAAGAGAAGGACTTTCTTTTTAATCAAAGTAAAAATGAATAAAAAGAAATCTCTACCTCTTCTTATCGTAATGATTTTCCATGTTTTAATTGGATCCTGTTTACTTTTATCACTTCTTACACCCTATATAAACCCTACATTATTTCCTTTACTTCCATTTTTAGGTCTTGGGTTTCCAGTTTTAGTGGCATTCAATTTTGTATTGACTATTTTTTGGTTCTTTAAACGTAAAAATTGGTTCTGGGGTTCCTTAGTCATCGTTGCATTAAGCCTTCCTTATCAAAGGAAAATATTTTCATTCAATATACTTACTACCGACGTTCCAAAACAGGCCAATAGCAACATTAGACTCATGAGCTATAACGTGCGCTTATTCGACCTCTACAACCCAAATTTTAAAAGTGCAAAAGCTACAAGAGACTCAATTTTTCAGTACTTCAAAATAGAAAAACCTGATGTTCTGTGTATTCAAGAGTATTATGAGCAGGGCAAACCTTCAAGATTTAATACAATAGATTCTATTAATACAATATTGCAAAACCCAGAAGTTCATAAAAAAGGAATTCAAATACCAAGCAATAGACAAACTTTTGGTCTGGCTACATTTTCTAAACTGCCCATAATTAATAGGGGTCATGTGCAACATAAAGAGGCTTATGGTAATAATAACAATTATTGTATCTACGTGGATGTTATAAACAGTAAGGATACAATTCGTATCTATAATGTTCATTTACAATCTATAAAGCTCGAGACCAATTATAACATGAAATCTATTAAGGATAAAGGGACTGAAAAGACCAAATCAGGATTTAAAACTGCATACAGAAAGCTAAAGAAAGCTTTTGCCATTCGTGCAAAGCAAAGTGAAGCCGTGAGTAAGCATATAGAAAATTCTCCTTATCCATCAGTCGTATGTGGTGACTTTAATGATACTCCTATATCATACACTTATCATATCTTTGAAAACAAGCTGATTGATGCATTTAGAAACACTTCAACAGGATTTGGCTCAACATATATCGGGTTGTTACCGGCAGGTCGTATTGATTATATTTTTCACTCTAACACATTGAGCTCATCGAACTTTAAAATTCAAGAGGAAGAATTGAGCGACCATCGTGCAATTTCTTGTCTAATTTATTAATATGTTTTTTGAAATTAACCCAAATAATATTGATCTGAGACTTGTTGATGATACTGTACAGGTATTAAAAAAGGGTGGACTTATAATTTTCCCTACGGACTCAGTTTATGCGATTGGATGCGATCTTTCAAATAAAAAAGCACTGCATCAATTAGCCAAGTTTAAAGGTGAAAGACTTAATAAAGTTCATTTTTCTATTATCTGCAAAGATTTCACAGAACTTTCTACGCATACTAAACAACTTGATAAACCAACCTTTAAGCTTATAAAGCAATGTTTACCTGGACCATATACCTTCATTTTGAGGGCAAGCTCAAATATTCCAAAACTTTTCGATTCAAATAAGAAAGAAATTGGTGTCCGTATAACGGATAACCTCATTACACAGGCCATAGTTGAGTCTTTAGGAAACCCAATTGCTTCAGCTTCACTTCATGACGATGATGCACCAATACTAGAATACTTTACAGACCCTTATCATATTTTTGAAAACTACGAAAACAAAGTAGGCGTAATCATTGATGGTGGAAGAGGAAAAATAGAACCTTCTACAGTGATAGATTGCTTTACGCATAAAGAGGCTAGAATAGTAAGACAAGGAGCAGGAAAAATAAATTTATGATTTTAATTGGAGACTGCGGCAGTAATAAAACGCCTGAAATAAGAAGAATAATTGATGATTACGTTAATTGTGAGGTGATTCCCTTAATGGATATTCAGCAAAAAAACTTGGAGAAATATGAAGGTATTGTATTATCCGGGGCACCTATTTTATTAACAGAGGAAAAAACAGATGCTTATATACAGTCTACAACATGGATTAAAAACATTGAAATACCTCTCCTAGGCATCTGTTTTGGCCACCAGCTTATTGGGCTTCATTATGGAGGCATTGTAAAAAAAATGAAAGAAGATCGTGAACTTCAAGAGATTGAGATTTTCGAATCATGCGCACTTTTTGATAGGCTACCAGAAGTTATTCAAATGCAGGAAGACCATTGTGAATTTGTCTCTGTTCCTAAAGGATTCAAATTGATTGCCTCATCTGATGCTTGCTTTAATGAAGCTATGACTCATAAGGAAAAAAATATTTTTGGCGTACAATTTCATCCTGAAGTTTCTGGCCTACAAGGAAGTTTATTGATTGAAAATTTTTATAAAATATGTCAATGGCAGGACACTAAATAATTTCGGATATTGAAATGAGATGATCCTTCTCAATTATTGTAATTTTCCTTCCTTTTGTTTCTATGACTGCATCCTTTTTAAATTCTCGTAACAATCTAATTACGGTTTCCGTTGCGGTACCAACAAAATTCGCCAAATCATCTCTCGACAGATTAATTGGTGCTCCCTTATATATATCATCCAATAATATTAATGCCAAGGCAGTGCGCTGGCGGACGGTTTTCTGAGCCATTGTTGTTAGAAGGTCAGCTCTATCCTGGAGCTCCTTAGAAAGCACTCGAATTACAGTATTTCGCAATTTTTCATTTGTATTGATTTCTTTCAAAAAATCAGACTTTTGAATATAGCCGATACAAGCCTCTTCTAACATTTCTGCATCGACATTATATGTCTTATCACTCAGCATTGCTCTAAAACCTACAAGATCTCCGGCTTTTGCAATTTCAATGATTTGCTCCTTGCCTTCAATTCCGTATTTAATAATTTTAATTAGACCGCTATGAAGATAAAAAACACCACGTGGAGTCCCTCCTTCAGAAAACAAAACATCACCCTTATTGTATCGCTTATAAATTATTCTATCGTCATCATCTAAAGGACGCAACTTATGTACGCCTGATAAAATTTGTTCAATATGCTCTAGACAATACAGACATGTTTCCATGATGGTAAATAATTGAGGCAATAAAAAAGGCGACTAAATCGCCGCCTTTCAAATTTATAATTTCATTATCTTTTTGACCTGCTTCTGTTGATCAGTAACAAGCTGAACAAGGAAAGTACCGCGATGCAACGCGCTTACATCCAAATTCAAAGTTTGAGGACCTGATATAATGTTCTTAAAGCTAAACGCCTTAAGCTCTGCACCTGACAAACTGTATATCTTGACAGATACATCACCTGTTTGTACCATATCGAAAGAAACGGAAAACTCATTTTGAACAGGATTAGGATATACAGTCATATCCAAATCGTTAGCTTCTAAGCCAATGTTGGAATCATTAGTTCCAAGGTAACCAGTTGAAGCCCAAATACCTCTTCCATATGTTCCGATGTATATTTCACCAGGACGACCATTTCCTTCTTCTGGAGTTCTCCATGATTGTCTAACCTCCGTAACCACAGTTCCTTCAAAACCTGCGGATGCGTTTGTCCATGACGAACCACCGTCAGAGGAAACAACCATACCCATCAAAGTACCTGCAACAATAACGTTTGGATCATCACGATCAATAATTCCATCAGTACAAGGTACACCTACAGCGCCCAGATTTGAAAAACTTGGGTTCGCAGCTGTAGCATTCGATGATCTTCTTACATTACCACCAAACATAACCAAGTCATCTGCATTATTCGGATTTACAGCAATTCCTGTCGCAGCGGCATTATTGATTTTAGTGGCAACCGTATATGTTGGCGTAAACTCATCGCCTCCAGAAGCAAAATAGGACACTTTCTCGTTAAATAGTGTATCGCTTGTATAAACGCTACCTAAACCGTCTATTCTCCATATTCCATTTCCTGCAGAAACGTAACATTGCTCTAAATCTCTCGAAAACTCCACATCTACACTACCATTATTGTTACCTATGCCTCGTGCAACACAAACCCAATTCGGATCAGCAACTGATAACCTCAACGAATTTCTTGTACCCCATAGTTCACCGCCATTAGCACCGACCCAAACAAGAAACCAAGATTGGAAAGGATCTTGAACAGTTAAAGTGTCCCACGAAATGTTGAAGTCAACAGTATCTGCACCCATTGCATGTAACTCACCCGTTATAGGATTCACACCAAAATTCACAGAATCGTTTGATACTGATGGTGTGTAGTAAAGTGTATCTGTAAAATAGTAATCTTGCGTCGCTGTAATTGTAATCGTGTCTCCAGAAGACAAACTCGGAACTTTCATTATGTCACCGACGGTATAGTTTCTTGTCGGGATAAACAGCACACTGTCTTCAGAGTTTTCATCAAAGTTCTCAGCCAAAAATAATTCTGTATGAAAAGGATGAAATGCACCTGATTGCCCAATGGGGTCATAACTACTCGGTAAGTCTGGTGAAAAATTATTAAATGTTGCTCCACCATCTCCTGTTCTTCTAATTGAGTTATAATAAACCGACGTAAACATTACATTCGGATTGTAGTACGAAATCTCACACTCAAATCCATCACCACCACTTACTTCGACAAATTCTTGGAAGGTAGATAAGCTATGGTCGTTGTATAACGTTCCGTTATCCTGGGCTCCACCCATGACAGCTCCATTTCTGTCGAAAGCAATTCCGTAGAACTGCGTAACATTATATCCTCTATTGGCAGGATACCAGTTGTCTGCAAAATCATTTGTAATATTTACACCACCATCATTTCCGATGTATAGTCTATTATTTGCATCCCACTTCATTTCATGGTTGTCAGCATGCACATAAATTGATGAGGTTGGATTTACAAACCACTGACTCACTTTTTCAAATCCTCCACTTGGCGGATTATTAACTGTTTGCTTCCATCTCCATATATCAATTCCACCAATGTAAATTTCTTCTGGGTCAGTCGGATTGGTAGAAACAACAGAATTGTAAGTTCCTTGATCTCGATAAATGTCAAATTCATTCGGAGGGCCTGATGCGCCAACAAACTTAGTCCAAGTATCACCATCATCGTGGGAAACATGCATACCTACTAGGCTTGAATTAGTAATTACGGCATACAATGTGTGCATTCCTGCGTCGTTTAAATCAGCAGAAATAGTATATTCTCTTCGCTGACCGCCTAAACCAACTAAATCACTACTGTTTCCGGACCGGTTTGAAAAGCTTTCTCCTCCGTCCTTGGAAACCCATGTTTGATTGCTATGATTTGAGATAATGATTTGACCATCTTTCGACACCTTTAACGCAGCACAAGAACCAGAACCAGCTGATACTGTTGTCAAAGATGTTTCACCTAATTTCCATTTTCTCACGCCTTGCGCAGTTGCAAGCCAAACATAATCATCTTCATCCGAGCTTTCAACTTCCGTACAATTTGAAGTTCCTGGAATAACATCCCAAGTTTCGCCTTTATCAGTCGAATACCAAACACCATTACCTGAACCACCTTCTTGATTCGAACCAGTCGCGACATACAATACATTGTCCATAGTTTGCGTCATACTCGAAATGTTCGGGCTTGCACCGGCATCAATGTAAGATGTGACTTTTGTCCATGTATTCGCACCGTTGTAAGAAACAAATAAACCTCCTGAAACACCTCCTGCCCAAATAAGGTCATTCCATTCACGATCAACCTGAATTGCTCGGGTTCGACCACCAATATTATCCGGACCATAATCTGCAAAAGCAATAGACTTAGTTGAAGGCAGTCTTCTTAAGTCTTCACGCATTTTTGATATTTCCTCGTTGGTGTAAGGAATACCAGTTTCTAAGTTTACAAATTGAGATTTGTACCAAGCAACAGCATCATCACCACCAGTTTTGGCTTCGATTGATGCAAGTTCTTTTGGTTGATAAGTTGAAGTATTTTTTTGAGTGGTTGTAAGTAAAATAGTAGTTGCAACAAGTGAAACTCCTAATAATGAACCAATTAAAAATCTAATTTTCATAGTGCTTTGAATAAGTTATGTATATAGTGGCTAAGTTACGGAATTATTTCCGAAAAATAAACAACAAAAAGAAGAAGAATGTTTTGACAATTCGTTAAAAAAAAAGAGAGACAAACAACAACGGCGGAAAAGAGCTAAAACAAGTGTTTTTCAGCCCTATATGATGACCGTACTAGTGGGCCACTTTCCACATATTTAAAACCCATTTTTAGACCTAAATCCTTATAAAATTGGAACTTTTCTGGGGTAATAAAGTCTTGTACAAATAGATGCTTTGGTGTTGGTTGTAAATACTGGCCTAGAGTTAAGACATCCACATTTACATTTCGCAAATCCTCCATTGTTTCAATAACCTCTTCTTCAGATTCTCCTAAACCCAACATAACCCCAGACTTTGTTTTCATACCTCCTTTTTTCAAACGAAATAACAATTCCAAACTGCGATCATATTTCGCTTGAATACGAACTTCTTTGGTCAACCTTCGCACCGTTTCTAAATTGTGTGACACGATCTCAGGAGCAACATTAATAATCTTCTGTAAATTTTCCCATTTCCCAGCAAAATCAGGAATTAAAGTTTCTAATGTTGTTCCAGGTGACTCAATTCTTATCTGAGAAACGGTTTCCACCCAAATTTCAGAACCTCCATCCGGTAAATCATCCCTATCAACAGATGTCAAAACGGCGTGTTTAACTTTCATTAGCTTTACGCTATCAGCAACACGCTTTGGCTCCATTAAATCAACAGCGCTAGGCCTGCCCGTTTTTACTGCGCAAAAACCACAAGAACGTGTACAAATATTACCCAAAATCATGAAGGTTGCAGTTCCTTCCCCCCAACACTCACCCATATTGGGACAGCTCCCGCTTTCACAAATAGTATGTAATTTATGTTTATCGACTAGTCTTCGGACTTCGCGATAACTTTCACCTGTTGGCAGCTTTACACGAAGCCATTTAGGTTTACCAATTTTAGTCTGAACTTTCTGGATGTGAGCCATATTTTTTTTTGCAATTCCCCACCTATTCAGGTGCAATTTCTTTTAATTTAAAACTCAAAGATAAACGCTCTTTTATTAACTCAGAGAGATTCATCTTATTAATCTTGTGACTGGTTATTAATCGTTCAATAAAACTTTTAAAACCATAAGCCACAAATCCAGCAAATGGTATAAATAAGAAGTATAACAAAGAGCCCCAAAAACCTATATAATTAGGTAACAAAATGAACAGAGATAAGTTTAGAAGTCCCAAGATCAAAATCATCATGATGAGTTTGGTAGAACCCCAAAAAACAGGACGTGCAAAGTTGGCTTCAACAAAACGTTTTATCGCATAGTAAAACAAACCACAATGAACCGCTCCAAAAATAGAAATTGGCAGTAACAAACATTGCTTCAAAAAGTCCATTTTGGACACAGGGTTATTTAATGCATCATAAAAGTCATTATCGGAAATTCCTTTGTGTTTTAATTTACCGAAATAATGCCCTGTCTCCTTCTTCAGAGCAAGATACTTTTTAGGAGATTTATTGAAGTCGTCAACGATAGCTTTGGCATCTCTCCAACGCGCATCTATAGACTTGTTACATTCCATAAACTCTGGCATTCCCCGACGCAGAAGCATCATCATTTGCTCTGTAAATTCACATGAGTCGAGATCATTAACGTGAATCATATCAGCCTTAAGCATCTCTTCTAAACGAATGGTAAGCTCTTGAATAATTTTGTTCGGGTTAGCTTCGAATTCTTGGCGAAAATCATTCAGTTTAATCTTTTCTGAATTCTTCAAATACAAATCACTCTGAAACTTCTCTGGATTACTGTAATTACATCCTACCGTGGCTAAATATATATCCTGCTTCCATTCACATGCCTCAAGGGCAGTAAAACCGATACGAACCGCGCCTTTTTTTAGAGGTTTTAATCGCCGTACAAAAACATCATCCGTAACCCCTTCACTAAAAATAAGCAAGCTTCTTTTGCCCAATAAAATATCTGAACCCTTCTTAAATATCTCTAGATTTTTCGCCTTTGTATCGACACCATCTTGTTTCCGGTAAATTGGAATCATATGTGCAGTCCAAAATATGGGCTTAGTAAATGTTGTAAAAACATCAGATCGGGTCATAAAGAAGACTATTGCTCTATTAAAACCTGCAAGAATTAAGGGATCCATAAATGCCGCTGGATGATTGCAAACATAGATTGTACTTGAATAAAAATCTGGTTTGTTCTTCACCTTGACTTTTCTGAAGTAAAGCCTTAAGGTATAATTCAAGACAATGTAAAATAAAAAATACAGTAAGCGCATGAGACAAAAATAACAAAGGATTTTAAATCAATTCACATATACTATGCTGAAAACTTTTTAGCACCAAATCATATACCATATACAGTGAGTGTTAACTTTATAAAAAATTCTGAACTATGAAAAATGTCGGTTTATTTTGTGGAGGGTTTTCATCTGAATATGACATTTCGTTAAAGAGTGCACAGACGATATTCGACACTTTTCCTAAAGACTACTCCGTATTCAAAATTGAGGTCACTCCTGAGAATTGGTTTTATACCAAGAATTCCAAAAAAATTATTTTTGATAAAAATAAAGGAGCTTTAAAAATTGAGAACAAATCCATTCAAATAGATTTTGCGATTATCTGTATTCATGGAGATCCAGGGGAAAATGGGAAAATCCAAGCTTACCTTGATCTATTAAATATTCCGTACCTCAATAGTAATGCACAAGCATCCTCATTATCTTTCGATAAATTTATCTGTAATCAATTCTTGAATTCATGTGGCTTTAAAACGGCTGCTTCGCAACTAATAACAAAAAGAAGTTCTTTTGATTCAGAAAAGCTCATTGAGAAGCTTAATCTTCCAATTTTTATAAAACCTACAGATTCGGGATCAAGCTTTGGTATTTCTAAAGTATATAAAGCATCAGATATTGCTCCAGCAGTCCAAAGGGCCTTCGAGGAAGGCGATACGATAATCGCAGAATCCTTTCTTGATGGTATCGAACTCACATGTGCTGTTTTCAGATCAAAAAAAGAATTAATAGCGCTTCCTGTAACTCAAATTTCTACAGAAAATGACTTTTTTGATTTTGATGCAAAATATAATGGGAATTCAAAAGAAGAAACTCCTGCTAATATTGAGGACGAATTAACAAAACAAATTCAAGAAACTTCAAAAGGAATATACAACGCCCTGCAATTGAGCTCCGTAGCTCGGATTGACTATATAGTTGTAAAAGGAACGCCGTACATTATAGAAGTAAATACAATCCCTGGCTTTTCAAAAGCGAGTATTGTCCCGCAAATGTTAAAATGTGCAGGCATAGCATTGGAAGACTTTTGGTCATTGATTATTGAAGCTGAGCTCAATAATTAGCCATTTGATTAAAAATCTCTTCCATCTTTTTTACCAGTTTATAACGAGATCCTTCAAAATTATTTACAATTATAGCAAATGCTAAATTCGACCCGGATTTAGAATTCACATAACCTGCATATGCTTTAACATTACTAAGCGTACCACTCTTGGCTTGCATACGTCCTGAGGCACTTTGACCTTTACAAATATTTTTTAAGGTTCCTGAATTTCCGGCTACAGCTAATGTACTTCTGAAGAGCTCACTGAGCTTGCTCCTATGAATGTGCTTTAAAAGACTACAAAAGTTTTCCGCAGAAATTGCATTTTTACGAGACAATCCACTACCATCCTTTAGTTTCATGCCCGATAAATTGACCTTACCCTCTAAATTTTTATAAACGGCTTCAATTCCTGAACTGGTGGAACCTTTACCATTATTATTGAATCCAACAAGATTTAAAAGACCTTCAGCAAATAGATTCACGCTATTTAAATTCGTAAGCCTTACGATGTCTATTATTTTTTCTCCCTTGTGCGAATGAATCATCTTTAATTCTTTATAATTCAAGACATCAGAGGGCATTAATCGAACACCTTTTGGCTTTCCACTCACAAACGAAAATAAGGAGTCATTCTTCAGAAACCTTGTGAATTCTAATGAGAGCATGTACTCTGGATCATGCATGCTTCCCTTTACTGTAAAACTCTTGCGATTTAAAGGCAGAAAACCAACACCAAAGCGATCGCGAGAATACGGTGCGCCATATAAGTACGATTGGTCATTTCTAATATTTGCCGCGGTAATACTGTGGCGAAAAATCAAGGAATCATCTGTTGGAAATGTCTTCAAAAATTTAGCGGCCTCTCCATAGTTGTAGGTGTCAAAATAATACTTCACTGTATTGTCATAAAAATTAATACCACATGCTCCTGAGCCATAATAATTTCCCATATCTGACCAATCCCATCCATCAGGCACGCCTGCATAACCGAACTGCGATCCATCTGCTATAATCGAACCATTTATTGCATTAATACCTTGAGCTTTTAATGCTGAAAGCCAGTCATTCATGAATTCATATTCAGAACCCTCCTCATTGAAATATTTACTACCGAGGGTTATATCTCCTTCACCTCTTATATACAAATCACCTTGTAAAACGCCCAAAGAATCGACCTTCTCCATTTATGTAAAGATTTGTTTGAGGCCTATATTCTGAACCGAGAACATCTAACGCAGTATAGGTGCTAAATAGCTTTGCAGTGGAGGCTGACATTAAAACCTTATTGCCATTTATATTTGCAAGCACAGAATCTTTATCAAGATCTACAATACAAATAGATACTGAAGCAGTACTTATTTTGAGATGTTTTCACAAAATTATCTGCTGACTGCTGCAATGAAATTTGGGCACGAATGAACAAGCAGTTAAAAAGGATAATGAACAAGGAAAAAAAACTATATTTTTGCATTGAATTTCTTTCTTACAAAAGAACTTCAAAAAACATACCGTTTTGCGTGAATCGTTATTTTTTTTCAACATAAAAATGACGAAATCAAAAAGCCAAATATGGTCGAAAAGAAAAAAATTAAGGTCCTAAGAATAATAAATCGTTTTAATATCGGTGGTCCGACGTTCAATGCTACCTTCTTAACCAGATTCATGTCGGACGATTTTGAGACGCTTCTCGTTGGCGGGCTTCCAGAGGAAGGTGAGGCAAATTCATTACATATTTTAAAAGAATATGGTGTTGAACCGCTTCTTATTCCTGAAATGAAGCGGGAACCCAACTTTAAAAGTGACAGGCTCGCTTTAAAAAAAATAAAAAATATTATTGAGGAATTCAACCCTGACATTGTGCATACCCATGCTTCTAAAGCGGGCGCGATAGGGAGAAAAGCTGCCTTTAGTTGTAATGTTCCTATTGTGGTACACACATTTCATGGGCATGTCTTTCATTCTTATTTTGGTAAAATAAAAACAACATTATTTAAGAATATTGAACGTTATTTAGCAAAGAGATCTACTGGTATCGTGGCTATTTCCAATCTTCAGAAAAAAGAACTTTCTGAGGACCACAAAATAACTTCGAAAGAAAAAATAGAGGTAATCCCTCTTGGTTTCGATTTGAAAAAATTTCAAGAAAACCACAAAGCAAATAGAAAAAAATTCGTTCTAAATATAATATAGAAGACGATTGTATAGCCATTTGCATCACAGGAAGACTGGCCCCAGTTAAGGATCACTTCTTCTTTCTAGATGTTATTGAGTCTCTTGGATCCCAAACAAACAAGAAAATTAAAATTTTCATTGTTGGGGATGGTGAGCTCCGCAAAGAAATTGAGCAACGAGTTCAATTGCTCAAAAATACAGGAATAGATATCGTAATGACTTCTTGGATTCTTGATATTGCTCGAATTCAATGCAGGCATGGACATTATGTGCCTCACCTCAAAGAATGAAGGGACACCCGTTAGTTTAATTGAAGCACAAGCCTCCAATTTACCCGTAATATCAACCGATGTCGGTGGTGTTGCAGATATTGTACTTGAAAACGAAACCGGATTCATTATTTCTCGTAAGGATAAAGGAAGTTTTATCGAAAAACTAAAGATACTGATTGAAAATGATGAAATTCGAAACCAAATGAAAAGTAAAGGATGGGGACATGTACATGCCAAGTATAACTATAACAGACTTGCTAATGATATGGAAACTTATTACAAAAAATTATTAAAACTTAATTCATGAGGGATTTAAAGCTTTTTATTTTTGTGGGGATTTCCATTGTTTTACTGAATTCTTGTGCGAACTTCAATAGTAATATTCTATTTAAAATTCCAAAAAAATCAAGTTTCGCATATGACTCAATCCCTCTTGAACCTGAGGAAGATTTTAGATTGGCCCCAGGGGATCGCTTTAATTTTTTATTCGGGACCAATAACGGTGAAAAAATCATTTTAAATCAATCAGGTGTTTCTTCAGAAAGTTTAAATGGTCAAAATAATAGCCAATTGAACCAAATGAGAATGCAAAATCAAAACAATCAATTCACCTACCTTGTGCGTCAAGATGGAAAGGCGAATCTGCCCCTTCTCGGAGATTTAGTGGTTGCAGGAAAGACAATCTTGGCATTAGAAAATGAAATTAAAACACTTTTATCAGAGAATTATATTAGACCGTTTGTCCAAATAAGGGTTACAAATCAGAGAGTCATTATTTTTCCAGGAAAGGGAGATGCTCAAGTTGTAGGGTTATCCAATGCAAATACAAGTTTGCTCGAAGTAATTGCCTTAGCGGGTGGTATTCGAGATGAAGCACGCTCGAACTCGATTAGACTCATGCGGAAAATAAGTCCAACAAAACGCGAAATTTATAAAATTGACTTATCAACGATTGAAGGTTTGAAAGATGCTCAAATGATCGTTCAGAGTAATGATTACATATATATAGATTTCAAGCCTAGACTGGCATCAAGTATTCTTCAAGAGATTGGCCCTTGGTTGAGTTTAATAACAACTGGGCTATTGACATACTCAATTATAACCCCATAGACATTGGCAGATAAAGATCAAAAAATAGCATTAAACACTGAGTTTAACCCAATGATTTTGCGAATCATAATTCGCAGACATTGGTTTCTACCTGTGCTTTACTCGTTGATATTTTCAGCAATTGGCTTTTTTTATATTCGATATACCAAACCAATTTTTAGAAGCTCGTCTATTATTCAGATCATACAAGATGATCAAACAAGTAATGTACTAGGAACAGAAAGTCTAATCTCTGATAAAAATATTTTATCCACAGAAATTGAATTGCTTAAATCCGATGTGTTATTCTCCAAAGCAATTTCAAAGCTGAATCTTGAAACTAGTATCTTCGCCGAGGGTGAAATTCTTACCCAAGATCTCTACCGTACTGCCCCATTTGAAATCATTATATACAAGCTCTCAGATTCAAGTTTAATCGACAAAAGGATTGATATTAAAAAAAATAACGAAGAGAACATCACACTTAATATTGGGGGACGCAAATTAATCTCTGGGAAACTCAACGAACACCTCATTTCTAAAAATTTCGATTTTTTCATTCGAACAATCAATGATGAAAGTACTTATGAGGTACTCAAGGCCAATGATATCCACTTTAAAATAAACAACCGCTCTTCCCTAGTCAATCGTTTTAAACCCTTTTTAAATATCAATCTAGTTGATGAAAATGCAAAAACTATAGAAATCTCTTATGACTATTCCAATCCAAGACTCGCCTATGATGTCGTAGAAAGTGTGATTGACGAATATTTAGTTTGGGAAAGAGATTCAAAACAAACGGCAGCAAACAAAACCATAAAGTTTATTGACTTACAACTAGATTCATTATCAAGAATCCTAAAACAATCAAAAGACAGCCTAAATGATTATCAAAAGCGCGTCAGGATATTAGATCCTGATACCTATGGTGAACAATTATCTGAAAATGTCAACAACCTTTCTGATAAGGTTCTAAGTATTGACGAGGAATTGTATACGCTCCAGCTCATCAACTCCAAAATAAAAAACAACCCTAACCGCCTTGAAATATACCGATTGATACCTGAAATGGTCGGTAAAAAAAGCTTCGAAGGGTCAGTTTTAAAGCAAATTGAGGAGCTGAATAATTTACTTGAACAAAAAGATGATTTATTGCGCGAAGTCACGAACGAAAATATACAAATTGTAATCCTTAATGAACGTCTTAGAAACAGAATTGCATCCATTCAAAAAAGTATAAACGTCATCAAGGAGCGACTAGAAAACGAAAAAAAGATACTTTCCCAAAAAATTGATGAAATCGAGTTAACCTACTTCGGCCTTCCTGAAAAGAAGATGGAATACGAAAGACTGAAATATATTGAAGAGTTAAACAACAGGTACTTTTCCATATTTACGGAGAAAAAAATCGAATATGAATTGTCTAATGCTGGGTATTCAACATCTAATCGAATTCTTAAAAAGGCACAGCTTGCTTCACTTCCAATAAGTCCAAACCAAAAATTGATTTATATTTTATTGAGTATACTAGGATTTTTAATAGGAATAGGATTAATTACACTTAGGTATTTAACCTACAATGATATCATAAGTGTTCATGATTTAGAAAAAATACTACCTCAAGGATACGAGTATACTTGGAGCGGTTCCGTTATACAAGAAGAAAATGAAATACTCTGCAAGTCGTTGTAAGTGAAAACTCCAAATCACGCATGGCAGAGGCGATTCGATCAATTCGGTCAAATATGAGCTTTGTTAAAAAAGATGCAAAGGTTATCGCTATATCCTCTTCGATATCAGGTGAAGGAAAAACTTTTGTGATATCTAAATTTCGCGGGACTCATCGCTGCTAATGGTAAAGAGAACACTGAGTTATTGATCTTGATTTAAGAAAGCCTAAAGTGCATCATGGTTTTACGTGTCGAGAATACCTGTGAGGCATGAGTAATTTAATCTCTGGTATTTCAAAAATACAGGATGTGATCAATCATTCTGAAATTCCTAATCTAGATTTTATTACCGCGGGCCCTATACCACCCAATCCATCAGAGCTTATTCAAAGTAATGAAATGTCAAAATTAATTAGTGAACTAAAAACAAAATATGACACCATTATGATTGACAATCCGCCGGTCGGTATTGTATCAGATGGCATTAAAATGTTAGCTGAGGCTGATATTCCGCTTTATGTTTTTAAAGCCAATTACTCAAAAAGAATATTCGGAAAACGTGTGGAGGAACTCATAGAGGTCCAAAAAATTAAAAATCTTAACGTCATTCTAAATGGTATCAATACGAAAAGAGGGGGCTATGGTTATGGATACGGCTATGGTTATGGTTATGGTTATGGTTATGGTTATGGTTATGGTTATGGTCTATGGCTACGGCTATGGCTATGGATCTGGTTATGGATCTGGCGGCGATGAGGGCTATTACACTGATGATGAAATTGAATTGAGTCGTTTTCAAAAAATAAAAAGTAAATTATTTTCAAAATGGTGGAAAAAGGAGAAATAACAATTGAAGGCATCATATTGATTAAATCAAAAGTTTTTGAGGATGAACGAGGTCTATTTTTAGAAACCTTTAACGAAGATAATTTCAATAAGCTATCAGGTTTAAAAACAACTTTTTATCAAGACAACTTATCTGTTTCAAAAAAAAATGTTCTTCGTGGACTACATTTTCAAAAACCACCTAATGCTCAAGGAAAACTGGTTCAAGTGATTAAAGGAAGAGCGTTAGATGTAGCTGTAGATATTCGTAAAAACTCACCCACTTATGGCGCACATTTCAAAGTTGAATTAAATGATTTAAATCGATATCAATTATGGATACCTCGAGGGTTTGCACATGGTTTTATTGCATTAGAAGACAATACTATATTTTCTTATAAGTGTGACAATCCTTATTCTCAAAAAGACGAAATGTCATTGCCCTGGAACGATGAATCGTTAGCAATTGAGTGGGGTGTAAAAAATCCTATTTTATCAGAAAAAGATGCGGATGCAACAACTTTTAAACAATTCAAATCTCCATTTTAAATGATATGATTAATTACGTAAACATATTCATTTTTATCATCGGAGGAATTGCAATCTCACTAATATGTAATAAATTATTATTACGGTTTTCTGAAAGTTTGGGTATTAGAAACAAAAATGATGTAACGGTAAGATGGAGTAATCAATCCAAACCTTCTTTAGGAGGTATCAGTTTATTTATTGGCTTTTTATTTGGAACATTTTTATACTTAATGTTAGAACCTGACATAAATATTTTTGGAAATATAGAATTCTTAGGTTTGTTTTTCTCGGCAAGTCTTGCCTTTTCGATGGGACTGGCTGATGATGCTTATGATACCAAACCTTTATTTAAACTATTTATCCAGATTTCGTGTGGGCTTTTTCTAGTATTTTCTGGAACTTCAATTGATCTTTTCCATAATGAGCTCGCAGACGGCATTACAACAATAGTATGGGTAGTTATTCTTATGAATTCTTTAAACATGCTTGACAATATGGATGGAATTACCGGAACAACCGTCTTATTTGCCCTATTGGCTTGTTTAGTGTCAGCTATGCTTGTAGGGAATCCCGGTCAGATGTATTGGCTGTACATTCTTGTAGCGGTTATCGGATCTATTCTTGGCTTTTCTGCGCTACAATATAAATCCTTCTAAAATGTTCATGGGAGACGCTGGTAGTCAGTTTATTGGCCTTTTTGTTGCCTTCTTTACCATAAAGTTTTTATGGAACCTCGGGTCTATAACTCAAACGCATTCATGGGTAAGTTTGATTCTAACCCTTACAGCATTAACCCCTGCTGCAGCAGATACCTTAACAGTTGTTATTAACAGACTAAAGGCTGGTAAATCGCCTATGGTCGGAGGTAAAGACCATACAACACACCACCTTGTATATGCCGGTTTCAAGGACCGTCAGGTGTGGATGATTTTTAGCTTTTTGGGTTTTGGCTCTTTCTTATTATCAGTTGGAATTATCTACCTTGTGCTTATGAGCCGCCTTGAGGTAACCGTTTTATTTTTATTATACTTTTTAGTCGTTTTTGGGGTATTATACAGAAACACAATAAAGTACAAAGCCAGTTAAACGTCTATTGCATTACAATACGAACAAAGTTTTGTGAAATTCTGTTTCCTTTGTATTAAAAAGGAACATTTTGCCAAAAGCTGAAGAAATAAAAATTTACGGCGCCAAAGAGCACAATCTTAAAAACATTGATCTCGTCATTCCTAGAAACAAACTCGTAGTTTTTACGGGCCTCAGCGGAAGTGGTAAGTCATCTTTAGCGTTCGACACGCTCTTTGCAGAAGGGCAAAGAAGATACATAGAAACATTTTCTGCTTATGCTAGACAGTTCATTGGTGGCATGGAACGTCCTGATGTAGATAAGATTGAGGGCCTCTCCCCTGTTATATCCATTGAACAAAAAACCGTATCTAAATCTCCAAGATCAACTGTAGGGACGATTACAGAACTCTATGATTTTTTGAGACTCTTATTTTCCCGAGTTGCTTCCGCATATTCATCTGAAACAGGTGAGCTCATGGTGAAATATACGGATGACCAACTTGCTAATTTAATAGCTACGACCTACAAGCATCAAAAAGTAGCTATTCTTGCATCAAAAGTTAGGGCTCGAAAAGGTCACTACCGAGAGCTTTTTGAACAAATTCTAAAGACAGGATACACAAAAGTCCGTGTAGATGGTGTAATAATGGATATCGTTCCTGGAATGAAGTTAGATAGATACAAAGTTCATGACATTGAAATAGTAATTGATCGGTTCGCAGTTCAAGATGTTGATTTAAATAGAATTACCAAAGCTGTAAACACAGCCTTTAGTATTGGAGATGATTATCTCGTCATATTCGACTATAAGGAAAAAAAAGCACGGAAATACAGCCGTAAATATATTTGTCCAACCTCTGGTATTAGCTATCCAGATCCCGAACCTAATCTATTTTCTTTCAACTCCCCATATGGCGCTTGTGTTTCTTGTGCTGGGATTGGAATTGTCAAAAATGCAGATTTAAATAAAGTAATCCCAAACAAAACTAAAAGTATACATGATGGCGGGATTGAGCCGTTGGGAAAATATAAGAAGAATTGGATCTTTCAGGAGATTCAGAAGATTTTAGATCACGAACAAATTAGCTTAAAAGCACCTATAAAAGAAATCGACCCCGAAATATTGAAGCTACTGTTGAATGGAATAAATTCCTTTGATAGTATTGATAAAAATCATGAAGGATTTGAAGGAGTTCTCCCATTTTTAAAAAGACACGCCCAAAATAGCTCAAAAAAAATTCAACGTTGGGCTCAAAGCTATACAACCAATGAAATATGCCCGAAATGTCGCGGCGCTCGATTGAAAAAAGATGCTTTATTCTTTAAAATCAGCAATAAAAACATAGCTGAATTGAGTCAAATGGGATTGGGTCAATTAAGACAATGGTTGGATACAGTTGATAAGAACTTAAATGATAAACAAAAAATTATCGCGCAAGAGTTGCTTAAAGAAATTAAAATTCGACTGGATTTTATCTTAGATGTTGGCCTGGGTTATTTGAGTTTAAATAGATCCTCTAAATCACTATCCGGAGGAGAGGCACAACGCATCAGACTTGCAACTCAAATAGGTACGGAATTAATTAACGTATGCTATATTTTTGATGAGCCTTCTATTGGTTTACATCAAAGAGATAATAAAAAGCTCATCGGGTCACTTCAAAAACTAAAACAGAACGGCAACTCTGTAATTGTAGTTGAACATGATAAAGAAATAATGGAATCAGCTGACTTTATTGTGGATATAGGGCCTAAAGCAGGTGTTCATGGAGGTTCAATTGTTAGTAAAGGAACTTATGCACAAATGCTGCAATCAAACTCCTTAACAGCACAATATTTAAATGGCGAAAAACAAATTCAAGTTCCAATAAAACCGAGGTCAGGAAATGGAAAACTTTTGGAACTACATGGTGCTAAAGGAAATAATTTAAAAAATGTTTCGATTAAAATAAAGCTAGGAACATTCACATGTATTACTGGAGTTAGTGGGAGTGGCAAATCGACATTAATCAATCAAACATTGGTTCCAATTCTTTTTGAAAAAATTTATAATGGTGTTAGAAAACCTCTAGAATATAAGAAAACTAAAGGTATTGAGCATGTGGACAAAGTTGTAGAAATTGACCAAAACCCAATAGGAAGAACACCGCGATCGAATCCTGCTACGTATACAAAGATCTTTGATGAAATAAGACAACTATTTGCGAGTCTACCAGAATCACAAATACGAGGCTATAAGCCTGGGCGGTTCTCTTTTAATGTATCGGGTGGGAAATGTGAAACATGTAATGGTGGTGGAATGAAGCTTATAGAAATGAACTTTCTTCCTGATGTGCATGTGGAATGTGAAAACTGTCATGGTAAAAGATATAATTCTGAAACCTTGCAGGTAAAATATAAAGGGAAATCAATATCGGATGTATTAAACATGACAATTGAGCAAGCCTTTAAGTTTTTTGAGGCGCATCCAAAAATAAAACAAAAAATAGGTACACTTTTAAGAGTTGGGCTCGGTTATGTCAAGTTAGGGCAATCATCAACAACATTATCTGGCGGGGAAGCACAAAGAATAAAACTGGCAAGTGAACTGTCAAAAAAATCTACAGGTAAAACGATTTATATCTTGGATGAACCTTCAACAGGCCTTCATTTTGAGGATATCAAACTTTTATTATCCGTTCTAAATGCTTTAGTAGATGAAGGAAATACAGTTCTTGTCATCGAACATAATTTAGATATTATCAAGGTTGCTGATCAAATTATAGATATTGGTCCTGAAGGTGGAGCCGAAGGAGGAAATATAGTATTCTCAGGAAAACCAAAAGAACTCATAAAGAAAGCAAATGGGAATTCGTACACTGCGAAATACCTAAAAAGAGAACTGTCAATTGAATTGAATGAATTAAAATGACGCTGAAAACAATATTTAAATTAATTTTGTTTCACATAAATAGAATAAACAAACATTATGGCTTTAGAAATAACAGATGATAACTTTGATGAATTAGTTCTTAAATCAGAAAAACCTGTTGTGGTTGATTTTTGGGCTGAATGGTGTGGTCCTTGTCGTATGATTGGTCCGCTGATCAATGAGATGTCCAAAGAATTTGAAGGTAAAGCACTCGTTGGAAAGGTGAATGTAGATCAAAACGCGAATGTTTCTGCACAATTTGGCGTAAGAAGTATACCAACTGTACTTTTTATTAAAAACGGTGAGGTTGTCGACAAATCTGTTGGCGCAGTGCCCAAAGCAACATTAGAAGCTAAATTAAACGCTCTTTTGTAGGCAGATTCTGTTAAGGTTTCGAGTTTTTTTTGAAACGCACTATTAAGTCCTACTATTCATCTATACACTGAAATGACTAATTTCTATCGACGTCTCATGTACTATGGTATAGGTTTTGGAATTGGCCTAATAGGTGTTTTCTTTTTCTTCAATAATCGAGGATGCTCCTGGCTTCCAGGAAATCGTGTTAAAGAGATGGTAGCTGAAAGAATTATTTATATTTCAGATGCTAACCTCCATATTTTAAAAAATTTGAATATCTCTGAAGATGAAATTGGAACTTATATTCAAGACGCAAAAATCCATTTTTCAAAAAGTAAAAAAAACACAGATCCGCAAATCTATCACTTTGAGGGAGCTACAAAAAACAAGGCGCTTTTTGTAGCCCAACTTGTGCTCTACAAAGATGGTCTCGCATGTGAATTAATTCCCAACCAATTTTCATCAGAAAATACAGTCCCGACTAAAAAGGGGTATGGAAAACCCGTAAGTTTTCCCTCAAAAAACAATTTTTTCTATTCTGATTCGAGTGCGCACACTAATTGCCAAAGAAAAGCGTTAGGTATTATGGAGGATAGCACCTTGAGTACACTTTTCTATAAAAACGGGAAGATTGATATTACTAAATCGAAATTTAAGAACAAGCCAAAAAGTGAATATGTTATGGTGTTCAAAAATGATTTAGGTACAGAGATTGAGTTCTTCGCAACGTACTTTAAAGAAAAGGTAAGAATATTTAAATTCATCTTTGATGGTGATAAGTGTCCTTAGCTGTGTTGAATTCGAAAAAAAACAGATCTCGCATTTGATTAGATTTTGTTTTGAGATGTTTTAAATGCTGTGCTCCATTAGTTCGTATTTATTTAAGAAATCATGCCAATTAACACCTCACTTTTTATACTTTTGAAACATGGAATTTTCAGCTGATCAAATTGCCGGTATTCTTAATGGAGAAATCCAAGGAGATGCAGAAATCACAGTCAATGATTTGGCTAAGATTGAAGAAGGTAAAGAAGGAACACTAAGCTTCTTGTCAAATCCGAAATATGAAGAATTTATTTATACAACTGGAGCAAGTATTTGTATTGTCAATAAATCTTTTGAACCAAACAAACCACTTCCTGAAAGGCTTAACACTCATAAAAGTAGACGATGCCTACTCCTGTTTTGCCAAGCTTCTTGAGTTATATGGTAATCTTTATAAAAAAGAACCAGGAATTGAAAACCAAACACAAATAGATCCTTCAGCATCAATAGGAGCAAATGCTCATATTGGTTCTTTTACATATGTTGCTAAAAACACCTCAATTGGAGCTAATGTTGTTATTTATCCAAATTGCTATATAGGAGAAAATGTCACAATAGCAGAAGGAACAAAAATTTATCCAGGTGTAACGATTTATCATGATTGTAAGGTTGGATCAAATTGTATTATTCATTCAGGTACTGTTATTGGTTCTGATGGTTTTGGATTTGCACCAGATGAAAAAGGTAAATTTCAAAAAATACCTCAAATTGGTAATGTTGTTCTTGAAGATGACGTCGAGCTCGGATCAAATGTATCTATAGATAGAGCCACAATGGGATCAACATTCATTCGTAAAGGTGTGAAAATTGATAACCTGTGTCAAATTGCCCACAATGTAGATGTAGATGAAGATTCTGCTATGGCTGCTCAAGTAGGAATTGCTGGTTCAACAAAAATTGGCAAACATGTGTTAATTGGAGGCCAAGCTGGGATCAGTGGTCACATAAAAATTGCAGATGAAACTAAAATTGTCGCGCAATCTGGTATTCCTTCAAGTATTAAAAAAGCACAGACCTTAATGGGTTCTCCTGGCATTCCACTAGATGACTTTAAACGGTCTTATTTTGGATTCAGAAAGTTGCCTGGACTCCTTAAAAAGATACAAGAATTAGAAGAAAAAATAGAAGCATTAACTAAAGTATAATTTGATGTCTGAAAAGCAAAGAACGCTCAAAGGTATAGTTAAATTAAGTGGTATTGGACTCCATACTGGTGTCGTTGCTAACTTAGAAATCCATCCTGCTCCGGCCAATCATGGTTATAAATTCCAACGTATTGATTTAGAAGGAAAACCAATGATCAAAGCGGATGTGGAACGTGTAGTTTCAACAGAAAGAGGTACTACATTGGAGCAAAACAATGCAAAAGTTCATACTACAGAGCATGTACTAGCTGCAATTTATGGATGTCAAGTTGACAATGCCTTAATTACCGTAGACGGACCAGAAATTCCAATTATGGATGGTAGTTCTTTAAAATTTGTTGAGGCCATTGAAGAGGTCGGTTATGAGGAACAAGAGGCCGAACGCGTATATTTTGAACTTACAGAAAATATACCTTGGGAAGACGAAGAAAATGGCATAGAATTTCTTGCAATCCCTGACGTTAACTACCGACTTACGGTTATGGTTGATTACCAATCACCGGTTCTAGGAACACAACATGCGAGCATGTACCATATAGGGGAGTTTAAATCTGAAATTGCAAAATGTAGAACGTTTGTATTTCTTCGAGAGCTTGAATTTTTAGCAAAAAACAACCTGATCAAGGGTGGCGATTTGGACAACGCAATTGTTATGGTTGAGCGTCCTGAAATTTCAGAAAAGGAACTTACGGATCTTGCAAAGCTTTTAGGAAAAGAAGATTTGAAAGTTGATATAGACGGCATTGGTGTTTTAAACAGCACCAAATTACAGTACGAAAACGAACCAGCAAGACATAAATTATTGGATATAGTTGGAGATCTAGCACTGATTGGAAAGCCAATAAAAGCGCATATCCTTGCAGCAAGACCAGGGCATTCAGGAAATATTCGGTTTGCGAAAGTTCTCAAGGAGCAAATAAAAAAACAGCAACTAAAAGGAAAGCATTTTGACCTTACATTAGATCCATTATACGATATCAATGATATTGAAAAAATGCTCCCGCATCGTTTTCCATTTTTAATGGTCGACAAAATCATGGAGATTACTGATGACTCAATTTGGGGTATTAAAAACATCACAATGAATGAGCCCGTATTTACGGGTCATTTTCCAGGAAATCCTGTTTTTCCTGGAGTTTTACAAGTAGAAGCCATGGCGCAAGTCGGAGGTATATTTGCCCTAAGTAAAGTGGAAGAACCTCACCTTTACTCTACCTACTTTATGAAAATCAATAATGTGAAATTCAAGCAAAAAGTACTTCCAGGAGATACGGTTGTTTTTGAGCTCAAATTAATGTCGGCCATAAGAAGAGGGCTTGTTGAAATGTCAGGTGTTGCCTACGTCAATGGTAAAGTAGTTGCTGAAGCCGAGATGTTAGCGCAAGTCATAAAAGACAAAGAAGCCTGATGAATATAAGTCCATTAGCATCCATTCACCCAAAAGCGACAATCCATAAGGATGTAACCATTGAGCCTTTTGCCCATATTCATGATGATGTTATTATCGGTAAAGGAACAAAAATACATTCGAATGTCGTACTTTATCCAGGAACACGAATAGGTGAAAATTGTGAAATTTTCCCTGGTGCTGTTATTGGTGTTATTCCACAAGACTTAAAATTCGGAGGTGAGTATACCTTAGTAGAGATTGGAGACCACACAGTTATTCGAGAGTGCGTTACGATACACCGAGGAACAAATGACAAGCTTTCGACTAAAATAGGATCTCATTGCTTACTCATGACTTATGTACACATCGCTCATGACTGTACCATTGGCGATCATGTTATTTTGGCGAGCTATACGGGGATTTCTGGGCACGTTCAAATTGATGATTATGCTATTTTGGAAGGAAAGGTAGCAGCGCAGCAGTTTACACATATTGGTAAACATACCTTCATTGGAGGTGCTTCACTCATTAGAAAAAACATACCACCTTATGTTAAAGCTGCCAGAGAGCCATTAACATTTGCAGGCGTCAATTCGGTTGGATTGAGGAGAAGAGGATTTTCCGATGAAACCATAAGAGAAATAGAAGACCTTTATAGAATACTCTACATACAGAACAGTAATATTTCTAAAGGAATTGAAGCTATCAAGTCACAAATTCCCGACAGCGACGTCAGAGAAGAAATCTTAGCATTTATTAGCGCCTCAGATAAAGGTATTATTCGTGGAATGATTTAAGATGTTTAAAAGAGGAGACAGAATTGAATTAGAAATCACGGACTTTGCCTTTGGAGGAAAGGGTATTTCAAAAATCGATACTGATGCGCAAAGGACAATGGTTTTTGTTCCGAATACTTTTCCAGGTCAAAAAGTAAAAGTGGCAATTTCAGCCAAAAAGAAAAAGCATTACGAAGCTAAATTATTAGATATTATTGAGCATTCTCCAATTGAAAAAATCAGTAATTATCAACCTATTTCTGGCGCACCCTACATATTTGTTCCTGTTTCAGAACAAGAAAAACTAAAAAAAGAATCGACCCTAGAAACCTTCAGACGGCTCTCTGGTATTCAATATATCAAAGAGATATTTGACACCTTTATTTCCGCTCCCGAGCATTTCTACTATAGAAATAAAATGGAATATAGCTTTTCTTGTATTGAGCATTGTTTAAAAACAGAAACAGAGATTGATAATGCCTTTGCTTTAGGATTCAAGAGAAGAGGAACTTGGTGGAAGGTAGAAAGCTTAAATAAAGCATCTGGTTTATTTGATAAGGATTGGGAGGATAAGCTGCATCTTGTTCGCGATTATTTGAAACAATCTGGCCTTAGTGCTTGGCATCCACCTAAAAAAATAGGTTTTTTTAGACATATTGTTGTAAGGAAATCTTTTGCATCCAATCAGCTACTTGTTAACCTAGTTACATCATCTGAAAACCTCAATAAATTTGATTTACAAGGATTTGCCAACTACATAAAAGAATTATTCGGAGGTCGGGTCGCGGGATTACTACATACCGTAAATGATAATGTGGCAGATAGAGCAAAAATAGAAAATGGTCAAAGTAATTTACTTTTTGGAAAAGATGTAATACAAGAGAATTTATTGGGACTAAATTTTCAGATGCGGATGGAAAGCTTCTTTCAAACAAATCCAAAATGTGCAGAATTATTATACAGTAAAGCATTAGATTATGTTTTTGAGGATGGGATCCGAAATGATAAAGTAGTACTTGATTTATTTTGTGGTACAGGAACTATTGCCCAGCTCATGGCAAAAAGGAATCCAGAGGTAGGTATCGTTGGAGTTGATATTGTAGAAGAAGCCATCGATGATGCACGAAAAAATGCCATAAATAACAACATATCGAATACAGAATTTTTTGCCGCTGACGTAGGTAAATTTCTAAAGTTCAATCCGCAATACAAAGGAAAGATAGATACACTCATCCTTGACCCGCCAAGAGCTGGTATTGCGCCAAAAACCTTAAAAAAGGTGATTGAATTAGGTGCTTCGAATATTGTTTACATTTCTTGCAATCCATCAACTCAAGCAAGAGATGCTTCAGCACTATCAGATGCAGGTTTTTTACTCGAAAAATATAGCTTGGTAGACCAATTTCCGCATACAGGTCACATTGAGTCTATCGCAAAATTTACAAAAAAATGAAAGTTGAACTTATTTCGATTGGAGACGAATTATTAATTGGTCAAACCGTCAATACTAACGCATCATGGCTCGGAGAAACTTTATCAAAGGCAGGTTCAGAAATCATTAAAACGGTAGTTATTAGCGATAAAAAAGAAGAAATCATTTCTAGCTTGGAAAATATCTCTGATGCAACAAATTGTGTAATTATAACTGGAGGTCTTGGCCCAACGAAAGATGATATCACTAAATACACTTTAGCAGAATACTTTGGAAGTAAGCTAAAACAAGATAAATATACTTTAGATAAAATTGAATCTTTTTTTAGCCAACGAAATCGACCAATGCTCGACTCTAATTACAAACAAGCGGAACTGCCCGTCGATTGTACGATACTCGAAAATGACTATGGCACTGCTGCTGGAATGTGGTTTGAAAAAAACAATAAAATATACATTAGTCTACCAGGAGTTCCCTATGAAATGCAAGGTATTATGACCGAGCAAGCAATTCCGAAACTAAAGGAGCGATTCAAGCTTAAGTCCATGTATTATAAAACAGCACTAACTCAAGGAATAGGGGAATCATTTTTAGCAGAAAAAATATCGGATTGGGAAGATCTTGTTTACACACAAGGGTTTTCTTTGGCCTACCTTCCATCATCTGGAATCGTTAAGCTCAGAATCTCATCAGCGAATGGAAGTGATGATGCTGAAAAAATAAACAACCTATTTTTAGCACTCGAAAAGCAAATTCCAAAGCATTTTTTTGGATACGATAGAGATACTTTGCCGCATATTATTGGTAAACAACTTATTGAAAAGAAATTAAGCATTGGAACCGTTGAAAGCTGCACAGCAGGCATGCTCGCTAGTCAAATTAGCAGTATTCCTGGGGCATCGGCATATTATGAAGGAGCACTCCTCACCTACTCGTACAAAATTAAAACAAGCCTCGCCAAGGTTCCTGCTGAACTGATTCAAAAAGAAGGTGCCGTTAGCGAACCTGTAGCCATTCAAATGGCCGAAAATGGAAGAGAAATATTGGGTGCCGATATCTGTATATCGACAACAGGAATTGCAGGCCCAGGTGGTGGAACCGAAACAAAACCAGTCGGTATGGTATGGATTGCGATTGCGACTAAAGAAGGAACCACTACTAAGAAAATGCAATTTTCTAAGCATAGAGAACGTAATATTAAAATGACCGTATTGAGTGCATTAAATCTACTTAGACTAGAGCTAAGAAAATAAGGCTATTTTCCTTTCCCCTCCAACTTGTATGTATATTGAACAGTGATTGTTCTTGGAGGCTCAATCTTTAAGGGTCTCAAAGAATACGTTCGGTTAAGAATGTTCGTTCCTATCAATGCCAGTTTATGTTCATCTGAAAAATTGAATGATATTCTTGCATCAAAAATCCAATTCCCAAAGCGGTGAGCCTCAAAAAAGTCAATATAACGAAGGTCTTGGAGTACCTCAATATCTGTTGTAAATTCCTCAAAGTCTTTAATAATTGCATCCATATTAACGATTTTAGAGAAGTATTTGGCACTTGCACCAATAGAAAATTTATTCTTCCATGAATATTCAACGTCCATTTTGGCATTGTGAAGAAACCTATATTTAAGAATACCTTGTGACGGATCCATTGATGTAGAATTATAGCTGAAAACTCGATTTAAGGAATCTGTGGCATAAACATAATCGGGGGTTAGCGTTTTAGGTACGATATAATTATAACCCAGTAAAAAGTTAATTTTACCATGCTTTTTAACCTCAGCAAAACCAGCGAAAGATAAATCCAGACCCAAAACACGAGATTCCCCGGTATTCAAAAACATAAAGCCTGCACTAGAACCCATTGCTTGAACATCAGTGAGCTCATTCCAAATTCCGAACATATATTCAATGGTGTTTTGATATTCTTGCCAAAAACCAGCCAAATCAAGATAACCATATATACCACCAAACTTAATACCTTGCTTCAGTCCTACTTCAGCGTTCCAGCTACTTTCTGGAAGCAAACCTGGATTTGGAAATACGCCAAAATTACCAACACCTGTTCGAATAAAACGCTCTGTAATGGTAGGGAAGCGATAACCTTGACCATAGGATGCACGAAGATAGGTCTCCTGATATATTTTGAGACTAGAACCGGCTCTAAATATTGGCTTTAGTGCAGTAATAGAATCGTTCAATTGAAAATACTCAAGTCTCCCTCCAAATGACAGGTTTAATATATTCTTCAGTTTGGTTTCCATCTGTGAATATGCAGAAACATTAAGCATTTTATTGTTAGGTGTACCCGAACCAATATAAATATTGGCATATGAGTTGGTGTAGGTTGAAGTCAAACCGCCTATAAATTCAACATTTTGAAACTCTTTGTATTTCTTTTTGAACATATAATCTCCATAATAGGTGGTCGCATTATTGGATTGATTCGCACTCATTTCATTATCAGCTCTGAGTATTCTTCCTCTCAAATAATGTTTGCCATTACTTTGGGTAAAGAAATTAATGAAGGGGTCTAAATTGAATATAAATTGATCTTGAAGAAAAATAGCTCCTGGATAAGCTCTAAATAGACCTGACGAATCATTTAACCATGCCAAAGGCATCGTTGTATGCATCATCATAAAATTACCATTCAATCCATAATTCAATCCTTTAATTTTTTTCGACCTGTAGCGCAAATTAAAATTAAATCGCGCGCGTTTAGAGATTAAATCCTCCTCAGTGAAGTTTGTAATGGTATCTGGAAATACAGTAGCTACGATTGAATCTGTAATCGGTGGTCCAATGTAACCATGGTCATAATTTAAATTGCCTCCTACTACAAGATCGAGATTACCAAACATTTGTGAATGCAGAAAATTTGCACCCAATATTATAGGAGATTTGGACCACCATTTTGCATTGGTTTGATTTGGTGAATTATAAAGTCCATTGTAAATATTGATTTTTGTTTTAGGTTTGGAGGTCGGATATGCTGTTCTAATGTTGACAGATCCGGATAATGCGGAGCTTCCTGACAAAACAGATGCAGCGCCTTTAACCACCTCAATTTGACTGATGTTTTCAACAGGAATGAACCCCCACTCAGGACGACCTGCATCACCTGAAAGCATAGGCATATCATCAACAATTACAGCTACTTTAGAACCTACTCCGAATGTAAAACCACTACCTCCTCTAATTTGAGGCTCGCCATCAAGAATATTTAATCCTGGCGTTTGATCCAATGCGGTTTCAATACTTCTTGTATTTTTATTTTCAATCAGTTCCGGCTTTAGAACAATCATTGTAACTGTTTGCTCCTCAATTGGCTTATCGAATTTACCGACCTTAACATTTACTTCTTTAAACTCCTTTATGTAAGAAAACAAAGTGAAGTCCACCGAACGCTTCTCGTTTGCCTTCAGAACGAAAGAAATGGTGTCAGAACGCATACCTGTATAACGACAAATTAATTTGCATTCACCGGGAGGAACAACAAGTTCATATGAACCATCTTCTTGGGCGATGGTTCCTTTGGAAACATCAGCACGATAAATTACAGAAGCGCCGAGTAAAGCCTCGCCACTTTCACTAGAAACGATGCCTTGCACTGTCGCAAACTCTTGAGCATGAGATACAAATAATAGACCTAAAAAAAAGGGTATTAAGAGGTGCTTCATTGAACTATTGTGCTATGACCTTGAAGCTCTGATTTTTTCCTGAAATGAAATACATTCCACTTTCTAGTCGCATACCTGATAATTTCTCTGTGGTTCCACGTAAGACACAAATTCCTGACATTGAAAACACGTTTAAAATTTCGTTTGATTTAATATTCGTAGAGAAATTTAATCCTTCATCGGTATAATTCGCCCAAAACTTATTTGATGCCTCTGCTATTGAAGAAGTATTATATACGAGGGAAATATCGTCTAATAACACCTCATCTCCAGCAGAACCACCTCCTGGCGTTTTATTGGTCGTAAATGTCACCAAAATAAACTCAGGAGTGCTAGAGGCACCATCATAAATGAATGGTACAGACTTTCGAACCCAATTTCCATTTGTTTTCGCATAATTCAAACCAGCAGCACCTACAACATGAGATAATGAAGCATCATTAATTGGATCGCGTAACTCATAATCGTCATGTATAACTGCATGAATCCTGGCAGAGTCTTGAGTGCTACTTGCACTAAATCTAACCCAAAAAACAATAGAATCTGGAAGCGTAGTAAGTTCTTGTGAAAAATCACTATTTGATGTTATCGTGAAGTTAAAATTGTCATCGCTGTCAGGAGTGCTACTACCCATATTAATTCTTCCTAAAGTGAGATTTCCATTTGCAACAATGCCTAAAGTACTTTTCGAAAATACTCGGGCACAATACATTCCGTCGGCACCCATTCTAGTATCCGTAGATTGCTCGACTTGTTGAGAACCAAACAATGACAAACCGCCTGTTGCACTCATAAAACTATTCCAATTTGACGGTTCTTCACTACTGCTTCCTAGATCATCCCATGATTCCATGGAGCCATTGTCTATTTGCTGACCCATTGCGGAGAGTGTGAAAAAGATTACAAAAAAGCTAGAGTAAATTTTATTCATAGTACAGATTTTAGGTTTACTCAAATATAGCGAAATACTTTTATGGAATAACATTTGTAATCACTCCTGTAATTGCATGCTTTTGAAGTGTTAGTTGGCCTATTATCAAAAAGCAAATGTGTAACTTTGACTCAAATTAATAAGTACATGTCTGAACATCTGCCAATAATGGAGAGCTTCTTGACGATTCAAGGAGAAGGATTCCACACAGGGAAACCAGCGTTCTTTATCCGGACGGGAGGATGTGATGTCGGATGTGTTTGGTGTGATGTTAAAGAAAGCTGGGATGCAGAAAGCCATCCAAACAAAAGTGTTGATTCGTTGCAATCCTTGGCCTTAGAAAACAAAAGTGAATGGGTTGTACTAACTGGTGGAGAACCCGCAATGTATGACTTGAGTCCTCTCGTTAGTAAGCTCAAAAATATCAATCGCTCAGTTGCTATTGAAACTTCGGGATGTTATACCTTAAGTGCTAAAGTTGACTGGTATACATTTTCTCCCAAGAAATTTAAAAAACCTTGTGCTGAAGCGTATGAAAAAGCAGACGAATTAAAAGTTGTAATTTTTCATAAATCAGATTTCAAATGGGCCTTGGAGCATTCGGAAAAGGTAGGGCCAAATTGTTTACTTTACATTCAACCTGAGTGGTCTAAAAAAGAACAGCTTATGGAGTCCATTGTCGATTTTGTTAAACGTAACGAAGGTTGGAGAATATCTTTACAAACACACAAATTCATGAACATTCCGTAACTTATTTGAGATGAGACACTACATCATTATGTTCATTTTATTAGGTGGTTTTCTGAGCACTTGTGCGCAAATTCCAATGGGTTATTCAACTAAAAGCAAAAAAGCAATAAAACTTTTTGAAAAAGGCAGGAATGCTCCTGCAGATTTTGCAAATGATGTTACGGGAAAACCCAACTATAAGGAAGGTATCAGAATACTAAAACAAGCAGTTTCAAAAGATCCCAGATTTTGGGAGGCACAATTATTATTGGGAGAGTTCTATGAATATAGCATGAATTATCCAGAGGCTATTCATCAGTATGAGCTAGCATTAGAACTCAACCCATTTCATAGCAGCTCAGGCGCAACCTTCTGTTACCTCGCAAACTTGAATCTTGCACTTGGGAATTATTCGGAAACCATTAAATATTGCAACATTTTCTTGAAAAATCCGAAAGCCAGTAATAGACTCAGCCCACAAGTTTATTTAATGAAAAGAAGTGCCGAATTCGCGGCACATGCCATTGCCAATCCTGTAGATTTTGAACCCATAAATTTAGGACCTGAAATCAATACATCGCGACCAGAGTATTATCCTGCACTCACTGTTGATGGACAAACGTTATTGTTTACAAGACTTCTAGAAATCAAAAATGTAGACTTCAAAGAACAAGAGGATTTCTTTGTGTCGAATAAAAATAAATTTGGAAATTGGAGTCCATCTATTCCTATGCCCCGAAATATCAATACTTCAAATAATGAAGGGGCTCCTACCCTATCAGCCGATGGTAGAAGCTTGGTTTTTGTTGCATGCTCAGATCAAACGGGTTATTATGGATCAAACAGAGAAGGTAGAGGAAGTTGTGACTTGTTTTTTGCTAAAAAAATAGGAGATCAATGGCTGGGACCTATTAACCTTCCTGGTTATGTCAATTCAGGAAATTGGGAATCCCAACCTTCACTATCTGCCGACGGTAAAACGCTATATTTTGTTAGAGGAAGAAAGGGTGATAGAAGTAATAACAGCGACATCTATGTCTCAGAGCTTCAAAAAAATGGAATGTGGGGCCCTGCTAGGGCACTTCCTGATTATATCAACACGCCAAATACAGAAGAATCTGTTCACATTCATCCCGATGGTAGAACACTTTATTTTGCTTCTAAAGGTCATCCAGGTATGGGAGGTTCGGATCTTTATGTTACTCGAAAAGATATAAATGGGAAATGGTCAATTCCGGAAAATCTAGGCTATCCAATCAATACAAAATATGATGAAAACTCATTGATGGTATCGGCAGAGGGAGACATCGCTTATTTTGCATCTGATCGCAAGGGAGGTTTCGGAGATCTTGATATTTATTCATTTGTGCTTCCCAAAGAAGGCACGGGCAATACGCACGCTTTACTTTGACGGTTTTGTATACGATAAACAAAGTAAAGAACCTCTTGCTGGTAAATTTGAGCTTTTTGATGTTTCAAGTGGAGAAAGGATTATTGAATCTGAAGCGGATAAAAAAACAGGGACCTTTATGGTTCCGCTTCCCCTGGACCGCAACTACGTCATTTCAGTAAGCCACGAAGCGTACCATCCTTATTCCTTAAATTTCGATCTCTCAAACAACAAAGCTACCGATAGCTATCATGTAGATATACCAATGAGTAAACCAATTTTAACGTCAAAAACTCAAGAAGATTCAATAGATGAACACATATTTGAGAATGTGTTTTTTGACCTTAATAAGTTTACCCTTCGTAAAGAATCTCGTATTGAGCTAAATCTCTTCGCAGAATACCTAAAAAAGAATATTTCCATTAAAATTGAACTGGGAGGTCATACGGACTCGAGAGGAAATGAAACAGCGAATATAGAATTGTCACAAAATCGTGCAGCCACCGTATATAGATACCTCATCGAGAAAGGTGTTTCTTCGGACAGAATGACCTATAAAGGATACGGCTCATCCATCCCTATTTTCTCAGAACAACACATTAACAATCTGACAACGCCCCTTGAGAAAAAAGAGGCGCATCAAAAAAATCGAAGAACCGTATGGCGGGAAACCTTATAATTTCTTATCTAAGCCTTACAAGACCGTTAAATCTAATAATAATTATAGCAACAATGCTTGGTGTTTGGTTTTACAGTATTTCTGAAAACCCAACGCTATCATTACCCTTCCTAGATTTTATACTACTGATTCTGGCAACCTCATTAATTGCTGCATCCGGGAATATCATAAATGATTACTATGACATACATGCAGATGCCATAAATAAACCTACAAAGCAGATTCTTTCAAAATCAGTATCTAAGAAAATGGGATTCAAAATTTATTTAAGCTTTAATTCCTTTGCGATGCTAATTGGGTTTTATCTCTCTTTAAAATATCAAACCTTCTGGTTCATAACCCTAAATACGTTCTGCATTTTCGCGCTGTGGTTCTACAGCTATTACTTAAAAAAGTCATTACTACTTGGGAATATGTTAATCGCATTATTAACAGGGTTAATTCCGTTAGCTGCATTGAGTTACTTTGCCTTCGATCCAAAATTTGGAATTTATGCTTTACAGGACACCTCTAATTGGTTCACTAGTGATGGTTTTAACTTCGTCTTTTATTTGGCTTCGTTTGCTATTTTACAAAATCTTGCTCGTGAAATATGTAAGGATATAAATGATGTTGATGGAGACCAATTAATAGGGGTTGTTTCCATACCTATTAGCTATGGACTGGGTAAAACTAAATCCGTTATTTCTTTTATTCTGATTTTGGAAATTGTATGCTTTATATTTGTTTTCAAACAGCTATACTTAGAGCTTAATTTCTTACAGCTTACCATACTGAGCGTTGCTATCGGAGTTAATCTTATTATTCTATTTTTTCTAAGCAAAAAAAGAGACATGATTAAAAGTTGCGAAGGGCTTCTTAAGCTCAGTATGTTTATAGGTTTAACCGCTTTATATTTATAATACTATGGAATTAATTTTAGGTTCTGCATCTCCAAGACGCAAGAAACTTTTGAAGGAAATGGGTTTTGATTTTAACGTTGTCATACCTGATGTGGCTGAGGTATATAGTCCTGAACTAGAGACTGAAAATGTTGCGCCATTCCTTGCAAAACTGAAAGCCAATAACTTAAAATCAGCTTTATATAAAGACCAATTGCTTATTTGTTGTGATACAGTTGTTATAAATAAAGATGAAATACTTGGCAAACCTATTGATTCTGAAGATGCATTCAACACACTTAAAAAGCTATCAGGAAAGAAGCACAATGTAATGAGCGCAGTATGCATGGTTATCAATGACAACATCATTGAATTTAAAGAAACTACGAGTATTGAATTTAAGGCCTTAAGCAACGCTGAAATAGAACATTACATTGAAACATACAATCCTTTCGACAAAGCCGGCTCTTACGGAATACAAGAATGGTTAGGACATATCGGTATATCCAGCATAAAAGGGAGCTACACAAATGTCATGGGGCTTCCAACCCAAAGACTCTATTTGGAAATCATGAAACTTGATAGTTAATCTAGAGAAAACTCTACTCTTCTATTTTTTGCTGCTTTAAGCTCCTCTTCATCTACATCTGCTATCTCTCTGCTGTTAACTTCCGCACCCATTGACTTTACAGTTAATCTAGAAGCATCAATACCCTGAGCCATGAAATATCTTTCTGCATATTTCGCGCGAACCATCCCCATATCCTTGAACTCATCTTTCGTCGTCCCTAACTCTTCTTCTTTGGCGTCCGAATGCCCAGAAATTACAATCGTTAATTCAGGATTAGATTTAAGCTGCGCTGCAACAAATTTCAATGCCTCTTTCGATCCTGCGGTAAAGTCTTTTTTTCCAAAACCAAAATACGCCACATTTGCGGAGAACTTTTCTGCTAGGCTCATTGTCTCATCAACGTTTGCTGCCTTAGCATAAACTAAGGTTGAATACTCCTCAACATTCGCCATTTGATTCGTTGCAATGCATTGACATTCTTCTTCACTGTCAATCAATTTAACAGTCACGTTGTCCACATAATAATAGGCGTGCTTAAGTGCCTCAACGTCTGAAGTTTTTGGTTTCTTTACCGTAATGAACTTTGTTGCTGAATTGGCGTCAAAATTTCCAATTGTAATAAATTTTTCGTCGCCTTTAGCAGTATAAATCTGACAAACTTTATCCCATCCAAAAAATCCCTGATGAATTCTATTATGCTTACCACGAATTAAATTTTCAGAAGCATTAATAATTCCTGACGGTGTTGTGGGAGCTTCTTTGGTAAGATATGCCCCTACATTATTACAAGCAAACTTGGATGATTCAGCCAAAGAAACATCAAATTGAATACAATACTTTAGACCTTTCGAGAGAGAAATATTACTCTTACCCTTTAAAAATGGAATAGTAATATAGCTTCTTAATGAAGATTCTCTTCCAGGACGGTAGGCGACAAAACCTGCAAAAACACTTCCTCCATTTTCAGCAGTCATTTCATTTCCAAATACATTATTAGGAACGCCAAATTCGTTACCAGCGCCTTTTTGAAATAAATCAGCCGCATTTTCCGTTGGCGAACTTACACCATTTTCTAAAATAGAAATAGCCCCAAGCTCAGTGACAGACTCATCATCTTGAAGCTTTTCAAAAGTCATGTTCAATATATCAGATGAGGTGGATTTTCCGCGCTTACCTTTTTTCTGAGCAGTAATGGTTGTCATTGACAACACAAGTGTCAATGCTGTAATAAAGGATAGATTAAATTTCATAGTTTTTTACAGTTTTAATAAATGCTTTCACATGTTCTGGTTTGATATCGGGATAAACACCGTGTCCCAAATTTACAATATGTCGTTGACTTTTAAAAGAGTCTAGGAGCTGAAGTGTCTCATTTTCAATAGCTGACTCTGTTCCATAAAGTACACAAGGGTCAAGATTACCTTGTAGCGTTTTGTTTTCTCCTGCAAGTGATCTAGCGTATTCAATATTCATATTCCAATCAAGTCCAACGGTTGTACAGGATAAATCCATAAGTGAGGGCAATGCACTATAAGCCCCTTTTGAGAATACTGTGAAGGGACCCTCAATAGCATGTACTATTTGTTGAATATATTTCATTCCGAATTCTTGATATTGTTTATGTCCCAAAATACCTGCCCATGAATCAAACAACTGCAGTGCATCAGCACCGTGTTTTAATTGTGCTTTTAGGTAAACTATTGTAACATCTGTAATCCTCTGTAGCAATTCATGTGCCAACTTCGGTTTTGTGTATAGCAACTTTCGAGTTTCAGAAAAGGTTTTAGAACCAGATCCTTCTACCATATAACATAATATAGTCCAAGGTGCTCCCGCAAAACCGATAAGGGGTACCCTGCCATTTAACTCACGTTTTGTAATAGAAATTGCCTCTAATACGTATGATAATCTATCAGCGACATTTATTTCAATATCAAGTCTTTTCAAATCTGACTCGGAACGGATCGTATGTTCAAACCATGGACCCTTTTTCTCAATCATTTGATAAGGCAATCCCATAGCATCTGGAACAACAAGAATATCAGAAAATATTATTGCGGCATCAACACCAAGTATATCTACTGGCTGGACGGTGACTTCAGCTGCAAGTTCTGGCGTTTCAGCCAGCTCTTTAAAACCTGAAACACTCGCTCTTACTGCGCGATATTCAGGCAAAATTCGTCCTGCTTGTCGCATTAACCAAACTGGATAACGTTCAATCTTCTCTCCTCGAGATGCTCTTAGGTATAAATCGTTTGAAATTTTCATGAGCTGCAAATATAGGAATGAATAATTACCAATTAATCATTGAAATACGATTCTTCGCAAGATATTCATTTGTCTTGCTAAAATGTTTACAATCAAAGAATCCTCTGTAAGCAGATAAAGGTGAAGGATGAGGTGCCATCAAGACATAATGCTTTTGGGTGTCGATCAATACTTTTTTAGCTTGTGCCTTTGCACCCCATAATAAAAAAACAAGATGCTGTTTTTCATTAGAAAGGTTTTGAATGACAGCATTAGTAAATTGCTCCCATCCGATACCTTTGTGACTATCGGGCTTCCCTTCTTCCACTGTTAAAACTGCATTCAAAAGCAACACCCCTTGTTGTGCCCAATGTGTCAAATTTCCGTGTACTGGGGGTGTCTGATTCAAATCATTTGAAAGGGCCTTAAAAATATTATTCAAGCTTTTCGGAAGTGGTTTAACATGTTCCTTCACGGAGAAAGACAAACCATGTGCATGTCCCATAGTAGGGTACGGATCCTGACCCAATATTACGACCTTCACTTGATTAAAATCACACAGCTTAAAGGCGTTAAAGACCTCATCTTCCGAAGGGAATACTTTTGTGTTATGATTCGATAAAAATGTATTTAACTTATTTTTAAGTAATTGAAAATAAGGCTTTTGGTTTTCTTTACCTAATAAATGACTCCAACTATTTGATTCAGGTAAAATCACTCGAAATTTATTAGCGCAGTCCAGAGGGTAATCTTACCGTTATCCATTCTGGGCCAGACAGGGCGAACAACATTATCTACTGCGGCGATATTTAAATAATCTCCAAAAAATACCGTTCCCGAAGGCTCGAAGGATTGCTCAGAAATCACCTCTTCAACAAAAGATCCTCCTCCATTTTTACTACTCGCCCATACAACATCTGTCGCCTTAGATTTTCGTGACTTTCGGTAATAGACAAAATGAAGATTCCCATTTGATGGATCAACTGTTATCCACGTTAAAAAATGATTGTACTCCGAACTGTCCTTGTGGACTTGAACAGGTGAAGACCAGCTTTCTCCATTGTCCTCAGATTTTGAAAAAAGAACGGATGTTCTTCCCGTTTCCTCGTCTTCAATAGCCCAATTCAAATATAGATTCCCATAAAACGGCGAATCGGGGTTGTGGTCACTAATAAAAACCGGCAGGCCATTACTTCGGTAAAAATCAGGAACGTCAATCGTCCATCCACCTTCATGTTTAAATAAAATTTGCTCTGTTGGGCTCCATGTTTGCCCTCGGTCCGCTGAACTTCGCAGTATAAGTCCATGTGGTCCAGACCAAACGGTATAGAGCATTCCTTCTTTACCCAATGCGGGCATAGCTCCCTCTACAGTATCATCTCCATCCAAGCAATCTCCTCCTTTGATCGAAATTCGAACAGGATCGGTCCATGTTTCTCCATCATCCGATGATTTTGCAAAATGAATGAATGAGCTATCCTTAGAATTGGTCGAGTTATACGCATCGAATTGCGTCCAGGTCATGTAAATCTCATCGGTTTCGGGGTCAATTACAATCCAATGTTTGTCTTGAACTTTACTTCCATTCGGTTTTGAATATGATCCTTCATTAAATTTTCCTTTCAAGTCATCGGCTCTCTGACAAACAATCCTGTCTAAATGTGACGTTTTATTATATGATGATAAGTGCAAATAAAAAATATTCCCCTTACCGTTGAATTTAAGAACTGGGTCTCCATATACCCCGTACGGACTCTTTAGTCTTTCAGCTTTCCAAGTTTTACCAGAATCCTCGGAATAATGATAGCCATCTAAAATAGAACCTACCGCAATGTTATTCGGGTTGTTTGGATCGATATCAATTGAAGGTTCACAACCGCTGTAGGTATAAAATCCTTTCGTAAGTGGTATTTGAACATTTTTATAATCACTTTGCCCTAAAACTAAAAATGGAAGGCAAACGATTAAAATACTGATGAGTTTAACGCAGCCAGTAGTCACGGAGCTTATTTTCTTCATTTGTAAGGTTAAATAGATATCTTGGTTTCGTGTAATTTGTCATGGTAAAATTGACAGCAAATAGAATTTCATCCCTTGAAATTAATAAGTCCAATTCATCCCCTTCTCTTATTCCTCTCATAATACCCTCAATATCAGCCTTACTAACTCTGTAGCCGTTACATCCAATAATCTCATCATTAACACTCAATCCCGCATCCTCAGCAGCAGAATTCGAACGTATCCTTGAAATAATTGCTTTTCCACCAGAGCTTCTTATAGTGGCACCAAAGTCTGGCTTGGTTGAGCTTACGTTTGTTACTTGAACGCCCATATTCGCAAATAGATCTGTATAATTCGGTATAGCAGTTCCATCGATATAATCTTCATAAAAGGCATCTAAGTTTTCACCTGTAAATCCCTCTAACTCTCTCTTGAATTCAGAAGAGGTGAATCCCCTACCCGCTTTCACATAAAATTTATCGTAAATATGTTGAAGAAAATGATCCAAACATTTTTCACCGTTTGTATTGCGAATAATTTTGACATCTAAGAAAGCAGCTAAAATAGAACCCCTTGTATAGTAGGTCATTGTTGTATTTGAACTGTTCTCATTTGGTCTATAAGCTTTAATCCACGCATCGTAACTTGCATGTGCTACGGGTTGAACGCGTGCACCAACTGATCCTTCAACATAATTAATAGAGCTTTCCATTTTTGAAAGAAATTCAGACTTGGTATAATATCCTGCTCTAAGTAACAATAGCTCGTCGTAATAGGAGGTAAATCCTTCCATAACCCACAATAGATCAGTATAGTTCTCCTTGTTGTAATCAAATGGCCCAAGTTCAAATGGTCGAATTCTTTTAACATTCCAAAGGTGAAAATATTCATGAGCGACCAAGCTCAGAAACTTCACGTAGCTACTTCCCGAATAGGTCCATCTATTCACACTGAGTGTGGTAGAGTTTTTGTGCTCAAGACCTCCCTGGCCATCAACAACGTTGTGGATTATAAAAAGATACTCCTTATTCGGGTTTTGACCAAAAACCTTAGTTTCTTCCTCTATAACTTTAGACATATCGCGCTTTAAGCTTTCTATATCAAAGTTGCCTTCTCCATAAATCGCGACAGTGTGCTTTACACCAGAGGCATTGAATTTAAATATAAGCTGGTTGCCAATTTCAATTGGGCAATCCACAAGATGGTCATAGTCGGAGTAGGCAAATACATACGGCTTATTCTTTTCCTTTCTCGGCAAAGCAGTTGAAACCTCCGAAAACCCTTCATATGGCACTACTACAACATCACCATTTACATCCAAATGGTTTTCAACGAACATAAATACACCGCTTCCACTTACAAAACCATGGGTAAGATCTAAAAAAGAGGTGCGTACAGATAATTCAAATGCATAAACGTCATAGGCAATGCGAATTTCAGATGACTTACCTTTTGTAATGGACCAAGTGTTCTTTTTCTTTTTTTGAACCTTTAATGCTTTACCAGAACCATTAGTTGCAGTAACCAAGTTGATGTTTTTAGCAAATTCACGTACTAAGTATGAACCTGGTGCCCATACCGGAAGCGAAACATCAATTATTTTTTCATCGAATCCCTCTAAAACCATCTCCACATGGAAATAATGATTCTGGGGTTTTGGCATAGATAGGTAATATTTTACCGTTTGTCCATATACCGACCCGCAGCATAAGAAAACAAACAAGAGTGCTTTTAATTTCATTTTACGTTTATTTTTGCCGCCATTTCTTGGGCTTGTTCAACCAATTCTTTAACATCATTCGTGCCATATTTCAGTGTGACCCCCATTCGCCGATAGGGACGCGTAGCTGGTTTCCCAAACAAGCGTACTTCTGAATTAAGGGTATTCATCGCATCTTCAAGTCCTTTAAAAACGGGAGTCGCTGTAGACTCTCCCTCTGCCAATACAACAGCACTCGCTCCATTTTGAAGCAATTTAATTTCTGGGATTGGGAGTGATAGGATCGCACGTGCGTGCAATTCAAATTCATTTAAGTTTTGTGTTTTACCAAGTGTAACCATACCCGTATCATGTGGTCTGGGTGATAGCTCTGAAAAATACGCACCTTCAGCCGTAATGAAAAACTCAACACCCCAAATACCTGCGCCTCCAAGCTCCGCGGTAACCTTTGCTGCCATATCCTGTGCCTCTTTAAGGTGTTCAGGGATCATGGGCATCGGCTGCCAGCTTTCTTGGTAATCTCCCCGCTCCTGTCGATGACCAATTGGTGGACAAAATAAAGTAGGTCCATCATTCTGGGTCACGGTGAGTAAGGTGATTTCATAATCAAAATCAATAAAACCCTCCACAATCACTTCCTGTAAATCCCCGCGAGAACCCTCACAGGCATAGGTCCATGCCTTCTCAATATCCGCTTCAGCTCGAATCACTGACTGTCCTTTCCCTGAGCTCGACATTAAAGGCTTCACAACGCATGGCATTCCACATTTATTGACACCTTCTCGCAGCTCCTCTGCATTTATTGCGTAACTATACGTTGCCGTACGTACACCTAAATCAATTGCTGCCATGTCACGTATGGCCTTTCTATTCATGGTATAGTTTGCCGCTTTTGCACTTGGAATGACCTTGATGCCTTGTTTTTCATAATCGTAAAAACGTTCTGTTCGAATCGCTTCAATTTCAGGTACAATAAAATCGGGTTGGTGTTTGGCCACTATCCGATCGAGTGCTTCACCGTCAAGCATAGATATTACCTCAGATTCGTCGGCCACCTGCATTGCAGGTGCATTGGCATAGCTATCAACAGCGATAATGTGTTGTCCGAGACGCTGGCAAGCAATCACAAATTCTTTGCCTAGCTCTCCGGAACCTAAAAGGAGTATTTTTTTCATGGAAACAAAGATAATCGACTTTTAGAAATCACCTGAGCAAATATAAATCCACTTATTAATAAGCGTTATTGCACTGCATCGATGTTTCATCTTATATTTAAGCAAAAAAATAGTTCCGATTAAAAATGGAAGAAATCATATGCCTCCTTGGCTTATTAATAATGATCGTTGGCTTAATCGGCTCATTTGTTCCTATCATACCAGGTCCATTCATTAGTTTTCTCGGAATATTATTGATAGATAGCTTTACCTCACTGCCTATTAGTAGCTATGCGATTGTGATGTTAGGAGCACTAATGGCTATTGCTATGGCAGGCGATTATATTTTACAAATCGTGGGAGTCAAGAAACTTGGCGGAGGAAAAAAGGCGATTCGAGGGACGCTCATCGGAACCCTTTTAGGCATGTTTATCCCTCCCATAGGTATCCTTTTGGGTGCAATCATTGGGGCATTTATTGGCGCAAAAATGGAACAAGGTTCAAATAGGCAATCTCTCAAAATAGCCTTAGGCGCTTTTTTTGGTTTTATGCTTGGAACAGGCGTCAAACTGATCTACAGCGCATATGTGTTGTATATTTTCACTGAGCTCCTGCTAAAGGCATACTTTTAATCAAAAAACCTTCAGTAATTTCACTAAAATCATTTTTTTATGTCCTCGAATTGAGTTATATTATATACTAGAAATAAAAAACAAACTCTTATGAAAAACCTCACCCTTCTTCTGTCCATTTTAATTTCCGTTCATAACCTATTTGCAGGCGACACTTTAAAAGTTTCCTCAAAAATAAAGGATGTCACCTGTTTCTTTCAAGGCGCCCAAGTTACACGCACCGCATCGGTGAGACTTCCTAAAGGAAAACAAATATTGGTCTTTAATCAGCTACCTTTTACTTTAAATGATGAAAGCGTTCAGCTCAAAAGCTCTGACAACTGTAAGGTTTTGTCCGTAAAGCATGAGCTCGTCTATCCAAGCACACGAAAAAGTGCTGAAGAAAAGAAAATCGAAGACCAAATTGAAGCACTGGAAATTGAAATGAAGGCTGTTCAAAATAAATTTGACGTTTTTGGATTGGAAGAAAAATTGCTGATGGACAATAGCAATATTGCCAAAAAATATGAGGGCGCCGAAATCGCAAATATCAAAGATGCAGCAAACTATTACCGCGCTAGACTCAACGAAATCAGACAAGGAAAGCTAGACTTATCCATCAAGATGGACCTTAAAAGAGAAAAAATAAAGGACCTATATGCAGCACTAAATACCCTAACATCGATTAAAAGGAACAACTACAGCAAAGTCATTGTAGCTGTTGATTGCAGTAGCGAGGCAAAAGAGGAGCTAAAGCTAAGCTACTACATGTATCGTGCGGGATGGACTCCGAACTATGATTTCCGTGTGGATGACGTCACAAAACCACTCGATATTGTTTACAACGCAAATGTATTTCAATCCTCAGGCGAGAGCTGGGATAAAGTAAATTTAACACTCAGCACGAGCGACCCAACCCTGGATGGAGAAAAGCCCGAGCTTGTCAATTGGATTTTGGGGAATGCTGACCCTTACAAAAAAGAAATAAAACAGAAAGGCTCTGGAACACTTAAAGGAGTGATTCAGGATGCGGAAAGTGGAGAGCCCTTGCCTTTTACAAAAGTCCTCTTGAAAAAAAACGGATCAATCCTTGGAGGTGCCAACACCGATTTTGATGGAAAATTTATGATTAAGCCGATTCCAAGTGGAACCTATGATGTAGAATTTAAAACCGTTGGTTTCCAAAAGAAACTAATTAAAGGTGTTCGCATCTCTAACGATAAAATCACCTTTTTAGACGAATCACTAAATTCAGAGGTTCAAATGCTCGAAGAAGTGACGTTGGTTCAATATGCGAGGCCACTGATTGATATGGATGGTGGAGCAAGCAGTAGTACTGTTACCAGAGAGGATATCAGTAGGATGCCCGAAAGGTCTGCCGCAGGGGTAGCCGGGATAGTCGTTAGGGGTTCTCGAAATGAAGCTACTTACTATTACATGGACGGAGTAAAAGTTAGAAATGATAATAATTTCAAGAAAACTGACTATATCTCTAATTCCTTAAAGACTACCGTCGCGAATCTTGAATACGAAATTGATATACCATATACGATTCCCTCAGACGGTCAAGATTATAGCATTAAAATGAAAGAGCTGAGTGTACCTGTAAAGTATATTTATCACGCCGTACCTAAGCTTGATGAGGATGCATTCTTGACAGCCGAGCTCACTGACTGGACCAAGCTCAATTTGCTTCCCGGTAAATCTAATATTTACTACGAAGGTACCTTTGTAGGTTCCTCAAATATAGATACCGAAAAAGCAAGCGATACGCTCAGTATTTCATTGGGAAGAGACAAGAACATCGCCATCAAACGCGAAGGAAATACCGAGCTATTTGATAAAAGAGTGGTCGGAAGTTACATCAAAGAAACCATCGGCTGGAAAATCTCTGTACGAAATAACAAAGACGCAAAAATTAATATCGTGATTGAGGATCAGTTCCCTATTTCCTATCGCAAATCCATTGATGTAGACCGCATAGATTACGTGGGTGCAAAGCTCGACGATAAAACTGGAATGTTATTGTGGGACCTTGAGCTTAATGCAAATGAAAGCAAGGATGTTCAATTTAATTACCAGGTGCGTTATCCAAAGTACCTAAATATGAATTATTGATTGCAGTAATGCAGCTGGACGATATTAGCGCTTCGCGAATTGTGCTTTAATGGGCTTGAGTAGATACTCAAGCCCATTGAGTTTGATTTCATAAATAGAAGCCAAAAGCTGTCCCATTTGACCTTTAGGGAAACCTTTTGCGTTATACCACGAAAGGTAAGGCTCCGGCAAATCGCACAATAATGTTCCTTTGTATTTTCCGTATGGCATTCTCATGGTTACGAGCTGAATGAGCATTTTAGATTGTGGGCCTTGTTCCATAAAATTTAATCCTAAAGCTTTTTGTTTTTTAAGAAATAGGCGATACTAAGCCCAGAAATAATATGCCAAATGCCCCACCAACCTGCGACAATCGCCATCCCTCCCATTCCATCAAAGAAAGCGAAAATCAAACCGAGGCCTAGTCCAGAGTTTTGAATCCCTGTTTCGATGGCCAAGGTCTTTTGGTCAGCAGAAGGGAGCCTGAATATTCTTGCTAATGAAAACCCGGTAAGAATGCCAAGTGCGTTGTGGGCCAACACAATAAATACGATCAGGTGAATGTACTTGACGAACAAATCTGTATTGGCACCAAAGGCAAAAACGACAATTCCTCCAAAAATCAAGATGGAACCATAATGGGTAATCGGTATCAAGAAATCGGCTATTTTGGGTTTAAATTCTCGCAGCAGCATACCGATTGTAAGCGGAATCAATAAAATCATCCCCACAATTTTTAGCATCGCAAAGAAATCCAGACTGACATCGCTAAGAATCTCGGATGTTGGTGCATACATACCACCCCAAAATGAAATATTAAATGGTGTCATGAATACTGCTGTAACGCTAGCGATGGCTGTCATACATACCGAAAGCGCGGTATTTCCATTGGCTAGAGCTGTCATGAAATTCGAAATATTACCTCCTGGGCATGCGGCAACGATCATCATACCCATTGCCACACTTGGCATCGGATTTAAAATTAAGACCAATAAGAAGGTTAAAAAAGGAAGCGCGACAAATTGGGATAGAAATCCAATAAGTACTGATTTCGGTGCAGAAAAAACAAGGATAAAATCTTTTACCCGCAGCTTAAGCGCAACACCAAGCATAATGAATCCAAGGCTAATATTCATGAATAGAATATTGTCCTCGTTCATTTTAAGCACCGCATTGTCAAGGTCGCCATCTTCACCACAAGCGCTTAGCATAAACAGTGCAGAAAACAAAAACAATAAAGTTCTTGTGCGTTTCGAAAATTGGGTTTTATCTTTTAACTGAAACATACTTTTCTAAAGGACACTAAAATTTTTGACTTAGGCAATTCTATGTTCAGACCAAAACAATATAAAAAAGGATATTTTACCAGTTGTTTTTTGTCCTTAAACGGTTTACAAAACCATCCAGTTTTCTTCGAATGAGCCTCTCTGCAAATCCAGTTCGCTTCACAAATCTAACGAGCAAAGGAGAAAAAGCATAATAGTTTGCAATAAAAACCCTTCCCATAAATGTTTTATTCAACTTTTCATCTCTAAACCTTCTCAATACAAGGACCTCTGGTGCATCATAGGAGCCATATGCCATAGTTGCAATATAACAACCAATGGAAGATAAAAAGGAATTAACTATTGTTGTAACAATTAATGCAATCAAAAGAATCCCACCTAAAATACCACCAACAATGATACCCACAGTACCTAGAACAGTTCGAGTCGTTGTTGTAGCGTTCGATGCTCTATGTTGCCTGATAGAAGATGGCGTAACAAAAGAGACCACCTCAATGATATCTGAAGGCTCGAAATAACTCTTCACACGTTCTTCAATAACTGTATCTTGAACAAAAACATGAACCTCATTTTTCCTGTATTCATCACCTGGGTTTAATGCAACAGGAATTGGTTCAACAAAACGTTCGACTAAAACAGTGTTGAAAGCACCATCGTTAATCGAAGATGATCGACCCTAATAGGTCTTACCCTTACGGTCGTGGATATAAAAATCCCACAATTCAGGAGTTTGCGCAAATTCATCTGCATTAAATAAAATATCAGAAGAATGGTAAGTGGTATCAAAATTATATTTCGAACAACTGCAAAGCAATGAAACTAAGGCAACAAGTAAACATATTTTTTTCATACAAGAAATATAGAAAATCTTTGAAATGCTAAATCATAATTTAGCTAAATTAAAATGCAAAAAAGGATACTTTTTGAGTGATAGTAATTATATTAAATAAACCTCACTGTTGTGAAAAATTAATTTCTCTAATTATAAAATATCTAGCTTTCAGATTTAAAAAATAGTGGTCACTTAAATAATCAATTGATTTTCTCGTATTTTCACCAATTCAAACTTCTTATTATGAAAAAGAAAATATTCAACATTACGGTCATTATTGGGATTGGAATTGTTATCATGTCGATATCAGAGATTTTTAATAGTCTCAACTTGTCTTCATCTACGCCAATATTTTATACCATAGCGGCCATTTTATGTTATGAACTTGGGCAATACTCAGAAAAAAAATACGGCTCCTCCGAAAAGGCAATTGAGTCGGAAGAGGATACTGAAGACTAAAATATATGAGGCCCTTTTCGTTATTGTTTATTTTAGTCTTTTTCCCAATTCTCGGATTTTCTCAGGACCATAAAAATATTATTTCTGGAAATATATTGGGTTCGTCATCGGCAATAGGTTTGAGTTATGAACGCATTGTAAGTGATAATTTAAGTCTAGAATTAGGCGCTGGTATCATTGGTCTCGGTGCGGGAATATCAGTTTATCCATGGAAAATTCAAACTTCCAGTTTGTGTTTTTACACTGGATTAAAAGTAAGTTCATTCGTTCTTGTTGATGTAGGAGGCGGAACTGTCGCTTATGTTCCTTTTGGGGCTTCATTCTTTACCCCTTCAAATTGGATAATTGGACTAGATGTCGGACCTGCAAATGGGAAGTTAGTTTCTAGCAGCTTCGGTGGCGCTACCTCAGAAACTACTCACTTTTATATCTATGGTAATTTAAAATTAGGCTTCCGCTTTTAATTGAATTAAAAAAATCTTTTTTACAACGATCATGTTAAGATTTTATTAGTAATGTTTAATCAACTAAATTTGAGACATGTTAACTGAGAGATTTAAAACAATTACAGATCCTTTTGAAGCTACTAATTTAGCAGAGATGGATGCTGTCGCTCTAATGAATCGGGTTGACACCAAATATGCTATTCATGAGGATGTTTTTATGGAGATACTCCCAGAACTACAACAACACTATAAAATCCTGGAAGTTGAGGGTTTGAAGTACTCAAAATACGAAAGTCTATACTTCGATAGTCCAGATTTTGAATTCTTCTCCGACCATCATAAAAAGAAAAATGACCGTTTAAAAATAAGAATTCGAAAGTATGTAAATAATAACCTTTCTTTTCTTGAAGTGAAAAGAAAAAGAAAAGGCAGAACTGAAAAAACAAGATTGAAAACGCATCAATGGGGTGCAGACTTCAGCGATGAGGAGTTTTTATTTTTGGAACAATCATATTCAGATGCTAAATCGCTTAATTCAACAATATCAAATAGCTTTAGTAGAATCACTCTTGTCCATAAAACAAAAGCAGAACGACTTACTTTTGACCTGAATATAGAATTTCAAGATTCAAAGAAAACCAAATCTTTAACTAATTTGGTGATTTGTGAACTTAAACAAGGGAATTCAGACCGCTCAAGTGCGTTTTACTTAAAAATGAAAAAAAGAATGATTCGGCCTTTGAGAGTTAGTAAATATTGTGTCGGAATCATGAAGTTTTTTCCTGCACGTGAACTCAAACAAAATAGATTTAAAAAGAAAACTTTATCCTTAAACAAAATAACATGTTAATCAACCTATTTTTAGCGAAAAACAAAGCAAACAACGTCATTGGTCTTCAATGGTTTGATGAAGACTTTTACCTTTTACTAATAAGGTTGTGTGTAAATGTGGTATTTATAACCATACTCATTAGGTTCTTATACTATGCAAAGACCAAACGTAAAGACTATTTATTCACGTATTATCTTATTGGTACCATCACGTTCTTTCTTTGCTTCGGTTTGAAAAAACTAGATATCGACACCGGAATGGGGCTTGGGCTTTTCGCCATTTTCGGAATTATAAGGTATCGAACAGATGCCATTGAAATTAAGGAGATGACGTATCTCTTTTTGATTATTGGATTAAGTGTTGTCAATGCGCTAGCATCAAATCAGCTCAGTATTGCTGAAATGGCCTTAATTAATGTTTTCATGGTTGTTCTCACCTACATATTAGAGTTCTTGTGGCTAATGAAACATGAGACACGAAAGACCATTAATTATGAAAGAATAGACCTCATAACCCCAGACAAAGCCTCTGAAATGAAAAAGGATATTGAGACACGAACAGGTCTTTCTATCAATCGTTTCGAGATTGGAAAGATTGATTTTTTAAATGACACGGCTCAGGTTAGGATCTTTTATTACGCTGAGGAACAAGAATTTTCAGATTACCACGTTGATTAAGTAATCAACATTTAAATGAGGTATCTATTACTTCCCATTTCAGGAATATATTATTTAATTATTTTTATTCGAAATAAACTTTTCGACTGGCAATTTATTCGTTCTAAAAAGATATCCAAAAGCATTGGTATTGGGAATTTATCAATGGGAGGAACAGGTAAAAGCCCGCTTTCGATTTACCTCTCAGAATTCCTTATTCAAAATAATACAACGCCTGCGCTTTTAAGCCGCGGTTATGGTAGGGAATCAAAAGGTTTTATAGAAGTAAAAGAAAATGCATCTATTCAATCTGTAGGTGATGAACCCCTAATGTTCAAGCAAAGGTTTGAGGAACGCGCCCTTGTTTTTGTATGTGAAGACCGTGTATTTGGCAGCGAAAAGATAAGAAATGATCATCGGGAATGCACTATCATTTACGATGATGTTTTTCAGCACCGAAAAATTACTCCAACATTATCAATTCTAACAACTCCTTTTGATGACCTATTTACAGAAGATAAAATACTTCCTGTTGGTAGGCTTCGAGAACCAATTAAAAATGCCAAGCGCGCAGATATAATAATGGTGACTAAAAGCCCTGAAAAACCAACTGAATTAAAATTACTAGAAATTCAAAATCGACTAAACCGATATGGAAAACCCGTCTTTTTTAGTAGTATTAGCTACGGTAAAATGGTGCCTTTTGACAAAAAAATAAAAACAATTAAAAACATTCTGCTTGTCACAGGAATTGCCAATCCTGAACATCTGTTAAATCATTTGAAAAACAACTTCTTAGTACATTCGATTTCATTTCGAGACCATCATGTTTTTACACGAACAGACTTAAATAAAATCCATGAAAAATTTGATACCTTTGACCTAGAAGAATCGATTATTCTTACAACGGAAAAGGACAAGGTTCGGCTTTCAAAATTTAAGACACTAATTTCTGAAGGCGATTATCCTTGGTACTATCAGCCAATGAATATTCGAATCCGAGAAGAAAGTGATTTTCAATCTTTAATAAAAAAGCATGTTAGAGGAATTTAAGGCAGCTGCTTCATACATCCAAGGAAGAACGGATGTGAAGCCTTCAATTGGCATTATTCTTGGCACCGGGCTCGGTGGGCTGGTGAATGAAATAGATATCGTGCATGAAATTGCATACGAAGATATCCCTCATTTCCCAGTGTCAACTGTAAAAGGGCATTCGGGAAAATTAATTTTCGGATTATTGGGGGGGAAATCTGTAGTGGCGATGCAAGGCCGATTTCATTATTATGAAGGCTACGATCTTAAGGAGGTTACCTTTCCTGTGCGCGTCATGAAATTTCTAGGTATAGAAAAACTGTTTGTTAGTAATGCGTCCGGTGGTGTTAACGAAGCTTTTGAGATTGGTGAAATAATGATTCTTAATGACCATATTGACTTATTCCCTGGGAATCCATTAATCGGTAAAAACTTCGAGGAACTAGGCCCACGTTTCCCAGATATGAGTGAGCCATACTGTCACAAAATGATTGAGAAAGCTCAAGAAATCGCAGATTCGAATAACATTAAAGTTTCTCAGGGTATTTATGCTGGGTTGACTGGACCAACTCTTGAAACTCCTGCAGAATATCAGTATGTTCATGCTATTGGTGCTGATGCAGTAGGTATGTCAACCGTTCCAGAGGTTATTGTTGCCAGACATATGAGTATACCATGTTTTGCGATATCAATAATTACTGATCTTGGTGTGCCTGGAAAAATAAAAAAAGTTACGCATCAAGAAGTTATTGAGGTGGCAGCTAAGCAAGAGCCGAAAATGACATTGATAATGAAAGAATTGATTTCAAGCATCTGATAATGACACAAGAGCAAAGAGATAAATACGAGGCCGTGATTGGTCTTGAGGTACATGCACAGCTTTTAACAAAAACGAAAGCATATTCCTCTGATATCAATGCATACGGGGCATCACCAAATACACAAACGAGCCCAATTACTTTAGGTCATCCGGGAACACTTCCTGTCATGAATAAAAGATCTATTGAATATGCTATCAAACTAGGAATTGCACTAAATTGTAATATCGCAGACCATCAATATTTTGCTAGAAAAAACTACTTCTATCCAGATTTACCTAAAGGTTACCAAATCACGCAGGACAAAACACCAATCTGCACAGATGGAATGATGCTTCTCAAATCAAAAGAAGGAAATTCAAAAAGAATAGGAATCACAAGAATTCATATGGAAGAAGATGCCGGTAAGAGCATCCATGATGTTGATGTATATGATACACTTGTAGATTTAAATCGTGCTGGAACTCCACTACTAGAGATTGTTACAGAACCAGACCTAAGAAGTTCAAACGAAGCACATCTATACTTATCAGAGATTAGAAAATTAGTGCGCTATTTGGATATTTGTGATGGTAATATGGAAGAAGGGTCTTTAAGATGTGATGCCAACATATCCGTGAGAATTAAAGGTCAAAAAGATCTGGGTACAAAGGTTGAAGTAAAGAATATGAATTCGATTCGAAACGTTCAAAAAGCCATTGAATTCGAAATTAAACGACAGATTGAAGAACTGGAGTCTGGAGGTAAACTTTCACAAGAAACAAGAGGTTTTGATGCCTTAAATGGAAGTACGATTGCCATGCGTTCAAAAGAAGCCGCAAACGACTACAGGTATTTTCCAGAGCCGGATCTACAGCCCCTATTTGTTGATGCAAAACAAATTGAGCTTGTAAAGGCTGAAATGCCTCCACTACCCGACTTTCTCTATAAAAAGTACACCAATGATTTAAAGCTTTCAGATTATGATGCACAAAACATAACTGAATCTAAAGATATTGCACTTTATTTTGAAGATTTGATTCAATTCACTAAAAATTATAAAGCCGCAGCAAACTGGATCATGGGAGATGTAAAGTCATTTTTGAATGATAAAGGGGTAACGATTCATTCATTCCCAATCAAGCCCAAAACTCTAGCAGGTCTTATTGCCCTTATAGATGAAGGTAAAGTCTCAAGTACTATTGCCTCCCAAAAAATATTTCCAGAAATGCTTACTTCAAATAAAGAAGCAGCTCAAATTGCCGAAAGCTTAAATCTTATTCAGGTTTCTGAAGAAAGTGATTTGATACAATTTATCGAACAAGTGATTTCAGAAAACACCTCTGAAGCTAAAAGATTTAAGAACGGTGAGCAACAGCTTATTGGGTTTTTTATGGGGCAACTGATGCGGGTCTCCAAAGGAAAAGCAGATCCCAAAATTGCAAATGCACTTTTAAGACAAAAATTAAATGAAGCTTAAACTCACCTACTTTTTTACTGCATGTATCCTATTAATTGGGTATTCGTGCAATAGCGAATACGACGAACCTTCATTTGAGGCGCAATTGAATGCCGATAAGAACCCCAACACGTTTTTAAGTGGACGAATTATAGACAGTCAAGATACAGAAATAAGTATTGAGGTTCCCTTGCTAAAATCTAGAGGTGAAAATATAGTCTTAGCCACAACAAAATCAGATGCTGAAGGACAATTTAAGTTGAATGTAAATATTCCTGGACTGGGATATTACCTTTTAAAAATTAAAGGTACCACTCTTGACTCTATCGCTTTGCCATTGGCACCGAGCGATTCGTTATTTATTGAAGGACATAGCGATTCAATCTCATCGACAATTCAGGTAAAAGGAGTTCCGTGGGCAAAAAACCTCGAGAAATATCAGAAAATCCGTGCTACAGACAATGGGAAAGCATTGTCAGATTTTGCAGCAAAAACGATGAAACGCGATCCACAAGGTGCATTTAACATCATTCTTTCAAATCATATTATGGACTCGCCTGAAGACTGGAATGAAGAGCGAATTCAAATTTTCGGAAATGTCGCGGCTGAATTTTATAGTCGGGATCCACAATCGGATGTTGCACTCAATTTCGTTAAGCAATTTGAGATTATGCAGACATACATGCTTAATAATGGTTTTTATGAGGCTCCTGATTTTGAATCGTCAAATATATCTGGTGGAAGTATTAGCCTTTCAGATTTAAGAGGCAAATATGTCCTAATTGATTTTTGGGCATCTTGGTGCGGTCCTTGTAGAAGAGAAAATCCAAATGTCGTTCGGATTTATAAAAAGTATAAGAAAAAAGATTTTACCATTTTATCCGTTTCTTTAGACGAAGATATGAGTAAATGGAAAGCTGCTATAAAGAAAGATGGGCTTGAATGGCCTTATCATGTCAGTGATTTAAAAGGATGGAATTCTGCTGTTGTACCTTTGTATAAGATTGAAGGAATCCCCTTTACAGTATTAGTAAATCCTGAAGGACGTATTATAGGCATGAATCTTAGAGGTCAAAATCTAGAGTCACGTCTTAAAGAAATTTTTAAATATTAAACCATGAAGACACTACTATTCATACTCACCATGACGTTATGTGGACAGTTTCATGCCCAAGAAGCAACTATCAAATTATCAGGATCTATTTTTGGTTCAGATTCTGATATGCTCTTTATATCTCAGATGTATGACGACAATAAGATTAAAGATTTCGATACCATTCTAATGGATAAAGAGGGTAAGTTTGAAAAAAGCATAATACTCCCAAGAGAAGATTATTATTTATTGCGTTTGGCGGAATTTAATATCCACTTAGTTTGCAGAAATAATGCAGATATTAAAATCTATGGTGATGGAAAAAAACTAAATAATTATTGCAACATCTTAAACTCAGATGAATCCGTAGCAATGAATTCATTTTCGAAAACCCTCGAGGACTTTCAGTATAAAAATGATTCAGCTGTTAAAGCGATAAAGGAAAATCCAGAAAGACAAAAAGTGGTTAATGAATACATGCAGAAGGAATATTTTGCTTTTCAAAATAAGCTCAAATTATTTATTGGAAGTAATCAAAACTCTGCGGCACTCGTAATGGCTTTAAGTGCCATTAATTTTAATCAAGATTCAAAATCCTATGAGGCTGTTATTAATCAGCTTAAGAAGGCATTCCCCCAGAGTTTAACTGTTCAAAAATATATTCAAAATTTTGAACTATTGAAAGCTGAAAAAGAACGAAACAAGCCCTTAGGTATTGGCAAAGAGGCGCCAGATTTTTCAGAATTAATGGTTGATAGAAAAACGAATTTAAAATTATCTGATTTAAGAGGTAAAGTTGTTCTCATTGACTTTTGGGCGTCTTGGTGTGGGCCGTGTCGAAGGGAGAACCCAAACGTAGTTAAAACCTACAATAAATATAAAGATAAGGGTTTTACGATTATGAGTGTTTCTCTCGATAAAGACTTAGAAAAGTGGAAAAAGGCGATTAAAGATGATCAATTGTCCTGGCCAAATCACGTAAGTGATTTAGGAGGGTGGCAAAGTAAAGTCTCAAGATTATATGAAGTAGGTAGCGTTCCTTTCACCGTTCTAATTGACCAAGAAGGAAAAATCATAAAGACCAATTTAAGAGGATCGGCATTAGAAACAGCATTGGAAAAAATATTCAAGTAGTTGAAAAAGATCAAACAGCTTAGCGGAAAAAAAATATATTTTGCCTCTGACTTTCATATGGGTGCGCCCTCATTTGCCTCAAGCCGTAAAAGAGAGCTTGCCATCATTGCATGGCTTGATAGAATTTCTGAAGATGCACAATGTATTTTTCTTGTAGGAGATATTTTTGACTTTTGGTTTGAATATAAACAAGTCGTCCCAAAAGGTTTTGTGAGGCTTCAAGGAAAAATCGCGGCCCTTGTTGATGCTGGTATTGATGTTTACTTCTTCCTTGGCAACCATGATATGTGGATGAAAAATTACTTCACCAAAGAATTGGGTGTAACGATGATCACTGATGAGCTTGAGCTTGAAGTTAATGGAAAAAATTTCTTTATCGCTCACGGAGATGGTTTAGGCCCCGGAGACCATGGATATAAATTCATTAAGAGAATATTCCGAAATAAATTTTGCCAATTCCTGTTTTCATGTTTACATCCGAGAATAGGACTTTCACTTGCGCAATATTTTTCAAATAAAAGTAGGATTCATACAGGAACAAAAGATGACAACTATGATGGAAAAGATGCAGAATGGTTGTATCAGTTCAGTAAAGAGAAGTTGAAATCCGCGCAATACGATTATTTCATTTTTGGACATCGGCATTTGCCAATGGATATCCAAATTTCAAATTCTCGATACATCAATCTTGGAGAGTGGATGAACTATGCAACCTTTGCTTATTACGATGGAGAAAACCTATCGCTCAAGGTATGGAGAGATGGGGATATCGAAGAATTTAAGGGTATTCAAGAATCCTAAAATGACAAAGTACACCATCAAAAATTTAAAAGAACTGGAAGTATTTGTTGCTCAGAAAAAGGAATTCTTCAATCAGGAAAAATGTTATGCCTTTAAAGGCGACATGGGTGCCGGAAAAACAACCCTTATACAGGTATTATTACAGACATTAGGAGTAACTAACCTACAAGGATCACCAACTTATGCCATTGTAAATCAATATGCTATAGAACAGACTCAAAGAGAATATTTTCATTTAGATTGTTACCGAATAAAAAATATGGATGAAGCGTATGACCTTGGTTTAGAAGAATTATTCAATGAAAAAAAAGCTATCTTTATAGAGTGGCCTGAAAAAGTAATTCAGTTTCTTCCAGAGGAAACAGTATGGATTTCAATCCACAGTGAATCAGACAATACAAGAACCATTATCCTAGATTATGAATACCGATCCTGAATTACTAAAAAAACTCATTCAAAAGGGGAACCTACTTCCTCAAGAGGAAATGCTTGAAGTTGCCCGTAAAAAAGGCAGCTTAAATATTGGTATTCCTAAAGAAACTTCATTCCAAGAACGGCGCGTGGCCTTGGTTCCTGAAACAGTTTCACTTCTTGTTGCCAATGGACATCATGTGAAAATTGAAACTCAAGCTGGAATTGGTGCAAATTTTAGCGACCAAGAATATAGTGAAGCAGGTGCAGAAATATGTCAAGGACCTGCTGAAATATACGAATGCAATATTGTTTTTAAGGTAACTCCTCCCTCTGATGAAGAGGTAGATTTAATGCCAGGGCACCAAACATTAATCTCTGCGCTTCAAATATCCATTCAACCTAAAGAAGTTTTAAGTAAGCTCATCCGAAAAAAAATAACAGCTATTGCATGGGATTACATCAGAGACGAAGATGGGGTATTCTCATTAGTAAGAACGGTTGGTGAGATTGCAGGTAATACGAGTATTTTAATTGCTGGCGAACTCATATCTTCTTTTTCATCAGGTAAAGGAATGATGCTCGGAGGAATTGCTGGAGTTCAACCTACTGAAGTGGTAATCATTGGTGCGGGAACGGTTGGTGAATTTGCAACAAGAGCGGCACTCGGTTTGGGTGCTTCTGTAAAGGTTTTTGACAATCGCCTTTCTAAACTCAGAAGATTACAAAACGATATTGGAAAAAGAGTTTATACCTCCATTATACAACCCAAAGTACTTGCGAAAGCAATAAAACGAGCAGATATTGTAATCGGTGCCTTGCGTTCAAATGTCGGAAAAACACCATGTGTTGTTACCGAAATGATGATTCAAGATATGAAATCAGGATCGGTAATCGTTGATGTTAGTATTGATCAAGGAGGATGCTTTGAAACTTCACAAATCACCAATCACGATGACCCAACATTTATTAAGCATGGTGTGACACACTATTGCGTGCCCAATATTGCATCTCGTGTTTCGCGCACAGCATCTTTCGCAATTTCAAATATCTTTTCTCCGCTATTATTGGAAATGGGAGAATGTGGAGGCGTTGTTGAACTCATAAGGTCGAATAAAGGATTCAGAAATGGTGTCTACATATACAAGGGCATATTGACCAATGAAGTTCTCGGAAAGGTATTTGATTTAAACTACAAGGATATCAATCTAATTCTTCCTGGTATTTAATGACGTCTATTGTACCCTTAAATCTTCCGAAAACAAACTTATCTCTGAGCCGTTCAGGGAAGAACATTTATGTAAATTGCTTGGTTCGTAGGAAGAAAATTATTTTAACTCCAGAAGAATGGGTAAGACAACATTTTGTCGCATACTTCATCGACAAACTTAAATATCCAAAAGGATTGCTGACTATTGAAAAGAAAATTCAATATGGCGGACTTGAAAAAAGATGGGACCTCGCAGTTTTTAAGCGGGATCAAAGCTGTTTTTTGTTACTTGAGTGTAAAGCTCCTTCCATACCCATTAACCAAGCTGTTTTTGAACAGTCTTTGACTTACTATAAAGAATTACAAGCTGAATATCTTGTTATGAGCAATGGTAATGACCATGTTATCTTAAAAAAAGAAATAAATGGTTTTAAAAGGCTGACTGATTTCCCTATTTACAATGCTCCTACTGCATAGAAGAATAGTCTCCAGACTTCATTTTGTGGTATTCGCGCACTAAGAATGCAAGCTGAATCCTCATAGTGTCAAGTGCCTCCTCTGTTTCTTGCGTAATTTCTTTTTTACGTAATCTAAATTGGAGTTTCATGTGCATCGCATGAATTAAAATTTCAACATCATGATGATTTTTCATTGATGCTTTACCTCTAAATTCTTCAATGTATGAGGTTGAGTTCTTACACAAAGCTTTGTATTTATTTTCATCTTTTACAGAAAGCAGTGTGTTGTGCAAAAATACAAGCTCCTTCATTACCTCCATTACGCGGTCTAGATGCCCTTTTTTAGTTAGGTTAGAACGCTTCATTTCTTGAATAAGTTCAGTATACCATTTACGATACTGGCTTTCAAATGAACGATCTGGAAGACTTGGCCTTACGACAGACTCCATAATCTGATCAATATCAAAATTTAAAGACCTAATTAAATCTTCAATTTGGAATAAATACAAAACGTATTCAGCAATGTTTTCCTGCTGTTTCTGCTGCGCGACTAACATACTATAAATCCGCCTCGATGGCTTTTTGTTGATTGTTTAAAAAATCAATAAATGAGCTTGTGACATCCATAGAAGGATTGACATAATTAATTTGACCACCATCAGCATACCCTAATAAAAGATCAATACCATTTACTTCACTAAATGTTTTACCAAATGCTTTGACCTTATTGTTTATTGCTGTAAGCTCCCTCATGACTTCAGCCTCCAAACGTGCACCTTCATTTTGCTGATATTGCATAAGCTCTGCCTCCATACGTTGTGCTTTTTCTTGAATCTTAGCGATCTCATTTTGAGACAACAAACCTTGATTGGCCTCTGCACCCTTTTTTGTAATGAAGTTTTCTAGTGTTCTTGTTTTTGATTGGAGTTCATTTTGATAACTCAAATTCTTTCGACTCACCATTTCATCAATTTCTTTATAATAAGTAAACCCTTCTTTTAGGCTGTCATTGTAATAAAAAGCAATAACTAAGCCTGCTGTATCTTTTGCTAGCACATTGACTTGAGTCGTCGAAAGTTCTTTTTTCTCTTCAGAAGATTCATTTGCGCAAGAACATAAAAAGCACAAACTCAATAAATACAAACTAATTTTCATTTTTCATAGAATTTAAAGCGGATGTAAAATCCGATCTCATGGATACAAAACGTTTGAGACAATTACTTAAAAACGCGTTCGAATGAATTATTGCTTCGATAACATCTGGTCCTAAATCATCCATTTCAGCAATTTTAAATGATTGCGCGTAGTCTTCTAAAGTGATTTTCAAAATATACTTTTGATTGTACTGATGAAGCTCAATTAGATAGCGTTCATGTGGAATTGTTTTTAAAAGTCTCATTATTGCTGCAAATGTACTGATAATATGTTTTTTAAAAATATGAAGTTTGTATAAACTAGTTTATAACTCACCAAGGACATAATGCGACCGAATTAAAACTTTATAGAAATTGCGACTAATGACAATAAAACACTGAAAAAATATAAAAACCTTCTCAATGTCACATTCAATTTCAATTATGTACGCATAACATTACTCCCCATTTTCATTGGGCTAAATACCAATAATTATAATTTAGGCATCGAAACACAGCATCTAACAGTCTGAAAAGTAGCATGTAAATAGGTGTTTTGAAGAGAAAAGTGTGAACTATTTCAATTATTTATTCTAATTTCGAACTCTAATTACAAATAGAAAATTAGTTCTGATTAAATTTTTATGACAAGTATTTTTGTAGCCAAATTAGATTTTGGTGTTTCGAAAGAGCAGCTAACAGACCTGTTCGCACAACATGGTTCAGTAGGAAAGGTACACCTTCCTTTGGATAAGGATACCGGTAAACCAAGAGGCTTTGCCTTCGTGGAAATGTTTAATGATGATGAAGCAGCCAAAGCCATAGACGCTTTAGACGGTTTTGAAATCAACAGAAGACGTATCGCGGTAAAAGTTGCGGAAAATAGAAATGATAGATCTCGTCCGTCAGGAGGCGCAAATAGAGAACAAAGACCATCAAATACGTCTGCCCCTCGAAAAAATTACAACGCCGATCAGCCAGCTCCATCTGCACCAGAGGAGACAAAAAACGATAGTCGAAAAAAATCATTTAAAGGAAAAACCACTAAAAGCTACGATTCAGATCAAGGCGGTGGCGGTAAGAAAGCGAAAAAGATGACTGCTCATAAAAAAAGTGGTAAGAATTTCAAATACTTTGATGATGATGAACCGATAGAAGGGGGCTTATTTTCTTTTGATTCAGACGACGATTAAATCAAGCTATCTTTTTCATTAAACAGGCTCTGCTAAGTTTGTTTATTTTTGCAGTGACTTATGGAAGCAAACTACGCGTCACATTTAAACCATCCCGTATTTAAGGTCATCTCAAAAGAGCTAGAAAACTCCTCGGATTGTGCTTTTGTTATTGGTGGATTTGTTCGTGACCTCGTCTTGGGTAATAAATCCAAAGACATAGATATCGTAGTTCAAGGTGATGGGACCGTTTTCGCTCAGAAAATCGCTAAAACATTACGCGTCAAAAAAGTATCCATATTTAAAAACTACGGCACTGCGCATTTCAAATACAAGAATATAGATGTAGAATTTGTAGGGGCTCGTAAAGAATCTTACAGTGAGATTTCTAGAAACCCTGATGTTGAACCAGGTACGCTAAAGGATGATCAGCTGCGAAGAGATTTTACAATTAATGCGCTTGCATTAGATTTACACCCAGAAAGGTTAGGAAATCTAATTGATCCTTTTGATGGCATTGGCGACTTAAAAAAAGGTATTGTAAGAACGCCTTTGGATCCAAATACCACTTTTAACGATGATCCTCTTCGGATGCTCAGAGCGATTCGGTTTGCCACGCGATTGTCTTTTAAAATTGAAATTACTTGTTTAAAATCCATAAAAGCTCAATCTGAGAGAATTAAAATTATTTCTCGTGAAAGGATAACAGATGAATTGAATAAAATTATTCTTACCGAAGAACCTTCTCGGGGTTTTAAACTTTTGAAATCAACTGACTTGCTCGCGCATGTTTTTCCAGAATTATTAAATCTATCCGGAATTGAAACAATAAATGGCAAGGGTCATAAAGATAATTTCTTACACACCTTGCAAGTGTTGGACAATATCTCGGCACATACCGACTCATTGTGGCTTCGTTGGGCTGCAATCATGCATGATATTGCGAAACCTGCAACAAAAAGATTTGATAAGAAGGTAGGATGGACATTTCACGGACACGAAGAACTTGGGTCAAAAATGGTTCCACGTATTTTTAAATACCACAGACTCCCTTTGGATTCTAAAATGAAGTATGTCCAAAAGCTTGTTCGGCTTCATTTACGTCCAATAGCGCTGGTTAAAGGTAATGTTACGGATACTGCAATACGTCGTCTACTCAATGAGGCAGGGGACGACATTGACGATCTTATGAAGCTTTGTAATGCCGATATCACATCCAAAAACGAATTTAAAGTCAAAAAATTTCGTGAAAACTTCAAAATAGTTTCGAGAAAACTAGAAGAAGTTGAGGCCAAGGATCAAATACGAAATTTTCAACCTCCTGTTACTGGAGAAGATATCATGAGAACTTTTAATATTGGTCCTTGTTATGAAATAGGGGTTATTAAAAATAGAATAAAAGAAGCCATACTCGACGGTGAAATTGAAAACTCAGCATTAGAGGCAAAAGCATTAATGCTGAAGTGCGGCAAAGAATTAGGACTGACTGCAATTCAAACGAGCAATAAATAGAATAACATAAAATGTCATGGCTGGAATAAAATTTCGAGTATTGTTGGATTCAAATCAAAAAGAAGAAGTCTTTTGTGACATTCTGTTATCTATAGATGATAATTTCGAATCTTTCTTCAATAGTATTGTAAAAGCTTACGATTTTAAAGGAGACCAAATGGCCAGCTTTTATGCCTCAAATGAGGAGTGGGATAAAGGCGAAGAAGTTAGCCTCATGGACGTTAGTTTCGGTGAGGAAGATCAACAAAGAACAATGTCAAATACCTCAATAAGAGCAATGGTTGAAGCGCCAGATCAAAAATTCATTTTAGTGTATGACTTTATGAAAATGTGGATTTTTCTCATTGAATGTATCGGCTTACAAGAGGAAACCCCAAGTGAACCGGTTGTAATACTTAGTGTAGGTGAAAAACCAAAAGAAGATTCTAAAGAACTAGATGAAGAGTTTCAAATGCCAGCAGATTCAGAGGAAAAAGAAGACGAAGATGAATTTGGTTTTAATGATTTCGAAGACGGTTTCTCTGATGAAGATTTAAATCCTTACATGTAATCTATGGCTGAAGATTTTTCATCAAATGACCCTTTTGGTAATGCTATTCTAGACTATGCATCTTCAAAAGAACCTAAAATAATTCGTGTTTCTTCCGATTTATGTGACGATGACGAACTCCCTGTTGCATATCTTTTTAGAAGTTATGATCGAATGCCTGCTGTAGAAAAAGAGGCCTTAGGGCTTTGTAAAGGAAAAATTCTTGATGCAGGTGCAGGAGCTGGTGCACACCTTAAATTTTTAAAAGAAAAGGGGCATTCTGTCTTTGCTCTTGACGTTTCACCTGGGGCACTTTCTCATCTTCAAAAACACAACATCCCCTGTGCCTTATCCCCTATTCAAAATTTTGAAACCAACGAACGTTACGATACCATTTTACTGATGATGAATGGAATTGGAATTAGTGAAAAACTCGATGCCCTTAAACCCTTTTTGGCCAAGTGCAAATCGCTACTTAAAGAAAACGGTCAAATTCTTCTTGATTCTACGGATATAAAATACCTTTATGAAGATGAAGATGATAGTGTTTGGATTGATCTGAACAGCTCCTATTATGGTGAATTCCAATTTCAAATGCATTACAAAGAGGAAAGCGGACCCTTTTTTAACTGGTTATATGTTGACTTCGAAACGTTGAAATCTCATGCTAGGGCGGTCGGTTTAAATTGTAATAAGGTCTTCGAAGACGGAGATCATTACTTAGCAAAACTTCAAGCATGAGGTGGATATTAATGGTCGCTATTGGTTTAATGCAGGTTCAGCTATCTGCTCAAAAGCAATCTCTTTGTTATGAAATTACGAATCCACAACTAGGCACTAAAACGTCTTATCTTTTCGGAACCATGCACGTAATGGAAGAAAGCAGTTTCTTTTTTCCAAAAAAGATTTCAAAACTTTTAAAAAAGTCTAAAGTTTTATGTTTAGAGGTTAAGGATGTAGCCTCTGTATCCATAGACCCAAAATTATTATTTGATACTACTTTTTCAATAAAACAATATTGTAATTCTAGCCAGTGGGATAGTCTAATGAATTGGGCTAATGACATATTATTATTAAATCCGAAACAATTTGAAAACACCTTTTTAAATGCCAAACCCTTTCTATTTCTTCAATTTATACTCGCTACAGACCTACCTAAAAAAACCAAATCACATGAAATAGAATTGGAAAAAATAGCAAAAGGTAAAAACCTAACTATTTTCCAATTGGAGGGTATTGAGACGCAGCTTTCAATATTTGATGAAATTCCATACGAAGGACAAGTAGAATTAATTTTTACTGCGTTGAAAGATCTAGAGCAAGGCAAGCAAGATTTCATTGAAATGCAAAAACTTTATGCAAACCAAAATTTAGACGAATTGTGTGGGTTCGCTATAAAAGGCTTTCTCGAAGAATATAGAGCTTTGTTTTTAGACCATCGCAATAAGAAATGGATTGAAACAATGGAACGTTTGATGCTCGAGGATTCAACTTTCTTTGCTGTTGGTGCAGGACATCTTTGCGGTGATGATGGACTGATAGCGCTTTTAGGGCAGAAAGGCTACCAAATAAAAGTTATTTATTTATGAGAAGATTAATTATTCTTTTGACAATTTTTTGTGCTTCCTGTTCTACCTACTCGGAAAATGATTTAGGTGAGTTTGATAAAAAAATAAAAACTTGGATTAAAAAGAATCAATCAGCGTTTAAGCGAACAGAGTCAGGTTTATATTATCATTTTGACGATGAAGGCTCGGGAAGAAAAATCAAATACACGGATAGTGTATCTGTAATCTTTAAAGGAGCTCTGCTCGACGGGACTGTTTTTGAAAAGGAAGAAAAGCCATTAACCTTTGCAGTAAAGGAAGTGATTACGGGTTGGAAAGAAATATTATTGATGAGTAAAATGGATTCGAAGGTACAAATAATAGTCCCTCCGCAGCTAGGCTATGGTGATCATGAGCTGGATAAAATACCTCAAAATGCCATCCTATTCTACGAAATTGAAATTGTTGATATAAAATAAAGAAGAATTGACGCGTTTATCACTTCCAATTCTTATTTTTGGCTTCAAATTAAAGACTACATGAGCGTTCTAGTAAATAAAGATTCGAAAATCATTGTTCAAGGTTTCACAGGAAGTGAAGGCACGTTCCACGCAGGACAAATGATCGATTACGGTACTAATGTTGTTGGAGGTGTAACTCCGGGTAAAGGAGGTCAAACACATCTTGAAAAACCAGTATTTAATTCTGTCGCAGAGGCTGTTGAAAAAACAGGAGCTGACGTATCGATAATTTTTGTACCTCCTGCATTCGCTGCAGACGCGATAATGGAAGCTGCTGAAGGTGGGATTAAAGTGATTGTTTGTATTACGGAAGGTATTCCTGTAAATGATATGGTTAAAGCGAAGGCTTACATTGATAAATTTGACAGTAGACTTGTTGGGCCAAACTGCCCAGGGGTAATTACGGCTGACGAAGCAAAGGTTGGTATTATGCCAGGATTTGTGTTTAACAAGGGTAAGGTAGGTATCGTTTCTAAGTCGGGAACACTTACATATGAAGCTGCAGACCAAGTGGTCAAAACTGGACTAGGTATCACAACGGCTATTGGTATAGGTGGTGATCCAATTATCGGAACGACTACAAAAGATGCTGTTGAACTTTTAATGAACGATCCTGAGACTGAAGGCATTGTTATGATTGGAGAAATTGGAGGTAACCTTGAAGCTAATGCTGCTAAGTGGGTTAAAGAAAATGGAACCAAACCAGTAGTAGGCTTCATTGCCGGAGAAACTGCTCCGAAAGGCAGAACAATGGGACATGCTGGTGCTATTGTTGGTGGCTCAGATGACACCGCTGAAGCAAAGAAAAGAATTATGAGAGAATGTGGTATTCATGTTGTTGATTCACCTGCACAAATTGGAGCCAAAATGTATGAGGTATTAGGGAAGTAATCTTTAATTCCAAAAATCCCAAGTTAGTCCGACGCGCAAGGTGGATTCTGGTAGATAAACACCTTCAATATATTGCCAAGTGGGACTGTTCCAGAAATACCCTATGTTGCTGAATTTGACATAAAACCTAAAAGTTTCGATTTCCATTCCAAGCATAGCTCCCATTGTAAATAATGGATTCTTTAAGACCTCATCTGATACATTCAGTAAATCATAAACACCTACGTTTTCTATTATTGGAATAACGTTTGTCTTTGAATTCAACCTGTAGGACAAACCAAATGTTACTTTTAATTTTTTAGCTTTAAACAACCCTAAACTTGTCATTAGTGAACCTTGAAGTTGATGGACGGGTATAATGTGTTTTTTGAGATTTGACAACGTCAAAATATACTTTTGTTGCCATTTCAGCTTCTGAAATTTAAAATTTGAATTCAAATAGAGCTGTTGAATAATACTCGAACTTAATGCGGTTTGATTAGACCAATTCGAGATCGAATTGTCATAAAAATATATTCCGCGGTTTGATTCCAGCAGATAGCGTGCGCCCAAGTCATAAGATTTATCTTTATAATTTACCTCAGCTGAGCTAGAGGTATATCCTTGAAGACTCAAATTTGAGTTTGAATAATTGGTATTATTGGCGCTATAAAATCTTTGAAAAATTGCTGGTAATTTTTGACCTATTCTACTTTGAAGGAAAAAGGACCAGTTTTCATACTGATAATAAAGCTGGTTTCTTGTAGACCATGTCTGTGCTGCACCAATTGTATTTAATGTAGCTTCATGAAGGAAACTTAGCTTGTTTTTTTGATATTTAAAATCATGAAAAGTATTTAATTCAATAGTGTCTCTATAAAGATTCATATTTCTATAATTCCAAAAAGTCGATGACAAACCAATTGAATAAACTAAATGGTCATTATGAAAATATATTGCACTTTGATTTTCTAACCTTCCTATCTGATATTGATCATTTGTAGAAACAGAATCGAAATAAATAGATGCGTAAATACCAGCAAGAGTATCACGTTCATTAAACACGCGATTTTCACCATTTACATTTATCTTATGACGAATACCAAAACTATTTTTTCCATTGTCAAAAAAGGTCAAATACCCCAAAGCTTCAACATCAAAATATTTCAATTCAGAATTACATGTTGATTTATAGACGGGTACTGTAAGGGGAGCAAAAACCTCAAGTAATGAAGCATCAATAACTCCCCCACTCCATGATCTAGAGAACTTTGAGGTGCGACCTGTAAAAGAAATACCGTATCTATCGCGCCTCTTTGAAACCGAAGCTTCAAAATCGGTTTTTCCCAATGCCATATTCCTAAAATAACCTAATGATTTTACATTACTGACCTGTGAATTCAAAACCCAGTCTCCCTTAAATACCTGCTGATACTCAAAACCCAAACGTTGTGCTCCCTGCATACCAAACGTATAACTAAAACCAATATGGGGCAATGGACTTACAATGTGTAAGATTTCTTTTTTACGAAATTGATGAATCTTTGAACCGTATGTACCAAAAACTGAGGCGGAAAGAAAAGGGGATGTTTGATCTGGAGTCATGAAAGCAGCGTCAAAAAATTGAGAGCTCTGCTCCAATTCGAACATATCTCCATCTATTCGATAATCACTACGAAGGGAATCATATGATGCTCGAAAATTATTGATTTGAGCTATACCATTTAGAGGTAATACTGTTAGAAAAAAAAGGATGAAAAGGACCTTCATACCAAACAAAACTAATAAAAAAAGGGGCGCAAGGGCCCCTTCTTAATTTCGTATATTCAAACGACCTTATAGTGCGTTCACAAAATTTTGTAAACCTGATTTTAGGTTTGCCGCTTTGTTGTTATGAATAATATTTTTCTTCGCAAGTTTATCAATCATGTTGAAAACACCTGGTGCTAATTTTTCAGCGTCTTTTTTCTTCGTCGCCTCTCTTAACGCTTTTATAGCATTACGAGTTGTTTTATGCTGGTATTTATTCAATACTCTTCTTTTCTCATTGGAACGAATCCTTTTGATTGCTGATTTATGATTTGCCATGTTCTAAATTTAATTTCACTATTAATACTGTAGCCCATAGGAGAATCGAACTCCTGTTACCAGGATGAAAACCTGGCGTCCTAACCACTAGACGAATGGGCCAAAAAGTAGCCCGTAGGGGAATCGAACCCCTGTTACCAGGATGAAAACCTGGCGTCCTAACCACTAGACGAACGGGCCATTAAAATCTCAAAAGTATATTTTGAGAGTGCAAATATAGGGTGAAATTCTCTAATAACAAGTGTCCGTATTAATTTTTTTGATGTCTGATTTATATGATATTCTCCTAAAATTTATACACTTTTGAATTCTAAGTCCACTTTAATTGACAAATCAACAAGAAAAAATAACAATCTGGTTCATCATTAATCCAATTTCTGGAGGAAAACGCAAAACAAGTCTTGTAAAAAAAATAGAGCGTTACCTTGACCATACACGTTTTGAACATTCCATCTTCACAACAGAATATGAAGGTCATGGTAAAGAAATCGCCCATGATGCCGTTGACAAAAATATTGATTTGGTGTGTGCTGCGGGAGGCGACGGAACAATTCATGAAATTGCGGGTCAATTGATTCAATCAAAAACGGGTCTATGCATTATTCCCAAAGGGTCAGGGAATGGTATCGCAAATCATTTAAGAATACCAAAAAAAACAAAAAAAGCAATTTCAATTATAAATAATGGTTTGATCGCACAAATAGATGCAGTAGCTGTCAATGATTCATACTTTATAGGGACCGCAGGGTTTGGAATTGACGCTATAATTGCAGCGCAATTTGCCAAAGACCCTAAAAGAGGATTAAAAACTTATATTAAACATTCTATACGCGAATTTATAAATCTTAAACCCATTAAAATTCATATTAAATCCTCTATGAATACGCAAACGGTTCAGGCTTTCATGCTCTGCATAGCAAATACCTCCGAATTTGGAAATCGATTTAAGATTTCACCAAAATCAAGTGTGAGAGATGCAATGCTCGAGCTCATTGTCGTCAGGCCTTTTCCAAAATGGAAAGGTGGCATCATTGCAGCAAAAATATTTAGCAGAAAAGCGAATCGGTCAAAATATATTGATACCATATCGGTAAGAGAAGGTCAGCTAGAACTGTCTCAAAAAATTGCACATTACGATGGTGAGTTTATTGAAGCCCCTTCAAGGATTTCCTTTAAGGTGCTTCCAGAAAGTTTAAAAGTGATGATCCCTGAAAAAAGTTTAAATAAAATCTAGCGACAAAGTTACCTTTTAAACAAGAATCAAAATTCCTAATTTTGACCTAATAATTAGCTTATGTTTTTTATTCTTTCAAAAGTACTTTCAATATTCCTCTCACCTTTTTTATGGGTACTGATCAGTTGGATTTGCTATGTGTGTATTAAAACAACAAGAGTAAAGAAAATAATGCTGTGGACGTCAATAAGTCTGAGTGTTATCTTTTCAAATGGGTGGATTGCAGGAAGGTTTGTTGCGTTATGGGAGGTGCCTGGTGTTAGTGCTCAAAACATTCCTGTTTATGATTATGGCATTGTTCTTTCAGGTATGTTTGAATACAATAAAGATTTCGATAGACTTAGTGCAAGAAGAGGTTCTGACCGATTGTGGCAGGCAATACAACTTTATCATCATGGCAAAATAAAAAAGATACTACTCTCAGGAGATTCTGGATATGTTTTTAAAAAAGGGCTTCACGAATCGGCACAGTTGAAAAAGATGCTCATAGCTCAGAACATCCCAGCAAGAGATATAGTAATTGAGGCTAAATCAAGGAATACGCATGAAAATGCGAAAGAAACAGCTCGTTTTCTAAAAAGAAATAAGCTTAATAAAAAAACCTTTCTTTTAATTACCTCAGCAATTCATATGAGAAGAGCACAAGCTTGCTTTTTAAAAGAAGGCGTAACTTGTTCGAGCTTTAGCACAGATCACTATAACATTGATGCAGAAACTGCCTCAATAACGAGCCTGATTCCAAGCGCCGATGGTTTTATAATGTGGCAAAGAATTGTTAAGGAATGGGTTGGCACCTTAACGTATCGAATTTCAGGATACATATGATACAATATTCATTAGAAGACGGACAGCTCAGCTATGATGCTGGTTTTTATTTTAAAAAGGAGGCAGATGTGCTTTATGAATTACTAATGTCGGAGCTTAAGCTAAGACAAAATGATATCGTAATATTCGGGAAAGAATACAAGACGCCAAGGCTTGAAGGCTTTTATGCAAAAAATGGTGAGCAATATGGTTATTCAGGCAAAAGAATGGAATCAATACCATTTTCGCCAATTTTAAAAACCATTTGCAATAAAATAGAATCCGAAACCTCACAAAAATTCAACTCCGTATTGATTAATTTGTATAGAGATGGTCAGGATAGCAATGGCTGGCACTCTGATGATGAATACGAGCTCGGAACAAACCCCTTTATTGCTTCGCTCAGCCTCGGTGAAGCGCGTAAAATTCAATTCAAGCACAAAACGAAAGGACACAAAATTGAAGAAACATTGACTCATGGAAGTCTTATGCTAATGTCGGGTTCCCTACAAACCTTTTGGAAACATCAAATCCCAAAAACAAAAAAGAAAAAAGAAGCCAGACTAAATTTAACGTTCAGAAATATTATTGGTTAAGCCAATCGATATCTTTTTTTAGCCAGGCTAATGTTTCCGCCTCTTTTGAGCCTTCCTTGGGAATATAATTATAAGACCAATGTGCTACAGGAGGCATGCTCATTAGAATTGACTCTGTACGCCCACCTGAATAGATACCAAATTTAGTTCCCCTATCGTGCAGCAAATTAAATTCTACATATCTACTGCGCCTGAGCATTTGCCATTGAACTGACTCTTTGTGATTTTCAAGAGAACGCGTTTCCTCAAGCTGTTCCGCATAAAGCTCAGGAAATAACTTTCCAAGCGCTATACAAAACTCAAAAACTTCGGTTTTGGTCATTTTTTCGGAGTGACTTAAATGGTCAAAAAATATCCCTCCTACACCTCGAGTTTCATTTCTATGTGGTAAATAAAAATAGTTATCCGCCCACTTTTTAAACTTTGGATATAGCTCGGAATCATAATGATCACATAAATCTCTCAGTCCATTATGGAATTGATTGGCTTTTACTTTATCAATATAAATTGGTGTTAGATCTATGCCCCCACCAAACCAATAAGTGCCATCATCCATTTCAAAGTAGCGAACATTCATGTGAATAATTGGATGACTCGGGCTTTTGGAATGCAACACGATAGAGACTCCGGTTGCAAAAAACTCTGAGCCCTCGAGTTTTAACTGTTGCGCCATACTTTCAGTAACTGGTCCATGAACCTCAGAAAATGCTACGCCTCCTTTCTCTATGTAATCACCTCCACTAACAGCACGAGTTATTCCTCCGCCACCTAGGTCACGATTCCAGTTGTCAAACAAAAAATGAGCAGAGGCATCTACCTCATTCAGTCGTTGACATATATACTCCTGAAGCGCCCTAAATGAAGACGCAATATCGGCTTTTGTCATGGAGCTATGGTTTTCTCTTCCAAATCTTTAAACTCGAGCATAAATGCTCCTCGATTGATCTGATTCACGGACGAAGCATCAAATTTGAACTTGTGAACTAACCCATTTTCGAGGACTTGACCGTATAAAGCGTATAAGAACATATTTAATGTCGCATCAAATCCTAAACAGGCCATTTTCGTTAAATCAGAATTATACTTTGCTCGGTAAATTTTATGTATTCTTTTCAATTCGCTATTATCGTAATCTAAGAAGGATGGATTTGCAAAACAATACCCCTTCTCGTTTTCAATAGACTTCAAAAATGAAGAGCATTTTTTCCATTCTTTCATTCCATAGACTTCGACATGCTCCTCAGAAATAGAAAACCGTAGTAACTCGTCAATTTTCGGCGAACATTTTGAGAGCAAAACATATAGTGTTTTCAGTCCTTTTTTTCTCGCGAAATAAGTATAGTTGTCGAAATCAGCCTCCTGGATTTTAACAGGCAAATCAAGATACTGAGTAATTCTCAAAAACTCATTATAAACCATTAGCTCGGTAGAATCATTAGTCTTGATTAAAACAATTTGAACTGAATCTCTTTTACTCAAATGAGACGCCATTACTGAAAGTAATGATGTCGTGTTAGGATTCATGAAATAAGCATTCTTATTTTCAATTCCAATAGCATGATGATTGGCAAGGGGATATACAATCTTAACATTTTTTGATTCTGCCCAAAAAGATAATTCTTTAGACAAATCGAAATCGAAGGGTGCATAGATTAAATCTGCGGAGTCCAGGCCTCCATTTGAGAGAAGGCTATCAAATGGTTCTGATTTTGATAAGTAATCAATAAAATGAAAACTACCACGGACAGGGTATTGCTTTAAAGAGTCAATCGCCATTAATGCACCCATATAGAACTCTGTTGCATAAGAGCGAAAACCTCTTGTATCCAAGGTGTCTAAATTGAATGGAAGCAAGACCGCAACATTGAACTTTTTATCAATTTGTAGGCTGTCATTTATAAGCAATGAAGAGGCGGTATCTTTTTGAAAAACATATGGAGGTCTCGGATTGAGTTTCAATTCCTTTTTTAAGGGAATCGTAATGATCTGACCGGGTTTTAGAGCCGTATTTTGTAAATTATTTCTTGAAAGAATCAATTTTATAGGCACCATGAATCTTTTGGAAATCGAATACATCGTTTCACCAGCTCTCACTTCATATTCGATAATTGAGTCCTTTAGAATTGTATTACTTGTATCTAACTCATCAACTATGGTTGTATCTGAAATAATTTGTTGTGATTTTAAAGGAATTGGTAAAATTAAATTCTTAACTACAAGTTGCTGACCTCTTTTCAAGCCTTCAGACAAGGAGGGATTGTGCGACTTTAAGGAATCTATAGCCACCCCATACTTTTTTGAAATACCATAAAGCGTCTCCTGTCTTCTTACAGTATGATTGATATCATGATATCGCACAGGTATATAAAGTAACTGGCCTATTTCAATGTTATCTGTTAATGAATTTGAATTTTGTATTTTCTCAACAGCGACTCCATATATTTGCTGTATACCATACAGCGTTTCTCCGTCTACAACTTTATGCATATAGTACTTCACCCCTGCCCGCTCACCGATTTTTGCATATTTCTGACCAAAGCTTTGTAAGCCTAAAATCAAAAATAATACAAGCAAAAATCTTTTCATTCTATTCCCATTCAATTGTTGCAGGTGGTTTTGAGCTGATATCGTAGGTTACTCTATTTATACCTTTTACCTGATTAATGATTTTGTTAGATATCAAAGCCAAAAAATCATAAGGTAAATGGCACCAATCTGCTGTCATTCCATCCGTAGAATATACTGCACGTAATGCCACAGCATTTTCATAAGTTCTTTCATCCCCCATTACACCAACCGATTGAACGGGTAAAAAGATTGCTCCAGCTTGCCACACATCATCGTATAAGCCATGCTCTTTCAATCCCTGGATGAAAATATAATCAACCTCTTGCAAAATGCGTACCTTTTCTTTGGTTACATCTCCTAATATACGAATTCCAAGTCCTGGACCAGGAAATGGGTGACGACCTAAAATGGCAGGGTCAATATGCATTGAATGTCCAATGCGACGTACTTCATCTTTAAATAACTTTCTAAGTGGCTCAACTACTTTCAAAGACATATAATCAGGTAAGCCCCCCACATTGTGATGCGACTTGATTGTTTGTGATGGTCCTCCTGTTGCAGAAACAGATTCAATTACATCAGGATAAATGGTACCTTGACCAAGCCACCTAGCATCTTCTACTTTCTTAGACTCCGCCTCAAAAACATCTATAAACACCTTGCCGATGGCTTTTCTTTTGAGCTCAGGATCACTAATACCGTCGAGCGCCGCATAAAACAATTCTGAAGCATTTACTCCTGTTACATTCAGACCCATACCTTGGTATGATTCTAAAACAGAATCATATTCATTCTTTCTTAACAAACCATTGTCCACAAAAATGCAATGTAAATTACTTCCTATCGCTTTGTGCAAAAGCACAGCTGCAACAGATGAATCAACTCCTCCAGACAATCCAAGAATAACTTTATCTTCGCCCACCTGCGCTTTTAATTGTCTACAAGTTTCATCGACAAATGAATCAGGTGTCCAATCACCAGAACATCCACAAATATCCACAACAAAATTCTTTATCAAAAGCTTCCCTTCGGACGAATGGTAAACCTCAGGATGGAATTGAACTCCAAAAGTTTCCTCTCCTTCAATGATATACCCTGCAACATCTACTTCCGCTGTTGATGCAAATATTTTATAATTACTTGGCACCCTTTTTATCGTATCACCATGAGACATCCAAACCTGCGAATTGGCCGTCAATCCTTGCGATATTGGGTGCTGATTATCTACCTTAGACAAAATAGCGCGGCCATATTCTCGTATACTTGAAGGCAAAACTTCTCCTCCATAGTTTTGAGCGAGGTATTGAGCACCAAAACAAACCCCTAGCAATGGTAGTTTTCCTTTAATGTAGGATAAATCAGGCTTTGGAGATGCTTCGTCAAGTACAGAAAATGGACTTCCCGACAAAATCACACCTACAATATCTTCACCAATTTTTGGTACTTTATTCCAAGGATGTATTTCACAGTATACATTAAGTTCACGAATACGTCTCGCAATGAGTTGTGTATATTGAGAACCAAAATCAAGAATCATTATTTTTTGATGCATGTCACAAAGATAAGCCGAATAACAATTCCACTACATTTCTTGGCCAAGAATAATTTTATTTTTTTCAATACAATTTTAACAAATTGAATACATTTTGGGTAATTGCAGAATTGGTATACTTTTCGTTTCTTTTCATCCTTTAATTTGCTTAAATTTGCCTTCCGCAAATTAGACTGTAGAATGATTCAAAACTTTTTAAAAAGACTCATCGGAGATAAAAACCTAAAAGATCAAAAGGAATATAATCCTTTTGTTGAGTCTACAAATAAAATATACCCAGAAATACAAGCCCTTTCTGATGAAGGATTGAGAGATGAAACAAAGGGTTTCATTGCTAAAATCGAAGAAGAAAAAGCGAGCCTTGAAGAAGAACTCCAGAAGTTGAAGGCAACTGCCGAAGACTTTTCAATTTCCGTTCAAGATAAAATAGAGATTTTCGAAGCTATTGAAAAACTTGAGAAATCAATTAATGAGCGTATTGAAGTTTCCCTTAAAGAAATACTTCCAAGAGCCTTTGCTGTTGTTAAAGAAACTGCATCGAGATGGTCCAGTAATGGCCAGCTTAAAGTTAAAGCTACTGATTTTGATAGGACCCTTGCATCTCAAAAAGATGGAATTACTATAGAAGATGAAAATGCAATCTGGCATAATCAATGGACGGCTGCAGGGACTGCAGTTTCCTGGAACATGACGCACTACGATGTTCAGCTCATGGGAGGTGCAGTACTGCATAAAGGAAATATTGCGGAGATGCAAACAGGAGAAGGGAAAACACTCGTCGCTACACTACCCGTGTATCTAAATGCACTTGCAAAAAAAGGAACACACGTCGTAACTGTTAATGATTATCTTGCAAAACGTGACTCAGAGTGGATGGGTCCATTATACCAGTTCCACGGTTTATCAGTAGATTGTATTGACAAACACAGACCAAACTCAGCGGAAAGGCGAGCAGCTTATTTGGCTGATATCACCTTTGGTACAAATAATGAATTTGGATTTGACTACCTCAGGGATAATATGGCAGGTTCAGTAGAAGACCTCGTGCAGCGCAAACATCATTTCGCAATAGTTGATGAGGTGGATTCAGTCTTGGTTGATGACGCTAGAACACCACTGATTATTTCTGGGCCAACGCCAAAAGGAGACGAACATGAATTCCATGTTTTAAAACCCAGAATAGAAAGAGTGGTTCAAGCCCAAAAAGCTTTTGTTCAGCAATGTATGGTGGAGGCAAAGAAAAAGCTCAGTGTAATTAATGAGTCCTCAAATGATAAAGCGCAAGATAAAAAAGACCTTGAGGAAGGAGGCATCGCTTTACTACGTGCATTTAGAGGTTTGCCAAAAAACAGAGCCCTCATAAAATATTTGTCGGAGCCAGGTATCAAAGTAAACCTTCAGAAAACGGAGAACTTTTACATGCAAGAGCAGGGCAAACACATGAAAAAAATTGATGCGGAGCTCTTTTTCACAATTGATGAAAAAAACAACTCCATTCAACTAACAGATAAAGGCATTGACCTTGTCTCGGGTAATGAAGAGCGTGACTTCTTCATTATGCCAGATATCGGTGCCGAAATTGCCAAGCTTGAAAAAGAGAACTCAAATAAAGAGGAACTTGTCGAGAAAAAAGATACACTGATTAGGGAGTACTCTATCAAATCAGAAAGAATTCATTCAATCAACCAATTACTTAAGGCGTACACACTATTCGAGAAAGAGGTTGAATATGTAGTAATGGATGGTAAAGTGAAAATTGTCGATGAATCAACTGGACGTATTTTGGATGGAAGAAGATACTCTGACGGATTGCATCAAGCAATTGAAGCTAAAGAAGATGTAACTGTTGAGGCCGCAACGCAAACCTATGCTACAGTTACGCTTCAAAATTATTTTAGAATGTATCACAAGCTTTCGGGAATGACGGGTACAGCTGAAACTGAGGCTAAAGAATTCTGGGATATTTATGAGCTGGATGTAGTGGTTGTGCCAACAAACAAACCAGTCATTAGAAAAGATGAAGATGACTGGGTATTCAAAACGGCGCGCGAAAAATATAACGCCGTAACCGAAGAGGTTGAAAGACTCGTTGCTGAAGGAAGACCGGTTCTTGTGGGAACAACAACTGTGGAAATTTCAGAACTTGTCAGCCGATTGCTTCAGATGAAAAAAGTAAAACACCAAGTCCTAAATGCTAAATACCATCAAAAAGAAGCCGAAATTGTTGCAAACGCGGGACACGCAGGAGCAGTCACTATTGCTACAAATATGGCAGGGCGTGGTACTGATATTAAGCTCGGTGAAGGTGTGAAACAATCTGGAGGTCTTGCAATCATAGGAACGGAACGACATGACTCAAGAAGGGTTGATCGACAGTTAAGGGGTCGTGCAGGTCGTCAGGGAGATCCAGGGTCTTCGAGATTTTTCGTCTCATTGGAGGATGACCTCATGCGTAAATTTGGTTCCGAACGAATTGCAAAATTAATGGACCGGATGGGATTAAAGGAAGGTGAAGTTATTTCAGCTGGTCTGGTATCAAAATCAATTGGAAATGCACAGAAAAAAGTAGAAGAGAACAACTTTGGTGTCCGAAAGAGATTACTGGAATACGATGACGTGATGAATTCACAGCGTAAAGCCATCTATAAAAAGAGGAAAAATGCATTGTTTGGAGATCGTTTAGATATAGACGTGGACAACATGTACTACGACCTTTGTGAGAACACGGTTTATAACAATGACAACTCCAACTATCAGGATTTTGAGCTGAGTTTAATTCGTTTGTTAGGAATTCAATCTCCTGTAACGGCGGAAGAGTTTTCAACCGTCTCGAAAGCGGAGCTTGTTGAAATGGTATACGATAGAACCCGCTCTAAATATGAAAGAAAATGTGAGAAGATTGCTGAAAAAGGAATGCCGCAAATAAAGCACGTATATGAGACCATGTCTGAAAAATACAAGAATATTGTATTTCCTTTATCAGATGGTAAACGTGAGATGCGGCTTATTGTAAATCTAGAAGACGCCTACAGCTCAGAAGGTAAAAATATCAGTAAGTCCTTTGAAAAAAATGTGATTCTCTCAAAAATTGATGAGGAATGGAAAGAACACCTGAGAGAAATGGATGATCTTCGTTCAGCTGTAAACAATGCCACATATGAACAAAAGGACCCTTTAGTGATTTATAAACTTGAGTCCTACGAACTCTTCAGAAGCATGTTAGGAAGACTCAACGAAGAAGTTGTAGAATTGTTAATGAAGCTAGACATTCCAGAACAACAGGAAGTCGAAAGCACCAATAAAGATGATAAGCAGAGCAATTACGGTGGCTCTAAATCGACCAGCAGTAATACACAAATTCCATCAGGAAGAGAGGGCTTTGATGAAGCAATTAGAAATTCAGCTCCGAAACACGAGAAAAGCCAACCCATATTTGCCGCTCCAAAGGTGAATCGAAATGAGCTTGTGAAAATATCTAATGGTAAAGAGACAAAAGAAATCAAATTTAAAAAAGCCAAAAGTTTATTAGATACGGGCCTTTGGCATATCGTCAAGTAATGAATGGAAGGACAATGCCAAGCATAGGGATTATAGGCTCTGGTAGAGTTGCAAATGCTATTGGTTTTCTTTTTCATTCAAAAGGAATAATGATTAATTCTGTTTTCAGCCGCAATCAAGATTCAGGTCAAAATCTCGCCAATAGACTCGAATGCAACTTTGTTGATTCCATTGAACAAACAAAAGCGGATATCATAATTGTATGTGTTACTGACGATGAGATTTTTAATGTAATTCAAAATATTTCAATAAATCAAAAAGTACTTTACACTGCAGGAAGTATTTCACTTGAATCTCTAAAGCGTAATAAATGCGGTGTTTTTTATCCATTACAAACATTCACTGCGCATTCCCATGAAATGAACAATGAGTTCCCAATGTTAATTGAGGCGAATGATAAGGAACTAATTGAAGACATGGTCGAACTATGTAAACAAAGTGATTTATACTTTGAACATTGTAGTTCAGATAGAAGAAAGGAATATCATTTAGTAGCTGTAATGCTGAATAATTTCGTAAATCACATGGTACACATTAGCCAAAGTGAGGCGGGAAAAAGAGGGCTCGATTGGGCTATTTTACAGCCTCTTCTCGAAAAAACATGTGATACTATTGTAAGATATAAAGCCCTAGAAAATCAAACAGGTCCAGCACGAAGAGGTGATCAAAGTATTCTTAACATGCATGAAGATATGCTAGTCGAGCCTAACAAAGCGTTGTATAAATTGTTAAGTCAAAGTATTATAAACACGTACAATGAATTATAAAGAGAAATTAAAAGACATTACCACCTTTATCTTGGATGTTGACGGTGTGCTCACTGATGGTAAAGTATACCTTCTCAAAGAAGAGGTTGTAAGGGCGCTTAATTCAAAAGATGGATATGCGCTGCAGTACGCAAGTAAAAATAACTATGACATTTTTATCATTACTGGAGGCTACAGTGAAGACCTTAAAAAAAGACTTATTGATTTAGGTATTAAAGATGTTTTTCTTCGTTCTAGTAAAAAAATTGATGTCTACAATGGCATCAAAGAAAAATACGGCATTGAAGACAAACAAGTACTCTACATGGGTGATGATATACCAGATATACCTGTACTGAAAATTGCGGGCGTTTCTTGCTGCCCTCAAGATGCAGCGGTTGATGTGAAAGAAATCGTCGATTACCATTCCCCGCTCGATGGTGGAAAGGGCTGCGTAAGGGAAATTATAGAACAAACACTTAGAGTGCAAGGAACTTGGCTTAATGATAAAGCGTACCACTGGTAAATTTTAAAATAGCATAAAAGGTCTAAGGACAATTTATTACTTTTATCACCTAAAAAATAGAATATACAAAATGGGGAAAACTGAAGAATACATAGCAATAGAAGACAACTATGGTGCACACAACTACCACCCACTTCCTGTTGTGCTTGCCAAAGGAGAAGGCGTGAATGTTTGGGATGTAGATAACAAACATTATTTTGACTTCTTGTCTGCTTATTCAGCTGTAAATCAAGGTCATTGCCATCCAAAAATTATTGGAGCATTAAACGACCAGTCTCAAACCCTAACACTTACTTCAAGGGCATTTTATAATGACGTTCTGGGAGAATACGAAGCTTACGTTACTAAAACATTTGGCTTTGACAAAGTACTACCTATGAATACAGGTGCTGAAGCCGTCGAAACAGCCTTAAAAATATGTAGAAAGTGGGCCTATGAAGTTAAAAATATACCAGAAAATCAAGCGATAATTATTGTCTGTGATGGAAACTTCCATGGACGGACGACCACCATCGTTTCTTTTTCTAACGACCCTGATGCGACTACAAACTTTGGTCCCTACACACCAGGTTTTGTAAAAATACCTTATGATGATACCGAAGCTCTCAAAGAAGCCTTAAAATTACCGAACGTTGCTGGTTTTTTAGTTGAGCCTATTCAAGGTGAAGCAGGAGTTTATACCCCCAGTGATGATTTCATGAGGGAGGCGAAGGCGCTGTGTAATGCTCAGAATGTATTATTCATTGCAGATGAAGTTCAAACTGGAATAGCGAGAACTGGTAGCCTACTTGCCGTTTGTGGTTCTTGTAGCTGCGAGCAATCCTGTGAACGACAAAAAGACACTTATGCGAGACCTGACCTTTTAATCTTAGGTAAAGCATTATCTGGCGGTGTCTATCCGGTTTCTGCGGTCCTTGCGGACAATGCAATCATGAACGTAATTAAGCCTGGACAACACGGCTCAACATTTGGTGGCAATCCTGTTGCGGCAAAAGTAGCTATTGCTGCTCTTGAAGTCGTGAAGGATGAAAATCTCATCCAGAACGCCAGGAAGTTAGGCGACCGATTTAGAAAAGGAATGCAAGCCATCATCGATTCAAATGAACTTATAACTGCCGTAAGAGGTAAAGGATTGTTAAATGCCATTATCATAAATGATACTCCTGACAGCTCAACAGCATGGGACCTTTGTGTTGCACTTAAGAACAACGGACTATTAGCAAAGCCTACGCATGGAAATATCATTCGCTTTGCACCACCTTTAGTGATTAGTGAAAAAGAGCTAGACACTTGTTTAGCAATCATAGAAAAAACAGTTTTAGAATTTAAGAAGTAATTCATGGATAAAATCAAATTTGGTACAGATGGATGGCGCGCAATTATCGCGAAAGAATTCACCGTAGAAAATGTTGCTCGAGTTTCTGAAGGAACGGGTTTATGGCTGAAAAATAATTATGATAACCCAACTGTTTTTGTGGGACATGATTGCCGTTTTGCTGGTGAATTGTTCATGGAGACGAGCGTAAAGGTTTTTCTGAAAATGGGTTTAAAAGTCCGCATGTCGAGGGGCTTTGTATCGACACCAATGGTTTCTTTAGCTGCAAACAGATTCAATTGCCAAATTGGTGTAGTACTCACTGCGAGCCACAACCCCCCTTCTTACAATGGATATAAATTAAAAGCCGATTTTGGAGGACCTTTAGCACCAGCGCATGTCCAAGAAGTTGAAGATCTCATTCCTGATCACTGTAGTTTTGATTATTCTACTATTAACCTAGACTCAAACATTCAAGAAGGCAATCTTATTGTTGATGATATCGAAACAATGTACGTTAACCACGTAAAAAATAATTTTGATCTCCAAGCAATTCAAGCTTCGAATTTGAACTTGATCTATGATGCTATGTATGGCGCCGGACAACGTGTTTTACCGAGAATTCTTCCGAATGTAGACTTAATGCATTGTGACTACAACCCATCATTCATGGGGCAAGCACCTGAACCTATAGGCAAGAATCTCAAAGAATTGGAGGTACATTTAAAATCTACTGGCTCGTTTGATTGCGCACTTGCAACTGACGGAGATGCAGACCGTATTGGAATGTTCAATGGTGCAGGTGAGTTTATAGATTCTCATCACCTCATCCTTTTATTGATCCATTACTTAGTAAAATATAAAGGTCAAACTGGAAAGATTGCCATTGCCTTTAGTGTGACACCGAGAGTTAAAAAACTCTGTGATCATTACGGACTTGAAGTAATCACTACCAAAATTGGTTTTAAAGAGATTGCTTCGATTATGGTAACCGACGATGTTTTAGTTGGTGGTGAGGAGTCAGGAGGGATAGCAGTTAAAGGACATATCCCAGAGCGTGACGGCATATGGATGGGACTTATTATCTGGGAATTCATGGCGAAATCAGGTAAAACATTGGATGAGCTCATTGAATGAAGTATATGCTATCGTGAATCCGTTCAAGTTTGAGCGCAGTGATCTCCATATTACAGAGGAATTAAAGCAGCGCATTATTGCGAATTGTAAAGCCAATCACTATAACTCGTTTGGGACTTATACAATACGTAATGTTGAAACCATTGATGGTTTTAAATACTTTTTGGATGATGAGCGTTGGGTTATGATTCGACCATCTGGAACGGAACCTGTATTGCGGGTTTATGCGGAGGCGCCGACCCTCGATGAAGTTCGAAAAATCCTTAAAACTACTGAGGAAACTATCTGCGCATAGAACCCTCTCCTTCTACACACGCGTATTTACAGGTCTTCACAATGGAAAAATAAAGATGTATCTAACCCTATATTAAACTCAGAAATAAACGTATTACGTTTATTTCCTCGTTCGAAGCGTAACAATTTTTTTTTTAACCGTTTGAATGTAAACATTCATCATACAAATGAAAATGACTCAAAAAAAACCCTTATTCGGAATACTTTTATGTATCGCTTTTGTAGTCCTGTCATGCAACAAGGAAGATGAGCAGGGGGCAAAACCCATCAGCAATTCAATCAATAAAATATTGCCTCTCGGTGCATCTCGCGTAGAAGGCAATCGACCAGACTATGAAAGTTTCCGTTACGAGCTTTGGAAGGATCTAGAGGAGAATGGTTGGACCTTTGATTTCATTGGTACACAATCAGATGAGGCCAACTATCCTAGCTTCAATTCCCTTGATTTTGACATCGACCACGAAGGAATAGGTGGATGGACATCCGCCCAAATTTTGCAGGCCCTTCCAAATAATCTGCAAGAAACCGGAGCTCCAGACTTCGTATTATTTAGCTCTCCTGGCGGAAATGATGCCTTACTCGGTTTACCCTTCAATGAGGCAATTGACAACATTAATAGTATTATTGATGTGCTCCAAAACGTTAATCCGGACATTACGATTATCATAGAGCTAATGGCCCCTGGGCATTCAAATATGATGACCCCTGAATTGACGACCTATTTTGAGCAGCTTCAGCAAGGAATCTTATCGATTTGCGAGGAGCAAACCTCATCAAATTCATCCGTAGTCGCCGTAGATATGTATACCGGATTCAGTGATATCTATCTTGCTGATGACGTTCACTACAATGTAACAGGAGCTGACTTTATCGCCCAAAGATATTACACCTTGCTGGCAACGTTATTAGAATAAGTAGAAAGTATGGCAGGATATTTATGATTTAAGCGTCCCTTTTCTTAAATTTAACTTTCTTAAAATACCATACTGTGAAAAAACTCAACTTACTCTTCCTGAGCTTCTTTTTGACTCTCCTGAATTACAACTACTTTTCGCAAGAAGATGTGCTGCCTAAATACATGACAGATGATGAAAAAATAATGATGGACGCCTACCTTTCCTCTTTCGATAGTAAAGGCATTAGCTCACCACCACCTTATGATAATATCCGAACTGCCGCCGAGTGGGAGGAGGTTCAGGCACTTGTGATCACATGGACAAATCAGTACAACAGCATACAAAGAAAAATTGTTGATGCAGCCCAAGAGGAATGCACCGTAATTATTCATTGTTCAGACTCAAACCAGGTTAAATCTTACCTAAATGGTCAAGGAGTGCCAGATGTAAACATCGATTATATTGAAGCACCCTATAATTCGATATGGATTCGGGATTATGGCGCAAACACTTGTTACGCCAACATGGTAGAAGATGTTTTTCTAGTAGACTGGATCTACAATAGGCCAAGGCCCTCTGATGACGCCATTCCAGATGCCTATGGTGATTACTTGGGACTGGATGTTTACTCCACTACGGCAAATCCTAATAAAATAATGTCGACAGGTGGAAATTGGATGTCGGATGGTGAGGGTGTGGCTTTTTCTTCTAACCTAGTCCTCGATGAAAACGATGGAAATGGAGATTTTGGTTCCTTATCATACCCCAATCACACTGAGGCTGAATTAGACGAGATTTTTCAAAACTGGATGGGTATTGATGAGTATATCAAAATGACAGAGCTTCCTTACGATGAAATTCATCACATTGATATGCACATGAAATTACTGGACGAAGAGACCTTGTTGATTGGAGAATATCCAGAAGGCACCTCAGACGGACCACAAATCGAGGCCAATATTCAATATGTACTGAGTAATTTCAATACAAAATTCGGTACACCATTCAAAGTTGTACGCATTCCTCAGCCATCTGCAACGAATGGGAATTTCCCACCCAATGCCTACTACAGAACGTTTACGAATCTCACTTTTGTAAATAACACTATTTTACTGCCAACGTACAGAGAGGAATACGATACAATTGCGATTAGAATTCTCGAAGAGCAGCTTCCTGGATATACAATTGCTCCTATTGATATTGACAATTCAGGTCAGAGCCTCATCTCAAACGGTGGAGGAATTCACTGTATTACGCATACAGTCGGAGTAAATGAACCGCTTTACATCACGCACAAAAAACTTGAAAATACTGCGGACACAGAAAATGATTATACGGCTAACGCAACTATTTTACACAGAAATGGCATTGCTGAAGCATCGCTATTTTATAAAACAGACCCTGAAGATGGGTACACAGAGATTTCCATGACCAATACCACTGGCGATGAATGGTCTGCGAGTATTCCAGCGCAGCCATTGGGATCTACTGTCTATTATTACATTGAGGGTATTGCTAGCAACGGAAAACAGGGTGCACACCCCTTCCCTGCGCCGTTGGGCACTCATGTGTTCGATATAATTGATCCCGGAACTGTTTCTCTAAACGAAGGTGCTGATATCCAATTAAATCAAATCTATCCGAATCCCGCGAAAGCCATTACAGTTATTCCAATCAGTAGCAACCGACAGCAACAACTTAAAATTAAATTATTCAATCTACAAGGGTCGCTCGTAAAAGAAATATACACGGGTGAAATATCCTCAGGTGAAAAGAACTTTTTCATAAATGCGTCAAAATATCCTTCTGGACTCTATCAGGTAATCATTGAAACAGAGGAATACGAGCAGATACAAAAGCTAGTGATCGAATAATTCCAAAAAACTTATTCAATAGCTCGTAATGTGTTATCAAAAAGAATAATTTCCATATTCGAATCTGATAAAAAATTAATTATTGGAATAGTGTATAATTCATAAATTTCAGTCAATTAATGTTGTAATGAATTTCCTTTATCTTTAGGAATAGATCGCTATGAAAAGCTAAATCTTTTGAATATGAAATATATAAAACCTATAGCTGTCTTTTCAGGACTCATTCTTTCATTATTAATTGGCGGGGTCTCAATATTTATATTAGGTGACTATGGTTGGACTGTCTTTATTACGGTTCCGTTTTTAATGGGCTTTATTCCTCCATATATTGTGGGTAGAACTCAAGAAATCCGACTTAAAGAAAGCTACAAAATGGGGTTTTCGACATTAGGCCTTGTCCTATTAGCACTTCTTCTCTTTGCTATTGAGGGACTGATTTGCATCGCAATGGCTTCCCCTATTTTAATAGCGTTCGTGTGGTTAGGAGCCTATATTGGATTCAAAGTAAATGCTGGTAAATGGATCAACCCAACCAACTCTTCACTAATGATAATCCTTCTTTGTGGTTTATCAATGAGTTTTGATACGATTAATGAAGCCAATGGACTCATCCCCGTGCGTACTAAAATCATTGTAAATGCTCCAATAGAGGACGTTTGGGAACATGTAGTGACATTCAACAAAATAGATACACCACAAGATTGGATCTTTAAAACTGGGATTTCCTCACCAACAGACGCAACAATCAAAGGACAAGGCGTCGGAGCAGTTAGGTATTGCAATTTTACAACAGGAAGCTTTGTGGAACCGATTACTACATGGAACGAGCCAGAATTATTGCAATTTGATGTTATAGAGCAGCCCATTCCTATGAATGAATTTAATCCATTTTGGGATATACACCCACCTCATCTAGAGGGCTATTTTGTTTCTAAAAAAGGACAATTCAAACTTAAACGCCTATCAAAAAATAAAACTGAACTTGAAGGCACAACTTGGTATAAACTAGATATTCTCCCCCAGACCTATTGGAGATTATGGTCAGACTTCGTTATTCATAAGATTCATAAACGAGTTTTAAACCACATTAAAAGTTCTGCTGAAAAAAATTAATTATTTCAAAACAACCTATTTACTTTTTTTAAAAATGCCATTAAAGATATCGAAAATTATAAGTGCGACCTTCATTCAAGTTACAATGATGCTGATGCTGATTTCTTGTCAAGAAAAAGCGGAAAATCAAGCTGATACACAACCAATTCAGTATTTAGCATTGGGAGATTCCTATACAATTGGTCAAAGTGTAGATACTTCAGACAGATGGCCCATACAACTAGATGCTAAACTTAAGGATGAGGGATTTACTGTGGAAAGAACAGATATCATTGCACAAACCGGTTGGAAAACAAGTGATCTACTAAATGCTATTGAAGGAACTAATCTCGAGGATTATAACTTGATTTCACTTTCGATTGGTGTAAACAACCAGTTTTCAGGAATACCCTTTGAGGTATACACCTCTGAATTCGATGAATTGCTGGGACGAATCATCGATGCAGCTGGAGCAAGCCGTGTATTTGTAGTTTCAATCCCAGACTATGGAGTAACACCTTTTGGGAGCAACAATAGCGAAACAATAGCGCAAGAACTTGACGAATATAACGAATATGCTCGGTTGAAATGTGATACCTTAAATATCCCATACATCAACATAACAGAAATATCAAGGGTTTTAGGAGCGTCTGAAGGTGCACTTGCGTCGGATAATCTTCATCCAAGTGGAACACAATATGCCTTGTGGGTTGATGAGATGATTCCTACGGTCAGAGAGCTTGTAGGAGAGTAATCAATTTTTCATTTTTAGAAAAGAAAGAACCTCTTTATTAAACTCAAGTGGATGCTCAACATTGACGACGTGACCACAATTTTTTATAACATGAAGTTGGGCACTCTGGTGACCTGAGATGACTTTTTTGATGGATGGTAAAAACAAATGGTCTTGCTCCCCCATAACATATAAAGTAGGGATATTGATGTCTTTTAAACGGAATAAGCGCAATATTGGATTTAATTGAGCGGTCAATTTATACCAACGAATAAACTCTTTCTGATATAGCTTCTTAGCTTCGTTAACAAATAATAGTCGTGATTCTTTATGGTTTTTCTTTGGCATTATTATAAATGCAAACAGTTTATACAAAAATATATACGGAACTACAGATTTAAAAAAGTTACCAAAGCCCATGAGTAGTTTAGAGCGTATATTTAACTTCAAAACTGCACCACCTAGCACCATGCTTTCAACCATTTCGGGGTGCCTCTCCGCCAAATCTCGAATTAAAATTGTACCTAATGAAATACCTACAAAATGGGACCGTTCAATGCATAAGTGATCTAATACTTCAACAATATCGTTGGTAATCACCTCAAAGGTATAATCTTTCTTATCCTGTTCATGAGATCGTATTTTACTATTTCCATGACCTCTTAGGTCCACTAAAAGAACATTAAATTCTTCTTTGAAGGCACGTATTTGACGAAACCAAATTGAACTACTACCGCCCGCACCATGGATAAAAGTCACCCATTTTTCTGAAGATTGATGAATATAAGTAGAGTAACTAAGCATTGGTTTTGTATTGTTTACATTTCTTAACGCTACGGATACAAATAAAGTTCTAAAAAAAGGGAATTATTCATTTTATACAACATCCCAACTAGTAATTTCTGCGTAATTTTTAAATAAACGTATTTAGTTGGTGTTATAAAGACAATAACTACTTACTTTTACATTGAGATGTAAAACTAAGCACTATGAACGCATCAAATAAGCTTTGTGAAGAACTGCTCTGTAGATACAGTGATTTCGAGCCGTTAGAGGAAGAAACTTTTGTTGGCTTCAAAGTAGCTGAAAAGAAAAATCTAAACTATTATTCTGCGGTTACAGGTCTATTTCGGTATAAATCGAGAAGCGTCTCTTATAACTCCTACAGCTCTCTTTATGAAAAACACGGGATCTTTTATGATTCCATAATGAAAGACAAGGTTTCTGTTTTTCGTAATAAGGAAGATGCAATCAAATTTCTCAGTGAATTTCCAAATATAGTTAAGTACAAAACAGAGCTTGTTTTATTGGAGATGACCATCAGCACAAATCTTCAGGCCGTAAAGTGCTCAAATAAATATCATAAGGATTTAGAGGCCGTTGCAGGTTGTGTAATGGAGCGCATAAGAGAAGTCGAAAGTATTTATAAAAGCAAAAACTAATTACTGTTTCAAAAGGGCTAAAAATTTAGCTCGCTCGATTTCCCTGGCTCCCAATGAGGCCAAGTGCGGGTTGTAAACTTGACAATCAATCAAGCTATAATGATTATCTCGGACCAAATGTATTAATGCCAACTTTGAGGCATTGCTTACTTTAGAAAACATACTTTCACCACAAAATACCTTTCCAACTTCAACTCCATAAAGCCCACCAACCAATTCCTGATCTTCCCAAACTTCAACGGACTTTGTGATTCCAGCATGATGCAAGGCAATGTAGGCTTCTTTCATTTCATTTGTAATCCAAGTACCGCTTTCCCCTTGAGAGGAACGATCAATGGTTTTACAATGCGAGATTACCTCTGTAAAAGCTTCATTGTATGAAATTCGAAAACGATGAGACTTCAGCACTTGTTTCATGCTTTTAGTAATTTTTAAATCTTTAGGGTAAAGTACCATTCTCGGATCAGGGCTAAACCATGCAATAGGCTCACCAGAAGAATACCATGGAAATATACCGCTTGCATAGGCCAATTTTAGCCTTGGTATGGTCAAATCACCTCCTATGGCTAGGATTCCATTTTTATCTGCAAAATGCACCTCAGGGAATTCTATTTTGTCTGAAAGAAAAAACACTTTCTAAAAGTATCGAATTAGTAAAAACAACAAAAAAGTTGGGTTCTTTTTTTTCGAATTAAAAAAAATATTTGTGAATTTCTTCGATTTTTAGGTACACTGACAATAATACCCTACATTTGCCATCTAATAAAATATATAAAATATGAGTAACGGTACAGTAAAATTCTTCAATAATTCAAAAGGTTTTGGATTCATCGTTCCAGATGATGGAGATAAAGACGTGTTTGTTCACGCAAACGGATTAGTAGATGAAATCAATGAAGGAGATAAAGTAAGCTTCGATATTGAAGAGAGTCCTAAAGGATTAAATGCATTGAATGTAAAAGTAATCTAAGGATTATTAAACATATATGTCTTTAAGAGCCTGTCAATAATGACAGGCTTTTTTTATACCTTACTTTTTAAATAGTCTTTATGTGGTTAAAAATTATTGGTTTTCTCTTCCTTAATTTCGGAGCCTTAGCGCTTGGTGGCCTTTTTGCAGGGAGTGGTGCGGGTTCAAATTGGTATGCTGAACTAAATAAAGCGCCTTGGACACCTCCTGGATGGGTGTTTGGTTTTGCATGGACGACAATCATGCTTTGTTTTTCAGTATATATGGCAACATTATACACCAAAACTAAATCGGTCAAGACAATTATCCTTTTATACGCCATACAATGGGCGCTAAACGTGGCTTGGAATCCAATATTCTTCTATCTGCATAAGCCGATCATAGGATTAATTGTCATTGTAGCATTAACCAGCCTTGTCACTTATTTTCTATTTAGATATAGGTCCTTACAAAAAGGATATACTTTATTGCTCTTACCGTATGTGATTTGGTTATTTATTGCGACCTCGTTAAATGCCTATGTCGTATTTATGAATTGATAGAGGTTCAAAATTCATCTAGAATAATAATTGTATTTTACATTAATTAAAACGCTATGAAATACACTCAATTTAGCATTATACTTTTATTTATTCATTCATTTCTGTGTTGCTTTTGTTGTGATACAACTATAATCATTGCACACAGAGGAGTTTCTTCATTGGCGCCTGAAAATACCATACCGGCCTTTCAATTGGGTATAGATTTAAATGTGGATTACATTGAATTAGACGTTCAAAAATCGTCTGACGACAGTTTGATGGTGATTCATGACCCTACAGTGAATGGAACGACGAATTATTCCGGATTGGTCAGCGCCTATTCCTACAGTCAATTAAAACAAATGGATGCGGGGAGTTGGTTTTCAAATGAATATTTAGGAACTGAAATCCCAACTTTATATGAATCTTTAGCCTTAGCTCAGGGCAAAACCAAGGTATGTGTCGAATTGAAAGCAAGCAACATAGAATCCCAAGCAATGCAGCTCATTGAAGATATGGGTATGATTGATGATGTCGTTATTTTTTCATTCAGTCTTTCTCAATTGCAAATTGTAAAAAATATCAATCCAAATATTAAAGTCTGTTTTTTGTCAAGTATTATGACTCCAGGAGATATCGATGAGGCCCTCTCAATTGATGCGGAAATTTTAGGAGTTGGTCAAGATCCTAGTGTTGCGAATATTATGGCCGCGCGTAATGCAGGTTTAGAAATATGGAACTATACTGTGAATGATGCACGCTCGATGCTCAATAAAATGTCTAAAGGACTTACAGGAATCATTACGGATAATGCTCATGACATGATGGTTCTTAAAGGTTACATTCAAAATGGTGGCTCTTATGACACATTGGTCTTTTGATGAAAACTCGGGATCAAGTACTCAAGACCTAAGCCAGAATGGGAATGATTTGAATACAAGCAATGCTTCTTGGACAACTGGAATAAATGGGTCAGCACTGAATTTTGATGGTGTGAATGATTTTGTGACTGTTACCCCTACTCCATCTTTAAATATTTCTTTAGATGCCGTAAGCATGAGTGTTTGGGTCAAGCTGGATCAATTGCCTTCACAAATAACAGATGGATTTGGTCCGATATATGATTCAGATGAAGATTATTACATATTATACTTAGATAAGAATAATGAGGAACTTCGCTTTAAGGTGAAGGATGAAAATGGTCTAACTGCAAGGCCTGGTATTCCTCAATCTCAGCTCATATTGAATCAATGGATTCATATTGCCGCTGTTTATAATGGAAAAGAGGCCATGATATTTCTTAATGGAGAGCTCATGGATAGTCACACTACCAGTGGTATTGGTGAATTAGGAACAAATCAAAGTGCTGAGCTCGGTAGAAATAACGGCAACTATTTTAAAGGCAGTATAGATGAGTTTAGAATATATGACCGCCCCCTCTCCTATCAAGAGGTAATCATGCTTTCTACAAGCTCATTATCGGAATGTAGTTTTAGTGAAGAACTGGTATATGCGATGTCTGATTTAGATGAAAATTTGATTGATGATGTGAGCAGCTGTCCGCCCATAAACCTATCTGCCGAATATGATTTGCCGACGTAATGTATTTGATTTTGATGGTATGCATTATGTCAATTTAGAGTCGGTTATTGACGATATTCAGAATGATTCTCACTCGTTCTTTGCGTGGGTTAAGACATCAAATCCTACCTCTGATGAGCGGGTTTTTGCTGTCAATGATAGATATGGTGGTAACCGCTTTCTCTTTGGTATTCATGATGGAAAAATGGATATTTATGTGCCAAGCGATCATTATTCAGGTTCAAGCCTGGTAAATGACGATCAATGGCATTATGTGGGGTATACCTGGAATGTAACTTCCAATAATTTAAGGCTTTATGTTGATGGTGTTGAGGAGCTTAGTGTTTCACTCGATCTTACTATTGAAAGCACGGATAGGGCGTCATTAGGACAAGAATTTGATGGTTTTCAGGCATCTAACTATTACCATGGTGAAATGGCTGATATTAGTATTTGGAATTCATCTGTCAATGCCGGTGACATTACGCTTCATATGATTTCAACTATTAATGAAAATGCCGCGAATCTTGTTGGATTGTACAAGCGTCCGTTCAATGTTCTTGGTCCTTGGAGGATGCTAGTTCTCAGGAATCATGGCGTAATGTGTAGGCCTTTATTTTCGAGTTTTGAATATTTACCTGGCTACACTTCTACCGACTTCAATGTGACATGGATGGATTCTGACGGAAATATACTATCTAATAATGCACAAGTGAATACTACAATAGAAAGTTCGACACAGATATACTACCAAGCTCTAAATGGAAATATACATATTTTGGATACCATTGAAATCGAGGCTTACCCCCTACCCGATTTATTTCTTGGCTCTGACACCCTTATATGTGCAGGGAATTCTTTAATCCTTGATGCAGGCCAACATGACTCCTATTTATGGAGTGACAATTCAACTTCCTCTACTTTGAGTCCTGATTTTTCAGTTTCTGGACAATATGCTTACAGTGTTACTGTTACCAATAATTTTGGGTGTACCGCTTCTGATGAAATCAACATTGAAGCACAGGATTGTGCTTCAGTCGAAGATGTTTCCTTGGAAGACATTATTTTTTACCCCAATCCTTTTCGTGAAGTAATTTATTCAAATATTAATTTGGAGGATTATGAGATAGAGGTTTATGATATTAACGGCAAGGAAATACCTTTCAGCATAGAAGGAGAAAGGATTTATTTTAGCTCCATAAAGAACCATTTACTTCATGATATCTACAAGGAGAGTAAGCTTATTCAAATAATTGTTCGCTAATAATAACAGCAAAAAAGGTGCTCAATAATTTTTGGCTCAAGAGAAACTTATTTTAATTTCTTCGGATTGAGCTTTCTAGCAACTGACTTTAAATTTATATTGATTGGCATTTGTGTAATTGGCGTAAAGTGGTGATAAAGTTGTGTATTTATTCTATTACAATCTACACCTCTAAGTTGTGGTAATTGCGCAAAAACGGAATTACCCGAAATCAAGACAAGTAGTAATACAAACAATGATTTTAGAAACAAAGAATAAGCCATGATAATTTCAAATAGATTAATAAATTACGATAATTCAAATAATCATACTATCGAAATGAATATTTACTTTAGTTTGATGAATATTATTCATTGCATTTGTAACAAGCATCCACAAGCGTGGTAGTATTATTTATTAATGCAGCTCCAATTGATATATGCAATTACATACGTCAACTTTTAAAAAAATCAAAAGAATAATTACCTTAAAGTTGTAGTACATTGAATTGTGAATTCTATGTCCAATGTTTACTCAGCGAAATAGCACTTACATTCCACAGCCAGTGGTGCATTTCTCCAACTGTATATAAGCGCCTGTAAAAGTAAATTGATATCCCTCCGGATAGTTTTCTAATCGTATAGTTATGTACCTCCCATCTCCTCCTTGGATAGGTGGGTTCACAGTACATGGGACATTCGTATTTGAATTACCATTGGGAAACATGCCATTTTGACTTGAACCAGAAACATTCCAGGCTGCTGAATTACTGTGAATGTATATTCTGTCACAAGCATTGTCCTTGAAATGTACATTTACGTCTACAACTTGATAACCTGCGGGAATCATTGTGGTAAAATATCCGTCAGATCCATCATATATTCTCATAGTATTTCCTCCATCTAGGACTTCCCAATCCGAGGTACTTTTACTAGGCACCAAATCTGTTGCAGAAATCCAAATTCTATCTGAATATCCACGCCAGCCTACGCGAGTTTTCCCTTCGACATCTAAGGGTACTTGAGCTACAAAATTATTCCCCGAATTATTTCCAATACCAACATTTCCTGAACTACTTATGTGCATATGTGGTAGACTTTCAGATCCATTAGAAAAACCCACATATCCAAATGCATACTCTCCAATTCGTAGTTGACTTTGTCCTCCAAAAATATCGAGATAAGCTCTATTTGTACCATTTAGTTTAGCAATTGAACTTGAACCTCCGGCATTAACTACCAATTTATATGATAAATCCGTAGTTCCAATTCCAACGTTCCCATTTGTATTACTAATACGCATTCTTTCGATTTGACTGGTTTGTAGTGATAAATCTTCATTATAAGAGCTCAAAATTCCTTCATCTAAAATAATTCTCTTATCGAAAAAATATTTGGGTCGATCTGTAAAAAAATGTGCATAGTTGACATTTGCTGGTCCTATTTTCGTATATCCGTAGTTAGTTTGAATTTGAAGATTACTACCACCATCTCCGAGCCGAACAATATCTGCTCCTGGGTCAGTAGGGGCTACATTTGAAAGTTCAAGAACACCAACTACATCCAATGCAGTCCCAGGACTCGTCGTATTTACCCCAACCCTCCCTGAATTAATAATTAAATCATGATTGAATACTTTGACAACCCCAGTACCATTTGGAGCTAAAGTTAAATCTCTATTATTATAAGTTAGAAAAGATAAATCTCCAGATTCCCCGCTGGTATTATTTGACCCATTCCATTGGATACCACCTGGATAATTGCCTGGTACTCCAATTCTTAATGATCTATTAGAATTACCATCTATAATATTCGGCAAAAGATAAGTGGAAGCTAGTATACCTTGAACATCTAAATCATATTCTGGATTGTTGGTACCTATTCCAACTTTGTCCGTCAAAACATTAGGGTAGATTTCACCACTAGCATCGTTTCTTTGCCACGGTAATTCAATCGAATTACCTTGAGTAATTCCAACAGTACCATTACTAATAGTCAATTCTTGAAGTTCGTTTGTAATATCTCCATCAATTTCCCCGTTGAAAGCTACAACGTCAAATGATCTCGAAACAACTTGATTTAAGCCGTTCAACAAAAGTCCATTATTTTCAGTCCCTGCGGATGAAACTAAATTATCAAATCTAACGGATCCATCTACCTGTAATTTATTTGTCAATTGACTAGGATCAGAAATGTTAATGCCCACATTTCCTCCTGAATTAATTCTAAATCTTTCACTAAGAATTTCGTTTTTTCTTGTTTGAATCGCGAAATAACCATTTGTACCCAAATTTGCAGATTCATTACCAGCAATGATTTTTGCATCTGTATTGATTCCTCTTAAATCAATACTTACGGATTTCCACCCTTGATTGATGTCCCCATTTCTTATAGTAAGCGCATTGAAATCATTGGGTGCTGTTAAACTGCTTCCAAATGGCCCCGTTGCACCAAATCCGTTGATAAGTACATTACTATTCGTGTAAATTTCATCAGATATGCTGGAAGTTTGCTCATTACTACCAACAGGTTGTTTGTACCAATCATTATCTTCCAGGTCTTCTAGGTCAACTGACAAAGTGCCACCTAAATCCGTGATTTCAAGCTCACTCCCATTTAAAGCGACTCCTGTATTCCATTCATTTGTTGGATCATTATCTGCATCATCCACACCGTCTTGTAATGATGAAAGATCGACTGTTTCGCTTGCTCCGTTTTCTATTCCGATTTTAAGTATCGTTCCTGTTAAACTAGAACCAGAGATATTTTGATCATCAGTACCACTATTGTCCAAAATACTTAAGTCAGCCGTTACAATTCCTCCAGCATCTTGTATTTCAAGAATGTTATTGTTAAAAGTTGCTCCAGTATTCCATTCATTCGTTGGATCATTATCTGCATCATCTACATTATCAATACCATCATTATCTACAATAACTGAACCTCCTAAAACATCCGTAATGGTAGATGTGCCATTGCCATTATCTACAACAGTAGTAATTTCATTAAATGGATCAAAATCTGCATCGTCTATATTGAGATTGATTGTTGAACCATCACTAATGCTTATATTTCCTGGAGCTCCATCGGTAGAAATGTCTTGAAGTCTCATTGGTAGCACTATCGTCCCCATCGTTTACATTAATAGTAATTGTGCCTCCTCCATCATTAAGTGATAAATTACCAGGTGAACCATTTGTTGAGATTGTTTGAATTGCATCGATGATGTAGGGGGTAGTTGGTGTTCCATCTCCCGTTATTGTTACATTAGTACCAGCTTGAGTTACACCGCCTTGTCCGTCAGCCCCATCCTGACCGTCTGTCCCTTGTAATGAGGCCAACCATTCTGCCTCAGTTCCTACAAATCCATTTTGAACAGCAATTTCGTAAGCACTCAAGCCATCAGCACCATCTTGTCCATCTGCTCCCGGTTGTCCCGGTGCACCATCAGCACCATCTTGTCCATCTGCTCCCGGTTGTCCGGGTAAACCATCAGCACCATCTTGTCCATCTGCTCCCGGTTGACCAGGTAAACCATCAGCACCATCTTGTCCATCTGCTCCCGGTTGTCCCGGTGCACCATCAGCACCATCTTGTCCATCTGCTCCCGGTTGTCCGGGTAAACCATCAGCACCATCTTGTCCATCTGCTCCCGGTTGACCAGGTAAACCATCAGCACCATCTTGTCCATCTGCTCCCGGTTGTCCCGGTGCACCATCAGCACCATCTTGTCCATCTGCTCCCGGTTGTCCGGGTAAACCATCAGCACCATCTTGTCCATCTGCTCCCGGTTGTCCGGGTAAACCATCAGCACCATCTTGTCCATCTGCTCCCGGTTGACCAGGTAAACCATCAGCACCATCTTGTCCATCTGCTCCCGGTTGTCCCGGTGCACCATCTTGTCCATCTTGTCCATCTGCTCCCGGTTGTCCCGGTGCACCATCAGCACCATCTTGTCCATCTGCTCCCGGTTGTCCGGGTAAACCATCAGCACCATCTTGTCCATCTGCTCCCGGTTGACCAGGTAAACCATCAGCACCATCTTGACCATCTGCTCCCGGTTGTCCTGGTCCATCAACACCTCTTGACCATCTGTTCCTTGCAGTGAAGCTAGCCATTCTACCTCAGTACCTAAAAATCCATTTTGAACTGCAATTTCATATGCACTTAAACCATCTTCACCTGAGCCTGAACTACCACCTGCAATACTATCCGCAACTTTGGCATGTAAGGCATAGGGAACACTTAATAATTGTTGAAAACCGAAATAAATATTTTGAGATAAATCAATATCCTCAATCTCAATGTGCATGAAATAAGGTCCAAAAGACCAATCAATTGAACTAAAATCATCTGGTGACAAACCATTTCCAACAATTATGTTAAATAAACCCTGTCCATTTGTCTTAGTCTTATGCCGCTCTGTGTATACCAAAGATCCATTCGATGCGCCCTGGTTTATATTAATTCGTACGTTGATATTATGATTAGGTAGTGCCGCACCAGAAGCATTCCGATACATCGCTTGATAATTAATACCCTCGGGTGCTTGTGCCTCAACAAAAGAAGGAATTAAAAAGAAACATAAAAAAGGTAGGAGATATAAATTTTTCATATTAGTATGATTTAATAAGTGTTTTATTCAGTTTTGTGTTTGTTTTTTGATTCGTAAATTCGAAAACATACTTGCCAGAAGTTAGGTAGTTCAAATTCAATTCTTGAATACTATTTTGTACAGAATATGTTTTTATGAATCGACCATCAGCAGCATAAATATTCAAGTCTATTTGTTCTTCTTTTGAAGATTCTGAATCAATGATAATATTGCCCGAGAAAGGATTAGGATAGACTTCTATATTGAGTGCAGTATTTAATTTTTGATTTTGGGTAGACTCTACTATCCATTGATCAGGTTGCTGAAAACCTTCATTTAGTATAAAAGTATTTGGAGGGAATACAAATATTTTTTCGGTATTTGTTTTCGTTTCTCCTAATGTATTGGTTAGGATATAGTCATTCAAACCGTTATCTGATATCAGTGTACCACCTGCACTTGCAATGACCGTTCTGCCCAAAGTTTCTTGTTTAATAAATGGGAATTCAGTTCGGATCGCACAAGATGGACCATAATTACCCCAACAGCCATTCGAACGAATTTTAACCGAAACATTATAGTTCTGATCGTATTCAACACCAGGAAATTTCACAAATGTAATGCCGTTGTATGCACTTGGAGTTGCAACTGTATCTTCAATTATTGTAATACCACTTTCAATTCTAAATCTGTATCCATCTGCTACGCCTAGAGCATTCGCATTTATCGTATCTTGTTGAAGATAGTTAATTGTTGAACCGCAATAGACAGGAGAAATGACGGTTGTTGGCACCTTGAAAGTCACAAAACAAGACGTACCAAATTGAGACCATGCAGCTGCAGACGTCGTTCTATAGGCCACACGAATATCGTATTGTGTACAATGCTGCGGGTGACCAGGTATAGTAAAGTCCGACAATCTCAATTTGTAGGTCGTTTTATCGACGTTTTCTAAAAATACCCCGTCTATCGAAATTTCAAATCGATATTGAATTGCCCCTGTTACTTGATTGCATAAAATATTGCTATTGTCAGAAGCCATTTCTGCACCACAAAAAGCTGGAGCTATTTGAGTGATTGGATTAGATGGGGTGGTAACCTCACAAAATGTACCTGGAACACTCCAAACATCTGTTTCTAAGTCATACCAAGAAACACGAATAGCATAGGTCGTTGAATATTCAATAACTCCACCACCTACCCAGGAAAATCGAAGTTTGTTACCACGATTATTAGCATAGGAATCATATGTCTTAATGCTGTCATCTTGAGCTTGATTCCAAATCTCAAATCGATAACCTTCTGCTCCTTCAACACCGTTACATGTCATATTTGTTCCTAAGCTAGAAAGGGTTGCTGGGCAGAAAGCAGCTTTTAGTTGAGTAGTTTGGGACTTAATGGAAAAGCTGAAAAAAAAAACGACAAATAAAATATTAAAACGCATAAAATATTTTTAATTAATGTATAGCATTTAACTTAATTTTCGGTCCATTTTGAATAAACCCGGCGTTTCAATGAATATTTCATCTCAAAACCATATAAAATTTGAAAACTTGTAATCTTTTGTAAATCATCGTGTTGTGTTATTTTATACTATTTCTCAATGTTAAGGCATTATTAAATTTGTCCAAATCCAAATATCAAGCGCAACCCAATCAATAGCGAACGCGTCAATAAAGGGACTAGAAAAACTCATATTTCGTAAACTATTATTCATTGCAAGTGAATAGAGCCATAGTGTGAATAAAAAACTATGGATTAAATGAAAAAACAAACACTCCTAGATCTAAAGGAATACTCAACCTATTTAGATCTATTTTCAAATCTATCACTCCTAAATTCCGGTGAGATATCAACAATAACCTCAAATAAACAAGATAAATACCAAGTCGAAAACCTTGGGCATCTGTTGGAAATTTTAAAATATCATGAAATTGAAATTGATTTGGACATTCAGCAAAACAAAAACAAACGCTTTTCCTACATATTTGATAAAAAAGGAAATAAAATTGAGCTTTGGGAACCGGTTCAATGAGTTTTTAAACCTTTTTTATCAATATTGACTTAAGACTTAATCCAATTGAAATACTTTTTTTAAGTGGGTTTATAGATTCTTATTTATATTTGCGCAGCTATCAAAGCATATGCTTGGATAAGGCATAAGTAAAATCTATGATTAAGAATCTGTACAAATTTTTAAGTTCTAAATATCAGACGCTTTTCTTGGAATATAAGGTTGATTTTAAACCAAGATATGGTCATGGAAATAAACCTCATGGGGCACTTTACAAAATCATAAACGAAAATAGAAATGCCTATTGCGAAATAATTGATAAGGCCTTAAGCTATTCGAATGAAATTTGGAAAATTAAGACCTCTGAAAACGAAAAAAATCCAATAAAACCGTGTTGGAATAATAATTTCTTACCAGGACTAGATATTATTAGTATATATACGATGCTTTCAACTTATAAACCCAATAAATACATCGAAATAGGTTCAGGAAATTCAACAAAAGTTGCATACAAAGCTAAGAATGAGCAAGGTCTTTCTACCAAAATTATTTCCATTGACCCCCAACCAAGAGCTGAAATCGATAGTCTTGCAGATACTGTAGTGCGAAAACCATTTGAATCAATAGATTTTGACATTGTAGATGAGCTTGAGGAGAATGATATTCTTTTCGTAGACAATTCGCATCGAATTTTACCAAACTCAGATGCGATGGTCTTTTTTATGGAGATACTGCCTCGTCTAAAAAAAGGTGTAATTGTGCATATTCATGACATTTATTTACCCTATGATTATCCGCAATTTATGTGTGATCGATTTTATTCCGAGCAATATGGTTTAGCGATGTATATCTTAGCAAATCCGTCTAAATATTTAACAATCATGCCCAACTATTTTATTCATGAAGACAAGGAGTTATCTCAAAGAATTGCACCTATTTGGCAACACGAAAACCTGAAAAACGTCGAGAAACATGGTGGGTCATATTGGATTAAAATAGGATCGTAAACCCGACTATCCAAGGGCTACATCTAGAATCATCATCACCAAAAAACCTCCAATAAAACCGAGAACGGCAATGTCTGTGTATTTGTCCCGTTGGGTTTCGGGGATTACCTCTTCTACGACAACAAATATCATTGCTCCTGCAGCAAAAGCCAAAGCAAAAGGCAAAATAGGTTCCATATAAATCACGGCCAATGCACCACATACACCAGCTATTGGCTCAACAATTGCTGAAAGCTGACCATACCAAAAGCTTTTCAACCTGCTCGCTCCTGCCCTTCTCAAAGGCATTGCAACGGCAAATCCTTCTGGAAAATTTTGAATACCAATACCAATTGCTAATGTGACAGCTCCAGCAATAGAGGCTCCTTCAATTCCGTGTGCGCATGCTCCAAATAAGACTCCAACCGCCAATCCCTCAGGAATATTATGAAGCGTTATAGCGAGTACCAACAAGGTTGTTTTATGAAACTGTGTTTTTACCCCTTCTTTTTCAGACTCTTTAAAATTAATATGTAGGTGAGGTAAGCTTTTGTCAAGAAAAAACAAAAACAACGCCCCACTCAAAAAGCCTACAGCCGCAGGCATCCAGATCATATCGGGATACATGCGCTCAGAAAGTTCAATTGACGGATTTAAAAGGGACCAAAAACTAGCCGCAACCATTACTCCTCCAGTAAAACCAAGCATCCCGTCCAATACACCACGATGCATCGATTTAAAAAAGAAGACCAAAGAAGCACCCATCGCTGTAACAAGCCAGGTAAACGTTGTTGCCAACAATGCAGCATATACAGGGTCAATACTTTCAAAGTAATGAATGAGATCGTTCATACTGCGAAAGTAATACAATTAGCAGAAACTACTCTTCAAGTTTTTGGAAACCAAGTTGAATGGCTTTATTCAAGATACTATTGTTGATAGCTGTCCCAAGATCATCTGTGTCACCATCATTCATTTCCGCTCTTTTTTTCTTTATGAAGTCATCGCGTTTTATCGACAATTGCGCAATTTGATGCTTGATTTGTTCACGCTCTTTTAATTTTTCTGCCACAAAAAGTTCAAGCTCCTTTGTGCTTTTCTCTTTAATTGCTGCAGGCAAATCTTCTTTTTTCAGCTTATGAATAACTGTCGAGTCTGCAATAAAGGCATCAATCAAATCCCAATCGCCATTCGAGTAATTTGAGGATATTTTTGCTTTTGCGCGCATGTTTGCGACAGAGGCATTCATTTGTACTGCATTTTCATCCTGAACGGACTGCATGCTTTTTCTTGCTGCGCCACTCCCATTGTATGCGACATATGTGGAATTAATTTTATTACTAAACTCATTTATCTGGTCGTCATATGGTGTAGGTATAAATACAATCTTTTTATCTGAATTAATATTGAAATAGTCTCCCTCCGCGCAGCTCGCACCATCTTTCCAAAATTCTCGCACACCTTGCATATATTCACCACAATAAATGGTATTTACAAGTACATCCTTACCTTGAGCAAGGCTACAAACCTCTTTATAATTAACTGGTCCTTGATTGAAAGGCTCATTTCCAGCAATGTATATCATCTTTAAATCCTTCTCATTCGGAGACCATTCAAGCTGATTTAAGGCATCCTCAATCACCGCGCCGCAATATTCATCACCACCACTCGTGTTCAATCCAAAAAGTTTTTGTGAAACCAAATCTAAATCTGAGCTGAAATCGAGCTGTTTTCTTACGAACCTATTGTTGTGAATAGATGTATTGCCATAATCATACATAGCAATTTCTAAGGTGGGAACCTCACCATTGTATCTCAAAGCCCCAGATTCATTAACAATCTCCCATAATCTAGATTTTGCTTGATTCAACAAACCATCCATGCTGCTTGATGTATCGAATAGGATTACCAGTTGAATTTTTCTTTTTGATTTGGTTTTAGATTCCTTGATAAACTGGATTTCATCAATTGGCTTAATTTGATCAATAATTGGAGTGAATAAGGCAGAGCCCAATAGTGTACTTAGAAGGATACTTTTCATGTTTTTTATTCCCCGTACACCCCTTTTAACTAAAGGTTCATTTTTTTAGGAAAAACGATAGGGCTAATTCATAACCAGAAAGTCCAAGACCAACGATACTACCTATACACACAGGTGACAATAAAGATTCATTTCTAAAAGCTTCTCGAGCATGAATATTTGAAATATGGACCTCAACAACAGGGATTGAAATCGCCGCTATGCAATCTCTAATAGCCACACTAGTATGGGTGTAACCTCCTGCATTGAGAACAATTCCGTCACAATCGAGTTGTTGCAACGCATTAATTAATTCACCTTCAACATTTGATTGAAAATAAGAAAGTTCAGCTTCAATGTCTCCACAAAGTTTTTGATAGAAACCCTCGAAGTTTTCTGTTCCATAAACCAAAGGTTCACGAGAACCTAAAAGATTTAAATTTGGACCATTAATTATTGCTAATTTCATCTTGTGTCGAATTGGAGTCGCTATATTACAGAATTTGTTTCATTCCTTAAAATCGAAAAGGGTCTATCTGCCAATTCGGTAATTGCCTATGAAAATGATGTTCAGAAGCTAATGAACTACTGTATCTCAAAAAAACTCAAGGTTAAAGAAGTAACCTACCAGCATCTAAAGTCATTTATTACTGAATTATATGACCTTGGCCTTAGTGGCAGAAGTCAAGCAAGAATTATTTCAGGGATCAAACAATTCTTCACATATTTAATGCTTGAAAACCTGATAGGTCAAGATCCAAGCGAGCTCTTGGAGCAGCCAAAGCTTGGACGCAAACTTCCTGAAGTGCTATCAATTGATGAAATTGACAGATTGATTGGCGCTATTAATCTCACTTCCAAAGAAGGTCCGAGAAATCGTGCCATACTTGAAGTATTGTACAGCTGTGGATTGCGCGTAAGCGAATTAATCAATCTAAAATTCACGGATTTATTTTACAATGAGGGCTTTGTTAGGGTGCTCGGTAAAGGAAATAAAGAACGTCTCGTTCCGTTGAGTAAAAGTGTTGAATACGAAATCAATTCCTATGAAGAAAAGGTGCGGTCGAATTTAGAAATCAAAGCAGGACATGAAAATTTCATATTTCTGAATCGAAGAGGGAAACAACTTACAAGAGTGATGATTTTTATCATTATTAAAGACCTTGCAAATAAAATTGATCTAAAAAAGTCCATTTCACCTCACACTTTTAGACATAGTTTTGCAACACATTTGATTGAGGGCGGTGCAAATTTAAGAGCAATTCAAGAAATGCTCGGTCATGAATCGATTATTACAACTGAAATATATACCCACCTCGATCAAAGTTTTTTGAAAGACGCGATACTCAGCTTTCACCCAAGAAATTCAATGGGATAAGCTTAAAATAAATAAGGAAAAAAACTGCGATAATTTCTTTTATAAATTTGCTTTATTTCTAAATAAATTGTTTCTTTGCACCCGCTTTTTACATTAATAACGTCTTAAAACGTCAAGCATATGTCAAGGATTTGTCAACTTACAGGAAAATCAGTTATGGTTGGGAACAATGTTTCTCACTCGAAGAGAAGAACGAAACGTCGTTTTTACCCAAACTTAGTAACAAAGAAATTTTATCTTCCTGAAGAAGATACATTCATTACTCTTAAAGTAGCAACTTCTGCCTTAAGAACGATTAACAAGAAAGGAATTTCAGCTTGTGTTAAAGAAGCGCGTTTAAAAGGATTTATAAAATAAGCGTTAAAAGTCAAAATTTAGAAAAATGGCAAAGAGCAAAGGAAATAGAGTACAAGTTATCTTAGAATGTACAGAGCACAAAAACTCAGGTTTAGCTGGAACTTCAAGATACATTACAACCAAGAATAGAAAAAATACTCCGGATCGAATGGAAATTAAAAAATTCAATCCGATCATGAAGAAGTATACGATTCATAAAGAAATTAAATAATTTGTTATGGCAAAGAAAGTAGTTGCGAGTTTACAGAAAGGTGGAGGAAAAGCCCACACCAAAGTGATTAAAATGGTAAAATCAGATAAAACTGGTTCATACTCCTTCAAAGAAGGTATTGTGCATAACGATAAAGTTAAAGAGTGGTTTAGCAAAAGCTAATACACTTTTGAAATTATTAATTAAGCTTCCTATGGGAGCTTTTTTTTTATAGTAATATGGGACTTTTTGACTTCTTTTCTAAATCTAAAAAGGAAACTCTTGATAAAGGGTTAGAAAAAACGAAAACTTCATTTCTTTCAAAAGTTGCCAGGACAATTGTTGGGAAATCTAAAGTTGATGATGAAGTTCTTGATAATCTAGAAGAGGTATTGATTTCCTCTGATGTAGGTGTTGAAACTACACTTAAAATCATTGAGCAAATAGAAGCGCGAGTCAAGAAAGACAAAGTGCTCGGAGCAGATGAATTGCAACTTATTCTAAAAGAGGAAATTGCAAAACTTTTGGAAGATAAAGCGAGTACTCAAAACATCAATGAGGGCTTTCAAGAAGGCAATGATCCGTATGTTATTATGGTGGTCGGTGTAAACGGGGTTGGAAAAACAACAACCATAGGTAAACTAGCCCATCAATTCAAAACAGCAGGTAAAAAAGTAGTTTTAGGGGCTTCTGACACGTTTCGAGCTGCAGCTGTAGATCAACTTATAATTTGGTCAGAACGAGTTGGTGTTCCAATAGTTCAGCAAGGTATGGGCGCAGATCCTGCAAGTGTTGCTTTTGATACTTTGCAATCGGCAAAAGCTCAAAACGCAGATGTTGTAATTATTGATACCGCAGGTCGTCTTCATAATAAGGTAAATCTCATGAATGAGCTTTCAAAAATTAAGAAGGTTATGGACAAGGTAATTCCAAATGCACCTCATGAAATCTTATTGGTGATTGATGGTTCTACAGGTCAAAATGCCTTTGAGCAAGCCAAACAGTTTTCTCAAGCCACAGCAATAAATGCTTTGGCGGTCACTAAGCTTGATGGCACTGCAAAGGGTGGTGTAATCATTGGTATCTCAGACCAAATGAATATTCCAGTTAAATACATTGGGGTTGGTGAACAAATGGATGACCTTCAGCTTTTTGATAAGAAAAGCTTCGTGGATTCTCTATTTTCTTAAACAGGAATAATTTCATAGCTGACAGATATATCTGGATGTAAACTTGCACGTACAGAGCAATATTTATTCAAAGAAAGGTCCACAGCACGATGAACGCGCTTCAAATCTATTTCTTTGTCAATACTTATTTTCAAATGAATTTTGTCATAAGGTGTTGGTACACCATCTTTCTTTGTAGCATCCGCCTCAACACGATATACCTTCGGTGACATTTTTTGCTTTTTGAGAACAAGCATTACATCAATTGACATACATCCCATTAAGCCACCAAGAAGTAGCTGCATTGGAGTCATACCTCTGTTTTTTCCCTCTAAACTTTCCGACGAATCCATTACCAGCTTTAAATTATTTTGAGCATTGAGCTCAAATACATAAGGCGCTTCTATTCTAGTCAATTCCATATCCATAAATTTTAATCTTTTTTTATGCTTCATATAAAGTTAGTTATTTCTAGGACCATTAGATATTGCAAACAATTCATTAAATTTGCAACCTACATCATCTGACTATGAAAAAACTTCTTCTTTGCATTTCGCTTCTACTATTTACAACACAAATACTTGCACAAAATAAAATCATTCGGGGCTTCATTTACGACCAATCGAATGGTGAGCCCTTGGCCTATGAGAAAGTAAAACTATTAAGGACAGATAGCAGCGCTGTTGCAGGAGCAATTACAGATTTAAATGGGTTCTTTCAGATTCCTAAACTTGACGATAATAACTACATCATAAAGGTTGATAACTTCAAATATGAAGAAGAAATAATAAATATAGATCTAACAACGAAGCGCAGTATTTATGATGTGAAATTTGAATTGAAAATCTTAGAATCAGTGCAGGAATTTAATGAAGTTAAGGTCTCTGCTGAAAGCAAAACAAAAAGAACTAAAATTGAAATCTCAAAGCTCAAAATAAGTAAAGAAGGTCTCGAAAGAATACCTAGTTATGGTGCAGAGAATGACATTGTTGGTGCATTTTCAGTTACGCCAGGCGTCATTACAACAGGGGATCAAGGTGGACAGCTTTATGTTAGAGGAGGAACACCGATTCAGAATAAAATACTTTTAGATGGAATGACCATATACAATCCATTCCATTCCATAGGTTTCTTTTCAATTTTTGAAACAGAACTTATAAAAAATGTTGATATATACACTGGAGGTTTTGAGTCGAAGTATGGCGGACGTATCTCTTCAATAATGGATATTACTTATAGAGATGGGAATAGAAAAAAGTTTTCTGGTAAAGCATCGGCTTCTCCATTTTTAGGAAAGCTTGTATTAGAGGGTCCTTTAGGCAAAAAAAGAGGTGACTCACCTCGGGCTGGTTCATATATTTTTTCAGCGAAAAAAAGTCTACTAGACATTACATCCCAATCGCTATATCCAAATATCAATGAAGGTAATGGGCTTCCTTTTAACTTTACTGACCTTTACGGTAAAGTTACTTTTTCCGGTGATGGAGGTAGTAAATTTAGTGCTTTTGGTTTTTCAAATCGTGATAGTGTAAATTATAGTGTAGCTGATCTAAACTGGAACGCAGGTGGAGGTGGTATTAATTTTCTATTGGTTCCAAGTGGTTCGCCAATTTTTATTCGCGGTCATGTGAATGGCAGTAATTTCACCACCACATTTACGGAAAGTGAAGTAGAACCCCGAACCTCGAGTATAGGAGGATTTGATTTAGGTTTTGATTTCAGCTATTTCTTAAAGAATGAAGGAGAGATAAATTATGGTTTTAATTTAAATGGATTCAATACGAAATATACAACCTTTAATGAAGTAGGTAGAAAAATAGAAGACGAAAACTTCACGACAGAAATTGGAAGTTATTTCAATTACAGAGGGGTATTTAACAGATGGGTTATTCAGACCGGAATAAGAGCTCAAGTATACGCTTCACTTAATACGGTCTCACTCGAGCCTCGACTTGCTGCGAAATACAATGCAACAGAAAGTATACGTTTCAAATTCTCAGGAGGTCGTTTTTCTCAAAACTTTACTTCTGCCTCTTCAGATAAAGACATTGTAAATCTTTTTAATGGATTACTAAGCGCCCCTACCAATGTGCAAGACCAATTTGTGAATGAATTTGGCAATACACGTCAGGTAAATAACGGTTTACAATATGCTTGGCATGCTATTGCAGGTGTCGAAGTTGACCTTGGTGAAAATATCACAGTAAACCTTGAAGGGTATTATAAATACTTCTCTCAATTAAGTAACATTAATCCAAATAAGCTTTATGAAGACATCGCTACCTTCGAAATGATTGATGATGTTTTCAAAAAGGACTTTATTATCGAGTCAGGACAAAGCTTAGGTGCTGATTTATTAATTAAGTACACCAAGAATAGATTGTTTTTGTGGGGTGTATATTCATACGGATACAACCTAAGGTGGGATGGTTTCAATGAATATTTCCCTGTATTTGATCGGAGACATAATATCAACCTAGTTGGATCGTACATCTTTGGTAAAAAGAAAGATTTGGACTTCAATGTTCGTTGGAATTTAGGTTCTGGTTTGCCATTTACACCTACTGCAGGTTTTTATCAATCTGAAAATTTCTCGGGTGGTGTAACTTCTGACCCAATAACAAACAATAGCAATACGGTTTCAACCTTGCTCGGTACATTTAATAGCCAAAGATTACCCTACTACCATAGACTAGATGTAACGCTAAAAAAGAAATTCAAGTTTAAAAACAAAACGATAATGGAAGTTGTACTCAGTGTAACAAATGCCTACAATAGAAACAATATTTTCTATGTAAATCGTGTCACAAATGAAGAAATATACCAATTTCCATTACTCCCTAGTTTTGGTATGAGCTATAAATTTTAAGGATGGCAAGCATTGCTAAATTTAAGGCATTAAGACCCATTCGAGACAAGGTCCATCTTGTAGCGACAAGACCATACTACTCCTACAAGAAAAATGTATTGAAAGCAAAACTTGAAAGCAACCCTTTCACCTTTCTACATATTATTAATCCAGAATTCGGACATCCGACTAAAACTAAACCAAATTCTGAAGAAAGATTTTCGCTAGTGAAAGAAGGGTATAAGAGATTTAAAGATCAAGGAATCTTGATTCAGGATGAGGAAGCGCATTTATACCTTTACAAACAAACATCTATCAACCATTCCTGCATTGGCGTGATTGCAGGAGCAAGTGTCCAAGAGTATTTAGATAAGAAAATTAAGATACACGAGGCTACACTGACAAGTAGAGAAGCAATTTTTGAAAAATATTTAGATATCGTGGGGTATAATGCCGAGCCCGTATTGCTCTCCTATAAAGGCAATGAATCACTCGAAAATTATTTACATAAAATACAAAGTGAGCGCCCAGAATATGAATTTACAGCCACTGATAATATAAAACATGAACTTTGGATTGTTGAAAATGAAGCAGCAAAAGACTTACAAAATTACTTTAAATCCATTGACGAAGTTTACATCGCAGATGGTCATCATCGATCGGCATCTTCCGCTGGTTTATATCAAGCAAAGGGAAACTTGTATACAAATTCGAAAAACTTTTTAGCCTATTTTGTCGAAGAAAACCAGCTAAACATCATTGCTTTTAACAGATTAGTTAAAACACTCAACGATTTAAGTCCTGAGGTGTTTATAGAAAAACTTAAATGTCTTGGTGAATTGACTATGCTTAAACGAGGCAGCGCACCAGATACAAACCATACCATACATTTATGCATTGATAAGCAATGGTATCGTTTAAAATTTAATACAAATCTTATCGATGAGAACCATCCAGTCAAAAGCCTTGATGCTGATTTACTTACTGAATTAATATTGAAACCTATTTTAAATATTGAAGATCTTAAAACAAGTGATGCTGTTGACTTCCTTCCTGGAACTTTTAATGCACAAGAATTTGAAAGAGAAATGAAAAAAAATAATTTTCATTTAGGATTTATGCTTTACCCAGTTAATATTCATCAAATAAAAGCAGTTGCCGATGCCGGTTTATATATGCCTCCTAAATCTACATGGGTTGAACCCAAGCTAAGAAGTGGTCTCACCATCTATAATCTGAAATAATGATAGCAAATAAGCTCCAGAAACTTTACGGTGAATTACCGAAAGAGGTCACTTTAGTCGCTGTTTCCAAAACCAAACCTATTTCTGATCTTCAAGATGCATACGATGCAGGTCAGCGTGTTTTCGGCGAAAATAAAGTTCAAGAAATGTGTGCTAAATGGGAGCAGCTTCCAAAAGAAATTGACTGGCACTTTATAGGACACCTGCAGCGAAATAAGGTTAAATATCTTGCGCCTTTTGTTGATTTAATACATGGCGTCGAAAGCTTTAGATTATTGAAAGAAATAAACAAGCAAGCCATAAAGCATAATAGGATAATTGATGTCTTATTGCAATTCTTTATTGCAAATGAAGAGACCAAATTTGGACTCTCCTTTGAAGAGGCTCAATCTATTTTGAGTGATGAAAATTTCAAAGAACTAAAAAATGTTCGTATTTGTGGCGTGATGGGCATGGCCTCATTTTCGAATAATCAGGAACAAATTCGGGAAGAATTCAAAACTCTGAAAAATATATTTGATAAATTAAAGTTTACTTTTTTTGATAATGAAACAAGCTTTAATGTTGTCTCAATGGGCATGAGTGGTGATTATAAGTTCGCTATTGAGGAAGGTAGCACAATGATTCGCGTTGGTAGCTCTATTTTTGGTAAACGCAATTAATCTTTCAAATCAAAAATAAGACTGGATATTTTAGATGTCTGCATATATTTTTGAGCCAATACCTGAATATCGTCAGCGGATATTTTATCTATACTCTTATGCATTTCCTCAATAGTATCTATTTGACCAAATGCCAGTAGGCTCTTCCCTAAACTATGCATTAAACCTGAATTCACATCCATACTCAGCGCCAGCTGTCCCTTAAACTGTTGCTTTAATCGAGTTAGTTTTGCTTCACTAATTTTCTTGTTTTGAATACGTAAAAGTTCCTTATGAATAAGTCTAATTGATTTTTTTATATTCTTTGACTCACAACCTACATAAATTTGCCAAAAACCAACATCGGCATATGGCACATATGTTGCCTCGATGCTGTAAGCGAGTACATGCCGTTCCCTTAGGGATATATTCAAAGTAGCATTCATGGCAGGTCCGCCGAGCATATTCATTAACATAGCCATTGCTGTTCGTTGAACATCAAAATAATTTGGAGCCATACCTCCTAGGACCAAATGAGCTTGATAATTTGATTCTTTACGGACAATGTTAAATGGTTGATACCCTGAAAACGGATTTATTTGAATATCAGCACCCTTAGCTGGCATATCTTTGATATGCTTTTTCAAATGCTTTTCAATAGATTTTAATGGAATATCACCAACGAATGAAACAACTAAATTTTCTTTAGAAAAATAGGCTTGTACAAATTCATTCAAATCTTTTTGGGTGAACTTTGCTAATCCCTCCTTTTTTCCTAGAATATTGTTCCCCAATGAGTGTCCCTTGAAAAACTCCTCTTCAAAATCATCAAATATCTTATCAAAAGGACTGTCTAGGTATGAATTGATCTCATCAATTACAATTTCTTTTTCCTTTTTAACCTCATTACGAGAGAACGTGGGGTTTACAGATATATCTGATAGGAGCTCAATAGCCCTAGTTGTATGCTCTTTCGGAAATGAGGCATGCAAGCATAATTCTTCTTTCGCTGTGTATGCATTAAGCTCTCCTCCTACCTCATCAAGTCTTGAAATAGTTTGGATCCCAGACCTTTTCTTTGTGCCTTTAAATACACAATGCTCAAGAAAGTGGGCTAATCCAGTTTGGTGTTCCTTTTCAAATCGACTGCCAGCTCTAAAAAAAAAGCCAATATGAGCCACGGCACTTGGTTTATGGAGATAAACCAGTCTTATTCCATTTTCTAATGTAATACAAGTAGGCTCCAAGTTCTAAGGATTTATACGATAGGATTCCCAAACACCATTTACCTTATCAAAAACAATTCGATCGTGAAGTCGAGAAGGTCTGCCCTGCCAAAATTCAAATCTATTCGGTAAAATACCATATCCGCCCCAAAATGGAGGTCGTTCAACATCTCCAGAGAATTTTTTATTTAGTGCCTCTAGTTTATCCTCAAGCTCCTTCCGACTGCTTAAGTGTCGAGATTGGTCTGAAGCCCATGCTCCAATTTGACTTGACCTTGGACGCGATTGAAAATAAGCGTCACTTTCCTGCGCTGTTATTTTAGACGCAAAACCCTGAATTCTGATTTGACGCTGCAAACCTGGCCAAAAAAACAGTGCACCAACATTCGGTGAATTTTGAATATCCTTCGCTTTGTCACTTTCGTAGTTGGTATAAAATACAAGCGATCCCTTTGTAAGCTCTTTCAAATAGACAATGCGACTTGATGGCTGATTTGACGCTTTATTTATCGTCGATAATGCAAATGCATTTGGTTCTGGTTGTTCAGATGAACACGCCTCATCAAACCATGCCTGAAAGGCTTTAATAGGGTCTTTCTCAAAAGCATCATTCAATGCATTTAATCCAAATTCCTTATGGTCATCACGAAGTCGATCAATATGTTTACTCATTTGCTTCTAATTCATCAATTGGATTAGATGCTTTCTCTGAGGCAAAATCCTCATTGGGTATCATGCCTTTCATTGGACCTTCCTCTGCCGGTTCAACTCTTTTTTCATTTTCCTTTGGATAGAAAACCTCAATAATGGGTGACTCAGCAACAGAAATCACTTTATAATCAACCATTAAATTTGACATGTTCTCCGCAAGATTATCATATGCCTCTTTAACTGTTCCCGCCTCTACAAGCATAAGCTGTGTGATTTTTTTACTTTTACCACCATCTGCATCAGGGCTTTCGTATGAAATCTTACATTTATACCAAACATTACTTCCATCAAAAGGAAATATTTCTTGAATATCCGTTCTAGCAATTCCTGTTACTAAAAACTCTCCTCTAATCGTAGTGCCTAATTCTTCATAAATTCTTGCTTCGGCATCAGTAAAGGTCATACCTGCCAATAAATAGGGCTCTGTAACTCTTTTCAAGGTTCCATTGTCGAGCTGTTTTGTGTACTTTAATTTAACTGTAAACCAATTGATCATAACTAAAATTTGAGTCCACAAAGATAGTTATGAGAAGGGCCAAAACCTAATAAGCATTAATATTATTCTCCGGCACTAAAGCCAAACGGCAATAGATCAATAACACTCTTTAAAACTAATGTTCGACTGTCTTGATTGACTATAATAATTCTGACTTTATTATTTTGTCGATTTTCTGTTTCTAGCATTACTTGCCTGCATGCACCGCAAGGTGAAAGCATTTTTTTAATTGGTATTAAATTTCCTTTGGCAACGATACACATCGTTTGGACGGCTTGCTTAGAATAATTTGCTCCTGCATGAAATAATGCGACACGTTCCGCACACAGACCTGAAGGATAAGCAGAGTTTTCTTGGTTACTTCCAGTTACAATTGCGTCATTATCCAATTTAACGGCAGTCCCCACTTTAAAATTACTATAAGGCGCATAGGCCGATTCCATAGCTTCAAAAGCACGCTCCACCAAAACTTGATCTGCGACAGGAAGCTCTTTCCAATTCGAAAGAAGTTCGTAGGAAAAAGAGTGTTCTTGTTTCATATGTTTAAATACGTAATAGAGCATGCGAAGGTTACACGGGAATTAGGCCTGAGAATAGTGTGTTTAACATTGAATTTTGATTATCTTCGTGCCTTCAAAATCAAAGGAATGCAAGAATTAAAAGATAAAGTGAGTTACGCAGTAGGATTGAGTATTGCTGAAAGTTTAAAAAGTCAACAACTAGGTGGATTGGACCTGGATTTGTTAAAAGATGGTATTCAAGATATTTTCGAGCAAAGAGAACTCAAAATTAACCCTCAAGAAGCAAATGGCTTAATACAATCCTATTTAGAGGAGGCGAATTCTGCAGCCTTCGGAGAAAATAAAGAAAAAGGTATTGCCTTTTTGGAAGAAAATAAAAACAAAGATGGTGTAAACGTGACGGCTTCAGGACTTCAATATGAAATCATCCAAGACGGAACGGGAAATAAACCCAGTTCGACGGACAATGTAACTGTTCATTATCACGGAACGCTCATTGACGGCACTGTTTTCGACAGCTCGACTGAAAGAGGTACACCAGCAAGTTTTGGTGTAAATCAAGTAATTCCAGGGTGGACTGAGGCACTTCAACTTATGAGTGTTGGAGCAAAGTTCAAGCTTTACATACCTCAGGAACTTGCTTATGGTGCAAATCCTCACCCCGGTGGACCAATACAACCATATAGCGCATTAATTTTTGATGTAGAATTGATTGAAGTTAAATGAGAGGTCTAACTGTATTATTTTTTGGCCTATTTGTTTTTGGATGCAATGATGACGCAAGGGATTCAAGTCAACCAAAAGGATCAAAAAACTCATCAAACATTGAATATAAAAAAAGTCAATTAAAACTGTCCTCTGAAAAGGATAGTATATCCTATATTCTCGGCCTTGAAATGTCGAAACCATTCATAACGGATACGGTGTTTTCAAAATTGAACAAAACACTAATCACAAAAGGTTTTAATGATGACGTTAAAAGCTATTCAGTTGACAGCTGCATGATGATCGTACAATCATACATGTCCTCAATTGAACTAAGACAAGACGCAAGCTTTGCAAATCAATGCGCCCAGAGTGTAGGTAGATTAAATAGAAGTGAGATTCAAAAAACTTTTACAGACCTCGAAGCGACTGAGATTATTGATATGAGTACAGTTCAATTAGGGTTTAATGATGGGCTTTCACTCAAAAATGTATTTAACAATGATACAAACAGTGTTAAAATATTGTTTGCTTCTTTGAAAACACAAATGGACGAAAAGTATAAAAAATCGATTCAAGCGTATGAAAAAGAAGGCGTTGATTTTTTAAAGAAAAATGAGAATAAAAAAGGAGTGAAACAAACATTTTCTGGGCTTCAATATAAGGTATTAAAAAAGGGGAATGGTAAAAAGCCTTCTGCCTCATCAAGAGTGAAGGTTCATTACAAAGGAACCTTAATTTCGGGAGAAACTTTCGATAGTTCATATGACCGTGGCGTGCCCGCCGAATTTGGACTCAGTCAAGTCATTCCAGGTTGGACAGAAGGGTTACAACTGATGTCTGTTGGTTCCAAATTTGAATTTTTCATACCCCAGGAGCTCGCCTACGGTGCAAATCCGCAGCCGGGTGGTATCATAAAACCATATAGTCTTCTTATATTTGAAGTAGAACTTTTGGAAATACTGAACCCATGATAAAACTATTTTCTGCGTTTTCAATAATCGTCATTTTATTTAGCTGTAACGAACAGATTGAATTAAGTGGAGATTTTAAAGAAACAGCTATTGTCTATGGACTTTTAGACCATAGTGATTCCATGCATTATGTTAAAATCACTCGAGCTTTTATCGGTCCTGGAAACGCAGTGGATATAGCACAAATTGAGGACTCAAGCTACTTTAATTCTGTTTACGCTACAATTGAAGAATTAGAAGGTGGAACGGTCACTAGAACGTGGGTTTTAAGCGATACCGTTATCGAAAACAAAGACACAAATGGGGTCTTTTTTGCACCTACTCAAAGGGTTTATTACTTTAAAACGCTACCTACCACGATTTCTAATTCTGGCGCATTTGGCACCGTACAAACTTCCCCTGATCCTCAACTAAGCTCGTTAAACCCAAATGCACAATATCGATTGAATGCCGATATTAATGATGGATTGTTTCGGGTTTCAGCAACTACAGATCTTGTGAATGGATTAACTACAAATGCTACTTCACAAAACTTCACCTTTAAGTTTGCCTCGAACCCGGGTGAATACAAAGCACAAAGTGTTACCATTTCAAATACTGGAAATGCACATGTCGTTAATGCTAAAATTGGAATTAATATTGCCGAATATATTGGAGAAGACGCCGTGTCACAGACGATAGATTGGACCATTGGGGAAAATGACGTTATGCCAAATTCTTCCATAACTTTCTCTGCACAGGGAGAAACATTTTACAACCGCGTAATTGATAATGTAATAAATGATCCGTTAATAGACCAAAGAAACTTTTTAGGTTTTGAAGTGGTCATGACTGGTGGGTCTGAAGATTTGTACAACTACATAACAGTAAACCAACCATCCAGCTCATTAGCACAAACAAAACCAACCTACACAAACCTTGAGGTAACTAATGGTTACAGGGTTATAGGTATTTTTTCTTCGATTCAAACAATAAAAACATTCAGACCGTTTTATGTTTCACCTCAGCAAGCTTTCATTCGTGCAATCGATAAGAAAAGTACCCAAGAGCTATGTGAAGGTCCTATAACTGGTCTATTGCAATTCTGTTCAAAGCACCCAGCAGATAATGTGGTTGGGAATGAAGAGAGTTTTGCATGTGATTAACAAACAAACGCATATTTAATGTCAAATCGGCGTACACTATTTGCTGATGTGATTTTGCCCGTTCCTATACATAGGGCATTCACTTACCGGATTCCATTCGAAATGAATGATAATGTTGCCGTTGGTTTGAGAGTTATTGTTCCTTTTGGAAAAAATAAACTTTACACGGCGATAGTTGTTAATGTTCACGAAAAAGTCCCAAACAATTACCAATCAAAGTATATTGAAGCCGTTCTCGATCACGCTCCAATAATAACTAAACAACAACTCCAATTCTGGAAATGGGTAGCTCAATATTACATTGCTGCAATTGGTGAAGTTATGAATGCAGCGCTACCTGCAAATTTCAAGCTTGGAAGCGAAACGAATATTCAATTACACCCTGAGTTTGATGAAGCAGTTGATACTGTAGATAATAGAGGTCAAGAAATTGTAGAGTACCTTGAAACAAAAGGTTCTTGTAATCTCAAGGAGCTGTCGGAATTTCTTTCAATTAAGACCGTACAACCCATCATAAAATCGCTCATTGAACAAAAAGTTCTTATTTCAAAGGAGGAAATCAAACAAAGGTACGCTGCAAAGACCGCAATCTGTTACCAGCTAAAAGATGAATTTCAGATTGAGCATAATTTAAATATCATTTTAAATGAATTAGAGCAAAATTTAAAAGATGCAAAGCAATTTAATGCACTGATAGAGCTTATAAAAGCAGCACACGACGAAGGTGGTTACTATCCAATTGAAAAAAGATTACTCATTGAAAAAGGTGTAAGTGCATCGGCACTATCAACACTCGAAAAGAAAGGTATTTTGATTGCAGAACGATTTCAAATTGACCGTATTCATCTCAACAAAGGAACACTCTCGAATTTTAAAGAACTAACTGCGGCACAATCCGAGGCATTAGCTGGGCTTAAAACCTCCATGAATGAAAACAAAGTTACTTTGCTACATGGTGTTACAGGGTCTGGTAAAACCGAGCTATACGTGCAACTCATCCAAGACCAACTTGATTTGGGTAAACAAGTATTATTTCTTTTACCAGAAATAGCATTAACAACACAACTCATTCAGCGATTATCGGCATACTTTGGCGAGAAAATAGGTGTGTATCATTCTAAATTTAATCAAAATGAACGTGTAGAAATATGGAATAAAGTACTTAACGATGATCAGCATGAATTTAGAATTATACTCGGTGCGAGATCATCTGTATTTCTGCCTTTTCAAAATTTAGGATTAATTATTGTTGATGAAGAACATGAAGGCTCATTCAAACAATATGATCCGTCCCCTAGATATAATGGTCGAGATGCAGCAATCGTTCTTGGAAGAATGCATGAGGCAAAGGTCATTCTCGGTACGGCAACTCCATCATTAGAAACCTTTACAAATGCGAAGCAAGGAAAATTTGGTTTAGTAAATCTAAAAGAACGTTACAAGGGTTTATTAATGCCCGAGGTATGTTATGCAGATCTAAAAAGAGAACGCAAGCTCAAAAGTATGCATTCACATTTCTCCAATTATCTATTGGAAGAGATGCGGTCTGTTTTAGAGAAAGGAGAACAAGTCATTCTATTTCAAAATAGACGAGGGTACACACCGCTTTGGTCATGTGAAATATGTAATTGGACACCGAAATGCAATCATTGTGATGTTTCATTGACCTATCACAAATCCGCCAATCTGTTAAAATGTCATTATTGTGGTTATTCTACGAACCCTGTAGGTTCATGCCCATCATGTGGTAGCAATCGACTGAATATGATTGGATTTGGAACTGAAAAAATAGAGGATGAACTTGGAATTATATTTCCCGACCAAGTTATTAAGAGGCTTGATCTCGATACAACACGCTCCAAAAATGCCTATGAAAAAATATTAAATGACTTCGATAAAGGTTTAATAGATATTCTTATTGGAACTCAAATGGTTACCAAAGGGTTAGACTTTGATAATGTTTTCTTAGTGGGGATTCTTGATGCTGACATGTTATTAAACAGACCCGACTTTAGAGCTTATGAACGTTCATATCAGCTGATGTCACAGGTGGCAGGACGAGCAGGACGACAAGGGAAACAGGGGAAAGTTATTGTTCAGACTGGTGATCCGGATCATTGGGTGCTTCAGCTTGTGGGTAAGCACGACTATGTTCAATTTTATGATAATGAAATCATAGAAAGGAAAAATTATCATTATCCCCCATTTTATAAACTGATTGCAATTACGCTTAAACACGAAAACTTAAATACACTAGATGCAGCAGCAGAAAACCTTGCTGAATTGTTTAAGACTGTATTTAAGGAAAGAGTTATTGGCCCTGAGTATCCTATTGTTCAGAAAATCAGAAATAAATTTTTAAAAACAGTAAAAATAAAAATTGAAAAAGACGCTCCAGATCTAAAGGTTAAACAGAAAATTAAGGAGCTAATTGATACATTCTACAGTAACACAGACAATAAAAAGGTCCGCGTTGTAATAGATGTCGATCCCCTATAGTCTATCCTAAATAAGATTTAAGAATAACATTCTTGGTAGTGTGCTTTAATCGACGAATGGCCTTTTCTTTAATTTGTCTAACACGTTCTCTTGTTAAATCAAAACGGTCACCTATTTCTTCCAAAGAAAGTGGCATTTTGCCCTCTAAACCATAGAACATACTCACAACCTGACTCTCACGTGGCGTAAGTGTTTTTAGAGATTGTCGTATATCACTTCTTAGTGACTCTAGGACCAAATTTGACTCTGGACTTGGAAGCGAATCTTTACTACCCATTACGTCATACATACTTGACGATGAATCATCCCCCTCAACTAGAGGTGCATCCATAGAAATATGTCTTCCGTTCTGAGATAAAGATTGTTTGACCTCTTGCGGCGTACAATCTAAGATTTCTGCCAATTCATCAGCAGAAGGTGGTCTTTCAAGTTTCTGTTCAAGCTCTGAAAATGCGCGATTTATTTTATTGATGTTACCAATCTTATTTAATGGTAACCTCACAATTCTTGCTTGTTCGGCTAAGGCCTGAAGGATAGATTGCCTAATCCACCATACGGCATACGAAATAAATTTAAAACCTCTTGTTTCATCAAAACGCTCTGCGGCCTTTATCAATCCAAGATTCCCTTCATTAATTAAATCAGATAAGGTTAGCCCTTGATTTTGATATTGTTTAGAGACAGAAACAACAAAACGCAAATTGGCCTTGGTCAAACGTTCTAAAGCTTGACGGTCACCTGTTTTAATTCTCTTCGCTAATTCCACCTCTTCATCTGCAGATATTAAATCTACTCTTCCTATCTCTTGAAGATACTTATCTAGTGAGGCTGTCTCACGGTTGGTGACTTGTTTTGCAATTTTTAATTGTCTCATATGTTATCGCATTTATACCTAAGACGACGAAATCTCGGTAAGGTTGGATGTTTTTACTATTTTTTTTCAAAAAGGTTCTAAAAAATTCAAAAAAAATGCGTAAACAATTAATTAAAGGCTAAGAAATTAATGCTGTGAGCGTATCTTTAAAATCTCTTTTTAAAGCATTAAAGGGCATATCAGCGATATTATTTCCGAAACGGAATGCGTCTATTGACGAAAAAAGAACCTGAATGTTTTTAAGGTTTTCTTGGCTTAGGTGATTTTTGAGTAACAAATAAATTTCATTTCTCGAAAGCTTCAAGCTATCCTGAGAAAGTTTGAAAGAACAATAATTAAATAAACAATGTTCCATTTTCGCCAAGGATGTTGAAATTTCAAGCTTAGGATCTAAGGCCTCCGAAATACCCAATTTAAGGTCTTGTTTTCTAGGAATTAAAAATTCTTTTTTCGTTAACGAAGTTTGCTTTTTTCGTTTTCTTTTAATTAAACCAAAAAGAAATAGTGCTGTAAGGCAAAAGACTAAAATATATTCAGTTAGATTGTTCCAAGGCTCCTTTTGCTTCGATAGCTCCTCTTTATTTAAACCCGTGTTGCGATTCGAAACATTCGCTGTGCTTTCTGAACCATCCTTATTACTGGTGGAAATGACGAGATTAGAATTTATGCCTATTTCATTGGACTCCAAAGTAACATAAGAATCGGTTACTGGATCAAAGAAAGACACCTTATTGGAAGGTATCACAATGGATTGCTCAGTTAAAACCCTAATTGGATAGGTAAAAATAACTGAACCTTTATAGCCTGCTTCACAAAGGGTGAATTTCTTAGTCTTAATTGGATCAGAATACAGCTCTAACCCATCGGGAAGAATTATTTCAGGAGCAGTAGCGTGCTGGAGGTTACCTACACCATTTATATTCATCGTCAGGGATAATATAGCATTTGACTTTGCGAGGGTGTCCGAAATTGATGATGAAACCTCAAATGAACCAACCAATCCTGAAAATCCTGAAGGCTGATTTCGTTTGGGAAGCTCCAGAACTTCAACAGTATTTGGTTCAGAACGAACGACATAGTTACCATATCCCGACAGTACCATCTCGAATGACGAGATATTCATCGCGCCAATTTCCTGAGGAAATATAATTTTTTCTTCAAATAACAACTCTAGATATTCCTGGCCGTCAAGCTTTTTAGGCTCCCAGTCAAGCTCTTTTTTTGGCCTATACTTTATAGACTCAACCTTTTGATCAATAGAATATGGATTATAATTTCGAATACTTGAAAATTCCTTTTTAGAATAGATCCGTGATTTAACGAAAACAGACTGACCTCTGTAAATCTTTTCTGCTGAACAATATGTTTCTGCAAAAACAGGAGGTTTTATATTTGAAGGTTTCACATTTCGTTTTTGACTTTCTATGCCTTCATCTATATCTCCAACTGACACTTTAAACCTCTTTGATGCGTACTTTTTATTTTTCGCTAAAACATATACGGGGCCCATATTAAAAACCCCTGGAGCCTTAAAAAAGCCAGATAAGGTCCTGTAATAAACCGTATTGCTTCGACCGTTGATGAATTCTTGACGCATACCACTCATGGTATTCATACCTGACTGAAATGCATCTGGAAATTTCAATTCAAAATTACTTCCAATTGACGACGTCATTTGTACAGTAATATATTCACCAACTTTAGGCTGAAGGTTAGAAATTTCGAGTCTAACTTTTTGTCCTAGAACAAATGAACAGCAACCACAAATAACACTTAATATGTAGAACAATCGAATCATCACCAATCTTTGCTCTTTTTTGATGGTTGACCTCTTTTTTCTTCAATTCTCCTTTTTGTCTCTGCTTCTTTTCTCAATAATTGATTAAGTATTTGTTTCTTTTGTTGCGCTTCAAAAGAATATTCTTTTTCAGGTGATTTATTTTTTGAAGCACCCTCTTGTGAGTCTTCTTTATTTGAGTTTGAAGCATCTTTTTTTGCAATTTTCTTATCTTCATCAGCAGATTTTTTCATGCGGAGCGCTTTAGACAAGTTGGACTTTGTTTCTAAATCAGTTCCATTCAGTTTGATACTTGTTTTATAATATTGAATGGCATCTTCGACCTTACCTGCCTTCAAATATGCATTTCCAATATTGTGATAAATTGCTGATTGTTGAATTGGATTTTTAAGGTCCTTAACTACTGCTTGATAATAATTAACTGCATCATCATAAGCCTCGACTCTATAGGCCGCTTGCGCGAGTTCAAGATTTAAATTTTCTTTACTCGATTCCGCCTTGAACTTGTCCCCCCCCAAAGCTGCTGCTCTCTTGTAGGTTTGAAATGACTGTTCAAAATCTTTTGACTTGTATTTTAATTGGGCATCAGAAACAGTATCCAAAAAAGATTGTGCACCTAATTGGGTATTGAATATTAAGCTAAGAATAGAAAAAAACCATTTCATCTCCGTTCCTTTAAGAATAAGGGCAACAACAAATAGAAAACAATAGCAAAAAGTGAAATCACTAATGGAATTGCAACTAACCTGCGCTCAATCTTGATATTCAAATTTCGTAAATCCCCTCTGGAGTTCAGGTTAATTTCTGTTAATATTGCCTCTGGTGATGGATAAGCTTCTGTTAGGTGAAACCAGCTACCATCGCTTTTTTCTGCAATGTTTTTTACCAAAGAAAGATTTACTTTTGACAAGATTACATTTCCTGATTGATCCAATCGAATTTGTTTATTTACACCTTCAAATATTGGGCCTCCTGTTTCCGTCCCAATAGCTGCAGCAATAAGCTTTATATCATCATTCACTATAGAATCAATAAATGCATTATATCCCTCTTCATGATTCTCTCCGTCAGTTAATAATAAAATACTATTTTTTTGCCCTTTTCTATTAAAAGAACGCCGAGCATTGTCAAGCGCACTACTAATATTGGTCCCTTGATTGCTGAAATAGGACGTGTTTACCTCAGAAACCATAAGTTTGAATCGATTGTAATCCCTAGTCAATGGAAGTTGTACAATAGAATTATCTGCAAAAACACACAATCCAATGCGATGACCTGATAACTTATTTGTTAATGATTTCAAGACATTTCTCGCAGTCTCTAATCTGCTTTGATTTTGAATATCTTTCACATCCATTGATCTTGAGAGGTCCAGGCATACCATGATGTCTCCTCCTTCAGTCTCAACTTGTTTTTGAACACTGCCTTTAACAGGGTCTGAAAGTGCAAGGACAATTGCAATAAAGGAAAGCTTTAACGCAAAAAACTTAGCAGTAAAATAAATAACCTGGCGACGTTCACCGACTACAAAATTAGAATTTCTGTAAAATCCATGTAGAAGATTAAAACCAGAAAAAAAGAAATAATAGGCAGGTATAAGAAGTAATAATAAGTACAGTGTCGAACTGTTGTGAAAAATTAATCCGTGAAAATAAAAAAACAAGACACATATAAGGATAGTAGCCGAAATCAAGATATCAATCCCTAGCACTCTTAATAACAAGCTTCTTTGTTTATGCCGACTATTCATTGCCTTTAAATAAAATTAAATCCGAGATTAATAATAAAACTAAAAAGATAATGAGTAGAAATAAGAGGCTTTTAGGTATAGGTATAGATGCTTTAATATCCGTTGAATCTTTGATTCTTTTTTTCTCGATTTTATCAATTTCAGTCAGAATATCTTTCAAAGATTCTGAATTTGTCGCTCTAAAATACTTTGCTGACGTTAGGTCAGCTATATTCTTTAAAATAGTCTCATCGATTTCCACAGGAGCATAAAATCCACCCATACCTAAAAGAGAATTACCCGGCATAGGAGCCATTCCATTAGTACCTACACCAATAGTATAAACCCTTATATTTTCACTTTTAGCCAAATTTGCTGCATCCTCCGGAGACAAATCTCCGCTATTGTTCGTGCCATCTGTCAATAAAATAATTGCTTTAGATTCTGTACTGTCACCTTTCATTTGAGCGACAGCTGTACCTAGACCGATACCAATAGCTGTTCCCTGTATTAAATCATTGCCGTTGGCTTTTCTGAGTTGAGAGAGTAATAGATTATGATCAACAGTACGGGGGCACACCGTATAAGCCTCACCCGAATAGGTCACTAAACCGATTCTATCGCCTTTCCTTGAGTTAACAAATTTTTCTATCACATTTTTAGCGGCGCTTAATCGGTTTGGTTTAAGATCCATAGCCTGCATAGATTCAGAGACATCAAGAACAAAATTCAACTCTATACCCTTACTATTTAAAGTATCGTTATTACTGAAATCTGTCCACGAAAACGGTCTCGAAATTGCAATTACCAAAAGAACAAACACCATAACTTTTAAAGCCAATAAAAACCATCTCAACCTTCTTACGAATGAAGATTCCATCTTTTCTTGTAGCTTGAATGATTGCGTATACTTAATTCCAAATGTTTTTAGTTTTTCAGAACGAATCAAAAAAAATATTAGAAAAGGAGCCGCACATAAAAGAAGCAACAATTGTGGCTCTAAAAAATCATATCCTGTATAACCAACCCAATTATCCATCGACCTTCTCTTTACTTGGGGTAGTAGTTTCAATAATTTCTAAAGCTCTTACTTTCATTTTTAAAATATTAGCTTCTGATATTTTAGAATCTGCAAATTTGATGTAATCTGAAGCTAACAATAGAGACATTATTTCATTCTTGATTAATGCTTCAATAGGCAGTTGTACTAATAAAATCTTGGCTTGACTTGTCGTTTTCTCAAGAAAGGACAGCTCATACCTCAGTGTTAAATATTGCCGAAGAATGAAAGAAAACCGCACAAAATGTTCTTGGATTTTTTCATTTTTCCATAGCTGTTGCGCGAATAACTTTTCAAGATCAGATATGGCTTGTTCATCACAGGTCATTAAAATCACCTGCACTTTTTTAGAATAAAGAAGCTTTCGAGCACCAAAAATGATAAATAGTAAAAGTATTACTGAAACTAAAAAATACAAAAGATAGGACAACTCAACAGTCTGTTGATTTTTAGACCAATTGTAGAAGGTTTCTTTAATATCAAAAAGTTCCCCACCTGCATTCTCCTCATAATAAGAAACGTTAATATATACCTGTTGAGAAAGCATTTTAAGACCTTGATTATCATAATTAAATCCAATTAATCTTAATTCACATGAATCCCATGCAATTACCTGAAAGATTCTTTGTGGAAATGAAATGCCTTTCTTTAAAATAACAGTATCCCGAATTGATAAAATCTCAACAAAATTATAGGGTTGATTATTTAGAGAGGTATCTGATGAAAGAAATTGAGCCGGGTAATAATTTCGATCAGAAATAGGTTTTGGTACAGCTTTAAGATTTGGGAATGTGCATGTTATTGAAAATTCATCACCTACTAAAGGTGCTTTATTTGAAACGGTAACGTCCACTTCAGACTGGGCGTTTAAAATAAAGCACCAAAAGGTAAAAAGATATAAATACCAAATCCTCATCTAATCAGACCATTTAATTTTTTAAAAACATCCTCATTATTAGACACCTCCAAGTAATGCATTTTAGACTTTCGGCATTCATTCTTCCAAAATAATTTATTTGCTTCAAAATATTTTTCATGCAACTCAATCTTTCTTTTAGAAAAACCGTTGTTCCAGGTAGCTAGACCAGTCTCATTATTAATAAACTTATAAAAACCAAATCTCGGTGTTGAAGCTTCTGCCTCATCACCAACATTAACAACGTACACGCGATTGTTTTTTTTGGTTTTGATTAGTGCATCTCTCTGAACTTCAGACTGCTCAAAATGAAAGTCACTTAAAATAAACAAACGAAACTTTTTTAATCTTGCAGATCTTAGAAAACTCAGGGCATTAGATAAGCTCGACTTTTTTTCATGACTTTCCCAATGCATAAGTTTTGAGGCAATCATCCAAATATTTTTAATCCCTACTTTAGGTTCGAAATAACACTCAACACGGTCTGAAAAAAATACAGCTCCAACTCGATCTTTATTTAATGCACAGGAGAAGCCAATGGTCGCAAAGAGTTCGGTAACGATATCCTTTTTGGTTTTACGCTTACTTCCGAAATCTAAAGACTTTGAAACATCTATCATCAAAAGATTAACTTGCTCTCGTTCCTCTTCAAAAACTTTTACATGCGGCTTATTGTATCTAGCAGTTACATTCCAATCTATAAAACGTGTTTCATCACCAAATTGATATTCACGTACTTCGCTAAAGCTCATGCCAAAACCTTTAAATGAGCTAGACACCTCTCCTAACCGTTTTTGATTTGACAAGTTTTGCGTTTGAAATTGAATACGACGCACAGAACGAATGAGCTCCTTTAAATTCAAGGAACTTCGACGTATTGAATTATTTTTTCAATAATATCATCTGCAGAAATGGAATCCATTTCAGCCTCATAAGAAACACCAATTCTATGATTTAAAACCGGAACTGCCATCAATTTGACATCCTCTGGAATTACAAATGCGCGTCCTTCCATAAAAGCTCGTGCTTTTGCCACTAAGGCAAGACTAATACCACCTCTAGGAGAGGCGCCAAAAGTAAGATAAGGCTGAAGCGGTTCAAGTGCTTTTAATTTTGGAGCACGTGTCTGATGTATAATCTCTACAATATATTTCTCTATTTTTTCATCAAGATAAACTTGCTTTACCAGTGCTTTAAGCCGAAGAATATCTTTTTTTGAAATTATTTTCTGTAATGGTTTGAGAGGCTCTGGTTTAATTTGAGATCGAATGATTGCCTGTTCCTCAATTGGCGAGGGGTAACCAACCTTTATTTTCATTAAAAATCGATCTTTTTGAGCTTCTGGCAATACGTATGTCCCTTCCTGTTCTATGGGATTTTGAGTAGCCATAACAAGGAATGGTTCAGGAAGCTTAAAGGTGTTTTCACCAATAGTAACTTGCCCCTCCTGCATCGCCTCGAGCAAAGCACTTTGAACTTTTGCAGGTGCCCTATTTATTTCATCCGCTAATAAAAACGAAGAAAAAATGGGCCCTTTCCTGACGGTGAAGGCATCTGATTTTTGTTGATAGATCATAGTACCTGTAACATCAGCAGGTAACAGGTCCGGAGTAAATTGAATACGTCCAAAATCCAGATTCATAGTTTCTGAAAGTGAACGGACAGCTAAAGTTTTGGCCAAGCCTGGCATCCCTTCTAATAAGACATGACCTTCGGTTAGTAAGGCAATAATAAGGGCATCGATCATAGCGGACTGACCAATTACAACATTACTGACTTCAGCTCGCAGTTGATCCAATAATATTTTTTCTAATGCAATCTCAGCATTTAATTTTCTCAAATGTTCCGACGGATTATTGGCTTGTTCATCTTGTGGTGCACTGGATTCGATCATAGGACTTTTTTGTTGAGTAGCAAAAATCCGAAACATTGAATTTTATGAATTGTATTTCATGTTAATTCTTGTTAATCTTGTGTAAGTGAAATCACAAAAAAATAGAAAATGTCTAGAGTGCGATGAGCAGCTTTTAGGTCGTAAGGACCAAAAGTTCTGTGCAGATTATTGCCGGAATACCTATAACAATCGTCTAAACGAGGATGTGAATTCGACAGTCCGAAAAATAAATAGCATTCTAAGAAAAAATAGAAGAATACTGGCTAAATTAAATCCAAATGGTAAAAAAACAGTGCATCTTATTCAATTGGCTGAGTTAGGGTTCAATTTCCATTACTATACCAATAGCTACAGCACAAAAAAAGGACATCAATATTTCTTTTGCTATGACATGGGGTATCGAGCTGTTGAAAATCAAGATTTTTTATTGGTTCACAAACAAGAATACGTTTCCTAAGAATAGACTTCAAAAATGGTTTTAAGCAATCAAATTTACAAAGGTGCTGGAGGCAAAGAAAGTCTTATTGACCTTGAAATACCAGAATCCTTTAATGGCGAAATTGTCATTTTTATACACGGATTTATGGGTTTTAAAAACTGGGGGGCATGGCACCTTGTGCAAGAGTATTTTGTAAAACATCATTTTGGGTTTTGTAAATTAAATACGTCCCACAACGGAGGGACAATAAATAATGGAATAGACTTTCCTGATGCTTATGCTTTTAAAAACAACACCTATTCTAAGGAAATTGAGGACCTAAAATGTGCCGTTAAATGGATTGATTTAAACATATCCAATTGGAAAGGACATGTTATCGGACATTCAAAGGGTGGAGCCGTTGCGTTAATCGCAGGAGCACAAATCAACCAAATTTCATCTGTATCGACTTGGGCATCAATTGCCTCAATTAGTGAGAGGTTTCCTAGAGATGCTGATTTAAATGAATGGAGAGAGAATGGTATCCGCATCATTAAAAATGGCCGAACCAAACAAAATTTGCCACAAGGTTTTGATTTATATGAAGATTTCAAGAGAAATGAAAAAGAATATGATCTAGAACGATTATGCCGGAATTATAATAAGCCAGTCTTTATCGCTCACGGAATAAATGACACCTCTGTATCAATTGATAATGGTAAAAGACTATCGCAATGGTTACAACAAAAGCTTCATGTAATTGCAAATGCTGATCATGTTTTTCAAAGTAAACACCCCTGGATTAGCTCAGATTTACCGGTTCAACTTAAAGAGCTTTCTGAAAAAACGCTAAACTTCTTAAAAACAATAGAAGAGAATAAATAATTACCATGATTACGGTATTTGATTGCCATCTTTATCTTTGTTCTTTTGAAATTATTTTATTTGCTTTTACTTTTGATCCTAAGTTCATCAACTATGAATGTTAAAATTATTTACGGCTCAGATACAGGAAACACAGATTATGTTATTGAGACCTATTTGTTAAATGAGTTAAGCATTCATTTCAAGGAGGTATCCCATCTAAACATATACAATATTGAGGCAGCTGATTGGTCAGATGACGTTTTGTTCATTATCGGAGTTCCAACTTGGTATGATGGAGAACTTCAAAGCGATTGGGATTCGTACCTCGATGAATTCAAAAAGTTAGACTTTAAGGGTAAAACCTTCGCAATGTTTGGGCTTGGTGATCAAATTGGATACGGGGAGTATTTCGTTGATGGTATTGGCATTTTAGCTGAGGTCATCCTAAAAAATGGAGGAGAGATAATTGGTTTTTGGCCAACAGAGGACTATAAATTTTCAGCATCCAAAGCACTTGTGAATGATCACCAATTCTATGGATTGGCTATTGACGAAGATAATGAAGATGAACGAACCTATGACCGCGTAACATCTTGGGTAGCACTTCTCGACAAGATTTGTAGGAGTAAAGCTTAATTTTTTAACAAAAAAAAAGCCCGGCTTCAGCCGGACTTTTTCTGGGTGGAAGATGGGTCTCGAACCCACGACCCTCGGTACCACAAACCGATGCTCTAACCAACTGAGCTACAACCACCATTTAGTGGCGACAAATATAATAAATTCTTATCATAAAAATTAATCAAAATAAATGCGCTTGAAAATCGTTATGGTCTTAACTTTACAAACTTGAAAGCAAAAATCCTCATTTTATTTCTATTGCTTGCATTCTATCAACATGCACAGGTCAAAACCATAAAAGGGTTTTGTATTGATGTCAAAGGCAATCCTATTGAAAATGTATTTATTAAAGCTAATACAAAACCTATTCAAAGTGCCTACTCTGATAATGATGGGATGTATCTTTTCAATGTAAATGTTGGAGATTCTATTCAGCTGGTATATCAAGCCAATGAAATTATAAAAAAGAAAAATATTTTTATTGAAGAAAACATGCGTCGATTTCCCGATATCAGCTTTTCCATTCAGCAGCAAGAAGGTGTTGATGTTATTCAAGATCGTGAAACTCCCTTTGAATTAGAGACTCTTCCGGTTATTGATGCCCAGAGAATCACTGGAAGTATAGAAAAAGGCTTAGTGCTGACCACAGCTGCAACCTCAAATAATGAACTCACCTCAAACTATAACGTACGCGGTGGAAATTATGATGAGAACCTTGTTTATGTTAATGGGTTTCTTGTCTACCGACCTTTCTTGACGAGAAGCGGTCAACAAGAGGGAATGAGCTTTATTCATTCAGCGCTCGTCAAATCAGTTCGGTTTTCTGCAGGTGGATTCGATGCTCAGTATGGCGACAAACTCAGCTCAGTTCTGGATATTTCCTACAAGGACCCTAATGCTTTTAAAGCCTCATTAATGGTGTCATTGTTAGGCATTGAAGCCCATGCGGAACAAAAGTTAAATGAACGATTTAGTTACATAGCTGGAGCTCGTTATCGTTCAAATGGTTATTTCTTAAATTCGCTACCCACAAAGGGTGCATATAACCCGGTTTTCGCAGATGGACAAATAGCCACCAAAACTAAAATCTCTGAAACTTTAAGTTTCAATACACTCCTGCATTATTCCTCAAACAACTACAGGTTCAGTCCACAAACATCCCAAACTGATTTTGGAACAGCAAACGAAGCATATTCTTTTACCATATATTTCGACGGTCAGGAACAAACTAAATTTCAAACAATGATGGGTGGCGCGTCCTTGAATTGGCAGCCTAATGACAAAACCAAACTAGACCTATATGCAACTGCATTTCAAACTACTGAAAGAGAGTATTTTGATATACAAGGGCAATACTTTATTAACGAATTAGAGACCGATCCTTCAAAGGAAGAATTTGGTGATTCTATTGCCGTTCTGGGAATAGGTACATTTTTAAACCATGCAAGAAATAAGTTAGATGCAACTATCATAAATATTTATCATAATGGAGAACAAGTTTTCTACAATGGTTTTATTGATGATCAGCGACAAAAATATAGAAATAGAACACTCAAATGGGGCATCTCCTTTCAAGCTGACGAATTTAATGACGTATTAAGTGAATGGCGCTTAATTGATTCAGCGGGCTATAGTATTCCTCAGAACAACTCAAATGAAATTGAATTGTTTGAGACGATAAAAGGTGATCTTTCACTTAGCAATCAAAGATATACTGGCTTCCTACAACTCAATTCAATTTGGGCCAAAACGAAAAAAAATGTTCTGATTAAACGCTCCTATAAATCGGGACCTCACGGTGAAAAAGAAAAAAAATGGTTAAGCGAAACCGTAAAAGAAGCAAGCTCGAAACTAGCCCTAAGAATAGGGACTCGAGGAGGCTACACTACAATAAATGATGAATTATATGTCACACCTCGAGTGGCATTGGTTTATTATCCGAGTGCATTTGTTGTTCAAAATAACAAACTAAAAAAACGGAATATTTCATATAGGTTATCCTCAGGAATGTACTATCAACCGCCTTTCTATAGGGAATTTAGGTATTTCGATGGGACGTTAAGAACGAATGTGAAATCTCAAAAGTCAGTGCATGTCGTTGCAGGAACTGATTTTTATTTCAACATGTGGCAAAGAGAGCTACCATTTAAATTCAGTGGAGAAATTTATTATAAACATCTGTGGGATGTCAATCCTTATCAAATTGAAAATGTTAGAACCCGATATTATGCCGAAAACAACGCGGTCGCTTATGCATATGGTTTAGATGTTAATGTGCATGGAGAGTTTGTTGAAGGAATAGAATCTTTCTTTAAAATTGGTTTGCTTTCAACTAAAGAGGACATATTAGACGATCAGTACACTGAATACTACAATGAATCGGGAGAACGTATCATTTTTGGTTTTAGCGACGATCAAGTGGTGGTAGATAGCGCTGTAATCTACCCGGGATTTATTCCGCGTCCTACAGATCAGCTTTTTAATTTTGGTGCACTTGTTCAAGATCAAATGCCAGGTTTAGAGAGTTTTACAGTACAAATGGGTATGCAGTTTGGAACAAGACTCCCCTACGGTCCGCCTGACCCAACACGCTATAAAGATACATTGAGAATGAAATCTTATTTCAGGGTCGATCTGGGAATGTCATATGATTTTCTGGGCAACGCGAGTAAAAATTCTTTTTGGAAAAAGAACTTTAGCCAAGCCCTTCTATCCCTTGAGATATTTAATTTACTTGGTATAAATAATGTGCTTTCTAAACAATGGATTCAGGACGTTGGAGGTCGTTTTTACAGCATTCCAAATTACCTTACACAACGCAGGTTTAATCTTAAAATGATCGTTCGGTTTTAGCTTTCAGTATTCGGCGTAAATAGAAATCGATTAGGAGATACGATATTCATCTTTACTGCATACATTACAATTCCTGCAGTGTTTTTCACACCTAACTTTGACATTATATTCTTTCTGTGTGTGTTGACGGTATGACTACTCAAGAATAACATTTCTGCTATCTTATTATTGGTATTTCCTTCTGCTACTAATTTGATGATTTCATTTTCACGTTCACTTAAAACTATCGCCTCACAAGTAAATGAGTCAAAATCCAAATCATTCACGTTTATTTCTGCTTTATGAATCGTATCCAATATTTGACCACAGAAAAATTTGTTGCCTCTTCGCGTCTCAATAACCGCATTGACAATCTCAGTCAGGTCACAATCTTTTTTCACATAGCTATTGACACCAAGCCTTAAAGCGTCTACTAATATTTGAGCATTCTGTTCCGGAGTAATTGCGATAAAACGCACGTCAGGTTTAACACGCTGAACTTTTGATATAATATCAATATTAAATCCTTCGGACGTAAAATCAATGAGCACTATTGATGTATCAAATGCCATTACCTGCTCAATTAAATCATTATTATTTGTGACCTCACCAACAATAGGTAAATCAGTCTGCGTTGATATAATTGAACGCAACCCAGCTCGTACCAGATCATTACTGTCCGCAAGAACGATTCCCATCTTATTTAGATTAATTCTAAACAAAAATACATAACACAATTGAAAACTTGATTTTTTTTTTAGAAAACATTAAAATATAATTTGCCCTTAAATAAAACTTAAGATATGATTACATTTGAGGCACTATGAATACGGAGGTAGGAAAGGATTTAGAAAAGGTCAAACGTCTTTTAGATGATGCATCCACCGTTGCAATACCGACAGAAACTGTTTATGGTTTAGCCGCAAACGGAAGAGACCCCGAAGCTATATCAAAAATATATCTGGCAAAGCAAAGACCACTATCAAATCCCTTAATACTTCATTATAAAGATGCAAAATCAGCTTTTGATGATGTTTTGAATGTTCCCAAAAATGCAAATATATTAGCGGAAAAATTTTGGCCAGGACCGCTTACCATGCTCCTAGAAAAGAAATCACTTGTTCCGGACGCGGTAACGGCAGGGAAATCTAGAGTTGCGATACGTGTACCAGCGCATGAAACTTGCCAACTATTGCTTCAAAAATTATCATATCCTGTTGCAGCGCCAAGTGCCAATATTTATGGTAGAATATCTCCGACGTGCGCAGAACACGTAAGAAACCAATTAAATACAAGAATCCCATACATTTTAGATGGAGGTCCTTGTTTAAAAGGAATAGAATCTACGATAATTGGCTTTGAACAGGGAAAAATCATGATTTATAGATTAGGAAGTGTAACTATCGAAGATCTTAAATCATGCACTAACGCTGAAGTTTTTTATATAGAATCAAACGCTCAAAAGGACGAAGCACCCATAACTAGTGGAATGGTCAAACATCACTATGCTCCTAATACTCCAATGTTCTCATCAGAGGATTTAGATAGGTCAATCGATTTATCAAATTGTGGATATATTGGTTTTGATAAACCTCATCCCGATTTCCATACTTCAAATCAATTTCTTCTTAATGATACTGGACTAATGGATGTTGCTGCTAGCCAACTATATCGAGCATTTCATATTATGGATGCTAAAAATTTTAAGCGCTTGTATATTACATGGCTGCCTGAGAAAGGAATTGGAAGGTCTATTAACGATAGAATAAAAAGAGCCATTCAAAAGAATAAGCCATAAAAAAAGCCCTTATAGAAGGGCCTTTCAATATAACATGCAATTAATGTTTATTTCATGTGACGCCCGTGACGGTTCTTGAATTTGTCAATTCTACCCGCCGTATCAACAAACTGAGCGACTCCGGTGAAGAATGGATGTGACTTGTGAGAAATATCAAGCTTCACTAAAGGGTAGTCGTTTCCATCTTCCCACTTAATGGTCTCCTTAGTTGGAGCACATGATGGGCACAAAAATGCATAATCGTTTGACATATCTTTAAAGACTACTAGTCTATAATCGTCTGGGTGAATTTCTTTTTTCATTATAAAAGTTTCAAAAATGGATTGCAAAAATATGAATTTCTTTTCTAATAACATCAAAGAATAACGTTAAATATTTTATGGCTTATTTGAACATTGAAAAGGTGATAAGTCTTTTGATAAGACTTGAGCGCATTTAGTTCATTTATTATTTTTGGTAAAAGACGTTATGAGATTTAATGCGCCTATTTCTTTACAAAAAATTGCAGGTCAAATAAACAGAGCGTTTATTGGGCCTGAAAATCACATGGTATCGGGAATAAGCGAGTTAAATGTTGCCGCCCAAGGAGACTTAATATTTGTTGACCATCCTAAATATTTCGATAAAGCAATTCAGTCTAAAGCACAAACAATAATTATCAATGCACGCATAGAAGCTCCTAAAGGGAAAGCTATTATTATATCAGATGAGCCTTTTAAAGATTACAATGAGCTTTGTAAATCCTATTTTCCGACAGCACCTCTAAATAGCAATATCAATCAACAGATTCATAGCACGGCCATCATTGGTAATAATGTCGCCTTAGGCAACAATATCATAATTGGACAAGATGTACAAATTATGCCAGGAGCTGTTATTATGGATAATGTGACTATTGGTTCAAATGTTATCATAGGACCAAACGCTGTTATTGGCCACTATGCATTTTATTACAATACATCAAATGAAAAGCATTCAAGGATGCACACCATGGGAGGTGTTACGATTCACGATAATGTAGAAATAGGAGCAAATTCAACAATTGATTCCGGGGTATCCTCGAATACTGAAATAGGAAATGGCACCAAAATTGACAATCTAGTTCAAATTGGTCATGATACTGTAATCGGTAAAAATTGTATAATTGCTGCAGGCTCAGCTATTGCCGGATGTGTCACGATAAAAAACCATGTCACAATATGGGGGCAGGTAGGCTGTACGAGTAAAGTTACAATTCATGATCATGTAGTAGTGTTGGCTCAATCAGGAGTTTCAAAAGATTTAGAAGAAGGGAAAACATACTTTGGAACGCCTTGCGTTGAGGCAAAGCAAAAATTTAGAGAATTAGCTGTATTACGGAACCTTTCTAAGCCCAGTGAAAAATAATTATGTACACCACAAGAGAACAAGATTTAGTTTATCAAAATGAGGTCAAAGAGATCAAGCTCGGTTCTTTATTGGAAATTACGAATGCCATAAATGAAAATGCACCCGTCAAGCATTTGATGAAAATTTTCACATTTATTCTTAAAGAACAATTAGGCTTTTCGAAATTTGTTCTGTTAATGCACCAGAAGGAATGGGAAAATCCAGTAAAAATTGGTTTCAAAGGAAAAATAGATCTTAAAGCAATTGATGAGGAGTTCAGTAGATTTAAAGAAATTACAATTATTGAATCTTCTAAATCAAGAATTTTACATCAATTTCAAGTTATTATACCTGTATTTCATTCCGAAAAACCACTAGCATTCCTTCTTCTTTCTAGTAATCTAGACAGCGAGACTGAAACAAGTTATTTCTCCTTTGTACAAACTTTAACCAATATTATAGCTGTAGCTGTAGAAAACAAAAGACTTGGTGAGCAAACAATTATCAAAGAACGCATTTCAAAAGAGCTAGAGGTGGCTTCAGAAATGCAGAAACTTCTTTTCCCATCTGATTTACCATCGAATAGGAAAATGGACCTCAGTGCCAAATATATTCCGAGACATGCCATTGGAGGGGACTATTACGATTTTATTCCTCTTGGAGATGATGAGTATATTATCTGTATTGCAGATGTCTCAGGTAAAGGAATCAGTGCGGCACTGCTGATGGCGAATTTTCAAGCATCGATTAGAACCTTATTTAAATACCAAAGGTTTGAAATGCCTTTTCTTATTGAAGAACTCAATAAAAAAGTTATGCGGAGCGCAAAAGGAGAAAAATTTATAACATTTTTCATTGCACACTACAATGCCCATACAAGACAAATGAAATATGTGAATGCAGGTCATAACCATCCTTTTATTTTGCATGGACGTAAAATATTTATGCTTGATAAAGGATGTATAGGGCTTGGAATGCTTGATGAAATCCCAAAGATTAATGTAGGTTCAATCGAACTTAGCCCAAATTCTACATTTGTTTTATATACAGACGGATTAATCGAGCTAGAAAATAATGAAGGCGCTTTGTTTGGTGTACATCAGCTCGTAAAAGCAGCCCAGGCATATGCACCACTGAAGATGGAGGATATGAACAATATTATTTTTTCAAAGCTTGATGATTGGAGAGGTGATCTCAGTTTTGTTGATGATACTGCAATTTTCAGTTGTAAGTTTTTTTAAATAGAGCCTTATCGAATAATATACATTTTACCTAAGCCTTTATGAAAGTATTGATCTGCTCCAGACTTTCGTAAGTCAATGTCTTGACCGTCAATTTTAGCTTTCACTCTATATAAATAAACACCGTTTGCTAATAAATCTCCAAATTGATCACGTCCGTCCCATGAATACGATGTAATGTTTCTACCGATCTGTATTGGACCTATTTCACTTTCCGAAATTTCTCGTACAACACGACCACTGATGGTCATAATCTGAATTAAGAGAGCATCAGGGGTCCTGTCCCCTGTTAGTGTAAAAACAAATTTAGTTGCGGTAGAAAATGGATTAGGATAATTCATCAACGCTGTAATACGCGATTCATGAATGACTTCAAAATCTATATTATATTCGAAATCACCAGATTCATTTCCAGATTTATCTGCACCTTGAACAAGTAAATTATACATCCCATTCTGTTCAAAAAAGGCAGGGTATAGAATCTTAAACTTATTTTGATTTTCATCTCCCGGAATCCAATTCATTATAATATTTCCTTGAGCGTCCATAAAAGGAATTCGTGTAGTCACACCCTCCGGATCTGTTATATAAACACCAAATAAAGAAGTATCAGCATCACTATTCAATATAAGGTAAGGGTTTTCATCATTCAATGAAATATTTATCTCAGAGGTGGGAGCCACTATGTCCTCATTCAGTATATGTACTCCATTAAAGGTAACATCTAAAATAGGATTGATGTCTTCTGCCGCTACGTAAAATGGAATTTGCAATATATTATTTAAATGTGAAAGTTCAAGCTGATCAGTGACTGTCAGAGAAAGATCAACATATGGATTTACCTCCATGCAAAAGAAATTTGAACCCACTAAATTCGTTGTCTCAAAAATCACGGTATCTGATAAAACGTCACCTACCCGCAACGAGTCTTGTCGCTCATATGGGATATATTTTTTTTCTTGATTTTGATCAAGGATATAATAGGAAACCAACAAAGAGTCCATCGGTACGTCGCTAATATTATTGATGTTAATTGAAAAATGACCCTTCTGTCCCTCTTGAATAGTATCAGAAGGTTCCCAGTATAGTGAACCGTTTCCTGAAATTGCCGCCTCGGGAATAGGTTCATATAATACATGCCAAAAATCTACTTGTGCAGGCGTTTGATCTATTTCGTCCCGATAGGAGCTTACCAATTTTATCTTAGGAAATTCACTTGCATCAATTAACGATTGTAAATCTAAAATTGAATCATGTAGGGTAAAAAGAGTATCAATAGACGATTGGTAATTTCCAAGTTCATCCAAAAGCTGAATTTCTAAACGTGTTGAATCAGAAGAATTCGCATCTAGAGAGAATTGTTTCCAATGTATAGAGCTCCAATCATAAACAGGACCGATTACAGGAGAGGATTCATAGCCCAACACCTCTGAACCTGTAATCAGCGTATCAAGATATATGTCTTCGTTATTTTGTGAAAATAGTTCAACAACAAATGTAGGATCACCTTTTCGTGTTAAAAAGATAAACGGTCTATTGGGTCTGCCAGGCACAATACTATCGGATCCCAAATTTGAGAAAGTAGTATATAATCCAGGGTCAATAGCATCCCAAAGGTCGTATCGCGTTGTCATTGGTGTGTAGATGAGGATGTAATTTCCGTCAGGAATTTCATTTTCGACAAAATTCTCAAAAGCATCAATTTCCTCAGCATTATTCTGGTTGAATGTAAAGTATTTCATTACTCTATTTTCACACCCTCCATTGTCATTATTGTTACCGAAATCATTATTTGGATTCTGCACACTACCATTCAGATTGACATAACGCGTACCCCAAGAATCTAAGGTGTTTTTATCGATAACAGCAACATGAAATTTGGGAATGGTTGTACAAATATTGTAATCCTGTTGAATGCTATTTAAATACCAGGCATTGTCATAATGACCTGGTGATAAAGACGTGGATTTACATAGACAGGAGATATCGGCCTCTATCGGAACAAATTCTCTAAAATCATTGGCAGTATTCAGCTTTACACCATTGAATGAATTTTTTAAGAATTGACCAACGGCATCTTGCCCCCACCCTCTTTTACCTGTAATATATTGGAATGACCTTCTCTTCCAAATCGTATCAGCTTCAATAAGAGCTACACGCCAAAAATAAACCACACTGTCTTCTAAAATGAGTGGTGCCATGGAACCATTGGTCTTCAATTTCCATTGAGAAGGATCCACTTGAAATACTCCTCCTACCCCACTTTTGGAAACAGACCTTGCAAATGGACTCGAAAAAGAAGTAGTGGTATCAATTTCAAAGAAATACGAATTTGTAGGCGCAAGTGCATCTATAGTGGATGCTTTTAAAGAGATAGAATCTCGAGGAACAACAGCAAAGGGCTCGGGCCAGACAGGTTCAATCCCATCGACACTAAAAAGAAAATTCTTGAGTACCTGATTGTTTACAAGCTCATCAAATTGTTCCGTAATAAAATCTGGACGATCTACCTTTACTGTGAATTGATTCACACCAATACCCTGACTCGGCTGAAACGGAAGCTTAAAGCTGAAATCTTTTTCATAGTCCAAACCAAAAATATTGTAGACATAGTTTGAATCAATAAGTGATCCTGGAAAGTTTCGGTTTATAGTTAGATCAAAAGTATCTGTAATTGATTTACCTAGATTTCTAATTTTCACATTTACCTCTATGGAATCTGTGGCTAAAGAAAGATCATCAGGACCAAATGAAACTCTAGAATCCGTGAGTTCAATCTCAGGGTATTCATGCCAATTCACCCTAATCATTGGGTCACCGTGAAGCGTCATTTGCATAAAAGTAGACTCATATATTAAATTAGAGGATTCATTCATTACTGAATCAATTGTAGATTGAATGTGTTCCCCTATTGTTCCTCCATAATTCCTTCGAGAAAATTCATCATAAAAATGATTTGAATACGACTGAAGTGCTCCTGTAAAGCCATAATTCAGTGTTCCCAAATATGCAATCACACCTGCATTAGGCGTAAGCACAAAGCTCTCGGAATTGGAGGTGGCATTGTGAAATATATTTCCGTTGTAACAAGAATTGGCTAACAAAATGGGGTACTTGTTTTCATTGTCCCAATTAATCGGATTGTCCAAATTGATATCAAAGCCACTTTCAGATGTAGAAAAATGTCCGAAAAAATTCATTATTGATACGCCTTGACTAATTCTATCCTTAATGTCTTCAAGTTCACTCGGACTTATTGGATTGTCATTTTCTTTAGCAACAAGACGCACAGTCCCACCGAAATAATAATCTTCTGCCTTTGCTGCCATGGCGTTTAAATAAGCTTGAAATGACTGCTGCTCCTGGTAATTCAATCCACCTGAAAAATGCAATATATGCTTCTGCCAATCTTTTGTATTTGACGTATAGTCATCATTCTGATTTTGTTGTGCATCGTAAGCAATAATCTTAGTAAGATATGTTTGAAGTTCTGCCTCAGTTTTTACAGATATTCTTCCTGTGGGTATCAATGGTGTCCATTTATCTGTTTCTGTAAGGTTTGAAGTAATACAGGCATCACATGAAGGTTGGCCAAAAGAAGGAACTAATGAATTCTGATAAGCCAATGCATTTGTTCTCGTTCCTGGACCTATACTTGTTAATGAGGTAATATTCGCCTCCCTAATACCTTTGCCTATAAGAAAAAGACCAACTGGTTTGGCTGTGGACAAGTCATAGATGTGATGCGCGAATCTTCTAACTCCGTTAATGTGCTTTGGTATTCCTCCGCCATATTGCTGGAACAATTCAGCAACTTCTGCTTTAAGCACATTATACCCTCCTCCTTGCGGCGAGGAACGGTAAAGGTCATATGCATTCACAACTGATTCCAACTGCCGGTTGTAAACAAAAATCAGTAAACTATCAATATTCTGTAGTTCGGTGTAGTTGGTGAATAAACCATTCTCGCTCACGGGCTGAAGCGATGATATATTAATTATAGCTCCACCACCTTCAACGACAACTTTTTGGCGGTCACTATTTAATGATTTGGGAACTAAGAATTGTTGAGTACTATTGTTAGAAACTATTGATAGCTTATAAGGCTCTGCGCCGACAACAAACCCTATAGGTTCGACTAAACTACTATTTACAATATCAATTCGTGATTTAAGACTAGAAGTATTTAGGACCTCAAAATCTAGTTTTTGATTATTCTCAAAATTCAGCGTTCTTGGAAATTTAAAAGACCAATAGTTGATAGATTGATAATCTGTTGCGACATTCAAATCTCCTATAATATTTACTTTGAAATTGGCTGAAGAGGACGAAGAAACCAAACTAGACGGAAATGAACCATTCACAAAAACACTTTTGTAACCCGTAAATACAGAATCTGTAAGCACATAATTGGTAACTCCTATTGTATGCTTGGTATGATGATTACCAGAATTTGATGAAGCCTCAGCGGCATTCGATCTACCTACAACCACAGATTCATAATTAACTAATGGAGCATTTGTCCCTTGGTAAATATTATTAAAAACAAGTGAGTTGAAATTCCAAGTATATCCAGAACTTCCATTTCGCGGGGTACTGCCCCAACCTTCACCTGGCATGTAAAATGAGCTAGAGGCGTCAGAGGACTTTTCTCCCTCATTGTAGCTGTTAGAATAGAAACTGAATTCCTCTTCAATTACAAAGTCGGTCGGCGTGTAATTTTCGAAATCAATTGCCAGTTCTTCAATGAATCTAAGATTATCAGTAGCATTATTCCAAGTTAAAAAATATTGTATTGTATCGTTGTAAAGACTGTACTTTGGATTACCAATCCAACTTGGATCATCGTAAAGGGTTGCATCGAGCCAACCGTCATTTTTTTCAGCATAAAATAAAATAAAATCGCCCTCATTAATGATTGCATCCCCTCCATCGACAATATATAACGGGACTTCATTTTCTTTACCGAATAACTGAAAGTTATCAGAATTTATCGATGTCAACGGAATACCCGCAGTCAAAAGTGCATCATATCCTATTTTATGAATTCCCGACTGAACGACCGGGAACGCATAATGTTTTTGGTTGTAAGAAATCCACTCATTTCCATAAACTTGCGCCATAATTTGAGCACAACAAATGGAAAAAAAGAAAATTAAACCTACTCTCATTTTTCCGCATTTTTTGGTTTGTCTAATCTCAACTTGATGGAGAATATGTGCGTGTAATAATTTGCATCACTCGCACCGAGACGTGTGAAAGCATAGTCTAAAGAAAACCCCTTAAAGCCTACACCCATTCCCAAATTGGGCTGCACCCCCCAATATTGTGACGCATCAATATTCGTAAACTGTTGAATACTAGAAATTCCACCTCGGACTTGTATGAGCTCTTTATAACCAATCTTCAAACCAAAATGAGGATCAAGCGAAAGCGGATTCATTTTTATCAAAGTATTTCGACGGCCATCCGTGGTTATATCAATATCTAGCTCTCCTCCGGCATAAATACCTTTTGAACCAATATCATACCGTGTACTCGCTGCTAAAATGAGTCTCGGTAATGTTAATTCTAAACCGTTTTCAGGAATATCATTCCCAGTCTGTAAAAAGACATTCTGGGTCGCTTCATCTAATGTAAAGACCCATGCATTGAAGGTAGAAGTTATATCTCTAGCCATCAAACCGAAAGAAAAATGTTCGCTGCGTTTGTATTTCAATCCAAAATCAAGACCAAAACCCCAGGATTTTGCAAAATCACCGACTTGTCGATAAATTACCTTTGCACTTCCACCGAGACTCATCCCAGTAATTTTTAGATTTCTTGCATAGCTTCCATAGAAGGCATAATCTCCCGCAGAAAATGAGCTGATATTGTCATAATTTATTGCACCATTATTATCAATAAGCTGGGTTGTATTTGGAATATCATCCACTCCAAACCTTATAAATCCTAATCCTAATGTGCTGTTTTCATCAATAGAATGAGCAACTGCTAAATAATCATACTTGGCGATTCCAGCAAAATACTCTGAATGCATAAAAGAAACTTCCGCCCATTTCTTGACGCCTACGAGACCTGCTGGGTTCCAATAAAGTGCATTTGCATCATTGACATCTGCAACCACGCTATTACCCATACCATAAGCTTCAGCACCAACTCCGAGATTTAAAAATTCATTCGAATATTTGGGCGCAAGGTTTTGAGAGCTGACCTTTAAAATAAAGGAAATCGCAAGCATCGAGCAAACAAGAATTTTGAACATAGAACTAATTTAATACTTATAACAACAGATATCGTAAAAAATTGTGTTATTTGTATTACGAATATGCAGTATTCAAAGATATTCAAGAACAAATAATTTCAATCAAAAAAGGACAATTCAAATGTTCAATTTAGCCAATTTGTTGACAGGTATGAACCTGGTTTGTGGAATTCTATCAATTATTCTAAGCTTTTCTGGACAACTAGACTTAGCGGTTTACGCCATCTTTCTTGGTTGCGCATTTGATTTCAGCGATGGTTTTGTAGCGCGAAGGCTTAACCTCACCAGTGAGATGGGTAAGCAATTAGATTCATTGTCAGACCTCGTAACCTTTGGTGTTGCACCAGGTGTTTTGACCTTTCTTATGATCATCATTGGCGTAGATCCAAAAAATCTTATTGAAGGTGCATCAAACAATACACTTTTCTATGACTATTACGTTGTTCAGGAATTCTTTACTTGGGTTAACGGCACCTTTTATGGAATCCCTAATAAATTTGAAGCTAGTATTAGATGGCTGCCATTTGTTGCATTCACAATTCCATTTTTTGCATTATTCCGGTTGGCAAAGTTTAATCTTGACGAATCACAATCGGTAAACTTCATCGGCTTTCCTACCCCCCTAGTAGCCATATTGCTGTGCTTTTTTCCATTATATTTTTTTTTAAATATTGAAATGTGGAGTTCCCAAAATCAAATTATATATTGGATTTTTGATTGTTATGCTTTAGCCGGAATAGCGCTTCTTTTTTCAATTCTAATGATTAGCCGAATCCCATTGATGTCATTGAAGTTTCAAAAATCAAAAACCAAAGAGAATCAATTGAAATTTATTCTAATTCTAATTTCGGTCATAAGTATTCCTTTTTTAAAGGTGTTGTCTATTCCATTTATTTTAACTTTGTACTTCATAATTTCAATTTATCATTCAATCAAAATAAACAACAATGAAATTTAAAGCTGAAATAGACGTCATGCCATTAGATGCGCTTCTCGACCCTCAAGGAAAAGCCGTAAGTAGTTCCATGGCCAATGTTGGTCTCCCGGAGATTGACGGGGTAAGAATCGGCCGACATATTAGACTTTTTGTTGAAGCTGATTCACAAGAAATTGCAACGCAGAAAGTGGATGAGGCATGTAAAAAAATGCTTTCCAATCAAATTATGGAAAGCTATACTTTTAGCCTAGCTCAAATGTAAAATGTCCAGACGGACTTTTCAGACATTTAACCCAAAAAAAAATCACTTTAATTCTGAGGTGTACACTTGTCATTCCGAAAAGGATGCAAATTTATTGTTGATTAAATCTGAAAAAGCTTTCAGCTTGCTACAGAAAAAATCAAATGATGACATTCATTGTTTATTAGTTGCTATTGTCGACAAACTAGAAAGCAAGAAAATAGCGTTAAGAAATATTTATATTGAAGAAACAGGTCTTTCAATAGATAGGTTTGATTCCGAATTTCAGCGCACAATTAACCAAACATTATTGTTTGCTGAGTATATCATATCTGACTCATATATTCTGAAACAAGAATGTAAAAATGAAACGCAAAATAAATTATTAATCAAAAAGAAGGTTGGTATAGGACCGGTTTTAATTATTGGCGCAAGTAATTTCCCCTTAGCATACTCAACAATAGGTGGTGACAGCATTGCAGCCCTTGCAGGTAAAAACCCAATAATTGTGAAAGCGCATCCCTACCATACAGGTACAAGCCTTTTGGTGTCTAAAATAATTATTCAGGTGCTGGATGAATTGAAATTTCCAGAGGGAAGCTTTACGCATTTAATTAATGATAATTATGAATTTGGACAGTTTCTAGCTACACATAAAACAATTAAAGCTATTGGTTTCACAGGTAGCTTTCAGGGTGGACAAGCTTTTATGAAATATGGAATTGACAGGGCACAACCCATTCCGGTTTTCAGTGAGATGGGAAGCGTAAATCCAGTAGTGATTCTTGAATCTTTCTTTAAAGAAATGAATCATGATCTTCCGAAACAAATTGCTTACGCGATATGTAACGACTCAGGTCAGTTTTGTACAAAACCTGGACTATTATTCATTCCTAAAGTAAAAGGTTTTAAAACCCTTGTAACTCAAATCAAAGATGAAATTTTATCATTTGAGAATCAGCCGATGCTTCACCCGGAGATTCAAAGAAATTTTGAAAAAAAAATAGAAAATCTAAAACAGGTCTTTACAAATTCAGAATTGACCATTGAAAAGCACCATAAAACCAAACAAAGTTATTATCCAAGAAAATCAATGCTAACAACAGAGATTACTGCACTAAAAAATCAATCTGTATTACATGAGGAAGTATTTGGACCACATCTTACTGTTCTACTTTATGAGGATGAGCAAGAATTAGAAACACAACTCAAAACCTTAAAAGGACAGTTGACATTCTCAATTTACACTGCTTCAGTTCAAAATGAAACTATAATAGATTCATTAACGGAAATAGGATCGAAAATGGCAGGAAGAATTATATTTAACGGTTTGCCCACAGGAGTCGAGGTCTGCTGCTCTATGCAACACGGGGGGCCATATCCCTCAAGTTCTGACTCCCGATTTACAGCTGTTGGACCGCACAGTATTGAAAGATTTCAAAGAAGCGTAACTTTTCAAAATAATCGCATTTGATAAAAACATTACTTTTATAAAAAAAAGATTTCATGGAAGAAAATGAACATCAAAATAATTACAAAAATATCTATCTAGGGGCTATCATATTGCTCATCTTAGGACTTGGAACAATGACTTTTCTGTGGTCATCCATGCGAAATACAGCTAAAGAATGTGCGCATGTTACCTTAAAATACCAAGATACATTACAGGGCATGAATACGATGCTTAAAGGATATGTTGGTGATATGTCAACGGACCTGAAGTCCGATTTTAAGAAAATGCTCGGTACGTATGATAAACTTATTGAGAAAGATGCGTCAAAAGCGGATAGCTTAAATGCTCAAAAAATAAAAATACAAGAGCAAATAGAAAAAATTGAAAAACTTCAAAGAAGTAAGAATTTTTCAGCTGCTCAAGTCATGAAACTAAAAGAAGAAAATGAAAGCCTTCGGGGTATTATGAGAAGCTATGTCGTTCAGATTGATTCATTGAACACTTTAAATCTCCAGCTCGAGCTAAACCTATCCGAAACCACAAGCAACTTAACAAGAACAACTGAAGAAAGAGACCAATATAAAAAAGAGGTTGCTGAAAAAACAGAACAAGTTAAGATTGGCTCTATGTTAAGTGCATATAATTTCAAGTCAGGAGCCCTAAAGTCAGCTCTTAAAGCAAAACCAACTTCAAGAGCTAGGCAAGCAGCTCAACTTCAATCGACATTTACAATTTCTGAAAACCCTATTGCTTCAGCAGGTAATAAGACTATTTATATGCAAATAACAGGTCCAAATGGTAAGGTTTATCAAAGAATGTCAAGCTTCATACTGGAAACTGAGATCGGTTCAATCTCGTACACTGAAAAGAAGGAGGTCGATTATCAAAATAAAGCGATAGATGTATCTATTTATTATGACATTCGTAATGAATCACTAACTAAAGGAAATTATAAAGTATCCATATATTGCGATCAGAATCTCATTGGTTCAGATAGCTTTACATTAAAATAATCATGCAAGAAGGACACGTATCAACAAGCCTTGAAAATGGATTGGCCACCATTGAGTTTGGACACCCCTCAAGTAATGCTTTACCCGGAACTATTTTAGCTAAACTAGCAGAAACAATAACAAAGCTAAGCTCAAACGAAGCTTGTAAATTGATTCTTTTGAAGTCATCAGGTAATCGTGCTTTTTGTGCTGGAGCAAGCTTCGATGAACTTATTGCAATTAATAATATTGAGGACGGAAATCTTTTTTTCTCTGGTTTTGCAAAAGTTATCAATGCCTGTAGAACATGCACAAAACTGATCATTGGAAGAATACATGGTAAGGCGGTAGGCGGTGGTGTAGGTATCGCGTCAGCGGTTGACTATGCTTTTGCCACAGACGCAGCCTCAATTAAATTATCCGAACTCGCAGTTGGTATAGGTCCCTTTGTTGTCGGTCCTGCGGTTGAAAGAAAAATTGGACTTTCGGCAATGAGTGATCTCGCTATAAATGCAACAGCCTGGCGTTCTGCAAAATGGGCAACCTCCAAAGGTCTGTACATGCAAACATTTGAGACTGTAGAACTTATGGACGAAGGAATTGCCACACTTATTGAAAAGCTTAGACATTCAAATCCAGAGGCCATGAGTGCACTTAAGTCCGTTTTTTGGAAAGGAACGGAACATTGGGAAACCCTTTTATCAGAGCGCGCAAAGATAAGTGGATCCCTTGTTCTCAGTGACTTTACAAGGAATGCAATTCAAGCATTCAAGAAATCATAAAATCATTTTATTTTTTTTTTCATTTGGTTTGTTCATTTAGGTATTAATTGTATCTTTGCACCCCTAATTTACGCTACTTAGTAGCAAATAAATAGATAAACGTGGATACATTAAGTTATAAGACGATTTCTGGTAATACTGCAACTGCTGACAAAAAGTGGTTTATAGTAGATGCTGAAAATCAAACAGTAGGTAGACTTGCTAGTAAAGTTGCAAAAGTCATTCGTGGTAAATACAAGACTTGCTATACACCTCACGCTGACTGCGGTGACAATGTTATTGTAATTAACGCAGAAAAAGTGTCTTTTTCAGGAGCGAAACTAAAGGATAAAGAATATGTAAGATATTCAGGTTATCCAGGTGGTCAAAGATTTACCGCAGCAGAGGATTTATTGAGAAAGCACCCTGAGAGACTTATTGAAAAAGCCGTTAAAGGTATGTTACCAAAAAATACACTTGGTAGACAATTATATAGAAATTTAAAGGTCTATACTGGTTCAGAGCACAGCCATGAAGCGCAAAAGCCGACAGTATTAAATCTAGATACGATTAAATAAGTATTATGGAAGTTATCAATGCATTAGGAAGAAGAAAAACTGCAGTAGCAAGAGTTTACCTTACCAAAGGTAAAGGTGTTATTACGGTAAATAACAAAGCAGCTAAGGACGTTTTCCCAACGGATGTTTTACAGTCTAAGTTGGTGCAACCTTTTGCACTTACTGATACAGTAGGAAAGTACAACGTTAATGTTAATGTAAGCGGAGGTGGAATCAATGGACAAGTTGAAGCTATTCGTTTAGGTATTTCAAGAGCGCTTGTTGAGGTTTTGGAAGAAAACAAACCTGCACTTAAAGAGGAAGGGTTAATGACTAGAGACCCTAGAATGGTTGAACGTAAAAAACCAGGTCAACCGAAAGCAAGAAAGAAATTCCAGTTCTCAAAGCGTTAATCGCTTATTGGAATGGTTTAGTATCCAAGCTTCAATGGAATTGCAAATGCCCCATTTTAGCTGACGAAAATTAGGAACGTAAACAATTATATATGTCAAAATTATCTTTTAAAGAATTATTAGATGCAGGTGTGCACTTTGGCCACCTCAAAAGAAAGTGGAATCCAGCAATGGCTCCGTATATTTTCGAAGAGAAAAAAGGAATCCACATCATAGATTTGAACAAAACTCTTGTTCATTTAGAACAAGCCAATGCGGCGATGAAACAGATTGCAAAGTCTGGTAAAAAAATCCTTTTTGTTGCGACAAAAAAACAGGCTAAAGATATTGTTGCTGAGCGCATCAAGAATGTAAACATGCCTTTCGTTACTGAGCGTTGGTCTGGAGGAATGCTTACAAACTTCCAAACGACGAGAAAGTCTATTCGAAAAATGACCTCAATTGACAAAATGAAGTCAGATGGTACATGGGATACCCTAAATAAAAGAGAAAAACTTTTCAAAACGCGTCAGAGAGAAAAATTAGAAAAAACTTTTGGTTCAATCGCCGATATGACGAGACAGCCTGCTGCTATTTTCATAGTGGATATCTTGAAAGAACATATTGCGCTTGCTGAGGCAAGAAGGCTTAACATTCCTACTTTTGCTTTGGTCGATACAAATTCTAACCCAAAACTTGTAGATTTTCCTATTCCAGCAAATGATGACGCAAGTAAGTCAATTACCATCATTATCGATGAAATTTGTAAATCGATTCAAGAAGGTTTAGAAGAACGAAAAAATCTAAAAGCCAATCCTGAGGCAACTGAGGCTAAGACCGCAGAAACCGCAGAAAAAGCTACTGCTAAAGCCGAGGTTAAAGAGGAAAAAGTTGAAGCTCCAGCAAAAGAAGAGCCTGCTAAAGAAAAAGCCGCTCCAAAAGCGAAAGCAACAAAAAAAGAAGCTCCAGCAAAAGAAGCTAAGGAAGAAAAAGTAGCAACGAAAAAGCCTGCAGCTAAGAAGCCAGCAGCGAAAAAAACAGTTGCGAAAAAGACAGTTGCGAAAAAAGCTGTGAAAGAAGAAAAATAAACAATCAAAATAAAAAGAAATGGCGATAAAAGCTTCAGAGGTTAATAAACTTCGACAACAAACAGGAGCCGGAATGATGGATTGTAAGAACGCACTCGTTGAAACAAATGGTGACTTCGAAGCGGCAGTTGATGTCCTTCGTAAGAAAGGCCAAAAAGTTGCGGCAAAAAGAGGAGACAATGACGCACGAGAGGGTGTTATTATTGCACAATCAAGTTCCGATGCCACTGCTGGTGTTATTGTTACTTTAAATTGCGAAACGGATTTCGTTGCAAAGAATGACGGTTATGTTCAATTGGTGCAGTCTCTAGTAGATTTAGCTCTAGAGAAACTTCCAAAGTCTTTAGAAGACTTAAAAACTCTTGCCTACAATGAGAAACTTTCAGTTAATGAAAAAATTACTGAGCAAATAGGTGTTCTTGGAGAAAAGCTGGATCTTTCAGCCTACACTTTAGTTGAATCTGATCGAGTTGTAGCATACAATCACCCTGGTAATCAGCTTGCGACACTTGTTGCACTGAATAGTGCTTCAGAAGTCGCTGAAGATGCAGGTAAGCAAGTTGCAATGCAGGTTGCTGCGATGAACCCAATGGCTGTAAGTAAAGACGGAATAGATTCTGAAACTATTGAAAGAGAAATTGAAGTAGGTAAAGATCAAGCAATTCAAGAAGGGAAACCTGCCGAAATGGCTGAAAAAATTGCAATGGGAAGGTTAAATAAATTCTTTAAAGAAAACACACTTCTCAGCCAGCAATTTGTTAGAGATAACAAATTAACCGTGGAGCAGTTTTTGAACAATTCAGAAAAAGGACTTACCGTTTCTGACTTCAAAAGATTTTCATTGAGTTAATGGACTCAAAAATCCTTTATTAAAAGCTATCCTCGGATAGCTTTTTTTTTGATAATTACTTTCTGCCCTCCTCGATTTATATATATTTGTTCAACTGAATAATAGTATGAAGTATAAAAGAATCTTATTAAAGCTTAGTGGTGAATCCTTAATGGGTGCTAAACAATTTGGTATCGACAATGAGAGAATTAATGCCTACGCAAAGCAAATCAAAGAAATTAGAAATAGTGGTCATGAAATTGCCATTGTTATAGGCGGTGGAAACATTTTTAGAGGTGTTCAAGCTGAAGAAGGTGGAATGGATAGAACGCATGGCGATTACATGGGGATGTTAGCTACGATGATCAATGCAATGGCTTTGCAGGCTGCACTTGAATCTAATGGTGTTCATACGAGACTTCAATCAGCAATTGAAATGAAAGCTATCGCTGAGCCCTTTATTCGTAGAAAGGCCGTTAGGCATTTAGAAAAAGGGCGTGTAGTAATATTTGGCGCCGGAACAGGAAATCCATTTTTCACAACGGATTCTGCTGCCTCATTGAGGGCTATCGAAATCAATGCGGATGTCATTCTTAAAGGCACTCGAGTAGATGGAATTTATTCGGCAGATCCAGAAAAGGATAAAACAGCAACTAAATTCAACGATATCACTTTTGATGATGTATATAAAAAAGGACTTAATGTGATGGACCTCACGGCCTTCACACTTTGTAAAGAAAACAATCTTCCTATTATTGTTTTTGACATGGATACTCCAGGCAATCTAGAGAAGGTGCTCTCAGGTGAACCAATTGGAACTGTCGTACACAACTAAAAAATTAATCATGACCGAAGAATTAACTATGATTTATGAGGAGCTAAAGGCTTCAAACCAAAAGAGTATTGAACACTTTGATAGCGAATTGGCTAAAATCCGTGCAGGTAAGGCATCGCCTTCAATGCTTTCAGGAGTTATGGTAGAATATTATGAAGCCCAGACACCACTTCAGCAAGTTGCTAATGTAAGTGTAATGGATGCGAGAACGCTTATTGTGCAACCATGGGAAAAATCCACACTGAATGATATCGCTAAGGGAATTATTGATGCTAATCTTGGTTTGAATCCTCAAAATAACGGAGAGCAGCTCATAATCACGGTTCCACCTTTAACCGAAGAAAGACGAAGAGATCTAGTTAAGAAAGCCAAAGCAGAATCTGAAAATGCGAAAATTGGTGTTAGAAATAATAGAAAGGATGCGCTCGATATGGTTAAAGACCTAAAGAATGAAGGACTGTCTGAAGATCATTTTAAAAATGCAGAGATAGAAATACAAGACATTACAAATACCTCTTCAAAAGATATTGATCAATTGTTTGATATCAAAGAGAAGGATATTATGACTGTATAAGTCACCTAAACCCTGCCCCTATTCTTTATTAAATCAAAGTGTACCTCGGCTAGCTTGCTCCCTTTCGATAGACTCAAACAATGCCTTAAAGTTACCTGCACCAAATCCTCTTGCACCCATACGCTGGATAATTTCAAAGAATAAAGTTGGTCTATCCTCTACTGGTTTTGTGAAAATCTGAAGTAAATACCCTTCTTCATCTGCATCAATCATAATCCCCAAACCTTTCAACGTTTCTATGTCTTCTCGCAACTCATGATTATGCTCCTCTAAACGCAACGGAACAGCATTATAATACTCATCAGGAGGTGTACTTAAAAACTCTACTCCCCTTTTACGCATTTCACCAACAGTGGTAATGATGTCATTTGTAGCTACTGCGACATGTTGCACACCTGCACCTTCGTAAAAGTCAAGATATTCTTCAATTTGGGATTTCTTTTTTCCCTCTGCTGGTTCATTTATTGGAAACTTAATACGCCCATTACCATTAGACATTACTTTACTCATTAATGCAGAATATTCTGTATGGATTTGCTTATCATCAAAGGATAAAAAGTTTTCAAACCCCATTACGTCTTCGTACCACTTAACCCAAGTATCCATTTCACCCCAACCAACATTACCCACCATGTGGTCAATGTATTTTAAGCCCACAGGTGCTGGATTATAATCAGATTCCCAAGCACGAAAACCAGGTAAGAATTGACCTGAATAATTCTTACGTTCAACAAACATGTGGACAGTCTCTCCGTAGGTGTAGATACCTGCTCTAATCACCTCGCCATGTTCGTCTTTTTCAACAGTAGGTTCCATGTATGATTTGGCCCCTCGCTTTGTTGTTTCTTCATAGGATTTTCTTGCATCTTCAACCCACAAAGCAACTACCTTTACACCATCTCCATGCTTTACAATATGATCGTTGATTGGAGACTTCGAATTTAATGGTGTCGTCAAAACAAGTCTTATCTTGTCTTGCTTTAAAACATACGATACAGCATCTCTACTGCCTGTTTCAAGACCACGGTAGGCATAGGACTGAAATCCAAATGCCGTCTTGTAAAAATGCGCTGCTTGTTTGGCATTACCGACATAGAACTCCACATAATCTGTACCTAACAACGGTAAAAAATCCTGAGCTCCAGCAAATATTTTTTCCAGCCCATAATCTACGTTCTTAACTTCTTTCATTTCTTTTCTTTTTAATAATTATTAGTGAATCCATGACTTGTAATAGTCCTTGGCCTCAATTGTGAGGGCCTGCTCAGTTATTTTTAGCGGTTTAAAGGTATCAACCATAACTGCAAGCTCTTCCGTTTTTTCTTTACCAATACTTCTTTCATAAGCTCCTGGATGAGGACCGTGAGGAATTCCTGAAGGGTGGAGTGTTATCTGACCTTTGGAAATATCGTTTCTACTCATAAAATCTCCATCTACGTAATATAAGACCTCATCTGAATCAATATTACTGTGATTATAAGGAGCAGGGATCGCATCGGGATGATAATCATAGAGTCTAGGACAGAATGAGCAAATTACAAATGCTGAAGTTTCAAAAGTTTGATGTACTGGAGGAGGTTGATGCACGCGTCCTGTTATGGGTTCAAAATCATGGATAGAAAAAGCGTAGGGAAAATTATATCCATCCCAACCAACAACATCAAAAGGGTGGGCATCATATTCATAATCGTACAAAACCCCTTCTTTTTTGATTTTAACAACAAATGAGCCAAGCTCATTGTGCGTCTCTAAATGCTGAGGCGATCTTAAATCTCGTTCACAGAATGGAGCATGCTCGAGTAATTGACCAAACCAATTCCTATACCTTTTTGGTGTGTAAATTGGATGGGTAGATTCAATAATAAAATGTCTATTATTGGTATCTTCAAAAGTCATTTGATAGATCATTCCACGGGGTACTACCAGGTAATCACCATAAGAAAATTCGATCGTACCTACTTGTGTTTTTAGACTACCTCTACCTTCATGAATAAATATAACCTCATCTGCATCTACATTTTTGTAAAAGTAATCTTGACTTAGATTTTTTGGTCTCGATAAATGCAAAGTAACATCACTATTGGTAAGTACCGGAATTCTAGAATCCAACAGATCCTCAATTTCAGGAACATCAAAACCCTTGAAAGCACGCATTTGCATATTTTTATCTATGGCAATTTTAGGACTAACATCTTTTGACCCCTTGATGTCTGTCACGCGCGTGGGCGGGTTGACGTGGTACAACAAAGAAGACATTCCATCAAAACCAATTGTTCCAAACAGCTGCTCATGATAAAGAGCCCCATCGGGTTGTCTAAATACGGTATGTCTTTTGTGAGGGATTGAACCCAATTTTCTGTAGAATGGCATAATGTCAATGAAATTAATAAAAATTCACTTTACACAAATGAACAACTTATTTTAAGGTTAAAAAATGACCATTATCAGTTTTAATGATTATTTGATTTCAAAAGTTATTTTTGTACAAATCTTAGCTATGTCAAAAATTCTTGTAATCGGTTCGTGCGGTCAAATAGGTATAGAGCTTGTATTGGAACTTCGTAAAACTCATGGGAATCACAATGTAATCGCCTCAGATATTAAGGAGGACTATCCACAGTCTATTGCAGAGGGGCCTTATGTTCAATTAGATATTATGAATGCCAATAAGCTAATCTCTTTGGTAAAAGAAAACAATGTCAAGGAAGTATATTTGCTTGCTGCTCTTCTTTCTGCAACAGCAGAAAAAAAACCATTATTCGCATGGGAATTAAATATGCAAGGGTTATTTAATGTTTTAGAATTAGCTAAAAATAAGCTCATAGAAAAGGTTTTTTGGCCGAGCTCGATTGCCGTTTTTGGCAACAATTCACCAATAGATAGCACACCCCAGCACACCATAATGGAACCTAGTACGGTATACGGAATATCGAAACTTGCCGGAGAAAGGTGGTGCGAATACTATTTTAATAGATACAATGTTGATGTAAGAAGCATACGTTATCCTGGATTAATTTCCTACAAAAGTGCGCCTGGAGGGGGCACGACGGATTATGCTGTCGATATATTCATACAAGCATTAAAATCTGAAAGCTATACTTGCTATTTGAAACCAGATGCAAAGCTCCCCATGATGTACATGAGTGATGCAATTCGGGCAACTATCGAGATCATGGAAGCCCCTAGAGATAATATTAAGGTAAGAAGCTCTTATAATTTGTCAGGAATTAGCTTTGACCCTGAAGAATTAGCAGCTGAAATTAAAAGAGAAATTCCAAATTTCTCAATCGAATACGCTCCTGATTTCAGACAAGAAATTGCCGAAAGTTGGCCAAATTCAGTAGATGATTCTTATGCAAGAAACGACTGGAATTGGGAAAATAAAATCAAAATTCAAGAAATTGTAAAAAAAATGTTAGACGGCCTATCCTATTAGCAGATTGAGTTTACATGGTTTTTACAACTATGTAAAACAATTTTGTTTAACCTTTTACTTGTTTTGTTAAACATTTTTTGTTTAACTTTATATCGTAAACTTTAAACAAATACATTATGTCTACTATTGAATTTAACGAAGCTCTAATGGATATTGAGAATAATCTCAAGTCATTCGCGCTCGGATTTACAAGAAACATGGAGGACGCAAAAGACCTTACTCAGGACACTATGCTGAAAGCAATTAATTACAAAAGCTATTATACGCCTCAAACGAATTTTAAAGCATGGGTATTTACAATCATGCGAAATATCTTTATAAACCAATATCGTCGAAAGGTGAAATCAGGAACTATTTTTGATAACTCAAAAGAGCTCTACCTCATCACGAACAGCAAAGGCCACGAACAAACACCAGTCTCTAAAATTGCGACAAAAGATATTGAAGAGAAGATAGAAAGCCTATCTGATGAATACAAAGATCCTTTCGTTTTACACTTTAAAGGCTTTAAATACAAGGAAATAGCCGAAAGGTTAGAAATTCCAATAGGAACCGTTAAGAGTAGAATCTTCATAGCAAGAAAAAAATTAATAGATTTACTTCCTGATTACTCTTACACGTTAAACTAAATATGCCTTTAAAAATAATCATTGTTGGTTCCGGAATCTCTAGTCTTTCCGCTGCTTCATTTCTTTCAAAAGAAGGCCATGATGTCACAATTATAGAAAAGAACGAACAGATAGGTGGACGCGCTAGGAAATTTAGTGTAGACGGCTTTACTTTTGATATGGGTCCAAGTTGGTATTGGATGCCAGATGTGTTTGAAAGTTTTTATCAAAAGTTTAACCATACAACAAGTGATTTTTACAATCTTAAAAGACTTGATCCGTCATATAGAGTTTACTGGAATGATGAAACGCATACCGATGTTCCGGCGAAAATGTCAGAATTAGAAGCTTGGTTCGAATCTAACGAGAAAGGAAGTGCGCAGAAATTACGCGCATTTCTAAAAGATGCCCAAATAAAGTATCAGGTAGGTATGGAAGACCTTGTTTACAAACCCAGCATGAGTCTTTTTGAATTTGCCAATAAGAGAGTTTTGAAGGGCTTATTTAATATGAACTTGTTCTCGTCTTTTGGTAAATTTATTCGAAGTTATTTTTCGAACGAAAAAATTATTGGTCTTTTAGAATTTCCAGTTTTATTTTTAGGTGCAATGCCAAATGAAACTCCTGCACTCTACTCACTGATGAATTATGCAGATATTAAACTTGGAACTTGGTATCCTGAGGGTGGAATGCACAAATTCGTTGAAGCTTTCGAATCAATCGCAAAAGAAAACAACGTTAAGTTCATTACTGGAGAGGAAGTTATTTCTTTTGAGAAAGAACAAAAGGTAATCACCAAGGTTTTGACTTCTAAAAGTCAGTACGAAGCGGATATTGTCATTTCAGGTGCTGATTATCAGCATACGGACAAAAAACTTTTGAATGGTGATGCAAATTATACGAGTAAATACTGGGACAAACGAGTTATGGCCCCTTCCTGTTTACTTTTTTACGTTGGGGTAAATAAAAAATTGAAAGGCATCCAACACCACAATCTGTTTTTTGATGAATCCCTTGAACAACATGGTGTTGAAATATATAAAGATCCTCAATGGCCTAGTGCTCCTTTATTTTATGTCTGTGCTCCTTCTCTTACAGACGCTACTGTCGCACCAGAAGGCAGCGAGAATTTATTTTTCCTTATACCTATTGCTCCCAATCTGAAAGATGATGAAGAAACGAGAGAAAGATATTTCGAGATGCTTCTCAAACGTTTTAAGGAAAAAACGGGCAATGATATCAAGGGTAATATTGTCTATAAAAAAAGTTTCTGCATAGAAGATTTTAAAAATGAATATAACGCATTTAAAGGAAATGCCTATGGTTTAGCAAATACTTTGCGCCAAACCGCTATATTAAAGCCCTCATTAAAAAATAAGAACTTAGATAACTTTTACTACACAGGGCAGCTCACAGTTCCTGGTCCTGGTGTTCCTCCGTCGATTATTTCGGGAGAAGTTGTCGCTAAATACGTACTAAAAAACCACGTAAAATGAAACAAATTTTTGATAATTTAAGTCAAGACATGAGTAAAATGACGACGCGTAGATACAGCACGTCATTCTCTTTAGGCATTCGTTTTTTAAACAAGGACCTTCATAAACCGATATATTCTATCTATGGTTTTGTTCGATTTGCAGATGAAATAGTGGACTCTTTTGATGGTTTTGATAAGTCAACCCTATTGGCTGAATTTAAAAAAGATACTTATGCAGCCATTGAAAATAAAATATCTCTAAATCCAATACTGAATGCTTTCCAATGGGTGGTCAACACTTATAGAGTGCCACATGAGCTTATTGAAACCTTCATGAACTCTATGGAAATGGATCTTGACAAAAAGGTCTATGATAAGGAAACTTACGAAAAATATATATTGGGTTCTGCGGAAGTTGTGGGTCTCATGTGCCTCAAAATATTTGTAGGAGGCGATGAATCTGAATACAATAGATTAAAAATGAATGCCATGAAGCTAGGTTCTGCATTTCAAAAAATCAACTTTTTAAGAGATTTAAATGACGACTTTAATGAGCTTGGAAGAACCTATTTTCCAGGTATTAATATGAATGACTTTAATAATATAGTTAAGAAAGAAATTGAAGCTGACATAGAGAAAGATTTTAAATTGGGTTACGAAGGCATACTTATGCTTCCAAAACAGGCTCGATTTGGGGTTTACATGGCCTACAAGTACTACTTTAAATTATTTAAAAAAATAAAGCGCACTAAAGCTGAAAGAATCCTAGAGGAGCGAGTGCGAATTCCAAATAGAAAAAAAGCGCGAATTCTTGTAACATCCTATGTCCGTCACAATCTAAATATGCTTTAAAAATGATTGAAGTACAACTAGTCAATGCTGAAGACAAACCGAGTGGATCCATGGAAAAGCTTGAGGCACATGAAAAGGGCGCACTTCATAGAGCGCTATCTGTACTGATCGTTAACTCTAAAAAAGAAATTTTACTTCAACGAAGGGCCCTAGGAAAATATCACTCTCCTGGTCTTTGGACCAACACATGTTGTAGTCACCCATACCCTGGGGAAGACCCGAATGAGGCAGCAAAACGAAGACTTCAGGAGGAGATGGGAATGTCGGCAGAGCTCGAAGTTCTTATTTAAATTTCTATATAAGTGTGATTTTGAAAACGGACTAATAGAACATGAATTGGACCACGTTTTTATCGGTCAAACTGATGATACACCGCATTTGAATATGGACGAAGCAATGGCATTTAAATGGATGTCGATTGAGCATTTAGAGCAAGATATGTTATCACATCCTGAAAATTATACGTTTTGGTTTAAATGGATGATCCAAAAATACAGAAACGAATTTACACCGTATTTCTAATGAAGGTTTGTAGAAGAGCACATTTTAATTCAGCACACCGTCTGTATCGACCAGATTGGTCAAATGATAAGAATAATGAAGTATTTGGAAAATGTAACAACCCCAATTTTCATGGTCACAATTACCAATTAGAGGTTTGGGTTGAAGGAGAAATCGATCCCGAAACTGGATTTGTAATTGACTTAAAAATATTGAAAGACATTATTAAAAATGAAATCCTTGAACGTTTTGATCATAGAAACCTCAATTTAGATTGCTCAGAGTTCAAAGATCTTAATCCAACCGCGGAGAATATTGCTGTAGTATGTTATGATTTATTAAGAGCAAAATTACACGAGAAATATGAAATTTCGCTAAAACTGTGGGAAACCGAAAATAACATCGTTGAATATGCTGGACGGTAAATTTTAGTCACATGAAGACAATTAGTGCTCAAGAGTTTAAAGAAATCCCTACAAGAGAATATACCTCCTTTTTTAATGCACTATCAGGTGCTAAACCCGGGTTTTTAATTGGAAGTGGTTCTAAGTCCGATGAAAATGTTGCGATTTTCAATTCGATTACCCACCTTGGTGCTAACCCTCCACTGCTTGGTTTTATTCAGAGACCTGTCAATGTTGAACGTCATACTTATGAAAATATCAAAAATCCAAAAGTACTACAGTTTCAATCTCGTGACCCAAGACTTCTATAAAGAGGCCCATCAAACCTCTGCTCGCTATAATAACGACGTCAGTGAGTTTACAAAAGCAGGGCTCAACTCCATGTACAAAAAAGATATCCCTTGTCCTTTTGTATTAGAATCACCACTACATATACTGCTTGAGCTATACGATGATGTGGAGATAAAGTCAAATAATACACGTTTGGTAATTGGGAAAGTACTATCCGTTTCGAAAAGAGAAATCTCTGATGTGTCAAATTTAGAAATTGACTTTGAACAATTAAAAGGCGTAAATATATCTGGACTTTCTGATTATTACACCATGACGAAAATCGCTTCTTTACCTTACGCAAAATCTAAATAAGGGTCTATGAAAAATAAAGTGGCTTTATTTTGGCACCGCCGCGACCTGCGGCTTACAGATAATGCCGGTCTATTAAAAGCCCTTTTAAATTCTACTCGAGTTATTCCTGTATTTATTTTTGATACTTCAATATTAGAAAAGTTACCAAAAAACGATGCTCGAATCACATTTATTCATAATGAAATTACTAAAATTAAATACGCATATAATGCATTAGGCTCAGACTTAAAAGTGGTTCATGGTGACCCAACTTATGAAATTCCTGAGTTGTCAAAAAAATATAACGCGGATGCTGTGTATACAAATAGAGATTATGAACCCTATGCTTTGAAACGAGATGAATCAATTTTTGAAGCATTAAAAACTTTGGGTATAGACTTCTATGGAGCTAAAGACCATGTGGTATTTGAAAAAAATGAAGTGCTTAAGCCCGATGGTCTCCCGTATACAGTTTTTACACCATACTCAAGAAGATGGAAAGCCCACTTTACGGAAAATTACACGAAAAATCATCCAAGTGAAAATCATCTTGATCAACTAATAAAGTCAGATAATGTTGAAGATTTGATAACCCTAGAAAGACTTGGGTTTGAAGAAAACAACATGATATTTCCGTCCAAAGATATTGACTTGTCGAAAATTGAAACATACCAAGAAAATCGAAATTTCCCTTCTGTAAATGGTACAACTTTAATGAGTGTCCATCTTCGATTTGGTACAGTTAGCATACGTTCATTAGTCAATAAATGTCTCACAAAAAGTGAGACCTATCTCAACGAGCTTATTTGGCGAGATTTCTATCAAATGATTATTTATCATTTTCCACATTCAGCAAAGGATGCATTTAGAAAGCAATACGACCTAATCGAATGGGAAAAAGATATGGAAACCTTCGAAGCTTGGTGTACAGGAAATACTGGATATCCCATTGTAGATGCTGGAATGAGAGAGCTAAACAGTACTGGTTTTATGCACAATAGAGTCCGCATGGTCGTAGCTTCATTTTTAACGAAACACCTACTTTTGGACTGGAGACTGGGCGCTACATATTTTGCAGAAAAGCTTCTTGATTTTGAATTAGCAAGCAATTCAGGAGGGTGGCAATGGGCAGCAGGATGCGGATGTGATGCGGCTCCTTATTTTAGAGTTTTTAATCCAACCACACAGCAGCAAAAATTCGATAAAGACTTTAAGTATATTCAAAAATGGGTTCCTGAATTCGGAACTGAAAATTATCCCCAACCTATCGTTGAACATAAATTTGCTCGTGAAAGAGCACTCCACAGGTACAAAAAAGGATTAGGTAAATTATGAAAATCGGAGATTCATTTCCTAAAATTGAGTTTGCCAATCAACATGGAAAACTTATAGACTTCGAAAAAAATACTGGAAATACACGTATGGTTTTCTTTTTTTATCCAAAAGATTTTACTCCGGGATGCACAAAAGAAGCTTGTGGATTCAGAGATAATTATGATGCTTTTGAGAAACTAAACTGTAAGGTGTATGGTGTGTCCTCAGATTCAGAAAAAAGACACCTGCTCTTCGCAAAAAAATTCAAGCTCAATTTTGACTTAATAACCGATAGCGGAAACCAGCTCGCAACCTTATTCAAGGTAAAAAGAAATTTATTTGGATTAATACCAGGTAGAGTAACCTTTATTTTTGACGAAAAGGGAACTTGTCAGGGTTCATTCAATTCAATGCGAGACGCAGAAGGACATATCAAGTATGCCTTGAATTGTCTTAAGGGCTTAAAATAACTACGCGTTCAGGACGCCTCTAGAAATCACAATTTTTTGCACCTCCGAAGTCCCTTCATATATCTGGGTAATCTTAGCATCTCTCATTAATCTTTCCACATGGTACTCTTTTACAAAGCCATAACCACCGTGAATTTGAACAGCTTCTACTGTTTGCTCCATGGCAACTTTACTGGCATAAAGTTTTGCCATTGCGCTTGATTGGTCAAAGTTTTTGCCTTGATCTTTATCACAAGCTGATTTGTAAACCAATAATCTTGCAGCCTCTATTTCAGTAGCCATATCTGCCAGTTTAAAGGCAATTGCTTGATGCTTATAAATTTCTTTACCAAAAGCTTTTCTTTGTTTCGAATATTCTGTGGCAAGTTCTAAGCCCCCAGCAGCAATACCCAAGGCTTGAGCAGCAATACCTATCCTACCTCCCGATAAAACTTTCATTGCAAATTTAAAACCAAAACCATTTTCTCCTATTCTATTCTCTTTTGGAACCTTAACATCATTAAACAACAAGGTATGCGTATCACTTCCTCGAATTCCTAATTTATCCTCTTTGGCACCAACAATAAACCCGTCCATACCTCTTTCAACGATAAATGCATTAATCCCCTTATGCCCTGCTTCGACATTAGTTTGAGCAATTACAATGTATGTACTTGCAGATGAACCATTTGTTATCCAGTTTTTGGTGCCGTTCAATAAATAATGATCTCCTTGGTCGATAGCAGTTGTCTTTTGAGATGTAGCATCCGAACCTGCCTCGGGTTCTGATAAACAAAAGGCACCTATTTTTTGTCCGGAAGCGAGAGGAACCAAAAACTTTTGTTTTTGTGCTTCAGTACCAAATTTTTCAATACCCCAACAAACCAATGAATTATTTACAGACATACAGACAGATGTTGAAGCATCCACCTTTGAAATCTCTTCCATTGCAAGAACATAGGACATCGTATCCATTCCACTGCCACCGTATTCAGGGGAGACCATCATTCCCATAAATCCGAGTTCTCCAAGTTCTTTTATCTGAGCTGCTGGAAATTCCTGTTTATTATCACGGTCGATTACTCCAGGTTTTAATACGTTTTGTGCAAAATCTCTTGCTGCTTCTTTAACGGCTAAATGCTCTTCAGATAAGTCAAAATTCATATTGGTAAAATTTAATCTATTTTTGACAAAAATACTCATTTATAAGGGGAAAAGAAAAAGCAAATGACTATAAAAAAGTTGATTGGTCTGATGAGTGGTACATCTCTTGATGGACTTGATATTGTATTGGTTCAATTCATGGAAAAAGACCATATAATTAATCATGAATTAATCCACTGTAAAACAGTTAGCTATCCTCTTAAATTGAGAGAACAAATAAAAAAATCATGCGACCTGAGTCTCAGTGAAATCCAGATACTCGATAAAACAATTGGACTTTTTTACGCAGAAGAAGTGCAAACATTTATTGAAGAATTTAAAATTGAATCACGAGAAGTTTCAGCTATTGCATCTCATGGCCAAACGATTTTGCACCAACCAGAAAATGGTTTCACCTTACAATTGGGTTGCGGCGGCACACTTGCATATCACACTGGGATTAATGTCATTAATGATTTCAGAACAAAAGATATAATTGCAGGTGGACAAGGGGCACCTCTGGTACCTTTGGGAGATTTTGACTTGTTTTACAAGGAGGCAGCATCATTTATAAACATCGGAGGTTTTTGTAATATTAGCCTAAAATCAAGAGGAGAAATTGAGGCTTTTGATATTTGTCCCGGAAATCTGCCTCTCAATAAGTTTGCTAACAAACTTGGTGCTGAGTTTGATAATAATGGCAACTTTGCCGGAGAAGGAAATTTGATCCAACCTCTTTTTGAAACCTTAAATGAACTTGAATATTATAAAAAACCAAATCCGAAGTCTTTAGGAACGGAATGGCTGGAAGGTTCATTTTATCCATTGTTGAAACCATACAGCAATGAGAAAGATATATTACACACATTATGCTTGCATATAGTGCATCAAATTTCAAGCGTTCTAATAGAGCATAATATAAACTCTGTTTACCTTTCTGGAGGTGGTGCTAAAAATAAATTTATCACCAAATCACTGCAAAAACAATTTAAAGGAAAGCTTATTATTCCAAATACAGATACCGTAGACTTTAAAGAAGCAATTATCTTCGCTTATCTAGGCTATTGCTACATCTTAAATAAACCTACTACTATACAAACGGTAACAGGTGCCACCATTGCACTTAGTACAGGAGTCTTCCACAAACCTGGCTTCACAACTTATCCACAACCATAATGTTGGTACTTGAAAAAAAAATGAATGATTTACATCTTGGTTTTATTATTTTTGTTCACAATTTGCACGAAATTATCTCATGAAAGAATTATTAGAAAGATTTGAAAATAAACAACCAGAAATCGTTTTTGAATGGAGCGATGCTGAAACCGATGCTAAAGGATGGGTCGTTATCAACTCACTGCGCGGAGGAGCCGCTGGAGGAGGTACAAGAATGAGAAAAGGCCTCGACAAAAGAGAAGTTGAGTCTTTGGCAAAAACAATGGAAATAAAATTCACCGTTGCTGGTCCTCCAATTGGTGGTGCCAAGTCTGGTATAAATTTTGACCCTAAAGACCCTAGAAAAGAAGATGTTCTTAGAAGATGGTATGCAGCCGTATCTCCATTACTAAAGCATTATTATGGAACTGGAGGAGATTTAAATGTTGATGAAATCCATGAAGTTATACCGATAACGGAAGATTGCGGTGTTTGGCATCCTCAAGAAGGTGTATTTAATGGTCATTTTCAACCGAAGGAAGCTCAAAAAATCAATCGTATTGGACAGTTGAGACAAGGCGTTCTTAAAGTTATAGAAAACGAGTCCTACACACCTTCAGTTAACAGAAAATATGTTATTGCAGATATGATTACAGGATATGGTGTTGCCGAATCCATTAAACATTACTATTCAATCTGGGGAGGGAATTTAAGTGGTAAAAAGGTCATTGTCCAAGGATGGGGTAATGTAGGCTCCGCAGCTGCTTACTATTTAGCTCAAGATGGCGCCAAGATCGTTGGAATTATTGATCGCGTTGGTGGATTGATTAAAACAGATGGATATAGCTTTGAAGCAATAAAAAATCTATTCCTAAATAAAAATGGTAATGAGCTCGTCTCTGACGAAATGCAAGACTACGACGCTGTAAATGCAAAAATCTGGGATACTACTGCCGATGTTTTCATCCCTTGTGCAGGCTCAAGGATGATTTCAAAAGAACAATTAGACCGAATGATTGCTGCGGGTGTTAGGGTTATTTCTTCTGGAGCTAATGTCCCATTTGCAGATCCTGAAATTTTCTTTGGTTCCATTGCAGAACAGGCTGATGAATCACTGGCACTCATTCCTGATTTCATTGCAAACTGTGGAATGGCGCGTGTATTCGCTTATCTAATGTCAAATGATCTAAAGAAGCTTGATGACAAAGAGATATTTGAAGACACGAGTAACACGATTAAGAAAGCATTGGAAGAAACCTATAAGGTAAACTCAAAAGAAACAGGATTGGCAAAAGCTGCTTTTGAAATTGCTTTAAATCAATTAATTTAAATTATGGAAGTAGTTATACTCATTGTTTTTATCTTAGGTTATCTTGCCATTACGCTTGAACACCCACTAAAAATAGACAAGTTAATACCAGCACTCGTAATGATGGCTTTAGCTTGGGCAGGAGTTGCGTTTGGACTTGATTCATTTACAACTTGGTTTGATCCAGGCAGCCACCGGTTAGTTGAAGGGTTTTCAAATTTACCCTTGCATGGCACCCATGCTGAAATGGGTAAAATGGAGTACATGGAGCATACGCTTTTGTACCATTTTGGTAAGACCTGTGAAATTCTAATTTTTCTAGTCGGAGCGATGACCATTGTTGAAATCATTGACCATTTCAATGGTTTTCAAACCTTCAAATCGATGATCAGCACGAGGAAAAAGTCGAAACTCCTATGGATTGTTTGTGTTCTTGCTTTCATATTATCTGCAATCATTGACAATCTTACTGCAACCATTGTACTCATAACTATTTTAAGAAAAATAATTAAAGATAAAGAGCTTAGAATGTGGTTTGCCGGAATGATCATTGTAGCCGCAAATGCAGGTGGTGCTTGGTCTCCTATTGGAGATGTCACAACGACCATGCTCTGGATGCAAGATAAAGTTACTGCGGGTGTTCTAATTGAGACCCTACTGATACCGTCTATTGTTTGCATGGTTATCCCGACAATTATAGCAAGCTACTTACCTGCGTTTAGAGGTGAAATTGATGCAGAAGAATCTATTGAAGAAAAAAGTAAGAACAGCGCATTCATGTTGGTTTTTGGTTTACTTTTAATTGTATTCGTTCCTATTTTCAAAACGATCACACATTTACCACCATATATTGGGATGATGCTTTCATTAGGCATCATGTCTATGATGGCAGAAATACTTACCAACCGTGATTTTTCATTAAAGACGTCAACACATGAGCAAGACCATGGTCATGGTCCGACATTTAAGGCATTAACCAAAATTGAAATGCCAAGTATCTTATTCTTTCTTGGAATATTGATGACCGTAGCAGCTCTTGAGTCTCTTGGTATGATTTTCACTTTTGGAAATACAGTGAATGCCGTGATGCCTGAAAATGTCTTTGTCTCACTGCTCGGTATCGGTTCTGCTATTATCGATAATGTTCCGTTGGTGGCTGCTTCTATGGGAATGTTTCAAGATGCTATGGATGCCGAGGTTTGGCATTTTATCGCTTATGCTGCAGGTACAGGTGGATCTATGCTCATTATTGGCTCCGCAGCAGGAGTTGTAGCTATGGGAATGGAAAACATTTCATTCTTTTGGTATCTTAAACGCATATCACTTCTCGCGCTCGTCGGTTATTTTGCCGGAATAGGCGTGTTTTTAATTTTATAGTAACTATCTTTCAATTAAACGTTTTGACATTATGAATACATTTTTTTTAACTGCTGAACCTACTGAAACTACCAAGACCTTTTGGGAAGTTTTTGTCAATACTGATGAACTTGTAGGATTAACAATCAATGTTACCCTTTTGCTGATTTTAGGCTATGTGGTTTTCATTTTTGTTAAGAAATATTTTGACTACAATAGCATATTAAAGAGCTACAGTGCCATCAATAGAAAAATTGAGGAGGAATACGATTCGATGCTACTCAGCAAATATGATAATTCAACCAACCCGTTCAAGAAACTAATCTCTAAATATATTTCAACTCAAAAAGATGGTAATAAGAAATCAACTGCGGAATCACAGCTTAAAAATCAAGGTGATTTTGAAATGGCTCGATTAGGAGAAAAATTAGGAGTTTTAGCTACTTGTTCTGGTGTTGCACCTATGATTGGTTTCTTAGGAACTACGCTTGGAATGGTTTCTGTATTTATCGGTCTGGAAGGCGCAGGAACGTTAGAGATCAAAACAATCTCAGGTGGTATCCTAACTGCAATGACAACAACAGTTTCAGGATTGGTTGTTGGTATTGTTGCCTATGTTGGATACAACCACCTTGTTATGAAACTTGAAAAAATTGCGATTGAAATGGAAAACATCTCCTTCAACTTAATGAAAAATTACGACAAGAAAGGAGAACAATAAACCATCATATCATGAGCTTGAACCAAAGAAATAAAATTAAAATCGAAGGAGGTATGGCCAGTATGACTGACCTTGTATTCTTGTTATTGATTTTCTTCATCATAATGAGCTTGATGGCGAACAATCAAACACCTCTTGACCTTCCTAAAGCCGAACAAAATCTGCCTACAGACCAGACGCCTGTTGAACCAACTGTTCTAGTTTTAGAAAACAACAATTATATCGTAAAAATTGGAGATAAAGAAAGTGAAGAAGTGAGCTACGACGAGATGGAAGGGCTTATTACTTCGGCCGTTGAGGAATCGGGCAAAACTAAAGTAAGAATCGCAGGTCATAAACAAGCGGATTATGAATCTGTATTTAAAGTTCTTGGATTGTCGCAATATAACGGCTGGGATCCAGTTCTTGCCTACGATAAATAATACAAATTGAAAAAGAAAGAAAAAGAAAAAAATAAAAGAAAATCTATGATTTTCACGCTGAGCTTTATGCTTATCGTTCTAATTTGCCTTTCTTTTATTGAATTCCGTGTCCCTCTCGAAGTTAAATCCTTGGTAACAGTTGCACCTCCCTTACCACAAGAAATAAAAGATTTTGTTGCTGAATCTCACAAAGCTCAGAGCAAAAAACCGTCCCGATCTAAAAAACCATCACAAAGCAAGAACCCAACTAATAATTCTAGTGATGCATTAACCGATAACAAGCCTGACGAAGCCGTATCGAACCCTTTTGGAGGAAGCGGCGGTGGACAAGAATTTGGAGGAGGTAGTAGTGAAGATGGCAATGGAGGTGGCGGCAACGGAGGTTCCGGCGGAGGTGGTTTTGGAGAACTGGTTCGCTTAAATGCGCCTGTTCCTAATCAACCAAACACAGACTACAGCGGACAGGTAGCTGTGCTTCTTACTGTAAATGATAAAGGCGTTGTAATTTCGGCAAAGTCTACAAATGGAACTACACATCCTGACCAAAATGTTATAAAATTAGTTGTCGATCACGTGAAAAAGAATGTGAAATTCAAAGCCCAACCCGGCGCACCCATCAGAACAGCATATTACACGGTTCAAATTGACGCAGGATAAGTACAAATCCCAGACTGATTGGTTATTTCATCAGTTCCCTGCCTTTCAAAAGCAGGGAGGAATCGCCTATAAACCAGGCCTAAGCCACACAGAAAATCTTCTAAATCATTTTAATCTCGATGTCACAAAACTAAATGCAGTACATGTAGCTGGCACCAACGGAAAAGGTAGCACCTGCAGCTTTTTGGCTTCATTACTTACAGAATCAAATAAAAAAGTCGGTCTATTTACATCACCACATATTTTTGATTTTCGAGAAAGAATACGTGTAAATGGAACTATGATTTCGAAAAAAGAGGTGATCGATTTTATAGCAGAAATTCAGTCTCTAAAGCTTGAATTCAGGCCATCTTTTTTTGAAATCACCTTTGTGCTCGCAGTGAAGCATTTTATAAATATAAATTGTGACTACTGTGTATTTGAAACAGGCATGGGCGGACGTTTAGATGCAACCAATGTACTACAACCAGCCGCTACAGCAATAACAAATATTAGCTTGGACCACACAGCGTTTTTAGGAAATACGCTAGAAGCTATTTCAAAGGAAAAAGCCGGTATTATCAAGGTCAAAACACCTCTTTTTATTGGAAAAAAAGAACCGCACAGCTTTCCAATATTTAAAGCTGAAAGCAAGAGCAAACATAGCACTCTTTATTTAAATGATTTGAAATATACATTCAAAGGCCTTCCGGATTATCAAGTACAGAACTTCAATCTCGCAATAAACTTATTTGAGTTTCTGACTAAAGAACTTCCAAACCAAGAACTCATCCAAAGAGCCTCTGATAAAATTCATTCAAATACCGGTTATGGCAAAAGAATGGAATTAATAAATGAGTATCCTAATATATACCTCGATGTAGCCCATAATGACGTTGGTATTAAAGAATCCTTAAGTTTCATTAAAAATCAAACGAAAGGAAAATTATATGTTATTCTGGGTGGTGCAAAAGACAAGGAATATGAGAAAGGAACATTAAATGCGCTATTCGAGACCACTTTGGCCTTTTGTTTATTCTCAAATAACCGTTCGAAATCAATTGAAGAATGGAAAGCAATTGAAAAATTGACAACTAAACCAATCCATATTTATAATTCTATTGACGAAGCTTTAATTGAAACGAAAAGTATTTTAAAACCAAGTGATGCTCTACTTATTATGGGTAGCTTCTTTCTAATTTCAGATTACAATACCGCCTTTTGGAAATAAAACATTTGTAAATCCCAAAATAGCCTTATCTTTGCAGTGATGGAAAAGCAGGTCATCCTTAATGATAAGCACCTTGAATTGACGCTTAAAAGACTTTGCCACGAACTCATTGAAACCCACAACGACTTTAGTGAAACAGTAATTATTGGCCTTCAACCAAGAGGTATTCATGTTGTCCAACGCATTAAAGAACAACTACAGAACATATTAAAAAAAGAGGTCACTTGTGGGACACTAGATATCACCTTTTTCAGAGATGATTTTAGACGAAGAGAGACACCACTTATACCGAGTGTAACAAATATTGACTTTAGCATAGAAAATAAGAACATTGTCCTTGTAGATGACGTACTATTCACAGGAAGAACTATTAGGTCAGGACTTGACGCACTACTTTCTTTTGGAAGGCCAAAGGGCGTTGAACTTCTTGTACTTGTGGATAGAAGATTTAGAAGAGACTTACCAATAGAAGCCAATTACGTTGGAAAGGCCGTTGACACATTACTCTCTGAACGCGTTTCTGTGGAATGGGCAGAAATTGAAGGACAAGATAAAATAGTATTGTATAGCAAAGAAAATGATGAATAACTTAAGCGTTGACCACCTTACGGGAATTAAAGACCTCACTGCAGAGGATATAGAATTAATTTTCAAAACGGCTGATAGTTTTAAAGAAGTAATCAATCGTCCGATTAAAAAAGTTCCGTCTCTGAGAGATATCACAATTGCAAACCTGTTCTTTGAAAATTCGACGAGGACAAAGCTATCATTTGAGCTAGCAGAAAAAAGACTGTCTGCAGATATTGTCAATTTTAGTGCCTCAGGAAGCTCTGTCAAAAAAGGTGAAACCTTAGTAGATACGGTAAACAATATTCTTTCGATGAAAGTTGATCTTGTTGTCATGAGGCATCCCAATCCAGGAGCGGCTACTTTCTTATCGAAAAAAATAGGTGCAAAAGTCATAAATGCTGGGGATGGTACTCACGAGCATCCAACACAAGCCTTACTTGACTCCTACTCTATTCGAGAAAAGTTTGGCAGTGTAAAAGGAAAAAAGGTCGTAATAGTCGGAGATATTCTTCATTCTAGAGTAGCACTTTCTAATATCTATTGCTTGCAAAAGCAAGGTGCTGAAGTGATGGTATGCGGACCTTTAAATTTAATCCCTAAAAACATGAAAGACTTAGGGGTTAAGGTATCAAACAATTTAAAAGAGGCTCTCGAGTGGTGCGATGTTGCAAATATGTTGCGTATTCAATTGGAAAGGCAGGACGAAACTTTTTTCCCTAGCCTTCGTGAATATGCTATGCTTTTTGGTCTAAATAAAGGAATTTTAGATAGTCTCTCAAAAAAAATAGTAGTGATGCATCCGGGCCCTATAAACCGTGGGGTTGAAATAACCTCAGATGTCGCGGATAGCGATCAAAGTATCATTCTGCAGCAGGTAGAAAATGGTGTTGCAATAAGAATGGCAGTAATTTATTTGCTCGCCTCTCAAATTGAACGCTAATTTTTATATTTTTGAGGGTAATGAATAACTTCTCATCAGAACATAAAGGAAACATCGCAATAGTTTATTCAAATGTTGATAAACTAGATTCAAGTAATGCTCCAGAGCTTAAAGGCTTATTTATCCATCTCAACAAAGGATCAAACAACCTCATCATACTTGACATGAGCAAAACTAAATATTGTGATTCTTCGGGCCTGAGTGCCATTTTAATTGCTAATAGGTTGTGTAAAGACACGAATGGATCTTTTCATATTGCAAGTCTTCAACCTGATGTCTTGAAACTCATTCAAATTGCACAACTCGATCAAGTACTCAATCTTTCTGAAAATCTCGAGAGTGCTGTGGCTTCACTAAAAAAGTGAATTTCTCAGTAACGATTTTAGGAAGTGGCGCGGCGCTGCCTGCAAAGAATAGAATGCCGAGCGCACAATATATTAATTGCAACAACAGACATTTTTTAATTGATTGTGCTGAAGGCACCCAACTTCAACTTCGGAAGTACAAAATTAATTTTCAAAAAATCAGTCATGTTTTTATTTCACACTTGCACGGAGACCATTATTTTGGACTGGTTGGCCTCCTGAGCACTATGAATCTTTTAGGAAGAGAAAAAGAACTAACAATTTATGGACCAGAGGAATTAGAAGCTCTTATAAATCCTATGCTAAATTACGGCGGTTCAAGATTGTCCTTCAATCTCGTATTTGTTGCTATTAACATGAAGGGAAAACAAACGATATATGAGGATGATGTTGTTGAGGTATTTAGTTTTCCTCTCCTACATAAAATCCCTACAGCCGGATTTTTAATTCAGGAAAAAACAAAACCCTTGAAGATTAATCCAGCCATGATTGAAGCTTTTAATCTCAAAATAGAACATTTTAAAGATTTACAGAAAGGTAAGGATGTCATTTTAGATTCTGGAGAAGTCTGCAGCTTTGAAAAAGTCACGTTAAAACCTACAGAATTATTGAGCTATGCTTATTGTTCAGACACAAAGAAAAGCATTAAGGTTGCAGAAGCCGTTTCTGGCGCAACAGTTTTATACCACGAGGCAACATTTGTCTCTAAAGATCAAAAAAGGGCAACAACAACTTTCCATTCCTCAACTAAGGATGCTGCAGAAATTGGACAAAAAGCAAAAGTTAAAAAACTTGTTGTTGGACATATTTCATCTCGCTACAAGACCAACAATCAACATGAAGAAGAAATGGCGAGGTTCTTTACCAATAGCACTGTTGCAGAAGATGGAATGTGCATTGATTTAACTAAAGTATAATCAGTGTTTTTACGAGCATCATAAGTGAGAAAAAGGCGGTAAAAATAGTGGAGAACAACAATACAGATTCAGCTTTAGTTTTTGATTCCTTTAACATCTGTTCTTTAATTTGTAGCGTTGCTGTTCTGTAAGCTGCCTTGTCCTTAATTAACAACCTCATAGCTTCATGATTTATTTTGTTTGTAATTCGATTCATTGTGTTGTTTGTTTGTTTACAACAAAGATGCACCATTGGATTCTAGAGCAGAAAGAAAAAATGAGGAATGAATTACAATTAGAAAAGCCTACACAGTATGGCTTACGTATTCACTCTAAGACAGGTACATATAAATACGTATCCCATTTGAAAATCAAATAAAAAAGCAATCATTTAGGTTTGAAAAAGACTTGTATCTTTGCAGAATCGCTTTGGAATCAACAAAAAGAAAGCGTTAAAAAGACACAAACAACTATTCTAAAAATGATGAAATTAACTGCAATAATTTTATTTTTTATTATCTCATTGAAATCCATGGCATGTGATGGAAGCTCTATCAATCTCATATCGCAAACAACGAACCCTGACGGTAGTATTACTTACGAACTAAATCTTTATTTAGACCTTGGTGGCTCTGATGTTGCACACTATGGTTTTACTCTATCATTTTTATCTTCATTTAATACTCCAGAAGTAATGGCGGGAGGATTTGACCCTCTAATATCACAAGATGATTTAACATCAGGAATTAGTGATGATCTCACAGGACTGATCGGTGAAGATGTGAATTCTATTGCAAATGACTCAGATTGGGCTCCGTATGAAAACAGAACAGATGTTTTAAGCTATGAATCCAATGGTATTTTCCCTTCAGCTTCGACAGATTATAGTATGACAATATTTGTTACTGTAATGGGATGTGTAGAAAATATAGAGTTTGATTCGAATACCAATTCTGGAAATGCAGCATGTATTTACACTGCAAATACCGGTCAGATTTGCGATGGATGTGATGTTTCTGCAGGAAACATAAATATTATAGGTGGCACAAATGTTGGACCGAATGAATACGAATTATCAAACTGTGAAACGATAAGCTTTTCTGTTACCAATGAAAATCTGAACGGTGCAACGTTAACCTATGGATGGGCTATTTTTAGTTGTGAACCCAATTTACCTTTTAATGCTGCAGAAATCTCTAACTTCAACAATAATTCATGTTATCTCGGTTCTGATTACGGCACATCCACTAGCGATGTAGATGCAGGAGGCATAAGCGGGACTATTATTGGTGGATACGAGCAGCTTTGGATCCTTCCCTATACGAGTGATATCGCAGATGCTTTAGATGGAAATGGCGATGGGTGCTACGATTTCGGAGATGTCATCCAAGTCAATTATATCCCGCCAACTTGCGGTACCTGTTCTGACCCTGGATGTGCTTCGGGAAGTGTAAACACTTTTGAAGACAGAACATATCTATCTTGTAACAACCCTTGTGCAGACCTAAATAACACGACATATATTACACATCATACAGTTACAACTGATGCATTTGGTAATATTGGAGTGGTTCAACAAGTTAATTTTAGTCAGTTTTCTTGTAGTGAACTCAGTCGAACTGCAGTCCTTAGAGAAGCTACCAACGCTTGTTTAGGACCAGATATTCTACCAACGGTAACGAACGCTAATGGTGTAGGAAGTGGATTTAATCCTGAGTGGATTGGACTCAACCCAAATACAAGCTACACACTTATTATTAATACAATTATAGGTTCCGATTGTAATTATGACTTTGGGTGCTTGGATTTTTATGGTATTCCAGGATGCACGGCTAATGCGGGGGTAACAGATATCATAACCTCAAACACCAGTAATACGGACTATGTTCTTTGTTTTAACGAGTCCATAGATTTGACAACCACAAACTATACACTACCAAATGCATCGGCAAGCTCAAGTATGGGATATGCGCTTTACAACTGTGAGCCAACAACAAATGATCCCGCAACTGATTTATGCTTTACAGGTCAATATGTTATTGGAGATATCGCGAACAGCGTAAATAATGGCACCTTTGCTCCGGCAATTACAGCTCCAAATCAAACAGTTTGGCTGGTCCCGATCACAATGGATATGGCTGTCCCTCCCGTTTTTAATCATGATTCAGATGAGGATGGTTGTTTTGCTATGGGAACTCCAATTGAGATAAGCTATTTAAATCCAATAACCACAACAAATATTAATGACTGCAATTCGGGGTCTGTTAACATTTCAATAAATGGTGGGTATCCTGAATTCTTTTCAGGCAGCTATAACCTTGTAAATTTGGGTTCCGGAACATTGAGCAATACAACCATTGTCAATTCAGGGGGGTCAGTAGATATAACTAACCTAAATAATGGAGACTTAATAGAGCTTAGTATAACAGATAATAATGGGTGTCAAGAAATATACACAAGTACTTTTAACTGTTTTGAATGCGGAAATTGCAACACTCCAGATTGCCTTATTGCCGGAGCTTATCCAGACTATCAAACTGCAGCAGATCCATTAAATCAATGCGCTCAAATTAACCTAATGGGGTCCAATCCAATCAATGGAGCAACCTTCACGTCCTATCATACTATTACCTCATCCAATACCGGAACTCTTGGATTAATTGTATCAGTTGGTGTAAATGCGCCTGGTGGAAATGCCTGTCCGATAGATAGACAAGCTAAGCTCTACCCTATTGGTGGGCCTTGTACAATAGGATCAGGTATAGCAGCAACGTCTGAGGGCAATAACGGTTCTCCATTTTACAATCCAGAATTTGTTGGATTGATACCGAATACCAATTATATATTGGAAATAACTTTTATCGTTCCCATAGGATGTGATTTGATAGATCATTGTGAATCCTTTTACTACCCTGAAATATGTCAAATCACAGATTTAACAGGTGCAGTGTTGGAATGCGACCCTCAGGATAACACGTACAGCGTTGAGCTTACCATTTCTTATGTGGCCAGTCCAAATGATGGCACTCTCAATATAACATCTCCTATTAATCAATCTTTCACGATTACATCAAGTCCGCAAACCGTTTTATTGACGGGACTTCCCGCTAATGGACAGCCTACAGATGTATCTGCCTCTTTCAGTTCAAATAATAATTGTTCATTTGATGCCTCAGATGTTTTTACGGCTCCTGAGATTCCCACACTTATAATTACAGATCCGTCTCCAGTATGTGAACCAGAATCTATAAATCTTTTAGATGCCCAGGTTACAGCTGGAAGCACTGGCGGTGTTGAATTTTCTTATTGGACTGATTCAGATGCAAGTGTAGTTTTGGAGGGCGCTACTGCACTCGAAAACTCAGGTACATACTATATTCAAAGTGTTAGTGACATAGGCTGTGTTGCGATTGAACCAGTTGTAATCGCTATTTACCCTACCCCTATTATGCCCGTTGTATCAGATGATGCAACATATTGTAACAATGAAATACCACTTTTAATGGAGGCCCAAGGCAATTCAGGTAATATTACTTGGTATGCAGATGAAGAATTAAATGAAATTATCAGTAATGAAGCCACATTAGCTCCCAACAATACGCCAGGTTTATTAACGTATTATGTGACATCAACAGAAAACAATTGTGAGAGTCCACCGAATAATATTGTAATTGAAATTATTGAATGTGGGATTATTGTTCCTACTGCATTTACTCCGGACGGTGACAACGTAAATGATTTCTGGAGCTTAGAAAACATTGATGTGATTTATCCCAATAACAAAGTGTTCATATATAACAGGTGGGGAAGTATTATATATGAAAGTCAAGCCGGTAGCTATGAACAATATCCTTGGGATGGTACTTTCAACGGTGAAAAACTTCCGGTTGGATCCTTTTATTTTATCATTGATTATAGCGATGATTATACAGAAACGAGAAATGGCACGGTATCTATCTTAAAATAAAAAGCCCCCAATTATTGGAGGCTTTCTAAAGAGAAACTAAAACTTAAAGAGATTATCTCACGACCAATTTTCTTGTCGAAACAGTAGATTGGTTTTCTGAGAGATTGATAAAATAAATACCTGGATTTAATGCATTCGTCTGATATTTATCCATCATCGCTACATCCATTTTTTCTACGAGTTGACCATTTGCATTTATAATAGAAAGCTGATCTAGCTTTTTATTGGTCCATGTCACAGTCGCTACATTCGCTGTAGGATTAGGGTACACATTAACCTCATGAGCCTCAGACTCATAAAGCCCTGCTTGACTTAATCCCTCAATTGTTACATTGAGTTCTTCAATACATTGATTCGCATCAATGATGACAACTTCATAAAATCCTTCAGAGACATTATATAAATCTTCTGAGGCAGCACCCGTATTCCATTCAAAGGTGTAAGGAGCCATTCCACCAACAACAGTAAGGTCTAAAGTAGAAAGTTCATCTTGAAAGCTTGGTTCATCAACAATAAGCTCTGCATCAATTGATTCTGGCTCTAATACTTCATAAGAAACAAATGTTTGACATCCATTTCCGTCGGTAACAGTTAATCGGTAGGTACCAGCATAAAGCTCGCTGATATCCTCTGAAGTCGGACCATGTAACCATTGATAAGTGTAATCTGGTGTTCCCTGAATTACAGTGACATCGATTGCACCCGTGGCTAGACCATTACATGTAACATTCTGAATTTCATCTGCAAGTGTAACAGGAGTCATAGCCTCAATGTCTAAAGATACATCTGAAGTACATCCAAGTGCGTCAGTAACAATTAAAGAGTATGAACCGGAAGGAACATTTACAAGATTTAAATTCTCAGAACCATTTGACCAAAGTGCAGTATATGGAGCATTACCTCCGATGAGGACTACATCAACATTTCCGCCAACCTGATTACAAGAAACAGTTACCTCTGTTTCAATCTCGAAAACCGAGAAGCTAGATGCCAATTCTAATGCCGCGGCTGCATTCAATCGACCTGTACCAATCATTCCGATATAATTTGGATTCTCAGCATCTACATTTTCAGAAGATGTCTTTAATATATATTCAATATCATCATTACTCAAACAAGGGTTGACATCCAAAATTAATCCTACAGTACCGCTGACAAAAGGTGCAGCATAAGACGTTCCCGACCCAACAACATTCCAATTCGCTGCAGGACTAATTGTAAGATCATATCCTGGTGCACTTAAATCAACCATTTCATTGTGCTGATGTGTAGTAGAAGGATTTCCTTCTATTCGTTCATGATTGTCATTAGGTCCTATACTAGTAACAGAGAAAACATGGTCACAAGATGCAGGGTAAACTAAACTCTCCGAACCGCCACATGTCGAACCATTACCTGCTGCAGCAACAATAAATGTTCCATTTTCATAAACCTCATCAATAATATCTTGAACATACTGACTAAATTCACATCCTGAAGTCCAACTTAGGTTTATTACTCGATAACCAGCGTAAGACGCTGCTAACACCTCATTATAATTCATTTGATAAATTGCTAAAGAGCTATTGTAACCAATGTGGCTTTGTTCTAATGCGTTATTTGTCGCTCCTCCTGCAATCACTGCGACAGCAGTACCGTGAGATGTAGAAGTATTATTTGATGCATCGTAATAAACGACCTGACCAAGAAGCTCTGGGTGATTTACATCTACATTCTGATCAGATATAGCAATAGTTACAGAGGAATCACCAATTGAATAATCCCATGCATCTTGCGCATTAATTAGATCTAAAGAATAATCTGAAGTAGCGAGATTGTAATCATTTGGAGTAGCCAACTTTCGATATTGTGGCGCGGATTCAATCATTGAAAGTGCCTGAATTTGACTTAATTCTCTAATAAGATCTTCCTTATTGAATTCAGCGGTAAATTCATAAACCTTTATTAGCTTTTCAGATCTTGATGCAGAAACTGCGCGTTGAACATTTGTGATATGTAAAGTCTTCAAAGCTTTATTTAATTCATCATCCACAGAAACAAGTTCTGAAGTCTCATTATAATAAGGAATGTTTGCTGAGTTTGATATTGTGACCCAAACCTTATTTGTTTGAGTAGGTTTAATAAGCTCGTTACTTTCTTCTTTAATAGATACAGCATTTGCCATAAAAGCGAAAAGCGTAATAAAATAAAATGACATCGAAAAAGTTTTAATCAATTTTAAAGTTTTCATATCGAGTTGTTTTTAAGAGTTGGAACAAATCTCCATCAAGTTCTCGAATGAATAAAAGATTTAAGGATGTTAGGATGAAAAATACGAGAGGCTACGAAATAAGAAATACGTAACGCTCCCGGACAATGTAAGTAAGAATACTTAGCTTCTAATTTAAAGGTTCGTATCTATTTTTGAGAAAAGCGAAATAAAACAATAGCAGCGATACCAAAGAAAACATTAGGAGTCCATACTGCTATTAGTGAAGGAAAACCGATATTTAACGCCGCAACGGTTAACATTTTCATTGCGAAAATATAAACAAATACGATTCCTAAGCCAATTGCAATATTCACACCTACACCTCCTCTTCGTTTCTGAGAAGCAACGGAAACCCCAATAAGAGTCAATATGTAAGCTGCAAATGGATAGGATGTCCTTTGATGTAATTCAATTTCGTACAAGGGAACTATAGCCGATCCTTTTGCGCGTTCACGTTTTATGAAGGCTTTTAATTCAGAATAAGACATGGATTCCGCGGTGTTTTCTCGAAGCGCCATATCTGATATACTAAAATTAAAAGTCGTATCTAAACGCTTTACATGTCTCAGGGCAATGGAGTCGTTGAAGAAGCGTTTTTCATAAAAATCATGAAGCTCCCATTTTTTTGAATTTGGTTGATTCAAAGCATATCGAGATTTTAAAAAATAAATTGGCTTTCTGTCTTTAGACCACTTTTGAAATACAAAGTCATTAACTCTGCCATCACTATTGGTGTAATTTGAAAAATAAACAGATTCTTCTCCTGGAAATTCAGCGTGGTAATCACGAACAACCATAGCATCTCGATAATATTTTTCTTCAAATGACAATCGCACCTTATTCGCCCGAGGAACTAAAAAGTGATTGATGCCTAGTGAAAACAGCATTAGTAATGAAGCAGCTATAAAATAAGGTCTAAGATACCTTGATAAAGGTTTGCCACTAAACCAAATTGGTATGATTTCAGTATCCTTAGCCATTATTGTTGTAAACCAAATCACAGATAGAAAAACTATCATTGAAGTGAACATATTCCCATAGAGTATGATAAAATTAATGTAATAGTCAAAAATGATTTCACTTAATGGAGCTTCATTTGATATAAACTCTCCTAGTTTCTCTGATACATCAAATACAATAGCGAACATCATGATTACCCCCAACATGAAGAAAAATGTTGAAAGAAATTTCTTGATTATATATCGATCTATTATAGATAACATCAAAGACGTCTATTCATTTGTTTTACCATTGTGTTTTTCCAAGAATTAAAGCTGCCATCAATAATTCTAGCTCTAGCCTCTTTCATAAGTCTAAGGTAAAACGCCAGATTATGAATCGTGGCAATTTGCATTCCTAAAAACTCTCCAGACTTTAATAAATGACGCAAATATGCCTTGGAATAATTTAAATCAACATAACAATCACTATGCTCATCAATGGCAGAGAAATCCGTAGACCATTTTTTATTTTTAATATTAATGGTTCCATTTGAAGTAAATAATAAACCGTGCCTTGCGTTTCTTGAGGGCATGACACAATCAAACATATCAACACCAAGCGCAATGCATTCTAATAAATTCCAGGGTGTACCAACCCCCATTAAATACCTTGGCTTTTCCGATGGAAGGATTTCTGTAACCAAAGCTGTCATTTCATAAAGATCTTCCTCAGGTTCTCCTACTGAAAGACCACCGATTGCATTTCCAACAGCATCAAAAGAAGAAATAACTTTAGCTGACTCTTGTCTTAAATCTTTATATGTACTTCCTTGAACTATAGGAAATAGCGCTTGATTATAACCATAGCTGCAAGAAGTCTTTTCCATTTGATCCATACACCTTTTTAACCACCGATGCGTCATTCCCATAGAATTTTTAGCATACGCATAATCACATGGATAAGGGGTACACTCATCAAAAGCCATAATAATATCTGCACCTATACTCCTTTGAATATCTATTGCACGCTCAGGCGTAAAGTAATGGTAACTTCCATCAATATGTGACTGAAACTTAACACCCTCCTCCGTTATTTTTCTGGAACCTGAAAGTGAGTACACTTGATAACCTCCACTATCCGTAAGAATAGGTCTGTCCCAATTCATAAACTTATGCAAACCGCCTGCGCCTTCAATAATATCCATACCAGGTCTCAAAAATAAATGATACGTATTTCCAAGAATAATTTCTGCTTTCACATCCTGCTTTAGTTCTTTCTGATGCACTCCTTTGACCGTACCTGCTGTACCGACAGGCATAAAGATTGGTGTTTCAATGTCTCCGTGATCAGTTGTTAGTTTTCCGGCACGTGCGGCAGAACCTTTATCTTTATTTAAAATGTCGAAGTGCATAAAAATGTTAATAACAATATGGGTCAAAGATACATTGAAATCAATTCAAAAGTCATATTTGTAAAAGCAATATAAATGAAACTTCTAAAGCAATATATCAGTGATGACCTTTCAATAATTCTATTGATCATTTTCATGCTAACGCTTATGATTCAATTGTATTATGTATTCTCCGTTTTTCTAAAGCTTGCATTTTTTAAAAAAGCATCAAAAATTAACACTGAAATTATACCTATTAGTGTCATAATTTGTGCCCGTAATGAGAGTGATCAGCTTTTTTTGAATCTACCAAAGATTCTTGAGCAGAATTATGGAGAATTCGAAGTTATAGTAGTAAATCATCAATCGATTGACAACAGCAAGGAAATACTTGAGACATTCTCCAAACAATATGCAAACCTAAAAATTGTTGAAATTCAAAATAACAAACACATACGGTCTGGGAAAAAATTACCCTTAACGATAGGTATAAAAGCTGCAAAATATGAACATCTGCTATTCACAGATGCTGACTGTATGCCATCATCCTCCAAGTGGATTCATCACATGTCCTCAAAGTTCAACTCTAAAAATATAATTCTTGGCTATGGCCCGCTATATACACATCCTGGTTTTTTAAATAAATTGATTCGTTTTGATACCGCTTGGATTGGAATAAATTATTTATCAATGGCACTACACAAAAGACCATATATGGGCGTCGGAAGAAATTTGGCTTATACTCAAGATACTTTTTTTACTACAAACGGATTCAAATCACACTATTCTATTGCCTCAGGCGATGATGACTTATTTATTCAAGAGGCCACAAAAAACAAGGAGAATTACACTGTTCAAATTGACCCCGAATCTTATATGTTTTCACCTGCAAAACGAACGTTGCAAGAATGGATTAAACAAAAATCGAGACACTTTTCAACGACACCAAAATACAAGTTTATTAAGAAGCTATTGTTAGCAATCTACCCAATTTCCTTGATTCTGGCTTGGATTTCTTTTGTTTCTTTGATTTTACAGGAGGTTTACACTTTTTACATTGTTGCCGCAATGTTATTACTATATGTGATAAAATGGTGCATTCAAGGGAAATGCCTTCTTCAATTACAGGAAAAAAAGTTTGCACTATTTTTTCCTTTTTGGGATATGTTTTATGCATTATTTATCCCATTATTATATACTGTTGCAAAAAATAAAAAGAATGCTACATGGTAGAAAAAAGTCATTTATCTGATAAAGCCAAATACGACTTGAGCCTTGTTGAAGCCGCGATTAAAGGAGATCAGCTTGCTTATGCTGACCTTATGGAGCGTTATCGTGAATCCATCTATTACATGATGCTCAAAATGGTAAAAAACCCAGATGACGCCGATGATTTAACAATTGAAGCATTTGGAAAAGCATTCAATAGGTTACCGCAGTATTCACCGAGCTTTGCTTTTAGCACATGGTTGTTTAAAATAGCCTCCAACAACTGTATTGACTTTATCCGAAAAAAGAGAATTAAAGTAACTTCCATGGATACCGGTGTTCGAACAGACAATGGCGATGTTATGCAAATCGATGCTAAATCGAACACACCAAACCCAGAAGAAACATTTATACAAGATCAAAGAGTCATACACATGCGACTATTAGTGAGCAAGCTCAAACCAAAATATAGAGACTTAGTAGAAATGCGTTACTTCAAAGAATTGAGCTACGAAGAAATCGCAACAGAGCTAAACTTACCCTTAGGCACTGTGAAAGCTCAGCTTTTTAGAGCCAGAGATTTTTTAGCAGGAATGGCCGAAAAGACAAAAGACTCCATTTAAATGGATGAGATCAGAAGATATTTTCCAGAATTTTCATCCAAACAACATGAACAACTCGATCAGTTAACCGAAATATATGAAGAATGGAATGCTAAAATAAATGTTATATCTCGCAAAGACATGATGCATTTCAGAGAACGACACGTACTTCATTCTCTTGGTATTCAGAAATTTGCGGGTTTTGAAAAAGGTAGTAATATCCTTGATATCGGTACTGGTGGAGGATTCCCAGGTGTTCCTCTAGCTATTGCAAACCCTGAATGTAACTTCACGCTTCTTGATTCAATAGGTAAAAAATTAAAGGTCATTGAAGAAGTTAAACATCAACTGAACCTCAAAAACATAACAACGATTCATTCAAGGGTAGAAGATCATGATGGCCATTACAACTATATTGTAAGTAGAGCTGTTACTAACATGCCGAGCTTTATGAAACTAACTAGACACCTTTCTATTAAAGAAAATAAAACCTTCAAAGGACTATTTTATTTAAAAGGCGGTGACTTCAACGATGAATTAAGAAAAGTCAAAATGAAATTCAAAATTTATGACTTAAACAAAAGTTTCGAAACGGCATTTTTTGAAACCAAAAAAGTGGTTGAGTTAAGGTATTAATTTAAGAGCACCGGATAAATCAAACTGAAAGCAGGAATATCTGCATAAAATAGCTCCTCAGAAGTAAGGTCCTTGAAAAAGAACTTTCCATACATCATACCCATAGAAACAATCAATTCACAACCGCTAGTGTAACTAAATTCTTGTCCAGGCATAAGCGTTGGAGTTTCACCAACAACGCCCTCCCCACTGATTGTTGAAATTCCATGTAATAAATGAAGTACATGCCACTCCCGAGAAAGCAGCTGCACTGGATAGCTCAGACGATTTCGGATAGTAATTTCATAATTATAAAAGAAATTGGAATCTGCTTCTGTGAACAAATCATTTCTGAACCAACTCGATACTGAGATTTCAATGCCTTTAGTTTGAGTGTGCGTCATGAAATAAAGTTATTCTATTCTTATCAAATATCCATAACAATAAATGAATTTAAATAGAGAATACGCAGTATTTGCCTATAAATGACTAAAAAATGTAGTATTCAATTGAATAAAACATGGCTTTTACGTTTAAAAAGATGAATTCATTTCAGGACTAACAAATATTGTTATTTAGAACAATTCTAAATTATTATTTAAGGGTATATTATTTACCACCTTGTCCTTACTACGCTTAGGAATTTCGTAATTTTGTCATCTAATTATAATTGCAATTTTCATGTCCAATACAATCAGTATTCGAAAAGGTCTGAATATCAGACTTGTAGGAGAAGCAAAAAAAGAAATCAAAGATATTTCAGTTTCGTCAACTGTCGGTATTTCACCACTAGATTTTCACGGATTAACACCAAAAATGGTTGTGAAAGAAGGTGATGTTGTAAAGGTTGGAGATGTTCTATTTTTTGATAAAAAAGAAGCATCAGTAAAATTTGTAAGCCCTGTGAGTGGAACCGTAAAGTCTATTGTTCGCGGTGATAAACGAAGAATTATGAATGTTCTTATATCTACAGATGGTAAACAAACGTCAAAAAAATTCGATGTTGATAAAGTTGCCGATTTCAGCGCTGAAGACATTAAAGCTTTGTTACTTGAATCAGGATTTTGGAGCGCAATTAAGCAAAGACCATTAGATGTAATTGCGAATCCAAACAATCAGCCTAAAGGTTTCTTTGTTTCCTCTTTTGATTCATCACCATTAGCGCCTGACTATGATTACATGCTGGGAGAAGACTTTGAAAGCCTTCAAAAAGGTTTCGATGCACTTTCAAAACTGACAGGAGATAAAGTTCACCTAAGCAGTAAGCCTAACTCTATTTTTAATAAAATCAAAGGTGTCAAGCATCATTCATTTGATGGTTTACATCCGGCCGGCAATGTTGGTACGCAAATGCACCACATTGACCCAGTTAATAAGGGAGAATTCGTTTGGTCGATGAATATTCAAGAAGTAGCAGCTTTTGGCAAATTACTTTCAGAAGGAACAGTTCAAGCAACAAGAAAGGTTGCGCTAACTGGTTCTGAACTTAAAAACCCCCATTACATTACTGTCGTTAAAGGAACAGAAATGAGTGCCATCCTTGATAAAGCAGTTGAAGGCTCTAATGTGAGATACATATCAGGAAACGTTTTAACGGGAGATCAAAAAAACTTGACAGATTTCTTGGGGCATTATCACAATCAAGTTACAGTAATACCTGAAGGTAATGAATATAAATTTTTCTTAACAAGTGGATGGTTAGGGCACGGATTTGATAAATTTTCTAACTCACGGTTGTTTCCTACATTTTTACTTCCAAAAAGTAAAAAATTCACATTAGACACAAATACAAACGGTGAAGAAAGAGCTTTTGTAGTATCAGGAGAGCTTGAGAGAGTATTTCCGTTTGACATCCTGCCTGTTCAGCTAACCAAAGCTGCAATCACTCAAGACATTGATGGTATGGAGAACTTAGGTATTTATGAGGTAGCCCCTGAAGACTTTGCTTTGTGCGAATACGTTTGCACGACTAAAATCAATATTCAAGAAAAAATAAGACAAGGACTAGACCTAATTGCTAGTGAATGTATGTAATTAAAAAAGAGAATCTGTGAAATTTTTAGAAAAATATTTACACAAAATGGAGCCTCACTTTATAAAAGGTGGGAAATACGAAAAGTGGAATCCATTATTTGAGACCCTCGCAACTTTTGCATTTACGCCGAAGTTAGTAACGACAAAAGGAACGCACATTAGAGATGGTGTGGATCTTAAACGAACTATGTTCACCGTAGTCATTGCACTAATACCTTGTTTATTATTTGGTATTTACAATACTGGGCATTGGGAATATGCCGTAGCGGAAGGAAATAGAGACATACCTTATTTCGCAGAAATGGGTACGAAATTCTTAACGGGTTTAACCATTGTACTGCCGGTTGTAGTTGTATCATATGGGGTTGGCCTTACGATTGAATTCATTTTTGGTATGCTTAGAGGACACTCTCTTCATGAGGGCTTTTTAGTTTCCGGAATGCTAATTCCATTAACAATGCCCGCAGACGTTCCATTATGGATGGTAGCAATAGCAACGGCATTTGCCGTAATTATTGGAAAGGAAATTTTTGGTGGAACAGGAATGAATGTCGTTAATATAGCCTTAACTGCACGTGCTTTCCTTTTCTTTGCTTACCCAACATCAATGTCAGGTGATAAAGTTTGGATGTCAGGATTAGGCGATAAAATGTCGACAAACTCAGCTGATTTAGATGGTTTTTCTGGGGCAACAGCCCTGGGTGATCTTGCCTCATTTATGTCAGACAAGGCCACAGTTGCAGGGGAAACTGTTCAATCAAGTATGGCATTACAAAGCTTCTCGTCAGAATATGGCGTGTGGGAATCTTTTGTAGGCATGATACCGGGCTCTATTGGTGAAACTTCAACCTTGGCTTGTTTGATTGGTGGTTTATTGTTGGTGTTAACGGGAGTAGGATCTCTTAGAATAATATTATCGTTTTTCGCTGGAGGTTTTATTATGGGGCTTCTTTTAAACATGATTGGTGGCAATGCGTATCTCGATCTTGCAGCGCATCATCATTTAGTGATTGGAGGATTTGCCTTTGGTGCTGTTTTCATGGCGACAGATCCAGTAACCGCATCACAAACTGCGTTTGGTAAAATAATTTATGGATTCTTAGGTGGCTTCTTGGCAATCATGATTCGAGTATTGAATCCTGCTTATCCAGAAGGTGTTTTCCTTGCTATACTATTTATGAATATCATGGCGCCTATCATTGATCATTACATCATTCAGGCGAATATTAATAGAAGACTTAAAAGACTTAAAACAGCATAATTATGGCACTTAATAAAGAATCAAATGGATTCACTTTTGGATTTGCGATTGTCCTGGTTGTTGTCCTTGGTGTTATTCTCGCATCACTAGCTGAAGGCCTAAAGCCATTAAAACAAAAGAATGTTCGTGTTAAAAAGCAGATCGATATACTGTCTGCAATGATGGATGTAGAAAAAGAAGGTATCGACCGTTCTAACGCAGAGGCAGAATTCTCCAAATATGTTGACCTATCAAAGGCAGTGATACTGAATAATGTAGGTGAAGAAGTTGCTCGAGGTAAGGAAGCTTTTGAAGTTGATATCAAAAAAGAATATCGAGATAAAAACCTTGAAGAAAAAGATAAAAAGTTTCCCCTTTTCATAGCAAAGGATAAAAAATCAAACGAAACTAGATACATCATTCCAGTCGTTGGTAAAGGTCTTTGGGGACCAATTTGGGGTTATATATGTCTGGAAGAGGATATGAGAACGATACAAGGTGTTTCATTCGATCATAAAACTGAAACTCCTGGCCTCGGTGCAGAAATCAATAAACCCTTTTTTATGGACCGTTGGAAAACATCCCAGATTAGCAATGATGCTGGTGATTTTCAAAAATACGAGGTTGTCAAAGACAATTCAGGCTCAACGGATCCTAGTAAGGTTGATGGAATTACAGGAGGAACAATTACTTCTAAAGGTGTAGAAGAAATGGTGAATCGAAGTCTAGAAATATACTCGAACTACTTTAAGAACATAAATTCAAAATAATATGAGTGCTGATAAAAAATCTTCTGAGCCATTATTTTCGAAAAAAAATAAAAAGCTTATTACAGATCCATTAACAGACAACAATCCTGTTACGATACAGGTTTTGGGCATCTGCTCTGCCTTAGCAATTACTGTGCAGGTGAATCAAGCTATTGTAATGTCGTTATCCGTTTTGTTTGTTATTATAATGGGTAATTGGATTGTTTCATTATTACGTAATCTTATTCCTTCTCGGATCAGAATTATTGTTCAATTACTTGGTTGTCGCATCTTTAGTAATTATTGTTGACCAAGTTTTGGCAGCATTTCTACCTGACTTGTCTGCTAAGCTTTCTGTGTTCGTTGGTTTAATCATTACAAACTGCATTATCATGGGTCGTCTTGAAGCATTTGCAATGGCTAACAAACCATGGCCTTCTATACTTGACGGTTTTGGAAATGGAATCGGGTACGGTGCGATTTTAATCATTGTTGCTGTATTTAGAGAACTTTTTGGTTCAGGAACATTAATGGGTTTTCCCATTTTTGGCAATGCACTACCCGGCGAAGAATCGGGCCTTTATGCGATTGGATACCAAAACAATAATCTTATGATTTTACCTCCGATGGCTCTAATTATTGTTGGCATTATTATTTGGGTTCAAAGATCTAGAAACAAAGCTCTAATAGAGGAGCATTAAAATTAAGAATTATGGAAAGTACTCTTGATATATTTGTAAAAGCAATTTTTTCCGAGAATATGATTTTCGCATATTTCTTGGGGATGTGTTCGTACCTTGCTGTATCCAAAACCGTAAAGACTGCTGTGGGTTTAGGAGCTGCCGTTATTTTTGTTTTAACAGTAACGGTTCCGGTGAACTTTCTCCTAGAGAACTATGTTTTAAAAGCAGGAGCATTGGAATGGCTGGGAGCTGAGTATGCAGAATTAGATTTAAGCTTTCTCTCGTTCATAATGTACATTGCAGTAGTAGCATCAATTGTTCAATTGGTAGAGATGTTAGTTGAAAAATTTGCCCCTGCGTTGTACGGAGCATTGGGTATATTTTTACCATTAATTGCGGTAAACTGTTCCATTTTGGGAGGCGCGTTGTTTATGCAAGAACGACAGTACTCCACCATATTAGATGCAACTGCATTTTCGTTGGGGTCTGGTATTGGTTGGTTTATTGCTATTGTGGCTATCGCAGCTATACGTGAAAAACTACGCTACTCAAATGTTCCAGGTCCTCTAAGAGGTTTGGGTATTACATTTATTGTTACAGGACTTATGGGCATGGCTTTTATGAGTTTTATGGGTATCAAGTACGGTGAAGAAGCTCCAAAAGAGGAAATTGAAACTGTTACAACTATGATTGAAACAAATAAAGAAAACAACATTAACTAATCATTATGGGAACAATTCTGATCATAACCTTAATTGCATTTCTAACGGTCATTTTACTGCTGACCTCAATGCTATTGTTTGTAAAGGCTAAAATTTCACCGAAAGGAAAATTGGTGATTGATATTAATGATGGAGAGCGCACGCTAGAAGTTGACGGTGGCGGCACCTTACTAAGTACTCTGGGAAGTTCTGGTATATTTTTACCTTCGGCATGCGGAGGAGGTGGAACATGCGTTCAATGTATTTGTCAAGTCAATGAGGGCGGAGGTGAAATTCTACCTACTGAAGCTCCTCATTTCTCGCGAAAAGAAATTGCATCAAACCATAGGCTTGGATGTCAGGTTAAGGTTAAAGAAAACATGAAAATTCATATCGAAGAAGAGGTTTTAGGTATCAAAGAATGGAAAGCCAAAGTATCTTCAAATTACAATGTTGCAACATATATTAAAGAATTTATTGTTGATATTCCTGAGGATATGAACTACAGAGCTGGTGGATACATTCAAATCAATATTCCTGAGACTGAAGTTAAATTCGCTGAAATGGATATAACAGCGCACCCACAAGACCACCCGGGGGAGCCGAATAAATTTGAAAAAGACTGGTCAGAAGGAAAGTTTGCCATGCGTAATCTTGTTATGAAAAATAATGAAGAAGTAGTTAGAGCATACTCTATGGCATCATATCCTGCTGAAGGAAGAAAGATAATGCTTAACGTTAGAGTTGCCGCTCCACCATGGGATAGAGCCAATGATAAGTGGGCAGATATTAACCCTGGTGTAGCATCTTCATATATATTTGGCTTGAAAGAGGGCGACGAAGTGACTATTTCTGGTCCTTACGGTGAATTCTTCATAAATGAGTCCGACGCAGAAATGCTTTATATTGGTGGTGGTGCCGGAATGGCTCCGATGAGATCTCACCTTTATGAATTATTCAAAACACTGAAAACAGGAAGAAAAGTAACTTATTGGTATGGCGGACGCTCTAGAGCCGAACTATTCTATATCCATTACTTTAGAGATCTAGAAAAAGAATTCCCGAACTTCAAATTCTACCTTGTTTTATCTGATGCTTTACCAGAAGATAATTGGGTAAATAAAGAGAACTGTGAAGACGAAAAAGGAGATGGTTTCTCAGGATTTGTTCATCAAGTTGTTATGGACCAATATTTATCGAAACATGAGGCACCTGAAGATCTTGAAGTTTATTTCTGTGGACCACCACTTATGAATCAAGCCGTTATTAAAATGTGTGATGATTGGGGGATACCTGATGAAAACGTCAGGTTTGATGACTTCGGAGGATAATCTAAGGTTTACTGTAGCAAACACCTAGTAAGAATATCTATCTCATTTTCTGTATTAAAGGCATGTAAACACAGACGTAAACGTGATTTGCCTTGCGGTACCGTTGGTGGATAGATAGCTTTGGTATATATTCCATGAGACTTAATTCGATTTACAAGGTCTTCTAGAATTTCTTTATTTTGAAATTCTAAAATCTGAATAGGTGAATTCAAATCTGAAAGAAATTCGAGCGCATGGCATTGTTTTCGGAAATAAGTGATGTTCTGTTTAAGTAATTGTAGTCTTTCTTCAATATTTGTTTTTGTTACTAGTCGTTCTATGACCTTATAGCTTGAGCTTGGAAGTGCCGTTGAATAAATAAAGCTCCTCGAAAAATTGACTAAAAATGATTTCAAGGTATTTGAACCGAGAACTACGGCGCCATGACAGCCATATGCTTTACCAAATGTTACAATTCGAGCAAAAACATCTGACTCAACTTGCGTTTCAATGCACATACCTATACCACCTCTGCCATAAACACCTCCTGCATGGGCCTCATCTACTATCAAATAAGCATTGAACGATTTACATAGTGCGGCGATTTCTGACAAAGGAGCCAGATCACCATCCATGGAGTACAAAGATTCTATAAGTACATAATTGGTAGCAGCCTTACTCTTATTGAGCTTAGTGCGCAGATCTTCAATATTATTATGCTTAAATGATAAACTTTCCGCCAAAGATAAACGTAATCCGTCCCTCGAACTCGCATGCACGTATTGGTCATAAAACACCAAATCGCCTCTTTGTAATATAGCAGATAGTAGCCCAACATTAGCTACATAACCAGAATTATAAATTAAAGCTGCTTCTGCCTTAAAATGCTCTGCTAGCCTTAGCTCACAGCGCTCCGCTTCTAAAGTATTCCCCGATAACAGACGAGAACCAGTTGATCCATTGGGCTCATCGGAGATTGGTATGTTGAATTTTGAAAGTCCAATATAATCGTTGGAAAAAAAATCTATTCCATTTTCGGGAATTTGTAAGGTTCTTAAAGTCCCTGATGCTTTGCGCTTGAGAAGCTTATTAAGCAGTCTCTCATCCATCTAAAGTATCCACTTTGGTTACTGTTCTGGGCGTAAAAGATTTATTGGACTTATTTTGCTTTGCTTTAAGGTATGCTGCCTCTCTTTCCGCTGCAATTCTTTTCTTTTCAATTAAAATTGGATCAGGATTTGTTGTCGGCTGTTCTCCATCAGCAAACGACTCCTTAGCTACCAATCCTAAAATTGAGAACATTTCTTTATCCTCATTAAATTCAGGGTTTGGGGTTGTCAGTAATTTATCTCCTGCAAATATGGATCCCGCTCCAGCCATAAAACAAAGTGCTTGAGCTTCCATTGACATTTTCGTACGTCCAGCTGAAAGTCGAACTATAGAATTAGGGAAGGCTATTCGCGTTGTGGCAACCATTCTTATCAATTCCCATTGCTCAATAGGTTTTTGGTCCTCTAAAGGTGTTCCTTCAACAGCTACGAGCGCATTAATTGGTATGGACTCAGGTGGATTTTCCATCTCCATATAGCTCATCAATAATCCAATTCGATCTTCCTCTGTTTCACCCATTCCAATTATCCCTCCAGAACAAACAGATATCCCCGCTTTTCTAGCATTATCAATAGTATCGAGACGCTGCTCATATTCTCTTGTGGAAATCACATCAGAGTAGAATTCCTTTGAACTGTCTAAATTGTGATTGTATGCAAATAATCCTGCATTCTTTAATCGTTTTGCCTGATTTTCCGACATCATACCTAAAGTGCAACACACTTCCATACCCATATCATTCACGCCTTGAACCATTTCAACAACCTTATCGAAGTCTCGATTGTCCTTAACTTCTCTCCATGCAGCACCCATACAAAGTCTAGAAGAACCATTTGATTTGGCATTCTTTGCTTGTTCCAAGACATCCTCAACTTTCATAATCCCCTCTGCATCTACATCCGTGTGGTATCGTGCCGCTTGTGGACAATATCCACAGTCCTCAGGGCAGCCTCCAGTCTTAATACTTAATAGAGAAGACATTTGAACTTCTCTTGGATTATGGTATTTACGATGAATTGTTGCAGCCTCAAATACAAGCTCTAATAAAGGCTTTTGATATAAGGACAAAAGGGACTCTTTGTTCGAGTAATCTGGATTAAATTTCATAATACAAATATAAATAAAGTGTGTTAGCGAATTACAAGAAATAAGCAACTATGAAATTTAAAAAGGTTGTGCATAAATTAAAACACACATCTTCTATTTCAAATATTTAAGGAATGTAAAAAATTATTCTGACGAAGTTCCTGCCTGATCTAAATATAGACGTACCGTAAATCTCAAAGTATTCGCTAATGGACTCTGACGACCATTCAAAGAGGCTAAATATGAAAAGTCAATTGCAAACATATTGTACTTAAGACTTGCTCCTAAATTCATGAATTGACGATTCCCTTTATTTTTGCTTTCGAAAAAGACACCACCACGTACAGCAAAAACATCATTATACCACCACTCAGTGCCAAAGGCGATATTGATTTCGGATAATTCTTCACGAAACTTAGTCCCTTTAACCACCTCATAATTACCATCTGCATCTGCAACTGGAACATCATTATCATCAACAACAACGTTTCCCGGAGCATCGTAAAAAGACTGCAGCATGCCGTTTATTACACCAACGTCAGGATTCATTCCTGATGTTAAAATATAATCCTCTCCATCAAAGTAATAGTTCGGTGGTGTTGGAACGAGTAGTTTTTGTAAATCCAAAGAAAAAGTCACTTTATTATATGCATCAAAGTTGGCTAAAAAGCTATTTCCTATCTTCAAATTCATCGGGATGAAGTCTCTAGTTGCCAACTCGGAATACGCCACTTTATTACCAATATTATTAATTGTGGTAGCAAAAGTATAAACCCCATCAATGTTCCCGATTTTAGCATCATCATTGTAATAGGTAAAAGACAAATCAGCAGCTCCAACAACTCCCGGTTTCGTATTGACACCGCCAACAGTCAATCCACCTGTAAGATTAGAATATGCAAATTTTCCATTTAAGCCAATACTTAATTTTCTAGACAAACGTAAGGCGTAAGCACCAGTAATTTCAAATTCACTTGGTTTGTCATCACGAATAACATTTCCAGAAGCATCTGTAAAGGTAATTTCACCTAAACTAAAATACCTCAAAGCTCCACCTATTGTATGGGACTTGTTAATCTTGTAGTAACCCGATAGATAAGAAAGGTGTATGTCATTTGTAAGCTGACGTAACCATGGTGTATAGGATAAACTTACTTCAGATGTTTGATCCGAAAAACTCAATATAGAAGTATTCCAATAAACGGAAGTTGAATTCGGACTTAATGCCGTGCCTGCATCCCCCATACCACCGGCTCTTGAATCAGGTGTAATCGACATAAAAGGCAAGGCCGTAGTAATTGTATTCAATTGTAAATCCTCATCAGTCACTCCACTACCTCCTGTTGGCTGAGCAAAAGCTGTTAGAGAAAAGGAAACCAAAACAATGGCTAAAAATAGGTTCTTCATAATTCTATAAAATCGGTAGTAAATATACGCAAAAGGGAAAGTTTTATTGTTGCGTTTACTTCAATATGACTAATTTTTCTGTTTTTTCAGCAGTTTGACCGCTTGTGTCTTTTACTTTCACGCGGTAAATATAGACTCCTTTTGCCAATTGGTCACCATAATTGTCCGTACCATCCCAAAATATTTGATTGACTCTAAAACCTTGGGTTGGAATGATTTCATTCAAAGTTTGAACCAACCTTCCTGAAACGGTAAAGATTTGAATCTGCACCTCAAGTTCATTACATGCAAAGGAATGCTCGAACATAAACTCTGTAGAGCTTGTAAAAGGATTGGGATAGTTGAGGACATTTTGAAGCGTTAGGTTTTCATCATCAACAACTACAAACTCAATGGTAGCTTTGGAAGAATTATTATTTACATCCCAAACTTTAAATTCCAGGGAATGTCGCCCTGGCGACAAGCCATCAAATTGAAAGCGTATTTCACCTGATTGATAAGAATCTAAATCGGCAACATAGAAATCATTCAAAATAAATGGCTCAGAGGAGTTTCCGTCCAAAATCGCTGTGATATCATGGCCTATTCCATTTCCAACAGTATTCACTCCATTTTCATCAAATATTTTAGCTAACAATATGGGTTCAAAATCAGTCTGTCCGCCTGAAACAAAATTTTCATCATTCATAAATAATGTGATTTCAGGTCCTATGGCATCGGAAATCCCATTAGGATCAATGCCTCCAATAATAATAGAAGTATCGTAACCACCTGCATCTCGTTCTTGAGTAAAACCATAGTAGCTAATCTTTCCTTTTCCATAATTCAACGATATATCCTTAGGAACCACAAAAGAATATTCAAACGCGCCGTTCGTTACAGATACCTTACCTTTATATATGACATTACGCTGTAATTCATATTCTATTTCTGGTGAATAGAGATCTTGACCTAGGGTTTTTTGAAGTTTAATTTTATCAAAAATAGAAGGTGTCAAAATACCATTAAAATCTGTCAAAACAGTTCCCATGTGATCCTCAACATGCCCTTTAATAACAACCTTACTTAACGCTCGAATTGTATCAATAGCTACAGATGGAGCAATTCCATTAATGCTATCAGTGACGATATTTAAATCTGGAGTTGCTAATTTAAGAGCTGGATCACCAATGAGTGTGAAACTGCGTTTATTGTCACTTGAACCCGTTTCATTTTTAGTACGCATTACAATATCACCAAAGGCTAATGAGCTACCATCAGGATTTCGATCAAATACATTTTGGAAGAACTTATTACCCGTTGTTGTATTCACACCGAAATATACAGAGCGTGTTGTTGTCATTAGAGCAATTGCCCCGCCATTCGGATTTAATGCAGCCCATTCACCGGCAGAAACTCTTGCAGGGTCATCATACTTTGTAAATTCGCAAGTAGCCGAAACAAATAAGGTTAATGCGTTGATATTATTCCAAGAATTAATTTGTGGAATGGTAACCACTCGTTCTTCCGCAAGTCCAACCTCACCACCGTGACCCACATAATTAAAAATAAGTGCTCCACGCTGAATTCTATCTGTTATTGCATTTACAACATCTGGATAGCGCTGTCCTCCTGCACTTGTCTGTTGAGGGAATGCATCTAAATAAAGCTTATCACAATTCATTTCATTATGATTCTGTTTGGTATGATTATACTGAGGTTCTGTATCGTTGTTAATAAAATAACCAGACTCCTCATCATCAGCTACCTGAACATACTTCTGTCGCCAGTCGCCAAACGTATTCAATGAATTGTCTTCTAGACAACATGAAGCTCCTGCATTGGCAAATAAATCAGAACCATTTTTCATATAATGCTCGATTTTATCAACTTGTTGCTCAGCTTGTGTAATATTTGACGCTAATATTCTACCGATTCCAATATCGAGTAAATCTGAACCCGTGATAGCTTCTCCATCATCAAGCATTCCATAAAAATCATCAGTTACTAAAGCTGAAATATGATTTTCACTACTTTGAACCTGATAGGTAAGAACGAAATTATTGTTATCAGGCACACGATCCTTAGGGTCAAATGTTCCATCACCGAAAAGTAATAAATACTTTGGTGCTGTTTCTGGATTCACTTGAGAACGGTCGTAGAACATCTTAGCAAAGGAACGGATGGCTACAGCATCTGGAGCACCAGAGCTAAACTCGTTGAAAATTTGACTTGTCGTGACCACATGAACAGTAAGCCCATTATTTCTGTGTAATTCTGCCAATCTATCTGCTTGAGACTTAAAATTAGGATGCGTTACTATCAAATAGTCTGCCTGCTCAAGGGCATGAAGGTTTTGATAATCAATTGCACCAACGAACTCAGGACTAAAAAAAGTTCCGCCGTTACTCGCAACATATTCCCGATAGGATATTGAATCTAAGAATTCGAATGAACTTCCTATTTGTGAGCCAGAAACTCTTATTGGATTGTGGCGGTCCGTTATATCCCAAATAAAACCTGTACTTGGAAAATTTTGAATTTGAAAATTCCCTATTCCTGCTTGAAGATTAGTGAGGTTACGAAAGCCCATTTGACTTCCATAAAAGCTAAGATTTCTGCGGGTATTCAAACAAATACGATCCAAATAAGTCAATACACTTGGACTATTTCTCTGAATAGTAATTTTAAGAGGTATGTTCCCAGAAATCGGTGGGTTGTTCAGAATAAAAGCTTGTGAAGATCTGACATAATCTACAGAGGTGTGTGGTAGACCTTCATCAAGTAAAATCTCTCCATTTACGGAATACTTTTGTGATGTTCCACCTGGGCTTGTACTGTTCGTGGCAATTGCCGTCTTGAAGAAAACCGGTTCACCAGATATATTTGGAATTGAAAAATTAAAAGTCTGCTCAAGGTTTATATCAAAAAGTTCTCCATACCACCTTTGCCCTCCGCCAATTAGAGATACTAAATCATTTTCATAACATGCTCGATAATCATAACTGGTAATATTCGAGGTTGGCAATTCATTTAGCGCAGGCTTATTTCCAATTTCCAAAGGAGCTCTCTCGGAATTAATATTGATGAAATAAAATGAATAATCTGTATAAATGTTTTTGATCTGATTAAAGTCCGATGTGCCATTTGGCACCCACCTATTGGGTCCAAAACCATAGAATAAAATAAAATCGTTTTGATTAAAAGTATTGTCAGAGGCGCCAAAATACTGAACCGAGTTTTGAGCGAGATCATCCGTTCTAGGCAAGCTATTCAATTCAGGTAGCTTCCCGTCACCATTTCCGAAAACATGGACATGCTTAGGGTTCAAATTAGATACGTCAACACCTATGGATTCCAAGAAGTTAAAATCTATTTTATACAGACCATCATTTTGAATCGATATTTTATACCAATCACCAGACCCGGCCATTAGAACAGACTCACCAACAAAATCCTTATTTACCGCAGTAAGATTTGCCTCAGTTTCCACGGTGATTTTCACGATTCTTTTCACTAGACCGTTCTCTTTAATAAAAGGAACTCCGGATACAACCAAAAACGCATTATTTGCGGCTTTGGTAAACTTTATATCCAATGGATTAACTTCGGCAATACGCACGTTCATCAATGACAAATAATTGATCTCAGATTGTAACGCGTTCGCAGTTATTAAGGAAACGGTACTTACTTTCAGGTTTGAACCTTTGAATGATTTTTTAAAAAACACCTTAGGAATGCCATTATCGTAATGAACACCTTCGAAGTTTGGAGCAAGATATGATTGTTCGCCGTTGTCAATGGAAATAGGTTTGTTCCATTGAATAACCTCCGAATACTGCTGCGAAAAAGAAAAAGTAATCGAAAAAAGAAATAAAGAGAAAAATAAAATCTTATTCATAATCTGAATCAAACAATTGAATTGATAGTCTAAAAAACGCCAAAATATTCAAATTATTACAATTAATATACGATATTTGTAACCTTACAAACTATAATCACGTTAAGATTGTTCGTGAATAAACTCAATTGTGTGAAGAAAAAGCATTTAATCCTATTTGTTTTTGTGATCGCTTGTCTTTCGACAACGAGCTTGAACTCAGTGCGTTCGCAAGACCCGACATTCACGCAGTTCTTTTCAAATCCAATTTATCTGAACCCAGCTTTAGCAGGATCTTCAGGTTGTCCTAGGTTTGCAATGAACTACCGGAATGAATGGCCACAGCTTACAGGTAACTATGTTACTTACTCTGCTGCCTTTGATACCTACGCCAAAAGTATATCTGGAGGCATTGGTATTTTGGCTATGCATGATCAACAAGGACAGGGTACCATATCCACCTCAATGTTGGGTGCGATTTATTCCTACAATCTGAAAGTAAATCGTAAGTTTTCACTTATGTTTGGTGCGAGAGCAGCTTGGTTTCAGAAATTTCTGGATTGGGATAAGCTCACTTTCGGTGATATGATTGATCCTAGAAGAGGTTTTATTTATCAAACAGGAGATGTTCCAAGAGGAAACGGTAGAAGAGGTTATTTTGATGCCTCTGCTGGTTTTGTTGGTTTTGGTAAGAATTTTTATTTTGGAGGTGCAGTGCACCATCTGAACCAACCAGATGAGTCAATGATTTTGGGCGAATCTAAATTACCAATGAGGTTTACTGGTCACGCAGGTGCAGACATACCTTTAGGTAGAAAAGGTCGTTACTCAAGTACAACGAGTATTATGCCAAATATCATATATCAATACCAAAATGGATTCCAGGAATTGAACATTGGTACATATGTGAAGTATGGAAACTTTACTGTTGGTGCTTGGTACAGAAACCGAGATGCCTTCATTTTGTGCTTTGGAATAACAACTGATAAGATTAAAATAGGCTACAGCTATGATATTACTGTTTCTAAATTAGGAAATGGAATATCGGGAGGTTCCCATGAAGTGTCCCTAGGTTTTAATTTAAAGTGTAGAAGAAAACCAAGAAACTTTAGAAAGATATCATGTCCTTCTTTTTAGGATTTTGTAACTTTTAATAAATTTTGAATTGTATATACGTTAATTACAGTTGACCATGAAAACTAAAAATTACATTAAAATAGCAAGTTTTTTAAGTGCTGTCATCCTTTTGGGTGCATGTGCCAAAGAACGATCTACGTCTACAGGTTGGGAGTATAACAACTACCAAAATGGCGGTTTTGAAAAATTTGATGCCAAAGAGCAAGAAACAGGTCCAGGACTTGTTTTTATAGAGGGTGGAACATTCACGATGGGAAGCACTGAAGAAGATGTTATGGGAGATTGGAACAACAGCCCTAAACGCGCTACAGTTTCTTCTTTTTACATGGACCGTACTGAGGTAACGAATTTACACTGGACAGAATACATGAATTGGATGAAACGTGTGTATTACAAATCTTACCCACATATTTATAAAAAATGTCTTCCAGATACCCTCGTTTGGAGATCACCACTATCTTACCGAGAAAAATTTGTAGATTATTATTTACGTCACCCTTCATACAGAGACTATCCTGTTGTTGGTGTTTCTTGGTTGCAAGCTAATGATTTTTGTAAATGGCGAACGGACCGTGTGAATGAGGCTATATTGGTTCGAGAAGGTATTATTAAATGGCATTTTGCAAACACATATGATCACGAAAATTCTGACGTAGGTGCTGCAAACCGATCAAACTACGCATCAATGACGTCCTCGCCAGAAAATATGTTCTCAACTGAAAACTATTTGAATGGTAATTACAACGTTCAAACAGGATCTCCTAACAAAAACAAAAAAGGAGATACCTTAGGGCTGAAAGGTGGTTATACCTTAGATGATGGTAGCTCTAAAGCTCCTATGCTTGATGCAAAAACTAAGAAGCCTATACCGAGAGATCCATATCAGCTTCAAAATTATGATCCAGTATATGCTAATGAATCACGATTAGGTTCAAGAGCCGTAAAAATGGAAGATGGAATACTTCTACCGAAGTATCGTCTTCCGACTGAAGCAGAATGGGAATTTGCTGCTTTAGGTTTGATTGGTAACCTTGACCCTGATTCGGAAAATATTGATTCTCGTCGAATCTATCCTTGGGATGGACACTATGTTCGAAGAAAAGAAGACCAATGGGCTGGTGCAATTCAAGCAAACTTCATTAGAGGAAATGGTGATTATATGGGTGTTTCAGGAGCTTTGAATGATGGAGCGGACGTGACTGCTCGTGTTGATGATTTTTGGCCAAATGACTACGGTTTATACCACATGGCAGGAAATGTATCGGAATGGGTAATGGACGTTTACCGTCCAACATCAAATGAAGAATCTGAAGACTTCATGCCGTTTAGAGGTAATGTATATACGACCCAATTGCTTCGTCCTGACGGATTGTATGACAAACCTGTTTTGGCAACTGACAACCTTTATGATGTATATGGAATGAAGGAATATGTTAATGAATTTGCAAGAGCTAAATATCTTTCACTTACTGGTGGTACGAAAGCTGTGAATGATTTAAATAAGAAAAATGATCCTTCTTATGTTTCTAACTACATAAAAGAAAACCCAAATCAGTACGTGGATTATAAAGTTGAAAGTGGAAACATCAAAGAAATGAATGGACTTTGGCTCGTTCTTAAAGGTGATTCTGTAAAACTTAATGCGAGTTCAGACAAACTCAATGCAATAAAAAAACCGTTCTCTTGGGAAACTAGTGATGCACAAATAATGGGAGGATCCAATCAAGACACAAACGTGGTGATCTCATTTCCGAACGCTGGAGATTATGCTATAACACTGAATCAAGAAAACGACTACAAAGAAACCAAGAAATTCAAAGTCTTTGGCAATAAGAAAGAATTTGACGATTACATAAACTATGTCAATTCAACTCGTGGTCAAATTCTTGGTAACTCCAGACAAAATCCACGAAAATTTCAATTCAATGCGCCGAAGGATGGTTATGTATATGGTTACAATAAATATTCTAAGAACGATAGTATTGAATTCAGAGTATTAGATGACATTAATGGTGTTCTAGATACTGCCATTTATTTGTATAACCAAGGTAATGCAACTAAAGCTTCGCACTATTTAGAGGTAGCATTATTTGGCAATCTTCATAAAGCAGATGTGTTAGCCATGGAAGATTATCGCAAAGGACACTTCGAAGGGAAAGTATATGGTAATGCAGATGAGGAAATTAAAATTGGTGTTGATGAGGATAATGCTGACGTTATGGTCGAGGCGACTCCCCTATCTAAGGTAGGAATATATTACATTGACAAATTATTTGAGGCGGGATCAAATGATCCATCTAAACAATTCCTTGTTGAAGGTAAAATTGTAACAACAAGTGTGTTCAGTGACGATTATCTAGAATATCGTTTTAAAAATTACAAACAAGACCCGAATATCACAGCCTGGATACTTACCCTTAGAAATGGTCTTACCGAGTTCGTGAATGAAACAAGAGGTCAACAGCGTTGGAGAAATGTCACGGAAGATGAAAATGCTGGTAGATTGAATTATCGAAAAGATGATTACATCAACTATTTGGATGGTGATTTAGAGTCTTCAATTTACTACAATAACCAGAAAAAGATTGATGATATTAACAATGGACGGAGAGATTCAAAGCAAGCCGTATATCAAAGTGAATTTGAAAACTTTGACCTAAAAGGTAGCGAGGTTAATGTTGGTGTAAGTGGATGGCCTACAACACTTGTTTCAGATAAATCAAGAGTCTACAAAGGTGGTTCATGGTCAGATAGAGCGTTCTGGTTATCTCCAGGAAGCAGACGTTTTCTTGATGAGGAACAATCTACTGCAATGATTGGATTTAGATGTGCTATGGACAGACTAGGTAGCACTCGAGCCAACTCCAAAAAGAAATAGATATTCTTTAAAGATATCCTGAAAGCCCGTAGTGATACGGGCTTTTTTTTTACATATTTGCATATGGAGCAATTCTATGAATTTTTTAAAGAAACATCTGGGATTTGTACCGATACTCGAAATATTGTAAAAGATTCTTTTTTTGTAGCCTTAAAAGGAGCGAATTTCAACGGTAATAAATTTGCTCTCAATGCTCTTGAACAAGGCGCTAAATATGCCATTGTTGATGAAAGTGAATACGCGAACAATCCCAGAATATTTTTAGTTAACAACAGTCTTGTTTTTTTGCAGAATCTTGCGAATCACCATAGGTTACAATTTGATATACCTATTATTGGAATCACTGGAAGTAATGGCAAAACAAGCACCAAGGAATTGATAGCTGCTGTGCTAAATAAGAAATTCAATACCCTTTCGACTGAAGGTAATCTTAACAATCATATTGGAGTACCCCTTACATTACTCCAAATGAATAAAGAACATGAACTTGCCGTAATTGAGATGGGTGCAAATCAACCTGGTGACATTGCTGAACTTTGCGAGATTGCCTCCCCTACTCACGGAATTATTACCAATATTGGAAAAGCACACTTGGAAGGTTTTGGAGACTTGAAAGGTGTTGTTAAAACGAAACGTGCGCTTTATAATGCGATACAAGAGGTTAATGGGACAATTTTCTACAATGATGATGATGATTTATTAAAATCTTTAATTGACACCACCACAGAAAACATAAGCTATGGTAGGAAATCAGCAGCTATTCAAGGTGAGCTCATTGAATTAAATCCTTTTATCAAAATGAGCTGGAAAAGTTCAAGGTATACATCAGAAATACTTCAAACAAATATGATAGGGAGCTACAATTTTTACAACTTCCTTGCTGCTATTTGCATTGGCTATCATCTAGGAGTACCTCACAACTTGATTTCACAGGCCGTTTCTAATTATCAGTCAAAGAATAATAGATCCCAAGTGATGCATACGGAAAGAAATACTTTGATTATTGATTGCTACAATGCAAATCCAACAAGTATGTTATCTGCTTTAGAAAGCTTCAAAGAATTTAAACACAAAAATAAGATTGCAATTTTAGGGGATATGATGGAACTCGGTGAAGATAGCCACCTTGAGCATCAAAAAATACAATCGTTTTGCCATGACTATGGAATCAAAACGATTCTCGTTGGTTCGATATTTAAAGCTATGAATGATTTGAATGGGTTTGAAAATGTGGACGATTTAATTGGGGATTTACCCAAACTGAATGGAAGCGCAATTTTGTTAAAGGGTTCTAGAAGTATACAATTAGAAAAATTAATCCCTTTTTTATGACTGGCAGATTAACGGATTAGATTGATATGACCAAGAATTATTTTTCTCTTTTCTGTTTGTTTTTCCTTGAATCCAATTCTGTATGTATACGTTCCGATTGGAGCCTGCATACCTTGATAAGTTCCGTCCCAACTACTATTGAAATCGCCAGCCTCAAAAATTAACTCCCCCCATCTATTATAAATTTGGACAGAAAAGAAGTCTTCATCTATACCTGCAGAGATCGTTGGATACCATGAATCATTTAAGCCGTCGCCATCCGGTGTAAAGCTATTAGGAGCAAAAATAATTGCATCCTGATTGACGTTGATATCTAATTGCAAACTGTCTGTGCACCCTAGCTCAGATATACCATACAATGAAACAGTAAAAAACGTTTCGTCATTCACTTCATATTCTACGAGATTAGGATTGTATAAAGTATCAGAGTTTCCATCGCCGAAATCCCAATAATAACTTTCTGCACCGAAGGAATTATTGGAAAAGACAACCTCTGAAGACCCATATGATATTTGATTTGTTGATGCAGAAAAATCAATATTTGGGCTTGGAAATACACAAATTAAATTTTCCATATTCATGCTACCTGGGCAACCATTAGGTGTCTCCGTTTCAAGCGTTATGTCATAACAACCCTCATTTAAAAAGGTATAACTCGTATTTGCGCAGCCACTAAAAGTACTCCCATCATTTATTGTCCATGTACATCCAGAGGTATTTGGTGTTGTATTGGTGAACATAACATTTAATGGAGCACAACCTGAAGTTACATTAACATCAAAGGTTGTGATTGGCATTGCATCAACAGAAACTATGATTGGTTCTAAATCCGTTTGGCATCCATTAATCGTATACATAACCTGATATGTAGTTGTGGTAGTTGGACTTACAGTCATCGTTTCAGATGTTTCGTTATTCGGCAACCACAAATATTGACCTCCTAGAACAGATGGAATTGCATTAAGCACAACACTCTCACCTTCACAAATACCTTGATTTTCTGTCAACAAAACAGGTTGTTCAGTTACCGTTACTTCTGCACTTTCTATACTGCTACTACAATTATTTAGAGTATAAGTAACCGTATAATTTGAAGTTACTAATGGATTAACCTCAAGAGTAGATTCGTTTTCTATATATCCTGTCCATTCGAAGGAACCACCACTTGGCAAACCTTGTGCGTTTAGAACTCCTATTTGTCCCTCGCAAATACCTATATCATCGACAAATAAATCGGGAATAGGGTTGACAATAATTGATGCTGTCGTGAGCTGACTTATACAACCGTTTAAGACGTACAGCACGCTGTATGATGTGGTGGTGACAGGATTTACGGTGATACTCTGTGTAGTTTGGCCCGAAGAAGTCCAATTAAAAGTCCCTCCTGAAATCGAAGGTTGCGCAATCAAGGTTCCAGATTCACCATCACAAATTGAAACATCTTCAAGCGTTACTACAGGTGTAGGAATCACCTCAACAAAGGCTTGAACAGTGTCTGAAGGACAACCATTTAAAGTGTAGCTTAAACCGTAGGTTGTACTTGATTGTGGAAAGGTAGTAATTGTGGGTTCGATTTCTCCATTAGGAAACCACTCAAACGAACCGCCTGGAAGCGAAGGTTGACCTGTCAATGATACAGATTGAGACGAACAGATTGAGTTTGCACCGGATATACTGACAACAGGTGTAGGAAGGACAGAAATTATTGATGTTGCCGTGTTGCTCTCACAACCGTTTAAAATATAATCAACGGTATAAAATGCATTGGATATTGGTTCTACAAAAACACTCGAGTTCGAACCTAAATTATTAGACCAACTATAAGTCCCTCCAGGAATAGATGCCTCAGCAACAAGCTCAATAACATTTCCAGCACAAATAGTTGCGGAATTAACACTCAAAACAGGGAAAGGAATTTCAATGATTTGCACGGAATCTTGTATCGAACAACCATTTTCACCTGTAGCTATTAAATAATAAATACCACCTTCAGTTATGGATACTTGAGGTTGAGATCCTAGACCATTTGACCATTCATAATTAGAAGCTCCCGATGCACTAACATTTATATTGGTATTGTTACAATCTAAAGTGTCTGAACCTGTTATATTTTGAATAGACAAATTAGGGAGCGAAAAGTCCGCTGTAATCACTATTGAAGTTGAATCATAACATCCGTTACTTCCGATACCAACGACAAAATATTCTCCAGGACTTGATATGGTTGTAGAAATGTTTTGAATGGTATCGCTCCAAACATAGCTATCCGCTCCTGATCCAAATAGAACGATTTCAGGCTCATTACAATTGAGCTCATTTGTTGAGTTCGTTATATTATCAATATCCAACAACGGTGGGTTAATATTTTCACTAATCAGTATATTCATTTGAAGAGCACAGCCATTCGAGTCAAGATAATCAAGAATATAATTACCTGGAGTATTAAATGTATTCCAAGAAGTATTTAGAGATGTTCCTCCAGACCAATTAAAAGCACTACCGCCTTGTGCATTAACCTCTATTTCTGTAACCAAACAATTCAGTTCTACGTTGCCAGAGGCATTCTCAATATAAGCAGGTTCACTACTTAAGGTTTCATTGATTTCTACCAAAACAGAATCCTGACATCCATTATCATCTGTCAACATACCTAAATAACTGCCAGCTTCTAACCCGGAAGCATCTTCAGAAAACAAAGTGTTGTTCCAAACGACATTGTATCCGGGAACTCCACCTGTTATCGTCAAGTCAATTGCTCCAGTTCCTTCAGGGCAAAGGATATGTTCAACTGAAGTTTGCATTTCTAATGGATTGGGCTCTAACACTTCCTGAATCATTTCATTCATACAACCGTGCTCGTCCATAATTGACATCGTATGCATTCCAGAGTGAACCATAAACTGATTGTTAGAGGACATAGGTCCACCATTCATTGCATACATGATATTTGTTCCTAAAGCAGTAACTTCAATCATTCCCTCTTCACCATTACAGCTTATTTCTTGAATCATTTGAGCACTTGAAAATTCAGGAAGTGGAAGAATCTCAACAAAAAATTCTACTGACTGAGCGCATTGACCAGGATTAGGAGTGAAAGTGAAATTCTGAATTCCAACCTGCTCAGCGTCAATAGTACCAGACCATGAGCCTGTAAACCCATTGTTTGAAATATTGGAAAGCTCAGGAACTGTCTGATTCAAGCAAATAGGAGGTATTTCGTCAAACTCAGGTATTTCATTAATGTGAGTCAGGATGTATGGAATATCATCAAAATCGTTCCATTCCTGCGTATATGCATAAGACAAGGGAACATCCGAAACGCTGGAACTTCCTAAAATATATTCCCACTGACCATTAATTTGCTTCCAATTTGAAATACCGCCCCAAATCCCGTCATCAGCCTCATTAAAATAGATATTTAAATCTGCTGGTCCAGAACCTAAAGCTCTATCGATTTGGTGATAAAATAGTGGGTTAAGCTCACAAATATTCACATCTGCCATCGTCCTATCAAAGCCTTCAATAGTAGCATCTATGTTTGCCAAGCGGACTTCAAAGGTGTTGTTCTGGGTTACTGTTGGTTTTAATTCGACGGGGCGGTAACGAAGCGTCCCTAGGCTTGAACCAACAGGGAATAAATAAGTTTCTAGTTCAGATGTCCTTCGTGACAAGAAACCACCATTTAAAGAGGATACAAAACCCGAGGTTCGTTGAATAGCATTTAAATCAGTATTTTCTACGTAGAAGTTAAAAACTTCTGTTTGAAGCTCAAGATGCTTTAAATCCAAAACACCAGAGGAATAGGCATTAATTTCCTGTGTTTTAAATCCACTACCGTCCAAAGTTAGATTGAAAAAATTTGTTTCAACAGAACCACTAATCAATTGATTCGCACCTTCAAAGAAAACAGTACCATTATTAGAAGTAAAGGAAGCATTATTATACCAATTCCCTAACAAACGAATATACCCTTCACCAACGAGCTCCGAATTATTGATAATATCTTCGGTTATAAATATTTCAGAGGGTAATCCTATTTCCTCATCAATATTTATTGTACCTAGTTCATTTGTTAAAGTTCCATTGACATGAACATATGCACCAGAGGTGGTTATTATGTTTGCTCCATTATTAAGCAATACTTGACTGATGGTCGAAAAGTCTACCAAAGACATAAAAACAAGAAGAATGCCGAAAATATTCTTCATTATTAACTATTGCTTAAATCTAATATCGATACGTACTTGTACTTTACCATTTACTTCATTGGAAACTGCTACGCCTAATACCCATTCACTTGTAAGAGACTTAATAGCCCTACCCATACTAGAAGTCGTAACAAAATCACCTGTTGTTATCTGACCGTTTGCGTCATCAACCTCTATTTCTACTATACCTGACGTTTGAATTTCAATAATTCCATTATTATCATTTAATACACCTATGACATATGCTTTTGAATTTTCATTAGCAACAAAAAAAACTTCCGAATCAAGTCTAGCATTTGATGAAGCTATAATTCGAGATGGAATCAATCCTGAAATATCAATATCAGTACTATGATTGAGTTGTTCTTGCAATTCAGAAATCTGATTTTGTTGTTCTTGAATTGCTTTTGTTAAAATAGGAATCATTGAAACGTAATTTACAGTGTAGTACCCTTCAACCAAAACATTATTCTTTTTTGTTGTATTATGCATTGCTGGATTTGGTAGAGCCTTTTGATGAACGAGACCAGGAAAAATTTCTTTGAAATCTTGCGCAATAAAACCAATTTCAGTTTTGTTGGGGTTAAAACTCATACCAGGAAACTCCTCTGCACGCATGTTATATTGTTTTACATCAACTTCCATGATTTTATCTATTACACTATTAATAGGTTGAATATTCTTTTTAAATCTGACATCTGAAATGTTAAATATTCCACCCGTTAACCCTATATCTCCCATAAATATTCCTGCCCATGCTCCAACTGGGTTATTTGTACTTCCTTGAACCCCAACACCAAAAGAAGTAGTAGACATATGCATTCCATTAACACCAATACCAGTTCCATTGGTTGAACCTTCAATACCGCTAAAACCATTTGCAGTTGAAGTAATTGAACCAAATATACCACCACCCTGTGCAGTTGTATTTATTCCATTAAAAGACCAATTGTTCGTGTTATTTACTACATAAGATTGCAATGGGTCTCCCGCAATTGCCGGTGCTAAAATTCCAGTATTCCCCCATAACATCTCACCCGTATTTAACAATCTACCTCTGGTAATTGAATTTGTTTCAAAATCTACATTAGTATTACTATTTGTACCAAAACCTTTGGTTCCTGTATTCGTATTTCCATCAAGCAACCAAGCTGCCTGACTGCTTTCAACTGGTCCACCTGAACCTGAAGTTCCATTTACTACCATTGTTCCATCTGTATTGAATGAAGGCGTTGTCAAAGTCCAACTTGGACCAGCATCTCCTTGAATACCTTGAGGACCTTGTGCGCCATCTGCGCCATCTACACCATCTGCTCCGGCAGGACCAGTTAATCCGATTGGACCTTGATCTCCTTGAATTCCTTGGAGACCTTGTGCGCCGTCAGCACCATCGACTCCGTCTAAGCCATCAATTCCATTTGTACCATTCGTTCCAGATGGACCAGTTAATCCGATTGGACCTTGATCTCCTTGTATTCCTTGGGGACCCTGCGCACCATCTACGCCATCAATTCCATTTGTACCATTCGTTCCGGCTGGACCAGTTAATCCGATTGGACCTTGATCTCCTTGAACTCCTTGGGGACCCTGTGCACCATCTACGCCATCAATTCCGTTTGTACCATTCGTTCCGGCAGGACCAGTTAATCCGATTGGACCTTGATCTCCTTGAATTCCTTGAATACCTTGAGGACCTTGTGCGCCATCTGCGCCATCTGCACCATCTGCTCCGGCAGGACCAGTTAATCCGATTGGACCTTGATCTCCTTGAATACCTTGAGGGACCTTGTGCTCCATCAGCGCCATCGACTCCGTCTACGCCGTCAATTCCATTTGTACCATTCGTTCCGGCAGGACCAGTTAATCCGATTGGACCTTGATCTCCTTGAATTCCTTGAATACCTTGAGGACCTTGTGCGCCATCTGCGCCATCTGCACCATCTGCTCCGGCAGGACCAGTTAATCCGATTGGACCTTGATCTCCTTGAATACCTTGAGGGCCTTGTGCTCCATCAGCGCCATCGACTCCGTCTACGCCGTCAATTCCATTTGTACCATTCGTTCCGGCGGGACCAGTTAATCCGATTGGACCTTGATCTCCTTGAATTCCTTGAGGACCTTGTGCGCCATCTGCGCCATCTGCACCATCTACACCATCTGCACCATCTGCTCCGGCAGGACCAGTTAATCCGATTGGACCTTGATCTCCTTGAATTCCTTGAATACCTTGAGGACCTTGTGCGCCATCTGCGCCATCTGCACCATCTGCTCCGGCAGGACCAGTTAATCCGATTGGACCTTGATCTCCTTGAATACCTTGAGGGCCTTGTGCTCCATCAGCGCCATCGACTCCGTCTACGCCGTCAATTCCATTTGTACCATTCGTTCCGGCGGGACCAGTTAATCCGATTGGACCTTGATCTCCTTGAATTCCTTGAGGACCTTGTGCGCCATCTCGTCACCATCTACACCATCTGCACCATCTGCTCCGGCAGGACCAGTTAATCCGATTGGACCTTGATCTCCTTGAATACCTTGAGGGCCTTGTGCGCCATCAGCGCCATCGACTCCGTCTACGCCGTCAATTCCATTTGTACCATTCGTTCCGGCGGGACCAGTTAATCCGATTGGACCTTGATCTCCTTGAATTCCTTGAGGACCTTGTGCGCCATCTGCGCCATCTGCAGCCATCAATTCCATTTGTACCATTCGTTCCGGCAGGACCAGTTAATCCGATTGGACCTTGATCTCCTTGAATTCCTTGAATACCTTGAGGACCTCTGCGCCATCTGCGCCATCTGCACCATCTGCTCCGGCAGGACCAGTTAATCCGATTGGACCTTGATCTCCTTGAATACCTTGAGGGCCTTGTGCGCCATCAGCGCCATCGACTCCGTCTACGCCGTCAATTCCATTTGTACCATTCGTTCCGGCGGGACCAGTTAATCCGATTGGACCTTGATCTCCTTGAATTCCTTGAGGACCTTGTGCGCCATCTGCGCCATCTGCCCGTCAACCATCTGCACCATCTGCTCCGGCAGGACCAGTTAATCCGATTGGACCTTGATCTCCTTGAATACCTTGAGGGCCTTGTGCTCCATCAGCGCCATCGACTCCGTCTACGCCGTCAATTCCATTTGTACCATTCGTTCCGGCGGGACCAGTTAATCCGATTGGACCTTGATCTCCTTGAATTCCTTGAGGACCTTGTGCGCCATCTGCGCCATCTGCACCTCAACCATCTGCACCATCTGCTCCGGTAGGACCAGTTAATCCGATTGAACCTTGATCTCCTTGAATTCCTTGAATACCTTGAGGACCTTGGTCTCCTTGAATTCCTTGGGGGCCTTGTGCGCCATCGACTCCGTCTACGCCGTCAATTCCATTTGTACCATTCGTTCCGGCGGGACCAGTTAATCCAATTGGACCTTGGTCTCCTTGAATTCCTTGGGGGCCTTGTGCGCCATCGACTCCGTCTACGCCGTCAATTCCATTTGTACCATTCGTTCCGGCGGGACCAGTTAATCCGATTGGACCTTGATCTCCTTGAATTCCTTGGGGACCCTGTGCTCCATCAACGCCATCGACTCCGTCTACGCCGTCAATTCCATTTGTACCATTCGTTCCGGCTGGACCAGTTAATCCGATTGGACCTTGGTCTCCTTGAATTCCTTGGGGACCTTGTGCTCCATCAGCGCCATCGACTCCGTCTACGCCGTCAATTCCATTTGTACCATTTGTTCCGGCGGGACCAGTTAATCCGATTGGACCTTGGTCGCCTTGAATACCTTGAGGACCTTGTGCGCCATCTGCGCCATCTGCACCATCTGCTCCGGCAATTCCATTTGTACCATTTGTTCCGGCGGGACCAGTTAAGCCGATTGGACCTTGATCTCCTTGAATTCCTTGAGGACCTTGTGCTCCATCCGGCCCTACAACATGACCAGCATTAATAATAGTACCATCGGTTAATGTTACGATGAGATCTCCTGTACCGTTTACGGTTGCATTCTGAACATGAATACCATCATCTCCTGGAGGACCTGAAGGACCTTGGGTAAAATCACAAAGGGACAACCAATCAGATGAACTCGATCTATAAAAAAGAAAACAAGACGAATCCGTATCAAAAACCATTAACGCATTAGCGGGATTGTTGATTGCTAGGCGTTGAACTGAGGTCATTCGAGGAATCAACAAACCTTTAGATGTTGAAAAAACATCCAAAACACTTGACGCATCAGGAGTCAAAGGAACATCAGATATACTGACATTTTGCTGAGCGTTACCAAGAAAGGAAAAATGAATAAATAATAATAGAAGATATGCCCATTTGTGAGCAAGAGTATGCTTTTTAGATACAATCATAAATACTAAACTTTAAGTTACTTCAGCACACAAAATCAAGACCTACATTTGTATGACAGATTTTTAGCACAATAATAACACAACAATCACATGGATTAGACGTAAAAAAGACACACAAAGTTGCCCTTTATTTTACTTTTTTTTAAGACTTTGCTTAAGAGCCAAATAACATTAGATATGCTTTCAAAAATGAGTCTATCTTCCCGTTCAAAACAGCTTCAGTATCTCCCGTTTCTACTGAAGTTCGGACATCTTTTACGAGTTTATATGGATGTAATACATAATTCCGAATTTGAGAACCCCATTCTATTTTTTTCTTTTCAGACTCTATAGCATTTTGCTTTTCCATTCTCGCACGCAATTCCAATTCATAAAGCTGAGACTTTAACAACTGCATAGCTTTCTCTTTATTACCTAATTGAGAACGCGATTCTGAATTCTCAATCACTATGCCGGACGGGGCATGCCTCAACCTAACTGCTGTTTCAACCTTGTTCACATTTTGACCACCCGCACCGCCTGACCTAAATGTTTCCCATGAAATGTCAGCTGGATTTACATCGACTTCGATGGTATCCTCTACTAAAGGATAAACGTAGACGGAAGAAAAAGAGGTATGTCTTTTAGCATTGGAGTCAAACGGGGAAATACGAACCAATCTATGCACCCCATTTTCTCCTTTTAAATACCCAAAAGCAAAATCACCTTCAATCTCTAATGAGACCGTTTTAACGCCTGCCACATCGCCCTCTTGATAATTCAACTCTTTTACTTTATAACCATTGCTTTCAGCCCACATAATATACATTCTCATAAGCATGGATGTCCAATCACAAGACTCCGTGCCTCCAGCTCCAGCAGTAACTTGAATTACTGCATTCAATTTATCCTCCTCCTTTGAGAGCATATTTCGCAATTCAATATCTTCAATTTGATTTATTAATTTTTTGTAGGATTCAGCTAATTCAGCCTCTGTAGCCATCTCTTCTTTAACAAAATCTGACAAGACCTCTAAATCTTCAAATCTATTTATGATATCATCAAATCCAGAAACCCAAAATTTAAGCTCTCGGATCACTTTCATATGAATCTCCGCTTTTTTTGGATCATTCCAAAATTCAGGATCATGCGTTTTTAATTCTTGCTCTTTTAAATCAAGTCTCTTAGGTTCAATTTTAAGGAATCCCTTGATTCCTTCAATTCTTTTAGAGAGCTCTTTTAATTGGTCCGATGTCATATTACAAAAATAGTCTTAAAAAATTATTATTCTTTATTCACAATGACAACTATGAATCCATCAAATTCATTAATTTTGGTATGTTAAAATTTAAAGAACATGAATATTCCAAAAGAGTTAAAATACACAAAAGACCACGAATGGGTTAGGATTGATGGTGACACGGCAACCGTTGGTGTGACAGATTTTGCACAAGGAGAGCTTGGCGACATTGTTTTTGTAGAAATTGAAACTGTTGATGAATCTTTGGATATGGAAGAAGTATTTGGTTCGGTTGAAGCAGTAAAAACTGTTTCAGATCTTTTTATGCCAATTTCTGGTGAGATCATAGAATTTAACGAAGCGTTAGAGACAGACCCAGAACTGGTTAATAGTGATCCATATGGCGAAGGATGGATGATAAAAATCAAAATTGCCGATAAATCTGAGCTGAATGATCTCCTCACAGAAGAAGCTTATTCAAATTTAATTCAGTAAATGGCACATTAATTGTGTCAATTTTATAAATTTGAAATTATGGAAATAAAGAAAAATCCAGAAGTTGATGGTGACAGAATAAAATCAAGTTTCTTGATGATTGCGCTCAACTACGTTGCAGGCTTATCTTTGGCAGCATTTACTTTTCAATCCGTTAGAATGGATGATGATTTATCTGACGCAAAAAAAAGACAGGTAAGTCAAGAATTTCAAGCAGAGGAACAAGAAGAAGTTGAACCGCCGCCCGTAGAAGAGCCACCAGCCGTGGTTATTGAACCGCCAATTGTAGAAGAAATAATAGAGGAAGAAAATATTGATGAACCGCCTCCACCAGATGTAACTCCTCCAGACCCTCCCCCAATTGCAGAAGAAGAAGTTATTGCTGTAGTAGAAGAAATTGTAGAATTCCCTGATGTCGAAGCAGCATTTCCTGGGGGGCCTGCAGCTATGATGAAGTGGATTAACGAAAATGTTGATTACCCGCAAACCTCTATTGAAATGAATGAACAAGGCCGTGTTTTCTTATCATTTGTTGTAGAAAAAGACGGCTCAATATCAAATGTAGCAATAGAAAGAGGTGTAAGCCCGGATCTTGATAGAGAGGCGAAAAGAGTTGTAAGGAAAATGCCCAAATGGAATGCAGGTGAAGCATCAGGGCGCAAGGTTCGAGCAAGATGTCGTCTTCCAATTAACTTCCAGTTAAACTAGACTACCAATCCCACATCGCCTTGGTGATAGAGGACTCCAACCCTCTTTGCCATTCTTCGTTCTTATGATGAAAGAAGTCAATACCAACGACATGTTCCAAAGAATCAATGGAATAAACATAGCTTTCAAGCGTTTCTTTACTTGACGTATTTGGCAATAAAAAAGCGATTCCTTCTTTCTTATTTTGCTTAAATCTGATTATTACTTTAAAATAAGCACCAGGGACAGCGACCCTATTTTGACCTATAACATCAAAAATTGTATTAACGACAGGACCTGTAATAATAAAAAGACTATCGCTTTCCATACACCAACTGCGCACCTTGGATTCTAGTCTTTTCCAGACGCCACGATTAAATGATGGATGTTGAGGACTCATATTGCTATAATAAAAAGATTCGGATAACGCCACTTCCGACCAAGTCATATCAGCAGCGGGCATTAAGTGCCCCCTATCATAACCTGAACCTCTATAGTCGCTATGATTCGCTGAATTCGATATTACTTTAGGGTCTGCTCTAAAATCATTCCTCCTTTTGTAAGGACCATTTAAATAACTTGGGTAAAGCTTATAAAATACCCATTTTGCTTGTTCATGCAGCTCATCATAAACAAGGTCATAATATTGATGATGAATGACATACTCACCAGAATCAATTTTTGGATAGTACAATGAGTCATCGATACATGTATTATGTATATCAGATACAGAATGTTGCTCCTCAAAGGAAGGAACGAAAGAGAATGTTAAAGTGGCAACTCCAACAAAAAAAACTACTTTAAATATCGATTTTCGCGTATTTCGCATTTCTCTCTATAAAATCTCTTCTTGGTGGAACCTCATCTCCCATAAGCATAGAAAATATTTGATCACATTCTGCACCATTTTCAATAGTAACTTGACGTAAGGTTCTAAATTCAGGATTCATTGTCGTGTCCCAAAGCTGAGTCGCATTCATCTCACCTAAACCTTTATATCTTTGGACATTAACAGAGGATTCCGTACCGGCTCCTTTCATATCTTGAATCAAGCGATCTCTTTGATTGTCGTCCCATGCGTATTCTGACTTAGAGCCCTTTTTGACCTGATACAATGGAGGTGTAGCAATGTAAACGTATCCGTTTTCTATCAACTCTTTCATGTAGCGGAATAAGAACGTAAGGATTAGGGTTTCAATATGAGAACCATCTACATCGGCATCACACATAATGATGATTTTATGGTATCGTAGCTTTTCTAAATTCAAAGCCTTTGAATCCTCTTCTGTACCAACACGAACTCCAAGTGCAGTGTAAATATTTTTGATTTCTTCATTCTCAAAAATCTTATGCTGCATTGCTTTCTCAACATTCAGGATTTTACCCCGCAAAGGCATAATGGCTTGGAAATGACGATCACGTCCTTGTTTAGCTGTTCCACCCGCTGAATCTCCCTCAACAAAATAAATCTCACAGGCGGCAGGATCTTTTTCTGAGCAATCTGCAAGCTTTCCTGGCAATCCACTTCCGGACAAAACACTTTTCCGTTGAACCATTTCTCGCGCTTTACGAGCGGCATGCCTTGCACGCGCGGCAAGAATGACTTTTTCAACAATCGTTTTGGCCGCTGATGGATGTTCTTCTAGGTACGCAGAAAGCATTTCTGATACAGATTGACTAACTGGAGCTGAAACCTCTCTATTCCCTAACTTTGTTTTTGTTTGACCCTCGAATTGTGGTTCCTGTACCTTTACAGATAAAACAGCTGTCAAACCTTCTCGGAAATCATCGCCATCAATTTCAATCTTTTCTTTGGTAAGCATTCCAGACTCTGCAGCGTACTTTTTCAAAGTATTCGTTAATCCCCTTCTAAAACCTGAAAGATGAGTTCCCCCTTCGTAGGTGTTGATATTGTTAACGTAAGCCTGAATATTTTCCGTATAAGAGGTATTGTAAGTCATTGAAACCTCTACAGGAATACCATCTTTTTCTCCTTCAAAATAAATTACATCAGGTATCAGTGATTCTCTATTCCGATCTAAAAATTGAGCGAACTCTTTGAGTCCACCCTCAGAGTAATAGCTATTATGGATGAGCTCACCTTTTTCATCTTTATGTCTTTTATCAGTAAGGTCAATTCTGATGCCTTTATTTAGAAAAGCCAACTCACGCATCCTTGCAGCGAGGGTGTCATAGTTGTATTCGTGAACCTCGAAAATATCTTGATCTGGAAGAAATGTGACTTCTGTCCCATTTTCTTCCGTTTTACCAATAACCTTTACGTCGTATTGAGGTTTTCCACATTTGTATTCTTGAACAAATATTTTACCCTCACGAAATACCGTAGCTTTTAAATCAATTGAAAGGGCATTCACACAAGAAACACCAACACCATGCAGACCACCCGAGACCTTGTAGGTGTCCTTATCAAATTTACCTCCCGCATGAAGAACGGTCATTACGACCTCAAGAGCAGACCTTTTTTCCTTGGTATGCATCGCAGTGGGAATTCCACGACCATCATCCCTGACGGTTATGGAGTTGTCCTCGTTGATATAAACCTGAATAGAAGAACAGTGACCTGCAAGAGCTTCGTCAATCGAGTTGTCAACAACCTCATATACTAGATGATGTAGGCCTTTAACACCAACATCTCCAATATACATTGCGGGTCGTTTTCTTACTGCCTCTAACCCCTCTAAAACCTGAATATTATCTGCTGAATAATTACTTTTATCTTGTTCTTCCATTCCTTCGTTATGTATTTGTAAAGCACGATTTAGGTGCACTAACAAAAATAACGAAATAGGGCTTTAAATGATAGCTTTTTCAGGCCTAAAAAAGCGGACTTATCAACAAGGTATTAACGAATACTACTTCGTGAGCCAAGCAATGATTTCAGGGTCAGTCGGAGATACTCTTGGGGATATAACTTTTTCTAGAAAACCATTCTCATCAATGAGGTATTTTTGGAAATTCCATTTAACATCACTATCCTCTAAGCCGTTGAGTGATTGAGATGTCAAAAATTCATAAACCTCGCATTTCGATCGTCCTTTGACCTTAACTTTAGACATAATAGGGAAAGTTACACCGTAATTTTTTTTGCAAAAAGTTAAAATATCTTGATCGGACCCTGGCTCTTGACCCATGAAGTCATTTGAAGGGAAAGCTATAATTGTAAACTTTTCAGAACCATACTTTTTGTAAAGTGCCTCAAGTTCTTCATATTGTGGAGTCAATCCACACTTAGAGGCAGTGTTAACAACCATTACCTTTTTTCCCTTTAAATTTGAAAGGTCAAATGAATCTCCATTAATATCTTCTACTACAAATTCATGTAATGATTTTCTTTTTCCGTTCATTGCTTCTGAGTTATTATCCATACAAAAAGCAGTTAGAAAAGTAACTACTGAGAGCTGGAGGAGGTATTTAATTTTTTTCATACATCAATGTAACACTTTTCTTGTCAATAAGTTTAAATGGAACATTTTTTGCATTTCTACGAATACAGTTAATGAACATGCGCATAACCCTTATTTTATTTGTCGTTTTTATCGGGAATTTTAGCCAGACGCAAAAGATAGCTGCACAACCTAAATTTTCTGGTACATGGAAAGGAGCTGCCTTTTCAAACAATGCAGATATTCAGTTTATTTATGAACTTGAGTTCAAGGTTATTGGCGGGTTAATTGAGGGGGTGATAAAAAAACAAAACAACAATAATGAAATTTCTGTAAATAAAATATTAGGGCAGAAGAAATATTTAAACATTGAATTTGAAGAAAAAATAATTCGTTCCAAATCTAAAACAAAACAGGTTATACCACGCTCCAATTATGCTTTAAAATATAATCTCAAAACAGGCTATTTAGAAGGATTCGAGGATAGTTTATCAGGAATTAAAATTGTTTTTTTTAAAGATAAATTTGATTTTAGATCAAAAATAAAATCCCTTCAAACTACACATTGGGTTTCAGCATTCATAAAAGACTACAATAGCGGTATTTCGGCTCCTGAAAAAAAACTAGAAGAGCTACGTGCATTTGTATTTAAACCCATTTATTTTGATGTTGACAAATCAATTATTAAAAAGGAATATCACAAGGAGCTTAATGAAATTATTAAAATCATTAAAAGCCATTCGGATCTGAGAATTCAGGTGATTGGACATACAGACTCCGATGGAACAGATTTTTACAACAAACATTTGTCAAAACGAAGAGCCCAAAGAATCATAGATTTTTTTACCAAGAATGGCTTGAGACGTGACCGAATTGTAATTGATTTTAAAGGGGAGCTTCATCCAGTTGAATCAAATACTACTGATGATGGCAAAAGGCTAAATAGGCGTGTAGACTTTTCCTTTATTTAGTTCAGATTTCCAAGCTTTTCCTCTATTAATGAAATTTTCAGTAACGCATCGGCCTGCTTTTTCTTTTCATTCTCTACGACATTTGTAGGCGCTGAATTCACAAAACGCTCGTTACCCAATTTCTTTTGGACACTAATTAGAAAGCCTTTAGAGTATTCCAACTCTTGTTCTAATTTCGCGCGCTCTGCCTTCACATCTACGGCGTCTCCAAATGGAATGTAAAATTGAATACCATCAACAATAAAACCATTTGAATTACCAATCTTTTCAGCTGTCGACTCAAAAACGGATAGGTTACCCATTTTTCTAATCATAGATGTGAATTCTTTTCCTCCCATATATTTTCCTGAGTAAAAAAGCTCAAGCTTCACCTTTCCACCAATGCTCTGTTGCTTTCTAATATTTCGAACATTAGAGACGATTTCAGCAGCACTTGAAAACGAGGACAACACTCCTTCATCAAACCCTGAAAAGTCAGGCCAGCTAGACACAACTAAATCCTCTTTTTGATCAGAAAGCTGATGCCATAACTCCTCTGTCACGAAAGGCATAAAAGGATGTAATACTTTTAAAACATCATTAAAAAGAAAAACAGATTGTTCCAAGGTTTTACGATCAATAGGATGCTGATAACCTGGTTTAATAATTTCTAAATACCACGAGCAGAAATCATCCCAAACGAGTTTATAGCTAACCATCAAAGCTTCTGATATTTTATAATTATCGTACAACTCATTTAACTCCGTCAAGGTCTTTTGAAATTTATTCTTAAACCAATCTATTGCAATCGCCGATGAGGCCGGTTGTTCTATATCTTTCACTTCCCAGCTTGAGATCAAGCGATAAGCATTCCATAATTTATTTGAGAAGTTTCTTCCTTGCTCGCATTGACTAGTATCAAATGGCAAATCATTTCCTGCGGGAGAGCTGATTAAAACACCAACACGAACACCATCAGCACCAAATTTATGAATCAATTCAATTGGATCAGGAGAGTTTCCAAGAGATTTGGACATTTTACGCCCCAATTTATCTCTAACTATTCCCGTAAAATAAACATTTCTAAAGGGAAGCTCATCAAGATATTCATATCCAGCCATAATCATTCTTGCCACCCAAAAAAACATAATCTCAGGAGCGGTAACAAGATCATTTGTTGGGTAATAATAATTAATTTCTTCATTGTTTGGCTTCGTCAAGCCATCAAAAACTGATATCGGCCACAACCAACTAGAGAACCAAGTATCAAGGACATCCTCATCTTGTCGCAAGTCTTTTTTTGTAATAGACTTTCCTAATTTATTTGAAGCAACTTCAATAGCTTCTTCAATGGTTTTTGCAACCACAAAATCATTCGTACCCTTCCCATAATAAAATGCTGGAATTCTGTGTCCCCACCAAAGCTGTCGTGAAATACACCAATCTTTGATGTTTTCCATCCAGTGGCGATACGTATTTTTAAATTTACTCGGATGAAATTGAATCTTACCATTCATTACATTTTCCAATGCTGGCTCCGAAAGCTCTTTCATATTCACAAACCACTGGAGTGATAATTTTGGCTCAATAACTGCATTGGTGCGCTCTGAATATCCAACCTTGTTTTGATGGTCTTCCACCTTGATGAGATATCCTTTTTCATTGAGCTCTTTTTCAATTTGTTTTCTAACCTCAAAACGATCGATTCCTTCATAATGCAAACCATAGGCATTTAATGTGCCGTTATCATTAAACACATTTATATTGTCCAAATTGTGCTTTACCCCTATTTCATAATCATTGATGTCATGAGCTGGTGTAATCTTCAAACAACCTGTTCCAAATTCAACATCAACGTACTCATCAGTAACGATAGGAATTGTTCTATCGGTCAATGGAACATGAATACTTTTACCGTGAAGACTTTTATATCTGTCATCACTGGGGTTGACACATATTGCAGTATCGCCAAAAATAGTTTCGGGTCGCGTTGTTGCGATATTTAACCATTCATCTTGAGTGCCAACAACTTTATAACGAACAAAAAACAATTTAGAATTGACCTCCTTATGGAGTACTTCTTCATCAGAAACGGCAGTCAATGCATCGGGATCCCAATTGACCATTCTAACCCCTCTGTAAATTTTACCTTTGTTAAATAAATCAACAAAAACATCTATTACTGATTCAGAATAGCTCTGGTCCATTGTAAAATGAGTTCGATTCCAATCACAAGAAGCTCCAAGTTTTTTCAACTGTTCAAGAATAATACCTCCATGTTTATCCTTCCATTCAAAAGCATGTCCTAAGAACTCCTCTCTAGATAAATCAGCCTTTGACACACCTTCGCTTTTGAGCTTTTGAACCACTTTAGCCTCGGTAGCAATAGATGCATGATCAGTACCTGGAATCCAACAAGCATTTTTACCTTGCATACGGGATCTTCGAATAAGCACATCCTGAATTGTATTATTCAGCATATGTCCCATATGCAGAACTCCTGTAACATTAGGAGGTGGTATTACTACGGTAAACGGTTCTCTATCATCCGGAACGGAATTAAAATAACCCTTTTCCAACCAATGCGCATACCATTTTTCTTCTGCGATTTTAGGATCATACGTCTTTGTAATACTCATTGTAAAATTTTAATTGCAAAGGTATAAAAACCATAGCATTTATCTACTTATTAAGCCCGTGAACATCAATAAAATCTGACAATAACTCCCTTATCGATAAAAACGTCTCTGGCAAATAGCTTTGAAGCTTCTCAATGTGTACCCATTTGCATTCAGTAATCCCTTCCTCTAATTGAGGTGTCAGCTCCTCCATAACTTCAGTATGCATTAAAAACCATGAGGTAACTTTAAGCACACTTCGCTGTTTGTGTTCATAAGAATGGTAAGAATTCTGAAATAGCTTTTTGACATGAACATTTTGAATAAGTCCACATTCTTCTCGTACTTCCCTTAATGCGGCCAAACCCATTGGCTCATTATCTTCTACATGCCCTTTTGGCAGGTCCCAAATACCATTTCGCAAGATAAGCAGTACATGATTATTGTTAGTTACAATACCCCCAGCTGCTTCAACACGTTTGAAATTTAAAAAAAGAGCATCTAGCTTTTGTTTCGCATCGGGCGCACTAAAGCTTACAAAGCGAGACCCGACAAAAGAATTAAAATGGTTAAAATCCTTGAAAACTAAAGGAAGGTCATGAGACACATAATCTTTTGGAGAATCCTCAATTAAAATTCCTGATTGTTCAGTAAAAACTTTATACTTTTGCCCCATGATGAATGACAAAGATAGGGCCTTAAAGATTGCCGAGCTACTGTTACAAGTAAAAGCCGTTAAACTGCAACCTGATTCTCCATTTACTTGGGCATCTGGATGGAAGTCACCGATCTATTGTGACAATAGAATTACCCTTTCGCATGCTTCCGTAAGAACACACATTCGTCAAAGTCTGGTAGCATTAATTAATGAAAAATTTGGTAAGCCAGACCTTATTGTTGGTGTGGCGACCGGAGCTATTGCTATAGGCGTACTGGTTGCACAAGAAATGGGCTTACCATTCGTTTATGTTAGAAGTGCAGCTAAGGGTCACGGTAGAAAAAACCTAATTGAGGGCCATTATGAAAAAGGGCAGCAAGCTGTTGTTATAGAAGATCTGATCTCCACTGGAGGAAGCAGTCTGAAAGCCGTTGAATCACTCAGGTCTTCGGGTATAGAGGTAAAAGGGCTTGCTGCAATTTTCACTTATGGATTTTCCGAGTCACAAACAAGGTTTAGCGAGGCAGAATGCCCCTATTCTACTCTAACTGATTATACAACACTCCTAGAGAAGGCATTGGATTCGGACTTCATCAAGAAAGAACACTTACATCTCTTAAGAGATTGGAGCAGAGATCCTTCTAAATGGTTAAATTCGTAAATATGATTTTAAATGGGGAAAAAGTAACTATTGGTGCCAACAAAGAAACAATCATTAAGTTCTTAACCAATCCAAAGAATTTTGAATTGTTACTTCCAATGGATAAAGTGAAAGATTTTAAGAGTGATCAAGAGGGGTGCTCATTTAAAGTCCAGGGTGGTTTTATGATATCACTAATACAAAATGGCTTTGAAAACGATAAAGTATTTTTAAAATCAGGTGAAAAATCGCCATTTCCCTTTCAGCTTACTATTTTCCTTTCAGAAAAAGAAAGCACACGAACAGAAGGATATATAGAATTTGATGGCGAGGTCAATGCATTCCTAAAAATGATGGTAGAAAAGCCTCTTTTAAGTTTATTCAATTACATGTCGAATAAATTAGACAAACATTTCTCATAAGAATTTAAGCTGCTTATTTTGGAAATAATGCACCTTCCCTTCAAGCTCTAAAGCTAACCTTCCATGAGCATCTACACCCCGTATTGTGCCATCAACAATTTTATTATCAATCATGAAAGACCTAGATTGATCCTTTCCAAATAAGTTGTTTTTATAAATGTTTTTTAAATAACTTCTCTTTGTTTCTGTCCCTAAAAACCCTTCCCATTTTCGAAACGTATCAATAAGAGAAAACCATAACGACTCAATGCTGTAATTCTGACTCGTTTCTAGCTGCATGCTTGTAGCCGTATATAGATTGGGGAAGCTTATTTGATTAACATTGAGCCCTATCCCAACAATGGAATGTGTCAACTTAGATCCTAGAAATTTATTTTCCACTAGAATCCCAGCAATCTTTTTTTTATCAACTAGAATATCATTAGGCCATTTTATTTGAGCCTCCAAAGAATATAACTGCAAGAATTCTAGAAGCACAATTGAAACCAAATTGTTCACATCAAATAAGGTCTGTGAATCCACTGTCGAGAATTCAAAAATAAATGATGATAGGATATTTTGAGCTGTCTCAGACTGCCATTCTGATTGCATCTGACCTCTGCCATTAGTCTGATTTTCTGCCAATATTACCGAACCATGCGAACCAAGGCCCTGATTTATGAGTTTGGCAGCAAAATTGTTAGTTGAATCTACAGAAGACAAACGAATCTTGTGAATACCTATTTTGGAATTGATTTGTGTCATAATTATCAGACGCAAAATTAAAATTAATCACTTAGATTTGTCAAACCTTTAACTATGAGCAAAAAATTATCAAAATCTCCTTCAGAACAATTGTGTGATGCAATCGTTGAAGGTATGCAAGAAAACAAAGCAAACGAAATCGTTGTGCTTGATTTGCGCGAACTAGATGGAGCCGTCAGTGAATTTTTTGTGATTTGTTCAGGTGATTCAGATACCCACGTTGATGGTATTTCTAATTCCATAAACAGGTTCGTGAGAAAAACAATGAAGGAAAAGCCTTGGAATATTGAAGGTAAAACAAATAGTGATTGGATCCTGTTAGACTATGTAAATGTTGTTGGACATGTTTTCTACAAGGACAAAAGATCTTTTTATGATATAGAAGAGCTTTGGTCCGATGCGACAAGAAAAGACATATCGAATTAAAAAAAGACAAAAACAAATGGCAAAAAAAAAGAATAACTTCTCAATCTATTGGATATATGCGATTCTTGGCGTTGGACTTATCGCCTTTCAATTGTATATGGGAAAGTCTGAACGAGAGTCTGTTAAAATGCAAACATTACTTGAAATTGCAGACAACGCTGGTGTAGATAACGTAACAATAATTAATGAAAAAAGTGCTGAGTTTCACTTAAATAAAGAAGGACTTGAATTGGTTAAAAAGAGTGAAGATGCGGAACTCAAAAAACTAAATGCAACAATTAAAGAATCTAAAGAAACTGACAAGACTAAACTTCTTTTTGAAATAGAAAAAATAGACCAAACCTATTTATCCCAAGAGCTTAAAGATCGAGATGTCGCTTTTGAATACGAAGAAAGGGTCGACTATTTTGGGACCATTCTCAGTTATCTTTTGCCATTTGTAATCATCATTGCCATTTGGATTTTTGTAATGCGAAGAATGTCAGGAGGTAACGCTGGTGGTGGTGGTCAAATATTCAATATTGGAAAATCCAAAGCACGGGTTTATGAAAATGGAAAAACCACCAATGTAAACTTTTCAGATGTAGCCGGGTTAGAGGGTGCTAAAGAGGAAATAGTGGAAATCGTAGAGTTTCTAAAAAACCCATCGAAATATACAGAACTAGGGGCCAAAATACCGAAAGGTGCATTACTAGTAGGACCTCCGGGAACGGGCAAAACACTTTTAGCTAAAGCAGTCGCAGGAGAAGCAAAGGTACCTTTCTTTTCATTATCCGGCTCAGACTTTGTAGAAATGTTTGTAGGTGTGGGTGCATCACGAGTACGAGACTTATTTAAACAAGCTAAAGAAAAATCACCCGCAATTATATTTATTGATGAAATCGATGCTATCGGAAGGGCAAGAGGGAAAAATAATGGTTTCAACTCAAATGATGAAAGAGAAAATACCTTGAATCAATTGTTAACTGAAATGGATGGTTTTGGAACGAATTCCGGAGTAATTATATTGGCAGCTACAAATAGAGCAGATGTGTTGGATGGCGCACTAATGAGAGCAGGAAGGTTTGATAGACAGATCTATGTCGATATGCCAGATTTGAATGAAAGAAAAGAAATCTTTGAGGTTCATTTAAAGCCGCTAAAACTTGAAGAAAATTTAGATGTTGATTTCTTGTCAAAACAAACACCTGGATTTTCGGGTGCAGACATTGCCAATTTGTGTAACGAAGCGGCACTGATTGCTGCAAGAAATGATAAGAAAAGAGTAGACAAGCAGGACTTTCTAGATGCAGTTGACAGAATAGTAGGCGGACTTGAAAAAAAGAACAAAATCATAACCGCAAGTGAGAAAAAAGCAATCGCATTTCACGAGGCTGGACATGCAACGGTCTCATGGCTTTTAGAACATGCGCATCCGTTGGTTAAAGTCACGATTGTGCCGAGAGGTCAATCCCTTGGAGCTGCTTGGTACCTGCCAGAAGAAAGAAGTATTACTACAACGGAGCAGATTCTGGACGAAATGTGTTCTGCCTTGGGAGGGAGAGCCGCCGAACAGCTGATCTTTGGTAAAATCAGTACTGGAGCATTGAGCGACCTTGAAAAGGTCACGAAACAAGCCTATGCTATGGTTTCTATTTATGGATTAAACGATAAAATAGGTAACATCTCATATTACGACTCAAGAGGAGGAGATATGTTTACCAAGCCATACTCAGATGATCGCGCAAGAATTATAGATGAGGAAGTGAGTAAAATGATTGAAAGTCAATATGAAAGAGCACTTGAGCTATTGTCTGCAAATAAAGAGAAGCTTACTGAACTTGCAAACAAGCTTCTTTCTCAAGAGGTCATCTTTAAAGAAGATTTAGAACTTATTTTCGGGAAGAGAGAATGGGAAACCAATACCGCGGAAGAAACACCTGAAAGCAAGGAAGAATCTGCTGAACCAAAGGAAGAAGAAGAAAAAAAGGTGCTTACAGAACCTATTGACGGTGTGGATGATCAAACAGACGCTTCAAAACCAAAGAAGGATATTGAAAATGAAAATGAGCTAAATGACTAAAGAGAGAATCATTTCTACAGGTGATCGCATTTACTTTCAGCTTTGTCAATCAATACTATCAATGCACGAAATCCCCTATCAAATAAATAGTACCATGGATTCGATGTATAACAACTTTGGTACGTTTGAAATCTTTGTACTTGAAACCGATAAAGAAAAGGCAATTGAAGCTTTAAACAATCATGAAGACGCTGCTGACGCGTAGTATATCAGGGCTCATTTTTGTTGCCCTAGTCGTTCTGAGTTTATTACTCGAGCATGATTTCTTTTTAGGTTTCTGCGCCTTGATTGTGGGTATTAGCATGTCAGAATTTCACAGGTTATTTACGGCAAAAACAACAAGAACTGCGGAATTTATAACTGTTTTTTTCGGTCTTAGCTGTTACTTTATAATTTCGATACCTATCTCTTTAAATTCTGGCTATAATGAAAACTCAATTTTTCTTTTAGTCGTTGTTATTACTCTTTATGTCATGGTGCAACTACTTCTTTATAAGAGTGGGGTAAAAAAACTTCTCATTATGCTTTCGAGTCTCCTTTATATTGTTCTGCCCTTCGTATTGGCATTTCAAATTCACGTTAACGATATTGGTGAATTTCCAATGGTTCTAGGGGTCTTTATTCTCGTATGGACCAATGACACATTTGCATACCTTTCAGGAAACCTGATAGGCAAACATAAACTTTACGAAAAGGTATCACCCAATAAAACTTGGGAAGGATTTTCGGGAGGTTTATTAGCTGCAGCAGTAATGGGATATCTTTTAAATTCGTATGTGTATACAGGCAATCAGTTCGAGAGTGATTTTTGGTTAATTGCAGCCTTATTATTGGCACCTGCAGCCGTAATCGGGGACCTTTTCGAATCTTGGCTTAAAAGAAGAATGCATGTTAAAGATACAGGTAATATAATGCCCGGACATGGGGGTATTTTAGATCGATTTGACGCAATGCTGTTTGCAATTCCTGTCTTTTATATTTTACTATACCTTTGTGATATATAATTATATTTAAATATGACTTTACACCGAGAAGGGACAACCATTATACTTACAAGCCTATCAATATATTTTATATTAAGTGCATTAAATGGAATGTATATATTTTCCATTTCAAGTATACTCGGTTACTTCATTTATGCGTTGCTTCTCGTGTTGCTATTTTTGGTCGTGCAGTTTTTTAGAATTCCAAAGAGAAGCAATTCTTATTCAAAAAATGAAATAACTTGTCCCGCGGACGGAAAAGTAGTTGTGATTGAAGAAACCACTGAGACGGAATACTTTAAAGATAAAAGAATACAGGTTTCAATTTTCATGTCTCCGTTAAATGTTCATGCAAATTATTATCCCATTCGAGGTATACTCCCCTATGTTAAATACCACCCGGGATCATTTCTTGTCGCTTGGCACCCCAAAAGCAGTTCGGAAAATGAGAGAACATCCATCGTTGTAAAAAATGAGGATGGTCAAGAAATTTTAATCCGTCAAATAGCTGGAGCAGTAGCGAGAAGAATTTGTTATTATGGCCAAGAACATGATAAAGTTGAGCAGGCAGGAGAGTTAGGTTTTATTAAATTTGGTTCAAGAGTAGATTTATTTTTACCCTTAGATACAAAAATCAATGTTTCGCTTAATCAAAAGGTTCAAGCAAAACTCACAAGCATTGGATTTCTTTCTTGATTTTCGTACCTTTCACATCTAAACTATTTATCATGAAAAAACTATACTTCACACTAGCCCTTTTTTTATTTGTGGGTTCAATGAGTGTTCAAACCTTTGCTGCTGACAACAACACACCAATTGAAATTAAAAAGGACGACAAAAAGAAAAAGAAAAAACGTAAAAAAAGAAAATCAAAAAAATCGTGTTGTGCTTCTGAAAAGGCCGCATGCGGTTCTGCAGAGGCTAAAAAGTCTTGTTGCGCGAAAGACAAAAATTAAAATTTGAAATTCAAAATTAAAGCGCCTTCAGGCGCTTTTTTATTTCAAGAAGAAATAGCAATAACCCCACAAGGTCAAAATAGCTGCTATATTCAAAATGAAACCTATGGATGCCATTTGGGCAATTGATACCTTCCCGGAAGAAAAAACAATCGCATTTGGAGGCGTGCTGACAGGCATCATAAATGCACAACTGGCAGCTAGGGTAATTGGAATGGTAAGCTGAAGAATTGGATAACCCATCTGAATGGCTATAACCGCAATTAAAGGCACTAAAACAGATACCAACGCCAAGTTTGACATAAGCTCAGTTGCAAATAAAGATACCGTAATAATCGCTCCAAGAATAAAGACAAAACTCCACTCATTAAGGAAACTTCCATGCTCGGCCAAAAACTGAAGTAGGTTACTTTTCTCAAGTGACAAAGCCAATGCTATTCCACCACCAAAAAGGACAAGAATACCCCATGGAATTCGAACCGTATCTTGCCACTGTAGCAAGGGACCATTTTCTTTGGAGGGGATTAAGAACAATAAAAAAGCACCGAAAATGGCGATCGTAGAATCTTTAATAGAAAGATTTAAAACATCACAAATACTTGATCTAAAAATCCAAGAGAAAATAACAAAAACAAAAAGAACCATAACTCTCTTTTGAGCTTTTGTCCAGTTTGATTTAAGAATGTCGTTTTTAATTTTTGAACTGCGTTCTTCACCAAGAAGAATCTGAAAGATTAACGATAATAGTACAAATATGATCAAACTAACTGGGCCTCCGATCTTCATCCATTCAACAAAAGATATTTGTATATCATAGCTTGCAGATAAAGCTCCTGCCATTTGAGTATTCGGAGGAGAGCCCACTAATGTTGCCATTCCACCAATACTAGATGCATAGGCAACGGTCAGCATTAGCAGTAATGGGAAACGAACAGAATCATCTTGCTTATCCTGTAACTGTATTATGGATAATGCCATTGGCAGCATCATTAATGTTGTTGCCGTATTAGAAATCCACATACTTAATAAGTATGCACTTAAACCAAATCCTAATAAAACTCTCGACTTTGTGGATCCAAATAATGAGATAATTCTAGACGCAATTTGATGATGAACCTTCCATTTTTCCAATGCCAAAGCAAGAATGAATCCTCCGAGAAACAGATAAACATTATGATTACCATAGGATTGGGCCAGGTCAGATGCATTCAAAAGACCCAAAGGTGTTGCCAAAAAAAGTGGCACAAGTGCGGTGGCGTATATTGGAACAACCTCAAAAATCCAAAAAACGACCATCAATGTGGCCATGGCTAGTGCATTAAATATTTTCGAATCTCCACCACCGTTATATAGCAGTAGAAAAAATAAAATTAAACCTACTGCTCCAGCAATTGATTTTTTATGCTGAGCAAGAAACATTAATTATTTATTCAAAGCATTCAACTGCTCCACAAAATACTTCCCTTTTTCACCGACATAAGCCGTTAGCTCGACGAATTCTTTTTTAGTCTTAAATTTTGAAATCTTTCCTAATACCTCGTCTTGAAATGCAGCAGTCTCGTCAATTAAAGCCTCTGTTTTTTTGGTTTTAGAATCGTCAACCATTTGAAGGTAAAAACACTCTTCTACGATATCGAAAACCATATCGTTTAGATTTTTTTTAAAAATTCTCTTACTTGCCATAATGTTCTTTTGGACAAAAATAAAGAAGATATATGTAACACTGCATTTTTTTTCAAATTCGACTTTATTTCGAAGAAAGAATTTTGAGTAATCTCTGTCGTTCAAATAAGCATTTGTGCTACTTTTGACTGCTTTATGTCTCTAAATCACAAATACTCAAGCCTCCTAAAGGTTTCAATGCCATTAATGGTATCTGGATTTATACAGTCTATTGTTTTACTTACGGACTCTGCTTTTTTAAGCAGGTATGACACTTTAGCATTTGATGCAGTTGGAAATGCAGGTCTGCTCTTTATTACCTGTTTTATGATTATGGTTGGTTTAGGAGATGGGACCCAAATTATCTTAGCACGTCGTATCGGAGAAAATAAATCTGCAGAGCTCCCTAAAGTATTCACGAGTGCAATAAGTATTCAATTCCTTTTTGCGATAATTCTGTTCCTAGGACTATTCATTGGGGCTCCATCACTGTTGTTGTCAATATCTAGAGACGCGCTTATCGCTGAACTACAAGGTGACTTTTTGAGTATTAGAGCTTTTGCCTTTTTTCCAAGCTGTTTATTTTTAATTGTCCAGGCATATTTTCTTGGGAAAGGAAAAACCTGGCCTGTGCTGTTTTCTGCTGTTTTAACAGCGCTATCAAATATTGTTTTGGACTACGCCTTGATTTTTGGTAATCTAGGATGCTCTGAACTTGGTGTTCAAGGTGCAGCTTTAGCAAGTACACTATCTGATTTAATAGGAATGCTTTCGATGCTCGTTTTATTTAATGTCGATAAAGAAAATAAGCTATTTGGAATCGCTTTTCTCAATACTAAATCAATTAAAAACATACTTAAAGTCTCAAGCCCGCTTATGCTTCAAGGAGCAATTGCGTTAGGTACATGGACATTATTTTTCATGATGCTCGAGCAACGCGGTGTATTTGAGCTCACCGTTTCCCAAAATATCCGTTCCATTTATTTCCTCGCTTTCGTTCCGATATGGGGTTTCGCCGGAACAACAAAAACATATGTCTCACAATATTTGGGAAATGGTAAAGCTGAGTTGATTCCTGTGCTTCAGAAAAGAATACAAATTCTTACGACGCTTTTTCTTTTAATTAGCTTTCATGGTGCTATATTATATCCTGAGACACTTGTTTCATGGATCAATCCAGAAGAGGCATATATCGAAAAAAGTGCCTCTATACTTCGACTCATATCACTATCGGTGATACTTTACGGCATTATCTCTGTTTACTATCAAACAATTCAAGGAAGTGGAAATACATTCTATTCATTATGTATTGAACTTTCCACAGTTGTGATCTATATAACGGCGTGCTATTTTTTTATAAATGTTTTCTCTTTGGACATTTATTGGATTTGGACTGTTGAATATATATATTTCGGCGTTATTGGTATGATGAGCTTTTTGTATTTAAAAAACTCAAACTGGAAATTGAAATCAATTTAAATGAAAGCAGGATTAAAAATTATTTTCATGGGTACGCCTGATTTTGCAAAAGGTGTTTTACAAGAAATATTAGAAAGCACTCATGAGGTCCTTGCTGTTGTTACTGCGCCAGATAGACCTGCAGGTCGAGGGCAAAAGCTGCGGAAAAGTGCCGTAAAGATTCATGCTGAGCAACATGACATTCCTATTCTTCAGCCTGAAAAATTAAAAGCTGATGATTTTATTAATAGCTTAAAAACCTTTGATGCTGATCTATATGTCGTTGTAGCCTTTCGTATGCTCCCTGAATTGGTATGGTCTATCCCTGCCAAAGGAACGATAAACCTTCATGCATCCTTGCTACCGAATTACAGGGGAGCGGCACCCATTAATTGGGCAATTATGAATGGTGAAAAAACAACAGGTATTACAACTTTCTTTATTAATGATAAAATTGATACAGGAGACATTCTGAAACAAAGCTCTGTTGATATTTCTAACAACATGAATGCAGGTATGCTTCACGATGTGCTTATGAAAAAAGGAGCTGAACTCATTGTCGAAACTTTAGAAGGCCTCGAAAAAGGAATTTTATCTAGAGAAGAACAAATGGATTTGGCAGGTCTCGAAATCAAACATGCACCAAAAATCTTCAAAAGTGATTGTCAGATTAATTGGTCTGACAATAGATCCCTAATACATGATAAAATAAGAGGGCTGTCACCGTACCCAGGAGCATGGTCTATACTATACAATAAAGTCAAAAAAACAAAAGTACAATTCAAGTTCTTTTCTTCTTCATTATTGTCAGAGGAAACATCACAAAATAAAGTAAACCTCAAGTTAGGAGCGCATGGTATATTATTCCCTTGCAAAGATGGGTTTTTAGAAGTTAGTGAGCTACAAATGGAAGGAAAACGAAGGATGCATTACAAAGAATTTTTAGCTGGTAATGCCCTTGAAGATTTTGAGATTTTTAAGGCGTAACAAATTCAATTTCATGGTCGAAGTTTGCTTTTATACGAACCTTTCTCCCCAACCCTATTCTTTTTTCTGGTGCAACATATGACGCTCTATCAAAAGGATTCCAAATGCCATTTTTATTTCTGTCCTCCACAAGATATAGATCATAATCACCCGGAAGTAATTCGGGAAAGATCACGCTTGTATCTCCATTAAAATCTGTCTTTTTTGCCACTAAATCTTTAGAATTATATAACGCTAAATACCAATTATTAGCCTTTGTACGAACATTAACCGTTAGATTGCCCAAGCTTTCTGATCTCATTCGCTGTATAGCAATATCTAAAGGTCCATGCTGGGCATCCATTTTTCCGCGAACTGCACCTGAATCAATTTGCAATATGGCGCGCTCAAATTCAAATGTTTGTAGATTCAGCTTAAGACTATTTTTATCTTTTAAAATACAACCCTCTAAACTATGAAAGACACTATCTTCTTGCAAGAAAATCTGAATCCCTTGACTATAAACTGTATCAATTAAACGATCAAATTTTAATACCATACAGCAGCTATCAGGAAACAAAATAAATTTCTTTTTTTTGGTCAAAAGTAACATGTCATCTTCGGGCAATTCATTACGCACCTTTTTAACGATGGTATCTATCGATATTTGTAATGACTCAAAATAAGATGGTAAAAAATAATGAATACTATCCTCAGATATACTTTCTGACATTAATGACTTCATATCCAATGCTTCAATTTGAAGTGTTTTAAATGATAAGGTGTCTGGCTTTCGCAATGCTAAGATGAAAGGGGTTACGAATTCAGCCTTCAATGAATTATTCTTTAATCTTGGAACAGAAACAGAGAGCTTCAATGTATCCTTGTAATTTGTGTCTATTAGTAACTTGAACGGACTTGCAAATTGAGCTTCATCTGCATCTCGATTGCGGTTTTTATTCTTGTCTAAGTATGCCGCATAGAAATATGAGCCATCCGCAATAGCTCTCAACTTTGCGAAACCACTCGCGTCTGTTTTTGAAAAATAAATAGGCTTGTCTTGATCCAAAGAATCAAACAAGCCAACGGTTACGCCCTCAACTAATTGATTTGTGAATGCATCTGTAATTTGAAAAAAAACTCGGTTTGAATCCAAGAATGAACCTGTAGAAAATACAATTTGAATTAAGCTATCATTTCCTTCTGTTATGTCTTTTACCGCACCATTCAGATATAACGAATAGGTCGTGTTCTCTGCCAAATCAGATTCAAAATCAAGTTGAAGTGTCTTATTGACAAGTTTTGACTCATAGTTGACATTTGAAGGGAGCAATACTAAATTTTCATTGGGTTTTTGAAGTACTACAAACTCATCAAACTCAATATTAATTTGCCTCGTCTGAACATTTAGAGCACCATCAATTGGATTACTTTTTAAAATCCTCGGCGCTGCGTTATCCTTAGCACCACCAGTAATTGTGCCGATTTGAGCACAGCTAACGATTAAAAGACAAGAAATTAATAGACTTCCGAAGCGAACCATTTCAATATCTTTTCTAAATACTTCTGATCAACAGTATCGAAATTACTAAACTCAGTACTGTCAATATCCAAAACTGCAACAACACAACCCTTGCTGTCAATTACAGGTAATACAATTTCACTATTTGTTGCTGAACTACAGGCTATGTGACCAGGGAATTGATGAACATCCTCAACAATAATAGTTTCACCTCGAGACCAAGCACTGCCACAAACACCTTTCCCGAATTTAATTTCTGTGCAAGCTAAAGGACCTTGAAATGGACCAAGAATCAATTTTTCATTTTCAACCAAATAAAAACCAACCCAAAAAAAATCAAAATGACTTTTTAATACCGCTACAAAATTTGAAAGGCTTGAAATCAAGGCGTCATTGCCATTAATTATTGAAGATAAGACAGTATCAGTTTTTATATAAACACGCTCTTTCTCCGACTCAATCATAATTTTTTGATAATGTTAATCAACCGTACAAAAATGAGCTTTTTCGTTGGATTTCGCAAAAAGAGTTGCTACTTTCATTCCTAATATTTGGGGTATTTACTTCGAGTAAAACAGAACGTTTAAAGTTTACGTGAAATGAATAAAGAAATCCTTGTACTTGATATAGAAACAACCGGTTTACAATCAAATGAAGACCTTATCCTAGAACTTGGAATGGTCAAATTAAATCTAGAAACAGGAGAAATCACCACTTTATTCGATGCCGTTTTTAAAGACGCAAGACTCACAGCTAGGCACCGTGAGGCATGGATTTTCCAAAATGGGTTTATGACCATTGACGAAATTAGAAGTGCCAAACCTATCGCTGATTATAAAGATGAAATTCAATCAATCATGAATGAATTTCTTGGTAAAATTACCGCATGGAATAGAGATTTCGACAGTGCATTTCTTAAAAAAGAAGGCTTTTTATTAGGTAATGAAATAGATTGTCCTATGAAAAAAAGTGTCGACTATTTTAAGATTGAAAGCTCGTTTGGTTATAAATGGCCAAAGGCTCAAGAGGCATGGGATATTCTTTTCCCAAATACACCAAAAATAGAGGAGCATCGCGGCCTGGATGATGCTAAAATGGAAGCTGCTATTATTTATGAGCTCTTCAAAAAAGGGGTTTATCAACCCTTTTAATGATCCCAGATTAATTTGGTGCGTTATATCTTCTTTTAAACGGTAAAAATCGACCTACCGACTTTTGATAGTTTTTATATTCTGGGTATTTCTCTTCAGAAATAGATTCTGAAAAATCCGAACTTCCTTTGAATAATAGAACAAGTAACAACCCACCAGTAATGGTCCAGTTGATCAAGTGTCCTGTGGCAACAACTGAAAAGAAATAGAATACAATCCAAATAGCCTGCTCTGCCATGTAATTTGGATGACGCATATATGCCCATAAACCAGTATGGACAAATCCAATTTTATAAAAAGGAGCTATATTTCCTTGTCTGCGTTGTTTATATTTTTCAGTTTGATAAACATATTGTTGCTGATCAGCAAGGTATTCGATATAAATAAAACCTAAAATCAAAACTGCAAGAACGACATCAAATAAGCCCAGAGGCATATTTGACCCTAACACACGAAGCGCAGGCAAGGTGGTCAGTAAAACAAGTCCCATTTGATATGCGGAAATAAAAATCAAATTGAAAAGCATCCATTTCCATTTTTTCTCAAAGCCCGGTTTTGCTCTTAAAATTGACCAACGATAATCTTCCTCCCCTGTCCAAAATTTTATGGAATACCCACCTCTTCTCGCAAAATTCAAGCTCAAACGAACACCCCAAACCGTAACCAAAATTGCCATAAGGACAAGCCTTTCATTATAATCCGCATAAGCCGCTATAATCCAAACATATGGGATCGGCATAATACTCCAAAGTTTATCCACCTGACTATAATTTTCTGTAATGGAACTGACTAAAAAACAAAGTAATGAAGCAATTCCATACACCCATAAAAGTGTTACTAATGCATCTAACTGGATTGCCGATAAAGGATCGTCATAATAAAAACAAATTACAGGAACAGTAATCAGGGTAAAAATTAAGAGCAAAGCAACTTTCCACATAAATTCAGTTTAATTTTCCCTAAAATAATTAATTCCAAATAATCTAAGACTCGGAAAGTCGAGAAACTTAGCAGATGTTCATTTTTTTCAAAGCCATTCAAAAATTATAAAAAAGACCACCTCAACTCCTGCCATATATTGTGTTCATGGTTGACTTATATAGGGTTTTATAAGAACTAAAGCGCAAACGACTATTTCTATTTTATTTAGATTAATCATAACGATTAATAACAACATCATTTTGATCTGTTATGAAAAACAATTACGCTGTCTCATTTTAATGCTAAAAAAAAGCAACATATTGAGTACTTGAAACGTTAAAGGTTTGTGGTTTTTGAAAAACAAAGTATAAATAGCTTAGCCAAAGATATCTCAGTCAAGCTGACAGCCACTATCTTGTTTATTTTCAGCTTCTTATCATACAACTCACAAGTGGTGAGTCCATTTGATATTCGATTTCAAGCCAATCAAAAAGGTGGTATTCAAATGATATCCAATGTTGCAGTGACCTGTAACAGTGCCAACAACAATTGTCAAAACTTTCAAAATCAATTTCCTCCTAACGGAAATCACAACCAAGATGGTGGTGTTACTATGGATTATGTAGATATCGATTTTGACGGTTCTACTTTTATGTCATCTAGTGATAGTTTAGCGCTACCTTCATGCAGTAAAGTCACTTGGGCCGGTCTTTATTGGAGTGCGCGTGTCGATGAAAATACTGTAGAATATGTTACTCGAGATGAAATTAAAATTAAACTGAATAATTTTTTCTATCAGTCTTTAACTGCGGATGAAACCATTGATGTACAGACTATTCCTGACAACTTCTTCTTTCAAATGCCCAGTTATTTTTGTTTTAAGGACATCACTGGTCTAGTTCAAGCCTCAAGTGGAAATGGACGTTTTACAGTAGCCAATGTCTCGGCAAAAACAGGTGATGAAAATTTATTTGGGGCTTGGACTATTGTTGTGGTCTATCAAAATGAGTTGGAGTCCTTGAGAAACCTCACGGTTTTTGATGGTATGGGATACGTTAGTGGACAAAACAACCTTGATATTCCAATTTCAGGTTTCGTAACACCGAACACAGGTCCAGTTAGTTTTGAACTAGGAGCAACGGCATACGAAGGAGATCGAAGCATTCAAGGGGATCGTTTTCAGTTTAACGGAACTGGGACATTCTTAGATGTTCCTGATCCATTGAGGACACCATCTGACTTTTTCAATAGTACGATAACAAGTAATGGTGCGTTGACCCCTTTTAGAGATCCCTCTTATAACAATCTATTGGGTTTCGATAATGGTATTTTCGTGCCTGACAATTCGGCCTTCACCTATATAGGTAACGGTGCTACATCTGCAACTATTAGGGTGGTAACCACCCAAGATGCCATTTTACCAAGGGTAATTACCTCTGCTATTGATGTTTATCAGCCTGATTTACGCGCAAGTGTAACTATTGAAGATTTGAATGGTGCGCCTGCGCAACCTGGAGATATCTTGGAGTATACTGTGGTAGGAAAAAATATTGGCTCAGATATCTCGCTTGATACCTACATGCAAACCTCCCTTGATATTCGAACTGTATATGTCCCGAATTCTATAGAATACCTTAACGGCCCTTTTACAGGACCTAAAACGGATGCTGCAGGTGATGATCAAGCAGAGTATGATGCTGTAGAACGAATTGTAAGAACAAGAGTGAATACCGGTGCTGATGCCATTAATGGAGGGAGCATGGTAAATTCACCATTAGGACTAGATAGTGCCGCCATTAAATTCCAAGTTCAAGTAATAGATGATTGTATTCTTTTGCTCTGTGATACAACACTTGAAAATCTATCCTACATATACGGTGATGGCGCAATCGGCGGATACCCTTATGATAATGGCGGTGCCTCAGCTGCGTTCGATGCAAATGGCTGTCCAACACCAACAGATAACATCGTGACAATTAACGCTCCTGACTGTTCTCAAATTGAAATCTCATCTAACCATCAGTACTGTGAAGGTGATTCCCTTCAGTTTGTTGTGCCGATCTCAGAATATGCGCTCTACAATTGGCAGGGACCTAATGGATTTACTTCAACTGAGCCCAACCCAATAATCACTGATCTTTCATTTGCAAACGCAGGCATCTATACCTTGAGTGTGGCCCTTCTTGATAGTTCATGTATTTATGATAACATTACAGATACCATACAAATTTTGGCATTACCTCAGAACAGCATAGACTCACTATTGAATGTTTCTTGTGCTGGTTTTGATGATGGACAGATTGCGGTAACTCCATCGGGAATTGCACCATTTCAATTGAACTGGAGCAACAATTCTAATGACTCCTTAATTATTGATTTAGCACCAGGAATCTACAATCTCGAATTGATTGATTCTAATTCATGTATAAATTCATTTACCTATGAAATCACCGAGCCTTCACCATTGCTTTCAAGCGCCTCAATCCTCACAGACTTCAACGGTTTTAATGTTAGTTGTTTTGCAGACAGTAATGGTTTAGCAGAAGTTGTTTATTCGGGAGGTACGAGTCCCTATGCGGTGTTGTGGTCGAATGGAGATACAACAGATGTTTCAGATTCACTCGCTTTGGGAACCTATAATGTTTTGGTTACAGACACGAATGGTTGTGAAATTAACGCCTCTGTTACCTTGAATGAGCCTCCGTTATTAGAGCTGAGTGCAGATTCAAGTGCAGTTTCTTGTTTCGGTGGAGCTGATGGCTTTATCGATTTAACGGTTGTAGGTGGTGTTCCAACATATTCATTTGATTGGTCAAACCTGGAAACCGAAGAAGATACCGATTCCTTAATGGCAGGCTCATATACTGTTACAGTTACAGACCTTAATGGCTGTTCTGATACACTATCGAGTACAATTACTGAACCTGAAGCTCCTGTGAGTATAACGGAGACACATATCAATATAGATTGCTTTGGAAATACCACAGGCAGTATAGATGTGACTGTTCATGGAGGTACATCTCCTTATAGCTATTTATGGAATACCAATGTCACTACTGAAGATCTTACAAATCTAGCTGTAGGAACATACACACTAACCGTCACAGATAGTTTAAATTGTACAGAAGTAATCGTGGTTGAGCTCACGGAGCCTGCAGCGCCTTTGGATGTGACCTTAGCTGTTGTAGATGTTTCTTGTTTTGGAGATTCTACTGGAGTAATTGATGCTACAGTGACCGGAGGAACGGCACCTTATACCTATTTATGGAATACTGCGGATACAACAGAAGACCTTTCGGGATTAGCGATAGGAACTTATACGATCACAGTTACCGATACAAATGCATGTACTTTTGATATATCAGAAACGGTTAACCAGCCTTCGGATTCCTTATTTGCGGCATTACAAGTTACAGATGTAGATTGTTTTGGAGCTGCAACAGGTGCAATTCAGAGCACAGTTAGTGGAGGTACGGCGCCCTATACCTATTTGTGGTTTGACAACACTACTTTAAACTCAATAAGCGATTTAGCTGTTGGAAATTATTCCTTGACCGTAACGGATACATTAGGATGTAGTATAACGGTTAATGGTGAAGTTAATCAACCTGAGGGTATCGATTTATCCCATACCCAAGTAGATGTATTGTGTTTTGGTGATGCAACAGGTGCTATTGACTTAACGGTAATTGGAGGTGTTGCTCCTTTTACTTATCTATGGTCGAACGGTGATGTGACTGAAGATTTGAATGAGATTCCTGCCGGAAGCTATGATGTTATTGTAACAGATAGTAACGGTTGTACGAGTACTCGAATAATGAGTCTTTCAGAGCCTTTAAGTGCTTTAGCTCTTACCGAGACACACACCGATGCCTTGTGTATTGGAGGAGACCAAGGCACCATTGATTTAACCGTTGCTGGAGGAACTCCTGGTTACACTTACTTATGGAACAATAATGAAATTGTAGAAGATATTATTGACCTGCTTCCTGGAGTCTATTTCGG
>CALSTG010000001.1:544159-734334 GCA_943789205.1 uncultured Flavobacteriales bacterium
TGACATGAATATTGATCCAGCCTACCTCTACCCCGATATACCCACAACTAATATCTTGAATGAATCTATAGGTGGAGATGCCTTTGTTTGGAACATGGGAGATACCCCACTTGACTTTATGGGCTTTGAACCTGGTGCTTATACCTATAGTCCAAACCTTATAGATACATTTTATGTGAGCCTTACGGCTTATACAGATGAAGGATGCGTAGATTCTACACAAGGATTTGTGGCCTTTTTGAACGACCCCTTCCTTTACGCTCCGAATTCATTTACTCCAGATGCCAATATTTTAAATGATATATGGATTCCTATATTCTCAAGTCCGCAATATCTGAAACGCTATAATTTGGACATCTACAACCGATGGGGGGAGCGTGTGTTTGAAACTACAGACCTCAATCAAGGTTGGGATGGAACCTATCAGGGAAGCCCAGTTCAAGATGGTACCTATACCTGGAAAATCAACTTCAGATGGTATGATCAAAGAGCATTTGAACTCACAGGTCATATAACACTCATTAAGTAGGGAACACTGAACATCCAATTCGTTTTTTAAAAAAATGAATCAAAAATATTAACTTCGCCAATAGCCTTTAAGTTTAATCTTTAAAGAGTAGAAGAGCAACACAACATAAAAAATGAGAAACTTAGCATTATTCCTAGGCGCCATATCACTAACTATGTCAATTTTATCCCAGGCAAATACTTCTTTAAATGAAATTACTTCCATTGTTAATGAAGTAAAAATAGGTGATCAAGTTTGGATGGTCAAAAATCTCAATGTGGATACTTTCAGAAATGGCGACTCCATCATGCATTCCAAAACAGAAGAAGAATGGGACGAAGCAGATAGCAATGAATTACCTGCATGGTGTTATTATAAAAATGACCCGAAAAACGGAGTTAAGTACGGCAAATTGTACAATTGGCATGCAGTGAGTGACCCGCGCGGTTTAGCTCCCAAAGGATGGCACATACCTACAGATGAGGAATGGACAAGTCTCATCTACTATCTAAGCGATAAAGAATCAGAAGAGGTTGATATTTATGGGAATGAAGTTGGTATAAAATTAAAAAACAAAAAGGGCTGGAAACGGGATAAAACTAAAAGAAGATCAAGTAGGAATAAGGATTATAAAGGAACCAATGAAAGTGGTTTTTCAGCTCTGCCAAGTGGCAGTCGTGAGGGTTTTTTGGATTACCGTGGTATTGGTTATCACGGCAGTTGGTGGAGTACTTCTCAGAGTTATTGGGGGCTATCTTTCAATTCACCCATTCTATACAGTGAGGATGAATATTGGGGATTTTTCTCTGTTCGTTGTATAAGAAATTAATTTATTTTTAAATTTCACTGTTACATTTTTGAAAATCGATACAGCTTTAAAACAATATATATCCAAGTCTAATGGACAAGGTCCTATTTAAAACTCGAAAATCAGAATCATTAGACATATCAATATTGCTTAGACCTAAATCATAAGAGGTCTCAATAAAAAAACGTTGAATTGAAATACCGATACCAGATGAGATACCAAAATCGACAACATTAATTCCATCTCCTTCTGCACCAAAATCAATTGTTTCATGATTTAATTGAATCAAGTCACTACTTGAAAATGGATTGCTATAAGCATAGGTTTGTGTGGTTCTTGAAGAACCAGAAAAAGCAAAGCTACAATACGGTCCAAAAAGGGCATATAAATTAGTCTTTGAACCAATACTTTTATTATAATTAAGCGTTGGTGTAAAATCTAAATAACTTAGCCTAACCTTACTTTCGATTCTTGAATATTCAGAAAACTCATCAGAACCAACCATATAGACATTTGAATTTTCTGATGTATAGCCGTACCCCTTACCTGAATAGCCAAAACGTAGTCTCAAATCTAAATTTTGATACAATTGAAATTCATATTGGCCACTAAAGTTCAAATTAACAATTGAATGGTATCCTTCATAAAATGTATTCGGCGTTTCTGATTGTTTAATATGAATACGAGAACTATTTAACCCAGCCGAAATTCCAAATCCTTGTTGAGCCAAAGCCCATGGCCCTAAAAAAAATAAAAGCGTAAGACATGTAACAACTCTTAAAAACATTATTTGGTCTTTTTAAATAAAGATATATCTTTAAATTTAACGTGGTTCACGATTCTTTATCCCTAATCAGATTTACCCAATGAAACATTTAGTAGTTTTAAGTGGCGCAGGCATGAGTGCTGAAAGCGGACTCAAAACATTCAGAGATAGCAATGGTCTATGGGAAGGTCATGATGTTATGGATGTTGCTTCACCTCAAGGATTTAAGAGTAACCCTGAATTAGTTCTCGAGTTTTACAACCAAAGAAGGCGACAACTTCTTGAAGTAAAACCTAACAGTGGTCACCAATACTTAGCCGATCTGGAGCGCGACTTTAAAGTTTCCATTGTGACTCAGAATGTCGATGATCTTCACGAAAGAGCGGGGAGCAAATCAGTATTACACTTGCACGGTGAGCTTTTTAAAGTAAGAAGCACATATGATTCTAGCGATGTAAAAGAATGGAAAAATGACTTAAATATTGGTGATTTATGTATTAATGGCTATCAGCTAAGACCAGATATTGTTTGGTTTGGGGAGGAGGTTCCATTAATACCTGTAGCGGCTTCAATTTGTCAAGATGCAGATGTTTTACTGATTATTGGTACTTCAATGCAGGTCTATCCTGCCGCTGGTTTAATTAATTATGTTAAAGCTCAAACTAAAATCTATTATATCGATCCTAACCCTGCAACAGTAGAGCACCCGCAGCTCACAGTTATTGCTGAAAAGGCCTCATCCGGACTTCATAAAATAAACTTGAGGTAAAAAAGAAGTGGGCTATACTGGATTCGAACCAGTGACTTCCACCCTGTCAAGGTGACACTCTAAACCAACTGAGTTAATAGCCCTTAGAAATTATGAATCAGAATGCTTCCTCGGAATTCTTCTTCTGACTTTAATTCATTCTCATTTAATTTGTTCCCCACAAAAGTCCCTGAGATAATTTGATCTTGGAATGCCCGCATACCACCTGGAGAATGCGGCATCAGATATTGATGAATTCTTGGAATTAGCCCCGATATCTTTAATCGTATCGAAATACTGAGTCATCAATACGAACTGCATGATCTCCTCATGGGTCACTGTATCAAGAGACTTCTTGAAATCTTCAACAGATTCTTTGAAACCGCGAACAATCTCTAGTCTTTGCTGCGCAATACCTTCCCCTGACAACCTTTTTGATTCGGCCTCAGCTTCGGCTTGTTTTACAATCATGATTTTTTTCGCCTCTCCGTCTTCATGAGCAGCTTCACGATCTCTTTTGGCCGCATTAATTCGGTTCATGGCATCCTTTACTTTGTGGTCAGGGTCAATGTCCGTAATGAGTGCTTTAATAATTGCATAACCATATTCAGCCATACTCTGAGAGATATTGTTTTGAACAGCTATTGCTATGTCTTCTTTCTTTGCGAAGACATCATCGAGCTCAAGTTTTGGAACCTCTGCCCGCACGTCATCAAAGACATAAGACGCAATTTGATTTTTCGCATTGTCTAAGGAGTAATATGCCTCTTTAACATATTCTTTGCGAACGCGATACTGAACAGAAACCTGAAGATTTACAAAAACATTATCTAAAGTCTTCGTCTCAATGGTAACATCTAATTGTTGAACACGAAGATTAACTGTAGCCGTTCGGTTGTCAATAAATGGTATCACTAAAGACAATCCTGACTTTCGGATAGATTGGAACTTACCGAATCGTTCAATAACAGCAGCGGATGCCTCTTTTACAATAATAAATGTTTTTAATATTAGAATTGTCAGTACAACAATCAGCGCTAGGCCTCCATAAGGGATTGACATAAATTTTTATTGAATTGTTAATTTCTTCTCTAACTCCTCTAGATAGTGTCTGAATTGTTTATCCGTTTCAGATAAATTGACAACTGTTCTACAAGCATGAAGGACCGTTGCGTGATCTTTACCTCCGCAATGAGCACCTATATTTGCCAAAGACGATTTTGTCATTTTTTTAGAGAAATACATTGATATTTGTCGAGCTTGTACAACCTCACGTTTTCTTGTTTTTGATTTCAACATCTCTATTGGGAGATCAAAATAATCGCAAACTACCTTTTGGATGTATTCTATAGAAACTTCTCGAGCAGTACTTCGGACGAATTTATCAACCATTTGCTTGGCTAGGTCTAAAGTAATTGCTTTTTTCGTTAACGAAGCTTGGGCTAAAAGCGTATTTAATGCACCTTCGATTTCACGTACATTTGTATTTATAGAATAGGCCAAATACTCGACAACCTCTTTAGGTAACTCGATACCACTACCATACATTTTTTTCTGCAGGATAGCGATTCTGGTTTCTAAATCTGGCGTACCCAAATCTGCTGATAGACCCCACTTAAATCTTGACAATAATCTCTGCTCCATTCCTTGCATTTCAACTGGCGCTTTATCAGAGGTCAAAACAATTTGTTTCCCATTTTGATGCAAGTGATTAAATATGGAGAAAAAGACATCTTGAGTTCTTTCTTTCCCTGCAAAAAACTGAACATCATCAATTATGAGGACATCAATCATCTGGTAAAAGTGAACAAAATCGTTTGTTGATTGATTTTTAATCGCGTCGATAAATTGATGCGCAAACTTTTCAGATTGTACGTACAAAACGGTCTTATTAGGATAATTTTCCTTAACTGAAATACCTATCGAATGCGCAAGGTGAGTCTTACCTAAACCTACGCCTCCATATATAAGAAGAGGATTAAATGCTGTACCACCTGGTTTGTTTGAAACTGCAAACCCTGATGCACGAGCGAGTCTGTTATATTCTCCCTCGACAAAATTATCAAAGGTAAAAGCTGGTATTAAGTTAGATTCAATATTGAGCTTTTTCAATCCAGGAATTACAAACGGATTTCTAATTTGCTTTTCATTTCCACTGATCGGAACATTGACAGGAGAATTTTTTAAAGAATTTGAACTTTGAGCAGGTATTTTTACCGTATACGGATTAGAGGATTTATTATTATTTTCCATTACAATACTGTATTCTAAACTACCGTCTGCACCCAATTGCTTTTTCACCACCTTTCGCAGAAGCGTAATATAATTTTCTTCTAACCACTCGTAAAAGAAATATGAAGGCACTTGAATGGTTAAAATATCCTTTTCGAGTTTCACGGGAACGATAGGTTCGAACCATGTTTTAAACGCTTGCAATGAAATGTTGTCTTTAATGACTTTTAGACAGGAGTCCCATGCACCTTCGTGGTTTTTACTCATAGTTAAAAATTAATAGTTTGGTCTTAATTTTGACGGCATAAAATCGAAAATTCTACTTCGTCTTTGCATAATACAAATGTTCTCATAAAAAAGTTAAAAAAAAACCACTAGGGGTATTGACTTTTTAAAATGTTTTCTTAAGAGGTATTTTCTTTTCAGAAAAGTGATAGTTTCGCATATGTAAAGTAATAATTTTTTAGCTTTATTAAAAGTTAAATGAAAGGAAAAACAAAACATATTTCGGAAATCCGTGTCAGATACGGTGAAACGGATAGAATGGGCTTCTGCTATTACGGAAATTATGCGCAATTTTTAGAAGTTGCTAGAGTTGAACTTCTTAGAAGCCAAGGTGTCTCCTACAAGGAACTTGAAGATGCTGGAATTCTACTTCCCGTTCGTAATTTTTCTATAAAATATATTGCACCTGCTAAATATGACGATCTATTATTTATTGAAACAGAAATCGTTAAAATTAATGGCTCAAGAATTGAATTCATTTACGAAATTCGAAACCAAAAAAAACTCCTCATTGCGACCGCAAACACAGAACTTGTTTTTATACATTCTGACACAATGAAACCTACGCATGTCCCGACTGAAATTTTAGAATTTCATGAAACTGAAATAAAATAATGTCAGAAACCAAAAAACCTTTTGAGCTCATCGTACCCAAGGAAAAAAAAGTGCCTTTTATATTAAGTATTCCTCATTGTGGCACAGCATTTCCAACAGAGCTTAAGCAAACCTATAATCAAAGCTTAATATCTGCTCCAGACGATACGGACTGGTTCTTGGAAATCTTGTATGACTTCGCAGAAGAAATGGGCATTACAATTATCAAGGCAAAATATTCGAGATGGGTTATTGATTTAAATAGAACTCCAGAAAATCAATCATTATATAACGATGGCCGCATCATCACCTCATTATGCCCTACCACAGATTTTCTGGGAAATATGATTTATCGTTCGCAAGAGGACATACCAAATAAAGCAGAAATACAGAGACGTTTGGATTCTTATTATTGGCCCTACCACAATCAAATCGATCTTCTTTTAAAGAATTACAAAAGTGATTTTGGGAAAGTACTGTTTTGGGATGCCCACTCTATTAGAAGAAACGTCAAAACCATTCAAGAAAACCCATTTCCTGACTTGATTTTAGGAAACAATGACCAGAAAACGTCAGGTGTTGAATATATAGATATCGCACTCGAGAACTTGAGCTCAGGTACATTTGAAATCACACACAATACCCCATTCAAGGGGGGGTTCATTACAAGATCTAAAGGTGATCCATCTCAAAATATTCATGCACTTCAGCTTGAAATGTGTAAGGATTTGTATATGACCTCTAATGAGACAGAATACGATCCAATAAAAGCCAGATCAGTAAAAAAAATGTTGAAGAAAACATTTAATCATTTAATAGTAGCATTAAATGCGTGAATTCAATTTCAAAGGAATACTTCAATCAGAAGGCTGGCATCAAAACATGACTGTCTCGGTTAATGAGAAGGGGAACATTCAAAAAATAGAAAAGGCAGATAATATTAAAAAATGTCAAGGTTACGCAATACCTGGCTTTCAAAATGCCCATTCACATGCTTTTCAGTATGCCATGGCAGGATTGGCTGAACTGCACGATACCGCTACTAAAAAAAATGATTTTTGGAGTTGGCGCCAATCTATGTATGAACTTGCACTCAAGGTGCGGCCTGAACAAGTTGAAGCTATAGCAGCGATGCTTTATAAAGAAATGCTGCGTCATGGTTATACACATGTAGCAGAGTTTCATTATATCCATAATGATGTCAAAGGAAACTTTTATAACAATAGAGCTGAGCTAAGTGAAAGGATTGCAAGAGCAGCTCAAAGTGTTGGGATTGGACTTACTATAATCCCTATTTATTATGAACAAGGTGGGTTTGGAGTCGTTGCTCAAAAAGAACAACGTCGTTTTTTATCTACCTCGTTTGAAGACTATCTCGAGCTACACGAAAGTGTAATGAAAATGTCTAGAAACTATGACAACTGTAACGTTGGTATGGGCATTCATTCCATGCGCGGTGTTTCTTTAAAAAACATAATTAAACTCGCAGATTATCGTCAAGGAAACACTCCCTTTCATATTCATATCGCAGAACAACTCAAAGAAATAAAAGATTGTATTGCTTATACTGGAATGAGACCAACCGAATGGTTTATGGAAAATATTGAGCTCAATAAAAACTTTCATTTAGTACATGCAACACACCTGTCTGAAAATGAAAGTTCGCTGCTTGCGAAGAGCGGCGCTAATGTTGTCATTTGCCCAACCACAGAAGGGAATCTTGGTGATGGCCTTTTCCCCCTTGATACCTTTTTAAAACACAAAGGTAAATGGTGCATAGGCACAGACAGTCATATTGGATTAAATCCATTTGAAGAATTACGGCTACTAGACTATGGACAAAGACTAACATCACATAGCAGAAATACATTTGGAAACAGTAATTCAGGAGATAATGGTGCAATTGCTATTAATAGTGCACTTGTAAATGGACGACGTGCAATGGGCATAGAAAATGAAACCTATTTTAAAGTAGGAACACCTCTTGACACTGTGGTGATTTCTGATGGTCATCCGCTTATAGGAATGACAGGAACGCAACACTTGACAAATACAATTGTATACGCATCTGATACAAGTATGATTGAAGGAACCATTGCTGGAGGGTCTTGGAAAGTAAGGAAAGGCGAAAATTCAGATACACAAATTGAGCAAAACTTTATTAAAACAATGAAAGATCTATCGAATAGATTATAAATCTAGCATACAGGATTTTTAAATTCGATTTTTCTTTAGTATTTTATTATATGCTTAAAAACCTCATACTTGTCAGGGATTTCTTCCCAATTGTGCTTTTGAAAGCCCAGATCAAGTATAACTTTTTCGGATTACTTTATTGGAGCTTATTATTTAGTATTCTATTTAATTTATTAGGTGCCAATTTTGGTGTGCCCTTTCTGTTTTATTCTCCGGATTACCTCGGCGAGGTTGGGTTATGGTCTTTTGCACTATTGGGATTTTCGGTAGGTGGATTCTCCATGGCATTTAACGTATACAGCTATATAAAATTGGGGCCAAGATTTCCATTTCTTGTGGTTGTTTCGACTCCATTTTTTAGATTTTGTATTAATAACTTTCTAATCCCACTTGCTTATATCATTATTTATCTTGTAAAAATGTCCATATTTCAGCAGAACGAGGAACTGGCAAGCAGCAGTGACATATTGATATATAATATCTCCTTCTTGTCAGGTTTTATGCTTTTTATAATGCTAAGTATACTTTATTTCTTTCCCCTGAGAACGAATAAAGACGCTGATGACACCATAACTGAATCCAATCCCGTCTCAACCATTACAAGCAAAGGCCTAGGACAAAAATGGTACAACTATTTTAGAGAAAAACGTACGCGCCCTATTTATTATATTGGAAAAAAATTCAAGCTCTACAAAAGTCGTAGTGTTGCTCATTTGGATAAGCATATTGTTGAGAGTGTTTTTTCACAAACAAGAATCAATGCTTTTATTTTTGAAGTCCTCACCATAAGTGCATTCCTAAGCTTAAGCTTTTTCAGAAATTTTTCATTATTCGAAGTTCCTGCAGCTATGAGTATATTAATGCTTTTAACCATTTTATCTATGGTCATTGGTGCGCTAAACTCTTGGTTTCATAGATGGACATACCCTTTGATTTTTCTTATTATTATCGTCATGTCAGCGCTTTCCTCTAAGGTCGGAGTCTTTCGATATACGAGCTATGCATTAGGTTTAAATTATTCAGAAGAAAAAATCATTAATTACAGTCCAGAAAATATTAGACAAAACCACAAAACGAATGAGGAAACTTTCCCTTCAAAAGAACACATTATTCAAATACTGGAAAATTGGAAAAGGAAAACCGGTGAAGAAAAACCAAAATTGGTTATTCTTAATACCTCTGGGGGTGGTTTAAGGAGTGCGTTATGGACATTTACGGTACTTTCCAATGCAGATGAAAAGCTAAAATCCAAGCTTTCGCAGAACTTGCAAATGATTACGGGAGCCTCTGGCGGGATGATTGGAGCAGCATACTTTAGAGAAATTCAATTGAGGAAAAAACTAAAAACATTGGATGGAAATACCGCACTATTCAAAGAAAGATTAAGTAAAGACCTTCTGAATCGTTTGTCTTTTTCAGCATCGACAAGTGATCTTTTTATGCGCTACAAACAGGTAGTTTATTACGATAAAAAATATACTCAAGAAAGAGGTTCAGAATTCGAGAAAGAGTTGCATGAAAATCTGAACAACTATTTAGAGCATCCTTTAGGTTATTATCAAGAATTCGAGAGAAATAGCAGTATACCTTTAATGATATTTAGCCCGACAATTGTAAATGATGGTCGACGTCTACTCATTTCATCACAGAACTTAAGCTTTATGATTGGAGACAATAAAGAAACGACGTATGAAAATATAGACTTCCAGTCCTTCTTTAAAAATAATGATCCACATCATATGCGCTTTTCATCTGTATTGCGAGCCAGTGCCACATTCCCTATGATTATGCCAATGATGGCCTTACCCACCAAACCAGAAATCCAGCTCATGGATGCGGGTATTCGGGATAATTATGGAGGTAAAGTTTCTGTAGACTATCTATTCGCTTTAAACGAATGGCTTACTGAAAACACATCTGGTGTGGTTATCCTAGAAATCCGAGATACGAAAAGAATAATGAGCAATGAATTATATAAAGAATTAGGTCTAATTGATAAATTGTTCTTGCCTTTCGGAAACCTACTAACGAATTTTACACGAACCCAAGATTTAGATCAAGAACAACTCCTCAAACTTTGTGAGACAAGCTTCAACTTTCCTGTTGATAAGGTTACTTTTAATTTAAGAGAGGATTACAATGAAAGAATATCTCTGTCTTGGCATTTAACTAAAAGAGAAAAGCAAAAAATTGAGGCCGCCTTTTCAAGTCAAGAAAACCAAATGGCCTTTGATAAGCTCAGGCGTTTAACAGAAAAACAATAAAAAAGGGGACCGAAGTCCCCTTGATTTCATTAACCTGTAGCAAAGTTAATCTAAATACAATAGCGTTTAACGGAAGAATTAAAAAATGGTTTCAATAAAAAATTAACATTTTGGCATTGATAAACTATTTGAGTGCCTTCCAAAGTTTTGTTCTGCATCAATATATTTGTTCTATGCCGACGGACAAACCTTCAATTTCAGCATTAGTCAAATTAATAGATGATCCAGATGAAAGTGTTTTCTCTCAAGTAAGGGATGAACTCATTAAATGCGGAAGTATGGCAATCCCATACCTTGAAAAATCATGGGAAGAAGATTACTATGGCCTTGTATTTCAAAGTAGAATAGAAAACATCATTCATGATATTCAATTTGAAGAAGTGAAAACGGGCTTAGAAAAATGGAATAACTGTCCTGAAAAAGACCTCCTAGAGGGAGCCATAATAATCGCTAAATACCAATACCCTGGCCTTGATGAAGCATCTATTCGAAGTTTTATTGAAACCATTCGCCAAGACATATGGCTTGAACTAAACGACCATCTTACGGCATTTGAGCAAGTTAAAATATTTAATAAAATATTCTTTAAAGTGCATAAGTTTCATGGTGATAGTAAAAATTATCATGCTCCTGTAAACTCATATATCAATACTGTATTAGAAAGTAAAAAAGGAAATCCATTAAGTATTTGCCTTCTCTACAGTATTATAGCCCAATCCCTCGACCTACCTATCTATGGCGTGAACCTTCCAAATCATTTTGTTCTTGCATATATGGACACAAAAGGCTCTGTATCAATGATTAACGAGGACAATGAATATGGTGTGCTTTGCTACATAAATGCATTTTCAAACGGTGTGATTTTTAACACCAACGAAATCAAACAATTTCTTAATGAGCTCAAACGCCCACATCGTAGAGAATATTTTGAACCATGTTCAAACTCAGCAATCATTAAAAGAATGCTCAATAATCTCATTTCATCATTTCAGCGTGTAGGAAATTCCGAAAAAGTTGAGGAGCTAACAATTCTAAGAGACATCATTCAAGGCAATTAAATCCTAAGGAATAGGATTCGTATATTTGAGGTATGAATTATAAACATACCGTTGAAGAACGTTTTATACGTTATGCAAAAATAGATACTACAGCAGACCCGTCGTCTTCTACTTTTCCATCGTCTGACATTCAAAAAGACCTCGGCAGATTATTAGTCTCAGAACTTAAGGGACTAGGAGCTATTAACGTTGAAATGGATAAGTGGGGTTATGTTTTCGGGACAATTCCATCAAATTCTTCAAAAGAAAATATTCCAACAATTTGCTTTTGCTCGCACATGGATACTGCACCAGATTGCAGTGGTACAAATGTTAAACCTATCGTACACAGAAACTATCAAGGCACGCCTATTATTCTTCCTGATGATCCATCTCAAGTAATTACAAAAGAAAAGCAAAAATACCTTCAAGGTAAAATAGGTGACGATATTATCACCGCAAGTGGTGAAACCCTACTCGGCGCTGATGATAAAGCTGGGATTGCTATCATCATGGATTTTGCAAAATATATGATTGAACATCCTGAGCTTAAGCACGGTGATATTAGAATATTATTTACTCCTGATGAAGAGATCGGAAAGGGTGTTGACCATCTCGATATGGAAAAACTAAATGCAGATTTCGGTTACACCCTAGATGGAGGGCCTGAAGGTTCTATCGAAGACGAATCGTTTTCCGCGGATGGCATGAAGGTAACTATAGATGGGCTAAGTGCTCATCCAGGGTATGCAAAAGGAAAAATGGTGAATGCTATAAAAATGGCAGCTTTGTTAGTAGACTCGTTGCCTAAGAAAACCCTTACACCGGAGACGACTGCGAGCCGAGAAGGCTTTATACATCCATATTCAATTGAAGGGGCTCTAGAGAAAGCAAGTGTAGATTTTATTATCCGTGACCATAAAACGAGTAAACTTTCTGAATATGAACAACTCATTGCGGACACGATGAAAAATATTGCGGAGAAGCATCCAGGAATCACTTATGATATTGAAATAACGGAACAATACCGCAATATGAAAGAGGTTCTTAATGATTACCCACAAGTATGTGAATATGCCGGAGAAGCTATGCGAAAGGTTGGAATAACACCTGTTTTTGATTTAATACGTGGAGGAACCGATGGCTCTAGAATGTCATTTATGGGAATGCCATGTCCAAATATTTTCACAGGAGAAATGGCTATTCACTCTAGACAAGAATATGTCGTCATACAGGATATGGAAAAATCAGTAAAAACTTTGATTGAACTCATTCAAATCTGGGAACATAGACATGAATGAAAAGTTGATTCTTAAGGAAATTGAAAGTAAAAATTTTCAAACTGTATACTTTCTTCATGGAGAAGAGCCTTATTTCATAGACCTTATTTCAAATGCCATAAAAAAGCATGCTCTTGAGGACCATGAAAAAGAATTTAATCAGAGCATTCTTTATGGAAAGACTACAGACCCTTTAGTTCTTCTAAATGAGCTCAAATCCTTTCCGATGGGAAGTGAAAAAAGACTTGTGATTCTAAAAGAAGCCCAAGACTTTAAAAAATTAGAAAGCCTCTGCCCCTATTTTGAAAATCCAAACAACTCAACAATTTTTGTGATTTGTCACAAATACAAAAAATACGATGCTCGTAAAAAAGCGCTTAAACTCATCGCTAAAAAAGGCTTAGTTTTTCTATCTGAAAAAGTAAAAGAATATCAACTCAATGAGTGGATACAACGCTATGTGACAAATCAAGGTTTTACACTTAATTCAAAAGCGACGATGCTTCTTGGAGAGTTTCTAGGAAATGATTTAGGTCGTATTGTAAATGAGGTCAATAAGCTCAGTGTCATTTATCCGAAAGGGACTCAAATTAACGAAAAACACATTGAAGAAAATATTGGAATCTCAAAAGACTACAATCTATTTGAGCTCACAAACGCTGTAGCAGCACAAGATATTCACAAGGCATACAAAATCATACATTATTTCGAAATGAACCCAAAAGCCGTTCATTTACCTCAGGTTGTTTCTTCATTATTTACTTTTTTTTCCAATGTTCTAAAAATTCACTTTCTAAAATTTAGCGCTCGGGAGGCTATTGCAAAAGAATTGCGAGTACACCCTTTTGTTGCTGGTGAATTAAGTAAGGCTAAAGCAAGGTTTAGTCCAAAAAAGATTGCTTTTAATATGGAAATCTTACAAGAGTATGATTTAAAATCTAAAGGATATGGAAATAGAACATCAAGTCAGGCTGATTTAATGAAGGAAATGATTTTTAAATTGCTCAACCCATGATTTTTTATGCTCCAGAATGTTCTATGCAAGAGGACGAATATGTCTTATCTGAGATAGAGTCCAAACATTGTATAAGAGTATTAAGAAAGCAGCTTGGCAGCACCATCGAACTCATTAATGGGAAAGGTGGTCATTTTATCTGTGAGATCATTGACCCGCATGTTAAGCGTTGCAGAGTAAAGATTAATGAGAAAAATCAACATGAAGTATCTCAGGGAAATATTCATATTGCCATGGCAATCCCAAAAAGTAGTGAGCGGCTAGAATGGTTTCTTGAAAAAGCTACGGAACTCGGAATTCATACACTTTCACTTATTAATTGCAGAAATAGTGAACGCACGAAAATCAATGAAAAGAGATTAGAAAAAATTGCCATTTCCGCAATGAAGCAATCCAAAAGATTTCATCTTCCAAGAATTAATAATCCAATAACATTTGAGGCCTTTATAAAATTATACCCTAAAGGATTTATTGGTCATTGCTACAGTGGTGAAAAAATGAATGCTAAAGAAATTAAAGCGATTGCTCCCTTTTTAATCGGACCTGAGGGAGATTTTACAAAAGATGAGGTTCGAGCAGCTCTCAATTCAGGTTACACTGAAATTGAATTGAGTAAGCAGCGTTTGAGAACAGAAACAGCCGCGCTAACAGGTGTTTTTTATTTAACAGGTGTATAGCGAAAGACCTTAAAATCATGCTGATGTCTTTCATCAATTGATTGACTCATCAGTAATTCTTTATTCCAATCACTTTCATTAAAATCAGGAAAAAAGGTATCCGCTTCATAGTCTCCATCAATATGTGTAATGAACATTTCTTCAAGAATATTTGCATCCAATGCGAGCTTATATATCTGACCACCACCTATGATAAACAACTTTCGATTCTTGTCACTTTCATATGCGCTCAATGCAGCATCGAGCGAATTGAAAACGCTACAATTAGATGCTTCAAAAGCTGTGTTTTTAGTTAAAATCACATTTTCTCTATTTGGCAAAGGTCGATATTTTTCAGGGATTGAATCATAATTTTTTCTACCCATAACTACGATTTGATTTTCAGTGGTCTCTTTGAAAAACCTCATATCATTTGGAAGGTGCCACATGAGGTCATTATCACGACCTATACCCCTGTTCCTATCCATTGCAACGATTAAAGAAACCTTTATCATATGGCAACTGCAGCTTTTATATGTGGATGCGGATCGTAATTCAAGAGCTCAAAATCTTCATACTTAAAGGCAAATAAATCTTTAATATCAGGATTGATTTTCATGGTTGGTAGTGGCCTAAAATCTCTTTCAAGCTGCAATTTGGCCTGATCAAGATGATTTGAATAAAGATGTGCATCACCTAACGTATGTACAAAATCTCCAAGCTCTAAATCACAAACTTGGGCAATCATCATTGTTAATAAGGCATATGAGGCAATATTAAATGGTACACCTAAAAAAGTATCTGCGCTTCGCTGATATAGCTGACAGCTAAGTTTATTGTCAGCAACATAAAACTGAAAGAATGCATGACAGGGCGGTAATGCCATACCAGATAATTCACCTACGTTCCATGCAGAAACTATAATTCGACGAGAATCTGGTGTTTCCTTTATTTGCTTTAAAATACCTTGAATTTGATCAATATATTCACCATTTCGTGTCGGCCAGCTTCTCCATTGAGAACCATATACCGGTCCTAAATCACCATTTTCGTCGGCCCACTCATCCCAAATGGAAACCTTATTTTCTTTAAGATACGCGATATTTGTATCTCCTTTTAAAAACCAAAGCAGCTCATGAATGATCGATCTTAAATGTAATTTTTTGGTGGTTATGCAAGGGAATCCTTCGTTCAAATCATACCGCATTTGATAACCAAAAACAGAGCGTGTCCCAGTACCTGTTCGGTCTTCTTTTACTGTACCTTTGTCTAGAATATGCTGTAGCAAATCATGATATTGTTTCATAGTTCAAAAATAGAACTTTTTGCCGCTGAGTAATCAACTGTGTTCAATGATTTTTTAACAAGTTAATAACTATTAAAAGACCAAGATTAATGTTAATTTTAGTTACATGAAACATGTTCTAATTTGTTTACTGGCTTTTAACGCATTTTACTTTTCAGCACAAATTAAAAAGAAGGATTTAGGCACTTATAAAGGCACTATTCCCTCTTATAAAATAAATAATGGAAGTCAATTGTTAGAGGTCGCATCATGTAGTATCACAGTTTCCTTAGATAAGGATAGCTTAAAGCTGGTTATCGGCTCAAAAACATACAGCGGTGCATATGAAGTAAAAAAAATAAAACGAAGAGCATATAACATTCACCTAACCACGCCGCATTCACAAATAGAAGAAGTCTTTAGATTAGATGGGAAAGAGAGGGAAATGTTACGAAAAGGGATATTTCCTCAACCTGATTGTGAACTCTTTAAGCTTTAAAAGGAAGCTTAATTGTGAATACGGTGCCCTCTTTTGGTATGCTTCGCATTAATATTTTACCTTCGTGCCCTTCTACAATAAGTTTTACATAGTACAAACCCAAACCAAAACCTTTTACATTGTGAACGTTTCCCGTAGGCACTCTATAAAACTTATCAAATATTGATTTCTGATGCTCCTTGCTGATTCCTATCCCTTTATCTTCAAATTCAATAATCAAATGGCTCGAAGATACCTCGGTTGTTATAGCAATATGAATAGCTCCTTCACTATATTTGACGGCATTATCCATTAAATTATAGAGTACGTTGGTGAGATGTACTGGGTCTCCATTTAGACTATGTGAAGCTTCAGAAAGCGATAGTAATAATTGACTATTTGGGGCCTTTTGAAAGGTTTCAAAATTTTCTTTGAGCTGAAACAATATTTCTTTAATATCTATGATCTCTTTGTTTAAAACAAGCTCGTTCTTGTCTAGCTTTGCAACATTAAGGACGCGTTCAACCTGCTGCTCAAGCCGCTTGTTTTCTTCAAAAATGATACGTGCGTATTTCTTTACGTTCTCCTGACTAATATCTGCCTTGTGGAGTAACATCTCAGAGGATAAACTGATTGTTGAAATCGGCGTCTTCAACTCATGGGTCATGTTGTTTATGAAATCATTCTTAACCTCTGAAACTTTTTTCTGACGAAAAATAATAACCAATGAATAAATAAAAAAGAAGGAAACAAGCAACACAATTATTCCAATATATATCCAAGGTGAAATGAACTTAACAGGAACGATAGGTGCCGCAATCACATTTGGAAAAAAAACAGTAAAATAATGTCCATCATTCTCTATGGTAACATTTTCGGCAGTCACACCACCTTGATTTTTTGAAGCAGGTTCATAAAGAGATTCCTTGGAAAACTTAATTAAATTACCGTATACAATAGAATCCGTGAAACAATCGTATATACCATAGACAAAATCCTGATTGATATTTTGGGCATAAAAAGCCTTCTTTAATAAAGTCTCTAAATAAAAAGGTTGTAGCTCTTCATTGATGTCGACCATGAATCTATTTGAACGGATTTGCTTAACTGCCCCATAAAGCTCTGAACTGTCCGCTAAAGATGTATTTATCTCTGCCAAAACATTGCGCAATGCAACGTGACTTTGCTCTGAAAATTCTTTGATGTTCAAGCTATCCTCTTTTTCCTGAATCGCAATGTTCGTGTTTTGGAGCTCCATTGTTTTTCTGACCCAAACCAATTGAACAACAAGAATACTTGCTATTGATAAAATTCCAAAAAGAACTAAGGTATTAAGGGAATAACGACTCATAGGAGTTTAACTTATTCAATAAAGATATAAAATTCAAAGATTTAGAAACCTTGAACCCCATTCACAGTGGTATACTTTAAGATATTCTTTTTGTCAGGATGGATTCTGGCAAAAGCAGACTGAACAGCTAATGTTCCTTCATGAAAACCACATAAAATTAGCTTCAGCTTGTTGATATATGTATTGACATCGCCAATAGCATAAATACCTGGGATGTTAGTTGAATAATCTGTGGTGTCTACTTTTATTGCATTTTTTTCAATTTCTAAGCCCCAATCTGAAATTGGACCCAAAGAGGGTTTTAAGCCGAAAAGTGGAATGAAATGATCTGTATTTTCAACAAACATGCCATCTTTCTGATGCTTAATAATCACACGCTCCAATTGCGCTCCACCTTCAATACCTGTAACCTCTGCCTCTGTAACCAGCTTGATTCTGTTTTGATCCGCAAGATCAATAACGCGCTGCACAGAGTCTAAATGACCCCTGAAAGAGCTACTACGATGTACGAGAACGACCTCTTTTGCAATTTTCTTTTCTGCTAAAAATATGGACCAATCAAGCGCGGAGTCTCCCCCACCCGCTATTACACATTTCTTTCCACGATAAAGTTCAGGGTCTTTGATAATATATTCCACCCCTTTATCTTCAAATTCGGTAATGTTCGCTATTGGAGGTTTTCGCGGCTGAAAAACACCTAAACCGCCTGCAATAATTACAACTGGCGCCTCATGTTTTGTTCCTTTAATTGTAGTAACAACAAATTTGCCATCATCTTGCTTGTCAATAGACATCGCTGCTTCTCCTAGAGTAAATCCTGGCTTAAAGGGTTCCGCTTGTAACATTAAATTATCTATCAATTCTCCTGCAAGAACTGATGGAAAACCTGGGATATCATAAATTGGTTTTTTTGGGTATATTTCAGCACATTGACCACCTGGAACTGGTAATGAATCTATTAAATGGCATTTCAGCTTTAAAAGACCTGCTTCAAATACTGTAAATAAGCCTACAGGGCCAGCACCAATAATAAGTATATCTGTTTTAATCATAACCTAAATTTTCTCGCGTGTAAAATTAAAGAATTCGTCTAAATAAATACCATTAGATAGATTCACCCAGATTTAAAACAAAGGGCTTTCAGGTGTATTGTCTATAATCGAATGAATTTGTTCCATAACCGACGCATTAACGATTTCTAAATCATCCATACTCGACAAATTCTCCTTAAGCTGAGACAAATTTGAAGCTCCAAGAATAACGGTACTCACATCTGGGTTTTTTAAACACCAAATCAAACTCATTTTTGGAAGAGACAAACCTATTTTCTTAGCTAGTTGATGAAGCAACCTGACTTTTTCAAGCCTATCCTCAGTCAAGTTTTTTTCCTTCAACCACTCTAAGCCATCAGCGCCGAGTCTTGTGCCTTCAGGGAATTTAGACAAGTATTTTTCTGTAAGAACACCACTAGCTAGTGGCGACCAGATAGTAGTGCCTAATCCAACTCCCTTGTACAATTGACCAAACTCTACCTCTACTTTTTTTCTTGCGAACATATTATATTCAGGTTGCTCTACAATGGGTCCAATAAGATGATTTTGCTTAGCGAACATATGGGCTTCCATAATTTCTTGTGCACTCCATTCCGAAGTTCCCCAATACAGGATTTTCCCCTGTGTAATTAAATTATGCATGGACCAAACAGTCTCCTCGATAGGGGTGCTCTTGTCAGGGCGATGGCAAAAATACAAATCTAAATAATCCACCTGAAGTCGATTTAAGGCTTGATGACATGCTTCAAAAACATGCTTTCTGTTCAATCCTTTTTGTGTCGGAAGCTGCCCTCCTGAACCAAAAAACACCTTACTACTTACAATAAAGCTATCTCTAGACCAATTGCTCTTTTTTAAGATATTACCCATTACCAACTCACTTTGACCACGGGCATATATTTCTGCATTATCAAAAAAATTGACCCCTTCATTATAGGCATAATGCATAAGCTTCTCTGCAACACCATCTTCAATGAATTTGCCAAAAGTCAGCCATGAGCCCAACGACAACCGACTTACTTTCAGTCCAGATTTTCCAAGATTATTATATTCCATTTTATAATTGCTATAGTTATTTTTGATTCAAATTAGTGCAAGGAACGAAGGCTTCTTTTTTTTTGTTGGTTTTTAATGATGCCATTCGCAATAACTGTCATAATAATTAACACCGATCCGATATAAAAGTTTGTTCCCAATTGCTCGTGCTCTTTTAAAATAAAAATAGCAAGTATTATTGTATATACAGGCTCAAGATTTATACTTAACGAAACTGTAAACGCCCCTAGTTTTTTAACGATATCAATAGTGACTAAAAAAGCAAAAGAAGTGCATATGATCGCAAGAAACAATAACCATGAAAGGTCAGAGATTGTCATCGAAAACATAGCGGCATCAATTTTACCCGCAAAAGCTAAATAAATTGACAGTCCAACAAAACCCATAGCCAATTCGTACATACTTATATGTGTTGATGGAAGATCTTCGACAAATCGCGCATTACTTACCGCAAAAAACGCGGCTAAAAATGCAGAAATGCAACCCGCTAAAACAGCCCAATATTCCTCTGGCGAAAAATCTCCTGAAACAAAATAGATGCCGCCTACAACCACAAGACCTAACAAAAATTCAATCCAAGAAAATTTCTTTTTCATTATGATGGGCTCCAACCAAGCTACATGCAGTGTCGTAGTTGATAAGCACAAGATTCCTAATGATGCTGTAGAAAGCTGTATTGAGGTATAAAAAGTAACCCAATGAGCTGCAACTACAAGACCTACAAACGAGACTTTTATAATATGAGATTTAGGAATACTAAGCTTCTTACCTTTTAAAAGAAGAAATAAAAAAATTACAAAAGAAGCTATTCCTACACGATACCATACAATATACATAGCCTCTAAGGCTATAAGCTTTCCGAGTATGCCAGTAAAGCCCCAAAGAAAAATTATACAATGAAGAAGTAAGTGATACTTATATTTTGAAAACAACCTTTATTGCTTTTTAGACCATTCCTTAATGGAATCCTCATTCATCTTCACATAGTTCTCATTTCCTGCTTTTGTTGCAGCCTTTATCGAAAGCTTAGCAGCTTCTATGGCCTGCGAATAATTTCCGTTTTTTGCCAAAAGCTCGGCTTGTACTCGAGTCATCCAGTAAGCAGATTCACCTCGAAGCTCAACTGCCTTATTTATCCAATCCAAGGCTTGTTCAGGATTTAAATCTTCAGTCAAATAATATTTTGCAGATCTGTAATAGTCTGAGGCAGATGGGCCAGCCATTACCTTCTCAATATTTTCAACTACTTGCTTTTGAGTTTTAAGTTTAAAGGGATAGACAACCTGCACTTGATCCCATGAAATAGCAATTGTAGCAGACGCTGTTCCTATATTCTCAATAGAAATCTCCATAGTTTCTATAGGTTTATCGAGAACAATAACAGGCGCTTTTAATTTAAGAACTACTTTAGATTCGTCCCATGTGTCAGGAGTCCCCCAATTCGAAAAATCAGCATAGAAATTAAGCTCCCAACTCTCCTTATTAGGCTTTATGAACATGGCATATGTCCCTTCTGGTAGCGTATCTTGTCCAAAATAGATCTCGTCGGAAATTGTGATAGTTGAATTCTTGTTCGCTCCAAACCGCCACATTTTGTCATATGGTACAACATTACCAAATACAACCCTATCTCTTTTTGAAGGTCGAGAGTAAGAAAAGTTAATTTCAGTAAGCCCTACATTTTGATTGAATTCGCAAACAGGACTAAGTTGCGGAGTTTCAACTTGGCTTTGAATATTCGATGTACATACAGCTTGAAAAAGAATAATTAATAGGGAAAAGTAAATAGTTTTCATTCGAAATTTGAATTTAGGTTTAGATAATATTTAAGTGACAAAGGTACGTGCAATCCAATAGATATTAACAATGTAGTATGGTAAAAAAATAAATTATCAATCTTTCATGGCCAAGAAATCATCTAATTTACAGCTACACACTAGCCAATATGGAAGAATTAGGAGGAAATCGAGAAGAGTTAGATGATGAATTAGAAAGGTTTATTACGTTACTTAACCAATTGCTGCCACATTATCATGGTCTTTTGAAAAAAGAAACACTTGATAAAGATGAGCGCACAAGGCTTGGAGAAATTGAGCACTATCTGATTGGCGTAAACTCTAAAATCATGGAAATCAAAGGCAAACTTGAACAAGACCTATTTGGACGATCAATTGATACACTCTACAAATTAAAAGACCTTGCTTATGGAGGGGATCCACATTCAAAATTAAAGCTTGAAAAAATGAGAGATGAAATGGCAGAATCTCTAAAGGCGGGAGACCTTATCAATTTTAATTAAGCACTACAATCTAGTTTATACTATTTTTGCAGCATGGATTTGGCTAAACATTCAAGAATTCTTGTAATCGGAGGAGGAAGCTGGGCAACTGCGCTGATAAAAATATTAAGCCAAAATCAATCACCCCTTTCTTGGTGGATGCGTGATCAGAGTGCCATTGCGCATTTAAAAGAACATTCTCACAATCCAAAGTATCTTCAATCTGCAACATTCGATACACAGCGCATAGAAATATCGGGAGATTTACGACAACTCGTTACAAGCGCTAAAATCATTATAATTGCGGTTCCGTCCGCTTTTGTCCATGAAACATTACAACACATTCCTAAGGAACTTTTCAGGAATAAAATTGTATTCTCAGCATTAAAAGGTATGATCCCTGAAATGAAGGCAATTCCTGCAAGATACCTTCATAAAACTTTTGAAATTCCCTATGAAAATATTGGAATCATATGCGGGCCATGTCATGCAGAAGAGGTTGCGATGGAAAGACTTTCATATTTGACCGTTGCCTGCTCAAATGTCAAGATTGCCCAAATCATGGCTCAGAAACTTTCTTGTCGCTATATTAAAACTTCAATTTCGGACGATCTTTTTGGTACTGAATTCTCAGCAATTCTAAAAAATGTATATGCCTTGGCAACCGGTATATGTGCAGGAATCGGATATGGAGATAATTTTCAGGCCGTACTAATTTCCAATTCCATACGAGAAATTGAAAAATTTATAGATGCGATTCATCCGATTCACAGAGATACGAAAACAAGTGCATATCTAGGAGACCTGCTCGTCACGGCCTATTCAAAATTTTCAAGGAATAGAACGTTTGGCTTCATGATTGGCAAAGGTTACTCTGTAAAGACAGCGCAACTAGAAATGAATATGATTGCGGAAGGCTACTACGCTGTTAAATCTCTGCATGAAATAAAGAAAGAATTTGATGTGGAAATGCCTATTCTTGAGACCGTTTACAGTATCTTGTATGAACGAAAAGCACCAAAAAAAGAATTAAAATCATTGACAGATCAATTGGACTAAACAACCTATGAAAAAGTCTTTACTTGTATTCAAGTTTGGTGGTGCCTCCGTTAAGGATGCCGACGCCATTTCAAATGTTGTTGCGATACTTGAACGATACAGTACTCAGAATATATTACTCGTTGTTTCGGCAATGGGCAAAACGACAAACAATCTTGAGCATGCATTTGAAGCCTTCATGGAAAAAGACGTTGAGGCCTTTAAAATAAGGGTTGAAATCATTAAAAAGTATCATTTAAATATTTTAAATAATCTATTTTACAAAGACAAAGGTGCCCTGTTAAGAGAAGAAATTGAATCAATTTTTAATCAAGTTGAAACCTATTACAATCAAGACATATTAAAACCTAGAGCACAGCTTTATGATGGATTCATATCATTCGGAGAGCTATTGTCGAGTAAGATTCTACAGTTTAAAATAAATGCAGATTTAAAAATCAGCAAATGGCTAGATGTAAGGAAGCAAATTTTAACTGACACGCTTTATCAAAAAGCAAATGTCAATTGGCCAAAAACGATAACTTCTATTCGTGAAATATGTATTCCTGAATTAGAAAAACATACCATTCTTGTAACCCAAGGTTTTATTGCAGGCAACGAAAGTGGAGAAACGACAACACTCGGTAGGGAAGGCTCAGATTATACTGCAGGAATATTTGCACATGCTTTGGAGTCTGATTCAGTAACCATTTGGAAGGATGTTCCAGGGATGTTAAATGCAGATCCAAAGTTCTTTGAAAACACGATAAAATTAGATCGGATTTCATTTAGAGAAGCTATTGAGCTGTCTTATTATGGTGCCAGTGTCATTCACCCTAAAACCTTAAAACCACTTCAAAACAAAAAAATTCCACTACTTGTAAAATCATTTGCTGATCCTTCGGCACCTGGAACTATAATTGATGTTGACACATCCAACGACCATATGGTTCCATCTTTTATATTTAAAAAAAATCAAGTTTTATTCTCCATAACACCCAAAGATTTTTCATTCTTAATCGAGGCCAATTTAAGTGATATTTTTTCCAAATTATCTGCAGCAAAGGCCGAAATAAACATCATGCAAAACTCTGCTTTGAGCTTCTCTTTTCTTATTGACCATAATGCCAATAAAATAAAATCAATATTGAATGTTCTTAGCTCGCACTACGAGGTGAAATACAATACCAATCTAGAGCTGGTCACTGTTAGGCACTACGACAAAAAAACAAATGAATTCGTTTGTAAAAACAAGAAAATTTTGTTGCAACAGAGCACCAGAAAAACAGCACGATTTGTGCTTTCCGAGGACTAGAAGGAAAAATACCCGATTGTAGTTATCTGAAATTTTTAATATAGCCTTATCTTTACATTCGAATGCAAAAGCGATTATCAGACTGTCTGCTTGGTGAAGCAATAGAAGTCCTTTCAATTGAGGATGACTTTATGGCAACCAAACTTATTGAAATGGGTATGACCGAACATCTTAAGACAAAAATAGTCTTGATTGCGCCATTAGGAGATCCTATAGCAATTGACATAAAAGGATTTACGCTCTCCCTTCGCATATCTGAAGCAGAAAAAATATTGGTAAAAAAACTGAGCCAACACTAAGCTATGAAAATCGCGCTTTTAGGGAATCCAAATACGGGCAAGAGCTCATTATTCAACCTCTTAACTGGCTTAAGACAGCAGGTTGGTAATTTTCCAGGTGTAACGGTTGAGAAAAAATCAGGTTTTTTTACTGATAAAAATCAAAAATTTGACATCGTTGATTTTCCAGGAACTTACAGTCTTGACCCACGAAGTCTCGATGAACAAGTGGTTTCAAAGGTTTTAGGTGATCCGCAAAATCCTGATTATCCTGATTTAATTCTAGCTGTTGTAGATGCTTCAAGGTTGGAGAATAATTTATTTCTTTTTACCCAGCTCTATGAATTTAACATCCCAATGGTATTAGTATTAAACATGTGGGATGTTGCAAAAAAACAAGGAATTCAAATTGACATTGAAAAACTAAAACAACTCTTTCCCGATATAACAATTGTAGCTACAAATGCCCGATTAGGATTGGGAAAAGAAAGAATACTAAATGCTTTAAATGCTGTCAAAAAAAGAAATGGGAAAGGATTTATGGGTGTAGCTCCCTCCAGTAATAAAGCAATTGATGATAAAATCAAAAGACAAGAAGCAAAGCTCAGAAAGGAAAAAATAGAAATTGTAATCCATGAAACCCTAACCAAATCAAATACATCAAAACAAAGCCGTCTAGACGCTTTTTTTGTTCATCCTTTGTGGGGTTACCTTTTTTTCTTGGGTGTTTTACTCGTTATGTTTCAGTTTATATTTTCATTTGCGGCTTATCCAATGGATTTTATTGATGGCTCTTTTGGAAAATTTGCGCACTGGATGTCAAATATTCTACCCAGCGGTGTGCTAAATGATTTAATCAGTGAAGGAATCATTCCTGGTATTGGTGGCGTTGTTATTTTCGTACCACAAATCGCTCTTTTATTCTTTTTCATAGGAATTTTGGAGGAGACCGGATATTTATCTCGCGTCGTATTTATTATGGATCGCATCATGCGACCGCTAGGGTTAAATGGAAAAAGTTTAGTACCGCTAATGTCAAGTTTAGCCTGTGCTATACCTGGTGTGATGTCTGCTCGAACAATCAGTAATTGGAAGGAACGTTTAATAACCATACTCATTGCTCCACTCATGAGCTGCAGTGCGAGAATTCCAGTATATACCTTACTAATTGCGCTCGTAATACCTGAAGGATATTTATTTGGGTTTATAAATATCCAAGGAATTGTGTTGTTTGGATTGTATTTTCTAGGAGTCGTTGGAGCATTATTAACGGCACTTGTTTTAAAGCTTCTAATTCGCAGTAAGTCTAAAGGATTTATGCTATTAGAGTTGCCGGCTCTTAAACCGCCAAGATGGGCTGATGTGTTCACATCAGTTCTGGAAAAAGTAAAAATTTTTATTTTCGATGCGGGTAAAATCATTGTAGCTATATCGATTGTTTTATGGTTCTTGGCAAGCTATGGACCAGGTAATAGCATAAACAATGCTCGAGAAAACATACGTAAAACAGCGGATTATCAATCTGCTGATAAAGAGGAAAAGAAGAATCTAGAATCATCTGCAGGACTGAAACATTCCTACATAGGGGAGTTAGGACAAATCATAGAACCCATTATTGCACCTTTAGGTTATGATTGGAAAATTGGTATTTCATTAATTACTTCATTTGCGGCACGTGAGGTTTTCGTTGGGTCACTTTCTACCATTTATGCGGTACAAGATGAAGGCGACGAACCAACAAAACTTATAGACTCTATGAGGAATGAAAAACGCACAGATGGATCTCCTACCTATTCTTTAGCAGCCGGAATATCACTTATGGTCTTTTATGTGTTTGCAATGCAATGTATGTCCACCGTAGCAATAGTGAAAAGAGAAACACAATCTTGGAAATGGCCACTGACGCAATTTGCCTTTATGGGCATTATGGCTTATGCCTTTTCATGGCTTACGTATGTCATTTTAACTTAACTTTACAAAATGCTTCAACAAATCATGTCTGTTTTGCTATTAATTTGCGCTTTAGGGTTCTTAGCCATTAGATTAATCAGACGCTTTATGAAGCAGAGCTCGTGCCAAAGCTGCGCTTTACAAAAGGCACAAAGCAAGCAATAATTGTTCTTGTTAATGTTCTGTTAATTTTTTTTTTGAAAGACTTCTTCTTTGTAGTTTAGAGGTATCAAAAAAAAATAAAATGAAAAAATTCCTAATCCTCTCTATCCTATTTATCGGCGCTTTAGCCATGAATGTAAATGCCCAAACTGAAGTACAAAAAGGTGCAAAAATCGAATTTACCAAAGAAGTACACAACTATGGTAAAATCAAATACAACGGTGACCCATATTGTACATTTGAATTTAAGAATACTGGAGATGAACCTCTAATCATCTCAAACTCTAAAGGTTCATGTGGTTGTACTGTTCCAACTTGGCCAAAAGAGCCTATCGCTCCAGGAGCAACAGGAAGCATTAAAGTTAAATATGACACTAAAAGACCAGGTCCTATTAACAAAAGTGTAACCATCACTTCTAACGCTGTGAATGCCTCAACTAAAGTTCTTAGAATTAAAGGAGAGGTTGGACAAGCACCTAAAAGTGGCGCTCCAGTAAATAGCTCTGGCGCACCAGCAAAAATGTAAGTTGAAAGTACAATTACTTTTAATCCTATTATTTAAAACCGCCCTTGTCTTTGGACAAGCGGCGGTTTTTTCTGTAAAATATAAAACCATTAAGTTTCCTCCTACTCCAGAAGGTGAAGTGCTAACTTTCAGCTATGAAGTGAAAAATACTGGAAAGATTCCTTTGGAAATATATAGTTCAGAGACAGAGTGCTCTTGTACAGATGTTATACTCCCCACAGAAAACATTCCGCCGGGAGGGTTTGGCACCGTAAAAGTCATCTTTAATACACAAGGAAAGTATTATTTTCAAAATCGAATGATTTACCTTAACACGAATAGCAGAAAGAAAAGAGAATTGGTTCGCTTTAAGGTTTATGTTGAACCCGATCCGAGCAGGCAATTGAATCAAGATCCCTAATCAGCCTTCAGCACTTTTATTACCTCATTATGATTTGGTGAGGAAAAGTTCACGAAGTAAACACCTGCCAGAATATTTTTAATCGTAAAATCACAAACCCAGCCATCAAATGTTTCTTGACGAACCATGGAGATTGGGATTTCTTTACCGTTAACATCTTTAATTTTAATATCAAAATCTTCAGATTGATAGCCTTTAATTCTTAATCTTATCGTTTCTGAGAATGGATTGGGAAAGACCTCTAAAATCAGGTCTTGCAGTTCCTGAGGCGCACAAATCGCATCACTAATCAACTGTATGAATGCATCCGGAGCAACAACGCGAACCCCTTGATCTAATAGAGACTGAACAAATAGCAAGCTATCAACTGAATTAGACCAAGCATGCACGGCAACTAAAGTATAGGCGTCCGTCTTGTATGGGTCTCTCGAGGCATTATTAATTTTTTGCGCAAGACTTTCACAGGTTTCAAAACCACCCCATAAATTGTATCGAGCAGCAACAACGGGCTTCAATGCATAACAATCAAGCTGACCTTTCATTTTGCTATAATTTGAATAATCGTAATAAAAAAGACCTCCCACCTGGTCTTGCTTCAAATATTGCTTTAACTCTGGCTGGAAAACAGTCTCACTAGGATTGTTTCCAAGGATATTAACAATAGTTAAACCTGACTTTTCAAGATAATCGTTCATTAAAGAACAAGAGGCTTCAAGTTCTGGGAAAAGTTCTGGGAAATGATAGGAATGCCCAGAAGGTCCAGCTACGAAATAATCAAGACCTATATCAGTAGATGCAGCCATACTATAAATTTTAGCCATCACAGTAGGTGCTATTTCCGAAAGCGAGGGTGGTATTGTCCATCCAATATCCATTAATCCTCTATTTTCAGAGCCAAACCATCGGTTGTCTTCAGCAAATAAATTAAGCATCCATTGGATGTTGTCTCCGTCGGACATTAAAAAGCAAACGGTGTGAGTCTCTGGCTCAATATCATGTTTCATACTTGAAACCTGCTGTTCGGTATTCGCATTGAAATTTGTTAAAGTTGAAATGTTAAAACCCCAATCAGCGGGATGAACGCCAATAGAAAATTCAGAAGATTTAGAAACGGTTTGATACTCATCATCACCCCACCCAAAAAGTAAAGAATTTGGAGACATTCTTGAAAACGCATTTTCCGTAGTCAATCCATGAATCTCATCATAAAAATGAAAAGAATTTGTAAAAATGGAGTAATCACCTAAAAATAGTGCTTTATCTTCCCTTTGATACGTCACAAGTTGATCATTTAGTAAAGTATCATAATTATCAAGCACCCATTGTTCATCTCTATCTCTAACGTCCAGAAGCTGAACGTAGCCTTTCGCTTCAACAAGATTTTGTAATTGTGAGGTGACCGCAATCGCATTTAAAGGCCCACACAAAGAATTGGCAACATTGGTTGAATTGTCATTCAAGTTACATAGAATATAACCGGTTACACCTTCAGGAATTAAAGTCATTAAGGTATCAATATTACCGTCCATTTCGTCAGAGATGTACACACCATAATTATCAGCTAAATCTTGAATCCAAATTGAGCTTCCACTTCCTTTATCACGATATATTTTAGGTTCAACTTTTGAGCATAGACCTTGAATACTTTGAAGTAAAAGGAGCTCGTCATGTGTAAATAAATCGTCATGAAAAATATACAACGTATCAGGTTGGCTTGATGAAGGATAGGGACTGTTCTCGATACGTTCAATCTGCGCTTGTGAGTGACTGACAAAAACAAAACAAACACCTAAAAGAAGATAAATTAATCTATGTAACTTTCTGATTTTAGGCATATATACAAGTACAATATTATTTGGCGTAATTTACAGCTCTTTTCTCGCGAATCACAGTGATTCTAACCTGTCCTGGATAAGTCATTTCAGTTTGAATTTTTTCTGAAATCTGAAAAGAAAGTTCTTCTGCTTTTTTATCAGAAACCCTTTCTGATTCAACCATGACTCTTAGCTCTCTTCCTGCCTGAATAGCATATGCACTTGCAACTCCATCAAAGGACATTGCCAATGACTCTAAATCTTTAATTCTTTTGATGTATGCCTCGACTATTTCTCTTCGAGCTCCCGGTCTAGCGCCAGAAACGGCATCACATACTTGCACTAAAGGTGAAATCAAGGTAGTCATCTCGATTTCATCGTGATGGGCTCCAATTGCATTTAAAACATCTGGCTTTTCACCATACTTTTCTGCTAATTTCATTCCTAAAATAGCATGCGGTAATTCAGGCTCATCTTCTGGCACTTTACCAATGTCATGAAGTAATCCTGCTCTTTTAGCAATTTTTGGATTCAGACCTAATTCAGAGGCCATTGTTGCACATAGATTAGCAACCTCTCTAGAATGCTTTAATAAATTCTGTCCATAGGAAGAACGATATTTCATTCGTCCTACCATTTTCATTAAAGCAGGATGCAATCCATGAATACCGAGATCAATACAAGTTCTTTTTCCTGTTTCCGCAATCTCTTCGTCTAACTGCTTTCTTGTTTTCGCAACAATCTCTTCAATTCGAGCAGGGTGTATGCGGCCATCAGTAACCAATTGATGCAGGGCCAATCGAGCAATTTCTCTACGAACAGGATCAAAACAAGACAGCATAATTGCTTCAGGAGTATCATCAACAATAATTTCAACACCCGTAGCAGCTTCCAAAGCTCTTATGTTACGTCCCTCTCTACCAATGATTCTTCCTTTAACCTCATCAGAATCTATATTAAAAACGGAAACAGCATTCTCTATAGCCTGCTCTGTAGCCACGCGTTGAATAGATTGGATTACAATTTTTCGCGCTTCTTTATTTGCATTGAGTTTAGCTTCTTCTGTAATTTCTTTGATTTGAGCCATAGCCGCTGTTTTCGCCTCATCAACCAATGCTTTCATTAGGGATTCTTTAGCATCTTCAGCAGACATACCACTTATTTTAGACAGCTCATTAACCCTCTTTTCTTGGGTCTTATCTAGCTCTTTCATTTTAAGCGCAATCCCTTGATATTTAATATCAAAATCTGATTTGATTTTTTCGATGTCTTTTTCTTTCCGGTTTATATCCGACAGCTTGTGTTCCAGCTTATTTTCTTTAGCCTTGGCACGATCTTCGGTCGATTGCATGCGACGCTCGCGTTCTTTAATTTTTGTTTCATGTTCCTGTTTGAGCTTAAGAAAGCGCTCTTTAGCCTGAAACATTTTGTCTTTTTTGATTGATTCTGCCTTGAATTCGGCATCGCTAATAATTTTATCAGCTTTTCCTTTGAGAAGCATTTTCTGTACTAAAAACCCAAGTACAATTCCACCAACAAGACCTGCTATCACATATACTATTTCCATCCTTACACAATTAAAATTAATAATCGTGCTACCGCTAGCTATGCCTTTTTATTGGCTTCATCTAATCTCTTTGAAAGCGCTTGAAGCGCAATATCAATAGCACCGATATCTTCTGTGCCATTACTTGATGCTGTCTGATTTGAATCTTTCTTCATTAACAATTGAAGAGCTGTCATGGCAATTAGATCTTGTGGATCCTTAACAGCATAATTCTTCCTTAAGCTTTCAATAGCGTTGTTAATCGTATCCACAGCGGATAAAACACCCTCTTTTTCGTTGTCATTAACGGTTAAGGGATAGCTCCTTCCTGCAATATTTACTTTTAATGATATCTTAGCCATGGCTATTTTTTAAGCTCATCTATACAGATTTCAATTTCTCTAACTAGTGCGTCTATCTCCTGATTCTTTAATTTAAGATTTTTAGAGCTAGACTCGGTAACATTTTGTTTTGTAGTTGCAATGGTGGTCGAAAGTTCGCTCTTATGTCTTTCTCGTAAATCATTCAATTCTTGCTCTTTTTTCAAAAGTGCATTCTCTAAATTTTGATTTTCTGACTTAAGGGCTGATATACCTTGAACAAGCAAGCTCACTTTTTCTGAAATTTCAGAAATACGATTTTGAATTTGATCAACCATTGCAGACTACTTTAATACAAAGTTAAGATTGTAACTAAATTTTGATGAAATAATAGGATTTATTTTTTAAAATAGGTGACACTTCTGCATTTAAGTATTTACACCAAATTGTTTTAAATAGAGTGGTTTGCATTGTACTAGAGTGTCAAATGACTTTTTCTTTAGGCGTTCATGTGCAAGTTTCACCTGCCCAATAGCAGTAATAGAAATATCAGGATCAAAATGAGCGGATCTTGATTTCCAAATATTTTCAAGTTTGGCCGCTCCATCACCAAAATAAATAAATGGCTCATGCTCTTTGAAGGTTTCCGCCTCAATAACCTTAGAGGAACGCTCTTGAATTGTCAAATCTTTCTCATCAATAGATTTGGTATACACCTCCATTCTTCTTGCATCTAACATAGCACAAAGTGTTGCATTTGGATATTTTGACCTAGCTGTAACTAACAAGCTATCCAAAGTTTCAATACAAATAATAGGAATTTCTAAGCCAAAACATAAGCCTTTAGCTGTGGATAACCCTATTCGGAGTCCAGTATATGAACCGGGGCCAATAGACACAGAAACGGCATCTAAATCTGAAAGTTGAATACGTGCTTTGATACAAACTTTTTCAATGAACAATGTCAGCTGTTCTCCATGAACATAATTGTCAGGATGTTCTTCATGAAACGCCAATATATTACCGGCCTCGGAAACTGCTACAGAACATATTTTGGTAGCCGTCTCGATATGTAAAATAACTTCTTTCATTACTCAGGAACTTCAAACTTGAAACCAACACCATGTAAGTTGGAAATAACAATTCGTTCGTCTTCAGCAAAATATTTTCTTAGTTTGGTTATGAAAACATCTAAACTGCGACCAACAAAATAATCATCTTGACCCCAAACACCCTTTAATATAATCTCTCGGGAAATCACCTGATTCTTGTGTTTGAATAAAATTTTTAAAATCTGGGCTTCCTTTTTCGTAAGTGTCTTATGAGTTTGGTTAATATTGAGCACTTGATTTTCAACATCATATCGATAAGCTCCAATAGCATAGGTCATTTCTTCTGTAACAGGCTCTGACTTAGATCTTCGAAGTAAGGCTTTTACCCTAAGCTCAAACTCCTGAATGCTAAAAGGTTTGGTTAGATAATCGTCACCACCGGACTCAAAACCCTTTATTTTATCTTCAGTCATAGACTTTGCCGTCAGAAAAAGAATTGGAATATCTTTATTTATTTTTCGAATATCCTTGGCTAAGGAAAAACCATCTAATACGGGCAACATAACATCTAGGATACAAAGATTAAATTGTTCTTCATTAAACTTCACAAGACCCTCAGCACCATCTTCTGCGGAAATAACTTCATAATCTTGCGTCCTGAGATGATCTGCAATTACCAAACCTAAATTAAGGTCATCTTCTACCAATAATATCCTCATTTTCATAAAAGCGAATGTACAAAAAAAGAGCTCATTTTCTGAGCTCTTTTACTAAATCAACCTAACCTACCGTACTTTAAATTTAAACATTCACTAACCTTTTTTCACGAATTAGATTTTAGTTTTACAAACATGTTATTCACATTGTCAGGTCTAAAATGAGTTAATTGTATATTTGTTATATGAATGATACCCCTATTCTAATTGTTGATGATGAGGAGGACATAAGGGACCTACTCTTATACAATCTACAAAAAGCCGGTTTCGCTGTTGAAGCGGCATCAAATGGCTTGGAATGTCTTCAAAAAATAAAAACGATTAAACCTCGGCTAATATTACTGGATATTATGATGCCAGAAATGGACGGTGTTGAAGTTTGTCAGCAAATTAAGTCTGATCCCAAAAACAATGATATTCTCATCTGTTTTTTAACTGCCAGAAGTGAGGACTACAGTCAAATTGCTGCTTTAGAAGCAGGTGGTGATGACTATGTAACCAAACCAATTAAACCCAAAGTATTAATCAGTCGTATCAATGCAATTTTAAGAAGATCAATTAAAGAATCGGTTGCAACTGTCGATAAAGGAATTCACATTAACTACGACAAATACATAGTGCATAAAGATGGGAATGAAATCATCTTACCTAAAAAAGAATTTGAACTTCTTTCTCTATTGATGTCTAAAACCAACCACGTCTTTCGTAGAGATGAAATATTACGCACCGTTTGGGGAACTGAAATTATAGTTGGTGACCGAACTATTGATGTACACATCAGAAAACTAAGAAGTAAACTTGGAGGTGATTATATTTCTACTATTAAAGGAGTAGGTTATAAATTCAACAATTAAAATTCTTCAAAAAAAAAAACACTGCTTAGCAGCAGTGTCTTTAGTGATTGAGTTAAAAGTCTTAGTGTTATTATGACGTGTGACTTTTAATAATAGTTGCATGGCAAAAAAAATCTAAAAATCCCTTGAATCAAAAAACAATTAATAAAAAAAACACCATCCGAGGATAGTGTTCTTTTGTGATTGAGTTAAAAGTCTTAGTGTTAATATGACGCATGATTATTTATAAAAGTTGCATCATTTAATTAATTTAATTTCAGTACCGTTAAACCGTTATTTTAATTTCAACTTAGTAAACAAAAAAAACACTGCCCGTGAGCAGTGTTAATTTTTTTGAATAATAGTGTTAGCATTATGATGACGCAAACATATTAAAAGAAGTTGCATCGTAATTTAAAAAGAATATTTGAAGGCTATTTGAAATGAAAAATCGCCCTAAACTTGCACACTACAATAAAAAAAGCACTGCCTAAGCAGTGCTTTCGATAAGAGTAAAATGTTTAAGTTTTCGTAGTCTATCTTATAGACGCTTGACAATTTATTAAAGTTGCATCAATCTGTTTTTTATTTTTTTTATTAGCATTAACGGTAATAAAAATAGAAAAAAACAAAACCCTGTAAAAGACAAAAACACCGCTCGTTTGCGGTGTTTTTGCTGATAAGAGTAAAAATGTTTTAAGTTTCAATTTAGAGACGCAAGTGTATTTCTAAAAGTTGCACAGAGAAATAAAATGTTTATCCAAACAATTAATTCTTACATTTAGTTCATGAAAAAAATATATCTTTTTATCTTTCTCACACTAGGTTCAATAGCCTATTGCCAAAAGGATTTACCTAAAATAATTGTAGGGATTGTTGTTGATCAAATGTGTTATGATTATTTGAATCGTTTTGGTACTAATTTTTCACAAAACGGATTTAACAAGATCATAAATGAAGGCGCTCACTTAAAAAATATGCACTATAATTATATCCCGACCTACACGGGGCCAGGACATGCATCGATTTATACAGGAACTACACCTGATCATCATGGAATTATTGCAAATGATTGGATACAAAGAGAAACAAGAACACAGGTCAATTGTGTAGGTGACGCGACAGTTTATGGTATTGGAAGCAATTCGCTTTATGGTCAATCTTCGCCGCATCGGCTTAGTAAAAAAACCATAACAGATATGCTAAAAGAAACATATCCCGAGTCAAAAGTTGTTTCAGTTTCTATAAAAGACCGAGGAGCCGTATTACCTGGTGGTCAGCAAAGTGATGGAAGCTATTGGTTTGATTACTCAAATGGCACCTTCATAACAAGCTCCTTCTACATGAGTGAATTACCATGCTGGCTGGATAAATTCAATAAAAAAAACAATGCTCAAAGCTATGCTAAAGTTTGGGAACCTCTTCTTAATCCTGAAGCATACAGCGCGGAGGACGATAGCCCCTATGAAAGAATTTTAAGAGGAAAAACAAAACCTATATTTCCATATGATATAAAACAACTATGTGATATAAGCGGTTCTCTTACTCCTTTTACAACCTCACCTTTTGCAAACACTTTACTTACTGACTTGGCTTTACGTGCTATAAAAAAAGAAAAGCTCGGAAAGGGTTCAAGCCCGGATATGCTATGTATCAGCTATTCCTCACCTGACATTGCGGGTCATGCATTTGGTCCTGATTCTAAAGAAATTGAGGATATGTATATTCGTCTCGATCTTGAGCTAGCTCGGTTATTAAATTCACTGGAGCGCTCTTTTGGAAAGTCAAACATATTATTGTTTTTAACGGCTGACCATGGAGTTGTCCCCGTGCCTCAAAAGCTAATTGATGATGGTGAAAAGGGTGGTTATGTTTTTATTGATCAATTAATAAATGAGCTTAGAAATAAAAGTATTAATGCTTTCGGTGTCGACTTTATACTAGGTCAGGACAATCTTAATATTTATCTAGATTATCAAAAAATCACAAGCTCTGGTGTAGATAAAGAAGAGATACTAAACCTACTAGAACTTAACATCAAAGGAAAAAAAGGGATTAAACAATCGGCTAAAGGAAAAGAGCTTGAAAAGCTTGAAACTGATGATGGCCTTTTAAAAATGCTATCTAAAGGTTTTTATCCTACAAGAAGTGGAGACCTTTTACTCATATTAGAGCATGGATATTTACCTAAAACAAACCTGAGTGTAGAACCTTTCAAAGGAACGTCACATGGTTCAGGGTATGCCTATGACACGCATGTGCCGTGTTTATGGTACGGCATGGATTTAGAAAAAATAGAAATCACACGCAGATTGGCAATAACTGATATTTCAACGACATTATCAAAAATTTTAAAATTGAAAAAAGGACAAGAAACTGGAACTGAAATAAAAGAATTGATTACCGCTGATTAAATAATGAAACAAAAAAAAGAATTTCTTGAACACCTTGGTCAAACTACAGAGCATCCACTTCTTTTAGAAGTTGAATCGGCAGAAGGTATTTATATAAAAGATACAAATGGACGACAATATATGGACATGATTGCAGGTATTGCTGTCAGTAGCCTTGGACATGGTCATCCGAGAATCAAAAAGGCGCTTAAAAAGCAAATAGACAAACATCTTCACGTCATGGTCTACGGTGAATTCATTCAAGAACCTCAGCTGAGACTCTCTAAGAATTTAAGAAAACTTCTACCAAAAGAACTAGATGGCTTATACATCGTAAATTCAGGAACTGAAGCTATTGAGGCAGCAATAAAATTATGTCGTGCTTTTACAGGGAGAAAAAACATTATTGCATTCGAGGGTGCTTATCACGGAAGTACAAATGGTTCCTTAAGTATTTCAAGCAATGACAAAAGAAAAAAAAACTTTGAGCCTCTCCTCCCAAATATTGATTTCATATCGTTAAATAATTTAGAGAGCCTTGACTTAATTTCAAACCAAACAGCAGGAGTGTTTTTGGAAACAATACAAGGAGATGCCGGCGTTCAAATACCCACATATTGTTTCATGAAAGCACTCCGGAAAAAATGTTCAGAAACAGGAACACTTCTAATTCTCGATGAAATTCAGTGTGGCTTGGGAAGAACAGGAGCCAACTTCGCATTTGAACATTTTGATATTATCCCAGATATACTAACCCTTGGTAAAGCACTTGGTGGAGGGCTACCCATCGGGGCATTAGTGGCTTCGCAACAAATGTTAGGTACCTTTAGCAATAATCCTGAGCTTGGACACATAACTACATTTGGTGGACACCCACTAAACGCGGCTTCAGCGGCTGAATTCTGTGCAATACTCGATGAGGAAATTGATTTAAAAGAAGTTGAACGATTGGGGCAATTATTAGAAAAGGAAATTAGCAGACATCCTGCCATTATCGCATCAAGAAGAAAAGGTATGCTTTTTGCTTTTGACATGAAGGACAGTCAAAAAGTAGCTAAAGTTGTAGCGCATTGTTTAAAGAATGGATTAATCTTATTTTGGTTTCTTTCTCATCCGAATAGCTTCAGAATAGCACCACCACTAAATATTTCTGAAAATGAAATTTTAAAAGCTCGTAAAATCATCCTTGAGGCAATTCAAGAAAGTATTTAAACATATTCCTTATATCAACGTTGGTATTCTTTACATTTACACTTTGATTCATTAAAATGAAAGTTACAGATTACATACAAAATTCAAAACAAACATTATTTTCATTCGAAATACTACCCCCTCTAAAAGGAAAAAGCATTCAATCTATTTATGATGGTATTGATCCCTTAATGGAATTCAATCCTAAGTTTGTGAATGTAACCTATCACAGAGAGGAGTATTTATATAAAGAGAAAGGGAATGGTCTATTAGAGAAGGTCTCCATTCGCAAAAGACCAGGAACAGTAGGAATATGTGCGGCAATAATGAATAAGTATAAAGTAGATGCCGTGCCACATTTAATTTGCGGTGGTTTTAGTAAAGAAGAAACGGAAAATGCGTTAATTGACCTTCAATTTTTGGGTATTGATAACGTATTGGCGCTGAGAGGAGATCCAATAAAAACAGAAAGCACATTCAAAGCACATTCTAACGGACACCACTACGCTTCTGAATTAATACATCAAGTCAATGATATGAATCATGGTAAATATTATGTAGATGATATTAAAATGGCACCAACTGATTTTTGCATCGGAGCTGCAGGTTATCCAGAAAAACATTTCGAGGCAATGAACCTTAAAACAGATTTAATTCATTTGAAAGAAAAAGTTGAGGCTGGTGCATCCTATATAGTAACTCAAATGTTTTTTGACAATCAAAAATACTTTGACTTTGTAAAAGCCTGCCGTGATTTTGGAATTAATGTCCCAATAATACCAGGGCTGAAACCCATAAAGACTTTAAATCACATTACCTTTCTTCCAAAATTTTTTCATATTGATTATCCTGAAGCTCTTTCTAACGAGCTGTTAAAATGTAAAACAAATGACGCTGTTGCCCAGGTAGGAATTGAATGGGGTATTCAACAATCCAAGGAGCTTATGGCTCAGAAGGCACCATGCATTCACTATTATACCATGTCAAATTCAGATGCGGTAAAAGCAATAGCCAAAAACATCTTTTAAATGAAAAAGACCGTATTCCTAATATTATTTTCTTTTTGTGCAAATTTTTTGATGGCACAAGAATTAGCACCTAAACTAAAAACACTTGTAATAGGCCAATTTGACAAACCTGATGAACGTTATGCAATAGAGGTGGCAATCACTGATTTATTCACAAAAAATGGTATACCGTCAATACCATCATTAAATGTCATAAAGCAAGGTTCAGACCCTTCGATTTTAGCATCTGACAGCTTACAAAAGGAGTTAAAAGCAATGCAAATCGATAATATTGCAATAGTCAATGTAAGAGGATATGACCGTAAATTCAAAATAAGTGACAAAGAGGGTGACCTCAAAGATGCTTTGGAACGAACTAGCATTTACCATATCTACAGGGATGAAGCAACATCAGTTAGTTTCGAATTCACCTTTTACAAAGAAGGATCGATGGTGTTTCGTGACATTCTTAAATGCAGCAATATTTCAGATAGAGACTCCGTAATTAAGCGTATCAGAAAAAAACTCCCAAAACGAATGGCTAAAAAATGGGGTAAAAACTAGAAGTTTCCGGATCGAAACTTTTTATCAAAATTCATTTCGCTTGGATCTCCATAGGCTCCGCACTTTGGAACACGCTCAAAAAGCTTTATAAATTTTAGCTTGAAAAGAACAGGCCAAAATTGAGAAGAGAACCAATTCCATTTCCCATGAACTCCATTCCATTCATGGATGCCGATTAAGGGAACTTCGAGTGTTGGTATCATCATCCAAGCTCGATTAAACCTTACACCAATACCCAAACTATAATGAAATTGTAAGTTATATGCCCCTTGAAATTCGTGTGGCAGCGGAAAAGAGGTTACACCTGAATTATAAACTGTATCAGCCGTATTAGGTCGGTATTCAAAATTTACCCCGAATGCATTATCAATGAAATGTTTTCGTGCTTTATCTATTTTTTTCTTACCAATATAAATTAATGAATGTGCAGACAGTCTGGCCGAATACATCTTCAGGTCAAAGTCTCCATTCCCCTCTTCACTCGCAACTAATTCACCCGCTGCATCTGAAATATCAATACGTGTAGACTCCTGTCCTGAAAAAACTTTATAACCTAAACCCCAATCAAAATAATCCCAAATTCTACTTTTCCTTAGAAACTTGATTGGAATCCCCTTCCATTTTGGAAAATGTGCAAATCCCAACTCTGCAGAATAACCCAAGCGGCCAGAAGGGTTTATGGAATAGGATTCTCTTTGACCTGTTAGTAAATCTTGCGCACCTTTTCTGTCTTGACCTGGTATTAGAAACGTTGCACCCACTGAAAACTGAATACCATCATTAACAACAACAATATAATCGTTACCCTTCGCTGCTTTCGTAAATGCACCTTGAGCAACGGAAACATAGGACCAACATAACATTGTGATATACAAACATGATCTTATCATAATTCAAAATTAAAAGACTTACTCTCCTCGGCAATTAAATCCATAACCTCATCATGATCCCAATTCTCCTCGATATTCGGATATTGCATGACACGTTCCATGATCCCATCTTGAATTTTACCTTGCTTGTATGCCACACTGTATGGAATTGTGCTAAAGGTTACTTGAGAATATAACGGGAGCCACTTTTTTGGATACAGTTTTGTATACTTTGCTTCAATTTTTTTTCGCAGAAGAAATTGTTCATCTGCAACATAATCTCTCATTTCAAAGTAATTATCTAAGGATAGGTCTTGGAGTGCATCACCATCAGGTTTTCTTGTTAGGTTATATTCTTTAAATACAGCATCCCAATCTTCATTGTGCTTCAACATCAAGTCGTTCAATACAGTACAGTCCTCAAATCCTGAATTCATCCCTTGACCGTAAAATGGCACCGTGGCATGAGCTGAATCACCCATCAAAGCTACTTTTCCTTGTGTCCAAGGGTGGCACCTAATTATAGCCAAAGAGGCCAGCGGGTGATCTTCCCAAGCTTCTCCGACGGACGGCATCATCTCATAAAAGTCAGGGAATACTTCCTTGAAAAACTCGTCGACATCTGCTTTTGATTTTAATTTATCAAAAGCATATTTATGGTTTTCATGAGGCATAAATAAGGTGCAAGTAAAAGAACCATCTTCATTCGCTAAAGCAATCATCATAAAGCGACCTCTCGGCCATATATGCAGGGCATTTTTATCCATAACATACTCCCCGTTGGGACCCGCTGGAAGCAAGACCTCTCTGTATCCGTCATCAATAAAACGTTGACTAAAATTAAAACGAGGAAGCTTTTGCATTGAATTGTAACGAATTGCAGAAAAAGCACCGTCCGTTGCAAAAATCAAGTCTGACTTCGCTTCGAAAGTTTCTTGTGTTTGGTTATTTTTAATAAAGGCAATAGAATTTTCAAAATCTACTTTATAACATTCGTGATGGTAATGAATGGTTGCTTTACCCTCTTTCTCGGCTATATCCATCATTCTTGCATTGATATGACCTCTAGAAACCGAATAAATAGCCTGTCCTTCCTCGCCGTATGGTTGGTAAGTAAGCTCTCCCGATTCGGCATGCATTACTCTCCCATACATCGGAATTGCAATTTCACGAACAGTATCTCCAACGCCCACATCATCAAGAGCCTTCCATCCTCTCACGGACAAAGCTAGGTTTATAGACTTTCCTGCGGCAATATCTGCTTTTCTAATATCTGACCTTCTCTCATATATCGTAACAGAATATCCAGCTCTAGAAAGATATACTGCCCACAATGAGCCGACAAGCCCTGCTCCTATTATTGTTGCTTTTTTTTGATTTGATTCCATTTTTATTTTCTCCAGTGTTTCGAATATGAAGACTCAAAATAGGTGCTTTTGAATCTCGATTTGTCTTTTTTGTTATGGTATGCAATCAACACCCTCCAAACCAATATACCAATGATTAGTATCCCAACCGTCTGTGCAGAAATATTCATGTAGTCTCTTACGATTGAGACAGAGCCTGAGTATTTAACTTGTATAAGTTCTTGTGGTGTCATTTCGATTTCTTAAACACGAATGTACTGAGTTTGTTGTCATTAGTATCGAGATAAAATGAAGATTTATTCACATTAGCTACTTAGCACTTGGATTAATAAAAGTCAAATTCCGCTTAAGCCCTTTAAATTTAGTTCGCTTTAAAGGACTTCGTTTTAATAATTCACGATAGGTTTCTTCATTTAAATCCATCCAATCCTTTTTTGTAAAATCGAGTAATTTTGGATTAGAAAGCCGCTCTTCTTTGTGCTGTTTTGAAAATCGATTCCAAGGACAAACATCCTGACAAACATCACAACCAAAAGCCCAATTGTCCATTTTTCCTCTAAATTCCGATGGAAGTATTTCATCTTTAAGCTCAATTGTGAGGTATGAAATACATTTGGAACCATCGACAACATAAGGTTCAATAATTGCATCAGTCGGGCAGTCATCGATACATTTCGTGCATGTCCCACAATAATCTTTCATTGGAGCATCTTGATCAAATTGCAGATCTGTTATAAGCTCTGCAATAAAGAAAAAGCTTCCTTCTTTTGGATGAATTAAATTTGAATTTTTACCCACCCAACCTAATCCTGACTTTTTTGCCCATGCTTTATCCATTACGGGTGCAGAATCTACAAAGGCACGGCCTTCAATAGTTCCGATTGTTTCATTTAAAAAATCAAACAATTGAGAAAGTCTCTCTTTTACAATATAATGGTAATCCTCTCCAAACGCATATTTTGAGATTTTCGGTGCATTCGAATCTTTTTGTTTGGCGTTTGTTGCATAGTTAAACAATAAAGAAATTACAGATTTTGCCCCTGGAACCAGCTTCGTCGGATCCAATCTTTTATCAAAATGATTTTCCATGTAGGACATCTTGCCATGACGATTGTTTTTCAACCAATTTTCCAATCTCGGAACCTCATCTTCAAGAAAACCTGCCTCTGAGAAACCACAATAAAAAAACCCCAGTTCTTTTGCCTTAGCTGTAATAGATTGCTTATGTTTACTGGCATTCATTCTAAAACAAACCTCCTTGACTGAACCCTATGTCAATTCCAAGATGTTTGTATGATTTTTCCGTTGCCTTTCTGCCTCTCGGAGTGCGCATTAAAAAACCTTCTTGAATTAAAAAAGGTTCATATACCTCCTCTATTGTACCTGCGTTTTCTCCAATTGCTGTTGCTATAGTTGTCAAGCCGACAGGTCCTCCAGCAAATTTTTCAACAACCGCTTTTAAGATTCTTAAATCCATTTCATCTAGCCCATTTGCATCTACATTTAAAGCTTTTAATGCGATTTCAGTTATGGGCTCATCAATTTTTCCAGAACCTTTGATTTGTGCAAAATCACGAACTCTTCTTAACAATGCATTTGCAATTCTTGGCGTACCTCTACTTCTACTCGCGATTTTTATTGCAGCACGTTCGTCAATTTCAATTTCCAAAAGGCCAGCCGATCTCTGAATAATTGCCGTTAAAGTTTCCGTGTTATAATACTCTAGTCTTGAATTGATCCCAAATCTAGCCCTCAAAGGACTTGTAAGCAAACCAGATCGAGTGGTGGCACCAATTAGTGTGAATGGATTTAAAGTGATTTGAACCGTTCGAGCATTTGGTCCTGAATCGATCATAATGTCAATAGCATAATCTTCCATTGCAGAATACAAATACTCCTCAACAACAGGACTTAAACGATGAATCTCATCTATGAATAAGACATCGCCTGTAGCAAGATTGGTTAACAAGCCCGCCAAATCTCCAGGCTTATCTAGGACAGGTCCACTCGTTACTTTGAAGCCCACAGCCATTTCATTGGCTATAATATTAGCCAAAGTTGTTTTACCTAATCCTGGAGGCCCATGCAAAAGGACATGATCAAGAGGTTCATTTCGAAGCGTAGCTGCTTGAACAAAAACCTCAAGATTTTCGACGATACTTGGTTGTCCAGCAAAATCAATAAGCTTTTGTGGTCGCAGAACTTTATCAAATTCCTTTTCAGAATTATTCTCAGCCTCTTCTTGATAATCAAACGAATCTTCCAACGATAGTCTTTCTAACAAATTTACAAAAGAAACAATAGCATTCTACGAATACTTAAAAGGAAAATGATGAGGGGTTCTATACGTTTTTTAGAACATCAAGCATTTTTGACATATCGTCAAAAATATAATCCGCTAAATTGAGCTTAAGATTTGGTTCATGGGTTTTCTCTGGAATACAAACAACATCCATTTTTGCCGCTTTACCTGATATAACACCATTAAAAGAATCCTCTATAACGAGACATTTGGAGGGCTGAATAGAAAGGGCTTTTGCTGCTGATATATATACTGCAGGATGTGGTTTTCCGTAGGGCTCCTTTTCTGCGGAATGTACAAAGTCAAAATATTTTTCAATATTCATTGCTGATAATACTGCGTTAAGAAGACGGTAAGGGGAAGAGGTCGCCAAACCAATTTTAATATTTACTTTTTTTAAATAATCAAGTGTATCATGCACTCCTCGCAATGGCATTGGGTTTTTATGAACCAATTCAATCATTTGATCAATAATTGCATCTTCAACTGCTTTTTCATCCTGAACACCAAGATTTTTGTTTTGATTCCAAAATGCAATCACCTCATCAATCCTTAATCCAACTGTTTTTTGAAAATCCTTTCTTTCCATATCTAAACCAACAGATTTAAAGACATGCTCCATTGCGATTTTCCATTGAGGTTCAGAATCGATTAAAACACCGTCCATATCAAAGATGACTGCTTCATAATTGGCTATAGATAGTCTTGTATTCATAGTTTAATTATTTTCATCTTTTGTTTACCTAAGCGACTTTTTTCAGCCACAATTCTGACCTCACTTTCTGATTCAACAGATATGCCCTCCCATTGTTGAAGCCGTCCAAGATTCTTTTTACGAAGCAATTTGAATTGACCATTTATACGCTCATAAATATATAACCGTTTATAGGTCAACACATACAATTTGTTATTCAAATAATCACAACCAGTTACCGATCCTGTTAACCAAGAAACACCTTTTAGTTGAATTTCTTGAAGAAATTTCACCTCGAGCTTGTTGTTTACAGATGTCTGGCTTCATAAATTTTACATTGAGCCCTTGTATGGCTTCGATCTGTCTTTAGATAAAATCAAAAGCTTACCGTCCGCATATGCAAGGGCTTCTGCATCAAAGTTCATATCATCCTCCTCGGGCGGAAACTTCTTTTGATCGGGATATTTAAATGGATAACGTTCAGCTTTGACGGTGTCAGGAAAGTTATGATTAAACTTTCCATCAATATAATTCCATCCCCATTGTTTTATTATAGGAATGCGATAAACCATCAAGTCATTCCTATTGTTTCGATTGTTACCAATATCTCCAATGTATAAAAAATCACGATCAGAAGAAAGATCCTCCCAATCTATATTTTTGGCGCCGGACACAAAGATTTTATGAATAAGAACACCATCATGCCCTAAAACATAAACATATGGTTCATCTCCACTATCGTTTATTGAAAAATAAAAATCACGAAACGATTCATCAATACCTGAAATCTCATTTAGTTCACTCGATAATTTATATTTTTTCGAGGCACAAGAAGCTAAAAAAAAGAGACAAACAATGATGTAGTTGCACTTTTTCATGACTTAAGGTATACACTAACGATTTCAATTCTGCGGTCTGTAACGTCCTCTACAACGAATGCAAAGCCACCCATTTTTAACTTAGAATTTTTCTCAGGAATATTGGCAAGTTCAAAAAGGATTAAGCCTCCTAAAGTTTCATACTCTTCGGACTCGGGAATATTCAGACTATACTGTTCATTAATGTAATCTATTTCTACTCTGGCAGAAAATCGAAAATGTTTATCTGAAATTTTCTGCTCAATTAAATCGTCTTTATCATGCTCATCCTCAATTTCACCAAAAATCTCCTCGATGACATCCTCTAAAGTAACCATACCTGCTGTACCACCATACTCATCAGATACAATAGCTATATTCCCTGATTGTTCGGTGAATTTTGCCAAGAGTTCTTCTCCTGTAGTAACAGAAGGCACAAAATGTATGGGTAATAAAATTTGTTTAATCGATTCAGGTGATTTAAACAGATCATAGGAATGAACGTATCCAATTATATTATCTATTGAGTCTCTGTAAATAATAACCTTTGAAAGCCCCTTAGCTATAAACAGCTGCATCACTGTTTTTAGAGAATCATTGATATCAACAGCAATTATTTCCGTTCGTGGTATCATACAATCCCTTGCCTTAACATTAGAAAAATCTAAAGCGTTTTTCAATAAATTCATGTCTTCCGTAGAAATCTCTTCGCTATCGATTCTCTCTGATATATCCTCAACAAAGTGTTCCAAATCAACCTTTGAGAATACTTTTTGATTGGTTTTTTGATCGTAGCCAAACGCCTTTAAAACAATCCAACTGATAGCTAAAATAACATGCGTTGGAATGAATAGCAGAATGTAAAGTATAAATAAGGGAAAGGTTCCTATTTTTAGGAAACGATTGGGATTGTATTGAACAAGACTTTTTGGAATAAACTCAGCTGCAATAAGAACCAGTATGGTAGATAACAGTGTTTGTAAGAGAAGCAGTCCCGCTTCTGAAGTAATTCCCCAACCATAAAGGACAGGATCTAGAATCTGTGCAGCAGATATACCGTAAACAACTAGCGATACATTATTTCCAAGTAAAATAAAAGCAATGATTTTAGATTCATTGCGGTAAAAAATAGATTGTATTTTACTTAGAAGTGTCCCTTTGCTCTTATCTACTTCGATTTTTAATCGATTTGATGCAAGAAATGCAATCTCCATCGCAGAGAAGAATGCAGAAAAAACAAGCGCCACGAATAAAAAACAAATCGCGTTGAACATAGAGTACAACAATGTAAGGATTATTTGATTAAATCAGAACCTATATCCTTTCTGTAATTCATACCATCAAAGCTTATCTTCTCAATAGATTCGTAAGATTTTTTCATGGCAAATTCAATATTCTTACCATAGGAGGTTACTGCGATCACCCTTCCTCCTGAGGTAACCGAAGAAGGTCCGTCAGACTGTGTTCCAGCATGAAAACATAAACTATCAACCACACTATTCAGACCATAAATAGGTTTTCCCTTCTTATACGACTTCGGGTATCCTCCTGAAACAAGCATAATTGTTGCCGCACTTTTATCGTAAAATTGAATATCTCTTTCAGATAAGGTGTTTGTTGCGATACCTTCAAATAAATCCAAAATATCAGATTTTAGACGAGGTAACACTACTTCAGTTTCAGGATCTCCCAATCGGCAGTTGTATTCAATTACATAGGGATCTCCCTTCACGTTGATAAGGCCAAAAAATATAAACCCTTTATAGTTTATACCTTCAGACTTCAATCCTTTCGTTGTTGGCACAATGACTTGATTGTGCACTTTATCCATAAATGCAGCATCTGCAAAGGGCACTGGGCTGACAGCTCCCATACCACCAGTATTCAAACCTGTATCACCCTCACCTATTCTTTTGTAATCTTTTGCTTCTGGAAGCAGCTTAAATGATTGACCATCTGTAATTACGAATACAGAAACTTCTCTTCCGTCTAAAAATTGTTCAATTACTACTTTTTCACTAGCATTACCAAATTTGGAATCCATGAGCATACTTGTAAGCTCGCGCTCCGCTTCAGCCAAATCGTTGAGAATTAAAACTCCTTTTCCGGCTGCCAATCCATCAGCTTTAAGAACATAAGGTGCATTCATTGCCTTTAGGAAAGCAATACCTTTTTCAAGTGTACCCTTTGTGAAGGTCCCGTATTTTGCAGTAGGAATATTGTGTCTTTTCATAAAGGCTTTGGCAAAATCTTTACTTCCTTCAAGCTGGGCACCTTCTTTATCTGGACCAATGACGGAAACTTCACGAAGTGCATCATCCGCATTAAAATAATCAGCAATACCATTTACTAAAGGCTCCTCAGGTCCGACAACAACAAGCTCAATATTATTTTCTAAAACAAACGCTTTTACCGCGTCAAAATCATTTGGATCAATGGCTATATTTTTACCGTGCTTACGTGTTCCTGAATTGCCTGGAGCGATATATAATTCGTCCAATATAGAACTTTGTGCCATTTTCCATGCAAGTGCATGCTCTCGACCACCGGATCCCAACAATAAAATTTTCATTAGCAATATTTTAATAAGGATTCAAAGAGCATCGCTCCATCCTTGGTCTTTAAAATTGGATCTGATGATCTTTCAGGGTGAGGCATCATACCAAATACATTTTTCGTTTTATTGGTTACACCCGCAATATTTAGAATGGAACCGTTTGGATTAACTGCATCTGAATCCACACCATTTTTATCACAATATTTAAACAATATCTGATCGTTATTTTGAAGTTTTGCAATAGTATCCTCTCCGGCGTAATATCTCCCTTCACCATGCGCAATTGGAACGGAATAGGCCATATTGTGGTCTAATCCTTTTGATATCGCGGCACTCGATGAAACTGGTTTTAAATAAACATTTTTACAAATGAATTTTTGATTATTGTTATGTAATAATGCCCCATCAAGCAAACCTGTTTCAGTTAGTATTTGAAAGCCGTTACATATACCCAGAACATATCCACCCTTTTCAGCATGAGTAATTACGTCATTCATGATTGGAGAAAATTTAGCTATTGCCCCTGATCGCAGATAATCTCCAAATGAGAAACCTCCAGGAAGTACAACCATATCAACTCCTTTCAAATCTCTTTCTTTATGCCATAAAGAAACGACCTCTTGCTTTAATACCTTCTCAAGAATATAAACCATATCCTGATCGCAGTTTGAACCAGGAAATGTTACTACACCAAATTTCATCTTAAACGTCTTTAGACTGCAAAATTAGTTAAATATACATTTTCAATCTAGGAGAAAATGAAAAACTTGATAACAGAAAAAGACAAGAGCAAATAAAACACACCACTTGAGGCCATACCTAGTGTCTCACTTCGGAATGCGAAGGGTAATAAAAGACATAATGGCAGTAGTAAAAGACTAAAAAATGAGATTTGTTGAAAACTTAGCATATAAAAAATGCTAATCAAAAGCAGGACAATAAAAAGAACCAAAAGCATCTGAAATTGTCTCTTTGAACGAATGGCACTTTTTTGCCATTGGGATATGAACGCTACAAATCCAATAATCGAAGCAAAAAATAAAACACCTAAAACTACGAGCCAATCTGCACGAAGCAAACCTTTTTCAGGGTATAATGAAACATCTAATGACGGCCAACCCAAAAGGTAAATTGCTGATAAATGATAAAAGAAAGGAAGTGCTGATGCTAAAATACCTACGATAACATCTCTGAAAGATAAAGGCCGCATAAACCTGACAATCCCGAGCATAAAAGGCAACATTAAAAGTAGCGCTGGGAGCACAGAGGATGCTAATCCACCAAGTAACATAATATTAAACACAGTAGAAATCCTTGTCTCATTTTGGTTTAAATTAAACAGTTGCTGAATCATTAAAATCAAAAAGAAATGTGCGATAAGAACGCCATTTAAGGTAAAAGAAATGCCAAAAAAACTAATAAAAACAACATAGCAAGGAGCAACTAGATAGGTTATTCTATCGAAAAAATTGGACTTATTAAAAATCCTATTCAAAACGATAGCATTTATCAAAACTAATAGCGTGGCACAAAGATTTGTATTGAACATGCTAATTTTAAGAAAGCCATCCCAATAACCGAAAACATTGCTATCCGTTGTATAAAACCTTGTGGTAATGTTTAAGAAATGAAACAGCCCCAGAAACAGCGGTAAAAGCAGTAATACGATTGTTCTATTTCCAGAAAATAGCTTAAGCAAATCAATAAATTTAAATGTAAACTAAAAGTGTAAAATTAATAGAATTAAAGTCTTAGCGTGAACAAAAAAGAATCGAAATAATACTTAATTATTGGCGCTAGAACGCTAAAAATGATATCTTTGGGCGACTAATTTCTTTACAATTCAAACCATATTTTATGGCAAAGCAAAAAAATAGATATTCAGACAAAGAACTCAAAGAGTTTAAAGATTTGATTTTGGGTAAACTCAAAGAAGCACAGGACGATTATAATCTATTGATTGGTTCACTATCGCATAATGATGATCACGGTACAAACGATACAGGTAGGACATTCAACATGATGGAGGATGGCTCAGAAACTTTGTCTAGAGAAGAGCTTGCATCCCTCGCAGCGCGACAAGAAAAGTTTATTAATAATCTTCAGGCCGCACTAGTTCGAATTGAAAATAAAACTTACGGTATTTGTCGAGTTAATGGCACCCTAATTCAAAAAGAAAGGTTAAAACTTGTCCCGCACGCTACAATGAGTATTGATGCGAAAAATGCGCAAAACAAGTAGGTGAAAAAAAAGCTAGGGATTCTTCTACTTTTCATTGTTAGTTTCATCTTTATCGATCAACTCATAAAGTTTGGAATCAAGCTTAATTTTGTTGAAGGTCAAAGTCAACCTTTGATTGGAAATTGGTTGGTGTTAAATTACATTGAGAATCCTGGTATGGCCTTTGGGACTACATTTGGCACATCGATATGGGCAAAAATCGGCCTGAGTCTTTTTCGTGTCGTCGCAATTTTGGCAATCGGTTATTATTTGTGGTTGGAAATTAAGAAAGGTTCGAGGTTTGAATACCTTTTTGCAGTATCATTAATATTTGTTGGAGCGCTAGGTAATTTATTTGACTCCATGTTTTATGATTTTATTTTCTCATTTGATCCCTGTAATTATTATAATTATATGGAAGGAACGGGAAACTTTGAAAACTGTGTGCAAACCATTCATGGACAGACATACTCTAGACCTATTGAAGTAAGGCACCATGGTTTTCTATTGGGTAATGTCGTTGATATGTTTCAATTTAATGTACAATGGCCAAACTTCATTCCCTATCTTGGAGGTAAACAAATTTTTCCTGCAATTTGGAATTTTGCAGATTTCTGTATTTCGAGTGGCGTAGGAATGATTTTGATTCGAAATAGAACTTATTTCCCAAAAGTAAAGAAATAAGCGACTTTAAAAATCCCACTTCATATTTCGATCGTCAAGAATTGCAAAAGATATTTTCCAGTCGGCTCTAGGTGCAGATTTATTTGCATTGGATAGCACACCATAGATACCAACTCTGAGTCTTCTTCGAGAGAGTTTAAAATTTCTTTCTAATCCTACAAGCCCCTCATAATGGAACCAATCATGTTCGCGAACATACAAAGCACCTGCGCCAAAAACTAGTCCTATTCTTGTTTTTTTCATAAAAGGAATCTTATTGATAATCGATCCATTATCATGATGAACAAAATGAGCTTCGATTGAAAGGTCACTTGTTCTGAGTAAAGTATCCAGGCCTTGGAATGAATATAATGGATTGGAAAACCACAAAGGATCACTTCTTCTCTGAAATTTAAAATCTGGATCACGGAGTATTTTAGCACTTAAAAATTTACCGCCCGAAATACGATAATTAGAAGTTCCTATAGTTCCTATTTTAAAGGTTTGTTCAATACTTGCTTGTATATAATGATGGTTGATATCACTTCCAAACAGATCTGGTATACCACACTCATAATTAATACTAAATGTTGGCCAGGCAGAACCTAATATCACCTTACGATAGGGCTCTCGCATATACTTCTGTCTTGGCACAAACCAGAGATCAATATCACCTATTAAAGCCTGATAGGGTTCAAATGTTGAGGGTTGATTGTTAGGGAGCACATCATCTACAGATTCTAAGAACTCATAACCATCAAGGCTACGTCTTTCACAAAATTCGCCACCTACACTCATATAAAAACCATTAAATAGCTCATACTCAATTGATGTATTTAATTGGGTAGCCTCAATAAAATTTTCTCTCTTATATATCTGTGTAATTGCATCGTAGCCTCGAATTACATCAAAATCATGATTTAGAGAAGCGCGCAGTTTACCTTGACGAAAGGGGTCAAACTTATATTTCCACCAGGTATCTCCCTTGATATCATTATTTAAAAATCCATATGAAATCTGAGTATAAGAATCTAAAGTTCGTTCATCATTCCATTTTTTGAAGTAATCGAAATTTGGAGAAACTCTCGGTCCCGCAATATATACAGGCCTAATCAATGTGGCCAATGAACCGATTGTCCATTGGTGTCTTTTTGTTCGATTTCTATGGTCTACACCAAACCAAGCAACTTTAAGGAAAGTAACCTTGTTAAATGCCTCATCTACACTATCACGATATTCTTGACGATTTTTATAATCTCGTATACTGTCCTTTTTAATAATAAATGCAATTTCCTCCGCTGTCAATTTATCTTGACGTTGACCTTCCCAAAATGAACTATCCTTTTCATAGGCCTCAAGCTCTGTAATCGCTAATTCGCGATTGAAAAACTTTTTAGAAAACTTAGGGTCAAAGTCATAATCTGAAAAAATAGCAGTCGTATTGCAAACCGAAGTTTCATTTTTGTTTTTCACACCATAGTTCAAGGTTTGTTTCGATAAGACACAAATTGAATCACCTGGATGCTCATATTCTTGCAGAATGGTAAAATAATCGTAGAATAATAAATTGCCTTTCTTCATGGTTAACGCAAGCTTTTCTACAAGCCATAATGAGTCAACGATCCATATAAAACCCTCAAGCGTAGTAGTTGCCGTGGCTCGGGATTGTATTTTTATTTTAGATATTTTACGTCCATTTTCTTCATATTGATCAACAAGTCTATACTTGTAAGATAAAATTCCTGGAATTGATATGGGTGAGCTTATTGGATTTTGATGCAAATCGTCTAAGCGCAATAAGTTCTCAAAAAAATTAAAATTCGATTTAACTGTTGTTTTGTAATAGAGGTTTCGATCTCGGCCTCTAAGCGTATAGGCATTTCTTATCTCTTTAACTTTATTGCTTGGTGCATAATTTCTTTGTATTTGAACTTCTAATAAGTTCATGGTATCCTTATCTTCGAAAGCATCGTCTAGCAAATCATCGTCATTTCTTGAGCGGTCCTCCTTTCTTAAAATCTTTTCTTTCGCTTTAATATACACATTAACCTTATGAGGATAATTCCATAAATTGATTTGATCGCGTTTCGCTACCACCTTTTTCATGATCTCCCTCCCCGGGTTCGTTCGCTTTGTCGTAATATTTACCGCCTCTAAATCCTGTATTTTACTCGGGAAAAGCTGCATATTCTTAACAATATTACTTTCGTTAATTGAAACATAGGCTTCACGAGTATCAAAACCTGTAGCACTGAACACAAGAAAGTATTCGCCTCGAGCAGTGCTAATCTGATACTTACCATTTACATCGGCTACTGTGCGCTGAGATGGTGCATTTTTTATAAAAATTTTAGCAAAAGGAATAGGGATTCGATTTTCGTCAACAACGACTCCATCAACAAAATACTGCGCACTTATTTGTGATGACATAAAAACTGTCATCAATAAAAGTGTAGTTAGCTTAATTTGATAGAGCAAATTCATCACTACTTATCTACTTGAGCTCATGTTCAGATGATTCCTTATTCCTCATGTAAGCAATATGTTTCTCCATACGCTTCATCATCCATATCTTAAAAAAGTACATGCCAACTGCCAATAGTACAAAAGGATAAAACATCCACCATCTCTCAAAGCCTTCAGAAAAACCTTTGAAGGTTATTACTACAAATAATATAACGGCAAAAACAAGCCAAAACATTTTCATTATTTTATTATACGTGTTCATTATTCTTTATTTAAAGTCATTTTACCTGTTGGCTCAAGTATCTCAAAAAAACTAAAATCTTGTTTTGTGATGAGGCCTTTACCCTTTATAATTTCTTTTGGAGAACGAACTATCACATTTCTATCCGTACGAATCGTGCTGTCTTCCTTATTCCAAATTAGATATTCTGTTTCAAGAACCTGTTGTTTTGAAAAATTAATTAATCTAACTGAATCTCGAACCTCAACAATACCCTGGTCGTGATTGAAATTACCTATCAAAGAGGTCAAACGAGAAATCTTATCACCCGAGTTGTTAAAAAAATCAACTGAAAGGAAGCCTTTAAAATTTGTTACGTGCTCTGGTTTATAATATGTTTCTGCTGATTCAGCGTATAAATCGACCTTCCTAACTCCTGAGTCACTATGGACCATTTGTAAGTTCTCGGTATATTCATCAGGAGCCTTTTCAAAATGCGTAATCCGTCTAATTTCACCGGAACTATTTTCACAAGAAACAACAACCAATATAATGAAACCAAAGGTTATTGAAGTTCGAAGCATTTTAAGGGCCTTACTTGATATCAACCGTGACCCCCCAACAAGATAGCGTTACTTGAGCTGGACTGTTGTTGCTAAATATCTCATCTGAAGTTGGACAGTTTTCACGATATTTTGCCGCTAGACTAGACTCTCCGGCCTTTGTTGCAAGTTGTGCAGCATAATAGTAATTACATTTTCTATCAAAGGTACTTGAACCACAAGTATTTGCTAGCTTTGCAACACAATTTGAAGCTACCATTAATGCTTTTGACCTATTGGATCCGCTTATGGACAATGCCGTATTATAAGCACTCTTGTAGCTGCTTAGATTTGTATATTGAATCTCCAGAATAGCCAATTTGATATCTCCTTTTAGCGTGTCGTTCTCTGCCATTTCTAAGGCAGTTCTCAGAACCTCAATAGATGCTTTATATTTCTTTTTCACCTTTAACAAATCTGCTTTAGCCAATACGGCATCTACGGTATTGTCAATTGAAATAATTGTATCTATCAACATTGCATATTCGTCACTTTCAGTGCATTGCTTATCCTTAAGCAGGTTTAAGAAATTATTGACGGCTTTTTTCTTCTTTGCCTTATCTTGAGGCAAATCACTCATGAATCCATTTAAATCTGGTAGGATATCGTCACATGTACGAACTACATTGTTGAAGTAGTTTGTCATTGACTCTTGCGTTCTTGCCTTAAAACCTTCATTTTCAATCTTTCTTGAAAGTCTGAAATAATCTGATATAATTCTTTTCTTGTAGACCTGTTTTAAGTCATCTTTTGCTTTCGTATACATGGTATACAAATTATAATAGTAATAGCTCAATTGCGCATCTTTAAAAGTATTATTTGCTGCGAACGCTACAGTAAACAAAGAATCTGCCTTTTCACGATTAGGAACAGAGGATTGCAAAATATACAAACCACGAATAGAAGCTTCTGCAGCATTAAAGAATCCTTTTTGTTCTGCACGATCATAAGCTGCAATTAGTGTATCTATGTATAGTTTCTTGTTTGCTTTATCCTTTTCTGTCGCCACTGTATTTCGCATGGTTTGAATCATGTTCTTATACTTCTTCGCATCATAATTACCACAGATTGTTTCACCTTTTAAGTAATACATAGTTGCTCTTGCGTAATCTTTTACCTTTAGCTCTTGCCCGACAAAAAGCTGCATTCTTTTGCACTCTCTATCTTGCAGAGAATCTTGTTGACCAAAGGTCATAGAAACCATAAAAACCACCACTAATCCTAATCCAAACTTCTTCATGTCTATTTTAATCTAATTTTCTTTTTCTAAACCACTTTTCAAAATTGGATGGTGAAAATACCATACCAAACTTAAATCCAATGTACTGTTCTTTCAAATCTGCATCAACTCCCGTTGCTTTCTCTCCTAGCACAAAAGCAAGATTGAGAGAGGATAGCGACATTTGAGCAAGTATCGGAATACCAATTCCAAATGTCGTGCCACGATCAAAATAAGTTTGACCATTCGAAGTGAAAGGCAACTCACGTTGAAAATAACCAACTCGATAATTCAACTTTTCTAACATTTTCAATGTGGCAACATTTTCGAACAATCTGGTCTCAGGAGAATAGCTTAAACCAAAAGACATCATGTTTGAGGCATCAATCGACCAATCATCAGATGGGTCAAGTTCAGAGCGAATACCTTGATTCACTTTATATGACACGGCTAATGTCAAATTTGGTCGTCTCGTAGTTGCTTTTCGTTTTGTCTCTTTAAAGAACAACTTATACTTAATGCCGATTTCATACGAATTTAACACCCTAACTGCACCTGAGGTATTTGTGGTAAATACGGTGTCATATATTGAGGGAGCGTCAATATTGGCAGAAGCATAAAGACTATTTTCAAATGAGGCATTAAAGCTTTGTTCGGGATTCATTGTAAAACCTATGAGCATGGTTTGCCGCTGACCTATTTGCTGTTCAAAATGCGCTCCTATTTCATAATGAAATGCTGAAAGCCTTGTAAGGTTGGTTGATAAACCTCCTGGATTTGTATCGGCATTTAACAATTCGCTCTTTCGTTCATTCGAAACAAAGCCAAAAAGATAGGAGACATTTGCACCGATAGATAAATGGGTACGTTTGGAAGCAATAGGAGCAAAAGAAAATCCTAAAAATGCGTCCTGAAGGTTCCCTCGTCCATTGTACGTATATCTAATGGAATCAATTCCAGTAAATATGGATTGACTAAATTCATAACCCACATTTGAATATGGTTTTAAACCAAAGGCAAACCCACTTCGCTTGGTGGCTTTAAAGGCAAGAGAAAAATGATCAAAAATGGTAGAGGTTTTAAATTCATTTATCCCTGCTTGTTGGAAAAAAGAAAATCGGGAGTCAATACTTAAAGACAAAAGCGTATTTCCTTTACTCAATCTTGAATATGATGAGGGATTAAAAAAATTAACATTCGTAGAATCTATCCAAACACTATTTACATTTCCCAAGGCACCGGTAATAGCGTTCACTCCTGAATTGTATTCACCTATGCCGTATGAGGAAAGGGGATGACTTGTATTGACTTGAGCATAAGAAAGCTGAAGTATTAGTCCAAAAGCAAAAGTTAATTTATAACGTATTAATCTCATATATCTCAACAATTCCTTCGAGTGTCAAATTTTTGTTTGCAAAGATGTTACTTTTTTGAGGGAAATCAAAATAAGTAGCATCCCCTCCAGTGATTAATATTTGCAAATCATTAAAGTCACGCTGATAACGAGAAATTAAGCCTTCTATTTCATGATGCATACCATTAATTACACCTGATTGAATTGCACGTGTTGTATTTTCGCCTATGATATGGGTATGCTCTTTTATATTTAATAAGGGCAACTTACTGGTGCACTCATGAAGTGATTGATATCTCAAAGATATTCCAGGAGCAATCGAACCTCCTCTGTAAAGGTTATCTGCTGATAAAAAATCAAACTTAACACATGTCCCGATATCAATGATCAATGAATTACTCAAAGGAAACTTTGCAGCCGCCGCAGCAACATTACACAAGCGGTCAACTCCTATCGTATCCATCGAAGTATATTCACTCTTAAATGGTAATTTGAGATTGTAACTAATTTGGAAAAACAGACCATTATTATCTTCAACCAATTTTTTGAAATCTTGATGCGTTACAGAAATGCAAACAACCACTTTGTTAATAATAAAAGGAATAATTTCATCCAATGAACTAAAACGATCTACCGTGGATAATTTACCGTTTTTAATTACAGCCAATTTGATAGCGGTATTCCCTGCATCGATTATTACATAGTCCTTTTCTCGCTTGAACATGTCACAAAGATACAAGTAACGCTATATTTTTCGAGAATAATTGCATACTAAACCAAAATATTCATATTTTTGCCTCCGCAATGGCTGGTGCCTTAGCTCAGTTGGTAGAGCAATGGACTGAAAATCCATGTGTCCCTGGTTCGATTCCTGGAGGCACCACAAAAGAAAAGCCCCTCAATTAATGAGGGGCTTTTTTTGTTTGAAATAAGGAAAGTGCCTTATTGAAACAAGGAGATTTTTAATGTGATACAATTAAAGTTTCAGAGGCCATACATTTCTTTTTATAAAAATATCCGACCTGATATAAACCTACCTTCAATCGTCTCACAGTAAGGTTTTTAGAAAGGTCACCTGCTAAAATTGTCACAGCTCCATCTGATTTATTAATCAAGATGACCTTGTCTATAGGTTGTGAAACATCCCAGTCCAAATTTACATTGGATTCTTTCTTGGATACTTCTAATTTAGCACTGGAAGAACCGAGGTCAGTCTCATTGCTAAATGAATTTAAAAATATGTCTTCGTGAAATTGATTTTGTTGTGAAAATGTAAAGTTGTTAATGATAACGAGACATATTATTGTAACTATTCTATTCATTTGTTTTTTTAATTCTTTTGTTATTTGTTGCTACAAATTTACGCTGACAATTAAAGTTTTATGACAAATAAAGTTTGGCAGTTGTTCAAAATACCTATGCATATGTAGTTAGCACTAAGTGTTTATTTGTAGGGTGTGATGCGTGAAGAGAATTCATCATTAACAATCAATAGTTATTTGAGATTCTATGTTTAAGTCTATAAATGATACTTTGTGCCAATTCCTTTTAAAATGCATTTATGTAATTAAGATCTTTCTGTAGACCTTCATAAAGTATAAAGTAATTGATGTAATAAAAACAGGCCCACCTTTCTGTAATGAATAATTATCGTCTTGCGATAGCAACAAACCAAGAAGAAACACAAGGCATAATAAAAGGTGGGCTGCTTTCATTGTTTGTTGTTTGCTGTGTTTATCAAAAGTATAAGCTAATATTTAATGAGGTTTCATTTATAAGCTGATAAATCAATATATACGCCTTTAGAATTAGTAATAGCTAAGTAATTATACTTAGTGACAAAAAAGAACAAAAAAAAAGGCCCGAAGGCCTTTTGCTAACTAAACTATAAACTATGAAATAAAATTTTAATTAATCACTTTTAATTTTTGTATCCCTAGGATTTCATTCTTGCGAATGAATCTAATGATATAGACACCTTCTTCTAGATTCGAAGCTGTAATTAATGTTTGTCCTTCTTCTACGGAAAGCACCTTAATTTGATTTGTTGCGGCTAAAATCATTTGAACTTCTGTTATCTCTGCCCAATCTGGCCAAGACATTTTCACTTTTGCAATTAATGTTGGGTTTGGGAAAATGTTTGCCCTGAATATTTCTGAGGTTGTCGGGTTTAAAAGATCTCCACTTACAGTAGATTCTACGCTAAATGGATTTTTTTGTTGAAGATCATCCTGACTCATAGCGTTTCCAGAAATTAAAATAAACGCGCCTAAAAAGATTTTTGTAATAGTTGTTTTCATTTGTCTGTTGTTTTAAATGTTGTTTTGTTTTGTTTATGGGTCAAAGGTGCTGACTCTTTTGTAATGAATATCTAATAATCCTTTAATTGAAAACCAAAATAAACCCAAGCACTGAAAAGAAGCTAAGTAGTAATACCTAGTAGGTCTTGGGTGTGAGTAGCAAGAAGAAATGAGAAAATAGTTATTAAATTGCTGAAAAACAGATCGTTAAATAACAATAATACGTAGTGTTTTCGTGAGTTAGCTATTTCTGTAAAAATTGAATAAAATCAATATGTAAGTTTGACAATCGCGCGTTATAGGTATCTCTTAAGTCGGTTGGAAGTTCTGGATACGCAAGCAAACGCTCATATGCATCACGTATGAGCATCGTATCACGATTTTCCATATTAAAGTCTAGAATTGCCGCATTTTTTTCTAAAACTATTAGCAGGTCTTTAAAGTCCGGATATAATAATGCAATAGAATCTCCATAATCAATAGCCCTTTGATAAACACCAGCGTCATCATAAAGCTGCTGCACATCTGCTAGACAGTATGCCGACAATGAATCTTCGGGGAATGCCTTATAATATGCAAGGTTTCGATTAATTAGTTCTATTCTTACTAATGATACATCCGTCTTATACTTAATAATATCTTCTTTACCGTAGCTACGCAAAACTTCCTGAGAAAGATTATATATTGACATTAAAGAATCATTCATCGTCCTAATGTCATTTTGAAGCTGTTCTTTCGTATCAATCTTATTTATGGTATCTTTTTTGGGTGTGGACTGACAACCTAAAAATATTAAGAAGAAGATTATTGGTATTTTTTTCATTTTCTCGTTTTTTTAGGGAACCTCATTTTATAATCAATATCAATTTCACCACTTGATATATTGTTAAGCTTTTTTTGAATCATTTTGCGTTTTAGAGGACCTAAATAATCGGTAAATAAAACCCCTTCAATATGATCGTATTCATGTTGAAAAATGCGAGCCGCATAACCAGAATATGATTCCTCTTTTAATACCCAATTTTCGTCATAGTAAGAAACCGTAATATTTGGCTTTCTTGAGACATTTTCTCTGATTTTCGGGATGGATAAACACCCCTCCTGAAATGGCCATTCTTTACCCTCCTCTTCCTCTATAATAGGATTAATAAACACTTTCTTAAAATCCTCAATACCTTCAGCTCGCGGGTCGTCTTCACCATCTTCATCCTCAGCGAATGGGCTTCCGTCAACAATGAACAAACGTATATTCTTGCCTATTTGAGGAGCGGCAAGCCCAACTCCTTTCGCCTTGTACATCGTCTCAAACATGTCAGAAATCAACTGCTTTAAATCTTTATAATTCTCATCAATTTCTTCACAATCTTTTTTGAGAATTGGATCTCCGTAAGCAACTATTGGTAAAATCATGTTCGTATTTTTTGTAAAATTAAAATTTTAGGCTAACTGTTTGCGCTCAAATAATCTTGTAATATAATTGTGGCACTAAGACGATCAAGCCTTCCCTTATCTTGTCGTTTTTTCTTTGAAACAGTTTGAATCAAGGTTTGTTGTGCGATTTTTGAAGTCATTCTCTCATCATACAAGGCAACATTACATTGAGAAAATTGTTTTTCGATCGCCGTCTTTAACAAGCGCACATTTGCTGTTATATCAGTATCTTTACCACTAAGGTCGAGAGGATATCCAATGACTATAGTCTGAATGAATTCATTCGCTACCAGATTTTCAATTTCTTGCATTAAATCAACAGATGCTACAGTTTTTAACGGAGTAGCTATTATTCCTAGGTCATCTGAAATAGAAATACCTGTTCTCTTTAAACCAAAATCAATTCCAATTGCTTTATTCATTGAGCAAAAGTATAAAATAGAACATTACTAAACTTTACTCTATTTACACTTTTAACATATTTAAAGTTTCCTTAGTGAATAATGTATCTATATTTGCACCGTGAATACAAAACAAATTGATTTATTGGAACGCTCTGCAAAGCTTTTTATGAAGCTCGGTATACGCAGTGTTACAATGGATGATATTGCCAATCATCTGGGTATATCAAAAAAAACGTTGTATAACCACTTTAAAGACAAAAGTCAACTCGTTAGAGAAATAATTAGGTTAAGGATTGCCCAAGATCAAGCAGTATGTAAATCTTTTGCCCTTAAATCCATCAATGCTATTGATGAATTAATGCATATCTCCAAATTCGTAATTGAATCTCTTTCCTCAATTAATACTACTGTTTTTCATGACTTAAAAAAAAGCCATCCAGATGCGTGGAAAATGTTAGAAGAGCATCGTTTTGGATTTGTATACAATCAATTTGTAAAGAATTTACAGCGGGGAATTAAGGAAGGTTTATATCGTGAAAAAATACATAAAGAAATCTATGCAAAACTCCATATAGTAAACATAGATGCGATCATTAATGGTTCTATTTTTCCTTGGCCAGAATTTAAATTTGAGACCGTCTTTCTAGAAACTTTTAGAATTCATATTAGAGCCATTACTAACGATGCAGGGCTAAATTATTTTAAAACACATTTATTAAATATCAACGAATGAAACATTTACTAACGCTTCTTATACTCTCAGGGCTCTTTCAAGCGAATGCTCAGGTTGGACGTTCATTTTCGCTGTTAGAGGCTAAAGAGTATGCGCTCAAAAATCATATCAAAGTTAAAAATGCAGATCTAGAGTATAATAAAGCCGTTGAGAAGAAAAAGGAATATTTAGCAGCTGGTATGCCAGAAGTAAATATAGCGGGATCATTTAATCAATTTTTAAACTTACCTGTTCAAGTGCTGCCGATTTCCTTTTTTGATCCTACGGCACCCGAAGATGATATTATTGCCTTTCGTGCAGGAACTGAATTTAACTCTAGTGCGAATCTTCAAGTAAATCAACTTTTGTTCGATGGCTCTTACTTTATTGGAATTCAAGCATCTAAACTCTTAATTGATGTGCAAAAGATTCAAAAAACAAGAACGAATGAGGAGGTTCTTTTCTCAGTTATAGAGGCCTATCATATTGCAGCTGTGGCTCAAGAAAATTTAATGTTTTCAGATTCCATTTACAAGATTACTTCCAAATTAGAGGAGAAACAAAAAAAATATTTAGAGGCAGGACTCCTAAGTAATGAAGAGCTTGACCAAATGACTTACGCTGTTCTTAGCGCGAAGAATGCCTATGAAAATTCCCAATTGCAATACAGCAATACGATTGCACTGCTTAAGTATGCCATGGGTTTTCCACAAGATTCAATATGCGTATTGAGCAATGGGTTGGTTGACCTTGATGAAAATGCTTCTCAAATCAATTTGGGCTCAATAGACGACAATTCATTACTCCCCCTACTTCAGACACAAATTCAGCTGTCACAATGCAATGTTAAAAATAATAAAGCCGGATTTTTACCATCCCTATCGGCATACTTTCAACAAGGCTACAATGCCTATCGAACTAAATTTGACTTCTTCCAAGACAAACCATGGTACTCACAAACTAATTGGGGTTTACAAATGAATATTCCTGTATTTTCCAGTGGAAAAGGACGCGCAGTAGTTAAACAATCTGAAATTCAACTGTTACAAGATGAATACAACTTTGAATTGACTAAGCAAGGTCTAAAGCTTCAAGAAGTGCAGCTTAAAAATACGATTGCTTCAGCTTTAAAAAAGAAAGAACTTCAAAAAGAAAATCATCTATTGGCGGAAAAAATATATAGAAATGCCATCAATAAAGAGAAGCTTGGAAATGGGAACAACTTACTGGTTACTCAAAAACTCAATCAAACGATGATTGCTCAAGCTGAATATACCGCAAGCCTTATTGAAGTATACAGAAGCAAACTTGAACTCGACAAACTTTACAATAAATTAAAATAAATCCTGATGAAAAAAACAATCATTTTCGGAACACTCCTGTTTACATTATTGAGCTGTGCCGAAACAGAAACAAAAGATTCTGAAAAAGAAGAAAATAAAAAGACATCTGCATTGTTGCCTTTAGTTCGCTCAGCGAAAGTACAAAACACAAGTTTTAACCATAAAATTTCAATTCAGGGTAATATAGAGACTGCTCAAGATATTCTTATTAACTCAGAGATGTCAGGAATGATTGAAAACGTTGCAGTTTCAGCAGGAGATCAAGTCAAAGCAGGAGCTATTTTACTGACTATGGATGCCGCCATTTTAAATGCCAATATTAGAGAGCTAAAGTCACAGTTGGAATTTGCTCAATATATGCTCGGCCAACAAGAAAAATTATTTGAACAAAATCTCGGTTCAGAATTCGATAAAAAAAGTGCGGAAAATCAAGTGAATTCACTTGAAGCAAAACTAAATACAATGGAAGTCCAGCTTTCAAAAATGATTGTCCGTGCACCCTTTAGTGGTACAATTGATCAGGTTTATGCAAAAACAGGTCAGCTTTCCGGTCCTCAAATGCCTTTGATGAGGCTTGTAAATATGTCAAATACTGAGGTAGTAGCATCGGTCTCTGAAAAACACTTTAAAAGCATAAAAAAAGGAACCAAATTAACCGTTAATTTTCCAAATTATCAACTTGATCCGATTGCCACAAAAGTATCTAGTGTTGGGAGCTACATTGAACCGACCAATAGAACCTTTACAATTCGCGCTGATATCATGAACAAAATCGGTTTAATGCCAAATATGCTTACAGAACTTGAAATAATGGATTTCGAAATTGAGTCAGGACTTGTAATACCATCTAAAAGTATATTGAAAAATGCTAAAAGTGAAGACTATATATGGGTACTTGAACCGGCTAAAAAAGAAAGCTTCAGTGTTCAGCAGGTATTTATCAATAAATTAAAAGCTTATGATGGTCAAGCACTTATTGAACAAAACGATTTGATTAAAGAGGGCGCTTTAATTATTGAAGGTGGTGCAAGAGGTATTACTAAAAAGGATTTGGTTAGAATCAAGTAACATATAAAACATGAGTAATTTTAAAGGATTCGGCTTAACAACATTATCGGTTAAAAACACAAAAACAGTGTTTTTAATTGCAATTGTTATTGTTATTGGGGGTATGCTTGCCTATCAATCTATGCCCAAGGAAAATTTCCCAGAATTAAAAATTCCAGAGATCTATATAGGAATCGCGAAGCCAGGTTCCTCTCCACAATACATGTCTGAGAAAATATCCCAGTCAATTGAGAAAGAAATAGGTGGCATCAAACTGGTTGATGAAATTAATTCCAACTCCGTGCACGGTTACACAACTATTCGTGTAAAATTTGACTTTAAAATGCCCGTTGATGAGGCCTTACAAAAGGTGAAAGATGCGGTTGATCAAGCGAGAACTAAGAGTGACTTCCCTCAGTTACCTGCTGAACCTAATATTTTTGAATTAGATCCTTCTAAAATGCCCATTCTGAATATTAATTTACGGTCGGAAAATGCATCTGTGCTTAAAGAGGTATCAGAAGAGCTAGAAAAACAGTTAGAAGAACTTCCAGAAATCAGCGAAGTAGATATCCGAGGCTTACCGCTTCAGGAAATGAGGATTGAAGTAGATCCTATAAAAGCGCAATCCGTCAAAGTTACACTCGACGATATTCAAAATGCCGTGAGTGCAGAAAATCAGACCATTCCTGGTGGTGAAATTCTAATGGATGGAATTAGAAAAACAGTTCGAATAGAGGGAGAATATAAGAGTGCCGAAGAACTCAAAAGAACAGTTGTAAAACAAGATGAATTTTTACCGGTATACCTTGAAGATGTTGCTGAAGTGTATTTTGGAAATGCCGATACAACATCCTTCGCAAGAGAATTCGGTGTTGCAGTGGTTATGCTAGATGTGAAAAAGCAAGGCGGAGAAAACTTATTGGTCGCTTCAGACAAAATAAATAACATTATTTCTGAATCCCAATCAAATGGAGCGATTCCCAAAAGCGTCGAAGTATCTCTGACCAATGATCAATCAAATGTGACAAGAGATATGGTTTCCAACCTCGAAAACTCTATTATTCTAGGAATTATTCTTGTTGTCGGTGTATTGCTATTTTTCTTAGGGTTGAGAAACGCATTATTTGTTGGGGTCGCCATACCACTTTCTATGCTCATGTCTTTTCTAATTCTCAATTCAATGGGAATTACTTTAAATGTCATGGTACTATTTTCATTGGTGCTTGCTTTGGGGATGTTGGTGGATAATGGAATTGTTATCGTTGAAAACATATACCGTTATATGGATGAAGGAAATTCATCGTATACGAGTGTTGTTCAAGGTGTTGGTGAGGTGGCGTGGCCTATAATTTCGTCAACAGCAACAACTGTGGCAGCATTTGTTCCTCTGGCTTTATGGCCAGGAATCATAGGGGAATTTATGAAGTTTTTACCGATGACTTTGATGATTGTCCTCGCCTCTTCCCTATTTGTTGCTCTCGTTATCAATCCGGTCTTGGCAGTAACTTACATGAAAGTTACACAGAGCCAACCCAACAAGAAAAAGATTGTAATAAGCTCTTTATTCTTCACCACTCTTGGAATCTTTTTTATTGTTTTTGGTTGGGTTTCTTTAGGGAATTTTGTTGCATTTATTGGCCTATTATCTCTGGTGAACTTATTCATTTTCCTACCGGGAACAAAAACATTTCAAAACAAATTCTTACCAAGACTGGAAAGGGTCTACGAGAAATTTCTACGATTTGCAATTAAAGGTAAGCGTCCTTTGGTCTTTTTAGGTGGGACTATTTTACTTTTATTTTTTTCATTAGGGCTATTCGCTATATTTCCGCCAAAAGTGGAATTCTTCCCAAATAATGAACCTCAATATGTCAACATATTTATCTCACATCCTATAGGCACAGATATCGGAGTCACAAATGAAACAACACTTAAAGTTGAAGCTGACTTAAATAAAATTCTCAATGAATATATGGATGCCGATGATACGACGGGAATACCCCAAGATGAACGATTAATCAAATCGATTATATCTCAAGTGGGAGAAGGCACAAGTGATCCGGCTCAAGGGGTTACTATGGGCAACACCCCACACAAGGCAAGAATTACGGTGAATTTTTGTGAATTCCAATTTAGACAGCGAACAAAAACCTCTGATGTTTTAAAGAAAATTCAAGCAGGTTTACGCGGTAAATACAATGCGGATATTGAAATTACTGCTTCAAAAAATGAATCTGGCCCCCCACAGGGAGCACCCATAAACATTGAAGTTACAGGGCGAGGTGAGTATAAGGACCTCATTGCAGCAGCTGAAAACATAAAGAATTATTTGGATAGAAAGGGTGTAGCTGGTGTTGAAAAATTAAAACTGAACGTGGATGCAAATAGACCGGAAATTCCAATCACTGTTGATAGAGATCAAATTCGAAAACTAAATGCTTCGACCTATCAAGTTGGAATGGCAATTAGGAAGTCTCTTTTAGGCCAAGATATTTCAACATATACCATTGACGAGGAATCACATGACATTGTTGTCAAGTTCGATAGTGAAAGTAGAAACAACTTGAACGCTATTTTGGATCAGAGGTTGGTATTCAGAAATAACCAAGGGAAGCTTATGAATATACCCGTAAGATCTGTTATTGAGGACCCTAAGGAAAGTACAAGCTATTCTGCTGTAATTCGAAAAGACCAAATCCCATTAGTAACCATAACCTCTAATGTTACAGAGGGGTTTAATGCAAATGAGGTCGTTAAGGTGATGAAAAAAGAAATGGAAACTTTTGAAAAAGAGAATCAACTCTCAGCAGGCATAAAATACAGATTTGCAGGTCAACAAGATGAACAAGCAAAAGAGATGGCTTTCTTGAGTAAGGCACTTATGGTGGCTTTATTTTTAGTGTTATTAATCATTGTTTCGCAGTTTAATTCCTATTCTGCACCAACTGTGATACTGCTAACTGTGCTTTTGTCTCTAATTGGCGTATTCCTTGGACTCGTTATTTCAGGTCAAAATTTTGTAGTCATTATGACCATGATTGGAATCATCTCATTAGCAGGAGTGGTGGTAAACAATGCCATCGTATTAATTGACTACACCAATTCATTGAGGAAAAGAAAACGAATTGAAAAAGAACTAGGAGAAAATGAGCTATTGAGTAACGAGGACCTTCTGGAATGTACTATTCAAGGTGGTAAAACAAGATTGCGCCCGGTATTACTTACGGCTATTACAACAATATTAGGGCTTATTCCTTTGGCTATTGGCTTTAATATTGATTTTGTAGGATTATTTAGTTCATACGAGCCAAATATTTTCTTAGGCGGTGACAATAATATGTTTTTTGCTCCAATGGCATGGACAATCATATACGGGCTAACCTTTGCTACATTTTTAACACTCGTTATTCTTCCTGCTGTATACTTACTTTCCTACAGATTCAAGATCTGGTTATATGGTGTTTTAGGATGGAAGATTAAAAGTAACTTTTAAAGTCAATTATCGTTAAACTGCACATGAAAACGACTTCAATCCTATTTTTGACGATACTACTTCTGGCATGTGAAAATTCTAGTAAAGACAAACTTCCAAAGGTTGAAGAAACACTATTTAGAAGTGACTTTCCGGAAGGAGAACTCCTTTTCGATTACAAAGACTCCATCGAACGATCTGATGAATTAGCAGATGTATTGAGCCTTGAATTCACAAGTAAAGAAGGTGTCATTATCAGTTCATCTGCCAAAGTTGATCCTTTAGGAGATGTTCAAATGATCAAACTTCATAAAGAGTTCGAAAATACTATTGATGAAGAGCTTTTCTATTACCGAAATGGCTTAAAATTAATAACACTGAAATCAAATATTGTATTTAGTGAAGATAACAACTTTTATTCTGAAACTATCTCCTTTTATGGAGACACAGGAAATGTAATTTACTCGGGGATTAGAAATGAAATAGACCCAGATTCATTGGAGAAGAGTAGGTTCTCTGAAATTACGCCTACCATTTTGGATGATAGCTTACCTTTACAATTGTTAAAACAAGAAGGTCCATTTCAAACGAATTTCCTAAGTACAGCATTCGCAGAGGAACAAGAAAAATTATTTATTGTTGTGGGGGCTCTTGACCGTTCATTTACATCGACACTAGCAATAAATGAAAAAAATAAATTAATTGAAAACATCCTTGAGGACCAAGAAAAGTATGTTGGCGCGGAATTAAGAATTGAATTTATGCACACTACACAGACAGATGGCTTTTCATTTCAGACCCTGCTAAATGCCGAATTGCTTGAGAAATAGAACATTTTTTTTCGAAAGATTAAACTTTCTGAGGATTCATGCGTCTTAATATCTGTGGGTACGTGTAATGTAAAAAAACAAGTACTATTAAACTTTAAAACCCAGGGCATCAAATGCCTCTAACTTAAATATAAAGAATGAAAAACATTAGCTTGACGCTACTATTCATGAGTTTTATGCCTCTTTTTTTCGCGCAATCCATGAAGGTAACCGGTAAGGTATTTGACACGACAGGTACCAATGCCCTAGAAAATGTATCCGTTATTGCGGTACGGTTAAAAGACTCTCTTTTATTAAAACATACCAGAACAGCTTCAGATGGTACATTTGAGCTTTCAGGTTTTGCACCTGATACTTTTAACTTGATGATCGAGCATCCTGGACTTGATGAGAAATCCTATTATATTTTTGGACATAGCGGAAACGCAGAGATAGATATTCCTTCTGTGAAACTAAATCCTAAATCTCAAGATTTAGAAGAGGTTGTCATTTTTGCAAATAAAAATCCGATTTTTTTTAGAGGGGACACCTTAGTATATGTTGCGGATTCCTTTAAAGTAGCAGAAAATGCAGTTGTTGAAGACCTTCTCAAAAAGCTTCCTGGAATCAAAGTAGATGAGAATGGGGCCATAACTTCACAAGGTCAGGATATTGAACAGGTTTTAGTGGATGGTGATGAGTTTTTTGGTTCTGACCCCACAATTGCCACAAAAAACCTAGGCGCAAAAGGAATAGAAACCGTGGAGGTTTATGAAAAAGAGCGAGAAGGTGCATCAATTGGGGATGATGATAAAATGCAGGTTCTGGATCTGAGGCTTAAGGATGATGCAAAAAAGGGATACTTTGGTAAATTAACAGGTGCGTCCGATTTTGCTTTATTTGAAGACAATGCATTTTATGAAGGTGAATTCCTTTACAATAACTTTAACAAAAAGCGAAAAATTTCAGTCTTTGCCTTAACCTCTAATACCCCAAAATCAAATATAGGTTTTGGTGATGCCTCAAAGTTTGGTTTAGATAATGAACGAAGTGGTAAATGGTGGGACCAGTCCACCCCTCAAAATACTAGTGGAATTCCAAGAACTTTAAAAACGGGAATTTATTATTCTGATAAAATCGGTAAAACTGGAAAGCTTAATTTAAACTATTCTTATTATGAGGAACAGCTTAATGCTGAATCAAACAGCCGTTCAAGCTACTACCTTCAAGACTCGAGCTATAGCACCGTCGATAGTGTGAATCAGAACGATACGAGCAGGTCCCATAGAATAAATCTGTCTTATAAAACCAACTTAGATTCGTTAACCACGTTAGATATTAGACAAAATATACGTTTTGACGAAGCTCAAAATAGCAGTACGACCAGACAATGAATTCCTTACCAGTGAAAATATTTCCTCATTAAACACCTCCATCACTAATGACAATGACTCAAAAGGTGTCTCAAGCACCTCAGAGTTCAGATTGATTCGAAAATTTAAAAAACCCAAAAGAGAGCTGAAGGCGGAATATGTGCTTAGAGCTCAGGATAATGAGACAGATAGTGAATTAAAAAACATCTCCAACTTTTATCTTCCTGTAACATCATTTGATTCTATAGTTCAAGATAAAAGAAATGAGAATGGTTACCTGAATCAATCTAGCAAATTAACGTACACGGAACCCATATTCGAGAAACTTAGATTACAAGTTGAATACTTGTTTCAGAACAATCGATCCGATCAAGAAATAAACACAACGGATCGTTTGAGTAATCTTCAGATAGATACCCTTTCCAATAATTTTGACAATCTAAGATTACAGCATAGAGGAACCGCTGTTCTTAAGCTATGAAATATACAAACATCTTATTCAAGCGGGAATAGGATTCAGAAACATTGCTATCGATAATAAAAACCTTGTCACAGGAAATATAATCACTCAAAACATTAACAACTTTCTTCCTCAATTTAGATATCAGTTTAAACCAACAAGAGCGAAACGCTTTAACTTTAGATACAACACGCAGTCTCAACAGCCTTCTATAAACGATTTACAACCTGTTCAAGACAACTCAAATCCAAATGCCATACAAATTGGGAATCCGGATTTAGAACCGAACTATATGCATTCACTAAGAATTAACTTTAATTCTTGGCAAGCACTTTCTGGCAGATATATCTGGAGTGGACTAAATGCAACATATATCGACAATGCATTTGCCAATAGGACAAGTTACGATGAATACGGCCGTACGATTTCTCAAACAACAAATGTTGATGGTAATATTTTTGCAAACTTATTTGCTGGGGCAGGTTTTCCTATTTTAGGTAGAAAAATAGAGTTTGAACCAAATGTTAACGCGAGCTATAACAAGAACACAAATTTCATTTCAGGACAAGAAAACATTACTGAGAACACATCAGTATCAGGAGGACTTGACATTCAATTCAATCTAGACTCTCTTGAGTTTAGTATTGGAAATAACTATTCATACATCAATCCGCAAACTTCATTAGCGTCATTTGCAAATCAACCATACAGCACACAACGTTATACGGCGCGTGTTGAGTGGAGGGTAAAAGGAGGCTTTTTACTGAAAGCAGATGCTAACTTCACCATAAACTCTGGAAGAGCTCAAGGATTCAACAATGAAATACTGATCATAAATGCTGAATTGAGTAAAAGCTTTCTCAAAACTCAAAACCTAATTCTTGCTGTAAATGGAAATGACCTTTTAAACCAAAATATTAACTTGTTGCGACAAGTAAACGGCAATGTCATTACGGACAATTTTACACAGATTATTTCAAGATATTTCCTAGTGAGATTAACGTATAAATTCAATAACAATAAAACCAAAGAAGATGATTTTAAAGGCTGGGGTTAATATTTCAAAGTTAAGTGTGTTTTTATTTTTATTGCTAACGAATTCCATATTTGGTCAGTACCATGATTATGGTAAAATCACCTTTGAAAGAAAAACGAATCTTTTAAAAAAATACGCTGGTAAATCGAGAATGATGCGCTTTGTTACCGAAGAGAATAAAATTAAAATTGACAAATTCGAACTGGTTTTCAACGACACGGCATCTGCCTTTACTCCAATTAAAGAGGTTGAAGAGGGCCGAATGGGATGGCTTACAACTAAGAACTCATACTATCAATACCTTCAGGAAGAAAGTCAGTACACCATACTAGGTCTTTTTGGACAAAACGTAAACATAAAAGACTCGCTACCATCTAGAAAATGGAAGATTACGAATAGTACTAGAAACATCAGTGGATACAAGTGTCGTAAAGCCTTGTATGAAAAAAATGACAGCACACGCATTTATGCTTGGTATGCAAATGAGCTCACCACATCCATTGGGCCCGAGGGATATTGCGGCCTTCCTGGTGTGATTTTAGGTTTAGCCACAGAGGATGGTGGCATTGTTTATTTTGCCAAGAGTATTGAGTTTTACAAACCTAAAGAAGAAGACCTCACTCCTGACCTTGGAAAGGGTAAAGTTTTCACCCTTGAAGCCCTAAAAATAAAAATTGAAAAAGATTACGGAAACACGCCATGGGGTAAAGGAATGTTTGATGACTTATTCAGATGGCTTTAAGCCCTTGTTATAAGTAGTGCTATGTCAAAGTAAATCTTTAATTTTACATTCCTTTCAGAACTGATAAGTATGTGGCAAGGAATTGCAAATTTTATTCTTCGTAATCGCTTCCTTTTAATAGGTGCGATAACCTTGGTCACTGTTTTATTTGGATACTCTGCCCTAACCAATCTGAAGTTAGACAACAAATACGGTATTGTTCTTCCAAAAGATTCCCCAACAACAACGAATTACAATAAATTTAAAGAGTTGTTCGGTGAAGATGGAAACGTTCTTGTTCTGGCCATTCAAACGGATTCATTATACACAGAGAGCCGTTTTAAAAAATGGAAACAGCTTGGAGACTCCATCTTAAAATTCCAAGGTGTTGAATCTGTAACCTCTGAAGCCACATTAATCACTTTAAAAAACGATAAAGAAAAAAAAGAATTCGTTTTTGAAAGAGTTTTTGAAGAGGACGACACGCTTTTTAAGAAGAAAAGTATTGAAGTAATAAAAGAGGAGGTTCGAAACAATCCTTTCTACAGGGGGCTTCTATATAGTGATAGTGGAGATGTTTCTGTGATGATGATAGGCATATCAGAATCAACGCTGGCCGACCAAAAAAAATCTAAAATTGTATTAAAAATTGAGGACTTGGCGCGAAGCTATGAAAGTGCATTTGGACAAGTACACTTCGCGGGACTTCCACATTTGAGAGTTGTTATTGCCACAAGAATTCAGAATGAAATGTTCTTATTCATTGTTGCTTCTATGCTGGTCACAGGAATACTGCTTTATTTATTCTTTAGATCATTAAGAGTTGTAGGGATTTGTTTAACTGTTGTCGCTATTGCCGTGGTTTGGGCGTTGGGAAGCATTGGTGCAATGGGGTTTGATTTAACCATACTCATGGCTCTAATCCCGCCTTTGATGATTGTGATTGGGATCCCGAATTGCGTGTTCCTTATGACTAAATTCCACCAAGAGGTCAAAGAACATGGAAATAAAGTTAAAGCCCTTTCAAGAGTCATTCAGAAAATAGGAACAGCTACCTTACTTACAAATTTCACAACGGCTATTGGTTTCATGACCTTTGCTTTCACAAACTCCACTAAGCTGATGGAATTTGGTATCGCCGCATCGATAAACATCATGTTGGTATTCATCATTTCAATCTGTGTTTTACCCATATTTGCATCATTCTCAAAACGACCAAAATTAAGACATCTCAAACACCTCGACCGCAAGGTTGCTACAGGAATGCTTGACTTCATTGTATACAATACAGCCAATAGAAGACCATATATCTACATCGGAACATTCGTGTTAATTGTAGTAAGCTTTATTGGACTTTATAAAATGGAGGCTACCGGAAATTTAACAGGTGACCTTCCAAAAGACGATCAAATAAGCAAAGACGTACGTTTTCTTGAAAAACATTTTGGAGGCTCCATACCCTTTGAAATGATGATTCATTATAATGACAAGGACCTTTTCAATTTTAAAGAAATGAATTCGCGCAAAATAAATAGCACGCTAAGTAAGCTTGCGCGTATTGATGCAATTCAAGACACACTCAAAAAAGACGCGCTTTTTTCTAAAAGTATCTCTATTGTGGATTTCATTAAAGCCCTAAATATGGCTTATTATTCTAATGACACCTCGAAATATAGACTTCGTATTAAGCAAGTTGGCATGGCCAAAACCAGTGCAAGAAGACAAAAGGAATACTTTAAAAAATTATTCCAAGGCGATATTTACAACGGGGGTTTTTCAATAAAGGAAGTGTTAGACACCAACTCACAGCATATTCGGGTGCGTTGTCAAATGAAAGATTTAGGATCCTATGATGTTGCTCAGAAAGTAGTACACCTAAAAACTACAGTAAACCGCATTTTAAACCCGAACAAAGATGCCCTAGAAAGATACTACGCGATGATTAGCAGACCCAAAGATGAAGCAGATTCATCAGGCGTAGATTACGCAGACTCCATATTTCTTCTAGAACCAAATATAAAAAGGAATATTATTGAAAAGCTTTCCGAAAATGACATTGTATTGAGCAATAAATTCTACGAGGATAAAGAAAACTTATATGCGTTCATGGACTCTGTTGGTTTTCATCAAACCTTATACAACTCAATTCAAAATGAATATTTTGATGTAACATTTACTGGAACCTCTGTTGTCGCCTCTGAGGGAACGAAATATTTGGTTAAAAACCTAGTTACAAGCCTGATTTTCGCGATAATTTGTATCGGTATTTTGATGGCTATCTTGTTTAGATCGTGGCGAATGGTGGTTATCTCTATGGTGCCAAACATCATTCCCTTGTTGTTTACTGGAGGTATAATGGGCTGGTTTGGAATACCTCTCAAACCATCCACTCTACTCGTCTTCAGTATTGCATTCGGGATTTCAGTTGATGATACGATTCATTATTTGGCGAAATACAGACAAGAACTAAAAAATAATGAATGGGATTTAAAAACATGTGTAAATAATGCCACACGAGAAGCTGGTCTTGGGATGTTTTATACCTCTATCGTATTATTCTCAGGGTTCTCGGTATTTATGTTTTCTCAATTTGGTGGAACACAGGCACTCGGTATGCTTGTCTCCATAACGCTTTTAGTTGCAATGCTTACAAATTTGATGGTTCTTCCGTCCCTATTACTTTCATTGGATCGGTTGATTACAACCAAATCATTCAAAGAACCTTATTTCGAGGCTTATGATGATGAAGACGAGGTAGAATGGGATGAATTGGCTTTGGAACAAGAAATCATCGAAAAGGATAAAAAACCAGATAAAAGCACAAACGAATGAAAGGAATTATTTTAGCTGGGGGCTCAGGTACAAGGCTTCATCCATTGACATTGGCGGTAAGTAAGCAGTTGATGCCAATTTTTGACAAACCTATGATATACTATCCGCTTTCTATACTTATGAGAGCTGGTATAAATGAAATATTGATTATATCTACACCACATGATCTGCCCAATTTCGAAAAACTATTGGGCGATGGTAAGCGCTACGGATGTAACTTCAAGTATGCTGTTCAAGAAGAACCTAATGGATTAGCTCAAGCCTTTATTATCGGAGAGGAATTCATTGGGACTGACAAAGTTTCTTTGATTCTCGGAGACAACATATTTCATGGAGGGGGGCTGAATCGACTGCTGCAAGAACATAATAACCCTGAGGGTGGTGTTATATATGCCTATCACGTTAAAGATCCCGAGAGATATGGTGTTGTTGACTTTGATGAAGACATGAATGCGCTGTCAATTGAGGAAAAACCAAGATATCCTAAATCAAATTATGCGGTTCCTGGGCTTTACTTTTACGACAACTCTGTAATTGAAATTGCGAAATCAATCAAACCTTCAGCTCGAGGAGAATACGAAATAAGCGATGTAAATGCCGAATATTTGAGAAGGGGGAAATTGAAAGTTGCAGTTCTAGACAGAGGAACTGCGTGGTTGGATACAGGGACATTTACGTCTCTAATGCAAGCTTCTCAATTTGTTCAAGTTGTAGAGGAGCGCCAAGGGTTAAAAATCGGATGTATTGAAGAGATTGCATACAAAAAGGGCTTTATTTCAAAAGACGAGTTGAAGGCTCTTGCGGCCCCTCTAGAAAAAAGTGGTTATGGCACATATCTTTTAGAATTACTAGCGGACTGATGAGTTTTCTTGAAAATTATACCAAAAAGATTGATGACGGCTTAAAGGAAATAAACCTGCCAGAAAAACCCAATAACTTATATGACCCTTTGCGATACTTCTTTACGCTTGGTGGTAAAAGAATAAGACCAATACTAACACTATTGGCAGCAGAGAAATTTACGGCTAAAGATTCAAAAATTGATGCGCTAGATGCTGCTTTAGCAGTTGAAATATTTCATAATTTTTCACTTGTTCACGATGACATTATGGATGAAGCGCCTGTTCGCAGGGGAAAGGCAACAGTGCATACAAAATGGGATTCTAATATTGCTATTTTATCGGGAGACGTTATGCTTGTTAAGGCTTATCAATATTTAAATAGTTATCCATCAGAGATCTCAAAAAAATTAATTGACGTATTCAATAAAACAGCAATTGAAGTTTGTGAAGGCCAACAAATGGATATGGACTTCGAAAAGCGTCTATCAGTTGAACAAGACGAATATCTGAAAATGATTCGCCTCAAAACTTCTGTTCTTTTAGGTTGTGCTTTACAGCTTGGTGCTATTGTTGGAGGTGCTGATTTAAAAGCACAAAATGACCTCTACCAATTTGGATTAAACATGGGTGTGGCTTTTCAAATACAGGATGATCTCCTTGATTTATATGGTGATTCAGCCCTTGTAGGAAAACAAGTAGGTGGAGATATTATTGCCAATAAAAACACTTTGTTAATGATCATAGCGAGGCAAGAATCAAATGAAAAGCAGCTATCATCATTAGAAGTACTCCTAAAAAAAGTTGACAATAACAAAAAGATTGAAGGAATTATCACACTTTTTGAATTACTAAATGTCAAAGAAAAATGCCAAGACCTCATGAATAATTTCTATAAAAAAGCGGAAATGCACCTTCAAGAAATTGAGCTAAAGAATGAACAATCAGGTCTTTGGGCACTCACAAGTCTATTGAAGAAAAGGAGCTACTAAACCTATATTTTATTTTTTGAAACAATATTAAATCCTTATATTTGTAACTCAAATTAAATTTATAATAATGAAGAAAATTTACAGTATTATTTTATGTCTGTCTGTTTTCGGAAGTGTCAGCGCTCAAAAAACAATTGACGCGACAGAACACGTAACGAAGCAAGACAATTTTTCAACAACAGTTAAGCCTTCGGCTCATACTGAGAGTAAAGGAGCACTTCTTTGGGAAGATAGCTTCGCAGACGAATCTATGTGGAACATCACTATCGATGGCGTAAACCCTGCTGGTTGGGAATTTACAACTGACGCGGCGGCTATACCTGTTGGTGCATTATCTCCAATGGCTTCTACCACGGCAGCTGATGGTTTCCTATTCGTAAACTCAGATGGTAACAACTCTTCTGATTTCGAAGGAACACCGATCGTGACGAATGCAACCTTGGTAACTCCTATCGATCTTTCAGGTTCACCTTTCGTTAAATTATCTTTTCAGCACAACTACAGATGGTGGCAAGATACTAGAGGTGTTAGAGTTTCTGGTGACAATGGTGCTACTTGGGATGAATACCAATTAACTTGTGGTGTTGACGATACAGGTAACTGTATTGGTTGTGAGGAAACAGACAATTATCCAGGAGAACAAAGTGCTGGAAATCCAGTATACGAGAGTATTGACATATCTGCTACTGCAGGTGGTCAGTCACAAGTTCTGATCCAATTCTACTACAATGACAACGATTATTGGGCATGGTATTGGGCTGTGGATGATGTAAAAATCAATGAAATCGATGACTTTGATGCTGAATTGGTTGACGTAATCGTAGGATCTACTGGTTACTGGGGAGTTCCATTACCATATTACCAAATTCCAATTTCTCAAGTTGCTCCTATTTCCTTCGCAGGTATCGTAGGCAATGTTGGAGTAGCTGATGTAAATGCAACTTTCTTAGCTACCTACACTGGAGTTTACGAAGCAACTTCTGATGCATTATTACTTGTTCAAGGTGCTCAGGATACATTAACATGTACAACTGAATTAACACCTCCAGCCTCTGCTGCTGTTCACACTATAGAATTCAGTACAACTACTGCTGTTGATGAAGTTGAAGAAGACCTTGAAAACAATGTTGCTGATAGCTACACCGTTGATGTTAATGAATTTATCTACGCCAGAGATGCAGGTACAATATCAGGTGGTTACTTTAACTCAGGTAATGAGTATGAGTGCGGTAATATTTTTGATATATACACTGAAGCAACTATTTACGGTGTTGACGCTGTTATGAGTGCTTCATCTGTTGAAGGTTCTGAAGTTCGTGTTAAATTATACAGTATTGATGACGCGACAGGTGATTTTGTATTCGTTACTGAATCTGACATCTATCCATTAGATGCTGCAGATATCGAAAATGTAAAATCTTTCCCACTTCAATCACCAACTACACTTGTGGCTGGTGCTTCTTACCTAGTTGTTGCGGCAACTTATGGAGATGGTGGTGTTGCTAATGACATGGTAATTGCTACTTCTGGCGCAGCTGCAGCGAATACTTCATATTTTTATGATGGAACAGATGCATCATGGGGATGGGTATCTTCAGCTCCTATGGTGAGAATGAACTTTAACCCTAACGTGGCAAGTATTGCAGAAACAACAAACAATACTTTTGAGGTTTATCCTAACCCAGCAAATGACATTGTAAACATTAAGTTTAACGATGCTACAAATGCTGTTGTTAGCGTTATGAGCCTTTCAGGTAAAGAGGTAATGTCTTCTTCAGTTAGTGGAACTCAAGCTTCTTTCTCTACTGAAGGTTTGTCAAACGGTGTTTACATGATAAAAGTAAGCAACGGTACAAACGTTCAAATGACGAAAGTGATTGTAAGAAAATAATCAATTCGATTTAAAGAAACCGTTCCGAAAGGAGCGGTTTTTTTTTGCCCTAAATTTTAGCGAAGTAAAAAAGAAAGTGTGCGTTCTATGAAAACATCCGGTGCCTCTGCATGAACCCAATGACCGGCGCCATCAATACTTATAAATTCTGAATCAAGAAACAAGTCTTCTATAGCTGATAAATCCTCTTCAAGGATATAATTTGAATTACTACCTCGTACAAACAGGGTCGAATTTAAAACTCCGTGTTGAGGAAGGGCTTCCAATATATTGTTCATAGATTGCTCTAGAATAGAAAGATTCATTCTCCAAGCTAATTTTCCTTTTTCGATCCAAAATAAGTTTTTCAATAAAAATTGCCTCACCCCTTCTTCGGGAATAAGCTTTTGTAAATAGTTATTTGCTTCACTGCGTGCAGAGAAATCATTTAAAGGAGCGTTTTTCATTGCATGGATCAGATCCTGATGGTGCATTGGGTAGGATTTGATACCCATATCTACAACAACGAGCTTTAAAAGATATTTGGAATGGCTTTGTGCAATATGCATAGCGACTTTACCTCCCATAGAATGACCGATGATATGGGCGGAATCAATACCGATTTGCTTCATGGTCTCAATTACATCAGATGCCATGGAGGGATAATCATGTGTATCATCCCATTCTGACCTTCCATGATTTCTTAGATCAACGATGATTACTCTAAAGTAATTAGAAAGGACTTTAGCTTGAGACTTCCAATTATCGGAAAATCCAAATAAACCATGAAGTATAATCAATGGCTGGCCCTCACCGTATTCTCTAAATGTTAAATTCAATCGGGTCGATTAGGAAGGATTCTTGATGGCTTCCGATTTGGTTTCGCCTACAATAAATTGTCCTTTATTAACGGATTCTAGTTTAGCATAAATTGCTTTCTCATCTTGAAAATCAGCATTAAAAAGGACAGTTACAAACTGCTCCTCGCGCGCTTCATCAAAATCAATTATAACACGATTAACACCTTCTAATGAAGTCAGTCCTTTACGGATTGCTCCTCCACAACCCATCTTACAAACCATACCCTGGACTTTAGCCACGCATTGATAATTTGAAATAGTCTTTGTTTCTATTGATGAAGTTTCAACATTATTTTCTGTAGCATTTTCTGAGGCGTTGTTTTGACAAGAACCCAAAACAACAAGAATACCTAGCAAAAGACGTTTCATATTTTTTCTTGTAAAATTAAGAAATATACCTTCAATTCATTGCAAAAAATAAAGCAAAAATTCGAATTAACGAATCTTTGTATTGAATCTTATCCATCTTGTATTACATTGAATTTTATAGTACATTTGAAAAAACTTGAACATGAAATACCGCATCCTTTTTTCTTTAATGGTTGTTTTTATACTTAGCGCTTGTAATAAATACAGTGAAGGGCCAGCATTCTCCCTTTTAACGAGAAAGGCCAGAATATCGAATGATTGGACTTTACAGAGTTATACAAAAGATGGAACTGATTTATTCGATGCTAATGCAGAAGAACAAAATCTTTCAATTGAGAAGGATGGTACATTTTCGAGCACTAATATTATGACGGCCCTAGGTCAGCTGCAATCGACATCCTCCTACGGAACTTGGTCTTTTGAAAACAGCCAAGCTGAAGTGACATTCATGGATAATGAAAGTCTATTAGGTGTGACTTACGAAATAATATTATTGAAAAATAAAACCTTAAAAATTCGTCAAACAGATTTTAACAATGCAGTCTTTGATTGGACCTTTATTGCTGACTAGACAAATCTCGGGTCAATATCCATGACCTTTTCACATTTTTTACAAGTACGTTTTTCAGCAGAAGCGTAGAACTCCTTAAATCTTGGAATGAAGTCTTTTTCAATATTGGTAAGCGGGAATTTGTATTCATGTAGCAGGTGATTACAATCATCACAAAACCACATTAAACCATCAACCAAATCGGTTCCCTTTCTTACCTTCTCAATAACAAGGCCAACTGTGTTTTCACCTCGAATCGGCGAATGGGGCACATTTCCAGGTAATAGGAACATTTCTCCCTCTCTAATACGGATCTCACGAGCATTGCCATTTTCTTGTATTTTTACTGTGATATCGCCCTCTATCTGATAAAAAAGTTCTTCACTTTCATTAAAATGATAATCCTTTCTTGCATTGGGACCACCAACCACCATTACAATGAAATCTCCCGCTTCAACATACAGATTCTTATTCCCAACAGGAGGTTTTAATATTCCACGATTGTCATTAATCCATTGCTGTAAATTGAAAGGTTCCATCATAGTAATAAGTTTCTATAAAGGTAAGGAAAAATGCAATTTGAATCCTCGCTTAAGTGTTCCTGAATACGCGAGAGCTATCGCACAACGTGCTTCACCATAATATCTTTCGCACCTTCACCCGAAAGAACAAGATAGTAGACGCCACTGGCTAAATCCTCTTTTAGATACCAAGTATTCATGCCTGGAACGGAGGTAACACTGGCTATTGCTATTTGTTTGCCTTGAGCATTCATGATTTGAAGATCTATATGCTCCTCACTTTCTGTATAGTATACCACGTTAAATATCCCATCAAGGCTTGGATTAGGATAGGTATAAAGCAATTCTTCAGTAGGCGCATCACAGCTCGTTTGAATGATTTTATCCTCAAATACCTCGGTTTTTCCGTCTATATCAACTTGCGTTAAACGGTAATAACTATTTAAATTATGACTAAAATCAATAAATTCATAATTAGATATTTCATTACTGAACCCTGCAGCTTCTATTTGTGTTATATCAAACCATTGAATACCGTCATTAGAACGTGACAAGATAAAATAATCACTATTGAACTCTGATGCGGTCTGCCAATTGATAGTAACTTCATTTCCTTCGCATGATCCAGAAAAAGAGATCAACTCCACAGGCAGAGGGGTATTCCCTTTACCCGCTGCAAAATAACTGAAACCGGTTGTAATAGAAGTGATCTCAAAATCAGAAATGTTACCTGAAGAAGCTATTGCATTTAGGCCCGTCCATTCCGTGTGATTTACGCCACTATTATTGGAACCTGCACTTTTTAAAATTCTTGTCGTGCTTACATTGGTAATATCATTTAATCCCTGCATGTGAATGGTCATCGAGTAAGGCTTTGTACAGATTAAAGAAGCGTAATCGTTATCTGTTGGGATAATTTCCCAATAACCTGCAGTGCTAAAATCACTAATATCTATACCTGAAAGGGTAATGGGAAGGCCAATTATCTCGGATCCACTTGGATTGAGTGGTGTACCTGATTTAAATTGCATGGTTAAGGATTGGTCTACACCAGGGGGGATAATATTGAAGTTAATAAATACGTCGCGCGCTTTTGAAACTGTTCCTATGGGGAATAATTTGGACCCTGTGGTATTTGGAAAATAACTTTTAAGTTTACCTGTAACAACCCCAGCATTTGTTGTATAATCTATGACACCCGGAATATCATCACTTGAACCCACAGTCAATAAGTGATTCACATTGTCTAAAGGCCCACCGTCTAAGTTAAGCCTATTGGCTACACTAAGGTCATTGTTAAGGGTTACTGTGTTCGATCCATTCGTTATGATAAAATCATGTAAATTAAAAATACCTCCACCCCCTAGCGTTTGGTTAGAGGTTCCCGATAATCTCAATTCACTATTCGAGGCACCCACTAAAGAACCTAAATTTGTAATATCTCCAGTAATATCAATTGTGCCACTTATTAAAACATCTGCTTCTGTACCAATAGTAAGAGAAGCAATATCGTCAATTAATTGAATAGAATTAAAATCACTTACACAAATCCCAGACTCGTCATTGGACAATACAAAAACATCACTAGAAGCTGTAGGGATATCAGATGTGGCTTTATCCCAATTGTTTCCATTCCATTGGTACCAATTTACAGGATTGGTATAGTCGTCATTAGTGAGACCACCCCATAACCATGATTGATTCGAAACTAAAGAACTCGCAATAGATTCTGTATTCGGCTGGTTAAATAGAATTACAGCATTAGCAACAGCACCCTCACAAATACCTTCATTCACATTTGAGGTCCAAAAAACATTGATACTGTCACCAAAAACACCTGTTTGATAAATATTATTTGCTTCATTGGGTAAACCTTGAAAAAGGCCAAGCGCATTCGAATCCCAGCTTCCATTGCCATCAGAGGCGTCAACAGATACGGGATAGGTCTTTACACCACAAGTTGAACTATCTACCACAGGAGAAGCCATGGTTATTTCTGGATTTTTAATTACTGTAATTAAATAATCTTCAATTTCGCCCCAAGCAACATCATCGCATGCAGTCGGGTAACTACCATTAGAAGCAATATAGGCACAAGTTACTCGCATCTTAACAGTTGAAATACTTGCAGTCATTGGAACATCAACACTTTTTGGCGCATCAGTCGCTCCATCCGTTACATTTGTGGCATAACCTAAAACGTAGGCCTCTGAGGCCTCCTCAAAAATATCATTTGCATTCCAATCTATCCAGGCTTTTGTTAATGTCGTGAAATTACCTGCCGTATTTACTCTCGCCGAAAGATCATAAGTCCCTCCCCTACAAACTTCTGTAGAAACTCCGGTTGTCACAAGTCCAGAGGTCGCAGAAGAAGAATTGTTTATATTACTAAAAGTGACATTGGTAATTCCTGTAGCGTCTGCATTTGTTATAGTTGGAGTGCTCAAGGCTGAGCAATCAGGTGGAATAAATGTGATACTAAAGGTAATATTAAGGGGAAGTGTTCTCCAATTAATATTAGGGTCTGGATTAGGTGTCGTTAAGCCATATGTAAATATTTGATTTGCATCTTCCCCGTCAAAGGCATCCGTAGTATAACTATAGTCTCCACTCGACCCAGTTCCTGGGCTTATAAAGGTTGTGCCTCCCGAGGCATAAAGAATAGGAATTGTTATTTGGTCTACAATAGAAACTTGGGAATAATCAAACCATAAATATTGTAGTGTCGTTAAGTTTCTTGAACCCAAGAAATAGTCAGGATTTAAAGGTACGGTGTAATCTATCGTGGAACCGAATACACCAGTGTAAACAATTTCACCGAGCTCATTCAAGATGTTAAATGAAATGTCCCCTGTATTCGTTCCAGTTGTCCAAGTTGCCGTAAGGTCATCACCATGTCCAACTGTAAAAAATCTTGTTACCGACCCCCCTGCAGGCTGTTGTGTACTCAGAACTTGAGTGCCATCAGCAAATATTTGAATAGAACTGCCTGACCACCCATCTCCAGCTGAATCAAACATCTGAATACCGTAGGTCACATTAGTTGGTTGAAATGTAAAGGTCGAGAAATCAAGAGAGATTCCATTGATAATAGAGCCCGTTGGTGCTATTTGGTAATCATTCAGAATAGGATTTGAATTTGGCCATGCTTCATCAAAAATCACTTTTGTTGGCTGAAACGAAATTAAATCTGGATCTATGATTAATGGATATTCGCGTTGAGAACTACGCAACCATTCTATATCTACTTTTGTTTTTAATCGTAAACCATTAGACATGGTCTCTATTTCAAAAAAGATTAAACTTTTAAGTTGGTTTGATACGCCATTATTGCGCTCTGAAATAAAGTCATCGATTGGGATAGGCGACTTATTCGGTTCGATTACAGCGGGCTTGTCGAAACTTGCCATTTGTTTATGCTGCTCATTCAAAATAACAATGACTTCATCTTTGATTTCGGCGTACCAATTCTCGGGTAAAACAACCTCCTCCTCAAAGACAAGATAGTTTGCATTTTCTGGAAAATTACTCAGTACTTCAGCAGAATTAATAATATAATCCGCTTTCCTTCTCCCAAAATCCATCTGAACGGAAAGATCTATATCGTTATAAATATTTGGAAATACCGCTTTGTCTCCGAGCACTTGAACAGTGGATTCATTAATGAATTGTGGATTAATTATTGAGGCGCCTGGCATTTCTGCATAAATCCGCGGATTTTTAAAGTCTTTAATCTTGAAACCAGCTTCGGTTTCGGTTAATAAACCTTGACTGATTTCACTTGGAATATAACTCTTGAGCGTATTTGAAGGATTGACAAAGGGATATTCTGGGTTTTTTAGCCCTGGATTCGCAATAATATTTAAATCAATTGGCTTTAACCCTTGTTCATCCTTAAAATGTATTGGATGTGAGTGATTCGTATTTGTGTAGCTGCCATCTTCATTTGCAATCGTAAAGGAGTTTGAAGTCCGCATTGAAGGGATATCCTTGTTTTGGACATCAATCTTTTTTTGTCCATAAGAAATTAGGACAGGTACAAATACCATTAAAAAGGTGAACGGTCCCGCAGGTTTAGACTGCGCAACTGTCTTAAAGAAATTCATTCTTTAGTTCGAGTTTTAGTTTTAGTCTTAAGACTTAGATTTTCAGTTCACCTTTCAATGGAATCACAGAGCTTAATAAGCTTCGCTCATGATAACGGGCGATTTAAAAATCAAAGTCTTCATTGGGTCGGTTTAATGCCCCAATTGAGTGGTACAAAATTACTAAATATTATTTCTAAATCATAATAGAACTATTTGATCCCTAAAGTAGGGCTCAAGATATCCCTTGATATTCCCATTCTAAAGAAAAAAAGCCCCCATATTGCTATGGAGGCTTTCTCATTATTTGTTTGTTTTGCTATCTGATACTGTGCTTCACAACTTGCGTGCGCATTGTACCATTTTCAATATGTATATAGTAGATTCCTGGTGACAACTGTCGTTGAATGACATACATGTTGATCCCTGAATTCACCTCAATTGGCTTGGTAAATACAACATTACCTTTTGTATCTACAATGTTTATGCTAGCCGCACCCTTCAAGTTTTCATTATTCATGATCACCTGGAAAGTTCCAGAACTTGGATTTGGGAACACTGAGAAGTAACCCTCAGATGTGGTCTGACAGTTGGCATTCAAAATCAAGTTGTCATACACTACTGAGGCGCCATCAATATCATTTTGTGTCAATCTGTAGTAGTTGTTCCCTGATACTGCGCCTTCATGCGTGTAATCGTATGTAATTAGCGTATTGCTAAATCCTGCGGCAGGTTCCGTGTGGATTGTCTTCCAATCTACACCATCGCGTGAGTAAGCCACTTCAAAGTCTTCACTGTTCTGCTCAGAAGCCGTCTGCCATACCAAATCAACAACACCTTCATTACATGCACCATTGAAAGAAACCAGTTCTACAGGTAATGCATTTCCATCATCTGTACCTGCACCAAAGAAGCTAAAACCAGATCCTGTTGCAGACACCGTGTAATCACTATCTGACACTTCCACTTATCGATCCATGCGTCAATGCCACCCAAGATGTATGACTCGGTCCTGCACTCTTTATGATACGTACCTTAGTTCGGTCCATACTCGCTGCAGTTGTCACCTGTCAAGCCATTCATGTGAATCGTGAGATTATAGGCCGCTGAATTGATATCTGCTGAATAACTCATCTGCTGTACCCGTTGCTGTGGATCCTGGATTGATTTCCCAATACCCTTCATCATCATAGTTTTGAATCAATTGCCCATCTGCTGTTGTTAAAGGAAGTCCCGCATACAAGTCAGCACCACTCAGCTGTGGATACCCGCATTATAAGATGCCGTTAAGAACTGATTCGATCCTGGTGTTGAGCCAAAACTCACCGTTACGTCTCTTGTTGTTGAAGCATTTCCGATTGGGAAGTACTTCGAAGAGCTCGATGCATTCGCAAAATACCTACGTAGCTTTCCAGTTACGGAACCAGAGTTGTGCGTAATCGCACCTGGGCTTGCACTTGATTCACCGATCGTTAGAATATTGGAGCCGTTATTGATGTTTCCTTTGTTCATTGTAAGCGTACCTTTTATGGTCGCAGGACTGCTCAAAACTAAGTTGTCTGAGGTCTTATTCAAGGTCAGGTTATTGAAGTTTGTTGTTCCTCCACCTGACAGTGTTTGGTCGCCTGCCGCAGTCAAGGATACGGTTCCTGTTCCTTCGTTGATTGTTCCTGCATTCGTCAAGTCACCATTCAAGGTTACTGTACCTGAACCTAAGTTCATTGTTGCACCTGAACCAACATTCAAGGACGCTATCGTTGTTGTTCCCAATGTCACTGCATTTGTAGCATGGATACAATTGTTATCTGTCGTTAATACATGTAATTTATCAGTTGATGTACTCGGAGCAGTAGACTGTCTCGCCCACATACTTTTTGTAGCATCCCACTTGTACCAATTGCTTCCTGTCGCATTATCAGCACTCGTCAATCCTCCCCACAAATAACAATAGGTATCAGGACTACTAATTGAGGTCGGTTGGTTAAATCTGATTGTTTTGGTCGCAATAGCACCATCACATACTTCACCCGCACCAACTGTCCATGTCATCGTAATATCCGTATTTACATCTGAAGGCTGAGGTGTAACATTAATAGTCGCATCAGTGGTATTGCTATTGTTGTAACTCACAAGTCCTCCTGAATACGTCCATTGACCAGAACCTCCACTACTCAGTTGTAATCGTAAGCTCTGTTTCTCCACAAGTATTTGCTGCAGCAGTTAAGTCTGTCGCCGTGGTAATTGAAGGAGGGGCTGCGACCGTTGCCGATGCGGCAAAAGTTTCAGTTGTCGTGGTTGAGACACCCTCTAAATTGTAGGTGGTTGATGTCGTTACGTTTCCGCTAGGAGATCCATTTGAGGTTCCCGATCCAACTCGCACATAAACGGTTTGTGATACTGCTCCATCGGAGGGAGATAAAGTTAAATCACTCGATGTGAAACCTGAACCACTTGTTGTCGATATTTCATATCCAGTGGGGGCCGAAATCGTCATATCGCCCGTAAGATAATCTCCCGTTGCAGTAAAGCTTTCTTCACTCGACGCAGTTCCTTCACAATTTGAAAGTGCATTCAATGTACCTGAAGAGGAAGTTAAAGGTTTTCTAATAATAATATTCTTAGCATCTGAATAACAAGTTACGTTATTAACATTCTTTGATCTCAAATATAAGGTACGAGAATCGTTACCTAATAATAATTGACCTGCTGTATTAGTCCATTCATATCCGCTATTCCAGTTTTGTCCTTCGTAACTCGCTCCGGCTAAATCGGAATCCCAATTGTAACAGACATTTACGGTACCACCACCTGTGGCAGTCATGGTAACACCTTGATCAAAACGCATGGAAGCACCAGACGAAACTGAAACACCGGCTTGAGTAGCAAGACCAATCTCTAAATCCAAATCAGAAGGATGATCATAAGTAACCGGTGTAGTAGCAGCAGCAGAAAGGCATCCATCAGGAGATGTAACTACTACCGAATACGTAGTATTTTCGGTTAAGGTATTACTTGTAGGGCTTTTAGAAGATGAAATAAAACCACCAACATCCGAAGACCAAGAATAACTTCCGTCTGCAGTAACTGTTACATCATCGATGACCCACCAATACTCCCAATTCGCATCGTAATAATGAAATCTAACTTGCATATTAGAGTTGGCATACGCAGAAATATCAATAGTTTGCGTTGCGAAGGCTCCGGATGATGGATTAGAACCAGACTCAATGTATGAATCTGTCCCATTGCCCTCTCTCGCTAAAACAGTTTGCCAAGACGATCCATCGTATACCTCTACATCAAAATTTTCATATGACCAGCTAATTGCCCACTCTTTGAAGGTCAACTCAACCGAATTAGCACCACTCGTATTAAAACTCGGTGACAATAGAGTTTCATCCATGTTTGTAGAGCCTGCGGCGTCGCTGTTAAGAATAAAGACGTTAGTTCCATAACCATAGGGGTCACCGTAACCCCAAGTAGCCGGGAAAGCTGAATTTCCAGCTGCACTAGTACTTGAATAGCCATCTGTGGAAGAAGAAGAACCATTTTCGAAATCTGCACTATGTTGTGTAGTTGAATTTGAAGACCCTGTTAGGGTTACGCTTTCACCACTGCAAACACCCCCTGCACTTGCGCTTGCCGCAATCCCAGAAGGAGTAGCGTTCTGGGTTGCACTTAGAGCGACTTGCTGTGTAAGTCCAGAACTTGTACATGACAAATTTCCTGAAAACGAGCCTGAAGTACCAGAATTTTCTTTTACGTAAACAAGATATGAACCACTACCGGCTGCTCCGACAGTTGTCGTTGATGAAAAAGTTACATTATCAGCCGAAACTTCAAAACCGGTAGGTGCTGTAACTGTTACTGATTCTGACAAATCCTCCCCTGTAGCTGTAAACGAAGACGACGACGCGGTAACACCGGAACATCTTGTACCTAGGTCAAGCGAAGCTAGTTCAAGTGTCAAACTTGGACAACCGGTGTAAGTGATTGTTGCTGTGAAAGAACCATCGGGCACGTAAGAATAGTTGGTAGCGTTGCAACCACCTGCACTACCCCAAACTCTCGTGGCTCCTAAAGTAAGGTCAAATCCCGACGCATACGTACCTATAACAAGATTTGAACAATTTATATTACTAACGTTACAAGTACCCCCAGAATTTGCACCACATTGGTACCAAAGTTGTTCTCCACCCGGACCCCCAATTTTCGTATATACCTCACTCATATATTGTCCACCTTGCGCAACATATTGCCAAGAGGCCGTTGCAGCAGTTACATTCATGGTATTACATAAATTGAAGTTTATGGATTGTGAGGATACAGAAGAATAATAGCAAGTACTAACATCTCCACCATTGTATGTGGAAGTGACATCTGGATCAATAATTACTGGAAATTGTCTTGTTTCATCTAACAACCAATCTGATCTTAATTTCAATGAAATTTTATACAAGCCATTAATAAGCTCAAAACTATATGCACCATAGGTAAAATTATTTTCTTCTTTATCATAAGGAGCATCTGTTTCCATATAATTAGATTGTGCTGCAGTAGCATTTTCTACTGAATAACTATCATCAAAACAAAAAGCCTCTTTAATTATGGCTTGCACTCGGCCTTTTGTATCAGTTATTTCTATTTTACCAATCCATCCTAATTCAGAAAATTCACCGTAACCATACCTCATTTCCCACCCAGAAGGCAATTCAAAATTCTCGGTAAACTCAATAAAACCACCCGATTCCGCTAAAACTGGAGAACTCTTAAGAATATAGTCTGTTTCCAGATGCCAGCGATTAATTTTATGAGCTATGTCAATATTTTCAGAAACTTCAGAAAAGTTAAGATCGTAATTATCCGAATTTTGTTTAGAGTTACTGTAATCATTTAATGTTCCCAGATCCATTAAATTTCCATTGGCATCATAAATCTCGAAACCTTTGTTTAATCCATAGTTCATGGTATTTTCTCCATTATCGAAAACCATGTGAGCTGTGCCATCTTCTAAACTGATATATCGTTGTATATCTGAATGAAATAAACCATAATTATTATCAACTTGCTCAAGATTGTTAGTATATGTTTTCCAATCGCCGTCGTAATCTTGGTAATGCAAAGGGGACGTTGACTTCATTGTGGTGTAGGACCCATCAGGATTTATAAAATGTTTGGCATGTGATTCTCTTCTAGAAATTATTTCCTTACCCCCGTCTGGACTAAAGAAAGATTTTTCTATTGTATTATTTACTGAGGTATTAAAATCAGAATTTACAATTTTTTGACTACTGTGTCTTGATGATTTTGAAGGAGACGTTCTGCTTTTATTTTGCGAATAGACAGAAGTATTTGTTAACATAAATGTTAGAAACAAAAGAAATGCTCCCATAAATTTCAAAGAACTTTTCATATTGGTTGTTTTGGAAATAGTGGTTTTGTTGATATCGAAACTATCGAACAATGAAGGGGTAGAATTTAACATAACTTACTTTTTAAATTTATCAAAAGCATCATGTTCATAAAATAAGGGAGAACTTAATACTTTTTATAACTACTTATCAAACTTTAAAATACAAAAGAGGTTGCTAAACTTTTTAAACATTGAATAAAGAGCAATGTTTCTCGAATATTTCGCGCTGTCTATTGAATATTAAAATCGTATAAAATTAATACTAATAATCTGTTTTGAAGCACCTTATGCCTCATTTCATTTGTTGTTTTAGAAATTTCGCGAAGTGTTTAAATAACAACACATCACTTGTTTGTTGCGATACAAACTTGAAGTAAAAAGAAGTAAAACGGTGCTTTTTGCTTGAATTTAAGTCAAAGTTACAACGAAGTACAGAGTTAAGTTTACGTATTTGCTAGTTAGACAATACGTATAACTACGTACAGAAATATTTATTTTAGATTATATAATTGATTTATTTCATTTTTTAAAACGCCTGAAATAATAGGGTAATTAAAATGATAAAAACACTACTAACAAATTAAGTAGTTTATTTACTTAGCTCTTCACGAACTATTAATGATATCAACTTTCCATCTGCTTTACCCGCAAGCTTTTTGGTAAGCACCCCCATACACTTGCCCATATCTTGTGGGCCTGATGCGCCTGTCACGTTTATAGCCTCAAGTACTTCAGCTCTAATTTCCTCTTCAGAGAGCATCTTTGGTAAAAAAGCCTCTATAATTTCTGCCTGTTCGCGCTCCTCTTTAGCAAGATCTTCCCGTCCTTGCTCTTTATATAAGGCATAGGTTTCCTTTCGCTGCTTATGAAGCTTCATGCATATTTTCAAAACGACAGCATCTGTAATTTCTTGACCACTTGCAGCAGTAGCCTCAACCATTATTTTAGATTTGATATCCCGCAAAGTGGAAAGGCGCACCTTATCTTTTGCGCGCATAGCTGCTTTGATCGCCTGATTGATTTGTTCGGAAAGCATCATTTAATCTACGTTATCGTGAAGGAAGCTATTGTCGCTAAGGTCTGAACCGCCGTCTTCGTCTTCAGAAAGACCAAACCTACTCGGTTTAGATTCACTCGGCTTGCTATTGTCAAGAAACAAGGATCTCCTTTTAAAAGCTGGCTCTTTTTCATAATCGGTAATACCCTCGACATTCTTGAGTCTAGAGGTATGCTCTTGGATTTTACTGACGCGGTCCTGCGTCATTTTTTGATGGTCTTCGGCAGTAGGCTTGACCTCATCTTCTATATCATCATCCAATTGGTGTTTTACCACCTCTGTTTCAGCAAACAAGTCAGGCTGGGTATCATTTTCATTCAAATTCTCTGGCACAATGGTTTCACTAATTTCCCAAGCAATTGGACCTTCATTTTTTTGCTCGTTATTGTCGCTTTCTTCCTCATTTAAATCATGAAAGACCTTTACTTCATTGGCATCCTCATTTCCTAACTCTGAAATACTATCTTCAGCAGATACTGGATCTATCGTTTTTACAAACGGTTCATCCTCTGCAACCGTCTCTTCATCGTTATTTATAGAGGCCGTGATTGGATTCTCTAAAGGCTGTTTGATTTCTTTGGTAGCAGCATCTTCTAAAGTCGTAATGATACGCTCGGCCGGCTTACCCAAAGGCACGATTAGATCCTCTGAAGTCGCAAATCCAGTCGCTATAATAGTAACTGAAAGCTTATCGCCTAGCGCTTCATCCTCACCCACACCAAATATCACATCAGCAGTCGAACCTGCTTCTTCCTGAACATAATCTGTAATCTCACCCATCTCGTCCATGGTAATTTCATTGGACTTACTGTAGCTTATGTTTAATAAAATATAATTCGCTCCATTTATGTCATTATCATTCAGAAGCGGTGATGCTAAAGCAGCAGTAACAGCTTCCATAGCTCGATCATCACCCTCCGCTTGAGCAGAGCCCATGATAGCATGGCCGCTGTCGCGAAGCACGGTGTTCACATCGTTAAAATCTGTATTTATCAGGCCTGTCCTAGAAATCAATTCAGCAATTCCTTTAGCAGCTACAGTCAAGATATCATCAGCATGGGCAAATGCAGCTGTCAATGCCATATTCTTTCCAAAATCTCTCAATCTTTCATTACTAATGATCAAAAGACTGTCTACATTTTGACGCATTCTTTCAAGACCTGCCTCAGCTTGAATTCTTCTTTTCTTTCCTTCAAAGTTAAAGGGTACGGTTACAATACCTACAGTTAGAATACCTAGGTCTTTTGCAATCTGTGCGATGACAGGACCTGCACCCGTTCCTGTTCCACCGCCCATTCCAGCAGTAACAAAAAGCATTTTAGTGTTTTGACTTAACAGCTCTCGGATGTCTTCTAAATTTTCTAGAGCGGCATTCTCACCCACTTCGGGCTTCATTCCGGCACCTCGACCTTCAGTTAGCTCCGTACCTAATTGAATCTTGTATGGGACAGGAGAAATATCCAATGCTTGACGATCGGTGTTACAGATGATAAAGTCAACACCCTGAATCCCTTGATTGAACATGTGATTCACAGCATTACTACCACCTCCACCAACACCAATTACTTTGATGTCTGAACTGTTTTCTTTTGGTATATCAAATTCCATATCTCTAGTTTTAACGTTATCTTCTAATTAATCTTCAAAAATGCCAGTGACGCCTCTAAGTACTTTTTCAAAGAACTTTCCTCTCTTTACTGGCGCTTCTTTTTGTTCCTCAACCGGCTTTGTATTTTTCTCAAAACCCTTAAGCACAAGACCAATTCCAGTGGAGTATATTGGGCTTGTCAATGCTTCATCATTTGTATTGGCTAAATGCTCATTTGGGTAACCAATCCGAGCATCCATACCTGTTAAGTATTCTACAAGCTGGGTTAGATGTTTGAGTTTTGAACCACCACCAGTAACCACAATACCACCTATAATTTCTTTGGCATAACCAGAATTTTGAATCTCATTGTTAACCTTCTCTATTATTTCCACCATCCTTGCTTCGATTATACTAGCTAGGTTTCGTACTGTGATTTCTTTGGATTTCTGACCACGCAGCCCAGGAATACATACGACCTCCTTATCACTGCTTTCTGATGCAAGTGCACTACCAAACTTCACTTTAAGACGCTCGGCATGACGTTCTAAAATTCTACATCCTGTTTTTATATCTTGAGTTACGATGTTTCCACCAAATGGGATAACTGCCGTATGTCGAATAATGCCATCATGGAAAATAGCAACATCAGTAGTACCTCCTCCAATATCTACGAGTACAATACCGGCCTCTTTTTCTTCATCACTCAGAACAGCATCCGCTGAGGCTATTGGTTCCAAAATCACCTCGCTGATCTCAAGACCTGCATTTTGAACGCAGTTATAAATGTTTTTCACATTGCTTACTTGACCTGTAATAATATGGAAATTAGCTTCAAGTCGCACTCCTGCCATTCCAACAGGCTCCTTTATACCTTGCTCACCATCGATTGTATATTCCTGTGGGATCACGGTAATGATTTCCTCCCCTGGATTCATTACGAGCTCATACATATTGTTAATGAAAGTTGTAATATCAGCTTGTGAAATTTCTTCTTCACGATTTTTACGTGTATAGCTATCACTCGTTTGCATACTCCTTATGTGCTGCCCTGCTATTCCGACAACAACATTGCTGAGCTTAAGATTTCCTTCTTTACAATTTTGTTCTGTATTTTCAATCGCAGACTGTATCGATTGTATGGTTCTGCGAATATTAGACACGACGCCTTTTTTGACACCAAGAGATTCACTTCTACCTTGTGATATGATTTCAATCTTACCATGCTCATTTTTAACACCAACAAAGCAGGCAATCTTAGTGGTACCAATATCTAAACCAACAACAACAGATTTCTTACCTGGCTCAGCTGAATTTCCTGCAAACGACTTGTCCTTCATATTTTAAACTTATTTCAGTGTACTTATTCCAACCCTCAAATGGCATTGCTTCTTTATAGAAAACTTTCAGCCTATTAAATTTATCTCTAACCTCTTCACTCGTTTCTGCAGTTCCAAAAACTATTTTTTGCCTACCCAAAACAGGAATAAGAATGAAATCATTATTTTCATCGAAATACACCTGGCCTATTAAAGATTGCAGAAAGGGGTCCTTACAAACATAATTTGAAATGCGATAGATATCATCCAAAAGCCTAATACTTTTCAAGGAGTCGTTGTTGATAATTGAATTGACATTTTCAGACTGTATTCGATCCGGAATATTTCCGGAAAAAATCAATGATCTGGCCGTATGAATTGAAGAACGTCTCATTTTATTTCCATCAGCATCTAAATAAAAAGACGCATGTCCTTCGGGAAAAACTCTAGCGATAGGCTTAACGAGCTCTAGATCAATATTCCAAGAACCATTAAGCTGCTTGTAAACATCAGCATCTTTAATTTCTTGCATGGTATCAAGAATGGACTCTACTTTTGATATATCTAACCCTGAAACAAAGCCCTGTGGATTAAAAATTTGTTGCGTTTGCAAGCGATTGACAATCTCTTTTTTAGTTAAAAAAGTGTCTTTTCCTTTTACAGAAATATGAATAACAGGCATGCTTAATTTGGCATTTGCTTCTTTATCTTGCTCCCAAATTAAAATAGCAATAACTCCTGCAAATAGCGCGCACCACAATAAAATCTTCAACCATTTATTCATGATGCTGCATCTACATTTTGAATTAATATATCCTTTAATGGTTCTACGATACGATCTATATCTCCTGCACCTATTGTAACAACAATACCATTGTTTTTCTTTTGCATTAGCTCCAAAACCCTTGATGAATTTAGCACCTGCTTTTTCTTTAAACGAACCATGGACAAAAGCCATTCACTAGAAATCCCGAGTATTTCTTCCTCTCTTGCCGGGTAGATTGGCAATAAAATCAGCTCATCAAACCTAGACAGCTGTGCCGAAAAATCGGTACCAAAATCTCGAGTTCTCGTATATAAATGAGGTTGGAAAATAGCAGTAATAGCTTGTTCAGGAAACATCATCTCTAAAGAATCAATAAGAAACCTCAGCTCCTCTGGATGGTGTGCATAATCATCGATATAAATCAATTTTTCTGACTTAAATTGAATATCGAATCGCCTGCGTACACCTTTAAAAGTATGCAAACCCTGCTGAATCTCTTGGATAGAGAGACCTATTTTATCTAACAAAGCGATGCAAGCAAGTGCATTCAGTACATTATGCAAGCCTGGAATTTGCAGTGTGAATTTCTTGTGATTTATTGAATTTGAGTTAACAATAAACTGCATTACCCCATCAACATATTTGATGTGAGAAGCCTTATAGTCTGCAGTATCAGAATCAATCGCATAAGTAACTGAATCGCAAAGGGAAGGTAAGTTAATCCCTTCATTAACAACACAGCACCCGTTAGGATCAATCTTCATGGCATACTGACGGAATCCATCAGTGAAATTTTTAGCATCACCATATATATCGAGATGGTCCGGATCCATTGCGGTAACTATACTCGCATATGGAGAAAGGTGTAAAAAAGATCGGTCAAACTCATCTGCCTCAACCACAACCCAATCTGTTGCCTTATTTACAATTAAATTTGAATTTTTATTAGATGAAATACCTCCCAAAAATGCATTACATTTCCATGGGCTGTGATCTAATATATGAGAAAGCATGGCACTCGTTGTTGTCTTTCCATGCGTTCCAGCTACGCATAAACCTTTCATAAACCTAGTTATCAACCCAAGAGCTTCTGCCCTTTTATAAACCACAAATCCATTCTCTCTGAAATAAGTTAGTTCCTTGTGGGATGATGCTACTGCGGGTGTATATATAACCAATGTCTCTTCGGGAGAAGAAACAATTTTTCGAACATCAGAACCTTTGTCCTCAAAATGTATCTTACAGCCTTCTTTTATTAAATCATCAGTAATAGTTGAAGGTGTGCGATCATAACCAAAAACAGCTTTGTCATTTGACTTGAAATACCTCGCCAATGCGGACATCCCAATACCTCCAATGCCAATGAAGTAAAAGCTATTAAAATCAGTTATTTTATTCCTCATTATTATCTATAATTGTTTCACAAGCATCAATAATTTCAATTGTTGCATTTGGCTTTGCTAATTTTTTGATGTTTTCAGACAACTTCTTTATTTGTTCCTCATCAGTTACGAGATCAAAAATTGTTTGAACCAGACTTTTCACCGCATCACGATCTTTAACCAGTAAAGCAGCATTATTTGCTACCAATGCCATCGCATTTTTAGTTTGATGATCTTCGGCAACATTTGGGGATGGGACCAATATCGTAGCTTTACCAATCAAGCATAATTCAGAAACAGATAAAGCACCAGCCCGAGAAACAACAACATCTGCACCTGCATAAGCAGCATCCATTCTTGAAATAAAAGGCAACAGCTTGATGTGTTTCGGCAAGTCTAAATTCGCATTCAAAAGTGCTTGATAATAACCCTTTCCGCACTGCCAAATCACCTGAATATTGTTTTTTGAAATGGCCTCTATGGCGCCAGAAAGAGCATCATTCAAGGTTCTTGCACCCAAGCTTCCACCGATGACAAGAATGGTCTTACGAGAAACTTCAAGGTCAAATACTTTTAGCGCTTCCTCTCTTGTTAAACTTGAATGACTCAATTCTGCCCGTACTGGGTTGCCTGTTAATCGAATTTTACTCTTAGAAAAAAATTGTTCCAGTCCCGAATAAGCCGTACAGATTAATTTTGCTTTTTTTGACAATAGGATATTGGTCTTTCCTGGAAAAGAATTTTGTTCTTGGATTACGGTTGGCATACCAAGCAATTGTGCCATTTTCAATGTTGGACCACTGGCATAACCCCCTACACCAATAACCAACTCCGGATCAAATTTTTTCAATACGCTTCGCGCTTTCAATAAACTTTTAAGAAGCTTAAAGGGAAGCAAAAAATTTGAAAAACTCAGTTTTCGTTTAAAACCAACAATAGGCAGACCTGTTATTTCATATCCAGCCTGAGGTACACGTTCCATTTCCATCTTTCCTTGTGCACCCACAAACAAAATAGATACTTGAGGATTCCTTTTTTTAAGCTCATTTGCTATAGCAATAGCAGGGAAAATATGCCCTCCTGTACCACCACCTGAAATCACAACCCTATTAATCTGTTTTCTCATCTTCATTATATTCAAATGATGTAGCTGTTGCCGTAAGCTTATTATTATTTCTTGCAATTGATTGCACAATCCCTATAGATACACAGGCCATAATCAAGGCCGAACCTCCCATAGCCAAGAAAGGCATGTTTTGACCAGTCACAGGCACAAAACCTACACAGACCAACATATTTATAGAAGCTTGCATCAACAGATGAATCCCTATACCCAAACATAAATAAGATTCAAAAAGCACCTCAGTTTTAAAAGCTACTCTAAAGATTCGAAGTAGTAAAACGATATATGTAAAAGCCAGAAAAAAACCTGAAAACAAACCAAATTCTTCTATAAAACTCGCAAAGTAAAAATCAGCATACGCTTCAGGGATATAGCTTTTCAAACGACCATCCCCTACCCCTTGACCAATTAGTGAACCATTAAAGATGGCGAGCTTCGCATTATTGGCTTGAGCATTTTCAACTTTTGAAGCACCTGGATCTTGCTTTTGTTCCAGCAACCTGACAATTCTGGCTTTCCAAGTTTGATATCTAGAGAGCTGTAAATCGGGGAAAGCCTCTTGAACGGATATAAACATTAGTATCGATGCGAAAATAGAGAGCATGATTAAAAACAATTTTCGCCACGGAAAACGCGCAATAAAAAGTAGCATGAATGAAATTGAAAAAAGCATTAAGGCTGTTGAAAGATTGTCCTTAAGAATCAAAAGACAAATAATAAAAATGGGCGCTATTACTGGGATCACCCCACCTTTCCAATCATCTAAGAGCTTTTCTTTTTTAACCAATAGTTTGGACAAATACATCAGTAATGCAAGCTTCGCAAAATCCGAAGATTGAAAAGTCAAACCAAAAACTCTAATCCAACGTTCAGCACCATTAACCTTAACACCAAAGAATATGGTAAATACGAGCAATGCTATTGCCAAATAATAGACGAACTGACTGATTTGATTAAAATATTTCGTTTGAATTCTATGAACGGTAAACATACACGCAAAACCCAACAGCACATATACCAAATGCTTACCTAAATAATAAGATGGAGAACCGCCTTCAATACGTACAAGTATAGGCACAAAACTATACACGGTCAGTAAAGAAAAAGACATGAGCAATATGACTATCATCCATATTTGGGCATCGCCCTTAAGATATTTCAGGTAATACCTCATTTTTGACCTTGCGATTTTAATACGTGAGATTTAAAAGATTTGATACTAAATTCAGCATCTGAATCTGAGGCTGTAAACAATAAAATTCCTGGCCTAAAAACAAGTTTATTTACATAATCAATAGCCTCATAAATGGAAGTGACAGATATAATTTTTTCAGAACAATTATCATTTCCGTCTGGACCATATGACACACAGTTTTTAATTTTCAGTCCTAAATTTGAAGAACGCTTAAAAAAAGAATTTATCTCATTTTGATTTCCAATCCATAATATTTCAAATGGAAAATTCTCAATGGTCTTATTCAAAAGTATCAGGTCTGGATTATGCCACGAAAAAGCGTCCATACCCAAGTATTTCCCCAACGGCATCATCAATAGATGTTGATCTATCATGGAGGAACCCTGAATACGGGTGGTATTCTCTTTCTCGCTATGTGACTTGAACTTTTTCAATCGTTTAAAGCATTCTTACAGCTTGCTTAAATTGATTACCTCTATCTTCATAGCTCTCAAATAAATCGAAGCTGGCACATGCTGGAGAGAGTAACACTGACTCATCTTTACGAGCCAATCTATAAGCGTAAGCGACTGCCTCCACTGCACTTCTTGCTTCCACCAATGTCTCAACCTTATCGCAAAACGCATCCTTGATTTTATCATTGTTTTCCCCAAGGCAAATAACCGCTTTCACCTTCTCATCTACTAAGGGAAGCAATTCGCTGTAATCGTTACCCTTATCAACACCACCAACAATCCAAATGGTTGGTTTTTCCATACTCTCAAGCGCAAACCAAGTAGAGTTAATATTGGTTGCTTTTGAATCGTTTATAAACTCTATACCATTTACTTTGGCAACGAATTCTAAACGGTGTTCTACATTTACAAAGTCCTCAAGACTTTGACGCACGATATCCTTGCGAATTTCTACTATTCTAGCAGCAATCCCTGCTGCTAATGAATTTTGGGTATTGTGCTTACCCTTTAAAGCTAAATCATGAATGGACATAGATAATTGTTCTTTTATATTGATTATTAATTGATCCGAAATTGAATACCCACCATTGCTCTGTGGGTTTTTAAGAGAAAAGCCTGCCTGACGCATAGGCAATTCCATTTGTGACATTTTTTCATCGATAATTTGGTCGTCCGCATTGTAGATAAACCAATCTGAGGCACTTTGATTTTTAGTAATACGCATTTTAGAATCTGCATATAGACTCAAATTGTTCTCATATCGATCAAGATGATCTGGTGTAATATTTAATAGAATAGAGATGTCAGCTCTAAAGTCTTGTATATCGTCTAGCTGAAAGGAGCTCAGTTCAATAACGAAATACTCAGGTTCTTTTGACGCTACCTGACGGGCTAAACTTTTACCAATATTTCCTGCGAATGAGACCTCTATACCCGCATTTTTAAAGATGTGGTAAACCAGCATTGTAGTCGTTGTTTTCCCATTACTACCCGTAATACAGATCTTCTTGGCCTTCGTGAATTTTGCAGCAAACTCAATCTCCGAAATAACTTCAACTCCATGTACTTTACAGCTTTGAATAACTGCCGCTGTATTTGGAATACCAGGAGATTTAATGACAAGGTGCGCTTGAAGTATGCGGTCTAGATCATGTCCTGACTCCTCATATTCAACATTTAGCTGCAGCAGCTCAGACTTATAGTTTTCTTTGAGCACGCCTGCATCTGAAACAAAAACATTTGCTCCCATTTTATTTGCAAGGATTGCTGCGCCAACGCCGCTTTCGCCTCCGCCAATTATTGCGATATTTTGACCCTCTAAATGCATTAACGGACCTTTAATGTTACAATAGTTACAACTGCAAGAAGTACGGCAAGAATCCAAAAACGGGCAACAATTTTTGCTTCGTGCAATCCACTTTTCTGATAATGATGGTGTAAAGGAGCCATCTTAAAGATGCGCCGACCTTCGCCGTATTTTCGTCTTGAATATTTGAAATATCCTACCTGAAGCATAACAGAGAGGTTCTCTATTAGAAATACTCCACACAATACAGGAATGAGAAGCTCTTTCCGGATAGAAATAGCAAAAACAGCGATAATACCACCTATTGCCAAACTCCCCGTATCACCCATAAATACCTGTGCTGGATAGGAGTTATACCATAAAAAACCAATACAAGCACCGACAAAAGCACTTATGAAAACAACGAGCTCCTCTGCGAAGGGGATGTACATGACATTTAGGTAGTCTGAAAAACGAACATGTGAGCTGACATAGGCCAATACGGCAAGTGCAATACCGACAATAGCTGAGGTCCCCGTGGCCAAACCATCTAAACCATCGGTCATGTTTGCTCCATTTGAAACAGCTATTACGATAAAAATAACTATGGGAATAAAAATCAGCCAACCATAAGAAGAGTCACCTCCAAGTAACCACTTATAATTAAACTCATTGTCCTTGACAAATGGGATTGTCGTTGTCATTTCATCAGTTTCAACCCACTTAAATGATTGACTTTCTGAATTTACATGCTGATGTGTTACTAGCTTTTCATTTTCCTTTAATTGATAATCATCCGAAACACGCTTATGAACAACAACATCATCCGAAAAATATAATACGGAGCCAACAATGAGACCAACACCAATTTGACCAACTACTTTAAATCTACCTTTTAAACCTTCCTTATTCTTTTTAAAGACTTTAATGTAATCATCAATAAATCCAATCATACCAAGCCAAACTGTTGCGAGAAGCATGGTAATCACATAAACATTCTCTAGTCGCGCCAATAATAATGTTGGTATTAAAATAGCGCCCAAGATGATAAGCCCTCCCATGGTCGGAGTTCCTGTTTTCTCGATTTGCCCCGCAAGACCCAAATCACGAACAGTTTCTCCGATTTGTTGTCGTTGTAAACGCGCTATAATTCGCTTTCCAAAAACAATAGAAATGATTAATGAAAAAATAAGTGCCAAGGCAGAGCGAAAAGAGATATAGCTGAAAAGACCAGCTCCCGGCATATTATATTTATCGAGAAATTCAAAAAGATAGTACAGCATTAGTTGTTCTTTTGGTTTGTATATTCACTTGCAATTTTATAATCGTCGAAGTCGTGTCTGACTCCCTTTATTTCTTGATACTTTTCGTGGCCCTTACCGGCAATTAGAATGACATCTTGTTCACGTGCCAGCTTGACGGCAAGCTTGATCGCATCTCTGCGATTTAGCATTTTGAGTGCTACATCTAATTGCGCACTTGTCAACCCCGCTTGCATATCCTTAAGGATTTCTTCAGGGTCTTCACTTCTTGGATTATCAGAGGTTAATATCAGCTCATCACTGTTAGCACTCGCTATCGAAGCCATAATCGGTCGCTTGTCTTTATCTCTATCACCTCCACAACCCACAATCGTGATAAGTCTCGAATTGTCACTTTTGATAGCAGTTATCGTTTCTAACACATTCTTTAAGGCGTCAGGTGTATGGGCATAATCAACTATTGTTGTCGGTCCATTTTGAGCTTTTAAGTATTGAAACCTTCCTTCAACAGATTGAAGATTGCTCAAAACACCTAGGGTTTCTATTTTATCCTCATTAAGGAGCATAGCAACAGCGTAAACGGCTAAGAGATTATATGCGTTAAAGCGACCTATAAGCCTTGAATAGAACTCGACTCCATCAAGATTAAGAATGAGACCTGAAAGTGCATTCTCCATTACCTTTGCTTTAAAATCTGCCGGCGTTTTCAATGCATAATGACGTTTCTTTGCATTCGTATTCTGGAGCATGACTAACCCATTTTTATCATCTGTATTTACTAATGCAAATGAAGTAGATGGCAACCCATCAAAAAACTGCTTTTTTGCCTTTATGTATGCGGAAAAAGTCTTGTGATAATCTAAATGATCATGTGAGATATTGGTAAAAACACCACCCTCAAAATAAAGTCCATAAATTCTATTTTGATCTATAGCGTGTGAGCTAACCTCCATAAAGCAATGAGAACAGCCTTCATTTACCATGTCGCGTAAAAGTGCATTCAATGCAACTGGGTTCGGTGTTGTATGTGTTGCAGGTATTTCATCTTTCCCTATTTTATTAACAACCGTCGAGAGCAACCCGGTCTTGTAACCCAAACCAGAAAACAGATCATACATTAAAGTTGCACAAGTCGTTTTACCATTTGTTCCTGTAATACCTATAAGCTTTAGCTCGCGAGACGGATTACCATAAAATTTCGAGGCTATTAATGCCAATGCCTCACTAGAGTCGAGAACTTGAATCAAGGATATATCGTTGGCTTGAAAAACAACTCTACGGTCAACAATAAAGTTCCGACATCCCTTTTTATATGCAGCCTCAAGATAGTCATGACCATTTTGAGAAAACCCTTCAATTGCAATGAATAAAGAATCTTTATTTGTTTCGCGAGAATCAAATTGAATCGCATGAATCGATGCGGATGCATCGCCAAGAATCACCTGATGCTTTAGAGAATCCAATAAATAATTCAATGCTTTCATATGTTCTTCAATGTCAATTTGATTAACCTTCCGTTTTCAAGATCCGTTCCTTCAGGTATGGACTGATAAACAACCTTTCCAAATCCTTTTATCTCTACGATTAGTCCCATTTTTTCTAGTAGATAGATCGCATCTTTTGCAGTCATTCCAGAAACACTTGGCACTCGATTTTCTTTAATCTCTCTAGGGATTAAATTGATTTCTTTCAGCGGGCGCACTGCGCCAATCCACTCGCCTCCACCCTCAACATTATGCTCGTAACCTAAATTTGCGAGGACATTGGATGCATCAGCTTTATTACCCGCTTTAATTCGTGGTAAACTATTTGATTTAACCGATGCCTCATTTACAGCTTCATGATATTTTAAATTGGAGGCGAAAACTTTGTTGGCTACAGCCGCGAAAACAGTCCCAGAAACTTTTGCGCCATAGATGTACTTTTTAGGCTTGTAGATTACCACTATACAAGAGTAGAGTGGTTTATCAGCTGGAAAAAATCCACAAAAAGAGGCCTGATATTCCGACTCCGACCTGCCTAAGAATTCACGAGACTGGGAGAGTAGTTTTACTGTACCTGTTTTACCGGCAATTTTAAACTCTACGGTTTTTAGGTCCTTGCCTGTACCATCCTCCATCACACCTACCAGACAGCTTTTCACCTTTTTAATAGTTTGCATCGAGCAAATCTTTTCATCTAGGACAATTGGGTCGAATGATCGAATGATCTTTCCCGAGCTTCTAACTTCCTTTACAAACTGCGGCCGCATCATTCTTCCATTATTGGCCACTGAATTATACAGATTCAATGTTTGCAATGGGGTTTGTTCCAATTCATAACCAATCGACATATAAGGGATTGATATTCCTGACCAAATTTTAGAGCCAGGTCTAGAAACTTTTGGACTTGGTTCTCCAGGAAGCGAAATTCCTAAAGGCTTGGTTAAACCAAATTTTTCAAGTTTAGCAATGAATTGATCTGGGTCTGACTTATATACTTTATGTATTGTAGGAGCAATAACGTTTGATGAAAGTTCGAAAGCACGTTTTAGGGAGATTTTACCATATCCATTTCCATAATTAGAATCAAATAATGACTTCTTTGATCCCTTGAATCGATACTCTCCTGCCGCATTCACCTCAGTATCTAATGTCAATTTACCATCTTCCAATGCAGCCATTAATGCCGCGAGCTTAAAAGTTGATCCGGGAGGCGAATTGCGCCCAATAGCATAATTAAATGATTCAGAATAAGAGCTATCTGAGTTTCTTCTTAAATTCGAAATTGCCCGAATATATCCCGTTGCAACCTCCATTACAATTACACACCCTTCAGGTGCGTCCATGGTTATCAATTGTTTTTCAAGTTCGGAGTGTGCAACCTCTTGAATATCCGAATCTATAGTTGTAACGATATCTGAACCAGCAACAGATTCTTGAACAATCACGCCTGTATTTCTCCAGCCATTTGCCAGCTTTTGCTGAATCTGTTGACCTGAAACACCAGCAAGATAATTTTGGTAAGCCCCTTCAATACCAACAGCAACTTCCTTCTCTCCATCTTTTCGATAGTAGCCAAGTGTTCTTTTAGCAAGCTGACCTTTAGGATTTTTACGCACAGACGTCTCCTTACCATCGATAATACCCCCTTTAAAGGTTCCTTCTTCGAATATCGGAAGTGCCCTCAGAGACTTTCGCTGTTCATTTGTTACCTGCTTTTGGATTTGAACGTAGCGCTTACCATTTTTACGAGCATCCTTGAGCTCCTCTGAAATCTCAGCAGCGCTTTTTTCATGAAACAGGTTACTAATTCCAGCGGCTAAAGAATCAATTTTCGATTCAAAAAGAGCTTCACTAACCACAACAGGATCCATGTAAACATCATAGTAAGAAACGGTTGTTACTAATGGGTTTAAATCTTTATCCAAAACATCTCCAGGCGTGGGTTTATCTAACACGATTCTTTCTGGAATTTTTCGATCACCCGGCATTAATCCTGGCTCAAGCTCAGTAAACTGAATTGAAATGACTGTGTATATAATTGTTACCATAACAGTAACAAATCCAAAGAAAATCAGATATGCCCTGTTTTTCAAAACCTTCTTCTCTTTATCTATCATCTTCGGAAGGTTTAATTCGAATTACTTTGGTTGCATTCAAGGACTCCTTTAAATCTCTTTCCTTGAGTTTTTCTATAAGATCCTGCCTTCTTGTTTTAAACTCAAAAGAAGATTTTACTTCAAGAAATTCTGCGGCATTTTGATTGACCTCTAGCTCCGTATTTTTGATGTCATCATTAATCTGTTTTACATAATATCCTTTGGAGACAAATAAAATCAATAACAAGAGTGCGAAGAAAATAAAGGGAAGATTGTTGAGCACAAAAGACTTTGTTAAGAATTCGCCATTGAGAATTTGCGTCAAAGCATTAGCTTTTTTCCTTGCTTTTTGACCTGACTGAGAAGTATTTTTCTTTTTAGTCATTTCTTTCTCCAATTCTTAACTTCGCACTGCGGGCACGAGAGTTCATATTAACTTCATCTTCATCAGGCGCCAAAGGCTTCCTTGTTATCTCTGTAAAAGGTTTAATTGGGTTTCCATAGAAATCCTTTTCAAGAGCACCTTCAAGGTTTCCTTTTTTAAGGAAATTCTTTACAAGCCTGTCTTCAAGCGAATGGTAAGAAAGCACGACCAACCTACCTCCGGGTGCAATTACATTTTCGCATTGTAAAAGCAAATCCTCGAGTACCTTAATCTCCTGATTCACCTCTATACGAACTGCTTGAAATACTTGGGCGTAATATCTATTCTCTTTAAATTTCGGAGCGAAATCAGACAGGAACTTGATGAAACCTTGAGTCGTGTCGAGACGACTAGACTGACGAAACTTAACAAGCTCATAAGCCAATTTTTTGGCATTCCTGATTTCACCATACTTCCGGAATACTGATAACAATTCTTCCTCGGTTGAATCGTGAAGCACATCTGCGGCATTTCTCGATGCAGAGCTATTCATACGCATATCTAAAACACCTTCCTTGCGGATAGAAAAACCTCTTGTACCTTCATCAAATTGATGCGAAGAAACGCCCAAATCTGCCAAAATGCCATCAACTTGAGAAACACCCTTTAATTTTAACTGATTTGAAAGAAAAGAGAAGTTTGATTGTATAAAATGAAAATTTGGTGCTTCCCAAACATTCCTTAAAGCATCTTTGTCTTGATCCAAAGCATACAATTTGCCCTTTGAAGACAACTGGCTATGTATTAATCGAGAATGACCACCGCCACCGAAGGTAACATCGACATAAACTCCATCCGGATTGATATTCAATCCATTGATGCAAGCATCACGCAGAACCGGTATGTGGTATAAATTATTCTTTTGGTTCATCCAAGTCTCCCATTACTTCATTTGCTAAATCGGCAAAGTCCGTTATGTTTTCTTCGATCATACTGAAGTACTTGGATTTATCCCATATTTCTACGCGGTCATTATATGCTATAAGCATAACCTCCTGCCCTAAACCAATTCTTTCGGCGTGAGCCGTCGGTATTAAAACACGACCTGCATTATCAAGTGCAATTTGTTTTGCGCCTTGATGAAACAAACGATAAAACATTCGATTCTTCGGTTTAAACAAGTTCATCTGAGACAAACGCTCACTCATTTTCTCCCAATCCATTATTGGATACAAAGTGAGACAATCTTCAAATCCCTTATTTAACATAAAATCACGCTGGGCAGTCGGAGCCAACTGCTTCCTAAGACCTGCAGGGAATAGAAACCTACCCTTGCTATCTAACTTAACCTCAAATTCTCCTACTAATCCAGCCATAACGAAACTATGAGTAAAAATAATGGAATTTTACCACTTTTTACCACCTAAAATCAAATTGTTGATAACTTATAACGTTAGTTTATTTTTTTTGTTTCAAAAATACATCCTTATGTCACAACTAGCAAACATTTACGTTAATATTACATAAGTGGTAAAAAGTGGATAACTATTTTAAAAAGCTATTTTTATCTGCATAAGTATTTATTTAATTTTACAGGGTGAAAATTTCCTTAAAGTATTGGTTACTATTGCTTTTACTCTCCGTTATTTGGGGTAGCTCTTTTATTCTTATGAAAACAGCAATGTATGACTCCAGAGGTTATTCCATATTTTCATCCAATCAAGTTGCTACACTTCGTATTCTTATCGCTAGCATAGCCCTTTTGCCCTTTAGCATATATGCAATTCGAAAAATAAATCTGAAACGAGACTTGGGCTACTTCATCATAGTCGCTTTGTGTGGGAATCTATTTCCGGCATTTCTATTCACCTATGCCGAAACTGGCATCTCCTCTGGCCTCGCAGGAATGTTGAACAGTACAACGCCTATTTTCACCATACTGATTGCACTTGTTATTTTTAGAGATAAAATGAGTTTGCGCCAATTTTCAGGAGCCTTTATAGGCACAATTGGTGTTGGGACCTTAGTCTATTTCGGGAAAAAAAATTCGTTAGATGGTGAATGGATCCATATCGTTAGTGTTATTTGCGCGACACTATGCTATGCCATTAGCCTTAGCGTTATTCGTTATAAATTAGGACATTACAAATCTCTAGATATTGCCTCGATTGCATTTCTTCTCCTTTTAATGCCCTCTATTTTTTTATTTTTTACTGAGCATACTCTTGAAGCTTTTAAAAACACCCGTGAAGTGAAAAATGGCTTCATAGCAATTCTTCTTTTATCTCTAGTAGGAACAGCTTTAGCCTTATTTATATTCAATACTATTATTAAAAACACTTCTGCATTGTTTGCAAGCTCAGTAACCTACTTTATTCCCATTGTTGCAGTTATCATTGGAATCTTTTTCAATGAACACATTAATTTGGCCCAGATAACAGGCATGGCAGTTGCATTAAGTGGTGTTTTTATAGCCAATTCGAAAAAGCACTAAAGTAGCATGTGATTTCATGTGAAATATTTTGATGCATTAGAAGAAAATAGTATCTTTGTCGTCCAATTTTGGATAACTTATAATGTAATCATTGTTATGTACGCAATAGTAGAGATAGCAGGGCAGCAATTTAAAGTGCAAAAAGACCAAAAAGTTTACGTTCATCGTTTAGAAGAAAAAGAAGGCTCAAAAATTGAGTTTGATAATGTTCTTTTAATTGAGGATAAAGGAACGGTAACTGTTGGCGCCCCGGCTGTAGAAGGTGCAAAGATCACCGCAAAAGTAGAAAGTCACGTTAAAGGAGACAAAGTCATTGTTTTCAAAAAGAAACGTAGAAAAGGATACAAAAAGAAAAACGGTCACAGACAATCTTTTACAGAATTGTCAATTACAGGAATTAAAATTAAGAAGCCAGCTGCAGCGAAAGCGAAAGAGGCTCAAAAATAAAAGAACATGGCACATAAGAAAGGAGTCGGTAGTTCGAAAAACGGACGTGAATCACAAAGTAAAAGACTAGGTGTTAAAATTTTTGGTGGACAGGCTGCAATTGCAGGAAATATTATCGTTCGACAAAGAGGTACTCAGCACCACCCAGGAAACAATGTAGGTATTGGTAAAGACCATACACTTTATGCATTAGAAGACGGATTGGTTGAGTTCAAGAAGAAGAAGAACAATAGATCATTTGTTTCAATAGTTCCATTGGAAACTGGTGTAGAAGCTTAAAAAACATATTCAATAATTAGAAAGGCCGACATCCGTCGGCCTTTTTTGTTTTCTAGAAACTATATTTGTAAATGATGTTGAATAAAAAAGAGCGGTATTTCAGTTCGTTGTCAGGCGGGATAATAATGTTTCTTGCTTTCCCTTTCACGGGAAGCCTTACACCACTCATTTTCATTGGACTCCTACCATTACTGATCATTGAAGACTCCGTATTAAAATCTAAATTGTCATCAAGTAATTTATTTTTACATACGTTTTTATGTTTTTTAATTTTCAATATTGGAACATCTTGGTGGCTAATAAATGCCAGCTTGGGTGGAGCGATTTTTGCATTTTTATTCAATTCACTAGTCATGTCTCTTTGCTTTCATGCGTTTCATTTAACAAGAAAATACGTTGGGAGTAAAGAAGGCTATCTTTCTCTACCTTTTTACTGGCTGGGATTTGAATACCTTCATAACCATTGGGAGTTTGCCCATCCCTGGCTTAGTTTAGGGAATACTTTTTCAATCCGTACAAGTTGGGTGCAATGGTATGAATACACAGGAGTTTCAGGCGGTACCTTATGGGTGATTATTGTTAATGTAGTTTGCTTCTTGGCATATAGATCCTGGAGAAGTAAACAAAATACCCTTAGAACTTTTCTGTCTTTATGGATTGTGATTCTCACGCCACTCCTCCTTTCTTTTTATACTGGAATTCAACATCGGTATAATATTGAAAAAGATAAAAATCAACAAAAAATAAACACAGTCATTGTTCAACCCAATATTGATCCTTACAACGAGAAATTCGACTACTCAACCTTTCAGAATCAAAACGCGAGCATACTAAGACTCGCTTCCAAAAAGGTAAGCTCCGAAACCGAACTTATTATAGCGCCTGAAACTGCAATTAGCGCAAGCTTCGATGAATCTCAATTTAACTCATTATCTGTTTATCCCATGTATAGAGATAGTGTATTGTCATGGAATACGAATCTCTTAATAGGCGCATCAACACTGAATATCTTTGATAAAAAGCAATCCAAAAGTTCTAGAGCCTTAAAAGATGGACGTTTTATAGAATATTATAACTCAAGCCTGCTGCTCAGACCTGATTCAGCAACTACATTTGTACATAAGTCAAAACTTGTTGCTGGGGTAGAACAAATCCCATATTCTAAATACATCTCTTTTTTCGAAAAACTTGCAGTAGACAATGGTGGTACAATTGGATCTTTAGGAAAGGAAAAAAATGTAAAAGTCATGCATACAACATTTGGAAAAATAGCACCCATTGTTTGCTATGAATCTGTCTTCAGTGAATTTGTTGGGGAACAATCAAGACTTGGGGCTCAATTGCTTTGCGTAATTACAAATGATGGATGGTGGAAAGATACGCCAGGCTACAAACAACATTTTAGCTTTGCCAGGTTGCGAGCAATTGAAAACAGAAAGTGGCTTATTCGATCGGCAAACACGGGAAAAAGCGGTGTGATTTCTTCTGATGGATCAATTATTTCAGAAACCAAATGGTGGGAGCCAGACGTGATTTCTATATCTGTGCCGTTAATGAATACGCTAACTACATTTGCACAATACGGAGATATTCTCGGAAGAAGTTCTTCTTTTCTCAGCGTCTTCATATTTATCTTTGCCCTTTCAAAAAAAATAAGACCAAACAACGATCGACCTAAAAAATCAAAAACTAAGGAAATCGTTACTTAAGATTCGAATTCATTTAAATCACATGTCGAATAAAGCAATAAAAGAACATCAGTTATATATATCAAGCCTCGGTGTTTTGTGGAAACTTTGGAGGGCAAATAAAAAAAGCATCACGTCAATCAAGATGTGCTTGAAAATTCTTCTTTTCACAATACTTAGTGCCCCTTTTAGGCTGCTTCAAAAACTACGATACGATAAAAAAATAAAAAAGATAGAACTCAAAAACACACCTCCTGTATTTGTAATTGGGCATTGGAGAAGTGGAACAACACATCTTCATTATCTGCTTACCCAGGACCCAAGGTTTTCACATCTTGAAGCATTTCAAGCCTTTTTTTTTAGAATCGCATTGGTTTCAAAAAGAACGATGAAACCCCTTCTTAATAGACTTATGCCTAAAACCAGACCTCAAGACAATGTCATAATCAATGCAACTGCACCAACCGAAGAAGAACACCCACTAACTAATTTAACACATAGAAGTGCCATGCATTCCTTTTTCTTCCCAAGAAATCAAAGCTACTTTAGGAAATATCATTTGTTTGAGGCAACGTCATTTTCTATTAATAAATGGAAACAAACATATAACCGAATGTTACAAGAGATAGCATTTTACAATGGTCCTGAAAAAACATTGCTCCTTAAAAACCCTCACAATACTGGAAGAGTTAAAATACTTTTGGAGCTCTACCCTGATGCAAAGTTTATATTCATTCACAGAAACCCATATGAGGTCTATCAATCAACAACACACCTTTACAACACTACTATAAAATCTCAATTCCTTCAAGAATTTTCAGCTCAGGAAATCTCTGATACGGTCATCCAAACCTATGAATTGGTTATGAAACAGTATCTCAAGACAAAAGCCAATCTTCCAAAAAATAAAATCAGTGAGATCTCGTTTGACGAATTGTCACGGAACCCTATAGAAACCTTGAAACGCGTTTATTCAGATTTAAATATTCAAGATTTCGATAACGCATTACCTTATTTCAATAGTTATTTAGACAAACAAAAAAATTATAAAAAAAACAAATTCAAACCACTGGCAGAGGATATCAAAAGAAAGCTTATCGACAATTGGAGCTTTGCCTTTGAAACATGGAATTATCCTGTCTGAGAATGTTACCAAATAATCTTTTAACTCAAACTTTTTGATACCTTTGTTTTGATAAAAATTCACTGACTCATGAGTATTTACTTAGATTTTGAAGAACCAATCAAAGCGATTGAAGAGCAAATTGAAAAGACAAAAGAAATTGGAGACACCTCTGATCTCGATATGACAGATAAAATTCAAGAGCTCGAGCAAAAGCTTAAAAAGAAAACCAAAGAAATCTTTACGAATTTAACACCTTGGCAAAGAGTTCAACTTTCCAGACATCCCGAAAGACCTTATACTTTAGCATATGTCAATGCCATTACCGAAGGTAAATTTATAGAACTTCACGGTGACAGAAATGTTAAGGATGACAAAGCTATGGTGGGAGGACTTGGCTTAGTTGATGGTAAATCTGTGATGTTCATTGGACACCAAAAAGGGGTAAATACCAAAATGAGACAATATCGAAATTTTGGGATGCCCAACCCCGAGGGATATAGGAAAGCACTTCGTCTCATGAAGCTCGCTGAAAAATTCAACAAACCTATCGTAACCTTTATTGATACACCTGGTGCCTTTCCTGGTCTAGAAGCAGAAGAAAGAGGGCAAGGCGAAGCTATTGCTCGTAATATTTATGAGATGATGCGTTTAAAAGTTCCTGTTATCTGTATCATTATAGGTGAGGGAGCATCGGGAGGAGCATTAGGAATTGGCGTTGGTGATAAAGTTGTTATGCTGGAAAATACCTGGTATTCGGTAATATCTCCAGAATCATGCTCATCTATATTATGGCGTTCATGGGAGTTCAAAGAAAAGGCAGCAGATGCATTAAAGCTTACTTCAAAAGATATGACTAAGAATAAGCTGGTCGATGATGTAATAAAAGAACCTTTAGATGGAGCACACCGTTCAGAACATCTTATTTTTGAACGTGTTAAAAAATACATTAAAAAAGCTGTTCAAGAGCTAGAAACAATTGAGCCTGAAGAACGAATCAATCAAAGAGTTGAAAAGTTCAACAAAATGGGTATCTGGAAACACTAAAATAAAACTTCCTGATGAACGATTTGGCTGCGACTCCTATTGAATATTTAAAGGGCGTTGGTCCTCAAAAAGCCATTTTACTCAAGAAGGAATTAGGTATTCAAACGTATGGTGATTTATTATTTCACTTCCCCTATAGATATGTAGACAGAACCTCCTTTACAAAAATAAAAGAGCTTCAACACACAGATAGCCATGTGCTATTAAGAGGGAAAATTGATCAAATTAGAGAGACAGGAAAAGGCCGATACAAAAAACTATCTGCTCGTTTTGGAGATGAATCAGGGTATATTGAATTGGTTTGGTTTCAAGGCGCTAAGTGGATTAAAGATAGTCTAAAGGTAAATGAAGTTTATCACATATTTGGGAAAGCGAAAGTCTATGCGCAAAAGTGGTCTATGCCACATCCTGAAATGACTTTGGCTTCAAGTCAAAACACCAGAACTGGTTTTTTTCCACTTTACTCAAGCACAGAAAAATTAAGCTCCAAAGGACTGCATTCAAAAGGGATTGAAAAGCTAGTAGCTTTGATTATTCCACAGATTGGACCATCATTCCCGGAGACGCTTTCAGATCATATTTGCGAGCAAAATAGACTCATTTCTAAAAAAGAGGCACTGGTTAAAATTCACCAACCCGCAAAGCATACGGATATTCAATCTGCCAGAATACGCTTAAAATTTGAAGAACTATTTTATCTTCAGCTCGAGCTATTGATTAGAAAAAAGCTAAGCGCTTCTCGACACAAAGGTTTTATCTTTAATGAAATAGGAACACTATTCACAACATTTTATGATGAGCACCTTCCTTTTGAATTAACAGGCGCTCAAAAACGTGTAATTAAAGAGATTAGAAAGGACTTCTTAAGTGGCATGCACATGAATCGACTGCTACAGGGAGACGTTGGTAGTGGCAAAACTTTAGTCGCTTTAATGTCCATGCTTATTGCTGTTGGCAATAACTACCAAAGTGCAATTATGGCACCCACGGAGATCTTAGCCAATCAGCATTTAGAAACATTGAAAGAATTTACTGCTGGTTTACCTATTAAAATAGAGCTATTGACAGGCTCGACTAAAAAGGCGAAACGAACGGAAATTCATAAGGGCCTATTGGATGGATCCTTACATATATTAGTGGGAACACATGCCCTTCTTGAGGACACCGTTCAATTTCAGAATATTGGATTGGTTGTAATAGATGAACAACATCGTTTTGGCGTGGCACAACGCTCAAAAATGTGGAGGAAGAATAAACAACCTCCTCACATCTTAATAATGACAGCAACACCAATCCCAAGAACTTTAGCTATGACTTTTTATGGAGATCTTGAAGTATCTGTTATTGACGAGCTTCCGCCGGGTAGAAAAGAAATTAAAACATACCACAGGTATGAAAAAAATCGACTTCAGGTTTTCGAATTTATCAGAAGAGAAATAGAAAAAGGACGTCAAATCTACATGGTATTTCCACTGATTCAAGAGTCCGAAAAACTTGATTTTCATAATCTAATGGATGGATTCGAAGCTGTTACAAGAGCTTTCCCGCTTCCTCAATTCAATGTGAGTATTGTACATGGTCAAATGAAGAGTGATGAGAAGGAATTTGAAATGCAACGATTTATCAAAGGCGAAACTCAAATTATGGTTGCGACTACGGTAATTGAGGTCGGCGTGAATGTTCCGAATGCAACGATGATGATTATAGAAAGTGCAGAACGTTTTGGCTTGTCTCAACTCCACCAGCTTAGAGGTCGTGTTGGCAGGGGTGGCGAACAGTCTTTCTGTATTTTGATGACAAAAATAGAACTCTCAAAGGAATCTAAAAAAAGAATGCAAACGATGGTCAATTCCAACGACGGATTTGATATAGCTGAGGTTGACCTTCAATTAAGAGGTCCAGGTGATTTAATGGGGACGCAACAGAGCGGCGAGCTTGACTTGAAGATATCAGATTTAAGAAAGGATGGCGCTATTGTAACCATGGCGAGAGAGGCAGCACGACAGCTTATAAATGACGATCCAAACTTTACAAAAAATGAGAACGCTCGAATACTTAAAACGATTGAAGTTATTTTAACCAATAAACCGGATTGGGGGAAAATAGCATAAAAAAAGGGAGACAATTGCCTCCCTTTTTTTATAAGAATTCATTTGTTATGATTCCGCTTCTTCCTTTAAGGATTCTAAAGCCTCGGCAGAACCTACAAGCATTTTTTGGAACTTACGAACTCCTGTTCCTGCTGGAATTAGATGCCCTACGATAACGTTCTCTTTCAAACCAAGTAAATGATCTTCTTTTCCTGATATCGCAGCTTCATTCAATACTTTGGTTGTTTCCTGGAAGGAAGCAGCCGATATAAACGATTGCGTCTGAAGCGATGCTCTTGTTATACCTTGTAATAGCGGTTTAGATGTAGCAGCTTTAGCCTCTCGAGCTTCAACAAGTGCCTTGTCTTCTCTCTTCAGCTTCGCATTTTCATCACGCAACCTTCTTACCGATACGAGCTGTCCTTTTTTCAATTCAACAGAATCTCCAACCTCTTGAACAAACATCATTCCGAATAAAGCATCATTTTCTTCCATGATATCTGCTTTATGAACTGATTGACCTTCAAGGAACTTCGTGTCTCCTGAATCAATAATTTCCGCTTTAAGCATCATCTGGCGAACAATCACCTCAAAGTGCTTGTCATTGATCTTAACACCTTGTAGTCGATATACCTCTTGAATCTCATTAACAATGTACTCTTGTACTTTTGTAGGACCTTCAATGTTTAGAATATCTCTAGGTGTAATAGCTCCATCCGACAATGGCTGACCAGCACGAACGTAATCATTTTTCTGAACTAAGATATGCTTAGAAAGCGGTACAAGATATTTATGAACCGCACCCACCTTAGGTGTGATAATAATTTCACGATTACCTCTTTTAATGTTTCCATAATCCGCAGTTCCATCAATTGCAGAAACAACTGCAGGATTTGATGGGTTTCTTGCTTCAAATAATTCAGTAACTCTAGGAAGACCACCAGTGATATCACCTGTCTTACCTGCCATTCTCGGTATCTTAACTAAGATATGACCAGCCTCAAGTTTATCACCTTCACTCACAGAAATATGAGAATTCACTGGAATAGAATACTCTCGTAAAATCTCTTTCGTTTTTGTGTCAATGATATTAATTGCTGGAGTTTTCTTTTTGTCTTTAGTTTCAGTAATTACTTTCTCTGTAAATCCTGTCTGTTCATCAACTTCTTCTCGGTATGTAATACCTTCCTCTATGTGATCAAAAACAACAGTTCCTTTCACTTCAGAAATAATAAGAGCATTGTATGGATCCCATTTACAAATTACGTCACCTTTTTTCAGTTTTGTTTTACTCTTAACTAACAATTCAGAACCATATGGAATATTGGTATTCATTATAACAATTCCAGTTTTCTCATCTGTGATTTTAAGCTCAGCAGATCGACCAACAACTATTACCTTTGTCTTACCATCATCGCCTTTTTTCTCGATGGTTCTTAATTCATCAATTTCTAACAAACCATTTCCTTTTGCTTTAATGTCTGAAACATCAGCAATGTTCGAGGCAGTACCCCCAACGTGGAACGTTCTCAGCGTAAGCTGAGTCCCAGGCTCACCAATTGACTGTGCAGCAACAACACCAACGGAATCACCTCTTTGCGCCAATCTATGATTGGAAAGATTTCTTCCGTAACATTTAGAGCATACACCTCTTCTCATTTCACAAGTCAATACCGAACGGATTTCAACTTCCTCAATATCCGCTTCTTGAATTTTCTCTGCAACATCCTCAGAAATCAAATCTCCTGCAGATATGATAAGCTCATCAGACTCTGGCACGTATATATCATGTACAGACGTTCTTCCAAGAATTCTATCATATAAAGGTTCAACTATTTCATCATTTTTCTTTAACGCAGTAGCTACGATTCCTCTAAGCGTACCACAATCCTCAGAATTGATAACAACATCTTGAGCAACATCAACAAGTCTTCTTGTCAAGTAACCAGCATCTGCTGTTTTCAGTGCAGTATCCGCAAGACCCTTACGAGCACCGTGAGTTGAGATAAAATATTCAAGAATTGAAAGACCTTCTTTAAAGTTCGAAAGAATCGGATTTTCAATAATCTCTTGAACTGACGCACCTGATTTTTGCGGCTTCGCCATCAATCCACGCATTCCTGAAAGCTGTCGAATTTGTTCTTTAGAACCCCTTGCTCCTGAATCAAACATCATATAGATAGAGTTAAAACCTTGTCTATCTGTTTTCAGTTGGTCCATTAAGGTATGCGTCAATCTTGAGTTTGTATGAGTCCAAACATCAATAATTTGATTGTAACGCTCATTATTTGTGATCAGACCCATGTTGTAATTCATCATGACCTCTTTCACTTGCGTTTCCGCCTTATCTACAAGCTCTACTTTTTCTTTTGGAATTATAATGTCATCTAAGTTGAAAGACAAGCCTCCTTTAAACGCCATCGTATATCCTAATTCTTTGATATCATCAAGGAACTGTGCTGTTCTTGATGTACCTGAGATCTTTAGGACACCACCAATAATATCTCTTAGGGCTTTCTTTGTCAATACTTCGTTAATAAAACCTGCCTCTTGAGGCACGTGCTCATTAAATATTACACGACCACAAGTGGTTTCAATCAATTGTAATTCAGACTCACCTACATCATTTAAATCCTCAGTTTTCACTTTGATTTTAGCATGTAAATCTAGTTTTCCTTCATTGTATGCAATAATAACTTCAGCAGGTGAATAGAAAATTCCATCCTCTCCCTTAACTACATCATTCTTTAAAGATTTTTTCTCTTTTGTAATGTAATAAAGACCAAGAACCATATCCTGAGAAGGCACAGCAATAGGTGCACCATTCGCAGGGTTAAGGATATTGTGAGATGCGAGCATTAGCATCTGAGCTTCAAGAATTGCAGCATTCCCTAAAGGAAGGTGAACCGCCATCTGGTCACCATCGAAATCGGCGTTAAATGCCGTCGTAACCAATGGATGTAAACGAATAGCTTTACCTTCAATTAATTTAGGTTGAAAAGCCTGAATCCCCAATCTGTGAAGCGTTGGAGCCCTATTTAAAAGTACAGGATGTCCTTTTAGTATATTTTCAAGAATGTCCCAAACAACTGGCTCTTTCTTATCTACTATTTTCTTAGCTGACTTCACTGTTTTTACAATACCTCTTTCGATCATTTTACGAATGATAAATGGCTTGTATAGCTCAGCCGCCATCCCTTTAGGAAGACCACATTCGTGAAGCTTAAGGTTTGGACCGACAACAATTACAGAACGTGCAGAATAATCAACACGCTTACCAAGAAGGTTTTGACGGAATCGACCCTGCTTTCCTTTCAAAGAATCAGAAAGTGACTTTAACGCTCGATTAGATTCTGTTTTCACAGCACTAGACTTACGAGAGTTGTCAAATAATGAATCAACCGACTCTTGAAGCATTCGCTTTTCATTTCTCAAAATCACTTCAGGAGCTTTAATTTCAATCAATCTTTTTAGACGATTGTTTCTAATAATCACTCTTCTGTATAGGTCATTTAAATCTGAAGTTGCAAATCTTCCTCCATCAAGTGGAACTAATGGTCTTAATTCAGGTGGAATTACCGGAACAACTTTCACAATCATCCATTCGGGACGATTTTCAACGCGTGTTTGCGAATCTTTCATCGCTTCAACAACTTGCAATCTTTTTAAGGCTTCATTCTTTCTCTGTACAGAAGTTTCATTTTCTGCAAGGTCACGAAGTTGGTAAGACATTTCCTCTAAATTCAATGACTGAAGAAGGTCGTGAATAGCTTCAGCACCCATCTTTGCAATGAATTTATTAGGATCCGTATCATCTAAGTATTGGTTCTCTTTCGGAAGTGCATCCAAAATATCCAAATACTCTTCTTCCGTTAAAAAGTCCATCTTTTTCAGCTCTACCTCTGGAAGCTCATTTGCAGAACCACTTTGGATGACAACATAACGTTCGTAATAGATAATCTGATCTAATTTCTTTGTAGGAAGACCTAATAAGTATCCAATCTTATTTGGTAATGATCTAAAATACCAGATATGAGCAACAGGAACTACTAAAGCGATATGCCCCATACGTTCTCTACGCACCTTTTTTTCTGTAACTTCAACACCACAACGGTCGCAAACTATTCCTTTATATCGGATTCTTTTGTACTTACCACAGTGACATTCGAAGTCTTTTACAGGGCCAAAGATTCTTTCACAAAACAAACCATCTCTCTCAGGTTTATAAGTTCTGTAATTGATTGTCTCCGGTTTCAAAACTTCACCACTTGAATTCTCCAAGATGATTTCTGGAGAAGAAAGTGAAATCGTTATTTTATTAAAACTACTTTGTTTTCTTGGTGTTTCTTTTTTGAAAGCCATTTTTTATACTAATTCGTTAGTTACTAGTTTCTTAATCCATTGTTACATTCAGACACAAACCTCGAAGTTCGTGAAGCAATACATTAAATGATTCAGGTATTCCTGGCTCACCGATATTATCACCTTTCACAATACTTTCGTATGCTTTTGCCCGACCATTAACATCATCGGATTTCACTGTTAAAATTTCTTGAAGGATATTTGACGCACCGAATGCCTCTAATGCCCATACTTCCATTTCTCCAAAACGCTGACCTCCAAATTGAGCTTTACCACCCAATGGTTGTTGTGTAATCAAAGAATATGGTCCTATTGACCTTGCGTGCATCTTGTCATCTACCATGTGAGATAGTTTCAACATATATATCACTCCAACTGTTGCTGGCTGATGGAAACGTTCTCCCGTACCACCGTCAAATAAATAGGTTTTACCTGATTGAGGCACACCGGCTTTATCTGTCCATTCATTAATTTCATCTGGAGTAGCACCATCAAAAATTGGTGTTGAGAATTTCATACCTAATTTCTCTCCTGCCCATCCAAGAACTGTTTCATAGATTTGACCCAAGTTCATACGAGAAGGTACACCAAGTGGATTCAGTACTATATCAACTGGCGTCCCATCTTCTAGGAATGGCATATCTTCTTGACGAACAATATTTGCTACAATTCCTTTATTACCATGACGTCCTGCCATTTTATCTCCAACCTTCAGCTTTCGTTTTTTAGCTACAAAAACCTTCGCAAGTTTAATGATTCCTGCAGGTAATTCGTCACCAACAGAGATATGGAATTTTCTTCTTTTATAGTTCCCCAATATGTCATTGGCCTTAATATTGTAATTATGAATAACACGGCTTATTAATTGGTTTACTTTTTCATCAGAGGTCCACTTGAGAGGATTCACAATTGTATAATCAAGAGAGGTTAAAGCTTTCATTGAAAACTTAGCACCTTTTTTGATTAACTCCTCTTTAAAGTTATTGAATACACCTGTAGATTTTTTATCACCGATAATCTTAATTAGCTTTTCGGCAAGTTTTTCTTTCAATGAAACAACATCCTTTTGGTATTCTTTATCAATCGACTCCAATAATGGTTTGTCTTGACTCTTCGATTTTCTATCCTTTACGGCTCTAGAGAATAATTTTTTGTCAATAACAACACCTCTTAGTGAAGGTCCTGCTTTTAAAGAAGCATCTTTTACATCTCCCGCTTTATCACCAAAAATAGCACGCAAAAGCTTTTCTTCTGGAGATGGATCAGTTTCACCTTTAGGTGTGATTTTACCAATTAAAATATCGCCTTCCTTAATTTCTGCACCAACACGGATACATCCATGTTCATCTAAGTCTTTCGTTGCTTCCTCACTAACATTAGGTATATCAGCAGTAAGCTCCTCCATTCCTCTTTTGGTATCACGAACCTCTAAAGAGTATTCATCGATATGTATAGAAGTGAAGACGTCGTCCCTAACAACACTTTCAGAGATAACAATCGCATCCTCAAAGTTATAACCCTTCCATGGCATGAATGCCACTTTTAGGTTTTGACCAAGAGCAAGCTCTCCTTTTTGTGTAGCATATCCCTCGCAAAGAACCTGACCTTTAACAACCTTATCACCTTTCACAACGATAGGCTTGAGGTTTATACAAGTACTTTGGTTGGTTTTCATGAATTTAATCAAAGAATATCGAGTGACTTCACTTTCAAAGCTCACAAGCTTATCTTCTGAATTCCAATCGTATCTGATTACGATTTCATTAGCATCGACATATTCAACAATTCCAGAACCTTCAGCATTTATAAGTACCCTTGAATCTTCAGCAACTAATTGCTCAATTCCAGTACCTACAATTGGTGAATTCGGTCTCAATAACGGAACGGCTTGACGCTGCATGTTTGATCCCATTAGTGCCCTGTTAGCATCATCATGCTCCAAAAATGGAATGGATGATGCAGCAATAGAAGCAATTTGGTTAGCACCAACATCCATCAAGTGGAGTTTGCTTGGTTCAACAACCGGGAAGTCTCCTTCAAATCTAGCCTTAACTACATCTGATAGGAAATTTCCTTTATCATCAACCTTCGCATTTGCTTGTGCAATTATTTTTGCATCCTCTTCCTCTGCAGCAACATAAACTGGCTCTTTGTCATATTGTACTTTACCTTTTTGAACTGAACGGTATGGTGTTTCAATAAAACCAAGCTTGTTTACTTTTGCAAATACACACAAAGAAGATATTAAACCAATATTTGGACCTTCAGGTGTTTCGATTGTACAAAGTCGACCATAGTGTGTATAGTGAACATCACGAACCTCAAAACCTGCTCTTTCACGAGATAAACCGCCTGGTCCTAACGCAGACAATCTTCTCTTGTGTGTCACCTCGGATAATGGATTTGTTTGATCCATAAACTGTGACAACTGATTCGTTCCAAAGAAAGAATTGATAACTGAAGATAATGTCTTAGCGTTAATCAAGTCAATTGGAGTAAAGACCTCGTTATCTCTAACATTCATTCGTTCTCTAATCGTTCTTGCCATTCTTGCAAGACCAACACCAAACTGAGAATACAATTGTTCACCAACGGTTCTAACTCTACGGTTAGATAAGTGGTCAATATCATCTACATCCGCTTTTGAATTGATCAATTTTATCAAGAATTTTATGATTTTAATCATATCATCTTTTGTGAGAACTCTTGATTGCTCCTCTTGATCTATACCTAATTTTTTATTCAATCGGAATCGACCAACTTCACCAAGATCATAACGCGTATCTGAAAAGAATAATTTCTCAAAAACACCTTTCGCCGTCTCATAGTCGGGCGGATCTGCATTTCTCAGTTGTCTATAGATATGTTCTACAGCTTCTTTTTGAGAATTAGAAATATCTTTCTGTAAAGTGTTGTAGATGATCGTATAATCAGCCGTATTTACGTTCTCCTTGTGTAGGGTAACTGATTTTGCACCAGAATCCATAATTGCTTCTAGATGCTCTTCTCCTATAACCAGTTCACGATCAAAAATAACCTCATTTCTTTCAATAGAAACAACCTCTCCAGTATCCTCATCGACGAAATCTTCAATCCATGTTTTTAGTACACGTGCAGCAAGTTTTCTACCTACAAGTTTCTTAAGACCTGTTTTATTGACCTTAACTTCATCTGCCAAACCAAAAATGTCTAATACATCACGGTCCGTTTCATAGCCTATAGCTCTAAATAATGTCGTTACAGGTAACTTTTTCTTTCTGTCGATGTACGCATACATGACATTATTAATATCTGTTGCAAATTCAATCCAAGAACCTTTGAAAGGTATAATTCTTGCCGAATAAAGCTTTGTTCCATTGGCATGTCTTGATTGTCCAAAGAATACTCCTGGTGACCTGTGTAATTGCGATACAATTACTCGCTCCGCTCCATTTACAACAAAAGAACCTTTTGGTGTCATGTAAGGGATTGTACCAAGATATACATCTTGAACGATTGTTTCAAAATCTTCATGTTCAGGATCTGTACAATATAACTTGAGCTTCGCCTTAAGTGGAACACTGTAGGTCAAACCTCTTTCAATACATTCTGAAATAGAATATCGTGGTGGATCAATAAAGTAATCCAAAAATTCTAATACGAATTGATTTCTTGTATCGGTTATAGGAAAGTTTTCCGCGAAAACTTTAAAAAGTCCTTCACTTTCTCGATTTTCAGGTGTCGTTTCCAACTGGAAAAACTCCCTAAATGATTTCAATTGGATCTCTAAGAAATCCGGATAATCAAATTGATTTTTGCCTGATGCAAAATTAATTCTGGTTGAATTATTTGATGTTGCCAAGGATGAATGTTTTTAGTTAATGTTTTAGTATACAAAAATTGAATACCACTTAAAACAAGACAAGGCCCCGCAAAAATGCGGTGCCTATCTTGTTAATAATTTGAGTTAATTACTTAATCTCAACTTCAGCTCCAGCTTCTTCTAAAGACTTCTTAAGTCCTTCAGCTTCATCTTTTGCTACACCTTCTTTTAATGTTGTAGGTGCGTTGTCTACTAAGTCTTTAGACTCTTTAAGACCTTTTCCAGTAAGTTCTTTTACAAGTTTAACTACTGCTAATTTGCTAGGTCCACCAGCTTTCAATACTACGTCGAATTCTGTTTTCTCTTCAGCAGCGTCTCCACCAGCTCCACCAGCAGGTCCAGCTACAGCTACAGCTGCTGCTGCAGGTTCGATTCCATATTCGTCTTTCATGATCGTTGCTAACTCACTAACTTCTTTTACTGTTAGGTTTACTAGCGTTTCTGCAATTTGCTTTAAATCAGCCATTTTATTTTGTTTTTAAAAAGGTTTAATAATTATGCTCGTTCTTCGAGCGTTTTTAACATGCCAGCGATAGATCCGCCAGCGCTTTGTAATCCAGACAATACATTTTGTGCTGGGCTTTGTAACAAACTAATGATATCACCAAGGAGTTCCTCTTTACTTTTAAGGGTCTCTAATGATTTCAATTGCTCATCGCCAATGAATATAGCTTCATCAACATAGGCGCCTTTCAAAATTGGTTTTGGATTCTTTTTACGGAAGTCCGTTATCAATTTAGCGGGTGCACTTGAAGATTCAGACAACATGATAGAGGTTGCTCCTTTGAGGACATCTCTCAATGATCCAAAGTCTTTTCCTTCTACACGGTCCATTGCTTTTTCCAACAATGCATTTTTAACAACTCGCATACTAACATTCGCCTGAAAACATTTTCTTCTCAATGCATTCACGCTTTCAACCGTAAGCTCTGCTGTGTCTGTAAGATAGAATACATTTGATGCTGTCAAATCAGCTGTCAAATCATCTATATACTTTACTTTTTCTTCTCTAGTCATTTTCTTAAGTATTATGCGTTAAGTGACTTTGCGTCTATGAGAATTCCAGGACTCATTGTAGAGGTCATATAAACACTCTTGATGTAGGTCCCTTTCGCAGACGATGGTTTCATTTTAATCAACGTTTGTAGCAACTCATTTGCATTGTCAAAGATTTTATCTCCTTCAAAGCTCACTTTCGCTACTGACGAGTGAACGATTCCATATTTATCGACTTTAAAGTCAATTTTTCCAGCCTTTACTTCAGTGACAGCTTTTCCTACTTCCATAGTAACTGTTCCTGTCTTTGGATTTGGCATCAAACCTCTTGGACCTAAAATACGTCCTAGAGCTCCAACTTTACCCATAACAGAAGGCATTGTAACGATAACGTCAACGTCAGTCCATCCAGACTTAATTTTGGCGATATAGTCATCTAAGCCATAGTAATCCGCTCCAGCATCTTTTGCTTCTTGCTCCTTATCAGGAGTACAAAGCACCAATACTTTTACATCTTTACCAGTTCCATGTGGAAGCGCAACTGTACCTCTCACCATTTGATTTGCTTTTCTTGGATCAACACCTAGTCGAACACAAACATCTACTGATGCGTCAAATTTAGTTGTAGAAATATCTTTAACTAGATTACATGCGTCAGTCAATGAATAGGCTTTTGTTAGGTCGTGCTTTCCAAAAACCGCTTTTCTATTTTTAGTCATTTTTTTCATAACTTAAACTATTTGGAATTTGGAGCTGTTCCGCCCTTTACATTAACACCCATACTACGTGCCGTACCCGCAACCATCATCATTGCCGAATCAACTGTAAAACAGTTTAAATCAGGAAGCTTGTCCTCAGCAATCACACGAATTTGGTCCCATGAAATGGCACCTACCTTCACACGATTAGGTTCAGACGAGCCCTTCTTAATCTTGATTTGTTCCATGATTTGCACAGCTGCCGGTGGCGTTTTTAAAACAAAGTCAAACGACTTGTCACTATATACTGTGATTACAACCGGTACTACTTTCCCTGGCTTATCTTGGGTTCTTGCATTAAATTGTTTGCAAAACTCCATGATGTTAACTCCTTTCGCACCAAGTGCTGGTCCGACTGGAGGGGCTGGGTTAGCTGCACCACCTCTGATCTGTAATTTGATCAATCCTGCTACTTCTTTAGCCATATATATTAAATTGTGTAGTCAAACATGAACCTTAAACGATGGGAAGCTTTAATCATCTAGTTCACTCCTACGGGTTAATACAAATTAACTCTCCTTCTCGACTTGCATATAGCTAAGCTCAAGAAGATTTTTACGTCCGAAAATTTTAACCATCACTTTCAACTTTTTCTTGTCCTCATTGATGTCGTCAATGACACCACTAAAGTTATTGAAAGGACCATCTATTACCTTAACAGACTCACCCACCACAAATGGAATTTTTAATTCCTCTTCTGTTTCTGCCAATTCATCAACCTTTCCTAAGATTCGGTTAACTTCTGACATTCTCATAGGTACTGGCTCTCCGCCTTTCTCTGTACCTAAAAATCCAATTACGTTTGGTATGCTCCTAATAACATGTTTAACCTCTCCTACTAATGCAGCTTCGATCAAAACATACCCAGGTAAATAAGCACGTTCTTTATTTACTTTTTTACCGTTTCGAATTTGAAATATTTTCTCAGTTGGAATAAGAACCTGATCGATATTGTCATCTAAACTTTTCATTCTTGACATCTCTATCTCCAAGTAGTGCTTTACACTCTTTTCTTTCCCACTAATCGCACGTACAACGTACCATTTTTTTGCAATTTCACTCATAGCCCGTCTTTAGAAAAAATTGTAAATGTATCCTAGGACACCATTCCACCAAAAGTTTGGATCGTTACCAAAAACCTTATCCATTAAAAAAATGAAGAGCGAAAGCATGATTGAAGCAACAACTACTAAAATGGTATTATTCTGAAGCTCTTGCCATGTTGGCCACGTAACATTGTGTACCAGCTCACTATATGTTTCCTGTATGTAACTAACCAATTTCATTTTTCAAATTTCTATTAATTCAGCACGGGCGGTAGGATTCGAACCCACGACCAATGGTTTTGGAGACCACTACTCTACCAACTGAGCTACACCCGTTTAAAAAGGGGAACAAAATGTTCCCCCTGTTTTAAACTTATTTTCGTAAACCTTACGAAACAATCTCAGTAACCTGACCAGCACCTACGGTTCTACCTCCCTCACGGATTGCAAAACGAAGTCCTTTATCCATAGCTACAGGAACAATCAATTTAACATCGATTGATACATTGTCTCCAGGCATTACCATTTCACGACCATCAGTTAAGAAGATTTCTCCTGTAACATCTGTTGTTCTGAAATAGAATTGTGGTCTATATTTGTTATGGAAAGGAGTGTGACGTCCGCCCTCTTCTTTCTTCAATACATATATCTCTGCCTTGAATTCATGATGTGGTTTTGTAGAACCTGGCTTACAAATAACCATACCTCTTTTGATTTGAGCTTTTTCAATACCTCTCAAAAGGATACCAACGTTATCACCAGCTTCTCCTCTATCCAAAATCTTACGGAACATCTCAACACCTGTTACTGTTGAAGTTAACTTCTCGTCACCCATTCCTAAGATCTCTACTGGATCACCAGTATTACATACACCTGTTTCAATTCTACCCGTTGCAACAGTACCACGACCTGTAATCGTAAATACGTCTTCTACTGGCATCAAGAAAGGCTTATCAACATCACGTGGAGGAAGTTCGATATAAGTATCGACAGCGTCCATCAATTCATTTACGGTAGCAACCCATTTTTCTTCATTGTTCAGAGCACCAAGTGCAGAACCTTGAATAACAGGGGTATTATCACCATCATACTGATAGAAAGAAAGAAGTTCTCTAACTTCCATTTCAACCAATTCAAGTAATTCTTCATCATCAACCATATCCACTTTATTCATGAATACAACCAATCTTGGAACACCAACTTGTCTACCTAGAAGGATGTGCTCACGTGTTTGCGGCATCGGTCCATCTGTTGCAGCAACAACTAGAATTGCTCCATCCATTTGAGCAGCACCAGTAACCATGTTCTTTACGTAATCCGCGTGACCTGGACAGTCAACGTGCGCGTAGTGACGAGCTTTTGTTTCATACTCAATGTGAGATGTGTTAATAGTAATACCACGCTCTTTCTCTTCCGGAGCGTTGTCAATTGAACTAAAATCTCTTGCAGCTGCAAGACCTTGGTTTGACAATACGCTTGAAATCGCAGCTGTCAAAGTTGTTTTACCGTGATCTACGTGACCAATTGTACCAATGTTCACGTGTGGTTTGGAACGATCAAAATTTTCCTTTGCCATTTTTCTATTTGTTACTTAATTAATAATTTACTTTTTTACAACATTCCTGCGCAAGCGCAATTTTTTTTTTGAGCCAATGACGAGAATTGAACTCGTGACCTCTTCCTTACCAAGGAAGCGCTCTACCCCTGAGCTACACCGGCAGCTCAAACGAAAGTGAGCGGGAGACGAGGGTCGAACTCGCGACATTCAGCTTGGAAGGCTGACGCTCTACCAACTGAGCTACTCCCGCTTATTTCTTTCTGTGGGGAGAGCAGGATTCGAACCTGCGAAGGTAAAACCAACAGATTTACAGTCTGTCCTCGTTGGCCGCTTGAGTATCTCCCCAACAATATCCGAGCCGATGGAGGGATTCGAACCCCCGACCAGCTGATTACAAATCAGCTGCTCTGGCCAACTGAGCTACATCGGCAATTTTTGTTGGTGCACAAAAAAAAGAACGTATTCTTCCCCAAATTCTTTAATTTTAGGACTGCAAATGTATGAAACTTTTTTTTATCACAAACTTTTTTAAGAATAATTTTAATCAAGTTTTTCTTTTGAGAAAAAAGTTTATTTAAATACATTGCAAATCTAATAATGAAAAACAAAAGAAAAGCCATTGTTTGTGTTTCTAACGACCTTCTTACAGATAATCGTGTTGCCAAAACATGCGCCGTACTGCAGGAACAAAATTACGAAGTAACACTTGTCGGAAGAAAAAAAGTTGACAGTCCCAAAATGGATAAAAGGTCATACAAAACATACAGGTTAAGTTTACCTTTTGAAAGAGGCCCTTTGTTTTATGTTTTTCTCAATGTTCGATTGTTTCTTTTTCTTTTGCTCAAAAAAAGTGATTTAATTTATGCCAATGATCTCGACACATTAGCTCCTTGTTTTCTTGTATCAAAACTTAAAACGAGTCGTTTAATTTATGACACACACGAATTATTTACCGAAGTTCCTGAACTTACATCCCGACCAAGAGTAAAAAAGATTTGGCTAAGTATAGAGCGGTTCATTTTTCCTAAGCTTGATAATATTGTAACTGTAAATGAATCCATCGCCAAAATTTACGAGAAGAAATATAACAAAACTGTTCGTTACGTAAGAAACGTGCCGGAACTTAAGGAGCTAGAGGATAACATTGCAAGTAGATCAGAACTCGACATAAATGAAAAAGACTTCATTTTAATTATTCAAGGTTCTGGCCTGAACAAAGATAGAGGAATAGAAGAGGCTATAATGGCTTTGGAGCATTGCAAAGACTGTGTGCTTTTACTTGTTGGAAATGGAGATGTAATCCCATTTGCAAAAAGCATGGTATTAGAAAGACAGATGCAATCTAAAGTGAAATTTATTCCAAGAATGCCTTATAAAGAGCTCATGCGTATAACAAGATGTGCTGACTTAGGTCTTTTACTAGATAAAAACACAAGTCTTAACCAAGAACTAGCACTTCCAAATAAACTCTTTGATTACATACATGCAGGCATTCCAATACTGAGCTCAGATTTAAAAGAAATAACTAAAATTATAACCAAGTACGACATTGGAGCTTTTATTAAAGGGAATCATCCTAAGGAAATTGCGGAAGCAATAAATGCTTATAAATCTGACAAAACAAGACAGCTTAGACAACGCAGTAATTGTTTGATCGCTGCAAAAGCAGAAAACTGGCAAAAAGAAAAGGAAAGACTTATCGCGGTTATATTGTCTTCGGAGCAGGAATAGAAGCCAGATAACAAAGCTTGTAAAAAGAAAAAAGTGTCATGTTTGAAAAACCAATCTCTAGAAAGAATCTTGATGGTTTTATAAGGCTTCTCATTATCCATCTTAAACCTTTTGAGTCCTTGTGTTTAAAATAGACCTGAAGCACTCGTAAACGCGCTAAAAGGTCCTTGTTCTGTCCTGAAAGCTCCCATATGAAAATCAGATTATCTAAAGCTTCATCCGTTTTGTTTAAAAACTGTGTATTCGTATCAAGGTGCTCATTTAAAACAGGATTGTCAATATGCGTTATTAAAACGTTGTTCTTTTCTAATTCAAATCCAAAAAGAGTATCCTCGTGACCATAACCACTTATTTTTTCATTAAATGGATAAGCTTTAAATGTTTGTCTTTCAATTAAAAAATTATTGGTTTTAAAAGTTAAATGAGGATGAAGCAAACGTTCTTTATAGCTTTTACTTTCAACTTTTCTACCGTACTTCCATCGAAGCCGGTAGTATATTCGTGGCGTCTCCTTTTGATATTCGCTCGCGCCAAATAAAACGAGAGGCTTATTCGCCTTTATATTTTCCATGTAATTATTTAGGAAATTGTCGCCTATTATCATGGAATCACAATCTAAAAAAAGCAAATATGGCTCATTAGTATGTAACAAGAATGTATTTCTAATTCTAGACCTTCCAATATTTTCTTTGAGCTTTATGACCTTGACTGTTTCGGGCAGTGCTTCATATTGGGCCATGTACCTTTTAGAGGAAGCGTCATCAATTACTACAATCGAAACCTGATCCACTTGCAATTTAACTTGCTTCAATAATGCATCTACTAGAACGGAGACGTCTTGATTGTATACAGGAATACATACGGCAAGCATATCGGTAACTAAGCCATTGTGTTTGGCGTACCAAAGTTCATGGGAGGGGCTCTCATTTTTAGGTTCCTCAATAGCACCAAAATTCTCCTCATATTTCTTCATATTGTCTTGAAGTGCTTTTAAAAAGCGTTTTGCATTTTGAGGGTTCATTATTACTCTAGATCTCACCTTTCCTTTAGGCATACCAGGCATAACTTGTATAAAGTCACAAACAACCTCAGAGGGTGAGTGAGTAATGACTGCTAAATTTGAATACACACCCAAAGAAGTTTCTTCAGACAATTCTATATTCATTTGTTTTTCATCCTGTGGCTTAGACATATTCTTCTATTTCTTGTTCTTGCTCATTAAACATGATTCCATGTTCACTCAATTCAGCAAGAATGGGTTCATAAATTTCTTTGTTTATTGGCAAGGTAACACCTTTTGTTTCAATTTGATTATTTAAAATCATTTTGGCGGCAATTGCTAGAGGTAAACCAACAGTATTTGCCATTGCTGTATATGTTTGATCTTCTCCAATATTTATCATTGATGATATTATTTTTTTCGACTTTCCTTCATGTTCGAACTCGAACTCATGATACATCACAAGCATATCCTTATCATCTTCTGCCAAAGACATTTTGCGCACCATAAGCTTCTCTAAAAGCTGAGCTGGTGTCGCATCTTTAAATCCAAATTCTTTATCTGAACCAAAAATACCCATCCATTCAAATTGATCATACAGATACATCCTGTCTTCTCTCAAAAAGTACTTAAACTTCTGTTCTACTGACAAATTTGGAATGTATGGAAGAAACGCATTCAAAAAATCTCTTGGAGTTAATGCTTCCGCATTTGTCATAGGGAAGGAATCATCTGTCATTCCCAATTCAATAAAAACATTAAATCCTTTACAAAAATTTGGTCTTCTTAAAGTCCCTCTATATAACGTGGCAATACCATCTAAACCATAAGTATCTTTATATGATAAAGAATCTCTGTTAGGATATCCTACGAATTTACCATGACCCTCAATTGTAATTCTGTCTAATCGGTCAAACAACCTGTTGTAAGGAATATATTTAAACTGATGATTGTCAAGAAACATTGCAGTCCCACCTTTTCCTGCAAGAACAACATTTCTAGGGTTCCAAGTAAATTTATATCGCCATGGATTATCATCGTACTCCTCTGCAACCAAACCACCACAAAATGATTTAAAGCTATTTAATTTGCCATTAACATCTTTAATATGGTCAATGATTTTCATGGCGCTCATATGGTCGATTCCGGGATCTACTCCAATCTCATTCATAATAACAATCCCTGCAGCTTTTGCTTGTTGATCCAGGCCTCTCATTTCTTCTGAAATGTACGAAGGTGTAATTAGATTTTTTTTAAATGTTATGCAATCTTGTGCTATTTCAACATGAAATCGCGCGGGAAGCATTGAAATAACAAGGTCGGCATTTTCAATTTCTCCGATACGCTCATTGCGATCCAAAGCATTGAATGAAAGCGCCTTAGCTTCAGAAAACCCTTGAACAAGCTTTTCAACACGTTTTAAATCTCTATCAACAATCCTCAGAGACCAACCTTCTTGTTTGGAAGAGTTTAACAGATATCTAATCATGGAAGAAGCGGAAAGCCCCGCGCCAAGAACAAGTATTGTTTTCATTAAATTTATTTTGGTGTTGTAATTAAAGGGCGTAGGGTATTAAAAAGTTCATCTTCATCCCATGGTTTTTCAATGAATTCTTCGAGAAGGTTTTCTGTTTTTAATGCATCCACAGAAGATTTATTGGCTTGACCTGAAAGCATCACACATTTTAAATTTTGGTACTTAAGTTTCAGCTTTCGAATCAGCTCAGCACCGGTCATTGTAGGCATCTGGTAATCCACCATAACGAACATGACATCTATCTGCTCTTCGATAAGCAAATCAATATTTTCTAACGCTTGATCCGGATCGGTAAAATACTCAATAAGTGTGTAGGATTGATCCATTATTTTAGACAGCTGAAAGCCCAACATTTGTAGGATGTACGGATCATCATCAACACATACAACAGCATATCTCAATTCGCTCATAATTCAAAAGTAATTATAAATTTTGTCCGTGATTCGTCTGACTCAAGAATAATGTCTGCTTTATGCTCTTTAAGCACATTTTTAACAATACTCAAACCTAATCCCGATCCGCTTTTCTTACCTTTAGTAGTATAAAATTTTTGAAAGATATTTTCAGCGATTTCCGGTGGAATCTTCGGTCCATTATTTTCAAAGATGACCTTAAGCTGTTTATCGCTTTTCTCGGCAGAAATACCTAGGAATTTTTCTTTCTGATCCGCCATGGCCTCTAATCCGTTTTTAACAATATTTGACCAGAGCTGAAACAGTTTGATATCATAACCCATGAATTCAATAGAAGGATCCACTTCGAACTCAAGATTAACGTTAAGACTAATCTCGTAATTGAAAACTCCTAGAACCGTTGAGATATTATCTCGAAGATTAATTTTCTTCTGCGCTACTGCGCTTTCACCTTTTATGAAAGCACGCATGTCCTGAACAACACGAACAGCCTTATCACTTGACTTTCTAATGGTTTCGAGCTGAGCCATAGCCATTTGAAGCTGATTCATTATTTGAAGGTACTCTTTGGCAAACGGTTTTGAAAGAATCATTGAGATTTCATCTTCTTGAGTGATGTTAAATCTGCATTTAACCAATAAGTCGCAAATATCATTCAGTGCATCGGGAACCTCACCATCTATCGAATTGTTAAGATAATCTATCATCTTAGCTTTCTCTTTTCGCATTTGAAGACCACCTACATACATCTCAATTTTATTATTTTCAACGTGGTTAACAATGTGAGACAACTCCTCTTTCGTAAAATCAGAAATAGTTCCGTTAAAAAGGCTATTCAAAATGAAATTAATATTATCCGCTCCCACTCTAATGGTTCCTAATGGAGTATTTAAGTCATGTGCTATACCAGCTGATATTTCACCAATTGTCACCAATTTCTCTTGCTCCAGTATAGAACGGGATAAGTCCATATTTTTCTTGGTGTTCTCCATGACCTTTTTCTCTAAAGATCGATTAATCGAAGCCAACTCGTCCTTGGTGTTTTGAAGCTCCTCGATGTATGAAATTCTATTAAATACATTGAGTAACATTTGAGAATAAATTCTCAATAAATTCTTTTCATCTAATGTAAATGATCTTTTAGTTTTCATGATGTCAAAACCAACAAATCCAATAGCTTTATTGTCTTGCATCATCGGAATTGAAATCATACTTTTCGTCCCTTCCTCTTGAAGGACTTTAAATATTCTTTTATTATCAATTTTAGAGGTATCAGAAAATTCCACAAACTCCCCTTTTTTATGCTTACTCAATGAGTGGGGAATCTGTGAGAAAGGCATTGACTTTAGTTCATCTATTTGGGAATGAATGCCCTCTGCAACCCATTCATGAGTAATGGAGCAGATTTCATTCTCAAAATCATACTTAAATACATAAGCTCTATCCGCGGAAGAAAACTGAGCAATCTCAAAAAGAGAAGTGTTAATCACCTTATCGATCTGTGAAATAGGCGCATTGATATATTCCGTGGTAATATTTAACATTATCTCTTTAAAGCTGGTCATTTGATCCATCTCTCGTTTTGCCTTTTCAACAGCAGTAACATTAAAGAAAAAAGCTTGAGAACCATTAAAATTACCTTCTTTTAAAATGGGTCTTGCGCGCCCTTTAAGAACTATTTTAGAATCCTGACTCGTTATGAATTCACAGCCTAGATTTTCTACTGAAACGCCCTCCATAAGCTTAGGCATAATTAACTCGAACTCCTTAATTGTATCATTTGTAAAAAAATCAGATATGATCCTACCTTTAACCTCTTCGAGTGATTTAAAAGACATATTCTCTAACCATGCCTCGTTAACGTACGTAATCTGTCCCTTAACATCTAGCATTTGAATCATTTCTGATGACTTATCTAATAAATCTCGATAGTGCCTTTCCTTATCCTCAATAACCTCTAAAGATTCCTTTAGGTTAAGCGTTCTGTTTTCAACGAGAGACTCTAGATTAACGACGAGCTTTTCATTTTCATTATTCTTTATATCTAATCTGGATTTCAATCTGTTTATTTTCCTTAATCGTCCGATAATAATAACCAGTGAAATGAAAATGAAAGAAAGCAGCGTTATTAATAAATAATTAAAAACCTCTTTACTTTTTATTTTTTCATCTTTTACAGCAATTTCCAACTTATGTTCAAGATCGTTTTGCTTATTCTTAATATCATATTCGTATTCCGCTTGTCGCTCAATTAACGCTTTTTGATTTTGTATGAGGTCCAAGCTATCTTTCATCTGAATATGCAGCCTTGATCATTTTTAGTGCCTGCTCCTGAATTATTTTCCTGCTCATAAATTTCACTAAGTAGCTTTGCTGCTTTCTGAATATTCCGAGGATAACCTATTTCTTGAGAAATTTGAAGGCTCTCTAATGCATTACGTTTAGCTTTAGCCAAATTGTTTCTTTTAAATTCAATCTCGGCAATATTAATGGTTGAAATTGCAATACCATCTTTAAAATTTAATGCTCTCCTCAGCGCCAGACTCTTATTATGATAAATCAACGAGCTGTCAGGATTATCAATCAAGTAAAATCCAGCCAATGAGCTGTAACTATTCGACAAGCTCCTTTTATCCTGGATTTTCATTGCCATTTCTAGTGATTTCAAATAATACTTCTTAGCAAGTTTTTTATTCCCTTGCTTTTGTTCAACCGAACCAATACTGTTGTAAACACCCGAAATACTCTGCAGTTTGTTTTCTGATTGAAGCATTGGAAGACTTCTTTGATAATAATCTAGAGCCCTTGTCAAATCATTTTGCTCTTTATAAATTGATGCTATATTATTAAGAAGCGTGGCAACACCTGTTTTATCATCTATTTCTTTTGAAATATCTAAACTCTGATGGTAATAATCTAAGGCTTTCGTAATGTTCCCTTGATCATTTAGAACGTAACCGATATTATTTAGAGCTGTAGCAATTTGATATTTATCCCCTGTTTTTTGAACGATTATTAGACTTTGCTCCAAATAGTCTAAACATTTATCAATCGCTCCATTCGTCATATAAACAACAGCAATATTATTCAAGGCACCAGAATAAAGATTTAATAACTCCATTCTTTCTTTTTCTGAGGGTGCTTGTGCAAGCCTCGGCCCAACAATCTCAATTACCTTATTACACAAGGGGGATCATTGTATCTATATTGGAGACATACAGAATAGAGGACAATTCCAAATAGGAGTTGGCAATTGCCGTATCTGAACTATTCGGATTCTTTATTATTGCGTTGTAACGATCTATTTTTTCAGTTTCTTCTTCTGAAAATTTTTGAGCACCTACAATAAATGAAAAGCAAACAAAATACAGTAGTATTATTTTCTTTCTTGTCATCATGGTCGCCTCTTCTTTAGTAATTCTATACTTCTTTTCAATTCTGATTCTTCCCAAGGTTTTTGCAGAAAAGCCTCCAAAAGGCCATCTCTTTCTAAAGCCTCTATTTGTGATGAATTTGCCTGGCCTGACAACATGATGCATGGAATTGCTGGATGCGTTTCCTTTAATGCTCTAATAAATTTCGCGCCTGAAATATGAGGCATCTGATAATCAACAATTACAAAAAGAATTTCTATATCCTCAAATACAAAATCCTTTATATCACGAAGTGCCTTAGCGGGCTCTGTATATAATTCAATAATTGTATCTGAGTGATTCAAAAACTTTTCCATCTGAAACCCCAACACTTGCAGAATCAAAGGATCATCATCAATGCATATTACTGCGTGTCTAAATTGACTCATTTATCTCTTTTAAATTTGATTATAAACTTTGTCACATCCTTATCGGACTCCAAAGAAATCTGGCCTTGATGCTCTTCGAGAACATTTTTGACAATATTTAATCCTAGGCCTGAACCTTTTTTCTTCCCTTTGGTCGTAAAAAATTTATTAAAAATCTTTAATTGGTTTTCTTCTGAAATCGAAGGTCCATTATTCTCAACAGTAATACTGTAATAATCTGTAGTGATTTTAGAATATAACTTTAGCGTTTTCGGACCTTTTTGATCTTCCATACTTTCCAATGCATTTTTGATCAGGTTTGACCACAATTGAAATAATCGAACATCATACCCTTTAACATTAATTGATGGGGCAACATCAAAAGTTAAGTCAACAATATTTTCAATTTTATGACTGAAAATATTAAGTACCGTTCTTATGTTGTTTTTAATATTTACAATACCTGATTTTACATTTCGCTTTTCACGAATAAATAAGCGCAGGTTCTGCACAACCTCAGATGCTCGATTGCCTGAGGTTGAAATAGTCTGAACAAAAGAGAATACGAGTCGTACATGATAAATCAAGTCTAAAAACAATGTTGGATTGACTGAGTTTAAAATAAATTGAATCTCCTTTTCATTGTCAATAAGCACTCGAGCTTTCACCATAAGAGATGCAATATTATTGAGTTTTTTATCCGAGAAATCAACTTTTTTATTTTTTAGGTAGGATAGTAATGCTTGCTGTTCTCTTCGCATTTGAACACCACCAATGAACAACTCAAAAGAGGAATTATTCGCTCTATTAAATGCATATTCGATTTCATCAGGCGTGCATTTTGGGATAAGATTTTTAAACAACACATCCATGGTATAGCTAACATTTTCAGTACCACTTTTTATTGCGCCAAGTGGTGTATTTAAGTCATGAGCTACACCGGAAGCTAGTTCCCCGATAGTTACCATTTTCTCTTGGTCTCGAAGTGATGAAGCCAGCTCCATATTCTTTGCTGTTTTCTCTTGAACTAATCTTTCAAGGTTTACATTTAAATCTTGAATGATCTCTTGGTTTTTTAAGCGCTCTGTAATATCAAACTCAACCATCATGTATCCCGTATGAAAATTATCAGCATCAAATAATGGCTGGAGATTCAGTGAGACATAATAATTCAATCCACCTTTGGCTATATGTTGCATTTCTACCTCAACATTTTGTTTGTTTTTTATAGCCTCTATAAGTTTTTTATGCTCGTCAGAATTCTTTTCCTTTGAAATAAACTCTCTTGGATTTTTACCAAGCATTTCACTCAAGGTATATCCCGACCTTTCTATCATAGCCTGATTGGCCCAAGTAATTACCATGTCCGTATTTAACATGAGTACACCATTATTTGTGTTTTTGGCGACAAGAGATAGCTTTACGTTTTCTTCTTCTGCTATAACTCGCTGAGTAATCTCAGTTCCATATCCAATCACGACACGAACATCCCCATTCTCATCAAATAAAGGCCCCATTGTTCGATGAATCACATTTCGATTGCCATTTTTGTCAATCAGGTCATCAACCCATATCTCCCTTTTCTTTGATTTCAGAACACGATTGAAAAGAATTCTCCGTTCATCTGCCATCTCGGTTGAAATACCTTTTAAGCGACAATAATCATAATCGTTTTTTCCAATCATAAATGACCTAATCTTTTCATCCTTTATCCCTTGGGGATTGATAAACATGTAATTATGATCTTTATCAAAGACAGCAACATCCGCAGGTAAATTATTCAAAATAAATTCATAAAATTCACGTTGAGATTCAAGCTGATTATTCAATGCTTTCAATGCGCTTTCATTATTTGCATTTCGATCTCTGTACTCCGTTATATCATTAGCATATATATTCAAATATCCCATCTCAAAGATCAATGCAATATTCACGGAATAGTAGCGAGATTTGGCTTCAATAAAGAAATGATGAAGTGGCTTTCCACTAGAAATCACCTCACTTAATATTTGTTGGAACTTTTCATTTTTCAACTGATCCTGCTCGATCCCAATGTCGTCAAGAAAAGATTTTTCTGAATTGGCATTAAAATAGACCAAATTCAAGTCGAGATCAAATCTTAATATTGGATTAGGGTTTTCTTCAGGGAATTTAGAAATCGCCTCCATTTCCTTTTGGATACGAACAATTTCCTTGTTTTTTAAAAGAATATTTTGAGTAATCGCCTGTGACTCTTCAAGACTTTTTCTCGAGGTTTGTTCTAAAAAGAGGAACTCTGCAATTGTATCGTGTAACGGAAAATCCTTTACCGTAACATTGTAATTTTTTAAAGCAAATTTTGAGTTAATAATGGGTGAAGCCCATAAGTAATTATAGCTGCCTATTCGTCTCATCGTAAACTTGAAACGCTGCTGAATATCTTTAAGGTCAAGAAAATGCATTACACGAAACCACGCATCCCCAAGGTTTAAATCTTCCAAACAATCTTTACGATCGATCATAAAGTATTTAAAAATACTATCCCCAACTTTTATTTGAGGAGTAGACTTTTTGAAATTTACTCCTATTTCAAGAATCTCAAATTTGCTATTTAGGACAAAATAATAAGGCGCACATTCATTTAGGATTTGTGAGGGTTTCCCGTCTATAAATGTCGACGCTGAAAGCAGCCTAGCTAGTTTGTCCACATAAATCTCTAAAGTTTCGATCTGAAAAGTGTTCAAGTTTATGGCCTTTTCATCAGCAATTCCCAAAGAACCTTTAACCGATTCATTTACATCTCGAATAGGAAAACTTAAAAACGACTTTATCTTTTCTGTTGAGTTGTTTACTGCGATTTGTGAGCCTTGAGCCAATACCTTTTCATGAATTTCATTAAACTGATCAACTGTAGACTTGTCATTTGTTAATAGAGTACTATCATCACCTGTTAGACATCTAAAATAAACTTTCGATACGCCACAGAGTTGTTCTGTTAGGCTCAAAACCTTCTCGATTTCGAGCTTGGATTCTTCACTCATATATTGTGGAAAGGATCTTGTTATCAAAACTTTGAATAGAATTAAGATTTCACTTACCAGGTGATTTTAAAGCAAAGACCTTTTTCTTCAGAAGACTCCGAATCCATCTCCTTGATAGCCACAACCATGTCAAAACGTTTACCTAAACCTCTTATAAGACCTTTTAGCATTGGAACCAAGCCTTGTCTGTGTGACTTATACAAAAGTTCAACGGAGTTTTCAGTTTCGTTCTGAGTTGAAAAAAGAGGTGCTTTAAGCTCTGGCATCATATTGTTAATACGCAAATGCAACATGTCCAAATTACCAAGAAACTCGACAAATGAAGATCCTGACAAATCTAAAAGGTCACCATATCCTTGCTCTGCCGTATAAAGTATCCAATATTCACCAAAAGCCTCCAAAATTGAATTGGCATCGGTTTTTAAAACCTTACTCGCAGCTCCTACCAGATCATAAGTCAATTTGTCTGGATACGGGCTCATTGAAATAAAGTCAGATTCTTCAAAACCTGCTTCATCACAAATTACTGCCCAAGTATCAGCACCATGATTTTCGACAACTAAATCTTTAATTGCCTTGTTAACTAGTCCATACATATCTTTTAGATTTTAAATAGCCTTCCAAAGTTAATCAAAGCAAACGGTTTAAAAAATATTTCAAAGTGGCGATAAGACTAGGTTCCGAGGACTACGTAGTTCTACGTAGAAAGAACTACCATTTTTAACTTAGTTCTCCTTTTAGCCAACTATTTGTTGAAACCACAACGCTTTCTTTGTGTTAAATTTACCTAGCTAAAATAAAAATTAAACATGACGAATTTAGATTTTTTCAAAGCTTCTTTCAAAAATGAAATGCAAGCAACGTTAGATACCATAAGCGCCATTCCTGCGGATCAGTTAGAATATACGCCACACCCTATTAATAGAACAGCTTATGAGATTGCAGAGCACATTGCCGCTCATGTTTATGATTTTAGTATCATTTTACATAATGACTCATGTGATGAAAAGCTTTCATTTCCTTTTTCAACACCTGATGAATTGGTTTCTAAAACAGAGCGTCTTTGGAAGGAGGCATCAGACATTTTAAACAATTTCGAAGTAGAAAAATGGGATAATGAAATGGTCTCCCTGTCTGTTGGCGGAAACCCTTTTGGATCTATGCCTAGATTTCAAATGATGTGGTTCTTTCTAAATGACATTATTCATCACAGAGGTCAACTTTCTGCATACCTCAGACCAATGGGGGGTAAAAACCCGGCAATTTATGGTTGGAGCGCTGATACCGTTGCTGTTTAAACCGGAAATTCATCCTAACCCACAGAGATTAAATTCTTATTACTGAGCCCAAAAAACGTTTGACTTATTAGGCAGTATCTTCTAGAGTTGCTTATTTTTGCAATCGATGGTAAAAAAACTGAATAAACTAATCGGTGCGCTTTTTTCTATGAAGGCAATGACCTTAGGGTTGTTTGCTTTTCTAACAGCTATTGGACTTGCGACATTTATTGAATCATCTCATGGTATTCAGGCAGCAAAAATCTTAATTTATAACGCCACGTGGTTTGAATTCCTTTTATTCTTCCTTGGCCTAAATCTCATCGCCAATATTTACCGGTATAAAATGTTTCAGCGTGAAAAAATCGCAGTGCTCTCATTTCACCTTTCTTTCCTCATAATCCTTCTTGGATCGGTTGTAACTAGATTCGTTAGTTTTGAAGGCATCATGGTTGTTGGAGAAGGTAAAACGTCTGATTTCATTTACACATCAGACCCTCATATACTTGTAAAAATTACAGACACCGCAACAAACACGACAGAGATTAAGGGCATCAAAAAGTTCCTTTCAGAATACACGCATAATTTCGGGAATGACTTTAGCACCTCAATTGAGCTGCCTAACCACGAAATAAAGATCGATTACATTGACTTTAAATCCAAATGTATTGACTCATTTAAAATCGACAAAAAATTAAAATCCAAGGTCTTGGACATCGTCACTGAAGGCATGGAATCTAATTACATTGGAGAAAAAGAATCTCTTATGGTAGGAGGCGTGCCGCTCATATTCGGAGAAGATGATATTGAGATGGGAATACAAATCAAAGAAGGTGTAAATGGTTTAAAAATAAGTTCCGCTGTTCCCATGCGCTCTTTGGCAATGAGCGAAATGAGGAAAGCACGACAAACCGGTCAAAACCCACCCGATTCCCTTTACATTAATTATGAAGAAGGAACGTGGTCTGAATTGAAAAAGACAACACTTTACCAAGTGGGAAACAGTCAATTTGTGGTAAAGAATATTTTTGACCATGCCAGAAAAGAATTGATTCATTCTGGCAACAAAAATAGAGGTTCTGATTACCTGACTGTCGAGGTAAGCGATACGCGTTCAAAAAACACCTCCCCAATACAAGTGCAATTAAAAGGCGGTATGGGTGCAGTGCCAGTTCCGAACACCTTCAAATTAAATAATTTAAGGTTACAATTAGAGTATGGGGCGATCCGAAAACCAATACCTTATAAAATACATTGCCGGGACTTTCAGCTCGATAAATATCCAGGTTCAGAATCACCATCCTCTTTTGCTAGTGAAGTAACTTTGATTGATGAAAAAAAGAATAAAAATTGGAACAAGCGTATATTTATGAATCATGTCATGGATTATGAAGGGTATCGTTTTTTCCAATCGAGCTATACTTTGGATGACCCGAAAACCCCCGAAAACGAAGAAGGAACTGTCCTGAGTGTTAATTATGACAAATGGGGCACAAATATCACCTATTTAGGGTATCTATTAATGGCAATTGGAATGATACTCTCCATTATTGCCCCAACAGGTAGATTCAAATCCTTGAATACAAAACTAAAGAAGTTAAAAACGAAGAAGTTAGGCGTCATAATAGCTGCCGTGACAATAGCTTCATTCAGCTCAGCTCTAAGGGCACAGGATCATCATGACCACTCAGATCATGATCACGATTCGCATGAGATTTCCAACGAATCACCTAGTGAAAAAGCAATCATAAATGGAGAATCCTACAAAATTCTCAACGAATCCGGAGTAGAAAGTTTTTCAACACTTCTTGTACAAAGTTTTGAAGGAAGAATTATTCCAGCCCATACGCTTTGTGACCAACTACTAAGAAAAATACATAGAGATAAAGTTTATGTAACAAATAAGGAAACATACAATGCAGTTCAAACAATCGTAAGTATGCATATGTATCCTGCCTATTGGATGAATCAAAAGATCATTTATGTTGATCGGGCACTTCAAAAAAGACTCCAACTAGAAAAATACGTCTCCTATCAATCTACTCTAGATTCAACAGGTAATTTCAAATGGGAAAAATTATATGCCGAAAGTTTTCAAAAACTAGAGTCAAAAAGAGATGAGTTTGATAAAAAAATAATCAAATTCAAAGAGCGTTTCCAGGTGACGTACAGCATCATTTCATGGGAATACATGAAGTTAATACCGATATCAGAAGACCCCAATAATACATGGTCTTCGCCACTCAACATGGGTATAAGACAATCTACAGATTCCTTAGGTGTAATGGCCGCTTTAAATTACTTTCAATCTATTTATGAAGAGGATAGTAAAAATGCCGATACAAATCTTAAAAAGCTTAAATCAATACAACGAAAAGTTGCCAAAAACATTGTGCCTTCTGAACAAATCGTGGCGCTCGAAATCGCCTATAATAACTTAGATGTTTTTAAGCGTACCTTCAGAGGCTATGCCCTTCTTGGGCTTTTAATGTTGGTTTTATTTTTCATTAAAATCTTCTTAAACAGAGACAACAAAATATTTGAAATCATTAGGAAGGTATTATTTGTAGGCTTGATAGGTTTCTTTCTTTTTCATGCCTCTGGATTAGCCATGAGGTGGCTTATTTCCGGACATGCACCATGGAGTAACGGATACGAAGCCGTCGTGTTTATTGCATGGGTGAGTATGCTCGCTGGATTTTTCTTTTCAAGGAAAAATGCTGTGGTCATTGCAGGGACCGCAGTCCTTGCAGCTTTGATGATTTTTGTAACCGAAATGAACCTGCTCGATCCCGAAATCACACCACTCCAGCCCGTACTAAAATCCTATTGGCTCATGATCCATGTTGCGGTTATCACAGGAAGCTATGGCTTTTTGGGGCTTGCCTGTATTTTGAGCTTACTGAACCTCATCTTGTATATTACACAAACTAACGGCAATAAAAGTGTGATCAAAAGAAACATCAACGAGCTCACATATGTCTCAGAAATGACGATGACCATAGGGTTGTTCATGCTTACGATCGGTACCTTTCTTGGAGGGATCTGGGCGAATGAATCTTGGGGGCGATATTGGGGTTGGGATCCAAAGGAAACATGGGCATTGGTTTCTGTTTTGGTCTACGCAGTGATTCTGCACCTTCGCTTTATTCCAGGTTTGAATAGTAAATTCACTTTTAACTTAGTCGCATTCTGGGGATATTCAGCAATATTGTTTACGTTTTTTGGTGTGAACTTTGTGCTTGTCGGATTACATTCTTATGCCCAGGGAGATGGACTGAGCGACATCCCTAATTGGATATGGTATACTGCTCTTGTATTTGTAATCTTAAGCATTACGGCTTATTGGAGAAACAAAAAAATGAAAGGGCTGAAATCTTCTATAGATGGATCCAAGTAGTATTCTATATGAAGACAATCATTTGATTGCCCTCAATAAGAAATCTTCAGAAATTGTACAAGGTGATCGCACCGGAGACACTACAATGCCTGACACCATAAAGGCTTATTTAAAGAAAAAGTATAACAAGCCAGGAAATGTGTTTTGCGGCGTGATCCATCGATTAGATAGACCCACAAGTGGCGTTATTTTATTTGCGCGAACAAGCAAAGGGTTAGAGCGCATGAACAAACAATTTAGAGATAAAGAAACTGCTAAAACCTATTGGGCAATTCTCGAAAACAAGCCACCAAACGCCAATGGAACGCTTATTAATTATTTAAAAAAGAACGAAAAACAAAATAAAAGCTACGTAACATCTAAGGAAACAAAAGGAGCGAAAGAAGCGATACTAAACTACCGCCTGCTGTCCTCATCTGAACGATACCACCTTGTAGAAATAAAGCTTGAAACAGGCAGGCATCACCAAATCAGAACTCAGTTTTCTAAAATCGGTTGCTGCATAAAAGGAGATTTAAAATATGGTGCAAAAAGATCAAACAATGACGGTTCTATCTGTTTACATGCGAGAAAACTAGATTTTAATCACCCAACGACAAAGGAACCTATTTCGATTAAGGCTCCATTGCCTCAAAACACATTCTGGAACCTTTTTAAATCTATAGCTTAGGGTTAAGCTTTGATAGATACTGAAAAGTATAGAGTGCTTCTTGAGCAATCTGCAGGCTTCTTTCTTTGTAATGCATTACTGGGTTAGGTGCGTCATCAAATTCTTTAGGATCATCATATGTAGTAGAAAACCGCTTTTTAGCTCCAGGTACCAATGGACAGTTGTCGTCAGAATCAGAACAGGTCATAATCGCAATAAAATCACTTTGAGGCAATTCATTGTCTGTATTTGCTTTAGAATAACAATCAATAAAATTATCCGTCGAATAATAAACTTTATAATGCGGATTATCGGCCTCTAAATCAGCACATGTTATCTTAAAACCTAATTGCCTTAATGCCTCAATAGTATATGGATGACATGCTGTAGCAACAGTTCCGCCAGAATAAGTTTCAATCTCCTTATATCCAAAAAGTACTGAAGCAAGACATCCCCAAACCTGAGAAAAATGGCTGCGTCTTGAATTGTGTGTGCACAAATAAACCAATTTAACGGTATTTCCAATCTTCAATTCGCTATTGATTTCTTGTGCAATAGCCTCTAGAATTGATCTTCTCTCACTACTTATTTTAGTTCGAATATCATTTAGAATAGTTGAGCATAATTGATTTATTTCTTTGTGTAACATTTGCGCCTTATTTTTGATATCACAAAGATAAAAAAGGAAAACTGAAAAAATCCAATAGCATATCAAAAATTAATGACTTCCAGCTCAATTGGAATGAATTATGGGAACAGGAATTGTTTCGAAAAAAGACCTACGAGCAGATTTTCAAAGACTTTCAACTGGCAGGGATTACAATTGACATCCTTCAACTTAAAAATCATTTACTCATAGAAACTTTGGCTCTTGAAATAGAGTCCCACATCACAAACGAGAATATCTCTCAGCTCTGCTATATTGTTGATTTAAAAAATCCATTCTCCGAGCAAATTGGAATTGCGATACTCCAAAGAATCGCATTTAAAGTCTATTTAAGGATAAATTTATCCCGATAAATTTTATCCGAATAAATACAAAGCATACTATTCTAGCTATTTCACATGAATTGTTATTTTTGTACAAAACAATTTTCGGTATGAATTTTATCGCTTCCAGCGCAACATTATTAAGACATTTACAGAGCATATCAGGAGTACTAAGCACAAGTAACACCCTGCCTATTCTGGACAATTTTTTGTTCTCAATTAAAGGTAACGAGCTGACCGTTTCGGCTACGGATCTTGAAACGACCATGATTACAAAGCTTCCTGTACAAACTGAGGAAGATGGCGTTGTAGCAATCCCAGCGAAACTCGTTTTAGAGGTACTCAAAAGCCTACCAGATCAACCTTGTACTTTTAAAGTAAATGCAACTTTTAATATTGAGGTTGCCTATGATAATGGTAAATCAAAAATGGTTGGTTTTAGTGGAGATGAATTCCCAAAGCTTCCCAAAATAGAAAATAAAAGCGCTATTAAAATATCAGGTGATATTATTGCGAAGGCAATAAATAGAACGTTATTTGCAGCAGGTAATGATGAATTGAGACCTGCAATGAGCGGCGTCTATTGCCAATTTGATAAGAACGATATTATTTTTGTAGCGACCGATGCACACAAGCTTGTTCGTTACAAAAGAATGGATGCAAGTGCATCAGATAGTTCTGAATTCATTCTACCGAAGAAGGCCTTGAATATGCTGAAAGCAAACCTTAAAGGAGATGAGGAAATCACTTTAGAATATAATGAATCTAATGCCGTATTTACATTTAGCGATCTGGTGTTAGTTTGCCGATTGATTGATGGAAAATATCCGAATTATGAAGCCGTAATTCCAAAAGAGAATCCTAACGTTCTTACAATTGACAGATTACAATTATTGAATTCAATAAAACGTGTTTCAATTTTTTCAAATAAAACAACACACCAAATAAAATTAAAGCTTGCAGGTGCTGAGCTTTCGCTTTCTGCTGAGGACCTAGACTTTTCTAATGAAGCAAACGAACGATTGACATGTAATTATGATGGCTCCGATCTAGAAATAGGATTCAACTCAAGGTTTATTGTTGAAATGCTTAACAATCTTGACTCTGATGAAGTCAAACTGTCAATGAGTGAACCTAGCAGAGCTGGTATTTTAACACCCGTTTCAGGTGATAATGACAAAGAAGATATCCTGATGCTGGTTATGCCAGTAATGTTGAATAGATAATCATAAATGACCAAAAAGCTAAATAGCATACGGTCTCTTTCTTTAGAAGAATTACAATCTTTTCTTGTAGAAAAGGATTTACCTAAATTTCGTGCAAAACAAATTTATGAATGGCTCTGGAAAAAAAACTGTGGTTCTTTTTCTGATATGAAGAACATTGGCAAGTCACTTCAAGAAATACTATCAGCAAACTTCAACATAGACAAAATTGTTTTAAGAGATGAGCAGCTCAGCCAAGATAAGACCTTGAAATGCGCATTTGAAATTGATGAAAGATCCATAGTTGAAGGTGTCCTCATACCTACACCACGACGAATGACCGCGTGTATTTCTTCTCAAGTTGGTTGTAGTTTAGCCTGTGCTTTTTGCGCCACAGGAAAACTAAAATTGTTAAGGAATTTATCTGAAGGTGAAATCTATGATCAAGTCTTTTATTTAAAAAAAGAGGCTGAAAAAAGACATTCAAAATCCTTATCAAACATTGTCTACATGGGCATGGGTGAACCACTTTTAAATTATAAAAATGTTTTGGGTTCCATCGAAAAAATATGCTCGACAGACGGCCTTGGAATGTCTCCCAAAAGAATTACGGTTTCTACGGCAGGAATTCATAAAATGATAAAAAAATTAGGGGACGACGAGGTTAAATTCAACTTAGCACTCTCATTACATGCAGCTAATGACGAGAAGCGAGATAAAATCATGGAAATTAATGAGAGTAATAATCTTCAATCCCTCAAGGAGGCTTTAGAGTATTTTCATGAAAAAACAGGTTCTCGTGTTACTTTCGAGTACATTATTTTTGATCAATTTAATGATACGATAGAGGATGCTCGTGAGCTTGCTGAATTTGCAAAATGTGTTCCATGTAAGATCAATATTATCGAATACAATCCTATCGACGGTGAACCCTTTCAACAAGCCGATACGGATAAAGTCGAGAAATTCGCTGCCTTTTTAGAAGCTAAAAATCTTATTGTAAATATCAGGAGGAGTCGTGGAAAAGATATTGATGCGGCTTGCGGTCAATTGGCAAATAAAAACAAAGCTATCTCGCTTGAGAATAGAAGCCTTAAAAACACGAAATGATTATAGTAAAAAACGTTTCAAAAGAATTTAGACTTAGTAAAGAACAAAGAAAGGAGCATCCTGCAAACGATAAGTATACATTAGCGGTCAACAATCTTAGTTTTTCTTGTAATCCAGGTGAAGTATTTTCACTTTTAGGGCCTAATGGAGCAGGTAAAACAACAACCCTGCGTATGCTTTCTACAATCCTTCAACCTAGCTCGGGCACCATTGAAATTTGTGGGGTGGATGCCGTCAAATATCCAAGAGAAGCTAGAAGAAAAATAGGCTTCTTAACAGGTTCTACTGGTTTGTATGCAAGACTTAGTGCAAATGAGGTAATAGACTATTTTGCTTCCCTTTATAATGTCCCTAATAATGTTTTAAAAGAACGCAAGGCATATTTATACGACCTGCTCAATATGAATGAATTCGCCTCTAAAAAAATCGGGAAAATGAGTACCGGGATGAAACAAAAAGTTTCAATTTGCAGGACCATGATTCATGACCCGGAAGTTTTGATTTTAGATGAACCTACTAGTGGCTTGGATGTCATTACAGCCGAAGGTATCATCCAGCTGATTAGAGATTATAAATCGCAAAACAAAACAGTCTTATTTTCAAGTCATATTATGGGCGAAGTCGATTTACTTTCTGACCGCTTAGCCATTATTCATAACGGCAGCTTAAAGCACGAAGGGACTATGTCAGAATTTCGCACAGAAATGCAAGGTCAGAGTCTTACTGGTGCATTTATAAACATCGTACAATCATGATATTTAAAATTTTCAGAAAAGAATTAAAAGAGACTGTAAGAGATCGTAAAACGTTGCTCATCATGGTCGCAATTCCTCTATTAATATTTCCTATATTAATTAATGTCATTGTAAATGTTTCAAGTTCATTTAGTGAATCTGCGGGTGAAAAGGTTTTAAAAATTGGTGTTATTGGTGATACCAATGATATGCTTATTCAACAGCTCAACTCAATTCCTGCGTCATTTGGACCAAAAGAGTTTATAGCTTATAATGGAGATAGCCTCAAGCTTTTTAAGGATCAAAAAGAGGAAAAAATCGACCTTGCATTGTGGTATGATTCAGGCTTTCAAGATATTCTCGATGGACTTGGTACGGCAAACATATTATGGGCTGTTGATGAAACGAATATTGGTTACTCTGAACGTATTACGGGTTATATGAATATTCTTGAAGCAGAAGAGCGCCTTAAAAGATACGATGCACTCGGTATTGATGAACAAAAACTTCAACCCTACAAAATAACCTATCAAAATACTGCAAGTGATCAACAAATGTTAGGTGAATTGGCAGGTGGGATTCTACCTTACATTTTTATTGCATTTGGATTCTTAGGATGCATGTATCCGGCAATTGATCTTTTTTCAGGAGAAAAAGAAAGAGGTACGATTGAAACACTTTTAACCACTCCTGTTAAAAGATGGAAAATCTTAATCGGTAAAATGCTGGTTGTTGTTTTATCTGGCCTCATGGCATCTTGCTGCGCCTTAATAGGTTTATTCGTGTCAATTGAGTTTTTAGATTTAATACCAGATCCTAATTTAACGGCTGTTGTTTCTAAAATTTTAACCATTCCAATTATCATAAAGTTATTTGCATTATTGCTTCCACTAACCGTTTTCTTTGCAGGTATTATGATCCCGATATCCGTGTATACGAAAAGCTTTAAAGAAGCACAAAGTATTATAACGCCGCTTAACATTGTAGTCGTACTACCGGCAATGCTAGGCCTATTTCCTGGTATTGAACTAAATTACATAACAGCCTGTGTGCCAATACTCAACATTGTACTCACAACAAAATCATTAATTGCAGGAAACATAGATTATATATTACTTTCATTATCATTCATTGTGATGATTGCTGTGGCTGCTGTTGCCGTTTTTGTATCGTTTCGTCAATTTGGAAAAGAGTCAAATATTGTGAATTAGACGCTCCTTTTTTATTCTAAATATTAATTAGCTCGTGACAAATAGTCATTATGACACTAAATATTTTTTTTATCCAAATATTTTGTGCAATTTTAAGTCGTGTCAAATTGACACTTATTAAGTTTAACAAAATTACAACGAATGAAAAAAATCTTTACATTTTTATTTTTAATTCCAGTATCTATGGCCTTTGGTCAAGTGGAAGGTACATGGAAACTAGCTCCCGAGGCTGGTGCTTTGGCTGTTGGCCCTAGTTTAAGTGATCTAAATTGGTATTCAAATACTGCTGCTGATGTTGATACGAGAGCTTGTCTTTTCGATGATGAGTACGTATTTAATGCCGATGGTACATTTCAAAATGTCCTTCAATCCGAAACTTGGCTAGAGGGTTGGCAAGGTGTTGCAGAAGGTTGTGGTGCGCCAGTTGCTCCACATGATGGTGCTGGTTCATTCACATGGACCGAAGATGCTGCTGCTGGAACTGTTACTGTTTCTGGTACAGGTGCATACTTAGGCCTTGCGAAAGTTCACAATGCAGGAGAATTAGGAAGTCCTGCTGAAGCAGTTTCCTCTATTACGTACAATGTTACCTTATCAGGTGATGGAAACAGAATGACCTTAGATATCAATTTTGGTCCTGGATTTTGGCAATTTATTTTAGAGAAAGAGACCGGAACACCTCCTCCAGTTAATATAGAAGGTGCATGGGTTTTAGCTCCACAAGCAGGTGCTTTAGCTGTTGGTCCTTCTCTTGAGGATTTATCTTGGTATCAGAATTCTGCTGAAGATGTAGCGATCAGAGCTTGTTTATTTGATGACGAATATGTCTTTAATGCGGATGGAACATTTTCAAATGTTCTTCAGTCTGAAACGTGGTTAGAAGGTTGGCAAGGTGTTGCAGAGGGTTGTGGTGCACCAGTTGCTCCACATGACGGTTCTGCCGCAGCAACATGGTCTGCTGATGCAGCAGCTGGAACAGTTACTGTTACTGGTACTGGTGCATATTTAGGTCTTTCTAAGGTGCACAACGCTGGTGAACTAGGTAGTCCTGCTGAAGCTGTTGGAGCAATAACATACAATATGTCTTTATCTCCTGACGAAAGCACGCTTACGCTTCAAATTAATTTTGGCCCTGGATTTTGGCAATTCATACTAGTAAGACCTACTGTTGAGGCGACTTTAGACGGTGCTTGGAGATTGATTCCAGAAGCCGGTGCTTTAGCTGTTGGACCTAGTGCTGCTGATTTGTCGTGGTACCAAAATTCTGCAGAAGATGTTGATACAAGAGCTTGTCTTTTTGACGATTTCTACGTATTCAATGAAGATGGCACTTTTGAAAACGTCTTACAATCTGAAACATGGTTAGAAGGATGGCAAGGTGTTGATGAAGGATGTGGTGCTCCAGTTGCTCCGCACGATGGAACAGGTGCTTATACTTGGTCATACGATGCTGCAACAATGAAGGCTACTGTTGAGGGAGAGGGTGCATATTTAGGCTTGGCGAAAGTTCACAATAATGGTGAGTTAGCAAGCCCTGCAGAAGTCGTATCTTCTATCACTTATGACATCTCGTTCTCTGCTGACGGAGAAACGATGACGGCACAAATTAATTTTGGCCCAGGTGTATGGCAATATATTTTCGTAAGAGATGAACTTCCAACTGTAAGTTTGAATGAAGAGGAATTATACTTCTCGGTTTATCCAAACCCTTTTACATCTAATGTTGATGTGCGTTCTAACGAAAATATGGAATCTATTCAAGTTATTGACATAACTGGAAAAGTTGTTAAAAACATAAATACGGAAGGTAACTTCGCAAGTTTAGATTTATCTAACCTTATGAATGGAGCTTACATGATCGTTATTAATTCTAATAATTCTGTTTCTACGAAACGAATTATTAAGAACTAATCATTGTTTAATTTGAGAAAACGGGGAGTGAAAGCTTCCCGTTTTTTTTTGCGCTATTTAAGAGCCTTAGATTGAAGAATACGGTAATAACCTTCACATTCTTTCAGTAAGGGTAATAAATGCTTTGGAAAAGAGGCTGTTTTTTCTTTATACGGCTGATAGCCCGTTGAACGATGGACATTGTCATACCAATACTTTGCCCAAACGCCATCTTCAGGCCTGGAACCCGCAGTCCACTTTAGCATATTTGAATCAAATGGTATACTACAAGATTTACATAGCTTTCTTAAAACACCTTCAGGATTCTTCAATAAATAAGTCGCATCAAGAACAACATGAGCTATACTATTACTTTCTAAATCTTTTAAAAGATCCACATGCGCTTTATATCCGACATCTTCAATTTTAGGATTTGAAATTACCTTATCAAAAGATGGCAGCATTTCAACAGGGTTCCGTGTTAAAATAATATTCATGCCCTTTGACAAAAATTTAATATCAGTTTTTAAAAAATGATGAGCCATATTTTTAAAAAACACAACAGGTTTTTGCTGCGGCTCGAGCATTTGATTGATTACACTTTGAAACGAGCAAGGCATTGAAGCCATTATTTCTTTTGCACCCGGATGGTAATTGTTCGCATTTGAATTTGAAAGATATGCCGCATATAAAGGCTCATCAAAAACGGCAGTATCCTTTCGCTGCGCAAATGAATACATTAGCGTTGTAGATATATTTCTCGGTCCAGACCAAAGAAAAAGTCTTTTGCAGTTATGACTTGCTTTCATTAACAATTAATTCTTCATATAAATTATCCAACTGTTTCAACAAGGAGAAATCACTCTTATTTTCAATTGCTTTGCCGTCAATACTATTTACAGGTGTTAAACCGCCAAATGTTCCCGTAACAAAAGCTTGATCGGCACTGTAGGTATCGTAGAGAGAAAAATTCTTTTCGAAGCAAGGGATATTATTACTATGACAAAGATCAATCACCTTTTGACGGGTAATCCCATTCATACAATACGCTCCAGTTGAAGTCCACAAAGCGCCATCTTTTACAATGAAAAAATTTGTAGCGTTACACGTACTTACAAAGCCATTTACATCGAGCATTAAAGCCTCATCTGCTCCAGCCTCAATAGCTTGTATCAGGGCTTGAACCTCATGAAGCTTACTATGACAATTCAATTTAGGATCTAAATAGTCCGGCCGTCCTCTTCGAAAAGAACTTGTAAAAAGTGTAATCCCCTTTCGTTTGGTTTCACTTGATGCTTTTTTATATTCGGCAATGATAACGACATTTGGCCCCGAAATAGTTAATCTAGGGTCTTGAGAGGGTGTCTTTTTTATACCTCTTGTTACCATTACACGCACATGCACACCATCGTGCATTTCATTTTTCTTCAAAGTATCATGAATAGATTTAATCAAGTTATCCTTTGAAAAGGGAAGCTCTATTCCTGTTGCCTTGGCGGCTGTCCAAAGTCGTCTCAAATGATCATCAACGAAGACTAAAACACCGTGATGTAATCTTATCCCTTCCCAAACACCATCACCCACAAGATAACCGCTATCAAAAACAGAAATCTTTGCTTCATCCCTGCGAAAAAAGTCGCCATTAATGGATATCCATATATTTTCATTGCGTTGGTCTACTTCAGCATTATGTGTTCCGTGAATCATAGTAATTATTTGAAAAAATAAATATACAACAGATATTTTAAGACTTACTATTCAGGAATTAGATGAAACAAACAGAATATGAATTACTATAGAAAATACCTAAATAAGTTAGAAAAGTCAAGTTTTATTATTGAGCCGGTATAGATATCTTAAATAGAAAAAACCTATGCTCGTAAAAACCGCATCAAGTACATTATATGGATTAAGTGCAATTACCATTGTAATTGAAGTCTTCCTTGGAAAAGGAATTAACTTTTTTTTAGTAGGCCTTCCTGACAACGCTGTAAAAGAGAGTCATCAACGCATCAAAGCGGCATTTAAGAATAACAATTTGAATTTTCCAAGAAGAGAAATAACGATCAATATGGCGCCAGCAGATCTTAAAAAAGAAGGTTCGGTATTTGATCTTTCAATAGCTATTGGGATTCTAGGGGTGAGTAATCAAATCCCAACAGAGCATTTATCAAGTCACGTAATGGTTGGTGAACTATCATTGGACGGTTCCATTCAGCCTTGCAGAGGAATCCTTTCTCGAGTCATACAAGCTAAAGCTGAAGGCTTTAAAGGGATTGTAATTCCAATTCAGAATTATAATCAAGTAGCTATGATAAAGGGTATCACAATCATTCCAGTAAAACATCTTAATGAAGTAGTAGCATATTTTCAAAAAAATTGTCTACCTGTAATTGCCGCAATAACCGAACTAACAAATAAAAAAACTCCTTTAATCGATTTTAGTGAGGTTCAGGGGCAAGAACATGTCAAACGCGCAATGGAGATTGCAGCGGCAGGTGGGCACAACCTTCTCTTAATTGGTCCTCCTGGCGCAGGTAAATCGATGCTTGCAGAAAGAATGCCTTCAATACTTCCCGACTTAAAAATTGAGGAAGCTATCGCCTCAACAAGTATTCACAGCTTGGTATCTAAGTATGGAACCATGGATGGATTGATGAAAAATCGCCCATATAGAGCGCCGCATCATACCATTTCTGACGTTGCCTTAGTAGGTGGGGGTACAAATCCTAAACCCGGGGAAATCTCCATGGCACATAATGGTATTTTGTTCTTAGATGAGCTTCCTGAATTTAAACGAAGCACGCTTGAGGTATTGAGACAACCTCTTGAAAATAACATGGTACAAATAAGTCGCTCAAATTTATCCATAGAATTCCCAGCTTCCTTCACCTTAATAGCTGCAATGAACCCATGTCCATGTGGGTATTTAAGTCATCCTACTAAATCTTGTAAGTGCACAAAAAAAGGGATAGAAAAATATAAATCAAAAATTTCTGGACCGCTCCTTGACCGCATCGATTTACATATTCAAGTTGCACCAATCACATTTCATGAAATTCAATCTAAAAAGCTACAAGAACAGAGTCGAGTGATTAAGAAAAGAGTTCTTCATGCAAGAAATATTCAAGAACAAAGAACAAAAAATGAAAAGTTAGAATCATTGAATGCAAAACTGTCTATATCACAAATTAAAGCACATTGTTCGCTTAATGCAGAAGGGAATGAATTACTTAAGAATGCGATGCAGCAGCTCAATTTATCTGCTAGGGCCTATCATAAAATCTTAAAAATATCTCGGACAATCGCTGACCTTGTTGGTTCACAAGATATTCAAACACAACATGTCGCGGAAGCCATACAATATAGATGTCTAGATCGTGAATTATTATAATCCTTTTTTAGTCGAGCCTTTTATTAGCTTCTTGAGATTGGCCGTGTATGACAATGCAAAGATTAATTTATTTCCATTGTTATTTGAGTTAAACCGATGATCTAATTTAATTGCTGCATCTAGCTCGTGGGCATCGCCAAGCTCAATTGATGTTCCAATTGAATAACGAACTTTGTCAAATCGATTTCCATAAACGCCATTTGTTGGGTTATAGAAAAAATCTAAACTAAAAGAGGGCTCGAAAATACTTTTCCGAATATTGTAGGCAAGCACAGGTTTAAAACGAAACGCCTCATCAAAATCTGACTCGTAAAATTGATTACTTCCACCTCGAGAGCTCATTTGGTAACGCAATCGACAGCTGTACTTGATTCTTTTAAATGAATTCCTAAGCTTGAGATTAAAATTACACCTATTTGCGCCAAGGTAATTTCCGTTAATAGCTCTTTTCGATACCAATCGATAATCAACCGAGACACCCAGCCAATCAAATACTTTGTACCGAGCAGATACTTCAGGAAAAAAACTACTCACTGACACCATTTCCGATTCGATTCGTAAAATTGGCACTGATTGACAACTGCTTATTGACTTTATATTTTGCACCGTATGCATTCCAAAATTCGAAAGACTGACCATGAACCTAGAAAAGAAAGGTTAATCAATAAAACTAAAAGAAATACGCTTTTCAACATTAATACTTATCTATGTAGATCGTACCCAAATCAACAACCTCATCCTTATCTGAAATTGTTACTGAGAATAATTTAGCTTCAGTAGAGCTCGGGTCATCAGGAGTTTGGTCTGCAGGATTCACATCACTATAAACAAACACCTGATATGAGCCTTTTTGGAGATATCTAAACTCAAAGCTACCGTCATAGCTTGTTTTGACATCATCATCGAAAAATGAATTTTCATTTCCGTAAATTATATAAAGGTCTTGATCAGCCGCCGGATATTCAAATACATTCACACCAACATGATCCCTTTCAATAACAACTCCCCTAATTGTTGCACCTCCTCCAGGTCCTTCCACCTTAGTACAAAAAGAAAATGAGAATATCACTAGAGAAACAAACAGAAATAGCTTAATTTTATGAATCATCGAAAAATAATTTTAGACAATAATACAACTCAAACGACAATTTGTCGTCATAATTGTGTGGAATAAATTTAACTAAACTAACATTAACATGAAATTCGCCCTATTTCTGATAGCTACATGCATCTATTCTCTGTCATTCAGCCAAATATTGATCAACGAATATTCCGCTTCAAATATTGACGGCATCAACGATGCATTTGGAGATAAAGAAGATTGGGTTGAACTTTATAATACGACTGGAGCTTCAGTTGACTTGACAGGATGGTATCTTTCTGACCGTTCTGGAAACCCATTAAAATGGACTTTTCCCGCCGCTAATATTAACGCAAATGACCACAAACTTATATTTTGTACTGGTCGAGATATTGACCAAGGAGGAGAATTACATACTAACTTTAAACTTTCTCAAACTGAGGGAGATTGGGTGATTCTTTCCAATCCTTTCGGAAATGTAGTAGATTCTTTTAAAATTGTGCATCCAACACAAGCAAACCATTCTGTAGGTAGAGAAACAGATGGAGGGCCTGACTTTAAACTTTTTACAAGTCCAACACCAAACGGTCAAAATACTGGAGCCCAAAACTTTTACACACCAAGGCCAAGTTTTGATATTCAAGCAGGTTTTTATCCAGGTGCCATCAATGTTACAATTACATGTCCTGATGCCTCCGCACAGATTAGATATACCACAGACGGTTCTGACCCTGCAGTGGGGTCAACATTGTACACAGGACCTGTAACCATTAATTCAACATCTGTATTACGTGCAGCGGCATTTAGTGCGGAATTGCCCTCATTCAACGAAAGCAACACCTACTTTATCAACGAATCTCACAACTTACCCATAGTTTCAATTGCTAGTGAAGGTGTCTATGAGCTATTAGATGGTACTCAATTTGAGCCTGTTGGTTCGTTAGAACTTTTTGAAGAAGATGGTACATTTATTGACGAAGGTGAGGGAGATTTCAATGAGCATGGTAATGACTCATGGGCTTACCCTCAAAGAGGTTTTGACTTTATTATGAGGGATCAATATGGATATAATGGAGATCTCGACCATCAAATTTTTCCAGAAAAGAATAGAAATGACTTTCAGCGCTTGATACTAAAACCTGCAGCCAGCGACAATTATCCCTTTGAAAATGGTGGCGCGCATATTAGAGACGCTTTTATACATACTTTATCCATTTGGGCAGGTATGCGATTGGACGAGCGGACCTCAAGATCTTGTTTACTATATGTCAATGGCGAATATTGGGGGGTCTATGAAATCCGTGAAAAAGCAGACGATAGCGACTATACAGATCACTATTATGACCAAGATAAATACAACATAGAATATTTAAAAACTTGGGGAGGAACTTGGCAGGATTATGGTGCGCCGAATGCCCAACCAAACTGGGATAATTTGAGGAATTTTATTCAAAACAACAATATGTCAGCCGGCGCAGACTTTGACTATGTGGACAGCAAGTTAAATTGGAAATCCTTGTGTGATTACTTCATGTTTAACTCATATGTTGTAAACATGGACTGGTTGAATTGGAATACTGCATGGTGGCATGGACTAGATCCTGAGGGTGACAAAAAGAAATGGCGCTATGTACTTTGGGATATGGATGCTACCTTTGGACATTATGTCAATTATACTGGAATACCAGATGTTTCAGCAAATGCGGATCCATGTAATGCAGAAAACTTGCCAAATCCAGGAGGACAGGGTCATACTGATATTTTAGAGAAATTAATCGCTGAAAATCCAATCGTAGAGCAATACTATGTCACGAGATATATTGATCTTGTAAACACCTATTTTTCATGTGACTCCATGCTCTATCTTTTAGACAGTATGATTCTAAAAATAACACCTGAAATGACAGGTCAAATTGCCAAATGGGGAGGTACAATGGGTGAATGGCAAAGTAATGTTGAAGATCTTCGAGATTTTATCACCCAAAGATGTGAAGCGCTTGAATCTGGACTTATCGATTGCTATGACTTAAATGGTCCTCATGAAACAACATTTGATGTTTCACCTGTTGAAAGCGGAGAAATTAAAGTCAATTCAGTTTGGGCACCCTCCTACCCCTGGATGACAGAATATTTCGGTGGTATAGAAACCTATTTAAAAGCGAAGGCTGCTCCAGGTTATATATTTGACCACTGGGAATTCACAAATGGCCCTTTAAGCTCGGCTATAACTGAAGATACCAATAGTATTGTAATCAACGCACCTGAAAACATCACTGCATTCTTCATTTTAGATGATCCAAATTTAGATACAGACGGTGATGGAATCACAGATCAAATCGAAGGAACGGTTGGTACAGATCCTAACAACCCTGACACGGATGGTGATGGTGAAAATGATTCCATTGAGGTTGGAGACCCAACTAATCCAACTGACACGGATGGTGACGGATTAATAGATGCTTTAGAGTCTAGTAATAGTGATCAGGATGGAGATGGTGTGAATGACGAGGAAGATCCTGCAAACACAGACCCTTGTGTGCCCAATCTAGATGCTGGAAACTGTGATCAGGATAATGATGGACTTACCAATGATGAAGAAATTGTTCTCGGTACTGATACCACAAACCCGGATACAGACGATGATGGTTTCAATGATGGAGACGAGGTTAATTCGGGGTCTGACCCACTCGACCCTTGCGACCCTGATGATTCTCTTCCTCTCTGTAATATAGATACGGATGGTGATGGACTTACAGATGCTCAAGAGGAAGTCATTGGTACAGATGTAAACAATATCGATACAGATGGTGATGGTTTATCGGATGGTGCTGAATTCAATAATGGGACAGATCCATTAGACCCATGTGATCCAACCAATAACAATCCTGATTGCGCGGAGGGCGTTCATATACCTAGCGGTTTTTCACCAAATGGTATTGGCCCTGAAGACAACAATACCTTCAAGATAATTACAGGACAAGATGTGGATTCATTCCAATTCCAAATCTTTAATAGATGGGGTCAAATCATGTTTGAATCGTCAACTAAAGGATTTCAATGGGATGGGAAGTATAAAGGAGCAGATTGCAATACCGGCGTTTACCCATATATTATGAAAGTGGAATACACTGACGGTTCGGGTGAAACTATTTCTGGAAATGTAACGTTAATTCGATAGTATGAGATTATTATTTTTGATTTTACTATTCTGCCCTGGTCTAATCTTTGCCCAAGACTTCCATTACTCTCAAATTGATCAGTCTATGTCGATGATTAACCCTGCAACTACATCTACATTTTCTGGTTACGAGCGCATCTCACTGCAACATAGAAACCAATGGCTTGGAGCAGGTACTCAATTCATGACGAGTATGGGTATGATGGAGTTTTCTATTGGCAAGCAAGCAAGAAGAACAAGTGCTTACACAGGCGTAGGCGTTTATTTTTTAAACGATGTTGGAGGAGATTCAAATTTCAGCATAAAAACAGGAGGAATTACGGCTAGTGGTGTCTTGCCGCTTTCAAAAGCACATGCTATTTCCGCAGGTATCCAAGTTGGCTACTCAAATAGGTCCGCAGACTTTTCAAGATTAACCTTTTATAATCAGTGGGACGGCACTCAATTTGATCCAAACATCGATCCAAATGAAGTCAACGGTATTAATTCCTTTTCGCATTTGGATGCAGGCTTAGGATTGGCATATAGCTACAATAAAGACAACGAAAATACGCTATCAGCAAGTGACCTTAGCTTTCAAGGAGGTTTTTCATTACAACATTTAAATAGACCTACCCTGAGATACAACTCTCTTGTAGACGATAAACTAGCCGTTAAACTTTGCATACACGCTAATCTAAGATATGGATTGTCACCAGAATCAAACCTTGAGTTTAGTGCCGCCCAGTTTATCCAGAACAAATATTTTGAAACAATTGGCGGTGCTTTTTATAGACTGAAAATGAAATCAGCATCAAGGGTAACCTCATTTGTGAGTGATCAATACTTTGTTATTGGAACTTATTTTAGAAGTACTGGAGCAATTATACCATCATTTTACGTAGACCTTGGAGGTTTTACCATAGGGGTTTCGTACGATTACGAGCTTGGGAAAATCGCATCAATGTATCGACAATCGGTCGAAGTCAGTCTCAAATTCAATTTTGGTAAAAAGTCGATATTTGAGAGCTCTAAAATGCGTTAATAAAGGAAAGCCAAGTTTCGGATTGTTTCTTATTCAAGACTCTTGGCATCTTATTTTGAGAACCTAACTTTTTTTGTTTTGCCATGAAATCATAAAAAACTTGTGGTGAAACAATTTTAATTTCGGGCGCTTTCAAGCTATATTTTCGGGCGGAATTGTAGTCATCATTTGTATGGCTAAGAACCTTGTCTAAATAGCTCAGCAGTAAATTTGGATCGTCAACTAATTGGGTGGTGCCCAAATACCAACAATGGCACTGCTTTATTTCATCCGCATAAATGGTGAATTCTGAAAATTCTACCCCAAACTTCTCGCTAGTTTGAAGCAATCCTTCATTTATGTTACCTAAAGACAAATGCTCACCGCACAAACTTAAAAACTGTCTTATACGTCCTGATATTACAAGCTCATGCTCCTCGCGATTTGTGAAACGAACCAAATCACCAATTAAATATCGCCATAACCCAGCGTTGGTAGAAATGACTAGCGCATAATCAACACCTTCCTGGACTTGTTCTATCGTGTATGCTGATGCATTCTTCTTAACAACGCCACTCTCATCAAAATTATCTGTATTAAAGGGTATGAATTCGAAAAAAATACCATTGTTTAGCAAGAGCCTCATTCCCTTTTGCTCAGTTTTTTCTTGATAACCGAAATAACCTTCACTTGCTAAATATGTATCAAGAAGGCCAATAGGTCTTCCTAAAACTGCATTCAACCTTTGTATGTATGGATCCATGAAAACACCACCATGAACATAAACATGCAGGTTTGGCCATATTTCATGAATAGAATCTAAATTATAATGAGCTACAATTCTTTCCATGAGCATAATACACCAACTCGGAATCCCTGCAATTATACCAACATCCCATTTAGGTGCCTTTTCAACAATAAGATCGAGCTTTTTCGACCAATCCTTAACACCACTAATTCGAGCGCCAGGGCGGGTAAAAGGAGTCGCAATAAATGACGTATGCTTTTTAAGAATTCCACTAAGATCTCCTTCGACATGTGTTTCCTTATAGTTTAGCTTAGTTGAACCTCCTACTGTTAAAATACTTGTGCTATAAAAGGATTGAGGAAGGTCAAGATTATGTAAAATACTAAGCTGTTTAAGACTTGATTTTTGAAAGGACCGTATCATCTCAGAAGTTACAGGAATTCTTTTACTAGGAGACCCTGTCGTCCCTGAAGATAGCGCATAATACTTGATGCGTCCTCTCCATGTATTGTCCTTTTCGCCCAAAATAGAATACTTCAACCACTTTTCATAAAAGGCATCGTAGTCCATAACAGGAACTGAACGTTGGTAGTTCATTAACATGTCATCTTGTAGAATATCACTAAACTCATGCGCGAGTCCAAACTTGGTAGTTTTTGATTTTGATAGTAAATATTTAAGGACATTCTCTTGATCTTTATAACCTTGCGTTTTCTTCGCATTCTTGCGATAACTTATGGCTGTAGTCTGCTTTAAAAACCTACCAATCAAAGGCATATGTTGAAAATTTTTACAAATTAATTAACGAAAATAAAGATACGAAAACCATATATTTTTCGTTACTTTATCTTAACTTTGCAACAAAATCTGTCCATGAGTAAAAAAACATTTATTGTACCCCATGACTTTACAAAAGTAGCAGATATTGCACTTGAACATGCAATTGCAACTGCGAAACCTTTAGATGCTGAAGTTCAATTACTTCATGTTGTATCGAAACAAAATCAAATTCACGAGGCCAATATTAAGTTAGAAGAAATCGTAGAGAAATTCAATTCTCATGGTGTTGATTTAATTCCGAATGTTAGAATTGGTAGTATTTTTGAGGATATTGGAGACTTTGCAGCCGAGCATGAAGCCAAACTTATCTTTATGGGGACACATGGTGCTCATGGTTGGCAACATGTTACAGGCAGTCATGCGCTCAAAGTGGTGACAAACTCTTCAGTTCCATTTATCATTGTTCAAGAAAAAGTCGTTAAACCAACAGGTTATGATTCCATAGTAGTACCTATGGATTTGAATAAAGAGACCAAACAAAAACTAACAATCGTATCAAGACTTGCAAAATATTTTGACTCTATGGTGCATGTTGTTATACCTGATGAAAGTGATGATTTTCTTAAGCACCAAGTGAAATCAAATATCGTGTTCGCCAAGAGATTCTTTAAAGACAGAGGCGTAGATATGAAGCATTCCATTATTTCCAGAAACGGATTTGATAAAGAAGTTGTGAAATATGCTGTTTCTGTAGACGCTGATCTTATTGCTATAATGAATCTAAATAAAGGAAATCTTTTTAATGTTATTTCCTCAAACTACGAACAATACATCATTACAAATGATGCGTTAATCCCTGCACTAATTGTAAATCCAGTTTACAAAGAAGGATATGGTCAAAGCATTATGTTTAGCTAAACCCATATTCAAAAGCAATAGATCTAACTTAAAACAAAGTCATTCAGCATGACGATTCATGATTTTTTTGAGGCGGAATATTCCGATTCAGCAAACCAGAGAAATATTTGGTCTGTATTAAATGCGATTACAAAAGCAGCTGTTTCAGTAAGTGATGATTTAAAAAAAGCAGCATTACTTGAAAACGTTTTGGGTGCTCAAGGTGGTCAGAACATTCAAGGGGAAGATCAACAAAAACTTGATGTTATCGCAGACCTTGCATTTATTGAAGCGTTTAAAAGTTGTGGTGCTGTTACAGGTATAGGCTCTGAAGAAAATGAAGCCTTCGTCTCATTTGATACAGAAACCTCTAAAAAAGCTGATTATGTTGTTTTATTCGACCCCTTAGATGGCTCAAGTAATATTGATGTAAATGTTTCTGTTGGAACTATATTTTCAATATACAGAAGGCTTTCCATGTCCGGAGAGAGCACAAATCTGAGTGACTTTCTGCAACCTGGGTCGGAACAAAGTATCGCAGGTTATGTTTTATATGGAACATCAACCATGCTTGTTTTATCATGGGGAGAGGGTGTTCATGGATTCACATTGGATCCGGATACTAATTTATTCACACTATCGCATCGAGACATGAAAATGCCATTATCCAGCAGACTATATTCGATGAATGAAGGCAACATCAAAGAATGTGAGCCTGGTGTAGCTGAATATATAGCATATTGTCAGAGTCAAGAAAATGACTTCAATGGACCATACTCAGGTCGTTATATTGGATCATTAGTTGCTGATTTTCATAGGAGTTTAATTAAAGGAGGCATCTATATATACCCCAATGTTCCTGCAGCTCCTAAGGGAAGACTCAGACTGTTATACGAATGCAATCCATTAGCATTTATAGCTGAGCAGGCAGGAGGTATGGCTACAACTGGTAGAAAAAGAATATTAGAAATAGAACCTGAAGCACTGCATGAGCGCGCACCTCTTTTTATAGGATCTAAAAGCATGGTGGAAAAAGCGATGAGTTTTATAAGCTAATATGAATCTGAAGAGCTTTAATAACTTTTCTTTAGAACATCCAAAGGTTCTCGAAACCTTAAAAGTCATTGAAAGAGCTCAAGCTAAAATCAATTGGTCAGGAATTGTCGGTTCCTCTAAATCAATTTATGCAGCGGCATGTGCCAGTCAATGCCCGGGTCACCACGTTTTTATACTCGACAACAAAGAAGACGCCGCCTATTTTTTAAATGATTTACAAGGCCTCTATCCAAATGATAAACGGTTGGTTTTTTATCCTGCATCACACAAATCACCCTACCAAATTGAGGATACCGATAACGCGAGTGTTGTAGCAAGAACAGAAGCACTAAAAAAATTAAGTAGTCAAAAGAATTGCTGGGTCGTCACCTACCCTGAGGCATTATTCGAAATGGTACTATCGCATAGAAAACTACTATCGAATACAATGAAAATAGAGGTTGACAAAACCTATTCCATTGACTTTATAAATGAGCTGTTATTGGAGTACAATTTTGAGCAGGTTAATTACGTATATGAACCTGGGCAATATTCCATTCGAGGCGGTATTGTTGATGTTTTTTCGTTTGCTGCAGACACACCATATCGAATTGAATTTTTCGGCAATGAAGTAGAATCGATACGTACTTTCGATGCCTCAACTCAGCTCTCAATCAGCAGTCATTCTTTTTTTAGTATTGTACCAAACATTCAAGGAGCATTGCTTGTAAAAGGTATGGATTCATTTTTTCAATACCTAAAAGGTGAAAAGGTCTTATGGATAGATTCTGTAGAGCGCACTGCTGCCAGAATTCAAAAAGAATTTGAAAAAGCACAAGTCATCTTCGAAGAACTTGAGCATAAAGAGCAAGTTAGTATTCCAGATCAAATGTTTCTCAATGCTCATGCTTGTCTTACCGTTTTTGAGCAAGCAAAAGTTGTAGAGTTCAATAACCTAAAATACTACAACAATTCACAAATTGTAGAATTTGAGCTTAAACCACAACCTAGTTTCAATAAAAACTTCGACCTATTAAAAGAAGACCTATTAAAGCATCAGCAAAAGAAATTTATAAATTTTTTGTTTTCAAATCAGCCAAAACAAATTGAGCGGCTCTATCAAATATTTGAGGATATTGATGCCGCCGTTGAATTCACTCCTCTTAACACAGCCCTTCATGAAGGTTTCATTTGTAAGGAATCTAAGATGGTATGCTACACCGATCATCAAATCTTTGAGCGCTATCATAGATTTAGACTAAAAGAAGGTTTCAGGCAAGCAAAACAAGCCCTTACCCTTAAGGAGATTTATAATCTTCAAAAAGGTGACTACGTCACTCACATTGATCATGGTGTGGGTCAATTTTCTGGACTTGAAACCATTGATGTTAATGGCAAACCACAAGAAACGATTCGCTTAATTTATAAAGAGGGTGATGTATTATATGTTGGTATCCATTCTCTACATAGAATATCAAAATTCACAGGTAAGGATGGTTCCGTTCCAAAGATGAATAAACTGGGAACTCAGACATGGAATACCCTTAAAAATAAGACAAAGAAAAAAATTAAAGAGCTCGCATTTGACCTCATAAAATTATACGCAAAAAGAAGAAGCCAACCTGGTTTTTCATTTACTCCAGACACCTACCTTCAAAATGAACTTGAAGCTTCTTTCATGTATGAAGACACACCAGACCAATACAAGGCAACTCAAGATGTCAAAAAGGACATGGAATCTAAAACACCAATGGATAGACTGATTTGCGGGGATGTTGGCTTTGGTAAAACTGAGGTTGCCATACGTGCTGCATTTAAGTCGGTAGCTGACAGTAAACAGGTTGCCATATTGGTTCCGACCACTATATTATCGCTCCAGCATTTTAGAAGCTTTAAAGAACGACTGAAGGAGTTTCCGTGCAATATTGATTACATCAATCGCTTCAAAAGCGCTAAGCAAGTCACCGAGACAATAAATAGACTCAAAAATGGGGAAATCGATATTTTAATTGGCACCCATGCAATTGTATCAAATAGAATCAAGTTTAAAGATCTCGGCCTAATGATTATTGATGAGGAACAAAAGTTTGGCGTATCTGTGAAAGACAAACTCAAAACGCTAAGAACAACTGTAGACACGTTAACACTCACCGCAACACCAATCCCGAGAACACTTCAATTCTCCTTAATGGGTGCAAGAGACCTAAGTATCATCAATACACCTCCTCCAAATAGACAACCCGTCCTTACGGAAATCATAACCTTTAATGAAGAAATACTTCGTGATACAATTTCCTATGAGGTCTCGCGTGGAGGACAAGTCTTTTTTGTAAATAATAGAATTTCTAACATTAAGGAGATTGCGGGTATGATTCAAAGATTATGTCCAGGAATTAAGGTAGGGATTGGACATGGACAAATGGATGGTAAGGTTCTTGAGCGTAACATGATGGATTTTATTGAAGGCAAGTATGATGTGTTAATTGCAACCACTATCATTGAGTCGGGCATTGATATTTCAAACGCAAATACGATAATCATTAATGATGCTCAAAATTTTGGCTTAAGTGACCTTCATCAACTTCGAGGACGCGTTGGTAGAAGTAATAAAAAAGCATTTTGTTATCTAATCGCACCTAAAACTACAGTGCTCACATCAGAAGCGCGGAAAAGACTTGAAGCTTTAGTTCAGTTTTCAGATCTAGGTTCAGGATTCAATATCGCTATGAAAGATTTAGACATTCGTGGCGCAGGTAATATGCTAGGTGGTGAACAGAGTGGTTTTATTTCTGAGATTGGATTTGAAATGTATCAAAAAATCTTAAATGAAGCCATGAAAGAGCTTCGAGAAAAAGAATTTAAAGAGCTTTTTAATGAACGGACAAGTGACCAGCTCACAACCTATGCCTCTGAATGTGTATTTGAGACAGACTACGAGGTTCGCATTCCTGACGATTATGTAAATGATGTAGCTGAAAGACTCAGCCTTTATCAAGAACTGGATAACATTGAGAATATTGAGGAATTAAATGCTTTTGGTGTTCGATTAAAAGATCGTTTTGGGCCAATCCCAAAACAAGTAGAAGAGCTCTTTTTTTCTTTTGAATTGCGCTGGATGGCAAAAAAGATGGGGCTGGAACGTTTAGTTATTAAGTCTGAAAAGATGGTATGTTCCTTTATCTCTGATACAGATTCTTCATTCTATAAATCTGAATTGTTTACAGAGATTTTAGAACAAATAACCAACCAAGGTAAAGGCTACAGGTTAATTCAAAAGCAAGAAAAGTTGAGACTGATCATAGAACCAATTGCAGATATACGTGAAGCATCAGCAAAACTTGAGATCTTGCATAAAAAAAAGAGCTAACTCATTAATTGTAATCCGGACCAATATATTCAAGACATGGATATAGATTTGTGTAACATCTATTCTTGAGTCTGAGCTCAAATTTAACGGAATCATTTTCTACTTCAAATGTCCCATCAGCAATACCTTTCCAATCTTTAACACATGTATCTCCGATGAATTTATAAAGATTACGATTTAAATTAAGAAGTGTTTTTTTTATAGTCTCTAAATCTTGCGACTTTTCCATTTGATACCAATTGTAAGTGCCTTTTGCTAATTTCACAGTTGCTCTTCCGCTTTCATCAAGCGCAACTAAAATAGAATCTCTAGCACCAACAATAATCACCTGGCCATCAAAAGGAGATAAGTTAACTACCTCAATAGATTGAGGCGGCGCTCCTCCACAGTGAGACGCTTCAACGGAGACAAGAAACTTGATAGGTGACATGCAACCAACAAGAGAAACTAAACTCAGCGATAAAAAGCATATTATTTGTTTCATTTGATCAATTTTAAAGTTTGTTCACAAGCAGTATGGTAGGTATTCATAAAATCATCATAGCTTGGATTTGTTATGGTGTTATGCCCATTAAGCATCGTCTCATTGATTGATGCAATCTCCGTGAATTTTATTTGATCTTCAAGAAAAGCCTCGACTGCAATCTTATTTGATGCATTCAAAACAGCAGAAAAAGCCCCTCCTTTTTCCAAAACTGAATATGCATGATTCAAATTTGGAAAATTTGTTTTATCAGGTTGCTTAAAAGAAAAATTAGGTTCGTCAAATAAATTGATGCGTGGTACGGAAACATCCATCCGATTCGGATAGCTCATAGCAAACTGTATAGAACGCATTAAATTAGAGGCGTCCATCTGTGCCTTTATACTGCCATCTGCAAATTCCACCAGTCCATTAATAACAAGAGGGTTATGAATTACAAGGTCAATTTGTTCAGGTTTCAAACCAAACAACCACCTTGCTTCAATCAGCTTAAAGCTATCATGAATCAATGTTGCAGTATTGACAAGATCATAAACATTTGACGTTCCTTTATTTATTATTTTTTCTGCTGAAATTTCATTTAACTGCGCAACCGTGAATCCTTCAAATTGACCTCCTGAAGAAGTCAAATACAGCTTCTGTATTTTATTATGAAACTCCCCCAACATACTTTGGAAAATTGAAGAATGACTCGGGTCGACAGGATAGATATTAACTCCATTTTGCTCAGCAAGTCCAGTTATAAGACTTCCACATATAACAAGTGACTCCTTATTTGCAAGTGCAATTTGCTTGCGCGTATGAATTGCAGCAATTGTTGGTGCTATTCCTGCAATCCCTTTGATTGCATTAAAGACCAAATCAATATGTTGTGATTCAAGAACCTGACAAACTGCTGCTGCTCCGGTGTAAACATGAATATCTTCTTTCCAAAGAGCCTCAGAAACCTTTTTATATAGGGCCTTATTTTCAATTACCACGGTGTTAGGGAGTAATCTCAGGGACTGTTCAATTAATAGTTCGGCATTTGATGCTGCCGTCAGTACCTCAACTTCAAAATCATCCGGTAAGGAGGTCGCGATATTTAAAGCGGCTATTCCAATAGAGCCTGTAGAACCAAGAATAGCAATACCTTTTTTATTTGACATAAAACAAAAATAAGATTATCATCACTTTAATGCGCCTAACGAACTCTTTTTAAAGATCGAAAGCAATCCAGAAACAATTAAATATTGGGCCAATAAATAAGTACACATCACCCAAAATTTTGCATATTCAAAATCATCAATAAACAACCTTATAGAAAGTAAAGAATCTGAACAAACAAAACTCAATGCACCAAGAATAATCAAAATAGAACCTTTGGACTTATTTACGCGGAGCAATAACATCGAGACCCATAACATTACACATATCGTCGTGGCATAAATCAGCACTGGAACTTTCATCCCCTCAAGGTTCGGCCATAAATATTTTAACAAAATAACTTCATAAATAAGAAGCCCAAAAAGCAAGTAGGTATATACTCCTTTCACAAAAACAGGTTTAGTCAGCTCATAAAAAATACTTATAAAAGCGAGATGAGCAATTAGGAATGAAGACAAACCAAGGATGAAGAATAGACTTCCTGCACTCATAAGAAAAACATCTCCCAGTGTAGAAAAAAACAAGGCTATTAAAAGCTTTTTATTTAAGTATTTAAAATCGGTAACACTAAATAAAAGTAATAACGAAGGCACCAAAAAAGGTTTAAAATAAAAAGCAATATCCGTAAATTCTAAAAGAACAAGCAGCAGGTAAAAGATGAAAAACAGCCTAATAAACCAACGACCAATCATTTAAAGGCGATAACTGCGTTGTTCTGACCGTCAGACCTATAAACAGAAAATGAAAAAAAGAATGCTATGCAGTGATAGCCTATAATAAAGGGCAAAATATTATGACCGAACCAATCTCCTGTCCAAACAAATATTAAAGACGTAGCAATCACTCGAAGCATTTCGATAATAAAATTCCACTTATGCTTATCCATTAAGTCAGTTAATGCGTAAATCGTTAGGAAAACATAAGAACCATAGGCCAAAATCTCATAAAAGCTCAAAGAACCAAGCCTTGCAAAAAGGTCCAATAAAAAAAACATAACAACAAACAAATGAGCGATACTCCAATACAACTCTGCTCTTGTCAAAACTGGTTTATATTTAGAAAAAGCGTATACATCTTCTATTTTTTTTATCGGATAGCTTTTGTCAAAGCCCTCTGGTCTCCATCCTGTTGGTCTAAACCAAATGGTCAGCTTATCAATGATTTTATGCGATCGCCAAGCATCCTGGATTAGAATAAATAAATGCTGAAAATTAATCTTGAATGGATTTCTCGTGTTAGCGGGTCTCGATATTCCATATACTGGAGGAACTTCATCCAACTCTTCTTGAAAGGTTCCAAAAATAAAATCCCAAAATATAAAAATTTGACTCAGGTTCTTATCTAAATACTCTGGGTTTATAGCATGATGAACGCGATGGTGCGAAGGAGTGACTAATATATATTCTATGATTCCTAGCTTTCCAATATGTCTGGTATGGTACCAAAACTGCATAAATAAATGCAAAGGAAGTACAATAGATATTACCTCAGGAGGAACCCCCATGATAGCAGCAGGTATGAGCAAAAATGTAAAAAACTTAACAATTCCAGAGATTGGCTGTCTTAAAGCACATGCCAAATTAAACTCCTCACTACTATGATGGATCACGTGCTGATTCCAAAAGAAATTAAGCTTGTGAGAAAACCTATGAGACCAATAACCATAAAAGTCAATAACAATAAAAGCAACTGCATAAACGATAAAACTATTCTCTATCGTAAATAAAGCGAGCTTTCCATAAAACCATTGATAAGAAACTATACCAATTGACAATCCCATAACATCTCTTAAAACGTTTGTCATACCAGAACTTAAGCTAGATACAGCATCATCAAGAGGTACCGTATCATCATCTTTCCAATAACCATAAAGCTTTTCAAGAACTACAAGTACCAAAAATGCTGGCATTGCAATAAGTAGTATTTTCCCGTATTCAACCATAATTTAAGCAATGCCCTAAGTTACAAAGAATTTAAAAAAATGCACGCAACTCCATGCCTCCCGAATGAATCATCCTTGCATTCTCTGACTTGCGACCCAAATATTGAATTGTGAGTTGCAAATTCTTTGACACCGTTTTTTGATAACCAATATTCCAAGTATAGTTCATTCCAGGGCGCAAGGCTTCAAGCATTTCAAATCCTACGGCTGAATTTTCAGTACCTACAAAATCAATCTTCAAAAATTTAAAAGAACCCTGTAGACTTCCTTTATCAGTCTGATTGTACTTAATTGTAGATCCAATGTCTCTGATGTTGCAACTTTCACCGCCGCTAAGAATCGAGTTGTTTTTTGCTGTAATCCTTGAATCGACTGTTATTCTGAAATTTGTGCTAGGCTGGAAACCCAAGGAGGTTTTCAACCAATTAAAAGAAATTGCGTAGTCCCTTCCAGAGGTGTAGTCAGCTAGAGAATTCTTTAAACCATTCTGTGCAGTCACGACGAGTGAATACTTTGGTGTCATATTCCATCTTGCATTGATTTCATGAAACGAAGAACGCCGTGAATCAAAACCTGATGCAAGTAACGTTTTCGTTTGGTTATTTTGAAAAACGTAACGCGCACCAAATATAGCTCCCGTACGATTGAAGAATAGAGAATTCCTGACAAAAGCAGCCGTAGAAATAAGGTTCGTATCTGCAATCCTATTGGACAACGGGTTAAATACAGAACCATTCAAAAATGCATTCGATTTCTTATTAATTCGAAATCTAGCCTGATCAGAAAATCGCGATAGAAACTTTAATATTCCTTTTTTGCGAGACCACACCCGCTCAGGTCTTAAATAAATTGTCTGGTTAAATTCATTAAAGTATGTAGTCACGTAACTATTACTCGGAACAAATACCCGAATATAATTTGCTTGATCTATAAATTGTGCAACTTCAAATTCATTTAAGTCCTTGACCCCATCTCCATTGTAATCAATCCACGTGTATACACCTTGACCATCATTTACCTGAATATACAAGAACTCTCGCTTCTGTTCTAGGCCTGAACCAATTTCATAAAATGTAGACCATTGAATCGCATTTTTAAAGGCTTTAAAATTATACTCCAAACGGCCAATCAAGGAGTTTTCTGGTTTTTGATTCATTAAAACGGTATCGAGAACGTCTAATGAACGATAACCTGAGAGCAAGGTTAGCTTTTGATTTTTTAAACTATTAATATTCAACTCTGCACCGGTCGTTTTTGCTAAAGCTGTCCTTCCAAATTGATTGTCAATCAATCGTCTATCATAACGCTCACGATAAAATAGTTTATATTCCATTGTACTCGTATCTGCATTAGAAACATAAAACTGATAATCAAAAAACTCGTAGCTAGGAGCGCTTGAAATTGTATCTTGATATTGATTGCGCTCATGATCATCTTTATAACCGATTCGTATAGGACCGATATTTTTTGAAAGTTCCAAACGATGCCTTAAAAAGCTACTACGCGTTAGACCATTTGCCTGTAAATAGCTCCCATCCCAATTGGCATTCCAGCCTTTCTGTTGCCAATTTCCCTTTGTGAATGCCCTTTGACCACTGTAATCTGACCCTATTGAAAAATGCTGGGCATCAACATCTATCGAGCCTCTTTTCTTATGTTTAAGTTTTGTACCTATTGTACCTAGTATCTGTTGACCCTCGTATCCTTGAAACCGCGTATTCCAATCGCGATCAAATTCTACGGCTCTGTATTGTTGGATGGGAGAAAAGTTAGTTGATAAATATTCTAACTCCGCTTTTGTCTTTAAAGACCACATTGTTGTTGTATCTGTTTTACCAAAAAAAGAAGTATTCATCCATTTCGTTCGATTGGAGAACCCAACATTATCATCAGCAGCTAAACTTGAGTAGGTATTGATATCGAAGTTACTCATAGCCCATTCTGACTCTAAAAAGCTATGCTTTTTGTATTTCCATTTAAGCCCGCTACTAAACATCTGTTGTTTTTTAGGTGTAATAATACTTCTTGATGCTCGGTAATCTCCTTGGGCAACTCCTGCTTCTGGAGCAACCCATTTAAAGACCTTTCCTAAAGCATTATAATTTTCAAGTATGTAATCCCCATTTCCATTACCAACATATTCAAAGAAAACGCGATAAAAAGCTGTATTTGGATCAACACTGAAAACCAATACAGAATCATATCCGAGGGAATCAATTCGCTTATAAAGATTTTGATTGTCAAAAAAGCCAACAGAATCTATCGAACTCACTGATGCCAGGTTTAAAGCGTCACCAATTCCCGCTAAATATGCCCTTTGTTCGTTTGATAATTCTTGTTGTAAGGGTTGATTTTTAGCATCTTGTTCAGAATAGGAGTTGATCCAAAAATCTATTTTTTTCGAATTATAAGTCAGTGAATGTTGTGCCAGAGAACGCGCGTAATTTTGATCTGAATATTGAAACTCCGCAACGATTCTAGTATCTTTTGTGATTAGATTTCGAGCCGTAAATATGACCTCTGAGGTATTGTAATCAATAGTATAATCATATTCCTGTCCACGCTGTAATAAACGCCCATCTATAAAAAGCTTCTCTGTACCAGACAAAACAATTATAAAAGGTTCGTTTTCTGCACCAACCAAACGATAAGGCCCTTGATTTGATTCTATGCCTGGTATAATTTGTCTATTGAATTTACCCTTGGACAATGCACCACTCAACTGAATTTTCCACGATTTATCTTCTCCTCTATCCCATTTATAATTCACGCTCAAACCTTGAGCCCTCTTGCGATAATTCATAAAATACCCCTTAGGCTTTGACAGCCAAAAATCACCTGCAATGAGCTTCAAGCGATCATTATAAACTTGAATAAATACTTTATCAAACTCTTGAAGTTTATTGGTGTTACCCTCAGGTTGAATTGGGATATTTGCATCAGAAACGGAGGCAAGTATTTTTAAATCAGGTGCAATATTTCCCGAAAGCTCCAGGTTTAGTGAAGAATTTATCCCAAGATCTTGATTGTTACCAAAAGAAACACCTCTGGAAATAGAACCATTTTTATTCAAATCATTTCCTCCAAAGACATCATTCACCGAGTAAAAGTTTTCGATTTTAAAAAGTGTGCTTTTATCTGTGTCTTTGTCAAAGACCTGAGCACTATCGCGAAGCCTATAGGTCTTTGATAAATCGAAAGGGAAGACTTTATAAGAAAAAAATAACGTATCATTTAAAGGCTTTAATAAGCTAAATAGCGCAGATGAATAGTCAAGGGAATACGCGGATGGAGAGAGCACGCTATCATTTAAATAAACTTCAAAAGAATTTGGATAAATACTACACGTATCAATACGATTTTCTTTTTCAATAAAAAGATTTTTCGTTCGAATTCCTCCATCTTGACCTAATGCAGAAAGATGAACGGTTAAATAAAGAAAAAAAAGAAGTCTATATTTTATCATGGATATTCACAACCAATATAAGGTCTTGAACTTTAAAACGCTATTTTCAACAATCCATTGTTTTTTCTTACGACTTAATAAGAGAATTTAGAATCAATAACAGTTCTTCCAAGGTCCCTTGCTCTAAAACAAAATGAGATTTCCTTGCATATGTTTCTAGAGTTGCTCTGGTTGAGTTGCCCCAAGCTATAACAATAGCTTCCACAGGCAGCTCATTATGCATATGAAATGCATCAACATTACTAGGACTCGTGAAAACATAAATATCTTTTGGATCAATCTTAATGCCATTCAGTAGGGTCTTATAAATTGCTACACTTCGAATTTGTTTCTTCGGAATAGCCGTCTCAATAGAACGTAATGAAAGGTTAGAGTGAGGAATAAAAACAGTCCGTGTTCCAAGCCATGCATAGAATTCTTTAGAAATAGCCTGAGGGTTACCAGCATTACTTCCAATAAAGCTTGTTTTATAACCCATTTTATGAATTCTACTTGATGTTTGAAGACCTACGCAAGCAATTGTACAAGATGACAAATCAATTTGAGAGGATTCTTCTAAGAATTGTAAAGATCGAATACTTGAAATAAAAACTACCTCAAAATCTATTGGTAATTCAAATGTAGTTGGGCTAAATCTAATTAATGACTGGCAATAAAATTGAAACTCAAGCTGAGCAGTGAAATCACCTAGTTCATCAAGGTCAGAAAGGTTTTTAGAAATGAATATGGTTTTCAAACCTGCTGATGTTGCAAATGCTCAACAATTTTTTTCGGAAAATCCTGCTCGTCAATGTACGGGAAACGGAAATATCTTGATGGATGCATTGCATCATCCGAAAACGAAACATGCACGTACTTATTATCGCAATAGACACCAAGCGGCAATTGACATCCACCGTTCATTAAATTTAATACTGACCTTTCAAGGTGAACCACTTTTTGCACTTCGCTATCATTGACAGCGCTTAAAAGTGATTTAAGGAATGTATCATTCGAGCGAATCTGCAAAGCTAAAACACCTTGTGCAGGTGCAGGAACGAATTCATCAGGTGTCAAATCGATCCCCACCAAATCATCTAGCTCTAATTTTAGCCTCAGCACTCCAGCCTTTGCAAGTAGGATAGCATCGTATTCACCAGATTTAAGCTTATCAACTCGCGTAGGAACATTCCCCCTTAAATCCTTTATCTGAACATCAGGTCTAAGTGCAAGAAGCTGAGATTTTCTTCGTGCAGAAGAAGTCCCGACTATCGCATCTTTTTTTAAACCCCACAAAGCTTGTTCTTCATGAGCAGGTTTCCTAATTAATAAAAGCTCACACGGGTTCGCACGTGATGAAACAGCGGCGATTTCAAGACCTTCGGGTTGATTCGTTTCTAAATCTTTATGAGAATGAACAGCAAGGTCAACATCCTCATTCAACAAAGAAGCCTCAATTTCTTTGGTAAAAAACCCTTTACCTTCCATTTTGTCAAAGCTCAAATGTTGAATTTTATCTCCTTGGGTTTTAATAATTGTTATTTCAACCTCATGGCCTCTTTTTTCTAGCTCTTCACGAACAAAGTTTGCCTGCCATAAGGCAAGGTCACTCCCTCTGGTTCCTATTTTAATTGGTTTAGTTAGAGGCATTTTTAAGAATGATTTCTTTTGCAAGTTTCATTGGACCGCTAATGTACTTTTTTTCAACATAACCCAATACTTTATCTAAGACTTCTCGAGCCTCTGGATCTAAATCTTCCATATCCCTTTTAAAAACTTCATCAATAGCTGTTTCCTTAATCGCTTTAATTTGTCTTGGGACATCTTGCATTACCAATTCTACATTGCGCTCCTCGACAAGAAGAATAAATTCTTTTAAAGCCTCATTCACTATTGCCTTTACAGAAGCAACCTCTTTACCACGAACTTTTAAATTATCATTCGAAATCTTCTGCAGCAAATCAATTGATAAATAATTAACATTATGTTTTGCTATGATTTCAGGAGAAATATCTTGAGGTATTGCAATATCTATGAGTGTTTTTAAGCCTTTCTCATTTTGAAGGATTTGCTCATAAAGCTCTAATGAAACTACATTGTGGTCTGCACCTGTACAAGAGAGCAAGACATCAAAACCTTTTGAGTAGCTTGAAAGCTCAGCCAGAGGGTAATATGGTGCATTTAAAGCTTGTGCTAGACTTGTGGCATTTGAAACCGTTCGATTGAATACTACAAAATTACTGAAGCCGTGCTTTTTAAGAAATTTACACATCGTGGCATTCGTTGCTCCTGAACCAATAATTAAAATACGAGAATCTAGAGGAATATTCAATTCCTTTAACTTATGATAGGCTAAAGAAACTACCGAAACTGGCTTTGTCGCTATACTTGTTTGTGTGTATACTTTTTTGGCAGTCTGTATAACCTGACGAATAAGGAGTCTTAAAAAGTCTCCGGTTAATTTATTTTTATTAGAACAATCAAAAGCATTTCTTACTTGTGTAATAATTTCTCTCTCGCCAACAATCATTGACTCTATGGAGGAAGCAACAGAAAACGCATGATTCACAGCCTCTTCAGCATTGTACTCTTCAACATTTTTTGCTAAAAAAACTGCCTCAGAAATGGGTAATTCGGGATATAAGGATTGGATCAACTTTTCAATAGAAACAGGGCCATCACTGACTAGAGTAAATTCAACTCTATTACAGGTAGATAAAAACATAAACTCTTCAATGCCAAACACATCTTTTACACGGTTTAACCTGGCACCCTGCTCATTAGGTTCAATATGCAGGAGACCGATCTTTACAACATCTAATTTTCGATGTGTAAAAGCAAATATTTTTAAGTGTTTGAGGTTGTTTCTCATTCCTTATTACAAATATCGGTAGTCATCAAAGATTGTTTGTCATAATAGTGTCATGTAGCCTGAAAATTAGGAAAAGACTTTAAATTTGTAATGATTCTAAACTATTTAAATGCAATACAAAAAAGTTAAAGCTCTTTTATTTGATTTAGGCGGCGTAATCGTAGATTTAGATTATAAAAAAACAGCAAATGCTTTTGAAAATATTGGACTACAAAATGCAGAGAAAGCATATAGTCAATTTAATCAAACTGATCTGTTCAATCTCTTTGAAACAGGCCATATATCAAGCGAAGAATTCCTAGCAGAGCTGCAAAATGAAATTACAAATCAGGTAAGCTTATCCGAAATAACAAAAGCCTGGAACAGCATGATTATAGGGTTTCAGCATTCAAAACTCGAAAAAATAAAAAAACTGAGTGAACAAGTTCCATGTTATTTGCTAAGCAATACAAATGAAATACATCTGAGCTATATTGAACAGTTACTTCAAGAAATGGGTTTTAAACACTTTCTAAATATTTTTGAATCTTGTTACTTTTCTCATCAAATTGGAAAAAGAAAACCGCACAAAGAAACCTTCGAATGGGTTTTAAATCAAATGAATTATGACGCTCAAGATGTTTTATTTATAGAAGATTCCCCTCAGCATATTAAGGGCGCAAAAAGTGCCAAACTCAATACTTTTTACTTCAAAAAAGATAGCAGTTTATCAGATATATATCAATGGATTTAACTATCTAATTAGATGCACATATCCTTGCTTCTCTGATTTTTCAAGGACGATTTTATACATATAAATCCCGTCCATTAGCTCTGAACCATCTAAAGATCTTCCTGAAAATGGGGTTTCACCCTCAGTGTGTTTGTAAACCACATTGCCCCATCTATCAAAGTACAGAACTTCGTAAGTCTCACAGGTCTTAAAATATGCCTGAAGATCAAAAACTTCATTTGATCCATTACCATTTGGTGTAAAAACATTAGGCAAATCGAATTCCTCAAAAGAGTATATATTGATAATATTTAATTCAATAGAAGTCACAGGTGAAATACATCCATTAACTGTAACGGATACGTCATAGATTCCCATGTCTTCGGAATCTGCCTCTAAAGTGAAATCAGGCGCATTAGAGACATAATCGTTTGGACCCTCCCATTGATAAAAACCATCTGAAACTGAGCTTGTTGAAACCTCAAAAATATCACCTGGACAAGACAAAGGACTATTTGACAATACTGATGGTGCATCGGGAATAGGATAAACTATAAGTTCGAATGTAATAAGGGAATCACATCCTAAAGTGGTAAATAAATTAAATGGGTACGTGCCACTTTCATTCATGGTCAAACCTTCAAACGTAATTGACTCTCCTTGACAAAGACTTGTATCAATAATGAAGCTATAAGAAGGATTGACGGTTAGATCTAATTGAACGGTTGAATCACAACCTGCTACAGATTGTAAATTTTGAATATACGTTCCTGATTCATTTAATGCATTGGGACCAAAAACAAAAGTCTCGTTTGAACATATCGTATCAATTAGAAAGATGTCATATGTTTCATTAACAACAATTTCGGCAGTTACAGTATCACTGTAACAGCCATCAACCTCTAGGTATATCGAATAGACACCAGAATCCGTCAATTCTAAATCAGCAATAGTTGTATCATTAGCAGACGAGGTAAAACCATTAGGGCCTTCCCAAAAATAAGAAGCATTGGTAACAATAGATGTAAATAAAGAAAGATTCTCGGAGGTACAAATAGGCGAATTTACAGTAATTTCAGGGGATGGTATTTCATCAGGCTCTGACAATATCACTTCCACTATTTCTTCACAATTCCCAGAACGCACAAAAACATCGTAAGTTCCTGCTTGTAAATCTATGAAATTAGGATCTGTGGTATATGATGAACCATCAAGTGAATACTCTACATTCGTTCCTGTGGCAATGACGGAAATCGCTCCATCACCTGAGCCATAACATGTCAAATCTGTCGGCGTCACAGTTACAATATTAAATGGAATAAAAACCGGAGGTGCGACATCAAATGATGGGCTTCCTACATATGAACCATTGAATGCTGAATTCCCTTGTACATTGGTGTAGTTACCATCAAACTTATAATAGCCAACAAGCTGTGCCTCCAAACCAGGTAAAAGCAGGGTATTCATATTTAATCTAATTTGACTTTCCGTACGCGCTTCATTCCAAATGCGTACTTCATCAATTTTGCCTCTAAAGTGTTCAGGGCCGTTGGGCCAATTAGAACGATTACCTATAGCGGCATCCCAGTCATTAGTTATCAAATCGCCTGTGTGCGGCTTTTCACTTACTAAGCAACCATTTATATAATATTTTATAGAAGAACCATCATAAGTTCCTGCAATATGAAACCAAGTGTTGTTCGGTATGGATATAGGATTTAAAACGAATTCAAAACCATCAGTAGTTGAAATCTGAAAACTGTTGGGTCTAAACAAATAATTACAATCATTCGTACCATCATGTTTAGACACAATATTCATGTTACTTCCGTTCTGACGACTTATGAAAGCTTCAATTGTAATTTGATTTCCGCTTACGTCAACATCATTTATATTCACCCATTTTTGACCAAAACCTTCCGTACTTACGGAGTTCTGAGCATAGACAATCGAAAACGGCATGAAAAACAAAAGGGCAAAGTAAGTGGGAAGAGCAAAAAGCCTTTTAAAGGAAAAACTGAATTTCAATTTAATTTCTTTGGACACCACGTTATTAAGACAAGAACCAAACACTAAAAGTTGCACTAAATTAAGAAAAAAGGAAATACTAAAATTGAAATTAAATTAAAGCGTTTTTAAAAGACTAAATTATAACCGAGATTATTTAAAATTAAGAGGAACATTCTATTAACCTAATAAATAATTGGATTAACGATTGTCAAGTATATTAAAGGAAAATTTTGAAATAAGTTGTGTAGCAATAAGGTAAAGAAATTATCGTACGATGTGCATGAAGCCAGAAACATCTCCTTGCGGGAAAACCAATCTGTAGAAATAAGTTCCCTCTGGCAGTTCCGCACCATCAACAGATAGGCCACGGAATGACTCCTCTCCTCTTTCCTGTCGGTAAACTTCGCTTCCCCAACGATCCCGTATAGTAAGTACAAAGTCAGAACATGCACCGATGAAGTCTTCAAGAACAATTTTATCATTAATGCCATCTCCATTTGCAGTAATTACATTTGGAAATTTAAAGGCCTCATATTCAAACAGGTTCTCGATTTCAAGGTCAATGTAAGAGGTTTCAGATACACAAGAATTCAAGGTGTAACTCACGGCGTATGAACCCATTAGATTCTCAGTCAGTTCAAATTCGTTGAAGATTGCGTTTGAAAAGAAGCCTTCAGGACCCGACCATTCATAAACCGCATCACTGTTTTCATTAGCTATGGAAAAGCTTACCAAGTCCTTAGGACAAGAAACGGGACCACTAAAGTCAATAATTGGAGTCTCTAAGAGCTCCAATTCGACATTAATTGTTGCGAGAGAGTCGCAGCCGTTCTCACTAATCAGTGTTACTGTTTCAGAACCAGCTTCATTTATTGTCGCGCCATTCCATGTAAATGGAAGTTGAGAGCCACAGACAAGAGTATCATTCATGCTTGTAGGAATGGCATTGACAAATAAATTTAACGTTACCGTTGAATCACAACCAAAGGTTGACGACAAGGTTACCGATTGAGACCCAGCTTCCGAAACTTCAATACCATTCCAAACAAATGGTAACTCACTTGGACATATAGATATAGTTTCAGATCCTTCTAAAACCGGAAGTATCGTAATAGTAAATTCTGATTGATCTGAAGTTCCATCGTAACCTGGTGCATTAAAAACAAAATTATATTCACCAGCTAAAAGACCTTCGGCGTTTAATACCCCTGAAACATTATCAAATGCACCAGAGCTTGTTGTTTCACTAAACGAACCACCTGTGTTGTTTGCTGATAGCAAACTGTTTAAATCAATTTCAGAACCTACTGAATTACATACCGAGGCAGTACCATCATCACCAGCATTTGGAATTAACGGCAAAACACATATTGCAACAGAAACAGAATCAATTATCCAATCTTCTTCTAAATCGTCAAAGGGATTCGATGGTCCAGCAGTACAACACACGTCCTGTCCGGCGATTAAAGAGCCTGGAGATCCCGTTACAGCGACAGCACCATTATTATTTTCCATGTCCAATTCACATGTAAAAATACTACCATCACATTCAATAGTCCCACCGTGGTTACGGACTCTAGTCGCAACATTTATAATACCTGAGTTACACAAATATCCATCATTGTGCAGATAATCTATAGTAGCTAAACCAGATTGGTAAAAATATCCATTGATTTCTAGCTCGTTATTACAAATAAAATCGCCTTCATTAGTAAAAGTTCCTGTCTCTTGAATTTCCGAGTAGTTGGATGTGGTTAAAGAACCTGTACTGTTAACAATAAGTACTCCTCTAATGACCATTGATGATGAAGCATCTACAATATGATTAATTATCACTGTATCTCCCACGGGAATCGAATTTGCTGGACAACCATTGTCCCAAATAGCGCAATCATTGTAACTCCCATCTGAAATCGTTGTGTAAACTGTGGCCTTCGAATCAAATACAAAAAACAGCACCAAAACACCAGCTATCACAAAGGATAACGGGCTAAAAATAGAAGATATTGCTTTTGAATTTTTCACTTAAACATTGCTTTTACAATAACACAGACACCCAAAGTCAATAAATAGTTGCATAGGAAAGTAAATTTCTCACTTTTTTTGAAGAAAAAAAAAAGAATTAGACAAGATTATTACGTTTTCAAATCCTCACACATCATTTTTAGACTTACATCGCAGGTCTATATTAAAGTTATACTTGTTATTGATATTCCGAAAGCTCTAACCATCTATTAGTTTTGAGCTCTATAAGCTCGACTACTTCAGCTAACTTTTCACCCAGTTCCAAAACTGCAGCTCCGTTTAGATTTCCTTGCGAAAGTGATGCCGTCATTTCTCGCTTATCCGATTCTAATTTTTCAATATCCTTTTCAAGTGTTTCATACTCTAATTTCTCTTTAAAAGAGAGCTTGACTTTCTCCTTAGCTTTTAATTGGACTTCTGGACTTTGATCCTTTTGTGCTACCTGTGCTTTGCTTTTTGTTTTGGTCGTATTTTTTTGATTTTTGCGATAGGTCGTGTAATTACCTATGATGTCAACTATAACACCCTCGGACTCAAAAACAAAAAGATGGTCTACCATTTTATCCATAAAATAACGATCATGAGAAACAACAATCAAGCAACCCTGAAAACCTCTCAAGTATTCTTCAAGCACAGCCATAGCAAATATATCAAGGTCATTTGTTGGCTCATCCAAGATCAGATAATTCGGATTAGACATTAAAACCCTTAACAATTTTAATCTCCTTCTTTCTCCTCCACTCAATTTTCTAACAAAATTATAATGCATGCTTCGAGGAAATAAGAAACGTTCAAGCAGCTGGGCGGCTGACAATTGCTTTCCTTTTTCTAATGGAATAAATTCAGCAACTTCCTTAACAACATCAATGACTTTATAGTCGGGATCAACCTCCTTAAGCTCTTGACTGAAATGACCAAAAACAACCGTATCCCCAATCACAATCTTTCCTGAATCTATAGGTGTCTCGCCCATCATCATCTTTAAGAATGTCGTCTTGCCTGTTCCATTCTTCCCTACGATACCCAATCGCTCTTTGCGTTGAACATTATATGAAAAACTCGTCAAGATTTTTTTTGAGTCGAATGCCTTTGATACTTTGTGAAATTCAACAATCTTAGAACCGAGGCGCTCCATCTTAACGGGCAAATCAAGCTCCGACTCTGATAAATTTGTAGTTGCAACTTTCTTTACTTCATGAAAAGAGTCAATCCTTGCCTTTTGTTTCGTGCCACGTGCTTTGGGCTGTCTTCGTATCCAATCTAATTCTTTACGAAAGGTGTTTCGCGCTTTTTCGACTGTAGATTGCAGTTGTTCCTCCCGCTCTGCTTTCTTCTCCAAATAATAGGAGAAATTACCTTTATACTTATACAAGGTCTCGTTAGCCAATTCTAGAATCGTATCGCAAACAACTTCAAGAAAGTAACGATCGTGGGTAACCATGAGTAATGTTGATTTGGAATTTGACAAATAAGACTCCAACCACTCAATCATATCCAAATCCAAATGGTTTGTAGGTTCATCCAATAGCAGAAAATCGGCATCGGAAAGTAAAACCTTTATAAGTGTTATACGTTTTTTCTGTCCTCCAGACAAGGAGGCGATCTCTTGCTGAACATCTTCAAGTTTAAAAACTGACAAAAATTGTTTGACTTGACTTTCTAAATCCCACGCATCCAAATCAGTTAGCTCCTGAAATAAATTAGACAAGGCTTTCTCATCGTTCTTTTCTAAGGCATCGTTGTATCTTTTTATTAAACGTAACTTAGGATTTGCATGATCATATATCACCTCGTAGATTGTCTTATTTAATGGAAGGCTTTCAGCCTGTTCCATAAATGCAACTTGAACATCATTTCTGAAAACAATATTCCCTGAATCCGTTGACTCTTTACCCATTAAACAATTCAAAAGAGTGGTTTTACCCGCTCCATTTTTCGCTACAATAGCTACTTTTTGGCCCTGGTCAATACCAAAAGAAACATCTGAAAACAATACTCGGTCTCCGTACGACTTGGTAACACTTTCAACGGAAAGAAAATTCATAGTAATAATATTACACACGAAATTAGAAGAATAGTTCTTGATAATTCTCTATAACGTGGATTAAATGGTATTTTTGCCCACTTTTTATTTGAATAGTTACAGAAAATCATCATCATGCATAAATACTTCAACCTTTTTGATCTTAAACAAAAGGTAAATTATCGGACAGAAATACTTTCTGGTTTAACGGTGGCAATGGCATTAATACCAGAGGCGGTAGCATTTGCATTGATCGCTGGTCTTTCCCCACTAACCGGTCTTTATGCGGCTTTTATTATGGGTATCATAACTGCAATATTCGGTGGGCGCCCTGGAATGATTTCAGGAGCAACAGGAGCTATAGCCGTAGTTTTTTTTGGACTCGTAACTGCATTAAAAGAAATCAATCCGCTCATTACAGTAGACGAAATCACTCAATATGTATTTGCGACCGTAATTCTGGCAGGTATCATTCAAATAATTGCAGGCTTATTAAAGCTCGGTAAATTTATGAGACTTGTGCCGCAACCTGTAATTTTTGGATTTGTAAATGGGTTGGCAATCATTATTTTTCTTTCTCAGCTTAGTCAGTTTACAGTTGATAGTACAAACCCAAACGCACCATGGATGTCAGGGAAAGAGCTTTATGTTTTTTTGGGGCTCGTTGTCACCGCGATGATTATCATTTGGGGTTTACCTAAAATCACCAAGCTTGTTCCCGCAGCTTTAACAGCAATATTGGCAATTTTCGGAATTGTCTACTTTTTTGATATTTCAACAACCACTGTTGGTGACATCGCTTCTATCGAAGGTGGTTTCCCTCCTTTCAATTTACCAAGTATACCATTGACCATGGATACGCTAGAGTTGATCTTTCCTTATGCTGCAATAGTTGCCGGAGTTGGGCTCATTGAAAGCCTTTTAACACTTAATATCATTGATGAAATCACGCAAACAAGAGGTAGAGGCAACAAAGAGGCCGTTGCACAGGGTGCGGCAAATATTCTTTCAGGGCTGCTTTCTGGAATGGGCGGTTGTGCTATGATTGGACAGAGTCTAATAAATATATCGTCAGGAGCACGGGCGAGGCTTTCGGGAATTGTAGCGGCCATAATGCTGCTTGTATTCATTATGTTTGGCTCGAGTCTTATTGAAAAGCTTCCTATGGCAGCGCTTACTGGATTGATGATCATGGTATCCATTGGAACCTTCGAGTGGGCAAGCTTCAGAACTTTTAATAGAATGCCCAAATCAGATGTCTTTGTGATGCTAGCTGTTACCCTTATTACGGTACTTCTTCATAATTTAGCATTGGCTGTACTATTAGGTGTTGTTATTGCAGCGCTTGTTTTTTCATGGGACAATGCAAAAAGAATTCGTGCACGCAAGCACATAGATGAGGATGGGATAAAACACTATGAAATTTATGGCCCACTATTTTTTGGGTCTATTAGTGTTTTTAATGAAAAATTCGATGTTCAAGAAGATCCAACCAAAATAATTATTGACTTTGCTGAAAGTCGTGTTGTTGACATGTCGGCCATTGAAGCACTGAATAAAATCACAGAACGATATCGAGAAGCAGGGAAAAAAGTGCAATTGAAACATTTAAGCAGAGATTGTTCGAGATTACTAAAAAATGCTGAAAAAATCATCGATGTTGATGTTCTTGAAGATCCGACATATAAACTTGTTTCAGACCAACTATCCTAATAAAAAGCCAAAGACAACAACTTTACATTTTGTAAAATATCCGTACATTTAGTTTATTCAGAGATGCATCACGTTGAAATATGTATTATCTCGATTAGATTTAATGCTTTTTAAACTTTACACAATGAAAAACCTCATCACCGTATGCTTTGTTTGTATTCAAGTTCTATTATTTGCCCAAGCTCCAGAAGGCGTTAATTATCAAGCTGTAATTAGAAATAATTCAGGTGATGTTTTATCAAATAACAATGTAGGTCTTCAAATTTCATTATATAAAAACACAGCCGGAGGCACTTTGGTTTACCAAGAATCATTTCAAACCACAACAGATAATTTTGGTCTTGTGAATCTAGTAATCGGCCAAGGTCTTAACATTAGTGGTTCGTTTGAGAGTGTGGATTGGAGTAATGGCCCTTTTTTCATTGAAATAGCAACTGATGAAAATGGAGGTGCCAATTATGAGGTAATCGGCTCACAAGAGCTCATGAGCGTCCCATATGCACTTTATGCAAAGACCGCGGGCAATGGACCTCAAGGAATTCAAGGTGAAACTGGACCTCAAGGAATTCAAGGTGAAACTGGAGCTCAAGGAATTCAAGGTGAAACTGGAGCTCAAGGAATTCAAGGCGAATCTGGAGCTCAAGGGATTCAAGGAGATATAGGACCACAAGGTGTTCAGGGTGAACAGGGTATTCAAGGAAATACGGGCCCTCAAGGCACACAAGGAGATACAGGGCCACAAGGCACACAAGGAGACACAGGACCACAAGGCGAACAAGGAATTCAAGGCGATGTCGGACCGCAAGGAATTCAAGGTGAAACTGGACCTCAAGGAATTCAAGGCGAAACTGGAGTTCAAGGGATTCAAGGTGAGCAAGGAGTTCAAGGTGATGTCGGACCGCAAGGAATTCAAGGAGTACAGGGTGAGCAAGGAGTTCAAGGTGATGTCGGGCCGCAAGGAATCCAAGGCAATACTGGGAATGATGGAAACGACGGACTTTTACCGAATGGCACAGCCATTGGAAATACCACTTTTTGGGATGGCACTGAATGGGTCGTTGATGACAATAACCTTTTTAATTCAGGAGGTAACGTTGGTCTTGGAACTACTTCACCTGCTGCAAAACTTGAGGTTTCCGGTGGTGACATTGCAATTAGCTCACCGTTCAAATATAAAGTGAAAGACGCGACCGATGGAGATAATTTTCTGATGTATGAGCCGACAATTGATGGATTACGTCTCAATGGATATGATGCAGTTTTCATTACCACAACAGATGGTACTAACGCAACCGCAGGACAAGATTTGGTCGTTAGAAATGGACGTGTAGGTATTAACACAAATACGCCGTCGCAGGGCTTGCTTCATGTAAATGGTTACTATTCTGATCCCTTCGGAAACTTTACCTACTATGCTACTGGACCAAACACAGGAACAGCAGCAGGCACAAATTTGAATACGAGCATTTTCGCCACCCACAGGGTAGTTGCGGGAGAATTTAATGCAATTTCTGATGCAAGAATTAAAAATATTGAGGGCGTTTCAAATGCTGCTAAAGACCTTGAAACCTTAAATAAAATAGAGGTAACAGATTATCACATGATAGATCCTTCACATGGAGAAAAGCCAGTAAAGAAAGCTATTGCACAGCAGCTTGAAGGAATCTACCCACAGGCGGTTTCAAAATCAACAAATTGTATTCCTGATATTTATGAATTATCGGAATGTATTTCGGGCTCAATTAAAATCGAAAATGAGCTTATCCCTGGTGAGCGCATTCGATTAATTTTTGATGATTCAGAGGAAATTGCAACGGTTGTTTCTGCCAACGCTCACAGTATTGAAACAAATCTAAATAAGACGGGTAAGGTTTTTGTTTATGGACGCGAGGTCGACGACTTTAGAACGGTTGACTATCAGGCCATCTCAATGCTCAATGTTTCTGCCACGCAAGCATTACTCAAAAGAATAGAAGCTCTAGAAAAAGAGAACGAATCACTCAAAAAAGTAAACGAGGACATGAATACGTTGAAGGCGGAACTCGATGTACTTCAAAAGAATGTTATATTATTAATGAATGAGAAAAACACGGCTTCCTATCCTAAAGAAAAATAGATAGGTTTTAACGAAGTCGGTTTAAAGAATCCAATAGCTTCTTGTCCTTTTTAATGCCTAACTGCGCCAAAAAACAAAACGGTAAACCAGCCACTAATAAAGTATAACCTAGTCCTAATTCCGTTGTAAATTCACCTTTAAAAAACACTTTGCCACCTACATAAAAATAAACCATCGAGGCAACAACAATAATAAAGTAAAGAAAGGTTAAACTTCTGGCCCACTTTAGCTGTCTCTTAATATCTTTATAGCTCATAAGCGTCATAAACATAAATAAACACATTCCGATTACTGAAAGGTATATCGGAATACTCTTATATATCTCTGTTGTCGAACCATCGATTATCGCCTCTATACCAAAGACATTAAAAGAGAAAGCATTGCTTGACTGAACAAAACGAAAAAATTCTAACCCTGTGCAAGTCGCACCTAAGCAAAGTATAGCAAGAAATAAATATATTGATTGTACTCTTTGAATCATAACTTTTTATTAAATCTGATTTGATTTTTGTCTTAAAAAATGGTCTAAAATTGTGAGAGCTGCCATTGCCTCAACAATCGGAACTGCTCTGGGAACAACACATACATCATGTCTTCCCTTTCCTTCAATAGTTACTTTCGCACCTTTTGAGTTAATGGTTTCTTGATCCTTCATAATAGTGGCTACAGGTTTAAAAGCAACCCTAAAAACAATAGGCATCCCATTTGAAATACCTCCTTGAATCCCACCTGAATGATTTGTTTTCGTCTTTCCTGAAGCATCGAAAAGATCATTATGTTCGCTTCCGGGCATGGTAACACCCGAAAAACCGGAACCGTATTCGAAACCTTTCACTGCATTAATAGATAGCATGGCTTTTCCTAGCTCGGCGTGAAGCTTGTCAAAAACAGGCTCTCCAAGACCAACAGGGACATTATTGATAATACACTGGATAATTCCTCCTAAAGTATCCCCCTCAAGCTTACGCGCTGAAATGAGTGTTTCCATGCTTGACGAAATCTCTTTGTCCGGACACCTCAAAAGTGATGCTTCAATTTGCTCCTTTTGGTAAAAATCAGACGAGTCCAACGAGATAGTTCCGATCTGCATTACATAAGTTGAGAATTCAACACCGATATTTTGGAGGACCTGTTTGGCAACTGCGCCAGCAACAACACGACATACAGTTTCTCGCGCACTGGACCTACCTCCCCCTCTGTAATCTCGAATGCCATATTTTTTTTCATAAGTAAAGTCCGCATGCGATGGCCTGTATTTGTCTTTGATATGTGAATAATCCTTGGAATTTTGATCTTTATTCTGAATCGTGAATCCAATGGGCGTTCCTGTGGTTTTACCTTCAAATATTCCAGATAATAAAACGACCTCATCGGCTTCTTTTCTTTCGGTCACATATTTATTTTGACCGGGCTTCCGTCTATCCAGCTCGGATTGAATTAAATCAATATCCAATGCAATACCTGCAGGGCAGCCATCAATAACGCCACCTAAGGCCATACCGTGAGACTCGCCAAATGAGCTTAATTTAAAAATAGTACCAAACGATGAACCTGCCATATTTTAAAATTAAGTCTTTTTACGCTTAAAAATAGGAACCGTGGAGCAAGGCTCTCCATACATGATAGATTTGACAACAGGCTGTAACTTTTTTACCAATTCCGACATTGCAAAAGCAGGATCGGATATATCTGAGCACCCCTTAATGATCACACGTTCATCTTTAAAATCATTTAGTGCTAACTGCGCTATATTCTGAGCAATTAAAGCGCGTTCTAAATCTTCCTTAGTGCCTACGATTGACAACTCGCACACCTCACTTAAACTTGAGGTTACAAGCATGAAAGCCCAAGTTGGAATTATCGCTTCAGTCGAACAATAAATAAACACCCCTTTATCCTCAAACTCGGACCAATGCGATTCTTTTATCCAAGTCCTAAACTCTTTTTCTTTAAGAACAAGTCCCTTCCATAGTTGTTTCGACAAATCAATAGAAAGCATCTCGCATTTAGGTTTAAAGGATGCAAGATCCATTTGAATCAAACTACTTTCTTTAACTTTATTCCGGATTTCCATGATGTACAAATTTACAACTTCAAAATCACAATTAATAACAACGTTGACATTCTGTCATGAATTTTATTAAGGCACATTATTTGAAGTCTCCAGCATATGATACAACAAAATCAATTTGATAAAAGTTTTGGAAGGTCACTACTCCCAGCCGTGTTGTTACTCCTATCAATTTGGATTGTTTTTTGGGCAGATACTTTATTCTTATTCCCATTTTATAAATTAGGCGTAATTCCTGCTGAAGTGGACGGATTGAAAGGTATCTTTCTCATGCCTTTGGTACATTCAAGTGAAAACTTCAACCATATATTTAACAACTCTATTCCTATTTTTCTACTAACAACCCTACTCTTTTATTTTTACAAGGAAATTGCACTGCGTGTATTGGTCTTTAGCTGGATATTCACAGGTTTAGGTGTTTGGCTTTTTGCCGCGAATCGAGGTGCCTATCACATCGGAATGAGCGGAGTCATATACAGTTTAGTCGCTTTTCTTTTTACGTCGGGTACACTTAGAAAATACAGACCCTTGCAGGCCCTATCTCTTTTTATTGTTTTTGTCTATGGAAGTTTGATCTGGGGGATTCTTCCAATTTCTCCAAGAATATCTTGGGAGGGCCATTTCATGGGATTCATAGTTGGTATCATTTTAGGTTTTATATATAGGAAACAAGGACCTCAACGACCAAAATACATCTATGAAATAGAAAAAGAATTGGGTATTGAACCGCCTGACCTTGAAGGAGAATATTGGCAAAAAGTTCGAGAAGAGGAAGAGAAAAAAGCAGAGCAAGATAGCGCGCTTAAAATTATTTATCACATCAAAGATCAAGATAAAGAAGACAACAATACGGAAAAATAAAGCCGTATCATTAGCCAAATTGTGCTACTTGCTCCTATTATATTCATTATTTTGGTAATACTATTTGCGATTTAAAAGCAATTAACCTAATCGTCAGAAATGAAAGATAAAGAGACCATTTATATTATTGGTGCTGGGGTGAGCGGTTTGATCGCGGCATATGAGCTTGAACAAGAGGGTTATCATCCGGTAATTATTGAGCAAACAGATGAGGTAGGTGGAAGGGTTAAGACCATTCATGAAAAGGGATATGCACTGGACCTTGGATTTCAAGTACTGCTGAGTGCTTATCCTTTAGCCAAGAAATATCTTGATTTGGACGCACTTGAGTTACATAAACTTGAATCAGGTGCATTGATTTATGTAAATGAT
>CALSTG010000001.1:734434-2212477 GCA_943789205.1 uncultured Flavobacteriales bacterium
TTTTGTTCTGTCTGCCGCAGAGCAATATAAGTCAACTAACTCATCCTTAAGCTTTGGCAAAACAAACTCCGCTAAAGCCTCACATTGGACAATTCCTTTATTTGATAATTCGCGTTGAAAGTCTCCAATATTCGACTCAGAAGCATTCGCATGGCGCAGCAAATACAGCTTCAAACCACCAAGTTTTTCACTAAATAATTACCCAGTTTGTGTATATAAGGATTGGTTAAATTTTCCTCAAGTAATGATAAATGTTCTATTCTATGACAGTCTGTTCCAACAAAATCAAAGGCACCTGCATCTATTAATCTTTCGGCTTGCTTTTTTACCTCCGGCCCATACTGACCTGAAAGTGAGTTGAGATTAATCTGAATATTTATACCATCCTTTCGCCATGATTCTGCTTTATCTACTGATCCTAAGAAATACATGTAACGTTCAAAATGCGCAATCACTGGTCGGTATCCTTTTGCTTTAAGTTCAAAGAAAAGCTGTTCTAAAAATTGAGGTTTAGAATGAAATGCAAATTCCACAAGTACATAATTGTCACCAAACGTTAGGAGCTCTTTATTCTCTATTTTAGGCATTAATGTCTCATCAAAATAGTATTCAGCCGCAGCTTCAATCTCAATTTCAAGACCATGGCGTTTGGCTTCTTCTCTGAGATTTCCAAGACCCTCTAGAATGATTTCATTCGTATTAGGAAAGGAGTCTGTCATAACGTGAGGTGTTGTCACTACCTTTTTAAACCCTAAGTGCTCAAACTTTGCAAGCATGGCTATAGATTGATCCATATTTTGAGCGCCATCGTCAATACCAGGAATTAAATGAGAATGAATATCAACTTTCAATCTTCCGATATCAAATGGTTCAAGTTGCTCCTGCTTTTTAAATATGTTTCCGAAAAAACCCATTAATTTCGATCACTATACATTTTAGAATAATATTCCTTGTAAGACCCACTTGTAACTTGCGCGACCCAATCCTTATTTGACAAATACCAATCTACTGTTTTTGAAAGACCTTCTTCGAATGTAATGGAAGGCTTCCAGCCTAGCTCATTTTCTAACTTTGTAGCATCAATGGCATAACGCTTATCATGACCTGCGCGGTCTTTTACATAAGTGATCAATTGTTCAGAATCTCCTTCAGTCCTTCCGAGCTTTTCATCCATCAATCGACACAAAAACCGAACGAGCTCAATATTAGTCCATTCATTAAGACCACCGACGTTATAAGCTTCTCCTAATCTGCCGTTGGTGAAAATAGCATCTATAGCACTCGCATGATCCTCTACCCAAAGCCAATCTCGAATATTGTCTCCTTTGCCATATATCGGAAGTGCTTTTTTATTTAGAATATTATGAATCATAAGAGGTATCAACTTTTCAGGAAAGTGATGGCTCCCGTAATTATTGGAACAATTCGATATTTTTATGGGCAACCCATAAGTGTGAAAATAGGCACGTACAAAATGATCAGATGATGCTTTAGAGGCTGAATAAGGACTTCTTGGGTCATATGAAGTGTCTTCAGTAAATAAGCCCTCATCTCCAAGGGAGCCATAAACCTCATCTGTGGAAACGTGATGAAAGACATGTTCTCCTGAAGTCCAGAATTCCTTAGCTGCATTCAATAAATTCACAGTTCCTACAACATTTGACATTACAAATTCCATGGGACCTTCGATAGAACGATCTACATGAGACTCTGCTGCTAAATGAATCACATGCGAAATTTTATAACGTTTAAAGATTGCGCGAACAGCCTCGCTGTCGGTAATATTTAATTTTTCAAATATATAGTTTGGCTCAGACTCAACATCACGCAAATTTTCGAGATTTCCAGCATAAGTAAGTGCATCTGCATTGATCACTGTATCATTCGGATAATTATTTACAAATCTTCGTACAACATGTGATCCAATAAAACCCGCTCCACCAGTTATTAAAATATTACGTTTTTCCATATTACAAACTCCAATATTCTAATTCACTCATTTGGTCCTTAAAAATCCCCTTAACGTCAACAAAAACGCCATTTTTATCCTTTAAAAGGGATTGAAAATAAGATTCGTCGTGTTTCAAATAAGCAGCATGATTAACAGCGACAATAACCGCATCGTAATCATTGGCCATCTTTGAAGCCAAAGGCGTGCCATATTCGTGCTCCATTTCCTTCGAGCTGGCATGAGGATCTACCAAATCAACCTTTACCTGAAAAGATTTTAGTTCATTTACAATATCAATCACCTTTGAATTTCTTATGTCTGAAACATCCTCTTTAAAGGTTGCGCCCATTACCAAAACTTTAGCATCTTGAATATGTTTCCCTTGTGCTAAAATCTTTTTTACAGTCTGTTTTGCGATATAAAAACCCATTGAATCGTTAACATACCTTCCACTCGTAATTACTTTTGCATGGTAACCAGCTTGCTGAGCCTTGTGGGTGAGATAATATGGGTCAACACCTATACAGTGTCCTCCAACCAATCCAGGGAGCAAACTTCAAGAAATTCCATTTTGTACCTGCAGCTTCGAGAACATCAAAAGTGTTTATATCCAGCTTATTAAATATTATTGAAAGCTCGTTGATCAATGCAATATTAACATCACGCTGCGTATTTTCAATGATTTTAGCCGCCTCTGCAACTTTAATACTCGGAGCTCTATGAACACCTGCACCAACCACAAGTTCATATGTTTTGGCTATTTCTTCAGAGGATTCTTCACAACATCCAGAAGATACTTTTACAACATTTTGTAAGGTATGCACCTTATCTCCTGGATTTATTCTTTCCGGCGAATAACCAACCTTAAAGTCTTCTTGAAACTTCAAACCTGAACCTTTTTCTAGGACAGGTATACAATCTTCTTCAGTACAACCAGGATAAACAGTTGATTCATAAACTACATAATCCCCTTTTTTTAAAACCTGGGCTACTGTTTTACTCGCACCAATGAGCGGCGTTAAATCAGGCAAGTTTGAATCATCTATTGGAGTTGGCACAGCTACAATAAAAAATTCAACATCTTTAAGACCCTCAATATTTGCGGTAAATACAATATCGCAGCCCTCGAAATCCTTAGCTTCAAGCTCGTTACTTGGATCAATATTATTTTTCATCATATCAACGCGTTCTTGGTTGATATCAAACCCAACTACCTTTATTTTTCTTGAAAAATCAAGTGCTATTGGTAAACCAACATAACCCAAACCTATGACTGCAAGCTTAGATTTCCCTTTCAGCATTCTATCATAAATCAAATCACTCATCTGCTTTCTTATTTTTGTTTTTTACTTTATAAATTCTTTCTATTATTTCAACTACCTTAAGCCCCTCTAAAGCATTTGTTGTCGGTGAAGTTCTACCTTTTACACTATCAATAACATTGGATATCACATAGTTATGATTAGCAGCTGAGCCCTTATATGGCCCATAATCGTTAGCAGGGTTAGAGGGCTTTAATTCTGGCATTTCATAATTCTTTATGTTGCAAATTTCAACTTCATTCATATATTGCCCGCCAATTTTAACGCTACCATTTTCACCTATAATGGTCATTGACGATTCTAAATTTTGATTCGCCACTGCAGTTGAATAATTCAAACAACCCATACCTCCGTTAATAAAATCGAAAGTAACCAAACCTGAATCTTCAAAATCTGTAGAATTTTGATGCGTGAAATCTTTAAATTTACCTTCGATATTATCAATATCCCCAAACAACCAATACATAATATCGATAAAATGAGAGAACTGAGTAAACAGGGTACCTCCATCGAGTTCTTTGGTTCCCTTCCAACCTCCCTTTTTGTAATAACGGTCATCACGGTTCCAATAACAATTAAGTTGAACCATAAATATTTTTCCTAAAATACCGTCTTCAACAATGGACTTTATCCACTCGGAAGGAGGAGAATACCTGTTCTGCATAACGCAAAAAACTTGTCTTGAAACTTGCAATGCCTTGAAAATGATTTTTTCGCAATTATCCTTGGATAAACCCATTGGCTTTTCGCAGACCACGTGCTTCTTCATCTCGAGTGCCTTGAGTGATTGGCTTGCATGCAAGCCGTTTGGCGTACAAATATTGACCACATCAACCTCTAAATCACTTTGTAACAATTCCTCGATACTCGAGAAAAATGGCACCTCAAAATGCAAAGCGTCACATGTTTCTTGAGAACGACAATCCACCAAAGCAACCAATTCGGCTTCAGCTTCTCTTTTAATCATCTCAGCGTGACGTTTCCCAATATGACCAGCCCCTACAACTGCAAATTTTACTTTATTACTCATTTTTTTCTGACCGTATTATTTTTAAGTATGTATACCGCTTTACTTTCAAGGCATACAGCTTCATTGTTATTATCGAATTCTAAACGATGACCAAACTCACTCATCCAACCTACTTGACGCGCTGGATTCCCAACGACTAAAGCATAATCTGGGATTGTCTTTGTGACCACCGCACCAGCGCCAATAAATGCAAACTTCCCAATATTGTGACCACAAACTATTGTTGCATTTGCTCCTATGCTCGCTCCTTTCCTAACAATTGTTCTCGAATAGGAACCACGTCGATTAATTGCACTTCTAGGATTTAAAACATTTGTAAAAACCATAGATGGCCCTAAAAAAACATCATCTTCACAGGTCACTCCTGTATATATGGAAACATTATTTTGAACCTTAACATTATCGCCAAGTGTAACTTCAGGTGAAACAACTACATTTTGACCTATATTACACCGTTCTCCTATAGTACAACCAGGCATAATATGCGAAAAATGCCAGATCTTAGTTCCTGCTCCAATGGTACAACCAGCATCGACTGCTGCCGATTCGTGCGCAAAATAATCCATTATCTAACAATGTAATTATCGAAATTCATATGATCTTTTTTGAAAAGTTCTTCTTTCGACAGTGATTTAAAATAATCGTAAGTAATCTTCAATCCTTCCGCTCGTGAAAATTTGGGTTCCCAATCTAATATAGATTTTGCTAATCTTATATCAGGTCTCCTTTGTTTAGGGTCATCAACTGGTAAATCTTTATATATCACCTTTTGAGTAGTACCCGTCAATTTTATAATCTCTTCAGCAAATTGTGAAATTGAAATCTCTGATGGATTTCCAATATTAACAGGTTCAGTATAATCACTATGAAGCAGGCGATAAATTCCCTCAACTAAATCTTCTACAAAGCAGAAAGATCTTGTTTGAGAACCATCTCCAAAAACAGTTAAGTCTTCTCCTCTCAGTGCTTGACCAATAAAAGCGGGAAGTACACGGCCGTCATTGAGTCTCATTCTCGGTCCATACGTATTAAATATGCGAGCTATTCTGGTTTCAATCTCATGAAATGTATGGTATGCCATCGTCATGGCTTCTTGAAATCTCTTTGCCTCATCATATACACCACGAGGACCAACTGGGTTTACATTGCCAAAATAAGTTTCAGGTTGGGGGTGTTCGACAGGATCACCGTACACCTCAGAAGTTGAGGCTATCAAAACTCGCGCTTGTTTAACACGAGCAAGACCTAAGCAATTATGAATCCCCAATGAACCAACTTTAAGCGTTTGAATCGGGATTTTTAAATAGTCAATGGGACTTGCAGGTGAGGCAAAATGGAGTATATAATCTAACTCACCAGGAATATGAATATGTTTTGATACATCATGGTGATGAAACTCAAAGTTTGAGAGTTTCATAAGGTGCTCTAAGTTTGACATTCTACCCGTAATCAGATTATCCATACCTATTACGTGATAACCCTCTTTCGTAAATCTATCGCACAAATGAGACCCTAAAAAGCCTGCAGCACCAGTAATCAATACGGTCATCATAATTGCGATTTTAAAACCCTACCTATGCTTGAATAATAGTAACCCTTTAAATTCATCTCGTGAATATCAAAGAGGTTCCTTCCATCAAATATTACAGCATCATTTAATAGCATTTTCATTTTATCGAAATCAGGATTTCTGTAAACACCCCACTCTGTACAAATCAATAAAGCATCAGCGCCCTTCAAAGCATCATACTCGTTGTCTGAAAATGATATTTTTCGGGCCACTGGCAAAGTTTTTACATTTTCTATGGCCTCAGGATCGTGAGCTACAACATCTGCACCAGCCTCAATGAGTTTGTCTATCATATAAAGCGCGGGTGCTTCCCTGATGTCATCTGTATCTGGTTTAAATGAAAGACCCCAAATTGCGATTTTTTTACCTCTTAAATCCCCTTTAAAGTAGTTTCTTATTTTCGGATAAAGAATCGTTTTTTGTTCATGATTAACCTTGGTTACGGCATCAAGAATCTGAAATTGAAAACCATTATCAACCCCAGTTTTAACAAGCGCTTGAACATCTTTAGGAAAACAAGACCCTCCATAACCAATTCCAGGGAATAAAAATCGTTTACCGATACGCGTATCAGAACCGATTCCTATCCGCACTTTATCTACATCTGCTCCTACTAGCTCGCAAAAATTTGCAATCTCATTCATAAAAGTGATTTTAGTCGCAAGGAATGAGTTTGCAGCATATTTTGTCAATTCTGCTGATTTTTCATCCATAAAATAAATAGGATTTCCCTGTCTTAAAAATGGCTTGTATAGGCTACCCATTATTTTTATTGCTCGCTCATCACTAGTTCCTATTATTACCCTGTCAGGTCTCATAAAATCTGAAACCGCAAATCCTTCTCTTAAAAATTCAGGATTTGAAACAACGGCAAAATCAACAGATGCATTTTGAGCAATAGCAGCGTGAACTTTTTCTGCGGTACCTACCGGAACGGTACTCTTATCGACAATTACTTTATAATCTTTCATAAGACCACCAAGCTCATTCGCCACATCTAGTATATAGGAGAGGTCTGCAGACCCGTCTTCTCCCGGAGGGGTGGGTAAAGCTAAAAATATAATATCCCCATGTGCGACCCCTTCTTCAAGGGATGTTGTAAATTTCAAACGTCCTGCAGAAATATTTCTATCGAAGTACGTATCCAAATTAGGCTCATAAATGGGTACATTCCCTTTCTTCATCTTTTCAACCTTGTTCACATCGATATCTACACACAACACATCGTTGCCAGTTTCAGCGAAACAAGTGCCGGTCACTAATCCAACATATCCTGTACCAACTACAGTTATTTTCTTCATCTTTTTTTATTTTAAGCAATCAAGGATTGCTGCGATAATAAATTTCATTTGCTCTTCCTCAAGCTCTGTATGCATGGGAAGTGATAACACTTGGGTGGTTAAGCTATCCGTGACTGGTAATGAATAATCGATTTTAAAATGATCAAACATTTTTTGTTTGTGTGCCGGAATAGGATAATATATCATTGACGGAATACCTTTTGAAGCGAGCTTTTCATGAACCTCATCCCTGTTTATGCCATTTAATTTTAAGGTGTATTGATGAAAAACATGGGTTGAATTCTCAGAGCGGAACGGTATGGTGATTTTTTTATTCCCTAAAAAAGCAGCATCATATATTCCTGCAGCCTTTTGACGTGCCTGAATATAAGCATCTAATTCTCTTAGCTTAATCCTTAATATTCCCGCTTGAAGATTATCAAGACGTGAGTTACAACCTACAACATCATGGTGGTATTTTTTGCTTTGACCATGATTGGCAATCATGATAATCTTTTGGGCTAAAGCATCGCTATTTGTACAAATTGCACCTCCATCACCAAAACAACCTAGGTTTTTAGAAGGAAAGAAGGAAGTGCATCCAATATCGCCAATAGTACCCTGTCTTCTGCCTTTTACCCGAACTAAATATGTAGTCAGAACCAATAGCTTGTGCATTATCCTCCACGACATATAAATTATTTGCTTTGGCAAAACTCATTATTGCCTCCATGTTCGCAGACTGACCATACAAGTGAACAGGCACAATTGCTTTGGTTCTAGAAGTCAAAGCAGCACTCAATGATTCAGGATCAATACAAAAAGTATTTGGGTCTACTTCCACAAAAACCGGTCTTAATCCCAACAAAGCAATGACCTCGGTAGTTGCTATGTAGGTAAATGAAGGAGTAATCACCTCATCTCCTGGCTTTAACCCTAGTGACATCAACGAAATCTGAAGTGCATCTGTTCCGTTTGCACAAGGAATAACATGCTTAACATCAAGATATTCTTGAAGGTCATTTTTGAATTCCGCAACTTCAGGCCCATTGATAAATTGAGCTTTTGACATTATATCCTCTATTAGAGGCAGTACGGTTGGTTTAATTTTCTCGTATTGAGAAACCAAATCAACCATTTGAATTTTTTTCATCCCAACGTTTAACAAGTACAAATATAAGCAATTCACAAGGAATCATGAAGGGCTTTATGCGGATGTAAATGAATTAAAATTATAAAAAATCATAATCCCAAAATACGATTCTTTAAAACACAAAAATTGCTCGTATTTTTGTAGAGTATGAGGACGCTATTCATTTTTCTTATTCTCTTTATAAATATGCTGCAATTCAATGCGCAGCAACAAGAAGTCAAAAGTCCAGTTTTTCGCACATGGGTTGGATTCGAATATGGAGCAAATAGTACTTTTGGGGACCTATCAAACCGTTATGGCTTTTTAAATAATGTAGGATTAATGACAGGTGTTAAAACCAAAAAAAACTATTTCCTAGGGTTAAACTCCACATTCCTTTTTGGTAATAATATTCGGTTAACAGGGATATTTGATCACCTTACGGATGCTTATGGAAACATTACGGATATTAACGGAGATATTGCCGCAGTAGTTGTTTTCCCAAGAGGATTTAGCTCGAATATCACCTTTGGTAAGGTTTTTTCAATTCTAAATCCTAATCCTAATTCAGGGCTCTTTATTCATGGCGGAGTGGGTTACCTTTTGCATAAAATGAAAATTGAAACAAACGACCAAGTGGTTCCGCAGCTTGAGCTAGACTATAAAAAAGGCTATGACCGACTTACAACAGGAATCAATTTTCATCAATTCATCGGTTACAACTTCATGGCTGAGTCAAGAGGGTATCATTTTTACGGTGGATTTTATGTACAAGAGGGCTTAACGAAAAATAAACGCACCTTGTTCTTTGACCGTCCAGATGAACCTGTCTCTAATGAAACCCGACTTGATATTCAAATGGGACTTAAATTCGGATGGGTTATTCCTATTTATAAAAGACAACCCCAAGAATTTTACTTTGACTAATGGGGTTCCTTTATCAAATAGGAATTCATTTTTTTATTCTATCTCTTAGAATCTACTCGGTATTTAATCAAAAAATCAGAGAAGGCTTGGAGGGTAGGAAAAATTGGTCCTCCACCTTAGAAGACATACCTGGAAATGCTGAAGTCTTATGGTTTCATTGTGCCTCACTGGGAGAGTTTGACCAGGGTTTACCTGTAATGCATGCGTTAAAAAAAAGGACGCCAAATGCTTTTATTCTTGTCACTTTTTTCTCGCCTTCCGGTATGCAGAACTTTGAGAAAAGAGCGCATCCTGTTGATAAAGCTCTTTATTTACCATTTGATACAAAAATAAACGCTCTTACTTTTATTCAAAAAGCTAAACCAAAGCTTGCTATTTTTGTGAAATATGAATTCTGGCCAAATTTCATTCTAGAATGCCGAGCAGCCAATGTCAAGCTTGTATCAATTTCGACTTTATTGCGTAAAAACCAAATCTATTTCAAAGAATATGGCGGATATTTTGCACAGGTTTTAAAAAACGTAGACCACTTTTTTGTTCAAAATACCGAAACAAAATGCCTACTCGAATCCATCGGTATTAACGCTGTTGAAGTTTCAGGAGACACGAGATATGATAGGGTATTGCAGCATAAAGAAGCCTCCGTGGCAACCAATTCTATTTTGTCAAATTTCACCGCACATAGCCCCATCCTCATCGCTGGTAGTTCTTGGGAATGGGAAGAGAAAATTATTAACGATTTTCTAAAATCAAATCCCGAAACTAAAGTGATTATTGCCCCTCACAATGTTAACAATGCAAATATTGAGCGCATAGAAACTTTATTAGAACAACCTACTATGCGTTACACAGATTTCAACGAAGCGCATGTCGAGCGTGTCCTTATTTTGGATACTATTGGACACCTGTCGTCTGCCTATCAATATGCGGATTATGCATTGATTGGAGGTGGGTTCTCAGGAAGTCTGCATAATATTTTAGAAGCGGCAGCTTTCGGACTCCCTGTATTTTTTGGACCCAATCACCAGAAGTTTCCTGAGGCACAAATCTTTATAGATGCAGATATTGGTTTTGTGGTTGAAAATGCAAAACAGCTGTCTGAAAAAATAAACGCTCTTGGAAACCAAGACGAGCTCAAGCAAAAAATTGAGGCCTTTATGCAAAGTCAATCAGGCGCCACAGAGAAAATCGTGAATCATTCATTTATTAAAAACAAACTGAATTAGAAATGAAAATAAATCTTAAACTTATTAAAGTAGGTTGTCTTTTTTTGATGCTAGGATTATCCCTTCATACTTTTAGCCAGAACAAATATCATATAAAAGAGACATTTACAAAGGACGGAAAATTCAAAGAAAATTCTGTTGTTTATTTAATAAAGGATACCATAAAAATCAATGGATTATTATTCGGCAATGAAAGAATCAAATTTGAGATATAATTTAAAGACGGGCAACGAAATGGTATAGCAAAGTCATGGCGTGCAGACGGCACTAAAAAATGCTTTGTAAACTATGAAAGCGGGGAAATGAATGGCAGTAGAAAGTGCTGGCATGACAATGATAGGTTGTGGATTGACGCATTCTATACGAATGGGAAAAATGATGGAATAAAAAAATATACTACAAAAGTGGAGTGCTCAAATATGAAGGTAGATATATTGATGGTACTCCTGATGGTATTCATAAATCGTTTTATAGAAGTGGTTCTCCGAAACACCAATCTAATAGTGTCAACGGAGATTTCCACGGGAAATATATTGAATGGTATGAATATTCCAAGAATATAAAATCAGAATGGATTTATGTCAATGGTAAAAAACATGGCAAACAAAAAGAATTTTCTTCAAGCGGCAAACTACAATCTGTAGAAATCTATGATAATGGAAAAAAAATAACTCCTTGATTAATAAGCCCTTTCATTTCGGTCTTCTTTCCAGTTGATAAAAGCTTTGTTTACGACCTTGTTTCCTCCGGGTGTTGGATAGTTTCCAGTAAAATACCAATCTCCAAGGTTATTCGGGCACGCTTTGTGCAAATTCTCGATCGATTGGAATACAATTTCTACAGGTGCTTGCATGTCTTTTGGCGTCAATAATTCAGAGATTTTCGCAGATATTTCTTCAGGTTTGAAAGGCGAGTAAATGTCTTTAACAAAATTGACAACCTCTTCTTTTGGAAGGTCCATTTGGCCTAGACACTTTGTATAAACATCCTCAATAGTGTTTTCCATACCGCGTTCCTTTAATAAAGCAATTGCTGCATTAAATGCAATGAAATCACCAAGTTTCGCCATGTCAATACCATAACAATCAGGATAACGGATTTGAGGAGCTGAAGAAACAATGACAATCTTTTTTGGTTTCAAACGATCCAAAATCTTGAAGATACTTTTGCGAAGGGTCGTTCCACGAACAATGCTGTCGTCAATGACAACAAGATTATCTTCGTTCGCACGAATACCCCCATAAGTGATATCATAAATATGTGAAACCAAATCATCTCTAGAATCATCTTGAGTAATGAATGTTCTGAGCTTAGCATCCTTAATAGCAATTTTCTCTATTCGGGCACGTTGGCGAATGACTTTTTGAATCTCTTCCTCTGATGGGTTAGAGCCTAAAGCTTGAATTTGAGCTATTTTCTTTTCGTTCAAATGCTGGTCCAATCCTTTTACCAATCCGTAAAAAGAAATCTCTGCTGTATTTGGAATAAATGAGAATACCGTATTGTCTAAATCGTGATTTATGGTTTCCAAAACTGGAGGCACAATCAGTTTACCTAATGCTTTTCTTTCGGTGTAGATATCTTTATCCGAACCTCTTGAAAAATAAATACGCTCAAAAGAACATTTTCTTGGTTCTTTGGGCTCGTTGATTAATGTTTCTCGTACTGAACCATCTTTTTTGATAATCAAAGCATGGCCAGGAGTCAATTCATTAACGTCTTCCACCTGAATATTAAATGCTGTTTGTAAGGCAGGGCGTTCAGAAGCAACTACACAAACCTCATCGTTTTCAAACCAAAATGCAGGTCGAATACCAGATGGGTCTCTAAGTACGAAGGCATCACCATGGCCCAATAAACCCGCCATTGTATATCCACCATCCCAATCTTCACTTGCTTTTTTTAGAATTTTTTCAATCCCAATCTCATCCGCAATTTTTGCATAGACTTTATCATTAGAAAGACCCTCTGTTTTAAAGTCATTATACAATTCATCATTTTCAACATCTAAAAAATGACCTATCTTCTCAAGAACCGTAACAGTATCAGACTTTTCTTTTGGATGCTGACCAACATTGAGAAGTACATCAAACAATTCATCAACATTGGTGAGGTTAAAATTACCGGCAACCACAAGGTTTCTTGTGATCCAATTGTTTTGTCTTAAAAAGGGGTGACAACTTTCTTTTGAATTTCTACCAAAAGTACCATAACGTAAATGCCCCAAAAAAAGCTCTCCAGTGAAACCAACATTTCTTTTTAAAAAATCAACATCTTGGATTGAATCGGGATTGGCATCATACAAATCCTTAAACTTTGAATTGATTTGATCAAAAATGTCCTGGATAGGAGCTTTTTGCACTGAGCGTACACGAGAAATATATCTTTCCCCTGGTTTCATACCTAATTTGATATTCGCCACTCCAGCTCCATCTTGTCCACGATTGTGTTGCTTTTCCATTAATAAGTGAAGCTTATTCACCCCAAAAAAGGCAGACCCGTAGTTATCTATGTAGTATTGAATTGGTTTTTTTAAACGAATTAAGGCGATGCCACATTCGTGCTGGATTGAATCACTCATTGCTTTTAACTAGGTGGCGAAGGTAAACATTTTTCCTCGAAAGAAATGAAAAAAAACTAAAGGTGTGCTCCTGGTTGACAGCATTTAGGCAAATCATTCATTGCCTTCTCATTTGCCTCAACTTCTCCTGCTGAATAGCCTAATTCAGCAACTAACTTTTTAATGGAATCTTCATTGTGAATTTTTGTTTTATACTTTACAGTAAGAAACATATTTTCCAAGTTAAGTTCAGCAAATTGAATCCCTCTTTCAAAATTCATAGCGCCTTCTATGATCTCTTTACACATTCCACATTGTGCAGAAGTGTGAAACATTATGGTATTGGACTTTTGGGCATTGACTTGAGTTGAAAGCACTGATATTATTGTCATTAAAATGACCATCAATGCGTGTTTTAAGTTATTTTTCATCTTATTCTTTTGATTTAGCAATAGCAAAGCGAATGCCAAAATACAAATTATAACCTATTATTGGCCCCCAAGCTCGTGTTGCATCAAAAGAAGAACCAAATGGATTTTGAGGATCTACAATTGGGTTTTCTTGTTTATAATTGGTCAAATTTTCTCCACCTAAATAAAATTCCATCTTTTTAGTTCGGTAGGTAATCTGAGTATTTAGTTTCGGAAAAACTTCACTAAAGGCCTTATTTGAATTAAAGGACTCAGCAAGTCTCGCCTTTCCGAAAATAGACAGTGTTACATCAAAGTCCCAACGTTTATTTTTTGTTTGATATGCCGCATTCATAAAACCTCTGTGCTTGGGAATCATCACTTTGTTTTGGAGAACTCCCCCATAGCGTGCTTTCACATCCAAATACTTGTATGCAACTCTGAAAATAAAATTGTCGATGGGTTCAATACTAAGCTCGGCTTGAAGACTGTTAGAAAAAGATTCATTTTCTTGATTCTGAAATTGAATCAGATCATTCTCTCTATCGACAACGAGCTGATTTTCAAACCATGTTCTGTAATAGTCAATTGTAATACTTGCGTCATTGTCAAATATGGAGAATTCCTGAAACACAGAGCCTCCCGCATTCCAAGAAACCTCTGGCAAGATATTAGGATCAGGAATCCATGTGAAAGAGTTTGCGAGGAGAGATACATTATCTAATAAATAATTAGGAACACGCCAACCTTTTCCTGTTGTCAATCGCAAGTCAGTAAGTGGAGATACTTTATACTTTAAATGGGCCCTTGGTACGAATTGTTGACCATATAAAAAATGATAGTCATACCTTAAGCCAAGGACAGTAGTAAGTCTCTGTCCCATGAAAGTGTATTCTCCAAAAACACCAGGGATATTTTCGATTCTTGAAAGATCAATTGAATCCACAACTTGTGTAATATCAATATAGGTATAGCTCAACCCCATTTTTACTTTATGATCAAGCGTCTTTATGTAGTCATCATAAATTAAGTTGAGATAACCTCGTTTCTCAAGCCCATAGAAATTGCGATTTCCGAAATAACCATTCAGCTTTTGTAACTTCCAATTACTTACAATACCTAAAGATTGACTAGGAGATTTGCCAAAAAATCCTGTTTTTGAATATATATCGATATGCTCATTCTGCAGTAAAACACCATACCCTAAAGATGGATCGTCTATTGTTGTCCCTATCTGACCTCCCAGCTTTTCGTTCAAATGGGCATTAACTCCGAACTTGGCCTCCATTTTATCACCTTCAAAATCCCAACGGTTATGTAGTGCATAACCCTCTCCAATTGGGACATCCCTAAACCCATCGTCATTCTCATCTAAACTGTTCCACTGAGAGGTTACAAAGCCAAAAATTCCTGTAGACCATTTTTCAGAAATTTCAATCCCCGAAAGCAAATTAAGTTCACTTCTACCCAGCCTGTTTTGATAGGCATTCACAAAAAAACCGATCCATATGTTCGGCTTTCTCAAATTCGAGATTAATCAAACCCGCCATAGATTCATAGCCATTTACTACATTACCTGTTCCTTTGGTGATTTGTATAGATTCAATCCATGTGCCCGGAATTGTTTCGAGACCAAAAGAGCTTTCGATACCTCTGAGATAGGGAATGTTTTCAAACTGAACTTGTGTGTAAACTCCCTCTAAACCCATCATTTGAATTTTCTTCGCTCCCGAAACTGCGTCCGTCATATTGACATCTACCGATGCATTCGTTTCAAAAGATTCTGAAAGATTGCAGCATGCGGCTTTTCGCAATTCCGCTGAAGTCAATTCCTCAACATGCAGAACTCTTAATCTTGATATAGATGAAGATTTTTTTCTATACCCGACTACCACTTCTGGAAGTAATTGTGTAGAATATAAAACAATATTAAAGGCTGTAAAACGATCGTTCTTTGTTACCGGAATGGTATCAGATAAATAACCTCTAGCTGTAATAATTAATGTATCCGGTAAAATCCTGGGAAGGACCAATTCAAATTGACCGTCTTCATCTGTTACGGCTCCTTCATTTGTTGCGGAAATTTTGATTTTCGCACCGTAAATTGGCTTAAGCTCATTTCCATTCTGTCCTTGAATAAGTCCCGTTACCTGACTCATGATCGAGAATTGAACGAAAAGAAAAAGGAGAAATAAATAAGGTTTCATTGCTTTGACAAAGTGAATTTGTATCCCACGCCTCTTATGGAGTGGAAATAAATTGGATTTTTCGGGTTAGGTTCAAATAATTTTCTAAAAATAAGAATATAATTGTCTATAGTACGCGATGTAGGAAAATTATCTTTTCCCCATAGTTTGTCCAAAATTTCGTCTCTAGAAACCACAGCACCCTCTGAAGCCCTAAATAACTTCAATAATTCTATTTCTCTCTTTGAAAAAATATGTTTTGAACCTGTTTCTAGATCAAGCATTTCGTAGCTCATAAAGTCAATGGTCTTTGCTCCAATAACAAAAACTTTGTCATCTGCTGCAATCAAATTCTCTGTAGGTAGAAGATTTTGGATTCTTAATATCAGTTCTTCCAAATCAAAGGGTTTGGGCAGATAATCATTTGCCCCAAGTTTTAATCCATGTATCCGATCTGCCGCAATTCCTTTTGCCGATAAAAATAAAATCGGAATTTGGCTCTTGACCCTAAGCTCCTTACAGACATCAAAACCACTATTTTCAGGAAGCATAACATCAAGTACAACTAAATCACATTTTATGATCTCATCAATTCGCTCAATAGCCAGTCTGCCATTGCTCAGAACAAAAACTTCAAATCCTTCCAATTCGAGGTTTAGTTTAATCAACTCAACGAGACTTTCTTCATCTTCGATTAGGCAAATCCTTGGCATTTTTAATTTTGAATTACAACACTTATATTTGTTTGGTAAAATTAACAAAACTATGTCGACTTAAGGAAATCTCACACCATCGACGACTATAACCAAAAACAAACCTATGAAAAACTTTGTTACCCTTCTTTTATGTGTGTTCGTTACACTCAGTTTAAACGCACAGAAAACCCTTATTTCAGTACCCTTTGACGATATTAAAGCGATTCCAATAGTAGCTCTCGAGACCCCCGATATGACTCAAATTATTCTGGAGGATGATGCGCGTGAAAAGAATGGGGAGCTTTATCGAATTGGCACGAGTATTTCTACAAATATAAATCCAAGTTATACAGGTGACTGGAAAATAAACAATGATGGTTCAAGAACATGGAAGCTACGTGTTAAGGTAATGGGCGCAGAAGCGCTAAGTTTTCTGTTTTCCAAATTTGAGCTTTTTGGACAATCTAAACTTGAAATTAGAAATACCGACGGTTATATTGTGCACAAACCAATGACACAGGAAGATGTTTTATCCCATAAAATGCAAAATGCAGCTTTATGTTTTGGAGATGATTTAATCTTAGTGCTCAACGAGCCTGCTAACACAAAAGCAAGTGACATCTTAATTGATCGAGTGATTTATAATTACCGTTCAACTGGAAATCCTAATGTGACAAAAATCAATGAATCTGATCCCTGTGAAGTAAACGTTAATTGTTCACCTGTAGGAGATTCTTGGCAAGACGAAAAAGACGGTGTGGCAAGAATATATATCGTTGAAGGCAATAGTGCAGGCTGGTGCACAGGTTCTTTAATAAACAATACAGCACAAGACTGCAAACCATATTTCCTTACTGCACTGCACTGTGGAGTTAACACCAGTGCAAACAATATGAACAATTGGCGCTTTTACTTCCGTTATGAATCACCCAACTGCAACAATCCAAATTCAGCCGGATCTCTTGACGATCATTACATTACTGGATGTTTAAGAATTGCTGATTCTGATGATGGAGGTGGGAATTCCGGTTCTGACTTTTTATTACTTAAACTTGGAAATAACAACAATGAAAACTCCGTTGTGAATACGCTCAAGTCATCAAGCTTTAGTGGATATTGGAATGGGTGGAAAGCTGCATCCTCCTCTACACAGGGTGGAGCTGGCATACATCACCCCGCAGGTGACATTAAGAAAATTTCTACTTTCAATGGGACAACTCAAAGCACATCTTGGGGTTCTGCAGGCGGTTCGCATTGGCAAATGTCTTGGTCTTCAAATGCCAACGGTCATGGTGTAACTGAAGGTGGTTCATCAGGGTCACCCCTTTTCAATAACAATGGTTTAATTGTAGGAACGCTCACAGGAGGTAGCTCCTTTTGTACAAACCAAACTTCTCCTGATCTTTATGGTAAAATGTCTTACCATTGGACTTCTAATGGAACGGCAAATAATGAAAGATTGAAGCCTTGGTTAGACCCTACAAACTCCAATGCGACTACATTAAATGGCTCATCTGATCCTTGTTCAGGAACAGGGCCTGGTCCAAACCCGAACGAATGTGACTTACAAACGAATAACATTCTAAAAGTATCCTTATTGACTGATGATTATGGTCCCGAAACTTATTTAGAAATAACAAATAGTGATGGAGGCGTAATTTGGTCCGAAGGGAATGAAAATGTTTCAGGGAATTTTGCTACGGGTGATGAAGCCGTGCCAGCAGACCCTACAAATCCATTAGAAAGTCTTACCCAATATAATTGGGATGTGAGTCTTCCTGATGCTGATTGCTATACATTCGCTATATACGACTATTATGGTGATGGCTTAGGCGCCTCGCAATGGAATGGCACAGATGGAAACCTCCAACTTAAAAACAATGCAAATACGACTATTTTCACAATCAGCGCTCCTGATTTCGGAGGAAGTGAGTCTATTACCGTTGAAAATACTGGAGGAGGCACAACTGGTTTCGAAGAAATGTTAGATAATAATATTTCGATTTACCCAAATCCAGCTCAAAATGAAATAACCATTGATGCCTCTAATGCATCAATTGATTATGATCATATTTTAATTACGGACATTACTGGGAAAATTATTTTTGAAACTGCTGTAGGTGGAAATAAAATTACGGCAATTAACCTTGGGAGTTTTGCTAACGGTATTTATCATGCGCGAATGGTTTCGACAACAGGAACTGCCGTGAAGCAATTCATTAAAAAATAATTCTGTAAAATCACATTAAAAGGGCCTGCGGGCCCTTTTTTTATTTCCTTTTTATCTGTTTTACTTTCGAAATGCAATTTATTTTAAGTTCCTTGTGCTCAGATTAAGGAAATTCCTACCTTTGCTCAGGTTAACTTTTGATTTTAATGGATAAAACGTCATATATAGGCAATGCAGATCCTACTGCAATTGATTACTTATACAAACAATACTTGAACGACCCTGAAAGTGTCGATGTTGGATGGAAAAAATTCTTTGAAGGTTTTGAATTTGCACAAACCGATTTCGAGTCTAACGGTGAGATTCCTGATAACTTTCAAAAAGAATTCAAAGTTTTAAACCTTATAAACGGTTACAGATCAAGAGGTCATCTCTTTACAAAAACAAATCCGGTTCGAGAACGGAGAAAATATGCACCAGATTTATCGATTGAAAATTTTGGTTTATCTCAAGAAGATTTAAACACTGTATTTCAAGCTGGGGAAGACGTAAATTTAGGACCTGCATCCCTTAAACATATCATCGAGCATTTAGAATTGACCTATTGTCAATCCATAGGAATTGAATTTATGTATATCAGAGGTCCTATTCGGACCGCTTGGTTTAGAAATAAAATTGAAATTAAAAACCGGCCTACGTTTAATAAAGAACGTAAGCTTAAACTTTTTGAATCCTTAATAAGAACTCATGGCTTTGAATCTTTTTTAGGCAAGAAATTTGTCGGTCAAAAAAGATTTTCTATCGAAGGAGGAGAGTCCTTAATCCCTGCGCTTCAAAGGTTAATTAGCAAAGGATCAGAGCTGGGCGTTGAAAACTTCATTATGGGAATGGCGCACCGAGGGCGTTTAAATACATTAACCAATATTTTCAAAAAAAGACCAAAGGATATTTTTGCAGAATTTGAAGGTAAAGAATTTGACTTTGAAACAACATTTGATGGAGATGTAAAGTATCACCAAGGTTTCACCTCTAAAATAACTTTAGATAGTGGCAAAGATGTTGGTTTAACACTCGCCCCGAACCCTTCACACCTCGAAGCTATAAACGGAGTAGTTGAGGGTATTGCTAGAGCTAAAATTGACCACATATACAAGGATGAGCAGAAGGTATGTCCTGTCTTGATTCATGGAGATGCTGCAATTGCAGGCCAAGGAATTGTGTATGAAACAATACAAATGGCCGAGCTCGATGGCTACAGAACAGGGGGGACAATACATATTGTGGTTAACAATCAAGTTGGTTTTACTACGAATTACCTTGATGGGAGATCATCGACCTATTGCACTGATATTGCAAAAACAACACTCAGCCCAGTCTTTCATGTGAACGGAGATGATGTTGAGGCAGTAATTACGGCTATTGAAATCGCAATGGAATATAGGCAACAATTTCACCGTGATATTTTTATAGACCTACTATGTTATAGGAAATTTGGACACAATGAGGGTGATGAGCCAAAATTCACACAACCAAAACTTTATAATCTAATTGCCAAACACCCAAATCCAAAAGATATATACTACAACCAACTTGAGGCTGATGGTGTTTTAACAAAAGATGAAGCGAAGAAAATTGAAGGTGAATACAATAACTTTCTAGAGCAAGAATTTGATCTGGCAAACAAATCAGAAAAAGCTTTAGTACATGATTTCCTTAGTGAAATCTGGGAAGATTATCGCTATTGCAATGGTAAAGACTTTGATACTTCACCCGACACCAAAGTAAACCTAAAAGCCCTAAAAGAGCTAGGAATCAAACTTTCCACATTACCTGAAGGTAATAAATATTATAGAAAAATAGGAAAGATCTTTAAAGACCGATTAAAAGCATTCAGTAGTGATTCACTAGATTGGGGAAGCGCTGAAATGCTTGCCTACGCGTCATTACTAACAGAGGGCCACCCAATAAGAATCTCCGGCCAAGATGTAGAACGTGGTACATTTTCACACAGACATGCCGTTGTGAAAACAGAGGATACAGAAGAGGAAGTTGAAACTTTGAACCTTCTTGATAAATCGCAAGCGAAATTTACAATTTATAATTCCTTACTAAGTGAATATGGTGTTCTAGGTTTTGAATACGGATACTCCTTAGCATGTCCGAAAGGCTTAACCATTTGGGAAGCTCAATTTGGTGATTTTTTCAATGGTGCTCAAATAGTCGTTGATCAATTTATTTCCGCCGGTGAAGATAAATGGGCAACGCAATCAGGGTTGGTTTTACTTTTACCTCATGGTTATGAAGGTCAAGGAGCCGAACATTCAAGTGGTCGAATGGAAAGGTTTTTACAGCAGTGTGCTGATCAAAATATGCAAATTGTAAATACCTCAACACCTGCAAATCACTTCCACCTTCTTAGGAGACAATTAAAAAGAGAATTTAGAAAGCCATTAGTGATTTTTACGCCTAAAATGCTTTTAAGACACCCAATGGCAACATCCAAAATGGAAGCATTAGCAAAGGGAGGCTTTCAAGAAGTCATAGATGATGTTAATATTCAGTCTAAAAATATTGATACTGTTGTGCTATGTACTGGCAAGTTTTATTACGAAATGAAAATTAAAGCCAAAGAGCTTGGTGTTGAAAATATGGTCTTCATTAGAATAGAGCAATTATATCCATGGCCTCAAAAGCAAGTTGATAAAGTCTTGTCAAAATACCAAGCAAAACATATCATTTGGGCACAAGAAGAACCTGAAAACATGGGTGCATGGCAATATGTGGCCATGCAAAATAGAACACTAGCCATTACTGGTGTTTCTAGACCGGCCTCTGCTGCATCAGCTGAAGGTTCAAAAAAACTACACGAAAAGAGATTGGCAAAATTATTTAACGAGCTCTTTTCATTTGCAAATGACAAAAGTTCACTAAAAAAATAAAGACATGAGTTTGTTAGAAATGAAAGTCCCTAGTCCAGGTGAATCAATTTCAGAGGTTGAAATTGCAGCTTGGCTTGTTAGCGAAGGAGATTATGTGGAGAAAGATCAAGCTATTGCAGAAGTTGATTCTGACAAAGCCACCTTAGAGCTTCCCGCTGAAGAGAGTGGAACAATTCAATTTAAAGCTGAAGAAGGAGATGTTGTTGAGGTTGGACAAGTCGTCTGCATCATTGACACATCAGCAAAAGCTCCAGAGAAATCTGAACCTGTAATTGTAAAGGAAGAAAAACCAGCGCCAAAACCAGAGGAGAAGCAACAAGCTCCAAAAGTAGCAACTACAGAAAAAAAGAGCTATGCAGAAGGTACGCCAAGTCCTGCCGCAGCTAAAATAATGTCTGAAAACAACGTTGGGTCTGGGCAAATTTCAGGCACAGGAAAAGATGGGAGGATTCTAAAAAGTGATGTCTTAGAGGCGCTTTCAAAAGGCTTAGAAATGCCCATTCAAAAAGGATGGTCCAATAGCAGAGAAACCTCAAGAGAAAGAATGTCAATGCTTCGACGGAAAATTGCGGAAAGACTCGTTTCTGTTAAAAACGAGACAGCAATGCTCACAACCTTCAATGAGATTGATATGAAGCCTATCATGGACTTAAGAAAAAAGTATAAAGAAGCTTTTGCCAAAAAGCACGAGGTAAATCTGGGTTTCATGTCGTTTTTCACAAAAGCTGTGACTGAAGCATTACAATTGTTTCCTGCAGTAAATGCTCAAATTGATGGCAATGAAGTTCTTCTTCATGATTATGCTGATATTGGGATTGCTGTTTCATCTCCTAAAGGGTTAATGGTTCCGGTGGTAAGAAATGCCGAAAGTATGAGTCTTGCCGAAATTGAGAGTGAGATAAAAAGACTAGCAATTAAAGCTAGAGATGGTAAAATTACACCTGATGAAATGACAGGTGGAACGTTCACCATAACTAATGGTGGTGTTTTTGGCTCCATGCTCTCAACCCCTATTATAAACCCTCCTCAATCCGCCATTTTAGGAATGCATAACATTGTTGAACGGCCGGTTGCAATTGATGGCAAAGTGGAAATAAGACCAATTATGTATTTGGCCTTATCTTATGACCATAGAATTATAGATGGAAAAGAATCCGTTAGCTTTTTAGTAAAAGTTAAGGAAATGCTTGAGAATCCTGATAAAATGATTTTCGGTTCTAAAGACCCAAAGGAAATTCTTCTAGGTCTTTAATTCAAACAGACTTCTTACATTTTAGGTGTTTTAAGGCTTGTATTTTCGTATATTTGGGGCCCTTAACAAGCTCAAATGTCCAAAGTAAGAAAACAAGAAGCACTCGACTATCATTCATCTGGTAAACCTGGAAAAATTGAAGTCATTCCAACCAAGCCATATGCATCTCAAAGAGATTTATCTTTAGCCTACTCTCCAGGTGTGGCTGAGCCATGCCTGCGCATTTCAGAAAACATAGATGATGTCTATAAATACACAAGCAAAGCCAATCTTGTCGCTGTAATTTCAAATGGCACAGCTGTACTTGGACTTGGAGATATTGGACCTGAGGCATCTAAGCCTGTTATGGAAGGAAAAGGTTTACTCTTTAAAATATTCGCTGATATTGATGTCTTCGACATTGAAATTGACGCAAAAGACCCAGAGTTATTTATTCAAACGGTGAAAGCAATTGCGCCTACATTTGGAGGGATAAATCTTGAGGATATAAAAGCTCCTGAGGCTTTTGAAATTGAAAGTCGACTAAAAGATGAATTAAACATTCCTATCATGCACGATGACCAGCATGGAACGGCAATAATTTCCTCCGCTGCACTGTTGAATGCATTAGAAATTGCTAACAAAAAGATTGAAAAAATAAAGGTGGTTGTGTCAGGTGCAGGAGCATCAGCCATGTCCTGTGTAAAGCTGTACAGGTCTCTAGGTGTTCAGCTTAAAAACATATTTATGTTTGATTCAAAAGGCCTCATTTGGAATGGTCGCGAAGGACTGGATAAAATGAAGAAAACTTATGCGGTGCACAAAAAAGAGTGCTCCTTTGAGGATGCCTTTAAAGATGCGGATGTGTTTCTAGGTTTATCACGCGCGGGACTCGTTTCCAAAGAAATGATTGCATCGATGGCGATTAATCCTATTGTATTTGCTTTAGCTAACCCTGAACCAGAAATATCATATAAACAAGCAACGTCAGCAAGGGAAGATATTATTATGGCAACAGGAAGGTCCGACCATCCTAACCAAGTCAATAATGTGCTTGGCTTTCCATTTATTTTTAGAGGAGCTCTCGATGTAAGAGCCACTTCGATAAACGAAGAAATGAAACTTGCTGCCGTTAAAGCCATTGCGGAATTAGCAAAAGAAACAATTCCTGAAGAGGTGGTTGAAGCCTATGGTGAAAAATCAATCTCTTTTGGAAAAGATCAAATCATACCTAAACCGTTAGATCCTCGATTAATATACAAGGTAGCTCCAGCTGTAGCCAAAGCTGCCATGACGTCTAAGGTTGCAAGACAGCCCATTGAAGATTGGGAAAAATACGAACACCAACTTAAAAAGAGATTAGGTCTTGATAACAAGCTCCTGAGAGACATAACTCTAAAAGCTCAAAACAGTCCTAAAAAAGTTGTCTTTACCGAAGGAGACAATATTAAAATTTTGAAGGCCGCCCAAATTGCCTACGAGGAAGGTGTCGCGACTCCTGTTTTATTGGGAAGAAAGACAAAAATTATGGAGCTCATGGAAGAATACGCTATTGAGCTTCCAGAAGTAGAAATTGTCGATCCCAAGGGAGATGAAGAAAATGAGCGTCGAGAAAAATATGGACAAGCATTCTTTGAAATAAGAAAAAGAAAAGGCTTTACAGAATATGAGGCCATGCAAATCATGAGAGAACGCAACTACTTTGGTTCGATGATGGTGAGTGAAGGAGATGCTGACGCAATGATTACAGGTGTGACACGAGGTTATCGTTCATGTATAAAGCCAGCTTTAAGCTCGGTAGGAATGCAAAAAGATGTAAAGGTCATTTCTGGGATGTATATTTTAAATACAAAAAGAGGACCTTTGTTTTTGGCAGATACAACGATTAACCTAAATCCTACAGCAGAGGAGCTTGCAGAAATAACAGTAAATGTGGCTAAAACAATACGAAAATTTCAAGTAAATCCTCGCATAGCGTTACTAAGCTACTCTAATTTTGGTTCTTCTCCTGGAGCGGATGCAGTTAAAATGGGTGAGGCTGTCAAAATCCTTCATGAAAAACACCCAAATATTATTGTTGATGGAGAGGTGCAAGCAAACTTTGCCTTGGATTCTGATATGATGAATGAGAAGTTTTCTTTTTCACAAATAGCCAATAGAGATGTAAATACTTTAATCTTTCCAAACCTATCGGCAGGTAATATTTCCTATAAGCTACTACAAAATATGGTTGATGGTGATGCTGTTGGTCCCATACTCATAGGTCTGAAGAAATCTATTCACATCCTCCAACTTGGAGCAAGTGTTAGAGAAATAGTAAACATGGTAAAGATTGCGGTAATAGACGCCAAAAACAAATAATTATGATTGCTCAAATTCAAGGTAAACTCATAGAAAAGAACCCGACAGATTTACTCATAGATTGTAATGGTGTTGGTTACGAAATTAAAATATCGCTGAATACATTTAGTGCGCTTCCAGATTCTGAATTCATTCGGGTACATACCAAATTAATTGTAAGGGAAGATGCACAATTACTCTATGGCTTTTATGCGAAGGAAGAAAGAGACATGTTCAATTTACTTATTAGCGTTTCTGGCATTGGACCAAATACCGCGATGATTATGCTTTCATCACTAACGCCTGCAGATGTGGCTCATGCCATTCAAAGTGACGACGTGGCAACAATTCAAAGCGTCAAGGGTATTGGTGCAAAAACAGCGCAACGTGTTATTATAGATTTAAAAGGCAAGGTTTTAGCATTTGAATCAGATGCGGAAAATATTGGTGGAGCAAACAATACAAACAGATTTGATGCGTTAAATGCTTTAGTTTCTCTAGGGTTCGACAAAAAAGCAGCAGAAAAAACTTTAAACAAGATAGATTCTGGTGCAAATTCAGTTGAAGAACTCATAAAAGAGGCACTGAAGCTATTGTAAATTGAATACTTGTAAAACATACGGGACTAATGCAAAATGGAGTATCTTGCTCCTTTTTTATCTATTGACTTGGACGGCTTTCGGTCAAGGTGATAGTATTCAGCTTCCTTTTCCAATTTACAATCCTCAAAATCCATTTCAAGTTGAAACGCAAAGCTTTGATTTAGGAGATCCTACGGGATTGGAACAAAACATCTCTTACGATCCAATAACAGGCACTTATATTTTTTCAGAAACTTTGGGCAATGGGCTAGATTATAGAAACCCTTCATTTTTAACTCTTGACGAATATTTAGAATTCAAGCGAGAAAAATCAATGTCACAAGATTGGTTGGAAATCATTGAAGAAGAAACCGAAGAGAATCGTGCTTTTGAGCTACCCATTAAAATCGGAAGTAAGGCTTTTGAAAACTTCTTTGGTTCAGATGAAATAACAATTAAACCTCAAGGTAATATAGAACTCTCACTTGGAGCCAATCATAGCAGATATGATAACCCATTACTGCCTCTTCGTCAAAGACGCGTAACCCGATTTGATTTTCAGCAAAACATCAATATGGATATTGTTGGACAAATAGGGACGAAACTTAAAATTGGAGCGAAATATAATACCCAAGCATCATTTGATTTTGAAAATATTTCTAAACTTGAACATACAGGAGATGAAGATCAAATCCTACAGAAAATAGCATTGGGAAATGTCGCATTAGAATTACCAACATCGTTGATTCAGGGTTCACAAACACTTTTCGGAGCAAAAACTCAATTAAAATTCGGGCGTGCGACAGTAGATTTAATTGCAGCCTCTTCTAAAGGGCAGAGAAATGAAATCAATGTTAGTGGTAAAGCACAAGTTCAAGAGTTTGAGTTAACTGCTGACAACTATGAAGCAAATAGACATTACTTTCTAAATCTATACCATCAGCAACATTATGATGAAGCGATGTCTACACTTCCTGTTGTAAATTCAACAATGTATATCACAAGAATTGAAGTATGGGTGACAAATAGAAACAATAGCATTGAGAACACTAGAAACATTGTTGCTTTTTCTGATTTGGGAGAAGCAAAAGCTGAAAATTGTCAAGGAGAACCCGGTTCCTTTTCTGCAAATGAAATTCCACAAAATGAGGCCAATGGTTTGTACAATTGGGCATCAAACCAACCTGCGATAAGAGGCTTTGCAAATTCTGTTAGTGTCCTAAGCTCACAGTTCTCCAGTCCTGGTCCATTTGAACAAGCTGTGGAATATGAAAAACTAGAAAATGCTAGAAGATTGGAAACTAGTGACTTTACCTACAATGCTTTATTAGGATATATTTCATTGAACAGCCCGCTTAACAATGATGAGGTTTTATCTGTTGCATATGAATATACGTATCGTGGAGAAACCTATCAGATTGGAGAATTTTCTACCGATGGCTCAACAGGCCAAGATGCATTAATTTTAAAGCTTCTTAAACCAACAATCACGAATCCTAAAAACAAAATTTGGGATCTAATGATGAAAAACGTATACTCAATCGGAGCATATCAAGTTGACCAACTAGGCTTTAAAATAGATGTGCTTTACAACAATCCTGAAACTTCCGTTGAGCTTCCTATTATACCTTTTGACGGTGTTGATAAGAAGCAAATTGTCACACTAATCGACATGGATAAAATCAACCAAAATAATCAACCTTTTTCTGATGGTGTATTTGACTTTGCCCCCTTTAATCAAGTGCAAAACAAAATTGACAATGGAGGCACAATCAACAAAAAAAACGGACGAATCTTTTTCTCAACCGTTGAGCCTTTTGGTCAAACTTTAGCTGATAAATTAACGGACGCTGGTATTCCTGAAATCACAGTAGATAAAATAGCTTTTTATGAGCTTTATGATTCTACAAAAACAGCAGCACAACAAATACCTAGCAAAAATAGATTTGTTTTTAAAGGAGAATATCAATCCTCCATCACTTCAGATATTCCGCTAAACGTAATGTCCGTGCCAGAAGGCTCTGTTTCTGTTACCGCAGGAGGTATCAGACTAATTGAGGGCGTTGATTATACTGTTGACTATGCGTTTGGTAGGGTTAAAATATTAAATACCGGTATTCTCGAATCGAATACACCAATTAAAATATCGATTGAAAGCAATTCTGTATTCGGTTTTCAAGCAAGATCGATGGTTGGAGGAAGGTATCAATACCGTTTTAGTGACCGTTTAAAACTCGGTGCAACATGGGTTCGAATGATGGAACGTCCGGTTACTCAAAAAGTGGATTTCGGTAGTGAGCCATTCAAGAATAATGTTATCGGCGCAGATATTTCCTTGAGGACGGACATTCCATTTCTTACGAAGCTGGTGGATTTTTTACCTGTTATTTCAACAAAACAAATGTCAACATTATCCTTCACAGGAGAATTTGCGCACTTAATTCCTGGACAACCTAAAGCAATTCAAAAAGAAGGAACCTCTTACATCGATGATTTTGAAGCCGCTCAAAGTGCCATTGACCTAAGAAATGTGAATGCTTGGAGGCTCGCATCAATACCCCAAGGTCAGCCAAGCTTATTTCCAGAAGCGACGAAAAAAGACTTAAGTGCTGGATTTAATAGAGCAAAAACTGCATGGTATGTCATAGATCCTGTTTTCTTCCAAGGAACTTCCTTGACACCTCAACATATTCAAGAAAATGGTGGGGCAATTACGAGTGATAGTAGGATGAGACAGGTAAACCAAAACGATATATTCCCACTTGTTGATATTCCATATGGTGGGATTCAAAACCTGCCTGTTCTTGATTTAGCTTACTATCCTAAAGAGAGAGGTATGTATAACTATGATACCACAAATACTGTAGATTCGATTGGACAATTTGTTGATCCTGAAGAACGGTGGGGTGGTATCATGAGAGGGCTTACAACCAATGATTTTGAAGTCGCCAACATTGAATTCATTCAGTTTTGGGTACTCGACCCTTTTAACGAAGATGCTGAAGCGGTAGATAGTAATGCCTTTCACAATGGCGGAGACCTTTATTTCAATTTAGGAAATATCTCAGAGGATGTCCTGCCAGATTCTAGGAAGAGTTTTGAGAATGGTTTACCACCACAAGGAGTCTCAGTCGATGACAACATTGACACTACTGATTGGGCTCGCGTATCGACGCAACAAGTGGTTGTAAATGCCTTTGATAATGACCCCGCTTCCCGTCTCAATCAAGATGTCGGCTCTAGATGGCTGGGATAATTCAGAGGAAGGAATTGCATTTCAAGATTACGTAGCTTGGGTAAATAATCATCCAAATATGACACCCGAAATAAAACAGCAGTTAGTAAATGACCCATCAGGAGATAATTACAACTATTATCTGGATGATAATTATGATAATGCAGAGGCTGATATTCTTAAACGATATAAAAAGTATAACGGAATGGAGGGTAACTCTCCTACCACAGAGATTTCCGCTTCAATCAATGCAAATGGCTATCCTACGCAAGCAACCAATATGCCAGATATTGAGGATATCAATCAAGACAACAACCTTTCTGAAACAGAAAGCTATTTTCAATATAAGGTGAGTCTCAGAAGAAATGACATGCAAGAGGGTAGTAATTATATCACCAATAAGCAGGTATATACAAATGGTAATAAAAGTGAGACCTGGTATCAGTTTAAAGTTCCAATTACAGATTATGAAAAACGTGTAAACGGAATTCAAGATTTCCGATCTATACGATTCATGAGAATGTTTCTAAAGAACTTTGACGAAGAGGTCGTTGTTCGTTTTGCAAGGCTTGAATTAATTCGAGGAGAATGGAGAAGGTTTGTTGAAGATCTTAGCCAACCTGGGCTGAGTATCCAACCTGATCCAAATCTAACCACCTTTAATATCGGTGCGGTTAACATTCAAGAAAATGAACAAAGGGACCCCATCAATTATAGCGTACCTCCCGGAATTCAAAGAGAAGTTGATCCCTCTCAACCATATGCGCGACAGATGAATGAACAGTCTCTTGTTTTGGAAATCTGTAACCTTCAGGATGGCGATGCTAGAGCGGCATACCGAAACGTTCAATTTGATGTTCGGACATACAAGAAACTCAAGATGTTTGTTCATGCTGAAGAGATCATTCCTAATACACTTGACGATCATGAGCTTACCCTTTTTGTTCGCTTAGGGACTGATTTTGTGGATAATTATTACGAGTACGAGCTTCCAATGGATGTTTCAGAATGGTATGAAAATGGTGCAGATGACATATGGCCTGCGACCAATGATATTGAAATCGTTTTTGATGATCTCATCAATTTAAAAAAAGAAAGAAACGCTATAGTCGAAGAAGGAGGAACTGGTATTTCATACATTGTAGAATACTCTAAAACTGATCCAAAAAATAACGAAAGAAGAATTAAAGTTAAAGGAAGTCCAAATCTACAAGGATTGAAGACTATTATGATAGGTGTTCGAAACCCTCTTCAAAATGACCCAAATAATATTTGGCTTCCAGATGATGGAGATGCCGAATGTGTGAATGTCTGGGTCAACGAAATGAGACTTACTGATTTTGTTAGTGAGGGCGGTTCTGCCGCAGTTGGACAATTACAATTGAAACTTGCCGACTTTGCCAATATCAATGCGTCAGGAAACTACTCTGGCATAAATTGGGGAAGTGTAGATAGCCGTGTTCAAGATCGACAAAGAAATGAACAAATAGGATTTGATTTAAATTCAACAATTCAGCTGGGGCAATTTTTTGGGAAACAAGCTCGAGTTTCATTACCATTTTTTTATGGATACTCTTTAGGTTTGATCAATCCCGAATATGACCCTTTCAATCCAGATATTAAACTGGCAGATTATGATGATGCCACTAGAAGAGAACGTAAAAAACTAGGCCAAGATTTTAATGAAAGAAAATCATTCAACTTTTCGAATGTAAGAAAAGAAGCAAAGGCAGGAAGTAAAAATCATTTCTGGAGAATATCCAATTGGGCGGCAAGTTATGCCTTCTCAGAAAATCTGCAGCGAGATTTTAATACTAAAAAAGACCTCACAAAAACATGGACAGGTGCTTTAAATTATAATTATACCTTCAAAGGAAAACCACTCCAACCTTTTAAAAAATGGAAACCTGTTCAGAAAAATAAATACCTCAAACTCATAAAGGATTTCAATGTCTTCTTGATGCCCAAAAATATTTCCTTCACAAATGATTATTCAAGAATCTATAATGAACGTCAGGTAAGAAACAATTTAGTTCCAGACTATGAATTCGACCCTATATTTTTAAAGCGTTTTGACTGGAATAGAAAATATGAAATTGGTTATGACATAACCCGAAACCTCAAAACGACCTTTAGTGCGAGAAACCAAGCTATTTTCGAAGAAGGAAACAACAGTGTTGACCGCAATGCAAATCCTGAGGGATATCGTGAGTTTTTAGACACCATACGTTCGCAAATGGCGACCTTGGGTAGAACGATGCAATATAACCAAAACGTCACCATAAACTATAAGATTCCTTTTAATAAATTCCCGTTAACAAATTGGATCAATGCCAATATAAAATATACGGGAGGTTACAACTGGTCGAGAGCACCATTGGGTCAAAGTGCCTTTGGAAATACGATTCAAAACAGTCGAAATATCAATATGACTTCTCAAGCTAATTTTGTCAACTTATATAACAAAGTGCCATTCTTCAAAAAAATCTTATCTGAAGGCCGAAACTCAAGAGGTAGAATCAACCCACGCAGCGGTCCAGGAAGCAAAGGGTCTGATGGCAACAACCCAAAAACAAATGATGAAGAAAATAAAAAATGGGAGTGGATCATTGTTGAAGATTTAGAGCCGGAAATCCCATTAGATTCCATGACAAAAGAAGAACTAAAGGCATACAAGAAAAAGAATAGAGCGCACAAAAGAAAAACGCGAAAAGAAGAACGTGCAAAAAGAAAAGTCCCAAAAATCCTTGGATTCTTTGCTCGAATGATTATGACTATAAGAAATGTCTCCGGTACATATGCATTGACTGACGGAACGCTACTCCCAGGTTTTTCTGAAGAATCTAGATTTCTAGGGATGAATAATTCTACAACCCAACTCAGTGGATTTGTATTCGGGCAACAAGGCTACGATATTTTTGGAAGGTCAAACGGTTACAATGTATCCCAGTTGGCAACGGATAATAATTGGTTGGTTCGAAATGAAAACCTCAATACCCAATATGCGACAACGCATTCCACTAATTTATCAATGCGTGCCACCTTAGAACCTTTAAAAGATGTCAATATTGATTTAAACCTAAATAGAAACTACTCTAATAACTCTGGAGAGTTCTATCGTTGGAACGAAGGAGCTGAAGCATTTGAGGGACAAAGCCAATTCCAAACCTCCACCCTCACCTATTCAACAATCACATGGGGCACCTCATTTATTAAACAGGGATCGCAATACCAATCTTCAGTATTCGATAATTTATTAAATAATCGAACTGACGTTTCTCAACTTATAGGTAGTCAAAATTCAAATTCTTCATTAACAGGCGCGGGTGGATATTACAGTGGTTATTCAGGAAGTCAGCAAGATGTTGTTCTTGGCGCATTTATGACGGCATTTAATGATGCAGCGGTAAATAGTAGAAATATTGACCCTATGCAAAGCGTCCCGTTACCAAATTGGTCCGTAAACTATAGCGGACTTACCAAGTATAAATGGACTAAGAAATTCTTAAAGTCTTTTATCTTAAGACATGGATACAGTTCTACAGTTTCGTTGAATGGCATGCAAACTAATTTAAATTCAGAATCAGATAACCAAGGAAATCTAATCGCATTAGATATCGATAACAATTACATTCCTGATATGCAAATTCAAAATGTTGTAATTAGCGAACGTTTTTCCCCTCTTATAGGTATCGATGCAAATTGGATCATTGGAAATCATACCCTTCAGACTCGATTTGAATACAAAAAAGACAGGCAAGCAACTCTAGCACTTAGTAACAATCAGGTTACAGAATCTCTCTCCGAGGAGATTGTTATTGGTACAGCGGCCCGTATTAAAGATGTCAAGCTACCTTTCCGTAATATTAAATCAAGCGATGTCAATATTAAATTTGATTTTTCTTTCAGAGACAACCTAACTGTAATCAGAAAAATTATTGAAAACACCAATCAGGCAACGGCCGGTCAGAAAACAGTTGCAATAAAAATCTCTGCTGACTATAACATTACCAATAATTTAACACTCATGTTTTATTATGACCAGAACTTAAATACACCTAAAGTCCAAACCTCGTACCCAACCGGCAATATTAACACCGGATTTAAAATCAGGTTCAATTTAGCTGGAGTACAATGATTATAATAAGAGAAGTTAAGCCTCAAGATATTCCTTCTGTTCTAGAGCTTATTAGAGAACTGGCTGACTTTGAGCGCGAACCAAAAGCTGTTGTAAATACAGAGTCAGAACTCAACCAGCATATTTTCAAGGATAAAATATGCAATGCTATAGTGGCCGAAGACAAAAATGAAATAATTGGATTTGCCCTTTACTATAATTCTTATTCAACCTGGAAGGGCAAATGCTTATATTTAGAAGATCTATATGTTCAAGAAGCCAAAAGAAAGCATGGTGTAGGAGCTTTACTTTTTGAAAAAATCATATCTATAGCTAAAGATCAAAAGGTAAGACGTTTGGAATGGTTGGTTTTAGATTGGAACCATCCGGCTATTCAATTCTATAAGAAATACGGGGCCAAACTTGACAATACCTGGATGAATGGAAAAATCGAATTTAACGACTGCATCAAATAATCATTCAAATAGACTTTATTTTCATCCCGACATAGGCGTTTATTCATTGTATCGATTTTAGTCTTTCACATCTCTGTAACTTAGTTAGAGAAATAAGGAGAGACACAGGCAACTTCTTATGCAAAATTCAAAACTGCTTGGAGAAGCAGTTATTTCTAGTTTGATAAGAGTTTAATAGTTTTAGTCGACCCGCTTGGGTCATTTGCATGAGAAGTTCCTGTACCTTATTAATAAAATGCAGTAGCACAAACAATCAATATAAAGGCCTTTTTTAAGGCCTTTTTTTATTTTAAAAGTGTAATAATAACTCAAAGTGTTATTTTCTTCAATTGAAAGGGTTGAATATTCATCGACCTTCTCCTACTTTAATGAAGTACTTATCTTAGAAGTGAAATAAGGAGAGACACAGGCAACTTCTTATGCAAAAAGTTAACTGCTTGGAGAAGCAGTTTATTTCTAGTTTGATAAGAGTTTAATAGTTTTAGTCGACCCTCTCGGGTCATTGCATAAGAAGTTCCTGTACCTTATTTATAACTTGCAGTAACACAAACAATCAATAAGAAAGGGCCTTTTAGGTCCTTTTTTGATTTTATGTGTTTATTCGCACCCAACAAAAAAACGCAGAATCATAATATTTAAAGGCAAATACTCCAGAGTTTAACTGATTTTCCATAACTTTGTACATAAGGATAAACAGGTCCCTTCTCACGCATTACTTAAAATCTTGCTTGGAGAAGCTAGATTTGTATCATCTAATGATAAGAGTTTAATAGTTTTAGCAAGGTCCACCTTGGACCACCCGTGTGAGAAGCCCTGTCCTTAATTATCACTGATTCACACTCAGATTCACTTGGATTCCTTTCTATATATAATTGGCCTGCTCGGACAAGCATCGTTTTTAAAAGCACTCATTTGCAATTCAAGTACAAAGACTCCGTCTTCTATAGAATTAGGCACGAAAATAAATTCTGTAATCGTCCGCTTTGTATTCGTGTTCAATGGCACCTCCCAAAAGGCATGATGAAAAGCCAAAATTCCATCATCCTGTTCTTTATCGACAGATGGTAGATCTATCAATACATGTTCAATACCTTTTGAAATCAGATACGTTGCAATGCGCGCATCAAGATATGGAGGATTGGTGCCAGTATATGAACGATTTCGCTTTAGCTCATTATTCGGTAAAGTTCTCAATATTATTGCCTCAATACCCATAGCTAAATTTATATTTTGAAGCTGTCCTAAGGTGATTATTTGGTCGCCATTCTGAGCCAATGGTTCAATAGAAATAAGCTGAGCGTTAAAAAAGAAATCCTTTAAACCATCATTTACTGAATGAAATGATTTGGTAATATGTCCGCAGCATTCAGTATGTGTAATGTGTGCGTGTGGATTGAAGAAAATATTCTTAAAATTCACCACGCCACCTTCGGAAACACTACCTACAAAGTTACCGTCTCGAACGGGTTCAATGACCGGTTTACCCTGACCCCATGCTTTTAAACTACCATCTTCAGCATTAAGCTCTATTGATAAATCAATGGGTTTGTTCGTGTTTATATATTCAGTTTCATTCAGCCGTAAAATCATAAGCTAAATTTAATACAATATTCCTTCATAATTTATGATAGAATTCACCAAATAGTTCAGAACTGCACTATCTTTGTTTCATGGAACAAAAACAAGATAAACTCAAGGAAATTATTTCTCATGCAAAAGAATATGGGTTTGTTTTCCCTTCTTCAGAAATTTATGATGGCCTAGCCGCCACCTACGACTACGGACAACTTGGTGCAGAGCTTAAGAATAATATTAAGCAATATTGGTGGAAATCGATGACCCAGATGCATCAAAATATTGTGGGTCTTGATGCTTCTATATTTATGCACCCAACGACTTGGAAAGCATCTGGACATGTAGATGCTTTTAATGATCCATTAATTGATAATAAAGATTCTAAAAAAAGATATAGAGCTGATGTTCTCCTGGAAGAACACATGGAGAAAATCAATAAAAAAATCATTAAAGAAATCACTAAAGCGAAAAAACGATTTGGTGAAAAATTTGATGAAACCGAATTCAGAAAAACGAATCCCAATGTTCTTCGAAATCAAGGTAAAATAAATGACATTGAAGCTTCCATGAAAAAGTCACTTGAAGAAAATGACCTCGAAGCATTGCGAAACCTCATTGTTGACTTGGAAATCTCTTGCCCGATTTCAGGCTCCAAAAACTGGACAGAAGTTCGGCAGTTTAATCTTATGTTTTCCACTGAAATGGGGTCTGTTGCAGGCGACGCCTCAACGATATACTTAAGACCAGAAACCGCTCAAGGTATTTTTGTGAATTTTTTGAATGTACAGAAATCAGGAAGGATGAAAATCCCTTTTGGCATTGCCCAAATTGGAAAAGCATTTCGAAACGAAATTATAGCACGACAATTCATCTTTAGAATGCGGGAATTCGAGCAAATGGAAATGCAATTTTTTGTCCCTCCAGGAGAAGAACTCAAATGGTATGACTATTGGAAGACACAAAGAGAAAAATGGCATAAAAACCTTAACCTCGGAGAAGACTTGCATAGATTTCATGATCATATTAAACTCGCTCACTACGCCAATGCTGCATGTGATATAGAATTTGATTTCCCGATGGGTTTCAAAGAGCTAGAAGGAATACATTCCCGAACAGATTTTGATTTGAAACAACACGAGAAACATTCAGGAAAAAAACTGAGCTACTTTGACCCTGAGCGAAATGAGAGCTATGTACCCTATGTCATTGAAACTTCCATCGGTCTTGATCGAATGTTTTTAGCAGTATTAAGTGCCTCGTTTACAAAAGAGAATCTTGAGAACAATGCGTCAAGAACGGTTTTAAAAATACCTGCACCTCTTGCACCAGTAAAGGTTGCTATTTTACCACTCGTGAAAAAAGATGGGCTCCCTGAAGTTGCTAATGAGCTAGCAAATAAGCTAAAATTCGACTATAATTTTCAGATTGATATCAAAGATTCAATCGGAAAAAGGTATAGAAGACAGGATGCTATTGGGACACCTATATGCATCACCATTGATCATCAAACTAAAACAGACCATACAGTCACGATTAGATTCCGTGACTCAATGAAACAAGAAAGAGTCTCCATGGATCATATCGAGATGATTCTTAACGAGCAATTGGGTTGGAAAAATTTACTAACTAAATTAGCATAACACTTGAAACTGACGCAATATTTTTTATTCTTATTCTTGTCATTTTCTGTGAATAGTCAAATGATTTTGAATCAAAATGGAGAGGCGTTCATCGAACCTCAATTTTTCAACACTGCCTTCATTATTAAAAACAAAATAAAGTCCATTCACGGTAGCTATTCTTTTAAAAAGGATGGCGATTTGATTCGCGAGGTTCCTGGTTCATATACATACACTTTCGATCAATCAGGCAAACTAACATCAATGATTGACATCAAGTGGAATGGGAAAACATTAGATACCATTGTACATTATTATAGTTTTGACAGCTCCGGGAAATTATGTGTTATAAAAGAAAGTGAATTTGGAGGCATTACACAAAAAGAAATGCTTTATGACAGCATTGGAAGAATCGCGAGTATTACAAACTTTAGAGTTGCCGTAGATAAGTTTGGAACAACCATAAAGAGCACTGAAGTGAATCAAGAGACTTTTAGCTATCACGGAGGCAAAAAAACGACCTACAATTCTTACGGCTTGCCATATCTCATCTCCTCAGAAGAAACAGACACAGATGGCTACCTAGTATCTCGAAAAGAGAAATTAAAAAGAAGTGGTACGCTTTCTACTAAAAAATATCAATACAATGAAAAAGGTTATCTCGATGTTATAGAAACCTATTACAACAAGACTATAGAGCCCGTTGAATCAGTTAGCTTTTTATACGATCCATTTGGGAATCTTACCGAACGGCTAGATAAGAAAATGAACATTCTCGTTAATGAATTACAACTTATTTATGACGATAAAACCCAATTATTGTATTCAATTATCAGACGAGATCCAAGTACGAATTTTATGGCAATCATTAGATTTAAGACCTACGAATACTACCCCTAAATTAAAATAACATAACTTTAACAAATCGCTGTAAGTCAATATGGGACGTGTTTATATTATACATTCGGCTTGGTTTATCTCGTAGCGTTTCTTTTTTATCTAATTTGGCATAAAAATTCCAATAGCAAGGGAAATACACAACAATATGAAAAATTTATACTTATTTGTTCTTACTTTTTTATTGACTGGTACGCTTTTAGCACAAAAGAACAAAAGCAATTACGATTCCAAATGGTTTATTGGTTTTAATACTGGAGTAACATGGAGTAGTTCAGATATTGACGATTCATTCACCATAAGAGATGCACAAAATGGACGATCCACACGTCCCTCAGGTTGGAGTTTGTTTTTAGGCAAATCGTACAATTATGATTATGGCAAGCTGCTGAGTTTTGATATACGAGGACGATATTTACATGGGCACTGGTATGGACAAAATACCGAAATCGATTCGTCATTAACCGCCATTAATGTTGATGCTCAGGATTTATACAATCAATACAACACCGAATTTGGTGGATTTATACCAAATTATTACACAGACTTGCGACGCTTGAGTCTAGAGCTGGTAATTCATTTAAACAAGATTCGTGAGAAAACAGGTCTTGACCCATACATATTCGGGGGAGTTGGATTTTCTTGGAAAACAATTAAAGCAGACTTAACATCGCTTAATGAATTTGGTGAATCAGAATTGTATTCTGAAACACAGATGCTCAATAATGATTTAGATTTTGAGTTCGAAACAGATCTTATTGACAAACAAAAATATTTCATGCCGAGTTTGGGATTTGGACTTGCTTATGATTTTGGCAAAACATCAATAGGTTTAGAACACAAAACAACGTTTACACGTGGCGATCAATTTGATGGTTATGTATCTGAGGTTCCTAGACTTGAAAATGATTTATATCACTACACCTCAGCCTTTATAAGATTTCGTCTTGGTGGATCTAGCCGAGCTCCTCGACCAGCACCTAAACCGTCGACTTCTTCGAATAATTCTTCTGGATTTACAAGTTGCCCGTCGCCCGTTGTAAATATTCTCAACACAAATAATACAAGTTCAACTCAAGGAACATTGATTATCGAAGCTAAACTCAACAACGTTAATGCTGTGAATCAAATTAAATTAACTGATATGAATCAAATGCCGCTTCCATTTGATTATGATGCATTAACTAATAAAGTAACAGCCACAGTAACACTAGTTCCTGGCAACAATACTTTTTTCCTTAATGCTAAAACAAGTTGTGGTAGTGACATGGAGCGTCTCAATATTCAAAATACCACAAGCTCTTCTTCAGGCTTCACAAGTTGCCCTTCTCCAGTTGTGAATATCCTAAATAGCAACAATACTTCAGTTAGTCAAGGAACTGCGACTATTAATGCGCGTATAGAGAATGTTAACAATGTAGCAGAAATAAAGCTTACTAACGCAAATCAAGTTCAGCTTCCATTCAACTATGATATGAACAGTAAATTGCTTTCAGCTACAGTTACTCTAATTGAAGGAAATAACGTATTTTATGTGTCTGCTGCCAACAATTGTGGCGGTGATTCAGAACAAATAAACATACAGCATACTAATATTAACTGTCCTTCTCCAGCAGTAAATGTTATTAATGGAAACAATTCATCTTCAAGCCAAGGGGATTTAGTCATCAGCGCTCAGATCGAGAATGTAAATAATGTATCAGAAATAAAATTGACCAATGGAAATCAAACACCGATTCCATTTAATTATGATTTTAATTCTAAAATATTGACGGCAACAGTTTCATTAACTGAAGGAAACAACATATTCTTTATATCGGCAATAAATAGCTGTGGTGGTGATACAGATCAAATAAATATTTCATTTACTAACGTACCATGCCCATCTCCTACGGTCAATGTTTTAAATGCCAACAATACGCAAGTTAATCAAGGCATCCTATCGGTAAGTGCACAAATTATAAATGTAAATAGTGCTTCTGAAATTATTTTTACTGATATCAACCAAGCACCTATTCCATTTAACTACAATTTTAATACGAATCAGCTTACGGCATCTGTATCTTTAACAGAGGGTATTAATACCTTTTTCATAACTGCCTCAAATAGTTGCGGTAGCGATACAGACCGATTGAATATAGAATATACAAACTGTTCTGCCCCAACAGGAACATTTATTAGTCCTTCGTCAAATTCGACTGTGCAATCATCAAATAACTTAATTCAGGCAAGTATTATTGGTATTACTGATGTTTCATTAGTAAAACTATTTGTAAACAACAATCAATTGTTTGGATTTAATTTTAATCAAGATACGGGGCTTTTACAAGCCAATTTATCTTTGACTCCAGGTCAAAATGCTGTAAGACTTGATTTTGCAAATGACTGTGGTCAAGGAACCGTAAGTAATACAATTTTTTACCAGCAATGCGAACCTCCGGTTATAGAATTGATTCATCCTTCAGCATCTGGAGCTACAACAAATATTCAAAACCAAAATATTGATATTCAAATTACCGGAACAGATATTGTCAAAAACAACATTGAGGTAAAGCTAAATGGTAAGCTTATGAATATTTCGGCTGCGTCATATACCAACCAATTGTTAAGCTTTTCAATTGTTTTAGCACCTGGTATAAATACCATTTCTGTGGATGTTCAAAATGAATGCGGCTCAGCTTCAGAGATATTCACTATCGATTTTGAAAACTGTACCGCACCTTCAATTGCATTTAATGGTATACAATCAGGACTCATAACAATGGCGTCGACCTTGAGCTTGAACATGACCATAAATGAAATTTTCGGAGCTCAAAATATTTCTTACAAGCTCAATGGTCAAAACATGGAAGGTCTAATGTATAATGCTCAAAGTAATAGTCTCTATGGTAATATTATATTAACTCCAGGTGACAACTACTTTACAATCAGCGCAACAAATGACTGTGGAACAGCGGTAGAAACATTGCATGTTTTCTATAACGATTGCGAAACACCTACAATTTCAATTTCGAGTTTAGGTTCGTCAACAGGAGGGACGAATGTATCTATTACCAATCCTACTTATACCCTTATGGCACAAATAAGTCATGTGAAATTACCCAAGTATATTTCACTGAAGCATAATGGACAGAATGTTAATTTCTCATTTGTGAAAGGGGAATTATTCAGCAATGTAACATTGATGCCAGGTCTGAATAAGTTTACACTTTCCGTAAAAAGTCCATGTGGTGATGCAAGTGCAGATTTAACAATTGTATATGATGATTGTAGGCCTCCAATTATAAGTTTAAAAGTTCCTTCAAGTAATGTAACTCAGAGTACAAATCAAAAAGTTCAAATTATCGCAAAAATTACTAATGTCCCGAATAATGGTCAGGTCACTGTATTAAATGGTAACACATCTATCCCGTTTGCTTTTAGTAATGGGATAATTAAAACACAGGTTATGCTTATTGATGGTCCAAATTCAATCACAATACGGGCTAAAAACCCTTGTGGGGAGGATACTGAAAATATTTCAATTTCTTATGAACCTTGTCAGACTCCTCAGATCATAATGAACCCGAGTACACCTTCGATGGTCATGACATCCCAGGTTCAATTAAATGCAGTCATCCAGAATTATGCAGCAAGCACAAATGTGACAATAACTGTTAATGGACATGCCATAGCACCATCTAATTATCAAATAAATAATGGAAACCTTTCAGGTATGGTTCCATTAAATAATGGTTCGAACGTCATAAGTGTATATGCCGTAAGTCCATGCGGATCGGATGCAAAAGAATTTTCTGTTCTTCGTTGTAAAAACCCTTCAGTTAACTGGATTAATCCTGCATTGGTAAACACCGTTGTGACGAATGAAGCTTTTACACTTCAAGTAATGGCCAACAATGCTTTCAATGCTTCGAATATCATTCTTACATTTAATGGAGCTCCTATTGGCTTTAATTACAATGGCAATACAGATGCGTTGACTGCGAATGTGAATTTGGTACCAGGAGACAATGTGTTCTCAATGAGAATCTCTAATACTTGTGGTATGACAAGTTCTAATATTAAGTTAATTTACCAGCCGGGGAATAACGGTTCTAATGGCAATAATGGATCTAATAGCTTAAATGGAAATAGTGGAAGCAATGGGTCAAACGGCAATAATGGTAATAATGGCTCCAATGGAAACAGTGGAGGTAACGGTTTAAATGGTTCTAATGGAAACAACGGAAGCAATGGGTCAAACGGCAATAATGGTAATAATGGCTCCAATGGAAACAGTGGAGGTAACGGTTTAAATGGTTCTAATGGAAACAACGGAAGCAATGGGTCAAACGGCAATAACAATTCTAATGGAAATAATGGCCATGGAAATAATGGAGATGGTGTAGACGTCTCTAACCCTGGACAAGGCAGCGGCGGGCCTAATGGCCAAAATGACCCTAGTGGAAATGTGGATGACGAAAATCAACCAGGGAATGGATCAGGAAATATGGGGACAAATGGAAATAATGGCGGCCAAAATAATAAAAGCCAAACACCAAGTCCTTCGAACGCTCCAAAAGGGAATTCGGGATCCAACAAAAACACAACTGCACCAAAAGGAAATACATCCTCAGGAAATAAAGGCTCCGGTGTTAAGTCAAATAAACCGTCGGGCAGTTCGAACCAAAAGGGTACACCGAGCCCAAAAACACCAACAAAAAACAATGGAAAAGGAAAAGGCCGATAGGCCTTTTTTTATTGGCTTCACTACAGTTTTCTCATTTAATCTTAGTATGTTTGCAGACTAAAATTATTACAGGTTATGGCATTAATAGGGAAAATTAGAGAAAAGTCAGTTCTTCTAGTAATCATTATCGGTCTTGCATTATTAGCTTTCATAGCAGGAGACTTCTTTAGCACACGTGGAGGAGCCGGTGCCTCAGGTGCATACGGCGTAGGACATGTTTTCGGAGAGAAAGTGGACATGAATAAATATGAATATTTAAGAGCTAAATATCAAGACAACGCTTGGCCTATACTCATTGACTCTATGATAATGAGTAAAGAATACCAAGACTTAGGAATTTCAGTATCAGATAAAGAGCTTAATAGTTATTTGATGGCTACCGATGGCTTTGATATTTGCCCAGATCAAAATATCCGTTCATTTTTTACAGATTCAGTAACGGGTCAAATCACGGAGCAGTCGAAAATTGATGGTCGTGTAAAACTCAAGCAGCAACTCGACGATGTAAAAAAAGATAAAGCGCGTTGGGCCGAACTTAAACGTTATTATTCCAACCAGAGAATGAATCAAAAATATATTGATGTTGTTTCACAAGGTCTTTATATTTCCAGTCTTGAAGCAAAAGACGATTTTACAAACAAAAACCTTCGAAAAGATATTGACTATCTTTTGAAAAATAACAATACAATCCCAAATGATAATATTGAAGTTAAAGATGCAGATCTAGCAGCATATTACGCTTCTCACAAATGGGACTCTAGATTTCAGAGTGATGAAGCATACAAGGTTGTGAAATTCTTCAGTATTGATGAATCCCCATCCTCAAAGGACACTACGGAATTCAACGCGAAATTTGAAAACTTCAAAACCGGTTTGGCTAGTGCAGATAATGATACCATATATTCAAACTCTAAGAGTGATATTAAATTGTCTTTCTTTAATGCGCGTTCTACGTTTGTTCCTGAAGGACATTTTAAAGCCGAAGAATTATTTACATACCCTAAAACAATGGATTCGACTTTTGCAAATGCAACAATCGGTGCTATTGTTGGACCTTATTCTTGTGGACAAAAAATGAAGACTAAAACCAATGGTCTAGACTATTATGCAGTTTCGAAGGTTATTGGAAAAACCTCTTCAAGAATAAAAGCAAGACATATATTACTGCAAGTAAATGCAGAAAGAGATTCTGCGTCAAATGATGCATTGGCAGCAAGCCTTCTGAATCAAATCAAATCTGCAGCTGATAAAAATGTAACCTTCGAAGCTTTGGCTAAAGCAAATTCGGCTGATGCAAGTATAGAATTTGATAACCTCTTAGAGCTTACCTTAATATACCCTGAACAAACAAGAACAAAATTCTTTGGTAAAGAAATATCTGAATTCTGTACAAACAATGCTGCAGGTTCAGTTGCAATAGTAACCTCAAGCCTTGGAACCCACATCGTGGAGGTTCTTGAAAAAGATGACAATAGCTTGCCTAAGCTAGCCACTATTTTTAAAGAATTTAAGCCTTCGGAAGAAACAATGAATTTGAAAGAAAAAGAATCGGATAATATTTTGAGTACTTTATATCAAGGAACCGAAAAGTTAAAGTCTTCGAAGGAAATTAGAAGCTACTTTGACTCTGTAGTTCTTGCGAAATCTTATAAAGCTCGAGCTTTGAAATTAGTAGATAATAATCCCTTAGTTCCAGCGTCGTATCTCAACAGTTCTAATGCAGGAGACAGATTAATTCGCGCTGCCTACAAAGAGGGATCAAAAGTAGGAACTCTCGTTGGGCGTCCAATTCGAGACAAAAACACTTATGTTATTGGAATGGTATATTCTTCAAGATCGAAAGGTGCTCCTGGATTTAATGAAGTCGAAGACGAAATGCGTAAAGCATACATTAATGCTAAAAAATCTGAAATGATCGTTAAAGACTTTGGAGACAATTCTATTCAAGAACTTTCGAAAGATTTAAGTATTAAAATTCAGTCTGCTAGTGTTTCATTGAAAAGCTTGAACAATATTGATGCTAAAGTTATTGGTTCATTGTATTCTGCTAAAAACAATAAGGAGAATGTTTCATTACCTCCTCTTGTGGGTAAAAACGGTGTGTACAAAATCTTTATGAAAACAACGGCTGTTCCTGTAGAGAAAAAAAGCTACAAAGTAGAGAAGGACGTAATGAACAAAGAGCTGGTTACAAAATTGGTTAAAACACCCATTACTTTTAATCAAAATCGAGAGCGTTCGGAAGAAAGCTATTTGATCAATGGGCTTTACCAAAGAGCAAATGTCATAGACAATAGAAAGCTTCTACAGCTTAATATTAGAAACTAGGGCCGAAGAAGCTCGAAAAAGCCATTCTTAAAGCCAATCTTGTATGAACTCCAACGTTCATCAGCCTTGTAATAGTCTGTAGATATGATTTGAGCTCCACTTCTGAGAGCAGCATTCCATGTGTCGTAATTGTTTGACCTTGATTCAACACTACCGGCATCTGAACGAGTTCTAACTATGAATTCAGAGTTAAGCTCTCTAATCTCTCTCTCGCTAGCAATTGGGTTATTTCGTAAAAGAAAAACAGTATTCGCATCACTTTGATTTCCATATTGGAAGAACAAAGGGCGCTCGAAAGTTCTATATAGATGCTTGTTATTTCCTTCCAGAATAAAAATAAATGTTCCTCGTACCTCCTCTAATAGTGGCCAGCCTTCAGCTAATACCCTTTCTTGAAGACTAGAATAGCTCTTTTTAAAATCGGAAGGTTTAAATATTTGATCAGGGCTTAGCGTAGCGGAAATTTCTTGCTCTAAATCTAAAAACGCTCTACGATCAAAGGGTATACACTTTTTGAACCCCAATCTTTTTAATGCCTTCGACTCATCAGCGGGATGCGATCCTTTTGCCTCCAAATTGATATAAATAGGAAAATGGTCTGGATGTAAATCACTCCAAGACTTTAAAGCTTCTAAGGCAGACTTGAGTGTAAGATAATTGGTTTCAAAATCTACATCCGAAATATGTAATATTTTAAAGCCAGGCTTCTTTAACGCCTTTCCCTTTAAACGTTGTCTTTGTCCAAAAAGGAATAAATTGACACGTCTTCTTTTATATTGCCCCCCCTTGGGATCATAATTGACATCTAATTCTATACCACGTATACCATAATTGTCGAATTGTTCAGAAAAGGGTAAATGTCCATAATCAATAAAGTCCGGATTGTTTTGGTCGCCAAGCTTGTCTTGAAACTTTTTTAAAAATCGTAAAACCTTAGGGTGGGGTTTCTTTTTATAACTATTATGCGAAGCAATGATTCTTATCTGGTTTATTGGAATTGAATCAATTGGAAGCTGTACATAAGCATTGCCAACAATAAAAATGCACCAAGAAAAAACCAAAAATCTCATCATTTAATGTATTTAGAGAGCCATGATCTTAAATGCGCACGCTGGCAATCAATTTGAGTTGAAAAATAATGAGAAGCTTTGAATCTAGCAAAATCATTATTATAGTCTAAAATAGAGTCAAAACAGTTAGACGAATCCTTCGACTTATAAATACAGGAAAAATTATCTATGTTTTTTTCACGAATTACATTTACAATATTATGATTCGGCCAATATGATGAATCTTCTAACATTCTAGCTGTATATGGGAATATTCGTTCTGCTTCACCTTTAAAACCATATAATATAAGCCCCCCTTGAAAATCCTCTATAAGCGAAAAAACAGGTTCATTATTGTAATTTGAAGTTAAAAAATAGGGGCTCTCAACAAATACATAATCGAGGGTGTTCTCCTCAGCTAATAATGGAACCAAATCTTCATAATGGTTTTTTCTTTGCTCCCATGATCGTATGGTATTAATCACCTGCATTTCCATAGATGCAAACCACAAAACAACAATCACATAAGACAATACATAAAAATTACTATTCAAAAGCCAAGAACATATAAATGTTAAAACTACGGCTACAAATAAATGACTTGGAAGAAGCATTTTATTGTAAAAACCATAGGTAACAGCAGGATAATTAGAAAGAATAAAAATCAAACAGCATGCAATAATGGTAATAAAAGCATGTATCATTGTTATTTTGTCGTATGACCCGATCAATTCTGATCTTGACCAATAAACTACCGGTAGCGCCAAAAAACTAAGCCATAACAATGGCTCGGATAAATAAAACGGAATAACTTCTATCAAAAGCAAAGGCAGTTCGATAAAAATTGCGATGAAATAATATAGGCCTTGTAAAATAGAATGAGTTGAAAAAGAAAAGCCGTAAACCGCATTATCAATCTGGTAATAAGGCCCTATGGTAAACTTTAAAATTAGTACAACTAAAAACACCAATCCCGTTGTTAGTAAAACCTTCCTAAATGCCCATTTATTTTTAGACGAACTTCTAAACTGTAATAGTAGAAATAGAAATAAAGGAAAAACTATTTCACAAGAAAGCAAAGCTAATAATGACCAAAAAAAATAAATCAAATAAAAACGAGTGGTCTCTGCGCCATTTTGAGTAGATCTTAGCGCTAGAAGAAAAAATAGAATGGACAATATATACCCAGTTTGCATCGCATTAAAAAGCTGGGAAGAAGCAAAAATGGGAAAGGATAAAAAAAATAAAAATAATAATGTGTTTTTACTACCTAAAGATTTTTTAAAAACAAGATTAGCAGTGATTATAAGAGCTGCCCATAGCGAAAGACGAAAAATATTATACAGCACATAGCTTGAGCCAAACAAATGCAATGTTGTGGTTTGTATAAACCCATAGATAGGTCGTGAAATATGCCCTGACCTAGAAAGACTATATTTTAAATCGTGCCAATAATCTGTGCCAATATGAGCTACAAGAGACAAATCGTCTGAAGTCCCGAATCCTCCTAAAAAAATGAGTGGGACATATAATATTAACGCCAATAATATTAACCAATAATACCTCTGAAACCTTTGAGGTTTCATTAAGAAACATCAAGTTTTAATAGTAATTCATCCTCAACTGAGTGCGGCATGGTTACCTTTAAAAGAGGTTCCTTTTCCATCGCTCTAGCAATTGCAAAATTTGCATTTTCATTTCTAGCCCAACTTCTTCTTGCAATACCATTATTCACATCCCAATGAAGCATTTGCTTGATATGTAAAGAAGATTTTTGACTTCCATCGATGAGCATTCCAAAACCACCATTGATTACTTCTCCCCATCCAACACCACCACCGTTGTGAATTGAAACCCATGTGGCTCCCCTAAAACTATCTCCTATAACATTCTGAATCGCCATGTCAGCGGTGTACCTGGAGCCGTCATAAATATTTGAAGTCTCACGATATGGCGAGTCTGTTCCAGAAACATCGTGGTGATCACGTCCCAAAATCACTGAGCCTATTTTACCATCTTTTATCGCCTGATTAAAAGCTTCTGCTATTTTCATTCTACCCTCAGCATCAGCATAAAGAATTCTAGCTTTTGATCCAACAACAAGTTGATTCTCTCGTGCTCCCTTAATCCATTGAATATTATCCGCCATTTGCTGTTTAATTTCAGGTGGACTTTTAAGCATCATTTCTTCAAGAATATTACAAGCAATTTGATCTGTCATATCCAAATCAGATTGTTTTCCACTCGCACAAACCCACCTAAAAGGACCAAAACCGAAATCAAAACACATCGGGCCCAAAATGTCTTGAACGTAGGAAGGGTAAATAAAATCATCGCCGTTTTCTGCTCTTAATGCAGCACCAGCCCTTGTAGCTTCCAACAAAAAAGCATTACCGTAATCAAAAAAATAAGTTCCTTTATCTGTATTTCTTTGAATCGCAGCAGCATGACGAATTAAGGTTTCTTGTACTTTTTGCTTAAATAAATCTGGATTTGAAGCCATCATTTCATTTGAATCTTCAAAACTTTGACCCACAGGATAGTATCCTCCTGCCCAAGGATTGTGCAAAGATGTCTGATCGGAACCCAAATCAATATGAATGTTTTCACTGTCAAATTTCTCCCATACATCTACAATATTTCCCAGATACGCAATAGAAACTATCTCCTTACCTTCCTTTGCAGAATGAACTCTCGCACAAAGTAAATCTAAGTCCTCAATAATCTCATCTACCCAGCCTTGCTCATGTCTTGTTTTTGCGGCCTTAGGATTTACCTCAGCTGTTACCGAAATTACTCCTGCAATATTACCTGCCTTAGGTTGTGCTCCAGACATACCTCCTAAACCTGCGGTAACAAATAGCTTTCCTTTTGTAGATTCATTAGGCTTCGTCATTTTACGAATCGCATTTAAAACGGTAATGGTTGTACCATGAACAATTCCCTGTGGACCGATATACATGTAAGAACCGGCAGTCATCTGCCCATATTGTGTTACTCCAAGTGCATTAAATTTTTCCCAATCATCAGGTTTAGAATAATTTGGAATCATCATACCATTCGATATCACAACCCGAGGCGCATCTTTATGAGATGGAAATAACCCTTGTGGATGTCCTGAATTCATAACAAGTGTTTGCTCCTCAGTCATTTCAGATAGATACTTCATCGTCAATCGATATTGAATCCAATTCTGAAATACGGAACCATTACCACCATAAGTGATAAGCTCATGGGGATGTTGCGCCACTGCCAAACTTAGATTATTCTGAATCATTAGCATTATAGCTTTTGCTTCAGCGCACTTTCCAGGGTAATCAGTTATCGGTCTTGCTATAATTTCATGACTTGGACGAAATCTGTGCATATAAATACGGCCATAAGTATTCAATTCATTTAAGAATTCTGAAATTAAAACAGCATGTTGTTCTTTTGGGAAATAACGCAGTGCATTTTTAAGTGCGAGTTTTTTTTCCTCCGAATTCAGTATTGCTTTTCGCTTCGGTGCGTGATTTATTGCTGGATCAATTGGTTTTTCTGCTGGAAGATGCGCAGGTATTCCTTCTAAAATCTCTTCTGCAAATGGCTTCATATTTCTTCTTTTGGTAGAAATACAAAGTTAGGAGATTCTTAGTATTTAAGCACTACAAAACCATGCTTTTGTACAGTTTGTCCTCCTTCAAAAGTTGCTTCAATTTTGTAGAAGTAGGTCCCTTCATCCACAACTTTACCTGATTTATTCGTTCCAGGCCAACTTGCCGCAGGGTCTGTATACTCATAAATCAAATTCCCCCACCTATTTAAGATAAGGCAGTTAAACTTGTCTATTCCATTGTAGTTAACGAAAAACTCATCGTTTCCTACCGTCGATGACAAAACTATAACGTTCGGCACCTCAAGGTCACACCCATACAACCCTAATGTTCCTATATCTGAAATATTACCACAAATATGATTCAATGTGACGGTGTAATCGCCTCCTTCACTCACGGTTATTGACGGGCCTTCCGATCCATTACTCCATGACAGGTCATAATCTATTGGATAGCCTACCTGTGTAGCATCCGGTATACCTAAAGCGCTTAAGGATACTATTGAACCAATGCAGACATTAGTGTCCATAGCTATTACATTGTAATTAGGTGGAAATGATACAAACATGGATTGTTCACTTAAGCAAGTTGGATCCGTAAAAACAAGCTCAAATAAACCGGCAATCGAGGCATCTACAATCGGATTAATTACATCACCTGTTATAGCAATATCAGAGCTCGAGGAAGACCAAAAACCACCATTTGGCGCATTGGTTCCATCAATCTGAAAAGAATAATCACAAACAGTAGTGTCATTAGGAACTGACGCATTCGGCAATATTGTAAAGTTCTCGGAAACTTCAACGCATTCATTCAATACCGTAAACACATAGGTCCCAGCATTATTAATGACAAGTGTTGAGTCAGTCGAACCATCCTCCCATAAATAATTCAGCGTTGGAACATATCCTGGATCCAAATCATTTGCCGTAACGATTGGAACCAACTCATAATTAGACCCTGCACAAACAGCTGTGTCGGGCATTTCAATATATAAATAGGGTGGGAAATGAATCTCGGCCTCAACTGTAACATTACATTCGTTGTCCGTGTATGAAACATCAAAATACCCTCCAGAAGAAGAGGAAATCAATGGATTATCGTTGAACTCATTACTAAAAGTAAGCGCTGTATCTAATGTAGACCATTCACCACCGCTGAAAGATTCTGTTCCCGATACTTGAAAAGCTAAATCACACGCAATCGTATCTGGAAAAATCAGCGGTCCTTCTGTAACAGTAAAAGAAACTGTGGTGTCAAATGGACAACCATAATCATCAATAATGTTAAATGTATAACTATAGGTCCCCACCGCATCAGGTTGCACTTCGATCAGGGTATCATTCATTCCTGAAATAATTGTAGGGTCTTCAGTCCACCAACTCGTATCAGCCGAAGTCTGATAAGAACCTAAACCTGGAAAATAAGAGGCGTCAAAGTAAAGTCCCCATTCAAATATATAACCATCGTCAATACCAATATTATCTTGAACAAAGATCGTCCAATTTCCATTTACAGGACAACCTATGAGGGAATTGAAGGAAGTTTCCGGTTGATAAACGTCATTAGGATCTATGGAAGGACCGTTATTTCCAAAGTTTGGAGCTGGTATTGTATTTCCGAGATTATCCGTTAATGGACCTAAATCATTAAAAACAGAACTGAAGCAGTACTCCCAGCCCTCGCCAGGGCCTCCGCCACCTGCATCATCAATAGGGTCGCCCATATAAGTACCAAACCCTGAATTACCGCCTGGTAAAAACCCTCCGGTAAATGAATTTACAAGAGGTGCTATTGTACCATTCGGACACTGCAGCCAAATTTCTAAATCACCTAAGTATGAATGCTCCATAGTGATACAAACCTGATTAAGATCCTGATCATTAGTTATTGTAGAGCCCCCAGGAAAACCATTAATGGTTATCGGAGCCTCATATTGTTGTCCCGAACCATCAGGAAGATAGGTTAAACCTGCAAAGTTACCACCCAACTCAAAACTACCTGAAGGAATTTCAACACCTACAGTATCTTGCGATGTAACTCCTCCAATGAGTGTTGTACTTGCTCCAAGGCATACAGAATCTTGAAGAGGACCTGTGCCAGCAAAACTCGGCAATAATGAAACACGTACTTTACTTCTTACACGTTGATTTAACGGAAACTGGTCTTCAATTTTCAAATCGACAAGGTAGCCTGCCCTTGCCGGTGGCGTAAACCAGACAGAATCGTTGTTAGGATATACATTCCCATCTGTAATATTCCATTCAAAATCTATATCGATATCTACATTTTGAGAATACCCAAATCCTGTTGAATCAAGCGAATTAGGAAAGATAGGTTTTGCTACAAAAAGAATACTATCACCAAAACATATATCAACGAAGCCCGTATCGCTTGGATTTATAGCATCTGGGCCCACACCATTAATATAGGCTTCCATGTGTGCCTCAAAAGGCTGAAATTGATTTCCGCATGAAGCGTTCGCCTGCCAGCCAGTACCTTCATTGGCTCCATCTGATTGAAATACTACAGTAAGACAACCTGAAGGGTTATTCCAGCTTGCTTGATACGTAAAACCTGTTGGGTCAGATATGGAATTGTGAGCCCCCAACAATGGAGCTGAGGTGTTCGGACCATCATATACACTAATAAAATCTGACCCATCGACATCAAATTCATATCCTGCATTTATAGCGAAGGTAATGGATGCTTTTGTTCCAAGATTCAAGTCAGGACAAAAAACAGTAGAATCAATAAAATTGGGAGGGTAGTTTCCTCCAGCCCCCGGATCTTGAAAGTTTGTTCCTGTTATTCCAAAATTATTACAATCCATTGGGTTCGTTTCTGGAAAACCGTCTTCACCCATAATTATGGTTTGTGACCATGAAAATGTAGCCGCAACAATGATGAATAAGCTAGTAAGAAATCTCATTATCATCGCTTGATTTTTTGTTCATTTCTTAAAACCCAAAAAGATTTTACAATGATGATTTTTTGCTGATTTTCCCAAACGTAATATTGATTTTGATTTTTAATTTTAAACCTAAAATCTGTAAAGGAGGCAGTTTCTGGTGAAATATCGTTATTGACATGTTCTAAATTGGAGTGTTTCGATTCAAAATATTCACCAAATTCCAATGCGTTTTCAATAGCATAGGATAATAGTTCATAATCAGCAATATTTACTTGCTTTAGCTCATTAAGTTCTGATTGCGTATAACTATCCAGTAAAGCACTTTGGCTAAAAGCATGAAAACAAGAACAAAAAATGAGGATAAAGGAGAGTAAAAAATTCATAAACAATTTGTTTTCACCATTAAAGACCTCAAAATCGTTGAAAAGTTGCTCCTATTGTTCAAAGAAAATTCAAAGTCAAACGACAATTAAAATTAGTTTTGTAAAGTTAGCAATACTATCCAATAAATAAAACCATGAATAAAGAGGACTTAAAATCAATTGCATCCCAAGTAAGAAGAGATATCGTAAGAATGGTATCCGAGGTAAAATCAGGGCATCCAGGGGGGTCTCTAGGTTGTGCAGACTTTCTAACGTATTTGTATTTCGAAGCAATGACAGAAAATGCATCAAATTTCAATATGGATGCAAGAGGAGAAGATGTGTTTTTTCTCTCAAACGGACATATTTCACCCGTTTGGTATAGTGTGTTGGCACGAAAAGGATATTTCCCTGTTCCAGAATTAGCAACATTTAGAAAAATTTCTTCAAGACTTCAAGGGCATCCTTCAACAGATAAGAAACTTCCGGGTATTCGAATGGCATCAGGATCTCTAGGTCAAGGTTTGTCCGTAGCAATTGGAACGGCAGAAACGAAAAAATTAAATCAAGATCCTACAACGGTATATACCTTGCATGGAGACGGAGAATTACAAGAAGGCCAAATATGGGAAGCTGCTATGTACGCTGCTGCAAACAAGGTAGATAACCTCATCGCTACAATAGATTACAACGGGAGGCAGATTGATGGGGATGTCGACGATGTACTCTCTTTAGGTTCATTAAAAGAAAAATGGCAAGCTTTTGGATGGGAGGTTCTAGAAATGGACGGTCATAATTTTGAAAATATACATCTTACCATGTCTGCAGCGAAAGAAAAAACAGGTAACGGAAAGCCTGTAGTCGTTATTATGACAACTGAAATGGGTATGGGTGTGGACTTTATGATGGGTACTCACAAATGGCATGGTGTAGCGCCAAATGAGGAGCAGCTTGCTGATGCGTTGGGCCAGCTCAAAGAAACATTAGGGGATTATTAGTGAATAAATTTGTTTTCATTCTTTTTATTATCGTCGCCTTGACTGCTCAAAGTCAAAGCAAAACGAGAATACTATTTATTTTGGATGCTTCCAATAGCATGAATTTAAAATGGGAGAACCAATCAAGAATGGAATCTGCAAAAGAAATACTAAACAGCTCCATTGAAGAGCTTAGAGGTATTCCAAATCTAGAAATTGCATTACGCGTTTACGGCCATCAATCAGCTGTAAGTAACATGTCGCAAGACTGCAATGATACTAAATTAGAGGTCCCTTTTGGCAAAAACACCATAGACGCTATTAAGAAAAAAATCAAGTTCTTATCTGCAAAAGGCGCAACACCCATAGCTAGATCTTTAGAGGCTGCAGCAGGAGATTTTCCATCCAACGATGGTAGAAACTTTATCATTCTTATAACAGATGGACTAGAATCTTGCGACAATGATCCATGCGTCATTGCACAAAAGCTTAAAGAAAAAGAGGTAAATGTTACACCATTTGTAATAGGCATAGGATTGGACTTAAGCTACCTTGAGAAATTCAATTGTATTGGCTCATTTACAGAAGCTGAGAATAAAAAAACATTTAAAAATGTGTTAACAAACATTATAGATAAAGCATTACTAAACACTACCGTTCAGGTAAACCTAAATGACTTAGCACTTAACCCTAAAGAAACTGATGTGAGTTTATTCTTTTACAGAGCTGGAACACAGGAGCTTATTTATACCTTTACCCACACCTTAAACAGGTACAAAAATCCGGACACACTAATTCTTGACCCTTCTTTTAAATACGATTTGAGGGTGGCCACATTACCTGAAATCAATCAAAAAAATATTGAAATTATTGAACACGCGCATAACACAATAAATTTAAATGCGGCTCAAGGATACTTGAAGTTTATCAGCTCAAGAAGCAACTACAATGTAAAATATGCCACAAGAGTTTTTCAAAAAGATAAAAACTATAACAAAACCATAAACCATCAACAATTGGGTAGCACAGAAAAATATCTTATTGGCAGCTATGATCTTGAAATATTCACATTGCCAAGAACTTATCTGAATATAAATATTAATGAGTACAAAACGACAACAGTTGACATTCCTGCACCGGGAAATCTAGACTTAAAAACAGCAAAACTTTATGTAGGACAAATATTTGTGAAAAGAAAAATTGGAGCTTATGAATGGGTATGTAATCTCAATGATAATGTACGCAGCCAAAAATGGCAATTACAACCTGGTGAGTATAAAATTGTTTACCGAGAAAAAGGGCAGTTTACAAGCGCTTACACAAATGAAAAAGAATTTAGCATAAAAACATTGAATACGAATTATTTAAAATTATAACTATGGAAGGCATTGAAATATTAGGTAATAAAGATACGCGATCTGGATTCGGGGAAGGGCTCGCAGAATTAGGTGCAGAAAATGAGAATGTTGTTGCGCTTTGTGCTGATTTGACAGGCTCCCTTAAAATGAATGCTTTTCAAAACGCATTTCCCGAACGCTTTTTTCAAGTTGGCATAGCCGAGGCAAATATGATGGGAATGGCAGCCGGCATGACTATTGGCGGTAAAATCCCTTTCACTGGGACTTTTGCAAACTTCTCTACGGGGCGCGTATACGATCAAATACGACAATCCATTGCGTACTCTCAAAAAAATGTTAAGATTTGTGCTTCTCATGCAGGCTTGACGCTTGGAGAAGATGGAGCGACGCACCAAATTTTAGAAGATATCGGAATGATGCGCATGCTGCCAAACATGACTGTTGTTGTCCCCGCGGATTTTAATCAAACGAAACAAGCAACTAAAGCCATCGCGTCGCATGACGGTGCTGTTTATTTGCGTTTTGGAAGACCTGTAATGCCGATTTTCATAAAACCTAATGCCGTTTTTGAAATTGGAAAAGCAGATGTCATTCAAGAGGGTTCTGATGTGACAATTATCGCTTGTGGTCATATGGTTTGGAAATCAATTGAAGCTGCTCAAACCCTAGCTGCGAAGGGGGTTTCTGTAGAGCTTCTAAACATGCACACCATTAAACCAATAGACGAGTCAGCCATTTTAAAATCTGCAGGCAAGACCAAATGCATTGTGACCGCTGAAGAACATATGGCAAATGGCGGATTAGGCGAGGCCGTTGCTCGGGTGCTTGCTACAAATACTCCTTGTCCTCAAGAATTTATCGCCGTAAATGATTCTTTTGGAGAGAGTGGAAAACCAATGGATTTAATGGAAAAGTACGGCTTAGGTGCTTCTCACATTCATGATGCAGCACTAAAAGCTATTCAGAGAAAAGCTTAAAATTAAATTTGTTTAAGTAACGCTTCGATTGATTCTATTCTTGGTAGGCATGTGTTATTTTCACAAAAGAAAATACCCTTCTCAGAATATCCTTTCGTCATTGGAATCTCCCTGTGGTAAGAAATAACGATGCGTTTTCTAAGAAGGATTAACAACTCCGCACGATTGGGTTTATGCGTAGTTAATACATGAAGCTCTTTAGTACCTTTGAGTATTCTGAAATACAATGCCATCCAATTTAAATATCCGCTAGGATATTTAGAGATAAGGCCCTTAAGCTTCCCCAACATCTCTTGGCTTTTTTCGAGCCATTCATCCTTTCTGAAATAAACGCCCAATTCATAAAGATTATGAGCCATAACTGAATTGGAAGATGGGATTACATCATCGTCGATATCTATTTTCCTAGCAATCAGTTTCGCATCCTTTTGCGTGTAAAAGAATAATTTTTGGGTCTCACTGTAAAACTCAGAAAACACGAAGGCTGTCATTCTTTTTGCATGATGCAAATAGCTTAGATCTCCTTGTACTTGATATAAATAAATAAAGGATTGAATCGTATTAGCATAATCGTCTAAAAAACCATCTATACTCGAAACGCCGTCCACGTAATTTCGCTTGAGAGCACCTTTTTCATCAAGTTGTTTCTCTACTATCCATGATGCTAGATCCCCAGCCTCTATTAGATACTCCTTGTTATTAAATGCAAGATAAGCTTGTATTAGCCCATTGATTAAAAGTGCATTCCACGAGGTTAATGATTTTGTATCAATGACAGGTCTCGTTCTCTTACCTCGTTGTAAGAAAAGTATGTTTTTTACGCGGCTTAAATGTTCTTTCGCTTCAGCAATCGTCCAGTTTTGTTTTTTGGCAACATCAATTAGTGCTTGTTTCCGCTGAAGTATAAACAAATCATTTTCCCAAACTTCATCTTCATAAATCCCAAAAAAATCTTTAACCCAATGAAAATCTGTCTTAAGAATTTTTTTGATCTCATTATTTCTCCAGCAATAATATACACCTTCAGCGCCTTCACTATCGGCATCTTGAGAACATAAATACGGACCGAACTTTGTCTTTAAATTACGTTTTAAATACTCAAAAGTCTCATAAACAATGGTGCCATAATACTCACAATCCGAATTTGAATTAGAATGCATTGCTGCCTTACTATACAATCCGATGAGTTGGGCATTATCGTATAACATTTTTTCAAAATGAGGAACCTTCCAAAGCGCATCAGTTGAATACCTAGAAAACCCACCTTCAACATGGTCATAGATTCCACCATTACCCATTGCAAAAAGAGTTCTACGTATGTGTAGCTCAATCGTTTCGTCCTGCTCTTGACTGCCGAAGTCTAATAGAAATTCAAGATGATTTGGTAATGGGAACTTGGGTACAAACGCATACCCTCCAAACTCCGTATCAAATGTAGATTTTAGCTTAGAGATCCATTTTTTCATGGTGCCGAGATTTAAGGCATCATAATCTTTAATCTGTTCGTAGGAAGCATCCTGAAGATGACCTTGAATTTCTTTTCCAAATTCTTCTACACGATCAGGTTGTTTCCGACTTGTTTCTACCAAGGCCTTAAGAACCTCTAACCATTTTTCTTTTTTGAAGTAAGTGCCGCCATATATAGGCCGCCCATCAGGAAGTAATATACAGTTTAAAGGCCATCCACCTTGAACACCCATCAATTGAATTGCTGACATATATAACTGATCAACATCCGGACGCTCCTCCCTGTCTACTTTTACATTTACAAAATGTTTATTCATAAAGGCTGCCACTTCTCGATCCTCAAAACTTTCCTTTTCCATCACATGACACCAATGACATGAAGAATAGCCGATACTTACGAGCAGCAGTTTGTTCTCTTCCTTTGCGAAATCTAATGCCGCATCAGACCATGGCTGCCAATGCACAGGGTTTTCTGCATGCTGTAATAGATATAAGGAAGTTTCAGTAGAGAGATTGTTATCTTTCATCGTTAGTATTTGTTTAAAAACTATATTTGTTTAGCAAAGGTTTTTTAATGAAGGAATACAGACCGATAAATGTACTTTTTTTTCTTTTATTGACCTGTTCTTTATTGCTCCCAATAGTATACTTTGCCCCTGAAGATGGTTATGTAATTTTTGGTGAAAACATAAGGTTCTTAACTTGGGAAAGGTTAATAACTCCTAAGAATCAAGAAAAGAAGAATATCGACTTTTTAGAGAATGTTGATGTTTCAGATATTAATGACGATTCCTTTAATTCGCAATTAGATACAGCCAATACAAATCTTGGTTTACCGTCAAAAAGTAGTGTTCTTCGCGTTGCGAGTCAAACGCATTTGGAACAAAATGCCGAGGCTAAAGAAAATCTAGGTGCTTTTTTTAGTATTCTAAATAACATTGCTTCTCGAAAAGAAAAGGTTAATATTTTCCATTACGGTGATTCTCAAATCGAAGGAGATCGCATGACCGCTTTTATTCGTCAACGACTTCAAAGCCAGTTTGGAGGTGCGGGACCTGGTATGATTCCTGCAATTAACGTTTACAACACGATATCATTTGGACATAACTACTCCCAAAACTTCATTCGAAAAATTATTTTTGGAAAAGAAAAGCTGACTTCAAAAAAATATGGCGCAATGCTTTCTGCCGCAAAATTCAACATTGATAGTATTGCGCTAAGTCAAAATAGGCCAACCGAGGCATGGATTGAAATCACTCCTTCTACAAAAGGTTATTCTCGATGTAAAGCCTACACAAACGTCTCTTTATTCTACAATGATTGCATTGACACTTGCACCCTTGATGTTTTTGTGAATGATGCTTTTTATGGTTCTGACTCTTTAATAGCAGATGGAGATGCACACCAACTTTTATTGAAATTTACGACAACACCCCAAAAACTTAAGTTTGTTTTTAAATCGAAAAATAGCCCTACAATAAATGGTATTTCACTTGAAGGGGATGTCGGTGTTCAAATGAATAATGTTGCAATGCGTGGCTCCTCGGGCACCCAATTCAGCTCATTAAATAAAGAAGTCTTCTCCTTTATGCATCAAGCGCTAAATACAAAGCTGGTTATTATGCAATTTGGTGGGAATTCAATCCCATTCTTTAAAGATAGTAGCGCTGTGCGCTCCTATGCGAGAAGGTTTAAACGACAAATTGAGTTTGTTAAAAAATCAACTGATAATGCAGCAATCATTGTTATTGGACCTAGTGATATGTCACAATTACAGGAGGGCATTTATGAGACATATCCCTTTATTCCATATTGTATTCAACAAATGAAAAAGGAGACTCTGAATGCAGGTGGCTCTTATTGGGATTTGTACAACGCCATGGGGGGTAAAGACTCAATGTTTGCATGGGTAGAAAACAATCTCGCCGGAAAAGACTATGTTCATTTTACGAACAAAGGATCAAAAAAAGCTTCTCAATTATTTTATGATGCCTTTATCGATGCTTTCAAGGTTTGGGAGAAAGACCTTCAAAAAGATATAACAAAGGAAAGTAATGAATAGCCTCTTTTTTCATATCATTTTTTATATTCCGATACTGGTTCATGGGCAAGTTGAACCTGATTCTAATAGAATCAATCTGTTTGAAACCGTTTGTATCGACTCGAATGCTGTGAATCAATTTCCGTTTATAAATTTTGATGAAAATGTTTTCATATTCCCCTCTAGTGACAACGGAAGTTGGGATGAGCTATACACCTCAATGGATTCTATGATTCGATTTAAAGATCGAAAACTAAATTTTTACCATATTGGAGGCTCTCATATTCAAGCTGATATTTATACCCATGATTTTAGGAGCTTTTTACAAAGAAATTGGCCAGGACTCGGAGGTCATAGAGGCCTCGTTTTTCCATTTAATTTAGCGAGAACAAATAATCCAAGCAATTATCGATTCACCTCATCGAATAGCTGGAGTGGTTATCGAAGCGTGATTCAACGTCCTGAGTTTGTACACTACGGTATCACAGGAGCGGCAATCTCCTGCTCAGACTCGCTTATAGACTTGAATTTCATCTACAAGAAAACAAGAGTGAGCCCTCCTATTGAGGCTATTAGAATCTATCACAATAGTGGTGTTATTCCTTTTGAATTTAATTTTGGATCAAATGAATTATTAATCGAGTCCGTTCGTCGCTGTTCTGAAATGGGATATACAGAAATTCAGTTTACCGATGCTATTGATACTTTAGATATCCAATTTATACGAAACACTAAAGAAAAGTACAGATTGGATCTTTATGGATTTGAGCTCATGAATGCACAACCAGGTATTTCATATAATTCAATTGGAATAAATGGTGCAGGATTATATACCTATTTGGATAACGAGTTCTTTTTAAGGGACCTTAAACAAACGCCTCCTGACTTTTTTGCTTTTTCTGTTGGTACAAATGACGGTTTTGTCCCATATGCTAGCTTCAAACCTGAGGTCTACAAGAAAAACCTCGAAGCAATGGTTAAGATTGTTTTAGAGGCCAATCCAAAATGCGCCATCCTTCTTACTGTCCCAAATGATTGTTATTATAAAAGACGTTATCCAAATAAAAACACGGACAGACAAAGAGCTGTAATAATTGAGCTTGCTTCTAAATATAAAACTGCAGTTTGGGACTTTTACGGTTTCATGGGAGGCCTTGGATCTTCTGATACATGGAAAAATGCGGGCTTAATGAGAAATGACCTTGTTCATTTCACCAAAGAGGGATATCATCTAAAGGGTGAGCTTTACATTGATGCTTTTTTAAAGTACTTGAATCAAAAGGAATGCGAACAGGAAAATATAAACTTTTAGGATGGAGAGGCTGATACAACTTTTTTCTTTTGATGAAGCGCAACCCTTGATCTTCACTCAGCTTGATTTTTGGATTTTCTTTTTAATTGTTCTTTCGATTTTCAGTTTCATTCAAAAACATAAGCTAACTAGGAGTATTTTTCTTTTTGTCGTAAGTCTTTTCTTCTATTTCAAAACCTCTGGATTGCTAGTTTTGCTGCTAAGCGCAAGTATTATACTAAATTACTTTATAGGAAGAGGACTTGGGAAAACAAGCTCAAAAATCCATAAAAAAGTTTTTGTCACCCTATCCGTATTGTTCAATCTGCTTACGCTTGGATACTTCAAATACGCCTACTTTTTTACAGATTCATTTAATGAAATGTTTCATACTAAATATGAAGTCTTTAATGTTTTTGCTCGCATGGCCAACAGTTTTATGGGGGGCGGAAGTTTTGCAGATAATATTGTACTTCCCGTTGGAGTTTCATTCTTCACCTTTCAAAGCATAAGCTATGTTGTTGATATATATAGGAAAGAAGTCCAACCTGTTCAAAACTTCTTCGATTACGCCTTTTTTGTTAGCTTTTTCCCGCAGCTTGTTGCAGGACCAATTGTTAGAGCTAGAGATTTCATTCCGCAAATCAGAAAACCATTTCAGCTAAACCACAATGAATTTAGCTGGGCTATTATTCAAATTGTAAAAGGGATTCTAAAGAAAGTTGTTCTTGCCGATTATATAGCTATTCATTTTATAGATAAAGTTGTTGATGCACCCGAGGCATTTCCTGGATTTATAAGTATTCTGGCAATGTGGGGTTATTCACTACAAATCTATGGTGACTTTTCCGGCTACACAGATATAGCAATCGGGGTATCAAGATTAATGGGATTTAAGCTCCTGGAGAATTTCAACTCACCATACAAAGCAATAAACGTAGCTGATTTTTGGAGGCGTTGGCACAAGTCATTAGGCTCCTGGCTTAGAGACTACTTGTATATTCCTCTGGGAGGAAACCGAGGTGGAGGCATAGGCACCTATATTGCAACTCTAGTTATTTTAATCTTTATGGTTTTTATAACGCAATGGTATTGGTTGATTTTCATCTACCTCGGTCTAATGCTCCTTTACATAGTTTTTTCTTTATTATTTGTCAACTTTAAAAAATACATACATCGAGACCTAAACCTTCTTATAACGATGGTTTTAGGAGGGCTCTGGCATGGAGCAAGTGAGAATTTTGTCATCTGGGGTGCTATGAATGGAATTGCCCTTATTCTTTACAATCATTGGAAAAAAATTAGCCCTTATGAGCAATTAAATAATTGGGGTGTTCATATTTGGAAAATATTTATCACCTTCAATTTCATCACCTTTACTAGAATTTGGTTTCGACTTGAAAAAGATGGTGCGCCTTCGCAGATGCTTCATCAAATCTGGCACAACTTTGAATTAAATCAAGAATCCATATCGATACTTTTAGAAGGATTTGACATCGCATTGCTCGTAATGCTTATTGGATATATCATTCACTGGTTACCCGGTAAAACCAAATTGTTTGGAGAAAAATTATTCACTAAACTACCCATGTATATACAATCTATTGTTGTTGCAATCATTCTTGTTTTTGTTTATCAGGCCTTTTCTGACACTTTCAAACCCTTTGTTTATTTTCAGTTTTAGGAATAAAAAGCGTGATTTACTTGACAAACGGGGTATGCATGTTGTATCTTTGCATTCTTTGAATAGATAATGCTAAAATCCCAACTATGAGTAAGATGAAATTATCGGAGTTTAACTTCGATCTTCCTGAAGAGCTAATTGCAAAATACCCAAGTGAAAACAGAGATGAGTCTCGCTTGATGGTCGTCCATAAGGACACTGGAGAAATTGAGCATAAACAGTTTAAGGATATCATCGATTACTTCGATGAGGGAGATGTAATGGTAATGAACAATACCCGTGTTTTCCCTGCAAGAATGTATGGAAATAAAGAAAAAACCGGTGCTAAAATTGAAGTATTTTTACTTAGAGAATTAAATAGAGACAGCCTTCTTTGGGATGTCTTGGTGGATCCAGCTAGGAAAATCAGAATTGGAAACAAATTGTATTTTGGGGAAGATGACTCTCTCGTTGCTGAAGTTATAGACAATACAACTTCTAGAGGCAGGACATTACGCTTTCTTTTTGATGGGCCTTATGAAGACTTTAAAGCCAAAATTACTGAGCTTGGCGAGACACCTCTACCTAAATACATTAAAAGAGATGTTGAACCTTCTGATGAAGAACGATATCAAACTATTTTCGCAAAAGAAGAAGGCGCTGTTGCAGCACCAACTGCAGGTTTACATTTTTCGCGACAGCTACTTAAAAGATTAGAACTTAAGGGCATCGAATTTTCTGAAATCACGCTTCATGTTGGACTGGGAACATTCAGACCTGTGGAAGTTGAAGATTTAACCAAGCATAAAATGGATTCTGAGCAAGCAATCATAACTGAAACTGCATCCGAAATAGTAAATACTGCAAAGCGTGCTAAACGAAAAGTTTGTGCTGTTGGTACAACATCAATGAGAACTATTGAAACTGCGGTAACAACAGACGGATTCTTAAAGCCGTATGAAGGATGGACCAATAAATTCATTTTTCCTCCTTATGAATTTAGTATTGCGAATTGTTTGATTACAAATTTCCATACGCCCCTATCTACATTATTGATGATGATATCAGCATTCTGTGGTCACGACTTGATGAAAAAAACATACGAAGAGGCAGTAAAAGAAAAGTATCGCTTTTATTCGTATGGTGATGCCATGTTGATTATCTAATAGCTAGGATTTATTAATCTATTACAATAATGTAATTTGACTTTTTTCCTTTACCTAGCAGTAGGTATTTGTCATTAATCAGGTTACTTTCTTTAACGAGGAATGCTTCATTTACTTTCTGCTTATTCACAGAAATAGCGTTTGCCTTTAATGCACGTCGTGCCTCTCCATTTGACGAAAGAAATCCAGATTTACCGGCTAAAAGCTCTATAATTGAAGCCCCATTTTCTAGCTCAGAACGAGAAATATGTGCTTGAGGAACGCCATCAAAAATCTCTAAAAATTCAGAAGAGGACAATCGCAGTAAATCTTCTTGAGTAGACTTTCCAAATAAGATTTTTGATGCATTAACTGCCTGCTCATATGCTTCATTTCCGTGCACTCGTATCGTAATATCTTCAGCTAACTTCTTTTGAAGCGACCGCATATGAGGTGCTTCATCATGCTCTTTTTGCATAGCACGGACCTCATCCTGATTAAACAAAGTGAAAATCTTTATAAAATTAGTAGCGTCCTCATCAGAGGTGTTGAGCCAATATTGATAAAAGGCATACGGTGAGGTCTTCTCTTTATCTAACCATATGTTTCCACTTTCAGTTTTACCGAACTTCGTTCCGTCTGCTTTTTTAATTAAGGGCGTTGTAACAGCGTATGCGGCCTTACCTCCCTTGCGTCTTATTAACTCTGTTCCAGTAACAATATTACCCCATTGGTCGGACCCTCCAAGCTGGACAATACAATTCTTGTGCTGATTTAAATAATAGAAATCGTACCCCTGAACAAGTTGATAGGTGAATTCTGTAAAGGACATACCTGTTTCCAATCTTGATTTAACAGAGTCCTTTGCCATCATATAGTTTACGGGAATATGTTTTCCTATATCTCGAATAAACTCTAAAAAGTTCATGTTCTTAAACCAATCATAATTATTCGCTATTTCTGCAGGGTTTTCTCCTTCAAAATCTAAGAATTTTTCAAGCTGATACTTCACGCCTACTATGTTTTTAGCAATCGTTTCTTCATCTAACAAATTCCTTTCTTGAGACTTTCCAGATGGGTCTCCAACCATTCCTGTGGCACCACCAATTAAGGCAATAGGCATATGTCCTGCTCTTTGAAAATGAACAAGTGTCATAATTTGAACCAAACTTCCAATATGTAAAGAGTCTGATGTCGGATCGAAACCGATATAACCAGCTGATGGACATTTTAATAACTCCTCCTCAGTTCCTGGCATCATATCATGTATCATACCCCTCCACTTTAGCTCTTCTATAAAGTTCATATTAATTCGTTAAATCTTTAAATATTGATGATAGTGACTTTTGCTCAAGCTGCAAGGTTAAAATTATTAGATTATGTTCCTGACTGAAACGAGAAATCTCCGCTCTTGGATCAACAGACTTTGAATATAAAAGCCAACCATTATCTTTTTGGTCAACCTTGTTAATGTCTTTAATCTTTGAAAGCTGAGATTTGGTAACCTTACCTTCAAATTCAACAAATACTGTTTTAATTTCGCTTTGGTCATGGAGTCTCTGGGTAGGTGTGTCGGCTACAATCTCTCCTTTTGATAGAATTACAACACGGTCGCATATCGCCTCTGCCTCCTGCATAATATGCGTAGAAAGCATTAATGTTTTTTCCTTACCAATAGATTTAATGAGCTCTCTGATTTCAACGAGCTGATTTGGATCTAGTCCCGATGTGGGTTCATCGAGAATCAAGACCTCAGGATCGTGAATCATCGCTTGAGCAAGTCCAACCCTTTGTCTAAAACCCTTTGATAAAGCTCCTATTTTTTTATTCTGCTCGATTTCTAGACCTAAAGAGTCTATCATTAAATCTACACGTTCTGAGCGGTTTGAAAGCTTATAAATACCAGCAACGAAATCTAGGTATTCTCTAACGTACATGTCTAAATACAAAGGGTTGTTTTCTGGTAAGTAACCTATTTTCTGTTTCGGATTAAGTTGGTCTGTTCCGACGGGCATTCCTGAAACTAAAATTTCACCTGATGTTGCAGGAATAAATCCTGTAATCATTTTCATCGTTGTGCTTTTTCCGGCACCATTTGGTCCTAAAAAACCAACAATCTCACCAGATTTAACAGAAAAACTAATGCCTTTAACTGCAGCTTGTTCTCCATAATATTTAAATACGTTTCTAACTTCAATCGACATGATAAGACGAAATTAATGATTTTTATTACTCCATTGAAGGACGAGGGATAGGAAGCGAAAATAAAGCTAAAAAGAACGCAAATAATGTCACTCCAGTTTGAGTTTCTAAAGTATCTTCAAAAAAGAAAGTAACGAACATTATTGTCCAAAACACAAAACCACTTAAGTTTTCGTATCTCAATTGAATTTTAACGCTTATGAACAGTAGGTAAAAAAAGCAAATAACCCCGAGGATACCAAAAGTAATAGCGCTTGTCAAAAACGTGTTATGCGCTCTAATTTGATTCTTAATAGTTAGCTTAGAATCGAGAGATTGATATTTATCTTTGAAAGCACTGTTTAAGTCTCCAGTCCCTACCCCTTTTATTGGATTATCGAGATAAATAGACCATCCAACCTTCCAGGCCTCAAATCTTTGAAGCAAAGAGTGTCCATTTGGATCCGACATATGACTTAGCTGATACCTTAACCCCTCAATTCGTCCCTTAAAACCACCCTGCATTTCTGAGATATGCGCCATGCCTTGTTCTATAGCATGAACCTCAGCTGAAGATAGCTGGCCAACACCAATTCCAGAATTTGGATACGCTTTAGAGCTTAAAAAACGAGCAAGTGTATATTTTAAATCTTGACTTCTTTTATCTTTTCCGTCATAAGGAATATTGGACTTTTTCTCCCATGCTAACATAACGCTTGGAATATTGACTTTTGGAGGCTTGTCATAACGGACATTGGATTTCAACCCAACATAAATGAATGAACAAGTGACCAAACCCGAGCATATTAAGAAAAGGAAAGGAATGTATTTTTTATTCTTCAGTAGCGGGTATACTACTAAAGCGATACCAATTGCAACTATCGAAAGTATTCCTGTTAAAACTTGACTTGAAAATGTATAAAACAGAAACCAAATACCCATTAATATCAATATAAATCTCAAACCTTTAGAATCCTTATAAAGATCGTAAAGCAAAGGCAAGGTAAAGGCTATCATTATTGCATATCGAATGTGAGAATTGAACAATGACATATCACGCGCATCCTTAAAATCAAATGAGCTTTCAAAAAAATGATAGATGGTAAAATTAATTACGCTTGTAACGAGCAAGCCTAATAAAAAAACAATTATTAAAAATTTATAGCTTTTTCGTAAAACAATGGGACGAGCAATAACAATTAGAGGAAGAACTACAATTGTTGCTTTGCTTTTAAGGTCGTCAAGACCAGATATTATATCATTGGTCCAAAGTAGCCCAAGAACATGAAGCACATAAAAAGCAAAAACGGCTATAAAAAAACGATTACTTTTTAAATTAGAGAAATACTGCTTAAAGTCACCCTCAATGATAAGGTTGAGCAATCCCAAAAGGATCCCCATTGACATCAGAAATTTACTGCAAACAACACCTACTACAAATAAACACAAGACAAACAAATGGATATAATAATGAATCAGTGTTTTTGACAGCCTACTCATTCTTCAAATCTATTTTTTAAGTATCTCGTTATAAACTTTTTCATCCGTTAAGACCTCTAAAGCTTTAATCACGTCTAAATCGGAACGAAAACCATGACGGCTAATTCCTGACTGGAAATAATAACGAGAAATAATTTCACTTTCTATCCATTCTTTTAATTCATCTCGAGCTGCATAAATTTCCTTTTCTAAATCAGCAACAAGCAATACTTCCATCTCCTTTATAGTTGGTTCTAGAAGCGATGAGTAGCCCTCTTCCTTTGAGATTTCTTTAAGTTCTTCTAGCTTAAGCTCCGACGCTGATTGAAAGTTAAATGCATCATCCAAGAGCACAAAATCAACAAATGCTTTAAAATCCAAGTCACTTAAATTAAAGCTTTCAGGGTTAGCTATAGAATCCCTGGTTGATGCGTAATCAGTTGCAAAATTAAAAATCATATTTTCAACTAATAACCTTGAGCTCAACCTGCTAAGTAATGTTTTATTAATTTCTATGTCAGGCACAATACCTCTACCATCAATTACTTCCCTTCCATTTCGAGTTTGAAATTTACTTAATAAAGTATCTGAAATTTCAGCAGCTTTTGCCTTCGAATCTTTATCATAATATTCAAGTCTTTGAACGCATCTTCCAGAAGGTGTGTAATATTTCGAAATTGTAAGCTTTAGTTTTGAGCCGTATTTTAAATCAAAAGTGCGCTGGACAAGTCCTTTTCCAAAACTTTGACCGCCAATTATAACAGCTCTATCAAGATCTTGGAGGCTTCCCGCAACAATCTCACTGGCAGAGGCACTCCTCTCATTGATTAAAACCACCAATTTTATATTTGGGAAGGACGACTTTTCCATTGTTTTATACGCTCTATTTTCTTCAACTAAGCGTCCTTTGGTTGAGACTACCAGCTGACCTTTAGGAACAAATAAGTTAACGATTCTTATGGCTTCCATCAATAATCCACCTCCATTATCCCTTAAATCCAAAATCGCGGTTTTCATGCCTTGGTTGTTCAAAGTGTCAAATGCATCTTTAACACTCTTAAATGCCGTTTGAGAAAAAGAAGAAAGTTTGACATAGCCAACATCGCTCGATAACATTCCAGTATACGGTAGGTCCGGTAACTTTATCTCTTCTCTCGTCACTTTAATAACGTGCTGAGGATGATTGATTCTTTCTATACTGATTTCAATGGTAGTACCTCTGGGGCCCTTTAGAAAGGAAGACACGTCATCTGAAGATTTATCAAGCATAGAAACCCCATCAATCGCTAAAATCTTATCTCCGGCTTTTAATCCACTCAGATGAGCAGGGCTGTTTTCGTAAGGTTGTACAATACATGTGTAATTGTCTATTTTTCTAATTAGTGCTCCGATACCTCCATATTGACCTGTTGACATCATTCGGAAATTCTCCATATTTGACTCATGGTAGAATACTGTGTAAGGATCAAGTTTCTTGAGCATCTCATCAATAGCTACTTTCGAAATATATCCTGTTGCAGGTTCATCGACATAATACAAATCTAAATACTCATGTATTTGATCCATAAGCTCAAGATTTTTTAAAATCTCAAAACCACGAGATTGGCTTTTACCCGTTAAAGGCAAAAGGCAAAAACATAGAAAGAAAAGTACTTTTTTTAGAGACATATTGTTATTGAATTTTCTTTAAAGCGGCGAGGAGAGAAGTTTCTATTTCATCGTACTCTAGCCTGGTATTAAAACTATACAAAATTGCAATATGAAACATACAATCAACCTTACCTGATAGTAATTCCTTGTTTTTTCTAACTACTTCTCGAATTCTTCGTTTAAGAAAATTTCTGTCTACTGCTTTTTTAAAGTTCCTTTTAGGTACAGAAATTAAAAGTTTAAATGGCGTATCATTTTGCTTAGGAAGCGTATTGTAGATAATTATGAACGGGTGAGATTTCACGCGGCTACCTGATGAAAACAAATGTTCAATCTCCCTCTTATGGGTTAACCTTAATGATTTTTGAAATGACTGGTCCATTAATTAATTGAGTTGAAACTACTCTACCTCCTCAAAATCATCAAATTTATCTTGATTCTTTGAAGGGTCTCTTGAAACAATTCTAGCTATAATAAATTGAAAAGCATTGATCGTTTTAGTTAAAATATCTAATAAAAAGAAAAAGCCGATAATTTTAAAAATGAAACCTATGATTGCAGTTGTCTCAATATCTATAATCGTTGCTTTGAACCATTTTGCAATATTATTTTGCGCAACACTCGGTTCAACTATAAAAAAAATAAATACCAATAATGATAATGATATAAGCACCATTTCATAACGCGAATTAAATTGAATGCTATTAGATTGAATCCCCATCCTTGAGAGAAAGACGTTCTTATTCTGATTTTTTTGGAATTTCCCCACAAAGTACAAGAACAAGATAAGTATTACTGGAATTAAAGCACTTAACTCAATTTTTGTTTCTGTTACAGAAAATAAAAATATAACATTCACTAAGAATAGATACTTTACTCCCTTTATCATATAATTACTCAACTCACTTTTAACAGCACCTGAAGTAATGATCTTAATACCTACATCAATAAAGAACCAAATAAAACCATATATGGCGAAAAAAACACCCAATTGAAACGTGAGGCCAAGTATTTCCATCTTAATCTACAAATGATTTAATTATAAATGTAAAGGTAGTATATTAATAGCTGTCTTCGAAATGAGACCAGAGCCGTTCAAAACGATATGTAAAGTGTTAAAACGACGGTATAATTTATAAAGTAAGGCCAATATAAAAATACTTACTGCAAAAGGTAACACTCATTAAGAATAGTAATAATCCTATTTAAGGGTTGAACCTACAGGTTTTATTTCTCCGTCCAAAGATAACATCCAAAAAAAGCCGAAATTAATATTACTTTACGACTTTTATAACTGTCCTTCTATTTATGGTATGGTTTTCCTCAGTACAATCCTCACATTTAATTTCTAGCTCAGATTCTCCTTTGTAAGCACCAGAAATATTTTCTTTTTTGAAACCTTTGGAAACAAGATATTCCCTAGTGCGCTCCATTCTTTTCTTAGAGAGCCAAATATTATATTCCTCACTCGCTCTCTTATCACAATGCGATTCAATGATCATTTTTACAGCAGCTTTATTTTCTATGCTAGAACAGAATGCTTGTAAAGCATCTTTATTTGAGGCATTGTGATAACTTGAGTTGAAGTCAAAATAAATTATTGTTTCAGGTAAAACCTCTACAACTTCAGGGACAACAATCTCCGCAGGCTCATTAATATCTATACTAACCTTTGCGACTTGTCCAACAGCATCTGTTACCTCGACGACATAAGTGCCTTTTACCAAATCAGTTGGATCTTCAATTATAGCTCCATTAGACCAATTAAAGGAATATGGTGCGACACCACCCTCAGGTGTCAAATCTATAGAACCATCATTCCCTTTATATACTGAGACATCTATACCTGTAGCTGAAGCCAAAAGAGGTGGGGGTGGTAAGAAAGAAGAATAATAAATATCACTTCGTTCACTGTCTCGGTTACTCGACCAATAAAAGAACCCGTCAGAAATTGTAAAGTACGCGTCAAATTTTGACGAATTAATTTGAGAACCTATATTTACTGGACTTGACCATTCACTCCATGAGTCTGAAGTCTTAATCGAATAAAAAATATCAGCATCTCCTTCGCCTCCCCTTCCATTCGTTGAAAAATAAAGAGTGTCGTTATTTTCAGATAAGAAGGGAGATATTTCAAAACCTGATGAATTCACCTGAGCACCTAGATGCATTGGTTTAGACCACTTTTCTCCTTCCTTAATGCTAATGTATAAATCTTCTTCTCCTAATGTTTCTGGACCTGCATAAGAAATGATAATTACATCACCCTTTCTGTTAACATGAAAACCATAAAAATCACCCTCAATATCCAAGCCGGGTATTGTTATTTCCTTTGGATTGCCCCAGCTGTCGCCTTTCTTTTTAGCATAAGATATCCCTTTTTTTAAGTCTTTTTTACCATCATAGGAATTGATCAAATACACTATACTTTCATCACTATTAAAGCCGACTATTGAATTGTTATACTTGTTATTTAAGTCCTTGTAATCCTCACCTTTACTGTAATTCTTGGCTCCATTCCAAGTACTAGACCATATATCTTGGTCATTAAGCCCTCCTATTGATTGAGGATCATTGACCCTTGTGTAGTAAAGCTTAGAATCTTCTTTTGAAAAAACAGGAAACAATTCATCGGCCTCAGAATTTACCTCTCCTCCCAATCTATGAGGCTCCTCAATATCCATATACTGTCCATGTGCTATTATACCTTGCAAAAGAGCACCAATTAAAAAATAAAATCGCATAACTTTCATGTGTTTATCTTCCTAGCATTAATCCAAGCGTTAGCTCGTGACCTCCAGAAGAGAAATTATTAAATCTAGATAATGAGTAATCGTAAGAATACCCTATTTTAAAACGTTCACTGACATTCATACCGGCCATAATTAGCATCGCATCTGTATGTCTATAACCAACGGTCAACCACAACCACTTTTTATATTCAAGTTGTATATTTCCGTCTATTGAGACCGGAGATGGATTCATATACTTCAAGAGGAACCCGGGAGTAACGGTAAGATTGTCACCTACAGGTATCTTATATCCTCCAATTAGATTGAAGTGAACTTGTGGATTGAAATTCGCTGTACCTTGTCCAAACTCGACTAAGTCACGGGTCAGCTGTTCTGCTGCTAAACCTAAAAAGAATTTATTAGAGTACATGTATAGCCCCGCACCGATATCCATTAAATATTTGTTGGATTGGTTTTGAATAAAATTATCATAAGTAGCATCAACATACGGGTTCTGCCCTGGAGCTATTACATTTAGAACTTGTGCTTGATTTGCAAAGAAAGTATTGTTTGAAAGCCCTGCTTTTACGCCAAAAGAAAGGTTGATTTTCTTGGTCATTGGGATGTGTATGGCATACGTTCCTGAAAAGGCCATTTTTCTGAACGCACCATATTGATCAGCAAGTAATTGGCCTCCAAATGTATGTTTTAATTTTCCTGTTTTGATTTCAGGATTCTCTACAATACCACTACTCGTTCTAATTCCTGGGTTATAAAATTTAGGTTTAAATTTTACAGGCACTGAAAACGCCAAATAAGATGTACGAGGAGCATCAGCAACTCCAAGCCACTGCCACCTACCTGATAACGTAACATCTACAAAGTCATAAACACCGGCTGCTGCAGGGTTCACCATGAATTGGTTACGTTGATATTGAGAATATTGGGGGACCTGCTGAGAATGGGCTAAAAACCCCGCAAATAAAAGAAATATAAAAATTAATTTTTTCATAATATAGTTATTTTACAATAGTAATAATTCCGTTTGACTTAGGTGTTGTATTGTCATTATATTCAATGATAAAGTAGTAAGAAGCTACTGGTAGAGGTTCTCCATTGAAGGTACCATCCCAAGGCATCTGATCATAAGCACCTTGAATAGATTCATAGACCTTATTACCAAGTCTGTTGTATACACTAACGACATTGTTAGGGTAAATAACATCGATATCATTTAATGACCACGTATCGTTAGTTTGATCTCCATCAGGAGTGAAAGCCGTAGGAATAACAATCCCACACTCCTCAAAGGCAATAAGAATCATTTGTGCTGGACCTTCGCATCCATTCTCTGTTGCTGTGACATAGTAGCTGGTGCTTCCCAATATTGTTTCTGGTGTATATGTAGTTTGACTTCCAAGAACATCTGTAAGTTCTTGGTCTGCATACCAGGTGTAGCTTCCTGAGCTCCCATCAGCCTCCATAGCATCGGGTTGTTCATTGGCACAGTAGCTCACATCTGCCGAAGTATTAGGTGCTGTAGGTAGGGTATTTATGGTAATGGTTTGTGTTAGATTCACTGCATTGTTACAGTTCTCATCTGTGATTTGAGTAAGTACATACACTCCAGGTGCGGTACCAAGGTCGATACTTGCTGTACTTGTATTCATACTATTACTCACACCATCAATGGTATAATCCAAGGTCAGTACTCCTGAACCACTAAGTGCAGCAGTAAGACTCTCTACAGTTTCTCCTTCACAATAAGTGCCTTCTCCAGAAAAGGAGACCACTTCTGGTAAACTATTGATGCTTACCTCAAAGAAAACTTCATCACTACATGTACCATTGGCATCATACATATACACCTGCTGCGAGGTTGTGATTGGACCCGTAAGTAGTGCTCCGCCATTGGCTTGTGCAGCATCGTAATAATTCTGATTCCCTGAAAGGTTTGTTCCTTCAATAGTAGTAGGAAGCTCAAAGCTAACACATGCCTCTTGTGCTGTAAGGTTGGTAAGCTCAGGTGTATTATTAACCGTTAAGGTAAAGGAGGCTTCATCACTACACGCACCAATAATATCATAAATATAAACCGTTTGTGAGGCGGTAATCACATCACCTGCATTCAATGAAATACCCGCACCATTACTCTGTGAATAATATGCTTCATTACCAGAGAGGTTATCTCCAGTAATTTCACCAAGACTATATGTGTCACAAACAACAGTGTCCAACTGAAGGACGATTGAAGGGGCCGATGGGTTATTTAAGTCGATACTTTCTACCGCTGTAAATGCACAACCATTTAGAGTAATGGAGAACGCATCATAAAGACCTGCTTCAAATCCGTTGAGTATAAATGCACCTGTAGCATCCGATGTAATTGTAACGGTCTGAGAAGTCGTAGCCAAAGAATCATAACTAAGGGTGTAGTCTGTAGAAGGATCTAATCCATCGATGGTAATGAAACCATCCGAGGCATTACAAACACTCGGGTCTGTTCCTGATACTGTAAATGAAGGTGTTTCATTCACCAAAACATTCACCGCTTCAATATCTATACAACCATTGCTCTCACTTTGGATGTAATATATACCAGATACACCCACTGCTGATTGATCAGCCAATGGTGTCGTTGCTGAGGCATCAGTCCAATAGGTCAAAGTACCTCCTCCTGTACTTCCAGAAGTAATTGCGGCAACACTAATATCTACCGTTCCTGGAGAACATACTGCGGAAGGATCTGTAATCTGAACCACTGGTGTTTCATTTACCACAACATTCACCGCTTCAATATCTGTACAACCATTGCTCTCACTCTGGATGTAATACATACCAGATACACCCACTGCTGATTGATCAGCCAATGGTGTCGTTGCTGAGGCATCAGTCCAATAGGTCAAAGTACCTCCTCCTGTGCTTCCAGAAGTAATTGCGGCAACACTAATATCTACCGTTCCTGGAGAACATACTGCGGAAGGATCTGTAATCTGTAGCTCAGGAGCTGGAGGGTCTGTCAAGGTAATTGAGCCTGGAGTACTTCCTGTACATCCCGAAAGGTCTAATACGAAAGAAGAATAATTCCCGGAATTTAATCCAGTTAATGCAATGATTCCTGAAGCATCACTATTAATGGTGATAGGTCCTACACTCACTCCATCATCAAGGTATGTTAAGTCATATGTCGCGTTAGAGACCAATCCTGTGAGTGAAATCTCTCCATCACTACCTCCACAAACAGATGGACTTGCAACACTATTACTTGTAAATACCGGAGCCGAAGGATCTGTTAAGCTCAATGAAGGAACCACTGTAAAGCTACAGTTGGCATCTGCAATGATAAAGCTTGAATAAGACCCCGCTGTAATTGATCCAAGAATGTAGGTTCCTGAAGCATCTGTTGTTATTGAAAGTGGACCTATGTTAGAAGTACCATCGTTATAAGTTAAATCATAAGCACTTGAGGCAATCAAGCCATTGATGACAATAGAACCATCATTACCTCCACAGCTTGAAGGGTCACTCAATACTGAATTCGTGAATTGAGGTAGACTGTTTATAACAACATTCACCGCTTCAATATCTGTACAACCATTGCTCTCACTCTGGATGTAATACATACCAGATACACCCACTGCTGATTGATCAGCCAATGGTGTCGTTGCTGAGGCATCAGTCCAATAGGTCAAAGTACCTCCTCCTGTACTTCCAGAAGTAATTGCGGCAACACTAATATCTACCGTTCCTGGAGAACATACTGCGGAAGGATCTGTAATCTGAACCACTGGTGTTTCATTTACCACAACATTCACCGCTTCAATATCTGTACAACCATTGCTCTCACTCTGGATGTAATACATACCAGATACACCCACTGCTGATTGATCAGCCAATGGTGTCGTTGCTGAGGCATCAGTCCAATAGGTCAAAGTACCTCCTCCTGTACTTCCAGAAGTAATTGCGGCAACACTAATATCTACCGTTCCTGGAGAACATACTGCGGAAGGATCTGTAATCTGAACCACTGGTGTTTCATTTACCACAACATTCACCGCTTCAATATCTGTACAACCATTGCTCTCACTCTGGATGTAATACATACCAGATACACCCACTGCTGATTGATCAGCCAATGGTGTCGTTGCTGAGGCATCAGTCCAATAGGTCAAAGTACCTCCTCCTGTACTTCCAGAAGTAATTGCGGCAACACTAATATCTACCGTTCCTGGAGAACATACTGCGGAAGGATCTGTAATCTGAACCACTGGTGTTTCATTTACCACAACATTCACCGCTTCAATATCTGTACAACCATTGCTCTCACTCTGGATGTAATACATACCAGATACACCCACTGCTGATTGATCAGCCAATGGTGTCGTTGCTGAGGCATCAGTCCAATAGGTCAAAGTACCTCCTCCTGTACTTCCAGAAGTAATTGCGGCAACACTAATATCTACCGTTCCTGGAGAACATACTGCGGAAGGATCTGTAATCTGAACCACTGGTGTTTCATTTACCACAACATTCACCGCTTCAATATCTGTACAACCATTGCTCTCACTCTGGATGTAATACATACCAGATACACCCACTGCTGATTGATCAGCCAATGGTGTCGTTGCTGAGGCATCAGTCCAATAGGTCAAAGTACCTCCTCCTGTACTTCCAGAAGTAATTGCGGCAACACTAATATCTACCGTTCCTGGAGAACATACTGCGGAAGGATCTGTAATCTGAACCACTGGTGTTTCATTTACCACAACATTCACCGCTTCAATATCTGTACAACCATTGCTCTCACTCTGGATGTAATACATACCAGATACACCCACTGCTGATTGATCAGCCAATGGTGTCGTTGCTGAGGCATCAGTCCAATAGGTCAAAGTACCTCCTCCTGTGCTTCCAGAAGTAATTGCGGCAACACTAATATCTACCGTTCCTGGAGAACATACTGCGGAAGGATCTGTAATCTGAACCACTGGTGTTTCATTTACCACAACATTCACCGCTTCAATATCTGTACAACCATTGCTCTCACTCTGGATGTAATACATACCAGATACACCCACTGCTGATTGATCAGCCAATGGTGTCGTTGCTGAGGCATCAGTCCAATAGGTCAAAGTACCTCCTCCTGTACTTCCAGAAGTAATTGCGGCAACACTAATATCTACCGTTCCTGGAGAACATACTGCGGAAGGATCTGTAATCTGAACCACTGGTGTTTCATTTACCACAACATTCACCGCTTCAATATCTGTACAACCATTGCTCTCACTCTGGATGTAATACATACCAGATACACCCACTGCTGATTGATCAGCCAATGGTGTCGTTGCTGAGGCATCAGTCCAATAGGTCAAAGTACCTCCTCCTGTACTTCCAGAAGTAATTGCGGCAACACTAATATCTACCGTTCCTGGAGAACATACTGCGGAAGGATCTGTAATCTGTAGCTCAGGAGCTGAAGGGTCTGTCAAGGTAATTGAGCCTGAATCAGTTCCTGTACATCCCGAAAGGTCTAATACGAAAGAAGAATAATTCCCGGAATTTAATCCAGTTAATGCAATGATTCCTGAAGCATCACTATTAATGGTGATAGGTCCTACACTCACTCCATCATCAAGGTATGTTAAGTCATATGTCGCGTTAGAGACCAATCCTGTGAGTGAAATCTCTCCATCACTACCTCCACAAACAGATGGACTTGCAACACTATTACTTGTAAATACCGGAGCCGAAGGATCTGTTAAGCTCAATGAAGGAACCACTGTAAAGCTACAGTTGGCATCTGCAATGATAAAGCTTGAATAAGACCCCGCTGTAATCGATCCAAGAATGTAGGTTCCTGAAGCATCTGTTGTTATTGAAAGTGGACCTATGTTAGAAGTACCATCGTTATAAGTTAAATCATAAGCACTTGAAGCGCTCAAACCATTGATGACAATAGAACCATCATTACCTCCACAGCTTGAAGGGTCACTCAATACTGAATTCGTGAATTGAGGTATTAAATTCACATTAACGGTCAATCCTTGTGTGGTAGCACACTGTCCTGCGTTAGGTGTAAAGGTATAGTTTGTTGTTGCCGTATTGTTCACCGCTGGTGTCCATGTTCCTGAGATACTATTCGTACTCGTACCAGGTAGGCTTAAAGCATCACCACTACAAATGTCTGCAATTGCAGAGAAGCTTGGTGTGGTCTGTGCATTCACATTAACGGTCAATCCTTGTGTGGTAGCACACTGTCCTGCGTTAGGTGTAAAGGTATAGTTTGTTGTTGCCGTATTGTTCACCGCTGGTGTCCATGTTCCTGAGATACTATTCGTACTCGTACCAGGTAGGCTTAAAGCATCACCACTACAAATGTCTGCAATTGCAGAGAAGCTTGGTGTGGTCTGTGCATTCACATTAACGGTCAATCCTTGTGTGGTAGCACACTGTCCTGCGTTAGGTGTAAAGGTATAGTTTGTTGTTGCCGTATTGTTCACCGCTGGTGTCCATGTTCCTGAGATACTATTCGTACTCGTACCAGGTAGGCTTAAAGCATCACCACTACAAATGTCTGCAATTGCAGAGAAGCTTGGTGTGGTCTGTGCATTCACATTAACGGTCAATCCTTGTGTGGTAGCACACTGTCCTGCGTTAGGTGTAAAGGTATAGTTTGTTGTTGCCGTATTGTTCACCGCTGGTGTCCATGTTCCTGAGATACTATTCGTACTCGTACCAGGTAGGCTTAAAGCATCACCACTACAAATGTCTGCAATTGCAGAGAAGCTTGGTGTGGTCTGTGCATTCACATTAACGGTCAATCCTTGTGTGGTAGCACACTGTCCTGCGTTAGGTGTAAAGGTATAGTTTGTTGTTGCCGTATTGTTCACCGCTGGTGTCCATGTTCCTGAGATACTATTCGTACTCGTACCAGGTAGGCTTAAAGCATCACCACTACAAATGTCTGCAATTGCAGAGAAGCTTGGTGTGGTCTGTGCATTCACATTAACGGTCAATCCTTGTGTGGTAGCACACTGTCCTGCGTTAGGTGTAAAGGTATAGTTTGTTGTTGCCGTATTGTTCACCGCTGGTGTCCATGTTCCTGAGATACTATTCGTACTCGTACCAGGTAGGCTTAAAGCATCACCACTACAAATGTCTGCAATTGCAGAGAAGCTTGGTGTGGTCTGTGCATTCACATTAACGGTCAATCCTTGTGTGGTAGCACACTGTCCTGCGTTAGGTGTAAAGGTATAGTTTGTTGTTGCCGTATTGTTCACCGCTGGTGTCCATGTTCCTGAGATACTATTCGTACTCGTACCAGGTAGGCTTAAAGCATCACCACTACAAATGTCTGCAATTGCAGAGAAGCTTGGTGTGGTCTGTGCATTCACATTAACGGTCAATCCTTGTGTGGTAGCACACTGTCCTGCGTTAGGTGTAAAGGTATAGTTTGTTGTTGCCGTATTGTTCACCGCTGGTGTCCATGTTCCTGAGATACTATTCGTACTCGTACCAGGTAGGCTTAAAGCATCACCACTACAAATGTCTGCAATTGCAGAGAAGCTTGGTGTGGTCTGTGCATTCACATTAACGGTCAATCCTTGTGTGGTAGCACACTGTCCTGCGTTAGGTGTAAAGGTATAGTTTGTTGTTGCCGTATTGTTCACCGCTGGTGTCCATGTTCCTGAGATACTATTCGTACTCGTACCAGGTAGGCTTAAAGCATCACCACTACAAATGTCTGCAATTGCAGAGAAGTTTGGTATTGTTTCGGGTGTGACATCAACAGTCATCGTTTCATCACTTGCACACTGTCCTGCATCAGGGGTAAAGGTGTACGTTGTTGTTGCAGTATTATTAATTGCTGGGGACCATGATCCAACTATACTATTGGTTGATGTTGATGGCAAAACAATAGCGTCACCTGTACAAGTTGCGAGTACTTGGGTGAATATAGGTCCGACTTCTTGGTTTACGGTTACAGTTAGTCCTTGTGTGGTAGCACACTGTCCTGCGTTCGGTGTAAAGGTGTAGTTTGTTGTTGCGGTATTATTAACTGCTGGTGCCCATGTTCCTGAGATACTATTCGTACTCGTGCCAGGTAGGCTTAAAGCATCACCACTACAAATGTCTGCAATTGCAGAGAAGCTTGGTGTGGTTTCAGGAGTGACATCAACAGTCATCGTTTCATCACTTGCACACTGTCCTGCATCAGGGGTAAAGGTGTACGTTGTTGTTGCAGTATTATTAATTGCTGGGGACCATGATCCAACTATACTATTGGTTGATGTTGATGGCAAAACAATAGCGTCACCTGTGCAAGTTGCGAGTACTTGGGTGAAAATTGGTGGAATTTGAGAATTCACATTCACAGACATTGAATGTGTGGTAGCACACTGTCCTGCGTTAGGTGTAAAGGTATAGTTTGTTGTTGCCGTATTGTTCACCGCTGGTGTCCATGTTCCTGAGATACTATTCGTACTCGTACCAGGTAGACTTAAAGCATCACCACTACAAATGTCTGCAATTGCAGAGAAGCTTGGTGTGGTCTGTGCATTCACATTAACGGTCAATCCTTGTGTGGTAGCACACTGTCCTGCGTTAGGTGTAAAGGTATAGTTTGTTGTTGCCGTATTGTTCACCGCTGGTGTCCATGTTCCTGAGATACTATTCGTACTCGTACCAGGTAGGCTTAAAGCATCACCACTACAAATGTCTGCAATTGCAGAGAAGCTTGGTGTGGTCTGTGCATTCACATTAACGGTCAATCCTTGTGTGGTAGCACACTGTCCTGCGTTAGGTGTAAAGGTATAGTTTGTTGTTGCCGTATTGTTCACCGCTGGTGTCCATGTTCCTGAGATACTATTCGTACTCGTACCAGGTAGGCTTAAAGCATCACCACTACAAATGTCTGCAATTGCAGAGAAGCTTGGTGTGGTCTGTGCATTCACATTAACGGTCAATCCTTGTGTGGTAGCACACTGTCCTGCGTTAGGTGTAAAGGTATAGTTTGTTGTTGCCGTATTGTTCACCGCTGGTGTCCATGTTCCTGAGATACTATTCGTACTCGTACCAGGTAGGCTTAAAGCATCACCACTACAAATGTCTGCAATTGCAGAGAAGCTTGGTGTGGTCTGTGCATTCACATTAACGGTCAATCCTTGTGTGGTAGCACACTGTCCTGCGTTAGGTGTAAAGGTATAGTTTGTTGTTGCCGTATTGTTCACCGCTGGTGTCCATGTTCCTGAGATACTATTCGTACTCGTACCAGGTAGGCTTAAAGCATCACCACTACAAATGTCTGCAATTGCAGAGAAGCTTGGTGTGGTCTGTGCATTCACATTAACGGTCAATCCTTGTGTGGTAGCACACTGTCCTGCGTTAGGTGTAAAGGTATAGTTTGTTGTTGCCGTATTGTTCACCGCTGGTGTCCATGTTCCTGAGATACTATTCGTACTCGTACCAGGTAGGCTTAAAGCATCACCACTACAAATGTCTGCAATTGCAGAGAAGCTTGGTGTGGTCTGTGCATTCACATTAACGGTCAATCCTTGTGTGGTAGCACACTGTCCTGCGTTAGGTGTAAAGGTATAGTTTGTTGTTGCCGTATTGTTCACCGCTGGTGTCCATGTTCCTGAGATACTATTCGTACTCGTACCAGGTAGGCTTAAAGCATCACCACTACAAATGTCTGCAATTGGATTAAAATCCGGAACAATACCAGATACCACATTTACAGTCATTGATTCCGAGGTAGCACACTGACCTGCATCAGGAGTAAAAGTGTAGGTTGTTGTCGTTGTATTATCGATAGCCGGCGACCACGAACCCGTTATTCCATTGGTTGATGTTGATGGTAAAACAATAGCATCACCAGGACAGATATCTGCAATAGGCAGAAAATCAGAGATCACTGCATCAGAAACTGTAACCTCTATTTCTTCTTGATTTGTTATTGTACATATTACACTAGATACTACAGCAGTTATTGTCGTCGTTCCTGATAAAATTGTTGGTGTAAATGTAGTTGATGTTGACGTTGCATTAGAAAAATTACCACCTGTTGAAGACCAAGAAATTGAAGTGCCAATTCCAGCTAAAACAGCATTCAGATTTATAATATCACCATTACATGCCGTAAAGTCAGCTATTGGATCAATGGTTGGAGCGGGTCTAACAACTACTGTTAATGTTGCAGGTAAGGCACATTGACCTGCATCAGGCGTAAAAGTGTATGTCGTGGTTGCAGTATTGTTTACTGCAGGTGACCAAGTGCCTGTAAATCCTTCTTGGCTGGCTGCAGGAAGCGCTAAAGGTTCTCCTGCACAAATGTAATTCAAAGGCGCAAAAGTGGCCTGAGTTTCTACAGGTGCGGCAACAGTAACAACATTACCAGAAGAACATCCTGTGTTATCTGTAACAACTGCAGTGTAATCACCTGCAACTAAATTTGTGATGGAATTAGAATTCAATGAAGAAAAAGAAGTGGTAGAAATCAAGGTTCCTGAAGCATCATACCACTGATATGTCCATGGAAGTGCAGAACCCACGGCTTGAACAGTTGCACTTCCTTCTGGAGCACTTGAACCACATGAAACATCAACGGCAGAAATAGTTGGAGGTTCGGCACAGCAAGAAAGCATACTTGAATACTCAGTAGTTAGGTCACTTTGACAATAGGTACCTATATAACTACCCGATTCATTATCGGCTGATGTGTTTACAGTTAGCGTAAGTGGAACACTTGAAGAACAAGATATAGGAGGTAAGGTCGTAAGTGTCCAACAAAATTCTGGATCACAATTTTCAGCGCCAGAATCTCCATAATTATCTCCAGGGTCGTTAGGGTCACATGGTATTGGACTGCAACCTCCGTTTGATTCGTAATAAAATCCTGAAGGAAATGTTCCAGCATTTGGACCGGTACCCGTAACACCTCCCGGAACCCAAGACCAGCTTCCAGATCCTGAACATGATGGAGGAACAGTAGTTGTAACATTATTAACAGTGGTTTCCCAACCAGCTCCCCACTCTACCTGAACTCCGTGAAGCCAAACAGCACCTGTTTGATTGTAATCCGTAATTGTATAACAAAATTCTACAGTTTGACCTGCCGAGTATGCACCATTTATTGGGGGGGGATTGGCAGTTAATACACCAACCTCGAGACAACCAGAACAATCTAAATTGTTATTTAATTCTAATGAGAACGTCCCTTGAATAAAAGGAGAGTTGCCACTGATTTGAATTAGATATGTTTCACCTATAATTAGTGGACCAAAAGTTTCATTCAAATTCCCTGAGGCATCACCCACGGCACAACCTCGTCCCGTTAGATTGATGCAGTTCCCAGACCATAATCCAAAGTTTGGATTTGCCATTGAACCTGTAATGTTCACTCCTAATTCTGTCCCGCTAGCTACAAATGAATACCATACATCAACCGCACCATCGGCCATTTCAGTTGCTGTGCCTTGACATCCTGTCATGTACACATAAGGGTTTGCAGCGGTTGAGCCTATTGTGCTCCCGTTTTCTGTAATAGCAGCTCCAACTCCATATTGAGCAGGATTACCACCTGTGCATGCATTCGGTGCAGGTAATGTACCTAAATCAACTGCATTTGAACAATCATCACCTTGAGCAAATACTATATTTACTAACGTTGTGAAAACTAAAAGTATCAAGCGTGTACGTTTCATCTTATTTTAGTTTTTAGGTTTGAAGTATCGGGTAGACTTAGGAACAAAAAGATTTCCATTCTCGGCGATTACGAAAACATCATTAGACTCCGAAAAATTGCTTTGGAAGCAGTTTTCGGATAATTCATGACCCGATTGTAAAAGTTGACTTTTACTTTTCAGATGAACAATAGCACCATCATCGAATTGTAATTTAAATGCTATTTCTTGATGGTAATACCCACACCAATTTGCTTTATTTACTGCTTCTATTAATTGAACTGAGGAATATTTATTGCCTATTTGAATGTCTGAATGCTTTTCCTGAGCATGTGTAAAAAACACCGTGAAGAAAAGACAAAATAAGAAGGTCTTTTTCATAATTGAGTCTATGAAAACTCCATGAAATTTCAAGGCTTGGACACGCCATGCAAGAAACAAGCGAGTATTTTACAAATGTCTGGCAATGAAAATATTGCGGTCAGAAGATGTTAGGATTCCTTACAGGAAATGGCTTTGAGTTTCATTAAGAGTTTAGTTTTGTTTTAGTTTAGCGAAACAAATGTAAGAGAATCGCAGAGAAAGTCAAAATATTCCAGATGTTTTTAATCCGTACAATTACAAGGCGCGTCAAAAAGTATGTTTACACCACTTAATTTACTGCGGATTTCAGCTTGTCTCTTTGAATTATACATAAGACCTCTTAAGTCTAATTCAAGAAGAGATTTTAATCGAGGAAGCCCAGAACCCAAATCATTAATTGGATTGTTGTACATATCTAACTTTTCAAGCATTGCACAGGTGTAAATAGTATTCGGAATGTAGGACAGTTGGTTGCTTCCTAAACTAAGAACACGTAGACTTTCTAGATCAAATATTTCTTTAGGAAAAATTTCAAATCTATTTTTACTTAAATCCAGAATTTCAAGCTCACTTAAATTTATAATTACAGGCGGAATATTTTCCAAACGGTTCTTTGATAAATCTAAACCTTTGAGCTTCTTGAATTCCAAAACCTCCTTAGGAATTTGAATAAGCTTTTTTCTATTGATTTTTAAATAAAAAACAGAATCTGGAGGCATCGTTTTGGCCTCTTTTAATGTGTAATACTTTTGTGCGTTAATAGATGAAGAGAGACTACTCCCTATGAAGATCAAAAAAATTACGAACCTCTTTACTGTCATGCTTTAATTGCGATTTCAATGCTTCTAAATTAGAGAAAGTTTTTTCGTTTCTTATATATCGATACAAGAATACTGCCACATGTTCACCGTAAATATCTGCGTCAAAGTCAAAAAGATGCACTTCTACCTTTTTTTCAGTTGTATTTTTAGACACCACCGTCGGATTCACTCCAATATTCATCATGCCATTATAGTTAGTCCCATTAATTTCAACTCGGACGGCGTAAACACCATCCTTTGGTAATATTTTGTGTTGGTTGTTCAAATTAATATTTGCCGTAGGGAAACCCATGGTCCTTCCTATTTTCTGACCTTCTACCACTACCCCACTGCATTGGAACGAGCGACCTAAGAATTCATTAGTACGCTCTATTTCGCCATTCATCAGTGACTGTCTAATCTTCGTTGAACTTACATTAACCTCCTGTACCTCTTCGGCTGAAATTTCTTCAACATTAAAATCAAAAATCTTTGCCGATTCCTTCAAGAATTCTAAATCCCCCTCACGATTTCTTCCAAACTGATGATCATATCCAATCACTAAAGTTTTTACTTTCAATTTCTCCACAAGAATATCTCGAACAAATTCAAATGCGGTCAAACGAGAAAATTCTTTTGTAAAGGGATAGATAATTAGATTATCTAAACCAAAATCTCTCAAAGCGTCAATTTTTTCATCAATGGTTTGGATCAATTTCAAATTATGATTGTCTGGGAATACGACCATTCTTGGATGCGGGTAAAAAGTAAAAAGGATACTCTCTCCCGACATTTCATTGGCCAAATTATCAAGACGAGATAATATTTTTTGATGGCCCTTGTGAACACCATCAAAAGTTCCAATCGTCACTACGGAGTTTTTAAAAGCTCCTAAATCATCTATTCCTTTAAATATTCTCACCTTTCACTTGTAGGCTACAAATTTACGCAATTGTACTTAACGGACTTTCGGATTCAAATGATTAACTCTATTTTTATCGGAAATAAATAAAAATGAAAAAAAATCTTAGCTTACTATTTAGTGTTTTTCTTATAGGAAATGTTTTTGCCGACGAAGGAATGTTGATCCCCTCCTTAATAAAAGCTTTTGAATCGGACATGAAAGCAAAAGGAATGCAACTCAGTGCAGAGGATATTTACAGCGTAAATTCTTCAAGTCTTAAAGATGCAATATTTCAATTTGGTGGTGGGTGTACTGCGGAGGTGGTCTCTAAAAAAGGCTTATTACTCACAAATCATCATTGTGGTTATTCGCAAATACAATCACATTCATCACTAGAAAATAATTACATAGAAAACGGTTTTTGGGCACAAGATCTAAACCAAGAACTTACAAACCCAGGACTAACTGCTATGCGTATTGTGCGTATTGACGACGTAACCGAGGCAGTTCTTCTAGGTATTTCTGCAGACACCCAAAAAGAAGAACTTAAAGCAAACATTGAGCAAATCATCAAAGACGCCACTGCTGGTTCCCATTACACAGCCCAAGTAAAAGCTTTTAACTATGGTAATTCATATTATTTAATGCTAAAAGAAACATTTTTGGATGTTCGATTTGTTGGAACCCCTCCTAATTCAATTGGTAAATTTGGAGGAGATACGGATAATTGGGTATGGCCAAGACATACTGGTGATTTTTCCGTATTCCGAATTTATGCAGGAAAGGATAATAAACCCGCAACCTACTCAAGTGAAAACATACCATATACACCTTTACATTATTTGCCGATTTCTATGAAGGATCGAAAAAATGGTGATTTCACAATGGTTTATGGATTTCCAGGAAGTACAGAGCAACATGTAAGCTCTAATTATCTTAGTCAAATTATTCAAACTGAGCGACCTGCTCGAATAAGAATGAGGGATCTTTCTTTGTCCGTAATTGATAAGGCAATGAAAAACTCAGAACTTATTCGAATTCAATATGCTTCAAAGCAAGCAAGAATATCCAACGCTTGGAAAAAGTGGATTGGTCAAATTGACGGATTAAAAAGACTCGATGCTGTTGCCCTAAAACAGGAAGCCGAAAATTTGTATCTAAAAAAAGCATTATCAAACGATTCTTGGTCTAAAAAATATGGTCAAGTGGTAAGTAAAATGAATGCCCTTTCTGCTGCTGCATTTGACTACGAATTCAAATATGCAATGGGCATAGAATATTTTTATGTTGGTGCTGAGTATTTTAAATTAATTCGATCAACGCAAGATCTTATTATGAATTATGCTAAATATTTAGAAGAAGGTAAAGTTGAAGAGATAAAAGACAAACTACTGAAAAGTTCAAAAACTTTCTTTAAAAATTATAACGCTCAGATTGATCAGGAGATCTTTGAGCTTTTGAGCAAGGAATATTTCAAACAAATCAATGTCTCTGTTGAAAGAAAGAATTCAGCTTCTATTATCTACAATAAATCTGCCTTTACTAATGCTTCTCGTTATGAAAAACTAATAAGTCAATTAAATAAAAGGAGCTTTAAAAAAATAAAAAAAGATCCTGGTTATGCCCATTACTCGGAACATTATAATTTATGGGTGAGTAATGTCATCCCCAATTATTACGCCTTCAAAGACAATATGGATGTGTTACTCAAAACATTTGTAGCTGGCAAATTAGAAATGTTTCCCAATAAAAAACATTGGCCTGATGCAAACAGCACATTAAGAATTACTTTTGGTCAATTAGAAGGCTCATCTCCAGCAGATGGAAAAGTATATACTGAGCATACAACACTTGATGGAATTATTGCTAAATACAATTCTGGCAATCCAGACTTTAATCTAAAGCCAAGAATGTTAGAACTTCACAAAGCCAAGGACTATGGTTCCTATGCCCAAGACGGAGAGTTGTGGGTATGCTTTTCTGGTTCCAACCACACTACAGGAGGTAATTCTGGATCACCCGTTTTGGATGCTAATGGCTACTTAATGGGCCTCAATTTTGACCGAAGCTGGGAAAGTACAATGAGTGATTATATGTTTGACCCAAATCGCTGCAGAAATATTGTAGTTGATATTAAATATGTATTATGGGTTATTGATAAATATGCGAATGCGAGCCATCTCATAGATGAAATGGAGCTGAAAAAATAGACATAAAAAAAGGCAGCCAAAAGGCTGCCTTTCTTTTTGATTTCGTGCTTAGTGAGCAGCTTCTTCAGTCGCGTCCTCAGATGCGTTACCAGAAGCGTCTCCGCAAGATGACAATGCTACTAATGCTACTGCAGCAGCAACCATCATTGTAGAAAATACTTTTTTCATTTTTTTTGGTTTTAATTATGTGAATATTCGCGACAAACCTACGAACTTCTTATTAAATGGACAAGAAATTTCTAATCTCCAAGCTTAATACTTTGAATTTTATTTGGTGCTTCACTAGAAAAATAAATTCCAATATTTATTTTTTGGGGACCTTCAGCATATATTGCAGCTGAATAAATATCTTCATCAGCTTCTTTACCTTGAAATTGATAATTAAACGCCCCATTAGGATGTTTATTAAAAAAATCCATCAGAACCATGGTTGCTTGAGCTTGATTGTATATACCTTCAACATTATCTACGATAAGCAAAACAGGATTTTCACAAAAGGAAATAACTTGAGAGGCATCATTTTTTTCAAAAGCATTAGAAATTTCTGCGTAAGGTAAGTCTGCACCCACTGGAGCTCCAAGAAACATAAGGTGAAAATAAAACAAAACAACAGCCATGAACTTTTTTACGAAAAATAGCAAAAATTAGACCAATTACCATAGAACAAAAAAATAAAGCTCCTACTTACACGGTCAAATGCTTGAGAATGAGGCTTCTTTAGAATGATTTTAAATAATACCTTTTTTATGGTATTGTGACATGAATATCTCGTGTTTACTTTTGTACTCGTGTACACTTTAAATGATTTACAAATTGAATTTATAAAAGTGAAATGAAAAGAAAAGTTTTGGTACTCGTTATCTTGTGTAGTGCAGTAATTACGGGATGTAAAAAGAAAGGGTGTATGGATCCATCTGCTACGAATTATAACGCAGAAGCAGAAAAAGATAATGGGACATGTGAATACTACACAGTCCCGACTGATTATGTATTTATTGATGGAATAGGAAACAATACGGTTTCTTTTAGTGGTCAAACAGCAAGAATGGACATGCTTTCTGAAATGACTTCCTACCTTAAAACTGCAAACACAAGTGGTGGTAGTAACCAACTGGATGCAGCAACTTTACTATCTATGTATGACAATTCTTACACAGGATGGTCTGATCAAGAATTAGTTGGAAACGGTAAGCAATTGAAGAGCAAAACTGCTCTTGAAGATGCTGGAGTTCAAGCACAATTCGAAGCATGGATGACTGAAGCAGCAGCAGCGACACCTCCAACAGAGGATGGTTATTATCTTCAAGCCGCAACTGGTCAAGAATGGACTCAGTTGATTGAAAAAGGTCTTATGAGCGCTTGCTTTGCAAGTCAACTGACAGCAAATTACCTCAATGGTATAATGGAAGATGATAATGTCCAAATTGTTGATTATCAAAATGATAAATACTATACGGAAATGGAACATCATTGGGATGAAGCTTATGGCTATTTTACTGATGCCACAGATTACCCAACAAATGGCACAAATCGTTTCTGGGGTAAGTATGCGAACAACACTTTAGAAACACTTTTGGGTTCTGCAACTAAAATAAGTCACGCGTTCAGAACAGGAAGAGCAGCTATTTCATCAGGTGTTCTCATTGATGTACCTGAACAAGTTTCTATTATTCAAGCTGAAGTTAAAAGAATGGTGGCTGGAATGGCGATTCACTACCTGAATGCTACTAAACAAAAAGTGGTAGATGGAGAATCTCAAAATAAAGTGAATCACTACCTATCAGAAGCATGGGCATTTATTTTCGGAATTCAATTTTGTCAAAATCCAGATATGGACAGCAATACTGTAGAGGGTCTTCTTGAACAGATTGACGCAGACTTTGAAGGATTTTCTCAAAGTACGTTATTGATTAATGCGATGATTGATGACATTGCAACGGCCTCTGGATTGGAAGCTTATAAAAATGATTTATAGAAATATTAGGTAACTTTGCACCCCGAAATAATATTTGGGGTGCTTTTAATTAGAAAGAAATAATGAGAGAGAAAGTAATTGGTTTTCAATTAAAACAAATCGCAGTTCTTACAGCTATTTTGTTTTTTTCCTTTTCCTGTAGAAAGAGAGGTTGTATGGATCCTAATGCATTAAATACGGACCCGAATGCTGAAATTGCAGACAACAGCAGCTGCTCATATGGTGAATTTGACAAACCCGAAATGCTTTCTAACGTTTGTGATAATTATATTTTACCAGCATATCAAGAGTTTAACAATAAAAATATAGCATTACATCAAGAAGCACTATCCTTTTCTACAAATCCTTCATTGGAAGGATTAACAGCAGTTAAAAGTTCATGGGTCGCCGCTCTAATTTCTTGGCAGAAAGTTTCATTTTTAGACTTTGGACCAGCCGATTACTACACTTTAAAGAATCAAGTCAATATTTATCCTATTGATACCAATACCATTCAAAACAACATTTCATTTGGGACTTATGACTTAAACCTTGCATCAAATAATGATGCAAAAGGTTATCAAGCCCTCGATTTTTTATTACATCTTCCAGGAACAAACGAAGAAAATCTTGTTGACTACTTTAATAATAATACCAACGCCACCAGCTATCTACTCGACTTAACAGAAAATTTGATGTTGCTTTCTCAGAATGTCTATGATGAGTGGGTAAATGTGTACTGTTCAAATTTTAAAAGCAATAACAATTCCAATGCTCAAGGTAGCCCTATAAGTAATGTCGTTAATGGGCTCTGTTCGTATTACGAAACCTATATTAGAAAAGGTAAATTTGGACTTCCTCTAGGCGTTTTCAATAGCTTCACACAAGAAGAAATGCCTCACTTAGTTGAATGTTATTATTATGGTCAATCGTTGCCTTTCGCAAAAGCAGCAATAGAAGGAATGTCAGATTTTATAAATGGCGTACATTTTGATACACCTGAGAACAGGCTCGGGTTAGATGACTACATGGATTTTGTTGGAGCAACGCATGGGTCAAATACCTTATCAACAGCTATAAACAATCAGCTTGAAACGATCATTACCAAAATAGATGCGCTTAATGATCCACTCAGTAATGAAATTCTTACAAATAAACCATCCGTAGAAGATGCCTACACTGAGCTTCAAAAGCTAGTGCCTTATTTGAAAGTAGATATGACCTCTGCACTTGGCGTGCTTATTACCTATCAAGATAATGATGGCGATTAGAAAATGGCTAGTTAACCTTACTTTTTCAGAAAAATCTATTGCACCTCTTGTTGTATTCCGGGTATTGTTCGGAATCATGATGATGCTCAGCACCCTTCGCTTTATATCTAAAGGATGGGTTGAGGAGCTCTATATTCAACCTACCTACTTTTTTACGTATCTCGGATTTGACTGGGTAAAGCCATTCGACGTTATGGGAATGTACATCCTCTTCAGTGTCCTTATAGCAAGTTGTGTGTTTATCTCTCTCGGTTTTTTATATAGAATCAGTACGGTTGTTTTTTTTATTTGTTTTACCTACATCGAGCTTATCGATAAAACCAATTATCTAAACCATTATTATTTCATAAGCTTGGTTGGCTTTTTACTTATTTTCCTTCCAGCTAACAAATCATTTTCACTAGATACTTATTTCAAGTTCACATCAAAGAAAAAGTACGTGCCTGCATGGACGCTTCATATTATAATGTTTCAGCTTGCTGTTGTCTACGTATTTGCCGGGATTGCGAAACTAAACTACCATTGGCTATTTGAAGCACAACCTCTTATAAATTGGCTTAAGCACCAAACAGATTTACCCGTAATTGGCCCCCTCATGAAGTTTGAATTCACCGCATATCTATTTAGCTGGGGTGGCGCACTGTTCGATCTAACTATCCCTTTTCTCCTTTTGAACTCAAGATTCAGGATCCCCGGGTATCTTTTAGTAGTACTCTTTCATGGACTCACTGCCGTAATGTTTCCAATTGGCGTTTTCCCTTATGTAATGATCATAAGCACTCTGATTTTCTTTCCTGAAAGTTTTCATGAGAAAATCATTCGTTCACTCCGAATTCTTTTTAAGACGAAAAATAAAAAAGAGGTGTCATCAACGCCAATTAAAGAAGGAAACAAAAAGAACATTCAAGCATCATTGATCGCTCTTTACATCGTTGTTCAAATGTTTGTACCCATGAGGTATCTACTTTATGATGGGGATTTATTTTGGACTGAGCAAGGCTATCGTTTCAGCTGGCGTGTTATGCTTATTGAGAAAGTAGGATACGCACAATTCTTTGTACATGACCCCACTACTGACAATAAAAAACTAATCAATAACCGAACTTATTTAACACCTCAACAAGAAAAGATGATGGCAACTCAGCCGGATATGATTCTACAATTTGCACATCATTTAAGGGATACCTTCAAAGACACCATCATCATTGAAAATAACGGTCAGAAGATTAAAATTAGCGAACCAAAAATTACAGCTGAAGTTTATGTCAGTCTATTTAATAAAGGGAGTAGGTTGTTTATAGATTCCGATGTAAATTTGTCAAAAATTCATCGTGGATTCCACGACAAAGATTGGATACTAAAAAATGAAAATTAAAAAGTATTTCTTTTTACTTGTTTTACTAATAAGTCATTCAATAGTTGGGCAGAAAGGACAATTCACAGGAACCTTAATGTCAGAAAATCAGGAAGCAATTGCTTTCGCAAGAATCGAAATTATTGAGGCTGAAAAAAGTTTTTACAGTGATCCTAAAGGCTTCTTCTTAAGTCCTAAAATACCTTATGGCAGCTACACCATAAAAATAGTGTCTGAAGGTTTTTTTCCTCTTGAGCAAGCGATTGATTTGACGGCTCCTGAAATAGAAATCGCGTTTGATTTTCAAAGGAATAACACCTACAATTTCGAAGAAATAGCCGTGACGAGAAAAAAAACAAATTCCTTTTTTATTCGCCGTATGAAGGCTATCGAAGGTGATATTTTAACCCAAGGTAAAAAAACAGAGGTCATCTCTTTAGAAACAATTGACGCGAACAAAGCAACGAATTCAAGCAGACAAATCTTTGCAAGAGTTCCAGGATTAAATATTTGGGAAAGTGATGGCAGTGGGCTGCAAATAGGATTGGGTGGACGTGGACTGAATCCTAGCAGAAATGTCAATTTCAATACGCGGCAAAATGGTTACGATATTAGTGCAGACGCACTGGGCTATCCCGAAAGTTATTATACGCCTCCTAGTGAAGCAGTTGAGGAAATTCAAATGATTCGTGGTGCTGCATCACTTCAATTTGGACCTCAATTCGGCGGATTGATTAATTACAAGCTTAAAAAAGGAGTAAGCACTAAAAAAGCTGAATTAATAGCAAGACATACAGTAGGATCTTTTGGTTTAAACAATTCATTTGTTTCACTTTCGGGCACAGTAGGTTCATGGAATTATATGGCCTACGGTAATTATAAATTTGGAAATGACTGGAGACCAAACTCCTCATTTGATGCAGCACAGGGTCATGTTTCTATAAGCAAGAAGCTTTCCCAAAAGACCTCCTTGAGCATTGAGTTCACAAAAATGTATTACCTCGCTCAGCAAGCAGGAGGTTTAACAGATAATCTTTTTAATAGCAATCCTGACACCTCAGTCAGATCCAGGAATTGGTTTCGAGTTCATTGGAATTTAGGTGCCATAAACCTTAGGCACACCTTTTCATCTAATGCAAGTTTAAGCTCTAAAACATTCGGGTTAATAGCAAAAAGAGAATCACTAGGATATCTAGATCAAATCAATAGAGTAGATCCTTTGACCGAAAGAAACCTCATCTATGGTGAATTTCAAAACATTGGTAACGAAACACGTTTTATTCAAAAATATAGAGCGTTTGATAACCCATGGGCCTTCGTAAGTGGTATCCGTTTGTATCGAGGTTATAGTGAAAGCAGGCAGGGTAATGCAGATAGTGGTTTCGGGCCTACCTTTAACTTTGTTGATCTAGATGGAAATGCGACAACCAATTACTTTAATACAAATTACAAATTCCCTAGCTTTAATTTGGCCTTATTTGCTGAGCACATTTTCAATGTGACCCCTAAATTAAGCATAACTCCAGGTGTCAGGTATGAATATATTAGCACCAACGCGGATGGAAATTATAGATTAACCAATACTGACCTTGCAGGTAATATTTTATTTGACACACTACTTAGGGCAGAAAGAAATAGTAATCGGGGGTTTGTAATTGGAGGGTTGGGATTAACCTATAAAATTGATAACAGCACGGATTTGTATGCAAATATCTCTCAGAATTATCGGAGTATCCATTTCACTGAAATGCAAATTCAAAATCCAAACTTTAAAATTGACCCTGACCTAGCGGATGAGACTGGCTTTAATTCTGACATAGGGGCACGTGGACAATACAAGAACAAATTGTTTTTTGACCTCTCTTTATATGGTATGTTTTACAATAATCGAATTGGAACTACTATAGAAACGGATACCATTTTATTTTCCACTTATCAGTATAGGACAAATGTTTCCGCTGCGAGAACATTTGGAATAGAGTGTATGACTGAAGTGGATTGGTGGAAAGTTTTAATTAGTGATTCGGCAGACATTAGACTCAGTACATTTGTTAACTTCTCCTATAACAATGCCAAATATATCCGCTCTGAAGAGCCTGCTTTTGAAGGTAAGCAAGTTGAATTAGTTCCTCCTATCGTCTTGAAAACAGGCCTTACCTTCGGTACAGATTTGTTTTCAATATCTTACCAATATAGCTATACCCGCGCACATTTTTCAGATGCTACAAATTCAACTTCTCAAGCAAATGCTGTTAATGGAATCATACCTTCATACGCTATTATGGATTTATCGGGTAAAGTCATACTTGGAAGGTTTCAAATTGAAACAGGCGTAAACAACTTAGCCAATACTTCCTACTTCACGAGGCGTGCTGTTGCCTATCCCGGTCCGGGAATTATCCCTGGAACAAAACGTAATTTCTACTTAACTCTTCAAGTTAAAATATAACCTGTTTATTTGCGGACAATCTCAATAACTTCAAGCTGTCCATTATAGGCAATTTCTAAGTAATAACGTCCGGGAGAAAATGCATTCAGATTCAAAGTTTTTGAATCTAAACCAATCCGTTTTATAATATTACCATGGATATCAAGAATGGAAATTTTTGCACTTGACTTTAAAGTTTCAAGTCCTTCAATGTGCAGAATACCGGAACTCGGATTCGGATAAACTAAAATCTGATTTGAAAGTTCATTCAAACTACCAACAGTGAGTATTGTAATACAATCTGAGGTATCAATACAATTGTTCTCTGAAACTTGAACGGCATATGTCCCATTTTCAGTACAAATAAAACTCTGATTCACCTCACCTACAACCTGCGCATAATTTTCGTCACAGTCTAACCACTGGTAGGCAGCTCCTTCTGCCAGACTCATCATTTCTAAATCTTCCACTGTTGTTAAAGTATTTACGGTATCAATGACCAAATTCAGATGAATGATACTGTCACAACCATAAATATTTTCTAAAGTTACCGAAGGCAGATTCGTACTTGATTGATAAGTAACTCCATCAATCCATGTAAACGAATTACAGGCTGTATGTACAGCATTGATTTCATTGTTTGGATTGACTACTACATTTTGAACAATTAAACTGTCCCAATTCAATTGGCTGGAAAGCGCAGTGCTAATATGTGAAGTATCATCTTGGAGATTATTAAAGATGGTACCATCAAAAAATGAAAAAGAGGCGCCTTCACAAACCGTATGTTCCGTAACGATTAATTCAGATTGCGTATCCAAAAAACCTAATAGCGACATGTTTTCCATAGTACCATCGTATGGATATTCTGAAAAATGATAGGGGTTGGAAGTAATCACTGAAGTCCCATTAGCTGATGTAATATAAAAAAGAGGATAGCTTTGACTATAAGGACTCGTTCTGAGCAATAAACCATTTGGGGCAGTTGTAACCGTTTCCTGAATTCCTTGCCCACTAGTGCTAAAAGCATACCTTATGGAAGGCACATCATTCATATCCGCAACATACGAACTGTCTAAACCATAACCAACAAGATCATACTCAAGTATCGTATTCTTAACAGCATCAACACTTTCTCCTAGAACATAAAAATATCTAAAGCTCATCGCCTTACCAAAACCAAGTTGATCTCCAATTGGCTGACGAATCATTTCAAAAACATGGTAATCCCTAAGATTATTGACATTAGATAAATTACCCGCGTCTCCATATCTAAATTTATTTCCATAGGTATTTGTAGTGGTTGGATGAGCCATGCCAAGTGTAGGGGAATTTCCATCAATATTATTGGACCAGGCGACCCAACCTCCTGTATTTGCCGTTTGAATAACCGGAGTTTGACCGTACAGCCCTGTCGTTAAATTATAGTCGTGAGTGGGCGTCGAAATAAAAAAGTGGTCTAGTGATGAGTTCCTAACACCACCCCAGGGCACATTTAAAAAATTCATATTATCCTGACCAAAATTATAAATCATATTATCTATCTGAATAATCCCCTTTCCTTTATTGGTGTATTTTGTATAGTACAACAATCCTGCATCATGATTGATGTTCTGTAAATCTTCGGTATGTGCCTGCTGTCCCCAATTAACCACACTATATGATTGTTCGTCCGAATTAAAGTATTCTGCAAGAATAGGCGAATAAAAGGGATCCGTTTGTTCTGGTGTCTTCAAATAAACACCCGCCTGATGTATAAAATAAGAGGAGTCCGGAGGATTATGAATACTCCCATCTACGCTAACTAGCTGCCAAACTTCATCTACCCATGGGGCGTATGAATGTCCACCTCCATAGGAAGGTTGAACCCAATTCGGATTGACCCATTGCGGTGGAACAGATTCACCAAAAACTCCTCTGAAAGAATACAATTGTCCTCCTTTACCAATTCTAATGTCGTATGAGGTGTTTGGGTTTATACTATTTTGATAGCTCATCTGGTTGTGAAAGACAACACTTTCAGGAAAACTATCTATGGCCCAAGACGTACCTGAATTGGTATAAGTTTCTGAAAAATCAAAACCAGTGGAATCTATAATCGGAAAATTGCTATCAAAATAGAATTTCGTCAGTAGCTCCTGAGGGGTTTGAGCCTCTGTATTGCGAGCAAATAGAAACAGAAAGGTGAGCAAACAGAGTTGAGTTGTTTTCATAATTGAGTATGGAGTAAAATAATTGAGCGCAATAAAGATAGGATATTATAATCATACAAATTATGTCAAGTTTGACTGACCTACGGTATAACGGAAATAGGCTTTACAAAAAAAAATGCCTAATAAGCATTAAAGAGGGTCAAAAAAAAGACTCACCGATAAAAAATACCGATGAGTCGTCTTTAGTAGCGGGGACAGGATTATCCTTCATTTCATTTCGGATGGACATTAATGGAGGCTTACAAAGAAAAGCTCAGACCACTTCGTGATCTTCCTTTTTGCATTTCCGTTCACTTATTAAAGCAAGCTTTTAACGTTCCGGGAAATGAAAAAGCCAGTCTTTTCAGACTGGCTTTTCAATGGTAGCGGGGACAGGACTCGAACCTGTGACCTTCGGGTTATGAGCCCGACGAGCTCCCAACTGCTCCACCCCGCAATATATCTTTAGAAATAATTTCTTTTTTATTGGGACACCAAAGATAACTCAAAGCTTTATTTCTACCAAACAAAAATTGAATTAACTTACAGATTGACCTTGTAAAAATTCTTTTTCAGTTTCTAAAAAGCTCAATTCACCTTCCTCGTTCTCCGCCATAAGGATCATTCCTTGCGATTCAACACCACGTATCTTTCTAGGCGCTAAATTGAGCAGAACTAGAACTGTTTTGCCAACTACCTCATCAGGAGTGTAATGCTGAGCGATACCAGAAACAACAGTTCTTGTATCAATACCCGTATCAACAGTTAACTGAAGCAACTTATCTGCTTTTTTAACTTTTTCAGCACTAAGAATTTTACCCATTCTAAGGTCCATTTTTTGAAATGTATCAAAATCGATTGTCTCTTTCATAGGAGGAAATTTAGAAGTTTGTTTTGATTTTTCTTTGAGTTTTTGAACCTCAATATCAACGAAGTCATCATCTATTTTTGTAAATAAAATTTCTGCCTGATTGATTTTTGTCCCTGCAACCAGTTTTGAGGCAAGCAAATCATTCCACTTATTAGCTTCTATATTGAGAAAGCCCTGAAGCTTTTGTGCCGTATTTGGCAAAAAAGGCATGGCCGCTATTGATAGACACCTTGTGATTTCTAGCGCAACACTCATAATGGTTTCTACGCGTTTCGAATCAACCTTAATGAGCTTCCAAGGTTCGTTATCAGCCAAGTATTTATTCCCTGTTCGTGCAATACGCATCATTTCACCTTGTGCCTCCCGTAACTTATATCTAAGAATCAAATCACTGATGCACGAACAAGCATTATTCACTTCATCTAGGACCTGTAGATCTTGTTCGGTTAATGATCCTTGTTCAGGCACCAACCCATCATAATATTTGTTGGTCAATACTACAGTTCTATTCACAAAGTTTCCAAAAACATCCGCTAACTCAGAGTTTATTCGCGATTGATAATCCTTCCATGTGAATTCTGCATCTTTACTCTCAGGGGCTATTGACGTTAGGACATACCTGAGTTCATCCATCTTATCAGGGTAGTCAGCAATGTATTCGTGCAACCATACCGCCCAGTTGCGTGAAGTTGAAAACTTATCTCCTTCCAGATTTAAGAATTCGGATGCAGGCACATTATCTGGTAATATAAAATCACCATGGTCTTTTAATAAAATCGGAAATATAATGGCATGGAAAACAATATTGTCCTTTCCTATAAAATGAACCAGCTTGCGGTCTTGTGCTTTTTCTTTTAACCAATAATCTTCCCAGTTTTTATTGTTCTCTGAGGCCCATTTTTTTGTAGCTGAAATGTAACCAATAGGAGCATCTAACCAAACATAAAGTACCTTGCCCTCACCTTCTGGAAGCGGAACCTTTACGCCCCAATCTAAATCCCTTGTCATCGCTCTAGGCTTCAATCCTCCATCAATCCATGACATGCATTGACCGGTAACTTGATTGCGCCAAGCTTTTGGGTCATGCTGCTGAGCACCATCAAGCAGACCATTAGTAATCCATTCTTTTAACCATTGCTCGTGTTCATCCATAGGTAAAAACCAATGTGATGTCTTTTTTATTACCGGAAGTTTACCACTTAGCGTCGAAACAGGGTCTATCAAATCAGTAGGGCTTAAATCACTACCACATTTCTCGCATTGGTCTCCGTAGGCGTCTTTACTTCCACACTTTGGACAAGTACCAGTAATATATCTATCCGCTAAAAACTGATTGAACTCCTCATCATAATATTGTTCAGAGGATTTTTGAATAAATTTATTTTTAGCGTTTAATGTTTTAAAAAAATCTGAAGATGTATCATGATGAATCTCGCTAGAGGTTCTATCGTATATGTCAAATTCTATTCCGAAATCTTTAAAGGCATTACCGATGAGATTGTGATACTTATCTACAATTTCTCGTGGACTTACCCCTTCTTTTTTCGCTCTTAATGTAATCGCAGCGCCATGCTCGTCACTTCCACATACAAACAAGACATCTGCATCGTTCATTCTTAAGAATCGAACAAAAGTATCTGCGGGAAGATAAACACCAGCTACATGGCCTAAATGAAGAGGTCCATTTGCATATGGCAAAGCAGCTGTTATGGTATATTTATTTGTCATATTGGAGGTCAAAGATAAGGAAGAATTCCTTGAATTTACACCAAAAAAAAAGGCCGATATAATCGGCCCTTCTCAATCAAATTATTGATTTATTTTTTTACAACTGAAAAAGTTGATGTGCTTCCATTTTCAAGTGTTACATTAAACATGTAAACACCTGTATCTAAAGAAGAAATGTCAATAGACGACTTACCATCAACAAGTTTAACTGCACTTGTCAAAGCAATACGTCCTGAGATATCTGAAACTAAAAGTGTCGCAGTTCCTTCAGCATCAATATCAATAGTTACTTGATCATTTGCTGGGTTTGGATAAGCAGAACCTGCAATCTCAGTAGCTTCTTCAATTCCTGCATTTTCCTCGATTTTCAAACCTAAAGAAAGCGCACTAACGCCACTCCAGCCAGAATACCAAGTTGTTCCATCAATATTTAATGGAGAAATAGGCTGTGCATAAATTGAATAATTTGCATCATAGTAAAGTGAATTGTCATAACCAAATGAAATATTTGGATTATATGTAGTCAAACAAGCCAAATATCTTTGGTTGTCTGCCAATGCAACACCTGCATCAAGAGGTGCATAAACCACCTGTCCATTCTCATCGTTAGACGCTGGGTAATATAACCCACCACCAACTTGACTTAAATCATCAAAAGTAATCGAAGCCCATCCAGCAGTTACATCAACCCATGCATCATTCCATTCGAAGATATCTATGATGATTTCTTCATCCTGAAGTAATGAATCACTTGCTTGAGCAGCAAAATAAACGCCTGTTACTCCTGATGTCACACTTGGGTATACATCTTGAAGCATCATACAAGTTTGGTAACTAGAAGTCGCATTGCTTGGGAACGAATTAACTTTTAAAGAACCGTTCTCTTGACCCGCTAAAGAAAGCATCGATGTTACACTGAAGTTTCTTACAAAAACATTGTCAAAGTCAGACTCGTCAGTTTGTCCTTCAATTGAAACCGTATAAGTCAGCGTATAATCACCTTCATCCCAAGTACCTGGAGCAACTAATGGGAATTCTGTTGGATTTCCATTAAAAATAGGTAAAGTATCACCAGAAACAACAAGTGAACTAACTGTTTCATTGTAAATATTTCCACCAGGACCATCAATAGTTGCATTCACATTGATTGTGTTGTCGGCAGACCCGAAGTTATACACCTCTATACCTACTTGGAACGAATAGTTGTTGTTTGCCATATCTACAGGAATAGATCCATATCGAGGTGACATAGCAGCAGCTTGAACCGAACCAGCGTCATTTGCGAATAAGTTTTGTTTGTTACCCATGAATACAACAACTTCTCCGTTCGCCATTTCGTCTGTAAGTGTTGCACCATCAACACTTGACAACATAACTGTAGGAATGGTAACATTAAGGCCTTCAGCACCTCCACCCATACCAACAACCTCGTTGACACGATTTAAGATGATTACACCAACTGCACCTGCGTTTTGAGCTTGAAGCGCTTTGTATCCAAATTCACAAGTATTTCTGTAAATGATGGCGATTTTACCAGTCATATCATTGATTAATGGACCATTACAAGCCTCGGCAGACAATGGATTACCCTGTGGGTTTTCACCTACAGTACCATCATCAGCCAACATAATTGGTGCCTCAACAAAAGTATTCGGTATTAAAAAATCTGGTGTAGACCAGTCTCCACCCGCCGGATCTGCCCATTCAAAAGCAAAATTATTAGCAATTGCCTCAGGAGACACTCCTCTAACAACTACTTGCGATGTTGCCGCAAACGCGAATACAACACCAATTAAAGATAGTATAAGTTTTTTCATAAAAAATTGATTTTAGTTTACACAAATTTAACACAAAATTCAGAGAATTAAAACTCTCTGAATTTGCATCAATCTCATACGTTATTCGAAGTAAGTAAATTATTGCGCCGCTGCGAATTTATCAGAGACTACAGACCAATCAACAACCTCAAAGAAAGCTTGGATATAATCAGGTCTTCTATTTTGATAATTTAAATAATAGGCATGCTCCCAAACATCAAGGCCTAAAATTGGCGTACCTGAACAGCCCACACCCATTAATGGGTTGTCTTGATTCGCTGTAGAGCATACCTCCAAAGCACCATCATTTACACACAACCATGCCCAACCAGAACCAAATCTAGTTGCAGCTGCTTTGGCAAAAGTATCTTTAAAAGCATCAAAGGAACCAAAGGCTGCATCTATTGCAGTAGCTAGAGAACCTGTTGGGTTACCTCCTCCGTTTGGAGACATCACTTCCCAAAACAAGGTGTGATTGTAAAACCCTCCTCCATTATTTCGAACTGCAGGTTTATCAGCACAAGCATTCAAAATTTCACTTATTGATTTTCCTTCTAAGTCTGTTCCTGCAATAGCAGCATTCAAGTTATTCGTATATCCTTGATGATGCTTAGAGTGATGGATTTCCATGGTTCGTGCATCAATATGTGGCTCAAGCGCATTGTATGCGTAGCTTAATTTTGGTAATTCAAATGACATCTTTATAATTTTAAGTTTTTAATCGATTCAAAAATATACAATTCAAAACAAAGTAGATTTTATTCTTGCTTTTTTTTCATTAAATGCTACTTCATACTTCGAACATCGAATCTTTAGTTTTGTTTATACGTATATTTGACCTATGATACCCAATTCTTCTCAAAAACCAATCTCTGACTGGCTTCCTTTATCAAAAAAAGAGGCTCTTAAAAGGGGGTGGTCTGATTTTGATGTGATTTTAATTTCAGGTGATGCCTATGTAGACCACCCTGCCTTTGGAACTGCGGTGATCGGAAGAATCATCGAAGATGAAGGTTTGAAAGTAGGTATCGTTGCACAACCCAATTGGCAAGACGATCTTCGAGATTTTAAAAAGTTGGGTAAACCAAGATTGTTCTTTGGAATAACCGCAGGATGTATGGATTCCATGGTGAATCATTACACTGCCAACAAACGCCTAAGATCTACAGATGCCTACACAGCTGGAGGTAAGGCTGGTTTTCGTCCAGATTATGCTACAACGGTGTACTCAAATATTCTAAAAGACTTATTTCCAGATGTTCCAATTCTTATAGGTGGTATCGAGGCATCTTTAAGACGCGTTACGCATTATGATTATTGGAAAGATGAGCTGATGCCAAGTATCCTTTTCGATTCTCGTGCTGATGCACTCGTTTATGGCATGGGAGACCAACCCTTGCGAGATGCATTAAGGCTTCTTAAGAAAGGTGTGCCTTTCGAGCACTTAAAAACCATTAAACAGTTTGCCTTCCTTCAAGAAAAGTCAAACGATCTGCCAAAAGTCAAAAACTGGAATACCATTTCCTTAGCAAGCCATGAGGAATGTTTAAATGATAAGCTTAAATATGCAGCAAACTTCAAGGTTGTCGAAGTTGAATCTAACAAGTGGCAGGCCAACAGGATTACACAAGATATAGGAGACCAAGTTCTTGTCATCAACCCTCCCTATAAAACAATGGTAGAAAAAGAAATAGATGCTTCTTTTGATTTACCCTACACTAGAGAACCTCATCCCAAATACAAGAAAAGAGGAAACATTCCTGCCTATGATATGATTAAATTCTCTGTAAACATGCACAGGGGATGCTTTGGAGGCTGTAGTTTCTGTACGATTTCCGCACACCAAGGAAAGTTCATTGCTTCCAGAAGCGAAAAGTCTATTCTTTCTGAAGTAGATAAGGTCACGGCCCATCCGGATTTCAAAGGATATATATCGGATTTAGGAGGGCCTTCAGCAAACATGTATAAAATGAAAGGCAAAGATGAAGCAATTTGTGAACGGTGTGTTTCTCCTAGTTGTATTCATCCTGTAATTTGTAACAATCTCGATACTTCTCACAAACCTATGACAGAGCTTTATCGAAAAGTAGATGCGCTTCCAGAAGTTAAAAAAGCTTTTGTTGGTTCGGGTATTCGATACGACCTTCTAGTAGATGACTTTAATAAAAATAATGAGGACGGCAATCATGACGAATATATCGAACAAGTAATCACAAGACATGTGAGTGGTCGATTAAAAGTAGCTCCTGAGCATACCTCTGACAAAACGCTAAAAGTCATGCGTAAACCATCCTTTAAATATTTTCACAAATTTAAGGAGAAGTACGATAAAATTTCGGCAGAAAAAGGGATCAACCAACAGCTTGTTCCTTACTTTATTTCATCTCACCCAGGCTGCGATGAGGTTGACATGGCAAATTTAGCTGCAGAAACGAAGGATATGGGCTTTCAACTTGAGCAAGTTCAAGACTTCACACCTACACCCATGACTGTTGCTACAGTAATTTATTACGCAGGGGTGCATCCATACACTCTTAAACCAGTTGAAACGGTAAAAACAAAAGAAGAGAAGCAAGATCAGAATAAATTCTTCTTCTGGTACAAGAAAGAAAACAGATCTTGGATAAAGAAAAAGCTTACCAAAGCCAATCGCCCTGATTTATTAGAAAAGCTAGTCGAACCAGAAGTAAAAAAAGAAATGCCAACGTGGCTTGAGAACCGAAGAAAGAAAAAACGCTAAACTTTTTTAATTCGATTCGATATAATCCAAAGCGCAGCTCCCAAAGGAATTGTTATTCCAAGTCAAAATTGATTTTTTCCCTTTTTCATAAAACGCAAAAGAAGGAAAAGAACCTCCTGTTATTTTTTTTATTTCGTTTGTATTGCCCACAAATGAATAATTGATTTGAAATTTCTTTAAAAGAGAAGCCACATGACCTCCGTTTTTTTGTGAAGATAAAATCTTGTACTGGATTTGTAAATTTGGATTTCTTTTCTTTAGCCTCGCTATAGCTGGAATAGATTCAACACAATAGGGACAATTCGGCAATGTCATCACCTCTAAACTTGATTGAGTCCGTACTGAACGTTGCTTCAAATTTAGCTTTCGATAATCATTTTTAATGTCAGAACGGTAAATTGGAAAACAGGCAAAATAAATGGATACTGGCAATATGCCTACAATTCCAATTAAAGCAAACCTTGGCAGCTTGGCGCTGATCTTTCTAAATAGAAAAAATGCCACAAAAAGACTTACAAAAAGGAAAATAACAAATGGGAGATAAACAGATAGCTTCCATGAAGCACCTGTCAACCATATGAGCTCTTCAAATGAATTCATTTAAAATTTTAGAGGCAAATATAATCAAACTCTCACTGTGGACATTCCACCGTCTACGCCAATTGACTGGCCTGTTAACCAATCGTTTTCTAAACAAAATATGGCCGCTTTGGCAATATCTGAAGGGCTTCCGATTTTCTTTAATGGATGACGTTGCGCAGCATTTTCTCTTTTTTGCTCTGTGCTCAACAAGGCCTCTGCTAATGGTGTATCGGTTAAAGAAGGATTTACAATATTCACGCGAATACTAGGCGCCCACTCTGCTGCTAAACTTCGTGCTAAAGACTCAAGTCCACCCTTAGCTGCAGCAATGGATGCATGAAAAGGCATTCCTTGTTGACTTGCTACGGTTCCAAAAAGGACAACAGCACCTTTATTTTTTTTGAGTGTGCGAAAATAAAACTGAAGTACGCGAACTGCTCCTAGTACATTTTTTTCATAATCAGCTAAAAAATCTTCTCTGGATAGTCTATGAAAAGGTTTGAGATTTATCGATCCTGGACAATAAACCAATCCAGTTAATCCCTCAATTTCAGGGAGGTCATCACTTAAAACGTCTAAAGCGAAGTGATTAGGTCGATTGGAAGCACCGCGAGAAATTGTATAGCAATCATGACCATTTAGTTGATCAACCAAGGCTTGTCCAATCCCTTTTGTACCACCGATAATTAATGTTTTCTTTTCCATGAAAGCAAAACAAGTTCGGAATTGAAATGTTTAAGATATAGGTTTATTGAGAATTTTGTTGCACTGAGTAAAATGTAGTATTTTTGCACTTACAATTAAGGTTATTTAAAATAAATCTAAATAGACGATAAGTATGATAACTGTTACAGAGTCTGCAAAAAAACAAGCGATTCGCCTCATGGAAGATGATGGCAAGAGTGGCTTTTTTATTCGTGTGGGGGTCGAAGGTGGTGGATGTTCGGGTTTAATGTATCAACTTACATTTGACAACGAACGCAAAGAAGGAGATTCTAGCTTTGAAGACAATGGCATTGAAGTCGTTGTCGACAATAAAAGTTACTTGTATTTATTGGGGACTACACTTGATTTTTCGGGAGGTCTAAATGGTAAAGGATTTGTTTTTAAAAATCCCAATGCCGATAGAACTTGCGGATGTGGTGAGTCATTTTCAGTTTAATTAAGTTTTAAACAACTATGGGACAGTATACAGAAAATGAATTGGCTAAAGACCTTGAAAACCAAGACTACAAATTTGGTTTTGTCACTGATGTAGAAACGGAAACAATACCGGTTGGTTTAAATGAGGATATTATTCGATTGATTTCATCGAAAAAAGAAGAACCAGCGTGGCTTCTTGACTATAGACTTAATGCCTACAAAACCTGGCTGACAATGTCTGAGCCAGATTGGGCTCACGTTCGCTACAAAAAGCCAGAATTTCAAAAAATAACATACTACGCAGCTCCAAAGCAAACAAAAAAATATGAGTCATGGGATGATGTAGACCCTGAAATGAAGGAGACCATGGCTAAGCTTGGGATTTCTTTGGAAGAACAAAAACGACTTACAGGAGTAGCAGTAGACTTTGTTATGGACTCTGTGTCAGTGGCTACCTCTTTTAAATCAAAGTTAAAAGAACTGGGTATTATTTTTTGTTCATTCTCAGAAGCTGTTCAAGAGTATCCAGAGCTTGTGCGAGAACATATGGGCACCATTATTCCGCACACTGATAACTTTTATGCCGCTTTGAACGCTGCTGTTTTTACAGATGGTTCCTTTTGTTATATCCCGAAAGGGGTGCGTTGTCCTATGGAGTTATCTACCTACTTCAGAATTAATGCAGGTGGTACAGGTCAATTCGAAAGAACATTGGTGGTTGCTGATGAAGGTGCATATGTCTCATATCTTGAGGGATGTACTGCACCTCAAAGAGATGAAAATCAGCTGCATGCCGCCGTTGTTGAGCTAAAGGCGCTTAAAGATGCCGAGATTAAATATTCTACTGTTCAAAATTGGTATCCAGGAGACAAAAATGGTGTAGGTGGTGTATTCAATTTTGTAACAAAAAGAGGGCTTTGTGAAACAAATGCAAAAATATCTTGGACACAAGTTGAGACTGGCTCAGCTGTTACTTGGAAGTACCCATCTTGCATTTTAAAAGGTGACCATTCTGTTGGTGAATTTTATTCTGTGGCAGTTACAAACAATCACCAGCAAGCGGATACAGGTACAAAAATGATTCATCTTGGCAAGCATACCAAAAGCACTATTATTTCTAAAGGTATTTCAGCGGGAGACTCTCAAAATTCCTACCGAGGCTTGGTACAAATCCACAAAAACGCGCACAAATCAAGAAACTTCTCACAATGTGACTCTTTATTAATGACAGACCATTGTGGCGCACATACTTTTCCATACATCGAATGTAAGAACCCTAGTGCACAAATAGAGCATGAGGCGACTACTTCAAAAATTGGTGAAGACCAGCTTTTTTATTGTAAACAGCGCGGGATATCAGAAGAAAAAGCCATTAGCCTGATTGTCAATGGTTACTGTAAAGAGGTATTAAATCAGCTTCCAATGGAATTTGCTGTTGAAGCTCAAAAATTACTCGCTATCAGCCTTGAAGGCTCTGTAGGCTAAATCAAAATAATATGATTGAAATCAAAAATTTACATGCCAATATAGAAGGCAAAGAAATTCTTAAAGGATTAACCTTAACTGTTAATGCAGGAGAAGTTCATGCCATAATGGGTCCTAATGGGGCTGGGAAAAGCACACTCGCAAGTATTTTAGCGGGACGGGAAGAATATGAAATCACCGAAGGTGAGGTTACCTTTGAAGGAGCGGATCTTTTGGACCTTTCGACAGAAGAAAGAGCACATTTGGGGTTGTTCTTAGCGTTTCAATATCCTGTTGAAATTCCAGGTGTCTCAAACGTTAATTTTTTAAGAACAGCCATTAATGAAACAAGAGAAGCAAAGGGTGAAGATCCTATATCGGCAAAAGAATTCATGGCAATGGTTCGTGAAAAATCTAAAATTGTTGAACTTGACAGTAAGCTTGCATCAAGATCTGTAAATGAAGGGTTTTCCGGAGGAGAGAAAAAGAGAAATGAAATCTTTCAAATGGCAATGCTGAATCCTAAGCTGGCAGTTTTAGATGAAACAGACTCCGGTTTAGATATTGATGCATTAAGAATTGTTGCCAACGGTGTAAACACGCTGAAATCTGCAGATAATGCATCCATAGTCATAACACATTACCAAAGGCTACTCGACTATATTGTACCAGATTTCGTACATGTACTTCATGACGGAAAAATTGTTAAAACAGGAAATAAAGACCTTGCTCTTGAGTTAGAGGAAAAAGGTTATGATTGGATCAAAGAAGAAACCCAAGTAGGATAAATAATGGAAGAAGTGCTTACACAAACCAAATTCGACATTTTAAGGACTGGGCTTCGACCAACGGCGCTAAACATCTCCGATGCTTTAAAAGAAAAAGCGAACAACGTTTTAAACTATTCAGACTTCCCTACGAGGAAAAATGAAGCTTGGAAATATACCAATGTTAATGGCCTGAATAAGCTGGTATTTGATGGTAAAAACATACCGATTTCTGAGCCTTTCACTATAGCTAATCGTTCCAAAAAGATCCATATCACAAATGGCCAAGTTTCGGAAGGTCAATCCGCTATTCCAGGAGTCAAAACTTCTTGGGATGTCTTACCAGAGTTTTTTACTGACGATCCCTTTGACGCACTCAACGCGTTGTATTGTACTTCCGCTATTCAAGTTGAATTTGACGATTCGGAAAATGAAACCATAGAGTTGATATTTGAAAACACAGCCAATTCAGCCATCTTTCCGAGATTGTTTATTCAATGTAATAAAGGGGCAAAAGGAACTGTTATTTTAAATTTTCAAGGCGCCGAACAAAATGCAAGCTTTATTAATGTTTCTACCTATGTAAATGTGGGAGAAAATGCAAATCTGAGCATTCACAAAATTCAAAAAAACGGAGCTGATACGTTTGATTTACAACGAGAATATGTTGATCAGGCGGCGAATAGCACATTTACTATGAACACCTTTCCTTTATCAGGAAGATTAACTCGAAATGATTTAAAGATCAATGTAAATGGTAACAATTGTGAGACATTCATGAATGGGGCTTATACGCTAAAAGGAAAGTCTCATTGTGATAACCATACCACAGTTGACCATAAAGTTGCACATTGCTATTCTAAGGAGCTTTACAAAGGAGTTATTGATGATCGAGCGACCAATGTTTTCAACGGCAAAGTATTTGTGCGTAAAGACGCACAAAAAATCAATGCATTTCAGTCAAATGCAAATATTTTATTAAGTGATACAGGGACTGTAAACTCTAAGCCAGAGCTAGAAATATACGCAGACGATGTGAAGTGTTCTCATGGATCTACCACAGGTCAGCTAGATGATGAAGCTGTTTTCTATCTACGTTCTAGGGGCCTTTCTGAAAAAGCTGCCAAAGAACTGCTGGTTAAAGCATTCTTAGGAGAGGTTCTTGAAGAAGTTGAAAATGAAGAAGTCAAGTCTTATGTTGAAGCTCAAATCGAAAAACATTTTTCAGCTTAATTATTTCCCTTCTAAGTGAGCTAAAAAATCTGCTGCATTTTTTAAATGACTTGCTTTTTTCTCTTGTGACATTCGATTAAAAGAATGAACCATCATTGACATCCTGGGGTTTTTGAGGAAAAAATCTTGATTCACAGAAATAAAGCGCCAAAACAAACCATCCCATATTTCAGTCCACGGCCCTTTACCGTAATTACTCATTTTCTTGATATAGTTAGAACCACCTATGTAGGGCTTGGTCGCAAAAGTTCCCCCGTCGGCAAATTGACTCATCCCATAAACATTAGGCACCATGACCCAGTCATATGCATCGATAAACAATTCCATGAACCAACGGTAGACCTCATCTGGATGAAATTCACAAAGCAACATAAAGTTTCCAAGTACCATAAGCCGCTCAATATGGTGACAATAACCAGTAGCTAATACTTTTTTTATCGTGTCGTCTACTGGCTCAATACCTGTTGTACCATCGTAAAAACTTTTTGGTATTTTTCGTTCAAAACCCCAAAAATTTTGGGTTCGGGAAAAGCTTCCTTTACACATGTACATCCCACGGATAAACTCTCTCCATCCCATAATTTGACGGACAAAACCCTCCAGGGAATTTAATGGTATCTCATTCTTTTTTGCAAACAGAACACTTTGATTGATCACCTCTCGCGGGGAAATCAAACCACAATTCATAAGTGGTGAAAGCAAACTATGATTTAAAAATATCTCTTCTTTTACAATGGCGTCCTCATAAATCCCAAACTCCTCAAAACGCTCCTTTAAAAACCGGACTAACCATTCGTTTGTTTCCTCAAAAGTAATTGGATAAATACGTTTGGCTTCAAGTTCACCGGGATAGTCTTTAAAGTGAGTTCCAACATATTGTATGGCCTCCTCCCAGTAGGGACTTGATTTAGGAAATTGAATTACCGGAGGCACCTGTCCTTTAGGGTATTTTTTTCTATTGTCAACATCATAGGTCCACTTCCCTCCTCTTGGACTTCCGTCTTTTTCCATTAAAACATTATGTTTTACGCGTTGCTGCTTGTAAAATGTGGTTTGAAAAAAAGACTTTTTATCCGCTCTAAAGAAGGGACTCAAATCCTCATTTGAATTTATAAAGTAAGGTGTGTCAAGCATATTTACATGCATACGATCTGAAAAAGAATTGATTCTCTTGGACAACCAATTGTCAACCGGATCATAAAAGTTTATCTGAGTAACTCCTGACGCTATAATCTCCTCTAAAAAAACCCTGATATCACTTTTCTCATTTGTTGCAGCAATGTAGACTACAGATGTGTTTTGTAGCATCAAAAAATCAGTGTAAGCTTTCATTGAAGCCCTATGGAATGCAATCTTTTGTTTGTGAAACTTGTAGTGCTTAAAAAACAAATGCTCTTCAATAATATACGTTTCACAATCATTATCAAGTAAAGCGTTTTTCTCAAAAAGCTGGTGCGGGAAGATAAGGTTAACGGCTTTTCTTTTTTCCATTATTTCTAGTATGTAATTCGACAATTCGTTTACTGTCGGCTCTGACAGCTTTGTGCTTTCGGTGTCCCCAGATTTTTGCTCTTGCAATTTTCGCAACTGCAGTTAGATCTACAATCGGTTCGGGATAGTCATTGCCTATATTATGTAGCTCTTTTTCCATGGCTGTCATTTTCCAAGGTTCATGAATAAATTCAATGGGAATATTTTTTAATTCGGGAACCCATTCACGTATGAATACACCATTTGGATCGTGCTCTTGAGATTGCTTGATGGGGTTGTACATCCGAATGGTATTTATTCCAGTCGTTCCTGCCTGCATCTGAAATTGTGGAAAATGAATCCCTGGTTCGTAGTCCAAGAATTGCTGTGCAATAAAGTACACCCCTTTTTTCCAATTGCAATCCAAGTGAAAACACAATACAGAGACGAGCATGGCACGCATTCTAAAATTGATCCAACCCGTTGCAATCAAACAACGCATACAAGCGTCAACCAAAGGAAAACCAGTTTGCCCTTTTTTCCAGGCCTCAAGAAATATAGGATTGCTTTCATATTCCAAGGTTTCATATCCCCGGTTTACGCAATGCGTTTCATAGGTGCACTCTACTTCAAATTTTTGGATAAAATGGCAGCGCCATTTTAATCGCGTAAGTTGATTGTTAAAACTGCGCTTATTCGCATCATAGTTTGGGTGGTTTCGAACAAATTGAACGGCTTGACGCACCGATAAATTACCCCAAGCCAAGTAAGGCGATATTCTTCCACATGATTTTCGACTCTCTTTAGGTTTTGAAATATGACGGCTGTAGTTCGAACCACGTCCTTCACAAAAGGAACTTATATAACGCATGGCATAACTTTCTCCAGCCCTCTGAAACGATTCAGGGTAATTTTGCAGTGACTTTAGAAGTTTTTCTGGTAAGTCAAAGGGAAAGCTTTTTTCAATAGCTTCATTCTGCGAGTATACATTCAATATCAGCGGAGAATTCACCGCGGCATACCAATTTTTGTCCCAATTGACTCTATTTTTAATACCTCGAATAATTCCATCACGTTGAAATTCTGTCCATTTAATGCCTTTTCTTTTAAATAAGGAAGAAACATTTTTGTCGCGTTCCCAAGTCACTTTTACACCACTCTCCTGATAGGAATATACATTTTGGATGTCAAATTTTTCTATTAAGAAATTAAAAACCTCTATCGCCTCTCCATGTAGAAGATGAACCTTTCTGTTAAAGGCCTTCAAGACCCTATTCATCTCCAAAATAGAATGATATACAAACTGTAAATGTCGTAACGAGCAATCCTGATATGCCATGGCTGATGGCTCCATAATATAAATAGGCAGATAATTGCATTTTAAATCATGTTCTGCCTCAAAAAAAGGAAGGTGATCCTGCAAGCGCAGGTCTCTCTTTAGCCAAACAATGTTCATTACTTCTTTCACTTAACAAGCTCCTTTTTTGCTTTGTTCCAAAACTTAAAGAACCCGGGAAAATAACCTTTAACGGAAGTCATCCAGTCTCGATCCTCTTGAACACCATGGTAATGGGTGTTTAGCGGGTGTTCTTTGAATACAATTTCTGAATCTTTTAATTGTGCTTGAAGTGAGGTAAAGGACCCAACAAAAATCTTAATATCCTTGATATTAGCAGAAAGTCCAACTGCAAAGTCCATACACTTTTGACTGATTGGATAACGCTCAAAAACAGCAGGCTCAATTAATAAAACACGTTGTACATCTTCTCCTTCATACCATAATGGGTCAAGATTATAATAATTGTAAACCAAAGTTTTCTTCTCTTCTAGGTCTAAACGTGAAATGGACTCAGGGTAATTGATTTCGGTTATACTATTTTTACTTTGCAGTAACTCAGCAGGGACTTCTAGATTGTTAAATGCCTCATAAGGAACATCCAAAAAAGTATTGCGCTGAGCACTGTTGAAGTACTTATTGATGTTCTCTTGATTCGCCACATATTTTCGATTGGAAAACGTACCGGCAACCCATTGCCAGCTCAGATGATTGCTTGCCAAATCACCATCAAGAAGGTGTGCATACATCCACATGGCTGGTGCACTCCAGTGGTACTTCCCGATATTACAACATATTGCTGAAATATACATACGCATATGGTTGTGCAAATAACCCGTTTTATAAAACCTTTTTATGGCTTCGTCAATGGCTTCAATCCCAGTATTTGCCTCAACAATTGCAGCGGGTAGACCTGAATGTAAAACCGCTTTTTGCTCAAAATTAAGGTCTGACTCAATACGACTTTGCTTTTCCACCCATACCTGCTGCCAATAATCCCTCCACGCCAATTCTTGAACAAGTTTTTCAGTTGGCCTCCACTCTAAATCCAAGGACTTGATATGCTCGAAAATAGACTTTGTAGAAATAACACCACGAGAGATATATGGCCCTAATAAAGTCAATGCACCATTCATATAATTACGTGTCGCTGCATATTCAATTGGATCAATGGCCTCAATTCGATCTTGAATAGCATTCCAATCAGTAGGAAAATTATAGATATAATCAGTTGTTGGCGTTTGCATATATCGATACAACAAACAAATATGAATTTTGATTTATTTGAAGGATTATTTTTTTGAAGTACCCAATATATAATGAATCCCCATATTCAAACCAATACTATATAATCTTTCATGAACTGGCGCATCCTTTATTGGCATTAAAGAATATTGAAAGCTTGGCTCGAATTTCATATAAAAAGCATCCCTAAGCTTGTATTGAATACCAATACTTAATTTAAAGAGAGGATGAAATCGATAAAAATCATGAGGGTTGTCAAAATTCACAGCTGTATCAGACATTACAGTGCCATCCGACCACTGAATGATATATGAGCCTCGATCATCTAATAAAACACTTAGGATAGCTCCAACCGCAGCCGTAAGCTCCCATTTGTCTTTAAAATCATAAGTATAACCCATTGTAAGGGGAACTCCAATGTATCCATAGCTGTTTTGAAAAGATCCTATTCCATCGATCTCTGGACCTTGAAATAAAATATTGCTTCTTCTATTGCCAAACCTAGTATACTGAATCCCCGTGAAAATCGTTAATCCTTTGTCAAACTGATAAGTATAAGTCCCTCCAACATTAAAGCCAAATTTGGCCTGCTCGTACTCATTTCTAGTATCAATGAGCCATTGAAAGTCTGTATCATGCGTTTTTAGCGTTCTAAAAGTGAAATTAGAAGAGTAATTCAATCCTATATCAGATTTGTCTTGTGCCTTCAATGATAAGACCGAAGTAATCAGAAAAAGAAGAAGTAAATAATTTTGTGTTTTAACCGTCATCAATGCATAAATTTAAAAAGGCGAAATTTTAAGAAAACCAAAAGAACCATTGTCTACAGCAACAATAGCTCCGCCGTCTGTAGTTAAATCAATATCTTCTCCGGCCCAATCGTTGCCATCAGCGTCGCCATAGGTTTTTTGCCATTGGACATTACCATTGCCATCATATTTCACCAAATAAACATGCCAGGTATTGGAATCATCTCCATCATTGCCACAACGTCTTTTATAGGCGCTATATTCATCACCTGTACCAGCAGCAATAATACAACCACCGTCTGAAGTTGCTTTTGTTCCCCAAACTTCATCGTGGATGTATTTGGGGTCAAAGCCACGAGGGTTTCCGGTTTTAGATTCCCAAAGCTGATTGCCGTCCGAATCAATTTTCATGGTATATGCATCCCAGTTTTCAGTCCCAGTTAAGGTATGCCCAGAGAGGAATATATCACCTTCAGTCGACAAGTCCATTGCAAAGCAATGGTCTAAATTAGAGCCACCAAAGGTTTTATTCCAAATAATATTTCCTGAGGCATCAATCTTTAAAAGTGCATAATCATTCGCTCCCTCTGTAAGACCGGAAACCATAAAATCAGCCCCTAATTTTTTAATCCGATAGGCATGAGCCATTGTATTTTCAAGATTAATCCCACTTAATTTATTTCCGTTTACATCAAGAATAGTAAGATATCCTTGGCCTTCGGTAAAAAAGGTATTTAAATTGTCTTCGGCTTGAACATATCCAACCGCAATAATACCTTCTGGAGTAACGCTTATATGCTCAAAAGCATCACTTCCGCCATTGTCATGTGTTTTTTCAAAAACAACACTGCCATCTAATTTATTTAGCTTGATAATGGCACTATTTTCATTTAGAGAGCCGCAAATAAAATAGCCATCGTCTCCTTCAAATGCGGAATTACCGAGATTGTGACCTGTTCCGCTTGAAAACTCCCTAGACCATTGGAGCGCACCCCCATGATCCATTTTAACGACTAAGACTTTGGCTGAATTGGGAATAAATCCCGTTTCACCCACCTGAAGATACCCACCATCAGAACAGGTCAGTATAAAATGACCGTGGGCTTCTTCTCCTGAACCTCCATAGAAGTTATACCAATTGGAACTTGGAGCATCAGGATAGTCAGCAACAGTACAGGTATTATTGACTTTTCTGCATCCGAAAATAATAAATAAAACACTTAGAAAAAATAGATGAGACGTCTTCATAAAGCTTTTTTGTAATACAAACGAAATCTTAGACTTTCGTTTCTTTAGCTAAATTGAAAACGATAAATATTTATAAATATTTCAAAGAAGTAAGACCTGAATTGCTTCCTTAGACATATCCCTTGTCCTTAGCCCAACTGCTAAGCTGCGCTGAATTAGGCATATCCAATTTTTTCAGAATATTGTGTCGATGTGTTTCAACTGTTCTATGAGAGATGAAAAGCTTTTCGGCAATTTCTTTAGAAGTAAGCCCTTTAGCGATGTGCTTTACAATTTCAATTTCTTTCATAGTCAATTCTTTTTTGGCTTCGGAATCAACATTTAAAAGCGATGTGAAGTATCTATCCTTAATGTCAGATGCTATGAAGGTTTCTCCTTTATATACACTATGAATGGCCTCAACCAATTCACTTTTAGAGGTATTCTTTGTTAAATATCCTTTTGCACCTATGGAGAGGAATTTTTTTACATAAGTGATGTCGTCATGCAAAGAAAGTCCTATAACACGAGTTTTGGGTAAGCTGTCGTTGATTTTTTCAGTAGCATCAAAACCGCTGCCTTCTCCCAGATTTATATCCATTAATACGATATCTGGTTTGTGTTGCATTGACATCGTGTAAGCATCATCGACATTATCCGCCGTTCCTACTACTAAAATGTTTGGAGCATCCTTTAGAAGTGAGGACCATGCTTCACTTATAAGCTTATGATCATCAACTATAAGGACTTTTAAATTGGAATCCATAAAGAGTGTTTTGCACTAATTTAAGCATTCAAAGCTTCCGCTCCACCAACAATCTCTAAAATTTCATTAGTAATTGCCGCCTGACGTGCTTTGTTGTAGCTCAATTTAAGCTCTTTTTGAAGTTCACTAGCATTATCTGTAGCCTTGTGCATTGCTGTCATTCTCGCGCCATGCTCTGCAGCATTAGAATCCAAAATAGCCTTAAAAAGTTGAACTTTCAAAGACTTAGGGATTAAGTCCTCGATGATTTCTTCTTTCGATGGCTCAAAAATATAATCACCCGTAGCTGAGTTCTCTGTTTCAGATTCTGGAGCTTGAATAGGCAAGAATTGTTCTGTCTCTACCTTTTGAGTAGCGGCATTAACAAATCGATTGTACACAACATATATTCTGTTGAAAGCACCCGACTTGTATAGTTCCATTAGCTCAGTAGCTACCTCTGAGATGTTATCGAAGGTAAGATCGGCATACACATCTTCACGCGCGGTCAAATATTCATTTGTATAGAATCTTTCAGATCGCTTGTAGGCATCTCTGATTTTCTTTCCAAGGCAAAGTACATGAACATCGTCTGAATTGTTGAATTCAGTTGAAATAGTTTCTTTGATGCTTTTGACAATATTATTGTTAAATCCACCGCACAAACCTCTGTTAGAAGTTATTCCAACAATTAGTGTTTTCCCTGCTTCTCTATCTTCTGAAAAAGCATTTTCAGATAAATCTAAAGTGGCACTTAAATTTGTAAGTATCTCTTTCAACTTTACAGCATACGGTCTCATTTGAACTATTGCATCCTGAGCTCTTTTTAATTTTGCCGCAGAAACCATTTTCATTGCAGAGGTAATCTGCATTGTAGATCCAACGGATGAAATTCTATTTCGTATCTCTTTTAAGTTTGCCATCGATAACTTTTTTGTGAGCTAAGCTAGATTCTTAATATTTACTTGCAAGTTCTTTAGCCACTTTTCCAAGCACTGCTGTATTCTCGTCTGTATATTTACCTGACTTTAAAGATGCCATTACATCAGCATGCTTTGCCTCAAGGAAATCTAGATATTCATTCTCGAATTCTTTCACCTTATTGATTGGAACATTTTGGATTAACCCTTTTGTACCAACATAAATGATAGCAATTTGTCTTTCAACAGTAAACGGATCACCTTCTTTTTGCTTCAAAATCTCAACGTTACGAGCCCCTTTATCTAAAACAGATTTAGTAGCGGCATCAAGGTCTGAACCAAACTTTGCAAAGGCTTCAAGCTCTCTGTATTGCGCTTGGTCAAGTTTTAAAGTACCAGCAACCTTTTTCATCGATTTAATCTGTGCAGAACCTCCAACACGTGATACAGAAATACCAACGTTAATAGCTGGTCGAATACCCGAGTTAAACAAATCTGACTCCAAGAAAATTTGACCATCCGTAATAGAAATCACATTGGTTGGAATGTATGCCGAGACATCACCTGCTTGCGTTTCAATAATCGGCAGTGCCGTTAGCGAACCACCTCCTTTAACTTTAGATTTTAAAGATTCAGGAAGGTCATTCATTTCTTTTGCTATCGTATCATCAGAAATAACTTTTGCAGCTCTCTCTAATAATCTCGAGTGAAGGTAAAATACATCACCTGGATATGCTTCACGACCCGGAGGTCTTCTTAAAAGAAGCGATACTTCACGGTATGCAACCGCTTGTTTAGATAAATCATCATAAATAATCAAACCTGGTCTACCAGTATCTCTAAAATATTCTCCAATTGCTGCTCCCGTCATTGGTGCATAAAATTGCATTGGAGCCGCATCTGACGCATTTGCCGCAACAATCGTTGTATATGCCATTGCTCCTGCATCCTCTAATTTCTTAACAATCCCCGCTACTGTTGACCCTTTCTGACCAATAGCCACATATATACAATATACAGGCTCGCCTCTATCGTAAAATTCTTTTTGATTGATAATCGTGTCAATAGCAACGGTAGTCTTACCTGTTTGACGGTCACCAATAATAAGTTCTCTTTGTCCTCTTCCAATTGGAATCATTGAATCAACAGCTTTAATTCCTGTTTGAAGTGGTTCGTTTACCGGCTGACGAAAGATTACACCAGGAGCCTTTCTTTCAATCGGCATATTGTGTAATTCACCTTCAATAGGACCTTTTCCGTCAATAGGAAGACCTAAGGTATTAACGACACGTCCAACGATGCCTTCTCCTACCTCAACAGAAGCAATTTTACCAAGACGACGAACGGTATCACCTTCCTTAACACTTGATGACTTACCTAAAAGTACAGCACCTACATTGTCTTCCTCAAGGTTTAATGCAATACCTTGCATTCCGCCATCAAATTCAATCAATTCTCCGTACTGAACACCTGTTAGTCCGTAAATTCTCGCAATACCATCTCCAACTTGCAGTACAGTTCCTACTTCTTGCAATTCTGCCTCAGAGCGAAAGCCCGAAAGCTGCTCTCTCAAAATTGCTGAAACCTCTGCTGGTTTAATATCTGCCATGTTATTTGTTTTTTAAAAATTAATTAGCCAATTCTATTTTCATTCTATTCAGTTGTGAGGCTATTGACGCGTCTATTTGCTTGTCTTCCATTCTCACAACAAACCCTCCTATTAATGCAGGATCTACCTCTTCTGTCACTTCGAATGCTCCATCTACATGAGACTTAAGTTTTTCTAAGATCTGGTTAAGGGTTTGTTTTTCGAGCTTTACCGCACTCGTAACAGAAATCGGTACGATTCCATTTTGCTTTTTTAGTAAGCTCACAAAAGCACTTGCAATCTCTGTAAGAAGATATTCTCTTTTGTTTTTAGTAATCAATTCAATGAAAGACATTGTAAGCTCCGTAAATTCTGGGAACAACACCTTTAAAATCGAAATCTTTTTATCCGTCTTAATCACAGGAGAATTTAAGAAGACTTGGAAATCACCCGTATCTTTACCTGCTTCAACAATGCGTTCCATGTCAGAAGCAACTTGATCCACAGCATTTGTTTCTGAGGACAATTCTAGGATTGCTTTAGCATATCGAATCGCTGATTTAGTTGATCTCATGTTTAGTTCATGTTTATATCTGATGCCAAATTGTTGGCAAGCGCTTTCTGCTTTTCATCAGATGATAATTCTGTTCTTATGACTTTCTCTGCTATCTCCAAAGACAAAGCTGCAACGTGCGTTTTAAGTTCTGCCATTGCCACTGCTTTTTCAGATCTTATTGAATCTCGTGCAGCATCAACTATTTTCTGAGCTTCTTCTTTCGACTTTTCTTTTGCAGCCTCAATCATTCCATTTGAAGTCTGTTTTGCGTCTTTAAGAATTTCATCTCGCTCCGCTTTTGCTGCTTTCAGGATTTGGTCGTTTTCTGCTTTTAAGGTCTTCATTTCCTCACGCGTCTTTTCTGCGAGCTCAAGCGCCTCTGCAATACTGTTCCCTCTTTCGTTCACAGCATTTAAAATTGGCTTCCATGCAAACTTCGCCAAAAGGAAAAGAAGTGAACAGAAAACTATTCCTGTCCAAAATAACAATCCAAAATCTGGTAATACTAAATCCATTTCTTTTAATTTAAATTTTAAAAATTCTGCCGCTACCAACCGTAGCAGCAGAATTCATTCTAATTACTACGCAGGTGTTCCTCCTAAAAGGCCAATTACAACACCGAATAATGCAACACCTTCAATTAAGGCTGCTGCAATAATCATTGTAGTTGTAATTTTACCTGAAGCTTCAGGGTTACGTGCGATACCTTCAACGGCTTTTCCACCGATCTGTCCAATACCAATACCTGCTCCTAAAACTGCAAGTCCTGCTCCAATTGCTGCTATACTTCCGTACATACTATATAGAATTTAAAAATTACTAATTAATGGTGCGCATCTTCAACGGCGGCACCGATAAACAAAGCTGACAACATTGCGAATAAATACGCCTGAAGTGCAGCTACTAACAATTCCAACACTGAAATAAATAAAGCCATAGGAACGGAAAGTGCACCCCATGCTACGTTTTTATTTATGAAAATGATGGATATTAATGCAAGAATGATAATATGACCTGCCGTTATATTGGCAAACAAACGAATCATCAATGCAAAGGGTTTTGTAAAGATTCCTACGATCTCAATTGGAATCATAATCGGCAATAAGGCTTTAGGTACTCCCGGAGGTGCAAAGATATGACCCCAATAATTCTTGTTTCCGTTAACTAAAATAATAATCAACGTTAAACAAGCTAAAAAGAAGGTCACAGATATGTTTCCTGTCAAGTTTGCACTTCCAGGGAAAATAGGAATCAAACCTAACAAGTTATTGATCCAAATAAAAAAGAAGATCGTGAGTAAGAATGGGACAAATTTCTTGTACTTCTTCTCATTTATATTTGCCTTGGCTATGTCGTCTTGAACAAATAAAATCAAAGGCTCCATAAACTTGGCAATACCTCGTGGAGCGACTGCTCCATTATTTTTGTAAAAACGGGCACAAGAAAACATTATTATGAACACAAGAAAAGAACCAATAAATAAGGACGTCACATTCTTTGTAATCGAAAAATCCAATGGTTTAACATTACCATGGACATGGCCCTCCTCAAAATGAAGCGCTCCATGGGCATCTAATTGATAGATTTTTTCGTGAAACATACCAAAACCTTCTGCTGGGCCAACACCTTTGTAGTAATGATTTTCGCCTTCATGCACTAGCTCTCCGTGGTACAGGTGTGAAGAAGAGAACGTTTTAATACCATCTTCTGTCTTGAGAATTACTGGTAAATAAATGGATGTTCCACCGTGCTCTGGGCCCCACAAGTGCCACTCATGGGCATCTTTTACGTGATGCATTATCATCTCGCTTACATCGAACTCTTTTTCTTCATGACCTCCAGCCTCATGCTCATTTGCAATTGATACAAATGAAGACATTGAAAAAACCAATGAGATTATAAAATATGTTAGTGCTTTTTTCACGTTAAAAATGTCTTTTCAAAAATTTTGTGCAAAGGTAACTAAACTTTTAAAAGAAACAATACAATTAAGTGAAGATTTAAAGGGACAATCAGGACCGAAATCTCTTATAAATTCGTACCGCAATCATGAGGCCAATTCCAACTGTAAAGAAACCCACTGTTCCATACACCCAATTCAAGGTGCTTTTAAGTACTACCAAGAACACTATGACCACTAAAAACAAGGTTGCAAGTTCATTCCAAAGCCTGAGATGTGTACTTGTCCAGGACAATATTCCTCCTTGAATTCCATGCATGATTTTTTGCGTAAAAAAATGATAAACTATTAATAAAGCAACAAATAAAAGCTTTAAATGCATCCACGGCTGGGACAAATAATACTCATGATTCAAAACGAGCATCCAGATACCGAAAAGAACCGTCAAATACATTGATGGTGTAGTTATAATCCACCAAAGTTTATTTTCCATTATTGTGAATTGTTTAGAGAGAATCAACTTCTCTTCTTCAGATGCCATTTGTGCCTCCTTGTGATAGATAAACAAACGAACCATGTAAAACAACCCTGCAAACCAACAGACCACGAAAATGATGTGTAACGATTTAACGATGTCAAAACTCATTTTACAAAAATACATTTTAATGTCCATTTGTCCTTGTCTTGCTTTTTAAGTTTATTGGCATTAATATTGTTTCATTGATTGACCAGCATGAAGTATTTGAGTTTTCTTCTTTTTATTATTCCGTTTAGTCTTTTAAGTCAATATAAACTACTTTCAACTGAAGGGCAATACCAAGGAGACAAATTATTTATAAAAAACCCAAAACAAATTGACGGTTTTGGTTATTGTATCATAAAGGTTACTGTCAATGGAGATGTGCTTCCTGCATCCATTCAATCCCCTAATTTCGAAGTTGACTTCAGTCTTTTTAATCTCGAAGTTGGTGATGATGTTTTTGTCGTCATAGAGCATTTTGAAGGCTGTAAGCCTCGTTTTTTAAACCCGCAAATACTCCTTCCTGAAAGCACTTTTGAAATAAATGAAATAAGTATGACAAATGGTGCAATATTAGAGTGGACGACAACTAAGGAAACAGGGATACTTGATTATGATGTTGAGCAATACAAATGGAACAATTGGGTCAGTGTAGGTCAAGTTAGAGGAAGAGGAGGGAGCGCTTTAAATAAGTATTCATTCAAAGTCCCACTTCATTCTGGATTAAATAAATTTAGAGTAAGTCAAAAAGACAACTCAGGGGAAAAAAGAATTTCAAATGAAGTTACACAAGAATCGAAAATCTTGGAATTCAGCATGTCTCCGACAAGCGTTAGAGATGATATCTTTTTCTACTCAAATGGAAAAAGACAAAAAACAAGATATGAGGTTTTTGATGCATTCGGTAATATTTTGAAAGTAGGGTTTTCTGATAAAGTAGATTGCCGAAACATCGTTAATGGTATTTATTACATGAATTTCGATAATAAAACTGAGAAATTTTTAAAAGCGGGAGAATGATAAAAAAAATAGAGCATCTGGGCATTGCAGTAGAATCCATTGAAAAGTCATTAGCTGTATTTGAAAAGCTTTTAAATCAAAAAATGTATAAAACAGAGGTGGTGACCTCTGAGGCTGTTAAAACTGCATTTATTACGCTTGGTGAATCAAAAATAGAGCTCCTAGAAGCAACAGACCCATCTTCTTCTATCGCAAAATTCCTGCATAAAAATAGAGAAGGCTTCCATCATTTAGCTCTTGATGTAGATGATATTGAATTTGAAATTGCACGTCTCAAAAAGGAAGGGTTCGTATTGATACATGAACAACCCAAAAATGGTGCGGACAATAAAAAAATAGCCTTCTTGCATCCAAAATCTACAAATGGGATGCTTATTGAGTTGTGTGAGGAACTAGTTTAATCAGCATATTCATTTTTCTCAAGGCGTTTTTGAACCACCTTCAGGTTTTCTTTTTTCTTTTTTCGTCTTGACTTGATAGAGGTTTTTGTGAAATACTTATGTTTCTTTAAAAATGACACTTGGATTTTATCCCATTCACGATCACTTTCAATTTTTTTCATTCCCCGCAGCTCTAATCTTAAACGATTGGAAATTTCCTCAAAGTCATCTCTTCCCAAATAATCCAAATCAGCATCGCAGATAATCTCCTGCAATTTATTTATTGGTCGATGGGGAATTTCAGTCACATGAATCAGCTCAACAATTGTCTTAATATGCTGTTCTGTATATCCGTAATTTGGCAGCCATTCTGCAGCCATCTCAGCGCCAATACTTTCATTATTTTCATATTGCTTAACGAAACCTGCATCGTGTAAAATCGCTGCTGTTTTCAATAAAAACAAACCCTCGTCTGTAACACCCTCAGACAAGGCAATACTTTCAACTGCCTGCACAACATCAATAGAATGATGAACAGAGTGATAAAGTAATTTTTCAGACAATCCTTTCTTCAAATAATCCAAAACAAAATGCTCTGTTTTGTAATATTTAATTGAACTAAAATGATGGAGCTGTACAATTTCACTAAACTTTTCATTTGGAAATAACCCTTCTCCTTTTTCAGACAATTCAGGTTTAATCTTCAAAACTGAATACATGTCGACTTCTAAACCACCCTTAATGGTTACTTTTCCTTTATGAACACACTCGAAATAAGGCTCGATGAAGGTAAACGTAGTTCCCGAAATAGTAACTTCGCCCGAAGCGCCATATTTCTCCATTTGTTGAGCTTGATTCACCGTTGGGCCCCAAATATCATATGCCAACTTCAAGTCTCCAATAATTCCGGCGACTAAAGGTCCTGTATGAATTCCTAAACGAAGCTCCCAATAGTCACTATGATTTGCTATTGCATCAAACTTGAGTTTGGACATATAATCCTGAATCTGTAATGCAGCGATACAAGCATTCATTGGATTGATTGAGTTTTCAATTGGAATTCCACCCGCACACATATATGCATCCCCAATCGTTTTAATTTTTTCTAAATCATTATTTTGAATGATTTCATCAAATCTTCTAAATAAAACGTCTAAGCGCTTGACAAGCCTGCTTGGTCGCATTCGTTTAGAAATGTTTGTAAAGCCAACAACATCGGTAAACATTACTGATACTCGATCAAAAGCATTTGCGTCTACCTTTCCTTTTACCTTCAATTCACGAACCACCTCCTCCGGAAGCGCATTTGCAAGCCAACGCTCAGCATTGTCTTTTTCCTTCTGTAATAATTCTTGCTGACGAACGACATTGTTCTTTTCTAGTTCTAGCTGCTTACTCTGTTCTTCGATTCGAGTTTTCTGATTGCTTATTTCTCTTGTTCTTTCGGTTACTTTAATCTCAAGTTTTACCTGCTCTCTCCGTTCAGATTCTATTCTACGCTTAAAAAAAAGAAAAACAAAAATTGAAATAATCAATGCCATAATAGTCCAAAACCACCAGGTTCCCCAATATGGCGGAAGAATAGACACTTCTAAAGTTTTAGGACGAGAGCTCCATTGACCTTCTCCAAGTTTTGCGTAAATCTTTAAGGTATATTGTCCAGGAGATAATGAATTAAATGTTATTTCATGGTTATTTTCAATATAACGCTCATTTGAACCAGATCCTATAAGTTCGTATTTGAATTGTGTCAATTCCGGATTAGACAAATCGCTTGTTTGAAAACGAATGGTAAAGCTTCGATTGGTATAGGGGAGTTCTATAGCATTTGTCTTGGCAATTGGCATTGTTAAAGGAGAACCTTTATCACCAGGTTTCAACCAAGCTCCATTTAATTTGAACTTTGTAATGATTACCTCTTGATCTGTATCTGCAATATTTAAGGCATCAGGCCGAAATACATTATAACCATAAATAGAACCAAAATACAGCTCTCCATTCGAGGAGCTAAAAAAGGCATTAGAATTAAATTCATTACTAACCAACCCATGTACTTCTAAATAGGAACTTATCTCTTTAGATTTAGGATTATAGGAAGCAATCCCTTTATTTGTACTTACCCATATTCTATTGCCATCATTCAAAATCCCATAAATAATATTGTTTGGGAGTCCTGATTTTTTATTCACCTTCTGAATCTCACTTGTTTGAAGGTTCACATATAACATCCCCGAACCATAAGTCCCTAGATATAGATTCCCTGCTGAATCATCGCACAATACAGTTGCATAATCTTTACAAGATTTTTGAATCTCAGCATTGATTGGGTGCGGCTGGATTTTATAATTCCCCGATGCTGTTTTAACGAGTAGGTTAATACCCCCGGAACTTGTAGCGAACCATATACGATCTTTTCGGTCTTTGTAGATTACACGACAGACTCCTGGAGATAAGGACTCATTTGGCCGATTAATGTTGTGTTCAAATCGTTTCGAATCACCTGTTCTCAAATTATATAAAAAAACAGCTCCTTTTGTTGCTAAAAGATATTCATCCTGATTCAAACTTTCAATGCCGTATAACCTATTGTATTTTGTTAAAAGAATAGGATTGACATAATTCAACCTCGTATAGCTAAAATGCGTCTTATCTTTAATATCTAATCTAAAAAGACCATCTTCAAATCCAACAAGAAGCGTCATTGAATCCATGCAATATGAAGAAAGGACATTAAAGCGCCCTTCTTTTTCTCCGGCTTTTGCCTCTTTGTTCCAACGGTTAAAATGATTGAAAAAACCAGTAGTTCTATCTAGTCTAGAAATCCCAAGGTCTGTTCCTACAAATAAATATTTCGCACTTGCATCTTCTGAAAAAGCCCAAACATTCGGAGATGGAAGACTTTTGTTAGGATTTGCCCCCGGCCCCACTCCAATAAAACCTGAATATTTGGGGTCAAAACTTGAAATGCCTCTTTCACTACCAATCCATAATTTTTGATTCCTATCTTCAAAAAGAAAGTTCAAATCATTATACATTAGCGCGCTCTTCTGAAACATGTCCTGCGTGCTATTTATAAGCTCCCCTTTTTCATCAATAGTATAAAGCCCATTTCCTGAGGAAGCAAAGAACCATTGGCCTTGTGACAAACAAATGTCTCTTATTTTCGCAGTTCCTAGAACCGGATAATTTTGAAATTTTCTGAGCAAACATTTTGATTTTATATCTAATTGAAAAACGCCATAATTCGAACCGATATATACGTTTTGATCAGAAGCAATACAAACATTCAAAATGGAGAAATCATCAAACCCTAACACATCCGTTCTTATGCGCTTTAAGTTGTTGGCCTCGAGGTTATGAACGTAAAGTTCCTGACTTCCCGTGTGGATAATTAAAGATTTCTGAAAATAGTTTAATGTAATGATATCTTTTGCACTGTTACCCCAATTGAGTTTTTCAAAATTCTTTTCACGAAGATTAAATTTAAAAACACCTTGATTAATAGTACTGATCCAAATATCTTCACCTTCGCCTACACAAACTGATGAAATGTCTAGATTTTGGTTTCCTTCGGGTGCAAAAGTCTGAAAAGATTCTTTGTCTAAATCATAAATTGTAAGGCCGTTTCTCGTTCCAAAACACAGGCTACCGTCACGAGTTTTAGCGGAGCTTGTAATGTAAGGGTTTTCTATCCCTTCATTTTCATCTGAATTAAAAATCTCAAATTTCGAACCATCAAAACGGTTTAGACCATCCTGCGTACCAATCCACAAACTACTATTTTCATCCTGAATTATGGTGTTTACAGAGCTTTGAGAAAGACCATTGTTAATGGTGTAATTGTTAAACCGATAAACGGATTGAGCTCCAATAAAAAAAGGAATAAACGCAATGAGAAATACCAGCTTTTTCATGTGGTATTGAACTATTGACCAGGATCTTCGTTGGAATTATTGACTTGAATCAAAGAGTTTTCCATATCTCTATCGAACATATACATCCCACCAGAATCTGTTCCGATTAAATTTAATTTATCCAGAATAGTTCTTGCTAATGCCTCTTCTTCAAGCTGTTCTGAAACGTACCACTGAACAAAATTATGCGTCGTGTAATCTTTTTCTTGTAGGCAAATATCAACTAAATTGTTGATGCTTGCAGTCACTCCAATTTCATGTTCAAGTAAAGATTCAAAAACAATTTTTAGATTTTTAAATTCATGCGGGGGCTTTTCCAATTGAGGAACCTCTGCCCTACCACCTCGTTCGTTCACAAACTTCACGAGCTTCAACATATGAAATCGCTCTTCGTCTGAATGCGTATACATAAAGTTAGCTGTTCCATTCAAGCCATTGGACTCTGCCCATGATGCCATTGACAAATAATATTGTGACGACGATGCTTCTTTTTTTATCTGATCGTTTAATGCGGCTTCTACTCTTTTATTCATAATCGGGTATTTAGTTAACTAACAATTTAAGTTAAGAAAAGTTATTTATTAAATTTTAAAAAAACCAAGATATCATAAGGAGCGGATATGGATAATTTTTGGGCTAAGATACGATATAATTTCTGTGTACCCTTGAAGATAATGAGGTTAAAACTTCATAGGGAATAGTATCAAGTTGTGCTGCAAAGTTCGCTAAAGTTTGATTTTTCCCGATGATTTCAACAGGTGTTCCTTCTAGAATACCCTTCCCTGTAATATCCACCATAAGCATATCCATACAAATATTTCCTAATGTTTTACATTTTACACCTTCGATAAACACATGTCCTCTGCCAGTCCCTAATGACCTTCTAAATCCATCACCATAACCCACTGGAATTACCGCTATTTCCATATTTGCATCCGCTGTGAAAGATCGATTATATCCGATGGAATCACCACGCTTTAACGTTTTAACTTGGACCACTTCACTGCGCCATTCAATAACGGGCTTCAACTTTTGACTAAGCTCAGTATTTGGGGTTACCCCATAAACTACCAAGCCCATCCTAACCATATCTAGGCATGCCTCTGGATAATTAATAATTGCTGCTGAATTGGCAATATGCTTAAGAAATGGATAGGGAACATAACTTGCTATTGTAGCACAAGAATGTTCAAAAACTTGCAACTGCGTTTTAGTAAAAGAACGCTCCTGACTGTTGTCAGATTCTGAAAAGTGTGAATAGACCCCTTTTAAGTAGAATTCTGGTTGAGAATTTAATACATCTATGAAACTTGGAATATCCTCAGGACTGATCCCTAATCTATGCATTCCTGAATCAATTTTCAGATGAATTGGAAATCCAACTCTATTTTTTAGAATTAAAACTTTAATAAAATCATCAAGAAGCTGCAATGAAAAAATTGAAGGTTCTAAGTCGTAAGAAATACAATCTTGAAAATCATCGGGCCCTGGGCTCATAACTAAGATTGGACAAACGACACCACTTTTCCTAAGTGCAACGCCTTCGTCTGTATAGGCAACACCGAGATAATCAACACCTAAACCTTCAACAAAAGATGCTGTTTTTATGATTCCTGTGCCATATGCATTCGCCTTCACCATAATGAGACTCATTGTGTTTTCGGGCAACAAGCCCTTCAATAAATGGATGTTCTTTCGAAGTGCACTTAAATCCACATTTATTTTAGTTCGATGGTGTTTAAGTTTTAAATAATGAGCAATATTATTCATAAACGCACCTTGATTACCCTTAACCAAAACAACACTATCTTGAATGATTTCTGGATCTATTTCTAACGAATCTAAGTAGTGACAATCGATTGGGTGAAAACGATCTATTATATTCTTGATATCGTGATGAGGGGTTTGCTCTAAATCCTTTGGCAGAAATAAAACCCGTCTCTTACTTTTAGCTACTGAAATTTGGTATTGTAAAGCGGCCTCTAAAGAGTCGATATCGAGACTATAGGTATCGTTGATTATTAACGAATCGTTGATGCCATCAAAGGTTTCTAGACGCATTACAACATCAGAAAAAGCAAATGCCTTTGGAATAGTTATTTCAAAATGGGAAGCTACCCTTTTTGAAATAGCAGCATTTTCAGCCTTTAATTTTTGACTCAATCCAACCTCGCTCGTTTGATCTTCTAGAATTACCTTTATTAATTCTTGCTCATTAGTTACAAAATTTTGGGCTTTACTATCCGCTGAGAAGACCACTTTTGAGTCTTTTAAAAAACTCTTGTACTCTTTAGCTTTATCCTTATTTGACGCAAAATTTTCATTGTACTTATCACCCACATGACCTACTATTGAATGTGTCGGTTTTATAAGTTTATTAAACAGAGTCCCATCTCCCTCGTGGGTGAGTGACGCTTCAAATACCGCTATTTCCGCTTCTTCGTGCAAGCCGAGTACAGATAAAGCGACTCCCAATTTTGAATTGTAACTCTTTGGAGACTTAACAAGCTGGTAATTTTGTTTGAGCAAAGTCGCCAACCATTCCTTTATTGTTGTTTTTCCATGAGTGCCAATAACGGCAATGACTGGAATTTTAAATTGGCTCCTGTGCCAACTTGCAAGCTTCATGAGTGCATCCAATGGCTCATCTACTTTTAGATATGCTGCATCGGGTTGTAAAACCTCAGGCAGTTTATCAAGGACAAAAGCACGAATACCTTTTTGATATGCTTCTTCAACAAATGCAATACCATCACGGTATTTACCCTGAAGGGCAAAAAAAACCTTACCATTGCCATCGAAGATTTTCCGTGTGTCATAAACAACCCCATTTACAAAAATATCTGGTGCCAAGCTGATTGAATCAACAGCTATAATATGAGCAAATTGTTTAATCGATAGTTGAAAATTCACGAAGCAGATTTATTAAAACAAGAACGGCATAGTGGTCGATATTCTTCAACAGCACCTAACATAACTTGATCCGTATCAGAGACTAGGCGATTTGAAAATTGTGCTAAATTACCACAAGACACACAAATGGCGTGAACCTTTGAAACGTATTCTGCCGCTGCAAGAAGTGCTGGCATCGGGCCAAACGGTGCGCCCGTATAATCCATATCTAAACCTGCCAAAATCACTCTAATCCCCCTACCTGCAAGCTCTGATGCGACCTCTACCAAATCCGCATCAAAAAATTGAGCCTCATCAATAGCTACAACTTTCTGATCTTTTACGGCATCTAAGATTTCTTTCGAGTCCGCTACTAAGACCGCATTAAACTCAGTACCGCGATGACTCACTACATTTTTATCACTGTACCTGATATCTACCGATGGCTTAAATAAAATCAAATCTTGACGTGCAAATTCGGCCCGCCTGAGCCTTCTAATAAGCTCTTCAGTTTTACCTGAAAACATTGAGCCACAAATGACCTCGATCCATCCGTTAGATCTATTTTGTATTGGGAATTGCTCTAAAAACATATGTCTTTATTTAGTCTATCGAGACACATGACCAATAGGTCACATTAAACACAATAGATAAGGAACAAGATAACAACTTTTAGATAAAAAACGGCTTTGGAATCTGTCAAAAAGAAAGACTTTTTAATGTAAATTAGATGAAATAAGATTTGGTATTTATTATGAAGATGTTGTTATCCATTTTATGTCTTGCTCTTGGAACTTTCAGTAGCGCACAAAACAATTTTGACTTTAAAAAATTTACAGAAACCATGTGTTCTCCTGAATTCCATGGAAGAGGATATGTGAATTCCGGAGATTCAATAGCCGCAGAATATATTGCAGATCAAATGACTCTCTTGGGAATTGATTCCATTCAGTCAGGCTATTTTCAACCTTTTCTATTAAACGTGAACACTTTTCCTGATAGCTGCTCAATTCAAATAAACAATAAGCTCCTTAAGCCAGGGTTAGAATATATCGTCGGACCAGCTTCAAATGGGACTTGTAAAGATGCAAACTGCAAACAAGCCATAACCTTTGATGCGAAACATATAAAGGTATTGAATATGCAGCAGCTTATTGAAGAAGATAGGACCGCTATTGAAAGAATAAATTATGAAAAGGGGACGATTTACATTATAGATAATAATGTTGTCCAAGACAGCAACGCAATTTATGTTCATTATCTGGCCGAGAACATTTCAAAATATTACGATGTAATAGAATTAGTGAATACTAAATTCACCTGGTCTTTGCGCTCTGCATCAAATGATGGATTATATATTCAAATGAAAAAAACCACTTTCGACGCCTTGTATTCAGAGCAAATGAATATTAAAATCAACATACACAATGTTCAGATACCGAATTACATCGCTCGAAACGTTATTGGTCAAGTCAAAGCGAAAAAGAAAACCAAAGGCACGATAATGCTCACGGCTCATTACGACCACCTGGGAAGAATGGGCTCTGAGACCTACTTCCCCGGTGCAAATGACAATGCTAGTGGTGTTGCAATGTTGCTTGATTTAGGACAGAAGTTGAAGGCCAAACCGCTAAGAAACTACGATGTTATATGCGTTGCTTTTGCAGCAGAAGAAATAGGGTTGCTAGGTTCAAAATACCTTTCAGAACACCCTTTATTTCCATTGAATACAATCAAATTTCAGTTAAATCTTGACATCATGGGTAGTGGTGAGGCAGGTATAACCGCTGTAAATGGTTCAGAATTTAAAAGAGAATTCAAAAAGCTTTCTCGTATAAATAAACGATTAAATTCTGTTCCTAGTATCAAAGCACGAGGTCGTGCCGCGAATTCAGACCATCATTTCTTCACAGAGAAGGGCGTTAAAGGGTTTTTCGTTTACACAAGAGGATTCAATCAAAATTACCATGACATTCATGATACCTATGAAAATCTGAGCTTCAATTCATTCAAAAATCTTTCTGAATTGTTTACAGCTTTTTTAAGAAGATTATAATTTTCTAGATTTGGAGAGTGCTATTGCCTGAAGCACAATGAGCACAATGCACAGCATCAATGCATGAAGAATTGGAGCCCATGACCCAATATTAAATAAAAGAATCAATTCATAAATCAAAAAAGCTAAAAACTGAAGTACTGTCATGATCATAAAATTACCCACGAAACGTTTTGGATCACTTTCTACTCTTATGTGAACAAATAACCATGAAAAAGTAAATAGAACACCTAAGAAACATACATTTAATAAGTTCACATTAAGTGACAATTTAGGAACATATATATGTACTACTGGGATTGTAAATAAAAGAAAAATATATAAGACTTTGAGGCCTTTAATTTTTTTTTGAAACATCGTCGTTATTCATTTTAATGACCTCTCGGATAATCAAGCTTAATGAACCGATTACTCCCTGTTAAAGAAAGCGCAACTGTATACCAAGGTGTTTCAGTATGGTAATAATCATCTAACCACAAGCCTCCTTTTGTAAAAATAAAAATGATTATTCCCATTTGTATGCCCAGAGATGAAAACTTGACATACTTATTCGCTTTTCGACGAATCTTTGTGGGTTTACTCTTCATTCATTTCAAGCTCAGACATATTACTCATGTCTGGCAATGCCGAAGACATTTTACAACTACCCTCAAAAAAAGATCCTTCGTCAATTTTAAGCTTTAACGTCTCTATATTTCCATGAATACGTGAAGTTTCCTTAAGTGTCAGCAGATCGTCGACTTTTATTTCACCATCAATTTTACCATAAATCTCACAAGTAAGACAATTAAGATTGCCCTTAACTCTTCCTGCTACCCCAATGGTAACCTTACCTTTACAAGTAATATTCCCTTGAATTTCTCCTTCAATATGAATATTATGATCAGTTACCAAATCGCCAAGAAGTTTAGTCCCAGCAATAATTAAATTCGTTTCCTGTCCGTATGAATTTTCCATAGTTGTGTTTTCTAATTCTTTCTTCTTAAACATACCTTAATTTAATAAAAATCATCGAAAAAAGATTTGTATTGCGATAGTTTCGATGATTCTATCAGTAGCTTCAAATTTGTTTTACCAATAGAAAATATCGCATTATTTTGAAACTCTTCTAAATATTCATAACCAGCTTTAAACGTATTAATGTATTCTTGAGCGGCTTTAGAATTTTCGAATTCCTTGACTAAGACAAATGGTTCTTTTTTAGCTGTTTTACTAATGCTTACCTGAAATCCACCTGCCTTGTGTATTTTCTTATTGAAGCCTTTTAAAGCAGATTTTAAGTCCTCAATCTCCTCATCCTCTTCCTTGTCGAGAAGAATGAAAACATAGTGCTTTTCAGAAAATGCCCTTTTGTAAATATAATCAGGCTCAAAAGATAGTATCTCATTTTCCGAATAACCATCCTTCAATATCTTTAATAAATCTTCGGCAACTTCGGCTTGAGGGGTTCCTGGTTTTTCTTCTATAACTCTAATAATTAGAGGCTCTAAGCTCGATTTATCCTCAGTAAGTTGACCCATTGCAAAGACATGTAATAGTAAATATTCGGCCCGAAATGCATTGGTCAAATCTTCATCAATAATTTTTAATGACGTATCTGCAACCTCCTGATAATTCCCTTCAAAATAACGTTGAGCTAATAAAATATATTCTTGCTCATTTAACTTCTCTGATTCTTTTTGTTTGATATAAAAATCTGGATCTTTTAAGTATTTAGCAGCATCGGAGCCAGGGTAATTTTCAAGGATATGTGCTACATAAATTTCTTTACTTCCTGTTGATTCATTGATTTTATAAAGTTGGAAAGCTGATGATAAATCGGTGAGGTTCCGCTTATTTTTTTCTAGAACACGTTCAAATTGACGCTGTGCTAAGGCTGTTTCATTTAATATTTCTTTGTATAAAACACCACTCACATAAAGCGCTTCAAATAGCCTTAATTCTGAAGCCACAAATAGACTATCAGTTAAGGGTAGGTTTTTTCGCAAATTGTCAATAGTCAATGAATCGGTATCTGATTCCTCTGACAACAGAGAGTCTGTATTTAAAGAATCTGTTGCTTCACTAATTTCAAAGCTCATTTTTTCACTGCGTCTCCAGTGGTCTTCATTCTCTCTTGTTGTACCCCATATTTTTCTAAACTCTTCATATCCTTCTTCGCGCAGTTTTGGATTACTAAAAACAGACTTACTGGCGCTTGCATTCGAATTAGCGTTACTCTGTTCTTGTAAAGCCAATAATTTAGCAGCTTCCCTTTCTTTACGCTCTTGTGCCTCTCGTTTCAATTGCTTTAAAGTCTCTTTTAAAAAACGTTCTCTTTCTTTTTCAGGCATTAATGCTATTCGTTCAACACTGTCTTCAAAATTAACGGTCTCAATCGCTACAACGAGATCAGACAGCTTAACTGCCTTTTCTCTCACAAGTGCCGCATTTGGATATCCTTCCGGAATAAATCGAGCACATGAGTCATAGTACTTTTGAGCAGAAACATAATTGCGGTCTGCATAACTTATGTCACCTAATTTTTCATAGGCCATTGCTTTTTGCCTTGCATTCCCATTAGAATAAAAAGCACAAGCAGTGAGATAAGAAATACCGAGCTCTTTTTCATTACGATTGAGCTCTAGATTAGCCATAGCATAGTAAATCTGATCTTTGTATTGGGCATTTTTAGCATCCTTCAGCATTCGCTTGAGATCTTTACTTAACCTTTCTCCTCCACCGCAGATTGCCCTACTCAAACGCGCATTAAATGCAATTTCAAATGGCGCTGCAGACTTTAAAGCTTTCGAAAAATGAAATGCCGCTGAATCAAGCTGGTTGTTTCGCTGATAAAGCTGCCCTAAAATAAAATTTAACCGTGTTTTTTCCTTTTGGGTTGGGCATTTAACAATTGCGGATTTGAGACCTTGTATGGCTTCAGGGTATTCTTTTCTTTTAATGGCCAAATCAGCATAAGACTTGTAAATATCAAATTGCAAGCCTTTACTTATTTCTGGTATTATGTCTTCCCCTGCAGGCTTTTTATTTGCAAAAGGGATATAGTCTTTAAATGTTTTCTGACGCTGCTCTTGAGATATTGCATTTAAATCATCTAATGTAAGTTTGGCATCGGCATAAGCCTTTTGTTCTATGTTGATTTTAGCAATCCATAATTTCGCAACATAAAATGAAGGGTCCTTTGCAAAAAGCCTTTTAACAAATTGAAAATTTCTTAGTGATTTTTCGTATTGACGCTTGTAATACAATGCTTTACCAATTGTAATCCAGTTTTCATCAATCCATTTATTATGTTCTACGTCCTTGTAGTACATGTCTTCAGTACTCGGCATACTGTGATTTTTAATCACCTCAGAGCACTTTACAACGGCAGTATCAATAGCAGGATGCATCGACTTAGCCTCCTCCTCATCTGGTAGCGGATTCACATCTAAAATGGAATAAAAATCATCTTTGTTTGAACCGTAAAAGCTACGTAAAGATTGATCCAATAATTCATTAGCATTGAAATAACCATTAAAACGAGCAGTAGTAGAGTGATACGTTCTATTGAGAAAAGCGTTATTCTCAGTTGAACATGACGAAACCAACAGAGTAAATAATAAAAAAACGTAAAATCCTGGTTTCATGAGAGCTAATGTCTTACTATAACTTGAAATATTAAATTTTAGTATACAATTAAAAGAATTCTATGCAATGTTGGTGAAAACCTGTTGAATATCGTCGTCATCCTCAATTTTATCTAACATTTTTTCTATGTCAACCAATTGCTCTTCTGAAAATTCAACAGGAGATGTAGCGTATCTTTTTAAACCCGACTTTTGAGCTTCAAGCCCCAAATCTTCAAGTCCTTTGGATATGGTCCCAAAGGCAGTGTAATCTCCATAAACGAATAAAGCTCCATCTTGAACCTCAAGCTCTTCAACCCCGGCATCGATAAGGTTAAATTCTAATTCCTCAAGATCCATTTCTTCTGTCATTTCAAGCTCAAAAACACTCTTTCTTTGAAACATAAATTCTAATGAACCGGTTGGCACAATACTTCCTCCAGCTTTATTAAAATAGGATTTAACATTTGCCACAGTTCTAGTTGAATTATCTGTAGCACACTCCACAAATACCAAAACACCGTGTGGCCCCTTGCCCTCATAATTCATTTCAGAAAACAGATCGGTATCCTTTTGAATTGAACGCGAAATTGCTGCTTCAATATTATCCTTAGGCATATTCTCAGACTTCGCATTTTGAATTGCCGTTCTTAGCTTTGCATTTGTAGCAGGATCAATACCGCCCTCTTTGGCTGCCATAGTTATGGCCTTGCCAAGCTTTGGAAAAATTTTGGACATTTTGTCCCACCTTTTTTCCTTGGCTGCACGTCGATATTCAAAAGCTCTTCCCATAATTTGTTTTCACAAAAATAACGAATTGCCCTTGTATCATCAAGTCATGCACTGTTAAAAGCCTTTAGAATATCCTCTATATAATTAAGGACCGGTTCCCGACCAAATTTAGAAGCTGAGGAGGTGACAAAAATAGGGGGTAACTCATCCCAAAACTTCAGTAATTCTTTACGATATGCCAAAAGGTTTTTTTGTAAAGCTGAACTAGAAAGTTTATCTGTTTTTGTAAAAACTATTGAAAAAGGAATCCCTTTACCGCCGCACCAATTCATAAATTCAAGGTCTATTTTTTGAGGAGCTAATCGTGCATCAATTAAAACAAATGTGGTCATTAAACGCTCTCTGTGCAATAGATATTCCGTGATAAAAATCTCCCAGCTTTGTCTGCTTTTTTTAGATGCCTTCGCAAAACCGTATCCTGGCAAATCCACCAGATACCATTCATCATTAATAATAAAGTGATTAATGAGCTGAGTCTTTCCAGGTGTGGATGAGGTTTTAGCTAGCTTTTTCTTGCCCGTAAGCATGTTTATGAGGGATGACTTACCCACATTTGAACGGCCGATAAATGCAAACTCTGGTCTCCCATCCTGGGGACACTTTTTGAAAGTCGTATTCGATATTAAAAAAGATGCATCTTCAATTTTCATCTGACAAATTTAAGATATTATATTCGCACAAGAACAATTCAGCACAAGGCTTGTTATTTATAAGTATCATAGTACATTATAATGGCAGAATATAAAATTAAAGACCTCGAAAACCTTACGGGTATTAAATCTCATACGATTCGTATTTGGGAAAAAAGGTATAATATTCTGTCTCCAGACCGAACAGATACCAAAATCAGAACTTATTCCGACAACGAATTAACACATTTACTTACCGTAAGTATGTTGAATCGTAATGGTATCAAAATTTCAAAAATAGCGCAGCTCGAGCAAGAAGACATGAACAAACTCTTGTGGGATATTAAGGTGAATAAAGAGCCTGAGTATAGCATGGATAAATTAATTCTTGCGTTGGTATCTCTGGATGAGGAGCTCTTTAAAGGAACTATGAATGGTCTCATCGATAAGTATGGTCTAGAAAAAACTTTTGTAAACCATCTCATTCCGTTTCTAGATAGGATTGGAATCATGTGGTTGATTGGTAGCATAAATCCTTCACAGGAACATTTTATGTCGAACTTAATTCGCCAAAAAATAATTTCTGAAATCGACAAACAACCAATTCCAAAGGAAGATAGTAAGTCCATTCTAATGTATCTACCGGAACACGAGTGGCATGAAATTAGTCTGCTGTTTTATCAGTTTTTATTGAGGTCAAAAGGCGTTCATACTGCATATTTAGGGCAAAGTTTACCGTATCCTGCACTGCTAGAAAGTATTGAAAAATTGAAACCACATGCTATACTTTCTTCATGGCTAACGGCCGTTGACAAAAAGTTTGTCGTTAATTACTTCAAGCAATTAAAGAAAGACCTCCCTGATATGAAAGTGTTTGCTGGAGGAGCTCAAATTAAGTCTAACAGTAAAGATTTAAAAGGTTTAATCATTGAAGTACAAGATATTCCTGAGCTGATAGAACAACTTTAAACGTTATACGACGATATTCACAATTTTTCCGGGAACAACAATAACCTTTTTTGGGGTTTTCCCATCCAACCACTTCTTTGTCAGTTCAAGAGCTTCAACCTGAGATTGCAGCTCATCCCGGCTCAATGACAATGAAAAATTTGCTTTAAATCTCATTTTTCCATTAAATGATATTGGGTAATCAAATGAATCTTCAACGAGATGACTTTGGTCAAAAACAGGATATTTAGCTGTAAACAATGTGCCTTCTTCTTTTCCTATCTTCATCCATAGTTCTTCACAGAAATGAGGTGCATATGGAGCCAGCAAAATTAAGAACTGTTGCATTACTTCGAGATCATTACATTTCTGCTCTGTAAACTCATTAACAGCAATCATAAAAGATGAAACACACGTATTTAATGAAAATCGATCTAAATCTTCTCGTACTTTTTTAATGGTTTTATGTAGCGTTTTTAAAGACGCTTTTTTGGGTTCTTGCTGAAACTGAAGTATGGATGACCCATCAGGACCACAATACAACCGCCAACATTTTCTTAAAAAATTATGCACGCCTGAAATACCTTTTGTATCCCAGGGTTTACTTTGTTCAATAGGACCTAAAAACATTTCATAAAGACGTAAAGTATCAGCACCATATTTCTGAATCAATTCATCTGGAGTCTGCACATTGTATTTGGACTTAGACATTTTCTCAACCTCATCTCCACAGATATATGCCCCATCATCTTCATATATAAACGTTGCATTTCGATATTCTTTACGCCAATTCTTAAATCCATCAATATTCAAATGGTTATTTTCAACAAGCGAAATATCAACATGAATTGCTTGAACATTCTGTCCTTCGATTTTATTTTTAGAAATAAAAGTATTCGTGTCGGGAAGCCTATAAACAAAACTACTTTTGCCAAGAATCATTCCTTGATTGATTAACTTTTTGAACGGCTCATCAAAGGAAATATAACCTTGATCAAAGAGAAACTTCGTCCAAAAGCGCGCATACAACAAATGCCCTGTTGCATGTTCCGCACCGCCAATATATAAATCTACCTGTCCCCAATAATCAGATCGCTCCTTAGAAACAAACTCATTGAGGTTTTTAGGATCCATATATCTCAAAAAGTACCAAGAGCTTCCTGCCCAACCTGGCATTGTATTAAATTCCATACGGTCGCCTTCAAAATGATTCCACGCACTTTTATCTGCCCTAGCTAAAGGTGGCTCCCCATCTTTAGTCGGCAAATAACTATCTACTTTTGGTAGCTCTATGGGCAGTTGGGCATCATCTACCGTTTTTGGAATGTCATTTTCATAATAAACGGGAAATGGTTCGCCCCAATATCTTTGTCTCGAAAAAACAGCATCTCGCAATCTATAATTCGTTTTACCTTTGCCTATCCCCCGTTCTTCAAGCACCGTAATTGCCTTTTTGATTCCTTCGCTAACAGTTAAATTATTTAAGAAGTCGGATCCCTTTAACGTTCCTGTCTTTTCTGTGTGCGCACCTTCTTCGATTTCAATATCCTTAAAAATATTCTTAATCGCAATCCCAAAATGTTTGGCGAAATCATAATCTCTTTGATCTCCACAAGGCACTGCCATTACAGCACCAGTGCCATATGAAGCAAGAACATAGTCTGCAATCCATATTTCAATCTTTTCACCACTTAAAGGATGAATGGCAAAAGCACCCGTATTTACGCCTGATATGGACTTTACATCGCTTTGTCTATCCCTTTCTGATTTTTTTGAAGCTGATTCTTGATAGCTTTTTACAGCACTGGTATTGTTCTGCGTTGTTATCTCCTTTACATATGGATGCTCGGGTGCAAGTACCATAAACGAAACACCATAAATTGTGTCAGGTCTTGTTGTAAAAACTTCTATTTTTTTATCGTGATTATCTAAAGAAAAACTTACAGAACAACCCACAGATTTTCCAATCCAATTTCGCTGCTGCTCTTTCAATGAGTCAGTCCAGTCAATTTCATTTAGACCTTGAAGCAAACGTTCGGAATAAGCTTTTATGCGCATCGACCATTGACGCATTTTTTTTTGAAGAACAGGGTGTCCTCCACGCTCAGATTTCCCATTAACTACTTCATCATTTGCAAGAACAGTTCCTAGCTCAGGGCACCAGTTCACCCAGCTTTCTGCCAGGTATGCCAGTCTATACTCTTGAAGTATTGTTTCTTTTTTTGCGTTATCAAAACCTTTCCAGTCACTTGCGCTAAAGGTTTTATCAAATTCAGTTTCAGCCTTTACATTTGCATTTCCTGTAAGCTCAAACTGTTCAATTAGTTTTGAAATTCGTTCAGCCTGTTTTGACTCCTTATCATAATAGCAATCAAAGAGCTGTTTAAATATCCATTGTGTCCACTTATAATACTCAGGGGAAGATGTTCTTACTTCACGTTCCCAGTCGTAACAAAATCCTAGCTGATCCAACTGGTCTCGATAACGTTCAATATTTTTATTGGTCGTTACCGCAGGATGCTGTCCTGTTTGAATGGCATATTGCTCTGCTGGCAACCCAAACGAATCATACCCCATTGGATGCAATACATTATAGCCAAGTAGTTTTTTATAGCGTGCAATAACGTCAGATGCAATATATCCTAAAGGATGACCTACATGAAGTCCTGCTCCTGATGGATAAGGAAACATATCTAGTACATAATACTTCTCTCCGGGACTATTTTCACTAACATTGTAGCTCCCATTTGCTTTCCAAAAAGAAATCCATTTAGATTCAATCTCCCTAAAATTGTACTCCATGCGATGTTTTTAAGTCAGTAAAGATAGTCAATGTCATTCATCTTATAAGAATACTTGAATCAAAAATACCCGTGAATGAATTTTGGCACAGAAATTGCATTAAGTGAAATAAAATACAGAAATAATATTTCTTACTTTTTTAGTTTTTAACACTTACTTTTTTCATAATTCAATGTTTTTAAAACACATCAAACCCGGATTCGTCCGGGTTTTTTGTTGCTTTAAAATGAATGCCAAAGTAAAGATAAGCCCACAATAAAGAACCCCAAATCAATCCAAGTAAAAAAATATTGAGGATTGAACTTTTTATAGAATAAGGTGAGGGTAAAGAGATAAGAAAATCCTGTTAGCCAAATATAAGTGTTCATACTAGGAACTATTAACGAGTATAGTAAACCACTGATTACAATGATTTGTATAAGAGTCAAAGAACGTTTTATCCCTATTAATTGGGGTATTGTTCGCATGTCTTTAGGGTCATAAGTTACGTCCTTCATATCTGAAGGAATTAAAATAGCAAACAATAATAGTGCGCCTTCTATAGGGTTTATAAATGTATTGAAAATCAAATACGGTAAATAATGAAGCAAGAAAAACCAGATTACAAATACTAAGAAAATCTTCAAATAAGGGACCTCTCTTAAGTTATAGCTCCGCAGTCGATATACATATAAAAAACTTAAGATCACAGCTACACAAGTGGGCAAATGGATGTTATTCAGATGTCCGAAATATTTCAGGTATAAAAACAACGTTGCGAATGAAGAGGTAATAGCAATAAATAGAAGTGAACTTTTATTCTTAGAAACCCAATAAAAAATATAATCAGGTAAGTCTTTTGTTTGATATTTCCACAATCGATGAAAATTATAAATTCCCATTATTCCAAGAGAAAACATTAATGCGTAAGCCCAAGAATAAGTATTCGATTGATACAATCCATATACATAAACGAAGCAAAAAAAAGCTAGATGAAAATGAGAACGAATAGCATATTCAATGAATGTACGCATAAAAGGAATTCATTAATTTTTAAATCAAAAGATAGGTTATCGCTGTTTATTTAAACTTTTCAATTTTCGATATTTATAATGGTTTGCGGATGCACTTATTTTAGCGATAACATAACCCGAACGCCCATCTAAAAAACCTCTTTTGAAAATAAAAATCGACAAGAACTTCGCAATCGCGCTAAATTCCGCCTGTAGAAAATAAGTAACCTTTTTTTCCTTTATATACTTTTGTACAGACAAGTCAGCATACTGAAAAGCCTTTTTTCTATGTTCGCTTTCGGTATAATAAGAAAAGTGTTCCAAATGCCCCTTGAGTCTTTTGACTACCATTTTTTTGGGGTATGCTAATGTTTCATGTACGAAATCCCCTTCCCAACTTACTGATTGCTTTGGGAATAATCTCATTTTGTATTCTGGATACCAACCACAATGACGAATCCATTTTCCACAATAATTGGTCTTCCTATTTACCTCATAAATTCCATCAATACCTTCTTTTTTTAAACGCAGTAAATCATTAATCATTGTTTGATCTAACGCTTCATCTGCATCTATAGAAAAAATATAATCCGCTTTTACATGGGTGTTTAATACGTTTTTTGATTGTGCATAGCCCATCCATTCTTTTTGAATAAAGTTTACGTTATAGAATGCACAAATTTCTGCAGTTCTATCTTTAGAATAGGAATCTAAGACCACTATTTCATCTACACAATTACTTAAGGATTTCAGACACCTCTCAATGTTTCTCTCTTCATTTAAAGTAATGATAGCTGCCGCAATTTTAACCATCTTATTTTACTGTTACGCTTTTCCATATCGCCTCTATCTCTCTCAATGAATGTGTCCAAGACGTTGTTGATGGTGCATCTACATATCCAGAAACACATATCAGCTTTTCACTTTTCGGGTGCAAAAAGTGGAATGACCAGAATGCCCCTCCCGTCGTATGAATTGCTTTGCCTTTAAAAACAAACATCCCTCGCATTTCAATACCAGAAAGCTCCCCGTTATAATTAAATGTCCGCGACGCCTCTGGGTATACAAAGTCTGTATATTGAGTCCCCATATATAAACGTGAAGTTTCATGAGGCACATTGTATTTAAGCATCGTATCTCTCGCCTGGAGTAAGTTTTTCAAGGTTAGTTGAGATGAATCAGTAAAAGGATATTGATAAATCATTATTCCCGAATAAATTGCGCCAACATCTTGTTGCCCAGTACCAACAAACTCAATAGGTCTTGAGGCATTGGGTAATTGGATTCTATAAAAATTAGGTTGACTCGCTACAATATTGGAGCCATCTGGTAGCTCTAAGTGTAAACCGAAATTATGCTGAATTTGTTCGTTAATTTGGGTGCTCTGTTTTTCGCCAAAATATTTACGTATTCGGTTCCATTCGGCTCGATCAAACTGGGCATGCACCTCTGGTAATCCATCCATACACAGCGTATAAAGCTGTTCTAGATTCTTTGCAGTGACCTCAATCACCAATTGGCGGTTGGCCCAAACATCGTTTCGAGATTTTATAATAGGTTTAGGTCCTTTAAACGAATTATCTAAATTTAAAAAAAGAACATTTCTATGCCGTTTTATAGCGCCATCAAAAGATTTCATACTTCGATGAACCAATTCAAAAGTTGGTACATCAGGGAAATATGGCATAATAAACTGTGTCAATGCCGTGTCTAACTCTGCTTTTACTGGAGAAGCCCAAATAGAATCATCACAAACAACTAAAATTTCACCAACCTTACCTGTAACATTTAAACCCGATAGATTTTTAACATCACAGCTTGAAATACAGAGTAAAACGAATAAGCCTATTAGAATACGTAAGCCCTTCATCTTATCGTATTCTAATTTTCTGCCCTATTGATATTCTATTGATATTGACTCGAGGATTTAAACGCTTTAACCGTGACTGAGAAATACGATGTTTTTCAGCGATGTGTCCGAATGTATCACCACTTCTTACCGTATAGTATTTTCTTGATGCTGTATTCACTACAGGCTTTGGTTTTGGTTTTGGTGCTGTTATTTTTTTCTCTGTTTCTATTCTAAGATGTTGACCAATATATATGTTCGATGTTTTCAGCCCATTCCAATTCATAATTTGCTCTGATGTAACGCTGTAATAGCTAGCCACTGACTTAAGAACATCTCCTGATTGAACCTTATGATAGTAAATATTTAATGTCTTTTCTATGGTGTCACCTGATACCGTATCTTGCACCAAAACCTGTTTGACTTGAACCTCATCTGTTCCGTATATTGAATGTTCAAGCGCCATTAAAGAGTCCTCAATACCCGCAACTAAAGTAATTTTATCATATGGCCCAGTCAAACAATAAGGGGGCGTTGCTTTTGGAATGTAGGTCGTTTTATAAATCGGATTAAGTGCTTTTATATCCTCTAACGGCCAATCTATGACTTTAGAGATTGTACCCATGTGGATGGATGATTTAAAACATAATGTATCCGTTTCAACATTGTGAATGTTAAATTTTTCGGGGAAAATATTATGCTCCTTATGGTAAGACATTAGATATGCTGCTGCAATAAAATTCGGAACATACCCTCTTGTTTCTTGAGGTAAATATGGCCGAACTTCCCAGTATGTTTTTTTATTACCTGATCTACGGATAGCCTTATTCACATTACCTGGACCGGCATTATAAGCAGCCAATGCCAGATTCCAGTCTCCATAAATTCCGTAAAGTTTCTTTAAATACCTGCACGCTGCATCCGTAGCTTTTTCAGGATCCATTCGTTCATCAACATAAGAATTTTCTTTTAAGCCAAAATAAAGACCTGTTCTATACATAAACTGCCAAAGTCCAAGAGCGCCTACTCTTGATTTAACCGTTGGGCGAAGGCCACTTTCAATCACAGATAAATACTTTAATTCTATCGGAAGACCATATGCGGAAAGTTTAGATTCGAACATATCAAAAAACAATGGCGCACGTCCTAAAACCACCTTAATAAAACCACGTCTCTTTTGTAGAAAATATTTTATTGTGCTCAAAGTATTTGGATTACAATCTAAATGAAAAGGACTCATCTCATTCATGTCATTCAACCTTTCACAATAAACATCATCTGAATAAACAGGTTGATCCGCCGGGAGATAATTTAATGCCTCTCTTATAGAATCTGTATTAACTTTTGCACCATATGACTTATAAAAAATATCTAAGCTTTGTTCAACAGTATTTAAAAAGGGATCCTTATGCAAAGAATCACCGATTTTCGGGGGATTGCCTGTTTGGGAAAAACCAATTAAGGAATGAAATAGAAAAACAATGAGTACACCCTTATTAATCATTTGAAATATTTTTTTATCAGCTCTGCATAATAAAGAAGTTTAGCTTCTTCGTTACAAGGAGACATGATCTGAAGTCCAAAAGGCATGCCATTCGTATGTGTTCCGAAAGGAATACTTATTGCAGGATGTCCGGTAATATTGGCGTGAACCGTAAATATGTCTTGTAAATACATTTGTAAAGGATCTGAAACTGAACCAATTTCAAACGCAGTTGAGGCAGTGGTCGGTGTAATCAAAACATCTACATTCTCAAATATTTTATCGGTCGCTACTTTTGCTAAACGTCTCACCTTTTGCGCTTTGGTATAGTATGCATCATAATACCCATGAGAGAGCACAAAAGTACCTGTCATGATTCTTCGTTTAACTTCTTTACCAAATCCTTCAGATCTAGAATTCTTATAAGTTTCTTCTACACCTTTTGATTCGTTACTGCGATAACCGTAATGAACCCCGTCAAATCGAGAAAGATTAGAGGATGCTTCAGCTGTTGAAAGCACGTAATAGGTAGGAACCAAATGTTCTAGATAAGGGAAACTAAAATTCTTAATTTCTATTGATTCACCCATTTTGATTTGAAGAGCCTCTATTTTATGTTTTATTTCATTATCTAAACCAGTATGATTCATATACTCGGTTAAGAAACCCACACGCAGAGGTTTGTCCCCTTTAAAAGGAATACCCTCTTCTATTAGGGATGTTGAATCTAAGGGGTCATTTCCTTTAGTCAGGTCAAAAACAAACTTCACATCCGCAATCTCATTTGCAAAAATCCCTATTTGATCAAAAGATGATCCATATGCAATTAAACCATACCTGCTAAGTCTTCCGTATGAAGGCTTTAACCCGTATGTATTTGTCCAAGATGCTGGCTGACGAACAGAGCCACCGGTATCACTTCCCAATGAAATTGTACAAAGACCGGCAGAAACAGCAACTGCTGAGCCACCTGAAGAACCTCCGGGTACGTATTTCTTATTAATATTGTTTTTTACTGGACCATAATAGGATGTTTCATTTGCACTTCCCATTGCAAATTCGTCACAATTCAGTCGTCCAATGACGATAGCATCCTCATCCAAAAGCCGCTGTAAAACAGTTGCTGTAAATAAAGATTCAAAGTTGTCAAGTATTTTAGATGCTGCTGAAACCTTATGCCCCTTATAACAGATATTGTCTTTAATTCCGAGTATGACACCTGCTAGTTTTCCTGCTGTTCCTTGTTCGATTTTTTTATCAACTCTTCGGGCTGTTGCCATAGCAGAGTCGCTAAAAACTTCTACAAAAGCATTGAGCTCTTTTTCAGATGCTATTCTTGATAGACTTCTCTCAACAATTGAAACTGCAGATGTGCCAGATTGAATAGCCCTTTTTATGTCGGCAATCGTCCTGTACATTATAGATTACTTTGGCTCTTGATCCTCAACAGATGCTCCATTTTCATCGGTTTGATCACCTTTGGAAGCGTTTTTAAATTCATTGACACCTTTTCCGAGCCCTTTCATCAATTCAGGGATTTTTTTACCTCCGAAAAATAAGACTACAATTACAAGCACTATGATTAAAACCTGAGGACCACTAACTACGCCTAAATAAAACATATAACTTAACTTTTTGGTATAAACAAATGTAATGAATAAAACTCAGCTTAAGAGTCGAATGAATGCAACGATTTATAGTTTTCTAGCTACCTCTACCTCCTCGTAAGCCTCAACAATGTCACCTACCTGAATATCATTGTATTTATCAATATTAAGACCACATTCATAGTTATTCTTAACCTCTTTAACATCATCCTTAAAACGTTTCAAAGAGCCAAGTTCACCTGAATGAACAACAATACCATCCCTTATGATTCTGATATTCGAATTTCTTTTTATAATTCCTTCTAGAACATAACATCCAGCAATTGTACCAACTTTTGTAATATCAAATGTCTCTCTAATTTCGGCTGAACCTATTATTTTCTCCTCTATATCCGGAGAAAGCATTCCTTCCATTGCAGCTTTGATTTCCTCTATCGCCTTATATATAATTGAATACAGTCTAATGTCGATCTGCTCGTTTTCAGCTAGTTTTCTCGCCCCAATAGTAGGTCTTACTTGAAATCCTAAAATAATTGCATCAGATGCTGACGCTAAATTCACATCGGCCTCTGATATTGCACCCACACCTTTATGAATGATGTTCACTTGAATTTCCTGGGTTGAAAGATTTAATAAAGCATCTGAAAGTGCCTCAATTGAACCGTCCACATCACCTTTAATGATGAGGTTGAGTTCCTTAAAGTCACCAATCGCTAATCTTCTACCAATTTCGTCAAGCGTAATATGCTTCGTAGTCCGAAGACCCTGCTCTCTGTATAATTGTTCTCTTTTTGTTGCTATTGACTTAGCTTCTTTTTCATCGAGCATCACATTAAAGTTATCACCCGCACTCGGTGCACCATTAATCCCTAGAACAGAAATTGCTTGAGATGGCCCTGCCTCCTTCATTGCAATTCCCTTCTCGTCATGCATTGCTCGAACACGACCGTGGTGTCTTCCAACCAAAAGGACATCTCCAATTCTAAGTGTCCCGGCTTGAACCAACATATTGGTCACGTACCCTTTTCCTTTATCCAATGACGCTTCTATTACCGTCCCTAAAGCTGGTTTAGCTGGATTTGCCTTTAGATTTAGCATTTCAGCTTCTAGCAACACCTTCTCTAAAAGTTCGTCAATATTTAAATTTTGTTTCGCTGAAATCTCTTGACATTGAAAAGTACCTCCCCAATCCTCAACAAGAATATTCATGGCTGAAAGTTGTTCTCGTATTTTATCAGCACTTGCGCCCGGCTTATCAATTTTATTGATTGCAAATATCATTGGCACACCCGCAGCCTGTGCATGAGAAATAGCCTCTTTTGTTTGAGGCATTACGTCATCATCCGCCGCAACAATAATAATGGCAACATCTGTTACCTGAGCACCCCTTGCCCTCATGGCTGTAAACGCCTCGTGACCCGGTGTATCCAAAAATGTCATTTTTCGACCATCCTTCAAGACTAAGGAATAAGCACCAATATGCTGGGTGATCCCACCTGCTTCTCCTTCAGTTACATTTGCATCACGAATTCTATCCAAAAGAGACGTCTTACCATGATCAACATGTCCCATTACTGTAATGATCGGTGGGCGATCTATGAGGTCCTCTTCACTATCCTCAACTGTTGGAATTGCCTCTTGAACTTCAGCACTAACGAATTGAGTTTCATATCCGAATTCATCTGCTACAATTTGAATGGTTTCTGCATCAAGTCTTTGGTTTATAGAGGCAAATATGCCAAGAGACATACAAACAGAAATCACTTGAGTTGGTTGGATACTCATCATTACTGCGAGCTCAGATACGGTAACAAACTCAGTGAGCTTTAATATTTTCTCTTGTAACTCAGCCGCCTCCATTTCTTCTTGACGACGCTGTGCAACACTATCCCTTTTCTGTCTTCTGTTTTTAGAAGCTTTTGATTTTCCACCTTTATTTGAAAGTCTCGCTAAAGTTTCTTTTATCTCCTTTTGGATATCTTTTTCTGATATCTCAGCTTTTTGCGGCTTGTTCGATTGGAACTTCGAGTTTCCTCCCTTTGAACCTTGAGTAGGATTTTCTACCTTTTTGATGCGTTTACGTTTACGCTTATTCGCATTGTCTGAACGCGAGTTACTAGAAGTTCTCTCTTTTTCAACTGGAAGCTCAATTTTACCCAGAACAGTTGGTCCTGTAATTTTTTTGCGCTCAATTTTTATGGTTTCAATCTCTTCTTTTTTTGGAGGCGCCTCCTCTTTCTTCTCTTCTAACTTTGGTTCCTCTTCCTTAATATTCTCTTCTTCCTTAGAAGCTTCTTTCTTTATTTCTTCTTTAGGTGTTGCTACTTCGGCCTCTTTTTTCTTTGGCTTTAATGCATTTAAATCTATATTCCCAACTACTTTAAGCCCTGCATCTGGTTTGGCAGGGGCTTCTTCTTCAGCAACTTGACGTTTAATCTCTTCAACATTAAGTTGTGGCTCTTCTTTTACCTCAGGAACTTCTTCTTTTTTGGAATCCTCAATTGATAGAGATTCTCTTTTTTCACGACTGGTTAAAACGCTCTTAGATTTTTCTTTTAGGTCCTGATCGGCTGCAAATTCGTCACACAGCATCGCATAATGCTCTTTGTCAAGTTTCGTGTTTGGATTCGTATCAATAGTAATCCCTTTAGAATTTAAAAATTCTATTATCGTTGGTAAACCCACATTGAGCTCACCCGCCGCCTTACCTAATCTAATTGGTCTTCCTGCCATAATTTAATTTCGATTTACAATCGATTTCCAAATTTATTCAAATTCCGCTTTTAATATACGAAATACTTCCTCAATCGTTTCTTTTTCTAGGTCCGTTCTTTGAACCATATCCTCTACGCTGATTTCGAGAACAGACTTAGCTGTATCACAACCGATGGCTTTTAATTCATCAATTATCCAGCTATCAATCTCATCTGCAAACTCTTCTAAATCAACATCTTCAATATCAACTTCTCCATCTCGATAGACGTCTATTTCATAGCCGCATAATCTACCCGCCAGTTTAATATTATTTCCGCCTCTACCAATTGCTAAAGAAACCTGGTCAGGCTTCAAGTAAACTTTTACGCGACCTTCCTCCTCAATAATTTCAATTGAAGTGATTTTAGCTGGGGACAATGCCCTTTGGATAAGTAGCTGATTGTTTGTTGTAAAATTGATAACATCAATGTTTTCATTTCTCAATTCCCTAACAATACCATGAATTCTTGATCCTTTCATACCAACACAGGCGCCAACGGGATCTATTCTATCATCGTACGATTCAACAGCAACCTTTGCTCTTTCGCCTGGTTCTCTAACGATATTTTTTATTGTGATTAAACCATCAAAAACCTCAGGGAACTTCTAGTTCAAAAAGACGCTCTAAAAATTCAGGTGCCGTTCTTGAAAGTATAATAACTGGCGTACTGTTTCGCATATCAACTTTAGAAACAACAGCCCTCACAGATTCTCCTTTTTTAAAGAAATCAGATGGTATTTGCTCTGATTTTGGTAAAATCAACTCATTCCCATCATCATCCATAACAAGAATCTCTTTTTTCCATACCTGATAAACTTCTCCAGTCATGATTTCACCAACACGCTCCTTGTATTTTTTATAGATATGATCCTTCTCAAGCTCCAAAATTCTTGAAATCAAGTTTTGTCTTAACGAAAGCACATTTCTTCTTCCAAAATCTGAAAAACGAAATTCTTCTGTTACCTCCTCTCCAATCTCAAAATCAGGCTCTATTTTAATGGCATCTGAATAAGCAATCTCTGTATTCGGATCCTCAACCTCACCGTCATCTACAATTTCTTTATTTAGAAATATTTGTACATCTCCTTTGTCAATATTCACAATGATATCAATATGCTCATCCGTGTTGAACTTCCGCTTAAACATTGCACGAAACACATCCTCTAAGACGTGTTGCATTGTCTGCTTATCAATGTTTTTGAGTTCCTTAAACTCCGAAAACGAATCTACCAATTCAATACTATCCATGTTCTATTATTTAAATGATATTACAATTTTTGTTTCTTTTATATCCTTCATCTCAAATGTGTAAATTAACTCTACCCACTCTTTCTTTTTTTTTCCTTCTATTTTCTTTTTTACCTTATCTCTAAGTTTGAGTTCATTCGCATCATAGGCAATCAATTCACCTTCTTGTTTCGTCGAATCCTGCAACTTAACTTTGACCCGTTTACCAATATTCTTTCGATATTGATTTTCATGTCGAAAAGGTTTGTCAAGACCAGCAGATGACACATGTAATTCAAAATCTTCTGCTTCTCGGTCTAAGTTGTGTTCAATATTTCTTGATACTGACATACAGTCTTCTACTGCAACAAATCCCTCAACACGATCCAATTCTACACGTATCACATTACTTGCTGATACTGTCATTTCAACAACATAAAGGTCCTTTTGTAATTCTTGGATCCTTTCATCTATTAAGGCTGTTATACGCTCTTTTGAAATCATGTCAATCTTGGTTAAAAAAAGAGGGGACTTTCGTCCCCTCTTTACTGTAAACCTCATATTTATGAAGACAAAGATACAATATTTACCTAAATAAAAAAGTAATAAGCATTACATTTATAACTATGCTAGTAGAAATTGAAGATAAAATAATCTCAACCGATGTTTTTTCAGAAGCTTTTGTTTGTGACTTATCGAAATGTCATGGTGCCTGTTGTGTTGAAGGTGACGGTGGTGCACCTCTTAAAGACAAAGAAGTTACGCTTATACAAGATCACCTCGAAAATATTAAACCTTTCATGAATAAAAAAGGTTCTGAAGCAATCGCAAATGACAATTTCTTTTATCTAGACGAAAATGATGAGCCTGCTACACAGCTCGTTAATAAAAAAGAATGCGCCTTCGTCTATTTTGATAAAAACAGTAAAAATGCGATGTGTTCCATTGAAACTGCATACAAGGCAGGTGCGATCCCTTTCAATAAACCCATTTCATGCCATCTTTATCCAATTAGGACAAAAGATTTTAATGAATTTACTGCCATTAATTACGAAAGATGGGACATATGCAGCGCAGCATGTAAACTGGGGAGTTCATTAAAAATGCCTGTTTTTAAATTCTTGAAAGAACCTTTAATTCGGGCCTACGGGGAAACGTTCTACCAAGAAATGGAAGCCATAAACGACCAACTAAAAAAGAAATAAATATTTTCTAATGTTCCTCTTCCCCTTCAGCTAAAGGTTCTATCTGAGAAATAAAATCTTCAGAGGCACCAGGCTTTGAATAGTCATATGGCCATCTGTGAACCGTCGGAAGGTCTCCAGGCCAATTACCGTGAATGTGTTCTACTGGTGTTGTCCATTCTAAAGTTGTAGATCTCCAAGGATTCTGGGGTGCTTTAGGACCTCTAAAAATACTATAGAAGAAGTTAAAAAGAAATAGAGCCTGCCCAATTGCAGCAAATATCGCAAAGAATGTAACGATTACGTTAAGGTCCATCATCATATCCAATGCCCCTTGATCAAATTCTTCATACACAGAGTAGTTATAGTACCTTCTCGGCGCCCCTGCTAGGCCCACAAAGTGCATAGGGAAGAACACACCATAAGCACCTATAATCGTAATCCAAAAATGAACGTATCCTAATCTCGTGTTCATCATTCTTCCAAACATTTTGGGGAACCAATGGTAAACACCACCGAACATACCAAAAACAGCAGACATTCCCATTACAATATGGAAGTGAGCTACTACAAAATAAGTATCATGAATGGCAATATCTAAAGCCGAATCGGCCAAGATGATTCCGGTAACACCACCTGTAATGAAGGTTGAAACCAATCCTATAGCAAACATCATAGCTGGAGTTAAGACCAAAGAACCTTTCCATAAAGTTGTGAGGTAATTAAATACTTTCACGGCTGATGGAATTGCAATTAATAGGGTAGTAAATACGAATACAGAACCTAGAAATGGATTCATTCCAGTCACAAACATATGGTGACCCCACACTATAAAGGACAAGAACCCAATGGCCATTATAGAGCCAATCATTGCCTTATATCCAAAAATAGGCTTTCTAGAATTGGTCGCAATAATTTCTGAAGACAAACCAAGAGCTGGTAATAATACAATATATACCTCTGGGTGCCCTAGGAACCAAAATAAATGCTGATACAAAATAGGGGACCCTCCGTGGTTTGCCAACATTTCAGAACCAACAATAATGTCAGATAAGTAAAAGCTTGTCCCAGCCATTCTGTCCATCATAAGTAATAAGGCTGCTGATAGTAATACCGGGAACGAAAGAACTCCTAAAATAGCTGTTACAAAAAAGGCCCATATCGTTAGAGGCATTCTCGTCATTGTCATCCCTTTTGTTCTCAAATTCAATACAGTCACAATATAATTCAATGAACCTATAAGAGAAGAAGCGATAAATATGGTCATTGAAAACAGCCACAATGTCATTCCTAAACCAGAACCTGAAACAGACTGTGGTAAAGCGGATAGTGGTGGATAAATTGTCCAACCAGCCATGGCAGGACCAGAACCATCCCAAACCCCTGGTAAAGAGGTAGTCGCATCCCCAATCTGTAAACCAAACACAGCGCCTTCATGAACAAACAAAGAGGCAAACATTAGCAAAGATGAGATAAAAAAGAACCAATAAGACAACATATTTAAAAACCCTGATGCCATATCCCTGGCTCCTAATTGCAAAGGAATAAGAATGTTGGAGAAAGTTCCTGATAGACCACCCGTTAAAAGGAAGAATACCATAATAGTACCATGAAGCGTTACCAAGCCTAGGTACATATCTTCTTTCATTATTCCATTGGGAGCCCATGCATCCCCTAAGAATACATTTAAGATTGTTGATTCTTCACCTGGCCATGCCAATTGAATTCTAAACAATATGGACAACATCATGGCAACTAAGCCCATGAATACAGCAGTCATTAAAAACTGCTTTCCAATCATTTTATGATCTTGACTAAAAATATACTTAGAAACAAAATGCTCCTCGTGGTGGTGTTCGTCGTGTGCTACTGATGACATCGTAGTGTTTTTTTTAGTTATAATTTCTATTTAGATACTGTTTCTGCTTCTTCTTTCGGAAAATATTGATCCTTGAAAGTAGCTGACTTCTTTGTGCTCATCCATGCCTTGTATTCATTCTCTGGATATACAACAACTATCATTTTCATTTTGTAGTGTGCCCCTCCGCAAATCTTGTTACACATCAAAACGTAATTAAACTTAGCGTCCTCTTTTTTAACACGCATTTCTGCTGTAGTTATCGTAGGAGTAAACTTAAATCTTGTCGGCATTCCTGGGACGACATTCATTTGTGCCCTGAAGTGCGGGAAATAAGCCGAGTGAATAACATCTTTCGCTCTGAAAGAGAATTCATATTCTCTACCTTTACATAAGTATAGCGTGTCTTTCTGTACAATATCATTCAATGCGAATTTATCAACATCCGCATTGTGATTTTGTTTCATTTGAACTAAACTTCTGTATAATCTTTCTTTTGTTGATAGCTCTTGCTCTAAATCACCTATGATCGATTGCGTTTCTGAATTTGGCTGATTTAATTTCACATCAACATGACCATGGGCTCCAGTATGCTCCGCATAAAGATGTTTAAACTGGTCTTCTGCGTCTACAAGATTGAATTCTGAAGATGCTATTTCAGTAACTAAATTCTCTAAATCTGACTTGTAATCTGAAGTTGCCATTAAGTTCCTGTATTCAGAGGATAAGTACTCAAAATTCACCTGCTTTAATTTTTCTTCTACATTAGCAATCGCCTTCCCCATTTCTTGAACAGAAGAGTCTATTGTACTTGAAGTCATCAGTGCCAATTCATTGTTTCCAGTAGTTAATTTATAATCAAACTTTCCAAGCGTATTATCCTCACCACCATATCGCGCAATCCAAGCGAATTGGTAAGCAAATAATTCTACTTTTTCTGCTTCTTTTGATGGGCCTGAGGTCAAATCTGACCAAGATTTCAAACCAAGAATAATAATTACTGCTAAAACGACTGCTGGAACGATGGTCCAAATAAGTTCCAATTTATTATTGTGGGAATAGTAGGTCGCTTTGACTCCTGGCTTACGCACGTACTTGTAAGAGAAGTAAAACAATAAGAAGTTGGTAATGAAAAATACCGCAATTATGATAACGAAGTTTACATTGAGTAACCAATCGGTTTCAACACCTTGCAATGAAGCAGGCTCACCACGTCCTGTCCATCCATATTTCAACATCAAATAGATGAATCCTAAAAATTGAAACATCATGAAACCTAGCATTAGCTTGGCATTCAAGTTATTATCCCTGTTAGGTATTTCATGTTCACCTCTATTCTTAAGTTTATAGGTCAGCTCATATACTCTAACAAGCTGAGCAATTGCAATAACTCCGGTGATAAGGACTATAAGTATTATAATTTTTTCCATTTTATCTATCGACTTGTTTGGTTAAATTTCATGATGAATGCTCTCATCCAAAAATGGGTGATTGACAGGAGTCAAAGGAGCTTTGGTTAAATTTCTTAGTATTACTAGGATGAATATCCCTAATGCTGTTAATGCCATTCCAATTTCAAGTAATCCAATATGTGCAGCTGGACCTAAGGATCCTGCAGTTACCATAATATATACATCAAGCCAATGACCACCTAGAATAATCAGGCCAATGAAAGTTAAAATACCAGCATGTCTTTTGGCATCTCTTGACATTAAAATCAACATTGGGAAGGCAAAATTGATAATAAACATGCCGAAATAAAGGAGTTTATAATTATCTATACGCATCTGGAAATAAGATACCTCCTCACCAATATTGGCATACCAAATCAACATAAATTGGGAAAACCAAAGGTACGACCACAAGAAAGAGGTAGCAAAAGCCCACTTCCCAAGGTCATGGATATGAGAGTCATTCACCTTTTCTAGATACCCTAATTTTTTAAGATATAGGGTTACCATTATAAGAACAACCATTGTGGTACACCACATTCCTGCGAAAGTGTACCATCCAAATAACGTTGAGAACCAATGAACATCAATAGACATTAACCAGTCCCAAGAAGATGTTGAGCTAAATACAGCAAAGAAAACTAAGAATAAGGCGCCTTTCTTATAATTCATAAAGTGGAGTTCAGTTCCTCCAATTTTATCTTCTTCTAAAGATCTCTTTTTAAAGCCGCGAAGGAAGATAAAATAAACTGCAAAGTAAATAAGGGTTCGAATCCAAAAGAATACGGGATTAAGATAAGCTGTTTTACCTTGTATGATATCATCATGTGCAACAACCTCAGGATCCATCCATTGATAAACATGAGCACCGTCCATTAACGTGATGATCAATAAAACAAGCCCCATTAAACCCATCCCATAAGGCAAGTAGCCAGCGACAGCCTCAATAATTCTCTTTACTGAAGCATACCAACCAGTTTCAGTCGCATAAGCTAAAGCTAAAAAGAATAGGGCTCCTAAACCCATTGCAAAGAAGAAAAAGGTATCAATCAAACCGTTTGTCAAGAGACGTGTAGCGAAATGATGACTATCCATACCTGTAACGACACCTATTAAGGTCAATACCAATCCAATACCTAATAGAAGGTAGATATTTCGTTTGGCTTTTTGTGTTATTTGAAATTCCATTTATATAAAATTTTATTACTTCTACTCAGCAGTTTCTTGATTCGACTCTGTTTCTGCTACGTCCTCAAATTTGCCGTAACCCTCACGTTGAAATTGGCGCACGTAATGAACCAATGTCCAGATTTCTTTTTTATTCAACAGGGATCCATGAGCACCCATATAACCTTTCCCGTAATAAATACTGTGAAATATTTTCCCCTCAGAAAGCGTATCAAGGCTTTTATAGGCAGGGACAACACCAAGGTCACCATAAGCTCCACTTTGTATCATTGTTCCGTTACCATCCCCTTTTTCACCATGACAATGCATGCACATAGAAGCATACAGCTGTTCGCCATTTTTAAGGATGTTAGCTGCATTTTCTGGAGTCATTGTAAGTGGATTGATCGTATCCAACCTAGCAGACTCATAACCGCTTTCGGATGCCAAATCCCAACCGAACAAACCATGACTTTCTTGCCATGCCGCTCCTGCTTTCCTTTTGTTTGGTAACATCATTTGAACATGAGCTGAATCGGTTCCTGTATATGGAATTGTATATTTAGGAGTCAACCTTGCAGATTGCTTTGTCTTTAATTCAGTATTCTCACGACCTCTTATTTCGCCGTAATCAACATATGTCTCAATCGCCGGCGAACGATACATATCAGGCATATATTCCGTTCCAGGGCTATCTGGATCTGTAGTACAAGACGTAATTAATGTTAAGAACATTAAAAACGACAGACCTGTATATAGATTAAATTTCTTCTTCATTGTAAAAGCTTTTCTCAAATTTACTTAAATGGTCTTTTTGTCAATTTCAATAAAACCTGTGTCCTTTATCAACTTATCCAACTCTTTTTCTTCAATTGAGTTTTCAGCAGTTCTTATCTCCATAACAAATTTGTCATCAGTAGTTCTAGGGTCAGGATTCTGAGCTGGCATACCAGGTAGCGTTTTGTTTTTCAAAAGATAAGTAATGGCCATACCATGTGCAGCACACATTACTGTAAATTCAAATGAAATAGGAACAAAAGATAAAATATTCTCTAAATATGAGAAACTTGGTTTACCACCAATATTCATAGGCCAGTCTTCTATCATAAAGAATCTCATTCCGATTGTTGCAAGTGTTAGACCCGTTAGACCAAATAAAAAGGCCATAATGCCCAACCTAGTATTTTTCACACCAATAATTGGATCAATTCCGTGAATCGGGAAAGGAGAAAACGTATCCGCAATTTTAACGCCTTTAGAGACTAACTTTTTCGCGCCATCCTTCAACACCCCATCGTCGTCATACATTACATATATTACTTTATCAGACATAGCTATCTTTCTTAATGGTTTTTATAATAATCAGGAGACTCTTTATAAGATTGTCCTGAACCTTTCAATATTGATTTAATTTCATTTAATGCCAGTACTGGGAAAAATCTCGCAAATAGTAAAAAGAATACAAAGAATAATCCAATTGTACCGATATAAACACCTATATCAATTGGACTCGGGTAGTGCATACTCCAAGATGATGGAAGGTAATCTCTATGCAAAGAAGTCACGATAATTACATAACGCTCAAACCACATACCAATATTTACCACTATAGATATGAAAAACGTGAACAATAAACTTCTTCTAAGTTTTCTAAACCACATAAGCTGAGGTGAAACAACGTTGCATGTCATCATTGCCGCATAAGCCCACCAATAAGGACCCGTAGCTCTGTTTATAAAAGCGTATGCTTCATATTCTACCCCTGAATACCAAGAGATGAATAGCTCTGTTATATAGGCAGTCCCTACTATAGAGCCTGTAACCATAATTACAATATTCATATATTCAACATGTTTTGTATGAATATATGCCTCAAGATTCATAGCCTTCCGCATAATTAAAAGAAGTGTTTGAACCATTGCAAATCCCGAGAATACAGCTCCTGCAACAAAGTAAGGTGGGAAAATTGTGGTGTGCCATCCTGGTATTACAGAGGTAGCAAAGTCAAATGATACAATAGAGTGAACAGAAAATACTAATGGCGTAGCTAATCCTGCGAGGACAAGTGAAACCAATTCAAAACGATTCCAGTGTTTTGCTCTTCCAGACCATCCAAATGCTAAAATTGAATACATCTTCTTTGAAATAGGCTTTCTAGCTCGATCACGAATTGTTGCAAAATCAGGAATCAAACCGATATACCAAAAGACAACAGAAACAGATAAGTATGTTGAAATAGCAAATACATCCCAAAGAAGTGGGGAGTTAAAGTTTACCCATAAAGAACCAAATTGGTTTGGAATCGGCATAACCCAATAACCTACCCACAATCGACCCATGTGAATCAATGGAAATAAACCAGCCATAAAAACCGCAAAAATCGTCATTGCTTCTGCAGACCTGTTAATTGCCATACGCCATTTCTGTCTAAATAGTAGAAGAACCGCTGAAATTAAAGTTCCCGCATGTCCAATTCCTACCCACCAAACAAAGTTTGTAATATCCCAAGCCCAACCAATAGTCTTATTCAATCCCCAAACACCTACACCAGTTCCAAGGAGGTATAAAATACATCCAATACCATATAGCCCTATGACCAATGCAATTCCAAATAGGACATACCACATTTTCGGTGCTTTATCTTCTATAGGCCTACATACGTCCTCAGTAATATCGTGATAGGACTTGTGACCAAGTATGAGGGGTTCTCTTATTGCAGCTTCCTTTTGCATACGCTAGTTCTTAGTGTTATTTACAATTTGATTAGTGATGTGCCTTTTTTTCTACTTGCAACTTTGCGAGTAAATCATTTTCTTCATTACGAACCTTAACTTTATACCATACGTTGGGTTTTACACCAACTTCTTCTAATGCTTGATACGATCTTTTATCTTCAGAGCTCTTACGAACGTTTGACTGAATGTCATTCCAGTCTCCTACTACAATTGCATTTGTTGGACAAACATCTGAACAAGCAGTTGCAAATTTTCCATCGGCCACAGGAACGCCTTCTTTCTTAGCTTCAAGTTTAGTTGATTGGATTCGTTGAACACAGAAAGAACATTTCTCCATGACACCACGAGTTCTGACCGTTACATCTGGGTTGAGTACCATTCTACCCAAGTCATCTTGTGCTGGATTGATCTCAGTAAATTTCTTGTAAGCTGGATAATTAAACCAGTTAAATCTTCTCACTTTGTAAGGACAGTTGTTTGCACAATATCTTGTACCAATACACCTATTGTAAGTCATTTGATTAAGGCCTTCATTACTATGTGTTGTTGCAGCAACTGGACAAACTGTTTCACATGGAGCGTGATTACAATGCTGACACATCATAGGCATGTGAACAACCTTAGGGTTCATAGAAGCAATTTCTGCTTCACTGTAAGAGAAGGTATCTTTATCTTTTCTTGTCCCAACCGCAGCTTCTTCATCACTTGCAAAATAACGGTCTATTCTTAACCAATGCATTTCACGACCTCTTCTCACTTCGTCTTTACCTACAACAGGAACGTTGTTCTCTGACTGACAAGCAACAAGACAATTAGAACATCCAATACAAGATGAAAGGTCAATAGTCATACCCCATCTATGACCTATGTTTTCTACAGGATGTGCATCCCATAAATCAAATTCTCCCACAGGCTTCTCCACATGGTTCGCATCTGCATCTAAGGTCTGTAAGGTGTGTGCAGGGTTGTAAGACTCTTTACCTTTAGAATCATAAATACCTTTAGTTGTCTCTCTAACAACTGAATGTCTACCCATTACGGTATGATGGATTTGCGTCGCAGCTATGATGTAGTCACCATCAACCTTAGTAATTTTAGCGGAATTCGCATAACTAAATTCCTTAGAAACTGCTGAGAGTAGTTTAAAAGCGTTTTCACCTATTGGTTTTGGATTTCCTTTTTCATTTGTTACATGGCCACCATATTCTTTGGTTTGATAGGCTGCCTTTCCAATCTTTTCTCCGTTACCGCCTCTACCGTATCCTAAAGCCACACCAACGGTTCCAAGCGCTTGGCCGGGAGATGGATAAACAGGTAATGTATATTTAACACCATTCGCAGAGATGGCTGCCATAGACAAACCATTCTCTTGGTCAAATGTAGTAGCGTATCCTGCTTTTGACATTTCTGCAGGATTCATTGTTATGTAATTGTCCCAAGTCACTTTTGTAATTGGATCTGGTAGCTCATGAAGCCAAGGATTGTTGGCATGATCACCTGAACGAATTGCTGTTTTTTGATAAGCAACCACTTCTAATCCTTTATTAAATCTTGGTGTTTTAGAAATTGGTGCATTGTTGAACACCAATGTTTCATCTATCGTTGGCATAGCAACATCGATACAACTATTATGAACCGCTAAATCAAAATCTCCTCCACTGATTTCGGAAAATATCTCTTTGATTTTATCATATGCAACAGTCGAACTTTTACCAGGTCTTAGGGTAGCACCAGACCAAACAAGGAACGACTCAATCGCTGACGCTGTGTTATGAATAGGAGTTATCATTGGTTGCGCCAATGCATAATGTTTTGTTTTTGGATGAAAATCCGACCAAGACTCTAGAGCGTGATGGTCAGGCGCACCATATGTACACAATGAACTCGTTTCATCTGAATGAGAATTCATGGAGATGGTCGTCTTAACAGATTTTAATCCTTTTGCAAATACTGAACCATTTGGAAGTGAGTATACTGGATTAGAATTGTAAAATAGAACAACATCTGGAGCACTGCCTTTAGACATCGTATCAACCAAATCCAACATCTTTGCATCTTCTGACTGGAAAAGGTTTAGCTCATTGTAAAGATCGATTGTAGTACCGTTAGCTCCCAGCTTATTATTGATTTCATTCACCAACTGTTGTAAGCCTGTGTTATTTGTACCACATACAACGAGAGATTCTTTTCCTGAATTTTTTAAAGATTTCACGGCTAATTCTGCCGTAGCTTTTAAAGCTTTTGGTAAAGCGGACGATGTACCATTCAACTTCGATAAAATGTAATTCAAAACCGCCTCTTCTTCTGAAGGTTTTGTCATTGCACGATAATCGGCGTTTGAACCAGTTACACTCATAACTGTTTCAAATTGAAAATGCTTTGACATCCATGCGCCATCAGGATTTCGAGTCTCACCATATTGGCTAGCGAATTCTGTTGGCATCAACCATGTACTTAAGAAGTCTGCTCCAACAGAAACTATTGTTTTAGCTTTTGAAAAGTCGTAGCTCGCTATCATTGACTTACCGTAATTCAGCTCGTTCGCACGACGAATAGCGGCATATGAAATTGGATCATATTGAATATGCTCAAAATCACCATCAATAGAGGCCTTTAAATCATTTATAGAAGATAAGGCAGAAGGGCTAATTACAGTGTTTGAAACCAAAACTACTTTTTTAGCCGATTTCATTGCATTTTTAATATCCTTATCTATGGTTGACCACTTAGATGGTTTTCCAGACTTTGTTGGACCCTGAAGTCTTTCACTATCATACAATCCTAAAACTGAAGCGATCACTTGAGGTGTAACCGAGCCGTTCGTAATACCGAAGTCTTTATTACCCTTAATAAATATAGGACGCGCTTCTCTAGTCTTAACTAGAATACTTGCGTAAGAACTACCATCATAGTAAGTTGAAGCATACCAAGTCGGCATTCCGGGAACCACATTCTCAGGCTTCATCACATATGGAACTGCCTTAATAACTGGCGCTTCACAAGCCGCAACTGTAGCCGCAGCAACTGAAAAACCAAGAAACTTTAGGAAGTCTCGTCTACCTGTGGAAGATTCGTTTAATTCGTCATCAGCCAAAATACTTTCGAGGTTATTTTGTTCTGGAAATTCAACCGATTTAGATGCCTGAAATGATTGCGTCTCTTGAAGCTCATCAATTCCTTTCCAATATTTATTTTTACTTGCCATACCGTATTCTTTCAGTAGTAAATTCTATTTAATAGTGACACTTTGAACATTCCCAGCCACCCAATTCTTTAACAGACACTCGTCCATCCTCGTTGTATGCATTCAATAAATCATAATCGTTTTTCTTAAGTCGATCATGTATCTCAGTGTAGTAGTTATTTTTACCGTCAGCGATAGAAACCCCTGATTGTTCATGACATTGAATACACCAGCCCATTGTCATTGTTGCTCTATCGAATTCAATTTTACTATCTATATTTTCCTGAATTTTATTCAGAGCTTCACGTGGCTGAACTTTTGCAGTCTCTTTGAGTTTGGCCATATCACCATGACATTGTTTACAATCCAACCCACCAACTACAACGTGTTGAGAGTGATTAAAATAAACGTGGTCTGGCAAATTGTGGACCTTATTCCAAACGATAGGAGAAGTCTCATTGGTATATTCTCCAGATGGACCCTTGGTAGGATCCCAACCTGCGGCGGCATAAATCTTGTTTATTTCTCCTTGATATTCTTTCCCTTCGCCATTGATTTTTTTGTGGCAATTCATACAAACATTTACAGTAGGTAATCCTGCTGATTTTGATTTGGTGACTGAATTGTGACAATACTTACAATCAATTCCATTTACTCCTGCATGAACATCATGAGGGAATGCAATCGGCTGTGAAGGCTGATACCCTTCCATGAGATTCACTCCGTACAAAGTTTGGAAAAACCCTACCAGAAGGGAGAGCACCACAACAAGGCTCGCAAGACCCACATACAATCTATATTTCCAAGCCCAAGTTTTAAATTCTTCAATGTAGGTTAATCCTTCTTGACCTTCCTCGCTTTCTTTGGTAGCTATTTTTAATTGTCGACGAACACCTCCTACAGCCATTATAATGATGCTAAACATAACACCCATGATGATCCACATCCATGGAAGACCTTTTTCTTCCTCCATTTCAGCACCTCCCACGTTTGCGGCTTGAGCTCCACCTCCTGCGGCTTGAGCATTTGGATCTTGAGAATCTACCCAATCAAAAATAGACGTGATTTGATCGTCAGTTAAATCTGCAAAAATAGACATGACACTTCCCTTGTATTCTTGGAAGATTTCATTTGCTCTTTGAGACTTACCGCTGGCTCTTAACGCACCATTATTTCGGACCCATTCATAAATCAAATCTCCTTCACCTGCATCATCCCATCTTTGACGGGCTTCATAAAGTTTAGGACCGGTTCCATTTTTGAATACAGCGTGACATGTGGCGCATTTAGCCTTAAAAAGGCCTTCTCCTTGAGAAAAATACGATGGGGCTAGGGCTAGAAAAGAAAAGAATACCAAGGCTTTTAAGCCCTTACTCAACTCTGTAACTTTCTGAATGTTAGTTATTTTCATGAAAAGTAAACTAAATATAGGTTAATAACAATTCGGCATTAACACATTTTAACGTTGCAAAATTATGAAGTTTCATTGTTTACATGACACTTTTATGACAAAAAGACTGCGATAAATATTAATTTAAAATCATTCTAAATAAGAAAATTGTCGATTGTAACTATTTTCTGTAAATTCGTATAAACTCTATAATCGAACGGTGTCTATGATGCAAAAAACAACATATCTCTTTTGGGTTTTCTTGTGTGTTACAATTACAAGTTATTCACAACTTGAGGTTTCCATTGGGAACATTGATATTGTTCAAGACTCTAGGATTGATGAATTGGTACTTTTAGAGAAGAGCATAGATGAAATCCCAGGATACAGACTTCAAATTTGTTTTGATTCCGACAAAAACGTAATTGACGAAGCTCGCGATCGTTTTCTAAAGCTTTACCCCACTATAGACACCTATGTTGAATTCGAAGCGCCTCACTTCAACCTGAAGGCTGGAGATTTCAGAACACGCTTAGAGGCAGAAAAAATAAAACGACAAATTTTTGGTGAATTCGTAATTTGTATCGTACACCAAGACCTCATCCAGCTTCCGAGAATAGATTAAAAATGTTTCCAGCCTTGAGCTGAAATTCTTACAGCACTATTATTTTTATCTATCAATAAACTATCCTGAGACTTGTCCGTCACAAAACCAATAACAGAAAAACTTGGGTGATTCTTTATCTTGTCATAATCTTTTTGAGATACTGTAAAAAGAAGTTCATAATCTTCTCCACCATTCATAGCACACATGTAAGGATCAAGATTGAGTTCGTCAGCAGTTAATATTACTTTCTCAGTAATCGGGAGTTTTTCAGAGTATATGGAAACTGAACACTCGCTTGCTTTTGCGATATGAAGTGCTTCTGATGCTAACCCATCAGATATATCAATCATAGCACTTGGAACCAAACCTATTTCATTAAATGTATCTATAACGTCTTGACGCGCAATTGGCTGAATTTGTTTTTTAATCAACTCATCATAACCATCAAGCTTTGGTTGAATCTCTGGATTTTCTAGAAAGACTCCTTTTTCTCGTTCTAAAATTTGCAGACCAAGATAAGATGTGCCGAGATCTCCCGTCACTACAATAAGATCATTTTCCTTTGCTCCACTACGATAACAAATGTTCTTTTTTGCAGCGCGCCCCGTAATGGAAATAGAAAGCAAAAGACCTGATGACGATGAGGTCGTATCACCACCCACCAAATCAACATTGTAAAACTCACAAGCTGCATGAATTCCCTTGTATAACTCTTCAAGAGCTTCAACAGGGAACTTGCTTGATATACCCAATGAAACTGTTATTTGTTCTGGCTTAGCATTCATCGCCAATATATCAGATACATTTACAGATACCGCTTTAAAACCTAAAGACTTTAAGGGTACATAGGAAAGATTAAAATGCACACCTTCAATTAACATGTCCGTAGAAAGTAGTATGGACTCCTTTGCTGAAATTTCGATTTCTGCAGCATCATCACCGACACCTTTTAGGGTTGATGGATTTTTAAGATTCGCATCCTTCGTCAAGGTTTCGATTAACCCAAATTCGCCAAGAGCATCAATTTCACGATGTTTTTTTTCTGTTTCGCTCATAATCTATTGTAAAATAAAAAGAGTGAATGCGTTAACATTCACTCTTGAAAACTGTTGACCCACTAGGGCTCGAACCTAGACTCTTCTGTACCAAAAACAGACGTGTTGCCAGTTACACTATGGGTCAATGTTTGAAATTAGCAGTTAATTTCGGTGCAAATTTAACAACTAAATTTAATTTAAAAAGCGCTATTAACAAAAATTATATCCTGTGGTTCCTCTTTTTAAGCTTTGATTGCATTAAAGTACAAACGAATATTCGTAAATTCGCGAGTCTATTAAAGGATTTAAACAAACATGAATTATACTTTCATCAATAAAGTAACAGGTTGGGCTGTATTTGCAATCGCCTCACTTGTATACCTCTTAACTATCGAAGATACTGCCAGTCTGTGGGATTGTGGAGAGTACATAACAGCAGCATATAAGCTTGAAGTAGGGCACCCTCCAGGCGCCCCATTATACATGCTTCTAGGGCGGCTTTTTTCGTTTTTTGCGGCACCTGAAAGTGTTGCTTACTTTATAAATGCATTGTCTGCCTTTTCTAGTTCTTTTACCATACTCTTTATGTATTGGTCCCTAACAATTTTACTCAAAAAATTAGTTCTTCAATCCAAAAACGAACTTGAAGATTCAGACAAACTTGCGGTTTTCATTTCGGCAGCCGTTGCAGCCTTAGCTTATACTTTTTCTGAATCGTTCTGGTTTTCAGCCGTTGAAGGTGAGGTCTATGCTATGGCTTCATTATTTACAGCTGTAATCTTTTGGGCCATATTAAAATGGGATGAGGCTATGGACCTCTACGAAAAAAGCAACTTTACAAATGGAACTTCTCCAAACAAATGGTTGCTTTTAATTATGTTTTTATTGGGTCTCGCTATAGGAGTTCACTTATTGGGGATCCTAGTTATTCCAGCAATTGGGTATTTGATTTATTTCAGAGTAAAGAAAACGACACCTAAAGGTTTTATTCTTGCGGGGCTCATGTCCATCGTGGTTTTAGGGTTTATTCAAGAAGGTATTATTCCAGGAACGATTTCTTTAGCGTCAAAATTTGAAATTTATTATGTAAATAGTTTGGGGCTTCCATTCTATTCTGGTTCAATCATGTTTTTTGCGCTCTTAATTGGGGCATGTGTTTGGGCCGTCAGGTATGCAAATAAGAAAAAGAATACATTGCTTGCCAACTCTTTAATGGGCCTGATATTTTTGTTAATTGGATATGGGTCTTTTGCAGTTATTGTTATTCGTTCTAATGCCAATACTCCCTTAGATGAAAATGATCCAGAAAATCTTGTAACACTTCATTCTTACTTAAAACGAGAACAATACGGCAGTGCACCGCTTCTTAATGGTCAATATTGGAATTCAGAAATGGCTCCGCAAGAGGAGTGGAATGACCTTTCAGCTTATTATTTGAGAAGGTGGGTCGTACAAGATGGTGATGCAGATATTAAGGCCTTTGTCAATGAAAAAGATGCACAAAGCTGGAAGGCCAAACAAAATTCAACTGACCTTTCGATAGTTGAAAAATACTTCGAAAGTAATGCCTCTATAAGAAAAGGAGCAACTCCTTCTTACAGTCAAACCACGTTTTTTCCAAGAATGTATTCGAGCACGCCTCGCCACATTTCAGGTTATAAATATTGGTCTGGTTATGACCCTATGATAGAGGGATCCGGAGACATAGGTACTGATAAAGAACGAATTCCAACCTTTGGTGAGAACCTTAGTTATTTCTTTAACTATCAGCTCAACTGGATGTACTTCCGTTATTTCATGTGGAATTTTGCGGGAAGACAAAATGATATTCAAGGTCATGGAGATAATATGAGAGGTAATTGGATTTCTGGTTTTAGCTTTATTGATGACGCTAGGCTCGGGAGTCAGCAACATGCTCCCGCTTATACGAAAGAAAATAAATCAAATAATAAATTCTATTTTATCCCGCTCATCTTTGCGCTCGTTGGACTCGTTTTCCATTATAGAAAGTCACCAAAAGATGCGTTTGTGCTCACTCTCGCATTCTTATTTACAGGTATCGCAATTGTGGTTTATTTGAATCAAAAACCGTTTGAGCCAAGAGAAAGAGATTATGCTTATGCAGGTTCCTTCTACTTTTTTGCAATGTGGATTGCTTTTGGGGTTTATGCAATAATGGACTTTCTTAAAAACCGAGTAAAGCTTCAAAATGCCAAAATAAGACTTTCTTCAGGTGCGGTTATTGGTTTGATGGTGCCTTTAATTATGGGTTCTCAAGGATGGGATGATCACAACAGGCATGGAAAATCTACCGCACGTGATTTGGCCAAGAATTATCTTGCTTCATGTGAAAAAAACGGAATCATTTTTACAAATGGAGATAATGATACCTTCCCGCTTTGGTACGCTCAAGAAGTTGAAGGATTCAGAACTGATGTGCGCGTCTGCAATCTATCTCTTATGGGAACAGATTGGTATACAAATCAAATGAAGATGAAGGCCTATGAATCTGCGCCGCTTCCTATTAAATTCACTGAAGATCAGATTTTAATGTACGGAGGTACGACAGACCAATTATACTTCACCGAGCTTAGCAACATTATTGGGAGTTCAAATATTACAAGAGCAACAATTAAAGAAATCATAGGTCTGCGTCTTGAAAATGGCAATAATGAAAATGTTGCTAGAATTAAATTCCCTGCCTTTAAGAATGCGGTACAAAATGTACTCTACCAGCTCGAAGTAATAGAGCCATCGACCAAAAGTCAGTCTCAAAAACTCATGAACTTCTTGAGCACGTATCAGAACGAAAGTTTTAGCGATTCTATTACAAGTCAATATATGGTTCTTAAACAGCTATACCCCTTATTGGAAAGTAAATTAAGAAGCTATGGTCAAGGCGACGAAGACAAATACAATGCAACTATTGGTGCACTAAATTTATTAAGTGGCCCATTCGAAAACTTTGAAGCAGGTTGGGACTCTATTGATCTTACGAAGGCCATGCAGTTTGTCCGTGATGACAAAGGCGTATTAGAGATGCGAAGAGGATCAAAAGCCAATATTTTCCCAGCCAAAAACTTCACCCTCGCTGTAAATAAAGAAAATGCACTCAAAGCAGGAATAATAAGTAAAGATGAAATTGAACGATGCCCAAGTAACATTTCAATTAGTTATAATGGTATTGATAGAATCTCGAGAGAAGAAATCATGATGCTTGATATCCTAAGTAATTTCGATTGGAAAAGAGGGATTTATTTCTCTAGCAATAGAGGGTCAAAGTTTGCAACGCGTTTACTTCAAAAGGGCTATGTTAAACAAGTAGGTGTCGCCTACGAGCTAAATCCTTGTCCACCTGAGAATCCATTACTTACGAATGAAAAGCAAAACTTTTTCAATGTTGATAAAATGTATGCGAAGCTCATGAAGGAATACACCTTTGGTGATATGGCAAACCCAGATGTTTTAACGGATTATTACGCGAGAAGACACACCTCCCATTATCGAACTGACTTCCTTTTACTAGCGGAACAATTATACTATGACGGTGAAAAAGAAAAAGCAGCTAAAGTTTTAGATAGATCTCTGAAATTAATGCCCGTTGAAACTGTAATTGACTTCGGAGAAGTTACTGGGAATGATCCAATAACATCTTTAGATATGAATAGGATTCGGAACAATGCCTACAGCCCAAGAACAAGCGGTTGTTTATTTGAATACGTTCAGCTCTATGCACTTATTGGTGAGGACCAAAAGGCGACAGCTCTAGGAAGGAAACTACTAAAGATTTATGAAAGTGTATTTGCATATTTTGACAACAGTCCAGCCGAATTTACCATCGTCCCCGGTACTATGAACAGCAATAGAGATGATCTTTTTGCAGCCGCTGATGCTTGCTTTAAGATGCAAAGAGCAACTCAAGAACTCCCTGTTGGAAAAGAGATAGATGCTGTTTTAAACAATTTATATGGAAAAACAATTCCCAAGATAAATGATGAATTGGTCACTTCAAGCATCTCCGAAAATTTAGAAATTTTACATCAATTGTTTAAAGAGCACATGTCGAATATGGCTGCCGAATACAATTATACTTTAAAGTAACTGAAATGACATTTTTCAGGGTTCCATTACTAATTCAGCTTCTTTTTAATAGAAGGGTTTGGAAGGGTAAAGATAAGAGCGCTGTTTATCTAACCTTTGACGATGGTCCGGATGAAGAAACAACACCTTGGGTCCTAGAATTACTAAAAAAAGAACAAATAAAAGCAACCTTTTTTTGTATCGGAAAAAATATTTTAGCGCATCCAAAAATCTTTCAAGACATCCTTAAAGATGGGCATTCGATCGGAAATCATACTTTTACTCATGAAAAGGGGGTAGGCACCTCTACGGCAAGATATATGGCTTCTATTACAAAGACAGACGCATTGCATCACTCGTTGCTTTTCCGCCCTCCATATGGGCGCACAAATGCAAAACAAGTCAGAAATATTATAAGACTTGGGAAGAAAATTATTATGTGGACATGGAATGCTCAGGATTATAAAAAAAGCATGATTCCTGAGAAAATCATAGCTAATGCAAATAGGATTAAAGGCATGGATATCCTTCTTTTTCACAATAGTATCAAGAGCAAAGAAAATATGATGAAAAGCCTGCCGCAGATTATTCATATTGTGAAGCAAAAAAAATTAAACTTTCAGCCACTTTCTTAAAATGACAAAATCCAAAATCCTTATTTATCTATTAGCATTTTATGTACTGCTTCAATTTATTTGGTGGGGTTATCAAATTATTGATTTAGGAGCACTCGCTGATCAGTCTACAGAGGATACCTCTAGAAGAATTTTTATGATTATTGGTGAAGGTGGCGTTTTTATCCTGATACTCATGGCAGGATTTTGGAAAATTCAACAATCTATTGGAAAAGAAATTGAGCTCTCAAAAAGACAAAATAATTTTATGCTTTCTGTAACACATGAGTTAAAAACACCCCTTACTTCTATTCAATTGGCTCTCCAGACTCTTATGAAAAGAAAGCTTAAAGAAGAGGATAGAGAGGATTTACTATCTAAAGCACTTTCTGCCAACCAAAGGCTTGCTGTATTAATTGATAATATTTTGAATGCCTCAAGATTAGAAAATGACGGTTTTGAACCGAAATCGGATATTTTTCCATTGAATTCATTTCTAAATAAAGCCATTGAGGACCTTCGTAAAGTTCATCCATCTGCAGTTTTCAATATGGACAGCAATGTAGATATTATAACCGCTGATACCTACATGATCGAAACGGTATTAAACAACTTATTAGAAAATGCATTAAAATATTCTGGAGAAGCTGCACATATAAAGGTTTCTGTGCAACAGCGTAATCAAATGTGTCATATTACTATTGCGGATCAAGGGCCAGGAATTCCAGATGAAGAAAAAGTCAAAATCTTTGAAAAATTCTATAGGGTCGGGAACGAAATTTCAAGATCGAAGAAAGGAAGTGGCCTTGGTCTTTTTATATCAAAAGAATTTATAGAACGTCATAAAGGTCTAATCCGTTGTGAAAATAATGTACCTAAAGGGACAAAGTTTATAATCGAATTGCCGCATGAAAAATAAAATTGGTTTAATCATTTTGGATGGTTGGGGTATTGGCGCAAAGGATGCGTCAGATGCTATACATACAGCGAAAACACCATATTTCGATTCATTAATTGCTAATCATGGTAATGCCACACTTAAAACCTACGGTGAGTCAGTTGGTCTTCCTGAAGGGCAAATGGGAAATTCTGAGGTCGGTCATCTCAATATTGGTGCTGGACGTATTGTATATCAAGAGCTCACTAGAATCAATAAAAGCATTGAAAATAAATCCTTTTATGATAACGAATCACTGAATCAAGCCTTTCAAATTGCCAAAACTGAAAATAAAAAAGTACACCTCATAGGACTTGTATCAAACGGTGGTGTTCATAGCTCACAGGAGCACCTTCATGCACTTTGCAAAATGGCAGAAATGCATGAACATCATCGAACCTTTGTTCATGCTTTTACTGACGGAAGGGATTGTGACCCTCAAAGCGGATTGGGGTTTATAGAAAAGCTAACGTCATTTATTAAAAACCGCCCTATAAAAATTGCTACAATAATTGGTCGCTATTATGCCATGGATAGAGACAACCGATGGGAAAGAATTAAAAAAGCATATGATTTAATGGTTCATGGAAAAGGTTCTTCCTTTGAAACTTCCGAAGCATCAATTAAAGCATCCTACATGCATGGTATTACAGATGAATTTATTGAGCCTATTCTCATTGAAAAGGATGGGCTTATCGAAAAAGGAGATGTCGTTATTTGCTTCAACTTCAGATCCGACAGACCAAGAGAAATTACTACCGCCTTAACACAACGCGATTTTCCTGAGCTCGAAATGAACACAATGGATCTCCATTATTTTTGTATGACACGCTATGATGAGGCCTTCAAAAATGTAAATATTATTTTCGATAAAGATAATTTGCAGAACACGCTGGGTCAGGTCTTAGCAGAACATAACAAAACACAAGTTAGAATCGCGGAAACTGAAAAATACCCGCACGTAACCTTCTTCTTTAATGGTGGGCGTGAAATACCTTTTAAAAATGAACATCGGATTCTGGTGAATTCCCCGAAAGTTGCTACATACGATTTGCAACCAGAGATGAGTGCCCCTGAGGTAAAAAAGGAGATAACCCAATATATAGAGAAGGCATCCCCAGATTTCATCTGTTTAAACTTTGCCAATCCAGACATGGTAGGACATACTGGTGTTTTCTCTGCCATTGTTAGTGCTGTAGAGACAGTTGATGGATGTCTCGAAGAAATCGTAAGCAAAGGTACTCAGCTAGGATATGAATTTATAGTAATTGCAGATCATGGAAATGCTGATTTAGCAATTAACGATGACATGAGCCCAAATACTGCACACACCACCAATCCCGTTCCTATAATTTTTATTTCTGAACAAAACAGTAAACTTAAAAATGGAAAGCTTGCAGATATAGCACCAACCATTTTGAACAGACTGAATATCGCCATTCCCAACGAAATGGATGGTGAAAATTTAATATTCTGACGATAAATTCAAAATAATTCTATTGTGTACATAATAACGTTAAAGTTTATTTTTTAATTTAGAAAACATGTACAACTCAGAAAATATAAATATCCCTAAAGAAGGATTTGCCGGATTAAAGCAAAACTGGAGAGATGATGTTATTGCCTCTTTGAGTGTTGCCCTTGTTGCACTGCCTTTATCAATGGCGATTGCTATTGCCTCAGGAGTGCAGCCACTATCGGGACTTTTATCTTGCGTCATTGCTGGATTTGTTACTACTTTTTTCCGTAGCGGCAGACTCACCATAAATGGCCCAGCAGCAGGGATGATTACTGTTATTTTTGGAGCAATAGTTTCCTTGGATGACGGAAGCGGTCGCGCTATAAATTATGTTTTAGCTGCCATTGTTATTTCTGGCCTTTTACAAGTCGTATTGGGTCTATTGAAGCTCGGGCGTATTGCAGAAATATTTCCATCTTCCGTAATTCATGGTATTTTGGCTGCAATTGGAGTTATTATTTTTGCCAAGCAAATGCACGTAGCGATTGGTACAAGTTCTGATGCTGGCAATGCTATTGGTATTCTTAAAGATCTTATAGATCAATTGCCAAATACCAACCCTTACATAGCCTTGATATCGGTAATTGGGATTTTTCTATTGTTCTTCCATGCCAGAATCAGCTACAAAGTTTTTCATATAATCCCTGCTCCTGTATGGGTAGTGGCAATTTCCATTTCTATTGTGTTACTCTACAATTATCTTGATCTTCATAATATCGAATTTATGGGGATTGCATTTGAAAAACCTACAAATTATCTGATGTCCATCCCATCTGATTTGACAGAAGTTTTTTTATTTCCGGACTTTTCTCGCATAAACAGTGGCGTCTTTTGGCTCGTTGTTTTATCAATGACTATTATTTCCTCCATAATTAGTCTCGCTGCCGCTAAGGCAATAGATAAACTCGACCCTTTCAAAAGAAAAACAAATTTAAATAAGGATTTAATTGGATTGGGCGCTAGTACTATGGTATCAGGTATGCTCGGGGGCCTTCCAATACTTAACGTCATTGTTAGAAGTACCGTAAATGTGCAAAATAATGGTAAGACCAAATGGACTAACTTTTTCCATGGCTTTTTAGTCCTATTCTTTATTGTTCTTTTACAGCCGATAATGAATATTATTCCTCTTGCGGCCTTAGCTGCCGTTCTTGTTTTTGCCGGAATTAAACTTGCATCACCTAGAGTTTTTAAAGAAGTTTATAAAGAAGGTGTGGAGCAGCTCGTATTCATGGTTTCTACCCTATTATTCACGCTTTATAACAACCTTCTATTCGGACTTATTGCGGGTATTGTAATTACGCTAATTACACATATTTTAATTGCTCGATTGTCCGTTCCGCAATTTTTCCTTTACGTCTTTTCGCCAGGAAATATTGAATTCAAAGACACCGAAAGCAGTAAACTAGAACTTCGAATCAGAGGTGTTGCAAATTTTATGACCCTACTAAAAATTCTTAAAAAACTTGAAGAAGTGCCAGCAAGGGCTTCCTTAAAAATAAATTTCACTGGCGCTAAAATTATTGACTTGACGGTGCAGGAGGCAATAGACAATTTTAAAAGAAACCATGAGCTATCGGGTGGAGAGGTAGAGTTGGTTGGTCTTCACAAGCATGTTTCATCTACTCCTCACAAGTTTGCACTAAAAAGTAGTATCGCCCCAATAGCTCAAAAGATTTCTCCAAGACAAAGAAAAGTAAAAAACCTTGCTGCTACTCATAAATGGAATTACCAATTAGGACAGGATAGTAACTTTAAAGGACTCGAGAGCTTTCACTTCTTCGACTCACGCCCCATTGAATACAAGGAGAATATTTTGAAAGGTGCATATCTTGAAGATTTGATAAATTGGGAGTTAACAGATGTCACGTTTTCTGAAGGCGCAATGCTTGCACGAGAAGTATACCATTGTACTGTCCAAATTATAGAGCTTCCTGCAAAAGCACCAACATTTATTCTCCGTAGAGAGGAGTTTGTTGATCGATTTATTGATAGGGTGCGGGTTTTTGGTTCTATGGGTGACATTGATTTTAAAGAGAACCCGGACTTCTCAAAGCAATATTTTCTAAAAGGTTCCAATGAATCTGAAATAAGGGCTTATTTCAAACCTGAAGTTTTAGAGTTTTTTGAGGAACACCCAGCCTACCATATAGAATGTAATGGGAAGCAATTACTAATAGTGAGTCCAGTTGGAGTTACTACGGTTCCCGAGGTAGAAGCCCAAATCAAAACAATGGAAAAGCTCATTGCAATTCTTAAGGAATTTCATGGCAATAGCTAATTGATTTTCGAAAAATACAGCTATGTCTATAACGTACTCATTAACCATGATAGCAGCGCTTTCCTTGTGCTCCTCATGTATTCCTTTTCAAAGTGTTTTTTTAGGCCATCCTGATAAAAAAGATGCTCATCGATTTCCATCAAATACTATACAGGCTGAAAAGGACTGTTTTCAGTTCAAAGTCGCTAATCCTAAAACAGAATTAAGGGTTAACAATTGGACCCATGACCAACCTAGCTTTGAAAATTTAAATACGCTCTGTACAAATCATGCGGTAAGAGCTTTTTTGGTCATTCAACGTGACAGTTTGATTTTTAATTATCAAAGCACCAATCTTGCCATAAATCAAAAACATGTATCCTATTCAATTGCAAAATCTATTGTTTCCTGTTTGATCGGTATCGCGATAGACAAAGGTGCTATACCAAGCGAGAACTCAACGGTCATAAAATGGTTGCCTGAATTGTCCGGCACCAAGTTTTCTGATAGTCTACGTATTAGACATTTGCTCAATCACACCTCAGGTATTAAACCTTCTATTGCCACAGATGCAAGACTGTATTATGGAAGAAATCTAGAGTCTGAAATTGAAAAAACAACATTTGAGTGTGCACCTGGCACAAAACAAAAGTACCTCAATATCAATACAGAATTATTAGGAATACTGCTATCAAGAGCCGTAGGTAAAAGTCTTTCTGAGTTCACCCGTGAATACTTATGGGAGCGTATTGATATGTGTGAAGATGCACTTTGGTCAACTGATAAAAAGGGTATGGAAAAAGCTTTTTGCTGTATTTCCGCAACCGCAAAAGATTATGCAAAATTTGGCAGGCTTTATTTAAACAAAGGTAAATGGAATGGTAAAACAGTTTTCAGCGAAGATTGGTTTAATAAAACTATTCGAAGAGATAGCACCGAAGGAAGTAGCCTGAATTTTAATTATTCATGGCATATTGGACTTCAGAAGTATCAAGATTTCATGGCAATCGGTCTATACAAACAGCACATTTACATATACCCTGAAAAAGAAATCATAATTGTATTGTTAAACAATCGTGAAGACAAGTTAATTGCTGAACGCGTCAATTGGTGGAATATATTTAGACAAATCGGAGATCAGCTATAGAATGTTGGGCCTGATGATTTTAATATTATATAGTCATTTTATGAGTGATTAAACCACCTCAATTTATCACCACTCCCTGCAAACCAAGAGGTTTTATCAGTATCATGTTTTTATCCGAAATTGATTCAGCGGGAAAAACAAACCTCTTATCATACATTACATCATTAACCCAAAAGCTTACCCAATATTCATTCGACAATCCAAAAACATCGGGCATAATAGGCTCAATTTTAGCTGCTTCATTTGGTAATAAAATCTCAATCGTGTGCCTCAAAGTAGAAGTTCTTATTTTTTCTCCCGTTTTCGTATCCACGCCATAACCTGTACTTGATATGATAATACCTTCCATAATATCATCCCTACTACTAATTAAATAGGCATAGTAGCTCATCTCACCTTCTATATCAGTTTGCACTATTGCTACGGATAGATTTTCAACCTTTGGTCCTTTTAATTCTTCTTTCATTTATTAGAGCTTACGTTAACAATGCGATCGGCTATGTTCAAATATTCGAATAAATCAATAGTATGCCCTAATTTTTCTGCATTTTGAGTCTTCAATTCACTGCGTTCTAGAAGCTTGTAATGTGGGCCTCGTTTCTCTCCTAAGCGGACAATAACACGATTTAAATGCGGTAATACAATAATATATTGTCCTTTTAGGCCTCTAAAATAATGCACTGGTTTACCTTGATTTTTATAAATCCATATATGCCAACCGTAACGCATATTTATTACTTTATCATCTGTTGCCATTTTTGGTGTTTCGACCATTTGAGTTATAAAATCTTTAGGCACAATCTGTATGCCATTCACTTTCCCCTCATGGAGGACCAGTAGTCCTAAACGGGCAAAATCGCGTGCAGTTGCATATAAGCAACAAAAAGCTTTCTCATCACCGTCCTCCTTATCAAGACTCCAGTACGCATCTCGGCTAGCTCCAATGGGCTCCCATATTTTTTTATACATGTAATTCGTAAGTGTTTCACCTGTTGCCTTTTCAATAATGAAACCTAAAATTTGTGAATTTCCACTTTGATAATGGAACTTTTTTCCTGGAGTTTCAATAATTCTTAACCTTGTCACAAGACCATAAAGGTCCGTGCCATAATATCCCTCAGCAGCTTCAGAAAGCGGGTTCTTTCCACTTTCCTGCCAGTCAAAACCTGCAGACATCGTGAGCAAGTTCCGAATCGTTAAACGCGCCCGTCCATTGGCTTTAAACTCGGGAATATAAGTACTTACAGGTTCATCGACACTAGGGATTTTACCTTCTCCAATGGCTATACCAATAAGTAAGCCTATTACAGTCTTAGATGCAGAAAACGAATTTGACACCTCATCAATGGAATGATCTCCCCAATATTGCTCGTGAATCAAAGTATCATTTTGAAAAACTAAAAATGCACGTGTATCAATTTCATTTAAATATTGTTCTTCCTTATCTGTGATACTTGCTTTTGATAAGTTTACTTCAAGTTTCTTTTCTTTAGTGGATTTAGGAATTTTATTCACTGGGAAAACATCTAAATCATATATGCCCGGACCCATTTTACCTATTAAATACGTTTTGGCAATACCTGAATAAAGATAATATCGTCCTGAAAGAAGAATAAATAGATTAACAGCTACAATAATCGATAGAATGAAGTAGAATATGTGTTTAATTGTTTTCTTAACCATCATAAATTATATAATTACAAGACACGAAAGCCAAAAGATTCTTTTAACGATTGCAGTAATATGGCCTTGACATCCTCTATGTTCACTGTAATGCCAAGCTCCTTTTTCATGGAAGTTACCGCTTTATCATCTATTCCACAAGGAACAATATTCGAAAAATAATCTAAATCTGTATTTACATTAAATCCTATTCCATGCATTGTGACCCATCGAGATGCCTTAACACCAAGGGCACATATCTTACGCTCCTGAGGGGTTCCGACATCTAGCCATACTCCTGTCATGCCGTCTATTCTGTCTCCTTTAAGACCATATGCAGCAATCGTATGAATAACGGCTTCTTCTAACAACCTCATGTATTTATGAATATCCGTAAAGAAATACTCAAGATCCAGTATTGGATACACTACTAGCTGACCCGGTCCATGGTAGGTTATATCACCACCACGATTTATTTTATAAAAAGCAGCATTTTTTTCTTTGAGCTCCTCATTGTTCAGTAATAAATGGGACTCTTTACCACTTTTACCTAAAGTATAAACATGAGGATGCTCACAAAACAATAAATGATTCAATGTTTTTTGTTGAGTTGTGCCCTTTCTATTGGAGATTTTTAAATCTACAGAGGCTTTGAATAATTCTTCTTGAAAATCCCAAGCTTCTTGATAATCTACTACCCCAATATCATGGACAATTACTCTTGGTTTCATGGGCTAAAACTTCGCCAATTCACCTTTCAGATAGTCGATGATTTCTATATCAATGATATCTGCACCATTCATTTCACACAAATAATAAGAAGCCCAATCAACTATATTTATAAGATAAATTGAGCGCTCAATAAATGATTTACCTTTAGCATTAACACTTAATACTTTGCCACATTTTTTCTCGATTGCAGCTTTTGAAATTTCAAACCTTTTATAATTCCTTGGATGTAAATCACCCGTGTCAAAAAATATTGGCGCAAATCGTTCATCACCACCAGTCCATCCGACTAGTTCGTTGTGGTTCATCTCAGGAATTACATGATGCCATCCTAAATATTTGGAGTTTTCATTAAACTGTTGACGCGCCCGAACTATGATGCCTTCGTACTTTGTCTCGGCATAATAAACACCAACTTTGCCAAATAGGTGGGCGGCCATTTCTTTTGCATGCGCATGAATTTCATCTTGTTGTGCGGATATGAATGCGCCTGCGGCAATCATTTCTTCTTTTCGTTGATGAGATGAGAAACCCAAAGTTGCAAATATATGAAGCAATTGAATTACTGAATAGGCCAAAGCACTTCTTGGTGGGTTCCCCCCAGGTACAAGAATACAGTCATAATCGTTTTCCTTACAAAATTGTTCAAGTTTTCCACCGCTACAAATTGCGATAATATGACACCCTCTCAATTTAGCATCTTCCAAAGCAATTGTTGTTTCCTCCGTATTTCCAGAATAGCTCGACCCAACAACTAGAGTGTTTTCATTTACAAATCCAGGAAGTGTATAATCGTTTACCTGAGTAACAGGGACTTTTAATTCATCTTGTAGCCAGTTCGCTACCATTTTAGCGCCTATTCCGGATCCTCCTAGACCACACATTACAATATTTGTGGTTTTATGCACAGGTTTCTTTAAGGTCGAAGCCTCTGCAATTTTTAAGGCCTCTGTGATGTTATTTGGAAAAGCTTCTATTAATTCTTTCATTTCTTATTTTGTTAAAGTGGGATATTCCCATGTTTTTTATTTGGTAAGGATTCATTTTTATTTTCAAGCATCTTGAATCCCGCAATTACTCTGCTTCTTGTTTCATGTGGAAAAATCACTTCATCAACGATGCCACGCTCTGCCGCCCTATATGGATTCGCAAAAAGAGATGCATACTCCGCTTCTTTCTCAAGCCATTTCTTTTGAGGGTCCTCACTATTTGCAATTTCCTTTTTAAAAATTATTTCAGCTGCTCCTTTGGCTCCCATAACAGCAATTTCGGCTGTAGGCCAAGCAAAATTTAAATCAGAACCTATGCTTTTAGAGTTCATGACGTCAAAAGCACCACCATATGCCTTTCTTGTTATTACTGTTATTCTTGGAACTGTAGCTTCAGAAAAAGCATATAAAAGCTTTGCTCCATGAGATATTATACCGCGCCATTCTTGATCCGTACCAGGTAAGAAGCCAGGCACATCCTCAAATACAAGTAACGGGATATTAAAAGCATCACAAAACCTTACAAATCTCGCTCCTTTTCGCGAGGAATCTATATCCAATACCCCTGCAAGAGATGCCGGTTGATTCGCAACTACACCGATTGTTCTACCTTCAATCCTTGCAAAACCAACAACAATATTTGTTGCAAAGTCTTTATGCACCTCTCTAAAAGATCCATCGTCGATGACACAATCCACAATCTTTCTAATATCATAAGGAATCGTAGCGTTTTCAGGTAAAACCTCTTCTATATTATTTTCTTTTTTTGCGTCAAAGCTGAACACCTTCGGGTGAGGAGCCTCTTCCTGAGCATTTTGAGGGAGATAACTCATTAAATCACGTACACTTTTCAAACATTCCACGTCGTTACCAGCGGTAAAGTGATTGACTCCTGATTTCTCCGCATGTGTTTTAGCACCACCTAAATCTTCAGAGCTAACCTCTTCATGTGTCACTGTCTTTACAACATTCGGGCCCGTCACAAACATGTACGATGTGTCCTCAACCATAAAGATAAAATCTGTCAATGCGGGAGAATAAACAGCACCACCAGCACACGGCCCCATTATTACGGAGAGCTGAGGTATAACACCTGAAGCGCGAGTGTTTCTATAAAAAATATCCGCATATCCGGCTAATGAAACTACACCTTCTTGAATTCTTGCGCCACCAGAATCATTGAGACCAATTAGCGGAGCACCATTTTTGAGTGCCATATCCATGACACGACATATTTTTGCAGCGTGTGTCTCAGAAAGCGACCCGCCTAAAACAGTAAAGTCTTGTGAAAAAACATAAACAAGTCTTCCGTGTATTGTTCCATAACCTGAAATCACACCGTCTCCGGGAATCTTTTGTTTATCCAAACCAAAAGCCGTTGCGCGATGTTCAACAAATCCTCCAATTTCATTAAAGCTCTCCTCATCGAGTAAAACCTTTATCCTTTCTCGTGCGCTTAACTTGCCCTGATTGTGTTGTCGTTCTATTCTTTCAACTCCACCTCCAAGTGCGGACTTGCTTCTTTTATCGTGTAACTCTTGATTTTTATCCATAGCACTCATTAGCTCAACAAAAATAATCTAAAATTTAATTTATCCCTTTATATCCATTGCCTTAAGAGATATTTCTGAAGACATAAAATGGCTGGACACAAAGTGTCGCAATAAGAACGGCAACTAAAACACTTTCTTTAATATCTAAAAAGCAGGATCCAACAATAACTATGCACCAAAGTATCAAACGACCGAACTGAAAATATTGGCTACTCTTCAAAATTTCAAATCGTACGTTTTGAGGAACTTTGGCTTTCTGTTCATTCCTGATTCTGAAAAGTTCGTTGAAGATCAATAGTGGAATCAGCACAACGCCTTGTGCAATGCCCATTTCCTCATAGCTCAAGAAGGCCCATAATTCTTCAAAGAAACCAATAGGAGTTAAAGTGAGAAAAACCAATAAATGTAGTAAGCTCAACTCTAGAAGTGTCATTGAAATTCCAACAAGGGCAAAACGATGATTAATATTCATCGATGGTAAATTTTTCACTCTTTTCATCAAGAAGAAGCTGCGAATCAAAATATCAAATACAAAAAACAAAACAATGAAATAGAAGCCCCAATCCCAAAATAAAAAGCCTAAAAGTGGCAATGCTGCATCTCCAAATAAGGCCCCTATAATCTCTATCCTTTTCAAAGCTTTGTCTTGAGTTCATCAGCATAAGCTCTAGCCAAACCTTGATTCATAGTAAAGTCGTTCAAACTCATAAAAGGACTTCTATCTTCAGGCTGGATGGCTAATGCCTTTGCATAGCTCCTAAGTGCATTTGTGTTTTGTTTTTGAGCTTCATAAATCACACCCATATTCACATAAGCATCGACGTGATTTGGGTCTATCGAAATAACCTCTCTATACATGAACAAAGCGCTATCTAATTCATTATATTTTTTCTGATAAATCTGTCCCATTTGACAATAGGCCTCACTATAGCTTGAATCCAAATCTTGCATTTCCTGATATACAATCATTGCCCTGCGCTCTTGATTAAAAAGGCTGTAGGCGTATGCAAGGGCATACATGTAATCTAAATTCCCTGGTGACAATTGAACAGCCGAATAAAATTGGTCAATACAACTTTTATTACCTGACTGTTGGTACAATATTCCTAATTGAACATATGTTTCTGGACGATCGGGATAATATTGACTCACTCGCGCATACGTTTGAATTGCGGAATCCATATAAGCTCTTGATAGGGTCTCCGAACCCTCATCTCCTGTCAATGCAGCAGACAAAACTTTGTAGATACTCCCTTTCAATACATGAGCATCAAAAAACTTAGGGGAAATAGCGAGAGTCTTATCAATCCAATCTCTAGCCTGTTCAAAGTCTTGTTGTAGAACATAAGTGTTCGCTAGTCCGATCATGGCTTTAGGATCGTCAGGAAGCACTTTTATAATACTTTGAAAATAATGCTGTGCCCTTCTAATATCGGCAACTGAACGATTCGACTGATTAATTATAGTAAGTGCGTATACTAGTTTTGTATCAACATTGTTACTATCAAGCCTGAAGGCTTTTGCAGCATCCGAAAGCGCCTTAGAATAGTCATAATTCTCAAGTGCTAAATTCGCACTTTGAAGCAAAAGAGAAATATCATTGGGACGCTTCTTAAGTTTGTTATTCAACAATGCCATTTGATCAACATAAGCATCTATATTCGAGACATCAACCGATATATTTTTAGGACCCTTATCTGAATCAGGTGAACACCCAAAAACCATACTGGCCAATAGAATAATGATGAGGTAGTTTTTCATAGTGTAAAGTTAGCGTATTTTGTTTTGCATTAAGCAATTCGTACCTTTGGGATGTTGTAAAAAAAATAATAAAATGAAATTGAAAGTATTTCTTTTTTTCGGTTTATTAATAACGTTTTCTGAGTCTCTTTGGGGCCAAGGCTGTTCTCAATGTAAGCTGTTATCGGAACAAGGAAGCGGTTTAGAGGAAGCGTCTTTTGGTAGCACGATTAATTCTGGAATCCTCTTTCTCATGATTATTCCTTATTTGATATTAATGTTTTTATTTCGTTCGCAAATAAAGAACTTATTCTCGAAACTATTTTCTAAAAAGGCCTAATCCCAAAGAATTGATATCTTTCCTGTAGAGTTACCACTTTCTAAATATTCGTGTGCGAATGCAATTTGATCAACTGGATAAACCTTTCCTACAACTGCTTTAATTTCTTTATTCTTATACAATTGAAGGACTGCTGCCATACAATCATTCATAACTTGGGGATGATAGTCACCGACCTTAAGCATGTTTACACCTAAAATACTTTTAGAGCTCATCATCAATACAGCCGGAATTAAAACTCCCATTTTTCTTAAAAAATTCAAAGAAGAAATAAAACCAAATTTACCCCCAGACAATTCAGAACCTCCAAATAAAAACAATTTACCTCCTGGTCTTAAAAGTTTAAAATCCTTTTTAAAAGTTGAACCCCCAAATGGGTTATAGCTCACATCAATTTTAGGTGTATCCTTAAGTGATTCATAATAATCTCGGGCTTTATAGTTTATGGTATAATCAGCCCCCATTTCTTTCGCTAGTTGTTCTTTCTGAGAGGAACCCACCTTTGCGATTACTTCTGCTCCCTTTCGTTTTGCTAATTGGATAAGCATCGTTCCTACCCCACCCGCAGCGGCATGAATTAAAACACGGTCTCCTTTTTGAATTGGAGCTAAATAATCCGACATGTAGTATGCTGTTACGCCTTGAGTACTAAGAGCCAGTACCTCTGCTGATGGCAAATCTCCGATTTGTAAGACCGCTAATTGGGTCGTAATAACGTGACGTCCATATCCGCCAAATCTACAAAAAGCCAATACCCGTTGACCGACTAATTTCGAGTCTCCTTTCGAACCGACCTCTATGATTCTACCTACAACTTCATAACCGATAACACATGGCATAGGAGGTGCTTCTCGATAAAGACCATTTCTAGCCATTACATCCGCATAATTCAATCCAAAAGCCTCACTTTCGATTAAGACTTCGTGATCCTTTAAAGCGGGAAGGGAAATTTTTTGTTTTTCAAAAGCTTGCTTTGCAGGTCCTTTTCTTACTAGAAATATTGCCTCTGAATTCACATTAACTTATTTTAAAACCTAAACGATACGCCACCCATAATCTGAATTGGTTGAACTGGGTAATTGTACCAACTATTGTAGCGTTGAGAAGCCAGATTGTTTAATTGCACAAATGCCGTTACCCTTTTATTATAGCGGTAAGAAACACCTAAATTAAAGTCAACGATTGCGCCAAGATTTATGTAGTATTGATTGTTTTCCTCTTCCGCGCCTTCAATTAAGTCATATATTAGGGCTTTTCTCCCTGTTTCAATATGACCATCAAGATTCAGCATGAATTTATCAAATAAGTTATATGCTGCTCGAAGTTGAAACTCTAAAATGGGCAAATTCCAACCATAAGTCTCATTCATCGTTTCATAGGAATTGAATCTTGCCATGCCGTCAATTTTAAGTTTCTCATCTAATTGATAGAAAATTGATGCTTCAATACGGGTATGATTCAATGTATCATATATGAGGCCAAATTGATTTCGAAGTGCCGATAAAGTATCTGTTACAAAAAATGCCTTATTGGTTATTTTTTTGAAACTCGCATTAATGTTGAACCCCATTTTTTTACTTAAAGTCCCTTTAATTCCACCAAAAATATCATATGGATTATTTTCGTTAGCTAAAACAATTGAAGGTGCTAAAAACTGGTTTACATTTGTAAGCGAGGAAAACGAATTTTGAGTTAATCCTCCTCTTATCCCAGCAAAAGGAATGAAGATGTCATTAAATAATGAATATTTAATCTCAGCTTGAGGGTAAATATAAAAACGTGTTTCTTCCCCAATATCCAGCGCCATAGAAAGTCCAATATCTAGCTTAAAACGATTATTCATGAGTTGCGTAAGCACACCCGGGTTAAAATCAATAATTGAATTTTGTCTGAATCTTCCCGTGTCTATAATTGGGCTAATGATTGAGTCTTCAACCCCAAAAGCATAGCTGTTTACACGTGCTCCCAGGTTTGCATAAAACTCCTCAGATTTATAATTATACCAACCTTTAATATTCAAGGAGGCATTGTGTTCACCTATTCGCCAATCTGAAATTGAATCTTCTTCAGGTGCCGCTGTTTGCAAAAAGTGGTAGCCTAAATTAACCGCATAATTCATTACTGCACTATCTCCAAAATCAGAAACATAACCTAGCTGCCCACCTATTTTCTGAAACCGCTGACCAATTAAAGATTGATCAATCGTATCATTGGGAACTCCATAATAATTAAATCCATGATTCATATAACTCAACTGCCCATTAATCATGTATGTATTGTCCACTATCTTTCCATAAACAGAGGCATTCGTTTTATCATAACTCGCAGGTGCATATGCAACACCATCTCGGTTTTTGATTGGTGCAAAAGCGCTAATATGATCAACCATAACGCCGTATTGATATCCCTTCGACCTAGTAGAGTTATAAACAAATTGACCTAAAGGCATAATCCCTGAACCCATTCCTATTTTGGCATAAAATGGATAGAGCTGACGTAATTTTTCTGTAGTCTCAATCTCTGCAGCCTTGATAGGGCTTAATTGAATTTCTGTAGGGTATAAATAAACCAATAAAGGATAGGAGGCGACCGCTGAAGGCTTAACCGTATCAATAATTTTAGGCGAAAGTGTTAATCTCGTTGCAGGCTCAACTTGCCTACTTCCCTTTCCATCAATAGTTACATCGGGAGGTTGCGCATAACTCAGTTGGAAAAATGCAAAAAGAAAACACAACATTAAAATCAGGCGGCTATTCTTCATCTATCTCAATTTTAGTTTCAGGGCTTTCCTCATTATTGTTTTCATCAGCTTCTTTAAGGATTAAAATTTCTTCCCATAAGGCATTGGCTTCTTCAATAATTCCATCATCTTGATTCGGGTAATGTTCTTTTACGGACTTTAAGTTTTGTTCTGCTTGAACATAATCTGTCTGCTTTAATAAAATCCTTGACTTTAAAATCAGTCCTTTAGCAATCCAAAAATCATAACTAGGTTTCATTTTTAAAAGTTCTTGGATCTCTTTGTTTGATGTGTTAAAGTCATTAAGCTCGTAGTGAATAAAAGCCATTGTATATTTTGCCTCAGAACCCATAAAAGTAGTTGTGTTATCAACAAGCCATTGTAACGGGACTTGGGCATCATCGTACTGCTTTAGTTTAAAAGCTGAGATACCTTGAGCATAATTTGACTCTGCCTCCTGAATATCTGTCAATGTTGAGGATTCAAGTACGCGAGTGGCATATTCCTTACTCTTATCATAGTCTTCAGTAAAAAATGCTGCTCTAGTAATTCCGAATCTCGCCGTAAACAAGGTGCTAGGCGTGGTTGCAAGTGACTCAAGCCTTTCGTAATAAGGTAATGCTTTTTGATAATTCTTTTGTTCATAATAAAAGCGACTGACTCTTCTTGCCGCAGTCTCACTATATGAATTGCTTGTAGCCTCTAGAAATAATTCATAATTCTGAATACCATTCAAAGTATCATTAATAGCAAGATATGAAGTGCCCAAATAATAATAAGTTTCAGATACATATTGTCCTGACTCTGAAAAGCTATTCAAATAGACCTTGAATTTATCAATCGCTTCTTGATAATTGGTATCTAAATAAGCTTGAAGTGCTGGTGTATAAAATAAGTTCTCCTTTTCATCATCAGAGTAATTTATACAGCTATATCGGTCAACGACCTCAGCAGCTTTCTGTGGCTTTTGTTGTGCGGTATATACATCTACAAGGCCTTTCGCTGCAATTTCGCAAACATCGTTTTCATTTTCGTGTTCAGCCAGTACCTTGAGGTAGGCAGTTTCGGCTTTGTCATATTGCCATTTTTTCAAATAACAGTTTGCCTTTCCTATTTTGGCTTGCGTTATAAAGGGTGAATTTGGGAAATCAATTATTAAATTATCGTAATAGGTTAAAGCATCATCGTTATTACCTATCGAAGAATAGGTATTTGCTAATTCGTATGTGGCATTCATCGCATATTTCGAGTTTGAATATACCGTTAAGATTTCTTTTAACTTCGCTACTTTAAGATTACCTTGCCCACTATATCCGTAGGTCTTTGCAACATAATAAAGGGCTTTGTCATTTAGACTAGAGTTATAAGCGAGTGCCTTTTCATAAAACTCAATCGCTAAGGCATTTTCTTTATTGAGATAAAATATATCTGCAACTCGAAAACAAGCATCAACCTCTTTACGAGCATTATTGGGGTTCGACTGAAGATATATTCTAAAGTTCTCTGAGGCTCTTGTTTCAGCATCTATTTCTTTATAAGCATAAGCTATGTTGTAATAAGCATCGACTTTTTCAGGAATTGAATTTGAGGCAGGAGAAGCTATAAACAATTTATAGTTCGCTATGGCTTCTTGCATTTTATTTTGTCTGTAATAGGCATCGGCAATCCAGTATCTTGAAAGTGCGGTGAGTTCAGAATCAACAGGATGGTCATTGACAGCAGCAAATGCAGCAATAGAAGAATTAAATAAACGCTTTTGAAAAAGCTCAACCCCCCTGTTGTATGATAGGGTTTGATAAACACGTTTTAACCTAGTATCCAACGTTGGAAGTTTATTTAAGGACTCAATTGCTTTTTTATAATTACTCGTTGAGCTGTATGCATTAATAAGGTACTGGTAAACGTCTTCTTTACGGGAGGAATTAGGGTAATTCTCGAGATAATTCTCAAACGCCCTTACTGACTCATCATAAGGGTTTATATCAACAGCAAAAGAAATGACGGCAAAATTATACAATGCGTCCTCACTTATTTTTGGAATCGCAGTCATCTGGGAAGCGGCCTCAAAAGCACTTCTTGCCGGTAAAAGTTCTTTCAATATTTGATAACTCTCTGCAATTTTATACATGGAAATTTGGCCGAGACTATCGTCAACGCGAACCACTTGATCTAAATAATAAACTGCACTTTCAAATTCTTTCGTTTCAAATAACGCATATCCAATCTGATAGGCATCATCTCTTGTCAGTCGAGATTTTTTTGCATATTTCAATAAATAATCTAGTGCCTCTTCATAATTTCTTTTATTGTAGAAGGCGTTACCAATAATGTGATTCACATCTTTTTCATGGTTTACGAGTTTACAAGAAAGTACGGTTGGGGCATAATCTATAACAGCATCATAATTTTCTTGCTTGTGAAAAATCTGAACAATATAGTAGGGTACGATGCCACAATAGTCTGTATTCTTTTCAAGTTCTAAAAATTGCTCAAGAGCGAGCTGATAGGAACCTCTTTCAAAACACAAATGCGCAAAGAAATACTTGCTTGGTGGGGCATATTGAGACTTGCCTTGCACATTCTCTCTAAAGGCATTGATTGCCAGTTCAAAATGCTCATTTTGAAGAGCTGCATAACCAAGCTTAAAATAATACTCCTCTCTGTAGGAAGTATCTAAATCTCCTGCGGATAATTTACCGAACCATAACTCTGCGTCATCATACGTTTCATCCTGAAAGAAAGAATTCCCAATTTTAAAATTTATAAAAAACCTATGAATATTTTCTGGATATACCCGATTGTAATCCATCAATAAATCAATCGCATCACTATTGTATAGCTCTAAACCAGATAGGCCTTCGTAATACATTGCCTTCTGAAATAAAGGGTCATTGTAGTTATTGCAGAGTTCAATAAATGCTCTAAATTCTTTTTTCGCTGCTCCATATTGGAGGTTGTTATATAGCTCTTCTCCTCTAAAGTATCCATCATAAAGGCTGGTATACTTGTCTGTTTTTTGAGATGAAACAAGGAAGGGAAGGGTGGCAAGGGCCACTAAAATAAATAATGTTCTACTTTTTCGCACTAAACAAATTTACATTCACAATCAAATGAAGTTAAACATGAATTCAAAAGTTTTAAACCTTAGCTTGTTAAGAGATATTATTGCGTAAATATATTTTGACAAGGATGATTCTGCACTTTTGTATAAACCTATAAGTATTATGTCTGAAGTAGTTACTCTTAACAACGTCAATATTTTTCAGAAGGGAAACAAGGTTCTTTCCAATGTTCAGCTATCTGTTCAAGAAGGTGAATTTATTTTTCTAATTGGAAAAACAGGCAGTGGTAAAAGTAGTTTAATGAAAACATTATACGGTGAGCTCCCACTTGGAGAAGGGTCTGGTCAATTTGATGAATTTAATTTGACAAAGCTCAAAAGAAAGCATATCCCATTAATGCGAAGAAAGATAGGTATTGTCTTTCAAGATTTTCAATTACTCATGGATCGTAATGTTTTACAAAACCTATATTTTGTGCTTAAAGCAACGGGTTGGAAAAAGAAAAAAGAAATTCATGAGCGCAGCTTGGCCTGTCTGAAAATGGTTGGTCTCGACGATACTGGGATAAAAATGCCCCATGAGCTTTCTGGTGGAGAACAGCAAAGAGTTTCAATAGCTAGAGCTCTCCTTAATGACCCTAAATTAATTTTAGCAGATGAACCCACGGGAAACCTAGATCCAGAAACGTCAGAAGAAATTATGCGCCTGCTTATTGCCGTGTCTCAAGAAAAGAAGGCTGCAATTATAATGGCGACTCATGATATGCATATAGTGAAGCTATTTCCAAATCGCACCTTACTTGTCGAAAATGGTACTTTAACGGAGCAATAACATCAATGCTCCATTTCACCACAAATTGGGGTTGCAATAAATGCTTTAATTTTATCAGGGTCTGATTCATTACCCAAAACATACATGAGCTTTGTTATAGCTGCTTCTACTGTCAAGTCTGATCCACTAATTACACCAATTTCATTAAAAAACGAACTTGTTTGATAAGCCCCCTGCTTAACCCCTCCTGAGCTACATTGGGTAATGTTTACAATGAATCCTCCCGATTCTATATAGGTTTTCATAAGGCGCTGCATTTCTAAAATAGATGGTGCATTTCCTGATCCAAATGTTTCAAGAACAATGCCTTTAGAATGTGTTACATCAAAAAGACCTCGATATAAATTTATATCCATACCTGGATAAATTTTTAAAAGAGCAACCGAATTTGATAAGCCAAAATTATAATTAGGTTCAGGGTACGTGGAACGAAATAACGAACTCCATTTATATTTAATATTCACACCTGCAACCGCAAGCTCGGAATAATTGGGAGATTTAAACGCTTCAAATTGGTGAGAACTTACTTTTGAGCTTCGATTTCCTCGATATAAAGAATACTCAAAGTAAACGGCTACCTCTTGAACAATAGATTCTCCATTAGAGTCCTTTGCCGCCGCTATTTCAATAGCCGTTATTAGGTTTTCTTTACCGTCTGTCCTTATAACTCCTATGGGGAGTTGCGACCCTGTTAAAATTACTGGTTTCTGAAGTCCTTGAATCATGAAGCTCAACGCAGATGCCGTATAAGACATGGTATCTGTTCCATGAAGAATAACAAAACCATCATAGAGGTGATAAGACGCTTTAATACTTTTAGCCATATCAATCCAGTTGGTTGAGGTCATCTCCGATGAATCAATTGGGTTTGATACACTCATTGTGTCAATATCTGTATGTAATCTATGGAGCTCAGGGATATGTTCGTAGACAGAATTAAAATCAAAACTATTTAATAAGCCTGTCTCTGGGTCCTTGATCATTCCAATCGTACCCCCTGTATAAATCACTAATACTTTTGTCATGATGCAATAAATTTAGAGATTTGGAAAAGCTTCTCAGCATTCGCTGTTGTCTTCTCTTTTATAATATCAATTGAGCATTCGTAAATATCCGAAAGCTTATCCGCAACATATGAAAGGTAGGCACTTTCATTACGTTTCCCTCTGAAAGGTACAGGTGCTAAATATGGCGCATCTGTTTCCAACAAAATCTTATTCAAAGGTATACCAGATAGGACTTGGGGTAATTTAGAATTTTTAAAAGTAACGACCCCACCAATTCCAAACATAAAACTTTTATAAGATAAAATACGCCGTGCATCCGTATCATTCCCCGAGAAACAATGAAAGACACCGCGTAAAGACTCAGAATGTTCTTCGTCGAGAATCTCTAATATCTCTGCCATAGAATCGCGTGCGTGAATCACTATAGGAAGACCTAACTTTTTTGCCCAATTAATCTGAATACGAAACGCCTCCTTTTGTGCTTCCATATATGAACGATCCCAATATAGGTCAATCCCTATTTCTCCTACAGCAATATATTTTCTTGTACCTTGAAATAATTCATTTTCGACAAGTAGGAGCTTCTTATTCAAATCCTCATTAACACTACAAGGATGCAATCCCATCATTGGTAGGCAATTTTTTTCAGCATCCGAAAGTGAATGAAGTGCATTAATCGATTCTTCATCAATATTGGGTAATAAAATGAATTCAACTCCTTCCGCTTTTGCGCGTAACAATGACTCAGGTCTATCCCCGTTAAATTGCTCGCTATACATATGAGAATGTGTATCAATCATTAGAACAAGGATAAACTTAACCCCATTTGTATGGGCTGCATATTTACACTACCAGTTTCGGAAAATAAATTTAATGGTTGATAAGCACAAAATATAGACCAATTTCTGAGGCCAAGTCTAATATACGGGGCAATATAAAACCAATTATGCTCGTCTTTTAATTTTATCTCAGAATATTTTATCTCTTGTTCAATTGTTCTAAAGCTACTAATATTCATCATTGGTTGAATACCTATACGTAAACCTAGAGTGATTTTTTTATGCTTCCAACCCTTTGATCGAAGTCTCAGTTCTAATGGTATATAAAATTGATGAATCGTGAGGAAAGAGGATAAAATACTATCCGAAGGCATCGGAATTGCTGCTTGCACGGCACTAAAAGGTGTTACATAAAAAACTCGAGGTGTACGGTGATTTAGATAGGTATATCCTAAACCAATACCAAAACCAATATTTTCTGTACGCTTCAATTGTATATCCTTGTTTAGACTAGCTCCAAAACCTATGGACCTCCATTCATTTTCAAAAGGGCCGTTATCCCCAATCCAATCATTATAGGTTAAGTCAAATATTAATCGATCGTACTTTCTTTTATCTGTGTCCTTAAATGGTCTCAAACCACTGAAATACCAAAATAGCCCAGGCCTTTCTTGAGTTTGAACTTTACCTTGTGCGGAGCATAGTGAGGGAATACACAGCAAAATAAAAATGACAAGCCTTTTCATTCTTTAGACCTTATTGATTGCTCCCATCTCCATGCATCACGAACGGCATCATTAATTGACCTCTTGGCTTGCCAACCCAAAAGTGCTTCTGCATGATCTACATTTGCATAAATCTCGATGACGTCTCCTGGCCTGTTTGGTGCAAATTCATAATTCAGCGTCATATTATTAACTTTTTCAAAAGCATGAACGACTTCTAAAACACTTGATCCTTTACCTGTACCTATATTAACAACCTCATGGCAACCTGATAGCTGCTTCAAAAGAAATTCAAGTGCCTTAACATGAGCCTCGGCAAGGTCAACCACATGAATATAATCTCGAACACAAGTCCCATCAACCGTTGGGTAGTCGGCGCCAAAAATCTTAAGCTTTTCATGTATTCCGGCGGCTGTTTGAGTGATAAAAGGAAGAAGATTATTAGGTTTTCCAAGAGGCAGCTCACCAATTAATGCAGACTCATGTGCCCCAATAGGATTGAAATACCTCAAGCTCATCAAACGCAACTGATTGTTTGAATGAAATAAGTCTTCAATAATTTGTTCACCAAGCCACTTTGTAAAACCATATGGGGATGTCGGAATTGTTTTCGCTGTTTGTTCAGAAACCTCCTTTTGACCCTCAGGCTCACCATAAACTGTGCATGACGAAGAAAATACAAAGGGAATGTTTTGTTCTTCAGAGGCAGCTTTTAAAATCGAAACCAATCCTTCCACATTATTCTGATAATACAGAAGTGGCTTTTCAACTGATTCTCCTACGGCTTTATTTGCTGCAAAATGTATAATCCCACAAACAGCTTCTTTTCTAAGATAAGATTGGATAAACGCCGTATTAGAAACATCACATTTAAGAAGTTCAATATCGCGACCAATAATCCCACGAAGACCGACTAGAACAGACTCATCCGAGTTTCTAAAGTCATCAAGAATTACGGGTTTGTAACCGGATTTACTCAATTCCACAATAGTGTGTGAACCAATATAACCCGCTCCTCCTGTAACTAAAACTTTCTTGGTCATGCTCAAAGGTATAGAAATTCAAGTATTTTTAGGGTGTGAAAGACGAGGATTTTAATTTCCGATCAAGGCTTCCTGAACGACCGAAAAAAAGAACACTTTTGAAGCTCGTATTCTATGCTGTTGCTTCAATCTTGTTGATTTTTTATCTTTATACGACTATTTAAATTGAATTAATATGTACGCGCTGCTTTTATCTATACTGTTTCCATTATTCTCATCACAATCTGACCTAACAGTAAAAGTAAACGGGTGCAGAACGCAAAAAGGCCAATTATATATCGCATTATATGATAATAAAGAGGTTTTTCCTGTTTTTGGAAAGCAACTTAGAGGAGAAGTTGTACTGCTGTCAAAGGGGCAACAATTCACTTTTAAAAATTTAAAGCATAAAGTATATGCAATAGCCGTATTTCACGATTTAAATCGTAATGGTGTTCTTGACAAGAATCCTTTGGGTATCCCGACAGAACCTTATGGGTTTTCGAACAATGCTAGAAACACTTTCAGTGCACCAAGTTTTGGACAGGCTTCGTTTACCCTTTCCAAGGATCGAACGATTTCTATAACGGTTAAATGATTTATTCGAATTCAATGAGTAGCTGTCCTTTATCTACAACTTCTTCTTTTTTAATGGCTACACTTTTTACAACACCTTCCCCATCTGACTTAAGAATGTTTTCCATTTTCATTGCCTCTAGAGATAGGATTGGGTCACCAACCTTTACATGGTCACCAACCTTTACGTGAATACTTAATATTCTGCCTGGCATTGGCGATTCAAGCTCTTTTAATTTCTTAACCTTGACCTTATCAAGGCCTAGTTTTGCAATGAGCGCATCTAATTCAAACTTTTTTCGAATTTCAAATATCCGATGGTTAAGTTTTAAAGTCAGTTTTTTATTTTCAATATCTCTTTTAACGATTTCTCCGTTAAAGGATTGCCCCTTATAGGTGAGCTCAAAGAAATCTCTATTTTTCCATAAAATATTAGCTCCTGAATGAGCTTCAATTTCTACACCGTCTACAATAAATTTTTTCTCTACAGCCATTACACACAAATATAAGGTTTCTCCTTATTTTTTTTCAAGATGAATTTTAAGATCGTGCTCGGTTTCTATAGTCTCTAGTTGCATATCTTCAAAATGACTTTTGAAAACAATTGAAGTGGCCAACACCTCATCGGCTATATAACTTTTATTTTTCTCGATTGCACTTTGAATGGTATCAGTAGTTTCAATGGTTAAGTAAATACGATCTGTTACTTCTAAGCCTCTATCTTTTCTCAAGTTTTGAACCCTATTTACAAGCTCACGGGCAATGCCCTCTGATTTTAAATTAGGAGAAATTAAAATGTCTAGTGCTACAGTTAAACCGTCTTCATTTGCTACCATCCAACCTGGAATATCTTGCGTATGTATCACAAAATCATTTAGGTCAAGATCAATCTGTTCTCCATTAATTGATCCGGACCAACCAGCATTAGTCTCCACACTGGAGATATCAGCAGCTGTCCAACCTGCAATAATTTGAGCAATTGCCTTCATTTGTTTACCAAATTTAGGACCTATCGTCTTAAAGTTAGGTTTTATACTTTTTACTAAAATATCATTGTCCTCTGCAATCATCTCAAGTTCCTTTACGTTGACTTCAGATAAAATCAAATCTTTAACATGTGATAAGTTTGCAGCTGTTTCCTCACTAAGTACAGGAATCATTATTTTCTGTAAAGGCTGTCTAACTCTAATTCTTTCCTTCTTTCTAAGACCGAGCACTAACGAGCATACGCGCTGTGCCAAATCCATTTGAGTCTCAAGCTGTTGATTGATTATATCTTGGTCAGGAATTGGAAAATTCTCTAAGTGTACCGATCTTAAAGTATCCTGGGGTGCCCCTTTTTTCAAATCCAAATACAATCGGTCCATAAAAAATGGTGCAATTGGCGCTGCTATGATTGAAATGGTTTCGAGACATGCATAAAGGGTTTGATAAGCAGCAATTTTATCCTTAGGGTCGTCATTTTTCCAAAAACGCCTTCTACACAAGCGGACGTACCAATTTGAAAGCTGTTCAGTTACAAATTCTTGAATGGCTCTCCCAGCTTTAGTGGGTTCGTATGCGCTATAACTCTCATCGACCAATTGAACCAATGAGTGCAGTTTTGAAAGCACCCATCTATCAATTTCAGGTCGTTGCTCAATGGCTATTTGCTGCTGCAGATGATCAAACTCATCAACATTCGCATAGAGTGAGAAAAAGGAATAGGTGTTGTAAAGCGTTCCAAAAAACTTCCTTTGCACCTCGACAATACCATCTAAATCAAATTTTAAATTATCCCATGGTTGTGCATTTGTAATCATATACCACCTTGTAGCATCTGGTCCAAATTTATTTAAGGTTTCAAATGGATCTACACCATTCCCTAAACGCTTTGACATTTTTTGACCATTCTTATCCAAAACAAGGCCATTTGAAACTACATTTTTATAGGCGACATTTCCAAAAACCATTGAAGAAATAGCATGAAGGGTATAAAACCACCCCCTTGTTTGATCAACTCCCTCTGCAATAAAGTCAGCAGGGTAAGACGTATTCCCGTCAATCATTTCCTTATTCTCAAATGGATAGTGCCACTGTGCATATGGCATAGAACCTGAATCAAACCAAACGTCCATAAGGTCCGCTTCTCGATGCATAGGACGGCCTGAGTCAGAGACGAGAACAATTGCATCCACAATATGCTTATGCAAATCGATTTTATGATAATTTTCATCCGACATATCACCCGGATTAAATTCGCTCAAAGGATTTATAGTCATAAAACCAGCCTTAATCGATTTTTCACATTCTTTTTGTAAATCTTCAACAGACTGCATGCATTTTTCCTCTAACCCGTCTTCTGTCCGCCAAATAGGAATTGGAATTCCCCAATATCTTGAGCGAGAAAGATTCCAATCGTTCGCGTTTTCAAGCCATTTTCCAAAACGACCTGTTCCCGTAGATTTTGGTTTCCAATTAATCGTTTGGTTTAAGGCAACCATTTTTTCTTTATAATCTGTTACTTTAATAAACCACGAGTCCAATGGATAATATAAAATCGGCTTATCAGTTCTCCAACAATGCGGATAACTGTGTTCGTATTTCTCTACTTTAAATGCTTTATTTTCTTCTTTTAACTTTACAGAAATAAGCACGTCAACAGATTTCTCAGGCGCTTCTCCCTCGCTATAGTATTCATTTTTAACGTACATGCCAGCAAATTCAGAAACTTCTTTACGAAAGCGGCCCTGAAGATCTACTAAAGGCACTAAATTGTCATATTCATCCTTCACAAGCATCGGCGGAATACCTGCATCCTTTGCTACTTTTGCATCATCAGCACCAAATGTTGGAGCCGTATGTACGATTCCGGTTCCATCTTCAGTAGTAACAAAATCTCCCGAGATCACTTTAAAGGCATTTTCTGCATTTTCTGCCGGTAAACAATAATTCAAAAGTTGCTCATATCTCAAACCTAAAAGATCCTTACCTATACAAGAGCTTCCAACGTAGTAAGGTATCTTTTTTGCACCATTCTCATATGATTCTAATTCAGCTGTTGTTTCAACTGAGAAATAACCCTTAGAAAATTGATATCCCACTAAATTTTTAGCAAGGACTACATTCATTTTCTGGTGTGTATATTGATTGAAGGTTGTCACACAAACATATTCAATTTTATCGCCCACAGTTAATGCAGTATTGGAAGGCAAGGTCCATGGCGTTGTAGTCCAAGCGAGTAGGAATATTGCTCCTTCAACTTCGAAAGGCGATAATTCAGGCTTGCACAGCTTAAATTGGGCAACCGCTGATGTATCTTTAACATCTTGGTAACAACCAGGTTGATTGATCTCATGAGAAGACAATCCAGTACCAGCTTTTGGTGAATATGGCTGGATCGTATAACCCTTATATAAAAGATTCTTTTTATACAGTTCAGAAATTAACCACCAAACGGATTCCATATATTTAGACTCATAGGTAACATAGGGGCATCCATATCAACCCAATATCCCATTTTTTTGGTAAGGTCATTCCAAACATCAGTATATTTCATGACGGCCTTTTTACAGGCGTCGTTGTATTCATCTACAGTGATTTTTTTACCTATATCTTCCTTTGTTATTCCAAGCTCCTTCTCTACACCTAACTCAACAGGTAAGCCGTGGGTGTCCCAACCTGCCTTTCTTTTAACTTGAAAGCCCTTGAGTGTTTTAAAACGACAAAAAATATCTTTTATAGAGCGTCCCATAACATGATGTATGCCAGGCATGCCATTTGCTGAAGGAGGACCCTCAAAAAAAACAAATGGTTTTTGTTCATCGCGAGTGTTTATAGATGCTTCAAAGATTGAATTTTCTTCCCACAGCTCCTGAATTTCTTCAGAGATTTTAGGTAGGTTCAAGCCTTTGTACTCAGGATATTTATTATTCATTTTTATTGCATTAAAGAAGGTTGTAAAATTAGGAAGATTAAAGCAAATTCAATAATCATAGCAACCTTATTTATATTTCATAAAAAAAGGGCGCCATTGGCACCCCTTATCTTTTATTTTAATGTTAAAAAATGAACGAGAAGACTATAGCTTCTTAGCAGCCTTTTTCGCCATTTTTTTAATCTTTTTAGCGAGATCAGAAACTAACTTTTCTGATGCACTCTCGCACAATGGAAGCAATTTCTCAGGCTTCATTATTGGAATACCCGCCACAATACCAACAGACTTTTTAGAAGTACCATACTCGTTAATAGTAAATACGCGTTTCCCTTCTTTATTCCATAGTTTTATTCGAACAAATGCGCGAACACCCGCGGTAAAAGGAACTGCTTTTTTAACAAAGTCATATCCCATAGAAACAAACATTACACCATCCGCGTCGTTGAACATTTTCACCATCTGCATCTGGTTACTTTTCTCCCCCTTAAATAAAGATTCAACAAGTGGTTTGTAGCCGTCAGCACTGAGGTATCTTTGAAATAGCTTATTTCTATCGGCATCTTGATCTTCATTAAAACGTCCCTCATAAGCTACATATTCTGGACGCGTCACAACCGCTTCTTTGTCCATAAGTTCAAAAGGAAAGCTCTGAGCGTATTCCTCTGTAAACGTCTTATAAAAATTATCTAGAACTGGTTGTAAATTAAAATTTGGGTCATCAGATAATGAAGCAATAGCAGCGACCAAACCTACACTTCCTCCGAGTTCTTCAAAACCAATATGTTTCGAAACCCAAAAAGTTGTCAAAGCCACCTTTTTTTGTGCTATAGCCGTTGTATTTGTAAATAAAAGTGCTACAAAAGCAAGTAAAAATAATTTTTTCATAATTTAAATTTTAGTTTGATTGTCGTAAATGTACGAAACAAAAAATGAAAAATTATTTATGAATACGTCTTCAATAAAATATAAGAACTATGAATAGGAGGGAATGGATAAAACTAGGTGGAATGGGGGTAACCTCTTTTTTACTACCAACACAAAGTGTTGATTTTCTATTCTCAAAAAAGACAATTCCTCTTAAATTAAATGCACAGGATTTTGGTGATGATTTTTTATGGGGTGCTGCATGTGCCGCCTATCAAGTAGAGGGGGCCTGGAATAAGGATGGTAAAGGCCCTTCTATATGGGATGAATTTACTCAAAAGAAAAATAAGATTCATAACCAAGAAAATGGTGATGTCGCAACTGAATTTTACAAAAATTATAAAGCCGATATTGCCTTGTTAAAAGAAATGAATTTTGGCGTGTTTCGCTTTTCTATTTCATGGTCAAGGATTTTTCCACAAGGCACCGGTGATATCAATCCGAGCGGTGTGGCATTTTACCACAAAGTAATTGATGAGTGTTTAAACAATGGTATTGAACCTTGGATAACATTATATCATTGGGACCTACCACAAGCACTTCAAAAGCAAGGGGGTTGGGCCAATAGAAAAATTATTAGTTGGTTCAATAAATACGTCACTTTCTGCACAAAAACATATGGTTCAAAAGTAAAGAACTGGATGGTTATGAACGAACCAGCAGCATTTGTTGGCTTAGGTTACATGCTCGGCTATCACGCTCCTGGAATAAAAAGCCCTTTTAAATTTTTAAAAGCAACGCATCATGTGTGTATAGCTATGGCTGATGGCGGAAGGATAATTCGACAGAATGTAACTGATGCAAACGTTGGGAGTACCTTTAGTTGTTCCCATATTGAACCCTACAGAGACGATCCCATTTTAAGACACAAAGATGTTGCTGCGACTGAACGTATGGATGCATTGTTGAATCGGCTTTACATTGAACCATCCTTAGGTATGGGTTATCCAACAGATTCACTGCCTGCTTTAAAAAGAATGGAACGTTATTATAAGCCAGGAGATGAAGAGCGCCTAAAATTCAAATTTGACTTTATTGGGTTACAAAATTATTTCAGAGTTGTAGCAAGTAACAGTTTGCTTGTTCCCTTTTTAAAAGCCAAACAAATTTCTGCTGAAGAAAGAAATGTACCAATGAATGAAATGAAATTTGAGGTGTATCCTGAAGGGATTTATAAAGTAATAAAACAGTTTTCAAAATATGACATTAAAAATATTATCATCACTGAAAATGGTGTTTGCTATAAAGATGTTGTTTTAGGAAATCGCGTTCATGATTCAAAAAGAATTTCATTTTTTGAAACATATCTCGAACAAGTACTTAAAGCTAAAAATGAAGGCGCACCGGTTAAAGGGTACTTTGTTTGGAGTCTTACAGATAATTTTGAATGGAGTGAAGGATACGAACCAAGATTTGGCCTGATTCATGTAGATTTCAAAACACAAAAGAGAACCATAAAAGATTCAGGATATTGGTTTAAAGACTTCTTGCGCATTGAATAACCAAAGTAATGCCATATTACATTTATAAAGATTTTAAACCTTTTCGTCAAAATTGAATCTAAATATTATAATATGACGGATAAAGATAAGAATTGGCTAGATGGAATAAAAGCTGGTGGAAGTGCTGGACAAAAAGCATTCGAGGAACTATCTATTTTCTATGGGCCCAAGTTATATTCACAAATCCTAAAAATTGCGAAAAACCCTACTTTATCGAAGGATATATTACAAGAAGTATTTATAAAAACGTGGTTGCATTTACCTAAATTCGAAGGAAGATCAACATTATACTCTTGGCTATATAGAATAACCCATAACGAGACTTTAAACATACTTAGAAATGAAAAAAAAAGAACTCATGTGTCGTTAAGCCAAGAGGTCATTGAGATTATTCCGGGGCACAGCAGTTTAGAGGGCCAGTCAGCTGAAGAAATTTTAACATTACTTAATGCCGCAGTTGCAGCATTACCCCATAAACAAGCAGCTGTTTTTGAACTTAAGTATTTCCAGCATTACACATTTAAAGAAATTGAAGAAATAACTGGAACATCACAGGGTGCTCTAAAAGCAAGTTATCATATTGCCAAAAGTAAAATAAGCTCTTTTTTACATTTAAAATTAAACCATTGTCTTCTAGAATCATCTAAACTATGACATGAGCACGGATAAAGACATATTAAAACATATTAAACCTCTAAAACCCGAAATGCCTTCAGACGATTTTTTTTCTTCTTTAGCAACTAAAGCAATAAGAAAGGAACAAAAGCAACATGAAAATACATCCGGAAAAAGCAGAATTATTCTTTATTACAGTTCCGCAATTGCCGCAATTTTAATTATTGGTATTGTTGTTTTTCAACAGTTTAGCATGCCAGTAAAAGAAATCAGTACTAAAATTCCAAGCATGGCAAATGTCAGTACTCCGGAAATCGTTGAATACGTTGAACAGCATCTAGAAAACTATACAACTGATGAAATCATAGATCTAGCAAGTGTTGTGTTAGACGAAGAGATCAATCTCATTTCTGAAGAGAACTTTTTACCAGAAAACATACAATTTACAGATATAGAAAGCTATATCAGTGAAGAAGAATTAGAATTATTTGAAGACTATGACCTATATGAATTTGACGAAAACGATTTATTAATTTTTTAAACCCTTTTAACATGAAAAACCTATTAATTGTATGTTTGATTTTAAGTAGCTTTCCGCTATTTGCTCAAAAAAAAGAAAGTAAAGATGAGAAAAAACAACGCATTGAAGCCGCAAGAGTGAGCTTTATCACCAAAAAACTAGAATTGACCCCTGAAGAATCAAAAGAATTCTGGCCAATAGTAAATGAGATGGAGACAAAAATAAAAATCTCCAGAAAAGCCCTTAAAGATCGCTTTAAAAAAATGAAACAAGAGGATGAAAAAATTGATGAAAAAACATACCAAAAACTCATTGAGGATATGCACGAGCAACAAATTTCAATTCTTGAAATCAAAAATGAATATGTCCAAAAAATCGCTTCAGTTATAGGCTATGAAAAAACATTCAGGTTTGAGCATCAGATTCAAAGAGAATTTAAAAAGCAGCTTATGGACCGCATGAAAAAAGGTCACGTAAACAGTGTCAAGAAAAACTAAAAACAATTTGTATAAAAGCTTGCCATCACAACCGGGGAAATGTTTCCCGGTTTTTTTTGCTTAAAATTCTGCGTTATCAGGTGTTCTTGGAAAAGGAATAACATCACGAATATTTGACATGCCAGTTAGGAACATGATTAATCGTTCAAACCCCATACCAAAACCTGAATGAGGAACGGATCCAAATTTACGTGTGTCCATGTACCACCAAAGTTCATCCTCTTCAATATCAAAATCTTTACATTTAGCTTTTAAAATTTCCAATCGTTCTTCTCGCTGAGACCCCCCAACGATTTCACCAACTCCAGGAAATAATACATCCATAGCAGCCACAGTCTTTCCATCGTCATTTTGACGCATGTAAAACGCCTTAATATCCGCCGGATAATCACACAATATTACAGGGCATTTAAATTCTTTTTCGACCAAATACCGTTCATGTTCACTTTGTAAATCAATCCCCCACTCCACTGGAAATTGAAATTTCTTCTTCTTATAGGCTTTGGATTTCTGTAATACTTCAATAGCTTCTGTATAGCTTAGACGTTTAAATTGATTGTTTACAACAAATTCAATACTTTCTCGAAGGCCTAAATGACTTCTTTCATTTTGTGGCTTTTGATTCTGTTCTTGAGCATATCTGTTATCAAGAAAGTTTAAGTCTTCTTCAGAATTTTTCAGAATATATTGGCAAACGGATTGCAAAAACTCCTCCGTTAAATCCATATTATCAGAAAGGTCATTAAAAGCTACCTCAGGCTCAATCATCCAAAATTCAGCTAAATGTCTAGAGGTATTTGAGTTTTCTGCTCTGAAAGTAGGGCCAAAGGTATATACCTGACCCAATCCTAATGCAGCAAGTTCAGCCTCGAGCTGTCCCGAAACTGTAAGGTTTACTTGTTTTCCAAAGAAATCTTTTCCGTAATCAATATTTCCATCATCATCTAATGGAGGGTTTTTGGGGTCAAGTGTACTTACTCGAAACATTTCACCAGCGCCTTCTGCATCTGACCCAGTAAGGATAGGAGTGTGAATGTAGTTGAACCCTCTCTCATTAAAAAATTGATGAATAGCAAAAGAAGCAGCATGCCTTATTCTAAATATAGCCCCAAATGTATTGGTTCTAAAACGCAGGTGTGCTTGTTCTCGTAATAAATCTAAACTATGCTTTTTAGGTTGTAATATGGTTTTCTGAACAGCATCAGGATCGGCAGCGCCAATTATTTCAAAAGCTTCTACCTGTAACTCCACAACTTGCCCCGCTCCCTGAGATTCAACAAGTAAGCCTTTTATACTTATTGCAGCACCCGTGCTTATAGCCTTTAATTGTTCTTCATCAAAGTTATCATAATCAATAACCCCTTGAATATTCGCCATACATGAACCATCATTAAGCTGTACAAAACGCTTACTACGAAATGCTCTAACCCAACCTTTCACCTCTATTTTCTGTCCTAAAAAAGTTGCTCCATTTTTGAGCAATTCAGAAATTTTAATTCTCGCCATAGCACAAAATTAAAGGTTTTTTCTATGATTCTTAATGCAAATTGCATCGCAATTCAAAAGAAATAATATCCTAGTGTTTGTGTCAAGCATTTTTACAATGCCTTGATTTTAAAATATTGTGCTTTAAACGTTAAAAATCACTATTATTAATTTCAATCTATTAAATATTTCTAATCATGTTTAAACAACTCATTTTTTATATAACTCTTAGCCTAGGGTTAAAAGGGGTGTTCGCTCAAAATATTTTGGGGATTGATGTTTCACATTGGCAAGGCACAATAGATTGGACGCTTGTTGGTAACGATGGGTATGTTTTTTCATGGGTAAAAGCTACTGAAGGAATGACCTATACCGACCCTAAATTTTTTACAAATATAGAAGATGGAATCACAGCAGGTCTCATTATGGGTGCTTATCATTTTGCAAGGCCTGATAATAATTCTGCACAACAAGATGCGACCAACTTTTTAAATAATGCTGCTGATTACATTGGAACAGGATTTTTACCCCCTGTCCTTGATCTTGAGAATCCATACTCAAATGGACAGGCCATACTATTGACAGAAATGTTTACCTCTGAAGAACTTTCGCTTTGGGTTCAAGAATGGATGAATGAAGTTGAATCAGAAACAGGAGTAGTGCCCTACCTGTATATCAACGCAAATTATGCGGCGTACCTTTCAAGTTCACTTAGTACCTACGGACTTTGGTTTGCGCAACCAGATCAAAATCTAGACCCACCCTCTAATATTGGACCTTGGGAAGATTACGGGTTTAAACAATATTCGTGGTGGGGCGATGTTTCCGGAATTACGGGGGATGTTGATTTGAATGTTTTTAATGGTTCAGCCGAAGAACTAGATGTTCTCATAGGCCTTAACAATACAAGTGAAATAAAAGAATTTGACAAACAAATAAAAATTTATCCCAACCCAACAAGTGACTGGCTTTACTTGTCTAGTGACCTAAATATTGCAAGTGCAATACTATATGATGCCAAAGGTATAAAACAAGAAGTATTTCGTACCAACGACCGTATAGATTGTGCTACTTTAAAATCAGGAGTCTACTATTTAAAAATCAAAAATGAGCAAGGTTTAGTGTTTCGATATAAGGTTTTTAGAATTTGATTTTTGAATTTGGTATTTCTCGCAATATTTTGTCATCTTCGTAAAAAACTGATTTATGACTGACGCTCAAGTTCATCTTATGACCAACCATCTTCCTCTGATTTTACCAATCACAGGGGCATTAGTTCTTATTATTGCACTTATAATTCAATCTAGTGTTGCAAGGAGAATTGGCTATTTTCTCATTGTTTTAGGGGGGCTTTATACCATTCCAGCATTTTTTTCTGGAGAAGGTGCTGAGCATATTGTTGAAGAACTCGGACGCAGTCATGATCTGATCCATGAACATGAAGAAATGGCTGAAACTTTTGCATATCTAGCTTATTTACTTTCGGTAATTGCGCTCATTGCGCTGTACATGAGTTGGAAAAAGAAAGCTATGGAGCGCATCTTAATGCCTATAATCCTTATTGGAGCATTAGCACTTTCTTACTTGTCCTTTGAAACAGGACGAAGTGGTGGTAAAATTAGTCACCCTGAAGTGCTGAAAGATTGAGCAAGTATGAATAAATACTTCAAAACAACAGTTATATTAGACTAGATTGTCGCTTTTGTCTTTTCATTGATGCCATCATATTTAATACATCAATTCTAATACCATTTAATTGTGCCTTATACTTTTTTCTTTCAGCAAGAAGCCTATTCAATAGTTCCTTGTTTTTTGATGACCCTTTTGATAATTGCTCTGCATATTTGAGCTCCATTTCGGACCATAATAGAAAAAGATGCTCTGATTTTTCATTCAGCTTTTCAGCTTTAGTTTGATACATAACTTTTAATTTATCACTTGATGTTTTGAACATTTCAAAAAGCTGAAGCTTTAAGTTATTCAATTTATTCTGTTCGATAACGTGTTGCTTCACCTGTTTTAAGTCATAGGTTATCCCTACAAAAGAAAGCCCTTTAATAATCCATTTACTTGGATCATATGCAAACCATTTCACTCCATTTCGATAATCCCATTGAAATTTATGGTGGTAATTGTGATAACCTTCGCCAAAGGTAAACCAAGATACGAACCATGAATCTCGGGCTGTGGAATTAATATCATAAGTCTGACGGCCAAAATAATGACACATCGAATTGATAAAAAAGGTAGCATGATGTACGATTGAAAGCCTCAAAAAACCCGCCCAGAGCAACGCACCCATTGGCCTATCATATATAAATCCGATGGCCATTGGAATTATGAAACCTCCAATAATACCAATTGTAAAATAATGTTTGTTCTGGAATTGAATAGCACTCTTGCTCTTCAGATCTTTCACACCACGAACCCTGTTATTTTCAGAAGAGCCATTCTTAATAATCCATCCAATGTGTGCGTGCCAAAAACCCTCTGTGATCGAATACGGATCCTCTTTCGTCTCTGCTTTAGTATGGTGTATTCTATGATCAGAACACCACTTCAAAATTGTATTCTCAAGTGCCATTGAACCAAAAATCATTAGCACCCATTCTACGAATGGAGTGGTTTTATAGGCTTTATGTGCAAACAAACGGTGATAACCCATCGTGATACCCATACCTGAAAGAAACCACAATATAAAAAGCATGAGCGGCTCTTGCCATACAATACCTTGATAATAAACATAAATACCTGTACCAAAAACACCGATCACTGGGATTAAAGTTAAAGCAACAATCATATTCCAATTATAAGTCCCTGTTTGGTCCTGCTTTGTGCGCTCTGCTTCGTTCATTTTTAATTTATTTTGTCATTGAATTATTTGCCATTTAGAGCTGACATTGTCATGTTTAACCCCATCGTAACAAAGGATAAAACAAATTTTGTTGATTGAATAATACGTTCCGAAAGGTCATTTTGTTCTTCTAAAGACCAAGGTCCGAGTACAAAATCTGCTTGCTTTCCTCTAGCATAATCGCTGCCTATTCCAAACCTAAGCCTACTGTAAATCCCAGTTTTTAGCACAGCCTCGATATCCTTTAGACCATTATGGCCTCCTGCCGAACCTTTTCCTTTTAAACGCAATGTCCCAAACGGTAATGCTAAGTCATCACTAATTACAAGTAATTTAGACATTGGTATTTTTTCCTTCTGTAACCAAAAGTGAACTGCTTTTCCTGAAAGATTCATAAACGTATTTGGCTTTATTAAAACCAGCTTACGACCTTTAAATTTGATTTCTGCCCGGTCTGCATAACGCGCTGTCTCAAAGGAGGATTCTGAATCCTTAATCAACGCGTCAAGAACATCAAAACCAATGTTATGACGCGTATCGGCATATTTACTACCGGGATTTCCAAGACCTACTATTAAATATTTCATATTACCATTGTGGGCAGGCATCACATGCATTAATCGGTTTTAAATAAAATAACCATCCAAAGACTACATGGGCCTCTAGGTATCCAAAATTTTGACTTGCAACAGAGTTGTAATCTTCAGGCCTCGTTCGGACATTGTTTTGAAGCATAAACCCTGATCCTATACCGGGCTGAATATAAAAATGTCTAAAAAACTCTAACCGTGCATCAGCATGCAAAGAAATTGCCATACCTGATAAAGAGAATGTTTCTGTAGACTTTCTTCCTGCAAATGTAAAATCATTTAAAGATGCTATTGCACCAACACCCGCACCAAATAAACTTGAAAAAGCAAACCATGCCGAATTTCTCTGTCTGTACCACTGATCAATACGCGAGACCTCAGCTCGAATATAATTTAATCCATTGCTGTTTTCATAATGGAAAGTAGCTTCTTGTGTAATAACGGGTTCATTTATGTATGTTCCAGACCAATTTGTCTCAAGATCAACACCTGGATTGATTGTTCCAGATAACTGGTAAGGAACATTGTCTTTTAACACATACTTCATGTGATCAAAACCCAAGGAAATTGCCCAATTCCTTTTAATCATGTAGCCAATGCGCAGATTGTACTGGGGCACGGTTATTTTGTTTAGCTTAAAATAATTCTCAAAACTAAAGGGCTCTTGTCGATCGGTGGCTTGACAATCTTGAAGCGTAAAGTCGTAGCCTGTTCCAGTAAAATTAATGTCACTTTTTGTATAAAAGTCTCGGTTATATCCCCAGTGTATAAATATAGCGCCGGCATTATAAGACTTTTTCGGTTTTGGTTTGTTACGTCTTTGACCATAACTAACAAAACAGACTAAAATTAGGGTCGTTGTAATAAATAAGGTTTTCATCTGGTTAACATTTTTATCCATTTATCTTGAGATAAGATTTCCTCCAATTTAAAATGGCTTCTTTTCGTTTTATCATACCACTCGTAAAGACCTAAACCTTGAGCAAAAGCATAATACATCGTAAGCTTCTGAGGCTGCTGTTCTTGCTCGGTGTAGGGGTTTATTAAGGTGTAGCTTGCCTCCTCCTTGATGAGAATACTCTTTGTCTTTTTTGATAAAACCTCTATGGAAAGCTTTTCTTTAAGAACTCTATCTTTTTCCATAAGTAACACCGTAGAGTCAATAAAACCTGAAAACTTAGAGGCAAAAGACACTTTTTCTCCCATTTTATTCGGAAATAAGTCATCCTTATAAAGTGTTGCTTTTTCATTTTCTCCTAAACCATTAACAACCATATGGTCGATGACATTAAGCGCACTTAAATTGTAATTTAATGCCTCTGTTAATCTACCCTCTGCTGCATATCGTTCTACAACAATGTGCTTTCCACGAGAATCTTCCACACCGTATACCCTATGAAATTGTTCAGCCAATCCATGAGCAACATCTCGATATCTATAGATTAACGCAGTTGTATCGTAGGTGTAAAAATAGGAAGCATATGGGTGACTTGATAGCCCTTTTGATTCATTATTAATTGTAGATTCTGAAGTACACGAAATACAGAGCATTAACAATAAATAAATCCAACGCATTATTTAGACATTTTTAAAAATGAAATCTCATTTTCAGTAAGGTGTCGAAACATTCCTCTAGGGAGATCTTTTTTTGTCAAACCTGAAAAACGAACACGATCAAGTTTTACAACAGCCATACCCATTGACTCAAACATCCTATGAATAACTTGTTTTTTCCCCGAACTGATTTCTACACCGACCTCTCTCGATGTTCCATCTTCTACGTGGGAGGCATGTATAACTTTTGTCTTTCCATCTTCAAGATCAACACCTTCCTGTAACTTTTTCAAATGCCCTTGTGTCACTGGCTTATTTAATTCCACATGATAGAGCTTTTTAGACTGGAATCGGGGATGATTTAGTTTTTTGGACAGATCAGAATCATTGGTAAAAAGCAGCAATCCCGTGGCATCCTTGTCCAACTTATCCACTGGAAACAATAATTCCTTACAAGCTTTTTGAACGAGCTTTACAGCGGTTTTTCTTCCCTTTGATTCTCCCAATGTGGAATAAAACCCTTTTGGTTTGTTCAATAAAACATAGCGTTTATTATAGGATTTAATGGTTTCACCATCATATTTCACCTCGTCATTAGGCTTGACTTTATATCCAAGCTCTGTGATCACTTTATTATTTACCATAACAACACCTGCGGCAATTAAAACATCTGCCTCACGTCTAGAACAAATACCAGCGTTAGAAATGAACTTATTTAACCTTACTTCATCGCTGAATGACGGCAAAGGATCTCCTTTTTTATGCTTTTGTTTGTATTCGATGTACTTGCGCTTGTCGCGCTTAGAAACATTTTTTTCAGGCTTTTGATTTTTCTTATCTCTACGCATTATCGGTGTTTTGAAAGCCTATTTTTCGCTATCAACCTACAAAGATAGGTAATTTCAGTGGCTATATATAGATTGGCTAAGATTGCCCTTTTAAGATGTCAATATCTGCAATGAGCTCGCCAACCTCATCCGGATTCGTACCGTCGTAATAGCCTCGGATTTGTTTGTTTTTATCGATCAAAACAAAGTTGTTGGTATGAATAAAATCACTACCTACATCACCTTGGTTTTTAGCCTCGGCTGGCTTCAATAAAAAGAAGGATTTTCTAGCCAATTCATAAAGTGTTTTTTTAGCCCCCGTAAGAAAAAACCATTTCCCTTTTTGTGCACCATGGTCCTCAGCGTAGCTTTTTAACACCTCTGGCTCATCGTGTTCAGGATCTACAGTTAGACTAAGAATTACAACATTAGTGTCATTGTTGTAAGCCATTTGCACACGTTTCATTTCCTCATTCATAATTGGACAAATCCCTTTGCAGGTAGAAAAGAAATATTCTACAATCCATATTTTCCCTTTAATCGCGGTTGAACTAAATGTCTGGTTATATTGATCTGTCAATTCAAAATCAGATATAAAATGAGCACGCCCCTTATTTCTTAGTTCAGGATCAACAACATCCGCATCTAAATCTATTGGACTAATAATGGCCAATTTCTTTTTGTTGTCAGGCTTATTAAAGTAATAAGCTATAGGTATACAAACCGTTAAGAGTCCGAAAATAAATAGTACTTTTCTCATATCAGCGAGTTTTCATAATGGCCGCAATTTTATCCTTTCGGTGGAGTATATCGCCTTCGAGGATGTGGAATGGGACCGCCATTTTTTCTAAATAAAAAACATATAAATCAAACAATCGTTCTCGATCATTAGGACTTTCTCTTAATGGATCTTCTTGCCATTTAAAATCAGGCTTACACAAAAAATAAATATCAATGTGTTGCTGCACGAATAAAGATTTAATTAAGTCAGAGCAGGCACCGAATTTTTCCTCGCACCAAATACGCATTACCAACATTTCTGTATCCAAAATAGTTGGTTTTTTTGATCCTTCATTCCGGTTAAATTGTTCTTGCGCTATCTTATCTAAATCCATTTGGCTATAAGGTCCGTAATCGTTTAAATAGTCTCTTGCATACTCTTTAACAAGGTCTATATTGTAGGCTTCTGAAACCCATTTCGAAAGCGTGGACTTTCCCGAGCACTCGGGTCCTGTAAATGCGATCTTAAGCCTCATTATTCTTTAACTCTTTTTTCCATGTGATATATCCTGCGATTGCCAATAATGTAAATATGATATACTGTAATGATGTTAGGGTCAATCCTTTGTAAAGATATAGAGGAACAGAAACAATATCACCAACAATCCAAAAGATCCAATTTTCAATTTTTCTTCTTACCATTAGTAACATGGCAACAAAAAAGATAGCAGTAGTCATCGCATCTATATGACCCACAATACTGCCCCAAATACCAAAAATAAGATATACTACATTCACTAACACCAAGCTTACAAAAAACCATATCCAAAGCACGTAGTTCTCGAACTTTGTCACCCTAGATATTTTATTTATCGTAATTCCGTTTTCTTTTTTTGACCAAAAATTCCAGCCATAAATACCCATTAAAAAATAATAACCATTGATTAGCATGTCCCCAAGTAAACGCCAATGAAAAAGCAAATAAACATATATCGAGGTGGTAATTAACCCTGTAGGATAAACGAGTGTGCTATTTTTCCTTGAGAACCACACGCTCAAAAGCCCAAAAACAACAGCCGTCAACTCTAAAAAGATATTTAGTCGCGAATAACCATAATAGGGTGCAAATAAGTATTCTGAAACAAGTTCCATGTTTATCTTTTGAAAATCAATTTAAAATTACAAAGCATTTAAAACTTGTACTAATTCTTAGATGTTTTGGGAAAGCTTTTGACTATTTAATTCTCAAAAATAGAAGCGTATTGTGGATATAACCTCGAGAGCTCCTCTAAATAAATAATAGGCATGTTTTTGCATTTCTCCCAAACTAAAGTGTAGAATTTATTTGCTGGATGCTGAGTTGTAATGTCATTTATAGCGGATAGCTCGACACAAACACCTATTCTTTTTGTCTTTGCGCGAATATAATTCTCTAAACCTGCACCATATTCCTTTGGATTTCTCGACACCTTGGCTAGCTTAAAATCACAAGCCGCCGCAACTTTTGTATTTAATTTAGTATCAAGACCTTTAAATTGTGCATGGCTTCCTCTGTCTGCCCAGAATAAGATGTCTCCCTTCGTATGAAATGAAAGGGTCAATATTGGAACAATCGAATCTACATAATCTTGAATAAGCCTAGCCTCTATAGCTTCGCATGGGAAATTACCTTTATGGCCTTGTGAAGCCGGCTCTTCTTCAAACAAATGCCCATGCTTGACTTCAAAGTTTCCGTCATCAAAATTATTGTTTAAGTCTATCCCCTTTCCATTGGCTTTCCAATCTGAATATGGCCCTATCCGTTTAATCGATTCTATTCCTTGTTTGAAAGATTCTATGCCATGCCAATCCTCTTGTGCAATTTTGAGGCCATCAGGATTTGCAACAGGAATAATAAAAAAATCATAGGTTTCAAGAAGATTGTTCGCAGAGGGATATATGCCGTCCGTTGCATCAATAGAATACAAAAATTCATTACAGAATTTTAAAACGAATTTCGAGCTAAAAAACTCTCTAGCGTGAAGGTTTCCAACAATCAATACATTTTTCTTCAAGGAAGCATTAGGTTTGCTTATTTTCAATAGTGGTATAGATTGACCAAACTCAGAATAACCTAAAACTGACAGATCAACATGCGCTTCATACAAATAAAGCATATCAATCAAGGATTCATAAATCATAGACAAGGAATACCTGGAGGAATCTTTGATTAAGACCTTATGAGGTTGGGCAAACCCAATAACAGGAAAACACAAGAGAAATATAAAAACCCACTGCTTGATCTTCATTTAAAAAACGATTTTAAAATTCCTTATTTTTGACAAACCGAAAACAAAGGTAATGACAAAACAAGCTTCTTTGTGTGAAATGCTAAATATTGACTTCCCTGTGATCATGGCACCTATGTTTCTAGTATCAAATGAGGAAATGATTATTGAAGCAATAAAAAATGGCATAACCGGTGCAATTCCTGCACTGAACTATAGAACTGTTGATGAATTAAGGGCTGCGATTAGGCGCATTAAAAAAGCAACTGACGGTCCTTTTGGGATTAATCTTATTGTCAATAAATCAAACTTCCTTTATAAGGAACAACTAAAAGCATGTTGTGAAGAGGGTATCTCCTATTTTATTACCTCATTAGGGTCTCCGGAAGAGACTATAAAAATGTCAAGGAAATATGGAGTGAAGGTTTTCTGTGATGTTGTTGATGCGAAATATGCAAGAAAAGTCGAGGCGCTAGGTGCAGATGCAATTATTGCTGTAAACAAAGAGGCAGGTGGTCATGCAGGACCAACACCATTCTCAACGTTAATCCCTGCTCTTAAAAAAGAATGTCAAATCCCAATTATATCAGCGGGTGGAATTGGAGACGGTCATGGGATCAAAGAAATGATAGCACTCGGTGCAGACGGGGTTTCGATGGGAAGTATCTTTATTGCCACAAAAGAAGCTCCTGTATCCGAAGGTTATAAAGATGCTTGTGTTCAATATGGCGCAGAAGATATCGTTTTGACAACAAAGCTCTCTGGAACGCCATGTACCGTTATCAATACGCCTTATGTTGAAAAAATAGGCACCTCTCAAAACTTTCTAGAACGCTTTTTAAATAAAAACAAGAAACTTAAAAAGTGGTTCAAGGCCATTACTTTCATGAGGGGAATGAAGAGCCTTCAAAAGGCAGCTTTTTCCACTACCTATAAAACAGTTTGGTGTGCTGGTCCTTCTATTGAATTTGTTAAAGAAATTTTAACAATCAAAGCCGTAATTGACAAGTTAAAATCAGAATTTAACGAGCCGGCAAAGTAATTCTGAAGGTTGTCCCTTGGCCAAGTTTAGATTCGGCAACAAAAACTTTCCCATTGTGATGCTCTTCAATAATTCTTTTTACCAAGGCAAGACCTAATCCCCATCCTCTCTTTTTTGTAGAATACCCTGGCTCAAAAACCGCTTTTTGATTTGAAGAAGAAATTCCTTTTCCCGTATCTTTGAAGTCAATGATAATATCTGATTTTTCAGCAGAAAGAATTATTTCTAATTTACCAACACCCTGCATCGCATCAACAGCATTCTTACATAAATTTTCAACTACCCAATCTAAAAGTGATGCATTGTGATTAACATCAATTTTATCAGCTAGTTTTGATTCAAAAATAAGTTCTACCTTACTCGAGAGTCGGATTTTTAAATAAGCCAAGTTATTTTCAATGGTTGAAACAATATCTTTTTCTTCGAGTTTTGCTTCTGAACCTATTTTTGAAAATCGATCCGTAATTCTTTCGAGGCGCACAAGGTCTTTTTTCATCTCTCGTGTAATCATAGGATCAACTTTAAGGTTTTCTAAATGCGCTTGCCAACCCATTAAAGAAGACAATGGTGTTCCAAGCTGATGAGCTGTTTCTTTTGCCATACCAGCCCAAACTCTTTTTTGTTCTGCCTTGCGATAAGTTGAGAAAATGAAATAGCCAATGAATATCAATAATCCCAAAATTAGAACCTGAAAAGTTGGTATCCATTTCAAATAATACAACTCCTGACTTTCAGAAAAATAAAGCTGTTTTTGTCCGGTACCAAAATCAAATGTGAGTGGAGGGTTGATTTGTGCCCATTGCGCTCGAATTTCCCTACTCTTTTCTGTGCTGATATTTGTTGCCTCTAAGGAATCACTTGCCACATCCCAAAGCATTACAGGTATCAATCCCTTGTTGTCTTTGATCTCTTCATTGAAAGAAGCAATGAGTCTTTCACTCTCGTCTTTTAGGCGTTCAAGCTCAAAGGAATTTCCAAATATAAACTGAAGATACTCTCCGTCTAGATATTCTATGAGCTGAAATTGCCCTGCAGCTTTCCAAGATTTTGCTTTTTCTATACAAATGGAATCTTTTTCGTCATTGCCTTTTGCATCCCCAAACAAAGCTTCCATATTTCGGTGTTGCATAATAGCATTCCCTTCTGTCAAAAGCACTACTGGAATATCTGTATTGGCCTGAATAATGGACAAAGAAAACTCTACATCTTGATTTTTGGACAAGTCCGACTTCTGCAGTAATACTTTTTGAGCTGCAACGACTAAATTGATCTTTTGACGTTCTTTCTTTTTAAGTTCCGTAAAAATATCATTGCTGAGCTGAACCAATGCTCCTTTTTTCTTAATCGCTTCAACCCACTGTGTAGCTTTTGATTGTTCCCTATCTCCAAGCTTTGAAAGAAAATTATTTGAAAGAATTAAAGAGGCTGCGATAACAAAAAGAACCATTAACGCTAAGAAAATTTTCCACCGTTGCTTATTAATATGTAGTCCGTTTGCTGCGTTTGACATGCGTTGCTAAAATTAAGGCTTATCTTTGAATCTATGAAAATGATTTTGAAGAATCCTACTTGGATATTTTGTCTTTGCTTTCTTGTTTTTGCAATGATTCTAACCTTACTTCCATTGAATTTATTTCCCGGAGAATACGTTGTGAAAGAAACCGGTGCGGTAATTGAAGGACCTATAAGTCTTTATTCATTCACGCCATGGGGATATGATCCCGATATGGCTTACTTTTCTGATTTTTACCTAACTGCAAAGGGCTATGCATTTGCAGCTTGTATGCTGATAGGCTTTCCATTTTTAATAGCATACCGAATTTCGCTAAGAAAGTGAAATAACTACAATGATTTGGTGCGCCCACCATCGACAGGAAGATTGATTCCATTGATGTAATCAGCTTCGTTAGAAGCTAAAAAAGCGATTGCTCTTGCCACTTCCTCTGGTTCTGCGATACGTTTCATAGGCACCTGCACAGCCATTGATTCATAAATATCATCCACAGACTTTTCTAATTTAGTCGCTTTTGATGAGGCAATATCAGACAAACGAGAAGTATTCGTCGCTCCTGGCAAAACGTTATTTACGGTTATGTTATATTCGCCAAGTTCGTTGGCAAGTGTTTTACTCCAATTCGCTACGGCACCTCTAATGGTATTCGATACTCCCAAGCCATTTAAAGGTTGTTTAACTGAGGTTGAAATAACATTTATAATTCTTCCAAACTGCGCATCTATCATAAACGGAATTAATGCTTGTGCAAGAATGTGGTTGCATATTAAATGTTGTTGAAATGTATTGATAAATGCCTCCGGAGTCGCATCTTTTATTAACCCTCCTGCTGGTCCACCAGTATTGTTAACCAAAATATGAATTGTTCTGTTATCCTTATCTAAGAACTCGCGCACTGATGAATTGACATTTTTTGGTTCTGAAAAATCAGCAACAATAATGCAGTGTCTTTGCGATGGAAGCGAATTGACTAATTCATCAAGTACACCTTCAAGCTTCTCTTTATTTCGAGCCAATAGAATTACGGACGCCCCTCGCTCAGCAAAAAGCTTTGCAGTTTCTTTGCCTATTCCCTGAGAACTGCCAGAGACAAGAGCAACTTTATTTTCTAAATTTTTCATACTATTTGTTCATTTCCTATGCGTGAATAATAATTAATACTGAATTTCTCATTGGTAAATTTAATTCTATCAGTAGAATTTCATATTTTCGCTAAATTACAAATCTAAATATTTAAATAAATGAAAAAATTACTACTATTTAGTGTCTCATTGTTTTTGGGTCTTTCGACTTTAAATGCACAATGTGATGCGCCCACGTCTGCAAGTCCTCTTGCCTTTTGTGGAGGAGTGGCCACTGTACCATTAGAAGCTGCCGCAACACCGGCACTTTTAACCTACACATTGGACATGACCGATGCTTTCGGAGATGGATGGAATGGAGCAAATGTTTCTCTTTTTGCGAATGGAATTCTAGTCTTAAACGAAACATCAATCACTGGTGGTGCGGGATCTTCTGCTTTTACTTTTCCAGAAGGTTCTGTTATAACTGCGGCTTGGGTCTCAGGAACTTGGAATAGTGAAATTGGCTGGGCGCTTCTTGACGAAAATGGCACTGCGGTAGCCAACGGTGGTTATGGTGCTACTATAGATTATACCACACCTTCTGATACATACACCTTAAATTGGTATGATGCCGCAGGAGGAACTTTATTGGGGGATGGATCACCTTTTGAAGCAGTAGGAACATCTGTTATGCCAACGGCATCTACAGGTACATATAACTTTTTTGTTACATCAACAGGTCTAAATTGTACTGAAAGTGCTGCGGTAGAAGTAGTAGTAGAAGTTACAGATGTAAACGTTGGTATTGACGCACAGGATGTTTCTTGTATTGGTAATGCAGATGGTACATTTGCTATCACGACGGTAGAATGTGGTACACCACCCTTTAGCTTTTCAGTTGATGGTGGCGCGTTTGGCCCAGCCCCGACAGATTTAGCAGCCGGAACATATTCGGTTATAGTTGAAGACGGAGCACTTTTACAGAGCGCCGCAGTTGATGTTGTTATCGGAACTCCAGCAACTGTTGTTCCTGGCCCTCCTTCAGCTGATACATTATTGGCTTTTTGTAGTGGATCTGCTAGTATTCCATTAGAGGCTGAAGCAACAGGTCTTCCCGTTGCATTTACTTTCACAGGTTTTGATTCATTTGGAGACGGATGGAATGGAGCTTCCGTATCAATTTTTGCAGATGGTGAACTCATTGTTGACGCTTTTGTTGTGGGTACTGATGAAGGTTCGGCTAACTTCATAGCAAGCGAAGGTGCAACGATTACAGCGACTTGGGAATCAGGATCTTGGAATGGAGAAATTTCTTGGGAGCTTTCAGATGCAAGTGGTACTATTGCCAATGGTGGTTGGAATGCGTCTATTGACTACACAATCCCTGCAGGTGTTTACCCCTTAAATTGGTATGATGCAGCTTCTGGTGGTAACTTAGAAGGAAACGGATCTCCTTTAGAGGCTGTAGGCACAAGTGTAATGCCAGCATCTGAGGTTGGAGTTTATGACTTCTTTGTAACACAGTCGAATGAAGGTTGCGAAAGTTTACCTGTTCAAGTAACTGTGGAAATCACTGACGTAAATGTTACATTATCTACAACGGACGAAACATGTACTGATTATACAAACGGAGGATTTGCTATTTTAGATACCTTATGTGGTACAGAGCCTTTTGAATTCTCTGTAGACGGTGGTGCTTTTGGACCTGCGCCAAATTTAACTGCAGGTACTTACTCTATTGTAGTTAAGGATGCGGATTCATTGTTCAGTACACCTATCACTATTGAAATTAATACATTAGAAACTTCTATTCCACCGAGCCCTGCAGCTGATTCAGCGGTTTATGCTTGTTCTGGAGATGCAAGTATCGAATTGACAGCTGTTGGAGATATTGCTTCAACAGATTCATTGTTAACTACAATGCAAGGTGGCAATGGTTCACAAGGTACCATGTTTGTTATTGAAGCGATTCAAGAAACAACCATTCAGGACTTTGCTTTGAATATGAACGTAGGGACGACAGGAGATGTTTCTATTTTCTACAGAGCTGATGATTACTTAACTGTTCCTGGAGCGAATACGAGTGATGCTGGTTGGATTTTGGTAGGTACGGCTGAAGGCCTCGCTTCTGACGGTCCGGATTACACCAATATTCCAGTTCCAGTTAACATCACTATTCCAGCCGGTGAACGATATTCTTTCCACATCGGTTCTACAGGTGGCGTTGCATACACCAATGGGACAACCCTTGGAGATGTTTATGCTGCAACTGCAGGATTTAACTTTATACAAGGTCACGGTGGTACGATTTTCAATTGTACATTCGCACCGAGGGTATTTAACGGTCTTATTCGTTACGAAGCTACTCAAGCTATCGATGTTGCTTGGTTTGATGCTGCTACAGGCGGTGCTGTAATCGGAAACGGATCTCCTTTCGAGTCTGTTGGTACAGGTATTTTACCTAGTTCAGACACCACAGGCACTTTTGATTTTTATGTGGCAAGTGATAACAACGGATGTTACAGTGAAGAAACCGTTACGGTATCTGTAAATATTGCTCCGGTTAATGTTTATCTATCTTCTGTAGATGCTTCATGTAATACTGGTGCAGATGGATCATTCGTAATCGACTCTGTTTCTTGTGGTGAAGCACCATTTACATTTTCTGTAGACGGAGGTGCTGCAGGTGCAGCTCCAACGGATTTAACAGCGGGTGTTTATGAAATCGTTGTTTTTGATGGTCTTGGAGATTCTTCAAGTGTTTACTTCTTAACCGTGGGTAGTGCTGCTGGTCCTTCGGATCTTGTAATCAACGAGCTTACAGATACGAGTGTTGAAGTATCTTGGGTATCTAATGGTTCTGAAACAGGATGGACTATTGAGTACGGTGCTGCAGGATTTACGCCAGGTACAGGAGAGGAAATTGGTTCTGTAGCCGTAACTGATACGGTTGGATTTATCAATAACCTCGAAGGTAATACAGACTATGACTATTATGTAGTTGCAGATTGTGGAACAGGAGTCAATGGTGATTGGGCACAAATTTCTTTCACTACGGATTGTGGTTTTTACACTGTTCCTTTCGAAGAAACTTTTGAAGATGATTCTGATACCCGTATTTGTTGGTACAATATCAATGAAGTGGGTGAAGAAGATTGGACATACGCTACTGGTGCTGGTGGTGGATTAGGTGGCGCAGCTACTAATGCATTTGAGGGTGACCTAAACGCAAGATTTGTTAGCTCACCAGGTGGTGAAGTTTCTAAATTAGCTTCTCCTAGAATAGACCTTTCTGACCAAGACAGTGTTGCGCTTGTATTTGCTTATGCTCAAGAGTTGTGGGCTGGTGATCAAAACACAACAAAAGTATTTGTTAGAGATACGGATACTGCGGATTGGGTTGAGATTGCATCATATACTGATGATACTCCAGAATGGACTCTTGATACACTATTCATTGTTGATACAACAGATCAATTAGAAATTGCATTTGAAGGAACCAATGGTTGGGGTCGCGCAAATGTTGTTGATCAAATCCAAATCCTTCCTTGTTCTGTTGAGCCAGGTATTGATGGTGGTGGTAATGTTTGTAGAGCTGCTGACACAGTAGATCTTAACCAATACATTACACAAGGTGAAACTTACGGTTACTGGAGTTTCCCTGCAAATGAAACATTTGTAAATGGTTCAATTGCAGACGTTCAGTTCTTACCAGAAGGAACACACGAATTCTTATATGTTGTCAAAACACCATGTACAGCGGATACAACAGTTGCATCCCTTGTAATATATGGCCCATCTTCAGCAGGTGATGACGGAGCAGATTCAGTATGTTTGAATGAGCCTTACAACTTGTTATCTTCTTTATCAGGTAATATTGATTTAGGTGGAGATTGGATTGACCCACAAGGAAACAACCTAGGTTCTCCAGACATCACTGCGAGTAATATTCCAGGAAGTTATAACTACCAATACATTACTTCTAACGGAGTTTGTGAAGCAGATACATCTACTGTTCTATTATTTGTAGACGGAGGGTGTGACTACTTAGGTCTAATGGAGGCAGATTTAAGCTTCTTTGAGCTTTACCCTAATCCAACAACAGGTAGCTTCAATATACAAGCTAATGAAGCTGAAGGTTTCTTCAGTGTTGAGGTGACTGACTTAAATGGTAGAGTTGTTAAAACGTTCAAAAATTACATTACAGGAAATGAAATCAAATCAGTTGATTTGAAAAACTCAGAAACTGGAACGTACTTTGTTAAAATCTACAACAACAATGTGTTTAAAACATTCAGAGTTGTTAAGAACTAATAACAATTAATATTCAAATTAAAGGGAGGCCTAAGGTCTCCCTTTTTTTATTTTAATACTTTCGTTTATGTTTAAATTACCTGACGTCCCTCAAAGTATATTTTCCAAAATGTCATTCTTATCGACTGAAAATAATGCCATTAATTTATCTCAAGGTTTTCCTGACTTCGATGTAGACGAAAACCTCGTTGAGATTATAAAAGCTACCTCCTCAAAGAAGGTACATCAATACTGCCCTATGAGTGGATTGCCAGAATTACTAAAAGAAACAGCAAGGCTTGTTGAAAATGCCTATGAAAGAAAGCTCAATCCAGTTAATGAAATTCTTATAACTGCAGGTGCGACCCAAGGCATCTTTACAACAATACAAGCTTTAGTGGCCGCAGGAGATGAGGTGCTCATTCTCGACCCAAGTTACGACTGCTATTGCATGCCAATAACATTATCACAAGGAATTCCTATTCGTATTCCTTTGAATCATGAATTCCTTCCAGACTGGGAACTGATTTCTCAATCAATTACCAACAAGACCAAACTAATTATAACGAATAATCCTCACAATCCATCCGGTCGAATTTGGACAAAAGATGATATGGAAGAATTGGCTAAAATTCTAAAACGTTGTCCGCGGCTATATCATTTATCTGATGAAGTATATGAGCACATTACTTTTGAAAAAGCACACCTATCAGCCAACCTATTTGAAGCACTCCATGAAAAGACGGTCGTAGTTTCTTCTTTTGGGAAAAGCTTTCACATTACCGGGTGGAAAGTGGGTTACGTTGTTGCCCCTGAAATTCTAATGAACGAAATTAAAAAAGTTCATCAATATCTAGTGTTTACGGTCAACAGTGTTAGTCAACACGCTCTAGCAGCGTATTTAAAAAATGAAAACGTTAAAGAACTCGGTTCTTTTTATCAAAAAAAAAGAGACTTATTTCGGGATGGTTTGACAAAAAGTCATTTTGAATTACTGCCATGTGAGGGTACGTATTTCCAGCTTGCCTCATTCAAAAAGATCTCAAAACTTAACGATGTTGATTTCTGTAAAGAGCTTGTTACCAAACACAAGATAGCAGCGATTCCTGTTTCTGTATTTAGCGCTCACGAAGACAAAAATCAAGTGGTTCGGTTTTGTTTTGCCAAAGAAGATCAGACCCTCATTAACGCGACAAAAGTATTATGCAAGATCTAAAGGTAGCACTGTTACAATTCAATCAAATCTGGGAGAATAAGGAGGCGAATTACGATGAAATAAAATCATTATTATCTCAAGAAAAGGACTTCAACCTCCTATTATTACCTGAAATGTTTCATACTGGTTTCACAATGAACCACGAATACCTGGCCGAAGAAATGGAACAATCTGAAGGGATTAATTTTCTCAAAGCGCTTAGCGCTCAATATCAAACTGCTATTTATACAACACTGATTATTAAAAGCAATCATAAAGTATACAATCGTGGTGTTCTTATTCAAGAACAGAAAGTTGATCTTTATGATAAGAGAAAATGCTTTGGTCTCAGCGGGGAAACTGAATTTTATACCTCAGGTACAAAAGAAATGATTGTTACACTTTTAGGATGGCGACTCAACCTTCAAATCTGCTATGATTTAAGATTTCCTGAAGTAATTCGTAATAAACTCAGTAAAGATGGATCCCCCTTGTACGACGTAATATTGTATGTCGCGAATTGGCCACAAAAAAGAATTAATCACTGGATAAAACTACTTCAAGCCAGAGCTATTGAAAATCAATGTTATGTCGTTGCTTGTAATAGGATAGGAACTGATGGTAACGGCCTAGAATATAATGGGAAAAGTCTTATTATTGATCCCAATGGTGAAATAATAGGCCATGAAAGTAGTGATGGGGTTGGTGAATTGGTACGTGCATCGCTCTCCCATAAAAATATGGAAGTCTTAAGAAAAAAACTTCCGTTTCTGCAAGACCGATAAATTTCTTTAGAGTTTCGTATATTTAAGCGTCTTAAAATATATACATGAAAAAATTACTACTAACGACTTGCCTTATTATTGGAGCAAGTGCTTCTTGGGCACAAAAAGCACCAAGAATTATTTTAGCAGACGAAATGTCTAGCGTTGAAAAACCCTCAGAAATTATGCCCTCGTTAAAAGATGAAGGCATCACTATTTGGTCTGATGACTTCTCAGACGAATCTACTTGGATCATTGATAATAGTGGACAACAAGGTCTTGAGTTCGGCTGGAATATTAATGCAGTATCTGATGGTTGGTATGCAACAAATGGAATTAGCTCAACTTCAGGTGGGAATTACGCAGAATTAGTAAACGGAGATCCTTTTGAAGGAACCCAAGCACTTGACGTAGTATATACCTTAACTACAGCGAACCCCATTGATGTTATTTCTCTTGCAGGAACGAACCAAGTCACCTTAGAGTTTGAGCAATTCGGAGCAAGATTTAATGACCTTCAGCAAATACTATATAGCACAGATGGCATAACATTTAATCCTATTGGTGATAACCTGGACCAACCAGTTTTGTCGGCATCAGGAGGTGCTGCCTATGACAATCCTGATGTTAAACAAATTAACTTAGGAACGGTTTTATCAGCGACAAATGACCCAATTTGGTTACAATTCAGCTGGACTACCAATTACCCGGGCTCTGCAGAAAACCCTAACGTTTGGGTTACTTATGGCTGGTATATTGATGATGTACGAATCGTTACGAACCCTGGAAATGACCTTCAGGTTACGGACACCTATTGGGGTTCAGCGGGGCTGAACTACTTTCAAATTCCGATTACTCAAGTAGCTCCAATTGACTTTGAAGCGGCCCTATTTAATGGAGGAAATAATATCCAAACGAATGTCACTTTAAATGCAGACATCAATGCCGGTTCATTTACTGGTATAAGCGATGCTGTTTCCATAGACCCTTTAGGTTATGATACTATAGCTTTAAATACACAGTTTACACCTGATGCATTGGGAGACTATACAATTGTACAGACGATTAGTGCTGATTCGTCAGATGATGTTCCTACGAATAATGAAATTTCCAATATCAGCTTCGAAGTTGGGGATTATATTTACGCAAGAGATAACAATGCCGTAGGTGGAAGTACATCTAATGGTGACGACGGATTCGAATCTGGTAATCTATTTGACATATGGGCTGATCAAACTGTAAAAGCTATAGACATCAGAATCCCCGGTGGAAATAATGGTGCCCAACTGGGTGTTGAATTTTATGTCAAATTATATTCTTTAGATTCAGAAGGAGAATTTATTTATGAAAATGAGTCTGACCCGCTTATCTTAACACAACAAATGCAGAACACAAGTCTAACAGTTCCATTGTTAAGCCCTGTTGATTTGTATGCGAATACAACTTACCTCGCTGTCGTTGGCTCCTATGAAACTGGGTTTAGAGTATCTACAGCAGGTGACTCTGATCCTCAAACATCTTTTTTTCAAGACTTGGCAGATGGAACTTGGTACTATCAGACAGGCACCCCTTTCGTTAGGTTGAACTTTGATCCAACCATTGGCATCGAAGAGAATAGCGTTTCATTCCAAGTTGGAAATGTTTTTCCAAATCCTGCAAATGAGTATGCAAACCTCAGAGTTGTTATGAATAATGCGCAAAAAATAAATGTCGAGATTTCCGATCTTTCTGGAAGAATTATTTCCTCTGAAAAACTCGATTTAAATCAAGGTGAAAATATTGTGCCTTTAAATGCAGAAAGTCTAAAATGCGGTGTTTATAATATTACTATAGGTAGTAATACTAATGCTGTTAATAGAAAATTGACGATTAAATAATCGTTTTATTATCAAATTATAAAGCCGGCAAATGCCGGCTTTTTTTATGATGGAATTTGAAATAGGATATTGGGGTTTATTTATTACCAGCTTTTTAGCGGCAACATTTATACCCATAACATCAGAGGTGTTTTTAATCAGTATGCTCGCTATGGGTTATCATCCTTTTAGTTGTTTGTGCTTTGCAACAATTGGCAATTCTTTTGGGGGTTGGTTCAACTACCTTTTAGGTCAAATAGGAAATCCCTCATGGTTAAAAAAAATTCGAGTATCCACAGATCAAATAAAACGTTGGCAGACAATGGTGAATAAATACGGCCATTGGCTCGGTGTTTTAAGCTGGCTTCCTTTTATAGGGGATATTATGGCTGTAGCACTAGGCTTTTTTAGAGTGGCATGGCTTCCAAGCTTCTTTTTTATTTTCTTGGGTAAATTCTTAAGATACCTTTTAATTGTGGGTTTATTCTATATTGAATGGCTGTAAAAGCAACAATTTTCAATATTTATCGTACTATAACATAGGTAATTCATCCTTCCAATTTTTGAATTTTATTTATGGAAAGAATATTTAGATTCATAACCAACTTAGTTGATAGCTTTCGTTTAAACAACGAGAAAGAAGATTTTTCGATTATTTCAGAAAATATAGATAGCGGCGTAGTTTTCAAAGGAACCAATCTTTGGATTCTGGTCTTTGCTATATTCATTTGTTCTCTGGGGTTAAATGTAAATTCGACTGCAGTCGTCATCGGTGCCATGCTTGTCTCTCCATTAATGGGGCCAATAATTGGACTGGGTTTTGGCCTCGCAACATCTGACATATCTTTACTCAAAAAAGCACTTTATAATTATCTTTTTGCAGGGGTTGTTGCGATTCTTGCCTCTACACTTTACTTCGCGCTTACTCCCATGCACGTAGCGCAGACAGAAATGTTATCAAGAATTTCCCCCAACATTTATGATGTTTTCATTGCATTTTTCGGAGGGCTTGCAGGGATTGTAGCTATAGCTAGTAAAATGAAAGGAAATGTTATTCCCGGTGTCGCTATTGCAACAGCTCTTATGCCTCCGCTATGTACGGCAGGTTACGGATTAGCTACGCTTCAATGGAGCTTCTTTTTCGGGGCTTTTTATTTGTTCTTTATCAATACTGTTTTCATTTCCTTAGCGACGCTACTTACATCAAGGATTTTAAAGTTTCCACAGAAAAGCCTTCTTGACGAAAAGGTATCAAAAAGAACCAATCGTATTATATGGACGATTACAATAATAACAATTGTTCCAAGTATATATTTTGGATACACGATGGTACAACAAGACCGATATGTTCAAAAGGCGACGCGTTTTGTTAAAAGTGATCTCGCTATTCATCCCACCAAAAACAGCTATTTATTAGATCACGAAATCAATGCTTCAGAAGAGATAATCAAACTTATTTACGGTGGTGCAAATATTTCGAAAGAAGAAATAAAAAATCTAGAGAAAAAGCTCCCTATTTTCGAGCTAGAGAAAACAGAACTAGATATTCAAATAGGTTTTGGAAATAAAGAGGAAGAAGAAATAAATCCACTTGCCGCTGAGCTTCTATCGAAAGAAAGACAAATCGAAATGATCCAAAGTCAGCTTGATGCAAAAACAGAACGTTTAGATAGCATTGAAGAAATTGAAGTACTTAGTCAAAAAATATTTAAAGAGCTCGCCGCTCAATATCCCACGGTCACCTCCCTTTCATTACAACCGAGTACAGAGTATACCGACTCCTCTAATCGCATTGTTTGGTTGGTTAATATCAATTTAGATAGTGCAATTCGAAAAGAAGACAAGATAAGGATCAAAGCTTGGCTAAAAGAACGTGTTCAAAATAAAATTCTTTATATCCAATATCGTGTCAGAATCAAATCTCCGATAGATAGAATCATGAATCTATTCAATCAATAATACGATTTAAAGGGGTCTCTTTTCTCTATAAGATCTTGTATACTTAATTTAACGGGTATATCGGGTGATACTTCAGATCTTTTAGCACCTTTGAGTGTGTTTAATTTCAATGTTGAAATAGAAATGGGGAGTCCTGAGTTCGTTAAAATAACTTGTCCTGGGTTTCCATGTGTTCCATCCACAGACCCAAAACATGGCGTGCCAATAATTTCACCCCTGTCATGAGTTTTAAACCATGAGGCCATCAGCACTGATGCAGACATAGACAAACCATTTGTCAAGAGCTTACAGTTGCCTCGGAATGTTATTGACTTTCTATTCGTTAGTCTTTTCTCATAAAGAATTGATTCAATTGTACCCATTTCACTTTTATAAAAATCATATTCCTTGCTAATCATTCCCTTTGGATATACACGCTGTGCCTTTTTCTCAAAATCGACTTTTTCTAATCGAGATAAAGTTTCAAAACGGTCAAGGGTACTTCGCTTATACAAATAATTCAGATCAAAAGTCGCACCATTAGTATTGATATAGCTTAGTACGTGCTCAAGTAACAAAACATACCCTCCTCGATTACCACGAATATCTATTGTTAGATTATTTATATTAAACTTTTCTACTTTTTTAAAAAAAGAGTCAATCCCTCGCATGTAACGCCGCTCCCTTTTTGCATCGAAGGACTTGAGTCCTATGTAAGCTGAGCTATCTTTAAATTCAAACTCGAGATTTCTTTTTTCATACCACTTGTTGTTTTTATTCAAGTATCGACATGACCGCATAGAGGCTAAAGGTTTTTGAATGGTATCTCCTTTTAAGGAAATATACGTCATCAGGACTGGATCCTCCGGCGATTTGTTGCAGACGTTAAAGACCAATCCCATCATGATAGAGACAAGCTCATTTCTTGCAGAAATTTCGGAACCTTCAGATGGAGCGTAATGCTGGGTGATCATGTATAAATCATACATAGAATAGTTATTAACATTTAAAACCTCTACTCCTAAGGGTATTCTGTCTTTAAAAATTTTGGATAAATAAAACTTATCGTCAATTCTAGTTAAGTAAAATGGGGCAAAAGGTCTTTTCTTTGAAAGTAGTAACAGTAAATCACGAGGGTTCAATGCCGTATGAGAATCTTCTAGCGTATTTAATAAAACACTCAATATACGTGAGAATTCCAATAAGCTCAATGGTAATTGAACGGCCTCTGTTGCCGCGTTAAAGGCAAGATTGAAGTTTCCTTCAGTGCATCTATCGAAGGGGTCGGGATGTACTTTTTGAATGGATGTTTTGAGTAACGCTAAATCTGATAACATTTCTTCTGAAGTAAGCTCTCTGCTCAAAGAGTTTCCTATTTGATCCTTTTTATAATTTGAACCGTTTTCTTGGGCGATAAACAGCCTTGTTAAAGAGAAAACAAATAAAAACAATAAATTGTATTTCAAAATAATAATTGCTAGACGATGGCTAAATATTCCTCTAAATTAAAAACAAAAAAAGTTATAAATATGTTATTTTTACAATCGACTGTTAATCATGATAAAAGCTTCCTTTTATTTTAAAATCAAATCACCTCAATGACTACTTTTCTTATCTCAGGTGGACGAGGATTAATTGGAAAATCATTATCCAAAATGCTCAAAATACAAGGTCATAAAGTTTATAAATTAACAAGACGACCAAAACGAAAAGGTCACATCTATTGGGATCCGGAAAAGCAAAGTATCGAGGGAAAGCATCTCCATAAAATTGATGTAATTATTAATTTAGCTGGAGCGAATATTGGCGAAAAAAAGTGGAGTGACAAACGTAAAGTGGAACTTATTAATTCGCGCGTTAACTCAATACATTTTCTCAAAAAATGTGCTGTAAATATGCCGAAATTAAAATACTTTATTAGTGCCTCTGGTATTAACTGCTATGGTTATAACAGCCCTCAAGAAATGACAGAGAAAGACGGTTTTGGTGATGACTTTCTATCAAATTTAGTTAAAGAATGGGAGACCGCGAGTCATGGTTTTAAAGACATTTGCCCTGTAGGTATTCTGAGAATTGCCATGGTTGTGGATAAAAGAGGTGGGGCATTAGATAAAATAATGAAAACCATTAAATTTGGTCTTGGCTCCCCATTAGGTGATGGCCAGCAATACGTCCCTTGGGTTCATATAAAAGACCTATGCCGTATGTTTGTTCACTGTATAGAACATAAAAAAGAAGGTGTCTTTAATGCGGCTAATGGGTATTTATCCAACAAGCAATTCATGAAAACGATTTCAAAGAAAATGAAAAAACCATTTTTCCTCCCTGCAGTTCCAAGACCAATTTTATCCTTGGTTTTAGGCGAAATGTCGACAATGCTAACAGAAAGCTTAAAGGTTTCAAACGATAAAATCAAAAAAACTGGTTTTACATTCACCCATGAAGATTTTGACGCTGCAATGGCGGAAGTTGTAAAAAAAGACCTCTAAAAGTCATCAACTTAAATTTGTAGATAAATACAATAACTTTTCTTGTTATTATTCTCCATTAAAAGTTATCTTCAAATAAAAGAAATTGAATGGCTAAAAAGCAAAAAATCTTCGTCCTTGATACCTCTGTGCTATTACATGACCACCAAGCAATAACGACTTTTGAGGATAACAACGTAGCAATCCCTATTACCGTATTGGAGGAATTAGATAAATTCAAAGTTGGTAATGATACAAAAAACTTCTGTGCTCGTGAAGTCATTCGCTTTATTGATAGATTGTCAGGCAGTGGAGGACTTCAAGACTGGATCACTTTAGGAAAAGGCAAAGGTAACTTCCGAGTCATCATGGAACAAAAACCTAAGAAATTAGATGCTGAAAATATTTATGCAGAAGGAAAAAATGACCATAAAATAATAAATGCTGCTCTTTTTCTTAAAGAAAGTGAGCCAAAAAAATCAATAACTCTTGTAACTAAAGACATCAATCTTCGAATTAAGGCAAAGGCACTTGGGGTTATAGCTGAAGATTATGAAACGGGGAAGGTTACCATTAAAAGTGAGGAGAAATCTAATACTATAGAAGGGGTTGACTCGGAGAAAATAAGGGAGATTTTCACAAAAGGACGCATAGATGAAAACGGAATACTTGGAGCTAATAAACTTACAAATGGGTATTATATTTTAAAAAACGGCAAATCATCATCACTCGCTTTTTTCAATCACGCGGTAGATCAAATAGAGCGTATTGAAAAAGAATTTGTTTATGGTATTAAGCCTAAAAATGCAGAACAAGCATTTGCACTGCACGCATTAATGAATCAAAATATAAAACTCGTCGCTATTCAAGGTGTGGCGGGGACAGGAAAGACTTTACTTGCACTCGCCTCTGCTTTAGAGCAAGCCAAGCAGTACAATCAAATTATTTTAGCACGCCCTATTGTTCCTTTATCCAACAAAGAAATAGGATTCCTCCCAGGAGATGCTAGTGATAAAATAGGTCCTTACATGGAACCTCTTTTTGATAACCTGAAGTTTATCAAATCACAATTCGGACAAAATGAAAAAAAGCATAAGGCAATTTTAGAAATGCAAGAGTCTGGAAAAATATTGATAACCCCTTTAGCCTTTATCAGAGGTAGAAGTCTTTCTAATATAATGTTCATTATTGACGAAGCACAAAACCTCACACCACATGAAGTAAAAACCATCATTACGCGAGCAGGAGAAAACACTAAAATTGTATTTACAGGAGATGTGCATCAAATTGACACGCCTTATCTGGATGAAAATAGTAACGGGCTGGCTTATCTTATTGATCGATTGACAGGTCAGAAGTTATTTTCAAATGTCAAACTTGAAAAAGGTGAACGTTCAGACTTGGCAAATATGGCCAATGACCTTCTTTAAATAGTTATTGTACCCGAACCAGTTCACCAAAATAAAGATGTTTACCTGATGTTGTTTTCATATGAAGGCTTTTTACACTATAGTTTCTATTATGAAAATATATAGACATCAACTCATTCAGTGTTTCATGATCAACTGATGGAGAATAGGTGTTTAATATCAAAAATCCATCCTTATCTAAAATAGCGGAGGTTGCAGCAAGGAGTTCGTCAATTTTATCTTCTAATTTCCACTTCTCACCTTTAGCACCGAGTCCCCAGGCAGGAGGGTCCATTTGAATTGCTTTATACGTATTCCCTCTTTTTTGTTCCCTAATCACAAATTTCAACGCATCCTCATGAACCCAACGCACATTCATAATGCGACTTTTCTCCATGTTCTGTTTTGCCCACGATATTATGGGTTTAACCGAGTCTAAATGGTAAGTATCAGAACCCAAATGCCTCGCAACGCAAGAGGAAGCACCAGTATAGGCAAAAAGATTTAAAAATTTCTCGTCACTTGAAAGATGGTCTTCGATAAACTCCCAATTGGTCTTTTGTTCAGGAAATAACCCTAGATGCTTATTATTTGTTAGTTCCAGCTTAAATGTGAGTCTTTTATATTTCACATCCCATGTTGTTGGGCTATCTTTTTTAAGTGGTTTCCAAACTCCTTTATTTGCTTTTTTTTCTATGAATTCCCAATGTGCCATTTTTTTCCATTGGTCAAAAGGAATACCACTATGAAAATAAGCCTGCATTTCAGGACGTATTGTTATTATTTCGCCCCAGCGCTCAAGTTTTTTACCGCCTCCAGCGTCTATGAGCTCGTAATCATCCCATGGTTCCGTAAAATGTTTAGTTGCTGACATATAACTAACGCATCTTTGGCGTCTTCTTTCTTCCTCCCATCATTTGAGCCATACGCATTTGATTCTTAGAAGGTGCCATTTGAAGCTGCTGTTGCATTGTCTTTATCTGGTCTTTCATCATTCCTGATTTGTCCAGTTTTTTAGCCTCTGACAGTAAAGACATTGCTTCTTTTCTTCTACCAGACTGTGCACACACTCCTGCAAGATGCATCCTAGCCATTGCGTTATCTTCAGGCGTCCTTAATCCTAAGGCTAGCGCCTTTCTTAATTTTTGTTCACTCTGCGCAGGTCCTAGATTTTGGGCCCCCATAATCGCCTGCAGAAAAATCACATATGCATGTTGCTTTCTAGGTAAAAACTGAGGGTTTTTAATTCGATTAATATACATATATGCCTTGTCCGTATTTCCAACACGCATTTGATTGAGTGCTAAAATCATGGTCGGGTTTCGGAAAAAAGAAAGTATTATTAATGCCGTTATTAATAACATTGAAATTCCCCAACCCCAAGAACCAGAGTAAAACAAGTAGGTATTAAAACCGATGGCGCCTAGCGCAATGAAAATTCGTAAAATAAATCCTATCATATTTCTTTAGTTGTTGCAATACATTTTAATTCAATAGCTATCGGGGTAGGTAATGAGTTGATTTCTACTGTAGTTCTACAAGGTAAATTGTCCTTAAAGTACTCAGCGTATATCTTATTGTATACCTGAAAATCCCTCTTCATATTGACTAAAAAAACGGTCACGTCTATTAGTTGGTCCCAATTTGACCCTGACTCTTCGAGTATGATTTTCACATTATCAAAAACACTTCTACACTGTGCTTCAAAGTCAAATTCCAAAAAATTACCATTATGGTCAAGTTTTAAACCTGGTACCTTTGAGTCAGTGGTATCTGAACCCGCTACCCTCGGTCCAACTCCTGATAAAAATAATAAGTTCCCTACCTTTCTTGCATGCGGATAAAGCCCAACGGGTTTTGGTGCTTTATCAGTTGAGATACGTTTCGCCATAGACTACTTCTTTAAGTATTGCAAATATAAGCACATTATAAAAAGGTTATTATCCTTAACTTTGAAAAAATGAACCCTTTGATAAAAAATACGCTAAGTATCGTAATTCCGACCTTCAACGAAGAGGGAAATATTGAAATTTTATATTCAAAGCTAATAGAAACGCTCACGCCGCTCGAACTAGATGAGTTTGAATTTATTTTTGTTGATGACGGAAGTCAAGACCGATCGTTGGAGATTGTCAAAAAGCTAGCAATAGACGATCCTCGGGTTAAATACATTTCATTCTCACGAAATTTCGGACATCAACCCGCATTAAAGGCTGGTCTTGATCATGCTCAGTTTGCAGGAGTTGTCTCTTTAGATGCAGACCTGCAACACCCCGTAGAGTTGATCCCTGAAATGATTGAAAAATGGAAAAATGGAGCTGAAGTGGTTTACACAAAGCGAAAAGATGTTTCTCTTCCTTGGTTTAAAAGAACAACTTCTAAGCTGTTTTATCGCATAATAAATACCTTGAGTCAAATAAAACTTGAAGACGGTGTAGCTGATTTTAGACTATTGGACCAAAAAGTAATTCATGCCTTGCGGGCTTATAAAGAATCTAATCTTTTTATTCGAGGTCTTATACCTGCACTTGGCTTCAGACAAGAGTCGATTGATTACACGCCACATAAAAGATTTGCAGGCGAAACCAAATATTCCTTTTCAAAAATGCTTCGATTTGCTTTGACTGGACTTACATCCCTTAGTGCAAAACCACTTTATTTCTCCATATATTTTGGTGTTTTCTTTGCAATGCTCGCCTTTATTTATGGATTATATGCTATCTATGTTTTTGCTTTTGGTCATGAAACCATTCCTGGCTGGACCTCTATTATTGCAAGTATCTTGTTAATCGGTGGGATACAACTTATTATGATTGGTATTATTGGAATATATTTGGGTAAAGTGTTCGCCCAAAGTAAAGGCAGGCCGAATTATATTATAGCAGAGAAAAAAACAAACAATGATTAAAAACCTAATCATAAAACACAAATGGTTAATCATCGTATTGGTCTGCTTTGGTGCTATATTTGCCTCAATTAGCTTCGTTAATCATTACAACTTCAGAACCTACGGCTGGGACTTAGGGATTAATCAAAATGCAATTTTTGATTACGCCCATTTTCGATGGAACAATTGTATGATTATGCAACCTTCCTTCGATAATGTTTTAGCAGATCACTTTTCTATTTATCCAATTTTAATATCTCCCTTTTACTGGATTTTCGGAAGCTATACCATGTTGATATTTCAATGGGCCGCAATTTTATTTGGCGGTGTTGGAATCTACAAATTTGTCCTATTGATTGGTTCGAATAAGAAACTAGCAACTATTGCCACGGCTCATTTTTTCTGTATCTGGGGTATCTATTCCGCTTTAAGTTTTGATTACCACGATAATGTTGTAGCGGCAATGTTTGTCCCTTGGTTTTTATACTATTATAAAAAGCAGGTGCACCTCAAGAGTATTCTCTTTTTTATTTTAATTGTGATTTCAAAAGAAAACATGGCGCTTTGGGCAGGTTTTATTGGTTTAGGGTTGAGTTTGAGACATGCATTGAATAAAGAATGGCAACAGCTTAAACGAAGTGGTGCTTTGACAGTTTTGGCATTCCTTTACTTTGTCTTAATATTAAAGGTAGTGATCCCCGCATTATCAAATACAGATGGTGTATATCTTCACCATTCTTTTAATGCTTTAGGGTCGAACTTTGGTGAGGTGATTGTAAATATTTTTAGGCATCCTATTCATGCTTTTGAACTGTTGTTCGAGAACCATTCAGGTGATGCGTTTTATGATGGAATAAAAGCAGAAACCTATTTAGCCTTGATTTTAGCAGGAGGTTGGGCACTCGTTTTTTATCCAGAATATCTCCTTATGATTTTGCCGATTTTAGCGCAAAAAATGTTTAATGATCTACCTATTCGTTGGGGGATCAGTGACCATTATTCCATTGAATTCGTTCCAATCATTGTCATTGGTTTGTACACCTTTATCAATGAATTAAAAAGCCAGAAAGTAAAATTAGCCGGGGTGATGTTGGGTATCTGTTTTATTTCGACCTTCAAATTCATGGAAAATAGAACCTCTGAATATTATAAGAAAGACAATACAAGATTCTATGCTCCTGTGCATTGGACTCGCAATTTTGATGTGAATGATGTTCACCGGGTTTTATCCTCAATTCCTGACTCTTTAAGAGTCAGTGCGCAAGCACCACTTGCACCTCACCTTGCTTTTCGAGATTATATCTATCATTACCCATACAAAGGAGATGCAAATTGTATTGCCTTATTAACTGCAGAGGAAAACAAATACCCCTTTAACGAGGTTACCTATCAAGAAGAAATTGATCGGCTTATGAATAGTGGTGAATGGTCAATTTTTACAAAAACTGCTGCGCTACTTATTTTGATAAAAAAATGAATAACTTTTCTAACCCTTCAATATATAACCCAAAGAAACGTTACTGCAGTGTGAAAACTTTTATGCTTGTGCTTACCCTTATCGTAGGGAACTATTTTTGGGCCCAAATTGGTATGGGACAATGGAGACTTCATGTTGCTTCAGGAAAGGCAGTGGATATTGTCGTTGCTGAAAATACCGTTTTTACGGCATATACTAATGGCTTGCATATTTTAAATCGGAACACGGAAGAAGAGGAGCTACTCACAGATGTTAACGGTTTATCTGATATAGAGATCTCATGTTTATATTACGATGCAGCTGAGGCATGCGTTCTTGTTGGATATTCAAATGGAAATATCGATAAAATTACCGCTTCATCAATTTATAATATTCCAGCAATCAAACTTGCTCCTATTCCTAATTCTAAAAAGATAAATCGTTTTAAAAGAGAAGGAGATTATGTTTATGTAGCTACTGATTTTTGCGTTGCAAAACTGGATCTTGTCAAAGAAGAAATTAAAGACACCTATTATCCCACAAATGGCAACCAACCGATACTTGACCTGAGCTTTTCAACAGACACCATTTTCGCACTTACCGCTGATCGTTTAAAATATGGCTTGATACAAAATCCAGCACTTCCCGATGTTAGTCAATGGCAAGTTGATACAAGAGTGCCCATTCAATTAGAAAATAATTACCATGAAATAGAAAAATTTGATGACAAACAATTTATTCTGCTTAAAGACAATACCTATGGTTTAGATAGTGTATTCTATGTTTATGGTAATACCTATTCTTTACTGACGGATGTTCCATTTTCATTAGAAATAAATTCCATAAATATTTTAGATGATACAACCTTTGCTGTTAATATGGAAGGTGCAATTTATATCTATAATAATACCTTATCAAACCCTATATCCTATAATTCTAATAACTTTAATATTTGGATTTCTCCTATCAGAACTTTAAGAACATCGGAAGGTGTTTGGTCCGCAGATCAACTGAATGGTCTTTACCTATACCCTTCAGGAATAGGTTATAAAACGTTCCCAATTACTGGGCCTTATAACAATAACTTTTACGCCATGGATTGGCAAAGCAACACGCTTGCTATAGCTAGTGGAAGGTTACTTGGGAAACTTCCGTCGTTCAGTACAAACGGCATCCATATCTTTAAAGAAGAATCATGGTCTTTCGATAATACTTCCACTGTACCGCAATGGCAAAATGACAATATTTGGGACTTTATTGATATTTCTGTGAACCCAAATAATAGTGAACAATATGCCGTTGCTTCGTATTCAGAGCAACCCCTAACCGTCTTTAATGGTAGCGATGTGGAAGTTTTTGATGATTCTAACTCGACCTTGGCCTTTACTGGTATTGAGAATGGCTGGAGCTTAGCATCAGATGTATGCTACGATACACAAGATAATTTATGGGTGCTCAATGGTTATACAGATGAACCATTAAATGTTTTACAATCAGATGGGACGTGGCGAAATTTTGATTGTGGTTCAAGTGCAAGAAATATATACACGACAAAAATGATTATTGATTTCAATGACAATATTTGGTTTGCTTCTGAAGATCATGGGTTATTTGGATTCAACCACAACAACTCAATTGATGACCCAAGTGACGATCAATATATTCATATATATACAGGTATCAACTCGGGGAACCTCCCTTCGCCCAATGTAACCGCAATTGCAGCAGACTTTGATGGAGAAATTTGGGTGGGTACGGATGCAGGTTTTGCCATTCTTTATAACGCAGCAAACAGTTTCGACGGTAATGCTGGAGATTATGATGTTCAACGCGTTAAAGTGACCTTTGAAGGGAATGTAGAATATGTACTGGGCAACACGCATATTACAGACATCGAAGTTGATGGTGGAAATAGAAAGTGGATCGCTACAGCCAATGCAGGAATTCTACTACTCAGTGCCGATGGTTCAGAAATACTTGAACAATTTACGACCGAAAATTCACCTTTAGTTTCAAATAATATTTTTGATTTAAAGCTTGATCAAAATTCAGGAGAGCTCTACATTATAACCGATAATGGACTGATTTCATATCGTTCGGATGCAAGCTATGAAGATCCTACCTATGAAACATTTAATATCTTTCCAAATCCTGTAAGGCCAAATTACTCTGGACCGGTAACGATTCAAGGAATTAGATATAATAGCGATGTCAAAATCACAGATGCTGCGGGTAATTTGGTCTATAAAACAACTTCAAATGGGGGAACGGTAGCATGGAATTGTCAAGCTCTCAATGGTCAAAGAGTTGCAACTGGTGTATACTACATTTGGACAGCAACAAACGTGGGAAAGGACAAAAAAGTCGGTAAAGTGTTAATTGTTAATTAGCCTAATTCGACGTAATATCAGCCAACTCATCGTAGTACTCATGCTCTATAAAATAATCTAACATGGCCTCTTTAATCAAGTGTTCTTGATCCTTAGAGTTTATAGCTGGTAAGTTTTTAATGAGCTCAAAATGAGGCCAACCATCTTCGTCTCTTCCTTTAAACTCGTAATAACCTGCAGGGACCATTAGCGTGCAAATTGCTACATGAATCAAATCTGTCTTCTCTTGTTTTGAAAACTTCTTATGTCCGATTCCTAATTCATTAACCCCTATAAGAAATAGAAGCGCGTGAACATCTAGATCCTCACCAAATGATTTCTCTAGATGCTTTAATAACTTTTGATATCTAAGCGCGATGTCGTGGTCCATGATACACAAAGTTAAGGCTTGAATTGAAAACCACCGATTTAATTCAGCTGAAAATCTGCTTTTCTTTTTGTACTTGAATTTGTTCCTATGAAAAGGCTGAAACGACCCGGTTCGGCCTCCCAAATTTTAGAGGCACTATAGAATTTTAATAACTCTTCAGATATCTCGAAGCTTACTTTTTTTGATGCCCCTGCTTCGAGCTCTATCATTTCAAATCCCTTTAGCTCTCTAACAGGTCTCGTACTACTCGCAAAATGATCCTTAATATAAAGCTGAACTGTTTCTTTTCCTTTTACTTTTCCAATATTAGAAATTGTCACAGATGCTTTAATTGTTGCTCCTTTTGTCAATTCATTTGCGCTCATTGTAATGTCTGAATATTCGAATTCAGTATAACTCAGTCCATATCCAAAAGGATAAAGTGGTGTGTTTTTTTCATCTCCATAATGGGACCAAAAAACACTTCCCGCATCTGCGCCATCTGCACCAGGCCGACCTGTACTTTTATAATTATAATACAAAGGCATTTGTCCTACACTTCTTGGGAAACTCATTGGAAGTTTTCCACTTGGATTATAATCACCATATAAAACTTCTGCTATCGCGTTACCACTTTCTGTCCCAAGATGCCATGTTTCAAGTATGGCTGGGAGATGCTCATCTGCCCAATTCAAAACCAAGGGACGACCATTCATCAAAACAAGTACAATATTTGGATTGATCTTATAGATCTCCTCCAAAAGCTCTTGCTGAAAACCAGGTAACCCAAGCTTTGTTCGACTCCGTCCCTCCCCGGATTGAAAGCCATATTCTCCGAGGACCATAACCACTATGTCAGCTTTTTTTGCGGCTTTTTTTGCGGCCTTAAAACCGCACTTATCTGTATTATTAATAGATACCTCTTCATGAAATGCTGGTATCGAATTCACGAGTCTAACGCCCTGTTCATGTACTATTGAGTTTCCATTATAGGCTTCCATTCCTTCAAGAACGGAAACCGCAGAATTATTCTCTGCTGCTATTCTCCAATTTCCCAATGGGCTATTCTTGTCTGCAGCCAAAGGACCAATTAACGCAATTTTCTGACCGTCCTTTTTCAAGGGCAACAATGCCTGATCATTTTTTAAGAGGACCATAGACTTCCTCGCCATATCTAAAACGCCCTCTCTGATTTCTTTAGAACCTGATATGGATTGCTCTCTTTCTACATTACAATATTTATATGGGTCGTCAAAAAGCCCCAGTTCATACTTAACAGTTAAAATTCGCCGAACAGCATCATCTATTTGTGCAATAGATACTTTACCTTCTTTAAGTAAAGATTTCAGCTCTGAAATATATATGTATGACTCCATGTCCATATCAGAACCAGCGTTTAATCCTAATGAGCCAGCATCATGCTTATCTCGAGCATATCCATGATCAATCATTTCCTTCAAAGAACCCCAATCCGAAACGATAAAACCGTCAAAACCCCAATCTCCTTTTAAAATATCACGCTGCAAATGTTTATCCGCAGTAGCAGGAATACCATTCAAATCGTTAAATGAATTCATGAACGTTTTTACACCGGCATCAGTGGCTGCTTTAAATGGAGGAAGCACGATGTTGTGCAATGTGTTCTCCCCGATATCTACGGTATTATAATCTCTACCACTTTCAGCAAATCCATAAGCAGCAAAATGCTTTGCACAAGCAGCTACTGTATTTGGATTCGATAAATCGAAACCCTGAAAACCATTGACTCTAGCAGCTGCAATTAAGCTGCCTAAATAAGGGTCTTCTCCTGCTCCTTCCATTACTCTTCCCCACCTAGCATCTCTTGTGATATCAACCATTGGAGCAAAGGTCCAATTTATCCCTGCCGCAGCAGCTTCTTTTGCACCGATAGCTGCCGAATTTTTGATGGCCTCTAAATCCCAACTTGCAGACTCTGCTAAGGGAATTGGGCTAATGGTCTTATAGCCATGAATCAAATCAAATCCAATAATTAAAGGTATTCCCAATCTAGATTCTTCAACAGCGACTTTCTGGACTGCTCTAACCTCCTCAGCCCCTCTAACATTAAGCATACTTCCTACCCAGCCTTTAGCGAGATGGTCATACTTCTCTTTAGCATTACCGTCTTTCGGAGAAGGCCCAGTAACGTTCCAAAATCCATTATATTGATTCATTTGACCAATCTTTTCTTCAAGTGTCATTTTAGCCATTAGCGCTGAAACACGCTGACTGATTGGAACTTCTATTTCCTGTTGAGCACTGACAGTGTAGGTTCCTAGAAAGAGAAAAGATATGATTACATAAAGCTTACTGCCTAAAAAGAAATCTTTTATTGCCATTCTTAGATTTTTGGTTTGGTTTTAGAGGATGAATTTAACATTTTACACGCAAAAAAACACGATTTGATAGTCTTAATGTCATTTGCACACTAAGTGATGGCCAACGATGAAGGTGGTTTAATATAATACTAATCTTGAACTGAATATCTCTTTTTCACAATCCAAGCAAAAAAGCCAAGGTATGCAAAGCAGGCTACACCTACGATATAACTGTTTTGAATTCCAATACTTTCTGATACTGACCCTTGAAGCCAGCTGATGATTCCACCACCCATAATCATCATAATTAAAAAACTACTTCCTTGGCTGGTATGTTTGCCTAACCCCCTCACTGAAAGGGCAAAAATACAGGGCCAAAGTGTACTACAAAATAAGCCAACACTTGTAATAGCATATACACTGACCATACCTGTTGTCATCATACCCACAAATAATGCGATAATACCTAAGATTGAGAATATCAACAACATTCTTGCGGCATCTCCTTTACTCGCCATATCAGCTCCTATCAATATTAAAATGATCAAACCATATACATAAAACGGGGTTAAATCGTGATTTGCTATTGCGTTGACCAATAAGAATACTCCAAATGCTAAATAAGGAGCAAGAAAACGCAATAATTTTTGAAGGGACATATTATCTGTAAATGCCTGAACGGCTCCGGTCCAACGCCCAATCATTAAACTTGCCCAATACAATGATACGTATGGTGCAATTTCATCTATAGCGAAACCTAATTTGGTAGACATGTATTCTGGAAGGTTGGCTGCTGTAGAAACTTCAACTCCAACGTAAAGAAAAATAGCAAACATACCTAAAACCAATTGTGGATATTGCAATGCTGACTTTTTAGATGAGGCTGTATCTTCAAGTGATTCCTCAACAGCTTCAGGATGCTCGGGCAAGGATGAGAATTTCAATAATACCGCTACTAATAAAAAAGCCAAACCAAGAATGAGGTAAGGGATTTTTACACTCTCAATACTCATATTTGTTGAGCCTGAAGAGGCCGTTCCAAAAATTGCAAAACTCACAATTAAAGGACCAATGGTCGTTCCAAAATTATTTATCCCTCCAGCTAAAGTTAATCGTTGAGAACCGGTTTTTACAGGACCTAATGCGATTGCTAAAGGATTGGCCACTGTTTGCTGCAGTGAAAAACCAAGACCTACCGTAAATAACCCTGAAAGCATTAATGGATAAGAACCTGTATTGGCAGCAGGATAGAACAGCAAAGTTCCTAATGCTGAAATAACCAATCCTAAAATTAAACCGTTTTTATAGCCCATTTTATTGACAAGGTCTTTTCCTATTAATAATGATATCCCCATGTATATCAATGACCCAACAGTATAGGAGATATAAAATGCTATTGATACAAATTGGCTTTGACCCTGAGTTAAATTAAATGCTTCTTTAAATACTGGTATTAGAATATCATTACTAGCAGCAACAAATCCCCAAAAGAAGAAGACGGTCGTTAGCGTAAAAAGAGCACTTTGGTTGGTTTTAGCAGACATAATTTCAACAATTTTGTCGTCCAATATAAAGTAAAATTAGAGATTAGCTGATGTTTTTTTTCAGTTTTATTGTGTGCTCAGAAATAGAAAGTGTCTTAATGACAGAATTTACAATACCTTTTGCATCAAACCCACAATCAGACCAAAGCTCTTTTTGGGTTCCATGATGAATATATTTATCCGGAATACCCAATCTTGTCAAATCTGCTTGATACTTTTGGTCTGCCATAAATTCGATAACAGCAGAGCCAAAACCTCCCATAATGCAACCATCCTCGACACTAATTATATATTTAAACTTCGTAAAGACTTCATGAAGCATTATCTCATCTAACGGCTTCACAAATCGCATATCATAATGCGCAACTGAAACACCAATTTTTGAAAGCTCTTCGATGGCTTCTTGAACAAAATTACCCGGGTGTCCTATGGATAAAATCGCAATGTCGTCTCCGTTCGTAAGCCTTCTTCCTTTGCCCACTGTAATCTCTTTCATTGGGGTTTTCCATTCTGAAAGAACCCCTCTCCCTCGAGGATATCGAATCGTAAAAGGCCCTTTATCAGGAAGTTGAGACGTAAACATCAAATTCCTTAATTCTTCTTCATTCATAGGTGAAGCCACAATCATATTTGGTATACAGCGCATATATGCTAAATCATAAGCGCCATGATGAGTAGCACCATCAGCACCTACCAAACCTGCACGGTCTAAACAGAAAACCACATCTAAATTTTGTAATGCAACATCATGAAGTACTTGATCATATGCTCTTTGCATGAAAGACGAATATATATTGCAAAAAGGCAACAACCCTTGAGCCGCCAATCCTGCACTAAATGTAACGGCATGCTGCTCTGCTATCCCAACGTCGAAGGCCCTATTCGGCATGGCCTTCATCATAATATTTAAAGAACACCCTGTTGGCATGGCTGGAGTAATTCCCATGATTTTTTCATTCTTTTCAGCCAGCTCTACTATGGTATGCCCAAAGACATCTTGATATTTTGGAGGAACACTTGCGGCCGGAGCAATCTTCACTATTTCACCCGTTACTTTATTAAAAATTCCTGGTGCATGCCAATGGGCCGGATTTCCTTCCTCAGAATACTTATATCCAGCGCCCTTCCTTGTGATACAATGTAATATTTTGGGGCCGGGGATATCCTTGAGCTCAGATAAAACAGAAGCGAGTCTTTCAACATCATGCCCATCAACAGGACCAAAATACTGAAAATTCAACGACTCAAATAAATTGCTTTGTCCACCCTTTAGGACCTTTGAAACCTTTGCCACAATACTTTGCGCATCAGGCCCAAATTTTGATACTTTCCCAAGGAGCTTCCATAGCTCATCTTTTACATTTCCTAGAGGTTGCGAAGGATTAAAGTTCTTTGAGTATTCTCTCAATGCGCCTACACTTGGATCTATTGACATCCCATTGTCATTAAGAATGACAAGAAGGTTTGCGTCTTTCTCAAACCCAGCGTGATTGATTCCCTCAAAAGCCATTCCCGCCGTCATCGCTCCATCTCCAATAACCGCTATATGTTGTGTTTTCGAATCGCCATTATATTTATTTGCGATGGCCATTCCTAAAGCGGCTGAGACTGAAGTAGAGGAGTGCCCCACTCCAAAGGTATCGTACTCACTTTCGGATCTTTTAGGAAACCCAGAAATGCCACCTTTACTTCTATTGGTGTGAAAAACCTTTCGCCTTCCAGTTAAAATTTTATGCCCATAAGCTTGATGACCTACGTCCCAAACAATTTTGTCTTTTGGTGTATCAAACACAAAATGAAGAGCCACAGTTAACTCCACCACCCCTAAGCTTGCACCAAAATGACTATTACCTATCTCTGAAATAACATCAATGATGTATTGCCTTACTTCAGCAGAAACTTGAGGTAAATCTTTCAATGAAAATTTAGCTCTAAGATCCTGAGGTATATCTATTTGATCTAAAAAACTACCCGGTTTGAATTGTGTCATACGAAGAATGCAAAGTTAATTGATTCACAACTGCTAACCTAACATGAGAAGTTTAAATAAGTTTTGTGTTATTCTGAAGCTATTTGGTTAACGGTTCTTCTTTCGTTGAAGAATAGAAACATTATTAGTAACACTAACATGCTATTTCTAAAAACGAGATTTAAAACTTGATCTTCAATCTCAATTTGATGAGCTAAAAAGTAAATTCCTAATGTTATTCCTAAATACAAGAAGAACTTTTTAAGATTATAAGGTATAGGATAATGTTTCTGGCCTAAGAAATAAGAAAGGACCATTTGAAAAAAGTAGACAAATAAGGTTGCCCAAGCACAGGCCATATACCCATACTTTGGAATGTAAATAATATTTAGAGCAATTGTCAATATCGCACCCGATATAGCAATCAATGCCCCAAAACGAGTCTTTCCACTTAGCTTATACCATATGCTTTGATTGTAATAAACACCTAAAAAAACATTCGCTAACAGTAAAATAGGTACCACCTTTAACCCTTCCCAATATGTTTGATTTTGTATGAAGTATTTGAAAATATCAATATTAAGGCTCACAAGAAGAAATACACAACAAACCAACCCTACAAAAGCATTCATTACGGATACATAAACCTGTGATCTCTGTTTATTTTTCATCTGATTGAAGAAAAATGGTTCTGCAGCATAACGGTATGCTTGTAAAAAAATAGTAACGAGCATCGCAAGCTTGTATGAGGCACTGTATATGCCTACCTGAGCCTCTGCATAGTTCAATGATTCAGGTAGTGCTGGATCATATAACATTTGCTTCAACAATATTCTATCTAACATTTCATTAATGATTCCGGCAAAACCGGCAATAGCCAATGGTAAAGAGAAATGTACCATTTTTTTCATTAAAACACTGTCATATGAGGCTTTGAGACGAAAAGAATCAAATAATAATATAGGTTTAACCAGGGAGGCGAGTAGATTGGCAACCAAGATATAGAGCACTCCTTTCTCCGGATTTTCTGGGTTCACAAATCCCAACATTAAAATAAGATTTAATGTAATATTTACACCTATTGAGGTAAATTGAATTAAAGAAAATCGAACAGCGCGCTCTTCTGCTCTGAGCTTAGCTAATGGCAAGGAAGTAATAGCATCAATTGCAACAATAGCGCCCAATAGCAAAATATATTCCCCATGATGCTCAAACAACATAAGACGCGCCAAATCTTGATGGAAAAGTGCAATGATGATAAAAAAGATTCCATTAACGAGCAGTAAAGAGATCAAAGCGGTTGCAAATGTTTTCTCCTTTTGTCCTTCTTTTTGAATAAACTTGAAAAAAGCGGTCTCCATTCCGAAAGTCAATAAGACGATAAGGAATGCAACCCATGCATAAAGCTCGGATACCACACCATAATCAGACGGATCCACAAAGACAGCAGTATACAATGGTACCAGTAAATAATTTAGTAGCCTCCCAAGGATTGATGACAAGCCGTAAATAGCTGTCTGTCCAAAAAGTTTTTTAACGGGGCTGGTCATTTTACTGTCTAAAGTTAGCCTTTCTTTTTTCTAAGAACGCTGTGGTTCCCTCTTTAAACTCCTTCGTCCCAAAACATTTTGCAAATTCTTCAATTTCCACCTGATAACCATTTATTCCAGATGTAAAACCAGCATTAACAGCTTTTATAGCGGAGCGAATCGCCATAGGGGAATTTCTTAAAATCTTTGATGCCATTTTTTTGGTAGTGTCTATCAAATCACTTTGCGGAACAACAGCGTTGACTAAGCCACATTGTAATGCATCCTCTGCTGAAATCATTCCCGCTGTAAAAATCATTTCATTTGCCTTCCCTTTTCCAACTAGTTGAGCCAATCGTTGCGTACCTCCATACCCGGGAATTACACCTAACGAAACTTCCGGTAATCCCATTTTTGCATTTGAAGATGCGACTCTTATGTGCGCACACATCGCAAGTTCTAAACCACCACCGAGTGCAAAACCGTTAACCGCCGCAATTATTGGTTTTGTGTAATGTTCTACATAATCGAACAATAATTTTTGACCTTCCTGTGCCAAAGATCCACCTTGAGCTATTGAGAAGTCAGCGAATTCTTTAATATCTGCTCCAGCAACAAATGCCTTATCTTCTGCACCTGTCAGAATGACTACACCAACCTGATGGTCAGTCTCAAGTTCCTTCAAAGCCTTGTGAGTCTCCTCAATCGTTTGTTTATTAAGAGCATTCAATTGTTTTGGTCTGTTGATGGTCAACATACAAATACCATTAGAAATTTCTACAGATATATTTTCGAACATATGAATTGTTTTTTGTCATAAATATAAGGCTAATTGTGCGTTGACATTTGACAATATTTGCTTTTTTAATATTTCGCATTAATAGAGCTTATTACTACTATAAACACCATTTAATTCGTAAATTTGCACGGCAATGACGCAAGAAGTTTTAATCCAACCGAGTCTTTTGAAAAAAATTTTGGTCTTCACCAAGTTTAGACTCTCTTTTCTAGTAGTCTTATCAGCCTTATCAGGCTACTTATTTGCAGGTGGTTCGGATTACCTTCAAATTACTTACCTAATGATAGGTGGTTCCTTCGTGACAGCAGCATCCAATGGTGCAAATCAGATTTGGGAAAAGGATATCGATAAGCTTATGCTTAGAACCTCAAATAGACCACTACCCTTGGGTCAAATGAGTGTAAGGTTCGCCTACTTGATCGTAATAACAACATTAGTTACAGGGACGGTATTGCTTTTTTTAATTAATATAAAATGTGCCTTGCTTGGATTGGCCGCCTTTGTGTCTTATGTATTTATGTACACACCGATGAAGTCAAGAAGCCCATGGGCTGTTTTTATTGGTGCTTTTCCCGGGGCGATACCCCCATTCCTTGGTGCGATTGCGGCAACAAATGCTTTTGGTTTTCTTCCAGGCATTTTGTTTTTTGTTCAATTCACCTGGCAATTTCCTCACTTTTGGGCAATTGCATGGGTTACACACGAGGATTATAAAAAAGCAGGGTATCATTTATTGCCATCAGCGTCAGGGAAGTCTAAACAATCTGCTTTCCAAATTCTCTTATACTCATTGGCATTAATTCCCTTTAGTTTGATTCCTTGGATTTTAGATTGGACAGGGAATACAACGTTCGTAATTGCAGCAATTCTGGGAACTTTATTTTTCATTTATGCGTACAAACTGTTCCTTAGTCAAGAAGATGCCGATGCTCGAAAACTAATGTTCGCTTCCTTTGTTTATTTACCGATTATACAATTTACCTATGTTCTCGACAAGGCAGAACACATTAAAATTTTAAGTGATGGATTTATCTAAAGATTTGGACCCAGTAGTCCATGAAAAAATGAAAAAAAATCTTGTGTATGTTAGCTGCTTCAGCATTGTGATGCTATTCGCAGGTTTATCCTCAGCCTACATTGTTAGTATGGGCGATGCTTTCTGGCTTGAAACCGCGCTTCCAAGCGCCTTTTGGTGGAGTACCGGCTGCATTACTCTAAGTAGTTTAACCTTTATTGTTGCAATTGGTGCTGCCAAAAAAGGTAATGTTTTGCTAACAAAAGCAGGAATGGCAGTAACATTGATTCTAGGATTGCTTTTTGTTTACTTTCAATGGTCTGGTTTTGGCCAACTTATGAACAAAGGAGTCCACCCTTTTCAAAATCATATTGTTGTTACAGATGGTCGATATGGTGACTATTTTGAAGTTCAAAAAAATGACCGATACATCACCGTTGATGGAAATGATTATATGCTCGATGAGAAAAAGATGACTGCTGAAGATTTTTCAGCCTTTCAGAATTACATGAAAGGATTTATTTCAGGAGAAAACTACAATAACAAATTCCGTTTGGTAACTGAAAATAAAAAAAGCCCCTATACCCTAGTGTTTAAAAATACACCTCTTTTTGTTAAGAAGGGTTCTTTCTTTTTAAATGACTCAACTCCTTTGGCTTCTGCAGATATACTAAGACTAAAACAGCTTGCGCAGAACGTTGTGGATGGGAGAGGAGACTTTTTTGCCAAAGGAAAACTAGGACAAGACTTTAACATTTCGTTCAAAGGTGAAAAACTAGAATACAAAAACAGGAAATTGTATTACAAAGGAGAGGTGTTGTCAAACTTTCTTCAAATTAAGGCAACTGAATCTTCCGACATGGCTTCGTCGTTTTTATTTATTTTAACTTTTCTTCATTTACTTCATGTTGCTGCTGCCTTAATTTACCTTAGTCGTGTAGTTTTGAAAACCTTCATGAACAAGATTGGAGTTGAAAATCATTTAACACTGCGTTTGACAGCTATTTTCTGGCATTTTTTAGGGCTTTTGTGGGGCTATTTGATACTGTTTTTGGTTTTTATTCATTAAACTTGCAAAAAAAATCTTTTAAATGGCGGGACAAACGACTCAATTAGATTCAAAAACGTTGTGGGGAGGAAAGGAATCTCCTTTTCAAACAAGTTACGGAAAGCTCATGATGTGGTTTTTCCTTGTATCAGATGCGCTAACATTTAGTGGTCTGCTAGTAGCGTATGGATTTGTTCGTCACGATACACTTGAAGCATGGCCGATAGGTGAAGAGACTTTTAACTCTTTACCGTTTTTGGGGCATGGATATCCATTGATTTATGTTGCATTAATGACATTTATCCTAATTGTTTCTTCGGTAACCATGGTATTAGCTGTAGAAGCAGGTCACAGAATGGATAAGAAAGGCGTTGTTAAATGGATGATCGCTACCATTATTGGTGGTTTCTTCTTTTTAGGTTCTCAAGTTTGGGAATGGAGTCACTTCATTCACGGTTCTGAATTTGGAAGAATACAACTAGCCGATGGTTCTGAAGCTATAGTGAAAGGTCATTTTGGAGAAATTGAAAGTTTCACAGTTGTAGAGGCTGGAATGCACCACAAAAAAGGTGATGTCATTAAAGACGATTTGATGCACACTTTTCAGCATGCTGCCGAAAATGGGCAAATTCATGAAGGCGGCATGATTCATCTTCACGATGGATCTTTAGCGAAAATCAAAAAAGCGCATGACCACGATATGGAGCTGACCATAAAGTACACATCAGAAGGGTCCAAAAGAAAAATAGGTGATAAAATTGAGGGTAAAGAGGCAGAAAAACAATACTACGCATCTTTATATAGTGGTACGCCTAAAGTAACCTATGGTGCAAAATGGTTTGAAGATGGAGAGCATTGGCTTCCCACCAAAAATGAATATGGACCCCAACAGTATGCGCATTTCTTTTTCTTCATAACTGGTTTTCATGGATTTCACGTATTTTCTGGAGTTCTAATCAACATTCTTATTCTGATCGGTGCCATGAAAGGGACTTATCACAAAAGAGGGCATTATGAAATGGTTGAAAAAACAGGTCTTTATTGGCACTTTGTCGATTTGGTTTGGGTTTTCGTATTTACCTTCTTCTACCTCGTTTAATTTAAAAAACTTTTACCATGGAAAGAGATGATTTAATTGAATATTCTTTAGATACGCACCATTCTGAAGAGCAAGGAAAACTTATAAGAAGTAAAATTATAAAGGTTACGGTTCTTTTAACCTTAATCACGGTAATAGAGGTTGCTTTGGGTGCTTTTATTAAGCAGAGTTCCGAAGCGTGGCCATTTGTAAAATGGACCTTTATTGTCCTGACACTTCTCAAAGCAGGATACATCGTGATGGTATTCATGCACCTTGGTGATGAAAGAAAGTGGATGAGAAACGTGATTCTTATCCCTTATGCATTGTTCATTCTATACTTGATTTTTATTGCTCTCTGGGAAGCGCTTGCAGTTGGTGACGCCTGGTCATCAGTAGCTGTTTAAATAACATCCCCTTGTCTAAAAATAGTATTAATAAAAGTAAGATTTGGGGGTTTATGTTGGTCCTCGGTCCTGCAGTCTTGTTCATAGGTTTTACCTTATTTATGAATCGTTCTTGTGAACACAAATTCGAAGAACTGGATGATTTCGGCCCTGTACCAGCTTTTCAGTTTACCGATGCCAACGGGACTCAGCGGAATTCCAAAGAATTTGAAGGTGAAATTCTTCTCATTAATACACTACAAAGTTCTTGTCCAGATAGTTGTTCCATATTAATGTGGCATTTAAATCAGACCATATATCAGCATGTTTGGAAAAATAAAACTAAAAAAACTAAAAAGATTAGAATGATTTCCTTCTTAATTGATGCTGAAGGTAATCCCGTTAAAGATCTTTCAGTTATTAATGATGCGGTAAAAGATTTAGCTGAAAATTATGACCCTTCAATTTGGATTTTGGCTAGTGGCGATGTGCGGTCAATCTATAACCTAAATAACAATGGTGTTTCTCTAATCGATGAAGGAGCTAATTTCGAAGAATTGATGCTTCTCATAGATAAAAAAAGTCATCTAAGAATGGTTCTTTCAGGAAAAGTAGAGGGGCAAATCAGAAGAATGAAGCAAAGTATGGCACTGCTTCAGAAACAATATGACAAACAATCTTCAAAGTAAACATGAATCGTTTAACTGTATGTTTGGCACTTCTTTTAATTACAGGATGTGATGCAGTACCTGAAAAGGCTACCTCACTTAAAAAACTTCCATATATCGGTCATTACGACCTTGACTATTCAGAGAAGAACGGTATAAAAACTGTTGACACTATTTACCAACCTATTCGTCCTTTCACCTATTTAAATCAGGATTCCGTGGAAGTATCGAATAAAAGCTTTGCCAACAAAATATGGATTGCGGAATTCTTCTTTGCAACTTGTCCTACGATTTGTCCAGTTATGAATAGTGAAATGCAACATCTTCAAAAAGAATTTGATGAAATGGGGCTCAGTAATGATATTCAGTTTCTTTCATTTTCAATAGACCCCAAAAAGGATACACCATCAGCATTAAAGGCTTACAAAAATAATTATTGTGACTCTTGTGATAATTGGGACTTTTTGACTGGCAATGAAAAATTTACGCATAGCCTTGGAATTGAAAGCTTTAAGATTTTTTCAGGAAGAGAGGAAGAGGCTGAAGGAGGATATGCACACTCAGGGGCCTTTTCTATGGTTGATCCAAATGGATATTTAAGAGGTGTATATAATATTACAGGTTTCGATGGAACCGTAAACAAAAAAGAATATCATCGGTTAAAAGAGGAACTAATTGTGCTTATTGAAAGTTTAAAATAATAGGTGAAAGATCTCAACCAAATAGAAAAAGAACTCTTCCCGTTGAGGAAACAACTTCGGGAACATAGCTTGTATAATCAGATGCATAGCCTTGAGGACATTAAGACCTTTATGTCACTGCATGTTTTTGCCGTATGGGATTTTATGTCCTTACTGAAATCACTTCAGGTTCAGCTGACCAATACTTCTGTACCTTGGACGCCTCGTCCTAATGCAAATCTGTCGCGATTTATAAATGAGATTGTTCACGCAGAGGAAAGTGATGTTAACGAAAAAGGAGAAGCGAAGAGTCATTTTGAAATGTACCTTGACGCGATGCATCAAATAGGCGCTGACACGAGTGAAATTAAGCATTTAATTAAGGGTGTTGAGAATGGAGAAAAGATTCAAACGGTTCTTGATGGTTTATATATTGATAATGCTGTCAAAGAGTTCGTAGCTTTCACTTTTGAAGTGATTGCCTCTGGAAAAGCTCATTGTATTGCAGCTGCCTTTACTTTTGGTCGAGAGGACGTGATCCCTGATATGTTCATCGAAATACTCAAGCAATCGGATGCCAAAAATAAAAACTATAATAAGCTTCGCTACTATTTGGACAGACATGTGGAATTAGATGGTGATGAACATGGACCTTTATCCCTTAAGATGGTTGAAGAGCTTTGTAAAGGAGATAGTAAGAAATGCCAAGAAGCAGTAGATATATCAAAACAAGCATTGGCACACCGCATAAAGTTATGGGATAGTATTGAGCAAAAAATCGTCCAAACAGAGGGTCGAATTGCCAGAAAACCAAGAAAAAAGAAAACCCTAGATAAGGTCATATTCGCCGTGTCAATTGCTATCCCTCTAGCGGTTGCAGTTTTGTTTTCAGTAAAAATAGAAGGGATTGACCTTTCGTTCTTACCTCCTATCTATGCCAGTCTGAACGGTCTAACCGCTGCAGGTCTTGTTCTCGCTCTAATTGCTATTAAGCTAAAAAAGATGAAGCTTCACCAGCGTATTATTCAAGGGTGTCTTTCTTTTTCTATACTATTTCTATTGCTTTATGTCTTGTACCATATGACCTCTGACTCGACTAAATACGGTGATTTGAATGGGAATGGCCTTTTAGAAAGTACTGAAAGATTGGCCGTAGCTGACACACAAAACCTGTACTTCTTTATATTAATTTCTCACATATTCTTGAGTCTTGTAGTTATCCCTTTGGTATTGTATGCTTACAAATTTGCTTGGGAAGGAGATTTCGAAAAACATAAAAAATGGACGCGCTTCGCATTTCCAATTTGGTTATATGTGGCCGTTACAGGAGTGGTCGTTTACTATATGATTTCCCCTTTTTACGGCTAAGCTATTTTATCAAAATTTCTACACGTCGATTCGCTTCTTTCTCCATCTCAGAGTTGGGGAATTCATAAACTGGACTTGTAAAACCATAGCCCTTTGCACTTAGCCTTTTCGGTGAAATCCCTGCTGCGATTAAATATTTTACAATCTCTTTTGCGCGCTTTTTTGAAAGTCGCTTTGAGCTAAAAGCTTGAGTGCCATCTCCATTTACGTGACCTTGAATTTCTATATTCACCGATGCGTTGACTAACAGAAAATCACGAAGCCTATTTAGTTTTGGCCCCGACTCTTCAAGAATAGAAGCCAATCCTGCAGTAAAATAAATTTCATCTATTTTAGCCACTGCACCTCGGACCAGAGGCTTTAAAAAAATCGTGTCTTTTAAGCCGTTTTTAACAAGTATGGAATGGTCTTTTTTATCAAAAGAGAAATAACCCTCTGCATCAATCTTTAACTCGCATTTCTTGATGTTTTTTCGAATGTTTAAGATCAAGTCACTAGCAACGTATGCGCCATTGATTTCGTTTGCTCCAGTGAGGGATATTTTACTTTTAACCGGGCGTTTTGTAATGGCATCTCGGACATGAATGGCATATTCATTTGCATTGGTGTGTGTTGTTAAGTCAAAAAGTAAAGAATCAACTATTTCATTACCAAATTCATCTTGAGGGGAAAAATCAAATGAGAAATCTAAAGAGTCCTTAATTCCTTCTTTAGCAACTAAAGCTACACCATAGCGCAGTGATTCTTCAACAAATATGAATTCAGAATTCAGCTCTTCAGTGCTCTGTTCTGAAAAAATGAACTTTGCATTACCTGAAGCTAATTCATCACAAAGCATTCCGTTTTTCTCCTGAAAAATATAGATCTGAAAAGATGCTTTTATTTTTTGAATATTAAGCTTCATTAGACCAGAAGATGGCGTATCAAAAAAGAGCCAAATTTGGTTTTTACTTACCTCTTTTGTCTTTTCATAGCCATAAAGTGACTTTTTATCAATCCCTCTTTTACCTTGAAAAGCTAATGAGTAAAAATTATTAGGTGACAAAGATATCCCCCCGTAACATTTATAATAACCCACATCTTGCGCCTGAGACGTCATCGTAAATAACGAGGTAAAAAGAATAAATAAAAATACGATTCCTTTTTTCATTTAATTGATATCGACATTTACATTACCTGTAATATTGGTTCTTACATAGAGTCGTTTAGGACCTAAAAAAATATTATTTATACGCAACAAATCCAGTCTAGTATTAACATATACTCCGGGGTAAACCTCTCCATTTAATTTACTTTCTAAAGTCGATAATAACCTATTTAAATTTGATGACATGTCAATTTTTGACTTTTCCATAATTGTACTTTTAATCCTATTCCCTAACAACCATCCTGCAGACTTTAATAATAATGCCTTTGTTTTTAACTCAAAGTCAACGTCTTCTAGACTCAATACTTGTGTCTCTAAATCCATTATAGGCCTGCATATTAGATATATCTTTCCTTGTCGAAAGCCCTCAAATTCCATGCGTAAAACCAGCTTCCCTGACTGCGTTCCTACAACACGCAAATTTCGCACCACAATATCTTTACCTTTAATAGAAATTATTTGGTCTTTAAATGCGCTTGTTAGTATAGACGATAATGAATCGTAACTGGCTGCAGCATCCGCTAAAATATCAAAGCCTTTTACCTGTTTTTCGGACTTCATAGGCTTTAAAGAGGTGTACCTATAGCCTTGATTTTCTGTACTTATTAAAGGTGAGAAGAATAAACTTAATGAAAATTTAGCCGTATTGCCTTCATAGCTTAGTGCTGACATTGAAAACGACTTAGGGTTTAAATATAATTGCCCATACATATCAATAGGCAAAGGCTCTTGAAGCTTTTTCCAAGCATCCTCAATTTTAGATTTCACATCTATTGCGCCCAACTCCTTGTCAAGTTTTGATTGCATGTCCTTAAGTTCTTTTGTGATCTCTTTTTGTACTTTATCTGTAACGTTATATTTTAGAAACGTCACCTCGCAAGGATCCTTTATTACAAAAGACTTTAAGGTTGTTTTTGCCTGAAACTTATAGTCTTTACTCAGCCCAACCTTAGTTAAATAAGACATGGAATAACGTCTTTTGGGCTCACCTATACCACAAGAGGCGTAAATTCTTGGAACGGTGCATGATTCCTTTCCGTTCCAGAGCGTTATGCATAATGGGCAATAATTCAAGTCTAAAGAAAACCCTCCTGAAATAGTAGTCTCAAGCCGACTTGCTTTTGTGGCAAAAGCGATGGGTTTTCGCGTAAAAACATATGCATAACTCATTCCCTCACAATTAGTACTTTTCCCCTTAAAAGTTTTAGGTGTCGTCTTTTCAGCCTCCTTAAATAATTTATTCATATCGACTTCGACATCTACATTCATTCTTGAAATCACAGGTTCAATCTTTTTTGGAGATGTCATTGTAAAGTCAGGAATTGCGGGCTCAATGGTTTTACATGAAACCAAAATGAGGACAATAATTATAAAATAGAGCGACTTCTGTCTTCTAAACATTTGAGTTTTTGAAATAGGGTTGGCCTAATTTAATTCATTTTTTTAATCCATAAACGATAACGCTCCTTTAAATCGAGGGTTTCTAGGGGAAAAATTAATAAGATTGGTTAAATTTGCAAACACTTTAAATCTAAGTATAAGAACCCATGCAAAAGTCTAAAATTATTTATACCAAAACTGATGAGGCACCTGCTTTAGCTACCTATTCTTTTTTACCTATTGTAAAAGCCTATACAAGCGCTGCTCAAGTAAGTGTGGAAACAAGAGATATCTCTTTGGCCGGTAGAATTCTTGCGCATTTTTCAGATATACTTTCAGACGAACAACAAGTTGGAGATGCGCTAGCTGAGCTTGGTGATTTAGCAAAATCGCCTGAGGCTAATATTATTAAACTTCCAAATATAAGTGCATCAGTACCTCAGCTTAAAGCAACAATTAAGGAATTACAAAGCCAAGGTTATGGCTTACCTGATTATCCAGAGGATCCAACTGATGACCATGAAATTAAGATCAAAGCAACTTACGATAAAGTAAAAGGTAGTGCGGTAAACCCTGTTCTCAGAGAGGGAAATTCAGACAGAAGAGCTCCCAAAGCTGTAAAAAATTATGCGAAGCAAAATCCGCATTCAATGGGATCATGGGATTCTGCGTCAGCAACTCATGTTGCTTCAATGAACGGTGGAGACTTCAAATCTAATGAGCAATCTTCGACCATTCAAAAAGAAGGGTGGGTTCAGATTTCTCATACAAACGAAGCAGGGACAAAAATCACTTTAAAGAATCGTGTAGCGGTTCTTCAAGGTGAAATTATTGACGGAACTTGTCTTTCTGTAAATGCCTTATTGAAGTTTTTAGAACAAGAAATTCAGGATGCCGACTCAAAAGGCCTCTTATTTTCTTTGCATATGAAAGCCACTATGATGAAGGTTTCTGACCCTATTATCTTTGGACATGCTGTTCGGGTTTTCTTTAAGCCTGTATTTGATGCATACAATGAAACTTTCGAACGTATTGGAGTGGACGTGAACAATGGATTCGGAGACCTTATCTCCAAGTTGTCTTTATTAACAGAGTCAGAGCGAAGTGAAATTGAAAAAGCAATATTAGACTGCTATCATCAACGACCAGATTTGGCGATGGTTAACTCTGACAAAGGAATTACAAATCTTCACGTTCCCAGCGATGTGATTATTGATGCATCTATGCCTGCGATGATAAGAACCTCAGGTAAAATGTGGAATAAAGAAGGTAAGCTTCAAGACACTAAAGCAGTGATTCCTGATGCCTCATATGCCGGAGTATATAAAGCAACTATAGATTTTTGTAAGAAAAATGGTGCTTTTGACCCAACCACCATGGGAAGCGTTTCCAATGTTGGGCTTATGGCGCAAAAAGCTGAAGAGTATGGCTCGCATGACAAGACTTTTGAAATTAAAGAAAATGGTAAGGTTCAGGTCATGGATCAAGATGGAACTTTGCTCATTGAGCATGAAGTTGAAGCGGGAGATATTTGGAGAATGTGCCAAGTAAAAGACCTTCCTATTCAGGATTGGATCAAGCTTGCTGTTAATCGTGCTAGAGCAACAGGAGTCCCTGCAATATTTTGGCTTGATGAAAATAGAGCTCATGATGCAGAGCTCATTAAAAAAGTAAAGGCTTACCTTCCAAATCACAATACCGAAGGGCTTGAAATTAAAATCCTTGCTCCCGAAGCTGCTACAAACTTTTCACTAGATAGAATTGCAAAGGGACTAGACACTATATCTGTAACGGGAAATGTGCTACGTGATTATCTAACAGACTTGTTCCCAATTCTTGAGCTGGGTACTTCAGCAAAAATGTTATCGATTGTTCCATTAATGAATGGAGGTGGGTTGTTCGAAACAGGCGCAGGAGGTTCAGCACCAAAACATGTTGAACAGTTTGAAAAAGAAAATCACTTGCGATGGGATTCACTTGGTGAATTCTTAGCCTTATCTGTTTCGCTTGAGCACATGGCAGTGGTCAATGATAATCCAAAAGCTAAAATACTAGGAGAAACTTTAGATGCAGCTACAGGTGCCTTTTTATTGAATGACAAATCTCCGTCTAGAAAGTGTGGCGAACTCGACAATAGAGGCAGTCACTTTTATCTTGCCATGTATTGGGCTGAAGCACTTGCGGATCAAGCTGAGGACCTTGAGCTTCAAGCGGTCTTTTCTAAATTAGCAAAAGACCTTTCGGACAATGAAGCAGTAATTGTGAATGAGCTGAATGAAGTTCAGGGAAAAAGCATGGATATTGGAGGGTATTATAACCCGAATGACGATCTCGGATCAAAAGCAATGCGTCCAAGCACAACATTAAATCGCATTATCGACGGGTTTCAGGTTTAATTCTTTTTGAGCTGGGACAATGCAGCGTTGAGCTCAAATCCTAAAAGCAACAAGATTGCATTGATATATATATAAAGCATCATCACAAGTAGTGCTCCTATAGAACCATACAATTGATTATAGTTCGAGAATTTCGCAACGTATATTCCAAATAAATAAGTTGTAAATAAAAACAGCAGTGCTGTCATCAATGAGCCCGGGGTAAAAAATCGTTCCTTACGCCCTCCTGGCGTACCTGTATAATATAGTATTGCCGAGAACACAAGCGCAAAGAATAAGGTGAAAAACAGCTTGAAGCCTATAATCCAATAGGATAGCTCAAGAATTTCTATCCTTGAATAGGCGTTCCGCAGGTATACCAGAAAGGTGATATAAGCAGCAGCTGCCAGAATCAACAACAAAGAAAGTACTAAGCCGACTATGACACTGTATAAATACTGCCTTATAAAGGACCTAGATGTTTTAATATGATAAGAACCCTGAAATCCGGCAAAAATCGCACTAACACCATTACCCATAAAAAAAATAGATAATAAAAAACTAGATGAAAGTAAACCTCCGTGTTGATTCGTTTGAATATCCGTATAAATAGACATAAAAAAATCTTGAGATGAACGCGGCATTGCAGACTCAACAAACCGAGAGAAAATCTCAGTAAAATTAGCAATAGGTATATACGGCATTAAGTTCAAAACGAAAAGTAGCGCCGGGAATATGGCCATGAAAAAACTAAACGATATACTTCCGGCTCTAGATGTTAAATCTCCTTTTACCAAACCAAAAAAATACATTTTGAAAAGATCATATAACGAAAAACCATCATAACGAGGAAGCTGTTTTTTCTTTAACCAACCTTTGGTGTTTTTATAAATGGATAGTTCTTTTATGTAGCTCTCTTTTTTCAATTCATCCTTTTAAGCGCTACTAAGTTACGCAATGCACGATTAAATAAACACATTATACATTGAATGGTGTCTGCTTTGAGCTTTATCTTAACTTTGTTCCTCGTTCAAGGCTGTAATCATGAAATTTATTTTTAAAATTTCTCTTCTGATTCTTGCTGCAATTGTATTTGTAGTCATTCTGCTTTTTGGTTATCGTGATATTACTCTAGAAACTTTAATGAGCAAGTATGGGCGATCACCATCGTCATTTATTGCTATTGACGGTATGAATGTTCATTATAGAGATGAAGGCTCCTCGGTTCTAGATTCTATTCCAATTGTATTGATTCATGGAACTGGATCAAGCCTGCATACTTTTAATGGATGGGTGGCTGAACTAAAAGACAATTATAGAGTCCTAAGAATGGATTTGCCAGCATATGGACTCACAGGCCCTTTTAGAAAAGGAGATTACTCAATGCAAAGCTATGTGAATTTTATTCATGCATTTTTAAGTGCCAAAGGCATTGATAGATGTATACTTGGCGGAAATTCATTGGGCGGTGGAATTGCATGGAACTTCGCCCTTGATTATCCCGATATGGTGCATAAGTTAATACTCATAGATGCCTCAGGTTATGCAATAAAAGCCCAAAGTACTCCTCTTGCTTTTACAATTGCCCAAACACCCATAATCAATAAACTTTTTACATTTATAACACCGAGGTTCATCGCTAGAAAAAGTGTAGAAAATGTATACGCCGATAAATCAAAAGTGACTGAGGTATTGGTTGACCGTTATTTTGAGCTCACCTTAAGAAAAGGAAATAGACAAGCCTTTATAGATAAATTGACTGCTCCTAAAGGACAAAGTCGCTCTAAAGAAATAAAGCGAATCACTCAAAAAACACTAGTTCTTTGGGGCGAGGAAGACGCATTAATCCCTATGGAGGCTGCCTATAAATTCAATGCTCAATTACCTAACAACAAGCTTGTTATACTAAAAGGGTTAGGCCATGTACCTATGGAAGAAAATCCTAAAAAAAGCATACTACCTCTGCTTTCGTTTTTACAAGAGAATGATTCTTTATATCAACAATAATGAAATGATTCAATCGTTAATGATACATATTATGAAAAGATATATACTCCCATGTTGCATTGGCTTTTTATTCATTATGCCCTCTTGTTCGAAAAACGAAAATTGTTTATTTGAAAATTCTAGCAGCTCACAAAACTGTATTGACTCGACGCTGATTGATCCCAATATGATGTGTACTGAAGAATATGACCCCGTGTGTGGGTGTGATGGGGTGACTTACTCAAATGAATGTGATGCCTCAAGAAACGGCGTGACGATTGTATTACAGGGTGAATGCTGTGAATAATAAAATAATAATCAGATTAGTTAAATAAAAAATACTATCCAATAAGACTTATGAAAAAAATCAGCCTGCTTCTTTTATTACTGTCTTGTATGCAGCTTTCTTTTGCGCAAAAATTCACGATTAGTGGAACTGTAAAAGAAGCCAAAACGGGAGAACCAATAATTGGCGCCAAAATCTATGATTTAAAATCAAAAAAAGGAACCATCTCAAATGAATATGGCTTTTATAGTCTCACCTTGCCCCAGGATAGTGTATCCATTAGGGTCTCATACATTGGTTACACAGCTATGGAATATCAATTTGATGGTAAAAAAAATATTGCATTGCCTGTTGAACTTATTGACCATTCAAGAACTCGAAGAAGTCACGGTTACCGCTGAAAAAAATATTGAGGAACGCACCCAAATGAGCTCCTTTGATGTCTCCATTGAAAAAATTAAAGCCCTCCCTGTTTTCTTAGGGAGAGAAAGACATCATTAAAACCATACAGCTCTTTCCAGGTGTTCAGTCGGGTAGTGAAGGCTCAAGTGGAATTTACGTTCGTGGTGGAGGCCAAGACCAAAACCTCATGCTTTTAGATGGTGTTCCCATTTACAATGCAACCCACTTATTTGGCTTCTTTTCCATATTCAATGCAGATGCGATCAATAAGGTAACGATGATTAAAGGAGGGTTCCCGGCGCGCTATGGAGGCCGTTTGTCTTCTGTCCTCGATATCAGAATGAAAGAAGGAAATATGAAGGAGTTTCATGGAGAAGGTAGTATTGGATTGATCTCATCGAAGCTATCTCTAGAGGGCCCAATTAAAAAAGACAAAACTTCGTTTATCGTTTCGGGAAGACGTACATACATAGATGTTCTTGCGAGACCTTTTATTAATATGCGTAATAGAAACCAAAGCAGTGGAAAAGGTGAAGAAGGCTCAAGTGAAACACAAACAGGGGGCTATTACTTTTGGGATTTAAATGCGAAAATCAACCATAAGTTTTCCGAGACCAGCAGGCTCTACTTGAGTGGCTACTTTGGAAGAGATCGTTTCTATAACGATGCTACCAATACCTATACCACGGATGAAGACACCTCAAGTACGGACGAAACCTCGAGCAACGGATTAAGATGGGGAAATGCCATTGCGGCGCTGCGATGGAACAAAATTATTACTCCTAAACTTTTCATGAATCTAACGGGGACTTTCAGTCAATATGAATTTACTGTAGGTGGCCAAAATCAATCAACTACCACTTACCAAAACGCTCCTTCAACAAGCCAAAATGTTCTCTTTAACTATAATTCTGGTATTCAAGATTGGACCGTAAAGGCTGATTTTGACTTCAGACCAAATCCAAACCATACGATTAAGTTTGGATTTGGAGACACCTACCACACCTTTGTACCGGGGGTGAATCAAATAGCGCTTTCAAATAATACTTCAAGCGGTATTGATACCACATTTGGATCGTCAAGACAATATGGTCATGAGCACTGGGCTTATTTTGAGGATGATTGGGAAATTTCAGCACGTCTGAAATTAAACATCGGGATTCATTTTTCAGGATTCAAAGCAAATCAGGAGTGGTACCCAAGTATCCAGCCTAGATTCGCAGCAAGATACATGCTCAATGAAAATTCATCATTGAAGATGTCCTACTCGAGTATGACACAATTTTTACATTTATTGACCAACCCTACAATAGGCTTGCCAACAGACCTGTGGGTTCCTGTAACGGATAGAGTTGCGCCAGAGTACTCAAATCAGCTTGCCCTGGGTTATGCCCAAACTTTAACTAAGGGATTCCAATTTTCAGTGGAGGGCTATTACAAAGACATGCAGAACCTCATCGCCTATAAAGAAGGGGTTAGTTTTTTTGGGTCTTCACAAGACTGGCAGGATAAAATCACAGTCGGAAATGGAAATAGCTATGGCCTAGAGGTTCTCGTTGAGAAGAAATTAGGAAAAACTTCAGGTTGGATTGGTTATACTTTGAGCTGGTCAAATCGACAATTTGACTCTTTGAATTTTGGAAATCCATATCCCTATATCTATGACAGAAGACATGATATTGGGCTTGCTGTCACGCATAAGTTTAACGACCGTGTCGATATTGGTGTCGTTTGGGTCTTTGGATCGGGATATGCCACAACACTCGCACAACAAACCTATTTAGGGGTAGATGGTCTTGGTATTGGGGCAAACACACCCTACGCACCCATTGAGCATATTGAGGAACGTAACGATTACAGGATGCCCGCCTACCACAGACTCGATATTGGTGTAAACCTTCATAAGAAAAAGAACAACTGGGAGAGTACCTGGAGCTTTGGACTATACAATGCCTACTCCCGGCAAAATGCATTCTTTCTCTTCTTTGAGGAAGGAAATAATGGAACGCGGACGCTAAATCAGCTTAGCTTATTCCCCATACTCCCTAGTGTTTCATATAGCTTTAAATTTTAAAAACATGAAAAAACTTATTTTATTTTTATCTGCAATACCGCTTCTTTTATTCACGAATTGCACAAAAGAAATTGAGTTCGATGCACAAGATATTGCGTCAAGAATTGTAGTCAATAGTCTTTTTACAAATGACTCTGTATGGACAGCCAATATTAGCCGAAGTGTTGGTGTATTAGAAAGCACAAGCTATACCAGCATTAATGATGCCTATGTCTCTATTTTCGATGGAAACGGAGTACAGGTTACCACACTTACCAACCAAGGAGATGGGCTGTACATCTCACCAACAGGAGCAACTCCACAGGCCGACGAGCTATATACGATTGAAGTGAGTGCTCCTGGATATACGCCCGTAAACGCAACAAATAGGATTCCGGTCGCCGTTCAAATCAATAGTATTGACACGGTTAGCAGCACCAATAGCGATGGACAAACCATCCTGGAAACAACGATAAACTTTCAAGACCCGCCTGCAAATGAAAACTTCTATATGGTGGAAGTTTTGGTCAAAGGCACGTGGATTGACGAATGGGGTGAATTCGAAGAGGATACCATCGAGTTTCGGGAACCACTAGAAATTTCTTGCAATGATATCAATGTAGAAACCGTAAATAGATTCAATTTCGGAGGCTTTGAAAACACCTATCTATACCTAATGCTCAAGGATGAAAATTTTGATGGGGAAGATTACGCACTCACCTTTAGTGTGATCAATTATGCTGAGCTAAAAGATTTAGAGCTCTTTGGTGAAATTAGATTGGTCAACACCAGCGAGGCTTACTTCAACTATCTGAAATCCTTTAATCTATATCAAAGAGCAAGTGGAAATCCATTTGCCACGCCTGTGCAAGTCTACTCTAACGTAGAAAATGGCATGGGAATATTCGCGGGTGGAACACTCACTTATTGGGATGTTGGATTTTGATTGTAAGAAATAAACATACAGCATTTATCCTCTTTTTCTTGGGCACATTGCTCCATAGTAGCGGAAGCTGCAAAAAAGGCTATAAGGCAGGATTTGGCCCATTCTAGATGATACGACCGTAGTTGTCAATGGAGACATGGGAAGCAGAATAGACAATCAGCTAGAAAGATTGCTCAATAAATACCCAAACATTAGCTACGCTATTATGGAAAAGTGCCCGGGCTCTAGGGATGATGAAGAGCTTTTTAAAGCCGCCATCATGATGTATAATCAAGATGTTCATATCCACCTTCCACCGAATGCTAAAATAGAATCCGGCGCCGTAGATTTGTTTTTGGCAGGAACCACACGCACGATGGACGAAGGAGCCAAAATAGGGGTTCATGCTTGGAGTGATGGAAATACATCTGCCACAGAATATCCTGTTGGACATGAGGAGCACGAGATCTATATTGACTACTATGCCAGTATCGGTTATTCACAACAAGAGGCAGAAAATCTGTATTATTTTATCATCAATGCTGCTGGGCCGAACAACATTCACTATATGACAGCAGAAGAAATTTTAGCTTTCGGTATTCTTAATCCTTGATTCTAATCAAACTATTGTATTGGATATTATTAAAGACCAAAAAATAAGTTTTACCGAAGGTATTCGAAAGGGTTTAAGCTTCACCTGTTATAGATTGCGTCACGCTGATTGCATGGTCACCAATCTTCTCTAATGAGTTAAACAAATCGCTATATATTGCGGCATTATCATACCGATATTCCCCTTTTTCTACATTTGTAAAGTGCTCCTTTCGAATTTCTTTGCGCAGCTTGTTGAGACTTTTTTCAAGCTTTTTTGCCTCGGTAAGTTCCACCTCAGAATAGCGCATCTCTAAATTCTTGCACATGTTTTCAAGTACCTGATTCATCAACGAATACATTTCAAGCAATCGTTCTCTTTGCTCTGGAGTAAACCAAATTTTATTTTTACGCTTACGTTCTGTCGTTTTCGAGATCTGATAATAAATATCTGCAATTCGCTCCATGTCTCCGACCATACTAAGCATCGCACGAATCTTTTCAGAAGTTCGCTCACTAAGCTCATTTTGAGAGACCTTAGTTAAATAGCTTGCAACCTCCTCTTCGATTTTATCTGTAATATCCTCGTACTTGGCAATTCTATCGATGTAATTTCTAAACTCGGATTCCTTTTTTTCCAACAAAATCGTCTGACAAAATGTATTCATTCTCGAAACAATTTTACCAAGCTTTACAACTTCTCTTTGTGCCTCCAATAAAGAAAGCTCTCCGACAGGAATCGTTGAGGAGAAGAACTTAAGCTGAAACATTTCATCATCGTCAGTTTTGGAGGGCAATATTCGGACGACCAATCGCTCAATATGCGGAATAAACCACAATAAGAGAAGTGTATTGACAATATTAAATGAAAGGTGGTATACCGCTAAAGACCATCGCGTTGTTGACTCAGAATCACCATCAATAATAAGGGCGTTGAAAAAAGTTTCACTTACCAAATAGTCCACAAACTTGAGAAAAGGATAGAAGATCGCGAGCATCCACAATACGCCAATCACATTGAAGAACAAATGCGCCCTTGCCGCTCTTTTCGCATGAACATTTCCAATCATTGCCGCCATATTGGCCGTAATCGTTGTTCCGATGTTTTCACCCAAAATAATTGCTGCGGCCAATTCTAAGGGAAGTCCATTAAGCCCCCCACAAAGTGAAAGTGTAATTGCCATTGCAGCGCTACTCGACTGAACCACAACTGTCAATAGCGTTCCTATTCCAACAAAAATAATGACAGAGCCAAAGCCAAATTGATCAAGTGGTTCAATAATGGTTTTTATGAAGGTAGGATCCTCTTTTATAAAACTCATCAAGTCTTTGAGGGCATCAAGACCTCTAAATAATAGAGCAAAGCCAATTAGAAACTCACCAAAAGATTTGAGTTTTGAATTGGACATAAAAAATAGCGGAAGGCCAATAGCAATAATCGGAAGTGAATAATCTGAAATACTGAATTTTCCGAAACCAAACGCCAACAAAAGAAATGCCGTAACTGTAGTTCCTATATTGGCGCCCATGATAACTCCTATAGCCTGTCGCAAGGACAATAAGCCAGCATTAACAAAGCTTACAATCATTACTGTTGTGGCACTAGAAGACTGAATGATCGCCGTTGTACCAAAACCTGTAAATATTCCAGCAATTCGATTTTGAGTAATCTTTCGAAGGATTGAGCGCATTTGGTCCCCAGCGAATTTCTGAATTCCATCACTCATTATTTTCATTCCGAAAATAAAAAGACCGAGGGCTCCGATTAAAGAGAGGAACTCATAAAGACCAAAACTCATACGTAATTTTTAACAAATCTATAATTAGTATTCCAATTATGCCTATCCAGATGTTAAATTATTATTAACATTTACTAATTATGGCTGCGGGTCATACTCGAATTAGAAAAACTTTATTGATGTTTAAAACAGCATCAACATTTTAAATGGGATGGTCAAAGCTCGAGAAAGGTCTATTCGCCTTTTAGGTTTTCCTTAAAATGCGGATCTTCATTGATTTCAATCTTCGATTTCGGATGCTTGGTATGGATATACTTCATTAGCATCTTCATTTCATCATAATTTGAATATTGATAATCGATGAGCGTTACTGAAATTTCTTGATACAACTTCTCCTCAAAAAACTCCCATTCCATAGATTCAATCTTCGCAATGGGTTTTCCATCTTTTAAAATACTCCAGCCTTGTTCTGAAAATCCTGAGTTCTTCATTTCTTCCTCTGTAAAAGTGAAAGATTCTGTTGTTGCGCATGAAGAAAATAGCACAGAAAATAAAACGAGAATCAATAGTGGTTTCATATAATTAAATTTTGATGACAAATTTAAGTGTTTCAAGATTAAGTCTAAGTTAATTTAATTTTAAATAATTCATATCTTTTCTAAAGAAATTAGGATTTAATTTTTTTTGTCCCGCAATCGGTCATCTTCATGCCTTTTTCTCTTTGAATCGTCATTATTTATATACTCGCTCATTTGTTTTCGGTTTTGTAACTCGTGGTAGACACCAACGCTTTTATTTTCAATCCGCAAAATCAGTGCTTTTTATCCTTACTTTTTTATCAAATCCAGTTCGATATGGTCAATTATTTTAATGGTGTGAATGATAATTGTGACATTCACTTTAAAGTTTAAAGCTTGTTTTAACATTACCTTAACTTTCTGTTAATTAATTCCAATTGTATTCTTATTTACTTTAACCCAAAAATAAACAGGTGTGAAAAAAACAGCAAAGTCAATAGTTCTTGTAGACGATGACCATGATATTTTAGAGTTTTTAACTTATAATTTACGTCAAGCTGATTATAAAGTCTATACGGCAACAAACGGTGAGGATGCGATTGCCTTGGTTAATAAGATTGAACCCTCTTTGGTTTTAATGGATATTATGATGCCGGGTATCGATGGTATAGAGGCCCTAAGATTAATCAGAGCCTCAAGAATAAATGAACAGCCATTGATTGTACTACTTACTGCGAGGTCAGAGGAGTATTCTCAAATAGCTGGATTCGATGCAGGCGCTGATGATTTCATAACTAAACCGATTCGGCCTAGATTGTTACTTGCAAAAATTGAGGCTTTACTGAGAAGAAAAGCTGTCAGAAATAACAACGAAATTCAAACTGAGTTTAATGATGTTAAAATTAATCGAGAAAAGTTTACGGTGACCTTTAATGGCAATGAAATTCAAATTCCTAAAAAGGAATTTGAATTGCTTGAGCTTTTTTTTAGTAGGCCAGGAAAGGTCTTTAAAAGACAACAGATTTTATCTCTTTTGTGGGGAGACGATACTATTGTAGGAGAGCGAACAGTCGATGTGCACATTAGAAAACTACGTGAAAGGTTTGGTGATAAAATGATTCACACAGTAAAGGGAGTAGGGTATTCCATTACTTAAAAAGCAAATGTTAACCCTGTGTTAACAAAATCCTGTAATTCATAATCTCAAAATAACATTCGATTAACGAAAACAACACAAGTGTCATAGATATTTGCACCAAACAATTGAAAAAAATCAAAATGAAAAAAACAATTCTATTTTTTGCCGTTGCATCGTTAGTGGCGGTAACAAGCTGTAAAAAGAAAGGATGTACAGATCCTACTGCTATTAACTACAATTCTGAAGCAGAGAAAGATGACGGTACGTGCGAATACGAACAAGATCAAACCACCGTAACTGTTGCGAGCAACATCACAACGAATACAACATGGACTGCAGATAACGTTTATCTTTTAACGAGTCGAGTGGCTGTTGAAGCAGGAGCTGAGCTAACCATTGAGGCAGGAACTATCATTAAAGGACAAGCTGGAACAGGTGCAAACGCCACTGCTCTTTTGATCGCAAGAGGTGGTAAGCTTTTTGCCAATGGAACCGCAGGTGCTCCTATTATATTTACATCTGTAGCTGATGAAATTATGCCCGGAGAAAACGTAAGTCCAAACTTAGACCCTACACTTAATGGTCTATGGGGTGGATTAATTGTGTTAGGTAATGCGCCAATTTCTGCAGCCTCTGATGCTGTTCAGATAGAAGGTGTTCCGCCATCGGATGCAAATGGCCTTTACGGAGGTTCTGACGCAGCTGATAATTCAGGTTCTATTACCTATGTTTCTATTCGTCACGGTGGAGCAAACATCGGTGAAGGGAACGAAATCAATGGACTTACTCTTGGTGGAGTCGGATCAGGAACAACCGTTTCAAACATTGAGGTTGTAGGGAATCAAGATGATGGAATAGAATTTTTTGGAGGAACCGTTAATGTTTCAAACGCTTTAGTATGGAATGCAGGTGATGACGCCATTGACACAGATCAAGGTTGGTCGGGAACACTTGACAACTTTATTATAGTGAATCCAGGAGATGAGTGCTTTGAGCTTGACGGACCAGAAGGTTCAGCTTCAGGAACGCATACCATTACCAACGGAACGACTTACGCTGGTGTAGCACAAGGATTAGTCGATTTAGATGACAATTCAAACTTGGTATTTACTAATCAGTATTTCTTTGGTGTTGCTGATGGTCAAGATTTTGATCAAGTGCCGACGGCTGATGGATTTTTAGATGCCTCAAATTTGGAAGTGACACTTCCTGCGGGAGGCGTCTTAACTGATTTCTTTAAAGATGGATCAGATGCCTTTACAACTGAAGTCGCTGAAGGAGCAAATTCGGTTGGTGCTGATGCTTCAGTGTTGATCGGGTGGACATGGGCTGGTTTATCAGGAAACCTCTCAGGATTCTAAAAGTAGAATAGATAATTAACTACATTTGCGGCACCCGTACCACCTTGGCACGGGTGCTTCGATGTAAAAAAAAAATAAAATGAGAAACCTTTATTCATTATTGTTCTTAATCATGTCTAGTTCTTATGCCGTATTTGGACAGAACGGAATCATAAGAGGATCCGTTATTGATGGATCTACAGGAGAATCCTTACCCATGGTAAAAATTCAAGTGGAAGGATTAAATAAAGGAGCCTTCTCAGATCTTGATGGAAAGTTTGAGATTACTATGCCAGTTGGTTCATACAATCTTATTTTCTCCATGTATTCCTATAACAATACAGCAATAAATGGTGTAGAAGTGACAGCAGAAAAAGTGACCCTTGTTGAAAATACGGAATTGCAGGCGCAAGTCACAGAGTTTGGAGAAGTCACTGTACAAGCAGAGTACAAAAAAAATACAGAAAATGCGATTCTTCGCATGAAACTGAAATCGGCAAATATGATTGATGGAATTTCTGCTTCAAGTTTTAGAAAAACAGGTGACTCAGATGCTGCCTCTGCCATGCGGAGAGTACCAGGCATCTCGGTGGCCAATGGAAAATATATTTTTATTCGAGGCATTGGAGACAGATACAATAAAACCATTTTAAATGGTTTAGATATTCCGGGGCTGGATCCTGACCGGAATACGCTACAAATGGATATTTTCCCTACCTCGCTAATTGACAACATGGTTGTTAATAAAACGTTCAGTGCTGAGCTTCCGGCAGATTTTACAGGAGGGCTTGTAAATATTGAGCTCGCCAGCTTTCCAAATCAAAAAACACAAAGTATTACTGTTCGAACAGGGTATAATCCAAATTTCCATTTGCGAAGTGATTATCTCGACTATGAAGGAGGCAAGCTTGATTTTCTAGGGTTCGATGATGGAACAAGAGAAATTCCAGCAGAAACAAATATCCCGTCTTTTGTGCAAACACTTGGCAGCAATACAGCAGCAGCAGATCGTTATGCAGATATTTTAAATTCCTTTAATAAGACGCTTGCAGCAAAAGAATCACAAAGTTTTTTAGATGGTGGTTTAGCAATGAATTTTGGGAATCAAATCAAAAAAGAAAAAAGAACCATCGCCTACAATTTTATGGTCAATTACAGAAACAATACTGAATTCTATAGAGATGCATTATTTGCGAGGTATGGACTCCCTGGGGATCCAGACAAAACAGAAATGGATACGCTTGAATATCAAAAAGGTGATTATGGTGTTAATACAGTGATGCTTAGCTCGCTTGCCGGGTTTGCAGTAAAAACACTAAAGGCAAAATACAGCATTACGGCGATGCACCTTCAAAATGGCGAATCAAGTGCGGGTGTTTTTGATTTCATCAATAATGATGAGGGCTCCTACTTTACGGGATACCAACATAATCTATCCTACAGCCAAAAATCGTTATCTAACCTTCATCTCGCTGCCAAATATAAATTCGAAGAAAAAAATTGGGACCTAGAATGGAAACTATCACCTACATTCTCTAGAATTAAGGATCCAGATATTCGTTTTACTAGATACGAAAATGTAAACGATGGTGGCGTAAGAATTAGCTCTGAATCAGGTTTTCCAGAGCGTATATGGAGAGATCTTTCAGAAATCAACGGTGTTGCAATTATCGCTGGAAAGAAAACCTACACCGCATTCGGAACTAAGGCATATTTAAAATTAGGTTCGCGATATACCTATAAGCAAAGAGATTTCTCGATTAAGAACTTTCAAGTCAATGTAAGAGGAGATATTCCACTTACAGGGGATCCAGACGAATTGTTTCAAGATGAAAATCTATGGCCTTATCTCGGTAATCCTCAAGAAGGAACCACAATTGATACGCCATTTTTACCCAACAACCCCAATACCTTTAATTCTAGTATAAGTAATGCTTCAGGATACGTGTCGAATGAAATGACAATCGGCAAAAAATTTAAGTCCATTATCGGTATAAGAGCTGAGTATTACACACACAGATATACAGGTCAGGATCAATTGGGGACAAATGTTTTGAATAATGAAAAAGTTCTTGAAAACCTCGGGATATTTCCAGCTTTGAACTTGGTCTATTCAGTGACGGAAAATCAAAATTTAAGACTTTCCTACGGAAAAACCATCGCTAGACCGTCATTCAAGGAGCTTTCATATGCTGAGATTTTCGACCCAATCACAGGTAGAACCTTTGTTGGTGGATTATTTCGGGATGCAGATAACGCGACAGGAATTGTTTATTGGGATGGAGAATTGACAAGTACAGATATACATAACCTAGATTTCAGATGGGAGGTATTCCCTAGTAAAGGACGTACCGTTTCTATCAGTGCCTTTTACAAAAAGTTTATTAACCCTATTGAAATCATTCAGTACGCCACACAACCAGGTGCTTTTCAGCCAAGAAATGTAGGCGACGGACAAGTCCTTGGAGGAGAATTCGAGATTCGTGAAAACCTAAGCTGGATTAGTGAGAAGACAGAGGCATTTGATTTTGTGTTAAATGTTACGGTTGTGGATTCTCGAATTGACTTAAGCCAAACAGAATATGACAGCCGCGTGGCTAACGCAAGAACAGGGCAGGTAATCGAAACCTTCAGAAAAATGGCCGGCCAAGCGCCCTACATCATAAATGGTGGTTTTTCTTTTAATGGTGCGGAGAATGGGTTTTTTAGCAACTTTCAAGCAGGTCTGTTTTACAACGTTCAAGGGAAAACATTGCAGTTCGCAGGTATTGTTGATCGTCCCGATATTTACAGTGTGCCATTTCATAGCTTAAATTTTAATTTCAATAAGGCCTTTGGTAAAGACGAAATGTACAGCTTAGGTGTTAAAGTCACAAACTGTTTGAATGATAAACGGGAAAGTGTATTTGAATCTTACAATGCACAAAATCAATTCTTTTCACAGCTATCACCAGGGGTTTCAGGTTCGATAAGGTTTAGAATCAATTTATAAATAAAAGAATTTTACTTTTAAAAAAAGGCAAGGAGTGTTCCTTGCCTTTTTTTATGGAACTTATTTTTGGTTTTATTTTAGGATGCTGAACCTTTCAATTCGAAGGTTGTACACGAATAAAAAAAGAGATGAGCGAGCGCCTAAAAATCGAAACACCATGCCATGAGGACTGGACCAAAATGTCCCCAAATAAGGAAGGTCGTCATTGTGGACTTTGTGATAAAACCGTAGTGGATTTTACGGTAATGTCGCAGGAAGAAATCACAAACTACCTCTCTCATAATAGTAAAACTCATATTTGTGGCCGCATATTGGCCCCCAGAAAAAAAGAACCTGCGATTCAAATAAAACTAAACCAGCTCTATAAAAATATAGAGCGTCAAATTCGCTTCAAGCCACTGCGTATATCGCTACTTGGATCCTTGAGCTTAATCATGCTCATTTCAGGGTGTACCGAAAATCACAATTCAGATGGGGTAAAAAAGCGACAGGTCCGACGCATTATTCATACGGATACATTGATTGGGGATACCATAGCGCCAGAGATTCAAAAAGAAACGAATCCAATTAGAGAAACAACACTTGGAAATATAGCGCAACCAGACTTTCACAAATCCTCCAACGAAACCATACAAAATACAACACCCCCAGAAGCTGTCCCTATTGTTGGAAAGGTCATTTACCAACAAGAATTAATGGGCGAAGTTAAACCACTTGACTCAAATAAGGAGGATACTAATACGCAATTTAAAAAAGACGCCATAAACTAAAACTAAGCCTATCTAAAAACCCTACCTTTGCCGCCAAATTCATTCCTATGGAAGGCAAAAACATCACCATTATTGGCTGTGGAAATTTAGGGCAAGCCATCTTAAAAGGCCTCATCAAAAGTAAGAACCAGGTTAATCTTGTGGCCACAAAAAGAGATCCAGACCCTATAAAGCATTTCGAGAAAGAGGGCGTTCGTATTCTTGGCGACAATATCAAAGCAATTGAAAATGCAGACCTCATTTTATTGGCCCTAAAACCGTACAATGTCTTAGAGGTAATAAAAGATTTAGCGCCACATATAGATGCAACAAAACAGGTTGTTGTCTCACTCGCAACGGGTGTGACGCTTTTGACCTTAAGGGAGACCGTTCAAAGTGACATCCCCATCTATAGGGCGATGCCAAATACAGCTGCAGATGTTTGTGCATCAATGACCTGCATTGCTTCAAATCATTCAAGCCATGACAAGCTCGTAGAAGCATGCTTTAATACCATTGGAAGTACGATTCGAATTGATGAAAAACTAATGGATGCCGCTACTGTTTTGGGTGCTTGTGGTGTTGCATTTGTTCTTCGTTTTATGCGTGGTATGGTACAAGGAGGTGTTCAAATTGGCTTTGACTCAAAAACCGCAAGTACCATTGTCAACCAGACCGTTAAAGGTGCAGCAGAGCTGCTCATTTCTGGCGGTCAGCACCCTGAATTTGAGATTGATAAGGTAACTACGCCAAAAGGATGTACCATATCGGGGCTCAATGAAATGGAGCACAATGGATTTAGCTCGGCACTCATTAAAGGAATTGTAAGCTCGTTTGATGCCATTGATTCATAAGAAATCCTTATTTTCAGTACGCAAAAAACAAAACTGTGGAACATGCTACACCCTTCTATCTTTCCATTTCTAGATGAGCTTCGAGAAAACAACAACCGTGATTGGTTCAAAGCCAATAAACACAAACATGATGAAGCAAGAGCACATGTAGTTCAATTCACACAAGCACTATTTGAGTGTTTGAGTGACGAAAACCAGCTGGATCGTCAAAAAGTATTTCGGGTCTATCGAGACGTGCGTTTTTCAAAAAACAAAACCCCGTATAAATCTCATTTCGGCATCGGATTTCACCGTATTAAGCCACAGTTTCGTGGAGGATATTACCTACACCTTGAACCAGGGGCCGCATTCATTGGCGCTGGGTTTTGGGGGCCAAATAAAGACGATCTCTTTCGAGTCCGAAAAGAAATAGAAATGGACCCTGAATACTTTGAGAAGATGTCAACGGCGAAAACCCTAACAGGAATTTGGGGAGCCATGAAAGGGGACCAATTAAAAACTGCACCCAAAGGTTTTGACAAGGAAGATCCAGGGATTAAAAACCTGCGTTTTAAGCAATATATCTTTACCAAAGAAATACCTGATGAACTACTTTATGATAAAAATTTCGAGCAATGGATGGTGGATCATTTTAATGCCATACGCCCCTTCTTGGATTATATGGGCGAGGTGCTTACCTCAGACCTCAACGGAGAGTCTCTCCTCTAAAAGCCAATAAGGAAAGGGCTTCACAATGGAAAAATAAAGATGTATCTTGTGCCTTACGTTTTCAAACTACATCATGGTAATTATCAGCCCTGAAATATAATCGACCTTTTCTTTGTTCTCTTGTTCTCGAGCAACTTCCAAGCCCTTGAAGTACCATTTAAAAGACTCGTCTTCATCTCCATTCTTACTGGCTAAATCGCCCATTTTGATGTAGTCAATGATATTACTGGAAGGCATAATCTTGATCGTTTTTTCTACTATATCCATGTCTCAAATTGTACACAAAGAAAGTTATACATCTTCTAATGGGTGTTAACTCAATGATAATAAATCATGAAGTGTTTATGTCTAGCCGTTCGTCCTTCTTTTTAAGCGGAAGTTCAATAGCATCAAACGAATAATTTGTACATTTAGATTAAATCACTAAAACATTAAAATGGAGAATTTATCAATGTTGGCCCAAATCGCCGTTGCCCTATCAGTAGCTTTTGTATGGACTTTTCGCTACCACAACGTCATCGCAGAATTTAAAACCTTTGGCTTAAGTGATTTGACGAGAAATTTAGTGGGTGTCTCTAAAATTGCATTGGCGACTTTGTTAGTCACAGGGATTTGGTTTCCAGCAGTCTTATTGCCGGCATCGCTGCTCATGGCATTCTTTATGGTTTCTGCTCAGGGATTTCACTTTAAAATTAAGAATACCTTCATTAAGCACCTTCCCTCTCTTATTTTACTGGTTCTTTGTGCCTTCATTGCTTTTGAAGCCATGAACTAAGCTAGAATGGACATATTTAGAATCTGCATTCTATTCTCGAGCATTTCTTTCTTTTTTTACTCAATATACTACTTCATCTCCGCCAGGATGAAAGATGAATTGAAGCGATTGGGCATGCAAAATTTAGGAAGGGTAATCGTCATCTGTCAATTTCTTGGCGCTACCGGACTACTACTTGGTTTTATTTACAAGCCTTTATGGAGCGTTTCTTCTTTGGGGCTTGCATTACTTATGTTTTGTGGTTTAGCCGTTCGATTTCGATCAAAGGACAGCCTTTGGGTTTCTCTACCGGCACTGTTCTATTTGATCTTAAATTCCTATATCTTTTTTTATGCATAAATAAAACAGCCACACATAATGCATTGGCGGTTTTAATAAAGCAACTACTATTTATAAGAACATCGAATTATTTAGAAACATTAATCTAAATTAAGAACGACAATAGCAAAAAAAAGCCTCGCGATATGGCGAGGCTTTTAAATATAAATGGAATAAATTATTCACCAAAAGCAAATATTTTTTTTGTAGTACCGTCAGCATAAACATAAATAAGCGGCGTGTTCGCTTTGAATTCAGTTTCGCGGCCCATATGGTCTAAAATTTTAACCACTACTTTTTCTGATCCTATCATGTCCATAACATTAGCTGATTGGAGCCATTGATCGCTAAGAATGTGGTTCAAAGTATTCATGTCATGACCACTATAAGCGAGTGTGCTTGCGCCCGGGTTTTCTGCATTAGGAATGAACAATAAAAACCAAGGTAGTGTAGTTGCCCCACTCTGCGTGTATTTATTAATGTATGCTTGAAGCTCACTTTCAATATTAATAAAGGAAGGATAACTTGTTCCATGTTCTACGCTCCAAAGGTCTGCATCATCACAGTTAGCAGTATTAAAATCGTAATCTTCGTGAATGAATCCAAACACCTTGACGTTTTCACTCATTGTGTTTTGCCAAAGACTCTCAGTCGCTTGAACACCTGCAATGCTCCCTGCACACCATAAACTTGAAAAGTTCATGACAACTGCTTTTCCCTTAGAAAGCTCTGTATACATGCTGTATTCATTTCCTTCACACGTCGTAAGCGTCCAGTTTGGAACTTGTGCGGTTAAGGCTAATGTAAGCCCCATAAATAATGTAATTAAAGACATTTTCATACTCAATATTTTTATATTTCAGGGCGCAAAAGTACACATTCTTTCATAGTAACAAACAATTTATAAGTGATTTTTATTTTTTATATCTTATTTATTCAGAGGGTGTTACACAATTTATTAAGTGTGTATTTGACACAAAGTGCGTTAGGCCTAGCTTTTTTTGAGCATGCTTCATGAATACCATTAACTTAGTCGTATGAAAAGACTTGCCATAGGGTGGCAAAAATAAAATATTCATTTTATCGTTTTGTAGTTAAAGAGGTTTGGGTATAACCCCAAACTTTTTTTAATTTATAACCATATCTTTAGCACACCTTAATGCATTCATGAAAATAACTTTCCTTAAAAAAAGAAAATTTTGGATCCGTTTTACAGGTATTGTACTCGCAGTTCCCGTTGTTGTTTTGAGTATCGCAATAGCTGTTCTTTACCTTAAACAAGATGGTTTAATTCAATCTGAAATAAACGCGCTCAACAAAAACTACAAGGGCGAAATCAAAGTTGGTGATACGCATTTAGAACCCTTTGCAAATTTTCCCTACATCTCAATTAAAGTTGATAACGTGCACATCCACGAGTCGAAAGCGCCTGGAGCAGACGAACTTCTTCATGTTGCCGATATTTACGCTGGATTTAACATTTGGGATATTCTCAAGGGGAACTATGATGTTAAAAACTTACGCATTGAAGACGGGTTTTTAAACCTCATTTACCACAAAGATGGTACACTGAATATTCAGAATGCTTTGGCAACAAATTCAGATACTGAGGAAAGCGCTCCTCTTGACATTCATTTAAAAAATATTGAATTGCGCAATATTGACATTCATAAACTTGATGAAACCTCTAATGTTGATATAGAAGCTTTTGTGTACAACGCTAAAGGTGGGTTTCAGACTGCAGGGGAACTAATTAATGCACATATCGATACGGAATTTGAATTAAACGTCGTAGAAAATGGCGATACCACATACATCAAGCACAAGCACTTTGAATTTCATACAGATCTCTCTCTCAATGACCAAACAGGTCTTTTGGTTTTAAAACCTTCAGGTATTCGCATGGAACATGGTGATTTTGACATCGAAGGCTCTATTGACCTTAAAAATGAAGCGACATTAGACCTTGCTGTAAAGGGTACAAAGCCGAATTTTGATATGCTTATTGCCTTTGCGCCAGAAGAGCTAATTCCTGTTCTTGAGCGTTATAAAAATGCTGGAAATATCTATTTGAATGCTATTATCAAAGGGCCAACACTTCATGGGGTAATGCCTTTTATCGATGTGAATTTTGGAGCAAGTGAAGCCTATCTCGAAAATACAAGTGTACGGAAGAGAATTGACGACCTAGGCTTCGAAGGTCATTTTACAAATGGTGCTAGACGCAATCTAAAAACAATGGAATTTTCACTAAAAGGAATGCGCGCCAAACTTGAAACGGGAACTTTTTTAGGTTCTCTTTTGGTAAAAAACTTTGAAAATCCAGAGGTTGATATGCAGCTGAATGCAGACTTCAATGTTGATTTCCTTACAAAGTTCTTGAACTTAGAGGGCCTTAAAGCCGATGGAAGTGCTCAGCTAGATATAAGATTTCATGATATTATAGATTTAGACAACCCTTCATCTGCTTTAAACGAACTGAATCAGGCTTATTTCAGTGAATTAATTGTAAAAGATCTAAGCCTAGAATCTTCAGACCTACCAGCGCCACTAAAGAAACTCGATATGCATCTTGTTATGAATGGCAAAAAAGCGGACCTTGAGCTATTTGACATGGTTTTTGGGGCTTCTGACCTATCCATTAAAGGTTACCTCTCGGACTTGCCGGCTATTGTGCACCATGCTGATGTTCCCGTTAGCGCTCATCTCGAAATGACTTCTAATAAACTTGATCTATCAGAAATCACAAACTATTCAAAAAAGGACAGCGCTGGGATTGATGAAATGATTAAAGAATTAAAGCTTGGGCTCTCGTTCAATACTTCTGCACGAGAATTTACAGAGTCTAAAAACCTTCCTGAAGGAGAATTCTTTGTAGATAACCTGCATGCAACACTTAAAAATTATCCGCATGAATTACATGATTTTCATATCGATATACTCGTTGGAGAAAGAGATTTAAGCATCAAAGACTTTAAAGGTTTTATTGATGATTCTGACTTCCGTTTCAATGGTCTTGCTCATGACTATGGCTTTTGGATGAAGGAAAAGCTTGACGGAGATGTTGATTTAGACTTAACATTACATGCTGATTTGTTACGTTTAGAGGACGTGTTTTCGTACGGAGGAGAGAATTATGTGCCTGAAGATTATAGACATGAAGAATTAAAGGGACTCGAATTACACATTAAATCCAATATGCACTATAAAGAATCTACGCTTCATTCTATCGACCTTGAGCTAGACCGTCTAAACGCTAAGATGCACGTCCACCCTATGCGTTTTGAGAACTTTAATGGTCATTTTTATTATGAAGACGAACACATAATGGTTAAAGCATTCCAAGGAAAGATTGGACGAACGGACTTTGACCTTGATATGAATTATTATCTAGGAAAAAATCAAAGTATCAGAAAAAGGGACAATCATCTTGGAATTAAATCGAATTATATTGACTTTGACCAACTTTTTAATTTTGAGCTGCAGAGCCCTGAAAAAAAAGAAGAAAAAAGTACCAAACAAAATATTACAACACATGAAGAGGCCTTTAATCTGTATGAGCTTCCTTTTACCGATATGACAATTGACGTGGATGTAGCTCAATTTCTTTATCATCGTATAGATTTACAAAAAATACACGCGCGTCTTCGTACTATGCCCAACCATTATTTATATGTCGACACGCTCGACTTAAAAGCAGCGGGAGGAAATGTTCGTATGTCAGGTTATTTTAACGGAAGCGATCCAAAGCATATTTATTTAAAACCGAACCTAAAATTCAAAAACGTAGAATTAGATAAGTTGCTTTTTAAATTTGAAAATTTTGGGCAGGATGCCATCGTTTCTGAAAACCTTCATGGAAAACTCACCGCTTCAATTACAGGTAAAATAAGGATGTCCCCTGACATGGTGCCTGATATTAATCAATCCGATATTCATATTGATATGAGTGTCTTAGATGGGCGCCTAGAAAATTATGACTATATGCTTATGTTGTCAGATTATATGGGAGATAAAGACCTTACCTCCGTGCGGTTTGACACACTCGAAAATCATATGGATATTACCAATGGAGAACTTAATATCCCTGCAATGACCATTGAGTCGACGTTGGGACATTTTGAGCTTTCAGGTAAACAAGACTTAGCGTTTAATATGGAATATTTTATCCGTATCCCATGGTCACTTATCAAGCAAGGTGCACGATATAAGCTATTTGGAGACAAAAAAACTGCCGATGGACAAACAGGAGACGATAAAATTATCGAAGTTGATCCCAATAAAAAAACACGCTACTTAAATTTGAAAATTAAAGGCAATGCCGACGATTATAAAATTACCATTGGAAAGGATCGAAAAAATTAACTTTTTCAATCCTTTATCGCAAACAAATTATAGCGCTTAGGTTTTATTTAAATACAACTTATCAACTATGGCAAACCGTACTATTTATAAAATAATTCCTGCACAGCGGGTAAATATGGGAGGACACCTATTGGACCAACCGTTGCCCAGTCGCGAGGTTGAAAGTATTGACCCTTTTTTACTCATACACCATTGGGACGAACCGCTCGTTCCAGGTGGTAAGCAAAGTGAGCTTGGCGTTGGACCTCATCCACATAGAGGCTTTTCACCTGTTACCTTTATTTTTAAAGGGAGTGTGCGTCACCAGGATTCTATAGGGAATACCGCTGTTATATCAGCAGGGGGTACACAATGGATGCATGCAGGGAGTGGCATCATTCATAGTGAGCGACCAGGCATCGATTTGGTTGAAAATGGCGGCCAACAAGAATTTATTCAGTTTTGGGTGAATACGCCTGCAAAATATAAAATGGAGGCACCTTATTATCTCCCATTAACCGCAGAAGATACACCAAAAATCACAAAAGAAGGTGCAGAAATATCAGTAGTCGCCGGGACATTTGAGGGTATTAATGGTCCAGCTAAAACGTATAGCCCACAGACTTTACTTCGCATAAACGCTAAAGAAGATACGGTATTGCAGCTTCCGCTACCCAAAACTTATAATGCCCTTATTTATATACTGAATGGAACACTGGATGTCAACGGTTCATCTGTCACCACAAAAGATATGGTCTGGTTTAAAAACGATGGCGATTTCATAGATTTAAAAGTCAAAGTTTCATCGCGTTTTATTATACTTTCTGGCGCTCCATTAGCAGAGCCAGTAACTTCTTATGGTCCATTCGTCATGAATACACAAGAAGAAATACAAGCCGCTCTTTTTGATTTTCAAAATGGTAAAATGGGCGCTTTAAAGGAATCCTTTGAAGAGCACTAAACTAAAATAGCTTCCAGGCATGTTTTAAGCAATGTTATTAATTACATAATCCTACTTATCTTTGAGCACTTATTCGCAAGAATAATTTAACGCATAACTAACTAGAAAAGAAGAAAATGGAATTTTTAGACTATCAATTTTTAGGAAATTCAATAGAGGTATGGGCTGTTGCGCTTGCGATCATTGTCGGAACACTTGTAGCGACGAAAATTGTTTATTGGGTCCTTTCAAATATTTTAAGAAAGCTTACAGCAAAAACAAAGACCAATCTAGATGACGTTCTAATAGACAAACTTGAAAAACCCATCCGTTATTCAATTTTAATCCTAGGTTATTGGATTGCTATTCACTACATATATATTGAAAATGAGAGCGTAATGAACTTTTTGGAAGCTGTTGCTTCTTTCTCTGCCGTAGTTACACTAACTTCAATTGCCTCACGTGTTTTTGATGCACTTGTTACAGAAGTGGTGCAGCCTATGGTTGAAAAAACTGAAGGTGGCGCTGACAACTATATATTACCAATCATTTCTAAGGCGGTCAAAGGGATTATTTGGACTTTCGGTATTATCATCGGACTCGATAATATTGGTTTTGACATTACAGCCATGATTGCAGGTCTAGGAATAGGAGGATTGGCGCTCGCTTTGGCGGCCCAAGACTCAGTAAAAAATATTTTTGCTGGTATTATGATTTTCTTGGACAAACCCTTCAAAATTAAAGATCGAATTCAAATTGAAGGCTTCGATGGAGTCGTTGAAGAGGTTGGATTAAGAAGTACGCGAATCAGAACACTGGATGGTAGAATTGTTACAATTCCCAACAGCACATTTACTGATAATAGCGTAGTCAATGTAACATCGCAACCCGCACTGAAAATTATACTTAATCTAGGTCTTACCTATGATACAGATGAGGCAGGAATGCAAAAGGGTGTTGACATTCTAAGACAGATTGTTGCGGACAATTCAGAAATATTAGAGGAAGACTGTTCCGCTGGGTTTAAAGACTTTGGTGACTTCTCTTTAGGTATTTTATTCATCTATTATGTAAAGCCGGAAGCACATTGGCTTGACTCGCAAAACACGATTAGCAAAGAGGTCTTAGCAAGATTTACAGCTGCTGGTTTAGACTTTGCATTCCCAACACAAACACTGTTGAACAAAAGCATCTAATAATGAAAGCCTTAATTACCAGGCCTTATTTTAAACATTCTCTTGTTGAAAGACTTGTACTGTCAGTAGTATCTCTCATGTTGTAAAAGCTAATTTGGACGTAAAATTAGACAAATGCAAAAAAGAGCGGGTTCATTGGTTGTCAATCGCAATAAAGAATTATTACTGATTTACAGAAAGGGAAAATGGGATCTCCCAAAAGGAAAGGTGGAAAAATGCGAGAAAAAAAAACATGGTGCCCTTAGAGAGACAGCGGAAGAAACTGGCCTTGAACTAAAGAATTTATCCCTACAGCAACCTTTGAAAAAGACTGCGCATTTGCTAAAGCAGAAAAAGATTAAAACCAAATGGTATCTAGTAAACTATCTGGGGTACAAAAAAACAATGAAGCCGCAAAAGGAAGAGGGTATAGAACAATGCATTTGGGTTAAACAAGAATCCCTCGTATTTTATCTCCCTTACCTTAGGTCTTATGCCAAGGAGGTCCTAAAATACTACATAGAATATACACAAAACCCTTTAGGAATAAAGTTCGTTGCCTAATGCCCGATCATCTTTGAGGGATCAACAATAGCGTCATATTCTGTCTCAGAAACATGACCAAGCCCCACGGCTGCCTCTTTAAGCGTTGTTCCGTTTTTATGAGCATATTTTGCTATTTCCGCTGCCTTATAATAACCTATTTTAGTATTTAAGGCGGTAACCAGCATCAATGAATTTTCAAGGTGCTTTTTCACCATAGGTGCATTTGCTTTAATACCTGCGGCACAATTAACGGTAAAAGAATTGCACGCATCTCCAATAAGCCTTGCAGACTCTAATACATTAGCGGCGATAACGGGCTTGAATACATTTAATTCAAAATGTCCATTAGACCCAGCGACGGAAACCGTTACGTCATTCCCCATTACCTGAGCGCATACCATTGTTAAAGCCTCTGGCTGCGTAGGATTTACTTTACCTGGCATAATTGAAGACCCTGGCTCATTTTCAGGTAGTATTAGTTCTCCGATCCCACATCTTGGTCCTGACGATAACATTCTAATATCATTCCCTATTTTCATCAAAGAAACTGCCGCTCTTTTAAGTGCAGAGGAAAGTTCAACCATAGCGTCATGAGCTGCTAAAGCTTCAAATTTATTTGCAGCTGTTTTGAATGGCAACCCTGTAAAAGCTGCTATTTTTTTAGCTACGAGAACATCGTATCCTTTCGGAGTGTTAAGGCCTGTGCCTACGGCAGTACCACCAAGTGCGAGCTCTTTAACAGGCTCCAAAGCATTATGAATGGCCCTTAAGGATTGATCCAATTGCGCAACATACCCGCTGAACTCTTGTCCTAAGGTTAGCGGCGTTGCATCCATGAAATGCGTACGACCTGTTTTGACGATATCTTTGAATTCTAAAACTTTTGCAGCTAATGTATTCCTAAGGTTCTCAATTCCTGGAATTGTTATTTCGACAACCTGTTTATAGGAAGCAATATGCATAGCGGTTGGAAAAGTATCGTTGGAAGACTGAGATTTATTGACATCGTCATTTGGATTCAATGTTTTACTGGTATCTGTCAGGCTTCCTCCGTTTAACACATGCGCTCTATTTGCAATGACTTCGTTGCAATTCATATTGGATTGTGTCCCAGAACCTGTTTGCCAAATCACAAGGGGAAACTCCTCATTGTGCATACCAGAAATGATCTCGTCACAAACAGAGGATATTAAATCTTTTTTAGCGGTTTCAAGTACACCAAGCTCTTCATTAGTGTGCGCTGCGGCCTTTTTTAAATAAGCAAATGCATGAACAATCTCTATAGGCATTGATGCGGCTGGTCCAATCTTAAAATTATTTCGTGATCGCTCGGTTTGAGCACCCCAATATCTTGTAGATGGGACCTTTACATCCCCCATTGTATCTTTTTCTATTCTATATTCCATTTTATAATGAATTATTTATTTAAATTTTTTAATTTTGCCTAAGCGTACAGCAAAAATAGTAGAACATGAGCACTTTTGGTATAGTTTTATTTCTTTTAATTGGAGGCATGGCCTTTTGGATGTTATTATTCTTAATGGGCTTCGTACTTCCTTACTGGATTACCTTAGGTATTTTTGAGCAATTACGTCCAAAAAGAGTTCTAGACGAGGAGGAGAAATAACACCCCTCAAATTTTAACTTCCCTATATTTATTGACTACTAACCCGTTTTGAACGTACCTATAGGTAATGTAAAGTTATTCTCTAGTATGAAAAAGTAGTCATCCAACTATCCAAACAAAAATAACTAACTTCGACTTGTCAATAATTTGAATGCAAAGACTATGGAAATCACACCGGAAATTAAAGCTCGATTAGAGCAGCTTAACAAGAAATATGCGGCAATTGGGCAAGATCTTGTTTCGTACTTAGACGGCTTGATTTTCGCAAATCCGCTAACATATTGGGATTATATTGAGGTGGATGCGCTTTTGAGTCTTCAAAAACCTAAAACAGACTATCCTGACGAAAAAATATTTATTGTTTATCATCAAATTACGGAGCTGTACTTCAGCTTGATTCTTCATGAATTGGAACAAGTATGTTACAATGGAAAAATCATCTCTGACTCAGGACAAGATCAAGGTTGGAACGAATCCTTAGATGCCTCATTCTTTATCTCTAGGTTGAAGCGCATTAATATGTACTTTGAAACATTAACGCAATCTTTTGAGGTCATGCGTTATGGCATGGAAAAAGACCAATTCACAAAGTTTCGTATGGCGCTGTTATCCTCAAGTGGATTTCAAACCGCTGCATACAGACGAATTGAAATCGCTTGTACTGATCTCAAAAACCTTGTCATCGAAGAGCGTAGAGAAGGGCTTGCAAATGCTGACCACCACGAACAGTTGGATAATATTTATTGGAGAAGGGGTGCAATCGTTGAGGAAACAGGAGAAAAAGCGCTGACCTTGCGTGATTTTGAAAAAAAGTACCTTCAAGAGTTTCATGATTTTGCCGATGAATACCAACCCATTAATATTTGGAATAAATTTATCAGCCTTTCTGAAAGCGATCAAAAAAACGAAACCCTAATATCTGAACTCAGAACATTGGACGTAAATGTCAATGTAAACTGGCCCCTTGTGCACTATAGAACCGCAGTGCATTATTTATCCAAGGGAACAGGCGACGAAAAAGGAACGGGCGGTACAAACTGGCAGAAATATCTTCCTCCTCGATTTCAAAAAAGAATGTTTTACCCTAAACTTTGGAGTGAACAAGAAAAGAAGGATTGGGGTAAAAAATGGGTTGAAGAAGTTCTAGCCGATAGTATTTCTACGGGCCACCCTTTTAAAGGTAAAAAGTAATTATTCGATTGGCTTAAGATAAGCTGCGGATAAGTCAATAATCCCAAAGGAATTTACTTGTGCGCCTCGCAATCGCAAATTAAAGACGACAACTAAATCTTCAAAATATAAGGGTACAATGGGAGCCTCTTCATTTAATATTTGGACACAGCCATTGAAATGTTCATTTCGAATGGCGGGTCTTATTTCTGCCCTTGCCCTATCCATCTTAACATCAAACTCCCGACTTGAGTAATGAACATTCTTTCCCGTCTTGATTTTGGGATTAGAGTAATAGGGCATTAAGAAGGATTCTGCATCAGGATAATCGGAGATAAAAGCAGATTTCCAAACCAAAGCGCGACCACTATTAATTGCATCCTGCTTAGCTTTAAAGGATAGACGCACCAATCTAAATTCTAATTTTAGATTTTCTCTAAGCTCTTCAACAAGGCTCTTGCACCAAGTGTATCCTTGAGAGCCCATTTGTTCACTTAAAAATAAGGTAAGCGTGTCCCCTCTTTTATATTGACTTTTTCTTAAATAGCTTTTTGCCAATTTCAAATTATATGGTGTTTTAGTACTCCCAATATATTTAAAGAAGGGGACTGATGGTAAAACGCCTTTGTTTGCAGGCGATCCCTCACCGAATAGATAATCCCGACAAATTTTGTCTCGGTCGACAGCGTGGAAAATTGCCTTTCGTAAATAAATGTCGTCAAAAGGCGGGCGGCTACAGTCAAATTCCAAAAGATTAACCTTTAGCCCTTTTTTATGCTTCACCTTATGTAAAATGTTCTTCCCTTCTTGGGCATCTATCAAACTTCCAAACAAGGAATTGATTTCATTAATTGGAATGTTCGAAAGCAGGTCTGTCCGCTGAGAAGTAAACATATCAAATACCTCTTGATCATTGGTCTTAAATTTTAAATCCAAAGAATCAATAAATGGAAGACGGTTTCCATATTGATCAATTTTCCAATAGTTTGGGTTTCGAGTATAAAGAATACCATTTTTATTGATTCGGTCAAACACAAATGGTCCTGTACCAATTGGGTGATTGATGATTTGATCGCTGTAAAAATCATAAGCCGTTTTTGAAATGACAGATAGGCTTTGGTGGGTTAATATCTTTAAAATTGTTTGAGTAGAGTCAATAAGCTGTATGCGTAATGTTGAATCAGACAGCACTTCTATCCCTTCGACTCCTTTTTTAAAATCTTTATCTTTTGAAGATAGAAACTCGAATGCGCCTATTATTTTCGGTGTTAATAATTGTCCTTGCTTATTCAGGGTATTAGAAGAACATGCAAAATCTAAGGTGAACTTAACATCACTAGAGGTCAGTCTACGGCTCTTATTTTTGAAACAAGAATCCTCATGGAAATAAATCCCGTTTCTTATATTTAGATCAACGTAAGAATTGTCCGCTGAGAAACGATAGGATGATATTATATTGGAAATAAGGCTTTGATCTTCCTCATTAAAAGCGAGTAAGGTTTCAAATATTGGGGCTGCTGCACGCTGATCATACATTGAAACGGCAGCCATAGGAAATATATTATCAGTTCTTTCACGAGCAAAATAAGAAACATTCCCTCCATAAATTCGGCCTCCTTTAGCTATAAGCTTCTCAGCCGTTTCGGAAGAAGTGCAAGCCGAGATGAATAAAATAACAAAGGCCGCTAAATGGAAATAATGTTTAAACATCTAATTTGAAATTCTGATGATTCGCTTCCGCATACTTTCACCGTCTTTTGTCAAACTTAAATAATAAATACCATTTGCAAGAAATGATAAATCTATAAAATCACTATCCAATTTAGCAGTGATCCATTTACCATCGTGACTAGAAAGAGCTATTTCATCACAAATATCACTTAATTGAACCAAGCCGACTGTTGGATTCGGATAAACCATGACATTCGAAACATCGTACTCAGTAATATGAGCAATTCCTATATAAAGTGAATCTGTGAATATGCAATCATTTTGATCGGTTACAAGCACGGTGTACCAGCCAGGATTCAAATAAACGGCAATGGAGTCCGATTGAGAGGTGCTCCAAGCATAGCTGTATGGAGGCGACCCGCCTTGAGGTGTTACAATTGCAACTCCATCTAAACTGCCTTCACCACTTGCATTTATAACTTCAAATGAGGCTGTTAGCTCCTCTAGCTGAACGATTTCTATCACTTGTTCTTCGATACACAGATTAGAATCAGAGACTGAGACCGTATATTGACCTGGTATGAGTCCATCAAATGAGTTTCCATTAATTTGATTCATTGAGTAACTATAAGGCGTTGTTCCTCCATTAGCTTCAATCAATAAAGAGGAATATACTAATGGGTAACACAAAAGTGAATCATATGTCAATTCTAGTAGCAGTGGTTCTGGTTGTTGAACTTCCAAAATAATAGAATCAGTGCATCCTCTAGAGTCCTCAACCGAAAGACCATATAGACCTGCTGGTAATGAATCGATATAGGTAGATGATGAGCCATTCGTCCATAAAATATTATAAGGGGTATACAGGGAATCCATGATTAACGTGAGGCCTCCATTTTCCTCTTGAAAACAACTTACATTTTCAATAAATATAGAATCGATAATAGGATTGGATTCCGGCACAAATACTGAATCCTGCACAATACAACCATCAGTATGCGAAATAACGACGGTATTCCAGCCCGAAACTAGAGAATCATTCGGCTTTGTTGTAACTCCATTTTCCCAAAGGAAGGTGCACATACTAAACATACATGGGCATCCGGAAGATGATAATGTAGCATTTCCATCTGAGCCACCAGGACATGTTGGCGAGGAAATTGCACCGTATGTGATTTCATATGGATCAGACAATACGTAGTCCAAAACTTCCATACACCCCAGATTGTCTGTAATGTGAACGGTATATGTTCCTTCTGAAAGTGAAGAGATGCTCGGGCTTATTATTCCATTAGACCAATGATACGTATAGCTTGGATTTGTTCCTGTCACATTTGGCGTAATGGTTCCATCAGAAAAACCGTTACATGACACATCTGATATGGTAGTATTCGTTACAACACTATTGTCACCACAAAAAATAGACGCATTATTATAACTAGCATTGAATAGACTTCCAAGATAAGAACCCCAGGCGATTCCAGCATTAGGCATCGAGGTTTGAAGATTCATTCGGCGAATCGTTATACCATTCCATGCCACAGGGTTTAAGCTGTCATTTCTATTTGCAAAAACAAAGTCCATTGAGCCATCATTGTCTAGATCCGTTATGAGAGGAGAAGATCCCAAATTAACACCTGCATTTGTTGGTGTCAGGTTCGAAACAGTATTTGTTTCAAAGTCAATGCTTTCAATGCGGTGTTGAAAAAAACCATCCTGAAAATACGTAATAGATGCCAATGCCTCATCACGTCCATCGTTATTCAAATCTACTGCATTCCCTGAGGAGTAATTAATTTGTCCTAAACTGTCTATAAACTTTAGCGAACCATCTGCACCATCTAACATAACTTGATAAAAGTCTGAATATGAAGGTGCTATACCTTTGAAAAGGGTTAAAAAGACATCTGGTTCAAACCCCCCTGTGAAATTACCGATAACAGGAGCAGCGCTAGATTCTGTATTTGGATATTTAAAAGACCATTGCTCCGAAAAATCTAATCCTGAGAATTTCTGAAGCTTACCATCATAGGAAAGGATATAAATATCAAACCTATTTTCTGATTCATTAAAAACAACTGATGGTGGGGCAATAAAACCTTTAAGCGAATCTGATGCAAGCACAACAGCATCATCCATAGTATTGTTTAGGATGCTCGCTAAAGGACAAGCATAAAAATTACCGCCTAAATTTTCACCTCCTGTCCCAAACAAAACCCATTGATTGCCATCATTATTTAGATCACAGAGTACCGGGGAGCAATATGTTTCAGCACTATCAGGAACAACTGCTTTGGCGAGTATAGCCCCATCTATGGCTGATAAAACCACAACGTGACCTGGAGGACGATTGGTTTCCCATTCAGGAGCAGTATGATCGCCACCGTTAGTAACCAAAAAGTCTGGATAAGAGTCTCCATTTACATCATTAATTTTTTGAGGATTATAAAAATTATACCAACCACTGTCTGCAGGATTCGATCCGTAAGGGAAAAAATCCCATATAACATTTCCATTTACTCCGTTCAAAGCAAGAAATTGCGCCTCTCGTCCTGTTATAAATATATCATCTATACCATCTCCTGAAATGTCTTGAAATATTGGTGATCCAAAAAGCTCGTTTCTAGAAGGTGATTGCCAAAGTAATGCACCAGAGGCTCCATTAAAAGCCATAACTCCAGCTGAACTATATTCTCCGTCTGTTCCACCACCAATAACAATATCAAGTACACCATCTCCGGTTAAATCTATAGGTCTTGGTGAACTTAGGGTGGGAATAGAATCAATTTGGCTTTCCCATATCAGTGCTTGACCGAATAGATTTTGAATGGTTACCAAAACTATGAAGGCAACTAAAAATCTCATAAAAGTTTTCCTTATTGGTTACGAACAAGTGTCAAAAAGCCATGGCCTTCGACACGCGCTGGAGGCGTATCACTGAAATCATCTTCAAGCCCAAAGGCAATATACTTATAAAAGTAAACCCCTTCTTCTGCCTCTTTTCCAGAATTAGACATCAAACCATTCCAAGCTGGGTTTTGGTTGTCCGGGTCTGTACTCGTTTCGTCGAAAACAATATTCCCCCAACGGTTGAAAATAATAAGTTGAAGCTCTCCTAAATTCTCTGTTGTTAATTCAAATACTTCATTTGAATTGTCTGAATCGTTATTTGGCGTAAACACGTTCGGGGCGGACACAATGGGCTCCGGCGGGACAGGGTATTGGCAAGAACCATCATCAATGGTTGCTGCTGGATCATAATTTAATGCATTCGCATCTGTGCAGCCACAAATCCCTATTTGTATAACTACTTCCATTGAATCGGCACAATTTGCACCTTGAGTTACAATAAGCTCTGCAACGTATGTTGCGGCATTAGGGTTGTCATAGGTAAAAGTCATTTGCTCAACTGTAGAACTCGTCTGAGACGAGCCATCGCCGAAGAACAATTCATATCCTTCGGCATTTTGACTTTCGCTGTAATCAAAGGTTACCAAAAGAGGAGCACAACCTTCTACAGGAGAAGCGGTAAGCGCAGCAATTGGAGGGTCCAATAGCTCCACAAATGCACTATCCTCGACTGTACAAACAGCATCCTCTACGGATATATAATACCATCCTGCGGGTAAATCTGTCCAAACTGAAGCTGTAGGGCCATCTTGACCTGCGCCATTCAACCAAGAATAATAAACACCATGTTCTGGAGTTACTGAATCTCCAACAACAATAGCTGAAACGAAACCATCAGGTTCACACGTTGCGGGTCCAACATAAATTGTATCAATACCTAGGGTTTGGTTTAATGTAAGCGTTACTGTATCTGTACCTGAAAACAAACAAAAATCTGTTGCTGTTACGATAACATCAATAGATCCATTTTCGGATATACCTTGGGTAATTGTATCTCCCGAACCTATTGAATTCCCATCTAAATCTGTCCACTCGTAGGTGTAGGGGGCATATCCTCCTGAGGCAGATGCGAAAATGGATACACTATCATTGGCACAAACAATCGTTGTATCCGATTCTGTAATATTTAATATCGGCCCGTCACCAATATAAATGATTCCTGAAGAAACAATCGTGTCACCACAAATATTTATAAGCTCAACCGATATTGTCACTGACTCAAACGGCTCATTAATACCATCTTGGACCGGTGATAAGGTAACGGTCACCGAATCTTGCCCTGGAAGAAAAACAATGGAATCAGGAAGGAAATTGTAATCTGTCCCTTCAATAGCTACGCCACCGATCTCATAGTTGATAATTAACGTGTCTGCTGTATCATTTTCAGGTCTTGTAAAATAAAAGTTGGCATCAGTACAACCTTCCACTATAGTTGTATCACCTGAGACTGTAGCAACTGTAACGTCTACAGCATCCGACACAAAACTCCCTGCCTCAATAAAAACAGCTGTATTTAAAAAGTCATCGGAACAATCTGCAATTGCATATTTGAAATGATACGTTTCACCACACTGCACAGAGAGTTCTACAGGAATTGGCACTGTAAATCCGTTGTGTGAAAAAGAAGTCCCATTGTTATTTATGTAGTATTGACCGTTAAGACCAGGATGAATTGTACTAATAGTAATAGGTGTATTTGTACCAGGAACAACCGCTACGTTTTGGGCGCCACCTGGAAAGGCTGCCGGGGCATTGTAAGGTCCCGTTATTCCGGGTCCACTAACAAAAAAGGCAAAAACGTCGTTGAAAGTGGAGTTTACCCATTGTAAATATTCATCTGAAGAAAAAACAAAATTAAAGGCGGCAACATTGGAAGAAGGTACAAAGTCGAATTCTAAAATGGCAGCATCGCTGGTAGAAAAAATACCTGGATTAACAGATTGAGCGACAGAAAGAAGATCATTGTCTGCAATACCACTTCCGGGTTGGCCATTATCTGCGACACCAGGCCCTCCTATAAGACCATTGATTGGGCCCGCTGCCAAAACTACACCTGCATCGAATCCTACATTAGCATTTGTTCCATTAAACGTCCCTATTTGCGTTGGGTTTCCGGTAAAGGTCACATTTGAAATTACAATTCCACCGCCAACAAGACTTTGAACGTACTGTGTCGGCGTCATTCCTGAGGCGACGGTGAGTTGACCATGTGATGAATAAACAAAACACAGCAATGAAATGAATATGTAAAGTATGTTTTTCAATCTTCTAGTTATTGATAAGTTTACCTGTTAGACGCATTTCTACAACGCGTAGTTGCTCGCAAAAATAAGGAATAATTCAAGACTAAAAAAAAGTTTAAGGACCCGGCTCAAATGAAATTTAATTTTCGACCTGTTTTTATAGACAATATGCGTATTTTTACAATTCTCAAAGCGTCAGTTTTTCTATTAAGTTTCATCGCTTTAAAGCTTAAAATTATACTATGATAAACACACAAGATTACATTACGTCAAATAAAGATCGGTTTTTAAATGAGCTATTAAACCTACTCAGGATTCCTTCTGTTTCGGCGGATTCAAAATACAATGATGACGTTGTAAAATGTGCCAATACGCTAGCAGAGGACCTCAAAAAAATAGGCTTAGACAATGTTGAAATTTGCCAAACTAAAGGGCATCCGATTGTTTATGGAGAAAAAATTTTAGATGAAGCACTACCTACGGTTCTCGTATATGGCCATTACGATGTACAACCAGCCGACCCTATAGATTTATGGACAAATCCACCTTTTGACCCTGTTATAAAAAAAACAGAATTGCATCCTGAAGGTGCTATTTTCGCAAGGGGTGCATGTGACGACAAAGGCCAAATGTACATGCATGTCAAAGCTGTTGAGTCGATGCTTGCAAAAAATGAACTTCCCTGCAATGTGAAATTCATGATTGAAGGCGAAGAAGAGGTCGGCAGCGAAAACCTTGGGGTTTTTGTTAAGAATGAAAAAGAAAGATTATCGGCAGATATCATATTGGTTTCTGATACCGGGATGCTCGCCAATGACGTTCCTTCGATAACTACAGGCTTGAGAGGCCTGAGCTATGTTGAGGTTGAAGTAACAGGTCCCGAACAGAGACCTTCATTCTGGTCTTTATGGAGGTTGTGTAGCAAACCCTATCAATATACTATGTGAAATGATTGATGCCTTACAAGATGAAAACAAAGCAATTAATATCCCTGGGTTTTACGACGATGTTGAAGTTCTTTCAAAAAAAGAACGAGCAGAAATGGCAAAGGCTCCTTTTTCTCATGAAGCATACTGTAAGGCCTTAGATATTAAAAATACCATGGGCGAAGAGGGCTACTCTACTCCTGAACGTGGATCAATTCGACCTTCTTTAGATGTAAATGGGATTTGGGGAGGATACACAGGGGAAGGAGCAAAAACAGTTATTGCTTCGAAAGCTTATGCTAAAATTTCCATGAGGCTGGTTCCAAATCAAGACCCACATAAAATTACAACGCTTTTTACTAAACACTTTAATTCGCTAGCACCAAAAGGAACAACAGTTAAGGTAACACCACATCATGGTGGTGAACCCGCTGTAACACCTGTGGATTCAATAGGTTATCTTGCAGCAAGCGATGCTTACGAAAAGTCATTTGGCGTAAAACCAATACCTGTTCGAAGCGGTGGTAGTATTCCAATTGTGGCAATGTTTGAAAAAGAGCTTGGCTTAAAAACCGTACTTATGGGCTTTGGGCTGGATAGTGATGCCATTCACTCACCAGACGAACATTACGGTCTTTTCAATTATTACAAAGGAATTGAAACGATCCCTTACTTTTTTGAAGCGTTTGCAAAAAGAATGAAATGAGGATCGTCAGTTTTTGCTTAGCGTTCTTGTTTTTGTGCTCTTGTTCTCCTTTATTGATGCCTGAAATTGAAAGTTTTGACGGTGTATCCGGCCTTAAAATGAATGACAAAAAGGTCTCAATTTCAGTAAATGCCCGTGTTGATAATCCCAATAAAAAAAGGGTGTCTATAGAAAAACTAATAACGAAGGTCATCGTTAATGATAAGATGCTTGCCACTGTTTATGCAAATGAAAAAGTGGTTCTTGAAAAAACAAGCGTTACTGATGTTTCCATCCCAGTAGAGATAGCATTAGAACCTGGTGCTTTCTTTCGAATGGGAATGCTTGCGCTCAAAGATTCTGCTGACTTTATTTTTAAAGGTTCTGCTCGAGGTGGATTGGGTATTGTGAGAAAGCGAATTCGCTTTAAAATTGACCAAAGACTGCCTACAAATCAATTAAAATTACCTTAAATGCTATCGGCCGAACATCCTAAAAAACTATTCTTACTAGATGCATATGCGCTCATTTACAGAGCTTATTTTGCATTTTCAAAAAATCCAAGAGTAAACTCTAAAGGAGAAAACACTTCAGCCGCTTTTGGATTCACTAATGTCTTAATTGACATCTTAAAAAATGAACGACCAACACATATTGCTGTGGTTTTTGATCCGCCCGGTGGTTCAACCGTGCGACAAGAAGATTTTAAAGAATATAAAGCCCATAGAGAAGCAATGCCTGAAGACATAAGATCTATGATTGGGCCAATAAAAGACTTGATTCGTTCTTTCAATATTGAGGTTATAGAGGTAGCCGGTTATGAGGCTGATGATGTTATAGGAACACTATGTAAGGAAGCAGAAAATCATGGTTTTTTTACCTATATGATGACGCCTGATAAAGATTATGCCCAACTCGTTTCTTCAAATTCCTTTATGTATAAACCCGGTCGAGGTGGGGCTCCTGCACAAATTTGGGGTGTCCACGAAGTTCAAGAAAAATTCGGTGTTGACGACCCCTTACAAGTTATTGACATCCTTGGTTTATGGGGAGATGCTGCTGACAATATTCCTGGCATTCCTGGTATAGGAGAAAAAACCTCTAAAATATTGGTCTCAAAATATGGTTCTATCGAAGGACTTCTTAAAAATGTGACGGACCTCAAAGGAAAGCAGAAAGAAAATGTCATCAATTTCGCGGACCAGGGGCTCTTATCTAAAAAACTTGCCACCATCATTACAGATGTTGATGTTGCATTTGATGAAGAGAAACTAAAAATCAAACCTGTCGATAAAGAAAAATTAAAAGCCGCTTTTACTGAGCTTGAATTCAGAACACTAGGTAAACGAGTGCTGGGAGAAGAAATTGAAACTCAGGAGACCCCAAGATCAGATGGGCCAAACTTTAAAAGCCCTACAAAAGATGCTTCTCAATTGGATCTTTTCGGTGCACAAAGCTTAGTTGAAGAAAAAGAACCTGAGCCGACCTCATCGCTCAAAACTATTGCAACTGAAGCTGCAAAATATCATTTAGTCGACACAGAGGAAGAGGTCGAAAAGTTAATCACTTTACTTTCCAAACAAAAAGAGTTTTGCTTTGACACAGAAACAGACAATATTGAGCCGAGACATGCAAATCTAATCGGTGTTTCATTCTCCTATCAGAAAAAAGAAGCCTTTTATGTGCCTATTCAAGAAACACTATCGTTTTCTGACAGTCTTATTCATAGATTCAAAGATCTTTTCTTGAATCCGCTAATCTTAAAAATTGGTCATAACCTCAAATATGATTTAAAAGTATTGGGACGCTATGGTATCGATATATCTTCGGCATGTTTTGATACAATGATTGCGCATTATTTAATGAATCCAGAATCAAAACAGGGCATGGATTTTCTTGCGGAAAAACATCTCAATTATCAGTGTGTGTCAATTGAGTCGCTGATTGGTAAAAAGGGGAAAAATCAAAAAAACATGAAGGATCTTACTCCTGCCCAGGTTTGTGATTATGCATGTGAGGATGCGGATATTACCTTTCAATTGAAAAAGCTTTTTGAACAAGAAATTGAACAACCACATCTTAAGTCCTTATTTGAAAATGTTGAAATGCCACTCATGTATGTACTTAAAAACATGGAGGTTGAAGGAATAAATATCGATGTGGCCGCTTTGAAAACTTTTGGCGCGGAACTCAATGACGACCTTGTTCGCTTAAAATCAGCCATTATTGAAGCAGCGGGTGAAGAATTTAATCTAGATTCCCCGAGACAACTTGGTACGATTTTATTTGAAAAGATGCAGATTTCAAGTAAAGCAAAAAAAACAAAAACGGGGCAATACGCCACTTCTGAAGACGTGCTTCAAAAACATGAAAAAGACCATCCGATTGTCGGAAATATTTTAACGTATCGACAACTTAAAAAATTGAAAAGCACATACGTGGACCCATTGCCTGAATTGTGCGATACAAAAGATGGAAGAATTCACACGAGCTTTATGCAAACCGTTACGGCTACAGGACGCTTAAGCTCCAACAATCCTAATCTACAAAACATCCCTATTCGGACAGCAAAAGGGCGCGAGATTAGAAAAGCTTTTGTACCTCGGGACGATATGCATGAATTATTGGCTGTTGACTATTCGCAGATTGAACTTAGAATTATAGCAGCTTTAAGTGACGACAAATCAATGATCGAAGCTTTTAAAGATGGCATTGATATTCATACCGCTACTGCATCAAAAGTTTTTCACACCCCAGTGGATCAAATTACTCGCGAACAAAGGTCCCAAGCAAAAGCCGTAAACTTTGGGATTATTTACGGCCAATCTGCTTTTGGATTAGCACAAAACTTAAATATTAGTAGAAAAGAGGCTAAAGGCATTATTGATAGCTACTTTGAAGAGTATCCTACAATCAAAAAATATATGGAAACAGTCGTGGCTGAGGCACGGGAGCAGGGCTATGTTAAAACGGTTCTTGACCGCAGACGATACTTACCAGACATTAATAGCACCAACGCTATTGTTCGCGGATATGCTGAAAGAAATGCCATTAATGCGCCAATTCAAGGTTCTGCTGCTGACGTAATTAAAGTTGCTATGGTGGCGGTTCAAAAAGACATTCGTGAAAGAAATTTAAAATCCAAAATGATCTTACAGGTTCATGATGAGCTCGTCTTTGATGTTCATTCTGATGAAAGGGAAACTCTTGAAAAACTTGTTAAAGAAAGTATGGAAGGTGCATTAAAACTAAGTGTCCCTCTGGAGGTGGAATACAAAATTGCAAGCAATTGGCTCGATGCCCATTGATAATATTTGTTAATCCCTTCGTGCATTAGAAAATGACACTTGAATAGTTGTATCTTTGTGTCTCAAATTTTGGAAATGGATATTTGGATCAAAGCTGCTCAATTATTTTTATCACTCGCCATACTTGTCTCCCTTCATGAATTGGGACACTTTATACCCGCGAAACTCTTTAAAACACGAATAGAAAAATTTTATTTATTCTTCAATCCTTGGTTTTCACTGTTTAGATATAAAAAAATTAACGGAAAGAAAAAGTACTCTTGGTTTACAAAAGAGTCGCCTAAAGATTGGGAAGAAGATGAAACTACAACAGAGTGGGGCCTTGGTTGGCTTCCTTTGGGAGGATATGTCAAGATTTCTGGAATGATTGACGAATCCATGGACAAAGAACAGCTAGAAAAACCAGCTGAGCCATGGGAGTTTCGTTCTAAGCCAGCTTGGCAAAGATTAATTATTATGATTGGGGGTGTCACTGTCAATCTTCTTCTTGGATTTTTTATCTACACCATGGTTATTTTCGCATGGGGGCGCGTTCAAATCAACCCTCAAAAAATGACACATGGGGTTAGTGTCCATCCATATATTACTGAGAAGTATGGCATTTCTTCTGGTGATAAAATTCTGAAAGTTGATGATGATACACTGTATAACTTGGATGAACTAAATAAAATTATAATGCTTCGGGACATTTCAAGCTTAACTGTTGAGCATGCAAATGGTGTACAAGAGACGGTAGCATTACCTGAAGATATAGGTCTTGAATTGTTTCAAAATAATGCATTTCCTGCATTCGGTATGCGCTCTACATCATCATATGTAGAGGTTGTTGATCAAGCATCAAACGCCGAAAAAGCGGGGCTTCAAGCGAAAGACCACCTACTGCAAATTAATGGAGAAGAAGTAACATACTTTGATGAAATTCAAAACGCCCTTTATGCAAATAAAAATAAAACAGTAGCATTAACTGTACTTCGCCAAACAGAAGAAAATAATAACGATACAATTACATTAAATGCTAAAGTGAACGAGGGTGGAACGATTGGTTTTGCTGTTGGGGTTTCAGCGGTCGAAGATTCAACGGCTGTAGAAACGCTTTCTTACTCTTTTTTAAAGAGTATTTCTGCTGGAACCCAATATGGGTTAAATACCCTTGGAGATTATGTAAGTCAATTCAAATTTATTTTCACCAAAAAAGGAGCGGGTTCTGTAGGTGGTTTTGCCACTATCGGGAATTTATTTCCGGCCGTTTGGGATTGGCAAGCCTTCTGGATGCAAACGGCATTGCTTTCAATTATCCTTGCTTTTATGAATATTCTTCCTATACCAGCTCTCGATGGTGGACATGTCATATTCTTAATTTATGAGATGATCACGGGTAAAGAGGCGCCACAAAGAGTACTAGAGATTGCGCAATACGTTGGTATTTTCCTTTTATTAGGGCTGATGATTTACGCGAATGGAAATGATTTAATTCGTTGGATTAATGGTGGGTTTTAAGTGAATTGAAAAAATCAATTCTCTTGAATTCAAATGATTTTCGTTTCTTTATAAAAAAAAATAAAATGAACTTTAAACGTCCAACAATTACTTTCTTTTCTGTAATAACCGTAGGCCTTTTTCTCAACTCTTGTAGTGGAACCTCTGCATGTGAATGCAAAGCAAATGACCTTAAAGGTGCCGCATTAGATACAGAAATAGAAGAAAAATGTAAGGCTGCTGAGAATGAGATGTCAGTAGAAGAAAAAGAAGCATACATTTCCGAATACAAAGACTGTAAATAAACCACAGCTCATAATTTTTTCGGCTCCTAGAGCTGCAGGGGCCTTTTAGTGAACCTTTTAATAAAATCCTATGCAAGATTTTCAAAACTATATTCTTGGCTCTTGGGGCAAGGGTGAAGGAATAGAAACGAACCTCTATAATGCCATTAATGGAGACGCTCTGGGAGGTGTTTCGAGCGCCGGAATTGACTATAAAGCGGTTTTAGACTATGGCCGTAAAGTCGGCGGGCCGGCTTTAAGAAAAATGACCTTTCAAGAAAGGGGCAGAATGCTTAAAGCATTGGCTTTTTACCTCCTCGAAAGAAAATCGAGCTATTATAAAATCAGTTCTTGGACGGGCGCAACCAAAATTGATTCATGGATCGATATTGAAGGGGGTATTGGGAATTTGTTTGCAAATGCCTCATTAAGAAAGCAATTTCCTGACTTACCTTATTATGTGGATGGTGTCGCTGCGCCTCTTTCAAAAGAAGGAACATTTATCGGCCACCATATCATGGTTCCAAAAGAAGGTGTTGCAATTCACATTAATGCCTTTAACTTTCCAATTTGGGGTATGCTAGAAAAAATTGCTGTTAACTTAATGGCTGGTGTACCCGCTATTGTTAAGCCTTCTGAATATACTTGTTACTTAACAGAAGTTATGGTTAAAGATATTATTGCCTCTAAAATTTTACCAGAAGGTTCACTTCAGTTGGTTTGTGGTTTGGGTAGAGGTATTATTGATCACGTAGACGAAAGAGATACTGTAACTTTTACGGGTAGTGCCGCAACAGGAAAAGTCCTCAAAGGATTGCCACATATTACAGAAAAAAGTGTTTCTTTTAATCTTGAGGCTGACTCTTTAAATGCGTCTATTCTTGGAATGCATGCAACTCCTGATACTGAAGAGTTCAATTTATTTGTGAAAGAGTGTGTAAAAGAAATCACTATCAAAGCAGGTCAAAAATGCACTGCAGTTCGGAGAATCATTGTGCCTGAAAATCTTATTGATGAAGTACAAAGTGCCATATCAGCTAAACTTGAAAAAATAAAAATTGGTGACCCTTCTATTGAAGGGGTCCGCATGGGGGCTTTAGCCTCAAGACTTCAGGTAGAGCGCGTCAAGGAAAGTGTATTAACACTGGAACAAACTCAAAAAATTGTCTCTGGTGATATAGAAAACTTCGATGTGGAGGGTGCTGATAAAAAACTAGGTGCTTTTTTCTCTCCTATTCTTTTTAGAAATGACGACCCCTTTAATAAGGTGGCTTGTCACGATATAGAAGCTTTTGGGCCCGTTTCAACGATAATGCCCTATAAAGACATCGGTGACGCCATTGAGCTTGCTAAAATGGGGAAAGGCTCCTTGGTGTCGTCAATCGTCACGCCAAACAACCAGGAAGCAAGAGATTACGTGGTAGGTGCTGCCAGTATGCACGGTAGAATCCTTGTGCTGAATAAAGATTGTGCAAAAGAAAGTACAGGACACGGTTCACCCATGCCATTACTTACCCATGGCGGTCCCGGACGTGCTGGAGGTGGAGAAGAAATGGGAGGAAAGCGAGGCGTACTTCATTACTTGCAACGGACTGCTATTCAAGGTCATCCATCAACCATAACAGCAATTACAGAACAATTTCAAATCGGTGCAGCTATGCCTGAAGCCAATCCACATGTTTTTCGAAAGCACTTTGAAGAGTTGGTTGTAGGTGAAACTGTATTTACGCACAAGCACACCGTAACGGATGCTGATATTGTTAATTTCGCAAATGTTTCGGGGGACAACTTTTACGCACACATGGATGCAACATCCTTAGATGGAACCATTTTCGAGCAACGCGTAGCACATGGTTATTTCATTCTTTCTAAAGCTGCTGGCTTATTTGTGGACCCAAAGAAAGGGCCTGTTCTTTTAAATTATGGTCTCGATGATGCGCGGTTTATCAAGCCTGTCTACCCTGGGGCTACAATTGGTGTTCGTTTTACTGTAAAGGAAAAAATGGACCAAGAAAAACGTAGTGATGAGGACATCGCTAAAGGAATTGTTCGTTTTTTAGTTGATGTTTATGATGAAACTGGAGAAACTGTTGCGCTTGCTACCATCTTAACTATGGTTAAAAAGCTAGATCAAACAAAATGAACCATAGCCGATTTCCCGGAGCAAAATATGCAAACATCTTCAGTTATAAGCGCACAAACACCTCCGATGGTTATGAAGATCTAGATGAACAAACCCTGCTCCTTGTGAAAGAAATCCCTGGATATTTAGGTTACGAAAATATCACAGATAGTTCTGGTCGTAGTATATTCATTAGTTATTGGGACTCAAAAAAAGCGATAGATTTATGGCGAAAAAACGCCGTTCATAAAATGGCAAAAGACAAAAGCAAAACATGGTATGCTGCCTACCACACCATGCTTGTTCACATCGAATATAGCAATGAGTACAATTCACAACAGCTTTAAAAAGTACTGCTAATCAGCATTTTGTGTGGTTTTTTAATAAAAAAAGTCGTTCTTTCTTGTCTAAGTGTCATTTATACACTAAGTTTGAGTTGTATAATTAAATCAATGATATGATCACGACTAAAAAAAGAAGCTTAAATGAAATAAGACAAACAAAAGATTGTTTTTATGAAGTCCCTAACCTTGATAAAAAGAGCATCGCTGAAGAAGTGCTTGGTGCTTATTTTTCACACCCAAGTGCACCTAATCAGATTTCCAAAGAAAATATCAACGATTTCATTAAGTTTTTAAACATCAACCGTTACAAAATAACACAAGAATAAATGAATTCAAGAATCGGCAGCAAGCTCAACTTTATCTTTCTTGCTGTAGTTGTCTTATTAATTCTCATCGGTAATAAAGCTTATAACTACGAAATAAGCAGTTATAATATTGACAGTGGTGACACATCCTGGATGCTTGTATCAAGTGCATTCGTACTTCTCATGACTCCTGGTCTTGCTTTTTTTTACGGAGGTATGGTCAATGTAAAAAATATAATTTCAACCATGCTTCAAAGCTTTGTCGCGTTAGGAGTTATTACTATTGTTTGGATATTTGTTGGTTTTAGCTTATCCTTTGGTGATAGCTTTTATGGAATAATTGGAAACCCGACTACCTTTTTATTTTTTGATAATGTGACCTTAGCGCCAAATCCAAATTACGGACCTACTATTCCCTTTCTATTATTCGCCTTTTTTCAACTAAAATTTGCCATCATAACTCCTGCTTTAATCTCAGGAAGTTTTGCTGAACGTATTCGTTTTAGGAGCTATATTCTTTTTATGCTCCTATTTACACTTCTAATCTATACCCCACTTGCACATATGACTTGGCATCCAGATGGCTTATTTCGAAAATGGGGTGTCATCGATTTTGCTGGAGGAACTGTAGTTCATATGTCAGCTGGATTGGCTGCACTTGCAGGTGCTTTATTCCTTGGGAAAAGGAAAAAAATAATCGAGAAGCCCGCAAATATTCCATTCGTAATTCTGGGAACAGGATTACTCTGGTTTGGATGGTTTGGCTTCAATGCTGGTTCCGCCTTAGGAGCTAATTTCGATGCTGTTGTTGCGTTTGCCAATACAAATGTAGCCTCAGCAACAAGTATGATTACCTGGATATTTTTTGATCGATTTACAAATCGAAAAATGTCAGCAATCGGAGCGTGCATTGGAGCTATTGTGGGTCTCGTTGCTATTACACCTGCCGCGGGAGTCGTCACACTGGGGCAAAGTGTTTTTATTGGTTTTGTGGCGGCATTGATTAGTAATTTGGCGATTCGGTTCTTTAGAAAGCTCAATGTTGATGATACACTTGATGTTTTTCCAAGTCATGGAATAGGGGGAATAACCGGAATGATATTAACTGCTTTGTTCGCTTCGGAGGTTGGCCTAATTTATGGTGAGACTGAGACCTTTATAATGCACCTGATCGCTATTTTACTAGTTGTTTTATACACCTTAACCATGAGTTACCTTTTATTTAAACTCGTAAATGTAATCACCCCTCTTCGTGTGCGTGAGGACCAAGAGGAAAGAGGGCTAGACGCCTCTCAACACGGCGAACACTTCGTCTAGTTTTAGTATAAAAAGTTATTGTACGGATAACGTACCTTAAATATCTCTTTTACCTGCTTGTACAATATATCACGAAGCTCGTCCATGTTCTCCTTTTTTTGAGCAGAGATAAATATTACTTTTTCTGAACCTAGCTTGGACATCCAAGATTTTTTCAAAGCATCTATGGAGGAAAGACCATCGGGATCTTCAAGCTCATCTTCCGGAGGTAAATAAGCGTCTATTTTATTAAAAACCACAATGGTTGGCTTTTCTGATTTGTCAATCTCTGCTAAGGTTTCATTGACAACACGATAATGGTCTTCGAAATTTAGATGAGCTATATCCAAAACGTGAATTAGAAGGTCTGCCTCACGAACCTCATCTAAGGTTGACTTAAAAGATTCCATTAGCTGCTGCGGGAGCTTGCGGATAAACCCAACTGTGTCAGTTAACAGTAAGGGTAAATTACCTAAAACTACTTTTCTTACGGTCGTATCGAGTGTGGCAAATAATTTGTTCTCTGCAAAAACCTTTGATTTTGACAGTACGTTCATCAAAGTGCTTTTCCCGACATTAGTATAACCTACGAGTGCCACGCGAACTAGCTGTCCTCTGTTTCCTCTTTGAACGCGCTTTTGTTTATCAATAGATTTTAGACGTTCTTTCATTAAGGAAATTCTTTGCCCAATAATCCGTCTATCTGTTTCTATTTGAGATTCTCCTGGTCCGCGCATCCCAATTCCACCTTTCTGACGTTCAAGGTGGGTCCATAAACCTGTTAATCTCGGTAACATATATTGGAGTTGGGCAAGCTCTACTTGTGTCTTTGCGTGATAGGTCATCGCTCTGCTGGCAAAAATATCTAGAATTAAAATTGTCCTATCCAATATTTTACAAGCTAAAATCTTCTCAATATTGCGGAGCTGAGAGGGTGCTAATTCATCATCAAAAATCACTAATGTGATTCCCTTCATTTTAATATACTCACGAATTTCTTCAATTTTACCACTTCCGACATAGGTTTTAGGATTTGGTACAGGCAAATTTTGGAGGAACATGTGTTCAGTATGTGCGCCTGCTGTTTCAGCTAAAAAACGCAATTCCTCTAAATGCTCTCTTGCTTCTTCATCAGAAATCCTAGAATGTGCGACACCAACTAACGCACACAATTCTTGTTCTAATTCATTTTTTTTTGTCGGTTTTCCCATTAATTCCTTAAACTAATGACATATTCAGACAGCCAGTTAAATTTTTCTTTTGAATCCAATGTGTTGGCATAAGCGGGCATCGCTCCTTTACCTTCACTTATTATTTTTGTGATTTCAGGAGGCTTCAATGTACTAATTTTCAAGTTTTTTGAACCACTTGCCCCGAGATCCCCTGAGGGCCCGTGACATCTTAAGCAATGGATCATATAAAGCTTCTCTCCGTTTTCTAAGGAAGAGGCACTCCATTGCTCTTCTGTTTCTTCAGTCCCACAAGAGAGCAACAAGAATCCAAAAGAAAGAAAAAGAACTCTTAGAACCATTGTCCTCCTAAACCTCTAAATGGCCATGGAATAGATGCAATAATCAACACAAGCCCCAAAGTATACCAAATAGCAATTTTTTTGTTTTTTTGAGCAGGTAATTCTTGCTTCTCCGCTATTTTTCGTCCAATTGTAACAATTACAATTGCTATCAACATTCCTATGAGATGCTCCATCCCGTAAAAACGCAAAGCTGCATCTTTCATCCAACCCGAGGCGAATGAAACTTTAGGTGATGTAAAATATAATATCAGTCCTAATAGCAATTGAACATGAAGAGAAATCATCGCGAATAAATTCACCATTTTATCTTTCTTTTCATAGCTTGATTTATTCTTGCCAATCGCATTGAATATTGCATATAATAACAACCCTAATACGAGCCATCTTAATCCTGAATGAGCGTGTACCAACATATTTTTTATTTAATCGTTCAATTTTAAAACTGCAAGAAATGCTTCTTGAGGCACCTCTACTTTACCAACTTGACGCATTCGTTTTTTACCTGCCTTTTGTTTTTCTAATAATTTTCTTTTCCGAGTAATATCGCCACCATAACATTTAGCTGTTACATCTTTTCTAAGGGCCTTTATTGTTTCTCTGGCAATCACTTTTGCACCAATTGCTGCTTGAACCGGAATCTCAAATTGTTGTCTAGGGATTAGCTCTTTAAGCTTTAAACAAATTCTTTTCCCTAAATCAAAAGCATTACTTCTATGAACCAAAGCAGATAAAGCGTCAACCTGCTCACCATTTAACAGTAAATCCATTTTTATTAAATCCGAGGCTTTATATCCCGTAGGATGGTAATCAAAAGAAGCGTAACCTCTTGAAACAGATTTAAGCCTATCATAAAAATCAAATACGATTTCTGCAAGCGGCATTTCAAAAGTGATCTCAACTCTATCTTGAGTGAGATAAACTTGGTTTTGAAGCTCTCCACGCTTTTCAATACATAGTGTCATTATAGCCCCTACGTATTCTGTTTTAGTTATGACTTGAGCGCGAATGTATGGCTCTTCTATTTTATCCATACCTGAGGGGTCAGGAAGCTCAGAAGGGTTGTTCACGATCAACATCTCATCTGGCGTCTTTTTCATGTATGACTTGTATGAAACGTTTGGAACCGTTGTAATGACGGTCATGTTAAACTCACGCTCCAGTCGTTCTTGAATGATTTCCATGTGAAGCATTCCAAGAAACCCGCATCTGAAACCAAATCCTAAAGCCGCTGAAGATTCAGGTTCAAAAACCAAGGAAGAATCGTTGAGTTGAAGTTTTTCCATGGAGTACCTGAGCTCTTCATAATCCTCAGAGTCTACAGGATAAATACCTGCAAACACCATTGGCTTTACATCCTCAAATCCCTTTAGGGCTGATTCGCACTGGTTTTCTGTTGCTGTGATTGTATCTCCTACTTTAACCTCATTGGCTTGTTTAATACCAGATATAATATATCCCACGTCTCCAGCTCTAACTTCTTTTTTAGGATCCAGTCCCATTTTTAAGACACCAATTTCATCGGCATTATAATCTCGCTTAGTATTGAAAAATCTTATTCTTTGACCCTTTCGAATCACGCCATTTTTCACTCGATAATATGCTATAATTCCTCTAAAAGGATTGAAAACAGAATCAAATATCATGGCCTGCAACGGTGCCTCTTCATCTCCTTTTGGGGAGGGTACTGTTTTAACAACAGCTGCTAAAATTTCTTCAACGCCCAAGCCTGTCTTTCCCGAAGCCGGAATAATCTCTTCATACTCACAACCAATAAGTTCGACAATTTGATCTGAAACCTCTTCTGGCATTGCGCCAGGCAAATCCATTTTATTTAGAATAGGGATAATTTGTAAATCGTGCTCCAAAGCCAAGTATAGATTTGAAATGGTTTGTGCCTCAATACCCTGAGAAGCATCTACGATAAGTAAAGCCCCTTCACAAGCTGCTATAGATCTGGAAACTTCATAAGAAAAATCAACATGCCCGGGAGTATCAATAAGATTCAAAATATAATCTTCACCTTCGTACTCATAATTCATTTGAATTGCATGACTTTTTATAGTTATGCCTCTTTCGCGCTCTAGCTCCATATCATCAAGAGCTTGATTTTGCATTTCTCTTTCAGAGATTGTTCCAGTAGTTTGTAAAAGCCGATCTGCTAGGGTGCTTTTTCCATGGTCAATGTGGGCAATTATACAGAAATTTCGAATGTGCTTCATGAGTTATCAAAATTACACTTTTAAATCCGATTCTATTGCTTGTTGGAACACCTATTTCTAAAATGAATTACTTGATAAACCTAGTGTATTCTACCTCTGGGTGAAGCGGCTTACCATTCACCATATACTCCGCCATCTCAAAAGAAAGTAAGGGGGCCAACATGTAGCCCTTAGTACCTAGTCCATTAAAAATAAAAAGTCCCTTATGTTCTGGGTGCATTCCTAGTACAGGCCTTCGATCTGAAACAGTAGGCCGCATACCAACCTTTTGACCTAAAACAGAATATGACAGGTCTGTAATGCTATTTATTACAAGCTCTAGCTTATCTCTTGCTTCCTTTGTGGTATTCAGTTCCGGCTCATTCCATTCATAGGTAGCGCCTAGCTTAAACTTGTTTGATCCGATCGGTAATATAAATCCCTTTCGATTCCAAGATTCTTTTTCTGGCAGCTCCTCGCTATGAATATCAAGAATTTGTCCTCGATTGTATTGAATTTTCGCTGCCTTAAAAAACGGAATTTTATCATTGTTAGAGCCGCAGCAGAAAGCAACAGCGTCATACTTGATGTCTTCATACTCCAATTTCTTTTGGTTAAATAAATGCCCCTTAAAAGTTTCAATTTTTAAAACATCCTTTAGACGCAAATAATCATGAAGACTTGTCATAAATTTTTCAGATCTAATCCAAAAAGCACTTTTAACTACACCTGAACCAAATTCACTTTTTGCATTGGGAATTGGAATGTTAAAGTCTTCATGTACCGTCAAAAAATCTTTGTATAAATCCTCATGTTGCTTCGTTTGCCAATAACCACGCTCTTGTTCTGAAGAAAAAAATCTTCTGATTTTAAGATCAGCTAAAAAGCTGGCTTCAAACTTTTTTTCAAGCCCCGAATAAAAACGTCTTGCGTATGGGATAAATTCTTGCGCCCGCCAAGACAGGTTCATTCGCCTAAAGACCATAGGATTTACCATCCCTGTTGCAATTACAGAAGAATGGTTTTCCCCTCGATCCAAAATAGTGACGTCAATTCCCTTATCCATGAGCTGGAGCGCTAAAGAACCTCCCGCAATACCCCCTCCAACTATTAAAACTTTTTTCATTCTTTTTGTGCTAATGCAAGGCTAAAAATAGTGATTTGTAGATTGATATTCTTCTCCATCAACACCTCACATATAGCATTAATGGTCGCCCCTGTTGTGACAACGTCGTCTACGATCGCAATCGCTTTATATTTCATAATATCTTCAGAAACACGAAAGCTCCCTTTTGTGTTTAATAAGCGTTCCTTTTTATTCAGTTGTGTTTGTGTTTTTGTGTTTTTAATTTTTTTCAAAACTTTAGTGGATATTGGTATGCCTGTAACCGTTGAAATTCCTTTGGCTAACAATTCACTTTGATTGTAACCTCTATCAAATTTTTTACGTGCATGAATTGGAACAGGAACTAAAATCTCTATTGGATCATTACTTTTTTCTAAAGCATATTGAGACCCCAGCTCCTTGCCATAATACAAGCCTAAGTTTCGGTTAAACCTATACTTTAGCTCATGTAAAAGGGTTTGAATTGGTGCCGATTCTTCAAACTTATATAAGGCACAAATATAGATTATTTGATTTGAGTCTATGGATTGATATACGATATTATAAGCTGCTTTTTCTTGCCATTTAATGAGTTTTAAGCGCATTGTGCATGTATAACACAGATAGGGGTGCTTAGGTGTCAATTCCCTTTTACAATGAACACATAAATCAGGATATAATAAATGAAATAATGCCTTTAATAAAATATTTATTTGACCAAAAAGTGCATAGAACCAAGACATAAAAGGGTTTTAATCTATATGAACAATTCAGTGTGAAAAACACCTTCAACTTTCATGTATTATTAATTTGAATGTCCTCTATATTTATACTTATAAAAGATTGTAAAAAAATCAATACCATTTCTAAAAAACATCAATAAAAGTTTTAAAGAACACCAAAAAAAGTTGTGGATATCTTTACTCTTGGTGTTCATAATCGCTGAAAGGATTGTCTATGAATGGTTTGCGATAATCAGTGTTGAAAACATTAAAGAATTGTTAATTTCTTTAATTTGATTTGGAAAGATTTTTAACAATTTTTGTATGCCTTAGTTGTCTGAAGCTCTTCACCAAAAAAGAGTCCAAACAGAAGCCTGAGGAAGCAAGTTTTTTTTAGGGAAACGCGATAATTATAACGAGAATTAAAACCCTCGCAAGCCATTGCCTCCCCTTAAGTATTAGAAACCAAGTAACTAAATAAATATGGCAGACGCAACAGAACCGATTCTACAGGAGAACAATAACCGATTTGTTCTTTTTCCAATTCAACATGATGACATTTGGTCATTCTACAAGAGGAGTGAAGCAAGCTTTTGGACAGCTGAAGAAATTGACCTGTCCCCAGATCTTATCGACTGGGAAAATAAGTTAAATGATGATGAAAAACATTTCATTAAACACGTTCTTGCCTTTTTTGCAGCTTCTGATGGAATTGTAAACGAGAATTTAGCAGAAAACTTTCTTGCCGAAGTTCAATACACTGAGGCAAAGTTTTTCTATGGTTTTCAAATAGCTATGGAGAATGTTCATTCAGAAACATACTCATTACTTATAGACACTTACATCAAAGATTCAGCAGAGAAGAAGCACCTCTTTAACGCTATTGACACTTTAGATTGTGTGAAGAAAAAAGCAGACTGGGCGCTAAGATGGATTGATAAAGGGTCCTACGCAGAACGCTTAATTGCATTTGCGGCTGTTGAGGGCATATTCTTTTCAGGTTCTTTCTGTTCTATTTTCTGGCTGAAAAAAAGAGGCCTAATGCCAGGGCTTACTTTTTCAAATGAATTGATTTCTAGAGATGAGGGTTTGCACTGTGATTTTGCTTGTTTGTTATACACCAAACACCTCAAAAACATGCTTCCAAAAGAGCAGGTTACTGAAATAATCAAGGATGCTGTTGAAATTGAAAAAGAGTTTGTTACCGATGCGCTTCCTGTAAGACTAATTGGAATGAACAGTGACTTAATGACACAATATATAGAGTTTGTAGCTGACAGACTTCTCGTTGAGCTAGGTAATGAAAAGATTTACAATGCCACAAATCCATTTGGGTTTATGGAAATGATTTCTATTCAAGGAAAAACCAACTTTTTCGAGAAAAGAGTTGGTGAGTACCAAAAAGCGGGAGTCTTATCAGGAGACAACAGTCAGACCTTCAGCACGGATGAAGATTTTTAATAACCGAGAAAAGAGATTAGTAGATGTACGTAGTTAAAAGAGATAGTAGAAAAGAGCCTGTAAAGTTTGATAAAATTACAGCAAGAATCATTAAGATGTGTTATGGCCTTGACCCTTTAGTTTCGCCTGAGGCTGTTGCGATGAAGGTTATTGAGGGTATTTATGACGGTGTTACCACAACCGACTTAGATGAACTCGCTGCAGAAGTCGCGGCTGCAAAAACCATAGATCATCCTGATTATGCATTGTTGGCATCCCGTATTGCAGTTTCGAATTTGCATAAGGACACTAAAAAAACCTTTTCGGATGTCATGAGTGACCTTTACAATTATATCGATCCAAAAACAGGCGAAAATGCTGCTCTGCTTTCTGAGGAAGTATTCGATATTATAATGGAAAATAAAGACCGATTTGATTCCAACATTATCTATGATAGAGATTTTAGATATGACTACTTTGGCTTCAAAACGCTAACGCGTTCTTATCTCATGAAGTTAAACGGTAAAATTGTAGAACGCCCTCAACAAATGTTGATGAGAGTCTCTATTGGTATTCACAAGAATGATATTGACTCGGCCCTAAAAACATACAACTTAATGTCTGAAGGTTGGTTTACGCATGCAACCCCGACACTATTCAACTCAGGAACACCGAAGCCACAAATGTCGTCTTGTTTCCTTTTAACCACAAAAGAAGACAGCATCAATGGCATCTATGATACCCTGAAGTCCTGCGCGCAAATCTCGCAATCAGCTGGAGGAATCGGACTATCAATCCATGATATTCGTGCAACAGGTTCATATATAAAAGGCACCAACGGTGAGTCCAACGGTATCGTTCCTATGCTTAGAGTTTTTAATGATACTGCTCGTTACGTAGATCAAGGCGGTGGTAAAAGAAAAGGTTCTTTCGCTATCTATTTAGAACCGTGGCATGCGGATGTTTTTGATTTCCTAGATTTAAAGAAAAACCATGGTAAGGAAGAACAAAGAGCCCGTGACCTATTCTATGCACTTTGGATACCGGACTTATTTATGAAGCGTGTCAAAGAAAACGGTGACTGGACCTTAATGTGTCCTCATGAATGCCCAGGCTTGTCTGATACGCACAGTAAAGAATTCGAAAAGTTATATACGAAATATGAAAAAGCTGGTAAGGGAAGAAAAACAATCAAAGCTCAAGACCTTTGGTTCAAAATCCTAGAGTCCCAAATTGAAACCGGAACGCCTTACATGCTATATAAAGATGCGGCTAATGCTAAATCTAACCAGCAAAACCTTGGCGTCATAAAGTCTTCTAACTTGTGTACTGAAATTATAGAATATACTGCTCCAGATGAAGTGGCAGTATGTAATTTAGCATCTCTTGCACTTCCAAAGTACATCAATGAAGATAAGACCTTCGATTTTGAAAAGCTCTTTAATGTAACCTATCAAGCGACATTAAACCTGAATAAAATCATTGACGGAAACTACTATCCTGTTGAGGAAGCTAAAAATTCTAACTTAAGGCACCGCCCTATCGGACTTGGTGTTCAAGGATTAGCTGATGCCTTTATACTTATGGGTTACCCATTCGAATCTAAGGAAGCTAAAGCATTAAACCAAGAAATTTTTGAAACTATCTATTTTGCCTCAATGACGGCGTCAAAAGATCTTGCTAAAGAATTAGGTCATTACGAAACCTATCCTGGATCACCAGTTTCAAAAGGTGTTTTCCAATACGATATGTGGAATGTTAAACCAACAGACCGCTGGGAATGGAAATTGTTAAAAGATGAAGTTAAGAAATACGGCGTACGAAACTCCCTTCTACTCGCTCCAATGCCAACAGCATCAACGGCACAAATTCTCGGTAACAACGAGTGCTTTGAACCTTACACTTCAAATATCTACACAAGACGTGTTCTTTCAGGAGAGTTTATTATAGTAAACAAACACCTTTTAAAAGACCTCGTAAAAGAGAATTTGTGGAATTCAGATATGCGTCAAAAAATAATGGCTGCAAATGGTTCTGTTCAAAATATTGAAGAAGTACCTCAGCACATCAAAGATCTTTATAAAACAGCTTGGGAAATTTCGCAAAAATCGATTATCGAACAGGCCGCTGACCGAGGTGCTTATATTTGCCAAAGTCAATCTCTTAATATCTTTATGGAAAATGCCAATTTTGGAAAACTGACCTCCATGCATTTTTACGGATGGGAGAAAGGGCTTAAAACAGGAATGTACTACTTAAGAACTAAAGCTGCGACTGATGCTATTAAATTTACAGTTGATAAATCTGTTGTTGCGAATACGAGCCCAAAGTCAGAGGAAGAAATTGCATGCTCTATTGACAATGGAGATGACTGCGAAATGTGTTCTGGCTGATTCAAAAGAAATTTTCAATATTATTATGAAAGGGGGATGCATTACGCTCCCCCCTTTTCTTTTTAAACCATGTAAAGAACTTGCTTCAAAATGAAAAAAATAAAATCGGCTTTAATTTCAGTTTTCTATAAAAATGGACTTGACGAAATTGTTAAAGAACTTCATGAAAATGGAGTTCATCTGTACTCTACAGGAGGAACACAGGCATTTATCGAATCATTAGATATTCCAGTCACACCTGTTGAAGACTTAACAGAATACCCTTCAATTCTCGGTGGTCGGGTTAAAACCTTACATCCCAAAATCTTCGGTGGTATATTAAATAGACGAAGTCTAGCCGAAGATCAACAAACCATTGAAGACTACAATATTCCTGCTTTAGACTTGGTGATTGTTGACCTATATCCTTTTGAAGAGGTTGTGGCTTCTGGAGCTTCACATAAGGACATTATTGAAAAAGTCGATATCGGTGGTATTTCATTAATCAGGGCTGCTGCAAAAAACTACGCAGATGTTCTCGTTATTTCATCTACAAACCAGTACAATAAATTTTTAAATGATCTACAAACAGGAGGTTGCAAGTTTGACGAAGATCAAAGAAAAGAATATGCAAAAGAATCTTTTCAGATTTCTTCTCATTATGATACCTCTATTTATAACTATTTCTCAGGCGGATATGATGATGCCCTTAAAATAAGCTCTACGCAGCAGCGTTCACTTAGATATGGAGAAAACCCACATCAAAAAGGTTCTTTTTATGGAGACTTTGATGCTGTCTTCAATCAATTACACGGAAAAGAATTGTCCTACAATAACCTTCTAGATGTAGATGCGGCGACAAATCTAATGCAAGAGTTTATAGATGACGGGCCAACATTCGCAATTACTAAACATAATAATGCTTGTGGGCTCGCAACGAGAGATACAGTAATAGAAGCCTATGATGCCGCCTTAGCTGGGGATCCTGTTAGTGCCTTTGGGGGTGTTTTAATCTCTAATACGATTATAGATAAGGCAACGGCAACGCAGATTCATGAATTGTTTTGTGAAGTTTTAATTGCGCCCGCCTTTGATGAAGAAGGCCTCAAAATTTTAATGCAAAAGAAAAACAGAATACTACTAGAATCAAAACCATTAAAAGCGCCCTTGAAAACAGTGAGGTCTGTATTAAATGGGTACCTCGTGCAAGATAAAGATAGTGCTATTGAAACTGAAAAAGATCTTAAGAATGCAACGAAACTAAACCCTTCAGCTTCGGAAATTAAGGACTTATTATTTGCTAATAAAATCTCTAAACATACGAAGTCAAATACGATTGTGCTGGCTAAAGACCTACAATTACTCGCAAGCGGAACAGGCCAAACTTCAAGGGTTGATGCTCTAAGACAAGCCATTCACAAAGCAAAATCATTTAATTTTGAACTGAAAGGGGCTGTAATGGCGAGTGATGCTTTTTTCCCTTTTCCAGATTGCGTAGAAATCGCTCATGATGAAGGAATTGATACGGTAATTCAGCCAGGTGGCTCGATAAAAGATAAGTTGTCCATTGATTATTGTGACGGAAATAATATGAAGATGGTTTTTACAGGAATTCGTCATTTCAAACATTAACTTTAGTATATTTGAAGAAGGTCCTCTTTAGTTAGAGAAATAGAATTAAAACAAGAGCAAAGTAGCATCTGAAATATGGGTATTTTTAGTTTTTTAACACAGGAAATTGCAATTGATTTAGGTACGGCAAATACCCTTATCATTTGGAATGACAAAGTTGTTGTTGATGAACCTTCGATTGTAGCTAAAGATATTCAATCCGGTAAAATTGTTGCCATTGGTAAAAAGGCGCAGCAAATGCATGGTAAAACACATAAACTTATAGAGACCGTTAGGCCTCTCAAAGATGGTGTAATCGCAGACTTCCAAAGTGCAGAACAGATGATTCGTGGAATGATCAAAATGATCAACTCTGGAAGAAGTCTTTTCAACCCGACACTGAGAATGGTTATTTGTATCCCCTCTGGAATTACAGAGGTAGAAAAAAGAGCTGTTCGAGATTCAGCTGAACATGCCGGGGCCAAAGAAGTTTATCTTATTCATGAGCCAATGGCTGCCGCTATTGGAATTGGAATTGATGTAGAAGAACCAATGGGCAATATGATTATAGATATAGGTGGAGGGACTTCAGAGATTGCTGTAATCGCTCTTGGAGGAATCGTGTGTGATAAATCAATAAGGGTTGCAGGTGATGACTTCACTAATGATATTGAAGAATACATGCGTCGTCAGCATAATATTTTAGTAGGTGAACGAACAGCTGAGCAGATAAAAATAGAGGTAGGAGCCGCACTTCCTGAGCTATCAGACCCGCCGCCTGAGTATGCAGTTCGTGGACGCGACCTTATGACAGGTATTCCTAAAGAAATAAAAGTGACTTACACAGAAGTAGCACATGCTTTAGATAAAACTATTTCAAAAATTGAAGAAGCTATTCTAAGTGCTCTCGAAATGACACCTCCAGAGTTATCTGCGGACATATACAAAACGGGGATTTACCTTGCTGGCGGAGGGTCAATGTTGAGAGGTCTCGATGATCGCATATCTTCCAAAACTAAGCTTCCTGTACACATAGCAGAAGACCCATTAAGAGCTGTGGCGAGAGGAACCAGTATTGCTCTTAAAAACATTGACAAATATCAATTCCTAATTAAAGACTAAGGCTGTAATTTTAAGTATACAGCGCTTCTTTTCTAAGGTACTTTCGTATCTTTGGATATGCAAAATCTCATCGCTTTTATAAAACGACTTCGATACTTTATCGTTTTTGTAGCCTTACAGTTTTTTGCACTATCAATGTACGTCTCCTACATGTCTGCTCCTAAAAGCAGTTATTTCACCACAGCATCATTCATCTCTGGGAATTTATTTGAAATCCGTCACGCTATTTCTCAGCATTTCAATCTTGAAGAAAATAACCAAGCGCTGCAAAAAGAAAACATTACGCTTCGTAAAAGTTCATCATTATTTCTTTACAACAAAACTGGAGTAGAAACTAAAGTAAACGATTCCATTTATGCACAGCAATATGATTATATCCCTGGTACTATTCTGAATGCTACTACCACAAAACGAAATAATTTTTTCACCCTAGATATTGGAGGTATTCATGGTATAAAAAGAGGAATGGGTGTTTTTTCAAGCAACGGTGTGGTAGGTATTATACACAATGTAAGCGATCATTTTAGCGTGGTAAAAAGTGTACTTACTAAAAATATTAATATTGATGTGTTAATCTCTGAAGTCGGTGTATCTGGTATGCTGAAGTGGGATGGTACAAATGCTAATATTGGTTCTATATCTGGAGTGAGTAACGATATAGCTGTTCCAAAGGGAAGCAAAGTTATTACTAGAGGGGGTAGTGGTATTTTCCCTAGAGGTATTGATGTTGGCACCATCAAAAAAACAGAAACTATTGAAGGAGAGGCCTCATGGCATATTGACGTTACATTTTCACAAAAATATGCAGCTCTAGAAAATGTCTACGTTGTCAAAAATTTGTTTTTAGATGAATTCAAACAAATCCAAAACCAATAGATGTCCCAGATTCAAATATATTTTTTTAGACTGTTATTGTTTGTTTTTTTACAGTCATTTATCTTTAATCAGCTCGAAATCAATGCCACGATTCATGTAATGATTACCCCCTTATATATTTTCCTTTTGCCTTTCGACCGTTCTGTTAATAGTCTAATGTTTATTTCACTTCTCATTGGTATTACTGTTGATGCAACATCAAACACTTTTGGACTGCACACCTCATCACTATTAGTTTTTGCCTATTTAAGACCTGTGATCTTTCGTGTTTTTTCTCCACGAGACGGATATGATGCTTTGAAGACTCCGTCTATTTTTGATATGGGTAACCGTTGGTTCATTTCTACGTTTTCAATTTTATTAATCGGTCACCATTTATGGTTTTTTACACTAGAGGCCTTTTCATTTAATGAAACTTTATTAATTCTTCAAAAAACACTTTTTAGTAGTTTTATTTCATTTGTTGTTTGTGTTATTTTACAGACTATCTTTATTAAAAGAACTGCATAATTGAACGTAGAAAATAGAAGATATGTGATCATTGCCTTCATCATTACGGTTGGGGTTATGTATACATTCAGACTTTTTTACATGCAAGTCATTGACGACTCTTGGAGTGATCGGGCGCATAAAATCAGTGAAAAAAGAAGAGAAATAACCCCCCCCAGAGCTGTCATTTACGACAGAAATCAAACAAAAATTGTTGCAAATAAAACTTATTTCAACCTAATGGTTATCGAAGATAAAATGGGTGAAGATTTCGATACATTAGGCTTTGCAAAGCTTATAGGTTGGACCACTAAAGAAATCCATGAGCGCTTTGATGAGATTGTCAAGGGCGAAGGCATCTACTACAACAAGCATAATAATACGAGGGTTTCTAATTACCAAAAAATCCGACCTTATCCATTCTTAAAAGAACTTACAAAAGAAGAGATGGCAAGAATTGCTCCTCGTCTTGATGCCTATCCGGGATTCTTTGAAGAAGAAACCAGTATGCGATACTATCCATATCCCAATGCTGCAAATATTCTGGGGTACTTGTCTGAAGTAAATGCTCAAGAGGTAAAATCAGATATGTTTTATAAGCCGAGCTATAATATTGGAAGAGCTGGAATTGAACGTTATTACGAGAAAGAGCTTCGAGGATTAAAGGGTGTCCATTATGTTGTTCGGTCAGCTTTAAATAATGATGTTAAAAAATATGAAAACGGAATCTATGATACTGTTGCAAAACAAGCACCTCCTATTCAGCTCGGTATAGATATTGATCTTCAAGCTTATGGTGAACGCTTAATGCAAAACAAAAAGGGCTGTATTGTTGCTATTGAACCAAAAAGTGGAGAGATTTTAACAATGGTGTCCGCTCCATCTTTTGACCCTAATCTTTTGGTAGGAAGAAAGAATGTGAGCAAATATTATCCTAAACTTATTAATGATGAGAACAAGCCTCTTTTCCCGAGACCCACACAAGCAGAATACCCTCCTGGGTCCATCTTTAAACTTGTACAAGCTTTAGTAGGTCTTCAAGAAGACGTTATCACACCCAATACAGGGTTCCCTTGTAATAAATCTTTGGTTGGATGTCACAATCACCCAGCTCCAAATTCTATCTCAAGAGCCGTACAGTATTCATGCAACCCTTATTTTTATTACGCCGTTAAAAAAGTTATTCAACAAGGAAAAGAACAGAGCAATTTTAAAGATGCTGCACTCGGACTTGATTTATGGGAACGCTATATGCAAAGCTTTGGTTTTGGAAAAAAACTCCATAGTGATTTAACAGGTTTACGTTCTGGAATTATACCAAATACCGAGTTTTACAATAAGTGGTATGGTAAAAATCGCTGGGCTTTTTCAACGATTAGATCTATAGCGATAGGGCAAGGAGAAGTAAAAATGACCCCCTTACACATGGCTAATTTGGCAGTGATCATGGCCAATCGTGGATGGTACTATGACCCACACTTTGCCAAGAAGATTGGTAATGAACCCCTCCGTTCATTCCAAAAAAACACAACAATGGTGGATACAAAATATTTTGAGCCTGTAATTTCTGGAATGTGGCGCGTTGTAAATGAAGACGCAGGTACGGCCAGAAGAGCACAGATTGAAGGTATTGATGTGTGTGGAAAAACAGGAACAGTTCAAAACCCGCATGGAGAAGACCATTCTGTATTTATCGCCTTTGCACCACAAGACAATCCTCAAATAGCTATTGCTGTAATTGTAGAAAATGCCGGTTTTGGTGGTACCTGGGCAGCTCCTATCGCAAGTCTAATGATAGAAAAATACTTACAGAACACATGTAGCTCCCCTAAAAAAGAGGCGCGCGTATTGAAGGCAAACCTTATGGAACAATAAAAGATGAGAAAAAGCAACTCGCTTATTAATAATTTGGATTGGCCTTTATTTTTAGGTTTTATTACCTTGATAATTTTTGGTTTAATTACAATATATTCTGTTGCATTTAACGAGGACCACCCAAGCCTATTTAGTTTCTCAGAAAAATACGGTAAACAAGTCATGTGGATTTGCATTGCACTTTTCCTTGGTGTTATGGTTTTTCTGATCGACTCAGACATTTACAAGAAGTTTGCCCTTCCGATATATCTTATAACAATGTCGCTACTTGTTATCGTTCTTTTTATGCCTCCTATTAATGGTGCTCGAGCATGGCTTGGAATAGGAAGTATGGGCATACAACCAGCAGAGTTTGCTAAAATATCAACCGCCCTTTTACTTTCTAAATATATCAGCGCACTGAATATAAAACAGTTGAACTCGAAAAATATTTTTCTTGCCTTACTTATACTGTTAGCTCCTATGGTACTGATCCTGCTACAGCCAGATGCTGGAACATTTGTTGTTTTTACTGCATTCTTTTTTGTGCTTTACCGAGAAGGGTTAACCTTTGATCCATTTCTTTTGAACTTTGTAAACCTTATTCCTAAAGTGAGATTCAAACAAACTTGGCTTGGGACACACTTTATCCCGATATTATTTGTGTTTGTTTTTTTATCCATTATAACCCTTTTATTTGGAGAAAAAAATATTCCTATTATTCCCGGGGTGAAGCTTTACGGTTCTTTCGGAATTATTACCAGTCTATTTCTTCTTGCTGGAATCTCAAGTTTTTTTGTGCAACGCTTTGGTTTGAAAAGAGCCCGTTCAAAAGCACAATTGATAATCATCTTGTGCTTTGTATTGGGAAGTGGGGTATCTTTAATTGTTGAGAAATCTTTTGGAAGTCTTGCCCAGCATCAAAAAGACAGGATCGAATTGTTTCTTGGATTAAAAGAAGATCCTAATGGAAAAGACTACAATAGATACCGCGCAATGGCAGCTGTTGGTTCAGGAGGCTTAGTTGGCAAGGGTTATAAAAATGCTTCTGTTTCTAGTGTTAAAACAAATCATGTCCCTGAGAGTGAAACTGATTTTATCTTCTGTCCTTTTGCAGAAGAGTGGGGGTTTTTAGGAAGTCTCCTTTTAGTTGGTCTATACATGTTTGTTATTATAAGAATATTTGTAGTTGCAGAGAGACAACGCTCTCAATTCAATAGGATTTATGCCTATTCTGTTGGCATGTTTTTCTTTTATCATTTTGCTGTTAACATTGGAATGAATATTGGATTTGCCCCCGTTATCGGCATACCGCTTCCCTTCTTCAGTTATGGTGGGTCTTCAATGCTTTCTTTTTCAATTATGGTGTTTATTTTACTCAAATTAGACAGCCAAAGAAGACACGTACTTAGATAAATTGTAATTTTGAATAATGGCTGAAGAAAAAAAGAATATTACAAAACTAGAAAAGCGAATATTATTTAGCTTTTACTGGGTCTTTACTTTATTGCCACTTGTTGTCATTTCTTCACTTTACTTATTGCAGTCAGAAGATGATTTGCCACCTGTTTCCATGTTAGATAACCCTCCGGAATTATTGGCTTCAAATATTATTGCAAATGATGCGTCTGGTTCAAACATTATTATCGGAAAGTTTTGGCAGGTGAATAGATCTAGTGTTCCCTTTTCTAAAATTTCAACCAATGTTATTGATGCTTTAATTTCAACAGAAGACGAGCGTTTTCTAGACCACTCAGGTATTGACTTCAGAGCATTAATGAGATCGATCTCTTCCATGGGAAAAAGTGGTGGAGCCTCAACAATACCTCAACAATTAGCGAAACTTTTATTTACCCTTCAAAAAAGAGCTGATGATTCAGAAGTTGAACGAACCGGAGTCTCTAAGTTCTTAGGTAAGTTTGGTAGAATCAACGAAAAAGCACAGGAACATATTATAGCTACAAGGCTAGAAAAAAGATATACCAAAAAAGAGATATTAACGATGTATCTCAATCAATTTGATTACTTATATAACGCTGTTGGTATTGAAAATGCAGCAAAAGTATACTTTAATAAAACCGCAGCTGAGTTGTCTATTACGGAAGCCGCTACGCTCGTTGGAATGTGTAAAAACCCTAGTCTTTACAACCCCCACTCCTATCAAACAAGAAATTATGCTAGACGTCTAGCTAATAAAAAGAAATTAGCTATTGAAGACATTTCAAAAAACGAAATTGATGCCGCAAGGTCTGAAGACTCTTTAAGGGCACTACAAAGAAGAAACCAAGTCTTGTTTCAATGGCTTAGAAATAGCGATAAAGGGAACCCTGCTTTAACCAATAAATTGAACCGCAGTACCTATGATTCATTAAAGCAGACACCCATAACTATCGATTATACCACGGTCGATCATAAAGAAGGGCTCGCACCGTACTTTAGGGAGAGCTTAAGAAAAGAAGTTAGCACACTACTAAAGAGCAAAAATAAAAACGGAATTTACAACTATGCCAAGAAAGATGGAACGCCCTATAATATTTATCGAGATGGATTGAAAATATATACCACGCTTAACACCTCGTTACAAGAAAAAGCAGAGGCTGCAGTTGTTAAACATTTAAGTGGCTCTGACCCTCTCGATAAAGCCGCTAAAAAAGTACCTTCACTTCAAGAAAAGTTTGATAAAAACAATAGAAACCTTAGGCGGTTTCCGTTTTCAAATACGCTCTCAGCGACAACTGTTAAATCTATTTTAGCGCGTGCAAAACGTCAGAGCGCTAGAACAATCGCCATGAAACGCGCAGGCTACAGCTCCACTGAAATAGATGATGCCTTTGAACAGCCTACGGGGATGAAGGTTTTTAGCTGGGGCGGGGAAGTTGATACGGTAATGACACCTATGGACTCTATAAAATACTATAAGTCCTTTTTACATACTGGTTTAATTTCTATTGAACCTGAAACTGGTTTTGTTAAAGCTTGGGTTGGAGGAGCGAATTTCAAGCATTTTTCTTATGACCATGCAAGGCAAGGGAAACGACAAGTAGGCTCTACCATCAAACCTTTTGTGTATGCTACTGCGCTATCCATGAAAGTAGTTAACCCGTGTACGCAATTTACAGAGGAAGAGCACTGTGTGGATATCGTGGATGAAAACAATGTATTAATTAAACAATACTGTCCGGGAGGAGATGCCGCAGAAACAGTGAGTTTAGGTATTGCTAAATCATCAAATCCTACTACTGCAGGAGTTATGGGGCGTATGGGGCGTTTTAATTCATTTTTAAAGACAGGTGGGCCTTTTCAAATAGACAAGCTACTTAGAAAAATGAACGTCTTTCTTCGGCCTGAAGACTTAGTCCCTGCGATGTGTCTTGGTAGTATGGATCTTTCACTATTCGAGCTCGTCTCTGCCCAATGCGTTTTTGCAAATAATGGTTTGTATATAAAGCCCACTACTATAGAAAGAATCGAAGATAGAAATGGAAAAGTCATCTATGCAGCCAAGCCTGAGGAAAAAGAGGTCCTTAGCCCTACTGTTGCACACGAAATACTCAAAATGATGCTTGGTGTGGTTCAAGGTGGAACAGGTTCAAGTCTTCGAGGAACTTGGAAGCCTTGGGGGGGTGTTACTGCTCAAACTGCCGGAAAAACAGGCACGACTCAAAATAATTCTGATGGGTGGTTTATGGGTTTAACACCTGGCTTAGTTACGGGAGTATGGGTGGGTGCAGAGGACCGATCAGTTAGATTTAAAACAATGACTTGGGGACAGGGTGCTAGAATGGCATTACCTATTTATGGGTATTATATGCAGAAAGCATATGCTGATACTAAGCTTAATTTATCTCGAGAAGATTTTGTAATACCAGAAGAGTATAATCCAGAAGAATTCAAATGCGATAAAACCGACACACCTGACGATGGTGACATCAGAGGTGGTGAACCTGATTTTTAAAATATGAATAAAGTAGTGAACACTGTATCCGAGGCGGTACACGGAATTAAAGATAATATGACCCTAATGCTTGGGGGTTTTGGCCTTTGTGGTATTCCTGAAAACTCAATTGCTGAATTGGTAAGAAAAGGTATTTCTGGGCTTACATGTATCAGTAATAATGCTGGGGTTGACGATTTTGGACTCGGATTGTTGCTTCAAAAGAAACAAATCAAAAAGATGATCAGCTCGTATGTTGGTGAAAACGATGAGTTTGAAAGACAAATGCTTTCAGGAGAACTAGAGGTTGATCTTATTCCTCAAGGAAGCCTTGCAGAAAGGTGTAGAGCAGGCGGTGCAGGAATTCCAGCTTTCTATACTCCTGCAGGCTTCGGAACCGAGGTTGCTGAAGGTAAAGAAGTTCGCGAATTTAATGGTAAGCCTCATATTTTGGAGCATGCCTTGCACGCCGACTATGCCATAGTAAAAGCGTGGAAGGGAGACACTGAAGGTAACCTAGTATTCAAGGCAACGGCAAGAAATTTTAACCCCATGATGGCTATGGCCGGTAAAATTACGATTGCTGAAGTAGAAGAGCTAGTTCCAGCAGGAACCCTCAAACCAAATGAAATACACACGCCGGGGATATTCGTTCAACGCATATTTCAAGGAGCCCGGTTTGAAAAAAGAATAGAACAAAGAACAACAAGAACGAAGTAATATGGCTTTAGATAAAAATGGAATTGCTCAAAGAATTGCTCAAGAGCTTAGAGATGGTTGGTATGTCAATTTAGGAATTGGTATACCAACACTTGTAGCAAACTATATCCCAGAAGGGATTGAAGTTGAGTTTCAATCCGAAAATGGTGTGTTAGGTATGGGGCCTTTTCCATTTGAAGGTGAAGAAGATGCTGACCTCATAAATGCAGGAAAACAAACTATTACAACAATGAAAGGGGCTTCCTTTTTTGATTCTGCAACATCATTTGCCATGATTCGTGGGCAACATGTACAACTGACAGTATTAGGCGCTATGGAGGTTTCTGAAAATGGTGATATTGCCAACTGGAAAATTCCAGGAAAAATGGTAAAGGGTATGGGGGGCGCTATGGATTTAGTGGCCTCGGCGGATAATATTATTGTCGCCATGATGCACTCCAATCGTGCTGGTGTTTCTAAGCTTTTAAAGGCTTGTTCATTACCCTTAACTGGTGTGGGATGCGTAAAAAAGGTCGTTACCGACCTTGCTGTTCTTGAAATTAAAACCGGCGCATTTCACCTTTTAGAACGGGCGCCAGGTGTAAGTGTCGAAGAAATTCAAGCTAAGACCGAAGGAACGCTAATTGTTAATGGGATTATTCCAGAAATGTCCTTTTAAATTCTTGGAAACATTGGAAGTCAAATATATTACCGCAATAAGAGCTGCTGTTGAAGCCTCCAAAAAAATTATGGACATTTATGAAAATGAATTTGACACCATAATCAAAGATGATGGGTCTCCTTTAACGAAAGCAGACTTGGCATCCACGAAGATCATCCATAAACATCTCGAACCATTAGACATTCCTATCACGGGCGAAGAAACAGACAAAATGCCTTTCTCTGAACGTAAACACTGGATAGAGTGTTGGTGTATAGACCCCCTTGATGGAACAAAAGAATTTATCAATAGAAATGGGGAGTTCGCTGTAAATATTGCCTTGTTACGTGATGGAAAACCTGTCTTTGGACTAATAGCATCTCCCGTCCAAAAACTGATGTATGTCGGAGGTACCGAAACTGGTGTTTTCAAAATTGCATTTGATGCAATTGAAAAAAGTACGGAATGGATTAAATTAAATGACCCAACTGAAATTAATAACCCAATTATAATGACGTGCTCACGCAGCCACCATTCTGGTCCGGTTATTCACTTTATAAATGAACTAAAAAAAATATCACCCACTGTATCTTTCGCTAAAAAGGGATCTTCTTTAAAGTTTTTCGATCTAGCCACTGGGGCTGCTGATGCCTACCCACGCTTTGCGCCTACAATGGAGTGGGATATTGCAGCAGGACAAGCTATTCTTGAAGCACTCGGGGGTTCGGTTGTTCATGCCGAAACGGGGTTGCCCTTATACTACAATAAAGAAAACCTCACCAATCCTTATTTTATAGCCAAAACTAAACCTTTATTAGCTCTGTCTTCATGAAAAAACTAAGTGGCCTCGTAGTTATCATGATTGCCTTTTCAGCGTTTTCCCAAACGAGTTCACTTGCAGTCAATACATATTATCGTGACTTTTCACTTAAACCTATTGTAATGTCATCCAAGCCATTTATGCCAAAAGTGGTTCTTAAGAACATTGCAACTATTCCCGGTAATAATGATACTGATAGTAAATCCAAGTTTATGTCACGCGTTAAAAAGCATTTTTGCGATCAATATCTATTTGAGGTGCATGATGAAGCCGTCCATTTATATTTTTCACCTATCATAAATTTTCAGCTTGGACAAAATTGGCTCAACAATGAAGGCTCAACATTGTATCAGAATACTCGTGGTATATATGTTAAAGGGACCTTACTTAAAAACTTTTCGTTCTCTACGGCTTTTGTAGAGAACCAGGCTCGGTTTAGCGATTACGAAAATCATTTTATATCCAATCATGGTGAGTTTTATCCGAACGCATCGACTGAACAGCAAAATGGAGTAATTCCCGGTGGGGGTCGAACAAAGCCCTTTAAAGACGGAGGTTACGATTATGGCTACGCCATTGGTTCATTTTTATACCAACCCATTAAAAATCTCGAAATAAGGGCAGGTAATGCACCTGCTTTTGTGGGTTCCGGTTACCGCTCTTTAATTCTATCCGATAACAGTTATCAGGCGCCAAATATTGACATAAAATACACTTTTCTAAAAAAATGGAGCTACGGTGCGCGCAAGGCAAGAGGATTTAATTTAATTCGAAAAACAGCTTTTTCTACAGTGGAAGGCTATTACCAACCAAAAGCTTATTCAAGGCACTATTTAAACTATCAAGTCAATCAAAACATAATTGTTGGACTCTCTGAAAATTCCATTTGGGCAATGGGAGACACGCTCAGTAAACCTCCAAATGGCTTATATTATGCTCCGGTCCCCTTTCTTGGTTTGACGCAATCTACAAATCATACAATCTATGGTTTTGATGCCTCGGAAGTGGCAGGAAAAAAAACAAGGTTTTACCAACAATTTGTGCTTTCAGGGTTGGGTATATCGCAGATGGGTTTCCAGTTGGGAGTACGTTTTTATGACGTGCTTCCAAATTCATTGCTTCAAATCGAATATAACAAAGTGGGTGGTGAATTGTATGCCGCTGACGCACCAAATATGAGCTATACCCACTACAACCTTCCGTTGGCTCATCCAAAAGGACAGGGTTTTAATGAGCTGGTTATTCGTGCGAATGTCTCGGTCAATCGTATTTATGGAGAAAGCAAAACCGTTTGCTATTGGCTTAAAAATTATAACGAACGCGATCTTCTTCCAATGGACAACGAGGGTAATAAAATTGAAGATCGAATTATTCACCAACAATTCGAATTAGGCTATCGTATCAATCCAAAAATCAATTTTTGTTTTTTTGGACGCACCATACTTCGAATTTCTGACAATGACCCAACTCAAATATTACTGCATATTGGCCTGACTACAAATCTTTTTAACAGCTACAATGATTATTAGAAGTGTCCTGCTGTTTTTATTACTTAATCTAAGCCTCAAGCTCTTTAGCCAATCTGATGTGGGTTATCTTAACGGTGCATTTATAAGCGCAGGGCCTCAAAATAATTCCTTACAAGACAGCACTACGCACTCTCAAAAAAGTTATGCGCGAAGTGATTTACGTCCAGCTATACGGCTTCGGAATACATCTCTAGGATATGATCTATTCAAAAAACAAAAAACCAATCTCGTTCCTATTGTGAATTTTGGAGGTCAATATAACTATGGCCTTCAGCACAGAAATGGATTGGGTTTTCTTTTTGAATCTAGGCCTGTAAAAAATAGCTATCTACGTATCGGGGGCCTCTTTGATATCTCAAATTCAACTATTCTAAATCCAGGAAGTATCAATCTCTCTAAACAAGAATCAGGACAGCAGTTCTGGTTTTTACCAATGGCGCGTTTGGCATACACACCAAATGAGATATTCTCTTTTCATTTGGGTTATGACAAAAACTTTATTGGAGCTGGAAGGCGGTCGTTATTTTTAAGTGATTATGGAAAACCCATGCCTTTTGGACAAATTAGAGCACAGTTTTGGCATATGGAATACAGCGTAAATTATCAGTTTCTATCTGAAAACTATGAAGGGCAAAGACAGTCAAAATTTGTAACAAGTCACCACCTCAGCTGGGATCTTTTACCTTGGTTGAACTTAGGCATTTTTGAAGCGGTGGTTTTTCAACCCAAAGACACCTTACTCAATCGAGGCTATGATGTAGAATATCTTAACCCTTTTGTGTTTTATCGCCCACAGGAATATTCAATGGGGTCTTCTGATAATGTTATTATAGGTTTATCCCTAAAGGCGTCATTAAAAAACACAACGGTTTATTCGCAAGTTGTTCTCGATGAGTTCTTACTATCGGAGTTACGTGCAAGGAGTGGCTGGTGGGCTAATAAGTTTGGTCTGCAATTAGGTATCAAAGGCAAAATATCTGACAACCTCAATTATCGGGTTGAAGGTAACCTGGTTCGCCCTTATACTTTTTCACATTTAACTCCCTTACAGGTGTATGGGCATAGGGGGGCTGCACTGGCACATCCTTATGGTAGTAATTTTGCAGAAGTTCTTTCAGAATTGAACTGGCGAAAAAAAATGAATGCAAAATTGCGATTTAAATTTTTCGCTTCGTTCGGAATAATTGGAAGAGATTTCGATGGAATGAATTACGGATCAGACATATATGAAAGCTATATTAATCGACCGAATGATTACGGAAACTTCATTGGACAAGGGCAAACACAATCCTTTTTCATTACATCTACCCGAATCTCATATCCTATGCTAAAAGAAGGCAGAATACATGCCTTTGCGGAATTTCAAACACAATTCTTAAAATCTGATGACTTTAAAGAGCTTAACCTATTGCCTATGATCGGGGTTCGGTCGTATTTATGGAACGATTATAGAAACTATTGATATGATTGGTGAACAAAAAAACAACCCCCTGCACGGCGTTAAGCTTGCTGATATATTAGAGGCTTTAGTAAACGAATATGGTTGGGAGGAACTTGGTTACCGCATAGATATTCGGTGCTTTAACTATGACCCGTCCATCAAGTCCAGCTTAAAGTTTTTAAGGCGCACACCGTGGGCTCGGCAAAAAGTAGAACGCTTATATTTAAAAACGTTTTAGCAATGCGAAGAAAGAAATTCAAAAAGTCTAAATTCTTTACTGGGGCCCTTATTATGTGTCTTTTTGGTGGGTTTTATTTGTTCTCTTCAAAACCTGAAGCTGTAAAAAAAGTGCTAAAAAAAACCATTAATTACACCAAGCTTAAGGTTTCAGGGTCATACAGCTCGCGGCTAAAAGACAAGATGTCCGCTTATATTAGTACCGTTGAACGCACAGGAATTACGCCTTGCCGAAATGAAGAAGATTTAAGTTCCCGGAGAAATTTATACAAACTTAAATCAGGTACTTACTACTCTATCGATCACCTAGATTACAGCCATGCTTACCTATCAAAAAAAGGTAAAGCGCTGCTGGAGGCTATCGAAACTGATTTCGGAGAGAAACTTTCGACCACAGATTTACACGATTCTAGATTTATTGTTACCTCACTTACAAGAACGAAGGAGAACGTAAGACGTTTGAGAAAAAACAATGGCAACGCAAGCGATAAAAGCGCACACATGTACGGGGGGTGTTTTGATATAACCTATGCGCGCTTTGAGAACGACAGCAGAAGATTGAACTCTAATGATATTTATCGTTTAAAAGAGACCTTAGCACAGGTCATCTTTGAATTGAAAGAAAAGAAAAAGTGCTGGGCAATCACTGAAAAAAGACAGCCTTGCTTTCATGTCGTAGCGCGATAAAGTTTCGGCTTTTTATTTAGGTACAAGAACGGAATGTATCTGAATCATTCTGTAAAAATCAAATCAATATAAGGGACTGCATAATTCAGCAAAGACCCACCTCCCGATGGGGTCGCTTGGTAAAAGTTTGCACTTGTTATTGTCATTGTACCTTCTGTGTACGGAAAACTCATTTCACCTTTACGCGCAACTCTTCCAATAAGGTTAATAAACTGCCCGTTAGCATTGTCCAACAAGAGGGTTCTTCTTAAAGTATAGGTCACTCCTGACTGTAAATCAATCATTGATACTACAGGGGCAGCAAATGGCGAATCAATCGTTGATGTTGGTGTTACGAAAGAGGTTTCAGATGAAGAAAAATTGTGATTACCATCATAAATAGTTGTGCCGGTTGCACTGTCAATTATTTCTATCAAATAAAGCGCCGACGATATTGCGGGTTGACTTTGGTAACCAATCTCACAGACTTCTTTATCTTCTAGAAGCACAAACGTATATTCATGAATTTCTGTATCGAAGAAGACTTCATCCGTGTGTTCATTCAAAATCATATTTTGAAAAATTGATTGAAATGAAGAAGAAGAATGATCACATGAACTTTTGACCTCCTGTTTTCGACAGGAAAGACCTATTATTAGAATGCTAAGAAGCCAAATGAAATTATTTAAACGATTTTGCTTCATGCATATTTAAACGACAGACAAGCCCTTTTATTGTCTATTACTGATGGAGGATTATCGAAGTTAAAGGTCTTATAATTATTTCACTAATGCGTGACAATTACGTATCTTGTTTAAAAAATGTGATGCCCAAACTGGTCTTTTCCTTATTTAATGTGTTCTTTTTCGGAGCCTCTTTTTGTTTCAGTCAAATGTTACGCGTCGGCCCCTATCTTCAAAATGCAAGCCCTACTACAATAACTGTTATGTGGGAGACAAGTAGTATTGATGAAAGTATTGTCGAATGGGGAAACACTTCTTCCTTCGGAAATACCGCTTTGGGAACATTTGTTTCTGGAAATGGCTTGTCAAAAGTACATACGGTTAAAATAACGGGGCTGACTCCTGATACTCGTTATTACTATAGAATTCACACAGATGCAGTTGTAGGTCAAACTTATGACTTTATTAGCCCTCCCCTTCCTGAAAGTGAAAAAAGCTTCAATCTTATTTCTATGAGTGATATGCAACAAGATGGGGCGCATCCTGAAGTTTTTTCTGATATCGTAAATAATGATCTCATTCCTTTCGTCAACGACCGTTATGGTAATAATAACGACCTCGCAAATGATATCGCATATGTTTTTATCCCAGGAGACCTTGTAACAACTGGGGGGAATTATCCATCTTGGAAAAGTACATTTTTCGATCCCGCACAGACCCTTTTTAACCATGTGCCTGTATACCCCGTAGCGGGCAATCATGAACAAAACTCGGAGAATTACTTTAGATATTTCAATTTACCAGAAAATGGAACAAACAACAATGATTACCTGGAGCATTGGTATTATACTGATTACTCAAATGTGAGGCTTGTTGGTCTAGAAACAAATAATGGATACCGCATCCAAGAACAGCTCGATTGGTTACAAGGTGTTCTAGATGATGCTTGTGCAAACGAAAACATAGACTTTGTTTTTGCACAACTTCATCACCCGCACAAATCAGAATTATGGATTGCTGGAAACACAGATTATACGGGTCAAATCATTGAAATTCTAGAATCTTTCTCAACAAACTGCGGTAAACCTAGTGTCCATTTTTTTGGACATACACACGGCTATTCGAGAGGTCAAAGTAGAGACCACCAACATTTAATGATAAATGTTGCCTCTTCTGGGGGGGCAATTGATAACTGGGGAGAATACGCACAGCAAGATTATAAAGAATACTCTAAAAGCACGGATGATTATGGTTTTGTGCTCGTGGAAGTAGAGGCTGGAGTAAGCCCACAATTTCTTTTGTCCCGTGTGAGTCACGGTAGCTTTGAAAATGGCATAGTAAACGCAGAAATCAGAGACACCTTTAGGGTGATGAAAAACAACATTCCTCCTAACCAACCAACAGGTCTATTCCCAAATGAGGGTGCTTCGCTCAACCCCGACTGCATCAAGTTTCTTGGTTCTAGTTTTAGCGATGAAAATGGTGGGTCTCACGGAGCGACACATTGGCAAATAGCGAGTGATAATAATTTTCAGAACCTTTTATATAACGAATGGTTTCAACATGAAAATTGGTATTTCGATGAAGATCTAGAAGCGGGGAATAGCCTTAATGAGAAAAAAATAACAGCACTAGCTGAAAATACTACTTACTTTTGGAGACTTCGTTACCGAGACAGAAACTTAGGTTGGAGCCCCTGGTCAACTGATATTTCGTTTAATACCACAAGCTCAATGCTTTCAGAAAACCTATTATTGAATGGTGGGGCTGAAAACGGCACAATGAATTGGACTGAGGTCTCTGGTTCTTTTGAATCTATTTTAAGTGGAGAATGCGCAGGTAATGATTCTCATTCCGGGGCCAGTTTATTTGCAGTTGGTGGCGTTTGTGAGCCGAATGCCTATGGAGAAGGGTATCAAGATATTTCATTGACGGACTTTACTTCGAGTATTGATAATGATTCTGCGGCAGTCAGTTTTGGAGGCTACCTTAGTGATTACGCTGGTTCTGATATCCCAGAGCTCAAACTTGTTTTCTTTGATGGCGCAGGAAATTTAATTTCAGAATCCGAAAGCTACTCAAACCAAACACCAAGTTGGACTTATATTCAGAATTCAATTCCTATCCCTAATGGCAGTCGAACTGTTCGTATGGTTTTAATAGGCACTAGAAATGCTGGGACTGATAATGACTCTTACTTCGATGATTTATTTATTCGGGTACAAAACGGCTTATTTGATTGTGAAGAGCAAACTTTAAGTGTCGGTAGTTTAAATAACACCTCTTTACTTGAGGTTTATCCTAATCCATCGACAGGTATTATTTCCTTTAATACAGACGAACAGCTGAAAGGTGTTTCCTATATCATTTTCAATTCAAAAGGAGCTGAAGTTTTCCAAGGACATTTTATGGATAGTGTTGAAAATGTAAATCTTTCATCGATCGGAAAAGGTGTCTATGTTGTAACTGTTCCTGGATTTGCCGTTAACAAACGATTTGTAATTCATTAATTTGCCAAAATTATAAGCCTTTTGAAAACCTATAACATCAAATTATTTCTTGTATCGTTGCTGTTTTTTTTAAGTGTACTTTTTAGTTTAAGCTCTGAATTTCCTAAGCAACAACTTCTTCAGCACCTAGGAACTTTATTGGTTTCATCGATATTACTTTTTGACCTTATAGTAAAACGCTTAAGCTTGCCTTCATTTATTGGTGTATTTCTATTTATTTTATTGCATATCATAGGCGCAAAATGGATTTATTCTTTTGTTCCTTATGAAAGTTTCTTTAGTGCTTTTGGGATAGATCTTAATGAGCTTTTAAAACTAAGTGGCCATAGAAACCACTACGATCGTTTTGTTCATTTTTCATTTGGAGTATTGATGCTTCCCTATGTTTATGAAGTCTTTAAACATCGAATTAAAAACAGTTTACTTTGTCTATTGCTGGCTTGGCTTTCCATTCAAACTTTCAGTATGATTTACGAAGTCTTTGAATGGCTTTTAACTGTTGTGATTTCTGGAGAGGCTGCAACCGATTACAATGGACAGCAAGGAGATATTTGGGACGCTCAAAAAGACATGGCCCTGGCCATGCTTGGTTCGAGTTTGGTATCAATTGTATACCTTTACAAACAACTAAAAAAACGAAAATGAAATTAATAATAGCCTGTGTTAGTGTTTTAATATCTCTGAATAGCTTTAGTCAAAAAATATTCTCTGTTGATTATGAATCTCGGGCAGATGTTAAGGTTTTTGTTGTTGATTATGAATCTCGGGCAGACTTACTCGTCCATAAGGTAGACTATGAATCTCGCGCTAAGGGTAATGATGGCCGCTGGTTTTTTGTAGATTATGAATCAAGGGCCGATAAAAAAATATTCTTTGTAGAATATGAATCAAGAGCCGACCTTAAGGTTTTCTTTGTGGATTATGAATCAAGGGCTGGATGGAAAAACACTAGTAAAAAGCATTTGTTATACTAAATCATGAAGTTATTATCGCGTTACTCAGGCGTGTTTTCAAGTCTTTATTTAATCTTTTTTTTACTGTTATTGGCTTGTCAAGAACACATGGAGGAAAATCCTTCAAAAGAGAAGATATCACAAGTAGCTGAACCTGAACATCTCATAGCGGAATTGCCTCAAGACTCAATATTTGAAATTGACGTCCCTGACGACTCTATATTAACCATACAAATTATCAATTCAATGGAACTTGATAGTTTTACAAGGTTCGCCTTTTACGAAACCATACAAATAAATAACACACGGTTTTGCCCCTCGGGTTTTGTTATAGAAACAAGCTCCCAGGGAGGTACACCATGTGAACAAATACAAGTGAGCAGCTTTGACAGAAATGCAAAAATTATTCAAGTTGTGCCGTTAACGCTGGGTTGCGATTGTCCTTCAGAATGCGAAGGTTGTGAATGGCAAAAATCCATAGATTGGCAGGACAATACCCATTTCAATATTAATGAAGAAGCGACAAATGTATTGAACTCAAATGAAGAACTTGCAAGACTTAATTATGAGGATTGCGACACAAAAACAACCTATTCAAAAACAGCGTGTTCCATCGACGGTCAAGGAGCAATAAATATAGGCCAGAAAAAAAACATAACCCGAAAAGAGGCACTTTTACAGGCGCTAAAAGGCAAGCACTCTTTGAGTGCAATAAGCGGTTTTTCGGGAGCCAATACAATGTATGATTATACCCAAACAAATCACGTTTGGAATGCGTTTGGATCTTCTATTCATCAAGCTAGAAGAGAGCCCTTTGATATAGCGCTTGATGCTGAAGAGATTTCTATTTTACAAGGACTACAAATTTCTGTTCAAAAGGATTTAAGTGTTGCTGTTATGGTAAATGACACCTCTATAATTTCGATTCCATTTAACCCTAATGGCCTACTCTTAGAGCTTTCACAAAAACCAGAAGCTTATATTATGGGAGTTCCTGATTCTCTAACTCCATCTACCACAGTAATTAATGAAGTACTTTATCTTGCTACAAAAGATCAGTTAGAGGGCAATGCGCTAAATCCAATCGACCTGGTTATCGGTATCGCCGATGCTTACACGCTAGCATTCAATGTCATTGAGAACCGATTTGAACTAACGCTTTTCTATGCGGACTGCTGCGACAATGCAATCTATTTGTTCAAAAATCAAAACAACTATTAGCATATGTCTGAAATTACACCCGTCAACATCCGTGATAAATTTAATGCGTTTAATAAAACCTGGACGCCACATATCATTGGAGAGCTCAACGAACAATACGTCAAACTCTGTAAGCTCAAAGATGAATTTGTATGGCATAGCCATGAACATGAAGACGAGCTGTTTATGGTTTTTGAGGGTTCACTTTTTATGGATTTCAAAGATCAAGATACGGTAGAAGTTAAAGCAGGTGAGATATTAATTGTTCCAAAAGGAATTGAGCACCGCCCTAGGACAAATGGAGAAATCGTGTTAAATTTACTTTTCGAGCCTAAAGAAACTAAACATACTGGCACCGTAAAAAGCACAAAAACCGTTGAGAAACAAGACTGGATCTAAAACCTACTTATTTAATATTAATAGAATTCAAACCATGAAATTCAAACATATTCTTTTGGGAGTTGCCTTACTTTTCACAAGTAGCAGCTTAAAAAGCCAAGAAATATACAACCCTCAAGCCCTCTATGATGCTCCTGGGGGAGTTTTTGATATTTCCTTTGTGCGCGAAATGAATCTCGTTTTTGAAGACCCTAATTATCACAGTGTATTGGTGAACTCCTTCTTTAATGCGCCTAGCTATAGAATTCCTGCCACACTCAACTTCGAAGGGGAAAGCTATGATAGCGTAGGAGTTCGATATAAAGGAAATTCAACGTTTTGTCTTCCAACAGATCAGGGGAATAGAAAGGTCCCGTACAACATTGAAATGAATCATTTTATACAAGGCCAAAAACTTGAAAACCTTAAAAAAATAAAGTTGGCCAATGCTTGGATGGATCCAACCTTTGCCAAAGAAATTACTGCATCACATATCTACAAAAAATACCTACCCAGTCCAGAGGTTAATTTATTGAAATTAAATGTACAAGGCAACTATCTCGGTATTTACGTAAATACTGAGTCTATTGACAAGCAGTTTTTACAAAAGCACTTTGGAGAAAAAGATGGCGTCTTTTTTAAATGTGACCCTGTACAGGTGTTTTGTGGAGAAAACACGGGAAATGGAAATCCAGATTTAAAATGGCTCGGTGCAGATAGCGCCAGTTATTATAACAGCTATGATTTAAAATCGGATAGGGGTTGGGGAGCACTGATGGAGCTTATAGAGAAAATCAACTTTGACTTTGATAATTTAGGAGAGGTCTTGAATATAGATCGAACATTATGGGCTTTTGCTGTTAACTCTTCCATCTTAAATCTCGATACCTACAACGGCTACTATGTTCACAATTATTATTTATACCAAACGGAAGATGGATTGTTTCAAATGATTCCTTGGGATTTTGACAATGCTTTTGCGGGTGCTATATTGGGCTGGGAATTTTTTGAGCCTGAAGTTGTGCACAATTATGATACCTATGGCAATCAATATTTTCCTAATGAAAGACCTTTACTTCAAAAGCTTTTGAATGACCCGCTCCGCAAAAAACAATACAATGCGCATCTTCGAACAATTTTAACAGAAACTCTACTCGATACCGCAACTATTCGTGGCGGAATAAACGAGCTTCATAACCTAGCATATAGTGCCGTTCAATCTGACTTCAATAAAGCATTCTCCATGCAACAATTCAGCTCCAATGTGGAAGAAGACCTTTGGACAGGTTGGGGTTTTGGGGGCATTCTATCTATGGTAGACGCAAGAAATAACTACCTATCCAACCTGTCAACCATGGTGCTGCCTGTACCAAACATTTCAAACATGAGCTTAAATAATGGTGTGCTTACTGTAGATGTGGAATTGGCATCACAAGTTGATGTGATGGCAACAACGAGCAATCACAATTCTAAGTTTGAAGCTTTTGAGATGTTCGATGACGGAACGAATGGAGATCTTATTGCTAATGACAATACCTATACCGCCTTTCTTCCATATGTCGTTTCAGGCGATGCCGTAAAGTTCTACATTCGCGCACAAAACTCTTCAAACATGAGTTTACTTCCCGAACGTGCAGAATATGAATTCTTTATTTATGACCCGAATGCAAGCATAGCAGACAACAACTTCAGCACAGTAGTCAATGTATACCCAAACCCAGCCTCCTCCATGCTGAACGTAAGCAGTAAAGAAACGCAAAAACTTCACTGTGAATTGTATTCGATGATGGGGGAAAAAGTCTTAGAAAAAGACTATTGGGGCGCTAATGCGAGTCTTAATATAGCAACGCTTCGTTCCGGAGCATATATTCTCAAAGTCAACGGACAAAGCTTTAAGGTCCTAAAAAAATAGCCAGTATTAATTTAGTTTTAATACTGTCAATGTTGATTTGGCAAGATGATTGCCTAAGTGCTTTTCGTAAATAAATAACTACTTTTAAATTTAACCAAAAAACAAAACATGAAAAGCTTGAAACTTACCGTAACATTCTTCTTTTTTTTGCTCGCATTTTTTAATTTTTCACAATCCAATACTCTAGTTGTTTTCTCGCAAGACCCAACACCATTTTACATAGTTCTTGACGGCGTCAAAAAAAATGAAGTTGCAGAAACGAGGGTTGTCGTTCCTGGTATCAGACAAACAAATAGTAATGTTCAAATCTATTTCAAGGATGAAAGCATAGCACCAATTACCAAAAATATTTGGTGGGAAGAGGGACATGAAAATGACGAGGTTACCTATCGTATTGTACCCGTAAAAAGGGGCTACAAGCTGCGTTTTTTCAGTACGGTGCCAAATAAAGTAACACCAACCCCACCGCCTACCACTGCAGTAATTGCAGGGAATACAGTTACGGCTCCTGCATCTTTAGTAGGATGTGTGAATCCTGTTCAGGACATAGGAAGCATTATGGGTGCCATTGACGATGAAAGTTTTGATGAAGGGAAAATGACTGTCGCAAAGCAAGCGACATCAAAAAAGTGTTTGACGGTAAATCAAATCAAACAAATCATGGATGAATTTAGCTTCAGCAAAAACAAACTTGACTTCGCTAAATATGGCTACACACGATGCTACAATCCAGATGATTATTATCAAGTGAATGCTGCTTTTGATTTTGACTCGGAAAAAAAAGAGCTCAACGAATACATAACGTCAACTCCACTAGCCACAGCTCCAGTGGCAGTTAGCACCTCAGGTAAACACAAAATGTACAATCGACAACAACAACTGTTGTAACTGAAACCACAACAATAAGCAACAACGGCGATGCAAATTCAATTAACGCGAATACAAATAATACGGTGACAAATAGCAATGCGAATGTAAATGGCAATATGAATACAGGTGTTAACATGAATGTAAATTCAGGTACAGACAACACGAGTATGAATAATGCGGTGACAAACAGCAATACGAACGTAAATGGTAATATAAATACTGGTATTAACATGAACGTAAATTCAGGTATAGATATGAACGCCGGTGGAACTGTAAACAATTCGCCTGATATGGTTGGTGGCTCTATAAGTATGAACATCAATATGAATGATGGGGCAAACATGAATACGGGTAATGAAAACATGAATATGAACGTCAATGTAAATGATGGAAACATGAATGCCGTAAATCCTCCTAATAACGGAAACGTGTCAATTAATATGAATGTCAATGAGGGCTATACCAATACGGCGGTTCCTGTAAATGGACAAGTGAATGTCAGTATGAATGACGGAAGCGAACATGAATACGGGTAATGAAAACTATGAATATGAACGTCAATGTAAATGATGGAAACATGAATGCCGTAAATCCTCCTAATAATGGAAATATGTCAATTAATATGAATGTCAATGAAGGCCAAACCAATATGGCCGTTCCTATTAATGGGCAGGTGAACGTTAATATGAATATGAATGATGCAGGCTTCAACAATGGTATGAATCAAGCAAACAACAATATGGAGGTGAACATGAATGTCAATGAATCGGTTACACCGAATACAACAAACAACGCTGCAGCATTCAACAATAACACGAATACCACCAATATAGACGTTAACGAAACCGTAACGACAACCGTAACGACAACTACAACCACAATTAACGAGACACCTATTGCTGCCGCTCCTGTTGTTGCCGCACCTGTTTCTTCAGGAGGGTGTGTAAACCCGGTTCAGGATATGGGAAGTATTATGGCTGCTATTGATGATGAAAGCTTTGACGAGGGGAAAATAATTGTCGCTAAGCAGGCAACATCAAAAAAGTGTTTAACTGTAGATCAAATCAAACAAATAATGGATGAATTTAGCTTTAGCAAAAACAAGCTGAACTTCGCCAAATACGCCTATAAAAGATGCTACAATCCAGATGATTATTATCAAGTAAATGGTGCTTTTGACTTTAGCTCGGACAAAGAGGAAATGAACGAGTTTATCAACGACCAGAATTAATAATCACGAACTCAAAATAAAAGACCTCATCAAAGAATGATGAGGTCATTGATCTCTATCTCCGAGAACATTTTGCGGCTACCCCGATCGTGGTAAAAACGACTCACGATTCGACCTTCAATGGCTACTGAGGTGCCTTTTGTACCATATTCATTTAGGACCTGAACCCATCTTCCCCAAGCCGATAGCGTATGCCAATTTTTGCGTGTTTTTTTAGCACCTTGAACATCTAAATAGCTTTCTTGTGTAGTTAAGGTAAACTTCACCTGGCGCCTGCCATTAGACAGCAGGTGAAGCTCTGGTTTAGAATGAATCTCACCAATAAGGTGTACCAAGTTCATTACTCAGCTACCTCACCTCTGTATGGAGCAGACAACACCAAAAACTCATTTGCCTCAACGACGGTTCTATTCTTGCGCTCGCCGGCTTTGGTTTCATAGGTTTGGTGTAAAAGTCGGCCTTCCACCATGACCTTGCTGCCCTTCTCAAGTGCATCTCGCATCTTGTCGCCCAATGGACCCCAAGCATTCACGTTGTGCCACTGTACCTGTTCATCCCAGTCGCCATTCTTTTGTTTATAGCGCTGGTGGGTAGCCATGCTGAATTTTGTAATTGACTTTCCTGAGTCAAAGGAGACCGTTTCCGGATCTCTTCCTAATCGCCCGATTAAACTGACTTTGTTTCGTAATGCATTCATAATGTAAAAATTTAAAAGTTTAAAAAAATTGCTTGTCGCTAAATTCGACAGGACAAAATTGAGGGCAATGAAAAGCCATAAACGGTTCCTTGTCGTTTAGTGTCGATATTTAGTCGTTTGTAATTGATTAAGGTGCGAATACTTGATCTAATTTCTAGACGTTTGCACCATGAACAACCTCGAACAAGTCATTCAAAAAATGCGCATCAAGCGCTACAGTACAAATACAATTAACACCTATGTGTCATGCCTAAAGCAATTCTTTAACTATCTCAAGCAAGCAGACACAAAAGAACTCGGCAAAGAAGAGGTCATGTCCTATCTAGAACATTTAGTAAAAAAGGGCTATTCCAAGAGCGCACAAAACCAGCATATCAATGCGATAAAGTTCTATTATGAAAAACACCTTGGACACAAACGTACTTTCTATTTTATCGAACGGCCTTTTAAAGATCAAAGGATTCCTGTGGTGCTCAGCAAAGCAGAAACCCAAAGACTATTTCAGGCTGTTGACAACCTAAAGCACAGAACAATTCTATATACCATCTATGGTTGCGGGCTACGCATTTCAGAGCTGATCAACCTGCAAATGAGTGATGTAGATCGGGAACGCATGTGCCTATGGGTTAGAAAAGGAAAGGGAAATAAAGACCGTCAAATACCCATTTCGCCAAAGTTACTCGCGCTACTGGAGCGCTACTATAAATCCTATAGGCCCCAAGTATTCCTTATCAATGGACAACATGGCTTAAAATACTCAGCAGGGAGCGTACAAAAGATCGTTAAAGCCGCCTGTAAAAAAGCGTCTATTCAAAAGCATGTCACTCCACATACACTTCGACATAGTTTTGCTACACATCTTTTAGAAAACGGAACGGACTTGCGATGCATTCAAAGTATATTAGGGCATAACGATATCAAAACCACACAGATTTATACCCACGTCACATCAGCGCACTTGAATAGCATCAAAAATCCATTTGATGACATGGATCTCAGCTAAAAAATATAAGCGAAATAAACGTATTACGTTTATTTCTACATCCCAATATCCGACTTCACCACTACTCTGAAGAATACAACCGGTATTTATAAAAAACTCATATTCAGTAGTTTACATATTCAATATCTTTCCTTATTAGGGTCTCAAGCATTCTATTTATATTTGAGTATTAAACTCAGAAATAAACGTAATACGTTTATTCCCTCGTTATAAACAATGAACATAACCAGAGACTTCATATACAATATAATCTTCATAGCCATAATCTCGATTTACGGAATAGAAGTATGTCCTCATGTCTCAAAACTTGGGCTTACTTTAACTGGCTTAAGCTTTTTATTAGTCGTATTACCTTTATTCATTGCTCGAATACTGATTTCTAAAAGAAACAATAATAACTACAGACAGTTCATAATTGACTTCAGCTACTTTGCTATTGTAGGGACTTTCGTAGGACTTTTCAACTACATTTATAGAGATTACCCAATAGAGAGTGCATTAAAGATAATTGTTGGGGCGCTTTCTTTGGGCACTCTGAACGCAATTATATACTCTTTAGAAGCTCCTTTTCTAAAAACAATAAACAGGTTTTCTTTCACCAGCAGAATATCATTGTTTTTGTCGTTGATTTTAATCTTAATTGGTGGAGTTTGGATTCTTTTAGTAAAGCAAAATCTAAACTTATTTGATGAAGTTCAAAACGGATCCATGATAGATTTGGTCACGAGCATAACAATTGAAACCTTATTTGTTATCACCATTCTAATCTCTTACTTGTTTCGAATAATCTATTTGTATAAAAAGAATTTGCAAGCTGGCATAAAGGGCCAAATCGCAAGTCTTAAAGAAGTTCGAAGAGATAATTTAAACGTAACTATTTCTAGATTCTCAAATGACGAATTCTCAATTATTGGCGATGAGGTAAACGACATGATATCTCGCCTTAAGTACGGTCAAAAAATAAAAGATGGTTTTGAAAAAGTAACAGGTAAAAATGTTGGCACGAATCTTATTGAACGAATTTCAGAACGTGATTTCTCATCAGAACAAAAAGAAATGACCGTCCTATTTACAGACATAAAAGGTTTCACCACTTTGTGCGAAAACTCTGAACCTAAACAATTTGTGATTGATTTGAACCAGCATTTTGAATTAATGGTGAGCATAATTCGTGAACTTGATGGAAATGTAAACAAATTTATAGGAGATGCAATTCTAGTATATTTTGAAGGAAATAACTCTTGCACTCGAGCTACTGTAGCTGCTCATAAAATGATTGAAAAATCGAATTTCAATATCGGGGTTGGCATAAGTCATGGTGAATTAATGGCAGGGCTAATCGGTTGTGAAGAACGACTCGAGTATTCTATCATAGGAAGCGTTGTGAACAAGGCGGCTAGATTAGAATCAGCAACCAGAACCTTAGATTCTGATCTTGTTATTTGTGATTCCACTGCAATGAAGCTAATGGCCAAGGAGTTTAAAACTTTTGAGAATACTAAAATACGTTTGAAAGGATTTGAAGAGAATGAAACCGTATATTTTAAAAGTTTATAACAAAACCTAAACTGCATTGAAACCCAGTTTAGCTAAAACGTTATAGTACATTGAAATTCAGTGGAGACCAGAGACCACAAAAAAAACGGGGCGACACCGAAAAGCCAAATGAGTAGAAAAATTAAACTTAAATAAAATGAATAATAACTTTCCTACACCCGAAGATTTTGTTTCACAAAAAACAGAAGAAAATTTAAGGGAATTGTTAAATGAAGTGAATTCTAAGGCTATGTTTGATATTAAATCAGATATGCATATAGCATATCTAAATCAAACACTTGAAAATTTTATAATTAACTTAAAAGAAACATACAGTAATCAAAAACAAGTTTATGAAATGAGTGGCAACACTTTTGTCTCAAGATTACAATTTTATGGATTTATTAACAGAGTTGTTGACAATATATATCCAGAATTTAATCCAAACTGGAATAGTCAAAAAAAGTATTCAAAATATCGTGACCCAGACAATGAGCTTTTAATGTATTAGTTATTAATAAAATTTACTATAACAAAACCTAAACTGCATTATAACGCAGTTTAGCCAGAACGTTGGCGGTAATTAAATTAAACCTTAGATGATTTTAAAAGTCTAAGAAGAAAATTTAAAAGAGTAAATTATGATGAAACAGATTTTTACAACTTTACTAATTATGGTTTCTTTGATATCATGTGATAAAGATGATAATAACATAATTACACCGGAAACCTCAGCTCCAACAGTGAAGTTAAATACTACCTATGAAGTAACTATTACGGAAGACATCACGTACGCTGAAGGACTTAGTCATGATAGTTGGAACAGTGCCAATACCTCTGTAGTTCCTTTATTAATGGACTCTTACATTCCAGACAATGATTTACAAAATCGCCCTTTACTAATGTTAATTCATGGTGGAGCATTTTATGGTGGTTCAAAACAACAGGAAGCATTAGTGGATATGGCAAATTATTACGCTTCTAGAGGCTTTGTTGTATTTTCAATTGACTACAGGCTTAACGCCCATAAGGGAACGATTCCTCAAGAATGGATTGATGCCACTTCTGATGTTGCCCCTGCAAATCTCGACCAACTTTATGCAATGTACCCTGCTCACAGAGATGCTAAAGCTGCTTTAAGGTGGATTATAGCAAATGCCGATAATTTCCACATAAATAAAGATTATATCACTGTAGGTGGTGGTTCTGCAGGAGCAATTACATCTATTGGGCTTGGTGTATCAGAATTAGGTGATTATAAAGATGAAATAAGTTTAAGTGAAGATAATACCCTATCAACAACCAATCTTTCTCAAACCTATGAAGTACAAACAATTTTAGACTTTTGGGGCTCCAATGTATCTGTAGAAATACTGGAGTTAATTTATGGACACCAAAGATTTGACTCAAATGACCCAGCATTGTTTATAGCTCATGGCACAGAAGACCCTACCGTACCTTTTAGTAGTGCTGAAGATTTAAAAACTATATGTGAAACAAATGAAATCGATTTCGTTTATTATCCATTAGAAGGCAGAGGTCATGGTCCCTGGGGTGCTACTGTGAATGGAAAAAGCTTATCAGATTTATCTTTTGATTTTATAGTGGACAACCAAGATTTGAATGTCGAATAAAAACTACCGCCAACACGCGGTAAATAAAGCATAGGCTTGCCGCAGGCGCAACACAAGCCAACGCTTCATACCGCCATCCGTTATAAACAATGAACATAACCAGAGACTTCATATACAATATAATCTTCATAGCCATAATCTCGATTTACGGAATAGAAGTATGTCCTCATGTCTCAAAACTTGGGCTTACTTTAACTGGCTTAAGCTTTTTATTAGTCGTATTACCTTTATTCATTGCTCGAATACTGATTTCTAAAAGAAACAATAATAACTACAGACAGTTCATAATTGACTTCAGCTACTTTGCTATTGTAGGGACTTTCGTAGGACTTTTCAACTACATTTATAGAGATTACCCAATAGAGAGTGCATTAAAGATAATTGTTGGGGCGCTTTCTTTGGGCACTCTGAACGCAATTATATACTCTTTAGAAGCTCCTTTTCTAAAAACAATAAACAGGTTTTCTTTCACCAGCAGAATATCATTGTTTTTGTCGTTGATTTTAATCTTAATTGGTGGAGTTTGGATTCTTTTAGTAAAGCAAAATCTAAACTTATTTGATGAAGTTCAAAACGGATCCATGATAGATTTGGTCACGAGCATAACAATTGAAACCTTATTTGTTATCACCATTCTAATCTCTTACTTGTTTCGAATAATCTATTTGTATAAAAAGAATTTGCAAGCTGGCATAAAGGGCCAAATCGCAAGTCTTAAAGAAGTTCGAAGAGATAATTTAAACGTAACTATTTCTAGATTCTCAAATGACGAATTCTCAATTATTGGCGATGAGGTAAACGACATGATATCTCGCCTTAAGTACGGTCAAAAAATAAAAGATGGTTTTGAAAAAGTAACAGGTAAAAATGTTGGCACGAATCTTATTGAACGAATTTCAGAACGTGATTTCTCATCAGAACAAAAAGAAATGACCGTCCTATTTACAGACATAAAAGGTTTCACCACTTTGTGCGAAAACTCTGAACCTAAACAATTTGTGATTGATTTGAACCAGCATTTTGAATTAATGGTGAGCATAATTCGTGAACTTGATGGAAATGTAAACAAATTTATAGGAGATGCAATTCTAGTATATTTTGAAGGAAATAACTCTTGCACTCGAGCTACTGTAGCTGCTCATAAAATGATTGAAAAATCGAATTTCAATATCGGGGTTGGCATAAGTCATGGTGAATTAATGGCAGGGCTAATCGGTTGTGAAGAACGACTCGAGTATTCTATCATAGGAAGCGTTGTGAACAAGGCGGCTAGATTAGAATCAGCAACCAGAACCTTAGATTCTGATCTTGTTATTTGTGATTCCACTGCAATGAAGCTAATGGCCAAGGAGTTTAAAACTTTTGAGAATACTAAAATACGTTTGAAAGGATTTGAAGAGAATGAAACCGTATATTTTAAAAGTTTATAACAAAACCTAAACTGCATTGAAACCCAGTTTAGCTAAAACGTTGGCATCAATAAACAAAATGAACATTAAATGATAAGTAAGGTGTTATTAGTGGTATTGCTAACGACAATAAGTCTCATGTCGTTTTCTCAGAAGCAAGAAGAAATTATCGATACAAGACCATTGAATAATATTAATATTAACCTCTTAGGTGATGCTTCAAGAGTTTCGATAAATTACGAGAGACAATTTTTAGTCAGTACAACTTTTAATTTAACAAGTAAATTAGGATTAGGATATAATCAAGAATATCAGTTGTGCCTTGGCGGAGGATGCGGTCCACCAGATAAATACTTCACCCTGCCACATCACATCACAGGTAATTTAGGAAAAGGGCGTCATTTCTTTGAATTTGGATTTGGAGGCACATTCCTGACAGGAAATAAAACCTTGTTCTATTATATTTACCCAACAATTGGATACAGAATTTCACCGCTCAAGTCAAAAAAAATTAATTTCAGAATATTTGGGCAAGTACCGCTGTATAAATTTGACAGATTGGATCAATTAAATGATTTCATATTTTTACCCTTTGGTTTAAGTATGGGCATGAGTTTTTAACTAATTATAAAATAGAATTACAAATATAAAACTGCTGCCGACAAAACCTAAACTGCATTGAAACCCAGTTTAGCTAAAACGTTAAAACCAACACTCTAAAATGACAAGAAAAATCATACTCCTTGCCCTGATTATACTGACTTTTCAATCATGTAAGATTGTTAAATATAAAGAAATATACACCATCTATCTCGTTCGTCACGCTGAAAAAGACCTCTCCTCGGGTGAGTTTGGAGATCCCGACCTCACGGATTGTGGTACACAAAGGTCTGAACTGCTTCGTGATTTCTTGAGAGATGTGAAGCTGGATGCTATATACAGTACAGACTATGTACGAACAAAAAATACGGCCCTCCCAACAGCTCTCTCCAAGGAGCTAAAAATTCAAAAATACGGAGAGCGTGACCTTGAAGAATTTTCCAAAAAATTAATCGATGCCAAACAAGATGCGCTTGTCGTTGGACACAGTAATACTACCGGAGTGTTAGCGGGCTTACTAACAGACACAGAAATTGGTGCCTTTGATTTAGATATTTATGACCGCATTTATCAAGTCGTGATTTTTAAGAAAAAAAGAAAGCTACAATTACTTCACAGCGTTTTTAACTGCAATAGTGTTACAAATTAGAACTGCTAATTAAATAAGCAACGAAGTGAATTTAACGACGTTAGTGATGTAGAAGTAACGCCTTTACAATTAACATTTGTAACTTGTAGGTCTAATTTTGTAGATACCAAACTAAATATATTAAACGATGAAACACCTTTTACTCATCTTTTCTGTCATTTTTTCAATACATCTTTCATTCGCGCAGAATGTTCCCATTGATAACTATTCAGTAAATAACTTGGGCCAAGTTCAGCTCTCTATTCAAGGGCAAACGGGTAAATACTATATACTTCATGCGCAACACAGCCCTACGTTTAATTGGGCCGTTTCCTTAACTATGGGGGTGAACGGAACTATGGTAATTTCGGAATCTTCTGCTGCGTATCCTATTGAAAATTATACAATTACTGAGCACGACATCGCAAATCCGGATGATTATGATGGAGATGGAGTCGATGACATAACCGAGTTTAATAACATGCCTACCGATGCGCCTATAAATTTTGCGCCTCCAATTAATTTTATTGATGGAGCAACGTCAATACCTGATGCTGAAACCTTTATGGATTTAGCAACAATCAATAATGTAGGTTGGGCGCCATTTCTTGATGACCAGCTTTATGTGAAATTTGGTATTCTAAATAGAGACACCCCCGAACCCCAAGTATACTTCATTAATAGCAATACCTATGTCATTCATGCCAGCTTTTGGAATGGGATTGGAGCAAACGTCAGTGGAGATGATGGCTCTGGAGAAATTGTTTTTAATCCTAACGTAATTACTCCAGAAGGGGTGATTGGGACCTATTCGTTTAATTTTTCTTTTGGAGATGCTTATAATTTCGAAGAGACACAAAGAACGTATGAGCTTCTTGTAGCGAACATGCCGTTTCTCCAAAATAATATGAATCACTTCATCGGTGCGAATAGCGAAAACAATCACCTTAACAATTATGCAAGTGAATTTGAAGGGTCAAGAATAGAAGTCGCATTGGAATCTGATGTTTTTGCTGAAATCAACTATATTCCTTTTCACGAGGCTGAAGGATATGGTTTTTTCAAGCATATGACGGATCTAAACGAAACTCCAGGAAGTAGAGATATTGTGCTTTACGATGCCTTACCAAACTCTTTACCTCGAGTTGGGGGTATTATAACTTCTGTTATACAAACACCTTTATCTCATGTTAATCTAAGAGCGATTCAGGACAATGTTCCCAACGCCTATATCGCAAATCCTTTATCCATTGATACGATTGCCAACTTATTAGGCAGCTATATCTATTATAAAGTTGAAAATGAAACCTTCCAAATACGAGAAGCCACGCTAGACGAGGTTAACGAATGGTATGAAGCCCTGCGACCAACAGAGCCTCAAATACCTGTTCGGGACTTAAGTATTACAGATATTAAACCTTTAGACTCTATTGAATTCGATATGTCCACAGCATTCGGTGCAAAGTGTTCTAATGTTGCCACGATGAGAACGTTCGGGTTCCCAGAGGGGACCATCCCTGATGGTTTCGGAATTCCGTTTTACTATTATCATGAATTTATGCTCTTCAACAACTTTTATGAAGAGGCTCAAGTAATGATTGATAACCCAACATTCCAGAACGATATCAATTTTAGAATAGAGAGACTAAAGGATTTTAGAAAAGATATTAAAGACGCGCCTATGCCACAGTGGATCATGGATGATTTACAAGCTATGCATGATGACTTCCCTGAAGGAACGGCTGTAAGATGCAGGTCAAGTACGAATAATGAAGATTTACCAGGTTTTAGTGGTGCTGGTTTATATACCTCAAAAACACAACATTTAGATGAGGGACATATCTCTAAATCCATCAAACAGGTTTATGCCAGTATGTGGAATTTCAGAGCCTATGAGGAACGAGACTTTTACCGCGTCGACCACTTTATGGCGGCTATGGGTGTGCTTTGTCACCCAAATTTCCAAGAAGAAAAGTCAAATGGTGTTGGTATCAGTATTGATCCTATATATGATACAGAAGGCACCTTTTATTTAAATACTCAAGTCGGAGAATCTCTCATAACAAACCCAGACCCCAATTCAGTTCCTGAAGAAATCTTATTATATGAAGACCCAAATCAAGGTGGGGGTTATCTTGTTCTTAGACTCTCTAATTTAGTGAACCCAGGAGAGCTCGTTATGGATGTTGAATACCTCGACCAAATGAGAGAATATTTATCCGTTATTCATGATGAATTTGCTGTTCTTTATGATGTTGTTGGAGCTGAAGGGTTTGGAATGGATATCGAATACAAGGTTACCGCCCAAAATCAATTAGCTATTAAGCAAGCTAGACCGTGGGTTTCTTTCTGGGCGGATATCAATGGTGATTATGACTTGGGTGTTACGGCCATCGATCCACAACCTTCGTCTGACCTCGGAAGCAACGAACTTGTCTCAGCAACCATTGCCAATCAAGGCTTAAATGACATGACTGATTTTGATGTAGAACTTATCGTGGACGGAGCGTCCATAGAAACAATTTCTGTATCGCAAACGATAGCGCCTTTTGAGGATGCGTCAATTGAATTTACAGTGCCTCAAGATTTTTCAGCTATTGGAGACTATGACGTCACGGCCATTGTGAGTCATGAGGATGATGAATACGGAAACAACGACACATTGAGTGTTGTTCTAAGCAAGGTATACGAATACAATGGAGCAATAGCAATCAGTGAACAAAATGTAGTTTGCGATGGCATTGTGGAAATTAACGCCGTTATAACAAATGAGGGTGCAGCAACCATTACTGACGTACAGATTCAAGTTTTTGCTAATGGCTCCTTGGTAGATTTGGTCAACGCCACAGTTGAAATCCCTTACCTCGAGCAAGGAACAGTTGCAATAAGCATTGATAATAACTTAAACCCTGATAATAATAATATTACACTGAACTTATTAAGTGTAAACAGTCAGCTAGACGGAGACTTAAGTAACAACTCTGCATCAACAATTACAAACTCAAATTCTAGTTATGATATTATTACATTCATAATCAACCCGGACAACTATCCAGGTGAAACATCCTGGGAGTTCTTTGACGAAGGGACTGGCGAGATGATTTCTAGTGGGCAATTAGAAAATGGAAATCAGTACGTTGAAGACATCTGTGTAAATTACAGCTCTTGCTTTTCTTTGTACTTCTATGATTCTTATGGAGACGGTATCTGTTGTGGTTATGGTATAGGCGACTTCTCGGTTTTAAATTCTTCAGGGCAACCACTTGTTGTAAACAATGGTGAGTTTGACTCTGAGGTCGTAGAGGTCTTTTGTCCCGATGGCTCTGGATGCAGTATTGATGCTAGCGTAAACGTATATAATGCTTCTTCCGAAAATGTTTATGACGGCGTAATAACCATTAACACTAGTTCTGGTGTTGGTCCTTTTGAGTATAGTATAGATGGTGGTCAAACTTTTGTGAATTCCAATTCGTTCACAGACCTAGAGCCTGGAATTTATGTGGTGGTTGTGCAAGGGGCTTCTGGCATTTGTGACTACGTTGAAAGCGTTACTATCGCGTATTGCGAATTTACTTCTGCAGACATCGTAGCAATCGATGCTTCATCTGTTGTATCAACAGATGGGTCTATTGAAATCACGCCTACGTCTGGGCAAGGGCCATACATGTACAGTATTGATGGGGGGCAAAACTTTGAAACGACAAGCCTGTTTACAGACCTGCCTGTTGGTCCGTATAATGTGGTCGTACAGGATGAATCAAATATTTGCAACTATGAGGAAGTTGTACCGATTGAAGTTGAGGCCGCTGGTCTTAATGATGCTGATTTAATAAATGAGATTAAGTTATATCCGAACCCGACAAATAATGATTTTACAATCGCAATAGCATCTGCTTATGCGCTCACCGATGCTGTTGACATACAATTATACGATAATATTGGTAGGGTCATTCAAACTGGGACAATCTCAAAAGATAGTACAGGTAAAATTAAAATGTCTTTAGGAGCTTGTGTTTCAGGAACATATTTTATTAAATGCTTCAACAATTCATTTGAAAAACATTTTAAGGTCGTAAAGCTTTAGAGTTATATAAACGGTTTTAATCCTACTTCCTTGGGTTAAAACCGTTAAAGCTTATAATACGTTATTTTTCTCCTTGTGCGATAGTTATCTACGCGATCCGTAACATCGTCAAAATCTATATAGTACTGAATGCTCTTGTTTTGAATCGTCCAATTGTTTTTATCGTCGTATATATAGCTATATTTTGTGTTTAGATGGTGCCGCCCATCATATTCCGAATTAGAATACTCCGAAAGAACATCATTAAGTTGATTATGATTAAATGATTTATAACAGTACCAATAATCCGCCAAGGTATCTCCACTAATATAGGATTTAAGATTACCTTGTGAATCATAATACCATTTCCCTTCCTTGTCCCAATCCTCATCTAAAGAAGAAGTAAAAACCTTGCTTGCTAGAATTGAATTATTCAACCCATAATTATATTGATAGGTGCCTGTTGATTTACCGGAAGTATCAATACCTACAACGACTTTTATTAGCTGACTGTTTTTTGGACTATAGCTATACCTCCTTGTTTTTAATAGGGTTTTCCCATTGCGCAAGCTAAAAACCCTTTGCTCTGTTAAAAGATTCCCATCGTATATATAGTCGACTTGACATGTATCACCATATGGTCCAATTTGCCATTGCCCTATGACAAGAACAGATTGTATTCTTTGATTTTTATAGCTGTATTCCAAGGTTCTTGAAGACCAATTCTCTCCTTTAAAAGGCTCGTGCTTTTTCCAGATATTCATTTCGTGTTCGGCTATTTTTGAAATTCTATCTTGTGCATCGTATTCTATCTGTATCACAACCATCGTGTCTCCCGAACTATCTTCTTGATACATGGTAGTCAAATTCCCTTTTTCGTTAAAGTTTAACCTATCAATTAAAAAATGGTCTCCCCAGACTCTATGTATGATCTCGAACTCTCCTGCTTCATTTTGTGTTTCATGGATTCCCGTTACGTGTTTTACAGGGCCTTTATAACCGAGTTGTTCTGAAGAGTATTTATACTCTAAAACATCGAGAGCCTCAAGCGAAATCATGCAGTTTTGCGCGTTTAACGAGACGCTTATTAAAAATGAAAATAGAACAATTGGTTTCATATCTGATATTTTTTAAGTTAAAGCAAGAATAGTACCAAGGCCATGAAACAAATAGAAAAAACAAGTGTCTCTATGAAAAAATGAATGCTTTAATTCTCTATTTATTACTTAATTTAAAGCTTTAAAATATTACCAACATAAGATGAAAATATTAATTACAGCCCTCACATTCCTATTTATCGGCGCTCAAACAATTAAAGCACAAACGCTCTTAAACCAAACTTTAGTGCATGACGGAAATAATAGAGAGTACGCCATATATATCCCTGCAAGCTATGACCAAAGTCAAGCGGTTCCCTTGCTCTTTAATTTCCATGGGGGCGGAGGAAATATTGTTGATTATATGGCAAGTGTGGATATGCGGCCTATTGCCGATACGGCCAACTTTATTTTAGTTTACCCTCAGGCAGTTCCTGACCCAGGAAATGGAGGCGCTACAAGCTGGATGCACAAGGCGCCAACAACTTTTGATGATGTCCCTTTTGTTGAGTCAATGATCGATGTTATAGCGGCAGCGTATATGATTGATGACAATAGAGTTTATGTGTGTGGTTATTCTTTAGGAGGAGAATTTACCTACGAACTGGCGTGCAGTTTAAACAATCGAATTGCTGCTGCTGGGGCTGTGGCAAGAACGATGCAGGGAGAAACTTTTAACAACTGTGCGCCTCAACATCCGACTGGAGTACTTACAATTCTTGGCACTGCAGACGGCATATCAGATTATAATGGAATAACTTTTAATGGAATTCAGTATTACATGTCGGCTGCTGAAACGCATGAATACTGGGCAACAGCCAACAATTGTGATGCCAATCCAACCATGTCGACCGTCCCAAATACCAATACCTCTGACGGAAGCACTGTTGAACGATATTCCTGGAAAGACGCTTCAGGTTGCACATATGTAGAGCACCTAAAAGTTATTAATGGTGGACATGACTGGCCTGGTGTTTTTGGCAACATGGACATTGATGCGAGTCAGGAAATTTGGAGCTTTGTATCAAGGTACAACTTATCAGGCCTTGTAGGTTGTGCAACAAATTCAATAGAAGATACTTTAGGCCAAGAAGATGTGTTGCGGGTTTTTCCAAACCCTTTTAAGGATCAACTGATTGTCGAATCACCCTTTGAAGAAACCCAAAATTACGCGCTCTACTCCATTCTCGGGGAACACGTTTTGACTGGGTCAATTCATTCTGGAAGTACGCTTATTGAGCTTTCAAAAATCCCTGATGGGCTGTATGTTTTAAAGACAAGGGGTCAAGCCATAAAGCTGATTAAAAGAAAGTAGTCAAAATGAAGTTAAAAGACTTTGCTATAGAGCGCTACTTCGCTAAATATGAATTTAGCGCAAAATATATGATGTCTAGTTCAGATTGTGACGGGTTTGGAATGGATGAAGTATTGAGCCTCGCATCAGCCTCAGAAAAAGCGGATTGGTTAGGTCTAAAGCTGGGATATACAGAAACAAGGGGTAGTATCCCCTTGAGAAAAGCAATACAAAAGCATTATCAAAATATCGGGCTTGATGAGATAATAGTGACCTCTCCCGGTGAGGCAAACTTCGTCTTGATGAATGTCTTGCTTTCTGAGGGAGACGAAGTCGTTTGCATGGCACCTATGTACCAATCACTTTATCAAATTGCAAAAGATATTGGTTGTCGACTAACCCTATGGGAACCGATTGAAGACAATGGGGCTTGGAATTATGCAGTTGACCAGCTTAATCGTCTAATAACAGAAAAAACAAAGCTGCTTATTGTAAATTTCCCTCACAACCCAACAGGTTATAGCCCAAGTAAAGAAGAGCAATTAGATATCATTAAAATATGTAGAAAAAACGATGTTTATATTTTCAGTGATGAGATGTATCGTTTTCTCGATCACACACAAGAAGAGAACTTGCCTTCAATGTGTGATGTTTATGAAAAAAGTATAAGCCTTTGGGGCACGTCAAAAACATTTGGTTTAGCCGGGGTTCGAATTGGTTGGATTACATCAAAGGATCGAGACCTACTTCAAAAAATTGAAAACTTCAAAGATTATTTATCTATTTGTAGCAGTGCACCAAGTGAAATCCTTGCCACAATAGCGTTGAACAATCTTGATTATTTTCTGGACAAGAATCTTAAAAAGATCCGTTATAACATTCAATTGTTTGAGGCTTTTCAAAAAAAACACGACGCCCTCTTTGACTTTCAAGCACCACCTACAAGCTCTACCGCTTTTGTTCGTTTTCATCTAGAAAGTAGTACTGCAGCATTTGCAGAAAAGCTTGTTAAAGAAACTGGGATTATGTTGTTGCCCTCAGAAGCATTTGAATACGGCTCCAAACATGCAAGAATCGGTTTCGGAAGAAAAAACTTTGAAGAAGTCCTATCGGTATTTGACGCTTACCTTTCAGGTAGTAATAAATACTAACCTTTTTTAGCCCTCTCTTCTCTTGGTCCTCTTTTAAGAATAATTAATCCATTCAAAAACTTTCTAAGAATTTGATCTTGAAGATCCATATATTTCGGATGGTCCTCACTTCTAAAAAAAGCCCCTAATTCACTTTTTGAAATCTCAAAATCTACTAAGGACAATACATGAATAATTTCATCATCCCGCATCTTTAATGCCACTCTAAGCTTCTTTAATATATCATTGTTTGTTAAACCCATAGTTTCAATTTTATATTCATTTATTTCGGGCGGATAACCGCTTCTACTTTCTCAAAAATATCGGTAGCCTCAAAATTATCTTTTACAAACCGCTTTGCTGCTCTACCCATTTCTATTCTTAAAGATTCGTTTTTACAAAGTTTCTCAATAGCATCTGCAAAGTGGGTTATATCGCCTTCAGGCACTAGGGTTCCGGTTTTTCCCTCTTGGATAATTTGTGCATTACTTGATAAATCAAAGGCTACTGAAGGGAGCTCACAAAGACTGGCTTCTGCTAAAACATAGCCAAAACCTTCCCAAAATGATGACAACACAAACAGGTCCGCGGAATTATAAAAATTTTTTGGTTCCTCTATAAAACCCAAAAACAAAACTTCTTTTAAAAGCGCTTTTTCGCGAGCGGACTCCTTTAATGCTTCTTCTAAAGGTCCAACGCCTCCTATGATCAGTTTAAAACGCATCCCTCTCTGCTTTAATTCTAAGGCTAAATTCAATAAAAAGTTGTGATTTTTCTGAGCAACTAGCCTTCCAAGAGTACACAAAATGAATTCGTCATTTTGCCTTTCATAAAGTTTATTTATGGCTCCACCAAGAAATACTTTAGAATCAATTCCGTTAGGGACCAAATGAATTTTTATATCCGGCACCATACTCTTATTCTTCTTATTTAATGATGCTTTTGTTGCGGCTGAGTTTACAAGGACCCGATGCACTACCCGTTGATATAAGAATCGATTTAAAAAGTTGTTTTTAACTGGGATATCACTACCTCTTCGAAATATTATAAGTGGGGATTTGATCAGCTTAGAGGCGATACCGGCACTTTTTAAATCACGCGGTGAATTCATTACGAGACTTTTCACCTTATTTCTCTTTAAAATATGCGCTATACGAATGAGAACTAAAGGATTTAAAAAGCTCAGATTAGATAGCTTTATTGTTTTTACGGTTATGCCTAGCGCCATTGCTTTTTCTGACAATGGACTATTTGGAGCAGCGACAACGAGTACGTTTTTTCCTTTTTTATGAAGATAATTTGCCATCTCTAGATGCCACTTTTCTCCTCCGCCCCACGCTTTTACCGTATTAAAAAAACAATAGTTAGACATCGTATGTAAATTGATTCTAAAGTTAGGGAGTATTCTTTGGCCCGAACGATAAAAGGGATATAATTTAAAAACGCAGTATATTTGAACATGGCGTTAAAACACCCTTTTTCAGGTGCCTCTTTTATACTATCAAAACGATTGCTTTTCACCCTGTTTGCACCTTTGTGCATTTTTTTCTCCATAAAGGCACAAATAAATCATTGGGAAACAGTCGTTTATGATACTGATACCTGGAAATACCTTGTACCTAATAGTGTGGTTAATCCAGCGTGGGTAAATCTTAATTTCAACGACACTGACTGGCTTCAAGGACAAGGTGGTTTTGGATATGGTGATGGTGATGACAACACAGAGGTTAACAATACAATTTCTTGTTATCAGCGCATATCTTTTAATATCTCAGATCTTTCGCAAATAGAGTCTTTCATACTAAATGTAGATTATGATGATGCGTTTGTGGCTTATTTAAATGGTAGTGAAATTGCGAGAGCAAATATTGTCACCTCCGGTCAGCCTAGTTTCAATAGTACTGCCAATGGAAATCATGAGGCGGTGCTTTATCAGGGAGGAGCTCCTGAAAACTATCAGTTTGACGCAAGTATTTTAACAGAAGGAGAAAACATTCTTTGTGTTCAAGTGCATAATGTTCTCCTAAACTCTAGTGATTTAACGTGCAGAACTTTTCTTTCTTTGGGTATTAATAATGCAAGTCAAAACTATGGACCTACGCCGAGTTGGTTCGATGCTCCTTTTATTTTTGAAAGCTCAAATCTACCTATTGTTGTTATTGAAACAGAAAATGGTGCGCCCATTCCTGATGACCCTAAAATTAATGGGTCTATTGGTATTATATACAACGGTGAGGGTGAGCGAAACTATATAGGCGATGCTTACAATGAATATTCAGGTCCAATTGGTATTTCTAAGCGTGGATCTTCTTCTCAGATGTTTCCTAAAAAGCAGTGGGGTTTTGAAACTCGAGACAACCAAGGAGCACCCTATGATGTCACAATGTTTAATATGGCATGGGATAATGATTGGGTACTATATGCGCCATACTCAGATAAATCTTTGATTCGTAATGTTTTAGCGTACCAAATGGGTTGGGATCTTGGGGTATATGCGCCACGCACAAAGCTTGTAGAGGTTGTTCTTAATGGAAGCTATGAAGGTGTTTATGTACTTACAGAAAAAATAAAACGGAAAGACGGAAAGGTAGGCAGTAACGATGTTGAAATCGAAGAAAATGATGGTAATGATATTACTGGGGATTATATCTTGAAATTAGATAAAACAACCTCTGGCGGTGTCGTCTCATGGTATTCTCCTATACCTCCTTATGCCGGAGCAAATCAGGCTGTTGGCTTTCAGCATCACGATCCGAAAATTGATGAACTGAGCATTTTTCAAAAAAACTATATACAAGACTATATTACAAACTTTGAAAATGCGCTCAATGGCCCAAATTTTATGGACCCTAATTTAGGTTATAAACCATATATAGACGTGAATTCCTTTATTGCTTTCTTTCTCGTTAATGAAATCAGTAAGAATGTCGATGGGTATAGAATAAGCAGTTTTCTCCACAAGCTTAGAACGAGTGAAGGGGGGCTGATTCACGCAGGTCCTTTATGGGATTTTAATCTTGCCTTTGGAAATGCTGACTACTGCCAAGGAGCATATGTTTCGAACTGGCAAATGGATTTCTATCAATGGTGTGGCGGTAAAGTTCCTTTTTGGTGGAATAAGCTAACTCAGGATCCCGCATATGCACATGACCTGCATTGTAAATGGTTAGAAATGCGACAGGGTGTTTGGAACACAGATTCTTTAATGCAACGTATAGATGCTTTGGCTTTGTACTTAGATGAAGCACAGCAAAGAAATTTTCAGCGTTGGAATATTCTGAATAGTTATGTTTGGCCCAACCAATACATTGGCGGATCCTTTTCGGCTGAAATTGATTATCTCAAAAACTGGATTACCACCAGAATAACTTGGATGGACAATAACATGCCCGGCTCCTGTACAGACCTTGGAAGCTCCCATCTAAAACAAGAAGTCATAAAAGTCTACCCAAACCCAAGCATAGGAAATATAAATATTGCGTTTGGGGGCCAGATAAACTACGGAAGCCTTCGGGTTGTTAACATTCATGGACAGTGTGTCTATGAAAACACAAAACTATTTGGTGCTGGTCTCAAAATCCATCTAAATGATTTATCTCCAGGCTTGTACAATTGTCAAATGATTTTAGATGGAACATTCTATGATAAAAAAATAATGGTTGAATAATGAAAAAAAACAAATTGTCTAAATATCACTGGGTCACAAATGCTACAATAGGAGAAAGAAATTACCAAGGCAAGCTCATCGCAAACGCTGTGAGGTCTAATTTATACTTTGCGCTCATTATTTTTGTGTTGTTAGGTTGTGAAAAAATAGAAGGATCCGGCGGTTCTTCAGCGATTACAGGAAACCTATCTGGACGCAGCTATACCTTTTCAAACAACTCTAATGAAGAGCAAGAAATAACAAGTATTACGATTCCCAATGGAAGCAATATTGAAGACGGGGAATATATTTTGCTTAATACCCCTAACGGAGGAACGCTTTACTATATTTGGTTTAAGTGGGATAATGGTTTGGCGCCCAGCCCCAATCTTTCAGGCAGAACAGCTATTCAAGTCTCATTCAGTTTCACACAGAGCAATACAACGGTTGCCCAAAACATGACAAGTGCTATTCTTAACATTGCTGGAGAAGACTTTTCTGTAGCTGTCAATAATGATATTGTTACTATTTCCAATATACAAAGCGGGGAAGTGACAGATGCCGAAGAGTTCACACAAAATATAACGGTAGATATTTCCAATCAAGGAAAAGATAATACGACAGAGGGCACCACCTTCATAGAAGGCCCCATCGTTGACAACAGGGTTTATTTGATTTACGGAGACGATGCCTTTTACAGCGAAGATACACGAAGCGACGCTGAGGGCAACTATCAATTCCGAAACCTAAACAGAGGTGATTATACTGTCTTTACCTACAGCATTGATACTTTAAATCCAGATGATGAGCCTGTTGCTGTGATGCAATCAGTCATTATCAAGGAAAGAAAAGAGATTGTACAGGCACCCGGAATTTTCATTTATCAATGAAAACTTCAGTATTGTTTTTCGGTGTTGTCTTAACATTGTTTTCTCCTGTTAATCTTTCGGCACAACAGGACTTTGGTTTATGGACAGGTATAGATGGAAAGTTGAGTCTCTCAAAAAAGATACAGGTTGGAGCGGTCGTACAAATGCGTTTTAAAGAAAACATTAATGCGCGATCAGAGTCTTTTATCTCTCCTTACATTGCCTGCAACCCTTTTAAACACTTTAAAATCGGCCTAGATTATCGGTTTTCTAACAATTGGGACAATGGGTATATCTCTGAAAATAGACATCGTATTACTATAGACCTTGGGTTTAAAAAACTTTTGGGCCTTTTGAATATAAAGAGCAGGTTCAATTTTGACTCTCGATTAAGGTATGTCGGAGAGTCTCGCATAGGAGACGTAAATAGCCATTATTTAAGGGGTCGAATAAAGCTAGTCTACAACCTTCCAAAAACAAAAATAGAACCGCATATTAGTTCGGAGCTATTTTATCATTTTAATGATCAATTAAGCTATACTGAAAATCAAGTAATTACCAACCATCGTTTTAATAAGTATAGGGTTCGAGCTGGCTTTGAAATTCCCGTAGCCAAACAACATCAAATACGCGTTTTTTATATAATTCAAAAAGAAATTAGCGGACCAAATACTGATTATATCGGTGGTTTAACTTATCGTTTTCGATGGAAATTGTGATGTCTTTACATCGACTCCTTTACCGATATTGCTGTATCTAAAACAGTTGTTTCAAAGGCATAAGGTTTCCAATTAAAGGTTTTCATAGCAGGGGAAACATCTGCATCATAGGTTTTGCCTATAAAACCCCTCATGCTTTTTAAATCGCGATTAAAATTTGACATTAACATCAATAAGAAGTTTGGTGCGACCTTTGTGCTTACCTTTTCATAACCGTTTGACTTTAATATCTGAGCCATTTCTTGAAAAGAGTACGCTTTTTCAGTGCCGACTATAAAACGCTGTCCATTTGCGGCTTTATTTTCAAGAGCCAAAACATGTATTTTAGCAATATCACGAACATCTGACATGTTAATAGAAGCTTGCGGAAGCATGGGCATTTTACCTTGGATCAAATCTCTAAACATCCCCATAGATGCACCAGATAAATCTCCAGAAAGCGTGGGTCCAAATACTGGGCCTGGGTTAACTACTGCTAACTCTAATGGCGTCTCCTTGTCTTGATCCTCAATAAACTTCCAAGCGCTCTTTTCTGCAAGTGTTTTGCTCTTTGCATAAGCCGATACATTCTTCGAAGATATATTTGTCCATGTGGACTGATTCAAGACGGTGGACTTGTCAGCATCACCTAACATGGATACCATAGAAGAGGTTAAAACCATTCTTTTAATCCCTGCTTTTTTTGCGGCTCTTAAGGCTCTTTGTGTTCCTTCAACAGCCGGTTTAATGTATAGGTTTTCATCCTTTGGTTCCTTATTTATAAAGGGCGAAGCGACATGTAAAACATATTCACAACCCTTCATTGCTTCATTCCAACCCTCCTCTTTTAATAAATCCAATTCACAAAATTCTAAGTTTCCTTTTGGGTCAATATGTTTGCTTATATCGGCTAAAATCTTCTCTGTTTTAGAAAGACTTCTTACCGATCCTTTCACCGCGTATCCTTGTTTTAATAATTCCAATGCGCAATGCGCGCCAATATATCCTGATATTCCTGTAACTAATACTTTTTTCATGTTGTTTCTAATGCTTAAACGGTTTATTGCTTTTATATTGCAAGTAAAATTAACAAAATACTTTTATACGACAAGTTTTTCTAGTTTGGCTCATTTTTTCGATAACTTTTAATTAATTTTAAGAAGTATGAGCACCGAGTTTAGATGTAGTTGTCCTATTACTTCAGCAATAGATATGATTGGTGATAAATGGTCTTTAGTGGTCATTAAGAACATGCTGCTGTATAACCTTAAAACATTTAAGGACCTTTCCGAGACAAACGAGAAAATTGCTACAAATATATTGGCTTCACGATTAAAAGCGCTCGAAGCTAAAGGTTTTATTACAAAAACAAAGCCCGCTAACAACAAAAAAACCAACATCTATCTTTTAACAGATAAAGGGTTAAGTTTAATTCCGATTATTATTGAACTTGCAATATGGGGGGACACTAATTTAAATGAAATCCACACATCGTTAAACAGGGACAACCCCATCGAATATATCAAGCTGAACAAAGAGAAATTTGTAGGCGTTTTTAAAGATCAATATTTAGAAAAAGTTAAAGCCGCTGCAGTCTAGACCCATTAGCTAGATTCAAGAAATCAATCGGCTAAAATTTCATATACATTCGCTTTTATCTTTTCACTAAGCCCATCCGTTGGCAGGTCGTTGTCGTCTGTACCAAAAGGATCTTCGATTTCTTCTGCAAGAATCTCCATGCTCACCAATATGTAGAATACAAAAATCGAAACCAAAGAAGCGTAGTAACCAAATGCGTTTACGAAAGCAAGTGGTAACGTTGTTACATATAAAAAGATAAACTTTTTGAAAAAAACACTGTATGAATAAGGTATCGGTGTGTTCTTTATGCGCTCGCACGCACCTATTATATCGGAAAACGTTTTCATGTTCGTGTCCACTACAATATAATTTTGCTCAGACAGCACTCCGCTCTTTTTTAAATGCTCTAGCCTTTCATATAGTCCCTTTAAAATGTAGTTTGGTTTGTGATCAAAGGCTTGTATTTCTCCTTGCTCTTGTGCTGTTAGGTCTAATTCTTCTAGCTTAACACCTTCGCGAAGATGCTCCTTCATAGCAATAGCATAATTCGAAATCATCCGACTAAAATAAAGGCGGTCTTCTTTGTTTTTAGTGATTGAATTAATTTTAAGTGCAAGATTTCTAGTGTTGTTTACAAGCTCTCCCCATTTCTTTCTGCCTTCCCACCATCGATCATACGCTGTGTTCGTTCTAAAAACAAGCAATAAAGAAAGGGCAAAACCAACTAAAGAATACACCTGCATTAAGCTGCTTAAGCGGCTCTGTGTTTTCTACATAATTAACCTCTAAATATGCTATTCCAAGAGCCAACAAGCCTATCGCGATAAGCTCTTTCCATAGCTTCGTAAATGTGTCGCTATGCTTTAACGATATAATATGCTTAAACCAGCTTTTAGGATTATACTTGATCATCGAAAAATAATTTCTGATAAAAATACAAAAGTTGGCCCTTTGAACTATGTTAAAGGGTGATTTTTGTACCTTAGACCTATCAAGAAAAACCAAGTCAAAAGCAATGAAAAACCATACGTTTAGAGAAGGCGACCCTTGAGGACGCGGACAATATCTGGGGTGTTTTACGACAAGCAATAGCGCGGAGGAAAGCAGACGGGAGCAACCAGTGGCAAGATGGGTATCCAAACCTAGAAGTTGTAAAAAAAGACATCTCTAATGGGAACGGCTTTGTCCTGTGTCAAGGACGGCTGTGGTACTTGGTTATACGGCTTTGCTTATAAATGATGAGCCAGAATATGACAATCTTGAAGGAGCTTGGCTTACGCATGAAGACTTTGTTGTCTTTCACCGTGTTGCGATTTCAGAAAACCACCTTGGCAAAGGCCTGGCAAAAAAAATGTTCGCACATATCGAAGCTTATGCAAGGCAAAACAATATAAACAGTGTTAAAGCAGACACCAATTTTGACAACCCTGCAATGCTTTATTTATTTGAAAGTTGTGGTTATCATTTTTGTGGAACTGTTTACTTTAGGGGCAGCCCAAGAAAAGCCTACGAAAAAGTCTTATTCCCTTAACCACAGATTTTGTTTTCAATGGAGACACTTATTCAAAATGCCTTTGGCATAAAACCTCTGGAAATCATACAGCTCAACGGCTATGAAAACAAAAACTACCTGGTTAAAACCGGCTGAAAAAAACTTACATCTTTAAAACGTATCCCAAACACCCTAAAACAGCTTCGTTAATTGATGCTGAATGTGACGCCTTAAATTATTTACAAGCCTCACACAAGAACAAAATACCCAAACCAATTCCTTTTGCTTCAGGCGAATTCAACAAGCTGCTATCAGTAAATAATGAGCTTAGGCTTTGTAGATTGTTGTCTTTTTTGCCAGGGGCGTTTTTAGGAGACGTTAACGCTAACAAAGATCTGATGGTTAACCTTGGGTGTTTTTTAGCAGAAATAAATAAAGGATTAGCGGGGTTTCACAGTCTCGCATTCAAGGCACGAAATTATGAGTGGGACCTTCAAAATTTAATGCTTAATAAAAAGCATATTTCAACCATTTCGAGTGCAGAAAAAAGAAGCTTAGTCTCCTATTTTTTTCAACAATTCGAGACAAACGTATTACCTGAAATACCGGCGCTAAGAAAAGCTTTTATACATAGTGACTTCAACGAGTGGAACGTACTCGTAGATGAAACGAAGGTCGTTGGTTTAATTGATTTTGGAGATATGGTTTATTCGCCTTTAATCAATGAAGTTGCTACAGCAATATGCTATTTAACCTATGATAAGGACTCGTTTTTTAAATGGGCAACGCCTTTTTTGAGAGCCTATCACAAAGAAAACCCGCTTCAAGAAAAAGAAGTGAAGTTGTTGTACTATCTCGTAGCAACAAAGCTCTGTATTAGTGTTTGTCAATCTGCTCAAGCAAGGGTTGAACAGCCTGAGAACCAATATGCTTCTGCTAGCGAAAAAAAGGCATGGCGTGCTTTAAATGCGCTACTAAAAATAAACCCTGTAGCAGCTGAGCGTCACTTTTTAGACGCCTTAGGTTTTGGTTTTAGCTGCAAACAAAGTATTGATGTAAAACTTGAAGAACGACGCAAACATCTAAGCTCAATTTTATCTGTTAGTTATAACCACCCCATTCATATGCAAGCATCCGCGTTTCAGTATATGTATGACGGATACGGAAACACTTTTTTAGATGCCTATAATAACATTCCGCATGTCGGGCATGGGCACCCAAGGGTCGTAGAAGCGGGTCAAAAGCAGCTTGCTAAGCTCAACACAAATACGCGTTATTTATATGACTTGCTTCCAAAATATGCGGATAAGCTTTTAAGTAAATTTCCAAAATCCTTGGATAAGGTCTTCTTTGTCAATTCAGGCAGCGAGGCAAACGACCTGGCCATTAGAATGGCCCAAAAACACACGGGGAATAAAAAAATAATGGTTTTAGAGCATGGTTATCATGGACATACACAAACCGGTATAGACATCAGTGATTACAAGTTTAACAACCCTAAAGGCCAAGGTCAGAAAAGTCATATATTGAAAGTCGATCTGCCAGGTGAGTATCACTACCAAGAAGGTAAGATTTCTGAAGCCGGGTCGCATTATGCGGATAAAGCCATTGACGCTTTACGAAGTAACAAAGACGGCCTTGCAGCCTTCATCGCTGAGCCTATAGTTGGATGTGGTGGACAAGTGCCGCTTGCGCCTGGCTACCTAAAAGCTTTATATCCTGAAATCAGAAAACAAGGAGGGGTGTGCATCAGCGATGAGGTTCAAACTGGTTTTGGTAGGCTTGGGTCTTGGTTTTGGGGGTTTGAAATGCATGGCATTGTGCCTGACATTGTGGTGCTTGGAAAACCTATGGGTAATGGACACCCTATTGGCGCTGTAGTTACCTCATCGGATATTGCGACGTCTTTTTCCAATGGTGTTGAGTTCTTTAGTTCTTTTGGAGGAAATCCAGTTTCTTGCGCTATAGGTTTGTCTGTTCTCGAAACAATTGAAGAAGAAGCACTTCAAGAAAAAGCAAAAACTGTCGGGTCATATTACAAAAGCTTACTTAAAACATTACAAAAGAAAGATTCTCGAATAGGAGATGTTCGTGGAGAAGGCCTCTTTCTTGGAATAGCGCTTATTGATGAGTCGGGAAAACCAAACAGGGCTCTTGCTCAATTTCTTAAAAATGACCTCCGTAAAAAGCATATTTTAATCAGCACCGACGGTCCACAAGACAGCGTTATTAAAACAAAGCCACCATTAGTTTTTACTCAAAAAAATGCGCTTCATGTTGTGGAAGCGTTGGCGCATTCCTTAAAACACTTTAAATAATGACTTTAAAAGCTTAAAGTTTTATTATTTATTGCCGAGCGAACTTTTAACTGATTCTTTTTTAATACATTAACTAAAATTAAAACTATGAAACACCTCTTTCTTGCCTTTTTGTTTTTTACCTGCTCCGGGTTCGCACAAAACATAGACGACAACTTTATTACCTTTCCTTATGTCCAGCTACCCTTTATTCCTATTGAAGAAGACCTACGATTTGTTCGTTTTGAGGTGGCAACGAATGTTGAATCAGCAAACCAAGATAGTTTATCAATACAAAAGGTAAAACAAGCTAATGCAGCGGCCATCTATAAACAAAATCTTTCAACTTGGTATACTCAAATGTCTTTGCTTCAACAACAAGAAAACTCGAGTGGTTTATCCCAGGCGGCAAACTACCCACCAAAACCTTCTTTAGAGCTTATTCCCGAACCTATTTTAAATACTATTGATGTCGGCTCCCTGCTTTCTACAGCTGAGGGATTAACTATTTCAGGTTTCGAAAAAGGCAACAATGGTCTTTTGATCTCTTTTCAAATCATGCCACCTAGAGACGTTAAAGTATACTTTAAGAGAACAGGGTCTGCGGCTGCAACTAAGATATAGCTACTCTTGCAGCTATTACCTACCAACCATGATGTTATAACCACCCCATTCATATGCAAGCATCCGCGTTTCAGTATATGTATGACGGATACGGAAACACTTTTTTAGATGCCTATAATAACATTCCGCATGTCGGGCATGGGCACCCAAGGGTCGTAGAAGCGGGTCAAAAGCAGCTTGCTAAGCTCAACACAAATACGCGTTATTTATATGACTTGCTTCCAAAATATGCGGATAAGCTTTTAAGTAAATTTCCAAAATCCTTGGATAAGGTCTTCTTTGTCAATTCAGGCAGCGAGGCAAACGACCTGGCCATTAGAATGGCCCAAAAACACACGGGGAATAAAAAAATAATGGTTTTAGAGCATGGTTATCATGGACATACACAAACCGGTATAGACATCAGTGATTACAAGTTTAACAACCCTAAAGGCCAAGGTCAGAAAAGTCATATATTGAAAGTCGATCTGCCAGGTGAGTATCACTACCAAGAAGGTAAGATTTCTGAAGCCGGGTCGCATTATGCGGATAAAGCCATTGACGCTTTACGAAGTAACAAAGACGGCCTTGCAGCCTTCATCGCTGAGCCTATAGTTGGATGTGGTGGACAAGTGCCGCTTGCGCCTGGCTACCTAAAAGCTTTATATCCTGAAATCAGAAAACAAGGAGGGGTGTGCATCAGCGATGAGGTTCAAACTGGTTTTGGTAGGCTTGGGTCTTGGTTTTGGGGGTTTGAAATGCATGGCATTGTGCCTGACATTGTGGTGCTTGGAAAACCTATGGGTAATGGACACCCTATTGGCGCTGTAGTTACCTCATCGGATATTGCGACGTCTTTTTCCAATGGTGTTGAGTTCTTTAGTTCTTTTGGAGGAAATCCAGTTTCTTGCGCTATAGGTTTGTCTGTTCTCGAAACAATTGAAGAAGAAGCACTTCAGGAAAGAGCAAAAACTGTCGGCTCATATTACAAAAACTTACTTAAAACATTACAAAAGAAAGGATTCTCGAATAGGAGATGTTCGTGGAGAAGGTCTCTTTCTTGGAATAGCGCTTATTGATGAGTCGGGAAAACCAAACAGGGCTCTTGCTCAATTTCTTAAAAATGACCTCCGTAAAAAGCATATTTTAATCAGCACCGACGGTCCACAAGACAGCGTTATTAAAACAAAGCCACCATTAGTTTTTACTCAAAAAAATGCGCTTCATGTTGTGGAAGCGTTGGCGCATTCCTTAAAACACTTTAAATAATGACTTTAAAAGCTTAAAGTTTTATTATTTATTGCCGAGCGAACTTTTAACTGATTCTTTTTTAATACATTAACTAAAATTAAAACTATGAAACACCTCTTTCTTGCCTTTTTGTTTTTTACCTGCTCCGGGTTCGCACAAAACATAGACGACAACTTTATTACCTTTCCTTATGTCCAGCTACCCTTTATTCCTATTGAAGAAGACCTACGATTTGTTCGTTTTGAGGTGGCAACGAATGTTGAATCAGCAAACCAAGATAGTTTATCAATACAAAAGGTAAAACAAGCTAATGCAGCGGCCATCTATAAACAAAATCTTTCAACTTGGTATACTCAAATGTCTTTGCTTCAACAACAAGAAAACTCGAGTGGTTTATCCCAGGCGGCAAACTACCCACCAAAACCTTCTTTAGAGCTTATTCCCGAACCTATTTTAAATACTATTGATGTCGGCTCCCTGCTTTCTACAGCTGAGGGATTAACTATTTCAGGTTTCGAAAAAGGCAACAATGGTCTTTTGATCTCTTTTCAAATCATGCCACCTAGAGACGTTAAAGTATACTTTAAGAGAACGGGGTCTGCGGCAGCAACTAAGATATAGCTACTCTTGCAGCTATTACCTACCAGCCATGATGACCGTTCGTAACAATGACGGCTCCATTGTTCTTCAGACAAACAATGATCGGCAATACAAAGCGCACCAAGTCATTAGGTAAATACAAAAGCACCTATGCTTTTTTGGATTGGTATATGAAAAACAAGACGGTTGTCTATAAGGAAATAGAAAACGAAGGGAGGGCTGCATCTGTTCAGTCCGCAAAAGGGCTCTTAGAAAGTCAGCTTGGTTTTGTAAATAAGACGAGGCGTGCAGAAGTTTATTCTGTGAAAAAATACAAAGATTATGATTATACGGATGTCTCTCTTGCTTACAACAAAACAAACGAAGGTCTTCTTAAGCTAGGTGAAAACGCTGATCGCTCCAATGCCTATGAAACGCTACGCGAAGCTCGTAAAATGTGGAACAGTATACTAGAAGAAAGCAACCTACAAAATAAAAAAGAACGAATCAACCCAAAAGTCTCTGCAATTATATGGTGCAATATTGCTGAAATTTCTGTTTGGATGGGCGACTTTAATCAGGTTGATGTTCAAGTGCAAAACATTAAAAACTCTGGTGTCTTTAAGGCAAAGAACCATATCGCTGGAGAAACGAACTTCTATAATGATCAAAAAACGCGCTGGAAAGCAAACTTTGAATAGTTTTCCTCTTATTTTTGGGAAAGAACGTTAAGCCTATGTATGATTTTCATGTTGACCCAGACATCACAAAAGCAGAAACCCTTCCTGCTTCATTTTACCGCAGTGATGCCGTTTTCGAAGCACTAAAGGATCGTGTATTTAAGCGATCTTTCCAATGGTTTGGTTCCGTTTCAGAGCTCCTGCCTATCGAAAGTTTTGTTAAGCCACTAAGTTTTATTGATGGTTTTATTGAAGAGCCTTTTTTTCTAAAAAAAACAGGTGAAGAAATTTCTTGTTTTTCAAATGTTTGTACCCACCGCGGAAACCTCATCTTTCATCATGAAGGCCCTTCAAAGCGTATTGCTTGTGGCTATCATGGAAGGCAATGGAAAAACGACGGCACTTTAAAATTTATGCCTGAGTTTACAGATGTCGAAAACTTTCCGCGGGCTTGTGACCATTTACAAGCCTTTAAAACGGCTTTTTTAGGGCCTCAAGTTTTTGTTGGGCTCAACAGCAACATGAACATCGAAGGGGTGTTTGCTAAAATGAATGAACGTATTGGGTTTCTACCCTTAAATGAGTTTAAGCTCGATATTAATCAAAGCAAAGACTATCTCGTAAACTGTCATTGGGCCTTGTATTGTGACAACTACCTTGAGGGGTTTCATATCCCCTTTGTGCATGAAGATCTTAACGCAGCACTAGATTATGGCGCCTATGAAACGGAGCTTTTTGAAAACGGGTCGTTACAAATTGGTTATGCCGCTGGCGGTGATGAAGTCTTTGATTTACCAAAAGGGCACCCAGATTATGATAAAGCTGTTTCAGCATATTACTACTGGGTATTTCCAAACATGATGTTTAACTTCTATCCTTGGGGCTTGTCTGTGAATGTGGTAAGGCCCATCTCAAAAAATAAAACCCGAGTCTTATTTCGGTCCTATGTTTGGAAGGAAGATAAACTGAGCCAAGGAGCTGGAGCTTTGCTTGACAAAGTTGAAAGAGAAGACGAGTTTGTTGTTGAGGGAGTACATAAGGGTCTGCAGTCATCTTTTTATCAAACAGGAAGGTTTTCTCCTAAACGAGAGCAGGGCGTTCATCATTTTCATAGATTACTAGCCAATTCACTTTCACAAGAAGGCTAAAAATTGACCAATAAACACTTCCTTGTTTTCTTAAAAACCAGAGAAACCTCTCCTAAAACCTCTTTATAAACAGCGCTTAACAATGGAAAAATAAAGATGTATCTTTAGCCAAACATTAAATACAGAAATAAACGTAATACGTTTATTCCCTCGTTATGTGTAACATTTAGACAGCATAAAATGTATTATACCAAAGAACTCTATTGAAACAATTTTTATTTATTCTCATATTAGGCATACCGTCTTTTTGTAATGCTCAAAACATCAATCATGAAGTGAGCATCACCCCCATTAGCCTTTACACGGGAGCTGCCACCATTTTTTATACCCATGGTCTAAAATATAAAATGGCATACAAAAAGAATGCAGTTTCTCTTAGTAGCCATGGCACACTTTTTAATAAACTGGATGGTAGAAAAAAGCGACAAAATCCTATTGATCGTGCACACATTCCCTTTTTAAATGCAAGCGCAATATCAGTGAGTCGTAGGATTATTGATTTTGATAAATATCCCGAGAAGCTTAATCAATTGTATATTAACGGAGGATATCATTTTTTTCAATTTAGTGCGCCCCGTGATGAATATTGGTATGTAGATTCAATTGACAATGGTGGCGTGAAAATATTGAGCGGTTTTAGAACACATTCCCTTACTATTGGAGTGAGCTGGTTAAACACCAAAACAATTCCTTCAAAAAATAAAAAGTCATTACAAGCAAAGAATAAATTTACATACGAATATATACACGGTTTGGTAATGAATTTAACTGGATATAATCGATTCGATTCATATTCGGAGAGTACTGAAATCCCTAACATTTACAACTTTAAGCGGAGTGGTTTTCAATTCAGCTACTTATACGCAAGAGAGCTTTCAAAACACATTGGTCTTTTTACTGAATTTGAGGTTTTGTATGTCCCTTTCATAGATTATTTCTATAATACAGAAATAGTTGTGCCAAGAGGAGGTGAAAGGATAAAACCATGGTTTGCAGGAATTAAAATCGGAATTAACCTTTTCTAGATACCCATAACACAGTCTAAACTAAATTGAATAGCTTAGTTTAGACGCAACGTTAGCTGCAAGGAAAAAAAAACGACTGAGTGATGTTTAAAACTTTGACTGACAATAACAGTTCACAAATAACAAAAAGATAAAAACAAAAGAATGATAAAAATTAAAACCTCAATTTTGGCTGGAATAGCATTCGGACTTCTACTCGGAACTTTTCTGGGATTTATGCATGGAATTAATGCTGCTATTATTATGGGGCCGATTTCAGGTCTTTTATTTGGAATTTTCATTCATTTGTTTGGAAATTCAAAAACTGTTAAACGTCAGACACAAATAGAAACCAAAGACGGAGAAAGCATAATTCACTCAGGAGGGGCAAATCACTTAAAGAACAGTGAAGGTGTTGGCGGAAAACTTTACTTGTTGTCTGACAAACTTCAATTTAAATCTCACAGTTTTAACTTACAGAATCACGAACTTGTGATTTATATAGACCAAATCAAAGACATAACTTTTTATAACAACCTTGGTATTGTTCCAAATGGACTTGCGGTTTCGTTGAAAGACGGTAGACAAGAGAAATTTGTTGTTAGTGGCAGACAACTCTGGAAAACTGAAATTGAGAAGCTAAGAGCAATTAAGAACAATTGAAAACAAAATTTAAAACAGAATTGCCAGCAGCTAACATTGTGTAGCATTAATTGACAAACAATATGAAAAGACTATTATTAATTACACTATTCGTTGGAGCTATGTTTCATGATAGCTTTGCTCAAAACACTGATACTGTAGTAATTGGTAGGCAAATATGGATGGCGCATAACCTGAATGTAAAAACGTTTCAAAATGGTGATACAATCCCACATGCTCAAACAGAAGAAGAATGGGAAAAAGCTGGAAAGGAAGGCACTCCAGCTTGGTGTTATTATGATAATACCAATTATGACGTTGATTCAGTTATAAATGAAAACTCTGAGCGTATGTATAATTGGTATGCCGTAAATGATACCAGAAAATTAACACCTGAAGGCTGGCATATTCCAAGTCATTCAGAATGGGAGAGCCTAATAACTCATTTAGGTGGAGAAAACACAAGTAGCGCTGAGGCGGAGGATTTTTTGTATGTTGGGTGTCATGGAAACAATTTCGGTGGTACATTCAGTCAAATTGGTCATCAGAATGGATGGTGGAGCTCTACGGAGTTTGATGATGGATACGCCTGGTATCGTTTTGCGCCAGATATAGTAGGTGGTTTTGGCAAAGACTATGGCTTAAAAGGACTTGGCTTTTCTGTACGTTGCATTCGTAATTAGAATTTCAGAAGAAAACCAATGCTAACATCACCTAAAAAGCATAAGGGTTAATGCTTCGTTTGATTATTCTTGGTAGAAAATCATTCTTAACTTTAAAACTCATTCTCAGTAAAAAGTCCTTACGGCTTCTTAGCTGAGAACCGTTAAAAATATGAAACACACAGAAAAAATGCTTCGGGATGACGCCTTAAAAGGAAAAGTAATCGTAGTCACAGGAGGAGGAAGTGGTCTCGGAAAAGCCATGACACGATACTTCATGGAACTTGGTGCTAAAGTTGCAATTACGTCAAGAAACCTTGACAAATTAAAGAACACCGCTCAAGAATTAGAGGTAGAAACAGGCGGTTCATGCTTGCCTGTCCAGTGTGATGTGCGTCATTACGATCAAGTCGAGTCTGTCTTAAAAGATGTTTTAAATCATTTCGGCCAGGTGGATGTGTTGCTCAATAATGCGGCGGGAAACTTTATTTCCCCCACAGAACGTTTGTCGGCAAATGCCTTTGATACAATTATAGATATTGTGCTCAAGGGTTCTAAAAACTGCACGCTTGCTTTTGGAAAGCATTGGATCAATAGCAAACAAGAAAGCGCAAAGGTGCTCAACATTGTAACAACATACGCTTGGACCGGGTCAGGATATGTGGTGCCAAGCGCAGCTGCAAAAGCAGGAGTCTTAGCCATGACGAGAAGCTTGGCTGTGGAATGGGCAAAATATGGTATTCAATTTAACGCTATAGCCCCAGGCCCTTTCCCCACAAAAGGCGCATGGGACCGTTTGCTCCCAGGAAACCTTAAAGACAAGTTTGATATGGCAAAAAAGGTACCCTTAAATCGAGTGGGAGAGCACCAAGAGTTGGCGAACCTTTCTGCCTATCTCGTTTCTGACTTTTCATCATACATTAACGGAGAAGTCATTACCATAGATGGTGGAGAATGGCTAAAAGGAGCCGGAGAGTTTAATTTACTGGAGGACATTCCCCAAGAAATGTGGGATCAGCTTGAAGCCATGATTCGCGCAACGAAGAAGAAATAGCAGCGCATTTGCAGGACTTTAAAAGTCTGTTTTTACCCACCTTTTAAGGGGACACGCATGGTAAAACAACTCAAACCATACGATAAAGCTTCTTTTTAAAATAGCTTACCAAGCCCGCATCTTTGTATTTTTGTTTTGTGGACAAAAATAAACTTCTTCATTTCTTTAATGAGCCTACACCGAATGTATCTCGGCCTAAAAAATTCCCATTTCCTTTTTACCACAAACCAGATGCCCTGGCCCTGCTAGCTGCGGATCATGTAAAAAGTATTATTCACAAAGCCACTCGGCACGACTTTCAGAAACAAGGAAAAATGTTTGGTGTTCTTGTGGTTGAATACAAACCAGGGGGGCTTGGTTACTTAATGGGGTATTCAGGAAAACTACAGGACGATGAACGGCCACAGGGTTTCGTACCACCGATTGTGGACGTGCATCAAAAAGACAGCTTTTTTAAATTAGGGGAGCAGGTTTTAGATACACTTACCGAGCAAATCGAAACGCTAGCTACCCACCCAGAATTTATAACCGCTAAAAAAAAGTATCAAGCTGCACTTAATGCACATAACGGTGTTCTTGCATCAACTAGGCTAGAAATAAATACCAATAAGAGCACGCGTAAGAAAATTAGGGCAACGCTAACGAATAAAGAAAACCCAGAACAAATTGAGACGCTTTCTAAACTAAACCTCGAAAGCAAACTCGAACAACTAGCTTACAAAAAGATAAAACGTCAAGGCTCCGAAACTCTTTTAATACTCAAAGAGGCCGTAATGACTTTTGAACGGGAAATAAAAGCTTTAAAAAAACAAAGAGCCGAAAAGTCTAAGAAACATTCAAGAAGAGGTATTTAAAACCGCGTCTCTTTTTGAATTTTGAAGGAAAGTCAAACCATCTTTTATCGCTCTTTAAAGATACTTATGAAGGTGTTCCTCCTGCAGGCGCCGGGGAATGTGCCGCCCCTAGACTACTTCAGAGTTGCTATAAACTAGGTCTCAAACCTATTACTTTTACCGAGTTTTGGTGGGGAGCTAGCGCCCAAAAAACAGCTGCGTAAACACGACACGCACTACGCGGCATGTAGGGGTAAATGCGAGCCTATTCTTAACCACATGTTAAAGGGCATTCCTGTACAAGAAAGCCCACTTAATGTTTCAGTAAAAGAAGAAGAAATAGAGGTGCTTTATGAGGATGGGGATTTATTAGCTGTCAATAAGCCCTCCGGGTTGCTTTCGGTTCCTGGGAAAAACATAAAGCAATCTGTTCTCAGCGTATTAAAAAAACAATGTAAAAGCGAGGCGCTTTTTCCCGTTCATCGACTTGACCGACAAACCTCAGGCGTTTTGCTCTTGGCTAAAAACAAAAAGGCACTGTCTAATTTACAAATGCAGTTTGAAAAAAGAAGTACTAAAAAAAGATATATTGCCATACTCGATGGTGTCTTGACTAAAGAAAGCGGAAGCATTTCCCTACCCTTAGCTACTGATTATAACGATAGACCAAGACAATTAATTTGTTTTGAAAAAGGAAAAGAAGCGATTACGGATTTTAAGCTTTTAAGTGTTAAAAACTCACTTTCTCGAGTTGCTTTCTTCCCAAAAACAGGCAGAAGCCATCAGCTCCGCGTTCACGCTGCCTTCCATCAAGGGTTAAATATGGCTATTCTAGGTGACGATTTATATGGAACACAAAAAGAACGCATGTTTTTACATGCAGAACACCTTGTTTTTCTGCAGCCAAACTCCTTAAAAGAAATTAAATTAGAGTGTCTCGCTCCTTTTTAAAGCCTAGGCGGGAAGACTAAAGCTAAAAACACTCCCTTCGTTTAAAACGGAAGAAAAAGAAATATTTCCACCGTGGTTCTCAACAATCTGCTTTACAAGAGAAAGCCCTATTCCAGAGCCTGTTGTTTTCGTCGTAAACCTGGGTATAAAGACACTTTTCATATGCTCCTCATCAATACCAGAACCATTATCTGTAATAAATACCTCAAAACTGTTTTTCACTACATCTTTAACAATGTTTACTTCTATTTCACCCGAATCTTTGTCATAAAAAGACTGTATCGCGTTTTTAATTAAGTTATTAAGCACCTGAACTATTTGATCTTTGTCGATATATACATTCGCTTCTATTGGTTCACTATTAAAAATAATTTCATACTTCTCGTTTCCTTGAAAAACAGCAAGTGTGTTTTTGGTGAGTGAAACAAGGTCCGTTTCTTTTTTTATGGGTTCCGGCATTCTTGCAAAGTTGGAAAACTCATTTGCAATTCGTGCCAAACCATCAATCTGTTCAATTATGCCATCAACTACCTTTTTTATTTTGGTCAAGCTACCCTTTGGGTCGTTTTCATCATAGCTCCTTAATAAGTGCTGTACACTCAACTTCATTGGGGTCAGCGGGTTTTTGATCTCATGCGCCACCTGCTTGGCCATATCTCTCCAGGCGGATTCCCTTTCTGTTCTTGTTAGCTGGTCTGCCGCGCTTTCTAACTCTTCTATTTTATCATTATAGAGCTGAACTATCGAGCCAATTTCATCATTTGTAGCATAGGCGATTTTTTTATTTCGACCACCTAGTTTTAGCTTGGACAGGCTGTCTTGCAAAACCTGAAGTGGTAATGTGAGCCAATTAGAAATCACCAAGGAAAGAATAATTGATAAGGCTAAAAGAAACATAAAGACATTGATAATAGCCACTAAAAACCCTTGTATTTGTGATTCATAATCTTCCTGTTGTCCGAAATGCTGCAGGTTTATAAAACCAAGTGTTTTTCGCTCCTTATTATAGACTGGCATATATGACGATGTGTAGCTCAGCTTGCCTATATTTTCTTCTTGAGAAAAGTGTGTTTTTTCTCTCTTAACAAGGCTTTCAAAAGCTATTGGGTTTATTTGTTCACTCAACAGCCCCATGTTAAACACTTGTTGCCTTGACGAAGAAATTAAAAAGCCATCGACATCATAAATGTTGATGTCTGTGAGAAAAACACGAGAAAGCTTGTTTAAAGTTTTTTCTAAGAACACACCGTCTTTCTCAATGTCAAAGCGGTCCATTTTGGAGATTTTATTTTTAAGCTCTTCACTTACAGATTGGAGTTTTTCATTAATGACTCTTTTGTTATAGTTTGTGTATTGATTTTTCACAAAAAGCCCACTCCCGGCTCCAAAAAGAAATAAAGAAAGCACAACCATTGAAACTAAAATTGCTTGTATTTTAAAAGCCAACGATACTGTTTGGGTTTCTGGTTCTGAGGCATTTCTTATTAACAAAAGGAGCAAGAGCCTAACAACCCCCATAAGGCAAAACACATATGCATATGGGGTGAACAGCGCCAGTCCTTGCGGCTGTTTTGAAGAAAGGACGACTGCGTTTTTATGAACTCCCCGCATAAAGTAATGACTTTGACCTTCGTAAAAGGTATGAGCGTCTACCCCGCTCGAATATGTATTTAAATAAACAGGGTAGCTATATGGGCCAAAAGACTTAAAGAGCTTGCCGTCTTTATATTTAGCAATAGAATATTTTTTAAGGTAGTCAAGCGTGTTTGCTTTATCAGAAATCAACAACCTGGGAAATCCAATTGCTTCAGGTATAAGCTTGGTCTTTAGCCCAATATAAAGAACTGCTTCCTCCCCGCCTGACTTGGCTGGTATTCTTTGTTGTATTATATAATTAAACCCACTTTTAGAGGTGGGCACGAAGTAAACACTTGAACATATTTCTGAGCGTTCACCAAAATCGTTTATTATTGTTTCCCAGTCCTGAAAGGACATATTTTCTTTGAGTACTAAAGGATCGCCTTTGCTATCAAAAAAGTTAAAAGAACACTCATAACCCTCCCAAAATCCATTAAAAAATTTATTTTCTAAAACGTGAGAAAATTTTGATGGTGTAAGGTTTTCTTGCCTTCCTTTTGCTATGTTAATTAAAAACGGCGCTGTCTCTACCGTTGTTGTTAAAGAGCGGTATTTGACCTCTAACTCTCGGTCTCTTTCTTTAATTACTTTTTTTGCTAAAACCTTTCTTTCTAAAAGGTCTTTTTGATTGTGATTTATAGTTAGCAAAGATACCAATGCGGTAGATAGAATAATGATAGAAAAAACGCTTTTAAACAACCGCTGCCTAAATGAGTTTTTATTCATAAACGCAAGGCTAAGTAAAGTCAATGCAAGCGGAAGCGCCAGCGACAACGAAATGTCACCCTGGGCAAAAACCTCAAATAATAGAAAGACAATACTTAAAACGAACAGCAAAACCACGCCCCGCGTTCCTCCTCTTGAAGTAAAGTCACTAAAAAAGGATTTAAACAAGGAGTTGTAAACCAAAAAAAGGAAAACAAACACCATAATAATGATATAGGAAAAAACTTCGAGCTCAAAAAGGTTGTCTAGGCTCATTGGAATAGAAGAATTGTTTAAAACAAAAGGAACGGACCTTTCTATAAGCCACCAGGTAATCAATAGTAAAAGCGGTTTTACATATATGGCACCTTTAATCTTTACAAAGGCATTATTTGTAAATGAAACAATCAAAAAACCATAAGCAACGAGCAAAACCAAGACCGAAAGAATGTTTGGCAACCAAGTGTTGTATGCAAATAAACGAGGAGAAACCAAGTCTGAAGAGAGCGCACCTGAAACACTCAAAACATACATTAAGACAAAAAACAAAACGACTGAAAGCGTTTTAAACGACGTGTTTTTAATTTTTAATAACCCCAAAAACAAAAACAAAAAAGCCATCACCGAAGAAATCAATGTGTAGTTTTTCTTTCCCCTGTCCTCAATAACTGGGTTTGAAACAGAAAAAGCATACTCTTTTTTGTGATTAAAAACCGGAACGCCTTGCTGATCATCAAGGGTTAAAAGAAAAAACGCTGGACTAATGGCTGAGCTCACATGGTTTTTAAGATATTCATTTTGATATCTGTACTTTTTTTTAACTAAAAAAGATGCTGTTGCTATAACGTCTTGATGAGAAGCGGTGCATGTGTAATACCAACCATTCTTTAAATGAATAAGGCCCTCAGACGGGAATTTTAGTGAGGCAAATCGAGGCACTGGAGTTTTATTCGAGGACCAGTGTTTTAGAGAGTCTCTTTCATACACGTGTAAAGCTATAACTGTATCCTTTGGTGTTGAAAACCCATTACCCTGAAGCGCTTCAATAAGCAATTCTTTTGCTGCGGTCTCTGCTTTTTTTTCTAGCTTAAGAAAATTGCCCTGAACTTGTTTATCAACCGATTCTTTTGATTGCCAGAATAGATTTGTTACGAATAACGATGAAGCGAAAAACAAAGACAATAACATATACCAAACCCCTGTTCTCGTGGTAAAAATGTCGTAAATCTTTTTGTTTTTCATGCTTTGCTATCTAAAGCCTTTATTAATTTTTTAAACTCCTCTTTTGAACGATCGTCATTGTTAAAAACAAAGTCCGCATAAGGCTCAAAGGGTAGAATGTGTTTTTCAAAACAAGGCAAAACGTGTTCGTTCCATTGGTATCGTATTGCATCTTTTGAATATCCCCTCGTTTTTTCATCTCGCATTATTCTACGAGACAATTGGTGCTTTGGGTCTACGTTGATATAAATGGAAAAATCCAAAGATTTTTTAACCTCTTCAAAATAAAACAAAAATAACCCCTCAACAATAAGAATCTCTCTTGGCTCAATAATAACCGTCTTATTCGTATTAACGGGTGCATTAAAGAAATATTCTTTCACCTCTATGGGCTGGCCGCTGATGAGCTTTTTTAAATCTTCGCTTAATAATTTTTCGTCAAGCGCAGTTGGTAAATCAAAATTTACCACTCCTTTTTTATCTTTTTGCTGCGACTCTTTTGGAAGATAATAATTATCCATAGTGAACACAGACACCCGTTGAGGCCCTAAGGTTTTTTTTAGTTTTTTTAATAGTGTTGTTTTACCGGAGCCGCTCCCTCCACAAATTCCGATTACGTATGGTTTCATAGAAATTGTTCGTTCTTAACAAAGATATGCATTACCCGTGGAAACTAAAATGCTGGTTTTATTTTTTCAATAAAAGACGTAACTTTAAGGACACTTAATTTTGCTATGAAAAAACTTTATACCTTCTCTCTCTTTTTGTTTCTATTTGTCTCATTTTCATTTGGGCAGGTTCCTATTGGTTCTCAGCTTGAAATGGCAGGTGTCGTTCTTCCAAACGCAAACGGGGCCGACGCTTCTTTAAACCAAGAGGCCAGACGTAATGGCGTTATTGTTGTGTTTAGCTGCAACACTTGTCCTTTTGTTGTTGGCAGTAAGCATTTTCCTGGGTGGGAGAACCAATATAATGAACTGCATAAATATGCTAGCGCAGCACAAATCGGTTTTGTTTTGGTAAACTCTAATGAGGCAAAACGCGACGGGGACGATTCTTTTGAAAAAATGAAAGTTCATGCAAATAACGTAGCATACAACATGTCTTATCTTCTAGACAAAGACTCAAGACTAGCTAACGCACTACAAGCAAAAACAACCCCTCACGTATTCTTTTATGATCAGGAACAAAAACTCATTTATAGTGGTTCTATTGATAATATATGGAATGGTAAAAGGAAAAAAGACGTGCCTTTCTTAAAAGAAGCCATTGACAACCACTTGAAATCAAAAAAAATAAAACCCAATTCAAGCCCCCCAAAAGGGTGCAGTATAAAAAGAACTAAAGCATAAACAATACCGAATCAAACACCTAAACAAAAATGAAACAATTATTTACAACCTTTCTCTTTCTTTCTCTTTTCTCTATCATCGGATTTACACAAAACATTCAAGGTGATGGTGGCTTGCCAAAAACCTTCAAGCAAACATTAAACACAAAAGATATAGACACCTGGGTCTTTGAAACACCCGACATTTCAAGTCTTCAAGCTGAAGACGCCATAAACGACCCAAAAGGAACTGCGCCTTGGAGGTTTGGTTACAACAACTACACAGATCTAAACCTAAACAACGCTGGAACCTGGATAGAAACACCTAACGGGTCAAAAATTTGGCGCATTGTTCTTTCTTGTGAAGAAGCGTTAACTGTTAACCTTACGTTTACTGAATCTTTTATTCCTGAAGGAAACGAGCTTTATGTGTACAATCCAGAAAAAGACTTTATCCTCGGTTCTTTCAACGAAAACCACATTTACAAAGGTGAATTAGGCACTGAGCTCGTTCCTGGAAATACTGTCGTTGTAGAATACTTTATTCCTAATGGAAACGACCTTGGAGTTATAAATGTCAGCACGGTGACTCATGGATATAGAACAGCAAACGAGTTTTCTGAAAAAGCATTTGGGAGCTCTGGTGGTTGCAACATGAACGCAAACTGTCCTGACGGAGCAACTTGGGTTAACGAAAGAAATAGCGTAGTAATGCTTGTTTCTGGAAGCAGTGGTTTCTGTACAGGGGCTTTAATAAACAACACTTTAAATGACGGTACACCATACGTTTTAACGGCAAACCATTGTTATTCTAACCCTACAAACTGGATTTTTCGCTTTAATTGGCAGTCTGCAAATTGTAATAACCCAGGAGGGCAACCATCATTTGTTTCGCTAAGCGGGGCTACGCTTCGTTCAAGAAGAACACCTACAGATTTTTGCCTTGTGGAAATTACAGGCGGCCTTGATAACGGAACAGTCCCGGCTTCTTACAACCCTTTCTTTGCTGGCTGGGACAACACCGGTGATGTTCCCTCCTCAACTGTTTGTATTCACCACCCTGCTGGTGATATAAAGAAAATTTCTTTTGACGATGATGCCGCTTCCATTTCTCAATCTATGGGTTCCTCAGAAGCGAGCTCAACCTGGACCGTGCAGTGGGATAGAAATACAACCACAGAGGGAGGGTCTTCAGGATCTCCTCTTTTTGACCAAAACCATAGAATTATTGGACAGCTTTGGGGTGGTGGGGCTTCCTGCCAAAACATTAATGCTCCAGATTATTACGGTCGCGTCTCTAAAAGTTGGAACCCTTCTGGAAGTAACACAACAAATCAATTAGAGCATTGGCTCGACCCTAACTCCGCCGGCGCTGGTTTTGTTGATGGTTTTGATCCTTCTGGGGCTAGTGCATCAGAATACGACGCGGGTGTCTCTGGCGCCTCGCTCACTGAGACAGCTGTTTGTGGGACAGAGTATATTCCAAGCTTCAATTTATCAAACCCAGGTGCGCAAACCTTGACATCAGCTACTATTAACTACAGCATTGATGGCGGCGGGCAACAAATATACAACTGGACAGGTTCTTTAGCCCAATATCAAAGCGAAACGGTTACACTCCCTGCTATCAATCTAGGTACAGGAAACCATACGCTAAGTATAGAGGTAAGCTCCCCAAACAATGAAAATGACGAAAATGCGAACAACAATATTGCTAATGACGCTATAACAATTGCTGCCTTTCCAGAAACAGCTGTATACGTGACGGTTTCTTTGCTTACGGATGACTATGCTGAAGAGACTTATATGGAGCTCACAAACAGCAGTGGAAATGTTGTTTGGAGTGAAGGAAATGAAAATGTAGCAGGAAACTATGATACAGGAAATGCTGGACCTGATGCAGATCCAACCAACGCTTTTGAAAACAACACCGCTTATGAATGGGACGTTCCTCTTTCTTCTATCGAGTGTTATACCTTTACGATATATGATTATTATGGTGATGGTATTGATTCTGAGCAATGGAACGGAACCAACGGAGCGCTTGAGCTGAAAGACAACTTTGGTACAGTTATTTATAATTTAGACCCACCTAACTTTGGTGGAGACGAAAGCTCTGTAGTAAAAAACGCAACTGTTGATGTCTTGGAAAATAACCAACTCTCTTTATCTGTTTATCCAAATCCCGCCTCTAATTTTATGGTGTTACAAACGAGCCAACTAAATGGTGTCTACGAGGTTTCTAGTATGTCTGGAAAGGTCATAACAGGAGGGGTTGTTGAAAACATTAAAACAACAATAAACACAGGTTCGTGGTCAAGCGGAACCTACCTAGTAAAAGTAATGGGCCAGGGTGCTGCGCCAGAAATCACTCGTTTTACGATTAAATAAGTGGCTGGGCTTTATGTGCACATCCCTTTTTGCGCAAAAAAATGTTCCTACTGTGATTTCCACTTCTCTACCCGGTTTGGTGCGTACAGAGAAGAAATGATTCTGTCTATTGCTAAAGAAATCAAACAGCGCAGAGGGGAGGCTTTAAATCCTCTCAGTAGTATTTATTTTGGCGGAGGTACACCAAGTCTTTTAACTATCGAAGAAACCTCTCTGTTGTTAAAAACCATTGAAGAACATTACCAACGCAATAAAAACATTGAAGTTACGCTTGAAGTAAACCCTGAAGACATTTCGAAAGAGAAGCTAAAAAGCTGGCTCAATCTGGGTGTAAATAGACTCAGTATTGGCTTGCAAAGTTTTAAAAAAGAGGATCTTAAGTGGATGAATAGGGGGCATACTGACAAAGATGCTTTGTCATGTGTTTCTTTTGCACGGGAAGTTGGTTTTACAAACATTTCGGTTGATTTAATGTATGGTTTGCCTGGTTTGTCTCAAGAAGAGTGGAAAAACCACATTGACCTTGTGCTTGACTCCGGTATAACACACATTTCTGCTTATTGTCTAACTGTTGAAAAGGGAACGCTTCTTTCAAATGAAATAAAAAAAGGCAACATCTCTGTACCAGAAGACGACGCAATAGAATCTCAATACAACACACTTACCTCTCAACTCAAAAATTCTGGTTTTGAACAATATGAGGTGTCAAACTTTGCATACAATAAGTTGTACTCCCAGCACAACAGCAGTTATTGGAAGGGAGTTAATTATATAGGTGTTGGCCCTTCTGCTCACTCTTTTAAGGAAGGATATCGAAGGTGGAACATCGCAAACAACCCAGCGTACATCCGTTCCTTAAAAATGAATTGTCCCTATTATGAAGAGGAGTTTTTGTCGCAAAAAGACCTTTGGAATGAATTATTTTTAACTGGTTTCAGGACAAGGTGGGGTGTTCTGAAGGGCAAAATAAGTGACCTTGGGGGGTTCACAGCGGAAGAGGCCTCTCTTTTAGAGGGTTATATAAAAAACCATAAAATTAAAGATCTTAAAGAAGCATATGTTTTAACAGATAATGGGTTTTTATTTGCTGACGCTATTGCTCAAAGTTTTTTTAGGGTTCAATAAAAAAAACAGCGTTTATTCTTTTTGTTTTATCTAATGGGTCTTTAACCGTTACACTAACACGGACCTCTGCCCCTGAGTTAAGCCTTGATAGTTTTCTTTTTACACTTTGGTTAAAGTCTTCACTATTAAGTGTAATCACTTCTTTCTTGTCTATAATTAGTGACACTTCTGCTACTTTATAATTTGAGACGGGTAAAGGCTCTATAAAACCTACTTTAAGCCTTAGGTTGGATGTATCTATGTTTTCTCCGGAAACAGAATTTCCTATAAAAACATGAAGTGACGGCGCTTCTTTAATTTCAAAAGGAAACTTATCAATGAAAACTTTTTCCCTACCCCCTTCTGGCGCTTCGATGTAAGCTGTTATATTGAGTTTTCCAGAAAGCGATGTTACGGTATCAAGAACCTCAACTCGATATACACCTAAAATATCTGTAGTGTGAATACGAAGCGCTCCGTCAAAGTTTAAAGGTGTTCCCTCTTTAAGCTTAAAAGTATTTACATACCCCTTATAGAAAGCAGCCTCTTTTCCGTTATTAAAAGTATATTTATAAAACCCGTTATCTTTTATTTGAGCAACTGATAAAAAGGTAATAAAACAAAAAAGCAGCGTTGTTTTAAACATTATACACACGCTATTTTATTAACCCTTCTTTGATGACGACCACCTTCAAAAGCCGTACTTAGAAAAGAATGAACTGCTTTTAATGCTACTTCGTTAGATATAAACCTTGCGGGTAAAGCTATTATATTGGCGTCATTGTGTTGGCGTGCTAAAATGGCAATTTCTTCTGTCCAGCAAAGCGCACATCGTATTTCTTTATGTTTATTCGCTGACATGCTAATCCCGTTTCCTGAACCACAAATTAAAACCCCTGTTATTTCTTCTTCTTTAATAATTTTAGCAACAGGGTGGGCATAATCCGGGTAATCTATACTCTCTTCTGAAGGACAACCGAAGTCAACAACTTCATATCCTTCTTTTTTCAATTTATTAATGATTAAACCTTTTAATTGGTATCCCGCATGATCACAACCTATTGCTATTTTTCTATTCATGTTTTAAAATTATAATTATTTCCTTTTCAAATTACAACGGTTTATTACTCGTTGAAAACTTGATAAATCTTTTTTTGTAAAATCCAATCATTTATATAAGCTAAAACACTTTTGATATAAGTGATAAAAGTTTGGGTTTTTTATACCTTACTTTTAAATACTTTATACACACAAACTTTATTAACACTACGTTTTTTTTTTTAACATTTCTTTTTAAATAAAAACTCTAAATAATTGTTAATTCTTTGATAATAAAATAATTATACCTTTTAAAATTGTTAATTACTTCTATTTGTTGTTTATATTTATTTTCATTGCTCTCGGCTCTAATTTTTATTAACATATAAACACTCTTAATAATAATAGTAAATTTATTTTCAATTTTTTTTTACAAAATATTATAATTTAATAAGTGTGAATAACTAAAAAATGACCAATATAGATTCAATAAAAAAAGAACTAAATTTCTTCATAAAGAAGTATTACAAAAATAAATTACTAAAAGGTTTTTTATATTTCTTAGTCATCTTTTTGTCATCCTTTTATATTATTTCTTTTGCTGAGTTTTTTGGGCGCTTTAATTCCGTTATTCGTTTATCTTTTTTAATTGGTTTTATTATTTTAAATACTTACATATTTTCTGTTTATTGTATACAACCATTGTGGTGTTTACTAAATGACAAGAGAAGATTGAAGCATGCTACAGCTGCTAAAATGATTGGTAATTTATTCCCAGACATAGCGGATCAATTAACGAATTTATTACAATTAGAAGGTCAAAGAAATAAAGAAAGTAATAACGTTATATCTCTTTTACAAGCAAGTATAGAACAAAAAATAAGCAATATTGGATTTATAGAGTTTTCAAAAGCAATTTCTTATTCGGAGAGTAAAAAGTATTTAAAATATGTACTACCTGCAGTGATGTTGTTTTTCCTTTTTTTAGGTTTTTTACCAGAAATGTTTACCCAGGGTTCCTATAGGGTTTTGAATTTTTCACAGGAATTTAAGGAAAAAGCACCTTATCATTTTAGTTTAATTAACACAGATTTAAGTATATCAGAAGGGGAAGATTTAAAGGTTCAAATATTGTTATCTGGCAATAATTTTCCAGATAGATTATATATGAATTCAGAGAGAGGCGTATTCTTAATGAATAGGTTACAAACTAATTTATTTGAAACGATAATACGCAAACCTAAAAACAAACAATCCTTTTATATCACTTCTTCAAAGTTTAAAAGCCCTATTTATACTATTAAAGTGCTAGGGAAAAACATCTTAGGTAAATGGGATGCATTAATAACTTTTCCTAGCTATTTAAATATGAAGGAAGATTTAATTAAAAATTCTGGTGATATAATAGTTCCAGAAGGAAGTGAAATTATATGGAGTGGTAAAACACGTAATGTATCACAAATTAAAATATCTAGCGGCGATGAACGAAAAGATTTTGTAACATCAGGATTTAATTTTAAAGCGAAATTTTTAAAAACCCAAGATGTAAACATTGTATTAACTAATACATATACCAATTTAAATGATTCTTTGAATTATACAGTAGAGGTTATAAAGGATGCTTACCCAACAATAAGTGTTGAGGAACGAAAAGACTCTTTACAACAAGGGGTAAGATATTTTCAAGGAATGGTTACAGATGATTATGGTTTGAAAAAATTAAATTTTCATTACACAGTTAAAGCAAAAAATGGAAAGAAAAGTAATAAGGTTATTAATTTTAAAAACGTAAAAGGAACTCGTAATAGTTTTGTTTACAGTATTGATTTTAATAAGGAAAAAATTGCTTTAGAGGATGAAATAATTTATTTCTTTTCAGTTTCGGATAATGACGGTGTTAATGGATCGAAAACAACAAAGAGTGGTCAATATGTATATGAACTTCCTAGTTTAATTGATTTTAATGAAAAAAGAAATACTGAACAAAATGAAATAAAAAAGGAATTAAATAAGGTTTTAAAAGCCACTCAAAAATTTCAAGACGAAATAAATAAATTAAATAAAGAATTAAAAAAGAACCAATCGAATACTTGGAATAAACTTAATGATATTAACAATCTGAAAGAACAACAACAAGAATTATTAAATAAACTGGAGCAAGTTCAGCAGAAAATGGACAATTCTATTCAGGAAAAAAATCAGTTATCCGAATTAGATAAAGAACTTTTAGAAAAACAAGATTTATTAGAAGAACTTTTAAATAAAGTAATGGATGATGAATTAAAAAAATTACTTGAAGAGCTAGAAGAATTGTTAAAGAATAATGAAAAACAGAAGTTAAATGAAAAAATGAATGAGCTTGATCAAAGTGCTGAGGATATGAAAAAACAGCTTGATAGAAGTTTAGAAATGTTAAAAAAACTTCAGGTAAATGAGAAAATTGACGATATAGAAAAAGAACTACAAGAATTAGCTAATAAACAAGAAAAACTATCGTCGGAAAAAGAGAAAAATATTGAAGAACAAAAACAAATAAAAGAAAGCTTTGATAAAATAAAGGAACAATTAAACAATTTAGATTCTCTTAATAATAAACTAGAAACCCCCCTTGATTTAGAAGAAACCAATAAAGAAGAAAACGCCATAGATGATGCTTTAGAGAAAGCAAATGAAGAATTATCTAAAAACAAAAATTCTAAAGCGTCTAAGAGTCAAAAAAACGCCTCAGAAAAAATGCAAGATTTAGCAAATAAATTAGATCAGATGCAACAGAAATCCTCTCAAAGTCAGCAAGAGGAAGATATGGATGATTTACGAAAAATTCTAGAGGCTCTTGTTATTTTAAGTCTAGAACAAGAGGGATTGATGAATAAATTTATAAAAGTTAGAGCAACAGATCCTGCTTTTCGAAAGTATGGAAGGGTTCAAAAACGAATAAATGACGATACAAAGATTGTTGAAGATAGTTTATTGTCTCTTGCAAAACGCCAACCTGTATTAGCAACTTTTATTGATAAAGAACTGAACGAGCTAAGTTTTACTCAAAAGAAATCAATTGAATTTATCGGAGATAGAAATAAAAATAAAGTAACTCAAAACCAACAAGGCTCTATGACTTCATATAATAATCTTGCATTATTATTAAATGAGGTACTTCAGAGTATGCAAGCACAAATGCAAATGATGAATCCGGGTAGCGGTCAATGTAACAAGCCAGGAGGTAAAGGAAAACCTAAAGCTGGGCCTTCAATGAATTCAGGAGATATGAAGGAAATGTTGAAGAATCAATTGGATCAACTTAAAAAAGGTAAGCAAGAAGGTGGTAAAAATGAAGGTGGTAAAAAAGGCGGTGATAAGGGGGAAAACGGGTCAGACGGTATAGGTAGTAAAGGTCTAGCTAAAATAGCAGCAGAACAGTCTGCTATTCGTAAAAAACTTGAACAACTTCGTAATCAATTAAATAAAGATGGTAATGGAACAGGTAATGGCTTAAACCCATTAATAGAAGAATTAAAAGAACAACAGAAAAGTATAATAAATAAAAATATAGGAGATAAAACAATACAGAGACAACAAGAAATACTTACGAGATTACTAGAAAGTGAGAAAGCTTTAATAGAAAGAGGTTTTGATGAAAAAAGAGAATCAAAAACAGGAAAAAACACTGAAAAAAGTAACCAAATTCTTTTTAATGAGTATAACAAAGAAAAATTGAAAAGAATTGAATTATTACGTTTTGCGGAGCCGTCTTATAAAAAATACTATAAAGAGAAAGCAAACGAATATTTCGATGAAAATTAATATTGGTGAATACTATGAGTAATAAGTATAGTGTTATTGAGTCTTTAAAATTAGCGTCAACATATAATTCCGTTGCAGACATTGAAAGATTAATAGATAAGGTTTGTAATAGCGTAGGTGTGAATGAAGATGCCTACGGTAATGTTTTAATAGCCGTTACAGAAGCTGTGAATAACGCGATTCAACATGGAAATAAAGAGAATGAAGCGTTAACTATAAATGTATCAGTTTCTGATAATGATGAAAAGGTTTGTTTTTCAGTTAAAGATGAGGGGCCAGGTTTTGATTTCAACAACTTACCTGATCCAACAGCTCCAGAAAATCTTTTGAAAGAAAACGGAAGAGGTATTTTTTTAATGCGTAATCTAGCAGATGAGGTTGAATTCACAGGCGAAGGCAATGAGGTTTGTTTGTTTTTTATTAAATGACCACTTTTCATTTTGAAGATGTAAAGCCTTTTGATTTAGACTCAAAAAAATACAATCAAAAAATAAGCTATATAGTTGATAATGAAGGTTTTATAGAAAAAGAAATCACTGTTGTTTTATGTTCAGATCCATATCTGTTAAAAATGAACAAACAACACCTCAATCACGATTATTTTACAGACATCATTACTTTTTCATACAATACCGATAACCAAATTAGTGGAGATCTTTTTATAAGTTTGGATCGTTTAAAGGACAATGCAGTAATTTTTGATGTTTCAGTTAATGAAGAACTAGAAAGAGTTATCTATCATGGTGTCTTACACTTGTGTGGCTACAAGGACAAAACAGATAAAGAAGTTAGTGTGATGAGAGAAAAAGAAAAGTATTATTTAGAGTGTGATGTTTCACGTGAAACATAATACGATTAATATTTTTTGATTTAATTTTGTTCCACGTGAAACAAATAAAAAAATGTTAACAAAATACGATGTTATAGTTGTTGGTGCGGGTCATGCTGGTTGTGAAGCAGCGTATTGTGCAGCAACAATGGGGAGTAGTGTGTTGCTTGTTACCATGAACATGAACACAATTGCTCAAATGAGCTGTAACCCTGCTATGGGGGGTGTGGCAAAAGGACAAATTTTAAGAGAAATTGATGCTTTAGGAGGGGCCTCTGCAATAATAAGTGATAAAAGTGCTATTCAATTTAGGATGTTGAATAAGTCTAAAGGTCCAGCAATGTGGTCGCCAAGAAGCCAGAATGACAGACAAATGTTTTCTAACGAGTGGCGCTTACGATTAGAACAGAATGAAAACATTGACTTTTGGCAAGACATGTGCACAGGGATTTGTGTAAATAAAGGTGTTGTTACAGGAGTAAAGACAGCTTTAGGTATAGAGATACATGGTAAAAGCGTTATTCTAACGAACGGAACTTTTTTAAATGGGCTAATTCATTTAGGCGAAAAGCAGTTTGGAGGAGGACGAGCAGCAGAGCGTGCTTCAACGGGAATAACAGAACAACTAGTATCTTTAGGTTTTGAAGCTGGAAGGATGAAAACAGGCACCCCGCCTAGGGTTGATGGTAGGTCGTTAGATTATTCCAAAATGGAGGAACAACCAGGAGATCAAAACCCTTCTAAGTTTAGTTTTTCAGACACCAAACCCCTAAATAAACAACGTCCCTGTTTCATTACCTACACCAATCCCGAAACCCACAAAACCCTTGAAAAAGGATTTGATAGATCTCCAATGTTTAATGGTGCAATCAACAGCACGGGTCCAAGATATTGCCCGAGCATTGAAGATAAAATCAATAGGTTTGCGGATCGTGATCGGCATCAGATTTTTGTAGAACCAGAAGGATGGGATACTATAGAGATTTATGTAAACGGATTTAGTACGTCTCTTCCTGAAGAAATTCAACTTGAAGCAATGAAAACAATACCAGGGTTTGAAAAAGTTAAAATGTTTAGACCTGGTTACGCAATAGAGTATGATTATTTCCCGCCTACTCAGTTAAAACACACGCTAGAAACAAAAAGGATTAAAAACCTTTATTTTGCAGGTCAAATTAACGGAACAACGGGTTATGAAGAAGCTGCGTGTCAAGGTTTAATGGCAGGTATTAATGCGAACCTAAACACAAAAGGTAAAGAACCATTTCTATTATCGCGTAGCGAAGCATACATTGGCGTTCTCATAGATGACTTAATTACTAAAGGTACAGATGAGCCATACCGTATGTTTACTAGCCGTGCTGAGTACAGGATTTTATTGAGACAAGACAATGCTGACATTAGATTAACCCCCCTTGGTTTTAAAATAGGGTTGGCAGATTTAAAAAGAAAAGAACGTGTAGATAAGAAAATTGAAGGTACTAAGACTTTTAAAAAAGACCTTAGAAAAATTGCAATAGCACCCGAACAGGTAAACCCATTTTTAAAGAGTATAGGAAGTGCTCCTATTTCTCAAAAAATGAAGCTATCATCCATAATAACGAGACCGAAAGTCTATTTAAATAATCTTTTGGAGCTTTCGTTAGAAGCGAAAAAGATAGCGCGGGATATTCACACGATACATGAGGAAATACTAGACCAGGTAGAGATTCAGATGAAGTATGACGGTTATATAGAGCGAGAGCAGGATCAGGTACAAAAAATGAGTAGACTTGAGAATGTCCGAATACCAGAAGACATTGACTTTAGAAAATTAAACAGCTTAAGCACAGAAGCAAAAGAAAAGCTTTCCGAAATAAAACCTGTGACAATAGGGCAAGCCTCGAGGGTTTCAGGTGTATCACCTAGCGATGTATCCGTTTTGTTGGTTTACATGGGTAGATAGTCCTTTTAAGCCCGCACAACCGTGTTTTAAATCGCCCGGCAAGTAATCCTTTAAAAAAAACCAGAAAAGCGCTTAAAACAAAACTATAAGAGTCGGTTTTTATTGAAAAACACGAACGTAGTCTACAGCCATGGTTTGCGGAAACAATGTGCTAGCATTAGGACTTCCCGGCCAATTACCTCCAACGGCAACGTTAAGAATTAAAAAGAAGTTTTGGTGAAAGGCGCTCAGATTCGGATTTGTAATATCAATAACATGATATTGTACGTCATCTCTTAAAAATTTTATTGCGCTCTCGTCCCAAATGATTGAAAAAACATGAAACTCTTCAGCATACATTTCGCCAACACTTAAAGAGCTGTTATCACCATATGAAGCATGGCTTCCATTGTCGCTCCAGTGAACAGTTCCATATATGGTTCTGTCATTGTAGGCACCACCACCTACTAACTCCATAATATCAATTTCACCGCAGTCAGGCCAGCCCACACTTGGTATGTTGTCCCCGAGCATCCATATAGCAGGCCAGAAACCCTGTCCGTAAGGAAGTGCAGCACGAACATCAATACGTCCGTACTTAAACGATTGAAGCCCCTGAGTTTTAATCCTAGAAGAGGTGTAGTTAAATGAAGCTGCAGACTCTTCCTTTGCAGTAATCTTTAATAATCCGTCTTCGACAACGGTGTTCTCTTCTTTATAAAACTGAAGCTCGTTGTTTCCCCAACCCCAGGATCCATTTCCGATTTCTTGTACCCAGTCAGAAGACAAAGTATTTCCGTTAAATTCATCACTCCAAACTAAATCGTAACCAGGATAAATATTAGGTGTTGTGTAACCAACAGTTGGAACGCCGCCGGTGTAACCAACGTCTGAAATGTCAATAACCTCTATTTTTTCTATGTAATCATATGGGGTTACATGAGCTCTTGTTTTCAGGGTATATACACCTATTGTTGCAAAGGTATAATTTGCTGAACCATCGTTAGACTCTGTGTAAGTAGAGTCTTCGCCGTCATAAAACATAAAACTATAAAAGTTAGCGCCCTGAGCGGAAGCTTGAACCTCAACGAGACCTTCGTCGATGATTAAAGAGGTATTTAATTCTGTTGGTAAAATAACAGAAGAGCCTTCGTCGTCGGGGTCACAAGCAACACAAACGAAAAGCACCAAAAAAATCGTAAAATAGTTTTTAAACATCTGTTTTTTAGAGGTTTATGAGTTTTATAGTTCAGGCTTTAGTTTCAAATACCACAACAAACCGCCTTCGTGATGACCAAAAGCAAGGTGCATAGAGGTATCTGTTAATTCAATAATTTTATACGTGTTGACACCAGAGCCAAAACCAATGAATGAATCATTAGAAACACTTAATAATGTATCTGCCTCTTCTGTTATACTCCAAGACTCATTAAGCCTATTGTCATAAGGCGCTGTAAAGTCTGCTAGGTTTTCAAAAGAACCAGGGTATTGGTCGGCAATAGTATTGTGAACATAAACGTCTCCATTGGTAACCATATCAAACTTATATTCATTCAGGTAAAATACGTATCGATCATCATACATACCACAGCCAGGTTTCGCGTTTACAGGTGCAGACCAATATTCAGGTGTATAACCTAAATCGGAAACAGGATCCGGCCCAACACCAAAGTGACCAGAAACAGTAGAGTCAATATACCAAGATTTAAAACCCGGACCATCAACACCCCCGGTAAGCATTGTAAATATAGGATTGTCGAGAAGGCCAGGATCCGTTTGATCAATGGTTACTTCTTGGGTGGTTGTTTTTGATCCACCACTGTTAAACACGCTTAATGTAACAGTGTAAACACCCTCATTAGGGTAAACAGAAGAAACACTTGCTCCCTCAGCCTTGAGACCATTACCAAAATCCCACATGTTTATAATATCAGGGTTTGCAGCTGTAAATATAATTACGTTGTCATTTGTATCGGATGGCGCATAAGTGAATAGCGCATCTGTATCGGAAGGAGGATCCCCTAATTGAGGATTTTCTTTTTTACATGCGTTTACTGCAAATAAAAGAACAACAGCAGTGATAGCAATAAAAGGAGTAAATATAGTTTTCATGTTTTCTTGTTGTTAATAACCGTTATTTTGAGACCAGTTTCCACCAGCCAAGTCAATTTCTAATGTAGGTATAGGGAAGAGCTCGTGCTTGTTTGTTTGAAAGCCCTCTATGAAGTCTTGAGCGTTTCCTGCTCTCACAAGGTCGAAAAACCTGTGGCCTTCACACGCCAATTCAAGACGCCTTTCATTATAAATGTCATTAACAGAGCTTAATGTAACCAAAGGCATACTCACACGATTTCTAATTTCGTCAATAAAAGATTGAGCCACCCCGGTATTACCATTTTGATAATGCGCTTCTGCCGCCATAAGCAACACATCAGCATATCTAATAACTCTATAGTTTACAGGGCTTGTTAAATCATTGTCTGGCAATCCAATTTCTCCTTGTCTTTTAATATACTTGTTATTATAAAACCCAGTATGTCCCCCCGCTCCTTGAGCATAAGTAATTGCGTCTGGGTTTGCTTGAGCAGCAATAAAAGCTTCAATATCTAAGACGGTCATATCTCTTCTTGGGTCAGCTGGATCGAAAGCGTCGTAAAGGTTTTGAGTAGGCAAGTTATAGCTGTTGCCATCACCATAGACAGGGCCTTCATATTGACGAATTCCCTGAAAACCGGGCCCGACATTTCCTTCTAAGCAAATAAAACACCCGTAACTTCCTCCTTCTGCTCCTGAATATTGAACGTCAAAAACAGTTTCACTGTTGTTTTCGTTTGCAACAGAAAACAAATCTGTATAGTCGTCAATAAGCGCATATGTTCCACTAGCTATCACTTCGTCAAATGTATTTGCAGCCTCCGTCCATTTCTTTTGGTAGAGGTATGCTTTTCCTAATAACGAAAGAGCTGCGCCTTTTGTTGCTTTTCCTTTTATTAACGAAACAGTTTCGAGGACAGGTGCAGCCTCAATAAGGTCTTGTTCAATTTGAGCATAGACCTCGGACGCCGGAGTTCTAGGGATTTCTGTTGCCTGCTGCGCCCCGATGCGTTCATTAATAATAAGAGGAACATCACCGAAAACTTTTACCAACTCAAAATAATAGAAAGCTCTCAAAAATTTAGCCTCTGCTAATATTTGATCTTTCCCTGTAAATTCAATATTGTCTTTGTTTTCCATAATGAAATTACAACGGGTAATACCAGCATAATTCCATCGAAACAGGCTTCTTAACTCTAGGTTGACTCCACCGTGGGTCATGTCGTCAATTTGATGAAGACCCTGGGTGTCGTTTACACTTTCACCCCCGGCAATAGTGTTGTCTGAGGCAATTTCGCTAATCCAAACAGAAACAAAAGAACCCTGCAGTAAATCATAAGCACCAACAAGGGCTTGTTCATAATCCTCTTGTGATTGAAAGTAGTTTTCAGCATCTTGAGTATAAGGAGGGTTTATTTCTAAAAACTTATCACACCCTGAAAAAACTAAGGTGCAGCTTAAAATAAGCCCGCTTAAAAGTTTGTTTTTTATATCGTTCATGTTCTTAAAATTTAATATTTAAACCACCCATAATTGTTTTGGCTTGTGGGTAAAAACCATAATCAACACCAGCAGAAAGTGTTCCGCCGCCAATGTCAGGGTCAAAGCCTAGGTATCTTGTTAGGGTAACAAGGTTGTTTCCTGAAACGTAAAATCGTAAAGATTCAATTTTGAGTTTTTTCAGCACGGGGTTTTTCTTAGAAAAAGTATAACCGAGCTGAACATTTCTTAGACGAACAAAAGAACCGTCTTCAACATAGTAGTCAGAGAAGGAGTTGTTTCTCGTAGCGCCAGTAGTAAGCCTTGGGTGTTCGTTCGTTGAGCCAGGACCTGTCCAACGATTGATCACATAGTCTAATTGATTTGCATAAGGCTGCTGTCTTTCGTAGTTTCTAATGATTTCTTGGCCAATAGCCGAATAGATGTTTGCCGAAAAATCAAGGCCCTTATAGCGCAGGTTTAAAGCGAATCCCATTGTAAAGTCTGGTATGGGAGAACCAAGGTAGGTTTTATCTTCATCGTCTCCGAAGCTAATTTCTCCGTCTCCGTTCTGGTCTACAAAAATAAAATCCCCTGGACGCGCCCCTTCTTGCACGACAGCAGCATTATCAATTTCTTCTTGCGTTTGATAAATACCAGCAGTTTGAAGACCGTGGAAATAACCAATAGCAAAACCTTCTTCAAAACGCGTAGCAACATCACCACCGACACTAAATTGTGCTCCAGGTAAATAATCGACTCCTTCAGGAACACTTGTTACTTTGTTCGTTATGTGAGAAAAGTTGAAGCTAACATTTGTTTTGAAATCACGCGAAGGTTTATTATGATAAGCAAGTTCTAATTCAACACCTTTGTTTGAAACGTTACCAGCATTAATAATCGGCGAGGCTCCACCTGGACCATAAGAACCAATAACGCCAGAGACATCAGGCTGGAATAACAAGTCGTTTGTGTTTTTAATGAAATAGTTTGTTGTAACATCAAAAGCGCTTAAAAGCGTTAAGTCAAGGCCAGCATTAAACTGTCTAGTTGTTTCCCACTTAAGGTCTGGGTTCGCAGCCCTTCCGAGAGCGGTACCGATAACAATCAAATCATCAAAAACATATACCCCCTCGCCATTTAGAAGCGCGCGATATGCAAAGTTTGCAATTTGGTCGTTTCCTGAAACACCATAGCTAATCCTTAGCTTCATAAAGTTTATCGCCTCTACATTGAAAAAGCTTTCTTCTGAGATTAACCACGCTGTCGATATGGTTGGAAAAATACCATATCTATTGTTAGGCCCAAACTTACTAGACCCATCTCTTCTCATAATTCCAGATATTATATATCGTGAATCATAAGCATATTCAGCTCTAACAAAAGCAGAAACCAAGCGCTCTTTAAATTCAAAGGATCCAACATTGTTTAGGTACCCTCCAGGCGCTGTGTTTGCAGAAATGTCTGCATATTCCCAAGAGTTATTTGGAATATTAAACGCTGTTCCGCTTAAAGCCGCGCCTTTTCTTTGAAAAACAGAAGCTCCTAAAGTCGCCTTTACTTTGTGAAGATCACTAAAGGTTCTGTCATAATTAAAATAACTTTCAAAGGTAAGATCGCTAAATGAAGATCGCTGTTCAAAAACACTTGCGCCACGGTCAATGAAGACACTATCAGCAATTTCTACTTGAGGCGATTCGAGGTCTGCATTTAATGCCGTGTTGGCAAATTTTCCAGGCCCAAACCAAGCTAGGGGACTAAAAGATTTTGCATCAACAACAGCATAGTTATAATTGAAACGGTTTGTAAACGTAAGGTGTTTGTTAAACTTATAAACCAACTCCTCTTTTCCTACAAACTTATCTGCCACACTATAATTGTAGGCGTTTTCCATTTGTGCAATAGGGTTGATAATATCCGCAACCTCTTCAAGATAACTGTAGTTGCCATCGGGAGTTCTTATTGGTTCGTTTGGAAAGGCGTTTATAGTATTATAAAGAACAGAGCCAATCCCATTTTCTGCTAGTGTAGATCGGTTGTCGCTTGAAAACAAGAACACAGAATTGAGAAGAAGCTTTTCAGAAAGGTCAGTACTCAAGTTTAATCTTGCGTTATATCTCGAGAAATTGGCCTTATCACCACCAACAATACCCTCTTGTGAGAAATAGGTAGCCCCCAAAGAATAGCGGGTGTTTTTAGTTCCACCACTAATACCAATGTTATAACTTTCAATAGGAGAGGATTGAAAAACGGAATCTTGCCAATTTGTACCATCACCAATAGCTGTATTTGCAAAAGGCATGGCCTGACCCCCAAAAGCAAACATTTCATTTTTTATTACGGCGTATTCTTCAGCTGTCAACAAACCAAGCGTGTTTGCGGTTTGCTGAATACCGCGATACATGCTAAATTCTACTTTAGGTTTAGCGTTAAGACGGCCCTTTTTTGTTTCAACAATTATAACACCGTTTGCCGCACGAACACCATATATACCGGCGGTTGCATCTTTCAATACGTTGATTGATTCTATATCGTTCGGGTTTAGCGCGTTTAATCCTTCAGAGTCGTAAACAACACCATCAACTAAAATTAAAGGGTCGTTATCTCCAAAAGTAGACAGTCCTCTTATCCTGATGCTTGAAGAACCACCAGGAGAACCTGAATTCGTATTAATTGCAACACCAGAAACTTGACCTTGAAGTGCTTGGTCCATACGTGATAGGTTTAGCTTTTCAATATCTTCCCCTTTTACTTTTGCAGCTGCTCCAGTGAGCTCTTTATTCCTTGAGCTTCCGTAACCAACCACAACTATCTCATCAAAAACCTGAGATTCCGTACTCATTTTAACATTAACCTCAGAGCGTCCAGCAACAAGAACATCTTGAGTCGTATAGCCCAAATAGGAAAAACTTAGAACGAGACCGTCTTTTTCTTCAACAGTTATCGAGTACTTACCATCGACATCGGTAATCGCGCCATTTGTTGTTCCTTTCACAAGCACTTTAACACCCGGAAAAGTGGCTTTTTTTTCGTCTGTCACCGTTCCTTTTATCGTTGTTTCTTGAGCAAAAACTGTCGCGAAAGCCATAAAAGACAAGGCAAATAACAAATTTAAATTCTTCATAAATAAATAGTTTTCAGCGTAAATATATTGTTTTTTTATTAAAGTGTAAAAAATACACTAAGTCGTTGCTGGTAGAATTACAAAGAGCTTTCTCTACCCCAATTGTTCATTCTCTTTTTATATTTTTGCTTTGCTATGCGAAAGGTTGTGTTTATTGATGTGGTTCATGATATTCTAAAACAAAGGTTAGAGGATAAAGGCTTTGATTGTATTGACGCAACATCGATTGGCCTGAACGGAGTATTACAGGAGATTAAAAGTGCGTTTGGTATTGTCATTCGATCTCGTTTTACGCTGGATGAAACAATTCTTAGCCTTGCTTCAAACTTAAAATTTATTGCTAGATCAGGCTCAGGCACAGAAAATATAGATGCCAATTATTGCTCAAAAAAGGGAATCATGTTGTTTTCTTCTCCTGAAGGAAATAGAAACGCTGTTGCAGAACATGCTTTGGGTTTTTTACTTTCATTATTAAATAACTTTCACAAAGCACAATTAGAAATATCAAGAGGCTTTTGGCTTCGAAAAGAAAACACAGGTAGAGAGCTGTCCTCTTGCACGGTTGGAATAATAGGTTGTGGAAATAACGGCTTATCCTTTGCAAAAAAACTTGTTGCTCTTGGGGCGAGAGTGTTGGTTTATGACAAATATAAAACTATTGATGAGCCAGGTGTTGAAAACGTTAGCCTGGAAGCTTTTTACGCTTGTGTTAATGTGCTAAGCTTTCATGTGCCAGAAACAGAAGAAACAATAGGGCTAGGAGATTATGATTTTTTTAGCAAGTTTCACGAGCCGTTGTTTGTTTTAAATATTTGTAGGGGAAAAGTGATAAAAACGAAAGGTCTTGTTAGGGCAATGAAAGAGCAGCAGGTATTAGGAGCGGCTTTAGATGTTTTAGAGTACGAGTCAAAGTCTTTTGAATCCTTTTTTGAGACAAAGCTTCCCGAGGCATTCGTTTATTTAAAAACAAGTCCAAACGTAATGCTAACGCCACATATTGGGGGTTGGACCAACGAAAGTTATTTTGGTTTAAGTAATGTTTTAGCAGACAAGATATTAGCCTCGTTTACTTAGGTTTGTTCATTTCTTGTTTTACTCTTTCATAACTCAAGAGCAAAGTGTTTTTAACGCCGGGCAGAGCTAAGGAAGCAAAATCCACAGCTATTGGGTAAAGCCTGGACGAATCAATACTCTTTTGGCTGACTGCTTTTTTTTCAGGGTCTAAAGGGCCTAAAAACAACAAGGCACAACCAGCGAGAAAAGCCCATTTCAAAGCACCTACGAACCCACCAAGGATCTTATTAAAAATAGAAAGCCAAACAAAAGAAACGAACCTTTCAAACACCTTTCCAAGTAAACGAACGAGAACAACAACAACAATGAAAACAACGATGAAGGCCAGAAAAGGAACCATTACCCCATCTTCTTGATTAACAAAATATTTTGCAACCGTATCTGAAAAATGAAAGGCAAAATACACACCGGCAGCTAAGGATATAAAATTAAAAAGCTCCATGATAAAGCCTTTTCTCCAACCAAAAAACAGCCCAATTAGGACGAACACAAGAATACAAAGGTCTATAACATTCATGGGGTGAAATTAATAGATATACGTATAGAAATTCAATATTAAGTAATAATTTTACAAAAGCGAGAACGTTAACAACCCCGTGAGATGTTAGAAATTTTTAACGATGAGTTTTTTATGAAACAAGCTTTAATCGAGGCACAAAAAGCTCTTGATAAAAATGAAGTGCCTGTTGGTGCTGTGGTTGTTCTGAACAACAATATAATAGCAAGAACGCACAACCTGACCGAACAACTTACAGATGTAACAGCTCACGCAGAAGTTCAAGCGATAACTGCAGCCGCCCAGTTTATAGGGGCTAAATACCTTAAGGGTTGTACAATGTATGTTTCTCTCGAGCCATGTTCTATGTGTGCAGGAGCCTTATTTTGGTCTCAAATAGACAAGGTCGTTTTTGCGGCGAGAGACGACAAAAGAGGGGCCAGTAGATGTGAGCCCCAACTTTACCACCCTGCCACCTTAGTCGTAAAAGGCCCAATGCAAGAGGAAAGCCGAGCGTTACTGAAATCATTCTTTAATCAAAAAAGAAAGTCAACTATATAGTGTTTCACGTATAATCTCAACAGATTTTTTTGAATTGTATCCCGGTAAATGATAATTACAATATTCTAAAAGAAGGTCAAACAGTTTAGGTTCAAAACCGTCCTTAAAGCCTTGTTTATTATAGAACACATCATGAAGAGACTTCACAAGCTCAGGCGCTGTAACTATTCGACCAGAAGGATTTTTGGGGTCAAACTCGGACGTTGTTAAATCAAAAACTTTAAAAGAACGACTTAATGGTTTTAGCGGGCTGTGTCCAGAAAAAGCAATAAGTTTTGCTAAAAAAAATACAGGGTATGCTTTTACCGTTTTTGTGATGTTCAGGCGCAAAACTTCAGACTTTAGAAAATGAAAAAAAGACTGGTCAACAACCTCGTTGTTTAAAAAAGACTTAATGCTTTCTGCAACAAAGAAGGCTACTAAAATTTTAACAGGAGAGCGATATGTGTCTTCTAGATTTTCAGACCGCTCAATAGATACAATGTTTTGCAAGCCCGATGACGACCAACGATAAAACGTTACTTGATATAATCCTAGAACAAAAGGCTTCGTTTTTTTCTTTTTACCGCCCTTTATAATACCATTTTGAAGCCCGTGTTTTTCAGAAAACAAACAAACCCACAAGCTGCTTTCTGAGTATGGCTTAATGTCAAGAAAAACAACCTCAGCAACCTCTTTCACAATCTTTATTTTTTTGTCTTTTTTGGGCTAAAGTCAATCTTATAGTAGAAAACAGGTAAAAAGCCTAACTGTTTTCTTTCGGTTGTGGGTTCATATCCTGGACTATTTAAAACCGAAGGGTCAAGACTCGGGGCATATGCTAAGCCTAGCAGATTACTAGTATTTAAAATGTTAACGAGATCTAAACCTATTTCATGTGCTGTTTTTTTAGCGTTTAACCTCCAGCTGATTTTTAAATCAATTCTGAAGTAATCTGCAAATTGCCTTTCATTAAAAAGGGAGTCTTTAAAAATAATTTCTTTTAACGCCTCTGTAGCCTCAACGTTTACATAACCATATCTTTTTCCCCCAGCACGAGTCGTTTTTAAACCAAGCCCGATAACATTATTTTTTCCTACGTTAAATTCTTTTCCAGCAAGAAAATTAACAACATAAGACCCATTGTAAGAAGTGTTACGAAGCTGATTGTCGCTTCCTCTGTATTTAGAATCATATAGCGTACCAGAGAATAAAAAGAAGAAGCTTTTATTAAAGTACTTTTGTACGGTTAGCTCTATTCCGTAGTTCATACCGGTCCCTGTGTTTTCTAATGAGTCTGGAAAAAGCCGAGCAAAACCACTACCCATATTTATTATTGAAAAAGAAGAAGGCGCAACAGTAACGGGTACTTGGTATAGGTGTTGATAATAAGCTTCTGTTTTAATACTGAAGCCCTGATTAAATGTTTTTTCATAACCCAAACCTGTATGTATACTTTTCATTAAGCCCATATCTTCATTTTGATAGACCTTAGAACCGTCGTTCCCTATTTGATGATATGAGTAAGTGTATAAAGGCTGCATTTGGCTGTGTAGACCTGCACCGGCAAAAACACTTTGGTTTTTAGGAAGTCGGTATTTGATTGCTGTTCTCGGCTCAATAGGACTGAAGCTTTTGGCGTTTGAAAAGTATTGGCTATGAAGTCCAAAAGTAAAATCAAGATTGTCATTTGCGCGAAACTTCCATTGAACGAAAGGCTGAACTAAGAGCTTGTTACCTGAATAGTCCCAACGCTGCTTAAAATTGTCTGGAGCGTCTAAATCATAGAGGACAGAATCATTTTGAAAAAGACTAAAGACATCTATATTAACACCAGCCTTAACAAGGTTTTTCTTGTTTATTTTATGGTTTAAGCTAAAGTGCCCCGATGTTTTTATGGTGCTAAAGTTATAACCCATCATAAGGTAAGAGGTATCTACTGAGATCGTTGTATCTTCATTTTGAATTGCTAAAGAGCGCTGAAGGTAGTCGTGCCTGCTGTGTTGCTCTTCGTATGAAACAGCTGCCGTGGCAGAAACGAATGTTTTAGGGCTTAAAGGTTTTTTAAAATTCAACCCGGTAACAAACATAGAGGTTCCAAACTTTTGGTCTCGGTCCCCTTCGCCATAAAACTCTGTTGAATACTCTGTTTGTTCTGAAATTAATATATTAATGTTGCTTTTACCACCAATCCCAAACCAAGAAAGCTGCCCCCCTTTTTTAAGCGGAAAATTAAACTTGAAGGAAGCGTCTCCATATTGAGGAACAGCGTCTGTTCCAAGCTGTATACCAACCTGCTGAAACAGGGATAAGGTTGAATATCTTCCCATCACAAGGTAGCTTGATTTGTTTTTTTTTGAAAGCGGACCCTCTGCTAAAAACTCGGTTCCTAAAAAACCAAACTGCCCTGTGAATTCATGTCTATTATTATTGCCGTTTCTTAGCTTTAAGTCAAAAACACCAGACGTGCTATTGCCATATTCTGCTGGGAAAGCACTCATAAAAAAATCTGAATTGGCAAGGATTTTATTGTTTATAATTGATACAGGCCCACCGGTACTTCCTGAAATTGCAAAGTGGGACGGGTTGGGGATGTCAATGCCTTCAACACGCCAAACAACCCCTAAAGGGCTGTTCCCTCTAATTATAATGTCATTTCTAGAATCATCCGCGCCCTGAACCCCCGCAAAGTTAGAAGCCATTCGAGCTGGATCCATCCTAGAACCTGGATAGCGGTTTGTTTCTTCAACGCTGAACTGTTGCGCCGAAATAAGTGCAAGCTCATTTAAAACCTCACCCCTTTTCCTTCCGTGAACGACCACTTCTTTTTGTTCTGAGACAAACTCAATAAGGGGCACCTGAACAACGACCTCTTTTCCAGAGGTAACTTCAACAGTGAGCGTGTTTGAGGAATATAAAGTATAGCTCACTTGAAGCTCGTGTTTTCCAACAGGAATGTTTTCTAAATGAAAGTGGCCATCAAAATCTGTAATTGTTTTGGATGAAAAGTCTTCTGAAAATAAAAACACTTTAGCACCGACAATAGGAAACTTTGATTCGTTGTCAAAAACGTTTCCGCGCACGGCTTGTGTTGGAACTCCTTGCCCAAATAGATTAAGTGAGGATAACAACAAGAAAAAGAATAATAAGTGCTTCATGTTTTTTTAAACGAAAGTACAAGTTATATTTTTTTCTAGACAAGGTGATTTATTACAAAAAAGGATATTTCTTTTCATTCAAATACTTTTGCACGGTCTTTGTAAACACCTAATAAAACAGTATTTTTAAAAAAAATTAAATCATGAAAACGTCACTTACCTTATTTTTTATTTTATTTCTTTCCGTTTCTTTTAGTCAAAGCAAACTTGTCTGGCACGACGATCTCAAGGAGGCGGTTAAAATTTCTCAAAAAGAGAAAAAACCTATAATGATGTTCTTTACAGGAAGTGATTGGTGTGGTTGGTGTATTCGTTTACAAAAAGAAGTTTTTTTTAAAGAAGATTTTACGAAATGGGCAAGTGAAAATGTAGTTTTACTTGAACTAGATTTCCCACGTAGAAAAGCATTAAGCGCAGAAGTAAAGGAACAAAACTCAAAATTACAACGTCAATTTGCGATTCAAGGCTATCCAACGGTGTGGTTTGTTGAGCCAAGCAAGGACAGCCAAAACAATCTAAAACTCGTTAGAATCGGTCGTACTGGATATGTTAAAGGGGGCCCAGGGGCTTGGATTTCAAATGCTAACACTCTGCTAGACAGTAAATAAACGAGCGTTAGAACAGGTCATAAACATCCTCAGCGGTGTAACCTTTACTACTGAGAAACCGAACAACTTTTGACTTTTGTTTATAATCTGTTTTGTAATCCGCTAGGTTGATAATTTTTTTTTCGAACAAAGACCTAAGGTTTTCTTGATAGATATCAGTGTCAATCTCCATGATTCCTCGGGCTATGACATCAGGTTTTATTCTTTTTTGAATTAAGCCAGCACGTATTTTATTGACACCCCATTTTTTAATAGAAACCTTACCCATTATATACGAGTCAACAAAACGCTTTTGATCTAAGAAACCTTCCTTTTGAAGTCGCTTAATAAAGGGCTGTGTCTTTTCTGGACCTTCAAGACCTAGCTTTTTGATTTTCTCTAAAACATCATATTCACAACGTTCTTGATAGGCACAAAAATATTCAAGACGCTTGAGAATCTCATTGAAACCAAGGCCCTCCACTTTTAATAAGAGATTTTATTTTTGTTTTTATCCGTAATCTCATACTCTAGAAGCCTGTACGATGATAAACCGTGCACCGAGACCCATTTTTTGTGTTTTAGGAACCACCTCATTTGTTTGGAAAAAAGACCCTTCGTAAAAAAAGCTTCAAGATATGGGTGAACACTTAGTTCAATGCCTGTTTTAGGGTTTTGCTGAATGATATACTCGATATTTGACTCAATTTCTTCAGCAAAAAGAATACTCGCTTGAATCTCTCCTTTTCCGTTGCATGTTGGACACGTCTCTCCTGTTTTAATTTCGGTTTCAGGACGAACTCGCTGTCGCGTAATTTCAACAACGCCAAAACGTGATGGGGGAACAACGTTATGTTTGGCTCGATCAGGCTTCATGAATGCCTTCATTTTCTCAAACAAGGCCTTATTGTTAGCCTTTTCATGCATATCAATGAAATCAACACAGATAATACCACCCATATCCCTTAACTGGAGAACTCTCGCAATTTCTTCTGCCGCTTCAATATTCGTAGCTAACGCGTTAGACTCCTGACCGTCAGCTCCTTTTCTATTACCGCTATTAACATCGATAACATGCATTGCTTCTGTATGCTCTATAATTAAGTAACCACCACTAGGTAAAGGAACCTTCTTGCCAAAAAGCGTTTTGATTTGCTTACTAATTCCAAAACGCTCAAAGACATCAAGTTTCCCACTGTAATGTTTGACAATTTTTTCTTTCCCTGGAGCTATAGAAGAAACATATTCTCGTATTTCATCATACATTATTTCGTTGTTCACGTGTATGTTTGAAAAATCTTTATTCAGCAAGTCGCGAAGCATTGATGAAGTCCTGTTAAGCTCACCTAATAGCTTCTTTGGCCCTCGGGTACCTTTAATACTTGAGAACATCTCATTCCACTTTTCGAGAAGTTGCTTTAGGTCGTTTTCTAGATCTTCAGTAGATTTTTTCTCGGCTACTGTTCTTATGATGACACCAAAATTTTTCGGCTTAATACGATTCATAACTTCTTTTAAGCGCTTTTTCTCCTCGGTTTCCTTGATTTTTTGTGAAACAGAAACTTTATCGGAAAAAGGTACAAGCACAAGGTAGCGACCTGCAATTGTGACCTCTGAGCACAACCTTGGACCTTTTGTCGATATTGGTTCTTTAGCGACTTGTACAAGGATAGATTGTGACGAACTAAGAACATCAGAGATTTTACCGTTTTTCTCAATATCATTTTCAAGCTTGAAATACCTGAGGTCTGAAACGCTTTGTTTACCACGTAGCGTGTTTTTACAGAAGCGTGCAAATGACCTGTATTGAGGCCCTAGGTCTAAATAATGTAGGAATGCGTCTTTTTCGTATCCTACGTCTACGAACGCCGCGTTAAGACTTGGAACGACCCTTCGGACTTTTCCAAGATATATGTCACCAACAGCAAAGTCAGCCCCTCCACGGTCCTCATGTAATTCAATGAGTTTACCGTCTTTCAATAAGGCTATCCAGATGTCGTTGGCTCGAGAATCAACAACAATTTCTAATTTCACAAAAGTATATTAAGTTAAACGAACAAGGTCCGTACAGGCTGCACGGACATAAAAAACCACAGAAAAAAGATTATTTTTTCTTCTTGTGACGGTTTTTTCTGAGTCGTTTTTTTCTTTTGTGGGTCGACATTTTATGTCTTTTTCTTTTTTTACCGCTTGGCATATCTATATATTTTAATGTGTATAAAAATCTTCTTTAAAACAAAAAGCACTCCCGAAGAAGGAGTGCAAAGGTATAGAATATATTTTGAAAAAATAATTTTTATCCTACCGTCACGTTATTTTTAACTTCATCAACAAAAACCTTTGCCGGTTTGAAGCTTGGAATATTGTGTGCTGGAATAATTATAGTCGTGTTTTTTGAGATGTTTCTTCCTGTCTTCTGAGCACGCTCTTTTACAACAAAACTTCCAAAACCTCGAAGGTATACGTTTTGCCCTTCAGACAGGCTTTTCTTAATTGACTGCATAAATGATTCTACGGCTCTTAATGCTTCCGACTTCTCTAATCCTGTTTCCTCTGATATACCCGCTACAATTTCTGCTTTTGTCATAATAAATTCGAATAGTTTAACTTCATTTGGGTACAAAAATATATTTTACATTTCTTATTTTTGCAATCTTCACAAGAAATTTAACATTTAACAATGTAAATGGTTCATTTTCAGAGAGAATTAATTAACTGGTATCTTAAAAACAAAAGGGATTTACCATGGAGAAATACCACAGACCCTTATAAAGTTTGGTTGAGTGAAATAATACTGCAACAGACAAGAGTTGACCAAGGAAGGCCATATTATGAAAGGTTTGTAAAAACCTATCCAACCGTAAAAGATCTTGCAGGGGCTACAGAAGAGCAAGTGTTGAACTTATGGAAAGGCCTCGGTTATTATTCTCGAGCAAGAAACCTTCATAAAACCGCGATTCAAGTTAAAGAACAATTTAAAGGAGTGTTTCCAGGTAGTTATAACGATCTATTAACTTTGACGGGTATAGGTCCGTACACCGCTGCAGCCATAGCGTCTTTTTGTTTTAATGAGTCTAGAGCTGTTTTAGACGGAAATGTTTTCCGCGTTTTAAGTAGGTTGAACAATATTTCAACACCAATAAATACAACAGCTGGATTTAAAGAGTTTTCTACCCTTGCCAATTCCTTTTTAAATAAAGAAGACCCAGCAACACACAATCAAGCCATTATGGAGTTTGGGGCACTTCAGTGCACCCCGAAAAACCCTAATTGTAAATTGTGTTGCTTTAACGTTGAGTGCCTTTCTTTAAAAGAAGATGTCGTTTCAGCCCGACCACAAAAACTAAAAAAACTGAAAAAAAGAACAAGATTCTTTTTTTACACGGTGCTTTGCGACTATGAGGCAAAAACTGTTTTTTTAAAGAAAAGAATTAAAAAAGATATTTGGCAAAACTTTTACGACTTTCATTTATTGGAACTCAATGAGGCCGAGTCTTTTGAAACCATTAAAAAGGAGCGCAAAACAATTGATAAGGTACATAAGTTGACACATCAAACCCTACAGGTTAGTTTTGTAATGGTGGACATTTTAAACAACAGTTACGACCTTAATGACTTTCATCCTTACACCTATGCCCAGCTAGAAAACCTGCCTTTGTCTTCTTTACACCAAAAGTTTATAGAAGAGGAGCTTCTTTTTCTCGGTTAGTTTTTAAAAGGTGTATTTTTGTCTCACGGTACATAAAAAGTGCTTGTGTGCAATTAAAAAAGTTTAGGAATGGCATTAAGTAATGTAAAAATAGGCATCACGATAGGGGATAAAAATGGCATAGGCCCCGAGGTAATTCTCAATTCGTTAAAGGACAACCGGATTTTATCAGGTATAACGCCCGTTATTTATGGAAGTGAAGACGTATTAAAACATTACACGTCCAAGCTTGCTATGGAAGGTTTAGTGATAAAAAGAATTTCCTCAGCTGACAAAGCACAAGCAAAAACGATTAACGTTATTAATGTTTTAGATGAAGAAACTGCTGTAAATGAAGGTCAAGAAGAAGGGTCTTCGGGAACTCTTGCTATTAAAGCAATAGAGATGGCGAGTATGGATATATCTTCCGGAAAAATAGACGCAATAGTTACAGCCCCGATATCAAAGAGTGTTTGTCAAAATGCAGGGTTTGACTTCCCGGGTCATACAGAGTTTTTTATTGCGCTTTCAAATGGTGCGGAGGGTTTGATGATTTTAAAGTCATCTTTAATGAAAATAGCCCTGGTTACCACTCATGTTCCCCTAAAAGAAGTCTCTTCTGCTATCACCAAAGAGCTTATAGTTGCGAAAGCAGAAGTTTTTCACCAGTCCCTTCAGAAGGATTTCGGCATCTTAAACCCAAAAATTGCTGTTTTGTCGTTAAATCCACATTCTGGTGAAAACGGCAAGATAGGAAATGAAGAAATTGAAGTTCAGACTCCCGCGATCAACGAATTACGAGCCAAGAACATTTTAGCTTTTGGGCCCTTTCCAACAGATGGTTTTTTCGGGTCATCTTCTCCTGCAAATTATGATGGAATATTGGCAATGTACCACGACCAAGGCCTTTCTGTATTTAAAGCACTATCATTTGATGAGGGCGTAAATTATACCGCCGGACTCCCTATCGTGCGAACATCTCCTGATCACGGAACAGCGTTTGATATTGCCGGAAAAGGTATTGCTTCAGAAACCTCAATGAGAAATGCACTATATGAAGCCTCGGATATTTATCTCAACAGGTTAAAACATAAGGATCTTCATTTAAACCCATTACCAATAAAAAAACAAGAGAAATCTGATAAATGGCGTTCGAAAGCAAAGGAATCAAAAAAAAATTAATACTTTTGTGTCCCCATTTTAGAAATACTGGTGAATAAAGATTTAGAAATACCGTTTGTAGGCCTGAAACAAGGGATTCACAATTTCAAATTTGAAATTGAACGTTCTTTTTTTGATGCTTTTCCATATTCTATAATCGAAGAAGGAAAAATTACTGTTGAGTTGTCTTTAGATAAAAAAGACACGTTAATGATTGGAGACTATACGATCAAAGGTTTTGTAGTTTCCAACTGTGCAACGTGTGATGGTTTGTTTGAAGCCCCAATAAGCGGAGAAATGACAATTTATTATAAATTTGGTCAGGAACAAGAAGAAGATGAAAACCTCGTTGTGTTAACGCCCGAGGTATATAAAATCAACCCAGAACAACAGATTTACGAGCTAATTACGGTCTCCTTAAATGCAAATCCTCGACATAAAGAAGGGGAATGCAATGAAGATGTACTATCTTTGCTCAATAAGTATCAAAAAGGAACTAAAGAAAAAGAAAAGATTGACCCTAGATGGGACAAACTAAATAAGTTGAATTAATTATAGACTTGATATGGCACATCCAAAAAGAAAGATCTCGAAAACGAGAAGAGACAAAAGAAGAACACATGTTAAGGCAACGGCTAGTAACGTAGCAACTTGTCCAACTACAGGTCAGCCTCATTTATTTCACCATGCGCACTGGCATGAAGGAAAGCTTTATTACAAAGGAAAAGTTATAGCTGAGAAGGCTATAGAAGCTTAAGTAAGTAGATTTTTATGAGAATTGGTCTTGATGTTTCTGGTGGTGATTACGCGCCAACAGCAAACCTAGATGGCGTAGCATTGGCTATGGCAGAGCTGACCGAATCTACATTTTATCTTTTCGGAGATAAAGAAGAAATAGAAAACCACCCTTCTTACAAAAACCTTAGTGAGCAGAGAGCTATAATCGTTCACGCTCCTGAGAAAATATCTTATAATGATCATCCCGCAAGAGCTGTAATTAAAAAGCCCAAAAGTTCAATAGCTATTGGTTTGCAATGGCTCTCTTCAAGAAAGATAGATGCATTTGCAAGCACGGGAAATACAGGAGCGATGCTCGTCGGTTCAATCTATAAAACAACGACTATTCCAGGCATCTTTAGGCCTTGTATCACTTCTACACTACCTACAATCAACGGTGATAAAACGGTCTTGTTGGACGTCGGTTCTAATGCGGATTGCAAACCAGACGTTTTGAGTCAGTTTGCTATCTTGGGATCTATTTATGCTAAGCATGTTCTTTCTAAGAAAAAACCACGAGTCGCACTGCTCAATATAGGAGAAGAAGAATCAAAAGGGAATTTGTTGACCATAGCAGCGCATGAACTGATGAAGAGTCAAGATGAGATAAATTTTATTGGCAATATTGAGGGTCGTGAGCTTTTCTCAGGGAAGGCCGACGTTATTGTTTGTGATGGTTTTACAGGAAACATTGTTTTGAAGCAAGCTGAAGGTATTTTTTCGTTAATGAAAAAACGAGGTATTTCAGATGAATATTTCGATAGTTTTAATTATGAAAACTATGGAGGAACTCCTATTTTGGGCGTTCGAGGAAATGTAATTATTGGTCACGGAATTTCAAATGATATTGCAATTAAAAATATGTTGCTACATTCGTATGAAGTTGCCAGTTCTGGTTTGGCAAAAAAAATAAAAAAAGCATTTAAGTAGATGAAAATATCGGCGGCAATTAAAGGTGTTTATGGACATGTTCCAGACAACGTGGTTACCAACCACGATTTAGCAAAGGTCGTAGATACGAATGATGAGTGGATTACAAGTAGAACGGGCATCAAAGAAAGAAGACATCAAACAGAAGGGGCTTCTTCTGACATGGCACAAATGGCCGTAGATGGACTTCTCAAAAAACTAGATATAGATCCTTTGGAAATTGACTTGGTTGTTGTTGCTACTGTAACTCCAGACTACCCATTTCCCTCTACCGCTAACGTTTTGTGTGACAAGTCGGGTATGAAAAATGCTTGGGGTTTTGATTTAAAGGCGGCTTGTTCAGGATTTATCTATGCTTTATCAACCGGAGCTCAGTTCATAGAATCAGGGAAACATAAAAAAGTAATAGTCGTTGGGGTTGATAAAATGACTTCAATTATTGATTTTGAAGACAGAACTACATGCATTATTTTTGGCGATGGAGCAGGAGCAGTCCTTCTCGAGCCAGACGAGAATGGACTCGGTGTTCAAGACTTCATTTTGAGAAGTGATGGGTCTGGCAGAGAATATTTAGTTCAACCGGGAGGAGGTTCTTTACATCCGCCTACACATGAAACCGTTGACAACCGAATGCATTACGTTAAGCAAGAAGGGAAACAAGTATTTAAGTTTGCGGTTACGAACATGGCTGATGTTTCAGCTGAAATCATGGAAAAAAACAACCTTAAAAGTGATGACATTGATTGGCTAGTTCCGCACCAAGCTAACTTGCGTATTATAGATGCAACTGCTAATCGAATGGGCCTTCCCAAAGAAAAGGTGATGATTAATATTCAAAAGTACGGAAACACTACGGCAGCAACTTTACCGTTGTGCCTTTGGGATTATGAGAACCAGCTAAAAAAAGGAGACAATATTGTTTTGTCTGCTTTTGGTGGGGGGTTCACATGGGGGGCAGTTTATTTAAAATGGGCATATAATTCTTAGTCATAAAATATAAAAACCAAACATTATGAATTTTGATGAAATAAAAGACTTAATAAAACTTGTATCGAAAACAGGTCTAGGAAAAGTACAAATTGAAAAAGAAGATTTTCAGTTGACGATTTCTGGAAACAAGAACAGTAAAGCTGAGCAACCTATTATTGTTCAATCTCCACAACCTATGATGGCTGCGCCAGCACCTGCTGCGCCAGCACCGTTGGCAGAAGCCCCAGCTAAAGAAAAGTCAGCAGCGCCGGCAGAGGATGATAATTTGATCACCGTGAATTCGCCTATGATTGGGACTTTTTATAGATCTCCTGGTCCAGACAAGGACTCGTTTGTGAATGTAGGTAGTACTTTTAATGTTGGAGATAAGCTCTGCATAATCGAAGCGATGAAAACATTTAATGAAATAGAAGCAGAAGTTTCAGGTAAAATCGTAAAAGTATTGGTTGACGATGCGAGTCCTGTTGATTACGATCAGCCTTTGTTTCTAGTTGAACCTTTGGCTTAATTAAATAGAAGCACATGTTTAAAAAAATATTAATTGCCAATAGAGGTGAAATAGCTTTAAGGGTTATTAGAACCTGTAAAGAAATGGGTATTAAAACTGTTGCGGTTTATTCTACAGCAGATAAAGATTCTCTTCCAGTAAGGTTTGCTGATGAAGCGGTGTGTATAGGCCCTCCCTTGAGTGCGAAGTCGTACCTTTCAATTCCCAATATAATAGCAGCGGCTGAGATAACAAATGCTGACGCGATACATCCGGGTTATGGTTTTTTGTCGGAAAATGAACAGTTTTCTAAGGTTTGCCAAGAGCACGGTATAAAATTCATAGGAGCCTTGCCTGAACAAATATCCGGAATGGGTGACAAGGCTACGGCAAAAGCAACGATGATTAAAGCAGGAGTGCCTTGTATTCCTGGATCTAAAGGCTTATTAAAAGATACTGAAGAGGCCAAAACCAAAGCAAAAACCGTAAAGTATCCTGTCATTTTGAAGGCAACAGCTGGAGGTGGCGGAAAAGGAATGCGCATTGTTTGGAAGGAATCAGAGCTAGAAGCGGCATGGGATTCGGCCAAACAAGAGGCGGCAGCGGCATTTGGCAACGATGGTCTTTACATGGAAAAGTATATACAGGAGCCTCGGCATATTGAAATACAAATTGCGGGAGATCAATTCGGAAACGCCTGTCATTTATCAGAAAGAGATTGTTCTATTCAGCGAAGGCATCAGAAATTAGTAGAAGAAACCCCTTCTCCTTTTATGACAGATGATTTAAGGAAAAGAATGGGAGACGCTGCTGTTAAGGCAACAAAGGCAGTAAACTATGAGGGTGTAGGCACTGTAGAGTTTCTTGTAGACAAGAATAGAGATTTCTATTTTATGGAAATGAATACTCGTATTCAGGTTGAGCATACCATAACTGAGGAAGTTATAGGTCACGATTTGATTAAGGAACAAATTAAAATTGCATCAGGCGAAAAAATATCTGGAGAAGATTACTTCCCAAGAATGCACGCCATTCAATGTAGAATAAACGCAGAAGATCCAGCTCACGATTTTAGACCATGTCCAGGAAAAATCACCGATTATCATTGTCCAGGTGGGCATGGAATACGAATAGATGCTCATGTTTATTCTGGATATACGATTCCTTCTAATTATGATTCAATGATTTCGAAGCTGATTGTTGTGGCAAGGACTAGAGATGAAGCAATTTTAAAAATGAAAAGGGCCTTGGGTGAATATATTATTGAAGGTGTCAAGACAACGATACCTTTTCATCAAAAACTTATGGAAGATCCAGATTTTGTGAAAGGAAACTTTACCACAAAATTTATGGAGTTATTTGAGTATTGATTTTTAGCGAATTACGAAGCAACCTCCTTACTTGTTTTACGTCTAAAAATTGAGTTAATATTCTTAAAATCTACAGTTTGAATAAATTATTCCTTTTTGTTTTTACCTTTTTTGCGGTAATTTCTTTTCAATCCCACAGTCAAACATCAAATAAAATGTCGACGAAACCGGGTGAAATTGAAACGCTTAGTCCAGAAAAAGTAGAAGCCATTCAAAAAAAAATCAATCAAATAGAAGGCCACCTTCAAGCAATTGAAACGAAGAGAACATATATCTTATCAAGCCCAGAACAAACGGCGATTGCCGAAGAGTCAGGGTGGTTTGAGTCTATGACCGCAATAGAAGACCAGCTTATGGTCAAAAAAGAAGAATTAATACATGTTTTAAACAATGCGGAACATGATTAGAAGTTTACTTTTTTTTGTTCTAGCTGTTTTATCTTTTTACTCTTATTCTCAGGGTGGTGCAGCGTGCGCTGAAATGGCTCCCATTTGTACGGATGTAGGCCTTAATTTTACGGCAAATGCAGGAATAGACCAGGCTGGCACAACAGATCCAGGAAATGATTATGACTGCTTATTCTCTCAACCGAACCCAACTTGGTATTATTTTCAAATAGCAACAGATGGTGACATTATAATGGAGCTTTCAGCAGATCAAGATATTGACTACGCGATTTGGGGCCCGTTTTCAACACTTTCAGTAGCTCAAGCCGCCTGCAATTCCATGGGTGATCAATCTCCACCGAACCCAGATAACGGAAATATTGTTGATTGTAGTTTTTCCCCAACAGCGATAGAAACACCGACAATTACAGGGGCAATCACTGGCGAGGTCTACGTTATGTTAATAACCAACTATGCTGGAGTTGTCCAGGATATAAGCCTCTCACAAACTAGCGGAACAGGCTCTACGGATTGTAACATTGTTACCAACCCACCATGTTCGATCTCTGCGCTCAATGCCAATCCGTCAGGGTGTGATTTCACAACCAATACGTACAGCGTTTCTGGCACTATTGAATTTACGAGCCCCCCAAGCTCAGGCAGTTTAGTTGTAGAGGACTGTAATGGAAATATTACCACTGTTGATAATTTCCCTTTTGCTTCTAGCCCTCAAAACTTCTCGATAACGGGTTTAGCTTCAGACGGTCTACCTTGTGATGTCGAGGTCTATTTTACGGCAGACCCTGCATGTACGCAACAATACAATTATACTGCACCTGTTTGTGTTAACAACTGCCCGACATATGATTTATTCGCATCGAGTCCTACTGAGGCTTGTGGAAACCAGCAGTACTTCTTAGAAGTTCAAAATTCTGCTTGTGATGGAACCGTCAACTTTGAAGTATCCGGGGATTACGGTTCTTTTCCAACAGAAATATCTTGGTATGTAACAAGTAATTTGACCGGCAACCAGGTGGCGAGCGGAAGTGGTGGTGCGTCTGGTGGTACTTTTAATGTTGCTGTCGGCCCTATTGATCCTAATGTAGAAGGTACAATTTTTAATTTAGTTGTAGAAGACTCATGGGGAGATGGTTTTTCAGGTGGAGGTTTTATACAAACAGAATCAACAGATGGAACTATTTTAGGAGGACCCATTGCAGGAAATTTTGGGGTTTTTGCGAATAGTTATTTTAATTCTGGAATTATAGTTTCTTCCTCAACAATCACCGTAACCACTCCTACAGGAACAGTGACATCAGTTATTGGAAATTGCGCAGATCATAGTGTCCCTGTAACTTTACAAAATAACAATTATTGTACACCAATCGTGGTTGATTTGCCTTGGATGATTATGTGTGATATAACAGGAACGTTAATTGCTAGCGGTACGCACTCTGTTACCGTTTATCCTCAAGTTCCTACGAGCGCCTCTGATTTGGTTTCCATAGATTGGAACGCATCAACATGCTCTTGGGATGTTACCCCCCAAAATGATTGTGACGCTCTCGACCTGAATGTTTTATATTCTATTTCTCCTGACCCCAGTACATTAGGATCCGCTTGTGCAAATGGAACGGAAGAATTTACGGTTACTTATTTAGGTTTTACAAATGGTCCAGACTGCTGTTCAACAGGAGGCCCTTTAACACCTGCGACTTATACAAATAATCAAGGAACAACTGACTTTATTACGCAAACGGCATACGGAGGAACGAATAACGCTGCCTATGGTTCGGTGCCAGGAAGCGGAATTGGAGGAAACTCAACAGATGTAACAATAGACATCTCTGGCTCTGGCTATTGCTTTCCAGATGTTCCTGCTCCACCAGGGCCTCCGGTCGCAGGAGAAGATGATTACTATGTTGACATCTATGTTGACGGTGTTCAGATTGCAATATACGGTCCGTTAAGTGACCCTCCAGGAAGTTTTAATTATTCATTTACTCATGCAGATCTATTAGCAGCAGGAGTCACCTACAACCAAAATAGTGTTGTTGAAGTCTATGTCCTACCGAATCAGTTCTTTGATCCAGGCCCACCTCAAATCAATACCGTTTATATTCCTGGAGCAAACTGTAATACTTTGGCTGCAGGCGAATGGTCGGCAAGTAATTTTTCAATTGATGTTCAAGCAACATATGAACAATTAGTACCTTCTCCTGCCAACTGCACATTTACGGTCAACGAATCATTTACTTGCTGCGCAACAGCACCTTTAACTGCAACAGCTCCAGCAAATCAGAATGTTGAATGTATCGGAGATGTTCCAGCAGTAGATATAAATTCAGTTACAAACATAGTTAGTGATTGTCCTGCAACCGTGACATTCGTATCTGACGCATCAGATGGCAACACTTGTCCTGAGGTTATCACACGTACTTACAGCGTAACGGACGATTGTGGTAACTCAATAAACGTAACCCAAACGATAACAGTCAATGACATCACACCACCAACGGCATCAAATCCAGGAGGGATTGATGTTGAATGTGTTGGCGATGTTCCAGCAGCAGATATATCAGTAGTCACAGATGCTGCGGATAACTGCACAGCATTGCCAGTAGTAGCATTTGTATCTGACGCATCAGATGGCAACACCTGTCCTGAGGTTATCACACGTACTTACAGCGTAACGGACGATTGTGGTAACTCAATAAACGTAACCCAAACGATAACAGTCAATGACATCACACCACCAACGGCATCAAATCCAGGAGGGATTGATGTTGAATGTGTTGGCGATGTTCCAGCAGCAGATATATCAGTAGTCACAGATGCTGCGGATAACTGCACAGCATTGCCAGTAGTAGCATTTGTATCTGACGCATCAGATGGCAACACCTGTCCTGAGGTTATCACACGTACCTATAGCGTAACGGACGATTGTGGTAACTCAATAAACGTAACCCAAACGATAACAGTCAATGACATCACACCACCAACGGCATCAAATCCAGGAGGGATTGATGTTGAATGTGTTGGCGATGTTCCAGCAGCAGATATATCAGTAGTCACAGATGCTGCGGATAACTGCACAGCATTGCCAGTAGTAGCATTTGTATCTGACGCATCAGATGGCAACACCTGTCCTGAGGTTATCACACGTACCTATAGCGTAACGGACGATTGTGGTAACTCAATAAACGTAACCCAAACGATAACAGTCAATGACATCACACCACCAACGGCATCAAATCCAGGAGGGATTGATGTTGAATGTGTTGGCGATGTTCCAGCAGCAGATATATCAGTAGTCACAGATGCTGCGGATAACTGCACAGCATTGCCAGTAGTAGCATTTGTATCTGACGCATCAGATGGCAACACCTGTCCTGAGGTTATCACACGTACCTATAGCGTAACGGACGATTGTGGTAACTCAATAAACGTAACCCAAACGATAACAGTCAATGACATCACACCACCAACGGCATCAAATCCAGGAGGGATTGATGTTGAATGTGTTGGCGATGTTCCAGCAGCAGATATATCAGTAGTCACAGATGCTGCGGATAACTGCACAGCATTGCCAGTAGTAGCATTTGTATCTGACGCATCAGATGGCAACACCTGTCCTGAGGTTATCACACGTACCTATAGCGTAACGGACGATTGTGGTAACTCAATAAACGTAACCCAAACGATAACAGTCAATGACATCACACCACCAACGGCATCAAATCCAGGAGGGATTGATGTTGAATGTGTTGGCGATGTTCCAGCAGCAGATATATCAGTAGTCACAGATGCTGCGGATAACTGCACAGCATTGCCAGTAGTAGCATTTGTATCTGACGCATCAGATGGCAACACCTGTCCTGAGGTTATCACACGTACCTATAGCGTAACGGACGATTGTGGTAACTCAATAAACGTAACCCAAACGATAACAGTCAATGACATCACACCACCAACGGCATCAAATCCAGGAGGGATTGATGTTGAATGTGTTGGCGATGTTCCAGCAGCAGATATATCAGTAGTCACAGATGCTGCGGATAACTGCACAGCATTGCCAGTAGTAGCATTTGTATCTGACGCATCAGATGGCAACACCTGTCCTGAGGTTATCACACGTACCTATAGCGTAACTGACGATTGTGGTAACTCAATAAACGTAACCCAAACGATAACAGTCAATGACATCACACCACCAACGGCATCAAATCCACCAAACATTAATATATCCTTAGCTCCTGCGCCCTCCCCGGACATTACAGAAGTCACCGATGCCGCAGACAATTGTACAGTAGCACCAATAGTGACATTTGTTTCGGATCAATCCGATGGCGGAGATTGCCCAGAGGTCATTTCAAGAACATATAGTGTAAATGATGATTGCGGCAACGAAACGATAGTTACTCAATTAATTATAATTGGAGGAGGGTTAGTTCCCACTCCAACGGTTACTGCCAACAGTCCTATTTGTGATGGTGAAGATGCCGTGTTTACCATTAACGGATTAGCTGACGCTGTTGTTACTTATGATACCGGTGGGGGTTCTCAGACACTAACACTTCTCGGGGGTGCTGGGGTCGTAACCGTACCTGCTGCAACATCTAATGTGACAATCACACTTTCTAATATAGCTGATGGTAATTGTGATTCTGATATTAATGAAACCTTGACAGTGGAGGTTAATCCTAGTGAAACCCCATCATTCAATACATTAGGCCCTTATTGTGTTAACGGAACGACTGACGTTTTACCAAATGTTTCTCTGGAGGGATACTCAGGAATATGGACACCATCTTCAATTGATGTTGACAATTCGGGCACAACGACTTATACATTTGTACCTGATTTTGCGGCTTGTATAACAGACGCAACAATGAATGTTATTGTCAATGAAGAGCCATTTGTATTGGCCGCAGCGATTGACTCCTCTATTTGTGAAGGAGATTCTGTTATTTTGTTTATCGATTCTTTATCTGGAGGCCAATTAGTTGAACAATTTATAATGACTTTTAATGAAGCTTTTTCTTATACTACGATAAACACGAACCTGCCTGGAAGTTACTATGTTGAAGTAAGTGGTACATACTCGGGATCAGGGGCATGTGAATTGAGAGATGCGGCATATTGGTTTTATCAGGGATGCTCAAATGTTACACCTATTCAAGAGTATCCATGGAAGTGGAATGGTTCACCGCCGTTTACACAAGCAACTTGTCCCTACACATACAACTCAAATCATAATTATAACTTTTTCTTTGATGGTGGTGGTGCTCAAACGTTTTCATTTTCGGAAGCAAATGCAGCATGGTATGGTGACAATTCAGGAAGTTTAAGCTTTAATGTATATTATCTCGGTGATATAACATGGTCAACAGGTTCGAACGCTGCAGCTGACACTATCGTTCCGCCCGTTGGACAGAATATTTATTCGGTAACTTTAGATTATGGAAATGGTTGTACTGCAACCGATGATTTATCGATAGAAGTATTGCCATCTATTGATCCAGAGTTTACACAAATAGATCCTGTATGCTTGAACTCTCCCGAAATACCGTTTCCAGTAATTTCAAATAACGGAATAAGTGGTATATGGAGCACGCCTAATTTGATTACGAACATTCCAGGTTTAATTGAGGTGACATTTTTCCCCGACCCAGGGCAGTGCGCGTCTAATGCAACCATGAACATTTTAATAAATGACCTAAATCAGCCTAATTTCGACCAACTTGGACCTTATTGTGAAGGAGACAGTCCAGGTATATTATTAGGTGTTTCAAATGAAGGTATAACCGGTTCGTGGTCTCCAAATGTCATTGACCCGCTTTTAATCGGTACCACAACCTATACTTTTACGCCTGATCCAGCTCAGTGCGCATCAGCAACTACAATGGATATAGAAATAACGGCGCCCATAGTTCCTACGTTTACTCAAATTGATGATTTATGTGAAGGCGCAGAGGTTTTTCCTGGCGGTTCGCCTTTTCCTGTAGCTTCGACTGAAGGGATAATTGGTGTTTGGGCTCCTGTTTTTGATGCCTTTAACACAACAACATATACCTTTACTCCAGACCCTGCATTTTGTGCAACGACGACGACAATGACTATTAATATTGTGGGCTTTCCTGTTGTGGACGCTGGCGGAGACCAAATTATAACGTGTATTAATAATGTTGATGGTGCTCAAATAGGCTCTCCAGAAGTCACAGGAAATACATATAGTTGGAGTCCAACAACGGGTCTTTCAAATCCAAACATTGCGAATCCAATAGCGAATCCAAGTACAGCAACGACTTATACATTAACTGTCACAAATTCAACGGGTTGTTCATCAGATGGTACAGTGAATGTAACGATTGACGACACCCCTCCTATCGTTTCAATAACAAATAATACAGGCTCATCCACTTTAACTTGTACCCAATTAGATATTAGTGTTACCGCCACAGGAGCAGATTCTTATACATGGGATAACGGTTTAGGCAACAATGCTGCCGCCACAATTACATCACCCGGAATTTATACTGTCACCGGTACAAGTTTAAACGGTTGTTCATCAACACAATCAATAGAAATCTTTCAAGATAATAACGTGGATTTATTTGTTGTGCTTTCCGACCCTGAGATTTGTTCGGGAGAAGAGGTGTTGATAACTGCGAACAGCGCGAATGCAACAGGTTTTGACTGGATTGTTCTTCAAAATGGTGTCTCAGGAGCATCAGCAGGGACCATATCAAATACACCATCTGGTGCAGAAATTATGCAAGCCCTGCAGTTAACGGGTGTGAACAATGGCTCTGTTGAGTATACAATTACCCCAACTTTAGGAGGATGCATAGGAGCGTCACAAACCGTGATTGTTGACGTTATAGCTCCATTTATCCCTCAGTTTGATTTACTAGGTCCTTTTTGTATTGACGACACTCCAACATCTCTACCGTTAGTTTCAAATTCAGGTATCACAGGAACGTGGAACCCAACAACAATTTCAACAGCTACAGCAGGAACAAGCACATACATTTTTACCCCAAACCCGAACCAGTGTGCTATTTCTCAAGACATAGACGTTACAGTTAATGATTTACCTGTAGTATCTTTTTCAGCTGATAACCTAGGCGGTTGTGCACCCTTACTCGTGAACTTAACAAGTGCTAATGGTTCAGGAACATGGACGATAAGTAATGGTGTGGTTTTAGAAGGCGCTCAAGTACAGCTGAATCTTTTAAACCCAGGTTGTTATGACGTTACATTGGAAATACAACAAGGCGGTTGTTCTAACACTCTTACTGAACCAGACTTCCTTTGTGTAGAGCTTAATCCGATAGCTGACTTTACCGCAACTCCTGATATCTTTACAGATCAAGACGTCTTGGTCTCATTTACTAATTTGAGTTCAGGAGCGAGTTCTTTTATATGGGACTTTGGAGATGAAAATACGAGTACTTTTATAAATCCATCTAACCTGTATGATTATACAGAGGAAGGCGCATTGATAACCCTAACAGCAATTAGCGAGTTTGGTTGTACAGACCAGGCTCAGTTAATTATTGAATATGATGAGCAGGAGGTGTTCTACATCCCTAATACATTTACGCCTGACGGTGATAATTTCAATCAAATGTTTACGCCAGTATTCTATTCTGGGTTTGATCCGTTCAATTTTGAGATGCTTATTTTCAACAGGTGGGGAGAGGTTGTTTTTGAGACAAGAAATTCGGAGATAGGTTGGGATGGCACCTACGGTTTAAACGGTATGAAGGCTTCAGATGGAGCATATACGTGGAAAATAACTTATAAAAACCCAAAAACGGATCAAAGAAAAGTTATTGCCGGTCACGTAACTTTAATTCGATAAAAACGAATAAGGAAGAAAAGATTTTTTGAAAGAGAAGCTTATTTCTTCAAGAATAAACAAAGCGTTATGGGTAATTGTCACATTACTTCCGTTGATTATTATTCCTATAAAGGGTATTCCAGATATTTTTAATGTAGCCAAAGCGCCGGTTTTGGTCTTGGGAACCTTGTTTATTTTATATGATTTAATCCGACTAAAGCAGATACGTCTTGAACAAGAGATAAAACCGTTAGTAATTTACTTGGTACTTGCTCTCTTTGCATCAATCATGGCTTACAAGCCTCTTTTAGCTTTTTCAGGCATATCGCTAACAGCTGGCCGGTTTGAAGGGTTTATTTCTATATTATTTTATGCGATTTTATTTTATGCTGCAAAGCAGCATATGCGACTAAATTTGAAAAACATACTCTTTTTTATTGGGGTTCAAAGTATCATCGCAGCTTATGCTGTTCTGCAGTTTTTTATGTTTGACCCATTGGTGGAGTATTTGAATTACACTAAAGGTTCCTATGCAACAATTGGAAATCAGAATTTCTTGGCTTCCTGGGCATTAATGATGCTTGTCATAGCATCAGGGTTTTATTTGAAATTTAGAAAGCATTCATATTTGATTTTTCCGGCATTATTTTTTGGAGCGCTTCTAGCGTCAAACACAAGAGGTTGTTGGCTAGCGCTAATGGTCATAAGTTTAGCCTCTCTATATTTCTTGAGGTTTTCAAACGTGAGGACATCTTATTTTAAGTTGTTAGCTTCATTTTTAATTGTTTTTTTTACAATGAACTTTTTTAGTGAAAGTAAAATTCAACAAAGAACGAAAACTATAAAAAGCGAACTTGATATAAATAACGAATGGGCGGGTTCAGGTAGGGCTTTGATATGGAAAATGTCTTACGACATTGTTGAAACCCATCCGTTTTTAGGAGCGGGTCCAGAAAATTTAAAAGAAGCCCTAAAGCAGACTAAGAATAAAAGAGCGATTCAGTATGGAGTATTAACAGGCCACACTGTAGATAAGGCGCACAACGATTTGTTACACATTGCAGCAGTCTCTGGAGTTCCTGCGCTTCTTTTCTATATATTATTTATTTTTACTCTTCTAGTAAAGCAGCGGAAAAACATCTTTGACTGTTCTGCTCAAAGCGCGATAGCGCTTGCCGTATTGGCCTATTTGATTCAAAGTCTTTTCAACATTAGTGTTATTGCAGTTGCGCCGTTATTTTGGGTGTTACTAGGATTATTAGCGAATAAAAAGCAGCAGATAACGACTTAGGTAAAGACAATATCTGCCTCTCCATTGAACGCAGCAAATACGATTTTAGGGTGCGATTCTTGGTAAAAGATTTCTCCTCTTTTTGTAACACCAATAGCCCCTGCAAATCCATCGTAAGGCTTGAGCTCATTAAAAGATTTTTCAAACGCTTGTTCTAAACGCATACCGTCAGTTACTCGTGTAACAATTTTGGTTGCAAGACCTCCGCTTACAATATCTTCTCCCACTCCGGTGCAACTTATGGCACAGTTTTCATTTGCATAATTACCTGCAATAGTTGCAGAGTCAGAAATTCTTCCAGGTATTTCAAAGCCCTTTCCTCCAGTCGATGTAGCAGCTGCCAATCTTCCTTTTTGGTCCAGAACGACACATCCAATTGTTCCTGTACCCAAGCTTTGTTTTTTTGCTTCGAACTCTTGTCTCCTTTCTGCTGTTTCTGTTGAAAAAATTGGATATCCAGCGTCTTTAGCATAGTTAGTTGCCCCAACACCGCCGAGCACACGGTCTTCTTCATTCATAAGTTTTTGTGCGATTAAAATAGGATTTTGAATCTCCTCAATATTTATGACACCACTAAACTTTTGATTTACGCCATCCATCAGCGCAGCACTCATTCTAATTTTACCATCACTTTGAATCTGAGAACCAACTCCAGCATTAAAGAGCGGATTATCTTCAAGCAATTTCGCCGTATAAACAGCAGTCTCTAATGCGTTGTGTTTTTTTAAAAAATCTTTACCTTGATTTAGAATTTCAAGAAGCGCCTCTTGTTTCTTATGTTTTGTTTCGTTGGATTGAGAAGATTCACTAAAAAACCCACCGTGAATCAAAATTCTCATGATAGCTCGTTTTCTTTCTTACGAATTTTAAATTTATTAGAGCTCAATTTGTAAGTGTCTCCCATGCTCATTACGTGAACAATTAAATTTTCAATCGAAATAGGTTCGCCAAGCGAAATATCGGTAATGTTCGTGTCTTTAATACTTCTTCCGTCAACAAGAATTACCAGACCCGATCCTAAAGCTTCCATTTGGTCTCCTCCAGAAATCAGAAGTCCCGTATCTTCGCCTAAACCGAGACCGATGATTTTAGGGTTAGAAACAACGGCTTGAAATAGGCGTCCTATTCTTCCACGTTTTACGAAGTGGGTATCAATGGCAACATCATTCATTAATCCAAGTCCGCCCGTGATTTTAATTTCTCCTTTTAACAGTGCTTCTTTACTAGAGCCTTGGTAAATCATATTTCTTGAAGCACATGCCGCTCCAGCAGAGGTTCCAACATAAAGGAAGGCATCATTTTGGTATTTATGCAGTATTAAATCGTGTACCTGAGTACCGCCAATTATTGAGGTTAAACGTAATTGGTCCCCTCCCGTAAAAAAAATGACATCTGCAGCTTGAATTCGTTTTAAAACTTTGTCATCTTGACAATGCTCTCGACTTTCGATACTCAGCACATCAACATTATCCGCACCTAAATAATGAAACGCCTTTGAATACTCAGGCCCAACAACATTCGGAATTCTCGAAGCTGTAGGTATAATTTCAATGCGAGAATCAACACCTTGATCCGATTCGTCGATGATGCGCCTTAAAATACCTCGTTCAAAGAAGTTTAAGTTGTTATCAATTTGTTCGGTGAAATCTTTTTCTGTGAAACTCCCCGTATCTATCCCCCCCCCAATAATTATCAGCTTTCCAACAGGTTTCATAGGAACAAAAGTAATTTATTTGATGGTTAAAACGCCATGAAAAATCAAATTGTTAATTGCTTTGTTGATTTCTATTGGCGGTTAGGTATTTTACCCTTTTCAATATATGTAAATTTGAATGAAATGGCTAGAAAAGTTAAAATAATCAACCAATCTTCTAATGCCTTACCTGAGTATAAAACAATTGGTTCTTCAGGCATGGATGTTCGCGCGCATACTGACACAAAGATTTATATAAAACCATTGGAACGAAGTCTTATAAAAACAGGGTTGTTTTTAGAGATGGAAACAGGAATAGAATGCCAAGTTAGACCTAGAAGCGGGTTAGCTTTAAAGCAGGGGTTGACCGTATTGAATACACCGGGGACTATTGATGCTGATTATAGAGGGGAGATAGGTGTTATTTTAGTGAACTTATCAAACGAAACGGTTTGTATAGAAAACGGAGATCGTATTGCGCAACTTGTTTTTGCTAAAATAGAGACCATAGATTGGGTTGAGGTTAATAATACTGATGTTACCGACCGTGGTACAGGGGGGTTCGGCAGCACAGGAATAAAATAGAAACTTATGAATATTATAGTTCCAATGGCTGGCAGAGGAAGTCGATTAAGGCCTCATACACTAACAGTACCTAAACCGCTAATTCGGGTAGGTGGAAAACCAATAGTCCATAGACTGGTTGAGGATATTGCAAAGATGTGTAATGAAAAAATAGATGAAATTGCATTTGTTATTGGAGATTTTGGAGAGGCTGTTGAAAAAGAACTTATTGATGTTGCGTCTAAATTAGGTGCAAAAGGTTCAATCCATTACCAAAGAGAGCCTCTAGGTACAGCTCACGCTGTTTTGTGCGCTGAGCGCTGTTTAGACGGACCTGTCATCGTGGCTTTTGCAGATACATTATTTAAGGCAGACTTTCAAATTTCTGACCAAACTGAAGGCGTAATTTGGGTAAAACAGATAGAAGACCCAAGTGCTTTTGGGGTGGTTCAATTAAATGAAAAAAATGAAATAGTTGACTTTATAGAAAAGCCAAAGGAGTTTGTTTCCGATCTGGCTATGATTGGGATTTACTTTTTTCGAAATGGGACCGCCTTGAAAGCGGAGCTGAATTATTTAATGGATAATGACATTCAAAAAGGCGGCGAATTCCAGCTTCCTGATGCTTTAAGAAGGCTTACTGAAAAAGGCGTTTCATTTGGCCCAGGCAAGGTCGATGCGTGGCTGGATTGTGGTAATAAAAAAGTAACCGTTGATACAAACAAACACGTATTAAACTTTGATCAAGAAAGAGGGGTAACGCTAAGACATAAAACTGCTGAGGTTAAGAATTCGATCATAATTGAACCGTGTTTTATAGGTGAGGGCGCCAAAGTAATTAATTCTGTTATCGGGCCTCATGTTTCGGTGGGAGAAGGAACAACCATAGAAGGTTCAATATTGAAAAATTGTTTAATTCAACACAACTCTTCTTTAGAAAATCAGGTCCTAAAGGATTCAATGATTGGTTCATTTGCAAATATTCGTCAACAAGCTAAGGATTTGAGTGTAGGAGATTTCACCTCTATAGATGATGCGCTATAACCTGTTTTTTATTCTGATATTATTACTTTGTGCTTGTAAAGAGCCGAGGCTGATTATTGACAATGACAACTCACAAAAGTCAAAAGCATTTATAACTGCATTTCATGAAGGTTTAAGACTGAAAATACAGGGCAATTATTTTAAAGCAATTGAAAGATTTGAATTATGCTTGCAAGAAGAACCCCTTGATGACGCATCACATTTCGCAATGGCTCAAACCTTTTTATTGATGGGTGATTTAGCACAAGCAGAAACCCATACCATTTCCGCAGTTGAACTCGATAAGGATAATGTCTTTTATCAAGTTGAGTTGGCATATATGCTTAGAAATAAGGGCGCATTTGAAGAGGCCGGATCTCTCTTTGATGCGATTATTTCTAGCAGACCAAGAGAAATCGAATATTATTTATTAGCGATTGATTCTTACCGGAAAGCAAAGAATTATAAAGCTGCAATAGGTGTTGTAGACCGTTTAGAAACACTAAAGGGTAATGTTATAGAGTCTGCACTTAGAAGGCATTCGATTTATGTAGAAATGGGGAAACTTAAGGAGGCAGAAAAAGGGCTATTACAACTTCATGCTCAGTCACCCAAAAACCCGATGATTTTAGCGACATTGGTTGACTTCTATTTTCAACAAGGATTAGAAAATAAAGGCATTCAAAATTTGAAACTACTTGTCGAGGTAGATCCCCAGAACGGCATTGGTAATTTAATGTTGGGCGAATATGCATATCAGCAAGGAAAGAGTGAAATAGCCTCAAAATATTTTTATCAAGCCATACAGTCTCTAAATATTTCAGCAAATGAAAGTTTAAACGCACTTGAATATTTAGTTTTTGTTAATGACACTTTAAAAATCAATAATAGTATTGAAATACTTGAAGATATTTTTATGGATAATGATACTGTTCTGAGTGCTATTGGCGACTATTACTTTCAGCATTCAGTAAAAGCGGGCATTTCAGAATCCTTGAGAAACCGTGAATTAAATATGGGAATTGACAAATATAATAAGGCTCTTGAGCTTAACCCGAATCGATATGACTTATGGCAAAAGCTCCTCTATTTTTATTATGATAATAAGCGGTGGGAAGCATTGAGAATATCAGCCCAAAAAACGGTTCGAATATTCCCCCTCAAACCAGAACCCTTTTATTTAGGCGCCGTTGCTTTAAACCAACTTAACGAATACACATTGGCCGAGAGCTTTGCAAGACAAGGACTTATGGCATTAGTGGATGATCGTATATTGGAGTCGGACCTCTTAGGGCAATTAGGCGAGTCTTTTTTTAACACGGGAGACTTAAAACAAGGGATGGTATATTATTTGCAAGCTATAGAACTAGGTGAAAAAGCAACCCGTGATTATTTAAGTTTTAATTTGAGCCTTAGGTTATACGAGAACAAACATGAGCTTAATGAAGCAATTAAAATACTTGACGATGCTCTCTTAAACCAAAACCCTAAGCAATTGACTTTTGAATTGTTAAAGGCTGACCTATTTTTTGTGCAAGAAAGGTATAATGAAGCTCTTGAGCTTCTTAGTGTTTTAGAAAGTGAAGACGCATTTTTGAAATCGGGTGTTTTCGAACGGCAAGGAGATGCGTTGTCAATGCTTAAGAATAATATTAAGGCAGTTATCCTTTGGGAAAAAGCTCTAGAGCTTAATAAAGGCTCTGCTTCGTTGAAGAAAAAAATTAAAAAGGGACAATATGTGGAATAAAAGCATGTGTGCATTTCTATTGCTCTTCATGACCGCTAGTTGTGCCAAGCAATGGAGCGATGCTGCATCATCAAGGCCAGATAAACTACAAAAGCTCAAACAAAAAGATTTTGTGGCAAAGCTTGATAGTATATCAGAAACAGCGCCCAGGCACATGTACACAAAATTGAAGGTGAGCTTTAAGGATTCTGAAAGGAAAATTTCCTTCAAGACAACGTTGAAGGCTGTGAATGATTCGGCTTTAAGCGCAATCGTTTCTTTTGCACGAATTCCTGTATTTAGCGCTATAGTAGACACTAGTACTCTAACAATCGTTAATAAAAAAGACAAATGCTATTCGGTGCAAAAATTGAAGGATTTAACTTCGGATTTAGGAGTAAGTTTTCAGCGTTCTGGAATAGAGGAATTAATATATGGACATGCCATAGGGTTCAATAATAACCAAAAGTATTTTATGCTTAACGACTCTTACAGCTATACCCTTTCTTCACATCGAAAGACGAACAATAGAAAGAAAAAAGACATCGTATACACTTATGAGTTGCATGAAAATCAAAAACACCTCTCATCGACAAAAATTAATGTACCGATGGATACAACACAAATTCAAATCAATTATTTATCTTGGCAAGAGTCTGACGGCTTTAGGCTCCCTAAAAAAATGGAGATAGAAGTCCGATCCCCGACGCTGACGATTGATATAGCATTAGAATATACGAAGCTTGACCTTATAACTCCAGAGGCACTATTTTTAATAATTCCAGAGAAATATGAAAAGTGTAATTAATGTAATGCTCCTCTTCATACTATTTACAACTCCTGGATTTACTCAGGGCAGTACACAGGAACCTCAAAAAACAACAGAAGAAACTTGAACGTAAAATTTCAAGCACGAAAAACCTTTTAAAGAAGGTCACAAGTTCAAGAAAGGAATCTTTAAGTGAACTACAGCTAATTAATACTCAAATTCAGAGCCGCGAAGATCTAGTGAGGCTATTTGATAGACAGGTACTATTGGCAGAGGGGACAATTAGAGAAAAAGAAGATCAGGTTAAAGCTTTAGGAATACGCGTTGAGAAACTTAAAGCTCAATACAAGGAAATGATAATTCATGCATATAAAACACGTAATAAAAATGGAAAGATGATGTTTGTTTTATCTGCAGATAATTATTACGAGGCGCAAAAACGTAATAAATACCTTAAAAGTATAACCGCACTCCATAAAAAACAAGTGGCAATAATCGCTTCGAGTCAGAAAAAAATCAATTCAGAAATTGAAGCAATTAGGCTCGAAAAGGAACGAAAGCAAGCGCTTTTATCGCAAAAGCGATTAGAACGACAAGAAATAGAATCTGACAGAGAAAAGCAACAATTATTATTGAGTGAGATTCAAAAAAAAGAGGCCGCGTTGCGTGCCGAAATTCAAAATAATGAGCGTAAAAAACAGCAGATCAAGAACAAAATAGCTGAAGCAATTAAAAGAGAGCTAGCAGAAATAGAACGTAAACGTAAAGAAGCAGATAGAAAGCGAAAGGCAGCAAACCCCAATGCAAAAGAATTGCCAAGTTTTACAGATGAATCTTCAGAGGGTAAAATTGTTAGTAAAAACTTTGAAAAAAATAAAGGGACCCTACCATGGCCGGTTTCTTCTGGAGCGATTACAGAAGGATTTGGAAAAAACAAACATCCATCCTTAAGTGGCGTTTACACCAATAACAACGGAATTGATTTATCTTGTGCTCCAGGCTGCGGAATACGAGCGATTTTTTCTGGAAAAGTAACTGCAGTTTTCCCTATTGCTGGAGCAGGAAAAGTAATCATTATTAAGCATGGTAATTATAGGACAGTTTACAGTAATTTAAAAGAGGCTTTCGTTTCAATAGGTGATGAGGTTACAACCAAATCCGAGATTGGCATCGTGTCTTTAAATGAGAGCGCCTTAGGTTTGTTGCATTTTGAAATTCACCACGTAAGTGGCATGACTACAAAAAGCCTTAATCCTTCTTTATGGCTTGACCATTAGCTTTCATCTCCAGTGACATTGTGACAATCATCGCACACATTGCCCAAACAGGAACTGCAGCCTTATCTGTATCTAAATAGTTATTTAAAAAAGCGTGTATAAAGTACGAAGCTAAGGACACAATAATACCCATGATGAGTATTTTAACATCATTGTTTTTGGGGTATTTGTAATAAAGTATAATTGAAGAATAAAAAATGGATGCCACAATCGCAAGAAAAAGGAGCATGCCAATCAGCCCAGATTCAGAAAGAGCACCTAAGTATTCGCTATGTGCATTTCCCATGTCTCCAAAATTGGTAGAAATTATAGTAAGATTTTCAGGGTCTTGAAACGCTGCATACTCAAAGGAATACGTGCCAGGACCAAATCCTAAACCTGGTCTCTTTTTGAACATTTCAATGGCACAATCCCACCTATTAATACGCTCGAGGTTTGAGGCGTCTGTTGTGACATTTGCGGCACTTTGTATTTTTTCATCAAAGGCTTCAGTGGTATGTTCATGCGTGTTTTTTGCGAGAGCCATTTGAATATTGTCCCATTGTAAAAACAGCGTTCCCAATGCAATCATAGCAATAGAAATCAGGAGCTTGAGATTCACTTTAAAGTATACAATGCCTCCTATAATTGAAGCACAAATAATGCTTAACCAAGCGGCTCTCGTATAAGAGAATATTAGTCCGAGGATTAAAACAACATTGATCAAAATTAAAATAGCCTTTGACAAAGCAGGGCGTCCTTTTTGACGCAATAAAGCCAGGCTTAAGGGTAAACATAGGGCGATGATAGCACCATAAATCGTGTGGTCTTTAAAAAAGGGCCACATGACCCAATGCCCCTCTTCTTCACCAAAACCATACATTGAATGGTGCACAATAGTGAAGCAAACTACGAAGCTGCAAGCCACAATAAAAAACCATAGAAAACGAACCCTGTTTTCGTGATTTTTAAAAAAATAGGTGCCGAAAATTAGAATGGGAACAATGAACCACAATTTGGAGAGTAGAAATTTAAAGGACACAATTATGTCGGTACTTGTAATTGAGGTGACGAGCATCCAAAGTAGGTAGGAACAAACACTGATTATTATAGGGTGTTTCCAAATTTCAGTATTTAAAAAAGGCTTTTTGAGCTGAAGGAATAGAAACCAAAGCATAAAACCGAATAGCAGGGGCTCTGTCGGTAGATATAAACCAAACCCATCAACATACTCCTCGATGTTTACCGATAGAGGGGTTAAAAAAGCAATAAATAAAAAGAATTTTTCAGTTTGAAAAATAGATAAATACACAAAAAGCAGACCTATTGGGAAAAGCCCGAGGTACTCTATTCGAAACCAATTAAACAAAGTAAAAATGACCGTTAAGACAACGAAGCCAAACGCTAATTTTATTTTATTGTTCAATAGCATTTATGCGTCGCTCTTTAGCTCTCTGTATCTTTCAATAATTAAGAGGCAGAACACAATAAAAACAAAGGAGCCTATTGCAGCAACAATAGTTAAAATCAATCTTTTTGGTTGGTCTTTTTTATCTGCTACTTCCGCTTTTTGAACTATGAATTTATGACTGAATTTTGTTGAAGCATCTGATTCTGCTTGCTCATAGGCAACTTTAAAGTCTTCTAATTTGCTTATTTTTTCATTCCTGGAACGTTCGAGACCATCAAATAGAGATCCAAACTTAGAGTTCACATCTATTTTGTTTCTTAGCTCCTCTTTTTCAGTGGTGCTTTTTGAATCAACCAAGGCTTGAAATAATCGTGACCGAACATCTAGAGAAACGACACCGAGCTTAGCAAGCCTGTCCATTTCGTCTAAGAGTTCTTGAATTTCTTTATCAAGCTGGTCTTTTTTTCTTTTTGTGATTTCAAAAGCAGGCAGTGTTCTTTCCTGAATCATTTGGTTTTTCACAGTATCAATTAAGTTTACTACAGCATTGGCCATTTCTGATGCTTGCTTGGGGTCTTCATCTAAAACATCGATTTTAATCGACCCAAAACGTGTACGTTCAAAGGAAAAATGCCCTTCATAAGCTTGGTTTAACTTAAACATTTTATTTGGATCGTCAGCATCAATTTTATAACGCTTTAATAGATCGTATTTTGAAACAACATAATCACGAATACGCGACGACTGGAGTATTTGAACTAGCTGCTCGGCTTGATCTTCCTCTCCAAAATCCATTGAAGAAGCCTTGACGTTTCTTGATTCGTAAAATGATACAGAACTTGATTTGGATGGAAAAACAATGGCCGTAGAAAGAAATAAAGGCGTGATTAGGAAAGAGAGACTATATGCGGCGATGCTTACTAATAAAGTAAACCCAATCACGATCTTTCGACGCCGAAATAAGAAGGCTAATAATTTCTCTCGTTCTTCATTTAAATTTAACTCTTGATTTTCCATAGGTGACTTTTGCGGTTACGAAAATAGAACATATAAACACAAGTAAAACTTATATTTTAAGAATTTATTTGATTTTATCTGAAGAGAGAATCAGTTTTTTTAATGCATGCACGTCAATTAAGGACAACCCGAAAATCAATATGGATCCAACCATAATTTGAAGAAGCATTAAGTATGAAGAATTTTCAAACCAGATGCTCAGTGCAAATAAACCTGCGGAAAGTCCGGCTAACTTAAGTATACCAATTGCTTTTTTAGGGATGTTGAATTTATAAACACAATATAGAAACTGGGCAATAGCAGTAACACCCTGAGTGCCAAAAGTAGCAATGGCGGCACCTAATGCACCATAACTTGGTATTAATATGAGGTTTATAGTAATATTTGCAATAATACCAATTCCAGAAATACTGTTCAGGATTTTCAAGTTTCCATTCGCAGTTAATAGCGTACCGAAAATGAAATTCATACCAATCGGAAAGAAACCAAGCATCAAAAATTGAAAAGGTCCGATAGCATCAGTAATATCAACGTATATCCATCCAAGAATTAATTCGGCATTAAAAACCGTCACAAAAATAATGATTACAGTGCCGCCTAAAAGTAAATTTGCAGAGGCCTTAACCAAATCCAAAACAACCGAAAGAGAGGTTTTTAGCTGCCTTGAAAATATTGGAAACAGCAAACCAGCAAAGATCATCCCAAACATGAATAACGCATCTAGTAAACGAAAACCTTGGGCATAAACACCAGCTTCATATGCCCCATTCGGATGAATTCTTTCGAGCATAACACCATCTATCCTCGTATACAATAACATCAGGACTATTAATAAGGCATAGGGCCAACTTTTTTTGACAAGCGCCATACCAAATGAGAAATCCCATTTTAAGTAAGGGCGCTCTATATGTTTTAACAGTAAAGCAAGTCCAACGATGAGTGAGGTCCCGTAACAAAAGGTTTGAATCCAAATGAATTCCTCAATTTTAATCTGTGATGGTGCAAATGAAGAAAACAACCAAATACCACCTACAATAATTAAAAGGAAACGGTCAAGAATAGAGATAAAGGCATCTGTCTTGAAAAAATGAAACCCGGCAAAATGACTTCTTAAGTATGCAATACTAAGCACTAGGAATTGATTAAGAATTAGAAAGCTCAGCAGATACAGAGGTCTTCCTGAATAACCAAGAAACAGAGCCAGCCCAAAAGTAAAAGCGGAGTAAACAGTAAACAGAACCAACCTAAAGGAAAAGACTTTACTAAAATATTTTTTGATTTTTTCGGGTTCTTGAGCTAAGTTTTTAGTTGTGAAGTTATTGATGCCTAAGTCGAGAAGGGTATTAAAAATAACAGAGAGATTAAGTAAAGAAAAATACAAACCATAGCTTTCAGGTCCAACGCGATTTTGAACGGTTGCATCAATTCCAAATAAAGCAATTGGCTTTACAAGCAGGTTCAGAAGAACCATCAAAATTAAATTTGAAAAAAAAACTCTTTGCATCTTATTGCTTGACAAGGAGTTTAAATCCAATACCGTGAACATTCATTATTTCGATATTAGAATCCTCCTTAAGCAATTTACGTAATTTGGCGATGTAGACGTCCATACTCCTCCCATTAAAATAATTATCATCCCCCCAAACCGCTCTTAAAGCGGCTTGCCTGTCAAGCAGTTCGTTTTGATTTTTCACAAGAAGTCTGAGTAGCAGGTTTTCTTTAGTGGTTAGTTTTTTTGGCCCTTCTGAAAGGTGAAGTATACGAAGCTCTGGTTCATATGAGATTGTACCAACGTTTACTTTTTGACCGACATTTTTCTTTATTATTTTTGTTCTGCTCAAAATAGCTTTCATTCGTGCTAAAAGCTCTTCCATCGAAAATGGTTTTGTGAGGTAGTCATCAGCACCCAACTCAAAGCCTTTAAGTTTATCATCACTCATGGCTTTTGCAGTTAGGAAAAGTATGGGTATGTTTTTATCAAGCTCTCGCACTTCTTTTGCGAGAGTAAACCCATCCATCTCAGGCATCATGACGTCTAAAATCATAAATTCAAAATTGTTTTTAGGGTCATTAAATAAGTCGTAGGCTTGCCTACCATTTTTTGCAAGCACCGCATCAAAACCTTTGTTTTTGAGATAAGTCCAAAGTAATTGTCCAAGATTATCATCGTCTTCAGCAAGTAATATTTTCGTTTTTGAATCTGTCATATGTTCATTTTAATCTCAAAAGTCGTACCCTTTCCAAAAGTACTCTTGACATTTAACTGCCAACCGTAACCATCGCATACTTTTTTGACATAATTCAACCCTAAACCAAAACCTTTTACATCATGAATATCCCCGGTGGGAACACGGTATAGGTTGTCAAAGATTTTATTAAGGTGCTCTTTTTTTATGCCAATACCTTTATCTGAGAGGATTAGAACGACAGATTCGGCATTTTGTTTTAGTGTAAGCTTTATTTCTGCGGGCTCAAGACTATACTTTATAGCATTTTCTAATAGATTTGCAACTACGCTCCTAAGGTGTGATTCCTGGGCTTGAATTTGAATAAAATCTCCATCATATTCAAAGTCTATTTTATACTTTCCTGAATCGACTCTAAACTTTGCATTATTTATAATCCGCTCACAAACTGGTACAAGCTGAATGGGACCACCTTCCCATATAAGGCCCTTTTTTTCGAGTAATGAGTTTTGAAGAATGTTTTCCACTAAATTTTCGAGCCTTTTATTTTCTTGCTGAATCATATTTAGATAAGGCCCAATTTGGGCAGTGTTTTCTGGCCCAATAACATCAGGGTCTTTAAGCGCCTCGCATGCAAGAGCAATGGTTGATATAGGGGTCTTGAATTCATGTGTCATATTAGAAACAAGGCCCGCCTTCAGCTCTGATAGCTTTTTTTGTTCAACAATCGTCTTTATCATAAAAACCAATGCCGCTAATACGATACAAACTACTAAAACTGAACCGAAAATAGAGCCTTTCATTTCTTTAATTAGAAACTGGTTTTGCTTCGGAAAGTTAAGCTGAAGATAAAGCGTCTCGTTTATCGGGTTGCTAGGAAAAAGTTTTACCTTCTCAAAAGAAGTATTTACTTTCATTTCTCTGTACTTATCTGACGCTTCTTCAAATGATACTGCTTTGTTATTAGCATCGAAAACGCAGAAGGTGAAATCTTCCGGGAGTCTTTCTTTTTTTATTTCGAATGAGATAATGGAATCCAAAAAGATGGCATCTATTCTTTCTTGTGGACTTTTTAATACATTGTCTTTAAATGCCTCAAGCATCATTTCATTTATGTATTTGGCTTTTTTAAAGATTTGTTGAACAGCTTGTTGATTTAGTTGGAGTGATAAGGATGAAGAGTCTCTTCCTGGCAGAATACTAGCATCTTTACTAAAAACATCTTTTATTTCTTGGAAGTTTTTTGCTAAAACTTTTTGTTCTGTTGTTACCCCTGTTAATGAATCATATGCTTGTCCACGAATCACTAGATATTTTTCTCTTTTTCCATTGTTGATAATAAGAGTGTCACTGACGCTGACAGATGCATTAGATGAGGTGAGAGATTGGAATTCAGATTTTAAAATATCTTGGTATTGGACACTGAAATCCTTATTTATGATTTGCATATACCTTCTGTAATCTTCAGCTTTTTCGTGCTTAAATGCAATTTGATTTTGAAAAGCTAAAATTTCAGAAGATAATTCTTTTTTCTTCTGATCATATTTGCTGTAGAGCTGAAATGATTGCACAACCAATAGGCTCAGCATAGATAAGGCAAGTAATATTAGTGCGAGATTGATTTGTTTTGTTCTCATCAGATGCAACGAATCTAAATAAAATCAAGTCATTGCAAAAGAAATGTTAACCATTTTTAACATGCTAAAGAAAGGCTCAATTCGCTTTATACGAGTCGAGGGGTTTCTTTATGAGGTCAATTGATTAATTTTGTTCACAATAATTTATCGACTATGATTGAAATTCAACGTATCAGAGAGCAACAAGACGAGGTTCTAAATGGACTTTCAAAAAGAAATATTGATGCGACAAAGGAAGTAGAACAAATTTTAATCCTTGATAAAGAGTGGCGGGGCCAAAAGACCGCTTTACAAAATTTAGAGGCAGAACTGAATTCGATATCCAAACAAATTGGGCAATTATTCAGCGCAGGTAAAAAAGCGGAAGCACAAGAAATGAAGGCGAAGACCTTAGAGCTAAAAACCGCGGTTCAGTCGGTTAAAAAAATTGAAGAAGGTCTTGAAAACGAGATAAAATCTTTATTGTATACACTACCCAATGTCTGTACTTCAGATGTTCCAAAGGGTATAGACGAATCGGCCAATGAAATTATTGAAGAACATGGAACTAGCCCATCAAAGGAGAAGGCTAAAACACCTCATTGGGACTTGGCAAAAACATATAATTTAATAGATTTTGAGATGGGTGTTAAAGTTACCGGTGCTGGTTTTCCATTTTATCGTGGTCAAGGTGCTCGCCTTCAAAGAGCACTAGTGTCCTTTTTTCTAGACGAAGCTTCAAATGCAGGTTATGAGGAGTATGTTTCTCCTTTAATGGTAAATGAAAACAGTGGTAAAGGAACGGGGCAGTTACCCGATAAGGAAGGTCAGATGTATTATATTCCTGCGGATGATTTGTATATGATTCCAACAGCAGAAGTTCCGTTAACAAATATTTATCGAGATGTACTACTTCCAGATGCAAATTTTTCAATCAAGCTCACGGGACACACGCCATGCTTTAGAAGAGAGGCAGGTTCTTATGGTAAAGATGTGCGTGGGTTAAATAGATTGCATCAATTTGAAAAAGTTGAAATTGTACGAATCGAAACTCCCGAGAACGCAGAAAATGCGCTACAGGAAATGATTCGCCACGTCAAGAAGCTTTTGGAAGCATTAGGTTTGCAATATCGTGTATTGAGGTTGTGCGGGGGAGACACCGGTTTTGCAGCAGCAATAACTTATGATTTTGAAGTGTATTCAGCCGCACAAGACAAATGGTTGGAGGTAAGTTCGGTTTCGCGATTCGATACGTTTCAGTCAAATCGTTTAAGGCTTCGCTTTAAGGATGAAAACAAAAAATCTAGACTGTGTCATACATTAAATGGTTCGGCTTTAGCGCTTCCCAGAATTATGGCAGCCCTTCTAGAAAACAACCAATGCGCAGAAGGGATTAAAATACCAGAATGCCTTACACGTTATACCGGGTTTGAAATGATAACGAAAAAGGGATAAATTAATTTATGTTTAAAGTGTTTTTTTTAACAGTGCTGTTGTTGTGCTCGTGTTCAGACATAGAGAAAGAGGCGCAGCTTTCTAAAATTAAAACACTACAAACCAACCTGTCCAAACACAAACAGTCATTTGAAGTAATGAAAATTGATACTTTGTTTGTTATGAAACAACGTTCAAGCGATTTAGAGAGAAAGCTTAAGCAGAATTATAAATCGGATTCCGTTGATTTAAATTTAGGTCGTAGAATAGATGCTTACAAAAGAATGCGACGGATGTTTGGCCCATTAGGCACACTTGCTGCCAAATTAAACAATGCTTTTAATGAAGAGACCCTTCACCTTCAGCATCTTTATCATGATGTTGACAATGGTTTTGGATCTAGAGATAAATACGATGAATATATTCGACTTGAAACCAAGAAGTGTCGTCAAATCACCATTTTGATAGAAGACTATTTGAGAATTAAAACAGAAGCTTTTGAAATATATGCTAAAGAGCACCGTTTTGTTGCGGATTTTGTCCAACAAATTATGAAAATAGAATGAGGGTTCATATCTCCATCATTTTTTTACTCTTGGTTGTCACGGGATTTACCCAGGTTGATTCAGACATTCAACTTGCAGAGCATTACTACGCTCAAGGTGAGTTTGAAAAAGCAAGAGGTTATTATGAAGCCCTTTATAAAACAAACCCCAGTAAGATATATTTAAATCGGCTTGTCAATTGCTTTGAAGCAGAGGGGGATGAAAAACAAGCTGAAAAAATTTTGAAAAAAGCAGCAGCTAGGGCCCCGTCTGATTTAGATCTTAAATTGCTGTTGTCGAATTTTTATGAAGAGCACAACGCGGATTTAAAAGCAAAGAGAATATATGAAGCCTTACTTGCAAATTACATTACTAGTGCATCCAGAGGTATTTCTTTGTTCAATGCTTTTCTATCACAGTCAAAAATAGATTTTGCTCAGCGGTCATTGGACATCTCAAAAAAACAGTTTAAAAACTACCCGTTTAATTTTCAAGAAGCTGATTTGTACGCGCAAACAAATAAGAACCCTGAAATGGTGGATTCCTATTTAAGCCTTTTGGACAAGCATCAATACTATGATAAAGCAGTAAAAAAAGCATTACTGCGCAGACTAGATTTAAGCTCTGAGCTGACCTCAGATTTTAAGTTGCTGAAACAGGCTCTTTTCTTGAGGGCTCAAAAAGTAAATACGGATGTTGTTTTTGCAGAACTTTTGATTTGGATGTATATGCAAGTCGATAATTTTGCTGGTGTCTATGCACAGGTTGTAAGTGTGGATCTTAGGTCAAAAGCAAATGGCATGAGGCTATACTCTTTTGCCATTACTTGTACGGAAAATAGAGATTTTGCCACCGCTTTACGCGCGTTTCAAGAAGCAAGGGAAATAACTACAGACGAAGAACTTAAGTTTCAATGCCTAAAAGGCATCCTCCATGTAGGTTATATTCAAATAACCGCACTTAAAAAATATTCACAAGAAGAGCTTGATGCTGTTTTAAGTAACTATAAGCTTGCCATTGAATCGATGGGGCGTATTACTTCTGGCACATTACAGGTATTAAAGGAGTATGCAGAACTCCTTGCCTATTATGCAGGTGAAAAAGACGCTGCTCTGTTGTTGCTAAAAAACGCTTCTTCTTCGGCAACATTAACAGCTATTATGAAAGCTGAATTAAAGATGCTTCAGGCAGATATTGAACTATTGAAAGGCAATGTTTGGGACGCTTCTTTGTTGTACATGCAGATTAGTGAAGATTTCAATTATGAAACGATTGGCAACCGCGCAAAATTTAAAAGTGCTCGGATTTTTTATTACGAGGGAGAGTTTGATTTTGCCCAATCTCAATTAGATGTTTTAAAGCAGTCCACCTCAAAATTATTAGCGAACGACGCCTTAGAGCTTTCAATAATGATTACGGATAACTATGGACTTGATTCAAATTATATTGCGATGGCTTGGTTTTCAAAAGCGGATTTATTTGTAGAGCAATTGCAATTTGTAGACGCCTTCGTGCTATTTGATAGTATTCAAGAGAACTACCCTTTTCATTCCTTAGCAGATGAGATATTATATAAAAGAGCGCGTGCAATGGAGCTTCAAGGAGATTGGAATAAAGCCCTTGGTTATTATGAGGACATTGTAAAATTTCATGAAAATGACATTTTAGCAGACAATGCCATATTCAAATCTGCTGAATTGTTAGAAGAGAAGCTTGGAGATGAAAACGCAGCTATTGAGCGTTATAAACAATTGCTATTAAAACATCCTGGAAGCTTGTATGCACATGAAACAAGAAAGCGCATTAGACGTCTTCGTGGTGAGGATATAAAGATAGAAGTAGAGTTTTAGGGTTATTTTGGAAGATCTCTTGTGAAAGAAGGGATCCCTGTAACGTCCATTCCAGTAATCAATAAATGAATGTCATGTGTACCTTCATAAGTTACAACCGATTCAAGGTTAGCCATGTGCCTCATCATTGAATATTCACTTGTGATACCCATTCCTCCATGTATCTGTCTTGCTTCTCTTGCTATATTTAAGGCAATTTCAACATTGTTTCTTTTCGCCATTGAAATTTGGCTTGTTGTGGCTTTTCCTTCATTTCTAAGTTGCCCAAGGCGGAAGGTAAGTAGTTGTGCCTTTGTAATTTCAGTAATCATTTCGGCAAGCTTTTTTTGAATCAATTGAAAGCTTCCGATAGGCACATCAAACTGCGTTCTTTCCTTAGAATATCTTAGAGCTTGGTCATAACAATCCATGGCAGCGCCTAAAGCACCCCAAGCAATACCATATCTTGCAGAATCTAAACAACTTAATGGAGCACCTAAACCAGATCTTCCAGGTAAAATATTTGATTTTGGAATACGCACATTATCAAAAATAAGCTCCCCCGTCGAGGAAGCTCTTAAAGACAGTTTACCATGCATTTCTGGAGTCGTGAATCCATCCATACCCCTTTCCACAAGTACACCATGTATTCTTCCTGCTTCGTTTTTAGCCCAAACGACAGCAACTTCAGCAAAAGGCGCATTTGAAATCCACATTTTTGCGCCATTTAAAATAATATCGTCGCCATCCTCTTTGTAATTTGTAATCATTCCACCAGGATTCGAACCATAGTCAGGTTCCGTCAAACCGAAACAACCCAGCATTTCGCCCGAGGCAAGTTTTGGTAGGAATTTTTGCTTTTGTGCTTCACTGCCATATTTCCATATAGGGTACATAACAAGTGACGATTGAACAGATGCTGTGGAACGCAGGCCGGAATCACAGCGCTCTAGCTCTTGCATTATAATACCATAAGAAATTTGATCTAGTCCAGGGCCGCCATATTCCTCTGGGATGTAGGGTCCAAAGGCACCGATTTCACCAAGGCCAGGCACTAAATGTTTTGGAAATACCGCCTTCTCATAACAATCGTCTATTATAGGAGAGACTTCTTTTTTAACCCATGCACGAGCTGCATCACGAACTAATTTATGTTCATCTGAATAAAGTTCATCTAAATCATAATAATCTGGGTGTGTATACTGATCCGTTTTCATGTCTTATTGTTTTAAACAGTGCAAAATTAACAAATATCTGAGGGGTTTCTTCTTATTTTCTATTTAATTTTGATGACGTTATATGTATCAATTTCAACAATTTTATTTAGCACTCGAGCTCTTTCCAAGAGAAGTTGTTGTGAAAAACACATTATTAGCTTTAGTATTAGTTTGTTTTGGTTTTGTTGGTTTATCACGTTTGAGTTGTCCTAATTTGTTCTCAATTGTTTATAAAAATTACTTTTCTAAAAAGGTTTATGACTCTACTTTAAATGATTCTGAGAAAATATCTCCATTTGCCAATACCCTCCTTATTTTAAATTTAATCATAACTCTAAACGTTTGTCTCGTGTCTTTGGTTCATTCTAGTTTGAATGCTGAAATTTTAATACAAATTACTTTTACAATTTCGCTGATGTATTTATTCTTTTCATTTGTAAGCCATCGACTTGTGGCTTTTATTTTTGGCGATAAATATTTCGGAAAAACGATAGGGATGTACACCCAACAGGTATTTAATTTTTCTGGGTTATTATTGTTAATTCTTGCTTTATTGGTTTTATTAAATGATACTTATAAAGAGGTTATTCAATATTTTGTGTTTTTCGTTCTTTTTTGTTTGCCTTTTGCTAAAGTTTTAAAGGGTGTTCAGTATGCTAAAGTAAATAATTACAGGTGGTTATATATAATTTTGTATCTTTGCACTCTCGAAATATTGCCTTTGCTTTTGTTAGGCAGCTATTTCGTTGGTAAAATATAATTATTGAACCCTTGATAAAACAATAGTTTTGGCCATTAAAACAATCCTTGTCTCACAACCAAAGCCAGAGAATGATCGCTCCCCATATTTTGATATGGCTGAAAAACACGGTCTTAAAATCGACTTCCGTCCTTTTATTAAAGTGGAAGGTGTAACTGCAAGTGAATTTAGAAATCAACGAATCAATTTGGCAGATTATACGGCAGTATTATTAACATCGAAAGTTGCAGCAGATCATTTTTTTCGCATTGCAGATGAAACTCGATTTGAAGTTCCAGATAGCATGAAGTATTTTTGTATTTCTGAAGCTGTTGCGTTGTATCTTCAAAAATATGTGGCATACAGGAAAAGAAAAATATTTTTCGGCAAGCAAAGAATACATGATTTGATGGATGTGCTAAAAAAACACAAATCAGAGAAAATACTTTTACCTTGCACTGATATCCTAAGGGATGTTATTCCAAATACATTATCTGAAAACAATGTTAAATTTAACAAGGCCGTTTTATATAGAACTGTAGCTGCTGATCTTTCTGATCTTGAAAATGTCTTTTATGATATTCTTGTTTTCTTTAGCCCCGGAGGAATAGAATCCTTGTTTAAAAACTTTCCGGATTTTAAACAAAATAAAACTCTTATTGCTGCATTTGGCGCGACGACTGCAACTGCAGCCTTAAAGAATGGATTGGAGCCCAACATTCGTGCACCACACCCAAAAGCACCTTCAATGGTTGGAGCCATTGAACACTTCATAAAAAGTATCGAGAAGTAATACCTCTTAGCGTCCTTGGTTTTAACGCAGAGTTTCACTCTTTCTAATTACTGCTATCACTGCAATTTGTTGAGGTTTCAAGATGCTAAATTGTTTGTATTCACAATAGCGATTAAAATTTCGTAATATCATATTAATGTCTTAAATTTACAATACTAAAAAAATCAAAAACATGAAAAAACTTTTACTTTCAGCATTGGTTTGTTCTGCATTATTTGCAAACAACACTCATGCGCAACTTCCTGACGGAAGCGTTGCTCCAGACTTTACTGTAACAGACATCAACGGAACAGAGCACAATTTATACACTTACCTAGATCAAGGTTACTCGGTTGTTATGGACGTGAGTGCGACTTGGTGTGGACCATGTTGGGGTTACCACCAATCAGGTGCTTTAGAGGATCTATATGTAAATCACGGACCAGCTGGATTTCCTGGCGTTTCTGCAAATACCACTGACGATGTAATGGTGTTGTGGTTTGAAGGTGATGGAAGTACAACTCAAGCAGATCTTGAAGGTACAGGTGGAAATACTCAAGGAAATTGGTTGGCAGGAACTGCTTTCCCAATTATCGATGACGCTTCCCAAAACGGACCTTACGCGATTGGATATTTCCCAACAATTTATACAATTTGTCCAAACAGAAGCATAACTGAATCAGGACAAGCTTCTGCAGCTCAGCACTACGCTGGTATTGGAAATTGCCCGCAGCAAGCTGAAGGAACTGACGCAGGTATCATTGGTTACAATGGTGATGTAGGTCTATGTGGAGCAGCAGATGTTCCTGTGACTGTGGACGTGCAAAACATGGGTACTGATGATTTGACTTCTGCTGAAATTATGGTTTATGACGGTGCAACACTGTTATCAACTACCAATTGGACTGGAAATTTAGTAACATGGGCTTCCGAAACAGTTGATTGTGGAACCGTTTCTGTAACTGATGCAACTACGCTTGATATTGTAATAAATGCGTCAAATGATTCTGAGGCATCAAACAATACAATTCAAAAAGTTATTGCATTAGCTCCTCTATCTTCTTTAGATGTCACAGTTAATATATTTACTGACTTCTATGCAGTTGAAACTTCTTGGGCGATTAAAAACGCAGCTGGAACAACGGTAGCATCTGCAGGTCCTTATACTGCAGGAACTGAGGACAACTTCGGTGGCGGTGGTCCAGATGCAAACACGACAATGACGCATCAAGTTTCTTTACCAGCAGGAGAAGATTGTTATTCTTTTGAATTGTATGATTCATATGGTGATGGTATGCAATATGGTGATGCAACTAGCCCAAGTGGAGAGTTTGGCTTTGAAATCGTTTCTAATGGAACTGCAATAACAAGTGTAGCTGTTGGAGACTTTGGAGAATTGTCTGTTTCTGATGCAGCGCTTAGAACTGATGCAGGTTCAGGTATTGCTGACTTAGGATTAGCAAATATTAATGTATATCCAAATCCAGCTTCAGACGTAGTAAATATTTCTATGGAGAATGTTACTGCTGACGCAATGGTTTCTATCATGGACCTTCAAGGAAGAGTTCTTGCTTCTCAAGTTGCTTCAAGCAATAATGGTATGCAAGTAATTACTTTTGCTACTGAAGGATTCGCAAAAGGAACATATGTTGTTTCTGTTAATGTTAATGGATTGACATCAAACACAAATGTTGTAATCAAGTAATTACAACTTTAGAAAATATGAGGGCGCTTCGGCGCCCTTTTTTTATGCCTAATAAATAAAAGTGATTGTTTGTGTTACAATTTGTTAATAAGGGCATAGTCCGCAGTATAAAAGTTTCAAATGTTTTATATTGCAGAAAACATTTAAAAAATAAAAAATGCGAAACAACAAACCTTTAATGCTAATAGTATTTCTTTTAATCACACAAATCTTTTTTGCACAAACTAAAGAAGAAATCATAGCGAACTATATTGATAACACTGGAGGTGCAGAGGCATGGAATAAACTTCAAGGAATTAAAATGACAGCAAAAGTTTCTCAAGGTGGAATGGATATTCCTATTGAGATGGTTCAATTGAAAGATGGAAGACAAATGACTATTGTTACTTTTCAAGGGAAAGAAATAAAACAAGGCGTATATGATGGGACGCGTTTGTGGTCTCATAATTTCATGACAATGGAAGCCGAAGAAAGTGATGCAGAAGCAACTGCAAATTTTAAACTAGAGTCAAATGACTTTCCAAACCCTTTCCTGAACTATGAAAAAAAAGGTTATACCGTAGAATTAATGGGTAAAGAAACTATTCAAGGCGCTGAGACCTTTAAGATAAAATTGGTTCAAGAGCCTAAAATGGTAGATGGTCAAAAAGAAGAATCTGTTTCTTATTACTTTTTCGATACAGAAAACTTTGTACCTATAGCAATGCAAAGCGAGATACAATCTGGACCGGCAAAAGGGGTTATTGCAGAAACATCTTTTAGTGATTATCAAGAGGTGGATGGTTTATATTTCCCATTCTCTATGTCTCAAGGAGAAAAAGACAAACCAGGACAACCCATAACATTTACATCAATTGTGGTAAACCCTGAGGTTGAAGACGCAGCATTTGCTTTTCCAGATAAAAAATAATTTCTAAACCTATTAATCATCTAAAATGAAAAAACTTAGCTCTTATGCTTTGTGGCTATGTATGGCCACGAGTTTATACTCGTATGCTCAAGAGACAACTGTTGTCGACGGCTCATCTATTTTTGGTGACTTATCCGCTCGACAAATTGGTCCAGCACTAATGAGTGGCCGTGTTAACGATCTAGAGATTCATCCAAGTAATAATAAAATCGTATACCTTGGCGCAGGCGGAGGTGGTGTTTGGAAATCAAATGATGGTGGCGCAACTTTTATTCCAATCTTTGACGACTATATTCAGTCTATTGGAACCATAACTCTTGATCCGAACGACCCTGATAAAACCATTTATGTTGGAACAGGTGAAACCTGGACACGAAACAGCGTTTCATATGGCAATGGTCTTTATAAGACCACAGACGGAGGTTCAAACTGGGAAAAAATTGGACTTGAAAATTCAGAACGCATTGCAAGTATTGTTGTGAACCCAGATAACTCAAATGAGATTTATGTTGCGGCTATGGGTGCGTTATGGGGAGACAATGAAGAAAGAGGCGTTTTTAAATCAACGGACGGTGGTCTGACTTGGGAAAAGGTTTTATATGTCAATCAAAGAACAGGTTGTGCAGATTTATTAATGGACCCAAGAAACCCTTCTGTGCTTTACGCTTCTATGTGGGAGTTTAGAAGAACGGGTTGGTCTTTTGACTCAGGCGGTGAAAACAGTGCCTTGTATAAGTCCATTGATGGCGGTAAAACATGGGATAAGATTCATAATGGGTTTCCTGAAGGAAAACTTGGACGAATGGGTATTGCGATTGCGAAAAGTAACCCGGACGTTCTTTATACAGTTATTGAAGCAGAACAAAAAAAAGACAAAGGCTTGTACAGAAGTAAAGATCTTGGTGCTTCATGGGAGCAAATGAACAATGACTTTGAAATTACAGTGCGACCTTTTTATTTTTCAAGACTCGTTGTAGATCCAAGAAACGAAAATGTGATCTACAAAGGCGGTTTAAGAGGCTCTGTTTCAAAAGACGGAGGCAAGACCTTCAAAGGGCTTGGAAATATGCATAGTGATGTTCATGACATGGTATTTTCGAACATCCATTCAGATATTATGTTTTTTGCGACCGACGGAGGGGTTTACCGAAGCTGGAATGGTGGGACGACATGCGAGATTGTAGAGAACCTTCCGCTCTCCCAGTTCTATCAGATTAGTGTGGATAATGCCACGCCATATAATATTTATGGAGGACTTCAGGACAATGGTTCTTGGTATGGGCCTTCTGCCTCACCAGGAGGAATTCAAGCAAGGGACTGGAATTCTGTTGGTGTAGGAGATGGTTTCAGAGTATTAAAGCATCACACAAAAAATATTATTTATTCAGAAATGCAAGGCGCTGAGAATGTTTGGCGTATAGATCAAGATAATAAGCAGGTAAAAACCATACAGCCCCTCCCAGTAGAAGGACATGATAAATTGAGATTCAATTGGAATGCACCAATGGCTTTGAGCACATTGGCACCAGATAGAATTTATATGGGCAGCCAGTTCCTCCATAAATCAGACAACATGGGTGCTTCTTGGCAAATTATATCTCCAGATCTAACTACCAATGACCCTGCTAAGCAGGATCAAGACAACTCTGGTGGCTTGTCTAAAGATAATTCGGGTGCAGAAAACCACACGACAATTTTCACTATTGCAGAATCGGACCTTGATGAAAATATTATTTGGGTTGGAACAGATGATGGAAACGTTCAGGTTACGCAAGATGGTGGAAAAACATGGAGCAATACGGTCGCAAACATCCCTGGTCTGCCCGCAAACACATGGTGCTACCATATTGAATTAAGTACCTTAGAAAGGGGAACTGCATATGCAGTTTTTGATGGCCACACCGCCAATGATAAAACACCTTATGCTTATAAAACGTCTGACTTTGGAAAGACCTGGAAAAGTATCATTACTGGTGGTGTTGAAGGCGTGGTAAGAAACATTCAGGTAGATTATGAAAATCCGAATTTATTGTTTTTAGGCACAGAGCTTGGTCTATATATCACTACGGATGGAGGTACTCAATGGTATAAGTTCACCAACAATGTACCTGCTGTTGCTATTCATTTTATTGCCCTTCAAAAACAAACAAATGATTTGGTTTTAGGAACCCACGGTAGAGGCGTAATTATTATTGATGATATTTCTCCGCTTCGCGAATTATCAGCAGATAATATGCAGAAGAAGCTTCATTTTTTCAATGCAAAGCCCACGGTAATTAATGAAGAAGCAAGTTTTTCGGGATCCTTTGGTGCTGAAACACAATTTGTGGGTTACAATGAGACAACAGCCGCACAAATAAAGTACCACCTCAAAAAGCGTCATACTTTTGGAAAGATGAGTATGGTCATTTTAAATGTAAAGGGAGATACCATTTCTGAGCTTGGCCCCGGAAAGACGAAAGGAATCAATATTGTAAATTGGAATTATACCATGAAGCAACCTAAAGTTGCGAAAGGAAAAACATTTTCTTTTGGCGGTTTCACTACGCCAACACTTCCAGCAGGGGAATATACCGTGCGTATTACAAAAGGGAAAGATGTTTTTGAGCACCCGCTTGTACTTGTTTACGACCCCAAAAGTATTATTTCCGTAAATGATCGGAACAGCAAACGAGAAGCGGTCATGGACATGTACAACATGATTGAGTCTTTAGCTTATGATGTTTATTGTGTCGACGCGTACCTAACTTATGCCAAGGATAAAAAGAGTAAAAAACTGATTTCAAAGCTAGATGCGCTGAAAGAGACCATGGTGATTACATCCGGGGATAACTATGTAGGGGCTTCAGAACCACAGCTAAGAGAGAAAATGACTAACCTTTTCCAGCGCGTTGAAAGTAACCCAGGGGCACCGACAACAAATGAGCTTGAAAGCTGGTTGCAAATTAAAAAGCGTTATAACACGACAAGGGAAACGCTTAGTAAAATTGAGAAGAAATATAAATTAGGAAAGGAACTTTCATTAAAAACGAAAGAACAATACCTTAAAAAGTAAGAAGTAGATTACAACTTTAACTACAAGCCCTCGAAACCGAGGGCTTTTTTTAGGCTTTGTTTTTTGGGAGTGGGTAGTTGGTCATAACGTTATAGCTAAACTACGTTTTAATGCAGTTTAGGTTTTGTTAAGATCTCATTATTCCATTTTATTTTGGGCCTCTTGTAATAATGAAGATAATTTTGGGAAGTCTTTTTGTTCCATAAAGACATATGATTTGCCATCAAACTTCTCCAATTTTAAATATGGTTTCCAATCGTCTTTACTCCAATAACAACCGGCTTCGAACCCACCTCTGCTTTTATAGGATACCTCCGTGTAATTATTTGGAGTTGAAAAAAATACATTTTCCTGCATCATTTTGATAGAATTGATTAACCCTTTAACTTCATCTGAATCTAAAGTTGCAATTTTTGTGTCACTTGAATAACTGCTAGCAGTCTCCATTTCAAATCGAACTGAACTTATCGTTTCATTTGAAATAAGATCAGTGTAGTGGACTACTTTTATTTCTGCTTTATTAATAATTCCAATATCAATAAATTCTTTTTTTATTAAAAGACCAGCTTTAGCAGAGAATTTTTCCGCATTACTGATTGATTTCATATCCTCATTTATTTGTGAAAACGAACTTTTCGCAATAAATATTAAAGTTAAGGCAATAACAAAGTGTTTCATGTTGTTTTGTTTAAGTTGATCTTTAACGGCTAGTATAAGAATAGTAGCGGATTTTTACACACTAACTTTTCGGTTAAACACAGACCTTTTTTATATTTACTTTGTTTCGTTTTAGCGATTAAACCGCTATTATTTTTATACAATGTTGTGCTTTCGTTATTTTTCTGATTTATTAAATTCAATATTGACTATTCGAATCTTAACTTCTTCATTAGTTTTTTCCACTCTCCAAAATAAATTATTATTATCAATAAATAAGTTATCTGAAATAGTGTTCAATTCAAATTTTGTACTATCAATGTTTGTTTGATAAAATAATTTATTGTCGTTATCAATAATACTGATTATATAGTTTGGGTAATCATTATTTGTCCATTGTCCTATTATGGCGTTGTTGTCATTTAAGTCAATTCGTAAATTACTTTTCTCCAAACTGTTATTTAATAAACTGTCTATTTTTTCGAGTATTTTCTGAGCCCTTATTTTGTCTTTCAAAATAAATCCTATATGTTGACTTACTAAATCATAATAATATTTCGCCTCATTTTTGTATCTGAAATCATTAAGCATAAAGTCTATCATTTCATTATTTTGATTATCTGGTACTTTTGAAGAATACCATTCGTAATTATTCACTCTTTTCTTTTCATTCTCAATTGAGATACTTTTTATAAGTTCTATGTTATCTTCATTAAACTTATTGTCGTAAAAATTGCTTAATGCGTTAACTATAGATTTATATTTGTCTGGTATTGAGTTAATTTCAGAAATTAGGTTATTATATGCAACTCGTTTTTTTCCTCCTCCTGAATACCAAGTAGTGGCATTAGTAAGATTTGGGTAACTCGATTTCGAGTAATCTTCATAAGTTAGTTTTTCGTTAATTATTAAATCAAATATTCTTTGCTTATTAGAGTAAAATTCGAGTTGATTATTAGACATAGCAATAAAATACTCTAAATCTTTGGCTACTTCTCTCATCAAACTAGTAGTCCTTTTTTCTACTTGATAATCCTGATTTTTATTGTTGATGTATAATGCGATTAATATCCCAAAAACCACAAGTAAAATCTCTCCAATAGCATATTTAAAATACCTCCCAATTTTGTTCGTCATTAATAAGTTCTGTCTAATTTTTCTAAAGAGTGTTATCATTGATTAGCGGTTTGTCATAATGAAGCACAACGAGGGAATAAACGTATTACGTTTATTTCTGAATTTGTTTATTTCTGAATTTAAATATCAAATAAATCACAATATTTTGGCAGTCTACCCAATATTGAATTTCGTTATGAACGATTTTAGTGTCTATTTTAGCAGAACTCTTTATAAGCCGCAGACAAGTTATTTGCAATCATTTCAGCAGAACCACCTTCGATATGATGTCTTTCTAGAAAGTGTACCAATTTGCCATCTTTAAATAAAGCAACGGAAGGAGACGATGGAGGGTAAGGAAGAAAATATTTTCTAGCTTGGGCTACGGCATCACCGTCAACCCCAGCAAAAACAGTGGTTAATTTATCCGGGGCGTGTTCACCGGTAACAGATAATTTTACACCAGGACGCATATTCCCGGCCGCACATCCACAAACTGAATTCACTACTACAAGTAGGGTTCCATTGTTATTTTGAATGGCTTGATCGACAGCGTCAGCATCTAATAATTCGTCAAATCCAACAGCTGTTAGATCTTCTTTCATCGGTTTTACAAGTTCTGGTGGATACATTTTTTAATTTTTATTTTACGCAAAGTTAAGGAATAGAAATAAAAGCGAGGCCTCTTCTAAATAAGTATTTTAGGAAACACGAACAGAAACAATCATATCGAACTTGGCTACAATTTCTTGTTGGTCATTTTTAGCCAATACCTCAATCGTTTCATTTACTCGCGATTTTTCAGAGATACTTTTATCAATTGCTGCTTTTACCAAATCTCCTTGGTTACTTTCAAAAATGATATCACTTTCAGCTCGCTTAATAAATTCTGCATTCATACCTTTAAAAGCGAAAGAGATGTCTCGTCCAATTAATTTAGAGAAGTAAAATACCTGAATACCACCAGCGATGTCTGCTCCAACAGCTAGGGCTCCGAAATACATCGAGTTTAAGTGGTTTTTAGTACGTCTTCTAAGTTTTATTTTAACGCGAACAGTTTGGCTATTTATAGCAATTAATTTGGGGTTGGTGTAGCCAATTAATGGTATTTTGACACGCCCAAGTAAAAACATAAGCCATCTCATTTTCCGAATAGATACTTCCATATTAATTTCCAATTAGTTTTTTGATTTCATTGAGCTTTAACAATGCATCCATAGGTGTTAAACCATTGATATCTACATTTTTTAATTCTTCATGAATTTGCTCTAGAACAGGGTCATTCAACTGAAAAAAGCTGAGCTGCATGGAGTCGTTCAAGGCTGCCTTAATGTCTTCTTTACCCTTTTTTCGACCATCGGAATGTCTCGACTCTAGCTCTTCAAGCATTTGTTCGGACCTCTTAAGAACACTCGTAGGCATCCCCGCCATTTTCGCCACATGAATACCAAAAGAGTGTTCACTCCCCCCTTTTGTAAGTTTTCGGATAAATAGAATTTTCTTTCCTACCTCTTTTACTGCAACATTGAAGTTTTTAATACGCTTGAATTTGTGCGTCATCTCATTGAGTTCATGGTAATGCGTTGCAAACAAGGTCTTACACTTTGCTTTTTTAGACTCATGCAAATACTCTGCAATTGCCCAGGCAATAGATATTCCATCGTAAGTGCTTGTTCCCCTGCCGATCTCGTCTAGTAAAATCAGGCTTCTTGGTGATAAATTATTAAGAATACTTGCTGTTTCATTCATTTCGACCATAAATGTAGATTCGCCAGAAGAAATATTATCTGATGCACCAACTCTTGTAAATACCTTATCTACAACTCCAATAGCTGCTGCTTCTGCAGGAACGAAGCATCCCATTTGTGCCATAAGTACAATAAGTGCAGTTTGTCGTAACAGTGCACTTTTACCACTCATGTTTGGCCCTGTAATCATCATAATTTGTTGTGTATCTGGCTCCAGGATCAAGTCGTTAGATACGTATGGCTCCCCAAGAGACATAGATTGTTCGATAACCGGATGCCTGCCTTTGGTGATTTTTAATGCGGTCCCTTCGTTAATTTCAGGTTTGCAATAGTTGTACTTTTCCGCGACCATAGCAAAAGATAACAGGCAATCAATACGACCAAGTATTTGAGCATTGGTTTGAATAGGACTTATGTATGCTGCCATCTCCAAGATAAGTTCTTGAAAAAGACGTTGCTCAAGTGCAAGAATTTTTTCCTCTGCGCCTAGGATTTTCTGTTCATATATTTTAAGTTCTTCTGTAATATACCGTTCTGCATTAACGAGCGTTTGTTTTCTAATCCATTCTTCTGGCACTTTGTCTTTGTGTGCATTTCGAACTTCAATATAATATCCGAAAACATTATTAAATGCAATTTTGAGACTAGGAATACCCGTGCGCTCAGATTCTCTTTTTTGCATTTCTGAAAGAAAATCTTTTCCATGATATGCAATCTCCCTCAATTCATCAAGCTCCTTATTCCATCCTGAGTGAATGACCTCTCCTTTTCCAAATTGACCCGAAGGCTCTTCAGTTAATGTTTTCCCAATTAAATTCACGAGTGACGCGCACCCATCAAGCTTATTGAGCATTTGAGTTAATGCGCTGGGGTGTTTTTCTCGTTCGAGTAAGGTTTTGATTTTTGGTATTTCCGACAGTGTTCTTTTTAAATGGGCAACCTCTTTTGGATTCACTTTACCAACCGCAACTTTAGAGATTAAACGCTCTAAATCTCCGATGTTTTTCAATCTTTGTGACAGCTCGAATGAGAGCTCCTGCTCTGTTTTTAAGAAAGAAACTACAGATAAGCGCCTCTCTATAGGGGCCTTATTTTTCAAGGGTAATACCATCCATCTTTTTAGCATTCTTCCGCCCATTGCTGTTTGGGTTTCATCTAAAATATCAGCTAAAGTTTTTGCATTATCGTTGGAAGATGATAAAAGCTCAAGATTTCTGACTGTAAATCGGTCGAGCCACACATAGCGCTCTTCTTCAATTCTAGAAATACTTGTGATGTGGTCAAGTCGTTTGTGCTGATTTTCTCCTAAATAGTGAAATATAGCCCCCGCTGCGATTGTGGCTTTTGGTAATTCTTGAATACCAAAGCCTTTCAAAGTTTTAGTTTGAAATTGTTTGTTTAAGGTTTCTTCAGCATAGTCTTTTGTGAAAATCCATTCATCAAGCCTGAAGGTGTAATGCCCGTCATTAAATAGCGACTCAAAGGTTGTTTTTTTATTTTTTTGAAATATAATTTCACTAGGTCGAAACCCCGAAATTAATTTTTGTAAATATTCTGGATTGCCCTCAGCTACAAGAAATTCACCTGTTGATACATCTAAAAAAGAAATCCCATGTGTTTTATCATCAAGGTAAATACCACATAGAAAGTTGTTTTTCCGTTGCTCAAGAACCTCATCATTAAAAGAAACACCAGGAGTAACAAGCTCTGTTACACCTCTCTTCACAATTTTTTTTGTCAATTTAGGGTCTTCAAGTTGGTCGCATATCGCTACGCGCTCTCCAGCACGCACGAGCTTCGGTAAATAGGTGTTTAAAGAGTGGTGTGGGAACCCCGCAAGCTCAATGTGCGCCGCTGCACCATTTTTTCTTTTGGTAAGAATAATGCCTAAAACTTTTGAGGCGGTAATTGCATCTTGACCAAAGGTTTCGTAAAAATCTCCCACGCGAAAAAGCAATAGGGCCTCTGGATGTTTAGCCTTAATCGCATTATATTGTTTCATCAAAGGAGTTTCCGAACTCCCTTTTTCTTTAGTAGATTTCGCCAAGTGAAATGATTTTGTAACTTTTGTAAAGTTAATGGGCTCCTCTTGGAATTCAAAGCGTTACAAACGGAACTTTAGAATTAGATGAATAAAAAATTAAAACTTTGGGAATTAGAAAGAAAATCCCCCGAGGAATTTAAGTCGCAAGCAAAGTTTCCAATTGTTATCATATTGGATGATATCCGCTCCTTGAACAATGTTGGTTCATTTTTCAGAACAGCAGATGCATTTAACGTGACTCGAGTTATTTTGGGTGGGATTACGGCTTGTCCTCCACACAAGGATATTCGAAAAACAGCCTTAGGCGCCACTGAAACAGTGGAATGGTCTTATTCAGAAAATTTAGAACAGGAACTGGTCGCTTTAAAAAAAGAGGGTTTCACTATTGGAGCGATCGAACAGACAGAACAGACCATCTTATTGCAAGAGGTTGCAGCATTTGATATCAAACCATATGCTTTGATTTTTGGAAACGAGGTAAATGGTGTAAGGCAGGAGTTGGTTGATCTTTCTGATTGTGTTATTGAGATCCCTCAATTTGGAACAAAGCATAGTTTTAACGTGAGTGTGTGTGCAGGAATTGTGCTTTGGGAGTTTTGTAAAAAATTCATTGATTGATGCGATTTCTATTTTCATTCTTATTCATCACTCAGCTAACGATTGCTCAGAATGTAAACATTACCCTCTTAGACAATTGGCAGGACACGAGCCTTCTAAGTAATTCAAGCGGTGTACGCTACAGCGGGTGTTTTTCTTTTGAAAGAGAAAACATTGAATATGTTGTAATGGGAACAACTGAAGGCGCCTCTTTTTTTCAGTTAACTGATGCCGATGAGATAGTTTTTATTGATGATATACCTGGGTCATATATTTCATCACAAGCGATCACCAGAGAATATGGAATATATCAAAACTATGTATTGTCAATAGGTGATGAAGGCAATGCGAGTTTACAAATAATAGACCTCTCTTTTTTACCAGATTCTGTGTCTTTGGTGAAAGAAATTCAAGATGAACGTGTGGGGAAGGCACATACCATCCATGTGGACTCTGAGCATAAACTTTTGTATTTATGCTCAGTAACGCCGATTGTGAATGGTCAGACAGGAAGCCTAGTTCCACTGCGTGTTTTTTCAATAGAAAACCCATTAGAGCCTATATTGATTTGGCAAGGGTTTGAGGATCTTCCTGAGGTACATGACCTTGAGCTAAGAGATGAAATTGCGATTTTGAATTGTGGGTTTGATGGGCTGCGTGTCTATGATTTTTCTAATCCAGAAGCTCCAATATATTTGTCTAATTTGGAGTTTTATTCCAATCAAGGATACAATCATCAGGGGAGCTTAAGTCCCGATAAAGAAACTTATGTTTTTGCCGATGAAACGCCTGGGACACTTCTTAAAAAATGCAACGTTACACAAGATTATGAAATTCAAATCCAGCATAATTTTGGGAGACCTGACATCCCTTATTTAAAGACACCGCATAATATTTACATAAGTAATAACTTAGCTTATGTTGCATATTATAACGACGGTTTGCGGATTTATGATTTACGCGCGGACCCACCTTTGGAAATCGCTTCATATGACACCCATGAGGACACTCCAGGAAACACTTTTTCTATGTGGGGCGCTTGGGGTATCGGTACAGAGCTTCCGAGCAAAAGACTGGTGATTTCTGATCGCATTACAGGCTTATACCTATTTGATTTTGAACGAGACTTATTCGAAATGTCACAAGCCTCTTCAGAACTTTTTGTTTATCCAAACCCTGGGTCTTCTGAAGAACCATCGATACTTCGTTTGCCTGAAGGATCAAGTTTTCCTTGCACTGTTCGTTTATATTCCGCAACAGGAACTCTTGTTTTCAATCAGACCATTCAAGACAAGTCTTATCTAAGCATTAATTGTAACGCTGCAGCGGGACATTATGTGATTGAGGTACAGTCAGCGAATTCATTTGACGGTACTGTTCATAGAAAAAAAATAGTACTTAATTAGGGTTTAGCTATATAACGTGGTGTGCTTCAACAGTTTTGATTTAAACAAATCAGCTATTTTTTTGTTATAAAATTGAAATCAATAAGTATTCATGAAAGGACAAAAAAAATACGATTATATTTTCGCAGGCTTTGGAGCCAGTGCATGTATTCTTGTCCATGAATTGTCTAGAAAAGGGCTGCTGAAAAATAAATCAATCTTGGCCATAGACCCCTGTGAAAAAAAGGTTAATGATAAGACGTATTGTTTTTGGGCAGGAGAGGACGATGAAATCACAAAAGATTTTGCCCCACTTGCCTCTCATTCGTGGTCCAAAGTAGCTATCGATCAACATCCTGCGCAGAGTATTAGTCCCTTAACTTACTATCACATAAATAGCTTAGACCTTTACAATTCAGCGAAAAGGGTTTTAGAAAAGCATAATGGAGTGTTCATAAACACTGAGGTAAATAATGTGTGTGAACAAGAAGTAACGATTATTGAAACGAATGATGGCACATTTGAAGGTAATACAATATATGATGGTCGTCCACCTGAAACAGATGACAGACAGTCTACACACCAAAACATTCTGCAGTCGTTTATTGGATACAAAATTAAATTAAGAGAAAGCAAATTAGACCCTGAATCTTGTACTTTAATGGATTTCAATGTGGCCCAACAAAGCCATACTCAATTCGTATATGTCCTGCCATTTTCAGATCAAACAGCTTTAGTCGAGCTAACAAGGTTTGGCTCAAAAGTCATTTCTCAAAAAGAGTCTAAAACTATTTTAGAGGAATATATAGAAACGCATTATGGGGCCTATGAAATTATAGGGACAGAACAAGGCGTTATTCCTATGTTCATGGATTTAGCAAAACCGCCCTCCCTTAAAAACGTTGTACCTATTGGAACAAGAGCAAACAAGGTAAAACCCAGCACGGGTTATGCTTTTAAGAACATGTATACGCATGCAAAGGCCATCACTAATGATTCCAAACCAAAAGCAATTTCTACTCGCTTTAGACTTTATGACCGCCTTCTTATCTTGATTTTGGCGTTGTGGCCAGAAAAAGGGCGCCCAATTTTTCAACGCCTTTTCGCAGTTAAAAAAACGAGTTATGTGCTGAGGTTTCTAGATGAAAAAACATCATTATGGGAAGACGCATCAATGTTTTATAAACTTCCTGTAGGTGTTTTCTTAAAAGCATGTTTTGTTCTTTCAATTAAAAAATCAAGGTCAATAGCGCTCCTTTTTGGCCCCGTCTTATTGTTTTATATTCTAAACTACTTTAGCCCAAACATTGCAAATATTGTGCTCTATATCTTATTGTTTTTGGGACTTGTTGCTGTAGGCATTCCACATGGGGCAATGGACCATATGACAGAGGCCTTATCGAATACCAAACGTATTACGCTTCCTTTTGTGATGAAATACATGGGCTTAATGGCATTGGTATATGTTCTATGGGTTGTTTCCCCTGGAATAGCCGTGTTAAGTTTTATACTTTATTCTGCTTGGCATTTTGGAGAAACAGATACACAAGAGTGGGGGATATATTCACCGCTAATAGGTTTGTGCTGGGGGGTGCTATTTTTTATTGGCCTTTTTGCTTCTCATTTACCAGAATTAAATAACGTTTTGAGTCTTCTAGGGGCTGGCGTCATAGACTTATACATAAATCCTCAAGATTTATTTTTAGCAAGCATAGCCCTATCTGTATTATTAGCGAGCTATAATAAAAGTATGCAATGGATCTTTTTATTGGTTTTTTTATTACTAAGTCAGTGGATGCCGTTAATAATATCCTTTGGGATATATTTTATTTTTCATCATAGCTATAAAGGTTGGAGTCATTTAAAACAAGCGCTCGGTGAAAGTGATATTTCTCTTTTTAAGAACGCCTTACCATTTAACATCGGGGCTATTGTCTTGTTTTTTATCTTCTTTTTAAATCCATCAGCTACCTTTGAGGCCAATACGTCGGTGTTTTTTGTATTTATTTCTTGTATTAGTTTTCCTCATATATTTTGTATGCATAGATTCTATACACTTAAGAAAACGCCGCGAAAATTAAATAGGACGAACCAATAGCTCATCATTCTCCTTCGAAACCTTCAAAAGGCTTTTCTTTGCCAATCCTTTTATTGCAATATCCCATGCCTTATTACTCAAGTCAAATTGAGATTTAAACTCACCCAATCCAATTTGTTCATGGTTTTTGAGCGAATCGTGAATTAGCTTTTCATTTTCAGTAAGGTCAAGCTTTACCTCTTTTTTCTCAGGTCTCATCTGTGGGAAAAACAAAACCTCTTGAATAGAGGAGTTGTTGGTTAGAAACATACAAAGTCTATCAATACCTATTCCCATACCAGATGTAGGAGGCATGCCGTATTCAAGAGACTTTACGAAGTCCTGGTCGATAAACATTGCTTCGTCATCACCTTTTTCAGCAAGCTTTACTTGTTCCTCAAAACGCGCTTTTTGATCTATAGGATCATTCAGTTCTGTATAAGCATTTGCCAATTCTTTACCATTTACCATAAGCTCAAATCGTTCTGTAAGCTCTGGATTGTCTCGATGTTTTTTACAAAGAGGAGACATTTCTACAGGGTAGTCCGTTATAAAGGTAGGCTGGATGTATAGGTGTTCACATTTTTCACCAAAGATTTCATCGATTAATTTCCCTTTACCCATACTTTCATCCGTAGGGACACCAATTTTTTTACAGGTTTCACGAAGTTCATTTTCATTCATGGCAGAAATATCAATTCCAGTGTGCTCTTTGATAGCATCAATCATGGATATTCTTTTAAAAGGTCTTTTAAAGCTTACCTTGTTTTCTCCAATTTGAACATCAGTTGTGCCTAGAACATCGTTAGATATGTTTTCAAGCATTTCTTCCGTGAAATCCATCATCCACTTGTAATCTTTATACGCAACGTAGATTTCCATTTGCGTAAACTCAGGATTGTGCGTGCGGTCCATTCCTTCATTTCTGAAATCTTTAGCAAACTCATAGACACCATCAAAACCACCAACAATAAGGCGCTTTAAATAAAGCTCGTTTGCGATACGTAAGTATAGAGGAATATCTAAGGCATTATGATGCGTAATAAAAGGTCTTGCCGCGGCCCCTCCTGGTATAGACTGCAATATCGGCGTTTCTACCTCTAGGTATTCTTTGCTATTCAAAAAATTCCTCATTGAAGAAATGATTTTTGAACGCTTAATAAATGTGTCTTTAACATGCGGATTGACCACTAAATCAACATACCGTTGTCTATATCTGGTTTCAGGGTCTGTTAATGCATCGTAAACCTTTCCTTCTGCATCCGTTTTTGGAAAGGGTAGTGGTCTTATGGATTTACTTAATAGAGTGAGCTCTTTAACATTTACAGATGTTTCACCAACCTGAGTTTTAAAAACAGTACCTTTTATACCAATAAAGTCACCAAGGTCTAAAAGCTTTTTAAAAACTGTATTGTATAAAGATTTGTCCTCATCAGGACAAATCTCATCTCTGTTCAAGTAGATTTGAATGCGACCTTCGGAATCTTGTAGCTCAGCAAACGAAGCTTTACCCATAATTCTTCTGCTCATCATACGGCCTGCGATACATACCTCTTTGCCCTCGTCATAGTTTTGAAGAAGCTCACTAGATAGTGCATCTACAGGGTATAATGGTGCTGGAAAAGGTTCAATATTTAAAGATCTCAGTTTATTCAGAGACTCTCTTCTCTGAATTTCTTGTTCTGACAATTCTTGGTTACTCATGCTATAATTCGTTATAATGTGCAAAGATAAAGGAAAACCCGATTTTATGAAGGGTTATAAGACTTATCAATTCGTCTTTTGTGAACTTTCTAGAAGCAAATTGAGCCCTTCGAGTTCATCTTTCGTAAATTCTCTCCATTTTCCTACCGGAATATCAAGCTCAATATTCATAATTCTTACCCGTTGTAATTTTGTTACTCGATAGTCAAGGAATTCACACATTCGCCGAATTTGTCTATTGAGCCCCTGTGTTAAAACAATTCTAAATTCGTTTTGGCCTAATTTTTCAACCTTGCAGGGTTTGGTGACCGTGTCGAGAATTGGAATACCAGACGACATTTTTTGTATAAATCTTTCGTCCACAGCTCGATTTACTCGGACGATATATTCTTTTTCGTGTCCATTTCGAGCGCGTAATATTTTATTTACGATATCACCATCATTTGTAAGAAAGATCAATCCTTCACTTGGTTTGTCTAATCTTCCTATAGGGAAAATACGTTTGGGATAATTGATGTAATCAATAATATTGTCTCTTTCTACTCGTGTATCTGTGGTACAAACAATTCCAATTGGTTTATTGAATAGAAGATAAACAGGCTTGTCTGTTCTTTTAGAAATCGTTCTCCCATCTACCTCAACAGAGTCTCGCTCTTGAACTTTAGTTCCGAGCTCAGGTTTTATACCATTAAGTGTAACCCGTCCTTGTTCAATTAGTTTATCGGCTTCTCTTCTTGAACAGAAGCCAACTTCACTCAAGTATTTATTTAGGCGTACAGGAAATTGATGGCTTGTGCGCATGATTCAAAGATACTCAAAGGAAGCATAGCTAAAAATAAAGCGCAATAAAAAAGAGGGCCGAAGCCCCCTTTTATGCTAATCACTAAAGTTCAACTACTTTTTGAAAAACTTACTAGTTTTTGTACCTGCTGCGTTACTTAAAACGAGTGTATACATACCATTTTCTAATGCTGATATAGTAATACTTTGGTTTGCTGATGTTCCGTTTGAAACAACTTGACCTAATGCATTTATGATTGTATAGTCATAGCTTTCGTTACCACTGAAATTGATTGAATTTACTGCTGGGTTTGGATAAACATCAATCGCAGTATTCGTCTCCTCATTAACACTCAAGTTTGGAGGTAGAAGAACACCATCAATTATGTGTACAACGCCATTGTCAGAAAATACATCTGCTGTGGTTACCATTGCATCATTAATCATGACACCGTTGGTTAAATCAACTACAACATCACTACCATTTAAAGTTGGTACCGGTCCGTCCACTAAGTCAGCAGCCGTTACAGGTCCAGCAACAACATGATACAACAATACATCTGCAAGATTTGGAAGCGCCAAAATTCCTGCAAGGTCTGTGTCTAAAGCAGTTGCTAAAGCATCAAAAGCATCGTTGGTTGGTGCAAAAACAGTGAACAAATTGTATGGATCCGACAATGCTGGTAATAATTCTGCAGTTATAACTGCAGTCGCCAAAGTAGAAAAGCCATTATCAATAGCCACGTCAACTACAGTTTCAAATGGTATAAGAACACCATCCAAGACATGAACCACGCCATTGTCACATGAAATATCAGTTGCAGTGATTTGAGCTTGGTTTACAAACGCTTCGCCTGAACCTTTTACAGTTACCTTTAAAGTATTCGTTTGGCTTACTGGAGCTACAATTGCTCCATTCGATAACTCAGCGGCTAGAACTGGAGCACCAAGAACATGATAAGCAAGAACGTCTGCTAAAAATTCTGGTGGTGTAACCGCTTCTGTAAGGAGGTCAGCTACTGAAACACCTACCCACGCTGCTAAAGCTTCAAAAGCTTCATCTGTTGGTGCAAATACAGTGTAAGTAGCTAATGGATTTGTTAAAACAGGCATAAGCTCTGCATATATTACAGATGCTGCTAAAGAGTTAAATCCATTATCGATGGCTACGTCCACAACTGTTTCAAATGGTAACAATACACCATCTGTTGCGTGCACAACTCCATTGTCTGCGTTTAAATCCGCAGCAACAACCATTGCCTGGTTGGCGTATACACTACCTGCTGCAGTTTTGGTTAGTTTCAATGTGTTGGTCGTTGATACTGCATCAACTATAGCGCCATTGGTAACCGCCGCGGCTGGGACAGTCGCTCCTACGACATGATAAGTAAGTACATCAGTTAAGTTTGGAAGTGCCAATATACCGTTGATGTCCGTACCAAGCGCTGCAGCTAAAGCGTCGAAAGATGCATCTGTTGGAGCAAAGACTGTAAATTCAGCTGTTCCGTCAGATAAAACGGCATCCAAGCCTTCTTGAACTAGAGCTGCTTCTAAGTAGTTGTGGTCTGGACTTCCTGCAATAACGTCAAAGACTGTAGTTTGTGCAAAAGATGATGAAGCCACAAATAGAGCGGCAGCACCAAAAATGTGTTTAAAGTGTTTAATAATAGTAAAGTTAGTTTTCATTTTGTTTAATTTTTAATTCAAAAGTTTAAACAAACAATAAACACTTTTGTTCTTTTTTCTTTAAAATAATTTCAAAAAAACAAAAAAAAATCTATAAGTAATTGAATTACATACGGTTATAAAAAAATAAATTTTTTAACTTATCCATGTGTATTTTCTGTGACCGTGTAACACATTACTGCCACCTACAGACTTTAAAACAAATTCACTTGCTGGAGTTTCAACAGAATTCTTTTGAAATCCTCTGTGAAGCGCCTCATAAGTTGTCGCATCAATTGCTCTCCGTTTTGACAATCTATCAAACAAATGAAACTCTTTCACTACTTTCTCCCAACCCGGTTGAAGGATTCCTTGAAAAACTTTTGATTTAGCGCCACTTCCATAAGCACAAAAACCAATTTTTTTATGGTTTAACTCTATTTGATCATTCATGTCAATTTCGAGCGTAGACATTAAGGCTAGAAAAATAGAACCTGTATATTGATTGCCTACTAAGGCTGAAGCTTTTTGAGTCTTTTCAAGCTTTTCTTTTGTAAAATATTGGTATTGTGATGTTTTAGAAATAAGTCTGCGATATGCATTTTTCGCTTTTTCTTGTTCCTCAGGGGTTAGATTTGTCATTTGGTGAATGTCAAGAGCTGGGTCTGTACCTATTTCTTTGATAATGGCATTACCTTCATCAGTATCCTTACGATCCATCATGAATATATCTGGAAACATTCTTTTACCCTGAAATGCATATGGCAGGTGGACCACAATTCTTTGCCATGAAGCTGTAATTATTTCTTCATTATTCGCATGCTCTTTAATTTTTGTTTTAAAGTCAATAAATGCCTCTTTGACTGCTTCTGTGTAACATCTGTTTGAGAGCTGACCATCAAAAACAGGAGTGTCTTTATGAATTGTGAGCGCTTCTTCTTGAAATAGGATGTTGTCTTTTTTAGCGGATTTCGGAATGAGTGTTACTATTTTTTCCGCAACATCATGAGGTATCGCGACCCCAGTCTCTTTGGCAAGATCTATTACTTCTTGCACCATATCAATAAGTGCTATCTTTCTCTTAGGTTTAAAGAAGTCATGAACAGGGTTCGTAGCGACACCCCAAATGTCTTCTATTATCATTAGTCTTGGGTTTTGCTTAATGAGCATAGCTCCAGCACCTGCGCCCTGTGTATATTCTCCGGGTGAATTTAAATCGTATTTAGCATCATCAGAGAAAATAACAATGCCTTGTCTGTCCTCAGCACCTCCGCGGGCCACCCAGTCTAAGGTGTTATGCATGGCATCAACACCTCCGATACAGGCAAAAGTAAGGTCAGTAACATCACAATGACTAAAGCTCCCCGCACCATATTTTTGTTCTAACATTTCAACTATGTATGTTGCAGTGGGTTTCGCTCCGTCCAGAGCAGATTCTGTACCAAGGTAAATACGTCCTATATCTTTTGGATTGAGCTGATTTCTTTCAAAAAGTCTCAGACAAGCATTCGCACCCATCGTTGCCGGATCTTCATGAACATCAGGAATGGACATGGATTCAAGCCCAAGCCCCTTATTTAGTTTTGCAAATTCTAAATTTCGAAAATCAGCAAAGTCCTCTATTTTAAAATGTAGCTTTGGAAAATAAACGGCAATATCATCAATTCCTACTCCTTCCATAGTTTGTTTTTAGTTTGACCCGGTTTTGTTGCAGTGCAAATTAGTTTAAGCGGGCTAATTTAATTGAAATACTTACAACTGTGCGTAGTATTTGTTCTTTTCAATTTAAATATTCGCGAATTACTTTTCAAACTGAACAAGAGAACGGAATAGTTCTTGCTAATAAATAATTGTGCTCAAAATGTGTTACGAACTCACAAAGAAGAGTTGATAATTAGCGGATGCGTTCCTTCAGGAGTTGAGGGAATGCATTTAATTTAGAAGTGTAATGAAAGCAAAGGCAAAAAAGATCTTTAAATGGTTTTCCATTGTATTTATGGCACTACTTGTAATCGTAAGCACCGCAGTTTACCTTTTGCAGGATAAAATTATAAGTACAGCTATAGATGAGCTCAATAAAAACCTAGAAGTACCAATGAGTGTAGATAGGGTTGAGTTTGCATTTTGGTCAAGCTTTCCAAATATTTCAATTGATCTTTTAGATGTTAAAATACCTGGGAAGCTTATGAAAAGCGACCTTTTAATTAGTGAAAAATTTAATTTGAGATTTAATCCGCTTGATTTAATTTATGGGGATTATAAGCTCAAACAAATAAATATTACCAAAGGATCGCTTAACCTCATCGTTGATTCTTTAGGCAATGAAAACTTTGACATTATCAAAGATTCGAAGGATGGGAATGATTCAGATTTTAAACTCGCTTTAAAAGCTGTTAAGCTTAAGGAGATGAATGTACGGTATCAAAACCAAGTCACACATCAAGATTATCGAAGCTATGTTAATTTGGTTTCTTTATCAGGAGAGCTTTCGACAAGCCAATTTGAAATGTTGACCACTGGAAACATTCAAATGCTTCAGGCAACGAGCTCGGGGGTTTCTTTAATAAAGAATCAGCTTCTAGAGTTTGATCTTAAGCTCAGCATTGATAAGACGAAAGAAGAAACTAGTATCCCAAAAGCAGTAATAAACATTGGAGGCCTTCCTTTTGAAATTGATGGTCATGTTGATGCAGACAGTCTATTTTTTAATATTACGTCCAAGTCCATTCAGCTCACAGATGCTGTAGAAAAATTAACGATACAAGGATCAAAAGAAACCCTAAACGAGTTTGAAGGAAAAGGACTATTAGATTTTGATTTAAAAATTTATGGGGGAACCGCCAGTACTGCGCCGATGAACATTAATTGTCATTTTTCCATTAAGGATGGTCAGCTGAGAGAACCTATTGAGAATATCCAGCTTCGAAACATTCAGCTGAAAGGTCACTATGTAAAGGAGAATTCTAATAAAGAAGAGTTGGTCTTGGAGAATATTAGTTTAAATTCTGAAACAGGACCATTTAGAGGATCTTTATCAATTTTGGATTTTTCAAACCCAAAATGGACAGGTTCAGCCTACGGAAAGATTAATTTAAAATCAGCTCATCGTATTTTTAAGTTTCCTTCGATAGATGAGGTTAACGGATTTTTGAAGGTATCCACCGATTTTATGGCGGTTCAAAACACAAAGTCGCAAAGAATGGTTTTAGAGCGTTGCACAGGTAACGTAAGTTTTGATGATGTTGCCGTAAAACTCAAGGATGATAAAAGGTTATTCGAAAAGGCAAACGGGAAACTAGAGTTCACCAAGCAAAGTATTCGAGTAAATAATTTTGATTTAAAGGTCAATAAATCAGACATGTCGCTTGCGGGAGCAGTATCAAATGTTTTTAATTACCTCTACAATGACGAAAAATTAGATGTGGATTTAGCTTTAAAAGCATCGCAAATTCTGATAACTGATTTAGGTTCTACTTCTAAGGCACAAAAAAAAGTACAACAAAAGACCTTTGCCCTTCCGAATAATATCAAAGGAGAGCTGGCTGTAGATATCCAAAATCTAAATTATGAAAAGCACGATTTTCAAGATGTTAAAGGCGAACTTGTGATATTAGGAAGGGATTTGAATTTTAAACGAATTTCTATTCTTAATTCAGGTAGTAGAATTAAAGGAGCCCTTCGGATTAATGAAGTGGAGCCGGAACAATTTAAAATGACACTTAATGGAAATACCGCTGCATTAAACGTTCAAACTGCATTTAAAGAATGGGAGAACTTTTACCAAAGTGTATTAATTGCTGAAAATATTTCTGGTAAAGCGGCTCTTAAGCTTTCCTTCGAGGGGATGTTTGATCTTCAAAATGGCCTGGATTACTCTACAATAGACAGTCGTATTGACTTGAATATCTCAAATGGGAATATAAAAAATGCAGGAATCATGGATGACATTGCGAAAAGCGTCAAGGATAGTCCCGCGAAATACATTCTAGGCAAAAAGAACCTCAGGTTATTGGAGCAACGACTAAAAGATGTCGCTTTTGAAAGTTTGGAGAATACAATAACTATTAAAAGCAGCCTGGTTACAATGCCTAAAATGTTCATTGCTTCTTCTGTTTTGGATATGAATGTTTCAGGGACCCATTCTTTCGACAATCAAATTGACTACAGATTTGATTTTAAATTCAGAGACCTCAAGCAAACGAATCAAGAATCGGAATTTGGAGAAATTATTGAAGATGGGTCAGGCTTTAGAATGTATTTGAAAATGTATGGAGATCTAAATGATCCGACATTAGAGTGGGACAAAGAGCAGCAAAAAAAGAGTGCTCAAGAGTATCGTCAAGAGGAAAAGAAACAAATTAAGGAAATGTTGAAAACGGAATTCGGGGCATTTAAAAATGACACCACGGTGGAAGAGTACATACCCGAAGAGAAGCCAAAAGAGGAGATTAAAATAAATTGGGAACCAACAACGAACGAACCAGGGCAAAACGATTCGTTAATTCAGGAAGCGGAAAAGCCTGCTGAAGAAAAATCTAAAAAGAAACCCTCAAAATTGAAGCAAGCGCTTGAAAAACTCAAGGAACAGCAGAAAAAAGAAGCGGAGGCGTCAGAGGAGAAGATAGGGATAAAAGGTGGGGGTTAAGCAGTTCTAACCCCAACAAAATAGTCTTTTAGAAAAGGACTGTTAAAAAATGGGAATTTCATTTCTCTGCTTAGTTTGATGTAATTATTTTCTATTTCGTTTAATGAAAGGCTATCTCCACTTATTCGTTTGTGATGATAGTTCGCAACACAATAAAATATTTTGTGGTACCGGTCATTATTATGAAATACTTCATCTTTAGCAAAGAATTCAAATAATAGTTTATTATTTTTCAATTGACCATTTTTGATATTTACGAGAATCAAGGCTATAATATTATATCGTTCAATCGATACATGATCCCAATGAACATATCCAATCAATTCATCGTAGTATAAATTAAATATTTCCTCTAAAAACGAAAAATCCTTCAAGAGCATTAATAAGGGTATAAGCTCTTGAAAAAATTCGTTTTTTGCTCTATGCCTTGAAGCCGTATATAAAATTTCCTTTCTTGTTGTTTTTCGATTTTTCTGATCATCTAGATAAAGCATACTTAAGAACCGGCCATGAAGAATGGAGTGACAATTTTCGGGAATCTCAATGTTTTTGTAATCAATATTGAATTCCGTAAGATTGAGAAAGGCGACCTTTCGAAGATAGAGTTGTGAAAACAGCTTTTCTTCCGCGCCGACTAAATGTTGGATAGACGATTCAACCAATCTCCCGAAATAACCATTGGCATGATCGTAATCCACCCACATATAAATGGCTAAATCTCGAAAGTTTTTGTTTTTAAGAAGCACAGACACTTTACCAAGCTTTCCTTTTGGTAGGTTTATCACATTGAAGTGAAGACTGGTAGCCATTCTTGCAACTACTGTTCTATGATTGTGAATGAAAAGACTGTTTTCTTCGAATAATAAGGAGAGCTGCTTCCAGTTTTCTTGATCAATTAAGCTTTTTATAACATGAGAAATAAATATGGGGAAGTAATCTTTATCCAAGTAATTTTCTAAAAACTTAAAGCCACCACGTTTTTTTTGGGGGAGGGATAATTGCATTTGTAATTCAATCCAGTCGTCTGACAATCGGTTTTCGGTATCTCTTGATAAAAAATGGTTGTACGACCGAAATCCAATATAGTTGGACAGAATATTTAATGTTTTTCTACTGCATTTCACGGAAGGTAAAAACCCAAAACCACGCCTTAACGTATTGAATCCGATTTCATTAGATGTTTCAATGAAGACCTCTTCCTTTAACTCGTTAATATCTCTTTGTCGCGTAATCGGTTTCCCGAATTTAACCTCTACAGCCTTTCTTAAATAATTATCCACAACCCAAATATATTAAATGGGCTAAATATGGGCTAATAAAATTCAATTAAACATCATTTCTTCGAATTAATGCTAAGAACAAACATTCTCATTTTTTTATTTTTTATTTTCTGTTCTCCCTGGACCTGCGTTTTAGCTCAGTCAATTGTAAATACAGAGAAACTATTCAAAGAAAAAAAGAAAGGGTTTGCATTATCTACAAAAGCTAGCGGAAATATAATTTCAGGAAATGCTGATATTTCACTTTTCAAGTTTGCAGTTAATACAGGGTATTTAAAGGAAAAATGGACTTTGAAGCTTATAAGTGGGGGCCAAAACTTGGTCCAAAATGGGAATAATATTAATTCCAGTCTCTTCTCTCAACTACGATTTAATTATTTTATAAATAGCAAACTCCGTTTATTAACTTTCTTTCAAATCCAATCTAATAACATTTTATTATTGAATAGAAGAGTTTTGGGAGGTCTTGGAATAAGACGAAATGTTTTGGGCATAGGGGATAGCTCCAAACGATTTAAACTAGATGTTACGTTGGGAGCAATGCAAGAGGAAGAGGTTCTAGACAGAATCAACCTTCCAAATATTGAGACCTACTACACGAATTATACACGCGGAACTTTTGTTTTGAATGCAGTATTTGAGGTAACTGATCGGATTACGATAATTAACACCACATATCTACAACAAAGATTTAAAGACTTAAATGACATCCGATTATTGAACGAGTTGAACTTGAACATTCCTATCAACAAATCCTTGATGGTTACGTTTGATTTTGAATACCGGTTTGACAGTAAGCCACCTTCCGTATTGAAGGGTCAAGATTTTAATAATTCTATTGGTCTTCGATTAAATATATAACCCCTTTTCTCAAGTAAAAAAAATGAATTCAATCACAGATCAACCCATCCTTTCAAGCTCAGAAGACTTGTTAAAAGTTGAAAAATACAGTCAAGCTTTATCAAACTTTATCGGCAATAGTGAAACTCCAATAACAATAGGATTGCAAGGAGAGTGGGGTACAGGAAAAACATCCTTGATGTCATTATTATTAGAAGACTTTAGTAGAGATGGTCGTGAAGTAAAAATTGCAACTTCATGGGTTAATACTTGGGAGTATAGTATGTTCAAGGGGGCGCATGAGACAACACCCGGTGTACTTCGTGGGATGTTGGAAAAACTAAAAGAATCATGTAAAGATCGCGGTGTTTGGACTTTAGCCGATGGCGCTAAAGACCGTTTTGGTAAAGCAACGAGGTTCCTTGGTGGATTAGCCAATCAAGTTCTAGCGAATCAAACAGGGTTGAACGTAAAAGATGCTGCTTCAGGAGTTTCAGATAAAACTAAGTATTTGGCTGAAATTGCCGAAATAAAAGCACTAATTGCCGGTTTGATTCAAGAGTTAATTGATGACTCAAAAAACCCGGTAGAAAAAGTGGTCTTTTTTGTTGACGATTTGGACCGAATTCCTCCTTCAGATGCGGTTGAAGTCCTAGAATCTTTGAAAAACATTTTTGATATTCCGAATTGTGTCTTTTTGTTAGCAATCGATTATGAGGTTGTGGTGAAGGGCCTAGAAAGTAAGTTTGGCCCTAAGACAGAGAGTAATGAAAGGGAGTTTAGGTCATTTTTTGATAAAATCATACAAGTGCCATTCTCTATGCCCGTTGGGACTTATGATATTGAAAACTTTTTGGTTGAAAAGCTCAAAAAACTTGAGGTCGAAATTGATGAAACCAATAGAGAGCTATTTACAAAAGCAGTTCGCTTCACAATAGGTTCAAATCCAAGAAGTTTGAAGCGTTATCTGAATTCATTTAGTTTAATAAATGATCTCAAAGCCATTGAATTCGATACAGATCAAGAGGCGCAAGGAGATGACTTCATGCTTTTTGCTTTATTGGGTATTCAGATATCATATCCAAATATTTTTCGTTTGCTGACACAAAGCTCAGATTTTACAAAATGGGACCGTGGTTTTGCAAATAAGTTTGGTGTAGAATGGACCCAAATTGAAGAGCAACTTGAGAAATTTGGCGAACATGACTTAATCGATGAGGAATGGGAGCGAGTGGTATGGGGCGCATGTCAAAAAGATCCTTATATCAAAGCGAAAGCATTTTCTATACTTGAATTACTGAATTTACTTCGTGATAGATATAAGGAAACACTTATGGAGCAAATAGATGCAGCAATGGCGTTTGCTTCTATTACAAGTGTTGACGATGATGTTGAATCTAAACAAGCCGTTCAAAAAATCGGAAATAAGACTGTGTTTAACGGCATCGCAGCAAAGGTGAACCAATTGGAAGAGGCAGGCATTTCAAATGAAGGGTTGGACAATTATAAAACACTTTGGAATATCCTTGATGGGGGAGTATCAAATAACAAATCATTTAGGATTTCCTTTACCAAAACAGCTACCTCCTTTAATAACGATAAGAATCCAGGTAAAGGCAATAGGCAAGTAATATACTGCCCCAACCCCTCAAAAAAAGAACCTGGTATCAAGTTATGGATTAAGCGAAATTACCCAGAGCTCAAAGCATTAGAACAGGAATTAAAACAAAAGTTCAATCTTGAAAACACCTCCTTGATAAAGAAATTGGATGATGGAGACTTATTTATAGGCCCTGGACTTCAGAATGAATTGGGTCCTCAAAAGTATAAAGAATTGTTAGAGGCAATTGCCTCAAGAATCATAACATAATATTGTTGGAACATACCGAAAAACAACACAAAAAGGGAGTAGGGAAATTAAAAATTATAAACATGGCAAAATGGAAAGTTACACTTAAAAAAGACTCTTGGAATATTTCTTCTGGAACAGAGGTTATTTTTGATAACCCGAGCAAACCAAACGTTGACAAGATTAAACAAAAGCTAGGCGAAAAGACAGGGATTGACCTTAAAACAAAGGCTATGGGAAGTCATTATTTTGAAATCGAAAAAATATAGGAATGCCTTACATTTTTAGATATATGTCAAGAGAAGATGATTGGAAATGGGCTGGAACTCCTGCGGTAATCGCAGGAGAATCCTATACAGTGATTCAGCATACGAATGCGGGAAGTAGTACTGATTTAGTCAATCACTTAAGAAAAATCGGTCGAGAAGTACGAAGCTCATCTTCTATAAGTACGGGGAGTCTAGAAGTTGGCGAAATAAAGAAAACCAATAATTGGATAGTTGAACGCATAGAGTAACACAAATAGTGACTGATACAAGAGCCCTTCTGAAATTAAATACAGGAGGGTTCGTTTTACCGTAAGTATAAATTAAAATTGTTTTGGGAAAATAAAATAGAATATGGCAAGAGATTATACAAAATATGAGGTAGACGGCATAGATGGCGTCTTTGGAAAAGGAAAATTAGTACTAGCAGTTGTACAAGATTACTGCTCAAAAAACGAATGCACTTTTGATGAACTAAAAGCGGCGTTTCCCGATGAAGCACAGGGAGGAAATACTGGTGTTTTTGGCACGCTACTTGAAGCTCAAGAAATCGCAAAAAAAAGAGCAAGACATTATGTTAACGATAAAATAATACTCAAGGACGCCATCATAGTGGTATCTAACCAATGGGGTGATAACCTACCGTTATTTATAGAAAAAGCCGAAGAAGTTGGGTATACAATTTCGACAGTTGATGGCGAAAATGAAAACGCATCAGAAACATCAACTGATGTAATTAAATTGAAAAAAAGATATTTCCCAAATTATGATGTAAATAAGAGTGGTCGTTACCTTGAAATAGGATATAAAACAACTCCTGATTATGATAGTGATGACCGTTTTTACATTAAAATTGATATGGAAAACAATCAGGTCGTACCTGTAAGCGACGATGAATATGATGAGGAATGGGATGATTTTTGTGATTATGTTTGGCAAAAATGGTTTGGCTTTGGAAGTTCTGATCACCCACCACTTTTACATGTAGAACAACAAGCCATTGATGCTCGAGAAATATCTCACTACATTGAAGATTTTGGGATGACTAGAAATTATGACTTATATCCTACAGATATATCAATTAATGATATCAGTCCAATAGCCGAAGGATTCGGTTTGGATTGGGTGGATGAGGATGACGAGGGCATGGATTATGACTGGGATAGTATCTCGGAGGAGGACGCTAAAGCAACCTGGCAATCCATAACCGAGCCTAATGATCAAGCAGAAAAAGATTTGATTGAGTTATATATCGATCTAAAGAAACATGTTATAGAAATGGATTCAGAGTTTTCTAAAACTGAAGCAAATAATTTTGAATGGTACCATAACGAAGTAAAGAAAAGACGTCAAAATGAGTGAAATTCCGAAACACTCATACCCCAAAATACAGTTATCCGATAGGGAGAAGTTTCATACAGGAATGTTGAAATTGACCTTAGACCTTTTTCAGAAAGAGGTCAATGCGAGAAAATCCTTGAAATAATAAAAAACGAATTAAATATATAAATATGGGAAGAGACCATTCAAAAGACATGAAAAGTATAGAAAACATTAGAGATGCATTTCTGGAGCACATTGTTATTTATTTTAAATCAGGCTTTTCACCCAAATCACTGTTGAGAACCTTTGTAGATAACTGGTATGCTTATGAAAAAGCATCAAATGGTATAACATATTTTTTAAATAAAAATGGGAATCCAATTTGGTTTAACAAGCCAGACCCTATAAAACATAAAAACGCATTGCTTGAGATGGATTTTATAAGTGAGGGCGCAAAGGAATTAATTCTTTCTGAAGATAAAACTATATTGGTCAATGATAAACATCAAAGGTTGATTAAAGAACATTCCATACCTGTAGCTACCCTCCATGAAATTTTCAGTAAAGAAGAAAATTTAAACGTGAATGGTGCTAAAAAAATCCTGAATAAATACTATAAACTTGGTGTGCTTACGAAATCGGAAGATGATTTATTAAACAGTAAAAAATTACGGAGTAAAATGCCCCAAAAATGGGACCGCGATAATGTATTTGCAAGGTATGATGAAATCGGCATTAAAAATCAAAAACCTTTTATGTAACATAGGGTTTTTCATACTTGAGCCGTATTTTTGTAATTCTATTTAATGTTTTGAAAATCCAATTATGACAGGGGTTTTAATAAAAATTGTATCCTCAATATTTTACCTCATATCAGGCTTGCTATGGAAGAGAATTCTTCCGAGAGGCTTGAACTATCACCTGATCTTTTACCGCACAATTTTCAGCATTCTATTCTCTTTAGTTGTCATTTCTGCTTTTTCATTTATCGATGACGGTGGGGCATCGATCGGCCGTTTTTTTAAAGCTTCATTAAACGATTGGTTTTTCGCGCTAGCCATCTGTTTTTTTAGTTTTTATGGCTTGTATTATTTTACGAATGCATTAAAGCATGGTAGATATACTGTGGTGGCGCCATTCATTTCTATGGCTGCGTTATTCTCTTTTGTAACCGCTTATTTCCTTTATGATGAGGTGGTTGGTTTGAATGCTGTTTTATCATTTATATTTCTATTTGGCGCACTTGTTTATCACCAATTTACCTATCTACAAACATTCCGCCTTTCTAAGGAAATATACCTCTGCTTATTGTGCTCTTTATTTTGGGGTGTCTCTTTTGTTTTGTATCCCATTTCAATAAAAGCCTTTGGAGTTTATAACTTTAGTTTGATCCTGGAGCTATGTGTCCTTCTATCTTGTGTTTACCTTACCGTTTTAAAAGAAAACACATTGAAGCTAACGTTACCAAACAAAGCAGATTTGAAGGTTTGTTTTTGGATTGGACTTTGCGTGGCGGGTGGAAACGTTGGTGCAAACTATTCTTTGGAGAACATCCCCATTTATCTCAATATTATTATTGCGGTACTTTTTGAAGCAGTGATGATCCTCGCGGGGCTATATTGGTTTAAAGAACATTTAAAGAAAAGAGACTGGGTCTTGGTTTTTTGTATTTCCGTAGGAACTCTGGTATTGCTTTTTTGAAAGCTAGAGCAGAAAACAGCTTATCGTTTCATTTTATTGACCAAGGATGTTGTTGAAAAACCCTCTACTAAGTCAATTGTTTTTACGCGGCCACCATTTTTTAAAACGACATCTCTTCCTACAATATATTTTGGATGATTGGCATTCGTTTCATCCGGGTCGTAATCACCACCTTTCACAAGTACATCCGGAATTATTTTTGAAATCAGCCGCTCTGGGGTATCTTCATCAAAAACAACAACCGCGTCAACAGCGGCTAAAGCAGCAATGATTTTTGCACGAGATGATTCCCCATTGATTGGACGTTCTGGAGCCTTGTCAAGTGCCTTTACAGACCTATCACTATTGATTCCAATAATCATTCTATCTGCATGCTCTGAAGCTTTCTCTATATAGGTTACATGTCCAAGATGAAGAATGTCGAAGCAGCCATTCGTGAAACAAATACTAAGGTTTTCTGTCCTCCAAGCAGCAACTTGTCTTTGTAGGGCATCAAGATCCATTTCCTTTTCCAAGAAAGTGGTTTTAGCTCTTTTCATCGGTGTTGTATTTTCTAGGCATTAATACCAGAGAGATTAATCCTAAAAGTATTAAAAATATAGTTTGAGTCGCCCAAATCACCATACCCAATGCATTTCCTACAGCTAAGGCATCAGGACCACCGGCTGCATTGATGTAATAAGCGGTTGTAATGCCTATTAAAAGAGGATATGCCCCCATACCACCATTTGTAAAAGAGATGCCTACTGCACCAAAGATGAACGCGAGAAACATTCCTGAAATAGGCACTTGAGCGGTCGCGTCAATGGCCCAAAAAGGAAGAGCAAACATGATTAAATACGAACCCCAAATGAGAAAAGTATGCAGAATATAGGAGCCTATCTTTTTTACTTTGAAAATCGAGAGCAAACCTTCTTTTAGTGATTTTAAAAACCCTAATATTTTCGATTTTATTTTCTTATTTAAGAAAATTATAGGTGATAAGTAATATAAGTCCAATCCCAAGCCAAAGATACCCTGAGTTGCCTAGTGTCTTCTGTATTTTGGGTGGTTCCAAAAAAACCTTTCTTAAGGTCTGAAATAATAGCATAAGCTTCAGCTTTATTAAAAAAAATGGACAAAAAACTAATCGTTAAAAGAATGAGCATGTCAATAATTCGTTCGGTTACAATGGTTCCAAATGAGCCCGCTACTGGAATATTATCAGATCGTTTTAGCATTAATGAACGTGTAAATTCTCCTGCCCTCGGTATGGTCATGTTCACAAGATATCCAATCATTAGGGAGTGGTATTGGTTTTTTAAAGTGCTATAATAACCAACAGGATGTAAGGTAAGACCCCAACGATATGCTCTTGAGATATAGGAAACAAAGGCTAGAATTAGTGATAAAGAGATATACCAAGGATTTGCATTGCGAATGGTTTTTTTGAATACTGCAATATCTTTAGTTGTCATTTTGTCAAAAAGATACCAGGTGAGATAGAGGCCTAGACCAATGGAGAAAATGATTTTAAACGCTGAAAACAACTTTTTTCTATCCAAGGGGTTGTCAATTTTAAAGAAAAGTACAAAAGATAGACGACTATACTTAATAAAATATTGTCGATGAGTCGCACATTTTCACAGAACGCAGAAATACAGCAAACGTTATTTGTACTCCCAATTTTATAAGGACCGAATGTTTCCCTGTCCACAACCTCGAGATATTCGAGACTCAAGGTACCTTTGTTGAATAGCACCTTAGCTTGTTGAAGGGTTTCTTTTAACCCAAGTGACTTTATGTTTGACTTCACAAAGTTCAAGGTTGTATGGATAATAAGCGCTTCATGATGTTGTGTTTTATTTAACAATAAATTCCGACTACTTAATGCCAATCCATGCTCATCTCGCACGGTTTCACAAGCAACGACTTCAACGGAAAGACCTGAGCTTTTCACCATGTAATTAATCACAGACAATTGTTGGATATCTTTTAGCCCAAAATAGGCTTTTGATGACCCGGAGAAATACATAAGGTTATGGACAACGTGTGCCACACCATCAAAATGCCCGGGCCTAAACTCCCCTTCAAGAACCTTGTCAAGTAGCCCTAATTCAACTTTTTTATAAGGATCATCTATAGGATATACAGCATCAACTGAAGGCATGCAAACAACAACACGATCATAAACTTTTAAAAGGGCTAGGTCTTTTTCTGGGACTCTGGGATAATTTTTTAAATCATTAGGGTTGTTAAATTGCTTGGGGTTTACAAAAATGGTAACCACTACGATATCATTTTCTTCTAGTGCCCTGTCAATAAGAGAAATGTGCCCAATATGTAATGCTCCCATGGTAGGAACAAGCCCTAAAGTTGTCGTATGCACCTGCTCCTTTAAGAAGCTTTGTAAACCAATGAAGTCATGAAATGTTCGAAAACCTGTCATTTAATACCTTTTTTCAAGCGGTAAAGCTAGGTTTTTTTATGAAAGTTTAATAAAAAGCCCTATTTTTGCACTCCGAATCAAACCTATGGAAAAAAAGAAAATCCTATATATTTCGCAAGAAATAGCACCCTTTTTACCAAAATCAGAAATTTCTAATACCGCTCGCAAGCTTCCTCAAGTGATTCAAGAGAACGGTAAAGAAATCAGGGTATTTATGCCTCGTTTTGGTGTAATCAATGAACGAAGACATCAGCTTCATGAAGTGATTCGTCTTTCAGGATTGAATATTTGTATTGATGACCAAGACCACCCTTTGATTATAAAGGTCGCGTCTGTTTCTGCGGCTAGAATGCAGGTCTATTTTATCGACAATGATGAATACTTTAGAAGAAAATTTACGCTTAAAAATGAGAAAGGAGAGGAGTTTGATGATAATGATGAGCGATCAATGTTCTTTTGTAGAGGTGTTCTTGAGACAGTTAAGAAACTAGGCTGGCAGCCTGATGTGATTCATTGTCATGGTTACATGACTGGAATTATGGGGCTTTACATAAAGGAAATGTATGGTAAAGATCCTCATTTTAAGGAAACGAAAGTGGTATATAGTTTATACAACGATGGATTCTCCAATGACTGGGATAAGCGTTTTTCTGAAAAACTTAAATTTGAAGGCTTTAGTGATGAGGTATGTAATAACTTTAAAGAAACATCGTTTAATAACTTTACAACTCAAGCCTTAAATTACTTTGACGGGATCAATGTTTCTTCTGAAGAGCTTTCTCCAGAATTAACCAAAGCCGTTGAAGGAAGCACTTGCCACAAGCTTGACTTTGTAGAAGAAGAACATTTAGCCAAAGAGCTCTCTGCATTCTATGACAAGGTTATTGAGGAAAGCGCAATGGTTTAAAATTACCTTATGATACGAACCATAGCGTTATTTGCTTTGTGCTTTATGGCATTTATTTCTTGTAAAAAGAAAGAATACGCTCTAGGTTCCGATGTTATTGATGCATCCACAATTCTTAATGGCAGCTCGGTAGATACCTTTACTTTGCTAACGTTCTCAATCGAAGAGGATACCATTATTTCTGACAACCCAGCAAACGTCGTACTTGGTTCTTATTTAGACCCAACCTTTGGTTCTTATTCAGCTTCTTTTTATACCCAGCTCAGACTTGCCGGTGTTGATCCTAATTTTGCGGACCCAAGTGAGATCGTCATTGATTCTTTTGTGCTTGCATTGGAATATGTTGGTTACTACGGAGCTTTAGATGCACAAACCTTTGAAGTATATGAACTAGAGGAAAGCCTTTCTCTTGATTCAACATATTATTCGTTTTCAACCTTAACGCATTCAGCTACAAATCTGGTCCCAGCAGAAAACGCAACGGTAACTCCAAATACATCATCTCCGACAATTGTTGATGGTGACTCTTTAGCTCCTCAACTTAGAATCCACTTAGATACCAATATGGCTAGGAACCTCATTGTTGAGGCGACCAGTGGGAGCGGAACTTTCTCGAGTAATGAAGCTTTTTTAGATTTTTTTAAAGGGCTACATATTAAAACAAATAATACACAGCTTCAGAGTGAAGGCGCCGCACTATATTTAGACATCAATGACCCATCTTCAAAGGCAACCATCTACTTTAAACAAAACGGAGAAGCGACATCTTATGATTTATTAATGAATTCTGATTGTGCTGATTTTACGCATGTTGATATAGATGCCTCCAACACGTCTTTGGATGAGGTCATTGCAGACTCAACATTGGGTCAAAATGAATTTTATGCCCAAGCCTTTAGTTCGAGAGCAGCCGTATCTATACCTGGTTTATTGAATCTTCCAGAAAACATTGTTATTCACAGAGCAGATTTATCCCTACCTATTCAATACCAAACAGGGTACAAGTACCAACCGGGAAATAATCTTAGCGTGGCAACACGTATTGATTCTTCATCAACACAACTTGCCAATATTGGCGTGATAGGTGTTTACAATAGCCTTGACAAAAACTTTAATATTAACATTCGTGAGTACGTTCAGTCAATTGTTAACAAAGAACTGACGTTAACCGAACTGGTTGTTTCACCATTGTTTTTTATAAATTCTGCTGAACGCATTATTTTTAATGGAAGCAATACAATCAATAAGATGAAACCAAAACTTACAATCACCTATACAAGCTACTAATTATGTGTGGAATTGTTGCCTACATTGGAAAGAAAGAGGCCTATCCAATAGTTCTTAAAGGCCTTAAAAGACTAGAGTATCGTGGTTATGACAGCTCAGGAATTGCGCTGTTAAAGAACGAAGAAATTAAGCTATTCAAGAAAGAAGGTAAGGTTTTAAACCTTGAGAACCACGTTGAATCTAAGGACAATAGTGGAACAAGAGGAATCGGACACACGCGTTGGGCGACACATGGCCCACCGAATGATAAAAATGCCCACCCTCACCTCTCACAAGATGGTGCTATTGCTATAGTGCACAATGGCATTATAGAAAATTATGATGTGTTGCGTCAGGAGTTAGAATCTAAAGGATACAAATTTAATAGTGATACAGATACAGAGGTGCTTTGTTATCTGATTGCAGACATTAAAAAAAATACCGGAAATAAGCTTGGAAAATCCGTACGCCTTGCGTTACAACAAGTAGTTGGTGCTTATGCTATCGTTGTTATGTGTAAAGACGAGCCAAATAAATTAATTGCTGCTAGAAAAAGTAGTCCACTAGTAATTGGTATTGGCAAAGAAAATGACTTTTATGTTGCCTCTGATGCGACCCCTATTGTGGAATACACAAAGCAGGTCGTTTATTTAAATGATGGAGAGATTGCAATCTTGAATGAAAAAAAAGGATTGAAGCTTTATAATATTGATGAGGTACAAAAAGACCCATACGTTGAGGAGCTAGAGTTGCATCTTGAAGCTTTGGAGAAAGGTGGCTACGATCACTTCATGTTGAAAGAAATTCACGAGCAACCTCATTCTATAGAGGACTGCTTCCGAGGACGGTTAAACGCCAAAGAAGGATGGGTTTCACTAGGAGGAATTAAGTATTATGAAAACGACATCATTAACGCGAATAGAATCGTTATGGTGGCGTGTGGAACGAGCTGGCATGCATGTTTGGTTGGAGAGTATCTGTTTGAAGACCTTGCACGTATTAATGTTGAAGTTGAGTATGCAAGTGAGTTCCGGTATCGGAATCCGATTATCAATGAGGGAGATATTGTGTTAGCCATTTCTCAATCTGGAGAAACAGCCGATACAATGGCAGCGCTTGAGCTTGCAAAAAGTAAAGGAGCAACCATCCTTGGGATTTGTAATGTCGTTGGCTCTTCAATCTCACGAATCACAGATGCAGGTTCTTACACTCATGCTGGACCAGAGATAGGTGTAGCATCAACGAAAGCATTTACGGCTCAGGTAACTGTTCTCACGCTAATGGCAGCCTCTTTGGCACGCAAAAAAGGAAAGCTTAACGATTCAAAGTATAGAAACCTGCTGTCTTCATTGGAAGCAATCCCACAAAAAGTTCAACTTGTTTTAGATAAGACTGAAAAAATAAAAAAGATAGCTGCTAAATACAAGGACGCCAGTAATGCGTTATATCTTGGAAGAGGAAGCTCTTTTCCAGTGGCTCTTGAAGGTGCATTGAAGCTAAAAGAGATTTCATATATACATGCTGAGGGTTATCCTGCTGCAGAGATGAAGCACGGACCTATAGCATTGATTGACGAAGAAATGCCGGTTTTTGTAATTGCAACAAAAGGCCCATCCTACGAAAAAGTAGTGAGCAATATTCAGGAAGTTAAGGCTCGAAAAGGTAAAATTATAGCAATTGTGACTGAAGGCGACGAGCAAGTTAAACAGTTTGCGGACGATTATATCGAGATACCAGAAACCAATGAATATTTAGTGCCCTTAATTGCAACTGTTCCATTCCAAATCCTTTCATACTACATCGCGGTGATGAGGGAATGTAATGTGGATCAACCTAGAAACTTAGCAAAGTCCGTTACGGTAGAGTAATTACCAACCCTCGAGAAAATCATCCAGTTCTCTTCGGTCTTTTTTTGATGGTTTACCTTGGTCTCGACCTCGGTAATTTCGCTGGGCTGCTTGATAGGTTTTATATTTTTCTATTTCTTCTTCGGAGGTTTCATCGTCAATATAGTCATGGACCAATTTAGCCCCCAACCTTTTTTCTGTTAGCGCTTTGACCCTAAAACTGAAGGTGGCATTGTTTTTTTGAATGGTAAGGACATCTCCAACTACAAGTTCTTTTGCAGGTTTGCACTCTGCATTGTTGAGTTTTATTTTGTTGCTAGCAATCAATTTTGTTGCCAAGGACCTTGTTTTGGAAAGCCGCACACACCAAACATACTTATCTATTCGCACGAAACAGCAACGATTATTTTAACAATCGTCGAAGGATTTTACCAACGTTTGATTTAGGTAATTCGTCGCGAAAGTGAACCTCACGAGGGACTTTATAGTTGGTGAGGTGCTCTCTACAGGTTGCAATTACTTCTTCTTTTGTCAAAGAAGCATCTTTTTTAACAACAAAGGCTTGCACAAATTCCGTTCCGTCGTCATTCTTACCACCACAAACACCAACCTCTAATACCTTCGGGTTTTCGGTGATCGCTTTTTCTACTTCACTTGGATAAACATTAAATCCAGAAACTAAGACCATCTCTTTCTTTCGATCAACGATTTTGAAAAATCCATCTTCATCTATAACACCTACATCGCCTGTAAGGAAGTAATCTCCGTGCATACAATTTGCTGTTTCTTCTGGTCGATTCCAGTAGCCTTGCATAACTTGTGGGCCTTTGATTCCAATTTCGCCTTTCTCGCCATGCGGCACCTCTACTTTATTGTCATCGAAAATCTTGATGTCAGTATTTGGTAAAGGCAATCCTATTGATCCTGTTTTATGGCTTCCACCAACTGGATTAATGGTTGCAGCCGGGCTTGTCTCCGATAATCCATAGGCCTCAAGAAGCGGACTATTTGTTACTTTTTCCCACTCAATGGCAACAACATCTTGAACGGCCATTCCACCACCAAGAGCCATTTTAAGCGCGCTAAAATCTAGACTACGGAATGCATCTTGATTGAGAAGGCCATTGAAAAGTGTATTGACACCCGTGATAAATGTAAAAGGGTTTTTCTTAAGGTCTTTACAGAACCCTTTCATGTCTCTAGGGTTTGTAATTAAAACGTTTTTTGCACCGTATCTAAAAAACACGACACAATTTGCGGTAAGGGCAAATATATGATACATCGGAAGTGCAGTAATGATTGTTTCCTGCCCATCTTCAAATTTATGACCAATCCATGCCTCTACCTGCTGCACATTGGCACAGATATTTCCATGGGAGAGTGTGGCACCTTTTGAAACTCCTGTAGTCCCACCAGTATATTGCAAAAACGCATGGTCTTCTTTATTGATGGGAACCTTTGAACCTTTTTTCCCTTGACAATCTTTAAAAATTTGTTTTAGTGGAGTGGTGTTGTGTAAAGTAAAAGGGGGAACCATCTTTTTCACTTTACGAACAACAAAATTTGTAATCGCACCTTTTAAACCACCTAGCATATCACCAATGGTCGTAGTAATTACTGTTTCTATTTCCGTATCAGCTAAGATTTCCTGTAAATTGAAAGCAAAGTTTTCTAAAATAATGATTGCTTTCGCTCCAGAGTCTTTATACTGGTGCCTCATTTCATCAGCTGTATATAACGGATTCGTATTGACAATAACTAATCCAGCTTTTAAACAAGCAAAAATGGTTATTGGAAATTGAAGAAGGTTAGGCATTTGAAGCGCAATACGGTCTCCTTTTTTCAGTTTTGTATTATTTTGTAGATGCCAGACAAGCGCATCTACATGAGCAGAAACCTCATTGAAGCTCAGCTCTACATCCATGTTTTTATAGGCAGTTTTATCTCCGAATTTTTTTACAGATTGATCGAATATTTCAACAAGATTGTTGTATCGATTCAGCTCTATTGTTTTTGGAACTTCAGTTGGGTAGGATTTGAACCATGGAAAATCACTCATATTATAAATTTTATCATTAACGGTAAGTCTCTATAAACCATATAGAAATGGATATTTTAAATATACATAAAAAACACAATTGCTACCTAATTAATTGTTCGCAAAGCCAGCTGAATTGTATTGAAAAAGGATATTCTTTTGAAGAAAATAGCGGATGCATTTCCTTTTGACTTTCTCATCGAATAAGCGTATTTTTGACACTAACATGTGATTTAATTTTCAAATGATACAAAGACTCAACCTTCTTTTCACGCTTTTATTTGGTTTTACATCGTTCTCACAACTTCAATACGTTCAAGATGATTTTGAAGGGAATGGAACAATAACATCATGGTATGGTGATGATTGTGGGATGAACAATTCTTTTAACAATCCTTTTATTCAAGGAATGAATACATCCCAAACTGTACTACAATATAATGACTATGGCGGTCAGTATGCAAATGTGCGTTTTGATGTTATTGAAAATTTCGACCTTACGAACGACCATACGTTTACCTTAAAAATATTCATCCCTGCGTCAGGAATCTCAGGAAATCAAAACAATCAAATATCTCTAAAACTACAAGATGGTACATTAGCTGCTCCATGGGAAACTCAATGCGAGATTATAAAAAATGTTGACTTAAATCAATGGCAGGAAATTAGCTTTGACTTTGACAATGACCCTTACATTAATTTGAACCCTGGTACTGGTGACCCTATCTTAAGAACTGACTTTAATAGAGTTGTGATACAAATTAATGGAGAAAACAATAACGATTTTGTTGAAGCATTTTTAGACGACGTGAATTATGATGGAACTATCGGTTCTTGCAATCAATTTGGAAATCTAGTTTGGTCCGATGAATTTAATGGTAGTGGCGCAATTGACGGCACAAAATGGTTTCATCAAACCCTTCTCCCTAATGGTTGGGGCTGGTTCAATGGAGAACTACAGCATTATACAAATAGGGTAGACAATTCTTATGTAGAGGATGGGTTTCTGCACATTGTAGCAAAGGATGAAACTTTCACTGATCAAGGCGTAACAAAAGAGTACACCTCAGCCCGATTGAATTCGAAGTTTGCATTTACTTATGGACGTGTGGAGGCACGCGCGAAAATGCCTTTTGGTATAGGTACCTGGCCTGCTATTTGGATGCTCGGAAAAAATATAAATGAAAATGGGGCTTATTGGCAAACTCAAGGTTTTGGTACAACATCATGGCCTGCCTGCGGGGAAATAGATATTCTAGAGCATTGGGGCTCCAATCAAAATTACGTGCAAAGTGCACTCCATACTCCTTCATCTTCAGGGGCAACAGTCAATCATGGGGGTACCATGGCTAATGATGTTTCAAACACGTTTCATATTTATGCGATGGAATGGACAGAGGAAAAAATTGAATTTAGTGTTGACGGCTATGTTTATTACATTTATGAACCTAGTCCGCAAAACATGAGTACTTGGCCGTTTATTGAAGACCAATTTATTCTATTAAATGTGGCTGTACAGAATTCAATTGAGCCCAGTTTTGTGGAAAGTGATATGGTGCTTGATTATATTCGCGTTTATCAGCAGGGGAGTTCCTCTGCGAATGTAGATGTTCAGGAAGCATGTGATAGTTATACTTGGATTGATGGAAATACATACACCCAGAATAACAATACAGCAAGTTATGCATTAACAAATCTTGAGGGCTGTGATTCCATAGTGCAATTAGACCTTACGATAAACAATTCTAGTACAACAACAGATTTCCAAACCGCTTGTGATAGCTATGAGTGGCTTAATGGAGTGGTGTATACGGAGAGTAACAATTCTGAAGCGCTATTATATACAACAAATGAGGGTTGTGACTCGACAATAATACTTGACCTTACAATTAATTTAAGCTCTAGCTCACTTATAACAGAAACTGCCTCAGAAACCTTTGAATTAAATGGCATTACCTATAATGAGAGCGGAACATACACCCAGGTACTCGAAAATATTTACGGCTGCGATTCAACAATCACTATTGATTTAACGATAGAAAATACAACTTCAATCGACAAGTCGTCAACTGAGCTTTTACTTTACCCAAACCCAACATTAGAGACACTGAATATTACAATTCAAGAAGCACATATCGGCGAAATCATCGTGTTAACAGATGCTGCAGGGAAAATAGTTATGCGTATAAAACTGAACCAACCCTATACGCAGATTGATTGCTCAAAGCTCTCTAAAGGGGAGTATTCAGTTGCTTTTGTAAAATATCCTAAATCAAGGGTCGCGTTTATCAAAAAGTAAAAGTTAAACCAAATTAAATGAGGCTTCGATGAGCTGAAAAATAAGCTGATCATTTACATCTTGATTCAGGTAGACTGAGTTCCAGTGCTTTTTATTCATATGATAGCCGGGCTTAATTGCTTGGTAATTTGCTCTAAGATGCAAGGCTTGTTCAGGATCACACTTTAAATTTATAAACTCAAAATATTCTGCATTTGTTAAGGCAAATATTTTACCTTTTTTTTTGAAGACAAGTGTGTTTTTGTCAAAAGGTGTCGAGGCCTCATCATTTGACAATGCACAACAGAAGTCATAGAATTCCCCGAAGGTCATAAATATTTAATGAATCGCTTGGGCCGCGTCTTGATTTCCGAGTTTGTAGAGCATTTGGGTGTGCTCCTTCAATGCACCCATGAAAGTTTTGTAAGAGTGATAAGGAACTTCAAATTCTTGAGCGGTTGCTTGGACAATTTCAGAAAGCTTTCGGTAGTGGATGTGACAAATATTAGGGAATAAATGATGTTCTACTTGGTAGTTTAAACCTCCAGCATACCATGAGAAAAGCCTCGATTCTTTTGCAAAGTTTGCCGTATTGTACATTTGGCTAACCGCCCAATCTGCCTCAACGTCCCCTGAAGGCGTTGGCAGTGGATAGGTAGAGGTTGGAACGACATGTGCAGGTTGAAAAATAATACCGAGGATAAAGCCAGTTATAAATTGCATCAATAAGTAACCAATTAATGTAATATACCAAGCAGCTGGACTAAAAATAAAAGGGAGTGCAATGAAAATAGATGCATATACCACCTTGTTAACGATAATATTTCGAAGGTGCTTTTTAAAAGTTAAGCCTTGTGTTTCGAGAAGCCCCATTTTATTATATCTAACGGCTTGTTCATAGTCTTTATTGATAAACCAAGTAATTGTCATCAAACCGTAAAAAAAGTACGCATAGAAATGTTGAAATCTGTGAATTTTATAACGTTTGGTGTGCGGAGAAAACCTCAAAATTGCAGGAGGAGGAGCTATATCTTCGTCATAATTTGACACATTTGTGTACGTATGGTGAAGGACGTTATGTTGAATTCTCCAATTCGCTGGATTCCCTGCTAGTATAATAAGGATTTTACCAATAAAACTATTGACTGCTGGATTTTTCGAATACGCACCATGGTTCGCATCGTGCATTACTGATAAACCACAACCAGCCATTCCAACACCCATAATAGCCCAAAGTACGAGCACCCACCAAGATCCAATTCCTGATGTTGTTATAAGTATAAAAGGAGTAAGGTATAACGCAACCATTACAACGGTTTTGAAAACCATACTTGCATTGGCATGTCTTGAAATATTTCTTGTCTTGAAATAACTATTCACGCGCTGTCTTAAGACCTTATAAAACTCAGCGTTTTTGTTCTTCGCAAATTGAAGCGGGGAAAATGTGGAATTGCTTTGCATATGCAAAGGTAACCATAACAAACTTGATTTGTTCAAATAATTATTAAAATCAGCTTGTTTGTAAGTCGAAAAGCTTCTTGTAAAAGCCATCTTTTTGCAATAGAACGTCATGTGAACCACGCTCTACGATCTTACCTTTATCTAAAACAAGAATTAAGTCAGATTTTCTAATGGTGCTTAACCTGTGTGCAATTACGATGCAAGTTCGGTCTTTCATAACCCTATCAAGCGCCTCTTGAACTAATTTTTCTGATTCAAGATCTAAAGCAGATGTTGCTTCATCAAGAATGAGAACCTCCGGATTCTTGTACATGGCCCGTGCAATACTTAATCTTTGTTTTTGCCCGCCAGACAATAAGCTGCCTCGCTCACCAATTATGCTTTGATAACCATCTTGCATCTGTGCTATAAAATTGTGTGCATTTGCGATTTTTGCAGCCTCTTTCACCCGCTCTAGATCTGGTTCTTGCTCTCCAAACGCAATGTTTTCAATGATACTTGAGTTAAACAATATTGGATCCTGAGACACGAGCGCCATATTGGCTCTCAAGTCTTTTATTTTGACTGAACCAATATCCAAGCCGTCAATTTTAATGGAGCCGCTTGTTACATCATAGAATCTAGGAATAAGATTAATGAGTGTTGTTTTGCCACTTCCAGACTCTCCAACCAAAGCGATGTTTTGTCCTTTTTGAATCGTAAAATTTATCTTATTTAGTACAACAGCCGTATCATAAGTAAAGCCAACATCTTCAAATGAAATTTGTGTTTTAAATTCTTTAAAAGGTTTGGCATCAGGCGCATCTGTAATCACGTCTGACAAATTTAATATTTCGTTTATTCTATCTTGAGAGGCACGAGATTTGATCATATTCGAAATATTCTTAGAAATATTCTGAACAGGTCTTAAGAATTGAGAAAAAACAATAATAAAAGTCATGAACACTTCACCAGATAAAGCGTTTTTCTCACCACCTAAAATCATACTTCCGCCAAACCAAACCAAACTCAAGAGAACCCCTGCTCCTATTGTTTCATTCAGCAGAGGCGATAGGTTTTTTTTGCGAGCAGTTCGGGTTACAAGTTTCTGATGCTTCAGGTTGGTTTTTTTGAACCTTGAAATAATAAATGTAGCCGCATTAAAAGCCTTTATAATACGCACCCCTTCAATACCCTCATCCATTGATGAGTACATTACACTTGTTTGCTCCTGACTTTTCTTTGCTGTTCGCTTTAGGCTCTTTCCAATTCTTGATATTACAAAAGCCGATATCGGCATTAAAAGAAATGAAAATAAGGACAAGCTCGGGCTCAGGTAAATCAGTGTTGCAATATTTATGATAACCGCAAAAGGTTCTCGAAATAAAAGCTCAAGAAGACAAACGACCGCAATTTCCAATTCGTTAACATCACTTACCATTCTAGACATTAAATCCCCTTTTCGTTCATTCGTATGATAAGCAAGAGGTAATTGCATGGATTTTTTAAATAGTTTATTTCTAACGTCCCGGACGACCGCCATTCTTAATTCCGATTGGAACCAAACAGCACCGTACCGAAATAAATTTTTGAAGAAAAAGGCTAACATCACCGAGACACAAACAAAAAGTAGCGCATGTAATGGCTCGCTCTTCACCATGGAAGTCATGGTATAGTTATAATAGTCCTTGACATACAAAAACAAATCAGGAATACCCCAATTGAATTCGGGCTTGCTTACTAGAGGGATGCTCTCTGGGTCTTTAAAGATAAGTTGAAGCACAGGAATAAATAATACGAGAGAAAGTAAATTAAATACGACAAAAAACATATTACACAGCACCACAAGAAAAGTGTGCAGCTTGTACTTTGTTGTATATCTAAATATTTCAAGGTATGAATTCAACATTGATACAAAGATACATTTTTACTTTTCGGGTTATCATGAAATACTATTCTTAAATTTGTTGCATGGCATCAATAAGACAAAACAAAATAGAATCTGTAATTCAGTCAGAGGTTTCGGTTTACTTACAAAGAAATTCAAGTATTTGTTTGGGTACCATGGTTTCTGTTACTGTAGTAAGGGTAACTTCGGATTTATCACTAGCTCGATGTTACTTGAGTATCTTTGGTGCTAAAGACAAGCAAGAAGTTTTTGAAAACATCGAATCAAACTCGAGCAGAATTCGCGGAGAAGTAGGAAAAAAGCTCAAAAACTTGAGAAAGATCCCTGCCCTTAAGTTCCACATTGATGACTCGTTAGATTACGCATCAAAAATAGATGAACTTCTAAAAAAATAATTATCAAAACGGCTTTTTACATCGCAAAGACTTATTTCCGTTCCAAGCGGAAAAAGAACATCATTACTTTAATTACGAGAGTTTCAATCATCGGTATTGCGAGTATAACATGCGCCTTAGTCGTCTTGCTCTCTGCTTTCAATGGTATGGAGCAGTTGATCGATGAAATCTATAGTGAGTTTGACCCCTCAATAGTTGTACGTTCTGCTAAGCACAAATCCTTTTATGAAAAAGAGGTTAAGTGGAAGGCTCTTGAAAAGATTCAAGGGATTCGTGCAATTTCGAAAGGAGTCGAAGCCCTTGCGGTTCTCGAGTATAATCGACCGTTAAGGTCGGAAAAATCCTTTCGAGTAAAACGAACAAATGCTAAGTTATTTGCTATTGAAGAATCCTTCCTCAATGTTGTCTCGCTAGATCAAAACTTCAAAGGTCCAAAACCTTCATTAGGGACCTCCACGAAACCAGAAGGTATTATTGGAGTTTCACTTTTACAGAAGCTCGAGGCGCCTTTGGATGGGGACTTTAAGTTATTTCTGCCAAAGACGACTATTAGTGTGCGTTCCAAACAGCCCTTTTATACCAAGAAGCTTCAGCTCTCTTCGGTATTATTTTATCGGAACAAGGAGGTTAATGAACAAACACTGTTATGGCCATTGTCCGCATACAGAAAGCTCACAGGGGACACACTAAACCGACTTACAAATATTTACTTTTCCGCAAAACCATCGTCAGACATAGAAAATTTAAAGTCTCAAATTGCAGGTGTATTTGGACCAGATTACGAGGTTAAAACCTACAAGGAAAAAAACGAGTTAATATTTAAGACCAGTAAATCTGAAAAAGCAATCTTAACATTGATTTTAATATTTGTATTCGTGTTAGCATCTTTTAACCTTGTATCCTCTTTAACCATGTTATTTATCGAAAAAAAAGATAATTTTTTAGCATTTAAATCTTTGGGTTTAACTCGAAAAATGCTTTTTAACGTTTTCTTCTTTCAGGGTCTTTTGATTTGCTTCTTTGGAATTATCATAGGTATCCTTGTTGGTTATTTAATTTGTTTCTTTCAGGTTTCAACTGAAATGTTACATATTGCTCCTGGTCAGCCTTACCCGATAGGTTTCTCGCTGAAGGACTTTATTACAATTGTGGCTTCCGTATCGACTTTAAGCATTTTATTTTCGTTCATCACCGTAAAACTTCTGTTGAGAGGAAGTGAGGATATTTAGTCCCTAAATTTTATTGGATTAAAGTGATTTGTTATTAGAATAAATGGGTTATATTTGCACCCAAATTCAAACAGGTATAGAATGTCTAGTCTAAAAGGAAAAATATCTCAGGTAATCGGTCCAGTTGTTGACGTTGCTTTTGAGAAAGGTCTTGAGTTGCCAAATATCTATGATGCCTTAGAGGTATTCAAAACAGATGGAACCCGTGTTGTACTTGAGGTTCAAGCTCACGTAGGTGAAAGCTCTGTAAGAGCCATATCAATGGATTCTACAGATGGATTTACAAGAGGAATGGAAGCTACCTCTACAGGTCTTCCAATCAAAGTTCCCACAGGAGAAAAAATTAAAGGTCGTTTATTTAACGTTGTCGGTGAGGCAATTGACGGTATAAACGAAGTTGATAATTCAGATGGTCTGCCTATACACAGGGAGGCACCAAAGTTTGAGGACCTTTCTACCGCTACTGAAATCTTATTTACAGGTATAAAAGTAATTGACCTTATTGAGCCATATGCAAAAGGTGGTAAGATTGGTTTATTCGGAGGAGCAGGTGTAGGTAAAACAGTACTGATTCAAGAGCTTATTAATAATATTGCAAAAGGACACGGTGGTCTTTCTGTATTCGCAGGAGTTGGTGAGCGTACGCGTGAAGGGAATGACCTTCTTCGTGAAATGCTAGAATCCGGTATTATTAAATACGGTGAAGACTTTTTAACTTCCATGGAAAATGGTGGTTGGGATTTGAATAAAATAAATCTTGACGAAATGAAGGAGTCGAAAGCAACATTTGTTTTTGGACAAATGAATGAGCCTCCTGGTGCTCGTGCTCGTGTTGCACTTTCAGGATTGACTATTGCAGAGTACTTTAGAGATGGTGATGGTGAAGGTCAAGGAAAAGATATCCTTTTCTTCGTAGACAATATCTTTAGATTTACTCAGGCAGGTTCTGAGGTTTCTGCACTTTTAGGAAGAATGCCTTCAGCAGTTGGGTATCAACCAACACTAGCTACAGAAATGGGAGCGATGCAAGAAAGAATTACATCAACGAAAAGCGGATCTATTACTTCTGTTCAGGCGGTTTACGTTCCTGCAGATGACCTTACTGACCCGGCACCAGCCAATACTTTTGCTCACCTGGATGCAACAACTGTATTGTCAAGAAAAATTGCTGAGCTTGGTATTTATCCTGCTGTTGATCCACTAGATTCAACGTCTAGAATTCTTACACCTGAAATCGTTGGTGATGAGCATTACAATTGTGCTCAACGTGTTCAAATAACGCTTCAGAGATACAAAGAACTACAGGATATTATTGCGATTCTTGGAATGGATGAACTTTCCGAGGAAGATAAAATGGTTGTTCACAGAGCAAGAAGGGTTCAAAGATTTTTATCTCAGCCTTTCCATGTTGCTGAGCAATTTACAGGTCTTCCAGGAGTACTTGTTGATATTCAAGAAACGATTAAGGCATTTAATGATATACTTGATGGAAAGTATGATCAATACCCAGAAGCGGCATTTAACTTGAAAGGTGGTATCGAAGATGTTGTTGAGGCTGGAGAAAAAATGTTAGCAGAAGCATAACAATATGAAACTAGAAATCATAACACCGGAGTCAAACGTTTTTAGTGGAGAAGCAAAAGCAGTTTCTTTACCAGGCCTTGATGGTATATTTCAAGTTTTAAACAATCACGCACCCGTTATTTCTTCATTAAAGAAAGGGAGTCTTGTTGTAGAACTCGAACAGCCGTTGACCGAAGATCAAAAGAATGATTTCATTGCTGTAGAGTCTCCAGAAAAAATTAGTGTTTCAATAAATGGAGGTGTTGCTGAATTGAATCAAAACAAGCTGATTGTTTTAGCGGAGTAAAAGACCTGAGTTGTTTTTGTTGGGCCCGTGTTAAGACTTGTTAACTGCAATAAGTTAAATAATGCTCATACAAGAATGTTTACTTATCTTCGTTACTTCTAATAATGAGTGATTTAAACCATATTGACCTTAAGGCAATTCCAGAGCACATAGCTATCATCATGGATGGCAATGGCCGCTGGGCCAAAACCCAAGGGAAAGATCGAATATTTGGACACACAAAAGGTGTAGATGCCGTTCGTGAAACACTCAGGACTGCTGCAGATTTAAAGGTTAAATTCTTAACACTTTATGCTTTTTCGACTGAAAATTGGAACCGTCCTAAGGAAGAGGTTGAAGGACTTATGAATCTATTAGTCATGTCCCTCGCCAATGAACTAGAGGAGCTCAACGAAAATGGTGTTAGGCTTCAAGCCATTGGAAATATAAAAGGGCTTCCAAAGGAATGTCAAGAAAGCCTTAAAGAGGCAATGTTTCAAACTAGAAATAATTCCAGTATAACTCTTGTTTTAGCTTTAAATTATAGCTCTAAATGGGAGATTGAAGAAATGGTGAAAAGTATAGCCAAACAAATAAAGGATGAATCGATTATCCTTAATGAAATCAATGAAAATCTCATTTCCAAAGAACTGACTACCAAAGGTATTCCAGACCCAGAATTACTAATTCGAACGAGTGGTGAACATCGTGTGAGTAATTTTTTACTTTGGCAAATCGCTTACACGGAGTTTTATTTTCTAGATATATTTTGGCCTGAATTCGGTAAAAAGCAACTCATTGAAGCGATATACGATTATCAAAATAGAGAACGCAGGTTTGGCTTGGTCTCAGAACAATTAAAAGGAGCGTGATCATGTTGAGGTTTTTTGTGTTGTTGACTTTATTTATCTCCTTTCAATTAGGGGCACAAGATGGACCTTCATCCTTGTCGGAGCTTGACTTTAATTATATGTCACCAAAAGAATATGAGCTTGGACCTATCCGAGTTTATGGGGCAGACAATTATGACCACCAAGCAATTCGTTTAATTGCAGGATTGCGACAGGGACAACCCATTAAATTACCGAGTGAGCAAATAAATACAGCCATAAAAAACCTTTGGTCTGAGGGCTTGTTTTCTGATATTGCAATTTATGCAGAGAAAGAAATTGCAGGGGTAGTTTATTTAATAATTGACCTTCGGCCACGTCCAAAGCTTTCTCGTTTTAAATTTAGGGGTGTTTCTAAGAGAGAAGCGGATAAAATAAGAGAAGAAATCGCATTGTTTTCTGGAAAAACGATTACCGAAAATCTGGTTTTTCAAACTAAAAATCAAATTAGAGGATACTTTAGAGACAAGTCCTTTTATAATGTTTCCGTGCAGATTGATCGCATAAAGGATACAGTTATTAACAATTCCGAACTTTTTTCAATAAACATTGATAAAGGTGCAAAGGTTGGTATAAAAGAAATTAAAATCAATGGTGCAACGCAAATTCCGATGTGGAAACTAAAGCTTGCAATGAAGGACACCAAAAAGAAATCAATTCTCAGGATCTTTAAACGCTCGAAATTTACGGAGTCTACATATGAGACAGATAAGTTAGCCTTAATCGACAAGTTTAATGGAGTAGGTTTAAGGGATGCTGAAATCACTTCTGATACGGTCTATCAAATAGATGAAAAAAGTTTAATGATTGAATTAACAGTAAACGAAGGTGGTAAATATTTCTTTGGTGATATTGACTGGACAGGAAATACAAAATACCGCTCGAGCTATTTAGATACGATTTTAGGAATAAAAAAGGGGGATCTTTATAATAAGGCACTTCTAGAACAACGCATTTTTGGGAATGGTGATGGGCGAGATATATCATCTTTGTACATGGATCGCGGCTATCTATTTTTTCAAATTATACCGGTAGAGACCAATGTCACAAATCGACAAATTAACTACCAGATTCGAATGCTCGAAGGTAAAGAGGCAAGAATTGGTACGGTTACAGTTAAAGGTAATACAAAGACCAATGATTATGTAATTCTCCGTGAAATAAGAACGCGACCGGGAGACCTTTTCAATAAGGCGGATATAATGAGGACTCAAAGAGAATTGGCGCAGCTGGGCTTTTTTAATGAACAAGCCTTTCAGGTAAACCCGCTTCCTAACCCGGCAAATGGAACCGTAGATATAGAATATGTTGTTGAGGAAAAGTCTTCTGACCAAATTGAACTTTCTGGAGGATACGGTGGTGCAGGACCAACATCTTCTGGAAGGATTATTGGAACACTGGGACTTACCTTCAATAACTTCTCAACTAAAAACTTTTTTAAGAAGGAGGCATGGACTCCGCTTCCTGGTGGAGATGGTCAACGTCTTTCGATAAGAGCCCAATCCAACGGACGCTTTTATCAAGGATATAATTTCTCCTTTACTGAGCCATGGCTTGGAGGTAAAAAACCAAACTCTTTATCTTTTTGGATCAACAATACAGCATTGAGCTCTAACGGTTTGTTGAGAACGAACCCGGATTATAATGGTCTGTCAATCACAGGAACGGGTATAGGTCTTGGTAGACGAAAAAAGTGGCCAGATGATTATTTCACAGCATATTATGAGCTCAGTTATCAATACTACGATGTGGTAAACGACTTTAGATTCCCCTTATTTACCCAGGGTTATGCAAATGATATAGCATTGAAATATGTACTTCAAAGAAGCTCTGTGAGTGCGCCTATTTATCCGCAAAGTGGATCAAGTTTTAAGTTTACAGCCAAAGCCACTTTGCCTTATTCCTTATTTACGGATACAGATTATTCAACAGCGAGTAGTAAAGACAGATATCATTTTCTTGAATATTATCGTTTTAGATTTACTGGGGAATGGTATGTTCCTCTATCTCCAGATAAAAAACTTGTGCTAATGCCAAGGTTTGGATTTAGTTTTATCGGGGCATATAATGATAATAAAGGAATCACTCCTTTTGATAGGTACTCAATGGGGGGTAGCGGTTTGTCAGGGGTAAATCAACTTGGAGGAAGGGAGATAATTGCTTTAAGAGGATATGAAGATCAAAACGTATCGTCTGCAGGGGGAGACCCGATTATTGCCAAATACACTTTGGAGCTTCGTTATCCGATATCTCTGAATCCATCAGCAACATTTTATGCATTAACTTTTCTTGAAGCTGGAAACACATATCCAACTTTTGATAAATTCAATCCTTTCAATGTAAAACGAGCTGCCGGTATTGGCATTAGGGTGTTCCTGCCAATGTTTGGAATGCTTGGGCTTGATTATGGGTTAGGCTTTGACAGACTCGATTCTTGGGCTGATGGTTTCGGTGGGTCTACCGACCAATCTGTTGATGAAAAAGGATTTTATCCTAAATTAAGTTTCACGATAGGAATGAACCTTGGTGAATTATAGTTAAACAGCCTTTTATTTTTTTATCTATCCTAAGAATTTCTTAAATTACGTATCTAACATTACGTAATTATGAAAATGCACTCAAAAAGTTTCGCCTTATTTTTTTCAAGCTTTATTTTAGGAACCTCTTTTAGTCAAAATTTTATTTCCTCAACTTTCATTAATACTATAGAACCCTCTGTTTTAATGGCAGTTTCTGGGCTTTCTCTTACATACTCAGTGGATACTTATAAAATTGTCTACGAAACTACAGATGTTGACGGTTCAGCAACGGTTGCATCAGGCGCTTTTTGCATTCCAGTGAGCCCTGAATGTCAAGGTTTCCCGATAGCTGTATATGAGCATGGGACAAGTTTGAGAAAAGTTGACGTGCCTTCAGAAGATATTCAAGAGACTTATATTGGCCGCATTTTCGCTGCAGGAGGTTACCAAGTCGTTATGCCTGATTATTTGGGAATGGGAGAAAGTCCAGGATTACATCCTTATTGTCATGGGGAGTCGGAAGCAACGGCGACTTTGGATATGATTCGGGCAGTGCGTGAGGCACAATTTCTTGGCGAAATACCTGGTATGGAGCCAGACAACGGAGAGCTTTTCTTAACGGGATACTCCCAGGGCGGCCATGCTGCAATGGCGACCCACAAACACATAGAAGAAAATAATTTATTAGAGGAATTTAATGTAATTGCATCTGCCCCTTGTTCAGGGCCTTATGAAATTACGGGAGCTATGGCAGATACTATTTTAGCCGCGTCCTATTCCAACCCAGGCTATATTGTCTATATTATGGCATCTTATCAAAGGGTATATGGTGATTTGTATACAAGTTATTCTGATATCTTAAAAGCACCATATGATGAAATTGTTGAGCCCTATTTTAATGGAAACAATTACACCTTAGGTATGGGAAGCCTAAACAACCAACTCCCTCAGGAGATTCAGTCTTTTGTTGAGGACTACGGTCCTTGAGAACTTTTTAGCAGCTTCGGAAGACTTATCACATCCTATTTGGCAAGCAATGGCGGCAAACGACAATCATGATTGGCTACCCACAAGGCCCATAAAGATGTTCTATTGTACAGGTGATGAACAAGTATCCTTTCAAAATGCAATTGTGGCTGAAGCTACAATGATAGAAAACGGAGCGACCGGTGTTGAGGCCATTTTTAAAGGGGAAGGAATGCATAATGATTGTGTGTTACCATCACTCACGGACGCTTTTACGTGGTTTGAATCCTTAAAGACAGAATGCTCTGTTGGTATTGCGGGAATTAACACGGAAGACATCAAGGTGTATCCAAACCCAATCCAAAACACATTTAGAATAGAAACAGAAGCCTATCTCGGTAGTGAAATGTCCATTTTGGATCAAGCTGGTCGAGTTGTTCTTAGGCAAGAAAACGTTGTTTCGAATAGTGAAATTGACATTTCAAATTTAAACCCAGGGTGTTATTTCCTGTTGTTAAATAATGTGAACAAATCTATTACTATAAAGCTTATTAAAGCATAAGTCCTTAAAAGTCTAAAAAGACCATAGAAACTATGGACTTCGCGCAATAATTGTAATGAATTCTTTACAATAATTATGTATCTTCGGCGTTCAATTGGTCAATTGTACCGCTTATGTTGAAATATTTTTTCTTATTCTTTTTGTTTTTTGGCACAACCTTTGCCTACAGTCAATCATATGCATATATAGATTCTGATTATATCATGAGTAAGGTTCCTGAATATGTTCAATCTAAAGAAAAGCTTGATAAGCTTGCAGAGCGTTGGACCAAAGAAATTGAAGATCGATATGCCGCAATAAAAAGCAAGAAAAGTAACTTCGAACGAGAAGAGATTTTATTACCTAAGGAGGAACGTATTAAAAGAAGAGAGGAGATAGAAAATTTGGAGCAAGAGGCCCTAGATCTTCAGACCCTACATTTTGGAAGCGAAGGGGATTATTTTCAAAAACGTCAAGAATTGATAAAACCAATTCAAGACAGAATCTTCACAGCACTTAAGAAAATCGCTAAAAGTGATGGTTATGACCTTGTTTTCGATAAAGCAAACCAAAGCAGTCTAATCTTTGCGACAAGTGATTACGATATCAGTGATGATATTTTAGATGAAATGGGAATTAGTGAATAGAAATAAATAAATAATAAATAAAAATGAAAAACGTAATATTCTTATCAGTTATGCTCCTTATGGGCTTTCAAGCAGAAGCACAAATGAAAATTGGCCATATCAATTCTCAAGTACTTTTAGATACTCTTCAATCCAGAAAGGATGCGATGGCTGCTTTAAAACAATTTGAAGCTGAAGGCGTTCAGGAGCTCCAAGAAATGAATAAGGCATTTGAAAGTGCTTACCTGAGGTATCAGCAAAATGAAAAAGACTGGTCTCCAGTCATTCAGAAAATGGAACAGGAGAAGCTGATGAAAAAGCAGCAAGCCCTTGAGACTCGACAGGTAGAGTTAGAACAACAAATGCAGATATATGGTCAAGAGCTGAATAAACCAATTCTTGATTTAGTTCAAACGGCAGTTAACAATATTGCGGAGAGCAAAAAACTATCTTATGTTTTAGACGAGACTGTGACGCTTTACTTTAAAGGAGGGATAGACCTTACTCAAGAGGTAATGACAGAGCTATTAAAATTAGAAGCAGCATTAAAGACAGAATAAAACCCTTTTAGGGACTACATTTAAAAGGGCAACAAACGTTGCCCTTTTTTTGTAGATTTGAATGATGAATAAAGTTGGTCCTATAGGTGTTTTTGATTCGGGATATGGTGGGTTGACTGTTCTTCAGGAGTTCATGCGCGTACTTCCTGATTATGATTATTTATACCTTGGTGATAATGCCAGAGCACCATACGGTAATCGATCATTTGAAGTGGTACATGAATTTACTTTAGAGGCCGTAAACTATCTTAAAAACCAAGGTTGCAGGTTGGTTATTTTAGCTTGTAATACCTCAAGCGCCAAAGCTTTGCGAACGCTTCAACAAATTGACTTAGCTCATGCTGATTCAGATTTTCGTGTTCTTGGAGTCATTCGGCCCAGCACGGAAACCATTGGTTCATTAAGCAAAACCAATTCTATAGGTATTCTTGGGACTCCGGGAACCATACAATCTGAGTCCTACAAAATAGAGCTAGAAAGGTTTTCATCAAAAACGGCTGTTTTTCAGCATGCTTGTCCGATGTGGGTTCCATTAATTGAGTCAAAACAGCATCAAACAGATTTGGGCAAAAAAATAATTGAAAAAGATATAGAGGTGCTATTAAGTAAAGATGGTTCTATGGATACCATTTTATTGGCTTGTACGCATTATCCGTTAATTCTCGATCAAATACAGGATATTGTAGGCCCTTCCATTCAGGTGATTTCTCAAGGACCGATTGTCGCGGATAAGCTAAAGGATTATCTTTCTGAGAAATCAATTTATGAAAACACAGCTTTCAAAAAGGGGCACTTGTTCTTTTTTAACAACTGAAAATGTTGATGTTTTTATGGAAACTGCAACCCAGTTTTTAGCTCAAACCATTTCGGCTCAACAAATCAAACTTTGAGCTATTTTGAGTAGTCCTGAATGAGTTCATTATTTAAAGCTTGAAAAGCTTCTTGGTGTCTAGAGTAATAATTATAAGTTTGCTCAAATTCTTCGAAAGTAACGTCATGTTTTTTTAAAACACTATCGACAGATTTTAATAAGGAATCTTTGTAGATACTGAGATTTCTGAAATTCATCTGATAATAGCCTTCCAAGATGGTGATTTCGTTGTAAACAGATTTGAATTGACTTTTAGTCAAAGGTGGCGCTTCATTATCTGCCACACAAGCAAATAAAAGTAAACTGAAAATGATTGAAGCAATCTTCATCATTTTAATAATTAAATGAAAGACGTTTACCGTTTCCAGCTTCAATGATTTCACCTCTATCATAAACAAGCGAGCCATTTACAAATGTTTTATCAATGGAATATGAGAATTTAGTCCCTTCAAATGGAGACCATTGACATTGGTATAGGATATTCTCCTTAGCTACGATTTCGCTGGCTTCAGGTTTTACTACAACTAAATCTGCAAAGTATCCTTCCCGAATGTAACCTCTCTTTTCAACTCTAAATAGAATGGCTGGGTTGTGCGCCATTTTTTCAACAATTCTCTCTATTGAAATCTTACCATTTTTTGCGTGTTCAAACATACTTAATAAAGCGTGCTGAACTAAAGGTCCTCCAGAAGGCGCATTTAAATAGTTGTTATTTTTTTCTTCGAGGGTATGTGGCGCGTGGTCCGTAGCGACCACATCAATTCTGTTATCAAGAAGTGCAGCCCATATGCCGTCTCTATCTGACTTGCTTTTAACAGCAGGGTTCCATTTGATTTTTGTACCGAACGTTGAATAGTCATCCTCTGTAAACCAAAGGTGATGCACACAAGCTTCAGCTGTGATATTCTTCTCAGCTAGGGGGGTGTCGGCATCAAAAAGCGCTGTTTCTTTTGCGGTAGAAATATGTAATACATGAAGGCGTGCGTTGTGTTTTTTTGCTAATGATACAGCTAGAGATGAGGATAAATAACAGGCTTCTTCATTTCTAATTACTGGATGCTGCCCAATAGGAATGTTCTCCCCATATTTTTCTTTCGCATCTTGAAGATTTCTTTGGATGGTTTGCTCGTCTTCGCAATGCGTCGCAATAAGCATTGAAACATTTGAAAACAACCCTTCTAATGTCTCTTTGTTATCCACAAGCATATTTCCTGTAGACGAGCCCATAAAGACTTTTATACCGCAAACCCTTTTGGGGTCTGTTTTTAAAACCTCCTCCAGATTATCATTGGTAGCGCCCATAAAAAAGGAAAAATTAGCTAATGAATTTTTAGAAGCGATATCATATTTATCTTGAAGTAATTCTTGTGTCGTTGCGTTTGGGACGGTATTGGGCATTTCCATGTAAGATGTAATACCGCCTGCTACAGCAGCTCTAGATTCAGAATAAATAGAAGCTTTATGGGTTAGGCCAGGTTCGCGAAAGTGAACTTGATCATCAATGCATCCAGGTAGTATGAAGCTCCCTTTGACATCTATGATTTCAGCGCCTACTTCTGTTAGTGAAGGTCCTATTTTTTCAATTTTACCATTCTTTACAAGAATGTCTGCTTCAGTCCTACGTCCTTCGTTTACAAGAACTCCATTTTTTAAGATATAATTCATTACAATTTCATGTGTCTCATTTTCCAAACGCCAAAAAAGGCCTCCTTAAATATACCAGTACTCATTTTGGAGTCTCCGTGAACCCGATCTACAAAAGTAATTGGTATCTCCTTGGCTTTATAACCATGACGAAGAACAGCATACTTCATGCAAATCTGAAAGGCATAACCTTTAAAAGTAACTGCATCAAGATTTATTTTTTTTAATACTTCTTGGCGGTAACCCTTAAAGCCTGCAGTTGTATCTTTAATTGAAATTAAAAGAATAAGTCTTACATAAACACTTGCAAAATAAGACATGAGAATCCTTTTTAGAGGCCAGTTTTTAACCTTGCCTCCCCTGCAATATCTTGAGCCAATTACGAGATCATATCCCTGCTCAAGCTCTTTATGAAGCCGAAGAAGGTCCTCGGGGTTATGCGAAAAATCACAATCCATTTCAAAGACGAAGTCATAATCTTTTTCCATAGACCATTTAAATCCATGAATATATGCAGTTCCTAAACCTAGCTTTCCAGCTCGTTTTTCAATGAAAACACGCCCCGGATGTTTTTTAATGGCTTTTTCTATTAAATCAGCAGTTCCATCCGGAGAATTGTCATCAACAAAAAGCACATGAAATTCTTTAGCTAAGGATATAACGGTATCAATCATCCTTTCAACGTTTTCTTTTTCGTTGTAGGTAGGTATAATAATGAGCGATTTAGTCTTCATAATTGAGGAAAACGAAGTTAGTGATTTCGTATGAATTAGTTGTTTATCCTATTTCATTTGTGAATTTTTAGCAAATAAAAAAAGCCGCACATGGCGGCTTTAGTAATTTAATACGAAGTTGTAGATTAACCTTCAGTTTTTTCTTTTGCTTCCTCCGTTGAAGCTTCAGCACCTTCAGCACCTTCAGCACCTTCAGCGCTTTCAGCACCTTCCTCTTCTTCTTCATCAACTGCTCCACGAGAAATTTTAACACCTAGTACTACTGCATTCGCAGGGTCTAAGATTGTGACACCTGGAATACTCACCTCAGAAACGCGAATCGATTGCCCAATTCTAATAGGCGTAATATTTAAAACAATCGCATCTGGAAGATCTCCAGGAAGCCCATAACAAGATAATGTCCTAAATGCCATATTTAACTTACCTCCATTAAGAACACCCTTGGCAGCTCCTTTTGTTCTAACAGGAAGATCAACTCTCACTTTTTGGCTATCACTTAATTCATAGAAATCAACATGCTGGATCGTGTCTTTAACAGGATGCTGCTGAATTTCTCGAACGATACCGACAGCTTTTTTGCCTTCGATTTCTAATTCTACTTGATAAACCTCTGGTGAAAAGATGATTTTATCAAGCTCTACTCTTTTTACGGAAAAGTGAGTTTGTTCTCCTTGTCCGTATAGGACACAAGGGACCCTGTTTTCACTTCTCAGTGAAGCAGCGTCTTTCTTCCCTACGTTCGCTCTAAGCGAACCGCTCAATTGTGCTTTTTTCATTTTATTATTTATTTAAGATATTACAAAGTGTGAACTAATTGACTTGTTGTGAATTAGTTTATTAATGACATCAGAGAATAGACTTGCAACCGTTATGACACGGATCTTATCACTTTTACCATTTAATGGAATTGTATCAGTAACGATGAGCTCAGTTATTTGAGAATTATTAATTCTCTCATATGCAGGACCAGATAAAACAGCATGTGTACAAAATGCTCTCACACTGCGCGCTCCTTTGTCAATAAGTAAGTCTGCAGCCTTGGTTAAAGTACCGGCAGTATCGCACATATCGTCGATTATAATTACATCTTTCCCTTCAACTTCACCAATAACAGTCATTTCAGCAATTTCATTTGCTTTTTTACGGTGCTTGTGACAAAGTGCAAGACCACAATCTAGTTTCTTAGAATAGCTATTGGCCCTTTTGGCTCCTCCAACATCTGGTGCTGCAATGACCATGTTTTCCGAACCAAGTTTTTCAATTTCCTTTAAGAAAAGAGTTGAGGCATATAGATGGTCAACAGGAACCTCGAAAAAACCTTGAATTTGATCTGCGTGAAAATCCATAGTCATAATTCTATCTACACCCGCAGCCATGAGCATGTTCGCTTTCAACTTCGCTCCTATAGCAACTCTAGGTTTATCTTTTCTATCCTGACGTGCAAAGCCAAAGTATGGAATCACTGCTATTATCTTTCGTGCCGAGGCCCGTCTTGCAGCGTCAATGAGGAGTAAAAGTTCAAATATATTTTCTGTTGGTGGCATTGTAGACTGCACTATAAAGACATCTTGTCCACGAACAGTTTCCTCTAAAGATGGCTGGAATTCACCGTCACTAAAAACGTTTACATTAACGTTTCCTAGCTCTTGACCATATGATTTAGCAATTTGATTTGCTAGCTTTTCTGATGCTCTACCTGCGAAAATTTTTACACCCATGATATTCCAATTGGAATTAGAGTGCAAAATTACACAAAATAATAGTTTCATCAAACAAATAGTGGCATTAACCCCCCCTCTAGTTTGGTTATTCAATTTGGCATCAAATTTTTAAACAAAAGTGCTACTAATGTTTGTTTTAAAGTAAATTTGTTTACCCATGAAGGAACGGCGTAAAAATCTAAAAATGTTTGGCAGACTCATACGGTTTGTTAAGCCTTATAAAACGCTATTTGCTACGGCAGCTACTTGTGTGATTTTACTTTCCTTTTTGAGTCCTTTTCGACCTTACCTTATCGGTACGATGGTGGATCGTTATATCGTGAATAGTCAAAACTCAGCGCTTTTATTACAATGGTCTATTGGCATTGCGGGGGTTTTGTTTTTAGAAGGTATACTTCAGTTTTCATCAAGCTATTTTTCGAACCTACTAGCACAATCAGTTATAAGAGATATTAGAAAAAACCTTTTTAGACATATCGTTTCTTTTAGAATGCGATATTTTGATAAAACTCCAGTTGGGGCTTTAGTCACGCGAGTTGTATCAGACCTTGAAGCAATCACTCAAGTATTTTCGTCGGGAATTATGGAAATATCAGGAGACTTAATCTCTCTGACTATGGTGCTTTCTTTAATGTTTGCAACGAACTGGCAGCTTTCTCTAATGACTTTAATTCCTATCCCACTTTTAATTATCGCAACAAGGATTTTTGCAAAAGCAATGAGATCGAGTTTTCAGCTTGAAAGATTGCAGGTTACAAAACTGAACACCTTTGTTCAAGAGCATCTTACCGGGATGTCAATAGTTCAGATCTTCAACAAGAATAAGGAGGAATATGCTAAGTTTGTTGAGATCAATAAAGGTCACCGAAAAGCACATATTAATGCCGTCTGGGCCAATTCAATTTTCTTTCCTGTTGTAGAAATTTTGAGCTCCCTTTCAATTGCCTTCTTGTTAGTTTGGGGTGCTGTTCATGTGGATGGAAAATCATCCATCGAAGTTAAAGCGATGTATGGCCAAATTATAGCGTTTACGTTGTGGATCTATCAATTATACAGACCTATTCGTCAGCTTGCAGATAAATTTAACGTTTTACAGCGAGGGGTTGTAAGGGCAGAAAGGATATTTGAAATTCTAGATCATGATGCCCAACGACAAGATAACGGAACGCTTACCGAGGTGAATTTTAATGCGGATATTTTATTCCAAAACGTTTCCTTTGCTTACACAAAAGGAAAAGATGTTTTAATTAATATCAATTTAAAAATCGATAAGGGAGCTACAGTTGCCATTGTTGGGTCTACCGGAGCTGGGAAATCTACGATTGTAAATGTCCTTGGGCGTTTTTATGAGCATGAGAGAGGCGAAATAAAAATTGGAGCAACAAAAATTGAAAATATCGAACTGACTTATTTACGAAAGAATATTGCAGTTGTTCTTCAGGATATCTTTTTGTTTTCCGATAGTATTCATAATAACATAACGCTTGGAGACGTTTCTATATCACGAGAGAAGGTAATTGAAGCTTCAAAAGCGGTAGGGGCTCATGATTTCATTGCTAAACTCCCAGGAGCGTATGATTATCAAATCGGAGAGCGTGGAACGGTTTTATCTGTTGGGCAAAGACAGCTATTATCTTTTATTCGCGCCTTCGTATACAATCCGCAGATACTTATATTAGATGAAGCAACATCTAGTGTTGATAATGAATCTGAAATGCTTATTCAAAAGGCAACGGCACAGATTACAAAGGGTCGAACGTCTATTGTAATTGCGCACAGAATGAGCACCATTCAAAAAGCCGATCTAATTGTTGTTATGGAGCATGGGGAAATTATTGAATCAGGCACACATCAGGAGCTTATTAAAAAACAAGGTAAGTACAATACTTTATATGAAAAACAAATCTTTCAGCCAATTGGATAAGCTTCGTTTAAAAGTTGGTGGCGTTCCTGAACATTTCAATTTACCATGGCGATTAGGGATTGAAGAAGGATTATTCCGCTCCGAAAACATAGCACTTCATTGGTCCGATATGAGCGGAGGTACAGGTCAAATGATAAAAGGTTTGGAATCAGGCTCTTTAGATGTAGCAGTCGTACTTACGGAAGGCATTACTAAAGCGATTCTTCAGGGCTTGGAGGCTACGATACTTCGTGTATATGTAGCTTCTCCTTTGTGTTGGGGTATTCATGTACCTTATCATTCGAGTATAACTAGCATTCCAGACTTGCAAGGGCGGCCATTTGCAATATCTAGAGAAGCTTCGGGTTCTCACTTAATGGCCTTTGTGCTTGGATCACAAAATGGTTGGGATATTCGTAAAATGAAGTTTGAAGTTGTAGGAGATATTTATGGAGGTTTGTGGGCATTAGAAAATAACGAGGCACAGGCGTTTTTATGGGAAAAGTATACTACAAATCCATACGTTGAACAAAAAAAGTGTAGAAGGATTGGTGAGATTATGACCCCATGGTCTTCTTTTGTCATTGCGGCAAGAAATGAAGTGATTCAGGATGCGCTCTCTGCATTAAACAAAATGTGTGATCTTGTTATGAGTAGGGCGGAACTTTTGAAGAATAATCAGCGGAGTCCTGAAATAATTTCATGGCGCTATAATATTGACTTATATCAAGTTAAACAGTGGCTCAATCAAACAGAATGGGGCAATGTTGCGAATCAAAGTCTAAAGGACCACCACAAAAACGTAGTATCTTATTTACTCGATTTAGAGCTCATAAACCAAAGCGAAGCAAAAGATTGGAAAGAAAAATTATTTATTTAGTATTGTTTCTTTTTTTGGCAGGTAATGCAATAAGCCAATTAGGCTGCACGGATCCCCAAGCCATAAATTTTAATGGGGATGCAATAACCAATGATGGATCATGTTTATATGAGCCAACAAACTACGCACCGACAGGAATTTCTAATTTAGCCAGCCCTCTTTTAGCTGAAAATTCTGGAGTAATTGCATTAAATGAATCTTTGTGGGTATTAAATGACGGGGGTAACAATACTTCTTTATATGAATTAGATACACTGGGTAATTTTTTGCGGGAAGTTGTTGTTTATAATGTACAGAATGTTGATTGGGAGTCTCTTGCCGAAAACGACACACATGTTTTTGTTGGAGATTTTGGAAATAATTCTGGGACGCGTTTGGATTTGAGCATCATAAAGATTGAAAAGGAACAATTACTTAATTCTACTCAAGACAGCGTGCCTGGTTTTGAAATGCAATTTAGCTATGCCGATCAGATTGATTTTTCAGGCCCTGCGAATGGTCATAATTATGACTGTGAGGCCTTTTTTGCTTTTGACGACTCTTTATTTTTGTTTAGTAAAAACTGGCAAGACAATTTAGTTAAAAAGTACGCCCTCCCCGATGAATGGCAGGGGACATATATAACTGAACCTAGTGAGGTGTTTAACATTGCAGGAATGGTAACTGGCGCATCAATTGATAAGAATTCGGGCAACATCTCTCTTCTTGCATATATTGATAATGAGCTGGGAATTTATAATAGTTTTATATACATGCTTTGGGATTACACTGGCCATGATTTTTTCTCAGGTAACAAACGTAGAATAGATATTGGTAGCATGTTTGCCTTAGGTCAGACCGAGGGGATTGTTCTGAATGCAAGCCACAAAGGGTTTATTACCTCCGAAGAAATCAATAATATAATTACCATCCCCCCAATGTTGTTTTCATATGACTTTTACGATTATCTTACAAATGAACAGGCCGAGCTCTTAGACCATAAAATTGGTGCGAAATCACCAATTTACCCCAACCCAGTTAAGGACAAGCTGTATTCAAAAACAAACGGAGTGTATGAGATCTATGGTTGGCCGTCAGGAGTAAAGATTAAGGAAGGTATTTTTAACGGAAAGGGTATAGATTTGAATTTATTGGCGCCAGGAATGTATATTTATCGTGTTGGTCAAAGTAGTTTTTATTTCCTTAAAATGTAGTATTGAACCGTCGGTAAAAGATTAAATTACAGTAATCATAAGCCTAACTCTTTGGTTTTTAGGGTTTTTCTTCGTAAGTTTACTTTAACTCAAACTAAAACTATGTTTCACGACGCTACAATTTGGATAGCGATTGGTACGATTGTATCGATTGTTCTCGTAATTTTTCTCGCATTTACTGCTGAGAAACGCAGAAATGGATAAACAGCACTTAGAACTTTTTAAGCTCTAATCTGTTTATAACAAGTGACAAGATTCATTTCACTTGCGATATTTTTGTGTTCTTTTTTCTCACTGTTCAGTCAGAGAGAAACAGCTTATTTTGCTTCAGGATGTTTTTGGTGTGTCGAAGCGATTTTCGAATCTATAGAAGGAGTAATTAATGCCGAATCTGGTTATTGTGGTGGGACTGTAAAGAATCCAACCTACAGCCAAATATGTTCAGGCAAAACAGGCCACGCAGAAACTGTCAAAGTAACTTTTAGTTCAAATAAAGTTACATATAGTGAAATGCTCGAGATCTTTTTTGATTCTCATGACCCTACGACTCTGAATAGACAAGGTCCAGATGTTGGAACACAGTATAGGTCGGCTATATTTTATTCCGATGAGAGACAAAAGATTCTTGCACAACAATATATAGAGCATCTTAAAAAACAAAAGACATTTAAAACAGTAACAACAACTCTTGAAAAAATGACAAAATTTTATCCAGCCGAGCAATATCATCAAGATTTCGTAGAAAAAAACCCTTATCACCCTTATGTTACGTCTGTTAGCAAACCTCGAAAACTAAACTTTCTTAAAAAACTCAAAAACCCTTAACCATGACACGTTCCTCCTATTTTTTTTCAGTAGCTTTTGTAATTCTCCTTATGAGTCAACTTTTTATGGCATATAGAACCTCAAATATTGAAACTCCGATATATGATGTAGTTAAATCCTTTGAAAACTTTGAAATTAGAAGCTATGATGCTATGGTCGTTGCGCAAACAGAAATGAAATCTTCCGCGTATGAAGAGTCCTCATCTATGGGGTTTAGAACGATTGCTGACTACATCTTTGGTGGCAATAAAGACAATCAACAAATTGCAATGACCTCTCCTGTGATAATGGAAATGGGTGAGGAGTCGAGCATGTCTTTTGTCATGCCTAAAGAGCATGCCATTGAAAACCTTCCCGAACCAAATTCTAAGAAAGTCGCACTTGTTCAATTACAACCAAAAACATATGCAGTTTTAGAGTTTACAGGTTATGCAAATGATAAAAAAATAGAAAAACATTCGAAAAGGCTTTTGCAATTTTTGAAAGCGGAGAATTTAAGTCCTATTGGTAATATGAAATATTTGGGATACAATCCACCTTGGCAGGTGCTGGGCCGTAAAAATGAAATCGCAGTTGAGGTCCTTTATTCGAAACCTTGAATAACCGATTGTACGTCTTTGTCGTCCCTATTATAAATTTTATAAAACCCATCCTCATTCCAAAATTGTCTGGCAATTTCGGATTTTAGTCTTCTTACAATTCGTGGCTTACTGCTGTTGAATTCATCTTCTGACATTGGACTAATGTTAAAGTTGGTTTCTGCATAAATCTTTAGTTTTTCTGCTAAATCGAATTGCTTGAATGAGGAGTCGAAATCATCAAACGAGCGCCAAGGTGGATTCTCAAAAATCCTATTGTTTTTCGCCCAATCAAAAACAAATTGGTTAAAGACACCACTCCATTCTATGGCGTTCGCATAATAGGTAGACCCTGCAGTATCGAAGGGAACAAATATGTCCGGGCTAATTCCACCTCCTCCGTATACGGTTCGACCACCAATCGTTTGAAACTTAAGTGAATCAACGAATGCCGTGGAGTCTATTTCAAAAACACCTTCTTCTGTTCTATTTATTGCTTCATAATAAGCATCATAATCACCAGAATAAGGCCGTTGGATGCAACGCCCAGAAGGTGTGTAATACCTGGCAATAGTTATCCGTACAGTACTGCCATCTCTGAGTTTCTGATCCTCTTGAACAAGGCCTTTGCCAAAGGATCTTCTTCCAAAAATGCGCCCCCGATCATTGTCTTGAATTGCGCCAGCGACAATTTCACTAGCTGATGCAGAGGAAGCATTAATTAAAATAGCCAATTCAGTATTTTCGAGCATTCCGCCTGAGCTTGAGTAAAAAATTTGTTCAGGAGAATTTTCACCTTCAGTACTTACTATTTTTAAACCTTCCTTTAAAAATTCATCGGCAATTTCAACCGCTCCTTGCAGAACACCACCACCGTTATACCTAAGGTCTAAAATAAGCTTTGTCATTCCCTTTCTTCGAAGAGATATTGCAGCCATTTTGAATTCTCGAGAAGTGGGAACCGAGAATTTATCAATTTTGATGTAGCCAATGTTTTCATTAACCATATGTGCAGACACGACAGAAAGAATTGGAATAGTTCCTCTTCTGATTTTGAACGGAAGTAATTTACCATAGCGGTTAACAGTGACGTTTACATAAGTACCTGTTTCACCTTTAAGCTTTTTCATTATTTCCGCATTTGTGATACCCACGCCTGCGGCATTATCCTTTTCAATAGATACAATTTGATCTCCAGCGCGTAAACCAACATTTTCGGATGGGGAGCCTGGAATAACATCGGAAACACAGATAGTATCTCTTAATTTAAAGAAACGAATCCCAACACCCCCAAAATTCCCATCAATTGATTCTGCAAGCGCTTTCATCTCCTCAGCAGGGATATAGTTGCTGTGAGGATCCAGTTTGTGTAACATTTCTACAATAGTTTCATCAAATATCTTTTCTGTATTTACAGAATCAACATACTTTTCATTTAATAGGGTTAGGACATCTTCAAGTTTCTGGAGCTCTGGTGATTTTGATTTGAAATCAAAGGGATTCCAAAGCAAAAAAGAGATGCCAAATCCAATACACATGGAGATAGATATGATAAGAGGTAAGCGAGAAGTATGGTTTGAATTAGTCATCAATATGCACAATATTTAATACTTGCACTCCAGCATTTTTTAAAAAATCAATTCCAGCAGGGTCTTTATAAGCTTCTTGATAAACCACTCTTGAAATACCAGATTGAAGCACAAGTTTGCTACAATCTCTACAAGGAGAATGGGTGAGGTATAATGTCGCGCCTTTACAATTGTTAGTCGACTTTGCTACTTTAAGAATGGCATTGGCTTCAGCATGTAAAACATACCAATGTGTCAGACCCTCGTCATTTTCACAGCAATTATCAAACCCCGCAGGTGTCCCATTGAATCCATCAGATATAATAATCTCATCTTTAACAATTATAGCCCCTACTTGCTTTCTAGTACATTGCGAAAGTTTTGCCCAGCTTTGGGCCAATCGAAGGTATGCTTTGTCGTATTTATGTTGTTTTGTTGATGCTGAATCCATAGGTTTTACAAAAATAGTGAATTATCACACGTTAAAATTGACATAAAAGGTGAAATATTATTGCTTTCGATTCTGTAAAATCATAAAATATTTATAAATTTGACGCCCGTTGAACAAAGGTTTAACGTAATTGACATAAGCGAGAGTAGCTCAGTTGGTAGAGCACAACCTTGCCAAGGTTGGGGTCGCGGGTTCGAATCCCGTCTCCCGCTCATTTTTCTACTGTCCTTGATTAAGGACAATTGCTCGAGTGGTGGAATTGGTAGACACGCCGGACTTAAAATCCTGTGCTCTTTGGGGCGTGCGGGTTCAAGTCCCGCCTCGAGTACAAAGCCCCGCAGTCTGCGGGGCTTTTTTTATCATTAAAACTTGTGAGAGGGCTTCCACCTCAAACTCGTATTAAAGCCCTGGTTTACACGACCGGGGTTTTTTTTGATATAAAAAGGAGTTGATGGGTGTTAAAATTTTGACGTAGTAAAATTCAGAATTATGCCTGTTGTTCTTTTTAGAAAGAATTTTTATTATCAAGACAATTAAAAAATTCTTTTTGATATTTTACATCATTAAAACAACCGCTATATTCCATTGTGGTGGTAAAGCTGCTTTTATCTTTAATACCTCGAGATGAAACACATAGATGTTTCGCGCTTATAACAACGATTATATCTTCCGTATTTAAGGTCGTTTTGAGCTCGTTTAGAATTTGAAGCGATAATCTTTCTTGAACTTGAGGTCTGTGTGCATAATAGTCTACCAGTCGATTTATTTTCGAAAGACCAATTACTTTCGCCTTTGGGATATAGGCAATATGTGCGTAACCGGTGATAGGTAAAAAGTGGTGTTCACAAGAGGAATCCAAAGAAATATTCTGTTCAATAAGCATTTTTCCATAAGCATACTTATTGTCAAAAACTGAAAGTGATGGTTTATTTCTCGGGTTGAGTCCATAAAAAAGTTCTTTCACATACATTTTGGCAACACGGTATGGTGTGCCAGATAAGCTGTCGTCAGATAAATCTAGCCCCAATTCATTCATAATTTCTTTAAAATGATACTGAATACGTTCAATTTTTTTATCATCCGATTTCTCAAAAGCGTCCTTGCGAAGAGGGGTTTCAATACTAGATGAAATATGATTATCTCCTAATTGGTCATGTTTTGATTTATTCATTTTGTGCAGCATTGGTCTTTTTGACATTGACAATATTTAAGGTTGTAAAGATGTAAAACGGCTAAGCTGATTGCCACAGCATGTGTTATGTTACTTGATAATTCAAACCAGTTAATGCGGTGATTTGCAATTACTAAGAATAAGGCACCCCATAACGACCAAAGTAAGGGCTTCATAAATGATTTTGTAGTGTTTTGCGTAGATTGATAAATTGCCCAAAATGAAATAGCTAAAAAGATATAATCTAACCAAATCCACCAAGCTGGAGCTGCGTCACAGCAAGTGGCTGTGCACGTTTGGACTATAAAAAGAAAAGGGGTAGCCACACAATGCACAACGCACAAAGTGCTTGCTAAGGCTCCTATTGTATCAGGTTTAAATATTGTATTATTCATGGCTGTTAATGCAACTGAGTTGCAAATAAAGCAAAGCCACTTGTTATTGCAATGGAGTTGTGATAAATTTGTACCTATGGGAATAATAAGAAAAACGAAATCAGTAAAGAAAATACTTAATGAATTTCAAGTTGAATCTAAGGCATTGTCCACTCTTGACTTAATACATCGTTTTGAAGCTGAATTCAATAAAACAACAATTTATCGTGTTTTAGATAAACTCGAGGATGATGGTGTTTTGCATTCCTTTCAAGGTAAGAACGGCGTCAAGTGGTATGCCAAATGTGAGGACTGTACGGAACATAAGCATTCAGACATTCACCCACATTTTCAATGTTTATCTTGTGGTCAAACAGATTGTTTAGATTTCAGTATTCATATTCCGAAGATCCCAAATCGTGAAGTCTCATTTTCTCAATTTTTACTTCAAGGCCGATGTGAAAAGTGTTTAGTATAAGGTTAGTCTTTTTTCATAGCATCTGGGTATTGTGTAATACCTCTGGAACATTTTGCTGAATACTTTGTTCAGTATTTTTAACATTGATTATAACGGAAAGTATTTTTTTAATTATGTCTTATTTTAAGTTGATTCTTATTTCCCTAACAACCCTTTTAGGTGGTCATACATTAATGGCGCAAGCTCTATGTGAGGCGGACCATAATATTTTATTAACTGATTTTTCTTTTACACCTGACTCTTTGGTCATCCTCCCAGGAGAGACTGTAGCCTTTATTAATGTTCAGGGGACACATAGTGTAAACGGCGTGAACAGCACGGTAACAGGTCAATCGTTTAATAATCCTGTCGAATTTTCTTTTCCTGATAGTGAAGGGACGACGCAGGGCACCTGTATGGGTGTCGTAACTTTTGATGTACCAGGTACATACACCTATGACTGTGGTGTTGGATTTCATGCCGAACTTGGAATGGTAGGGAAAATCATTGTTGATGCCTTCACCATAGCAGACTTATTAGTTGAGGCTACCTATGATGAAAATGATGAATTTACAGGATACGTTCTGCCAGCATCCTTTCAATCAAGTTATTCAATGAACTCCTATCTTTCATCCTATTTTACTGGAGAATCTGGGGATTCTGTTGTAGATCTTAATGGACCTGATTCATATACCGTTTTTCTTCCAAATGATGAAGCGGTTGATGAAATTAGAGCCGAGTTTGGAGATCCAGAAGTGAGTCAGTTTGACCTACTTGGTTTTATTGACTTGCCAGCTGCTCTTCGTTATAGCGTTGTGGATGGCGTTTACATGGCTGAAGACCTACAAGACGGACAATTGTTACCTACGACATTCGGTCAAAATTTAACGGTTAGTGAGGTCAACGGAACATTCATGGTAGACGATGCGACAATCATTGCTACCAATTATACTGCTGACAATGGTGTTATACATATCATTGATAAAACATTAGCGCCATCTGGTCTTCCGGCAATGTCGGTATGGGATGTCATTGAAGACAGTGAAAACCATCAGTTTTTAGAGGATGCCATAACAGTAGCTGGATTTAAAACATTATTGCGCAAACAGAGTGAAATTGTCGGTAACAGTCAATCTCCAGCAGGCCCTTTTACGGTCTTTGCACCAACGGATGCGGCTTTTCAAGCATTTGCACAAGCCGCAGGAACCTCCACTATTGATTTACTCTATGCCTCCACTTTAAATGATATTGTTGGAAGTCATATTGTAGAAAGTAGAAACTTAATTGCTGATATTTCAAATGGCACTCAATTGCCAAATTATGCCAATGAGATTTTGCAAATGACGGTAAATTCAGAGGGCGTTTTTGTGAATGGAATAGAAATCACGGTCACGGATGTTTTAGCCTATAACGGGGTTGTTCACGTGATCGATGCTGTATTGTTTGAAGCAGCGGATATTCCTTCACCTGTTGGTACTTGTGGTACATGGACCCTAAATATGTATGATGATGATGGAGATGGATGGGATAATACAGATTTATATATTGAAGTAGATGGAGAAGTTATTTCCGTTGAAAATGGCCCTGTATCTTCAAGCGCTTCATTTGAATTTGCAGTAGACGAAGGTGATCTGGTAAACTTATACTATCTCCCAATGGGATCCGGATGGAACAGTGAATACTACAGTGTGGTTGATGGGAACAATCAGCTTATCACTGCGAGTGGTCAGCAGGAAGGTAATTCTATAGGCCTTCTGGCTTGTCCTACAACACCGACTTGCGGAACTATAGAAATAGTGATGAGCCATGAATATGGCGAAGGTTGGGGCAACAACAGGTTAGACGTATACAAAAACGATGTTTTGTACTTGCCAATCCCGTTCTACTTTGACTATCAACAGACCACGTTCATTCAAGCCGATAACGGTGATGTTTTCGACTTTGAATATATTGGAGGGCAAAGCTTTGAACCTGAATATGCTGGATATAAAATATTTGGCCCTGATGGTGTTTTGGTGATCAACCAAGATATTAATGGTCAAATTCCCGAGAGCGCAACTAATATTGAGTTTTGTGAGGACCAATCTGGTATTGGATCACTATTAGCCAGCCAAGTTACAGTCTATCCAAATCCGACCAATGGTATACTTGAAATCATTGCACCCACCACCTTTAATGGGGCTAAAATTCAATTGTTAGACATTGAGGGTAAGACCGTAGAAAGTTGGCCTAATTGGACAGGGAGTAAGCTTAACCTTGTATCATTTGATAAAGGGTTATACATCTTAGAACTCCAAAAGGAAGGCAATGTCGTTCGTAAAAGGGTTGTCCTGAATTAGGCCATCAAGATTCACTATTCCCCGTTAGAATGAGGTTATCGTAAATAGCAAACTTTACCAGAACTGCGAGCACAAAACCGCTTACAATATCTATTATGTGATGCTGATGAACTAGTACGATCGAACTACAAATTAACAGGAACCATGTAAGGAAGGTTAATTTTAAAAACACTGAACCAATTTCTGTTGAAATAACGTATGCGCTGAGTGCAGAAAAAGTAATGTGCAGAGATGGAACAAGGTTATGAGGATGATCAAGCCAATGAAGCGCATCGTACCAAAACTCATAACCTTGAATATTCTCTATTCGAGAAAAACCGAGCTCTGCAGGAAACAACAGAAAAAACACCGAAGCAATTGCGCTACTAGCGATCAAACTAATAGCAATAGCTCGAATCTTCAATGGGTTTTTGATAATTAAAAAATTCAAAAGCAGTAAAACATGAAAGGAATTATAGACATGAATCATCCATGGTACCATAGGGATGTCACGTTCAAACTCAAAGTACAATTGGTAAAAACTTGTTCGTTGCGCTGCAATTTCATTGGTTCCAAGATAAATGCCTGAGCATGTGAGCGCTGCAATCAGCCCCCATTTCACAAGGGCTTTAATCCGAGCTTGAGATATATTCTGAGTAATAGAATCTTTCATGTCTTGAACGTTGAAGGTAGAGACAAGATACTACTTCTGTATCAAATCATTTTTGTAAAACAAAAGACCCTGTTTTGAAGGGATGTTGTAATTTGGTCAAAAGTTAAGTATGATAACAATTATTTCAGGTACAAATCGCGAAAACAGTAACAGTCAAAAGGTATCAGAGTCTTGTCTGCAAATACTAAAAGAACAAGGACATACGGCCCAAATTTTTAGTCTTACTGCGTTACCAGATAATTTTTTTTCAGTAATTTATGACAAGGTGTCTCCTGGCTATCAGCATCTCATCGATGACTTTATTAAAGACGCGGATCAGCTTGTTTTTGTACTGCCAGAATATCAAGGCAGCTACCCCGGTGTTTTGAAGTCGTTTTTAGACGCAATAGACCCCAAATTATTAGCAGATAAGAAAGCTTGCTTAATAGGTGTTGCCTCAGGAAGAGCAGGAGGCATTCGGCCTTTGAGTCACTTTACAGATGTGCTCCACCATCTGAATATTGAAGTTTTTTCTAGTCAGCCCAAGCTTAGTGCTATTGATGGCCTTGTTGATGAACGATTAATCAGTGATTCAAAAACGTTAGAAAGGCTGAAAGTGCATTTTAGAAAGTTTATGAATTTCTAACAAAACATCTTTGAGTAGTAGCGTCTTTATTTCAGCAATTCTAATGCTATAATCCGTTCTGTTTCTTTTTTATACATATTATAAATGCTTCCTGTGGCAGGCCCATTAAACCCTGTATGAATATGAATAATTTCCCCCTTACTATTTACGAAAAGTGTTGTTGGGAAGCTTATAATCTTATTTAGCATAGAAAAACGCTGTGAGGCTTCTTTTTTACTTGCTCTTCCTGCGAGAAAAACTTGATAGGGAAGCTTGGCTTTTTTTGAAAATATCCTTAAGTGCTTTTTCCTTTCTCTTTTTGTTTTTTGGCTTTCAAAACCGAGCGCAACAATCTGTAACCCATCGGCATTGTATTTTTCATGAAGCGTTTTAAAATAATTCGTTTCATCAAGACAGTTTGGACACCAGCTCCCCATGATTTGTATAATCGTCACAGGATGTTTGCTGAAATTAATTTTTTTTTGGCCAAAGCGAAGCGCATTATATGTGAAAACAGACAAATCATATTTGGAGTCAACAAGGTAGGTCAATGAGTCTGGATTAGAAATAGCCGCATCAGCATCTTTAATGGCCTTCCAGCTGGTTTGATAGGAGGCACCGCTGTAGAATTTCCCTAGTAGCGTATCACCAAATATTTTTGCAGTGAAGACAAAAGCATGTGCGCCATCAAAGCATGATAAATACAGCCGGTCACCAAATACATTACCATCTAGAAAGCGATAATCACCAGTTTCTGTGAGAAAAGTACCTGATAACTTGTTATTATGTTGCTCAAAACGACCTACGGCCGGCCATGAATCTTTCTGATTTCCAAAAGTCACTTCGTAAGAGGAAAAAACCTTATCATTATGTCCATTAGTTTTACCCTCAAACCTAGTTCCTTGCGATTGCGTTCCCGATAAAGGAAAACTCATTGCTTTTCTATTGTCTTTCCAGTAGCCGAGAATATTATTAGAATCTTTAAAGGCAAATTTTAAATAGCTATCCATTTCCTTAAATTGATAGATGACAGAATCTTTATCATTGGATACAGACATTGGGATTTCTTCTTTACCATTAACAATATAAATTTCTGAGTCATTAGTTTTTTTAATAAAAAAAGGGAGGTAAAGGCGATCATTTAGCGCAATTTCGAATCGCCATTGTTCGGCTTGACTTAAAGAAGTGTTTTTTAAAACGAATAATGAAAGGAGTAGAAAGATGCTTTTAATCATAGAATAAAAGTACCAACTTTTAGTTGTATTTATTCCTTTAACTTTGTTTTGGTGAACATTAAATCAATTTTCTTTTTTCTTTTTTTCTTTATCACTTCCCATAGTGTGTTTTCGCAAAAAGGACCATTAAAAGTGTTGAGCTGGAATGTTTTTTTACGTCCGGGCATTATGCGAGACGATCAAATGAAGCGTGTTGAACCAATCGGGAAGTATTTAATACAAACGGGAGCTGACGTTATAATTCTTCAAGAAGCATTTCATAAAAAGGCAAAACGCTCATTGATAAAAAAATTACAACAGCTCTACCCCTATTATACATCTCGTGGGCCCATCTCATTTTGGGGTGTATCATCAGGCGTTCTTATTTTTTCAAAGCACCCTCTTTTGGAAGAGGTTTTTATTTCCTTTAATTCTGGAACTGGTTCCGATAAACTTGCTAAGAAAGGGTTGGTACACGTAGCTTTTAATTTTCATAATAAGCGAGTAGATGTTTTTGGTACTCATCTTCAAGCAGGAGCCTCAAACAAATGCAAATCGATTCGAAAGCAGCAACTTATGGTTTTAAAAAAAGCTGTAAATTTTATAGATCCGTCAAGCGGATTGATACTCGCTGGAGATTTTAATTTTACACCTAACGGAGATTTGTTTGCTTTTTTGAAGAAAACCTTGGATATTGAAGTCTCGGTTCTAGATTCAGAAGTAAAACACAGTGCAAATTTTCCGGATCAAGATTTATTTTCTTTTCAAGGGAATCCGGTATGGATTGATTTTATACTTTTAAGACAATCACAATGGTTAGAACAAACTAGAATTTGGATTGAAGAGCCGAGAGAAAGAAAAGGTGAAATATGGACCAGGATTTCAGACCATAATCCTATAACAGCTGTATTTCAATTAACAGAATTTGAGCATTGATGCAACTTTTAGAAACAAATTGTAGTCTTAATAAAAAGAGCCATGGATGAATTATCCTTGATACAAGGTTGTATTGAAGGTAATCAAAGGGCTCAACGACAGTTATTTGATAGTTTTTCGCCAAAGTTTTTCGCTGTTTGTCTGCGTTATATGAAGAACAACGATGAAGCTGAGGATGTACTTCAAGAAGCATTGATTAAAGTTTTCTCAAAGCTTCCTGAGTATAGCAAGAAAGGTTCGTTTGAAGGTTGGATGAGGCGTATTGTTGTAAATACATGCCTAGACCAAATAAGAAAGAATCAAAAGCTTAAATTTGATGCTCCATTGGAGCAAGAAGAGTATAAGCTATCAACAAATGCGTATATATTTGAAAAACTGTCAGCAGATGAGTTGATAAAAGAGATTCAAGAAATGCCTCCAGGGTATAAAGTAGTCTTCAACATGTTTGCAATAGAAGGCTTTTCGCATCAAGAGATAGCTGAGCATTTAGGTGTAAAAGAATCTACATCAAAATCTCAATATCTAAGAGCGAGGGCATATTTAAAAGAAAGAATATTAAAAATAGATGAGCGATAAAGATCCTATAAAAGATTTGTTCAGAGACAAACTCCAATCTCATGAGGTTATGCCGAGTAAAGCGGTATGGTCGAATGTTTCGAGTTCTCTTGGACATTCTGCAGCCTCGGCTTCAGGCTTAGGCGCTTCTTCTATTTTGAAAATCGCTGCTGTTGTCGTTGGTGTTTCCACTGTTGGTGTGGTTAGCTATCTTTACATGAACAACGAAGATTCAAATTCAAAATCTAACAAAAAAATTGTTTTGCAAGATGAGGTTTTAGATGAGCCTGCATCTTCTGAAACCATAAGTGTTCCTCAAAACACTAAACCAAAAGAGCCAGTTAAAAATAGTGAAACTGAGCTTATTTTAGAAAGTGAAATTTCTGACAATGTTATTCGGGAATCTCAACCTGAATCTTTAATCACCCAAGAAAGTTTGCCTGTGTCTCCCTCCTTTGAAAACCAAGCGAATCTTGAAGTACAAGAAACATCTGACGTTGTAGAGAGTGTTCCCGAAGTTATAAGTGAATTGCCAACAACTCCAGTAGAGCAAATTACTCCATCTCCTCAAGAAAACATAGCTGAGGTTGTACAATACGCTCAAGATGAAGTTGTTTCGGTTGAAACTTTAGTCGAGGACAGCGAAATATCTAATTCGTTTGAAGAGGTAATTGTTTTGCCAAATATTTTTACTCCGAATGGGGATCGGGTTAATGATGTATTTATGATTGAAATGACCGAAAAATCAGAATTTCAAATCATCGTACTAAATGCCAAAAATCAAACGGTGTTTAAATCAAACGACGCCAATTTCGAATGGGATGGAACAATGCTTAATGGTGAACCAGCCCCAACAGGTAATTATCTTTACTATTTTTCTGCAAAAGACTTGAACGGTAAAGACGTTACTAAATCATCTATTTTGAAGATTCAGCGATAAAAGGAGCGCTATCAGTGTCAATTTTCTTTAAGCCCAAGTAAAAAAGAATAATTCCTATTGTCATTAATAGATGCGATAAATCACCTTTATCAAACCATCTAAAAAGATTGATTTTCATTAAAAAAACAATTGCACTCGGTAGCATCACAACAACCCCGAGAATCAACCATTTGAAACTTCTTTGAAATTTTAGATTCAAAGAACTGGCTAAAGAGACAGAGATAAATACACCAATAACCGTGTTAATTACTATAGGCAGAAAGCCAATCGTATGGTCATTATCAAATGCTTTTGTAGAAATTACGGTTATCACACTCAGAAAAACCCCAATCATTTTAAAAAAAGAAATTTTGCCTAGAATATTGTTTTTATTGAACCTTCTTGAGGACTTAACCATAGCTTTTTCAATAAAATAAACACTTAGAATACCTGATATCCAAGTAGGGAATTTACCCTGTGGCCCTGAATAAGAATACAATCCATGAGCTATAGACCCCATAATCGCACCAATACCAAAAGTTAAAAAGAAGTAGTACCAATACTTCAAGAATCCGTGGCTTTTTCTTCTGTTGTATAATTTAAAAACAAAATAAAAACTAACACTAGCCATAATTAAATCCGTTATGATAGCATTGGGTTCTAGAATAGTGAATCCATTGAGGTCTAAACTGATTTTAGGAAAATCTTCGCCTATTTGCATTGTGGCACGAAAGTAATTGGAATAATACAATGCACAAAACTTGTATGTCAATTTGGTAATTCCGAACCAAAGCAACTCATTAACTTTAAAATAATTAATTTCATTATATGTACAAACCCAATGCCCTCGCTAAAGGCGATCTTATATTCATAGTTTCGCCAGCAAAAAGTATAGAAGCACAACATATAAGCCATGCAAAGAAAACCATGGAGGATTGGGGTTATAAAGTTGAAATTTCAAAACATGCCTCTAATAGGCGTAATTATTTTTCAGGTTCTGATAATGAACGATTATCTGATTTGCAAAAGGCCTTAGATGATTCAAAAGTTAAAGCCATTGTTTGTGCGCGAGGAGGTTATGGTTCGGTAAGAATATTGGATGAATTAAATTGGAGTGGTTTTAAGACGCATCCTAAATGGCTTGTTGGATTTAGTGACATTACCGTTTTTCATTTGCGTTGTGCTATTCTAGGTATTATGAGTTTACATGCAACGATGCCCTTGAATTTTGCCTCTAATTCCAAGGAAGCCTTATCTACATTGGATGCGGCTTTATCTGGAAAACAATTTGAAATAAATGCGCCAAGTTCATCCTTTAATAAAGCAGGTCTAGCATCAGGAAAGCTTATTGGTGGAAATTTGAGTATAATTTTTAGTTTACTTGGGACCCAAGATCGCTTTGATTTCGAAAAAGGGATTTTGTTTTTGGAGGATTTATCTGAGCAACTTTACCATTTAGATCGTATGTTTTTTGCTTTGAAAAAAGCAGGGATTTTCAACAAAATAAATGGACTTATTATAGGAGGAATGACAGATTTAAAGGATACAACACCCTCTTTTGGAATGACATACGAAGAAATTATTCTCGAAAAAATGAAAGGGATTGCTGTTCCAATCTGTTTTAATTTCCCTTCAGGACATATTGATGATAATAGGGCTATGATTCTTGGTGCACCTGTTGAATTCAACGTGAATTCTTATGGCGCAACGCTGCGTTATGTATAATTATTCTAAATAAGAACCTTTTTTATAGAGTATTGTTGAATAGGAGTAACTTTGTAGCGATTTAAAAGTACCACGTATATGAGCAATTCTGCATTTATAAAATCGTCAATAGCCAAAAAATATTGGATGGCCTTGACTGGTTTATTCTTATGCCTGTTTTTAGTAGGACATTTATTAGGGAATCTTCAGCTTATTTTCTCCACGGGAGAGGAGGGAAGAAGGGTTTTTAATGAATATGCATACTTTATGACGCACAATCCTGCTGTTAAGGTATTGTCCTATTTAACCTATTTTTCAATATTATTTCATGCCATTGATGGAATTGCATTGTTCGTTCAGAATAAAAAGGCACGTCCTGTTGCTTATGCCTATTCTAAACCAAGTGCCAACTCTTCAATGCCGTCGAGATATATGGCGTTATTGGGTACGCTTGTACTTGTTTTTATAGCAACACATATGTCGAATTTTTGGTGGAAAATGAAATACACTGAAGAAATTCCCTTACACTCTTATTTCGCAAAAACAGATAAAGATTTTGGGGATACTACTTATGCCAAAGTTTTTGAGACTAAAGAGTTCTATTACAGTCAAACCGGGCCTATCCCAAAAGATACAGCAGCAACTACGGTTAAAGGTCTTGACATTATGGTTAAAGGAACCAACTTAAAATACGGCAGTGGTTACAAGGACCTACACACGGTAGTTCTTCAATACTTCAGTAAACAAAACAAATCTGAATCAGGAGTTCCAGTAGGATTACTAGGCACTTTATTCTATGTGATTTCTATGGCTGTTCTTGGTTTCCATTTATGGCATGGATTTGCTTCGGCATTTCAATCTCTGGGACTGAACCATCCTACTTACACCCCTTTAATCAAAACATTTGGTAGGGCTTTTTCGGTTGTGGTACCGGGCTTATTTGCAATCATACCTGTGTTTTTATATTTAATTAGCTAGAAATTAATACTATGTCAAGTTTAGATTCTAAAATACCAAAAGGTCCAATAGAAAAAAAGTGGACAGATCATAAGAACCACATGAAATTAGTGGCTCCAAATAACAGACCTAAAATAGATGTTATTGTTGTTGGAACCGGATTAGCAGGTGCATCTGCCTCCGCTTCATTGGGCGAGATGGGTTACAATGTTAAAACCTTTTGTTTTCAAGATTCACCGCGACGAGCGCATTCAATAGCCGCTCAAGGAGGCATAAATGCTGCGAAGAATTATCAGAACGATGGAGATAGTGTTTATCGACTATTTTACGATACTATCAAAGGTGGAGATTACCGATCAAGAGAAGCCAATGTGTATCGATTGGCTGAAGTTTCTGCAAATATTATTGACCAGTGTGTTGCCCAAGGTGTTCCTTTTGCGCGCGAATATGGTGGTCTTTTAGATAACCGCTCATTCGGTGGTGTGCAGGTAAGAAGAACTTTTTATGCGGCAGGTCAGACAGGTCAACAATTACTTCTTGGGGCCTATTCGGCATTATCTAGACAAATAGGATTAGGACGTGTAAAAATGTATCACAGACACGAGATGATGGATCTTGTCAAAGTGGATGGAAAGGCAAGAGGAATTATTGCAAGAAATTTAGTTTCTGGAGAGCTGGAACGTCATTCAGCGCATGCTGTTGTTATTGCTTCAGGAGGTTATGGAAATGTATACTTCCTCTCTACAAACGCTATGGGTAGCAATGTATCTGCCGCTTGGAAAATACATAAGCGAGGTGCACATTTTGCAAACCCATGTTACGTGCAAATTCATCCGACTTGTATTCCTGTTCATGGTACAAATCAATCAAAACTTACGCTCATGTCTGAGTCGCTTAGGAACTCTGGTAGAATATGGGTCCCTAAACGAAAAGAAGATGCTGAAGCAGTGCGTCAAGGTAAATTGAAACCTACAGAAATCGCAGAAGAGCATAGAGATTATTACTTAGAAAGAAGATATCCTGCTTTTGGAAACTTAGTTCCGCGTGATGTGGCTTCAAGAGCTGCGAAAGAACGTTGCGATGAGGGATATGGAATAGAAGCCAATGACACAAATGAAGGAGTCTATCTAGATTTTGCATCAGAAATTCGAAGTAAAGGTAAACAAGTAGCTTATGCAAAGGGAGATCATAATCCTACTGAAGATACCGTTGTTAGGCTCGGTAAAGCATGGGTAGAAGAAAAGTATGGGAACTTATTTCAAATGTACCAGCAGATAACGGATCAAAATCCATATGAAACACCGATGAAAATATATCCGGCTGTACATTACACAATGGGCGGAGTTTGGGTAGACTATAATCTTCAGAGTACAATTCCTGGATGTTTTGTTGCAGGTGAGGCAAATTTTTCAGACCATGGTGCAAACCGACTTGGAGCATCTGCTTTAATGCAAGGACTTGCTGATGGTTATTTCGTTTTACCTTATACGATAGCGAATTACCTTGCCAATGAAATACGAACAGGTGAGATTCCAACGGATTCAAAGGAGTTTGATGAAGTAGAGGGAGATGTGAAAGCATCTATCGAAAAGTTAATTGCTGTGAAAGGCTCACATTCAGTAGATTATTTCCATAAAAAACTTGGTTTGATAATGTGGAACAAGGTTGGTATGAGCAGAAGTGAATCTGGACTAAAGACAGCAATTTCTGAGTTGTCCGAATTGCGAGATGCTTTTTATAATGATGTTTTCATTCCGGGTGAGGCAGGTGAAATGAATGCGGAGCTTGAAAAAGCTATGCGGGTGGCTGATTTACTAGAACTTGGTCAGCTAATGGCAAAGGATGCATTGGAACGAAACGAGTCTTGCGGTGGCCACTTTAGAGAAGAATACCAAGATGAAGAGGGTGAAACATTAAGAGACGATCAGAATTTTAAATATGTGGCAGCTTGGGAATACAATGGTATGGATGCTAACAATTCCAAACTTCATAAAGAAGAATTAGCATACGAGTCAATTAAAATTGCAGAAAGAAATTACAAGTAAATAAGAAATTATGGCATCAAAATTCATAAATATTACTTTAAAAGTCTGGAGACAGAAAAATGTTGAATCAAAAGGAACATTAGAAACCTACGCATTAGACAAAGTTTCTACCGATAGCTCTTTTCTTGAAATGTTAGACCAACTCAATGAGCAGTTAATACTAGGTAAAAAAGCTCCTGTTGCTTTTGATCATGACTGTAGAGAAGGAATCTGTGGTTCATGTTCTCTTTTTATTAACGGTAGGGCTCATGGTCCTCAAACGCATAATACTACTTGTCAGCTTCACATGCGAAGCTTCAAGGATGGAGATACTATATACATTGAACCTTGGCGTTCTAAGGCATTTCCTATTATTAAAGATCTTATTGTCGATAGGTCTGCTTTTGATCGTATCCAGCAATCAGGAGGATTTGTTTCTGTAAACACTTCTGGCAATACTATGGATGCCAATGCTATCCCCATTCCTAAAGCGGATGCAGACAGTGCATTTGAAGCTGCAGCATGTATTGGTTGTGGTGCTTGCGTTGCAAGTTGTAAAAATAGTTCAGCAATGCTTTTTGTAGGTGCTAAGGTTTCTCAATATTCTTTACTTCCTCAAGGGAAAGTTGAAGCTAAAAAGCGTGTTCAGAACATGGTAAGGCAAATGGATGAAGAAGGTTTTGGAAACTGCACAAATACAGGAGCATGCGAAGTTGAGTGTCCTAAAGGAATTTCCTTAGAGAATATCGCAAGAATGAACAGAGATTTTCTTAAGGCAAATTTAAACTCAGATAAGTAAATTTACTTTAATACATTTACGATTCCATGGATAACGACTTTTCCGTCTGTATCTTTTGGTTTGAATTTTATTACCCAGGTATATTGTCCTTCTTGTACAGGAATTCCTCGATTGGAGCTAAATGTACCATCCCAACCTTGAGTGTGATCAAATGATTTCCATATCATCTCACCCCATCGATTGTATATGGAAATTTCGTAATTAAATGGGTCAAAACCGCTTGTAAAGACGGGCATGAATGTCTGGTTATGTTCATCAGCATCAGGAGTAAAAGAGTTAGGGATATAGTAAATAAGTTCCTCCTGGTATATGATTGGTAGAGAAACAGAATCTTCACATCCAATAGGAGAGAACGCAATTAATGTAACTTGATAACCCGTTTGAAGCGTCACATCAAAGGTGTGTGAACTTTCCGCAAGTGTAGATCCGTTACCATCTCCGAAATCCCAAATATAAGAAACTGCACCTGCTGAAGTATTAAAGAATTGAACCTCACTATTACCAGGGCCAATTGTACCAGGATTCACATAGAATGCTGCTACTGCCTCTTCAGCGCATACAATATTGTTATAGCTCATAGTTGTATCACAACCATTGTTATCAGTCATTGCAATAGTTAAATCATAACAACCTGGGTCACTGAAGAAGAAAGGACTTGGATTGTTTGTTCCTACAGCTTCAGAACCGTCTGAAAAATACCAATTGGTAGCCTCTGCATCTGTATTTAAATTTATCAATTCAACAGAAGCTCCTGCACAAATTGAATTGTCTTCACTATTTAAAATAGGGATTTGCGTCGTATTTAAAAATACGCTCATTGTATCAAAGTTAATACAACCATTTGCATCTACACCTTCAACGGTATAGGTGTTATTTGAAGTAATATTGAAAGTGATATCATTGGTAATATTATTGAACCATTGCGTTCCATCATTCCAATTATATGAGATACCCCCAGAAGCGCTTATGGAAATATCCTCTCCATAACATGCTTGTTCATCTATACCTGCATAAATTGAAGGCAATGGATTTACAATAACAGATGTGGTCGCTGAGCAGGTATAACCATTTTCATCTGTTGCAATTACCTGAAAATCAAAAGAACCAGCGGCTAAGCCTTCTAAATCATTCATGTCTTGATCAGTCCCAATCGAATTCCCATATAGAGACCATTCATAAGTGCAATTACTTGTTGAAACTGCAGATAAGTTATAATACTCGTTTAAGCAAATTGGACTTGTGTTCGAGGCGTTCACGGTACAACTGCATGAAGGATCTGTTTCAGACAGCACTACAACATCGGTTGTTGCCGAACAGCTAAATCCATTATCATCCAATGCACTTACTGTGACGGTCCAAGTACCAGGATCTAGAGCATCTAACCCGGTCAAGTTTTGTTCGGTACCCAAAATAACGCCGTCTACGACCCATTCGTACGTGCCATTACTTACTGCAGTTGCACTAAGGTCATAAGTCGCATTATAGCAAATTGGACCTGTATTTGTTGCAGATATTTCGCAGCTACAAGTAGGGTCAGTAGGGGGAAGAATGATGAGCTGAGTTACATCTGTACAAACAAAACCGTTATCATCTGTAGCTGTCACTTGAATAGGCCAAGTTCCTGGCGCTAATGCGGCTAGGTTGGTTAGGTTTTGACCTGACCCTATATTGGAACCTAGAATGTCCCATTCATAAGTTCCGTTACTGACCGTTGAGGCATTGAGACCAAAGGTTGCATTAAAACATATGGGGCCTGTATTTGATGCGTCAACAGAGCAACTGCATTGTGGGTCATTCGGATCTAAAACAGTTACAGTTCCTTCTCCAATTCCCACAGCTACAACACCATCCGGTAATATTTCGGTACCCGTTACAGAATATGTTGTAGTTACCGAAGGAGATACCGTTATAGTCGCAGTTGTCTCATTCGTTTCTGCCCATAAATAATCAGTGGCTCCAGTAGCTGTTAAAACAGCATTGTCTCCAGGACATATTGTGGCATCATTAACGGTAATGGGAAGTACAGCTTCGCATGTGACATCTGCAGTTCCAAAGAAGTTTAAAGGCAGTGTGGTTGTTTGAGAACTGTAATTTGATAAACATACAAGATATTGTTCACCAGCGTTTACATTCAATGCAGGTTCAAAATTGGACCCAGCTCCTCCAGGAGGGAGTGTATTGGCAACACCAGTAAACCCTTCGCATTGACCATTCCAATTACAAAGTATAGGCGCTAAAGTATTGTTGAATATATCATCGCATGCGCTTGCGGAATACTGCCACATAATCCAATCAAGACAACCCGTTCCTCCATCTTGACCAAAAGAAAACTCTAGTAAACCTGACCCGGAAATATTAATGATCATCCAAGTACTGTTGGTTTCCCCAGTGAGTAGACAGCCTGCATTTCCTGACCCTGGGTTTGTCCCTGGATTAGAAATGTTTCCGTTGAGCTCTTCGAGTCCTGCACCATTAGGATCAATCTGAAAGGAAGCATCAGTACATATATTATTGTCTACGGCATCTGAACAATCAGGAGCAACAACGGTCTGCGCAAGACTGACATTGAAACATAAAGAGAATAAAAATATTAGAAACGTAAAATTCCTCACAGTTTTTGTTTAGTTAGTGTATTAACGCAAAGTGAAGAGGTACAGTTGCCCTGAGTCTATTTTAACTTTTGGTCTTTATTATTATACCAACCTTCATTGTCCTTAATCTCAACAGGCACATTGGATAACCCGTTCAATTTTCTTTGAATATTCATCCAATAGCACAGTCCACCAGAAATAACCAAAATTAAAAAGTAGTTAAATAAATTACCAATGAGTTCAAAAATTCCAAAGGTCCATTGAAATAAGTCGCCTAATAAGTAGAAAAAGTCTGTAGAATTCATTGTTGTTGTTTTAGAAAGTCAGCTACAAAGTAAGCAAATATTATGTTTAAATCAAAATTCAAATTTCGCCTAATAACTCAAAAGTTTCTTTAGAAGCATTCTGCTCCGCTACTTTTTTTGAAGGGCCTTTTCCCATGCCGTACTCTTGTTGGTTGATTTGAACCTGTATACTATACTCCCACTTGCCATTTTTGTGCTCCTCTGATAATAAGTTGAAGTTGAGCTCTAGTTTTTTTCTTTGGCACCAAATGAAAAGTTTTGATTTGAAATCAATTTCTTCCTCGAGCAGTTGGGTGAAGTTCAGGTATCGTTTAAAGATATTTCGTTCTAAAATTTTTTTTACTTTGAGGTAACCTCCATCTAAATAAATAGCGCCGATAAGGGCTTCAAATGCATTACCTTCAAGTGTAGAAATATTGATTGAACGGTTGTTGTTATAAAGCAATACCTCACGAATTCCGATATCCTCTCCCAGTTTACATAGGTTTTTTCGGTTTACTATTTTCGATTTGAGCTTTGTTAAAGCACCTTCATTACTTTCAGGAAATTTCAAGAAAAGAAATTCTGCAGTAATGGAATCAAGTATGGCATCTCCCAAAAACTCTAGACGTTCATTGGAATATTCGTTGTCTGAATGGGAAATAAAAGATTTATGGGTGATGGCCTTTTGAAAATAGAAGATTTTGTTTGGCCGATAACCAAATTTACTGAGAATGAAACGATAGAGTTTAAGTTCACCCTCTGTCTTTTTCTTTTTAAACAAAGGTATTTTCAGAATCTAGGGCGTATGTTTTTTAACAATAATGCTTGTATTATGTCCCCCAAAACCAAAAGTATTGGAGAGCGCAATATTAACCGTTCTTTTTTGTGCTTTATTGAAAGTGAAGTTCAGCTTTTCATCGAGAGCTGGATCTGGAATTGTATTATTTATTGTAGGAGGAACGATATCTTCTTTAACAGATAAGACACAAGCTATGGCTTCAATTGCACCTGCTGCACCGAGCAGATGACCTGTCATAGACTTTGTGGAACTAATATTCAAATTATAGGCATGCTCTCCGAAGACTTCCTCGATTGCTTTAACTTCCGCTACGTCACCCAAAGGTGTTGAGGTACCGTGAACATTAACATAATCGATATCTTCTGGATTAATTTCAGCATCTTCTAATGCTGCAATCATAGTATTTTTTGCGCCGAGCCCTTCAGGATGTGGAGCTGTCATATGATAAGCATCTCCAGACATTCCACCACCAATAACTTCGGCATAAATTTTAGCACCCCTTTTTAGGGCATGCTCATATTCTTCTAGGATCAAGGCTCCTGAGCCTTCACCTAAAACAAAACCGTCTCGCTCAGCATCGAATGGCCTAGAGGCAGTTTGTGGTGTTTCATTTCGAGTGGAAAGTGCACGGAGCGCATTGAATCCTCCCATACCCATTTCGTTAACACAAGCTTCTGAACCGCCAGTTACGATGGCGTCAGCTTTTCCTAGGCGTATGATGTTAAAGGAATCAATAATAGCATTGGTTGCAGATGCACAAGCAGAAACAGTAACATAGTTTGGCCCTCTTAAGCTATTTTTGATTGAGATTTGACCTGCTGCCATATCCGCAATCATTTTCGGAATAAAGAAAGGATTTAGGCGCGGAGGCCCATCACTTGCAAAGTAACTTTTAGCTTCTTCTTGAAATGTATTTAATCCGCCAATACCAGAACCCCATATAACACCGATGCGGTCAAGGTTTGGGTCGGCATCAAGGATACCCGCATCTGCCAAGGCTTCATCGCTTGAAACCATGGCATACTGCGTGAATAAGTCCATTTTACGCGCTTCTTTACGGTCGATGAAATCATTGACATTAAAATCTTTCACTTCACAAGCGAATTGCGTTTTAAATAATGATGCATCAAAGTGAGTTATAGGTGCAGCACCGCTCTGACCAGCGGTCAAATTTTTCCAAAATTCTGACGTTGTATTACCTATCGGGGTAAGCGCGCCAAGACCAGTAACTACTACTCGTTTTAACTCCATAAAGATTTATAAAGATTGCTCTTCTTATTTTGCGTTCTCTGTGATGTAGTCTATTGCATCACCAACAGTTTGAATTCCTTCTGCTTTATCGTCTGGAATAGAAATATTAAATTGCTTTTCGAATTCCATGATTAACTCAACAGTGTCTAAGGAGTCAGCCCCTAAGTCATTTGTAAAACTTGCTTCGTTTGCAACCTCACTTTCTTCAACGTTTAATTTGTCTACGATGATTGCTACAACTTTTTCTCTGATATCTGACATCTTTTATATTTTTATGTTTATGGTTGCAAAGAAAAAAAAGATATGGCCAATTAACAACATAAAGTTCAATTATTTATCAACTGAACCCTCTTGATATAATGTAAAATAACATGACATTAACTTATCTTTGCACCCACAAGCTATGAGGAGGATTGCGATTTTTATATCAGGAGAGGGCTCGAACGCCTTGAAAATGCTGGATGAATACAGCTCCTCTCAGACGATTGACGTTGCTTTGGTCTATAGTTCAAAACACAATTTAAAGGTCCAAAATGCTTGTAAAGAAAAGGGGGTAGAATTTCATTTTCTTACATGGAACCTTAAAACTCAGGAGGATATTCTTGGGCTTTGTATAAAAAAAGACATTAGCTGGGTTGTTCTTGCTGGTTTTTTAAAATTAATTCCTGAGTCTTTTATTGATTCTTTTCCAAATAAAATTGTAAATATTCATCCTGCCCTATTGCCTAAATTTGGTGGAAAAGGCATGTACGGAATGCGCGTTCATGAAGCAGTTATTGCGTCTAAAAGCAGTGAATCAGGTATAAGTATCCATTTTGTTAATGGAGCCTACGATGAGGGACAAATTATTGCCCAATTTAAGGTCGGTCTTGAACCAAACGAAACACCAGAAACGTTAAGCTTGAAAATAAGAACTTTAGAGCATATGTATTTTTCTGAAACAGTAGTTCAATTAGTTCAAGGTAATCTTTAAGAAAACTATCTCCCGAGGACCTCTGCAAAATGCCAGCAATCTTCAAAGGAGTTGTAAAGAGGTGCTGGAGCAATTCGAATTACATTTGGCTCCCTCCAGTCAGCAATGATTCCTTGCTCTGTAAGTAAATCAAACTTCTTTTTTCCGTCTTTTTCTAATACTAGGGACAATTGAGAACCCCTTTCAAAAATAGAGTTTGGTGTGATGATTTTGAGAAAATTGCCATTTTCTGCAGAAACTTTAAGTATAAGGTATTCAAGGTAAGCAGTAATTAAATCACGTTTTGAACCTATTCGTTCCATCCCAGCATCCTTAAATATTTGCAGTGACGATAGATGCGCGGCCATCCCCAATACGGGAGCGTTGCTTAATTGCCATCCCTCGGCACCCTTGATAGGAACGAATTGGTCTTCCATGAGAAAACGTTGTTCCTTATCATGGCCCCACCAACCAGCGAACCTCTTAAGCTCTGCGTTTTCAGCATGTTTTTCATGTACAAATATTCCAGAGACCCCTCCAGGAGATGAGTTTAAATATTTGTAGGAGCACCATGTTGCAAAGTCAATATTCCAATCGTGTAATGACAGGTTTACATTTCCAGCGGCATGAGCTAAATCAAAACCAACTATAGCGCCTGCTTTATGACCAGCCTTTGTGATTTCTTGTAGATTAAAGAATTGTCCTGTGTAATAATTTACGCCACCCATAAAAACAAGTGCAAGTTCATCCTTATGTTTATCAATTGCACTAAGAATATCCTCATGATGAATGGTTTCTTCACCATCTCTAGGACCAATTTCAATAAGATGTTCTTTATTATAACCATGGAATTCAAGCTGAGACATTAAAGCGTATTGATCGCTTGGAAATGCCTTCTTTTCACAAAGAATTTTCGTTCTTTTTCCATTGGGTTGATAAAACGAAACCATCAGTAAATGGATGTTCGTTGTTAAGGAGTGCGTAACGACAGTTTCAATAGGTTTAGCTCCAACGACATAAGCACTTAATTCTGTGAGCTGTTCGTGGTAGCTATACCAAGGTCGTCGAGACATAAAGTGGCCTTCAACACCGTATTTAGCCCAATCATCCAGCTCCTCTTCTATCATTTTACGTGTTGACTTAGGCTGAAGTCCAAGAGAATTTCCAGTAAAATAAATAATTTCTTTTTTGTGGAAATCTGGGAAAAGGAATTTTTCTCGAAAGGAATTCAAAGGATCATTAGCATCCATTTTTTTTGCAAATTCTAGGCTAGATTCGAAGGTCATACGTTCTTATTATTGCTATTTTCGTGCTGCAAATATAAGATAATGAAAAGGAATGACACATACACCTACGCGCGCTCAAGTAAATTGTTTTCTGCCGCAAAAAAAGTAATACCAGGAGGGGTAAATTCACCTGTTCGGGCCTTTAAATCTGTCGGTGGTGAGCCTATTTTTATTGAAAAAGCTGAGGGGGCATATTTATTTGATGCAGATGCAAATCAATATATAGATTTTATTGCCTCATGGGGACCAATGATCTTGGGTCATGCGCATGAGGAGGTTGTGAATGCTTTAATGTCAAGCGCGCGAAAAGGAACTTCATTTGGAATCCCAACAGCACTTGAAACTAAGATTGCCGAGCTTGCTTGTAAAATGGCTCCTAATGTTGATCAAATTAGATTTGTAAATTCAGGAACCGAAGCATGCATGAGTGCTATTCGATTGGCAAGAGGTTTTACAGGTAAAGATAAAATCATCAAGTTTTCAGGTTGCTATCATGGGCACTCTGATTCTTTTTTAATAGAAGCCGGTAGTGGCGCTGTTACTTTTGGTAGTCCAAATAGTCCTGGTGTAACCCAAGGAACGGCAAAAGACACCTTACTCGCCCGATACAACGACTTAAATAATGTTGAAGAGATTTTTAAAGCAAATGCCGGAGAGCTTGCAGCAGTTATTATCGAACCAGTTGCGGGAAACATGGGTTGTATACCACCAGTAAAAGGTTTTCTTGAAGGGATTCGTCAGCTTTGTGATGAACATGGGGTGCTATTTATCTTTGATGAGGTAATGACTGGGTTTCGACTCGCTCCCGGAGGAGCACAGGAGTTGTTGGACATAAGAGCGGACATTGTGACCTATGGAAAGGTGATTGGTGGCGGCTTGCCTGTAGGCGCTTTTGGTGCTAGAAAAGAAATCATGTCACATCTTGCTCCTGAAGGACCTGTTTATCAGGCGGGAACATTAAGCGGGAATCCTCTTGCAATGTCTGCAGGTTACACGACACTGTCAATTTTAAATGAAAGCCCTGATTTGTATCAACGCTTAAATCAAAAGACAACTTATTTAAAGGATCAAATGAAGCCCTTGTTGGATGAAAAAGGAATCCCTTATCAACTGAATCAGTTAGGTTCAATGATGTCTTTGCACTTCACTGAGCATCCTGTTACTGATTTTGAATCTTCGAGTACAGGTAATAATGCCTTTTTCAATGCCTATTTCCATGGGATGCTTGAGCGTGGCATTTACCTTCCCCCGAGTGCCTTTGAAAGCTATTTCTTGAATGATGCCATAAGCTATAAAGATTTGGACTTTACACTAGATGCTTTTCAACAAGTTTTAAAGGCGCTTTAAAACAAAAGTTAGTCACATTTAATTTTATTGTGAACATTTATGGTTAGTTATTGTTAACGTATTGTAATCCCAAAGATTATTCACGTTGACACAACACAAAGGAAAAATATTAGAAAAAGCGGTTCGGGAAAGCGGTATACCTCTTACAAAGCTTACAAAGCGAATCAACAAGAGTCGTAGGTGGATCTATAATGCCTTTGAGAATCCTAACCTTTCAATTGAATACATTATTGAGATAGGTGAAATAATACATTATGATTTTTCCGAAGTTTTAGTGGAGCTTAAAAAGTTCAAAATTTCAGCATTGAAAAGCAGTCCTTCTGTAGATCAAGAATATCCTGAATATTGGAAAAACAAATATTTAGAGCTTCTAGAGAAGTATAATCAAATTTTAGAAAGAAAGTTAGCCTAACCCCGGCTACTTATTTAACTTTGTTTCGTGGTATTTATAACAGGATCTTCCGGATTAGTAGGCTCGCATTTAATCTATGCCCTTACAGTTAAAGGAGAGAAGATTAGAGCATTATACCGTTCAAAAGAAAGTATAAAAAACGTACAAAGCCTCTTTGCATACTACAATAAAGAAAACAACACCTCTTACTCTACGGATTTTATTGAATGGGTTGAGGGTGATATTTTGGATACTAACTCCCTTGACGCAGCAATGAAAGGAATCACGACAGTCTTCCATTGCGCAGCCACCGTTACTTTTTTAAAAGCAGATTTTCATACCTGTATCAAAGTCAACCGCATCGGTACCGCAAATGTGGTTAATGCATGCCTTACCAATAACATTGAAAAACTCTGTTATGTAAGCTCTACAGCTGCTATTGGCACTAGCAAAGGTGTAATTACCGAAGAAACAAAATGGGCCCCTGGCCGATTGGTTAGTGGCTACTCAGTATCTAAGCACAGCGCTGAAAAAGAGGTTTTTAGGGGTGCTGCCGAAGGGCTAAAGGTTTCCATTGTGAATCCATGCTTAATTCTTGGCCCTGGTAATTGGAATCAGAGCTCGCTTACGATATTGCAAGCAGCATTGAAGGCTCCTCCATTTTTTACGTCAGGTACAAACGCTATTGTCGACGCCCGTGATGTTGCAAATTATTTAATATTATTGTCAGAATCTGATGAAAGTGAGGAAAAATATCTCTTGATAGGAGAAAATATTAGCTTTCAGGAATTATTTACAAAGTTGAGTTCACAGCTCAATGTGCGCAAGCCAAAATATAAAATGAATCCAATTGTGGCCAAACTATCCGCATTTATTCTAGAGTATGTTTTAGGGTTTTTCGGAAAGAAAAGTCCTGTAAGCATAGAGAGTATGCAATCGGCATATAAGGAGTTAAGCTACAGTAATAAAAAAGCGAAAGAACGATTTAATTATACTTTTTATACAATAGATGAAAGCATTAAAAATGCGATAAATGGGAGGTTTGATGGTTAAAATATTAGGTAAAAAGCGCTCTCAACAGGACCTTATTATGGCGCTGTTTTGTATCATTTATTTGGTTGGAATTATTGGTTTTTTCACTCCTTTTCTTAGAGCTATTTGGCTTCCTATGTCAGGATTGATTTTATACCTGACTACGTTTGGCGTTATTGCTTCGAGTAAGCAAAAAGGAAAGCTAACGTTGTTCTTGTTTCTAGCTTTTTGTATCGGTTTTACCTCAGAGGTAATCGGTGTAAAAACAGGTATTTTGTTTGGGGATTATAGCTATGGGAGTAATTTAGGTTATAAGTTTTCGGGTGTGCCTATCGTCATAGGTTTGCTTTGGGGGGTGCTTGCGGTGAGCAGTGCATCGTGTTTGGCACAATTCCCAACTCTTAAAAAACAAGCACCATTTTTAGCAGCACTTCTAATGCTAGGCATCGATTATATTATGGAGCCTGTGGCAATTGCTAGTGGTTTTTGGAGCTGGCACGGGTCTGATGTACCTCTTTGGAATTACATTTGCTGGTTTGCAATCGCATGGATTTTACAGATTATATTAAAGAGAGGAATGTTTCTTGAATCGAACAAAGTCTTTAACCTAGTGTTCATCTTGTTGGCAGTCTTTTTTTCTTTGTTAAATTTATACCAATGATGCTTATTCTCGGTCTATTAGTGTTAATTGCTTCCTTTTTCGGAATGGAGTTCATGGCTTGGTTTACCCACAAGTATCTTATGCATGGAGGTATGTGGTTTTTTCACAAAGACCATCACCAAACGGAACCTGGATTCTTTGAAAAAAACGATGTTTTTTTTCTTATTTATGCTGTCCCCTCTTGGCTTTTAATTATGCTAGGATCGATGAACGGAATGTGGATTCCAGTATGGATTGGGTTTGGAATTTTGGCTTATGGCATCTGCTATTTTTTAATTCATGACGTATACATACACCGCAGGTTTAAATGGTTTCGCGATATAGACCACCCCTATTTTTACGCGATTCGTAAAGCGCACAAAATTCACCATAAGTACAGAGGGAAAGAGGACGGTGAGTGTTTTGGAATGCTCGTGGTGCCTTATAAATTTTACAAAGAAGCGAAATTAACCTACGAAAGAAGAGGTCTTAAAAAATGAGTTTATATCTGATTTTGATGCTCGTGTCGTTTGGTTCATGCCTAGTCTTGAGTTTCGATAAAAAAGTAGCGTTTTATAAAAACATCCGCTTTTTTGTGCCAGCCGTTTTTATTGTAGCTATTCCTTTTTTGATTTGGGATCAGTATTTCACCATAAACGGCGTCTGGGGGTTTAACGAGACCTACCTGCAAGGTATTTTTATCGGGAACCTGCCTATTGAAGAGGTTCTATTTTTCTTTTTAATTCCTTATTGCTGCGTCTTTATTTATGAGGTACTTATTGCTTACTTCCCCAATGCCTCCTTGAATAAACTTACTAAGATATTTTCCTTGATATTTGTTTTATCCGGGACACTTTTAGCGCTCATGAACCTTGACAACTGGTATACGCTGTCTGCATGCTCTTTGGCAGTTTTGTGTGTTGTGTTTGCGATGAGAGGAAAATATGTTTGGTATCCTAGAGCGGTATTTGCCTTTTTAGTAGCAATCCTTCCCTTTTTAATTGTCAATGGTGTACTCACAGGAGCAACGACTCCCGAACCAATCGTCTGGTATTCCGAACTTCATATCACGGGTGTTAGAATCGTCACGATTCCAATAGAGGATGTCTTCTACAACTTCAGCTTGTTGATTCCAATTATGGGAGTTTATCATTATCTCAGGGCTCGACATTACGGTATTGAAATGAAATAAACAACTGGAGGTTCAATTCTTTTTTTAGATAAAAAATTACAATTAGAGATAATCTCTATTTTCGTATTGTGTCAACAAAAATCAATAAATATAGCAGAAGAGGCGTTAGAACAGGATATGCTTCAACCGTCGTAGGAATCTCTCTGGTTCTTTTTATGATTGGCCTCATTTTGGGAGGCGTCATTGGTATCCAAGGTTTAGAAAAACAGGTTAAGGAAGATGTTCAGGTTGATTTATTTTTTAATAATGAGCTGAATGAGGCGGATATAAAAATGATTGAAATAGAGCTTCAGCAATGGCAGGAGTTTAGTGAGGTTTATTTTGTTTCTCCTGAACGTGCAATGCAAGAATTTGAAGGAGTGGGGACAAGTAAAGAAGAGATGCTCGCAATTCTTGATGGAGAAAACCCACTACCTCCAACAGTTGTTTTTAAGCCGCAGGCTGATTTTGCAAATACGAAAGGCATGACACTTATAGAGGAAAAGCTTCAGTCTGAATTTCCCGGAGCTATCGTTGAGGTAAGTTATAGTGAATCAAGCCTTGAAGATGTAAATGTAGGCTTTCAGCAATTTGTATATTTATTATTTGGCGTCGCGTTATTGCTTATTGTAATCGCTGTTGCTATGATCAACAACACCATACGTCTTGCACTTTACGCCAAGAGATTTACCATTAAAACCATGCAATTGGTGGGTGCAAAGGGGAGCTTTATACGAAGGCCATTTATTGTACAGGCTATCATTCAAGGTGTGCTGTCTGCTATTTTTGGCTTGTTCCTTTTGGTGCTTGTTTTTTATACTTCAAATAATATTTTTGATACGTTTGAGATTTCATTTAGCCATGATTCTTTTATTGTTTTGGCGGGAGCCATGCTTACATTAGGCATTTTTATGACGGTAATGTCTACTTGGTTTGCATTAAACAAGTATCTTCGCATGAGCATAGACGATTTATATTCATGATATGAAAAATTCAATTCCATCTGAACCACAAAAGGACGCCATCTCGCACTTTGGCTTCAACAAGTCCAATTATCGTTGGTTGTATATAGGGCTTGCCCTGAATGTTGTTGGGTTTATTTTAATGATTGGAGGAGGCGCTGAGCGTTTGGATGAATTTGATGCATCTGCATTATTTAGCCATATGCGCATAACAGTTGCTCCTATTTTAATTGTGGCAGGTTACATTTGTATTCTTTATGCAATTATGAAACCGAGTAAAAAAGCAAAATCAGAGGAATAACTCCTTTGCAATAGTTCATGAGTTTTTTAGAAGCCATTATTTTAGCTATCATTGAAGGGCTTACAGAGTTCTTACCCGTTTCTTCCACGGGTCATATGATCATTGCTTCGACCTTCATGGGCAATGCCTCGGATTCTTTTGTAAAGCTTTTTACCGTGGCCATTCAGTTTGGCGCAATCCTTTCTGTTGTGCTTGTATACTTCAAAAAGTTCATTAAGTCCATTAATTTCTATGTGCTACTTTTTGTGGCATTTTTACCAACGGGTATTATCGGATTATCACTCAAGGGATATGTTGATGCGCTCCTCGAGGAGGTGGTGGTTGTAGCCATTTCACTACTTATAGGGGGTATTGTATTATTATTCGTAGACAAGTACTTTGCCAAAAACGAATCGGAAGGAACGGATGTTGTTTCTTATAAAACCGCTTTTATCATTGGGGTAATTCAAAGCATTGCTATGATTCCAGGAGTATCGCGTTCGGCAGCGACAATTATTGGAGGGATGTCTCAGAAGCTTACCCGTAAAGCCGCAGCAGAATTCTCTTTCTTTTTGGCAGTTCCGACCATGTTTGCGGCAACCGTAAAATCTATGTGGGATGAAAAAGAGTTACTTATCGAATCTTCAAATAACGAGTGGGTGATTCTTTTAATCGGAAATGTGATTGCTTTTATTGTAGCCTATTTTGCGATCAAATCGTTCATCTCTTTCCTCAACAAAAATGGCTTTAAGGTCTTTGGATACTATCGAATTATCCTTGGTGGACTCATCCTCATATTGATGGCAGCAGGTGTAAATCTTGAGATGGCGTGAAAGCGACACAATTTCAAGAAGGCCATATGCTTCTGATCGACAAGCCTAAAACATGGAGCTCTTTTGATGTCGTCAACAAGCTCCGCTGGCAAATCAAAAACAAGCTTAAGGTTAAAAAAATAAAGGTAGGTCATGCCGGAACCTTAGATCCTTTGGCAACAGGACTCTTGGTGTTGTGTACGGGGAAGTTTACTAAAAAAATTGAAGGACTTACTGCAGATCACAAGACCTATACCGGAACGATTCTTTTGGGAAAGACCACGCCTTCTTATGACCTGGAAACGGAATTCGATGTAGAGTTTCCTACGGAACATATTACGGACACGCTCATTGATGAGGTCCGTGAATCTTTTATGGGCAAACAGCTTCAGACGCCCCCCATCTTTTCTGCCAAACAAATTGACGGAAAACGCGCCTATGAATTTGCAAGAAAAGGGGAAACGGTAGTACTCAAGCAAAACCAAATTGAGGTTTTTGACTTCACACTCGATACAAGCGCATTGCCCGAATTGCACTTCTCTATTAAATGCTCAAAAGGCACTTACATTCGTTCGATAGCAGCTGACTTTGGTAAGGCCCTTAAGAGTGGAGGAACACTCATTGAATTGCGTCGTACTGCCTCTGGCGACTTTGATATTAAAGATGCTTTAACGGTTGAAGAGGCCATCAAAATGATTCAAGAGAGCGAAATTTAGGCCAAGCCCTTTTTTAGTTTTAAAAATTCCCTATTTTTGTCGTCCTATTTAATAGGCCCGAGTGGCGGAACTGGTAGACGCGCTGGATTCAAAATCCTGTTCTTTCGGGAGTGCCGGTTCGATCCCGGCCTCGGGTACAAGCAAAAAGGAGTTGATGTTTCATCAGCTCCTTTTTTTGTTTAGCTAGATTTTGTAAATTACAGATGTGATAAAAAGTGCACTTCGTTTTTTAGCAAGAGGAATAATCTTCATTACATTTTTCCCTCACTCTATTTCAGCTATGGATAAGTCGAACCGTAAAATCAAATAAAACAGTGCGCTATCTCTTTAAAGAATCTAAACCATATGTCATGAAATACTTATTAATATTATTCCTTACTAGTAGTGTGTGCTTTGCACAGGAAACCGTTGTGGAACGTCACGACAATGGGCAAAAAAAGTGGGTCAATCAATACACTGGTTCCGGATTTTCTGAGAGTTTAACGAAGCGTTGTTTTTACGAGAAATTTGAGAATCAACCAACGAAAATAATCTTTTACTCAAAGAGCGGCTATATTCGTTTAGCACAGTACTTTTCAAAGGACAAAGGAACTCGATATAAATCTTTTGAAATGACCTGGGATGGCATCAAAGGCATGAGTACATACTATAATTCTGATGGTTCTATCAAGAAAAAGGAAAAAGTGTTAACAGCACCCACATATGATCTTTAAAGTATAATTACTTCCATTCGAGAATGGAAGAGCCTTAGATTATTATCCTAATCAATCAATTGATCAGACGGTATATTCAATCTTACGTCGGGCTGATGGCCCACAATTTTCCGAGAGAATTTCCGTTTAGGAAGTAATTATATAATATTTTAAAATGAAAAACATTCTCTTTGTTTTAAGTCTCCTAATGCTTTTTTCCTGTAAAAAAGAAGAAGTTCAGAGCGAACCAATAGAAGGCTTACAAGTCATCAATTCGTTAAATCAATTCAATGCTGAATTAGAATCAGGTGTTGCAATGGTTTTTTTTCACGCTACTTGGTGCAGTGTTTGCCAGGCTCAGCGACCCGCAATAATAGACGTGGCTCAAGACACAGAATTGTCGGATGTATACTTTGGCGAGGTTGAATATGAAGATTATCCGGCGATAGTAGAGGCTCAAAACGTGGAAGGCTTCCCAAGTATTATTATTTATAACGATGGAATTGAAGTTGAAAGGTTTTTAGGAGGAGGCCACACGGCCTCAACCATTAAGTCAATTCTTCTGAGTTTACTTTAGATTGACACCACGCCCCATGTACTATCGGACTTTATTCAGAGGCTGAACAAGGTTTTTATATTCTACTAAATCCATTTCAATCGACCCCACTAAAAGATCTGTTTTGAGGCGAATTGGAACTTTATTTTGGTCATCGCTTACCCATAATGTCATATCTTCTTCTTCTTTAAATACGCGACCTTTTTCAACCATAGGTCGAAACTTAAGACAATTAAATGCCCCTAGTTTGGTTTTCACGACCTCCTTACCTAAGAATTTAAACTTTAAAGGATATATTTCTCGATCAAAAAAAGTTTGAATCACAAACTCTTGGCCTACACTTACATGTTGCATGTCTAGTGTTCGGGCATAATAAAATGCAGACAATAGGTCTTGTGTATTTGGTGCTACTTTATAATTTATTTTGCCGTTTTGTGATACGGTCGCTTTGTTTTTATACTGCTGAAAGGAAATCTCTCTGTCCAATGCATAGTCTCCTTCACGAACGTGACGAATAAACTTCCATGGTAGAATTGACTCTTCGTCGATAAACGATTCATAGCGATCCTCTACCCTAAAAAACCAACTTAGTGCTCCTGAGGAGGCGCCTTTACCCACAATATGCATTGTGTTATGGCCATTTATTTGCTGTGATGATTCTGAGATTTCAAGTGTTGCTTTCGCGGCTGCAAAATAACCGTAGGAGACCTCAAAACGAAGAAACTCCCCTTTTTTAAAAGCTTCTTGTTTCAGCTTTCGCAATGGTTGAACATCTTTTAGAACAGCATCTTTATGACTTGGACTAAATGCGAGTAATCCCCCGATGAAAAGAAGAAACAGGCTTTGTGATTTTATATTCATAGCATATAATTTGAACTACAAATGCAAAGAGCGTTCCAAAGCATAAAATCAAGGACTTCCAATTGTAGCTTTATTTTTTAATTCATTTTAGTCCTGTGTTTTTTTATCTTTAGGTCGAAACAACACCACATTATGAAAACAATAGTTAGGCCTTTGAATAATCTAGGCGAAAGAAGATGTCTTGGTTATACGTGCGAGATTATTGAAGAAACAAAGTTTAAACAAGGATATATTGATGCTTATCTGCCATATGTTTCACCCGAAACTAATGAGGCGAATATCTATTGTTGTGTCGTCGTAACAGAAGGAGAACTCAAGGGGCGTATCTTGATTTTAGAGCACGCCAGTTTAGAGGTTGTTCTTGATTCGTAGAGACAACTTTCATTATGCAAGTAATAATACGTCTTTGCTTATTGTTATTCATACTTGCGGTTATTTGTAGCTGCAAGCTTCATAAAGAAAATATTTATTTGGAGCATTTTAAAGAGGTTAACTCAATAGGTTCAATAAGTGATGTTGAACCTAAGAATCCTAATGAGTATCCACAGATTCAAACCTTTTCAAGTACAAATGCATGTCTGGAATCTTTTAAAAATCTAAAAAAGGAAGGTTATGTCATGCTAGGTTATGCTCTTTTTGATTTCGAAGGCAAACTAAGTGAAGGCTTAGCCATTGAAACAGGTAAAAAAATAGGTGCCCACAAGGTACTTCTGGCGCGCGAAGCCGGAAACTCGGGAGAATTGAACACTTTATCCTCTGAAAATGAAAAGGGCTTTCAGGGGGCGCAAATTTTTGAAGATCTTGTTCATCAGTCCCGGCAGCGCAAGTCTTATATACAAACCGAATATTTTCATAGCGTCCTTTTTTTGGTCAAACGTTCAATAGATTGAGGGATATAACTATTTAGAGCCAATTTCTGAGATTAATTCATTAATTTAAAAACACACAAATTGATGTACTATGATAAATAAATATAGCTGCATCTTCTTATTTCTTTTAATCGCGTCTTCGGTGTTTACTCAAAATCGGATTCATGTAGACCAGACAAATATTGATTTTAATCGATTTGCCAGAAGTCATTATTGAAAAAGAAAACAACGAACCATATACCGGTGTAGTGTTCGCGCTATACAACAATGGAAATATTCAATATGAATGGTCCTATGTTGACGGTGTTCCAAATGGAAAGTGGAAGTATTACTTCTACACAGGAAAAGTACAATATGAATTCACGTATTTAGACGGTGCGAAAAATGGCCCATGTCGCGCATGGCATTTTAATGGGAAGTTGAATTTTGAAAGTCAATATAAAAACAACGAACTACATGGGGAACAAGTTTTTTGGACCTACAATGGGGAATTAGATCACAAAAGGAGTTATGCAAATGGTGAATGCATCGCAGGATGCATGCATTAAGTACTCGTTAAAAAATAAGACATAAAAAAAGCCCATCAAAAGATGGGCTTTTTAAAGAATATCTCTTATCTAAACGAACGAAATTCTTTCATTAAGTCCTTTGCTTTTTCAACTGCTTCACAGTCCTTATCTGCTTTATCAGGATTTAAATCACCTTTACACTTTTTCTCAATTTCATCCATTTTTGCCTGAATTGGCTTGAAATCTTCTTGAAATTCCTCTCTTACCTCATCTGAAGGATCATCTATTTCTTTAAAATCCTTTCCCATTTCAATGGCTTCTTCCATAACAGTAACCGTGGCTTCTGCACATGCACAAGGGCTATCTAAAGACTCTACATCAATACTTGCCGCACCACCACAAGAACCTAACATTGCACCAAGTGCAAATACCATCACTAATTTTTTCATAATTCTTTTTTTTAATTTTTAACAAATACGTTGCACCGTTATAATTGTTTCGATTAAATAAATGTTTTTGGAATGATTTTTTCGAGAAACAATACAACACAAAAAAAGCCCATCATGAGATGGGCTTAATTTGAATATTCATCATTTACATTCCGCTCAGCGCTTTACCGTATTCTTCCATTTTTTTAGGAAGATTCTTTTTCGCTTCACAATCATCACCTGCTTTCTCAGCAGCTAAATCTCCTACGCACTTAGTTTCAATTTCTGTCATTTTGGCTTGAAGTGCCTCACCTTTTGCTGTAATATCCTTTTGATCGTCTTCTGAAGCATCCTCCCCAAGATCTTTAGCCTCTGCGACAAGTGCTATCATTTCATCCATTACAGATATAGCCGCTTCCGTACATCCACAAGGGCTGTCTAGAGATGCTACATCAATATCCGCTGCATCACTACCGCAAGAACCTAACATTGCACCAAGTGCAAATACCATTACTAATTTTCTCATATTTATATTTTTAATTTTTGTTTTTCAATTATTCTGAACTTCATTGAGATCAGACTTCTAAGAAATGTAAAAGCCCATCATTTGATGGGCTTTATATTCACACAATAGAAGCTACTATAGTCCTATTTCTTTAACTAATGTCATCATTTCCTCTGCCGCTGGGCAATCCTCAGCTTTAGTAGGATCTAAATCACCTTTACATTTACTTTGGATTTCAGCAAGTTTATCTTCATAAACTTTTGCATCCGCTTGTAATTCTTTCATCTTTTCTTCCGAAGGCTCTTCTCCTAAATCTTCGAACTGCTGTTTGAAATCTGCCATTTCTTTTAAGACCGCAACACCAGCCTCAGCACAAGCGCATGGCGTGTCTAAACTTTTAACTTCGATGTCTGCAGGATCGCTACCGCAAGAACCTAACATTGCACCAAGTGCAAATACCATTACTAATTTTTTCATAATTTTTTGTTTTTAACTTTTTTGTAAATATAGTCTTATTCTCTTTTTATTTTGATACATCTTTGATACATTTAATTGGTTTTTTCATATATTTATAATGTGGAGGAAAGACTCAAGGAGGAAGTGGAGCTCAAGCTAGGTAAAAAAATAATGAATCGAGGGGACTGTCAGCTTCTTTCAGATCTCATATTTGAGCAACAAAAAAAGCAAATTAGCTACAATACTCTGCGTAGGTTTTTTAAGGTGGATAAAAATGCAAACCAAAAACCCTCGTCTCAAACCTTGAATGTTCTGAGCAAATTTGTGGGGCATGCAAATTACTTTTCATTCACTTCTGGTGAGCCATCTAAGGCCAGCTGGGAGCTTCAAAATGAGCTATTTTATTATTTGGACAAATTGGATACCACAAAACTCCAGAACTTTTTAATTGCTTGCAGGATTCAAAAAGCCCCTAACCTGGTTGAATTATTGACCGTTTGCTTTAGAGAACTGCTCTTATCAAAAAACTATAAAGCAGTTCATGACATCTCGCAAAGTAAAGGGCTCAATCTTTTTGACTTATCTTATTCAGAGCGGGTTCAATTTGGAAGATCGGTTGGTCTTGTAATGCGTAAAATTAATATCCCTAAAGAAGAATTAATTGCCTTGGCAGAGAACAACGTGTTCTTGGAGATGGTATTTCTAATTTTTGTGGATTATTCTTCTTTGAATGTCTCGCATTCGAATTACATGCGTTTGATGGAATATGTTTCAGCCGGAGCCGTAAAGCTGAAGCGAAAAGATCAGCTATTTTTTGAATGTTTGAGTTATCTCAGAAAGCTATTAATAGGTGAACCTCTTCCTAATCTCACCATTAGGCCATCCAATAATTTACATCCTATTTTGTATTCACGCGTGTGTAGTGTTTTAATTATTGAGAATTCTTTTTCGAATGCTTCAAATGCTTCGATTTTGGAGGGTATTGCAAAAAAAATGCAAAGCCGAGCTGTCGAATAAAATGGATTACATATTCGAGCTCATTACAACGGCATTGCTCCTTAGAGACTTTGAGCTCATGAGCTTTGTAGTTAATAGTGAAGCTTATGCGGAAGGAAAGCTTTATCAAGAAGCACATTTACAGCAGCTGATAGTCGTGAAAACGATGCTTCACATTAAACGCGGGGCGCCAATTAAAGCAAAAAAGAACCTATTACATATCAATAAAAAAGGGTGGGGCAGAAGTTATTTTGATATCTATGACCTTTTTTTACGAGTCATCAATTATGAAATGGCGTCTGATAGTGCCAATAAAAAGAAAATCATGCACGACTATTTGAAGAAAGTTAAGCAATTGAATTACAGCTTTTTTAATAAGAAATATTTGCTTGATTATTTTAAATAGGTAAAGGTTGTCAACTTGAATTTCATTTTTTCAATAAAATCTATCAAAAGCTCATTTTTTTATAGAAAAAACAATAAAAAGTGAATAAAATGCCTTTTTTTTCATGAAAATCAACAGAATCATTCAATTTCTGTTAAAATCTAAGAGACCACTTTGTGAATATTGATTTTTGTATTAAAAGCTACAATAATTGAAAAAAACGACTCATTTTTAATCATAAAAGGGGGTTTTTAGTTTAAAAAGGCGGTTTTTTTTATCAAATTGAATTATTGCCAACTTGTACTGTCTTTTCCATCTTTTACCGTGATTCCGGCATTTTTTAAACCATCTCTTATTAGGTCAGAAGTACCCCAATCTTTGTTTGATCTAGCTTGTTGACGAAGCTCAAGGACGAGATCCATTACTGGTTTTAACCTATTGTCATTTTGCCCTCCCTCCAAAGTAAGTCCCAATACATCCATTACAAAGCCTTGCATCTCCGAAATAAGCAATGCTTTATCCGTTTCTGTGATGGTTTCTTGACCATCGCGGACTAAGTTGATTTTTTTAACGGCATCAAATAGTGCCGCAATTAGAATTGGAGCATTAAAATCATCATTCATTGCCGCATAAAAATCACGAACGAGCGCTTGAGTATCAAAAGAGCTTAGCTTTGCCGTAGGAAGATTATTCAATATCTCCATCGCTTCCGTAAGTCGTGCTAAACCTTTTTCAGATGCATTCAAAGCCTCTTGTGTCAAGTCCAAGGTACTTCTGTAATGAGATTGCATCATGAAAAAACGCAATACATTTGGAGAATAGGCTTTATCAAAGAGCGCTGTAGAGCCTTCTACAATTTCTTGAGGTAAAAAGAAGTTGCCGAGCGATTTGCTCATTTTTTTGCCATTTACATTGAGCATATTCGCGTGCATCCAAAAATTAGCAGGGGCTTTACCACTGGAACCACAGCTTTGTGCAATTTCATCTTCGTGGTGCGGAAATTTTAAATCCAAACCTCCTCCATGAATGTCAAAAGTTTTACCGAGATACTTGGTGCTCATGGCTGTGCACTCTATATGCCATCCTGGGTTTCCATCTCCCCATGGAGATCGCCAAATTTGCATATCATTTTCATTTGCTTTTTTCCAAAGTGCGAAATCAGCAAAAAATCGTTTCTCTCCTTGGGCGTTTAATTCACGTGTTTCATTTTCTAATTCTTCAACTTTACGGCCACTTAAGGCACCATAGTCAAAAGACTTCTTATAGGTTTGAACATCAAAATAGACGGAACCATTTACGACATAAGCAAAACCATTTTCAATGATTTTTTCAATGATCTCAATTTGTTCTTGGATATGTGCTGTTGCCGTTGGTTCAATAGTTGGTGGTAATAGATTATATATTTTTTGAAGGTTTTGAAAACGAACATTGTACTTGTATACGATTTCAAGCGGCTGAAGTTGTTCTAGTTTCGCTGCCTTTCCAATGCTATCTTCTTGTTGTCCTGCACTATTGGTAATATGTCCAGCATCTGTTATGTTTCTAACATACTTTACATTATATCCAATATGTAATAAATAGCGGTAAACAAGGTCAAAATTGATGAAGGTTCTCATGTTACCCATGTGAGGCTCACTATACAACGTAGGTCCACAGACGTACATACCAACAGCATTTTTATGAATAGGTTCAAAAGGTTCTTTTGAACCTGACAACGTGTTGTAAATTTTTAGACCCTTTAATTTTTCATCCATGCTATGTTCCTTCGAGTTTCAAACAAATTTAGAAAAACCACAAAGAACTAAGTGCTCGTATCAACAAAAAAGAGGGCAGCGCCCTCTTTTTCTAACCTAAACTACTAAATATGAAAACAACTCGTCTTTAATGACTCGTTATCCTTCTAACGACGAGTCGCTAGAATCATTACAAGCATTAACACTTTTTTAACATATGTTGGCATGATTCGTGATTATTGGTTTTTGAAAAATCGAACTTTAATGAATGAATATGTCTTAAGGGTTGAGTTCTAACGAAACGTTACTTTTAACAAAAAATAAAAACTATGAAAAAAATTAAATTCTTATTCTCACTCTTCGTTTTTTGTTCCTTTATTTCTTTGAGTCAAAACACTGCATCTTGGACTGCTGATGTATCTCATTCAAATGTAGGGTTCAAAGTTTCTCATAAAGCCATCTCAAATACAATCGGTGATTTTAGAGATTTTGACCTCACCATCACAACATCAAATGATACTTTTGAAGGAGCGGATATCAAGATGGTAATTGAGACTGCATCAATTAATACTGCCAATTCATCTAGGGATGACCACCTCAGAAGTGAAGACTTTTTCGATTCAAAACGCTTTCCACAGATCACATTTACAAGTAGTTCGGTGGCATTGAATAAAGACAATACCTATGATGTAAAAGGAATATTAAGTATGCATGGAGAAAAAAAGGAGCTCATCCTTAGCATGACACATAACGGCTCTACAACGGCGCGGAACGGAAGCGAATTGGCTGGGTTATATTTTTCAACTATATTTAAAAGGTCTGACTTCAAGATAGGTGAAGATATGCCTACCTCAGTGGTTGCAGACGACATCTTATTAAACGCAGAAATAGAAATTATTAAAAAATAAAACATGAAAATTTTACTTATAACTACCGCATTATTGCTCTCAGTTTCACTTCTAAACGCACAAGAAAAAAAGGAAGTTGATACGTATAAAATTGCATTTTTCAGTAAGGATGCTTCAGGGGTCTTTAAAGAAATGTCAGGGACTGTGGAGACATCCAAGCCAGGCGTACCAACGGCTTTTAACTTAGATATTGATGTTGCATCGATTAATACTGGTAATGGTGTTCAAAATAAACATGCCAAAAGTTCTGAATGGTTTGATGCTAAGAAATATGCTAAAATATCCTTCAAGTCTTCTGAAATTATTAAAAATGAGGAAGGTGTTTTCGCAAACGGAATGCTCAATTTACATGGTGTGAGCAAGGAGGTTAGCTTACCTTTAGAAATTTCCCTGAAGGACGGTAAGTACTTCTATAAAACTAAATTCTCTGTTAAAAGAGCAGCATACAACCTAGGTCCTAAGAGTAAGGTGTCACCTGTAATTAAGATCATTGCAGCATTAACTTTAAAACAATAAGGGCTGTGAAAAAAGGAATCATTCACCCTTTAGTTGCAGGGATTTTCGCTGCTATCGTAACAATTGGATATGGGATGGCCTATGAAAAAGCAACGGCTATCGAAGGAGATCAGCTCGAATCGTTAAGAGAGGCGATACCTATGTTGCACTTATTTATTGCGCCTGTTGTGGGTTGTTTAATCGCTTCATTGGGGTTCGCTCTTCTGCAGAAAATAGGACCAAGATGGGGTGCTTTTTTGTTTTACTTTCTATTTGCTTCAGTTTCAATCTTAAGCTCTTTTGGTATTTTTTCTGTGTACAATTTGCATGAGGAAATACAATTTACAATTTATGGTTATGCGATGCCAATGCATTACTTTCCATTTTTGAGCTGGGTTGCTTTCCGACCATTATTTTTTACAACAGGAAAATAACAGCCCTGAACCACAACGTTTTCACATAGTTTACGTTATATACGTAGTATATAAACGTGAAACACTTCTTTTTCTCCATAGCTTTTGTGCTTTTAATAGGCAATTTACAAGCACAGCTTGTTACAGGCACAGGCATGTCTCCGCTAGCGCTGGTTCAAAATGTCCTTCTAGGACCGGGGGTTACAGTTTCGAATATTATGTACAATGGATTTCCAGCAGCAATAGGATCTTTTCAAGCAACAGGGACGAACTTGGGCATTGATGAAGGAATCCTTTTAACTACCGGAACAGTAGTGCCAAATGAAAATGGCCCTCAAGGACCAAACAACCAAGGAGGTTCTGGTGTAGACAACGCTTATGGAGGTTCTGGATTATTGTCAAATATATTAAACGGAGAACCAACGTTTAATGCAGCTATTCTTGAATTTGATTTTGTGCCGTATTCAGATACGGTTGCATTTAATTATGTTTTTGGTTCCGAAGAATATCCCGAATATGCACCTCCTGAGAGTTCGACATACAACGACGTCTTTGGGTTTTTTATATCCGGACCTGGGATTTTAGGTTACGAAAATATCGCCCAGCTTCCCAATGGAAATGGTGTTGTGTCCATAAATAATGTAAACCCAATAACGAATACACAATATTACATTTATAATGGTTTAGGAAATAATGCGCCATGGAACAGTTCGGATCAATACATTCAGTATGATGGATTTACCAAGGTTTTAAAAGCAGTTTCTGAGGTTCAATGCGGAGAAACTTATCATTTGGTTATAGCTATTGCTGATGTAGGGGACGGTTCATGGGACTCTGGGATCTTTCTAGAGGCGAACAGCTTAACATCTCCAACACCGGTTGAAATTAATTATACGGTTTCTAGTGAGCTTTTTTCCAATCCTAATTGGATCGCTGAAGGTTGCGTTACAGCAACGGTGACACTTGAACGAGAAGCAAATATAAATCAGACACTTACTGTACCACTGGTCATTTCAGGTTCTGCAACCAATGGTGTAGATTATACAGGTATTCCAAGTTCTATAACATTTAATCCAGGGCAGACACAAGTCTCATTTACGATTAGCGTTGTTTTGGACGGAATTGAAGAAGGACTTGAGAATATTCTTCTGGATTTTCCATTAGAGGATCCGTGTGGTAATGTCACACCGGTGTCTATTGAATTATTTTTACAAGATATAGAAGAGGTTGAAGTCCAAATAAATAATTCTGAAATTGGATGTCCGGGTGATAATATTAGCTTAACCACGAGTGTTACAGGTGGCTTGGCACCCTATACTTATTTGTGGAGCACAGGCGAAACAGGAAGTGCTATTAGTATTTCTCCAACAGAAACGGGTTCCTATTTTGTGGAAGTTGTTGACGATTGTCTTAATGTTGTTGCTTATGATACGGTAATCGTGAATGTTCCGGAGTATGAGCCGATATCAATAATTACAAGTGAAGACATTGTTGAGATTTGTCCAAATGTAAACCAGTCGATTTTTGTTGAAGCTTCAGGGGGAACAGGGAATTACGTCTTTACTTGGACAAATGCGATTGGACAAGTTATTTCTTCTGCTGATTCGGCGATTATTTCTCCTATGACTTCAACTTATTTTGTGATTGAGGTCAATGATGAATGCGGCAGTTTTGCTACGGATACCATCTATTATGAAGTCACAAGCCCTCCATTAACATTATCTGTAAGTCCGTCAGTAGCGCTTTGCCCTGGGGATTCTACGCAGCTTCAAGTGCAGGCGCAAGGTGGTTTTGGGTCCTATTCTTATTTTTGGCCCCATAGCCAGGAAACCACACCTGAGATTTGGGTGCACCCCTTTTCAACAACCAATTATCAGGTTCAGGTGTCTGATGATTGTCAAACATTTTTCGTCACTGCTTCAATCGAAATAGTGGTGGTAAAACCGGATGCGAATTTCACGGTGATTAGTGAACCTCTTGTTGAAAATTTACCGATATCTTTTCAAAATCTTACTACAAACGGATTTTCGTACGAATGGTTTTTTGGAGATGGAGGCTATTCCACGGACACCCACCCAAATCATGTTTATGATGAACCAGGTACGTATCCAGTTACACTTATTGCGGAAGACAGCAAAGGATGCATTGATAGTGTCACTTTATATGTCGAAATATTCAATGAGTATTTTGTCTATGTACCCAATACTTTTATTCCTGATGGAGACCGGGTGAATGAAGTTTTTTCTGGAAGCTTTATAGGTGTTCAATCTGTTGAGATAGAAATTTTTAACCGTTGGGGACAACTCATTTTTTCTTCCACAGATATTGACTTTGAATGGGATGGGACCTATAAAGGACGAAAAGTTCAAAATGGCACCTATGTATGGAAGTTAAAGGTGTTGCCATTAAATAAGGTTGACAAAGAATTGTTTACAGGACACGTAAACATCTTAAAATAGCCTCCTTAGTCCTTTGAAATTATTTCGTAGAGCTCATTTAGATTAGGTGAAATAATAACTTCAATCCTTCTATTTTTAGCCTTATCTGAATCCGATACAGGATAAAACTCACCTCTACCTGCAGCCATGAGTTGGCTAGGTGTAACCGATGAGTTGTTAAGTATAATTTCTACAACACTTGTTGCTCTCAATACAGAGAGCTCCCAATTATTTTTTGGAGCCGTTGCTCTAGTGAGCTTGTCACTATCGGTATGTCCTTCAACAATGATTTCGAGATCTTTCTCATTCTCTAAAACACGACCAAGTTCAATAAGCGCTTTGGTCCCCTCTTCCTCTACGGTTGTACTTCCGGATCGGAACAATAATTTGGCCTCCAAGCTCACATAGATTCTTCCATTTTTTTGTTCTACAGTTAACCCTTGTCCTTCGAAGCCTTTCAGTGCTCGAGCAACGCGCTCTTTAAGCTTTCGAATCCCATCTTCTTTTTTTCTCAGTAGTTCCTCAAGCTCATTTACGCGCTTTTCTCTTTCTGAAAGCAAGCGCTCTTTTTCTTTTAATTCAAGATCTAAAGCCAATAAGGCATCTTCTTTTTCTTGTAGCGAAAGGTTCTTGATTTTTAATTCCGCTTGAAGTGCAGCTGTTTCTTTGGCGCTAAGATTCTTGAGATTATTAAATGAGTTTTCAAGTTCATTTGTCTGTGCTTGAAGGACGCCATAATTTCGACTCATCAGGCGCATTAATTCCCCCATTTCTGCCGTATCTTTTCTCAGACCGATGAGTTCTTTATTGGCCAAATCAAATTTAAGTTCGAGTTCTTTGGCCAAACTTTCATAGTCAAGACTCATTTTTTTATACTTTGCTAAGGCCTCTGCACAAGTCTTTTCACGCTCAAGTAATTCGTTGTATTTTTTTGAAGGAACACAGGCACTCATGAAAAACGCAATAAGTGCAAAGGATAATATAGATTGTCTCATGAAAAAGGGTTTCAACAAAGATGTGTTATTCTTTGTCTCCAAAGTACTGGATGTTTGATATTTTTGAACATGCAATCCTTCATAAAGTATTCTGCCATGATAGTTCTATTTAAATCTTTATAGATTCCCTACCTTTGCGGTCAATCTTATGATTATGGCACAGAAAAAAATTACCATACCTGTTAAAAAAGCAATAACGGATTTAGCTTCTGGAGACGAAAAAAAAATGGCAAAGGCAATTCAAACCATTTCAGCATCTGGTAACATTGCTGTTTTAGGGGAGCTCATAGCTTTATTAAGTCAAACTAAAAATGCATTGGTAAAGAAAAAATTAATTGCATTATTATCGGATATCCGTGATACTGAGACGAAACAAGCTTTTATTGATGCTCTTAATGATGATGACCTCAATAATGTGAAAACGGATCTTGTGAATGTGATTTGGAACAGTAAGTTAGACTTTAGCGAGTATATCGCCGAGTTTGTTGCACTTTCTATGCAAGGGGATCTGATGCTTGCAATTGAATGTTTGACTGTAGTAGAGAATTTAGCTGGACCTTTTGAGGAGCACCACCTTTTAGAAGCACAATTATACATCAAAGAATATTTCTCAAATCTCAAACGAGAACGTGATCAAAAAGATGAAATTATTGCAGAAGTAGCCTTTTTTATTAAGGAGCAAAATGAAGGAATTGATGCAGACCTTTTATTAGATTAACTAAAATCAAATTTTATACATTTGTTAAAAGACCAAGAATTATGATGCAATCAATGACTGGGTTTGGTAAAAGCAATAGTGTTTTTTCATCGCGAAAAGCTTCTGTTGAAATTCGAACTTTGAATAGTAAGGGCCTTGACTTGTCGGTCAAAATCCCAACTATTTATAAAGAAGTTGAACCGCAAATAAGGAAGTTAATCGGAAAGGTTTTAAATCGAGGAAAAATAGAATTTGCAATTCATATTGAAAGTGAAAAAGCCGGAGAACAGAACCTTGTAAATAAAGCTTTAGCAAGTACTTTGTATAACGAATTGAAGGCTTTAAATCAGTCCTGGGGCGAAAAGGATAGTGACTATCTTTCCATGATTTTAAGAATGCCGGATGTTATCAATACAGAAGGTGATGCCCCTGATGAAGCTGAGCTTTCTAAGGTTATGGCACTTGCTGAAGAGGCATGTCAACAGGTTCGTGAATTCAGAGAAAAAGAAGGTGCAGACTTGCGTACCGAGTTTTTGAAACGTACAGATGAAATTTCTAGGCTACTTAAAGAAATTGAACCATTTGAGGCTGAAAGGCTGCAGTCAACAAAGAACCGCTTACAAAAAGGCCTTGCTGACTTTCCAACAGATAAGATGGATGGCAATCGATTTGAACAAGAGCTCATATACTATATTGAAAAACTTGATATAGCGGAAGAGAAAATGCGTCTTTCAAACCACATTAAATATTTTTTGGATACAATTCCCTTATATCAATCTGGCAAAAAACTTGGTTTTATAGCCCAAGAAATGGGAAGAGAAATCAATACGATAGGAAGCAAATGTAATCATGCAGAGATGCAAAAAAGGGTAGTTCAAATGAAGGATAGCCTAGAAAAAATAAAGGAACAAATTTTAAATACGCTATAGTGACTGCTGATGAATTGAATCAAGGTAAGGTTATTGTTTTTTCTGCCCCTTCTGGGGCTGGTAAGACGACTATAGTGAAAGCACTTCTGGCTAGTCAAGAGCGTCTGAACTTTTCGATTTCTGCCTGTAGTCGCGACCCAAGAGGTGAAGAGGTTGATGGAAAAGATTACCATTTCATTGGTGTTTCCGGATTTAAATCGAAAATTTCCAGTAATGCATTTGTAGAATGGGAGGAGGTTTATAAGGACCACTTTTATGGCACCCTGAATTCTGAATTACAAAGAATATGGAAGGACCAGAAAACAGTTGTTTTTGATGTTGATGTCTTAGGAGGGATTAACTTGAAAAAGAAATTTGGTGATCAGGCCTTGTCGATTTTTATTATGCCACCGAGTGTACAAGTTCTCGCCCAACGTTTAAGAAGTAGAAATACAGATTCCGAGGATCGAATCAAACAAAGATTGGCTAAGGCAAAACAAGAAATCGAGATGTCCGAGGCTTTCGATATTATTATAGAAAATGATATTTTGGAACTAGCAATTCAAAAGGCAACAAAGGCTGTAAATGAATTTTTAGCGCTATGAATGTAGGTTTATATTTCGGCACTTTCAACCCAATCCACGTGGGTCATCTCATTATAGCCAATTACATTTCCGAGTATACGGAACTCGATGAGGTCTGGATTGTAGTTACTCCTCAAAATCCTTTGAAACAAAAAAAATCACTTTTAGCGGATTTTCACAGATTGGCAATGGTGAAAGAAGCCATTGATGACAATCGAAAGCTCAAAGCTAGTGATATAGAATTCAAGTTGAAGAAGCCTAATTATACCGTGAATACGTTAACACATCTTATTGAAAAATACCCGTCAAATAATTTTGCACTCATTATGGGGGAAGACAATTTAAGAGGATTCCATAAGTGGTTCAATCACGAACAAATAATAGAAAAGCATAAAATATTTGTATATCCCCGCTTATTAACCATTCAAGAGGAACTAGCATCTGAAGGATCAACTGTTCGACATCGTTTTTCAGAGCATCCAAATGTGACTTTCTGTAAAGAAGCTCCTGTAATGAAGGTATCCTCTTCTTTTATCAGAACGGCGATAAAGGAGAGAAAAGATGTCCGTTATTTACTTTCGGAGCCTGTCTTTAACTATGTCGAGGAAATGAAGTTTTATCAATAAAAAAAGGAGGCCGTGGCCTCCTCAATTTACTTTAGGTTCAATAAACTTACTGCTTAATAAATTTGATTGTTTCAATACCATTAGCGTGAGCTACTTTTACAAAGTAAACACCATTTTGAAGTGCGGTTAAATCAAAGTCTGTAGCATTTACATTAAGTAAGGCTTTTTCAGCAACCACTTTACCTTCAATATTCATGATTGCAATGTTACTTGCTTCATAAGCTGACAAACCGTTAACAGAAATTGTTTCTGACGCAGGGTTAGGTACAACGGTCAATGGTTGGATAACCTCTTCGATTGTTCCTGCAGAACCTACAATGATTCTGTAACCGTCAAAGCTTAAAGCTTGAGTTACTGGAGTTGGAGGAAGACCAGGGAATAGGACAACCAAAATAACACCTTCAACAGTAATTGTAACAGGGTATTCTCCCGTTTCTGAGGTTGTTCCAAATACATTTGCACATCCATTTTCACCACCGAGATATTGACAGCCAGAAACGTTACATGCATAGTCATAACCTGCAGGTAATCCGTCAACACTTGTTACTGTGAAGCCTTGGATTTCTGAGCCAATAAAGGCTTCAAGGGCAGGGTCGCCACCTGTAATATCCTCAGTTACTGCATCGGGCACTTTAAAGTTAAGATCCGTAGAGTAAGCGACACCTTGTTCAGCTAGAGGAAAGTTGTTGGTTGTGTCTGGCCAAATTCCGTAGGTAGAATCAGCATAGTTAGCTGCCTGGTGTACAAGATTGTGCATTTAATTGCGCAGAAAATAAAAATACTGCACAAAAATAAAGTAGAATTTTTTTCATATTTATTGATTTAGGGTTATTCAAAAATAACTTTTTTTAGGCCGCACACCAAACCTTTAGAAAACATTTCGCGCGTTTCACGTGAATAGCGTATTTTTGAATATGATTATTTATAACGTTACAGTGAGTATTGATGCATCTATAGAGCAAGAGTGGCTCTCTTGGATGCGGAGCAAGCACATTCCTGATGTGATGTCTACAAAGGCTTTTCGCGAATGTAAACTATCACGTTTGATGACAGGAGAGGAGCAAGGAGGTAAAGCATACTCCGTAATGTATACCGCTTTTAGTAGCGAACATTTAGCGCAATATCAAAAGATGCATGCCGCAGGACTTCAAGAAGAGCACACTAGAAAATACCAAGGTAAATTTGCGGCCTTCAGAACAGAATTAAAGATCATAGAAGAGTTTCGTCATGAAGGTTAAGGCAAAAAAACATTTAGGGCAGCACTTTCTAAAAGATCCTTCAATTTGTCAGCGAATTGCAGGAGATCTAAAAATGGCTAAAAGTCAAAATGTTTTGGAAGTTGGACCCGGAACAGGTGCCCTTTCAAAATGGTTAATAGCGGATAAACGCATTCAAGAATTATATCTCATGGATGTTGATGAAGAATCCATAACCTATCTGAAGATGTTGTATCCTGAAAGGTCCTCAAACATACTTTTTGAAGACTTCCTAAGCTATGATCTGAATAAATTTCTGCCCGGGGAGTCTTTTAACGTGGTCGGGAATTTCCCGTATAATATTTCTTCTCAAATATTATTTCGATGTTTAGAATTTAAGGACCGTATTCCAGAAATTGTAGGCATGTTTCAGCGTGAAGTCGCCCAAAGAATAGCTAAAGGGCCAGGTAGTAAGCAATATGGTATTTTAAGTGTTTTTATGCAGGCGTATTATGACATTGAATATCTGTTTACCGTTGATGAAGATGTTTTTGATCCGCCACCGAAGGTAAAGTCAGGCGTCATAAGATGTACTCGTAACCAAAGAACATCATTACCTTGTGATGAAAAACTTTTTAAAAGGGTGGTGAAAACAGCCTTTAATCAAAGAAGAAAAACACTACGAAATTCATTAAAGCCATTATTAAGTGGACTTGAACTTCCCGAAAAGTATTCAGGTGAACGACCGGAGCAATGTTCTGTTGAGGACTTTATATTGTTAACGGAAATGATTGGCCGTCAAAATGAAGGTTAGTTTCGAAGCTCTCTCCCTTTTAAGAATTTTTTACGAATATGAACGTTTCCATTGTTATCAAAAATAATGAATGAGCCATCTTTTAGGTCATTCTTATATTCAATTTGATATTTAATCTTGCCACGTCTCGTAAATTGCTGAAATAAACCATGTAGCTTCCCTTCTTTATATTGAGCAACAATCGTTGGGATTACCCCTCCTGGATAGTAGTCTATAAAAGTGCCATTTTTCTTTCCTTTTTTATAGTTCCCCTCAGCTTTTATGGCGAAATCAGTTTCAGAATAAGCCTTAAAAGGACCGTGTAAAACTGAGATTTCTTCATTTCGACCAATTACAATAATTTCATTTTCGTTTTTCGCACTTTTCATGAGTTTATAATGTTCTTCAAGAAGTATGTGGTTTTTATCATCATAGGTAATCCATTCCCCGACTTTGAGGCCTTTTTTGTAGTTACCAGATAATAATAGTCTTTCATTGGGGCTGTATGAAGCCCATTTACCATTTAAGACGCCAGCCTTAAACGATGCTTTATTTTTTATTTTTCCATTTTCCCAGAAATTTGTCCAGACCCCTTCTTCTTTCCCTAATTTATAAAGCCCCGACATCAAAAGGTTACCAGATTCATAATTCGTTTTCCAAGGACCATCTTTTAGGTCATCGAAATACATACCTTCTTTAAAGAGCTTCCCATCATCAAAATAATAGGTCCACTTTCCGTGTTTTTTACCTTTTTTATAAATGGCCTCATAAGAAAGCTTTCCAGATGAAAAATAATAGCTCCAAGCACCATCTTGAAGCCCATTATAAAAGCCTCCCGACATCTCTAATTGTCCAATTGTGTTGAACCAGCTCCACTTACCGTGCTTTTCTCCTAGCTTGTAATGACCTGTTGTGTTGATGGTTGAGTCATTGTTCATTACTAAATAAGTACCGTGTAGTTCATCATTCTCGTAATGCACACATTTTTCTATTCTGCCATTTGGGAAATAAAAAGTCCATTTACCATCTTTTTTACCTTCATTGAACCTACCATTAATCGATATAATACCGTTAGCCAACCTTTCCTCAAAAGGACCAGTCATTAAACCATTTGTGTACGTATAATTTTCTTTTAATCCCCCGCTAACATAATAAGTCTTAATTGTTCCATTACCGTTAGTGATTAGTTGCGTATGTGAACTATCATTTAAGAAATGATCTATTAAATAGATGGTATCATTAGAGATGCTTTTTTTTGATTTTAGTTTTCCGTTATTATAAAAGTAACGCCATAGCCCTTTTGGGCTTCCCATTTCATATGAACCCTCTGTAATCAACGTGTCTTCCTCAGTCCATTCCCTGTATATACTATCTGCAACATTATAAACAAAATAGCTTTCAGTTGCTTTGGCTTTATTGGCATGAAAGGAAATTTGTTGCCCATGAATTCGATCCCTAAAGAAATGTTGTTCCTCAGTTATGTGACCCTTTGCGTCGTAAAACCACCATTTACCATGTTTTTCTTTGGTGTCACCAATAATTGGATCTGTATAATAAGCCCCTCGTGAACGGATGTGTTTTTTTTCTGAATCCCAGTATAAGCGTTCTCTTTCGGTTAGATTTTCCTTTAGAACTTTTTGAGAATCAACAAAGTGTGGTGTAATAAAAAGAAAGCAGCAAATGATTGTTTTTTTTAGCATGACTTTTAAGCTTATATCGGATAAATTCTGAAGTAATTCTGAAATAGAAGCACAACTCCAAATAAGAAAAACACAAGACCAATTAATCTATTTAAACCAATTAATACCCTGTCGGTTACAAGAGGCTTGAGCTGTTTAGCGCCTAAAATTTTTAGTAAATCAAATCCTAAAAAAGTAAGAAGTACAATAATTAGAAAAAGAAATAACATAAAATCACTTGCGTCATCCGAAATAGATTGATTGGCGAGGGTTAGTACACTAAACCAATAAAAGAGAATCAATGGATTGGCAAAATTAAGAAGGAATCCTTTTAAAAAGGTTCTTACAAAGTCTAGTTTTTGGTATTCTATATTTTCTAATGAAGACTCGGTTCTTATTTTGAGCTTTTTGAAAAAATTGACAATCCCGTAAATAATAAAGATTCCACCACCAATAAAACCAAATACGGCTTTATTTGTGCCTGTTGACATTTTATCAACCTCAGCATAGAATAGATAGGCTAATAAAATATATAATGCATCACTCGCAAGAACGCCAAGGTCAAAAATAAGTGCTTCGCGAAAACCTCTTCTAATACTTGTCTCGAGAAGAATGAAAAACACAGGGCCTATCATAACGCTCAATAAAAACCCAACACTGCATGCCTTCAAAAGGAACTCCATGAGACAAATTTAAAATTTCTTTCTCGCATTACTAGAGCTGTTCATAATAATGCATTGAAAAGACAAGAATAATGTTTGGCCCGTTTGTGTTTTTATTCAAGTAAACTCATTAAATTTGTCAAAAATTGAAATAATTGATATGAAAACTCAGGAAGCAAATGACAAGCTTGATGCAATTCTCGCCAAAGTTGAAAAGAAAGGAGTTGAAGCTCCGAAGCTTATTGAAACTTTAAAAGACTTGCGAAATATTGCTTTGCAGGAACAAGACCCCTTAGTTGTGAAGACTTTGAGATTGACCTATGAGTTCATTGAAGAGAATAAAAGTTTTAGTGTTCAGGCACAATATGAGGAAGATGATGAAGGAAATGAATACCCTTTAGAAATAGAAGACACAGAGAATTTGGTGTACCTCTTAACATTACTCAAAGATGCAGACCACAAAATCAACCGAGAAGAAATAAAAGATTATCGCACGGTCCTCAAAGAGGAGTTGTATTAATTCTTTTTATTTCAAAGCAACCCTGCCAATAACTTTTTCGTCTTTATAGCATAGTACGAACAATTTCTTTGTTCATATTTGGTTTTATTTAACTTGCAGATTACCTGAAAAGATTTCGAACAAATTTTGATTTCTTTTCAGGTTTTTTTATTCACAGTAGTTACAATATTTTGAATCATCGTTATGCTCAAAGGCTCGTTGCTCATCAAAAATCTCTTCAAGTAGCTTTTCAAGAAAGACCTTGAATAAGTCACATATTTCTTCTAGACGTTTAGTTTTGGAATTCAATACATAAGACATGTTTTGTACATCGGTAAGCGAAAAAATACTCGTTTCAGCAGGATAAAAACCTTGATTTTCTTTTAAAAACAATGCATATAGAGTGAGCTGAACCGCATGCTTACATTTTTGGAAGCTTAGAAGCTCAGTGTCTTTATCAACGAACTTCACATCTTCGTCTTTTACTTTTCCTGATTTGTAGTCAATCACTCGATAATGGTCTCCTATTTTATCAATTCTATCTATATATCCTGTAAATGATATTTCTCTTTTCTTTCCATGAACCATAAGCTCAAGCTCCATTATTTGTTTGGCCTCTACCTGAACTATAAATAGGTCCTCATTTAAACTATTTATAAAATCCAGTTCTTTTCGAAGCGTATTTTCTACGGTGTCTTGGGCAATAGTATAGCTTACAAGATTTTTACCTTTTAAAAATAGCTGGTCATCTTGATCGAAATAATTATGGAATTGTTCATACAATACCTGCTTATAAACTTTAAGCATTCCCTGTATGTCTTTTTCTTTTAATGCTTCGGGTTTGGGATCAATTTCTTTTCCATTAGCATCAAATAGTGCAAAAGGTTGATACAAAACTTCAAGTGCTTTATGCACAAGGGATCCGAATTGTTGGCTCTCAATTCCCTCTTCTACATTTTGTTCCTCCCCAAGCTCAGCGATGTAGCGGTAATAAAAATCTAAAGGACACCTGAGGTAGGTATTAATTGCAGAGGCCGAAATAGATTTTTCAAAGTAATTATGAATACGACTCATAATGAGTGGCGTACGTTCTATAATTTGAGAGTTGTTATCGGCAACACTCATAATAGGGACATTATACTGAAGCGTTTGAATTTTAATATTCGGATTAATTCGCTCTAACTCTAATTCTAGCTGGAGTAGATAGCGACTTTTTTCTTGTGAACCGATTTGTTCGCTAGTTGATGAAAAGGTTGCAATTAAATTTTCACAATGTCCAAGCAGACGATAAAAGTGATGTGCAAATAAACCTTGCTTTTCCCTTGTTGTAGGTAAGCCTAGCCCATGTCTCAGGTCCATAGGGATAAAGGATTGAATAGGATTTGTTGCAGGTAATTTACCTTCGTTCATTCCCAAGGCAATAATTGTTTTAAAATCGAGCATTCTTGTTTCTAAAAGTCCCATGACCTGCAGTCCTTCTTCTTGATCACCAGAAAAGGCAATTGACCTACCTATCCAATGTTGATCAAAAAATAATTTGAAGCTTTTTTGACTCATTTCAGGGATTCCCTCATCAATGATATTTTCAAGTTCAACCAATGCATCATCAAAAACATGAAGAATGGTTTTTTCAAAATTCACTCCATCACTCATTCTGTCAAGAAAGAATGCATTCAAGGTTCTGATCTGGCGCAAAGCCTTACCCCAGTCTGAAGACCAATTTTCAAACACTAAACCACAAAGAAGACTTAAGTCTTTACTCTTTTGAAGGACTTTGGGATTTTGGAAAATACGATTAAAACGTATTGCATTTCGTTCAACATCACCTAGGTCTTGGAGCTCTGAAATGTTCAATGCACTAATTGTGAAAGCATGATTAATGAAACGCTGTAGGTCGTAAAAATAAATTGAGTCAGATTGGAATTTCACTTTGTTGTCCTGTATTTGGAAAAGGATATCAATCCAAGATTTGACGGCTGTTTGTGTTAGCGGAAGCCCAAGCGTTAAATTAGTCTTGTGAACATTTTTCGGGATATGATGAATCATAGAGCCAATTAAGGCTTCATCACAAAGTAAAACGAGGGTGTCATTTATTTCATCCTCTTTAAGTTTACTGAGCTCATCAGCTGCAATTTTCACTTGTCCAATATGTTGTGCACACTCAATGATTTTCACATTCATATGCTTGTTTAAAAGCTGCTCAGAAGGCTTAGGGTTATAGGCAACACCCATAAAATCATGATTCTTCCTAAGAAAACTCCCTGCTTCATGCAAAGTATCTTTGATATAGAAGGTATCCGTTTCACTCAAAAACGATCCTTTTTTTACAGCAACTATTTTTTTTATAGATACGAGTTCGGCCTTCGATAAAGCATTGAAGCCTGCAAAAATGAAATAGTTTTGTGCTGTCGGTGAAAGATATTCTTGACGGTCTTCTGCAAATTTTTTGTAGGCACGACCTGAGGTAATTTGCCCCCTCTTTTCTAAAGCTTTATTAAAAGCGACATACATTTCTGGTAAGACCTTCCAAAAGCTCAAGAATTTTTTTTGTGATTCAGAATATGAAGCTTCATCTATTTGCCAGCTTTCTAGTTCCTTAATTGAAGCTAAGTTTTTAAATACAAGGGTAGGATCTAATAAATAACGGTCAATTTCATTGAAATCTTTTAAAGCAATTTTACCCCAGCTAAGGAATTCTTCAAAACTCTCATTTGGGATGTCTTGAAATTTTTTGCAGACCTCATGAAGACATAAAAGTTGTCTTGTTTCATCCGCAACCATAACGCCATCAGGCTTCATCCATTTATCAATAGTTTGAATGTTAGGGGCCAAAATCGGAGTAGATAAGGTCTTTGCGATTTGAATGCGAAGCTGATTCGCGGCGCGATCCGATGGAACAATTAGTGAAAGGTGCTCCATGTCAAGCCCTAATTCTGCAATGTGTTTGACTATTTTTTTAATGAACGAAATAGATTCTAAACTGTCTTTTGACATTATTCGGAATTGTGTTTCGTGAAGATACGTTGAATAAGATGTTCACCAAAAGAATAAGGGATATATGCCAAGGAGGATATTGGTTTTGTCATTATAATGGGTGCATCTAGTCCAAGAGAAATCTTCCCATGAGTTTTTTCCAATCCCATTGCATATGCCGCATTTATGGTCATAGCATTTAAAGCTTGCTCAGGTGTAAGATTCATTTTAATACAAGCCAAGGACCAAATTTGAGGCATACTATAACAGGGTGTTGATCCCGGATTAAAATCACTTGCTAATGCAAAAGGGATCCCTTCATTTATTAACGCTGTTGCTTTGCCAAAAGGAATACCTAAAAAGTGAGAGCATCCAGGAAGGAAAGTGGGCATACATTTACTTTCTTTAAGCGCCATCAAATCTTGACTGCTTAATTCTTCTAGATGATCAACGCTTAACGCACCTGACTTAATTGCTGATTCAATACCACCCATTGTTGAGAATTGATTCACATGCACTTTTGGTATTAAACCAATCGATCGACCTGCCTCAAGAATCCGCTCCATTTCCGTTACAGAGAAATAGTTCCTTTCGCAAAAAACATCAATGTAGTCCGCAAGACCCTCTTCCGCAATAGTGGGTAACATTTTGGAGATAATTTCTTCAATGTAGCCTTCATGATTATTTTTATAATTCGTTGGAAATGCGTGAGCTCCCAAAAACGTTGCTCTTATTTCAATTGGGGCTTCCGCCTTAATTCGTTTAATGACGCGAAGCATTTTCAATTCCGCCTCTACTGTTAGACCATAGCCTGACTTTATTTCCAGTGCGCCTGTGCCACTTTCAATAATTTTCTCAACTCTTTTATAGGACCTTTCGTATAGCTCATCCTCGCTAAGCACCGAAAGGGCTCTCGCTGAATTTAAGATCCCGCCACCTTTTAGTGCAATTTCTTCATAACTCAAACCATTTATTCTATCAACAAATTCTCCTTCTCTTGTTTTAGCGAAAACGGTATGCGTATGCGCATCACAAAAAGCGGGTAAAACATAACAGCCTTCCGCATCAACGACTTCAAGGTTTCTCCAGTCGTCTATGCCGTCCCAATCTTCCATTGAACCATAGGCGACAACTTTGCATCCATCCTCAAGTGCCAGGAAAGCATTTTCAATAACAGGGACTTTTGAGGCATCCGCACCACCGATGCGATTGGGTAGGTTTTCACCAACCTGCACAAGACCCTTTATGTTTTTTATAAATATATTTTTCATGTCTCCTGTAATCTTATTGTAAAGATAATTTTTATTCATTCTGTTTCATCCTAGTTCTTTTGCAGATTTTGTATCTTAAATAGGATACAATGAGAAGTAGCATAAATAAAGGGAAATATGGAGAGATAATTGCGGCTGAATTTCTTCAAGCTAAAGGATATAAACTTCATTTTACAAATTTCCGTTTAGGAAGATTTGAGGTCGATTTGGTTTGCGAGGTTGAAAACATGATTGTAGTTGTAGAAGTAAAAGCACTAAGCTCCTTAAATTATAAGCAACCATTTGAGTCCGTATGCATCAATAAACAAAGAAAAATCATTCAAGTTGCAGACCATTTACTAAAGACGAGGTTTATGAATCGAGATTGCAGGTTTGATGTTGTTTCGATTTACCTGTCGAACACTGGACCACAAATTGAACACATTGAAGATGCTTTCATTCCTGAAATAGGTTCAGGTTATTGAAAATTGAGTAATTTCAAAACATGAAAATAAGTCTGATTTTTTTCATTGTAATAAGCTTCCATTTAGCAGGTCAAGAGTATGGCGACGCGCAGAAGAAAACCTTTCCAGAAAAGGGTGCGGGCTGTGCACCTCCCACGACTTCAACGTATATGGAGATTAATAATGTGCGTGCCTTAATGCATACTGCAGGGAATTTGTGGCAAATTCCGGGCTTGAATAATTCAATGTACGAGGTCCCAAAAAACTCTGGAATTATGGCCTTATTTACTGCGGCACTTTGGTTGGGAGGAACAGATGTTAATGAGCAACTCAAGCTCGCAGCTTTAAGATACAGAAACGGACAAGATTATTGGACTGGTCCCTTATCCGAAGTTTTTGCTGAAACTGATTATGAAACGTGCGACGCATACGACCGTCATTTTATTACAACCCAAGATATGATTCGAGAATTTACTTCTTGGTTTGAGTCTGGTATTTCCGATCAAGAAAATGGCACCAATACGCAAGCTACATTGCACCCCAACTATGAGGTCCCAGAAATTATAAAAAACTGGCCTGCACATGGTGATCTTTCGGCGGGGCAGGATTATTACTTAGCCCCATTTTACGATTACAATGAGGATGGTCACTATAATTGGCAGGATGGAGACTATCCCTGGCATGACATTAATAGGACAAAAGAATGCACTGTTGACCGCACGGTTTCTTTATATGGTGATTTGAATTTTTGGTGGGTTATGAATGATAAAGGCAATATTCATACAGAAACGGGTGCAGACCCTATTGGTATGGAAATTCGTTCTCAGGCTTTTTCTTTTGCCTCTAATGATGAGGTAAATAATATGACTTTTTACAATTATGAACTAATCAACCGCGGGACTCAGACCTTATACAATACTTATTTTGGGTTTTTTACAGATGGTGCACTTGGCGATCCTTATGATGATTATGTCGGGTGCGATGTCAATCGCGGATTGGCTTATTACTATAACGGAGATAATTTAGACCTAGACAATTCAGGCTATAAGGGCTACGGATCCTCTCCTCCTGCAGTAGGGGTCGATTTTTTCGAAGGTCCTTATCAAGATAATGATGGGATTGATAATGCTTTTGGTATTAATGAAAACGAGGCGTTAAACGGTATTGGTTTTGGTGATGGAATTATAGACAATGAACGGTTTGGGATGCGTCGGTTCTTGTATTATTCAAATACAACAAATGGGGCAAATCCAAATCAAACTGATCCTACAAACGCATCAGATTATTATAATTACTTGAAGGGTTTTTGGAAAGATGGCTCTAAATTCATTTATGGTGGAAGTGGACACATATCCGACGAAGAGGCTGATCCGAATACACCTTGTGACTTTATGTTTCCAGGAGACACAGATCCTTTAGGATGGGGGACTGGTGGATATCCTCAAGAACCTTGGACTGAGCAAAGCAGTAATAATCAGCCTAACGACAGACGCTTCGTTCAGTCTGCAGGGCCTTTTGTTTTAAAGCCGGGTTCCGTAAATAATATTACCGTAGGTATTGTTTGGGCAAGATCAAACGGGGGTGAACCCTTTGAATCTGTTGAGGTGCTTAGACGTGCCGATGATAAAGCCCAGGCGTTATTTGAAAATTGTTTTAAGATTTTAGAAGGTCCACATGCCCCTGATTTGGTAATTCAAGAGCTAGAGAATGAGCTTATTCTGACATTAGACAATAACTCCTCATCTAACAATTACCAGGAAGGTTATGCCGAGTATGATCCATTTATTGTTTCTGAGGATTCTTCTGCAGATAAATATTACCGTTTCCAGGGGTATCAAATATATCAACTTGTTAATGATGAGGTTTCTTTATCAGAGCTAGAAGACCCAACCAAGGCGAGATTGGTTGCGCAATGTGATAAAGCAGATGGTGTTGACCGCTTGATTAATTTTGAATTTGATGATGCGTTAGGCGCATCTTTGCCTAACGAGATGGTAGATGGTGCAGATCAGGGAATCAGACATTCGTTTAAGCTCACGGAAGATAAGTTTGCCCAGGGGAGTCCTACACTTGTGAACCATAAAACCTATCATTTTATGGCTATTTCATATGCATACAATAATTACAAAGAATACAACCCTGAAGACCCAACGGCTTTGGATGGCCAAAAAAAGCCATATATCCCATGTCGAAAGGCTGCTGTTGGTGGGGTGAAAATTATATCCGCAGTTCCCCACGCCCCTATTGCAGAAGCAGGTGGTACAGCTCAGCTTATTGAGTATGGTTCATCTCCTCGCATTACGCGTTTGGATGGCTATGGTAATGGGAACAGGGATTTAGAGTTGACTCAGGAGAGTATAGATGAGATTCTATTGAATGGATCGATCTTGACACCTACGTATGATTATGGTAAAGGACCTATCAATATAAAAGTGGTAGATCCTTTAAATCTTGCGAGTGGTTACTTTGAGTGTAAGTTCAGAGACTACACGGCTCCGAATTCTGGTAATGCAGCCGATACGGCAAGCTGGATTATATATCGTTATGAAAGCGAGGATGGAACAACACCGATTGACTCCGCGACTTCACAGCGTACGATAGCATTTGACAATGAGCAGATTATTCCAGAATGGGGTATTTCAGTTCAAATCAATCAGGAGAAGTATTTTGTTCCTGCAAGTGGAAGCTCAGGGGGACCTGAGACGAAGACCACAACGATGATTTCGTCTTCGATTAATTTCGCCGATAGCTCAAAGCAATGGTTAACAGGAGTGAATGACAATGATGCTTACTTCCCAACGAATTGGATTGTAGCAGGCGAGTATGATCCTGAAGATCCTGATGATTGTTTACCTGATGGCCCAAGTTATTTGAATCCTTGTAATTATAAGGATGAGATTACCAAAGATCAGAGCCCTGTATGGGAAGGTTTACTAGAAGGTATTGTTTCCCCGCATCAATTGGTAGGTTATCAAGCGGATTATGCATCAATGGCATATTTAGGGAATGTTGCTACGAATGTTCGAAAGAATGCAGCCATTAGCTTTGCCCCAAGTGTAGATATTGTCTTTACAAGTAATGAAGCATTGTGGACACGTTGTCCAGTTTTTGAAACAGGTCGCGATGCTGGATTGAATATTGGAGGAGCGTCAGCAGGTCAGTTACGTCGCAGTCCTAGTGTAGGAAAAGACGGTTTTGAGGACAATACTGGTACAGGTATGGGTTGGTTCCCTGGTTATGCGATAGACCTAGAAACAGGAGCACGCTTGTATATGGCTTTTGGAGAGAATTCATTCCTTGGAGGAGAAAATGGTGCAGACATGATTTGGAATCCGACCTCTAACTTAGTGAGTAATGTAGGGACGCCATTAATGGGAGGTGTACATCCGGTTTATGTTTACAGTAAAGACTTGAAGAAGATCAATGGTTATAGTCAATCTTATGACTTTCCCGAATATAATCCTGCGCAAGCAGAAACCTCTGGTGGTAATCAATTGAAACTTCTTATTGATGCTGCGGAGTCTAGTCCAACGACAGCGAATTGTAGACCAATTTATGCAACATTGTCATGGGTTTGTTATCCAATGTTAAGAGAAGGTCAAGAATTGTTGTCTACCGATGTCACTATGAAGCTTAGAATAAACAAAGAGTACAAGGATTATGTAGCTACTGGTGAGAATGGTGGAAAGCCAATGTTCTCTTGGAGCATGGATGAGATTGCAACTGTCACAGGATCACAAGATCAGCTCAAGGAGGCCTTAGACATCATCAATGTTGTACCAAATCCGTATTATGCATTTTCTGAATATGAACGAAGCAGATTGGATACTCGTATAAAATTTACGAACCTTCCTGAGCAATGCACGGTGAGGATTTATACAATTAACGGAAAGCTTGTAAGAACATTTAAGAAAGATAGCCCAATAACGTCATTAGATTGGAACCTGACGAACCACGTAAATATCCCTGTAGCTTCAGGTATTTATTTGATTCATGTTTCTGTTCCTGAGGTTGGAGAGCGGGTATTAAAAGCTTTTATTTCGATGCGAACCCCTGACCTTCAGGGCATTTAACACTTTCGTGTTCTTAAGTTCAAGACACTCATTCGAAATTCCTTTTAATATGTTTTAACTTTGAATAAAATCATCTTTATGAAATTCACTCTATTCGCTATACTTTTTTTTATTTCAGGCACTAGCATCGCACAAGAATTCACCCTACCTGAACTTCGTTTTTCTTATGATTCTTACGAGCAAGGTATAGATGCTCAAACGATGGAGATTCATCATAGTAAGCATCACAGAGGCTATGTTCGAAAATTAAATAAGGCTGTCTCCGAATCAAAGCTAGAAGGAAAATCACTCGTAGATTTATTAATGTATGCTAGTTACCGAAGTAAAGCTGTAAGAAATAATTCTGGAGGACATTACAACCACACCTTATTTTGGGAAATATTGAGCCCGAAGATTAAAGACTCAGCTCCGTACCCTATGACCAAAGACCTGGAAAACGCAATAAATAAGTATTTTGGCTCACTAGAAAATTTAAGAAAGGAACTTTCTGCCGCGGCTGCAACCCGATTTGGGTCCGGATGGGCTTGGTTGTTTGTTACACCAAATAAAGAACTTGTCGTAAGTAGCTCGCCGAATCAAGACAATCCAATCATGGATGTATCAGAAGTTCGTGGAATCCCCATACTGGGTATTGATGTTTGGGAACATGCTTATTACTTACGTTATCAAAATAAACGAGGTGATTATTTAAGTGCAATATGGTCACTTTTAGATTGGTCAGTCATTTCTGAAAAATATACGGCTGCATTAAAAGACCCGTTATTAATTCGTATCGAAAGAGAAAACTGGCCAGAAATGAATACGTTTCACAAAGTTCTAGCAAAAACCTTTCATGCAGCAGAGAAGAACGACTTTAAGCCTATTCGTTTGTTAAGTGGAGATCTTTATGCAAATGCAATTCTTTTACAGGATTCCGACATCCCTCAATCAATTTTAAAACCCAAGGTAGCTTCCGCACTCATACGCTTGGAAAAAAAATGCAGTATGCTGCATAAACAGATTTCAAAAAACGCAAAGAATAAGAGTATTATGAAATCTTTATCAGGAGTGCATGACGTTTTTCATGAAGTTCAAGGGCTTTGCCACGATTAACTGAGGTTTTTAATAGAGTACTATGCAATTCCAATTAACAAAAGAATTTATCGACCAACTCAAAGATAGAGTTGCCTCTGAAGATAGCGCCTGGATTCATAAAAATGTTTTGGAATTACACCATGCTGATATTGCAGACGTTTTAGACGAACTCTCACATGAAGAAGCAAAGCATGTTTATTACCTGAGTAGCGAGGAACTTCAAGCCGACATTTTAATGGATCTTCAAGAAGAAAACCGTGACAGGCTAATAGAGTCGCTAAGTACGAAGGAGCTTGCTGATCAAATTGAGAATTTAGATTCAGATGATGCCGCAGATATTCTTGGAGAGCTTCCGGAAGATAAGATTCAGGAGGTAATTTCTCAAATGCAAGATGATGCAGCGGCAGAGGATATAATAGACCTGTTAAATTATGATGAAGATATCGCGGGTGGGTTAATGCAAAAGGAATTCTTAAAAGTAGAACTTGATTGGCCGGTAAACAGAGCGCTCAGACAGCTTCGTCGTCAAGCAGAGGATGTAGAAAGGGTCTATAATATTTTCGTGACTGATGCAGAAGAACATCTTTTAGGTGTGTTATCTTTAAAGCGTTTACTTATTGCCAATTCAACAACAAAAATAGCAGAGCTCTATAATTCCAAAAATATTATTTCGGTGAAAACATCTGAGACTCCTGAGCAAGTGGCCGTGCTTATGGAAAAGTACGACTTGGTGACTGTTCCTGTTGTGGATTATCAAAATAAACTTGTTGGAAGAATTACCCTTGATGATGTAATGGATTATTTAAAAGAGGAAGTAGATAAAGATTTCCAATTGGCAACAGGTATTTCTGAGCCTATGCAATCCGATGCCTCAATTTGGGCTATAGCCAAGGCTAGACTGCCATGGTTGATAATTGGTTTGGCTGGGGGAATCTTGGGGGCAAAAGTGATTTCAGGTTTCGAGTTGAGTATTGCCTCAATACCCGAACTCGCCTTTTTTATTCCGTTAATTACTGCGATGGGAGGAAATGTTGGGGTTCAGTCTTCAGCAATTGTCGTTCAGTCCTTGGCTAGAGGCGAACAACAAATAGGAGGTATTTTGAGTAAAATCTGGAAGGAAACCCTTGTAGGTATTGTTAATGGAATTCTTTTGTCTTTGCTTATTTTTGGAATTGCAACAGTTTTTGGAGGAATTGAACTCGGCTTGGTTGTAAGTATTTCACTTTTCACAGTTATCATTGTAGCTGCAATTTTTGGAACATTTATTCCCTTAATTTTAAATAAGTATAAAGTTGACCCTGCCCTGGCAACAGGGCCATTTATCACCACAATGAATGATGTTGTGGGATTATTCATCTATTTTTCTATCGGTCTTTTGATATTTAGTTTGATGGCTTAAAGACCATTGACAACTTCCTTGTATTTTTTCTATCTTTGCCAACGCAAATTAACGGAGAGGTGCCTGAGTGGTTGAAAGGGCCCGCCTGGAAAGCTGGTATAGGGGCAACTCTATCGAGGGTTCGAATCCCTCTCTCTCCGCTTTTAAAAGCCCTTTTGGGGCTTTTTTTGTGCTCAAAATTTCTTTTTTTTAAGTAGATTTTTAAAAACCAACGACAGATTCTAAAATTAATTTTTCGATTTGAAGCGAACATTTGCCCAAATCGTTGCTAAAAAGTAAAAAAACATTATTTTTGGCGTAATTAAACAAGAAGAATTTAATTTTTACTTATGAAAAATATGATCAAATCGATAGCCTTTGTTTTTACTTTAGTCCTAGGCTTTTCACTACAAGTTCAAGCGCAAGATGACGCTACGATGAATGCCACTGAAGATGCAAGTGCAAATGCAGGGGTTGTGGAAGCCGCTACAGAAGCAGCTCCTCCAGCAGCTAATGCAGAGGAAGAAGAGGTAGAGCTTAGCTTCGTTCAAACACTTAAGCAAAAGTACATTGAAGGAGATGTTCTTTGGATGACGCCAGTACTTATATGTCTAATTATTGGTATGGCTCTTTCCATAGAGCGCGTGGTTTATCTTAACCTTGCGACTATTAATACGGATAAATTCAAGGAAGAGATTGAAGCAGCATTGCAGTCAGGTGGTGTAGAAGCCGCAAAAGATGTAGCAAGAAATACGCGCGGACCTATTGCCTCAATTTATTTTCAAGGTCTAGATCGTGCAGACGAAGGAATCGATATTGTTGAGAAATCAGTAATATCTTACGGAGGTGTTCAGAATGGTCTTTTGGAAAAAGGTATGACTTGGTTACAGCTTTTTATAGCGCTTGCACCAATGCTTGGATTCCTTGGTACGGTAATCGGTATGATTCAAGCCTTTGATAAAATTGTAAAGGATGGTCAAGTATCTCCAACAACTGTTGCTGATGGTATTAAAGTTTCTCTGTTAACAACGGTATTTGGTCTTATTGCAGCAATTTTCCTTCAGATTTTTTATAACTACATTACATCGAAAATCGATAGTATTGTGAATGAAATGGAAGAAGCATCAATTTCATTAATTGATATGATGTTGAAGAATAAGGTATCTAAGTAATACCGCTAAAACGTATTTTATGAAAGAAGATAAAATGAATTTAATACTTACCGTCACTCGATATGCACTTGTGCTCATCGGTGTAGGATTGAGTATTCTCCTTTTCTCCGGTCCAACGGTTGCCGATGGGAAGGCAGCCATGACAGAATTTAGAGAAAGTGGTTCAATGACAGCAATATATTATACGCTTTTCATAATTGGAACTGCAATCTTTGCTGTACTCGGATTCTTCCTATTTCAAATTGCAATGCAACCTAAAAAGACGCTCATGTCTATAGTTGGAATTGTTGTTGCTTTGGTGCTATACTTTGCATTGTATTTTTCGGGTTCGTCAGACACGATGTCAACACTTGCCTTGCGGCATGAAGCGAGTGATTCTGTAATTGCACAAACTTCTGCTGGAGTTTATACCATAGGTGTTTGTATTGCAGTGGGTGTTTTGGTTGTTGTTTTTGGTCCTTTTATGGGCCGTTTAAGATCACCTAGAAAATAATACTATGGCGAATAGAGACATACCTGAAATAAATGCGGGGTCTATGGCCGACATAGCCTTCTTATTGTTGTTGTTCTTTCTTGTAACAACAACGATGGATAAAGATCAGGCGTATGTTAGAAGTATTCCTAAGAAAATAGAGATTCCACCTGAAGACTTACCAGATGTTCAAAAAAGAAATATCCTAGCAATTAAAGCAAACAGCCAAAATCAGCTTATGGTTAGGAATGTGGTTTTTTCAGACCCGGATATGATTTCAGATTTCATTCTTCGTTTTTATCAAACCAGTGAAATCAAGAACAAACCAGAAGAGAACTTTCCCCTTTATTCAACCGCAACCGCCGGATTGTGCGACCTCCGTATGGCTGAATTAGATGCGAAAATTGAGGAGGCAGATAAAGTTGGCGCGAGTGATCTTGTTAAATTCTTTTCTTCGGCATTAGAGGAATGGAATAAAAAGAAAAAGGCAATTAAGCTTTACGGAAAGACTGAGCTTAGAGAGATTGATAAGCAAGCACACATTAGAATAGAAGTTCAAGAGGCAACGGCCTATTCGATATTCACTCAAATTCATAATGAGATTGAGGAGGCTATTGTAGAGCTACGAAACACAAAATGTAAGGAGTTATTTGGTGAGCCTTATACATTGGTGAAACAAAGATATAATCAAGACGCTGACGCGCGTGATAAAGAGGTTTTAGACTTAATCGAAATACTATATCCAGCGCGTATTGTTGAAGTGACTCCGAAAAATTAATAGCTATGTCTAAATTTAGAAAAGTAGAAGAAAGATCAGCTCCAGCGATGAACACAGCGTCATTGCCAGATATCGTATTCATGCTATTGTTTTTCTTTATGGTGGCAACTACGAGTAAAGAAACGGACCCTACTGTTAAATATACTGCACCTGAAGGCTCAAGAACCGAAGACTTAACGCCTTACAAGCAACGTTCAGAAATTGACTTTCTTTATTTAGGTGCTCCTAGAAATCCAAATAGAGCTTCGGCATTTAAATTTGGATATGCTTTGTCCTTGGATAATGTAGTTCAAGCAACACCAGATGGATTGTATTCAACAAATGCAGTTTCGAGATGGAAGAAAGATAAGTTCGATCAAAAGCCTGCCCGAATGATTGCTCCCATAGAGGCAGTGATTACTTGTGTAAAAGCAGATCAAAGTGCACCCACAGGTCTTGTTTTTGATATTAGAAAACAGCTTCAAGATATCGATGCCCTAACCATCGCTTATTCAGTCAAAGACAAAGGGGTTAATAAAGATTCAGAATAACATTTCTTTATGGAACTTGAGGAATCTGAAGTTCTATCTGAATCGCTCATATCATTTCTGGAAAAAACTGAGCTCGGAACAAAAGGCGCACGTTATGCCCATCTAGATGTTAGAGAACGAATAAAAAAGTTAGATTTTCCTCAATCATTTACATTAAAAAGAAACGAGATAATTGTAGCGAATGTGACCTTTTGTATTCGAGATTTCTCGATGTATGTTCGTTATTTTGCTTTTAATGCTATTTATCAAAGTACCTCCAATACAAAAAGAAAAAGGTCATCCAAGTCAATATTTGAGATAAAAATATTGGAATTATTCCAAAAGCTTGAAAGGCAGAGAAACCTACCTTTTTATGCCTATATAGAGGCTGACAATTCACGTAGCATGCTAATGAGTAAACGTTTTGGGTTTAAGCCTTACACTCATATTATTTCACGATCCTTTAGTCGTCTAGCTCCAAAATTAAACAAAAACGTGTCCTTTTCTTCTAATTGGTCTGAGATCTCAGATCATGTTCGTGGACAATATGATCAATATGACAGCTATTTTGAAGCGCCTGTAAGCCAACCACCATTTGTTGTTCTAAGAGATAATGAAGGTGCCATTCTTGCCTATGCGCGTTTTACAAAAGTAGCTTGGCGCATACATAGATTACCCGGCATTTTGGGTGGTGTTTTGGTGAAAATAGTACCCTATATACCGTTATTGAACCGACTTATTAAACCGAAAAAGCATTTATTTTTAACACCAGATATTGTTTCAGGTATAGCGAATGCCGCACAGCTTCAAGAACTATTTTCAGGTGCTTTGGCATTGTACGATGTTAAATCAATGATTTGGTTTATTGACCCAAATGACCCAGTATATAAATCGGTAAAACAAGGGTTTTCGTGGGGTGTATTAGATAGAATTATTGGTATAAAAAAAATCAATATTATGCAGCGCAATGCTGTAAGGCCTTATTCAGAGAAACACCCTTTTTTCGTGAGCGCTTTCGACTTGATTTAAGCTAAAGGTTCTTCTATAGATTTGTATCCACCCATAAAGGTTTTTATGTATTCGGATACACGTGCTTCTCTATTCAATGTTTCGACAATTACTTTTCTGCAACGTGGAAGGCTTTCAGAAATTCTATTTACAAAACCTTTATTCCCTGATTTTAGAATTGTATTAAGATCTAGAAGCATGAAAAGTTTCAACTCTCCAATATTAAAACCGTTTTGGAAGTACATTTCACATATTCGTTTAGGAGTACCTACGATGAGTTCTGTCCCAAAAAACAGATCATTTCTTTGTCGTACTCTTTGACCCTTTTCAACAATAAGATCCAAGGTTAGGTCCAACTTTTTAAAACGTTGTTCTAAATACTCAGCGAATGCACGTGCCATTTGGTCGTCTGTACAAATGACAATTCCTCTTGGAGAGCCTTCTTTAGGTTCTGGGATACAATCTGTAATAATATCTTGGAAAAGCTCAAAATTTGTCTCTATTTCACTGCGTATCACTAGGGCGTTTCCAGAACGTAGCAATTTTCGCGTCTTACCGTTGAATTCTTCCATCGTTATTTTAATTTTTTATTTGACTTATGTCTTAAATGGTCGCGTTGGGTTTTTTTCTTCAAGTTTTCTTCAAATGCTTTATCAAGGTCTACGCCTGTCTGATTAGCGATACAAATCAATACAAAAAACACATCTGCGAGCTCATTTGAGAGCTCCAGAGCCCCCTCATTATTTTTATTGCTTTGTTCACCATATTTGCGTGACATGATTCTTGCGACTTCACCGACCTCTTCCATAAGAATAGCGGTATTTGTTAACTCATTAAAATAACGAACACCATATTTCTGAATCCAATCGTCAACTTTTTCTTGTGCCTCTTTTAGTCTCATATCCTACTTAGTAATTGCCTACGAAGTTAGAAAAAGGAACGTAATAGCCCCAAGATAGTGGAATCCGTTTTTTTTTAAGACATTTGTTTAAATTGAATAGGGTTCATGAAAAAACTACAGAATTATATCAATGGAAAGCTTCAGCCTCCAAAATCAGGAAATTATATTGAGAATTTTGACCCGTCAAAAGGAGTTGTTTTTTCCTTGATTCCTGATTCGAATCTAGAGGACGTAGCTGAGGCTACCGCTGCGGCTAAAAATGCGTTCCCAAAATGGTCTGTGATGTCACTTAGTGAAAGAAGTGAAATTCTACTTCGGCTCTCAAAGGGCATAGAAGATAGAATGGATGAATTTGTAGCTGCAGAATCTTTAGACAATGGAAAACCTGTGAGCTTAGCGAGACAGGTAGATATTCCAAGAGCAGTTTCAAATCTTAGTTTTTTCGCAACAGCTATTCTTCACTTTGCTTCGGAATCACATTATATGGAGGGCGTTGGAATCAATTATACGACACGTAAACCCATAGGTGTAGTTGGTTGTATTTCGCCATGGAATCTTCCTTTATACTTGTTTACATGGAAAATAGCACCTGCGCTTGCTTCTGGAAATTGTGTTGTCGCGAAGCCTTCAGAAATTACGCCTTATACGGCTTACCTATTATCAGAAGTTGCCGTTGATGCAGGTATGCCACCAGGAGTTTTAAATATTATCCATGGTTTAGGGACTTCTGCAGGCGATGCAATCGTCAAACATCCTGATATTAAAGCAGTTTCATTTACGGGAGGCACAGCAACAGGAGCGTATATTGCAAAAACAGCTGGGCCAATGTTTAAAAAATTGTCTTTGGAGCTTGGCGGAAAAAATCCGAATATCATTTTTGCAGATTGCGACTTTGATGACATGCTGAGCACAACGATTCGTTCTTCTTTTGCGAATCAAGGGCAAATTTGTCTTTGTGGTTCTCGCATCTTTATAGAGCGTTCTATTTATGAAAAATTTAAAATATCCTTTGTTGAAAAGGTCTCAAGAATGAAGGTTGGTATTCCTTCGGATTTAAAGACCAAGCAAGGTGCTATTGTTTCAAAAGACCATATGGAAAAGGTTCTTTCATATATTGAACTAGCAAAGAATGAGGGTGGGAAAATTCTCGCTGGAGGCAAGCAGGTTATCCTAGATGCACCATATGATAAAGGGTATTATATAGCACCGACAATAATTGAGGGTTTACGGCATGATTGTCGCACAAATCAAGAGGAAATATTCGGTCCTGTTGTAACCTTATGCCCATTTGATACTGAGGAAGAGGTGCTAGAAATGGCAAATTCAACACAATATGGTTTAGCCGCCACATTATGGACGTCAAACTTAAAGAAAGCCCATCGCGTAGCTGATGAAATTCATTCGGGTATTGTATGGGTAAATTCATGGCTTGTTAGAGATTTAAGGACACCATTTGGTGGCGTGAAAGCATCGGGTGTCGGAAGAGAAGGAGGATGGGAGGCCCTTAAGTTTTTTACGGAACCGAAAAATATATTTATCAAAAGCTAATGCGATTAATTCTATTTCTATTTCTATTTTCGACTGTCCAAGCCCAAATTGAACCGGTGCTTTGGAAGGTCGAGCGCGATACAGTTAAGCAATGGTATTATTTCTTTGGCGATGAATTTAATGGCTCCAAGGTCAATGAAGGTATATGGCATCCTAAATACCCGTGGGGTGGGTTATTAGCGGACGAGGGGTCATATGCAGATAAAAAAATGGTCAGCCAATCTGAAGGATTGCTTAAACTATCTACAGATACTGTTTCCGAATGGCGTTCATTTCCAAAGTGGGTTCTAGAAACAGGAGGTGCTTTTGAGAATGATGTCGATATTAAAAATGGCAATCAGGTTGCATTGCGCTATTTGACATCAGCAGTTTGGAGCAAACAACAATTTAAGTATGGCTATTTTGAGGCGCGTTGTAAGTCTCCAAGCGGTAAGGGTCTATGGCCTGCATTTTGGTTATATGGTGGTTTCCCAAATGAGGAAATTGACTTCATGGAAATGAAAGGTGAAAAATCAAAACATTTTCATGTTGATGTTCATTGCCCAAATAATTGTAACCGCGTGAAGACAGGTTGGTTTGGAAGAACTAAAAGGTGGGGTGCATGGATTAAGGCAGATGAAAAAATAACTGATGAGTTTGTTATTTATTCTGGAATATGGAAGCCTGGCGAGATTAAAATGTATTTGAATGGGCAAGAAGCAGGCACCTTTAAAGGCGATTTTGAAACAAGTATGCACCTAATTGCTAATCTTGCTGTAGCTCAAGATGGCAAGGCATTTGGGCCTGGAATCAATGAAGACACTAAATTTCCAAGTGATTTTTATGTTGATTATATGCGTGTATGGCACCCAACTAATGGTTTTGACGGACAAAGAAACCCTGCGAAACCTGCGGTAAATTTTGTACAACCGATAACGCATAGTGAAATCGATCAAAGTCAAGCACGCGCAAAGAGGATAAAAAGAATTATGCGTGATAAAAAAACAAAGGGTAAGCATATTGGATTTATCTCGATGACTCAAGATGATCACAAGCAGCTTTTATTTGAAAAAAGTGGCCTTTTTGAGGATGATCCAAGGGTGATCATGGCAGATCAAAATTTTAATGAATTGGCCTCAATCTTATTAGATAAACCCCAAGTTTATTTTTCTTTTAAAAGTTTAAAAAAAGGGACCTATAATATAAAGTTGATGCATGGGTCAAACCCGCAATGGATATCTATTAAACTCTAAGCCTATTTCCCAAATCGAATGCCGCCAACAAGCTTGATGCTATAGGAGTTCAGGTTATATTTAATTTCAGAAAAACGAATAGATTTATTATCAAATTCTGTAACGACAAAAGCGAAAAATTTCTTGTCAGAATAACCTCCAAGAAGTCTGATGTCATAGCGAGGAGCAAGTCCGAGGAACCCTCGTGTTTCATTCGCTACATAAAATTTGGATTGAACGACCCCTCCAAGTCCAAGCCAACCAGAAAACTGCCAATTTTTCACGCGATTTACAAAAGCATATCCGGGAATGATACCAATATCGATTGCCGAAAGAGAAGCCGCCTTAGTTTGCGCACTTCCCATATTTGTAATCCCCTCAGGAACGATTGAATTCCCATTGTTATCAACACCAAATATATTAAATGAGCCTTTAATGTACCATGTATGAACTAGATCTTTATAATGTGCTTGTTTCCCGCGTAATGCTGCCATTTTAAAATTTCTATCATGGAAGTACCAACTATTTAGACTAAAATTCGTGGTACCTACACTTGGCATTGTCAACTGCGGCATATTGAGTGAAATGAAATTTGAGTCGAGTGCGGCATAATCCTGGATGGCATATCCTTGAACAGTTTTAAAATCGGCATCAAAAAAGAATTTTTTGATTGTAAAATTAAACCCGAGATCAAACTGATTTGATTCTCCCCATTTTTCAACATCTTTCACATAACCCAAGATTGGGAAGCCGATTCTTAAGTGAAACCACTTGTAGGCAAAGCCAATACCAAGTAGCGTTTTGAAGTTGTTCTTATATTTTACGGTTTCATTCGTGCCATTGATTGGGCAATCTATACTGAATGGAGTATTGTTATAGCCCATATCCAGGTAGAACACTTTTTTGTGTTTAAAGTCTTCAATTGCTGAAGAATCCTTTTGAGCTCTCAACTGTAGAGAGAGCAAAATAAGGAGGCTACTTAATCTTATTTTCCATTCCCAAAATGAAGGCATATACTTTAGCTATTTCTTTTCTTTCATTACTTATACCGGAGCCACCTCCATGACCAGCATCCATATTACAATCAAATAAAAAGGGGTGTTCATCCGTCTTATAAGCTCTCATTTTTGCAACATACTTTAGTGGTTCCCAATATTGCACTTGTGAGTCATGGTATCCTGTCGTGATATACATAGCAGGGTATTCCATTTTTTTGATATTGTCATATGGAGAGTATTTAAGCAGATAATAATAGTAAGCTTCATCATTGGGATTGCCCCACTCTTCATATTCTGACGTTGTAAGTGGTATCGTTTCATCTAACATTGTCGTTAATACATCTACGAATGGAACTTGAGAGATGACACCTTTCCAAAGGTATGGTGCCATGTTTGAAATTGCCCCCATAAGTAACCCTCCGGCACTGCCACCTTGTGCATAGATTCTTGAAGGGTCACAATACCCCATATGACCAAGATATTCTGCAGCATTTATGAAGTCGGTAAATGTATTTATCTTTTTCATGAACTTTCCATTTTCATACCAATGCTCACCCATATATTTTCCACCCCGAATGTGTGCAACCGCGAAAACAAAACCCCGATCTAATAAGCTTATTCTAGATACACTAAATACATCTGGAATTGTTATTCCGTAGGATCCATAGCCATATAACAACAGTGGCGCTTTGCTTAAATCAATACCTTTTTTGTGCACTAAAGAAACAGGAATTTCTGACCCGTCGTTTGCCCGAGCCCATATCCTTTTAGATGTGTAATTTTTGGAGGAAAAGTTTGGATCTTTAATTTCTTTTTGATGCCAAAGTGTTTGTTTTCCACTCGTCATATCATAAGCATAAATACTTGAGGGAGTCGTCATGGAATTATAAGTATAATAAAGCGTTTTAGATTTATAGTCATCATTCATGGCTAAGCCCAAATAATAAGTTTCTTCGTCAAAGGCTATATACTTTGTTTCTTTTGATTCAAAGGGATAGATCTTAATTTTATTTAAGCCCATGGTTCGTTCTTGAATAACCATAAATTCTTCAAAAGAGCTGATTCCGTTTATGTAAGTATCTGTGCTGGTTTCCTGAAAAACTTGACATTGACTTATACTTTTAGGCACAGTTCGCGCAAATAAAATTTTATTATTTGGCGCATCGTCATTACTAACAATATAAAAGCCATTGCCATGATGGGTGACAGAGTATAAATGTCCTTGTTTTCTTTTTAAGAAGATTTGAGGTGTAGATTTTGGGTTGTTTGCATCAAGCCATCTGACTTCAGAAGTCAAAGAACTGTAGCAGTTAATAAAAATAAATGCACCTGTTTTAGATTTAGAAAAATAGACACTGTATTTTTCATCATCTTCTTGATAGACAAGTACATCTTCACTGTTGTCTGTACCTATCGTGTGACGAAAGACCTGATATTCCCTTAAGGTTTGCGGATCTTTTTTAATGTAATAAATGGTCTTATTATCATTAGACCAGATAATATCACCATTACTATCCTCTATACGGTCCTCAAGATAGGTTCCGGTTTTGTTTTTACGGATGGAAATGGTGTTTTTTCTTCGACCTTTAAAATCTTCCGCTACTGCTAAGAATTTGTTGTTTGGTGAAAGTTCCCAATCTGCTAAATCATAAAAAGATTGTTTTTTCGCTCTTTCATTCTCATCAAAGAACAGCGTCGCTTCATTATTTTTTAGGGTATAAATTTTTTCATACTCCATTCCTTTTTCATTACGTGCCTGGAATAGTTTTCCATTATACCAGAAAGGGGCTTTTTGTTCGTTTGGATCAATCCGTTGCTCTATTTCATCCTGAATTTTTTCAACTAATGGCTCGAGCTTAGAGAAATAACTTGTACAATAGTCATTCTCCTCCTTAATATATTTTAAAACATCTGAAGAGTCACGTTGATTCATCCAGTAATAAGGGTCAATTCTTTCGTGGTCAAATTTAACGAGTGTCTTGTCTATTTTTGGAGCCGAAGGAGTATTGTTTTGTGCCATAATGTAAAAGCTTGTATAAAAGAGAAGGGTCAAATAATTTTTCATGTTAAAGGAAGGTTGATACTTCAAAAGTACGCAATATCTTTTCTGTTTGTTGTACCTTTATTGCTGTGAAGAAACTCTATAAATTTTTATTGAATGCATTGCCCAGACCTGTATTGATAAGGTTGAGCTACATCTTTAAGTTTTTTGCGCCCTTCTTATACCGAGGCTCAGCAGTAGAATGTCCCGTATGTGAACGTTCTTTTTCGAAATTTTTAAGTTATGGTTCAGAGGTTGCACATAGAGAAAACGTACTTTGTCCTTATGACCTGACCTTAGAGCGACACAGGTTGATGTGGTTATACCTGCAGAGGGAAACTAATTTTTTTACAGCGGCAAACTTGAAAGTTTTACATATAGCACCTGAACAGTGTTTTTTGCCACACTTTAAAAAACAAAAAAATCTAGATTATATCACAGCGGATTTGGTTTCCCCCATCGCAGACATACACTTTGATTTACATGATATTCCACTTGAAGACAACCAATACGATGTTGTTTTTTGTAACCATGTGATGGAACATGTTGATGATCCCATTCGTTGTATGAGTGAATTGCAAAGGGTCATGAAGCCAGGAGGATGGGCCATAATGCAGGTACCTCAGGACATGACGAGAAAAGAAACTTATGAGGACGCGAGTATCACGAGTGCTGCCGAAAGAGAAAAGCATTTCTGGCAAAAAGATCATGTACGTCTTTTTGGCTTGGATTATCCAAAATGGCTTGAAAAGTCAGGTTTTAAAGTCGATGAGTTTGACATGAATAAAGATTGGGAACCAACGGAAGTAAAAAAGTATCGTTTAATGAAAAAAGAAATTTTATATATTGCCAATAAACCATAAGACCATAAAACCATGAAGCTATTATTCTTGCTAAGCTTAATCTGTTTTGTTCAGCTAATTTCATTTGGTCAAAAAAATGTATTCTTGAACCTAAAACCCGTTTTCTTGGGGGCAGATTTTGAAACAGGTGTGAGCTATCAACATCCTTCGGGAGATTTTTTGTCCATTGATTATTTGAACTATTACGTCTCGGATATAATTATTACGCATGATGGAGGTCAGATGATTACAGCATCACCATCGGTATTTCTTGTTTCTATGGAGGAGCATTTATTATCTCTCGGGAATTTACAAGTAGAAAATATAGAGCATATAGAATTTACACTCGGCGTTCCGCAAAGGTTCAACACGCAGGATGGCTCGGAGTCAATTGATATTTCCTCCTATCCCGAAGATCATCCTTTAAGTTTTCAGGACCCTTCAATGTATTGGGGTTGGGCTTTTGGATATATGCATGTCGTAACCGCCGGCTCTCCAACCTTTGAATTACATAATGTGGGCCCTCAGCTTGCCAAGCAAATAAGCTTAGATGTAATTCCAACAGAGACATCAAATACTCAAATTGACCTGGAGCTTTATTGCAATGTTGATAGATGGTTTAATTCAATCACTTTATCAGGGATGTTAATTAGTCATGGTGCTGGACCTGAAAATGTACAAATGATGAGTAATTTACTTACAGAAGAAGTCTTCACGGTTTCTGCTCAAGCACTTATCCCAGAATACATAGCTCAACAAGCATTTGTATATCATAATGCGGAAGGATTGAATGTGGCGAATATTCCAAGTCAAGCAACGTCCCTTGAGCTTACTGATCAGTTAGGCAGACTAATTACAAGTCAATATGTTTCTGGAGCATCAGCTTTTAGCATTGATATAGAGCAAAAAGGCCTCGTCTTCGTTTCTTTGTTTAACCAAGACGGGTTGGAACTTGAAACGATAAAATACATTATGCTATAATGTTAATAAAGACCGTTTGTTTTATCGGTTTTTTTGGTCTTGTCCTTAGCCTTTGGATGTGTAAATCTCTTCCGGACCTCAACGTATATATTGCGACACCTGCACCTACAGACAACGCAATGGATTCTGCTAAAATCGCTTTGGGGAAAGCGCTATTTTTTGACACAAGGTTGTCTTTGGATAATACTATTAATTGTGCTTCATGTCATAAGCCAGGTCTTGCTTTTACCGATGGTAAAAAAACCAGCACAGGGATTAATGGTCAAAAAACAGAACGCAATTCACCGAGTCTTTTAAATGCAGCCTTTTTACCTACGGTTATGTTCGATGCGCATCTCAAAACACTTGAACTGCAAGTCATTGTTCCTATTCAGGAATCTACAGAAATGGGACACAATATGAGAACATTAATTCCAATTTTAAGGGGTGTGCCAGAATATCAAAAAGCTGCAGAAGAAATTTATGGTCGCGATTTTGATGCTTGGGTTTTAACGAGAAGTATTGCTGCTTTTGAACGTTCATTGTTATCGATGAGTGCTCCTTATGATCATTTTATGAACGGAGATTCTTCTGCGCTAACAAAAAAAGAACGTGCAGGCTATAAAATATTTTCAGAGAAACTTTATTGCACAGAATGTCATGTACCTCCTAATTTTACGAATTACGAAGCTCGAAATAATGGTTTGTATATGGATTATGGTACGGACAAAGGTCGTTTTAGAATCAAACAAGACTCGTCTCAAATAGGACATTTTAAAGTGCCTTCCCTAAGAAATATCGAATACACTTCGCCATACATGCATGACGGAAGCTTCGCTTCATTGGAGCAAGTCATTGATCATTATGCCAAGGGCGGTGCGGGGCATCAACTTCAAGACCCACTGATACAGCCATTTTCTTTAACTAAAAAAGAGCGGGAAGCACTTGTTTCTTTTTTGATTGCATTGACAGATATGTCTTTTGCAGCGCGTCTTTAATTCTTAACTTTGCGCCATGAACGTAAAGACTGAAACGATTTGTGCCATTGCTACGGGAAATGGGATTGGTGCCATAGCGATTGTTCGTATTTCAGGGCCTGATTCGAAAGCAATTCTGACAAAATGTTTTTCAAAAGACCTTTCCTTAGTAAAAAGTCACACGCTCCACTTCGGCACTATTAGCGACAATGATGGTATTCAAGTAGACGAAGTATTAATAAGCTATTTCGCCGAAGGAAGAAGCTTTACAGGAGAGGAAAGTATTGAGATTTCTTGCCACGGTTCACCATATGTGCAGCAGCAAATATTACGGGTATTGCAATATCATGGTTGTAGAATGGCCGAGCCAGGTGAATTTACCCAACGCGCGTTTATTAATGGAAAGTTAGATCTTTCTCAGGCGGAGGCCGTTGCAGATTTAATTGCTGCTCAAAGTAAAAAGGCACATCAGATTGCCTTGAGTCAATTAAAAGGAAATTTATCGTCAGATCTAAAAGATCTAAGAGAAGAACTGATTGCTTTCGCTTCTTTGATTGAATTAGAGTTGGACTTCTCTGAAGAGGATGTCGAGTTCGCAGATCGCACACAGCTCAAAGCTCTTGTGGGCAAAGTCTTAAATACAGTCTGGAAGCTGGCGGCATCTTTTGCCTTAGGAAATGCGCTAAAGAACGGAGTCCCTGTGGCAATTGTAGGTGCGCCGAATACGGGAAAGAGCACACTTTTAAATCAGCTACTCGGTGAAGACCGAGCGATCGTTAGTGATGAAGCTGGAACGACGCGTGATGTCATTGAAGAAACGTTAAATATTGATGGAATACTATTTCGACTCATAGATACTGCTGGTATTCGAGAAACAACCCAACATATTGAGTCGATGGGTATTGAGCGTTCTCAACAAAAAATTAAAGAAGCATCTATTGTACTTTGTTTGGCCGATGCCACAGACAAATCCAATCTTTCTGAAACACAATCTTGGAGTAGGGAATTGTCAGAGACCCATCCAGATAAAAAGGTGCTTTTCATCGTCAATAAATCAGATTTAAGTAAACAAGTATTAAAAGGTTCGATCCCAATCAGTGCAAAAGAAGGTATTGGTATTGATGTGCTGCATTCAGAAATGGTAAGTGTAGTGGTCGGAACCCTTGATCTCGAGAACGACACCATTATTGCCAACGCTAGACATCATGAGGCATTATTGAAAACTTCGGAGGCACTCGAAAAAGCGGCTAGTGGTTTAGAAGATGGAACTACTGGTGATTTTATCGCTATGGACATTCGTCAAGCCATGTTTCACTTAGGTAGTATCACAGGAGACATCTCAACAGATGACCTACTAGGAAGTATATTTAGTAAATTTTGTATCGGGAAATAGTGCTTTTAAAAGTACGATTAACTTTTTCCACAATTTGGGCTTGAGCAGTTTTCACAGCTGCACCCTGTACAATTTCCATTTTTACAGCTAGCGCAACCACATGTACATTTTGAGGCTTCCATAGTGTTTTGTTTTCTTAAATTTAAAAAACAGATTCCAAGAAAACAAAATAACGCCAAAAAATAACTATCATTGAATTGTTAAAAACCAAAATTAAATGTATCCATACCTTCGACTCGCAAGGGTCTTAATAAAGAAGAAATTTCAACCGAAATTAGATTTTTACAGCCGAGATAGTGATACAATCCCTTTAATGGTTTGGCCTCAGGATATTGATCCTTTTTTAGAGCTCAATAATGGCCGCTATGTCACCTTATTAGATTTAGGTCGTTATGGTTATGGAACGAGGGTAGATATCAATGGATTCTTAAAAAAGAACCAATGGTCGCTCACCATTACCGGCACCTACAACGAATACCGTCACCGTTTGCGGTTGTTTCAAAGGTTTGAATTGAAGACCAATATTATCGGTTATGATACCAATTGGTTTTACTTCTTCCAAAAAATTGAGCGCAATGGAAAAACCCATATGGCATCTGTGGTAAAGTACGCCTTTACCTCAAAAAATGGAATTGTAAAACCTGAAGAAGTTGTCAAAGCTATGGGTGAACCTTATGATCCGACGCAGCTACCCAAGTGGGTAACTGAGATTGGTCAGCATCAGGTTTTTAAGAAATAACAACTAAATTGTTTGAATAAATTATGGAAACATTTAAAAAGATACTAAAGATTGTAGGGATTACGATTGTTACATTGTTTGTCCTGTTGGTTATACTCCTCGTAGCGTTCCCCGCAAAATCAGATGCCACAGAAAATGCTTCAGAGGATAAAGTTACACCCGTAAAACAAGAAGTAATCGAATACACGCCATGCGATTGTGCAGACATTAGCTATAAGGTTGCTAAAAACGGCGGTATTGATGCTGCATCTGCTTTAGATAATGCCAAATTAGAAGCTTGTAATGAGCTCATGGGATCGCCTTCATTTATGTCCAAGACAAATGAATGTCCTTCTTATCTGAAATTACAAGCCTATTATAATAATCTTTATAATTATTAGGATCTTTTCAACCGTTAAATCAAAAAATCCCTTTGATTTATATGTTTGAAGGAGGAATTACAGAGAAGGTGTTGAGTGTCGAGTAGTTTTTACGCGAAGTCAGCTTAAATTCCTTTTTTTCACCAAACTTATTTGAATTCAATTTGTTCAATTTGGACCTGTCAGTGCATAAACAACGTCTAACAGCGTTTTATTTTTATAAATGAAGTCTAAATCTTATTCTTACTCAAAGTCTGGTTTTACTTTTTCTCCGCATGAGAAAAAGGAGCAGTCTCCTTTTGAGCGGCTTTTTGATATCTTTCAAGAGCTGATTGTATTTACGTCCGGAGACGTGGATGAGACCCTCAATTGGATGGACGAGTTGGACCGCGAGTACAAGCTATATTCTGCGGAATACACAAAAGAAGATTTTATCGAAGATCTCAAGAAAAAAGGATTTCTTAACGATGACCCCAAAAAGAACAAGGGTAAGGGTCTTCAGATCACCTCGAAAACGGAACAGCTGATCCGTCAGCGCTCACTCAATCAGATTTTTGGATCGCTTAAAAAGTCAGGTAAGGGAAACCATAAGACCAAACATTCAGGGCAAGGAGAAGACTTCACGGGAGACATGAAAAACTATGTCTTTGGAGATGGGTTGGACCAAATATCCATGACTGAAAGTATTAAAAATGCGCAGGTGAATCACGGTGCAGGTGAATTTAAGCTTACAGAACAAGATTTGGTAGTTAACGATACGCACTTCAATGCTCAGATGAGTACCGTACTAATGATTGATATCAGCCACAGCATGATTCTTTATGGAGAGGACCGTATTACGCCCGCTAAAAAAGTAGCCATGGCATTGGCAGAGCTGATTCGAACGCGCTACCCAAAAGACTCACTAGATATCATTGTATTTGGAAATGATGCGTGGCCCATAAAGCTGAAAGAATTACCGTATTTGCAGGTTGGACCTTACCATACGAATACCGTAGCGGGTATGTCTTTGGCGCTTGATATTTTGCGTCGAAAAAAACAGACCAATAAACAAATTTTTATGATTACTGATGGGAAGCCATCGTGCATTAAGCTTCCAAGTGGAGAATATTACAAAAACAGCAACGGCCTTGATGAATTTATCACTAGCAAGTGTCTAAACATGGCCAAGCAGGCACGTAAGCTTCAAATACCGATTACCACCTTTATGATTGCTCAAGATCCCTATTTACAGCAGTTTGTTGAGGAATTTACTGCAGCCAATCAGGGCAAAGCATTTTATACTGGACTCAAAGGGTTGGGAGGAATGATTTTCGAAGACTACGAAACGAATCGCAAAAAAAACATTAAAAGATAAGTATGAATATTCAAGAAATTAAAACCTTAGGTGCACTCAAAAAGCAGGGCTACATTCCCAAAAGAATCAAGGAAGAATTACGTGACAATCTCATGGAGAAGCTCAAGCAAAAGACGCCTCTTTTCGAGGGGATTATTGGCTATGAAGATACCGTGATTCCACAGCTGATACACGCCATTTTATCTGAGCATAATATTAATTTACTCGGTTTAAGAGGTCAAGCCAAAACAAGAATTGCACGCTCATTAACTGAACTACTGGACGAATATATTCCCATTGTGGAAGGTTCAGAAATCAATGACGACCCAATGGATCCAATTTCTTTTTATGCCAAGGAGTTGGTTGCAAAAGAAGGAGACAATACACCTATTTCGTGGGTGCATCGATCAGATCGATTCTCAGAGAAATTGGCTACGCCTGATGTAACTGTTGCCGATCTTATCGGAGATGTTGACCCAATCAAAGCGGCCAATCTAAAGCTTTCCTACGCTGATGAGCGCGTCATTCATTTTGGAATGATACCAAGGGCGAATCGATGTATTTTTGTCATCAACGAGCTTCCAGATTTGCAGGCAAGGATTCAGGTTTCACTCTTCAATATACTTCAAGAAGGTGATGTTCAGATCCGAGGATTTAAGATTCGCTTACCGTTAGATGTGAACTTCGTCTTTACAGCCAATCCCGAGGATTATACGAATAGAGGAAGTATAGTGACGCCTCTCAAAGACCGAATCGGTTCTCAGATCATTACCCATTACCCAAATTCCATTGAGCTCGCCAAAGAGATTACCAACCAAGAGGTGGCAAAGCAGGTGCAGTCGGATGCAATTTATGTTCCTGAGCTTGCCAAAACCTTAATTGAACAAATAGGATTTGAAGCAAGGAATAATGAATTAATTGATGCCAAAAGTGGCGTTTCTGCACGAATGAGTATTACCATGTACGAGAATCTTTTGAGTGGAGCGACCTATCGAATGTTGACGACACAACAAGACAGTACCGCAATACGTATGTCAGATTTCTTAGCAGTTATTCCCGCCATTACAGGAAAAGTAGAGCTGGTTTATGAAGGTGAGCAAGAAGGAGCAGAAAATGTAGCTTTGTTGCTGTTAGGTAATGCAATCAAAACGTTATTTAATGATAGCTTTAGAGAAATCAAGAAGCTGAGTAAGCCCGGCGCTACCGATGAATTTGATGCCGTTGTATCATGGTTTATGGAAAACAGCTCCTTTTCACTGTCAGCTGATTTAAGTGACCGAGCGTATGCTGAAATATTGAATGCTGTAGAACCTTTAAACGAGATTGTTGAAATGTATCAAGCACTTGCAAGTCCATCTGACAAGCTCTTTTTCAAAGAATTTTTACTTTGGGGACTTGTAGAATATAACAAACTAGACAAGCAAGAAACCAAAGGAGGATATCAATTTGAGGACCGTGTACTAGGGTCTTTTTACAACAACTAAGCATGGAAAAGGTCCGGCCAAATCTTCCTGGGTCACTTGTGGAGGGCAACCTCAAAGAAGAGGAGCTTTTTCAGAATATGGTGCTTCGTCCTGTTATTAAAATGCAACATGATATTTTAATACTTCGAGTTAAAAGCTATTTTTTATCAAAACGTGTGGTGTTTAATGTTATGGATCAAAAGAAACGTACAAAAGCCATAGAACAGGCCTTTCTTAATGACCATCCTTTTAAAAAAGAAATTCAAGGTATGATTATCGGTCAGCTAAGTCAAGATGAATTTAAACAATATCTTCAATTTGAAAAGTCCGTTAACAAGCGCATTTTTCAAATGGTTAAAAACAGAATGCTTGATTCTATAATTGAGCTGTCCAGGCAATAATGAAATTAATTGCTTGAATGAAAAAAAGTATCAAAAAATACGAGGTGGTATTTTATTGAGTTTCGCCAATAATCCCAATTATGTTTACCTGGTCTGATCGTATATTCATGAGGGATCGCTTCATTGACAAGTTTTTGATGTAAAGCTTCATTGACCTCCGCAAAGAAGTCTTGGTTGCCACAATCAAAAACAAGGCTGAGCTGTCCATTTAAGAGATAGGTTAGGTTCATCACTGAGTTGTTTTCCCAATTCTCTTTATGTTCAGGGTACGTGCCTAAAATCTCATCCATATTCCATTCCTCAGCGAAGGGAATAATATCTACACCACCACTCATACTTCCTGCGGCACCCCAAATATCTTGGTTTCGAAAAGCAAGGTAAAATGCACCGTGGCCACCCATACTTAAGCCTGTAATGGCACGTCCCTCTTTTTTGCTTATGGTACGATAATTTTGATCAATGGCAGGTACAAGCTCTTTGGTGAAATAACTTTCATATTGACTTGAAGAATCTATAGGGCTATCTAGATACCAACTGGTTTTATTTCCGTCTGGACACACGATAATAATGTCGTAATCATTCGCATATGACGCTATTTCAGGCACACGAAACATCCAATTGCTAAAATAGCCACCTGCGCCGTGGAGCAGATAGAGAACGGGCAGTTTATCATTTTCAACATCATAATCTGTAGGGGTAATAACGAGGTTGGGGATGTATTTATTCATTACTTTACTATATACATTGACCGTATCTACTTGTCCAGAAACAACATTTATAGAAAAACATAAGAGGCAAAGAAGAAAGATTTGTTTCATACATGGGATTATTCATCCAATTTAAGTAAATATATATTTATGCAATTCATTTTAAAAACGAATACGGCGACTCTTAATGAGTCGCCGTACTTAAGTTTTAGAAGTAAAAATCAACAATTTTAGTCATTGTCACCGCCAATCAACACAGGTGTTTTCCCATCCGTTAAGATAAGCTTGGCGTTTGGCGACATTGAAATATCTTTTAATACCTCAAGACTTTTCCACTTGATGTTTTCGTCGGTGATCCCTTCTTTAATAATGAGCTGGGCATCACGAATACCCTTTGCTTCGATGCGTTTTCTTTCCGCTTCCTTTTCCTCTCGTTGCAGAACAAAGGTCATTTGCTGTGCTTCTTGTTCAGCCTGAAGCTTTCCTTCTATGGCAGCATAAAGCCCCTTTGGCAAAGTAATACTCTTTAGCAGCACAGCTTCAATATCGAAACCTCTGCCTTCAAGCAGTATTGACATTTGTGATTTGATTTCTTTTTCAATTTCACCACGTTTTCCCGAATGCATGTCCTTTGCAAAAAAGCGTGCACAGACGTCCGCTGACGCAGAACGGAAGGTGCTTAGGATAAGTGTTTGTTCGTAACGCTTGCCAACACGCGTGATAATCTCTCTAACTTTTTCTTCTTCAATGTGGTATAGAATTGAAATTTCAGCTTGAACATTCAAGCCTTCTTTGGAGGGGAGATTAAGGCGTATTTCTTTATTTACAGTTCGAATTGGAACCCGAACGATACTGCTTGTAAAGGGATTAAAAAACATAAGCCCTTGGGTTTTGGTTTTGCCTTTGAGCTTGCCAAAGTGTTGTTTGATACCTACGTCTCCAGGACGGATTACAGCACAAGATGAAAGGAGTGCAACTGCACATCCTATGATAAATATTTTCGTTTTCATTTTATTGATTTAAGATGTTAATAGGGCTATTTCGAATTAAATATAGTTAATAAGATAACTACTCCGGAGGTGGTGTCTCTACATCTTTAAAGGGGATTGGTTTAATTCTATCTGTAGAATAAGTGCATCTTTTTAATGAGTCATGCGAGTTGATGTATACTTTTTTAGCAGTAATATTAAGTTCACAAACAAAGTCTTCAGAAGTATCTTCGAATAGATTCAGTGCATCATTATCGGTTATTTCAAATTTAAAATCAGCATCTGATCCATTTGCAATAATGACTGCAAAAAAGCTCAAAAAAACGGGAAGAATATAAAATAAATGCCGCATATGTATGTCCTTACAGTGCAATAAGCATACCACAAAGCATTTTAATTATTTGGTAGTTTTTATTAGTTAGCGCTCATTAAAAACGCGAATGAATTGCGGTTTGTTATTCATTTCAAAGTAGATTAAAATCGGACCTTTTTTATTTACTTCAAAGTGGATAGAATGGTTAGTAGAAGTGATAGTATTAATTTTTAATGCACTTCCAATTATATCCACTGCGCGTATGTTTTTAATGCTGTTTGGCGCCTTAGCATTTAGTAAAAATTGATTATTTGAAATTTTGTGAATGGAATAATTCAATTCCTCTGAAAATGATTGGATACCGCTAACAGGGTTTTCTATCAGCACATTTTGTAATATGGAGTCTCCTGAGCATGCGCTGTAACCAATGAGCTGAACAAGATAATTTCCAGATGCATTGTAAGTGTGAGTAGGATTAGATTCTTGAGAGGTATTTCCATCGCCAAAATTCCAAAGTATGGAATCGACATAATCTATATTTTCATTGAATGAAACGTTCATATTCATCATAGGGTCAATTTGATACGAAAAATCAACAAACGCAAGAGAATCATGATGCTGAAGATGCCATATTTCCATACTGTCAAGTACACACAAGCTTGCCGCCTGTTGCAGCAATAGTGCTTCATTGGCTGAAAGGCTACCGTTGAATGATGTGCCTACTGGTGAGCTATGAAAAACGGCAGCATAAAATGTGCATGCTGCTAAATACGAACCTGAATATGACGGATGAGAACCATCTCCACTGTAAAGATTGATTTCTGGATGGTTGTCTCTCACGTATTTCCATGCCACGCCTACGGGAGAAACAGAGGCATTTGATGAATCTGCAAATCGTAGATACGCAAGTCTCAATCGTGCATTCATTTTATCAAAAGTATTAATGGAGTCCCATTGTGGGTCTCCATTTTCACGCCCCCAAGTCATAAAAAACATAGCCTGGCTGCAAGTCGAAATGGCCTGAGCGCTATCGGCAAGTTGCATGGCGAAGGGTAAGGTTTGGTTGTTTACTTGCCCATATGGGAATGAGGGCTCTTGACTTTGTGCTTGAAGCACGACATAATCCCAGTTTGAGCTATTCATTGCACTGTAAGTATTTGAGTTGCCTGCATGACCTGCAAAAGTCATACCGCCCGGCGTTTGTGATGCAACATCAACATGGTTTCCAAATGAAGCAGCAATATCTGCAACGATACTGGGCATGTTATTGAAATACGTGTAGCTATTTCCAATAAATAAAATAGAGGTGCTATCTTGTGCTTTCGTGCTACCAATACTCAAAAAGAGAAAGGCCAATAATCCAAGAGTTTGTATCGTAAGTTTCATAAATGAATTTTGAATTACCTCAATAACGCAGCTGTTAACCAAAGGATGCTTTTATTTAGATTGCGTCAACATTAACCTGTTTATAATTAGGGCTTTATTCTTTTAATAAACGAAACCAAATTATTCTTAACTTTAGAACATTAATTATTTAAAACAAACAAAATGAAAAAAATTTTACTTTCTGCCGCTTTTGCGGTACCCTTTTTGATGAACGCTCAAATCACGCTTGTGTCAGAAGACTTTGAAAGCTACTCTGATGGAGATGTTTTGACTGATGTCGCTGGTGACAATGGATGGAGAGAATGGGGAGTTGACTTTGGATCAGCTAGCGCCGGATTCTCTTCATTAGCAAGTTCTGCTTATGCTGCAAATGGTTCAATGTCTGGTCGATCAGTGAGCAATGAAACTGTTGATTCTGACGGTATTTACTCATGGAACAATATCAATGCAGGTCAATATATGATCAAAATGAGCTTGTACGTTCCTGAAGGAAGTGCAGGTGGATATGTTGGAATAGGAGACAATTTAATGGACATAAATGAAACTTATTCATCAATGTACTACATTATCTCTGGTGACACCTTGTTATTGGTTTCTGATGGTGCAGCATATATTGCCCAAGCACCTTTAACTCCAGGAGCATGGGATGCAGTTGATTTAATGGTTGACCTTGATGGAAATACATCAGAAATTTTTGTTAACGGTGAATCAGTAGGAACAGGTACAGCTGGTAATGGAGCCATGGCTGTAAACGGTTTAGGTGCATTTGATTTATGGGGAACTGGAATTAATGTTTTTGCAGATCCTGTTGAGTACAACCCTGGCGAGTATTTCTATGATGATATTGAAGTTGTAGATATGACTGGTGGTGCTGGTATTGAAGAAAACAATCCTATGGCGATTGGTGTTTCTCCAAACCCATCTAATGGTGAGTTCTCAATTGATTTTAACGACTATGCTTTTGACAATGCGTCATTAACAATCACTAACATGATGGGAGCTGTTGTTTATTCTGAGAAGTTGTCTGCTGTCTCTAACGCTACTAAAAACTTCAACTTAGACATCAATTCTGGTGTTTATGTTGTTAAAGTTGCTGATAACGCAAATGAATTTTCTTCAAGAATTGTTATCAAATAAGATTTTCTAATCTAGAAATTAAAGGCAGCTTCGGCTGCCTTTTTTTTATTCAATTTTTTGGTTCTTTTGGCTTTTCTTTCATAATTGAATAACTTTAACCCACAAATAAACGATTAAGATATGTACAAAGTATTAGTATTGTTGATGATGACTCCATGGTTTGTCTCGGCTCAATTTAGTGTGTTAAGTGAATCCTTTGATGATTACACGATAGGTGATTTAGTAAGTACTGTTGGCGCTTCAAACAACTGGGGATTATGGACCGGTTTAGATGCCGAATCTTGTTTAGTCAGTGGAGATGAGTTTGTTTCGGAATTAAACTCTGGATATGTTGTTGATGATGGCACAACATCTACACGAGCAACATGGACTTGGTCTGAGTACCTAGAGGGAGAGTATACTTTTTCGGCAAATATTTTAGTTCCTGAAGGAAGCGCTGGTGGTTTTATAGGTTTTCATGATTCTTTAGGTTTGGAAATGCCCCATTCAATTAGTCTTCTTGGAGATTCTACAATGCTGTTTCTAGATTGGGAGGCTTTTTCATACCTTGAAAAAAACAATATCACTCCAGGTTGGCATGAAATAAAGGTCACCTTTGATTTAGATAATGTTACCTCGGAATTTGTTTTTGATGATGTGAGTGTAGGAGTAATGGCTACCTCCTTTGGAACTACTTATGGATTTGGAGGTGTTGAATTTGGTGCATACGCATACAATCCATTTACAGGACAACAACCACCGGGGGCTTATTATATTGACGATTTAAATTTGGTCGATGAGCTTTCGACTATTGGATTTGAAACGTTGAACAATTCAAAATTAACGGTCCATCCGAACCCTTCATATGGTTCGTTTACGATTGACTTAGGGAATACGCTTGTTAAAAATGCTGAGTTAATCATAACTGATATGACCGGTTCAGTCGTTTACTCAAATATCATTTCTAATACAGGAAGTTTACTTAGCATTGATACATTATTAGGTTCCGGTATGTATATCTTGAGTGTAAAAGATGCTGAGCAATATTGGTCAGAAAAAATTATAATCAAGTAATAGCGGATTAATCAATATTATGCACAGGGATTTAAAACATCTCTTATATCTCATCAATTGATGTCCTCTTCACATAATGTTTAAAACGCTATCATCGACAGGAGAAGGATTCTATAAAGAAAAAGGGTCCAAATTCTTGGGCTTTGCTTATCCTTGTTCAACCATTGAAGAGGTTAAGGCGCATCTTGAGCGTCTCCGAAAAGAGAACCACGGGTGTGTGCATGTCTGTTATGCTTATTGTTTGGGCAGCAAAAAAGAAGACTATCGTTACAGTGACGACGGCGAACCTTCCAACAGTGCCGGTGCGCCAATCTACGGCCAAATAAAATCTTTTGATTTAACCAATGTGCTTGTGGCAGTTGTCCGCTATTACGGAGGCACCAACTTGGGTGTTGGTGGTTTGATCAATGCCTACCGAACTGCGGCAAAAGGGGCGTTTGAAAACGCAAAGATTGTAGAAGATGAGGACCGAGTTGAAATCGAAGTTCGTTTTACTTATGCGACCATGCCTTTTGTAATGAATGCGGTGAAGGCTTCAGATTGCAACATTTTAGAGCAAGACTTTGAGGAAATACCAAAATTAAAATTGAGTGTTCCCTTATCAAACAAAACACTCGTACACGAATTAAAAGCCATAAAGGGTGTAATAATCAAAGCATAAAAAAAGGGCCAGAGGCCCTTTAAATACTACATGAAGTATATCATACCATCAGGTAAATCCACCAAACAATATTAAAGATAGAAAGGTAAGCCCAATATCGGGTCATTTTAGTTTTTAATCTTTCAACCGTAAAACAAGCAAAAACATATGCGCCATGTAGTACAATTAAAACGATAGGAAGCATTCCTACATCTTCTATAGCTCGAATAGCTTTAGAAATATTGCCTTCCATTACGGCATCAAAATAGTCCTTCATGATTATGGCCGGAGGCCCAAAAGTAATCACGATTAATACAATAAACATTACTAGGTTCACCATAAAAGTTGCACCCATTGATTTAGCGTTACTCATAATTCAAAATTTTAGATTTTAATGCAATCTACAAAAAAATTACAGCCCTAGTTCTTTTCGTTGTTCAGCATCAATTGGCGCAGGAGCATCAATCATGGTGTCGCGACCACTGTTGTTTTTTGGGAATGCGATGTAATCTCTAATAGATTCTGAACCGCCCATTGTTGCAACGAGTCTGTCTAATCCAAATGCCAATCCACCGTGAGGAGGTGCCCCATACTCAAATGCATTCATTAAGAATCCAAATTGTGCCTCAGCCTCTTCTTTCGTGAATCCGAGTAAATCAAACATTCTAGACTGCAATGCTTTATCGTGAATCCTTATGGATCCGCCACCTAGCTCAACACCATTCATCGCTAGGTCATAGGCATTTGCTCGAACCTTTCCAGGTTCCGTATCTATCAAAGCAAAGTCTTCAGGTTTTGGCGAAGTGAAAGGGTGGTGCATGGCATGGTAGCGTTTGCTTTCCTCATCCCATTCCAATAATGGAAAATCAAGAACCCAAAGTGGCTTAAAGATTTTAGGGTCTCTCAAACCAAGTTCTGTTCCTAAATGCAAACGCAACTCGTTCAGCTGCTTTCTCGTTTTGTCAAGTTCACCGCAAAGAAGTAGTAAAAGATCTCCAGGTTTTGCACCACATTGGTCCAACCAAGCTTTACGTTCTTCCTCCGAATAGAATTTATCTACCGAAGATTTGCTCGTTCCATCGTCATTGTATTTTACATAAACCAACCCTCGGGCACCAATTTGAGGTCGTTTTACCCAATTGGTAAGTGCGTCAAGCTGTTTTCTAGAGTAGCCTGCGCAACCTTCAGCGTTAATAGCCAATACTGCATCCACGCTATCAAAAACAACAAACCCATTCCCTTGCGCTTTTTCGGTGAGGTCATTGAATTCCATTCCGAATCGAATGTCGGGTTTGTCAGAGCCATATTTTTCCATGGCCTCAGCGTAGGTCATCCTTGGGAATTGTGCATCAAGCTCAACACCTCTTACCTCTCTAAATAAATGCTGAATTAAACCCTCAAAGGTTTGCAATACATCTTCTTGCTCAACGAATGCCATCTCACAGTCAATCTGCGTGAATTCTGGCTGGCGGTCTGCACGTAAATCCTCGTCTCTAAAGCATTTTACAATTTGGTAGTAGCGGTCCATTCCCGAAACCATTAACAATTGCTTAAAGGTCTGAGGAGATTGCGGTAGTGCGTAAAACTCATTTGGGTTCATTCTACTTGGCACGACAAAGTCACGTGCACCTTCAGGTGTAGATTTAATCAAGACAGGCGTTTCAACATCCATAAAATCTTGACCATCTAAATATTTTCGTGTCTCTAAAGAGACTTTATTTCTAAGTCTTAGCTTTTCTTGAACGGGATTTCTTCGTAAATCTAAGTAACGGTATTGCATCCGTAATTCATCGCCACCATCCGTTTCATCTTCAATGGTAAAAGGAGGTGTTTTCGCCTCGTTTAAAATAGAAAGCTTCGATACTTCAATTTCTATATCTCCTGTCGGGATGTTTTTATTTTTACTGCTGCGCTCTATAACAGTTCCTTCTATTTGAATGACAAATTCACGGCCGAGCTTACGTGCGGTTTCGCAGAGCTTTGCATCCGTTTCCATATTGAATACAAGCTGTGTAATTCCATAACGGTCTCTTAAGTCTACAAAGGTCATCCCGCCTAAATCTCGAGAACGTTGTACCCATCCGGATAAGGTTACTGCAGTGTCAATATGTTCATTTCGGAGTGCTCCGCAAGTGTGTGTACGATACATAGTTCAAATGTTGTAGCGGCAAAAATAAGAAACATAAACCGCTTCTTACTTTTTGAATCTATTTTTTGAGTCAATTAATGGAAAAACAACAAATAATTTCAAGTATCTTTGCACCAAATCTTATTTAAATAGAATATGGAAATTGAAAAGATATTAGCCACGTTTGGTATTGAGAAAACCAATAATGGAGCTTCAACAGGAAGCGAGTGGATCAGCACTAAAGGAGAGACAATAAATTCTTATTCTCCAGTTGATGGCTCCTTAATTGCCTCTGTTACTGCAGCAGAAGAAGCGGATTATGAGAGAGTAATTGCTAAAGCTTCGGAAGCTTATAAAGTATGGAGAACAAAACCAGCACCACTTAGAGGTGAGGTGATTCGTCAGCTTGCAGAAAAATTAAGAGAAGTAAAAGAACCTTTAGGAGAATTGGTTTCCTATGAAATGGGAAAATCATTGCAAGAAGGTCTTGGCGAGGTTCAAGAAATGATTGATATCTGTGATTTTGCTGTTGGTCTTTCAAGACAACTTTATGGTTTAACGATGCACTCTGAGCGTCCAGGACACAGAATGTATGAGCAATACCACCCAATAGGAATTGTGGGAATTATTTCCGCATTTAACTTCCCGGTTGCGGTTTGGAATTGGAACACCGCATTAGCTTGGGTTTGTGGAGATGTTTGCGTTTGGAAGCCTTCTGAGAAAACACCATTGACAGCTTTGGCTTGTCAGCAAATCACAAAAGAAGTATTCGAAGCGAATGACGTTCCTGAAGGTGTTTCAGGTTTGGTCATTGGAGGAGCAGATATCGGAAAATTGATGTCGAATGACACAAGAGTTCCTTTGGTTTCAGCTACAGGTTCAACTAGAATGGGTAAATCTGTTAGTGCCGCAGTTGGCGCAAGATTAGGAACATCTCTTTTGGAACTAGGTGGAAACAATGCGATTATCATCACACCATCTGCAGACCTTAAAATGGTTGTTCCAGGTGCCGTGTTTGGCGCAGTAGGAACTGCAGGACAAAGATGTACGTCCACAAGAAGATTGATTATTCACGCGAGTGTTTATGATAAGGTGAGAGATGCTTTGGTCAATGCATACAAGCAACTAAGAATAGGGGATCCATTGGATCAGAACAACCATGTAGGTCCACTCATCGATACGGATGCGGTTGATATGTACCTCAAAGCGATTGAAGCTGCCAAGGCAGAAGGCGGAAATGTAGTTGTTGAAGGTGGTGTATTAGAAGGCCCAGGATATGAATCAGGTTGCTATGTGAAGCCAGCGATTGTTGAGGCTGAAAATAGCTTTGCGATTGTGCAGCACGAAACATTTGCACCCATTTTATATTTAACTAAATATGAAGGTACGGTTGAGGATGCAATTGCAATCCAAAACAATGTGCCTCAAGGATTGTCTTCAGCGATCATGACGGCGTCATTACAGGAATCTGAAAAGTTCCTTTCTTATGCAGGTTCTGATTGTGGAATTGCAAATGTAAACATCGGTACTTCAGGTGCTGAGATAGGCGGTGCATTTGGTGGAGAAAAAGAAACAGGTGGTGGACGTGAGTCAGGATCAGATGCTTGGAAAGTATACATGAGAAGACAAACCAATACCATTAACTATACCGACAGCCTACCATTGGCTCAAGGTATTAAGTTTGACCTATAGTCAAATTTAAAAGGCCCCGTGGCGCAACTGAATAGCGCATCAGATTTCGGCTCTGAGGGTTACAGGTTTGAATCCTGTCGGGGTCACGAACAAAAGAGCTGTATGTCAATAATAACAAGGCATACGGCTTTTTTATGCTTTTAAAACGTACGATAAAACGAACGATATTAATTCATTTTTACATAAAAAGAGGTAATTCGTGTCCAGTTGAAAACGTTTCTATAAACTTATAATGGTTGAATATTTCTTCAAGAGCTTCTTCTTTAGTTTTTGGCTTACCGAATACATAAACTTGTAAAGTAAGTTTCAATAGTTCAATATATTTCTCATTTGATAGCTTCTCATAGTTCGTTTCTATGAAGTCAAGTAGTTCGTCTATTGTTTGTATTGTCATTTGTAACTAATTTTTTTTTGTTTCGTTTAGAGTGGTATGAGGAATAGAATAAATGAAATGTTGGATAAAATATTTAATTCAGATGGTGATATAATATTTATTTATTTGGCAAGATGTATTTTCTTCGTCATCACCGTTGGGTTGATTGTTACGTCTCTTATATCCATATGTTTTGGATTTAATATTTTGTGGGATACGTTAGTCGAAACACAAACCTTGATGGCGCCCGTTACCCCTTTGTCTGAAATGGAACCTGGATATGTCAATGTTATTGTTGCAAATACTTTAGGATTAATTGGTTTTATGGGGGCATTTTTATTCATCTTTTTCGGATATGGTTTTAATGAAAAACGAGAAGATAAAGACAAGTAACTCACTTCAATTCTATTTCAATAGCTTGAAACTTCGTTTCATTACTTAAACTCATTTCGGTAGCTTTTAAAGTTGGTAGAATAAACTTTTTTTTATAAAACTATCCGAGAAATTATCCGTAACAAGCATTATTTTAAGAGTTTTTCTATCTTTAGCGCATAACTAAAAACAAATACATTATGAAATTCATTAAAAATTTTAGAACTATTTTAGTTGTCACCCTTATCTTAGATCTCTTGCAGTCTATTCCATTGTTCCTCGCGATGAGCGGGGGTGAAATGAAAGAAATGATGATTGCCGATATGGGCGTAGAAGGTCTTTCGGAAAATGTAGGAGCAATAGCAATCTTGGATACCATGCTATTTGTTTTTGCATTTATCATGGCAGGTTATTTGGCTGCAACCGTTTATGCTTTAAGTTTAAAAGAATTGAGTTCACTAAAAGCCGCTGCATTTATACTAGCCATTTTGCATTTGGCATGGACGCTTCCTGATTTTATTAGTTTATTGACCGGTTCAAATGCCCATCCCCCAATTCCATTGATGATCCTAAGTTTATTACCTATCATTGGATTAATTTACGTCTCTAAGAATGGAGAATTGAATACAAGCGCATAACCCATTAGGCACCATAAATTAAGTTGAATCTGTTGAATTCAACAATAGGTCTTCAAAAGTAAGACCTTCCTCCTCTTACGTCGCTAGCAGATAAAACCATCCGAAAAGGAAGTTCTTTTTTAAAGTTGTTAGAATAAATATTATTACATAATTATTACATTTTTGTAAATAAATTGGAATTGCTGTGAGCGTATCGTGATTTAAATTGTATTTTTGAATGACTGCATTGATAAACAAGAATTTTTATGTCTGTTAACCCCCAGGCGCTAGCGCCTTTTTCTTGTACCTATTCCTCACAAGTACCTGAATTGCTTCAAAAACTAAATTGCTCCTTAGCGATTTCTACCTATCAAGCGGGAAAACTTGTTTTTATTTCTGCTTTAGATGAGAATAAAATCGTTCAATTACCTAGAACGTTTGACAAACCAATGGGGATTGCGCACGACGAGGAAAGCGATAAATTGGCTTTAGCCTGTAAAGATGAAGTGATTGTATTTTCAAACGCCGAAGAGCTTGCCAAATACTATCCTCGGTCACCTAAAAAGTATGATGCTTTATATATGCCTAGGGCATCATATTATACGGGTAACCTAGATATACATGATCTTAATTTTGGTGCAAATAAAGAGCTATATGGCGTAAATACTTTGTTTTCGAGTATTGTTAAAATTGATGACAACTATAGCTTTACTCCTGTGTGGAAACCAAATTTTATAGACCGTATTGTTTCAGAAGACCGATGCCATTTGAATGGAATGGCGATGCTCAATGGTAAACCCAAATATGTAACCGCCTTCGGTCAAGGAAATTCCTTTCAGAGCTGGAGAGATACTGTGACTACAGGAGGGATTGTTATAGATGTCGAAACAGATGAGATTATTATAGATGGTTTGGCGATGCCGCATACACCGCGTATCTTTAATGGGGAGCTCTATACACTTTTGTCTGCTACCGGGGAATTAATAAAAATTAATAGAGAAAAGGGTACTTATGAGGTAATTGTCAAGCTTGATGGTTTTGTTCGCGGAATGGATTTACACAAAGATTATCTGTTTCATTGGTCTATCAAAACTTAGAAAGAACTCATCAACGTTTGCAAAGCTTAACCTGAAAGCAAATGAGGCTGGCATAATGGTGGTGCATCTTCCCACAGGAAGTATTGCAGGAAAAATCACATACCAAACATCTTTAGATGAAATTTATGATGTCCATATCCTTCCAGGAAAGACACGTCCAAATATTATGAATACAATTCGCCCAGACTATAAGGAAGGGGTGACGACACCCAATTCCACCTATTGGGCAAAAAAGAAATAACTAAACGATTAAACAAATGAAAAACAAGCATTATTCTAGAAAGAAAAGACAGCTAGGTCGTTTAATAGCGAATCTAAAACTAAAAATAAATACACCCGGCACTTCTTTGGTTACGATTCATCGACTTAAACTTAGAATTAAGTTTTTACTTAGTGAATTGTCAGGCTACGTTTCAAAACATCAATTGAATCGGCTTCTTGGAGGTTTTGCAATCGTATTTGGTTTCGCTACCACAGCAAACACACAGGTTTTTGATACTCCAGTTCTTAATCCATTCGGATTAACAACATCTCCAGATGTGTATTTGCAATTTCCTGAAATGGCAGATTTAGACAATGATGGAGACATGGATCTCTTAGTTGGTGCTTATGCATATGGCTTTGCAGCCGGTTTTACTTATTATGAAAATATAGGAAGTCCAGAGGTCCCTTCATTTGCAACCCCTGTATTGAATCCTTTTGGTTTAACAGGAAATACATTAATCAACTTTCCAGCTCTTGTCGACTTGGATAATGATGGAGATTTAGATCTTTTAAGTGGAGAGTATTATGGTACGATGAGCTATTATGAAAACACGGGTACAGCGAGCGAACCTTCTTTCGAAGCGCCTTCTTCTATGCCATTTGGGCTCAGTGCCACTTACTCTTTGGCTATTCCAACATTTGCAGATATAGACAATGATGGAGACATGGATTTATTGGTTGCTGAACAATATGCGAATATGCAATATTTTGAGAATATAGGTACTGCTGAAGCGCCGAGCTTTGAAGCTCCTCAGCAGAACCCTTTTGGTTTGAGCACAGGTTATGGAATCTCAGCTCCAGAGTTTGGAGATTTTGACAATGACGGGGATCAAGATATTGTAGTTGGTGCCTATTATGGGAACCTTGAATATTATTTAAATACGGGTACAGATTCAACCCCTAATTTCTTTGGACCGGCAACGAACCCTTTTGGATTGACACAAACTTATGAATTTGCTTTTCCATCCTCAGCGGATCTTGATGGAGATGGAGATCTAGATCTTCTGGTTTGTGAGACCTACGGAACTTTCCAATACTTTGAGAATGTAGACCCAACCACTTCAATTGACGAGATAGCTATTCAAGGCGGAATATCTCCTAATCCGTTTACAGACGTCGTAAATTTTGATTTAGAGGTCTTAAACGTTGAGTTTTTAAATCTCGCCGGTCAAGTAGTTCTTAGCGTTGAAAACCCTGGGGTCAGTTTGGATGTTGGGGCGCTTCCTCAGGGAAGCTATATAGTAAAATGTAGGCATAAGAATCAACAGCTATCAAGCACCAAATTACAGAAGCTATAAAGGCATATATTTTAATAAAGCCTCCCATTCGGGAGGCTTTTCTTTTATGTTTTAAAGCCTTTCTTAAATCTTCATATTTGTATACAAGTAAAAACACGTATTTCTGAATAGGTGCTGTAATCTATTTTTTTGAATGGCAGATACATTTCTTTTATCAGACCCTAACAATGCCACATCTTTGGTATTGAATTTAAAAAAGTGTTATGGCAAGTTTACTTACAATCCTCGTTCTTTTCGGATATGTTCTATATGGAACACACGAAGGTCCGCTACTTTAATTGAAGAACATTTCCGTCCTCAAGCGCAACGGAAATTTTCATTTTTTTTTGAATGACCCGAAAGTGGTGCTCCTCCTCAGGAGAGATTAAGCTTATAGCTTCACCTGTGGCGTCAGCCCTTCCCGTTCTTCCGATCCGATGCACATAGTCTTTAGGTGAGCGAGGCAACTCGTAATTTATGACATGGGATAAGAATTCTATATCAATTCCTCTCGCTAACAAATCGGTAGCTACAAGAACTCTTAATTTACCTGCTTTGAATGCCTCAAGTGCTTTGATTCGGGCATGCTGACTTTTCTTTCCATGTATTGATCGAGCATCGATCCCATTCTTATGAAGCTTATCTGCAACATGTTCAGACTTATAGGTTGATGCAGTGAAGACCAAGACTTGCTGCATATTTTCACTTTTGATGAGGTGTCTTAAAAGTGGACCTTTCTTTTCTTCGGCTATAGTATAGGCCAATTGCCGAATGTTTTCTAGACTCTTTTCTTTAGGAGCCACATTAATGACCTCAGGATCGTGAAGTAAGAATTGATGAATTTCTTCAACTTTTTCATTTAAAGTAGCCGAAAACAGCAGATTTTGACGCTTTTTAGGCAATAATGCGAAGATTTTATTCATTTCTTCTTTAAAACCTAAATTCAATAACTTGTCTGCTTCATCAAGAATAAGGGTTTGAAGTTTATCGAATTGAATGGCATTAGAATCTACCAAATCCAAAAGGCGCCCTGGCGTGGCTACCAATATCGAGATGCCAAAAAGGCCCTTCATTTGTGGATTGATGGATACACCTCCATATACGGCCATAATGGGAGCGGTATGTTCGAGTCCTTTTTCAAAAAGGGTAAAAACATCTTTAACCTGCTCGGCCAATTCTCTTGTAGGAACCAATACAAGCACATCTACTTGTCTGTTTTTCGCTTCCTTCCTTTGCCTTAATCCACTTAGCACAGGCAGCACATAGCTTGCTGTTTTACCTGAGCCCGTTGGCGCAATGCCGAGTACATCTCGACCTTTGAGTATTTCAGGAATAGCTGCTTTCTGAATAGGATAAGGAGCGTTGTACTCTAGTTTTTCTATAATTTCAACTAAGGTTGTCGGTAGACCAAGTGCTTTGAAAGACATATGTTTTAAAATTAAGTCATTCAAAGGTAGCTTTTTGAGCTTGAAGTCATCGAACAATGGCTCACGTTTCGAGGCATAAATAACCGCTAACTAGAAGCGTATTACTACTCAGAAAAATATTTTTTTTCTGTAGAGCCATCACTGTAGATATAAATCAATGGCGTATTTTTTACCGCCCGTGAAGTTTTGCCCATATAATCAATGATTTTAAGTAGTGACTTTGGAGTCGAATTTAGAGAGTCACCTCCCGATAAGTCTCCCCAAATGAGTTCGGCAAATTCAGGTTGGTCGATGAATGGGTTGCGGTTGTTTTGGTAGTCATAATAAATAATATCATTTCTATTTCTTTCCCAATCGTCAACTGGATCCTGCATGTGCCAAACTAAGAGGTCAGACAGCTTCGCATGAACGGGGTCAGAAGTATTGTTATTCGATGGTAAGTAATCAATAATCTGAAGGTCAGGTTCCAATCCTTCTCCTTCATACCTCGTCGCCATGTAAAAAATCATGCGCGCAACATCACCTTTAACATTTTCATTGGGTTTCCAAACCCACTCGGTTGAGCTTGTATAGCATCCAGTAGGGCCATCACCATCAATGTATGCTGTGCTACACTCTGCAAACCATCTGTTGCTTCTTGCAGAATTGACAGACACATCACAAGGCCTTAAGGCGTGAACATCAGTGCCTACACCTATCGTATTTCCAAAGTCGCCATGAGATTTTGCCCATACATGTTCTCGATTCCATCCATTACCATCATTGTATTCTTCTTCTCCATTTTTAGACCAACCGGTATACAATAGGATGACATTGTTCGGATTATTGGGGTCTTTATCTGTTTCTTTTAAAATATCCCAAACATCTGTTCCACCACTTGTATACGGAAATTCAATATGGTCTTTAATAATATTATTAAGTTCTGTTTTTAAAACCCCTCCAGTAAGTCCCTGAACACCATCATAGTATCCATTTGGGACTTGTCCAAAAAGAAAAAAAACATTTAAAGTAAAAGAAATAAAATAGAACAGTTTCATTATTTTGTTTGTGAATGATACTATTAATACGCAAAAGAAAAACTAAAGTTCTTATTATTTGAAGATAGATATTTATTATGCCTCAGGGTTTAATTCTGTCCCACAATGCTTGCAATGTTTTGCATTGTTATCATGACCTTCCAAGGAGCAGCTCGGGCAGCTTTGGGTATTCATTTTTTCAGACAATGCCAATTCAACGGAAATCATACCCGTAGGAACCGCAATGATGGCATAACCTAAAATCATAATAATGGATGCGAAAAATTGGCCCAATCCAGTTTGTGGTGAGATATCTCCATAACCGACAGTAGTCATCGTTACAATTGCCCAATAAATACTTCTAGGAATACTTGTAAATCCATCTTTTGGATCTTCAATGAGATAGATAATGGTCCCCATTATTGTTGCAATAGCCAGCACAGCTAATAGAAATACAACAATTCGTTGTCTACTTGCCTTGAGGGCTCTTCTCAAATTATTTGCCTCTTTAACATAGCGAATCAATTTTAAGATTCTAAAAATTCGAAGCAATCGAATGGTCCGGACTGTTTTTATTGACCCAATGCTTTCTGAAGATAAGAATAACCCAAAATAGGAAGGCAAAAGAGAAACCAAATCAATTAATCCATAAAAGCTAAAGATGTATTTTAGAGGTTTTTTCACACTTACGATCCGAAGGAGGTATTCAATCGTGAAAAAAATAGTAATCGTCCATTCGAAGGGGACTAAATAATGGTGGTATTTATTATGGTAATATTCCACACTTTCTAACATCACTGCCCCTACACTTAAAACGATCAATACGAGCAATATTAAATCGAATAGCTTTCCTAAAAAGGTATCCGCCTCGAAAATAATCTCATGTGTTCTTCTTCTGAAGTTTTTCATCGTCATACGTGAAATTAAAAACAATTCTTTGCTTTTTAAGCAATACCTCATTCTTAATATCCACCCATTTATTGTTTTATGTCAAATGAAAAAGTAATTTGAACATAAGAATAGAACAAGACTTGCGCTTATGTACATAACAATATTTGGTTTTGGATACGCACAAAGTTTGAATCAAATCGCTGTTTCTACTCACAATTTTTTATTAAATTTAATCGAACTAAAAAAAATTAAATATGAAAAAAGTATTAATGGTATCGGTCTTAGGACTATTTTTATTCTCATGTGGTAAATCTGCATGTGACTGCCTTGCCGACACTGAAAAACTTGCACAAGAGGCTATAGATGCAAAGGGTGATGTAGATAAGACTAAGGAGGTTGGCGAAAAATCGCTGGCGAACTTGGAGGCTTGTAAGGATTACACTGAAGCAGATTATAAGGCTTGTGCTGAGAAAGACAATGACTAAATTATTATAGAATCTTTAATTAAAGCCCCATCAATGATGGGGCTTTTTTTATACCAAAACTGGCATATAAATGCGCATGCTCCGAACAACGAACCTTCTTAAAACTTCCATCAATATTTTAACACAAAAGCTTTTTTCCTACATTTATAAAAAAGCCGTTTTATGGACGCTCCGTTCGATTTAAAAAGTTTACAAAACCTATTAGAGCATGACAATCATGATACCCGTCAGGCACTAAGAGAATTATTCAAACATCCAATTTTCACGCCTCGATACAATGTTAGCCTTGACGAGGAAAGAGATCTTGCTTATAAACGTTTAAAGCGAATTTGTGACAATCAGCTGATTTCCGTTCTTGACTTTAAGCAAAACCCACACCGAATATTTTCCGTTCATGAAGCCGTAGGAATGATGGATGGTTCTGCGGCAACCAAAATGACAGTGCAGTTCAATTTGTTTGGTGGAACAATTCTAAAGCTTGGCACCAAGTTACATCACGATAAACTTTTAAGCGATATTGATGCTTTGAATGCTGTAGGTTGTTTTGGCTTGACAGAATTAGGATGTGGAAATAACGCTGTGGAGATGCAAACTACGGCAACCTATGATGCAAATAGTGAGGAGTTTGTGATTCATACTCCTGAGGTTAAGGCGAGAAAATACTGGATTACTAATGGCGCTGTTCATGCCCATTTTGTGATTGTATTTGCACGTTTATTAAATAACGGAATAGATGAGGGGGTTCATGGCTTCATTGTGCCTATTAGAGATCAGCAAATGAAAGTGCTACCCGGAGTTACAGTCTGGGATATGGGCTATAAAATTGGAGTAAATGGTGTGGATAATGCAAGTATAGGTTTCGATAATGTACGCATACCTCGAACCAATATGCTTGATGCAACCTCTACCATCTCAAAAAAAGGGGATTTTCAAAGTAAGGTTAAAAGTAAACGAGGTAGGTTTTTAACACTTGCAGACCAGCTGCTAAGTGGCCGACTTTGTATTGCCTCGATGACTTTAGGAAGCACAAAAATTTGTTTAGATACCGCAATTCGTTATTCGAGTTCAAGATTAGCCGTTGGTCCGAAAGGAAAGAGTGACACTCCCATCATGGATTATCAATTGCAACAACGAGCCCTAATGCCATTATTAGCGAAAACTTTTGCATATAATATGGCATTGAATCATACCAAGGATAAGTTCGCTGCGCTTGACAAAGAAGGAAGTGATTCTATGGAAGTGCTGCTATTATGCTGTGTAATGAAAACACAAATTTCATGGCACGCTGAAAATACGGCGACTACGAGTAGGGAAAGATGTGGTGGTCAAGGTTTTTTGGCTGCAAATAGGCTTGGTGAAGGGATTGTAGGTGGGCATGCCGGAATTACAGCCGAAGGTGATAACCGTGTATTGATGCAAAAAATCGCCAAAGAGTTGCTTGGTAAGGCAGATAAAAGCGAGCTTGTAAAACAAAAAGCATTGACCATGTTACCGGGAGTTTTAAAAAGGACAGTGCAGGGAACACTTAATGGAAATCTTTCTAGCCCTGCGTTTCTTTTAAATATTCTAAAGGCCAGAGAAGGTCATTTGCTCACAGAGCTTGCACTAACGTTGAACTTAAAAAAGAAGGAAGGTAAGAGTCTATTTGAAGCTTGGATGTTTGAAGAGTCTGACGCCATTCAAAGTTTATCTCAAGCCTATGCAGACCGCGTTGTGTTTGAGGCTTCGCTCAAGGTATTGAACACTTGTGACCCTTTATTAAAGCCCATTCTTGAAAAGCTATTTCTATTAGCTGCATGTGAATGGATTGCTCAAGATTTGGGTTGGTTTGTTATGAATAAAGTACTTACAAAAAACATGGGGAAAAAGCTTCCTCAGCTTATAAGATTGTTGTGTTCGGAGCTTGCGCCACAAGCAATAGCATTGGTAGATTCCTTTGGCATTCCTGCACATATGCGACATGCGCCCATTGCAGGTGATTGGGAAAAGTACAATGAAACAGACAACTTCGGAGAGCTAATCCCTGAATTACAAAATAAATCTAAGGCTTAACAAAAAAGCCCCCATCGCAGGAGGCTTTCGTATCTTAAAAAAGCGTACTATTTAATCTTAAAAAGTTTATCAGCCACAAGTGTGCTGCCATCTGCCCCTATAAGGCGATAGAAATAGGTGCCATTTCCGAATGCCGCGATGTTAATCGTTGTCATTTCTCCAGAAATAGAGGTTTTAAGTACTTCTTTTCCTACGATATCCATAATCACGAGCGATTTTACATTTGGATGGGTGATATAGAAGTTGACAAATGAAATTGTTGGGTTTGGATAAACCGAAACATAATTCGCATAATTTTCATCGATTCCAGAATCGTCTTCATCAACCGTAACTGTATTACAAGTTTCTGTTTCGCCACAGGCTGTTGTTATTGTCAGGCAGACATTGTACGTACCAGGTAAACCATAGCTATGCTGAGGGGATGTCGCAGAACTTGTATTTCCATCTCCGAAGTCCCAAGCATTCGTCCCTGAGGTTGAGGTATTGTTAAACTGTACATTCAAAAAGTTCACATTCGAGGTGAAGCTGGCTTGATCTGCAGCCGGTTCTTGAATATTAACAGCACTAGTCGTAATACAACCGCTACCGTCTGTAACCGTTACCTCGTAGGTGCCAACACCAAGACCATCCCAAACATCAGCGTTTGGACCTCCCGTCCATTGGAAGCTATAATCAGAAGACCCGGAGGCAATTGCTTGTACAGTGCCATCAGTTAAGCCATTACATGAAATATTTTCTGCCTCTACTTGAACAGACAATGAAATGTCATAATCTAAAGAGAAATTAATGGTCGTATCGCAACCGGCATCGACATCGGTAATAACAACACTATATGAACCATTACCAACATTTGAAACACTTGCAGTACTGCCCAAGTTTGAGGACCAATCATAGGTGTAATTGCCCGATCCACCGCCTACGGTTACAGAAATTTCACCGTTGTCATTTCCGTTACATGTAGGGTTCACCTCAGAACCAATTACGTCTAATCCGCATGTAATTCCAGAGAGTATATCTACACAATAATCCTCAACTTCACCCCATTGGTAGCTATCGCAAACTTCAGGAAGCTCAGTTTGTCCTCCAACATAAGCCATCTGTACACGCATTCTTGTCGTTCCTAGCGGCGTCCCTGCAGGTATGGTTATCTGTCCAATTACATTCACAGTTTGATCAGCTGCACCTTGGTCAAACAACAACTCATCAGCACCAAATTCTCCATCTTGATCCAGGTCAATCCAAATTCTGGATTGCTCGTTGTAGAGCGTTCCGCCCCAAGCAACTTCAATATCAATGTCGTAAGTATTATCGACATCTAATTGAATTGGATTTCCGGTAAAATCGCCATAACCACCATCGTTTCCTGATTGATTGGTGTAAGTATCGATTGTGAAAGATTCAATCCACTCATCTACGCCGTCAGATGCTGCATTTGTGCAATATTGGTTATCAATACAAGCACCACATCCTAAAGTTGCAAATGTTTGAATAGAGGTAGGGTTAGAAATGTCACCGCCACAATTCGATTCCAAATAAAACTCATATTCTGAACAGCTATTTAAACCTGTTAAAGCAACAGGAGAAGTAATGTCTAGCTCTGGTGTCCAATTATTACTTCCAACTTCTCTCCAATAAAGGTTCGTTGCATCCGCATCGGCTTGAACATTAAATACTATGTCGGCATCATTATCTACAACGTTATCCGCTTGAATGCCACTAGGGCCAAAGCAAATCGAACCATTACAACCTACTGCCATCAATTCATCAAGTGTATTTCTTGAATTTAGCCGACCGCCAGCAACAAACTTATTCGCTAGTTGCGGTTTAGGATCTGTACCATCCATAAGTGCTTGAAGTACCATGTCTGCTCCCATTTGTGGATTGGCTATAACGGTATTCATAAAGTCAGCGCATGGAATTGAATAAGCAAGTCCGATGACTCCTGCTGTAAGTGGGCACGAGAATGAAGTTCCAGTAGTAGACGTCGTTCCGTTTGTCCCTGCTGTCGTGACCACATTAATCCCAGGGGCACCGAATTCAATAGTGGTTGCACCATAGCCACCAGCAGTATTGTCATTGTGGTCAGTTCTTCCCACTCCAATCATATACGGTGTATCACATGCTGTGGGCATATCACCTGCCGTATCAACATTTAAATTTGAGTTGGTCGTCGCACCAACATTTAGAATTCCTGCTTCTCCCATGGTTGTATAAAAACTACACCAAACAGGGTGGTTGTTTGGATTCTCTCCATCAATACCCCATGAAGAACTCGTTGCAACAACAAAGGCTCCTTCTGAGCCACCAGTGTTGTTCCAAAGCACTCTCATATCATAAGGATATTGGTAAGCTTGAATAGCATTAGCGTCTGTATTAATACTATAGCCACCTACAACCATTAATTTAACATCCCAGTTTGCGCCTGCAACGTTAAGACCATTATTCCCTTTAGCACCTATCATTCCAAGACAATTTGTGCCATGGGCTCCGGTTCCGTAATTGTCATTATTTTGAAGTGGGTTCCAACCATTATAGTCGTCAACGTATCCATTACCGTCGTCGTCGACGCCATTATTCTCAATTTCGTTGGTATTGACCCATCTGTTTGGAGATAAATCTTGGTGGTCTAGGTTTCCACTTTCAATAAGGCAAACAACAATATCATGTCCTGAGGCTGTTGTTCCGCCTGTTGTAATGTCCCATGCCAAATCTGAATCGATATCAGCGTCAGTTGTTCCACCCGTTTGGCCGGTGTTGTTGTGGTGCCATTGGCTCGTGAAAGTCGCATCATTAGGAAGCGTTGAGCGCATTTTTAAATAGTAATTGTTTTGTGCCAGTTGCGTTTCGTGTTGTCCGTAAAACCAATTGATCATGTCCTCGTGCGAAATAGCATTTGGATCAAAATTTAGCTGCCAAATGTGCGCAGTTGGCGAAAGCTCTTTATTAATTTCTAGCTTAAAGTTTAAAGGTGCTCGAGCAACAAGGTTTCTAATGTTGGCATCATCAAAAATTTGAATAATGACATCTCCAGGTACAAAAGGATTGGTTTGTTCTTGAGTTTCTGTTGCATTTTGTGAGAATACAGTCGAAAGCACGAGTGTAAAAAATAGATTGAGATAAAGTTTCATATGTTTAGTTGATTTATTTGCCCCTAAAATATCAAATCTAACTCAGAATAAATAATATTTAACTTAAAAGGTTAAACGCTGTAAACGTTTAAAAGTGTGCAATTTATGTGCAAGCAAAACCAAGTTCAAAAGATTCCCCGAATCATTTGTATCTTGCCGTATGAAAAAATGGTTTTTGGTATTCACCTTGGCTTTTGTCTCTCAGCTGGAAGCGCAAATTGAGGATAGCTTCGTTTTTGATGGTGAAGAAAGAAGCTTTATCTATTACGTTCCATCCTCATGGGACGGTGCCCAAGAATACCCACTGCTTATTGTCTTACACGGCTTGACACAGTCGGGTAATGGCATTATGAATATTACCAATTTCAATGAAATTGCAGAGACCAATAACGCCATTGTTTGCTATCCGGATGGCCTGAATGCATCTTGGAATGCTGACTTAAATCCTGTGAATGCTGAAGTTGATGATTTAGGATTTATAGAATCCCTAGTCATCTATTTTGAGACAAATTACAATACAAACCCTTACCGAAGATACCTTTGCGGGTTTTCAAATGGTGGGTTTTTGAGTCATAAAATAGTGAGTGAGTCTACTATGTGTTTCGCCGCAATAGGTACTGTTGCGGGCAGTATGACGAATACAACTTATACTAATTTCGACCCGAGCTTTGAGACTTCTGTGCTCCACATTCACGGAACTACGGATGGTATAGTACCTTATAATGGTAGTGTAGCGACAGGTGCTTCAGTGGATGAGGTCATGTCGCTTTGGCAGAATTATTTATCCTGTGACGCTGAGCCAATATTTGTGGAGATGCCCAACACGAGTCTTTTGGATGTGTCTTATCCTGAAAAGTATGTTTATCAAAATTGTTCAGGGAGTTCACTTGAGCACATAAAGGTTATCGGTGGCGGTCACCAATGGCCTGGAATTGCAACGCTATTCGGTGGTCTAGGGACGATTAATATGGATTTTTATTCACCTCAAGTTATTTGGGATTTTCTTGAAGATAAAAGCTGTCCTAACCAACTTGGGGTTTCAGACTTAACTCAGACTAATGAACTCAAAACCCTTTTGAAAATAGTCGATTGTTTGGGTCGAGAAACTTCTTACAAAGAGGGCGTGATTCAATGGGATGTATTCACTGATGGAACTGTGTCAAAACGACTCAGAATGCCTTAAAGTTATTCATCGGGAGAAAAGTGCGCTTAAAATCGTCACATTTATTAAAACCAAAAAAGAAACCATGAAAAATCTATATACGCTTTTTATCACTTGTCTTACGACTGTTTCTTTTTCACAAAACATTCTTCTCTCAGAGGATTTCGAAGGTACTAATCTACCAACGGGATGGACCATAGAAACCAATGCTTCAGATGGCGGTTGGAATATGGGAACTGCCCAAAATATCGAAAGTCAATGGTGGGAAATAGCGAATCACGGGAAGATTATTGGAACAAATGACGACGATTGTGATTGTGACAAGAGTATAGATTATTTAATCGCACCTCAATTAAATTTGAGTAACAGTGTTGCCGTAGCATTGCAGTTTGAAAACTATTTTGACGGAGGAGAGTTTCAAGGTAATACTGAAGTTGCGACATTAGAGTATAGTTTGGATAATGGTGCTTCTTGGTCTATTCTTACAACAATTGATGGCACTGATGATGGCGCATGGGATTCGCAGTCTGTCGATTTGTCCTCGCTCTGTGGAAATGCAAACGTTCTAATAGGATTTCATTATGATGACAATGGAGGTTGGATGTTTGGTTGGGCGATAGATGATGTTTTGATTTTTGAACCTGAGGGTCTTGATTTGTCCTTGACTTCGTTAGACATTCCTTCAAATGTAAATGTTCCTGCGACACTTCCTGTTTCTGGTACTGTTACAAATATGGGCGCTGAAACCATCACCTCGTTTGATGTCTCTTGGGATACAGGAGGCGGTATGACCTATAACACTTCGGTAACGGGTGTTGCCATACCTTCTTTAGGAACCTACAATTTTACACATCCAGATGACCTTCAAATTTTTAATTCGGGTCAAACTTCACTTCAAGTTACGCTCTCGAATTTTAATGGCCTTCCTTCGGACGATAATCCCACAAACGATGTTTTATCGATGACCATACAGGCGCTAGAGTACGGCACAATCATAGATGGTGGTGTTGAGCGTGATTATATTTATTACCACCCTTCAAGTGCACCTGAAAATTGTCCATTGGTATTTGTCTGTCATGGTTATACGGGAACTGCTGAAGGCATCATGAATTATTCTAATTTCAATCAGCTTGCCGATGAATATGGTTTTGCAGTATGCTATCCTCAGGGAACACTAGATGGGGGAGGTAATACATTCTTCAATGTTGGTTATGCGTTTCAAAATAATGAAACGGTAGACGATGTGGCTTATTTACAAAACCTGTCTTCGTATTTACAAAATACCTATTCCCTTTCAGCAGATAAAGTTTTTTGCACTGGAATGTCTAATGGCGGAGACTTATGTTATATGCTGGCTTGTCAAGCTTCAGAAACGTTTAGGGCAGTAGCTCCTATCGCTGGAATGATCATGCAGGACATCATGGACGATTGTGCGCCTTTGAGTGAAGTTTCCATTCTTGAGATACATGGAACGAATGACAATGTAACCTATTTTGATGGAGACCCCACAAACCAAGATGGATGGGGAGCCTACCCGAGTATCCCCGAAACCATGACCTTTTTCAATGACCTATTTAGTTTAACACTTCAAAGCTCGGAGAACTTTCCGAACACAAGTACCAATGATGGCAGTTCGGTTTCTTCAGAAAAGTACGGTGCCGAAAATTCCTGCACTGAAGTGTGGCTCTACACCGTTCAAGGTGGAGGTCATGATTGGCCAGGAGCATATGGCAATATGGATATTGAAGCCAGCCGAGAAGCTTGGCTATTTTTCCAGCAGCTTTGTGAGCCAATCGCTAATATACCTTCCATAAGCCCCTATGCAAGTAAGACGCTTGTCCGTATTTTAGACTTAATGGGTCGAGAAGTAAAAAATAAAGCCTCGGGTGTTGTTTTATATCAATATTCTGATGGTTCTACGGAGCGTGTATTTCTACAACCTAAGTAAAACAAGGGTTTTCTTCTGAAATCCAATACATCAAAAAGGTTACTCTTTTTTTTAATTTAATTGATGATCTACGTAGTATCACCTAATTGCTGCGTAGGGATTACATAGTCGGAGTATAGTGTCCATCTGTATTTTGTATTTGCTTTGCTTGTTTTTGTTTCAGGGGTGCATATAGTATCGCAGATTTGTGTCAACAAAACAAACAAACAACAAAACGCACGGATATGTATACTTTTAAATCTTTACCACTGACAGTCGCTTTTCTCTTAGCAACGTTCATTTCATTTTCACAAGAGTCCTCAAAAATTTGGCTTACAATTTCTAACCCTTCAGATGTTCCATTTGAAAACGAATCAGGTGTACTAGTCTCAAATGATGCTACTCTTCAAGATGCAATTTCTTCACTTAATATTACAGAGGTAGAAAGAGCGATTCCATCTTCAAGACAAGCATCATTATTATCAGTATATGAATTGACGTCATATACTTCTGATGTCGTAGACATGTATGCTGAGCTTACAAATGCTTTAGACGCGTCTTCAAAAGTAGCTTACGCTCCTGTTTATGAAACATTAAATGAGCCTAACGATTACCTAAAGGTCTTTCCTGAGGATTACGCTCTAGACATCATCAATGCGCAAATGGCATGGGACGTAACGACAGGAAACAGTGATATCGTTCTTGCAATTTCAGACCAGAACTATTTTGCGGACCACGATGAACTTGTTGGTAAGTATGTTCATTACGATGCAACGAATACCTCTTCACAGACGCATGGTACTGCAGTCGCAATAACTGCTGCTGGCTCAACAGGTAATGACATTGGAAAGAGTGCAATAGGTTATAATAGTTCTTTAGCATTATATAAAATGAATTATAACGAAGTACTTGATGCATCATACGCTGGTCATAGAGTTATCAATTTGAGCTGGTCGTCAGGATGTTCTTACAATCAGTATGTGCAAGATATCATCAACGAAGTATATGAAAATGGAACTTTTATTGTAGCAGCTGCAGGAAATGGATCTACGTGCGGTGGTCCTGAAAGTCTTGTTTACCCTGCTGCTTTTGATAATGTTTTTGCGGTAACGAGTACAGGTCCAAGTGACAACCATGAGCGTGTAATTGGAGATGCATCAACAACACACCAACATAATGCGAGTGTTGATTTAAGTGCACCAGGATATGATATTGCAATTTCTGCTGCTCAGGGTTGGTATTTATATGGTTCAGGTAGCTCATATGCTACACCTCTAGTAACCGGAACAATTGGATTAATGTTAGATGCGAATCCATGTATAACAAATGCGGAAATCTCTTGGGTACTTAAAAACTCTTCAACCAATGTTGATGCATTGAATCCTTCTTATGTAGGAACAATAGGCGCAGGTCGTTTAAATGCAAAAGCAGCTGTTGATTTAGCCATTGAAATCAATAAGTTCTCTTTGGATGTAACATCTGGTGTGACTTGTTTAGCTAATAGTGGTCAGATTGAAGTTGAAATCGTTGGCGGTATTGCTCCATTTACTACGCACTGGTCTAATGGTGCTACTGATTTGAGCCTTAACAACCTTTCTGTAGGTCATTATGACTTGACTGTTATCGATGCTATGGGATGTCAATTAGATACTTCAATAGTTATCGACGAGGTAATTCCTACACAATTTGAAGGAACTGTTCAAAATGTAACTTGTAATGGTGCAGCGAATGGATCGATTGATGTTACGATACTTGAAGGCACACCTGATTTCATTTTCGAATGGGATAATGGAATGATGACTGAAGATATTTCTGGTCTTGTTCCTGGAACGTACAGACTTAAAATTACAAACGGAAATGGATGTAGTGTATGGGGAAGCTATACTGTTGAAGGCCCAACAGCTTTGGTAGCAGATTTGGAAGTGATACAACCAACATCAGATGAAGATGGTGAAATTGATTTAACAGTATCTGGTGGTGTTGCACCGTATTCATACACATGGAATAACGGAGAAACTTCAGAAGATCTTTTTGATGTAACAGCAGGATTCTATGAAGTAACTGTAATCGATGCAAATGGATGTGATGTTATCACAAATACACTCGTTGAGGAAATGAGTATAGCTGGAATTGAAGACATGGATGGAATCCAAACAAGTGTTTATCCAAACCCAACAACAGATGCAGCAACAGTAACATGGAATAGTGCATCAGTAACGAACATCACAATCGTAAACGCAAATGGACAAGTGGTACAAAATGCAGCTGTGGCAATGCAAAACACATACAAAGTTGAAGACTTGAATCCGGGAATGTACTTCATCAACTTAGCAGATGATTACAAGCACTTAAATACACAGAAGTTAATAGTTAGATAAACCCAATCTTTAATTGGAATATTGAAAGCCTCCTGAAAAGGAGGCTTTTTTTATTTTATGATACTCACAATTCCGTTTGACTTAGGTGTTGTATTGTCATTATATTCAATGATAAAGTAGTAAGAAGCTACTGGTAGAGGTTCTCCATTGAAGGTACCATCCCAAGGCATCTGATCATAAGCACCTTGAATAGATTCATAGACCTTATTACCAAGTCTGTTGTATACACTAACGACATTGTTAGGGTAAATAACATCGATATCATTTAATGACCACGTATCGTTAGTTTGATCTCCATCAGGAGTGAAAGCCGTAGGAATAACAATCCCACACTCCTCAAAGGCAATAAGAATCATTTGTGCTGGACCTTCGCATCCATTCTCTGTTGCTGTGACATAGTAGCTGGTGCTTCCCAATATTGTTTCTGGTGTATATGTAGTTTGACTTCCAAGAACATCTGTAAGTTCTTGGTCTGCATACCAGGTGTAGCTTCCTGAGCTCCCATCAGCCTCCATAGCATCGGGTTGTTCATTGGCACAGTAGCTCACATCTGCCGAAGTATTAGGTGCTGTAGGTAGGGTATTTATGGTAATGGTTTGTGTTAGATTCACTGCATTGTTACAGTTCTCATCTGTGATTTGAGTAAGTACATACACTCCAGGTGCGGTACCAAGGTCGATACTTGCTGTACTTGTATTCATACTATTACTCACACCATCAATGGTATAATCCAAGGTCAGTACTCCTGAACCACTAAGTGCAGCAGTAAGACTCTCTACAGTTTCTCCTTCACAATAAGTGCCTTCTCCAGAAAAGGAGACCACTTCTGGTAAACTATTGATGCTTACCTCAAAGAAAACTTCATCACTACATGTACCATTGGCATCATACATATACACCTGCTGCGAGGTTGTGATTGGACCCGTAAGTAGTGCTCCGCCATTGGCTTGTGCAGCATCGTAATAATTCTGATTCCCTGAAAGGTTTGTTCCTTCAATAGTAGTAGGAAGCTCAAAGCTAACACATGCCTCTTGTGCTGTAAGGTTGGTAAGCTCAGGTGTATTATTAACCGTTAAGGTAAAGGAGGCTTCATCACTACACGCACCAATAATATCATAAATATAAACCGTTTGTGAGGCGGTAATCACATCACCTGCATTCAATGAAATACCCGCACCATTACTCTGTGAATAATATGCTTCATTACCAGAGAGGTTATCTCCAGTAATTTCACCAAGACTATATGTGTCACAAACAACAGTGTCCAACTGAAGGACGATTGAAGGGGCCGATGGGTTATTTAAGTCGATACTTTCTACCGCTGTAAATGCACAACCATTTAGAGTAATGGAGAACGCATCATAAAGACCTGCTTCAAATCCGTTGAGTATAAATGCACCTGTAGCATCCGATGTAATTGTAACGGTCTGAGAAGTCGTAGCCAAAGAATCATAACTAAGGGTGTAGTCTGTAGAAGGATCTAATCCATCGATGGTAATGAAACCATCCGAGGCATTACAAACACTCGGGTCTGTTCCTGATACTGTAAATGAAGGTGTTTCATTCACCAAAACATTCACCGCTTCAATATCTATACAACCATTGCTCTCACTTTGGATGTAATATATACCAGATACACCCACTGCTGATTGATCAGCCAATGGTGTCGTTGCTGAGGCATCAGTCCAATAGGTCAAAGTACCTCCTCCTGTACTTCCAGAAGTAATTGCGGCAACACTAATATCTACCGTTCCTGGAGAACATACTGCGGAAGGATCTGTAATCTGAACCACTGGTGTTTCATTTACCACAACATTCACCGCTTCAATATCTGTACAACCATTGCTCTCACTCTGGATGTAATACATACCAGATACACCCACTGCTGATTGATCAGCCAATGGTGTCGTTGCTGAGGCATCAGTCCAATAGGTCAAAGTACCTCCTCCTGTGCTTCCAGAAGTAATTGCGGCAACACTAATATCTACCGTTCCTGGAGAACATACTGCGGAAGGATCTGTAATCTGTAGCTCAGGAGCTGGAGGGTCTGTCAAGGTAATTGAGCCTGGAGTACTTCCTGTACATCCCGAAAGGTCTAATACGAAAGAAGAATAATTCCCGGAATTTAATCCAGTTAATGCAATGATTCCTGAAGCATCACTATTAATGGTGATAGGTCCTACACTCACTCCATCATCAAGGTATGTTAAGTCATATGTCGCGTTAGAGACCAATCCTGTGAGTGAAATCTCTCCATCACTACCTCCACAAACAGATGGACTTGCAACACTATTACTTGTAAATACCGGAGCCGAAGGATCTGTTAAGCTCAATGAAGGAACCACTGTAAAGCTACAGTTGGCATCTGCAATGATAAAGCTTGAATAAGACCCCGCTGTAATTGATCCAAGAATGTAGGTTCCTGAAGCATCTGTTGTTATTGAAAGTGGACCTATGTTAGAAGTACCATCGTTATAAGTTAAATCATAAGCACTTGAGGCAATCAAGCCATTGATGACAATAGAACCATCATTACCTCCACAGCTTGAAGGGTCACTCAATACTGAATTCGTGAATTGAGGTAGACTGTTTATAACAACATTCACCGCTTCAATATCTGTACAACCATTGCTCTCACTCTGGATGTAATACATACCAGATACACCCACTGCTGATTGATCAGCCAATGGTGTCGTTGCTGAGGCATCAGTCCAATAGGTCAAAGTACCTCCTCCTGTACTTCCAGAAGTAATTGCGGCAACACTAATATCTACCGTTCCTGGAGAACATACTGCGGAAGGATCTGTAATCTGAACCACTGGTGTTTCATTTACCACAACATTCACCGCTTCAATATCTGTACAACCATTGCTCTCACTCTGGATGTAATACATACCAGATACACCCACTGCTGATTGATCAGCCAATGGTGTCGTTGCTGAGGCATCAGTCCAATAGGTCAAAGTACCTCCTCCTGTACTTCCAGAAGTAATTGCGGCAACACTAATATCTACCGTTCCTGGAGAACATACTGCGGAAGGATCTGTAATCTGAACCACTGGTGTTTCATTTACCACAACATTCACCGCTTCAATATCTGTACAACCATTGCTCTCACTCTGGATGTAATACATACCAGATACACCCACTGCTGATTGATCAGCCAATGGTGTCGTTGCTGAGGCATCAGTCCAATAGGTCAAAGTACCTCCTCCTGTACTTCCAGAAGTAATTGCGGCAACACTAATATCTACCGTTCCTGGAGAACATACTGCGGAAGGATCTGTAATCTGAACCACTGGTGTTTCATTTACCACAACATTCACCGCTTCAATATCTGTACAACCATTGCTCTCACTCTGGATGTAATACATACCAGATACACCCACTGCTGATTGATCAGCCAATGGTGTCGTTGCTGAGGCATCAGTCCAATAGGTCAAAGTACCTCCTCCTGTACTTCCAGAAGTAATTGCGGCAACACTAATATCTACCGTTCCTGGAGAACATACTGCGGAAGGATCTGTAATCTGTAGCTCAGGAGCTGAAGGGTCTGTCAAGGTAATTGAGCCTGAATCAGTTCCTGTACATCCCGAAAGGTCTAATACGAAAGAAGAATAATTCCCGGAATTTAATCCAGTTAATGCAATGATTCCTGAAGCATCACTATTAATGGTGATAGGTCCTACACTCACTCCATCATCAAGGTATGTTAAGTCATATGTCGCGTTAGAGACCAATCCTGTGAGTGAAATCTCTCCATCACTACCTCCACAAACAGATGGACTTGCAACACTATTACTTGTAAATACCGGAGCCGAAGGATCTGTTAAGCTCAATGAAGGAACCACTGTAAAGCTACAGTTGGCATCTGCAATGATAAAGCTTGAATAAGACCCCGCTGTAATCGATCCAAGAATATAGGTTCCTGAAGCATCTGTTGTTATTGAAAGTGGACCTATGTTAGAAGTACCATCGTTATAAGTTAAATCATAAGCACTTGAAGCGCTCAAACCATTGATGACAATAGAACCATCATTACCTCCACAGCTTGAAGGGTCACTCAATACTGAATTCGTGAATTGAGGTATTAAATTCACATTAACGGTCAATCCTTGTGTGGTAGCACACTGTCCTGCGTTAGGTGTAAAGGTATAGTTTGTTGTTGCCGTATTGTTCACCGCTGGTGTCCATGTTCCTGAGATACTATTCGTACTCGTACCAGGTAGGCTTAAAGCATCACCACTACAAATGTCTGCAATTGCAGAGAAGCTTGGTGTGGTCTGTGCATTCACATTAACGGTCAATCCTTGTGTGGTAGCACACTGTCCTGCGTTAGGTGTAAAGGTATAGTTTGTTGTTGCCGTATTGTTCACCGCTGGTGTCCATGTTCCTGAGATACTATTCGTACTCGTACCAGGTAGGCTTAAAGCATCACCACTACAAATGTCTGCAATTGCAGAGAAGCTTGGTGTGGTCTGTGCATTCACATTAACGGTCAATCCTTGTGTGGTAGCACACTGTCCTGCGTTAGGTGTAAAGGTATAGTTTGTTGTTGCCGTATTGTTCACCGCTGGTGTCCATGTTCCTGAGATACTATTCGTACTCGTACCAGGTAGGCTTAAAGCATCACCACTACAAATGTCTGCAATTGCAGAGAAGCTTGGTGTGGTCTGTGCATTCACATTAACGGTCAATCCTTGTGTGGTAGCACACTGTCCTGCGTTAGGTGTAAAGGTATAGTTTGTTGTTGCCGTATTGTTCACCGCTGGTGTCCATGTTCCTGAGATACTATTCGTACTCGTACCAGGTAGGCTTAAAGCATCACCACTACAAATGTCTGCAATTGCAGAGAAGCTTGGTGTGGTCTGTGCATTCACATTAACGGTCAATCCTTGTGTGGTAGCACACTGTCCTGCGTTAGGTGTAAAGGTATAGTTTGTTGTTGCCGTATTGTTCACCGCTGGTGTCCATGTTCCTGAGATACTATTCGTACTCGTACCAGGTAGGCTTAAAGCATCACCACTACAAATGTCTGCAATTGCAGAGAAGCTTGGTGTGGTCTGTGCATTCACATTAACGGTCAATCCTTGTGTGGTAGCACACTGTCCTGCGTTAGGTGTAAAGGTATAGTTTGTTGTTGCCGTATTGTTCACCGCTGGTGTCCATGTTCCTGAGATACTATTCGTACTCGTACCAGGTAGGCTTAAAGCATCACCACTACAAATGTCTGCAATTGCAGAGAAGCTTGGTGTGGTCTGTGCATTCACATTAACGGTCAATCCTTGTGTGGTAGCACACTGTCCTGCGTTAGGTGTAAAGGTATAGTTTGTTGTTGCCGTATTGTTCACCGCTGGTGTCCATGTTCCTGAGATACTATTCGTACTCGTACCAGGTAGGCTTAAAGCATCACCACTACAAATGTCTGCAATTGCAGAGAAGCTTGGTGTGGTCTGTGCATTCACATTAACGGTCAATCCTTGTGTGGTAGCACACTGTCCTGCGTTAGGTGTAAAGGTATAGTTTGTTGTTGCCGTATTGTTCACCGCTGGTGTCCATGTTCCTGAGATACTATTCGTACTCGTACCAGGTAGGCTTAAAGCATCACCACTACAAATGTCTGCAATTGCAGAGAAGCTTGGTGTGGTCTGTGCATTCACATTAACGGTCAATCCTTGTGTGGTAGCACACTGTCCTGCGTTAGGTGTAAAGGTGTAGTTTGTTGTTGCCGTATTGTTCACCGCTGGTGTCCATGTTCCTGAGATACTATTCGTACTCGTACCAGGTAGGCTTAAAGCATCACCACTACAAATGTCTGCAATTGCAGAGAAGCTTGGTGTGGTCTGTGCATTCACATTAACGGTCAATCCTTGTGTGGTAGCACACTGTCCTGCGTTAGGTGTAAAGGTGTAGTTTGTTGTTGCCGTATTGTTCACCGCTGGTGTCCATGTTCCTGAGATACTATTCGTACTCGTACCAGGTAGGCTTAAAGCATCACCACTACAAATGTCTGCAATTGCAGAGAAGTTTGGTATTGTTTCGGGTGTGACATCAACAGTCATCGTTTCATCACTTGCACACTGTCCTGCATCAGGGGTAAAGGTGTACGTTGTTGTTGCAGTATTATTAATTGCTGGGGACCATGATCCAACTATACTATTGGTTGATGTTGATGGCAAAACAATAGCGTCACCTGTACAAGTTGCGAGTACTTGGGTGAATATAGGTCCGACTTCTTGGTTTACGGTTACAGTTAGCCCTTGTGTGGTAGCACACTGTCCTGCGTTCGGTGTAAAGGTGTAGTTTGTTGTTGCGGTATTGTTCACCGCTGGTGCCCATGTTCCTGAGATACTATTCGTGCTCGTGCCTAGGTAGGCTTAAAGCATCACCACTACAAATATCTGCAATTGGAGAAAATGTAGGTATTGTGTTTGCCGGATTAACAGATACAATAATATTTTCTTCAGCTGTAACCGTACAGATCGAGCTGCTCACTATTGCCGTAACCGAAACATTACCATTTAATATACTTGGGCTATAAGTTGTGTTTACATTGGTTGGATCTGAAAAAGATCCAGAAATCGCCGACCAACTGATACTAGTCCCCAGACCCGAAATGACCGCTGAAAAATTAGTATCATCTCCCTCGCAAAGCGTTAAGTCACCAATAGGTTCGATGCTTGGGGCTTCTCGAACTACGATAGTCATAGAGGCGCTTCCAGCACACTCATCTGGATTGGGTGTAAATGTATATGTTGTTGTACTTAAATTGTTGGGTGCGGGTGACCACGAACCTTCGATACCGTTTAAACTTGTATTTGGCAGGTTTATGGGTTCCCCTTCACAGACATAAGGGATGTTTGTGAAGCTCGGCGTCACAGAATTGTTAACCGTGAGATTTACAGCTTGCGAGAAGGTACAACCCGGAGTAGTTTCTAGTTGGATATAAAATATCCCTGAGTTAAATAAAAGATTTGGATTCGTTACAGGATTCGTGCATGAAGCATTGTTCCAATAAGTTAAATTTCCAGATTCGCTTCCTGCGGTTATTGAGGCATCTGTAATATTTCCAATTCCACAAAAAGCAGGAGGGTCGGTAATTATTAAATTTGGTGTTGAACAAACACAGGTTGGGCTTGGAATACTTGTTTGCATATCTATTTCACAAATGGAATGGATTTGTGTAGCCCCACCCGAAGATGATGTAAAACCCCAATAAACTGCAGAAGGAGAGGTAAAAAAGGTTCTGATATCACCATTGTATGCGTTGACTAGGGCATCGTCGAAGTACACTCTATATTGTAAGGCAAACGGATTCCAAGTAATACAAATCTCATGATCATTTCCATCAACCACGGAGTTACCTGAAGGCAATAAACAACTTGGTCCTGAAATCGTGGCGCTGCTACTTGTAGAGCCATCTATTTGAATCGAGCTATGGTTACATGGGATGTCATTATCTCCAAAAGAAGAACCGTTATAGGTGTCGAATTCAACAGAAACACTGGGGTCAATGGGACAACCTCCCCCTTGGCAATTAATAGGGTTTCCGGGAGCATAACCCATACCGCCTCCAGTTCCTCCTAGAACATCTAAACCCTCACCTTGAAGAACAAACGCTATTCCATCTCCTGTTAACTGGTCAGCTCCGAAGTTAGCTTTGAAATTTAGTTTGAAACTTTGGTACAAGCTTATGGTATTACAGACCCAAACTGCACCTTGTTGAAAATTCCCTGGACCATTCATATCGATACAACTTCCGTTCGCACTTGAGGTCCCTACGAGTTGATAGGTATTGGCATCACATGTTCCTGAGGTTTGGTTTAGACTAGAGCCATTTACCGTAATGGTCTGGCAAAATATGAGAGGTGCGAAAAGCACACCGCAAAGCGTGAGTATGAGTGAGTTAAACAAGAGTTTATAGTTTTGAGTTCCACGAATATAAAAAGAAATAAGTGTATAAATGACATTTACTAGCGCTTTTTCTTTGTTTCTCGACCTTTATATCGCCTCAAAAGAGTTGAAATAAATTTATTTCGTTACATTGAGAATGAAACTAAAAGGTGGAGATGAAGCAATTTAAAAAAATACGAACTCAAGATAATTTGGAGCTGGAGCTCTATCAATCGTCGGTAATTTCACCAAAAGCAGTGCTTTTTTTGGTACATGGGATGGGTGAGCATGCCCTGCGATATGCTCATGTTGCTGAATATTTTAAGAACGTGAATATAATTACAGTTGCTATAGACCTTAGAGGTCATGGAAGGTCTCAAGGTAAGCGTGGTCATATGCCAAGCTATGAACTTATGATGCAAGATCTAAAAATTGCTATCGATTGTATCAAAGATAACTATCGAAAAATACCTTTAATCATCTATGGACATAGTATGGGTGGCAATCTTATTTTAAATTTTTTATTGAGAAATCAAGAAGGTGTTTCTGCAGCAATTGCTACGGGGCCATATTTAAGGCTTGGCTTTGAGCCCCCGAAATGGAAAGTGCTTCTCGCTAAGCTCTCTGCAAATATATACCCCGGACTGAGTCAACCAACAGAGCTAGAGCAAGAAGCACTTTCGCGCACACCTCAAGTTATTGCAGAATACCAAAACGACCCACTTGTACATGATAAAATTACTGCATCATTTTTTGTAAATATCCACCAAGCGGGAATTGATGCAATCAACAGAGCATCTGAAATAGACGTCCCTCTTTTAATCATGCATGGAGCAAAAGATAGGCTCACATCCCCCCAAGGAACAAAGGAATTTCATGCAAATGCAAAGGACAATGTTAGGCTCCACATTTGGGATGAATTATTTCATGAGATTCATAATGAACCTGAAAAATCCGAGGTTTTTAAAATGATTTTAGAATGGCTTAACAACATCTTATAAAAGTATTGGTAACCATGTTATGGTGATGTAAGTAATCACAAAAGCAATAGACCACCCTGAATATACCTCTAATGGTGAATGTTTGTCAAGATAAAGTCGAGCAGAAAGCACAAGCCCTGAGGTTAAAAATCCAATTAAAATGAGCCAAGCATTGAAGACGATTTGATTTCCTCCAAATGCACACAAGTAACCTGCAAGGATTCCCGCGCCTGCGGCATGTAAGGATATTTTAAAACGACTGGTTAAAAGGATGCATATGAACGCGACAATTGCGCCTGTAAGCGGCAAAGTATATATGTAAATTGGTAAGACAAAATCAGGTGCTTTTTTCCAAAATAAAAAGAACAATAAAATACAATAGGAAAGCATAATGAATAGTGGGAATAAGCGTTCTTTCCTTTGGTCCATTTCAACAGAAGACAACAGCCCTCTTTTATACATTAGAATAAAGGATATCCCCGGTGCAATCGAGGTGAAAACCGCAAACAAAAATAGTATTTGGGTTTTAAGTCCATCAGGTAAATCAAATAATGAAGCATTGCTAATACTCGCCTCTTGAGATGGGATATATAAGGTTAATAGCAATCCATAAATAGGCATAAAAAGAGGCAAGAAGAGCCAAGAAACCGTTTTAGAAAGCAGTTGCATTATAGTTCTTTACGCATTCTTGCAACTGGTATGTTGAGTTGCTCACGGTATTTAGCAACTGTCCGTCTTGCTATATTATACCCTTTATCCCTTAATAAATTCATGAGTTTTTCGTCAGTCAAAGGCGTTCTCTTATTTTCGGAGTCAACAGCTTCTGATAATATTTTTTTAACTTCTCTCGTCGATACCTCCTCTCCGCTATCTGTGGAGAGTGATTCTGAGAAAAAATATTTCAAAGAAAACACCCCGAAATGTGTTTGTACAAATTTACTATTCGCAACTCTTGAAACAGTAGAAATATCGAGGTTGACGATGTCAGCAATGTCTTTAAGAATCATTGGTTTCATTTGAGTTTCATCTCCTGTGATGAAGTAGGCCTCCTGAAATCTCATAATGGCAGTCATGGTCATTAACAGCGTATTTTGACGTTGTCTGATAGCATCTATAAACCACTTGGCGTTGTCTAGCTTTTGTTTTACGAAATTAACCGCGTCTTTATCCGTTTTTGAAGTTTTGGCACCCTCGGAGTATGAGCGTAGCATGGTTTCATATTCGCGACTAACCCTCAATTCCGGTGCATTTCTGGAATTTATAGTTAACTCGAGTCTTCCTTCATTTTCGTATATAATGAAGTCTGGAACAATCTGTTGAAAGTTTTTATTACTTCCTTTTGAAGCCCCTCCAGGTTTTGGATTTAATTTTAAAATTTCATCAATCGCTTCTTTAAGATCTTCGTTTACAATTTCAAGCTTTTTAGCAATCTTTTCGTAGTGTTTTTTAGTGAACTCTTCAAAATGATTTTCTAGAATAGTTTTGGCCGTATATTTTGAAATATTACCATCTTGTTTTCTATTGATTTGAAGCAGTAAGCATTCTTGAAGATTTCGTGCACCCACTCCTGCTGGATCAAGCTCCTGAATCATATGTAAAACCGCTAAAACTTCCTGTTCATTTACATGAACATTCATCGAGAAAGCAAGGTCATCTACAATAGCCTCTAGGTCTCTATTTAAATATCCTGCCTCATCGAGATTACCAATAAGAATATGCGCAATGAGCTCTTGTCCCTCTTCAAGTTTTAGAAGTTGTAGCTGTTCATTTAGTCTTTCGCGGAAGGTAGTGCCTCCTGAAAAGGGAATTACTTTATCGTCAGAGTCTTTAGACTGATTGTTTGCTCTAGTTTTGTACTCGGCTACGTCATCTTGGAGATAATCTGAAATATCAAAATCATCTGACTCTCTTTCTTCAAACTCTTCTTCATTAGAATAGTCTTCATCAAGCTCCTCTTTCCCTTCCTCAAGGGCTGGGTTTTCCTCAATCTCTTGTTTGATTCTTTGGTCAAGTTCCATGGTTGGAACCTGCAACAATTTCATCAATTGAATTTGCTGAGGGGAGAGCCTTTGCTCTAGTTTTTGAATAAGATTCTGTCTTAAAGCCATATTATAGTCTTCCCTCAAATATAAGATATAATAACCCTATTAAAAAAGAGGAATTGACCTAAAAACGTTAAAAAACAGTTAATTACTGATTACTCTATCTTTTGTTTGATGACTTGGTAGATTTCCCAAGTTGTTTGATTGAACGCACAAATTAGTAAATGCATGTTAGATGGATTATATGTACCATCAAGCTGATCTGGAACAGCAAAGCTATAATTGATTAGATATTTATTATTTACTAAGTTTTCACTTGTAATCGGACGTCCGAAAGTCTCATTGTTCAAGTTACCCCTATGTATATCCCGATGCACATATGAGGTGTTGTGTGAGTTGTCAGCCATTTTTTGATCCCCAACAAGAGAATCTTCCAATAAATAAACCATAATCGCGAGGTTTTCATTAACATCTTCAAAAAGAGGATCTGCCTCCACGTGAAGGAATGCTCCTTTTGTAGCTTCGTAATAATTGAGCTCAGATTGTAAGTTTACTTTTAAATCGTTGCTGCTGATGATTTCATTAGTCATGCTCGTCCATTGAGCAGGGCTTTGAAAAATTGTTCCATTATCGAATCGGTTTACAGTGCCTCGAGGATTTCCAGGGAAGCCACCATCATTTTCACCAAAATATTGCCCGATTTCAACGCCTTGTGGATTGGTGAAATCTGTTGGGTAGTCAGGTGGCGAAACGGATTGGAAATCGCCTATGCCATCTGGTCCTGCATGAATACCCGCAGAAAACACCCTTGTTGGATTTGCCAAATGTAATTCGTGAGCCAATTCTGCTGCGGCAGGACAAAAAACGCATTTGTGCCCCGTGAAGTCTTCGATAATTACATTTCTCTCGGTATTTGAGTTTTCATCGAAAATCGGCCATTCGTTATTTTGGTAATCGGACCAAAGACCCGGGTATAATGTTGTATCAAGATCGATGCTCACTGTAGGAGGATACGGGTTCTCTACATGGTCGCAAGAACATAAAATAAAATAAAGAATACCAATTGAAAGTATATAGCGCATAATTAAAAACTTTGAGTGAAGCTAAGGGTTAGACCATTGTTGGCTGGGACAAACCTACATACACCACCTACACAAAACAATCCAGCTCTCTGTCTTCCAAAAGAAACAGTGAATCGGGTCGATTCTTTTATATAGCCACAGGTAACAATGGGATAATTTACTCTTTTTGAGGCATCCGAGTTTCCATAATTATATTGGTTCATGAAGCTGAAAAAGTAATGTGGGGATATGGTATATTCCACAAGAGCAGTAAACCAATCTCCTTTGTCATTTTCTCCATTAGCTTGGGGCTTTACGAATAACCCTTGTAATTCTGCACGGATGGAATGCTTGGGTGCAATCTTGTATAACATTTCAACAACGCCAATATGTGCGTTGATGACACCTTGAGCATCATTTGAAATTTTAGCCACATCATTATTTATCTTAATGTTGTAGTAGCTCAGGATTCCAGAAAACTTTTTGTTTATTTTTTTTGTGATATTGAAATTAATATCCTGCCAGTAAAGACTGTCGCTCATTACAAAAGGTGTGCTCGTATATGCAACTCCTGTAGAATCATTTGGATTTATAGAACTTGCATCCATTTTCGGCTGATAGGTTGTGGAAAAGTTGGCGCCAATAGTAGTTCCATATTTACCTCCTAATTTCGATTTTCTTTTAAAAGTATAAAGAAAGTCTACCTGATAGGCGACTTCACCAACAGGTTGTGTTGCATATGGATATAATGTGGCAACGAGGTTATAGGTGTGTGTTTTATTCAAAGCAGGCAAATAATTTATAAATACGTCTTGCAGGTCTTTTGTCCGGTCTGAACGATAGCTCATATTGTCCACTGACTTGGCAGAAAAGAGCAATCCAAGCCCTTTTTTAGTGTAGGTCAAATTAAAAACACTGGCATGACCGTAATTATAGATATAGTTATTGTCATTACTCGGATCTTGTTCTTTTTGAATGTACTCACCATCCAGGAAAAAGTTTTTATACATCAATTGAAACCTGCCACCATACGCGCCTACATTTTCAGGAAGAATAAGCGTCGAGTTGTCATCTTTTTGATACTTGCTTACAAAAGATGCGCCCAATACGATATCTAGTTCTGAGTCACTCATTTTTTTTATGGCCTCGTTTAAATGAATTTCTCCATCTATACCTCGAACGATTCCATCTGCGTGTACGATTCTTCCGCTTTGAAAGGAAAGTCTTTGGTACCCATAAACACCTTTTAATACAATCCCAGGTTTAGGTTTTACAATTACTCGAGCTCCATCCAACAAATTATCATAACCCAACGCTCTATCCTCATAAGCTCGAAGAGCAAGACCACTTCCAAATTGTTCATAAAACGAACCTAAGGTTACATCAACAAAGTCATTTTTATATCCAACATAACGCATCCCAAGTCCAGTTCCATCAAACCTGTTTGGATATCCTTGAATTCTAGGTAGATAGGATTCAAGTCGCATGCCTGCCTTAAAATTACCATTCGTATAAAAGACATTCATATAGGAGTTAATGAGGCCTTTTGATGGGGGTTGATTTGCACCAATAACCGTATCTTCATTCAGGTATTGAAAAGTTGATTCTGCATTTCCCGATATGGAACCTTGCGCAAACAAAAAAGAAGCCCCCATAACAAAGGGAGCTAAAAGCAAAAAGTTAAGATTCATTTTGTCCTATTTGGAACCAAGTTTTAGAATTTCCTCATAGAGTTCATCTTCATCGCCCGGAGCATAGTTGTTGTGTGAATATACAATATTTCCTTCAGTATCAATTAAAAAGGTATGCGGTACATTATTAACGCCCATTGCTCTTTTAAAGTCTCCATTTGGATCTAAAAGGATTTCGTAATCCCATGCTTTACCATTTGAATAAACAGCAACTTGTCTTTTTGTTTTTTCATCATCAACTGAAACTGCAACAAGAGTTACACCTGTTTCATCTTGCCAATCTGGGTATAAATCATGAATGGTATTAAGTTCTTTTTTACAAGGAGAACACCAGGTAGCCCAAAAGCTAATTACAACGGGGCCTTCAAAACCCATATTTGCAGTATTTATAACAGATCCAGAAAGATCTTTTAATTCTACAGACGGTAATTTTTTTTGAGTTTTTTCTGTTTCTTGTGCAAATAGGAGGCCTGCAAAAAGGCAAAATAGGAATGTGAATTTCGTTTTCATAAAGTTGTTTTTAACATCAAAGCAAAAAGAATGCCACGCCAAAAATAAGTAAATTAATACAAGTGCATCTTTGAGATTGACTAACTTGAAATTTTGACATTTAGTGTGGAAAAGGCTATATTTGTTTTATGAAAAAACTCTACTTTACCATTCTACTTATTTTACCTTCTCTTTTGTTTGCACAAACAACCATTAACCTTCAGGATTCTGAGGAAAACATTTCGGGAGGGTCTTATGAATTTACCACCTCAAATTCAGATGCTGTAGATATTCCATTGGAAATCAAAAACATGGGAACGTCTGATGCAGATTGGAGAGTCACAAGATTAAGAATTGATGTGCCTGCTGATTGGTCTGATTTAATTTGTTGGGGACACTCGACGGATGCCTTCGGAGGGACTTGTTTTTCTTCGAGTCAAATGCTTGGCAACCCATGGACGACTCCTATTTCTTCAAATTTTACAGTAAGTCCTAACGAGTATGGAAAGTTAAAGGTCACAATAAATCCTACAGAAGGAGCCACAGGATTAGGACACTATCGTTATTATGTATCAAATGATGGTGTAAACTTTATTGATTCGGTAGACATTAAACTCGATTATAGTCTATCCGTTCAAGAAGTTGAACCTATCCAAGTTTCTATTGTCCCAAATCCTGCATCGGAATTCATCCAAATTAATTTAAGTGGCGTTGTTACCGCACAAATGAAAATGGTTGATGTATTAGGTAGTGAAGTTTTAAATCAGACGGTTATGTCTAATGCTACTTTCGATATTTCAAACTTTAGAAACGGGGTATACATAATGTCTTTCAATGCGCCTGGTTCAAAATCAATTGTACGTAAAGTAATTGTTAAACATTAATTTCTAATTAACATTCCTGACCTCTTTAGACGATTAATTTGTCTAATTTCGTTGCATGTCTAAGAAAAGATCAAAAAAAAGGTCTAGTGGTGTCGGGCGGAAATCACTGAGAACATTACTCATTCGTGTTTTTGAAAAACACAACTCCAAGGAATTAACCCACAAAGAAATTTGTCAAATTGTCGATGCGCGCGATCCTAATTCGCGACAAAATGTATTTGATGAGCTGAATGTGCTCTTTAAACATGGATCTATAGACCGTGTAAATCATTTTACATTTAAAGCAAAATCCAATTTACAATATTTAGAAGGTCAAATTGATATTACCCAGCGCGGTGCAGGTTTTGTTTCCTGCGAGGGTTATGATAAAGACTTTTACATTTCCCCACAAAATATTAATAAAGCTTTGCAAAGGGATACGGTAAAAATCAAGGTGATTAAACAAGGCCGTTCTAGAGATGAAGCGGTCGTTGTTGAAGTATTAAAGCGTGACAAAGTTCAATTTGTGGGCGCGCTTAGAATTCTAGATAAACATGCCGTTTTAATTCCTGATAATCATAGACTTGGCTTGGACATTGAGATTCCTAAAAACAAAATCAGTTCAGCAAAAAATGGTGATAAAGTCTTGGTCAAAATCACAACCTGGCCTCAAGGCAGAGAGACTCCTTATGGGGAGGTAACAGCCGTGCTAGGTGCCAGCGGTAGCAATGATGCAGAGATGTTAGGTATTTTGTACAATCAAGGTATTGAACCAGTATTCCCCGATGCGGTAATGGAAGAGGCTGAATATGTTAAAATTGAACTTGATGAAGAGGAAATTACTCGAAGAAGGGATTTTCGGGATATTCTTACTTTCACTATTGATCCATTAGATGCCAGAGATTTTGATGATGCCATTTCTATTCAAAGATTATCAAATGGAAATTTAGAGATAGGCGTGCATATAGCCGATGTTAGTCATTATGTTCAAGAGGGCAGTGCCATGGATATTGAGGCTTTAAAAAGATCAAATTCTGTTTATTTAGTTGATCGAGTCATTCCTATGCTTCCTGAGCAACTTTCGAATGTCGTTTGTTCGTTACGTCCAAAGGAGGATAAATTTAGTTTTTCAGCTGTTTTTGAGCTCGATGAATCTGGTAAAATTTACAATGAATGGTTTGGTAAAACTGTCATTCATTCGGATAGAAGATTTACATATGAAGAGGCCCAAGATATTATAATGGGCGCTGATGGCGATCATAAGTCTGAATTGCACCTCTTGAATAAAATTGCAAAGACGCTAAGAAAAAGAAGAATGAAAAATGGCGCTTTAAGTATTGAATCCGAAGAAATGAGATTCCGCTTAAACGATCAAGGGTTTCCAGCAGAGGTAGTTGTGAAAACATCCAAAGAGGCACATAAATTAGTTGAAGAGTTCATGTTATTGGCAAACAAGCAAGTCGCAATATTTTTAGGAAAGCCAAAACAAGAGGGTGATAAAGCGATAACAAGTCTATATAGAACACACGACCGACCGGACCCTGCAAAGCTTGACATTTTTTCAGTATTCATTAATAAATTCGGGTATAAGGTTGATTTGAATCAACCCGAACAAATTGCTAAAAATATAAATAAGCTTCTCGGAGACATTCGTTTAAAGAATGAATATTCTTTAATTCAGTCCATGGCAATAAGGTCCATGGCAAAAGCCGTTTATGAGACTGAGAACATTGGTCATTATGGGCTAGCTTTTGAGCATTACACGCATTTTACTTCCCCTATTCGTAGGTATGCTGATTTAGTGATTCATCGCATTTTACATTCAGCTGTTGAGAAACGAAAAAACCCTTATGAAAAGGGATTAGAATCAATCTGTAAGCATATTTCGGCAAATGAAAGGAAGGCTTCAGAGGCAGAAAGAGAATCAACTAAATATTTTCAAACCTTATTTGTGCAGGAACATATTGGTGAAGTTTTTGAAGGTACAATATCAGGAATTGCTGATCACGGCATGTATGTGAGGATGAAAGAAAATTACTGCGAAGGTATGGTTCCAATGAGTCAAATCCCTGGAGATAGATTTCATTTTGATCAGGATAAATTTTGTATTCGCGGCACTAAAACAAAAAAGGAGTATAATTTTGGTGATACCGTTTTTGTTCGAGTTTATGAGGTGAGCCCACGGAAGAGGCAAGTTGACTTGGAATTTGTAAGTGATCAAAAGGATGGCATTAATTAAAAAATGTAGAGGCTTTGAGCCCTATATCGGAGAAGACTGTTGGTTGGCAGAAAATGCAACGTTGGTTGGCGATTTGAAGATGGGTGACCAGTGCTCCGTATGGTTTAATGCAGTAATAAGAGCAGATGTTAATTCGATTCGGATTGGTAATAAAGTGAATGTTCAGGATGGTGCAGTTTTACATTGTACATATGAGAAGACCCAGGTGGTTATTGGCAATAATGTTTCTATCGGTCATAATGCACTAATTCATGGTTGTACTATTGAAGATAATGTATTGATTGGCATGGGTTCAATTGTTATGGATAATTGTCATGTTGAATCGAATGCTATTGTAGCAGCAGGTGCTGTTTTATTAGAAGGAACTAAGGTAGAATCTTGGAGTATATATGCTGGCGTTCCTGCAAAGAAGGTTAAAACCTTATCTAAAGAGTTATTTAAAGGCGAGGTGGAACGAATTTCTAAAAATTACATTAAATATTCGTCTTGGTTTAAATAAAAAAAGCGACCCTTTCGGATCGCTTTTCAAAAATCTAAAATCTAAATTTTTATTATGCTTCTTTAGTAGACGCTACAGCTAGAGAATACACAACTAAACCGAAACCGATTTTGTTGATTGCATCACCAATGTTATAAATTACGTCCATCGCTAACTCCATTCCGAAGATTTCACCTTCAGCACCGTACCAACCTGCAGTACCTGCCATGTAACCGATTGGGTAAATTGCCCATCCAATTAAAACGAATTTACAAAGTGTATTGTGTGCACTTAATACTGCCCCGCCTGCTTTTGTTGCTAAGGCTTTCGCTTCGCCAAACATGATCAAGTAAACAATGTAGAAATAAGCAAGACCAGAAAGTAAACCCCACATTGCTGCGTTGTCTCTGTCAACACCTTCACCCCAGTATCCTGTAACTAACATTACTACTGAAGCTCCAATCAAAGTCCACATTAATTTTTGTGTAGCTCCTGCTACTTTCAAAATTAAGTAGAACTCTACGCACATTAAAGGAACTGTAAGAATCCAATCTACATATCTAAAGAATGTAGGTGACTCACCTGTAGACGCCCAATAGTCACGCATGTAATAATAGTGAACTGCGGCTATGAAGGTGATCAAACCGGAAACAAGAATAGAAGTTCTCCATTTGCGGTCAAATGAGTTCATAGATAAAAAGAAGAAGGCAGCGGCTGCCATCATCGCCATACATCCTACGAAGAATGTAAAGCCAACATAATCATCGGTTGCCATTCGAGGCACCATAAGCATTAAATTATTCATTTTGTTAAGTTTTTGGTTATGAGGTTTAAACAAGAGTTGTTTAGAAAAGTTCATTTTTGTGCACGTTTTTTTTAGAATAAAAGCACATTAAAAACGTTAAGTAGTTGAATTATAGACATTTAATACGTAAAAAAAATGAGAATTTTTTGTACAAATAAATTTTTTATCATCTCTTTATATGTGATTTTTGATTTTGGAAGGGACAGTGTTGTGCATCTTTTGTAAGTAGTTTTTAAAAAAGGAATACTTAAATCTTAACGATAGGTTTTTCAACTAACATATTTATGATGGTATTAAGGCTATTTTAAAATAGCAACCTCAGTTTACAGAATATAGAATGCTCTAAACTTTTTCATTTTGAATGTAATTACAACTTTCAACCTTCTGTCTTTTTAAGTATTTTAGCTGAAAATAAAAGGATGAAATATCAAACGATTGATGCGGCACTATATAAATTAAATAGAAAGGATTTTATGTCACAAATGGAAGATGGCGCTCTTGCTGTTTTTAATTCGAATGATATATTTCCAATAAGCGCGGACAGTACAATGCCATTTCAGCAGCACAGAGATATTTTATTTTTATCTGGCGTAGATCAAGAAGAATCAATATTGGTATTATTTCCAAATGCTAAAAACCCAAACCAACGAGAGGTACTTTTTCTAAAAGAGACCAGCGAACTAATTGCTATATGGGAAGGAGAAAAATTAGATAAGAAAAGAGCCTTAGAGGTTTCAGGTATCGCCACCGTACATTGGCTTCAGGATTTTCAAACGGTATTCAAGCAAATGATGGCTGAAGCATCTGGAGTGTATTTAAATACGAATGAGCATCTCAGAGCCAACACAGAAGTAGAAACTAGAGAAGATCGTTTTATTAAAAAAGTAAAACAAGACTATCCCACACATCAAGTCCATAAATCTGCACCAATATTGCATCGTTTAAGGTCTGTGAAACATCCCATTGAAATTAATTTGATGCAGAAAGCTTGTGATATTACGAAGGCAGGAATTCATAGATTACTAAAGTTCATTAAACCAGGCGTATGGGAGCATCATATTGAGGCAGAGCTTGCACACGAGTTCTTGATGCATTCTTCCCGAGGTTTTGCTTACACGCCAATAATTGCCTCTGGAAAGAATGCCTGTGTTTTACATTACATCGAAAATAACAAAGAGTGTTTTGATGGAGATGTTATTTTGCTTGACGTCGGTGCTGAATATGCAAACTATGCATCCGATTTAACAAGATGCATTCCCGTGAGTGGAACTTTTACAGCAAGACAAAAAGAAGTATATAATGCTGTACTTCACGTTAAGAACGAAGCTGAAAAATTATTGGTTCCAGGAACGATGATGTCCGAATACCATAAACAAGTAGGCCTTCTAATGGAGGAGCAATTGGTTAAGCTAAAATTAATATCACTTTCGGATATTAAATCTCAAAATCCTGATTGGCCTGCTTATAAAAAATACTTTATGCATGGGACCTCTCATTTTATTGGTTTAGATACCCATGACGTTGGACTTTGGAATGAGCCGATAAAGGCGGGTATGGCTTTTACGTGCGAACCAGGGATTTATATACCTGAAGAAAATTTAGGTATTCGTCTAGAGGATGATCTGGTCGTACAAGAAAAAGGAGCACCTTTAAATTTAATGTCTGAAATCCCTCTTGAAGCGGATGAAATTGAGGACTTAATGAATTCTTGATTTTTTGTTAGCTTATAAAATAATAGGTTCTGGAAAACCATCTTGTGTATTGATACATGGTTTTTTAGAGTCTTCTGAAATGTGGGATGCCCTGTCACTTGACCTTCTTGAGATTTCTTTCATATGTATTGACCTTCCTGGACATGGGAGTTCATCTTTTAATGGGTTCACTAATGTCGAAAAAGGAATGGAAGAATTGGCTTTTGCCGTTATAGAGGTTTTAGAAAGTCTCAACATTCATGATTTTAATATTGTTGGTCATTCCCTAGGTGGCTACGTTGCGCTAGAGGTAAAACGAATTCGCAATAATTGTAAAAAACTGGTGCTGTTAAATTCAAATTATTCGGAAGATAGTCCAGCAAAAATATTAGATAGGAAGCGCATAGCATCTATTGTAAAAAAATCAAAATCCTTATTTATTCAAAAGGCAATACCATCACTCTTTTCAAACCCTTCTTCGCAGAAGAATGAAATTTCCCGAATGATTTCAAGTGCACTAACGATTCCGTCTGACGCTATTGCATGGACTTCACTTGCGATGGCAAGTCGCAAGAAATGGACCTCTTTAGAACCAACCAAAGATTTCTACCTGATTCAAGGCTCCTTGGATCACATGCGTGCAAATCGCGGAAATGAATTCCAACTTCTCGATAAGAATCAGGTTTTTAAAATAGACAATGCGGGTCACATGAGTCATATTGAAAACCCTTCGGAACTTATGCGTCTTTTAAAGCTGATTTTGGAGTGCTAAAAGTCTTCATGGTCAGTGCAAAGTTCAGATTATCAGTATGATATTTTTATTTTTGGCACGGTTATGGCTTTTAGATCATCGATTAGAAAACATTAATTTCAATCAACACTTTTTATTAATTAAAAATCCATCCTTATGAAAACACCCGTACTTTTATCTTTCTTAATTATATCAATGGCCGTTTTTGGACAAAAACGCACCTCCACACGAAGTGTTTCAACAAAGCAGTCAACACCGAAACCAGCGGTAAGGCAAACTCCGAGGCCGCGGCCTTCAAGTTCCTTTTCTAGACCCTCAAGTTCGTCCTCTAGACCTTCGAGTTCACCCTCTAGACCTTCGAGTTCTTCTCCATCGTATTACGAGGCACCTAGACCACAGCGACATCAAACAAGAAATCCCGCACCGAGTACAAATAACAATAGCGGTAGAACTCCGAGTACCCAAACCGGCTCCAATGGTTCAACAGGAACTTCAGGAAGTTCGTCGAATACCAGTCCGTCAGTAACGAATTTTCATTCTCAATCTGCCGGAACTAGTCCAAGTACAGGATACTATACAAATTCAGGCCCTATAGTTTCTGTTTCAGGGACCGGAATTGAGTACATGCGTATTGCTAATGCCACAGGTGGTCAATACTTGATTTATTCACAAAAGGAGTCTGCTAAGGCGATTGAAGATGTGATTCGTCAATATGCAAATGATTCTTCTGACATCGTTATTCTTGTTGATGTATCTGGTAGTATGTCTAATAATGTGAAGGATATTTCAAAGGAAAGCGACAAAATTGTTCAAGCCATGCCAATAGGATCTCGTTTAGGCGGAGCAGTATTCAAATTTTCAAAGCATCCTAAATGGTTTCAATTTTCGGATTTAAATGAAGACCACTTTTACGCGCTAGATTTAATTACGGCGAGTCGCAGATATATGAGTAGTGAGTCTCATTATGATGCAATGTTAAAAGCAATTCATTCAAATACTTGGGAAAACAGAAAGCGAATGATTATTACCTTAACTGACGAGTTTGTCGAGTCCGGTGAAAACTTCAATCCTTCTAGTGCTGTCATTTCAGCAGCCAATGCGAAAAATATAGAAATACATACAATCATGCTTTCCTACTAATTAAAGGGGCATGAAATATTATTGCCGTTAATCGTTCATTTGAAATTAGTTATTTTAGTGAAACTTTTAACGGCATTTTTATGCGTCTGCAATTATTTTTACTACTTCTAATATGTAACAGCACTTTTGCCCAAAAGAGTGCGCTTAATGAAGGGCCTGATCATATTTACGCACTACCATTCGAATCCGGAAAAACGATTCTAATCATGCAAGGTTATAATGGCAAATACTCTCATAAAAATAAGTTTGCTTTGGATTTTAGGCTTAGAAAAGGAAAACCAATTTGTGCCTCGAGATCTGGAAAAGTCATTAAAATGGTTGAGCACAATAACGAAGGTGGTGGGAATATTAAATTCGTAAATAAAGCGAATTATGTGGTGGTTGATCATGGCGATGGTACGTATGCAGGTTATTGGCACTTAGAACAGAATGGAGCTTTAGTCGAAGTAGGTGATATTGTAAAAGTTGGAGATAAAATAGGTACATCGGGAAGTACAGGGTTTTCGACAATGGCGCATCTTCACTTTATGGTTTACCGTTATAATGAAGAAGGAAAACAACAAACGATTCCTACTTATTTTGCGACTAAGAAAAAACCATGCAAACGTCTGAAATCCTACAGTTTGGTTCGACGTAAATGATTAAATAGACATAAAAAAAGCCGAGACGAACTCGGCTTAATATTAAAAATATGGTATCTAAAATTTTAAGGCAAGGCCAAATTGAATTGGCGCACCACCCCAAGCACCCAATTCTATGTGGGCACCCAAATTTTCGGTAAAGAAATATCTTGCTCCGAATGCCAAACGAAATGAAACAGGAATTAGTGCCTCCTCCTGTTCTGCATCTACTTCACCATTGGTAGAAGAAACTCGGTTTACCATTTTATAACCAATACCAGCACCTATATATGCATCCAACTGATCATTTTGAACAATGTGCTTATTTAAACGAACCATAATTCTCGACCTTTTTGTTGTTAAATCATAATTGTTTGATGCTATGGAATCATTGAAACTGTCTGAAACCGGATCATAAACAGAGAAAGTATCTATTGCATCATAGTTATAACCTGTAGTAACAAAATTCCCATCAATGCCAATTCCGAAATCATCGGCAAGCATATATTCGAATCGACCACCAAATGCAAAAGGACCACCATTCACCGTGTAATTTTCTCCTAGATCTCCGTTGTCCCATAAAATATTACCAGTGGGAAATCCTACTCCAGCATCAAGCAGGATACTACCCTGCATTACAGGTGATTGTGCATTGATTGAAATTGAAAAGATAAGCCCAATAGTTAAAAATAAAATCTTTTTCATATTAAATAATTTAAGTTTGATTAAGGGTACGATTATTCTTTCAAAAAGGTTTGATATAAAGACAATTTTGAGTCAACTTTCAAACTAAATTTAAATTTAATTTATCTGGTAAATTAATTCTCAACAATACATTGTGCAGTTGTTTCATGTTAATTCTACATTTCTAACCGTTAATTACATTATCTTTAGAATCTAAATAAGAGTAACGATGGGACGATCACAAGAAACTTTTTTTAAAAAACAACGTGAAAAAAATCGCGAGAGAAAGAAGAGAGAGAAATTAGAAAAGAAAGAAAACCGAAGAGCATCATCGACAGGTGGTAGTGAAATAGATTGGGACAGTGCACCAGAAAACAAGACCATGACTAAGGACGAAATGGATCAGAAAGCACAAAATAGACAGCAGACTAAAGATTAATAATTAATAATACAAGTACAATGAAAAAAGGAGTGGTAAAATTTTTCAACAATGAAAAAGGATTTGGATTTATCGTTGATGAAGAATCAAAAGAAGACGTTTTCGTTCACAAAACTGGATTGGTTGATAATATTCAGGAGGACGATACGGTTGAATTTGAAGTAGAGCAAGGACAAAGAGGACTTAACGCTGTAAATGTTACTAAAGTTTAAACCTTAAACGATACAAATGTTAAGGGGCTTCATTAAGCCCCTTTTTTATGTCAAGAATTTTTTAAGCCATTTGAAACCTTTAAAGGGCACATATTTAAAGGGTAAGTCAATCCATGTAGGTGTACTAAGTACTGATTTTCTATGCGAAAAACAAAGAAAACTATTGTAACCATGGTAAGCACCGAAACCACTATGACCTACACCACCAAATGGCAGGTAGGGGTTTGCCATATGCATCATCGCATCATTAATACATGCCCCACCGGAACTTATTTTATTCAAGATCGGTTTTGCTTTGCTTGAATCTCCGTAATAATATAAGGCTAATGGTTTTTCGAATTTGTGAATTATGGCTAAAGCCTCATCCATAGTATCAAAACCAATAACTGGTAAAAGTGGACCAAAAATTTCTTCCTGCATTATGGGATCAGCAGTTGAAACATCATTTAAAATGGTGGGTTCAATTTGGAAAGTTTCTTTGTTCAAAGCACCGCCATATTTTATTTTTGATGTATCCATCAGCTCAACAAGCCTATCAAAGTGTCTTTGATGAATGATTTTTGGGTAATTTGGGCTTGCTAAAACTGGACTCCCATACATCTCCTTCCAAGCACAATCTATTTCTTTCATAAGCGATTCTTTGATGGAATTATGAACAAGAAGGTAATCAGGAGCAATACATGTTTGTCCGGAATTTATGGTTTTAGACCAGGCAATCCTTTTTGCAGCTACTTTAAGCGAAGCGCTATGGTCAACAATACATGGTGACTTACCTCCAAGCTCAAGGGTAACAGGTGTCAGAAAATCAGCAGCAGCTCTCATCACGATTTTACCCAAGGCACTCCCACCCGTGAAAAAAATATGATCGAAACGTTTTTTAAATAGAATTTGATTTTCCTTCTTATCTCCGTGTACGATTGAAATATGAGCTTCGTCGAATGTTTCTTTAATGATTTTATCCATTATCGAGGCCGTGTGTCTGCTGTCCGCTGAAGGTTTCAGAATAGCACAACAACCAGAAGATAGTACACCAATTAGCGGAGAAAAAAGCAGTAAAAAAGGATAATTCCAGGGCGCAATAATTAGGTTGATTCCAATAGGTTCTATATCAATCCTACTGCGAGAAGGTCGTAAAAGGATAGGTGTTTTTACCCGTTTTGATCGACTCCATTTATTTAAGTTCTTTAGGTGAAGTTTTATTTCTGAAACCACTAAATTGAACTCCGTAAGGAAGCCCTCTTCTTTCGATTTATTTAAGTCTTTATGAAGCGCATTTAATATTTCTTGTTCATATTTTTCACAAACTGTCAATAAACGATTTAAAGCATTTTTTCTAAATGAAATAGATTTCGTTCGATGAGAAGCAAAGAACCTATTTTGTTTAAGAATTATACTATCAATCTCGGATTCCTTTAGAAAAGTCATGATTCAAATTTAAGAAAAGTAACTTACTCCTTCTTTTTAGAATCTATAATGATGGTAACAGGTCCATCATTGATTAATGAAATTTTCATGTCGGCGCCAAAAACACCACTTTTAACTTCTGTTAGAAGATGGGTATTTAGCTCCATTAAAAAATAGTTATAAAGTGGAATGGCGCTCTCAGATTTAGCAGCTTTAATGAAGCTGGGTCTATTTCCTTTTTTTGTTTTAGCATGCAAAGTAAATTGACTCACAACAAGGATTTCTCCTTGAACATCATTGACCGTCAAATTCATCTTGGAATGTTGATCATTGAATATCCTTAAACCCGTTGTTTTTTGAATAAGGTAGTCCGCATCTGCTTTTTCATCCGTTGCTTCAATACCGATTAAAATCAATAGACCATTACTGATTTGTGAATGAATTTTGTTGTCAATTTTTACTTCTGCACAAGCAACGCGCTGGGTTACAATTTTCATTTGAAGTCATTTTTGCGATAGCTTTCGGAGGCATCTTCAGACATAAGTTGCAGGTAAGTCAGGTATCTAGAGGATGCAATTTTTTCTTCGTCAACGGCTTTTTTTATTGCGCATTTAGGTTCTTCAAGATGGCGGCAGTTATGAAATTTACAAGCACCAAGGAGCTCTCGCATTTCGGGAAAATAATGTGCGTAATGTTCTTTTTCAAGATCAACCAGGCCAAATGCTCTAATTCCTGGCGTGTCAATTATGAATCCACCGCTTGCAAGGGCGTGCATTTCGGAAAAAGTTGTTGTATGTCTGCCTTGTTCATGTGCTTTTGATATTTCTCCAACACGCAATGCTAAGCTTGGATCTAAAGAGTTTACAAGCGTAGTTTTCCCCACACCACTATTTCCTGAAATCATTACTTTGTTACCCGTTATTTCTTCTTTAAGGAAGGTAATATATTCAGGATCTTCGGCTATAATGTGATGGCATGGATATCCAAGTTCTTCATAGATTTCAGTCAGGTAATACATCAAATCTTTTTCTTTCTGGCCATAAACATCAATTTTATTGAACAGAATTGTAGTAGGAATTCTAAAAGATTCTGCTGCGACCAAGAAACGGTCTATAAAAGCAACTTGTGTCTCGGGGGACTTCAAAGTAACGACTAAATATACCCTATCAATATTGGCGGCTATAATTTGCATCTGTTTACTAAGATTGGTCGATTTGCGCACTAGATAGTTTTTTCTAGCTTCAACACTTTGAATCGTATATATTGTTTCACTCGACGTTTCGATGACTGTTAAGTTAACAACATCGCCAGCTGCTATTGGGTTGGTTGTCTTTAACCCTGCGAGTCTCAGCTTTCCTTTAACCGAGGCTTGTACGATAGCTCCTCCCTCAAGGAGTATTTTGTACCATTTCCCCGTTGACTTTATTACCTCACCTTGCATGATACAAAGGTAATTTACTTGTCAAGTAATGAAAAGAAATCCATTAAAATAGTTGTATTTTTGATTTAGTTTATGATGAAATATGGTCTTTTGGGGAAGCATTTGTCCCATTCATTTTCGCAACGATTTTTTGAATCACATTTTAAAGAGCACAAAATTGATGCTTCTTATGAATTGATTGAATTAAGCTCAACTGATGCTTTAAAGGATTTTATGCACAGTAGCGTTGCTCAATATCAAGGATTAAATGTTACGATCCCGTTTAAAGAACATATTCTTGAATTTGTTGATGAGGTTAGTCCAGAGTCTCAAATTATTGGCGCCATAAACACAATTAAGGTACTCGGTAGTGGAAAGATTTTAGGATATAACACGGATGCATTTGGGTTTCATCAAAGCATAAAGCCGTTCTTAGATTTTAACCATCATCGTGCAATTATTTTAGGAACTGGTGGGGCTTCAAAAGCAGTTGCTTTCGTTCTAGAAAAGTTGGGTTTAGATGTGTTTTTCATTTCCAGAAATCCTGAAGGGTCGAGGCAATTTAGTTATTCAGAAATAAATGCACAGATGTTGTCAACCTGTAAGTTAGTGATCAATTGTACCCCTGTTGGTATGTTTCCTAAAAGCGATTATTTTATTGATATTCCTTATGAATTCCTTACTAAAGAGCATTTGATTATAGATTTAATTTACAACCCTTCAGAGACAATATTTTTAAAGAAATCTCGTGAAAGTGGCGCAATAGTATTAAATGGAGAGAGTATGCTGCATCAACAAGCATTAAAAAGTTGGGAGCTTTGGAAGCAGTAATTGAGACAATGTTTTGTTATGAATGCGAAATGTCCTAATTTTAAGGATTAATCGAACTTCATTAACATGTTTTTGAAAACCTTCCTTTTGACATTCCTGATTTTGACACTAACAGCAAATGGTTTCGGTCAAACGACACAGTTGAAAGCAGCATTTTGTCCGACAACCGTTCCAAGCTTAGGAACAAATATAAGATGTGACGGTGTTGCAGGAGCAGAAGGTTATCGATTTGAAATTTGGAATCAAGCTCAAGATGACAGCCTCAAGACCTATGATTCCTATGCCAATAACCGTGGAAATAGACTTCGGTTTTCCTGGGTAGGTGGTGGCGTTATTGAATATTCAACGACTTATGCTATTCGTGTCTCTTGGTACGATTTAGATACAGACACTTGGAGTGTCCCTGGTGCATTTTGTGAGGTTACGACTCCATCTAATCCTTTCACTCAATTAGCTGCAGCTTTTTGTGGAGCTGAAATAGCTACGGAAAGCACCAATATATTATGCAATCAAGTAACTGGGGCAGTTCAATACCGATTTGAAGTCTCTATAGGAGGTGTATTTTTAGAAAATGTTGATAAGACAACCTACAAATTGAGATTGTCTAATCTTACTTCACCTGGTCACCCGCAGCATTGTACACAGTATGACATTCGTGTTGCCTCGAGAACAACGCCTACAGGTGCATGGTCTGCTTTTGGCGCGTCTTGTTTTGTAACTTTTAAGGTGCCAACTACTGTTATTTCTCCTGTTTATTGCGGGACTACAATTAACTATCTTCAACAAGACACGATACACGCGAATGCTTTAGGTGTTGCTGATGGATACAGATTCCGAATTGAAAGTGGTGGTACAATAATTGAAGATACAGTTGCAAACCCAAGCGCATACAACGGTATTACTTTTAGGAAATTTCCAGGTGTTCAATACGGTCAAACATACAATGTTTCAGTTAAAATTCGATCGAATGGCTGTTGGGGTGAATTTGGTACATCTTGTGCTATTTCAACTGTCCTACAACCTGAAACAGAGCTGAGGCCTGCGAATTGTGGTGCGACAAATTTAATTCCAGCCAACAATCTTTATGGTAATTCAATCATTTATGCCCAGGAATATGAATACCGTATAAATGGTGGTGTTCTTTCTAATGAAATATACAATACATCTACAAGTTTTGCCGGTATTCCCACCTCTCCTAGGTTTAGACTTGCATGGCTTGACAATTCGAGTTTAGTTTCTTACGGAACGACTTATTCAATAGAAGCTCGTGTGAAAGTAGGAGGTGTTTACGGTGCTTGGGGCCCCGCGTGTAACGTGTCACTTCAGGGAACACCAGTGACGGAATTAAAACCTGCATTTTGTGGCATTTCTCTTTCGAGCATGGGGACAAATTTGTACTGTAATACAGTTTCTCTATCTCAAGGCTATAAGTTTGAGGTTCGAACTGTTGGTGAAGACTTAGTTGGAGAGTACGATGGAATGGCTGCAGGAACAAGTAGTAAATTTAGAATGAATTGGGTTCCTGGAGTTGCATATAATACCACTTATCGTGTTCGAGCAGCATGGAATGATGGAACTTCCTGGAGTTCCTATGGTTCATTTTGTGAGGTTACAACACCTGTCTCCGCAATTATAATTTCAAGTGATGATGAATTGGAGGAGGAAACTTTTGCCTTGAAATCCATTGAAACCCCATTTGATTTTCAGACATATCCTAATCCATTTAAGGCGTCATTCCGTATGAATTTAAATGAATTTAACCGCACTAATACAGACCTTATTGATCTTGTCATTTTTGACATGCAGGGAAGAATCATGGAACACAATGTGTTTTCATTTGAAGAACTCTCAACAAAACAATTTGGTCAAAATTATAACCCTGGAACCTATATCATAAGGTTGAACAATTCAGGTAAGCTATTTCAACAAAGAGTGATAAAAATAAATTAGACTTGCCTAGATATGAAGTGGTCTATCTTCTGTTGCCGATAGAGCTGCCTCTTTAATTGCCTCTGTATACGTAGGGTGAGGATGACAAATCCTAGCAAGGTCTTCTGCCGAAGCTCTATATTCCATAGCGGTAACTGCCTCCATGATAAGATCTGCCGCTCTTGGCGCAATCATATGCACGCCGAGTATTTCGTCAGTTGTTTTGTCGGCAAGTATTTTCACCATACCGTTAATATCCATACTTGCTCTTGCGCGTCCTAAAGCTCTTATCGGAAATGAGCCTGATTTAAATTCAATGTTATCGGCAATCAATTCTTGTTCTGTTTTTCCCACTGCAGCAATTTCTGGCCAAGTATAAACAACACCAGGGATCAAATTATGGTTGATATGTGGTTTCTGACCCGCAATGAATTCAGCAGCATAAACACCCTCTTCTTCAGCTTTATGGGCAAGCATGGCTCCGCGAACAACATCTCCAATTGCATAAACATTCGGAATGTTTGATTGCAAGTGTTCATTAACAACGATTTGTCCTCGATCATTTGATGAAATACCTGCTGATTTGAGATTCAAGCCTTCGGTAAAAGCTTTTCTTCCAACTGCTACAAGGCAATGGTCTCCTTCAATTTTAACCTCTTCACCCTTTTTATTTAATGCGGTAACAATTACTTTCTTACCCATGTTTTTGACCGATTGTACCCGATGCTCCATGTGTAGCTTGAAGCCTTCTTTTTTGAGAACTTTTCCATACTCTTTGCCTATACTAATATCCATAGTAGGAAGTATTGTTTTTGCAAATTCTATAACCTCAACTTGACTGCCAAGTCTTTTATAAACAGACCCAAGTTCTAAGCCAATAACTCCCGCACCAATAACCAACATTTTACCAGGAATTTCTTTAAGGTTCAAAGCCTCTGTACTTGTTATAATTCTTTTTTTGTCCGGCTCCATACCCGGAAAATAATTCGGTTTAGATCCCGTGGCAATAATTATATTTTTTCCTTTTATTTGCGATTTCTTTTTATCTAATCCTAAAACTTCTACAGTATTTTTATCTAAAAAAGAACCTATACCATGGTGAACATCAATCTTATTTTTATCCATAAGGAATTTGACACCATCACAAGTTTGGCTGATGACCTCATCTTTTCTCGCCATCATTTGTTTTAAGTTGACTTTAGGTGCGTTAACCTCAATGCCGTGCTTTTCAAAAGTATGCGTCGCATTGTGGTAATGCTCAGATGAATCTAGTAATGCTTTAGAAGGAATACAACCCACATTTAAACAGGTCCCACCAAGCGTGCTGTATTTTTCAACGATTGCAGTTTTCATTCCCAGTTGCGCACTTCGAATCGCAGCTACATATCCTCCTGGCCCCGATCCGATTACAATTACATCGTACATAGTATCAAATTTTATACAAAGGTAACAAACATCAACTATACTTTTTAACAGTTGGTTCATAGATTTACAATGCAGCTCATTGTCGCTTCAATGTCTAGAATTAGATTCTTTATAAAGACTTATTTATTTTTGCGTTTGTTAATATGAAAATTCTTTTAATTTTTGGTGTAGGATGGCTGGGTAGTAAAATGCTTCATGCCTTAGCTGAGGATGGCCGAAGAATTATAGTTGCATCGCGCGATTTGAATAATAAGGTGGCTTTGCCGAATGTTGAATATGCTCAAATAAAGGTTGATGATAAAGCGGGGCGGATAACATTTGTCAATCAGTTTCCTACCGAAATTAATCAACTTTTATTAATGTTGCCGCCATCAGGCTGGGCAAATTATGAAAAGTCAATAAGGTGTATAGTTGAAATGTATCCCAATTGTGAACAAGTTATTTATACGAGCTCAACAGGCGTGTATCAAGAACAGATTGGAAATGTAAATGAAGATTCAGCGATAAAGCCTGAACATCCTGTATTTCGTGCCGAACAAGTTATAAAAAGATGCTACCCTAACAACCACATAATTCTCCGTTTGTCAGGTCTTGTAGGAAGTGACAGGCACCCCGTAAAATTTCTATTAAAAAAAGAAAATGTGAATAATGGACTGGCTCCAGTGAATTTGATTCATCGCAAAGATATTATTCAGGCCATGCTATTTATTTTACGAAATACAGAAACTTCAGGGGTATACAATCTTTGTTATCCAAAACATCCGTTGAAATCCTCATATTATAATTTTATAGCGAAAAAACTTTTTAAAAAACAGATTCATTTTATTGATGGTATAGGTGGAAAAGAGATTGATGGCTCAAAATTTGCTTTAGACTATGCATACCAGTATCAATTTGACATTTGTGATATAAATAACTTTACTGCGCTTAAATAACACAACATTTTAAAGTTTTGAACGTCTTTTTATATGATGAGAACTGTAATACTTCTTCTATTTGCATTTTATATGCACAATGTACATGCCTCTCACATTATCGGTGGAGATATTTACTATGATTATTTAGGAGGGAATAACTATCGTTTCTTTATATCATTATACAGAGATTGTAATTCAGACGGCGCAGAATATGATGACCCTTTGCGGCTATCTGTTTACAAGCAAAATCAGGACCTTTATCAAACCGTTGATGTTTCATTTCCAGGAAGCAACTTTGTTCCTTTAGACTTTAATAATCCTTGCGCGACGCCGCCCTCAGGAATTTGCGTAGAGCGAGCAATCTATCAAAAAGTGTTGAATCTACCTCCTACACCTGGAGGATACGCGATAACATATCAACGCTGTTGTAGAGGTCCAGATATCGTGAATATTGTAAATCCAGACGATACAGGTTTGACATTAACCACACAGGTGCCTGGCTCTGAAACTGGGTTTTCGAATAACAGTAGTCCGAGGTTTACAAATTACCCACCTTATTTAATATGTAACAATGACGAACTTGTTTTTGACCATTCGGCAACGGATCCAGATGGTGACCAACTGATTTACTCCCTAGCAACTCCTTTTTCTGGCGCAGACTCATTTGACCCGGCCCCTCAAATAGCACCTGCTCCTCCATATTTTCCTATTCAATGGACCGGAGGATTTTCTGCTCAAAGTCCTCTTGGTCCAAATGCAACTACTGAGATTAGTAATATAGGAACACTCACTGTAGATCCGAGTTTAATAGGTCTTTTTGTTGTAGGGGTTCGGGTTCAGGAATATAGGAATGGCGTGCTAATAGGAGAAACGATAAGAGATTTTTTGTTTAAAGTTTTTGATTGTAATATTACTTTACAAGCACTTCTTCCATTACAAGAAGAGTTATCCACCTTTGTGTCATATTGTCAAGGGTTAACCGTACAATTCGAGAATAATTCATTCGGGGGAAATGCCTACGCTTGGGATTTTGGTGTTGAAGAGCAATCTTCTGATGTTAGTAACAACTTTGCACCGACATTTACCTATCCCGGACCTGGTGATTACTTAACGACACTTATTGTAAATCCAGGTATGGCATGCACAGACACAGCTTTCATGAATATAACTGTTGGTAATCCGTTTTCACTTTCATGGACAGCAGAGGATTCCATTTGCATAATCAATAATTCTTTTGATTTCATTATCGCTACGAGTAACCAAGGGGCAAACTTTCAATGGACATTTGGTAGTGCTGCCAATATTCAAGATTGGTCTGGTGCTAACGTACCATCAATTAGTTTTTCAAGTCCGGGATTTCATACGATTGCTTTATTTGGAGATGATGGTGATTGCGCAACCACCTTCGAGGATTCAATTTATATATTTGATCAGCCTAATGTAGATATTCTAGTTCCAGATGACATCTCCTGTATTGGTTTGACTGTTTCTTTCGAAAGTCTTTTGAGTAATGTTTTAAGTGCCAATTGGGATTTTGGTGCCAATAACACGAATGAAGATCAAAGTGTATTACAAAACCCTTCGTACACATACGATAGTCCTGGATCCTATACTATTCAATTGATAGGTGCTAATTCACCTGGTTGTATTGATTCTTCGGAGATGATCATTGATATCAACGAACCTATAGTGTTGGCATTTAGCCACAGTGATTCTTTATGTATATCGGATGGTTTATTTGCCTTTGAAGCACAGGTTAGTGGCCCTGATGGGACTTTATATTCCTGGGATTTTGGTGAAAATGCATCCATTCAAAATTCTAACGAGTTGTCAATTTCCGATTTGCAATTTTCTACCAGTGGAGTACAAGAGGTTCAGTTGAGTGCAGTTTTTGAAAATTGTTCAGATTCAGTACAATCTGAACTTTATGTTTTCTCAGAACCACTAATAGACTTCGACGTTTTTGATAATGAATTGTGTGTACCGAGTAACGCCCAATTTATTAACCAAAGTCAAGTGGAAGGACAAGTTATTTATGAATGGAACTTTGGTGATGGTCAGACATCTAATGCCATTAGCCCGTCATTGAGCTATACTTCAGTTGGAAGCTTTAGCGTTGGATTAACCTTAATGGCTCTTGAAGGATGTACAGATACCTTATATTTATTACAACAGGATTTTATAAATGTATATCCCTCGCCGATAGCGGGGTTTTATGTAAGCCCTGAAAATGTTGATGTCTGCGATAATGAGGTTGCATTTATAGATGAATCTGTTGGAGCATTGAATTATATCTATTTCTTTGACAATGGTCAATTTTCAACCACTGAAGCCAATTTTAGTCATGCATATACACAAGATGGTTCTGATTATCCTTTGCAAATCGCATTTAATGAATATGGCTGTGTTGATTCTTCGCGTAACGAGGTGTTTGTGGAACCATTTGTCATTTATATACCAAATACTTTTATACCCGATGGTGATGGGGTGAATGATTTTTTTGTTCCAATTACGGATTTTGAAATAAATGAATGGGAGTTTAATATTTACAATAGATGGGGGACACGCATTTTTTCTAGTACTGTGGTAGGTAATTCGTGGGACGGTTATTTTAATGGGCGCCTTGTACAAGATGGTGTTTATACGTATACCCTAACCTATAAATCCTGCGCGAATCCAATAGAGGTAAAAATGATAAAAGGGTTTGTAAATGTTCTTCGTTAATGAACTTTTTTCTTCAGCTCAAAGTTTGTTCCAAGATATACTCTTCTGACCTGTTCATCATCTGCCAGTTCTTCGGCAGTCCCGGATTTTAATATATTACCTTCAAATAGGAGATAAGTACGGTCTGTAATTGAAAGTGTCTCCTGAACATTATGATCCGTTATAAGGATGCCAATATTCTTCTTTTTTAGTTCAGAGACAATACTTTGTATGTCCTCTACAGCAATGGGGTCAACACCTGCAAATGGTTCATCTAAAAGAACAAACTTTGGGTCTGTAGCCAATGCTCGTGCGATTTCGGTTCTTCTTTTCTCACCACCTGAAAGCCTATTCCCTAAAGTTTTTCTAAAGTCATTAAGATTAAACTCATTCAGCAGCTCTTCTAAGCGTGCTTTTCTTTGTGCAGGTGACTTATCCGTCATTTCGAGAATGGCCATTATATTGTCTTCTACACTGAGCTTTCTAAAGACTGAAATCTCTTGTGGTAGATATCCAATACCCATTTGTGCTCGCTTATACATTGGAAGCTTTGTGATTTCAACTTCATCAAGATATACTTCACCGGAGTCTGGACGAACGAGTCCAACAATCATGTAAAATGAAGTTGTTTTGCCTGCACCGTTAGGTCCCAATAAACCAACAATCTCACCCTGTCCTACTTCAATAGAAACGTCTTTAACTACATTTTTGCCTTTATAGCTTTTTTGAATGTTTTTTGTGTAGAGTTTCATAATTCCAAGGTACTAAAAAATAAGAGCAAATTTTGCACGAATACCAAGTGGACTTGTATCCGCATCAAGATAGGTCATACGCCACACAACATCAACACGGAAGAATTTGAATAAATTTTCAATTCCTATGGAAGATTCTGCATATGGGAGTTTATCGAATTCTTTTATGAAGTCTGGGTATATCATATTGACTTGGTGTCTGTGACTTAGTGCACCAAAAGCCATTCGGCCAGAGGTCACAAGTCTTAGATTAAGTTTTTTAACTAGAGGGATTTTATTCATAAAAAATCCATCCCAGTGATTCTCAATATAAACACCTGTATATCTGTCACAAACAAATTCTAAAAAATTTAGCTTATTAAATGCAGAAGTCATCAACCAAAGTGATTGGTTTCCTGGTATTGCATGTAAAAGTGGGTAGGCAACATTCCCAAAGACAGCGCCAATATTAGCCCCATACTCAAGCCTTCCAAGAATACCTAATTGGGTTTTATGCTCAATATTAAGTTGAATTTTTTGATAATTGTATTCGCTTCCTAAAAGATTTTTAACGCCAAATATTCCTTGCAAAGATATAGCTGGGAATTTTGATCTAATACTTGTTCTATCGAAAGCACCAGAGATATATTCTTCATCTTTCGCCCACCGAATAAGCGCTGTGAATTCAGTTGTGGTGATTTGGGTTATCGTATCAATTACACCACTATTGGAATTAGGCCTTAAGAAGTTTGCCAAGCCTAATGGGTTGAATTGTTTCCATTCTGCACCAGCACTAAAAAGAATGTCTTTCCCAAAATCTTTTTCGAGTTTGGCGCCGGTCTTTTTTAAAAAAGTCAATTTATCAAAGGGAGCCGTACTAAATAAAGTTGCAAATGTATTGCCCATTCCGATTGCATATGGAGAAAGACCAATTTGTTCAATATCATAATTATAATACAAGGAGAGAACAGCTCTTTTTTTACCACCAATATTACCTCTTAACGTAGCCCCATATTTCCATGTGCGATCACCGAAGCCATAAGCACCTTTGATACCGAGTTCTATCTTTTTTGAAAAGGCATTTGATGTTCTAAGTGCAAGAGCAGTTCTGAATTTTTCGACAGGATTGGTACTTGCTAATGAGTAGATATCACCTATTTCAAGCTTACCAAGCTGATAGTAGCCGCTAGCCGCCATATAGGTTATGTTTTTTAACCGCTTAAAGTATGGATTGGTATTTAAGGAATCGATCATCGCTCCAATCCCTGCTTCTTGTTTAGACAGTTGTGCGGGCCTGAGTGAGTCCCAAGCTTCTTTTGTTTTCGTTCCTGCGCCTTCGGCAACATCAACGGTATTTGAAGATTTATAGAAATTTTTAGCTCTTTTTTTATTGATAACGAATGCATTTCGTTCAGACGTTTTTCGGGCATAAAAGCCACTTAACTTTGATTTTTTGGTAAGTTGAATATCTGCAATTAGTTTTTCTTTTTTGAGCATCCAAGTCGAATCTTGAAGCCTCGTGAATTCCTGTGTAAAATAAAAATCTTGAATAAAATTCAAGTTGATATCTTCAGAAACATTGGCATGAAAGGATTTAACTGCAAAGCTTGTGTCATGAATCCACATATTGCCTGTGAAGGTAAGTTCCCCTTTTCGCTTTGGTATAAATTTTAAATTATAGCACCATTGATTGTCTATCAAGCTTGAATCTTCCAAATAATATTTATAAAAAAAACGAGAATTATTCGCTGTCGGACTAACAAATGATTTACCAAAAATCTTATAGATATTGTCATAAATATTGAGATCAAGATACATGTCACCAAGGAATTGATTCAATTCCAAGTTTTCAACACCAGTAGTTCTTGATGCAGTTATGATTTCTTTTTTTTCTCGAGGTTTTTTCTTAAAATAAAATTTTGAAAGTGTTTCATTAAGTATGAGGGGTAGGTAATTCACGCCATCCTCGGTAGAGTCTAGATAATTCAATAAGACGTTTAGCTTTTGAACTTGCTTATTTTCCTGAAGCTCATTACCCACATTATTTAAATCAAACTGTATTTTTGTGTAGAGCTCATATTCATAACTGTCCAGGTTATTTTTATCATTTTTCCATTTATTTGCAATTAAGTTTCTGTGTAAAACTTTTGAAGGGAGCTCTTCGGGAGCTCTTACAGTAATTTCTTCAAAATCAAGGAAAATACTCTTAAGCGGAATCGTAATATTTTTGGCTGTAGAATTTTCCTTTATCTCATTACGATCTATTCGTGATTTTTGATAACCTGTTGAAGAAATCTCGATAAACTTGTCACTATTCGAGAGCTTTAATGAAAACGCTCCTATAGAATCCGTAAGTGTAGCTCTTTTTGAAGGAAAGGCTTTTACCACGGAAAAAGGCAAAGGTAGTTCGGTCTTTTTATCTATAACCGAACCATAGATTCTGAACTCTTGGCTAAAAATCATATGATTTATTCCAAGCATAAATAATAGAAGGAGCACTCTATTCATTAGCACTACTTTTTATAACTCTTTTGGAAATCAGGATTCCAATTTCATAAAGAATAAATATTGGAATTGAAACGATAATTTGCGAAATAATATCTGGAGGTGTTATGATTGCGGATAAAATCAAAATGCCAACAATGGAGTGCTTGCGATATTTGATAAGAAACTCAGGACTCAGGACACCAATTTTAGTCATCAGATAAGTGATTACAGGAAGAAGGAAGAACAAGCCTGTGTAGAATACAGTCGAAAGAATCATACTCATGTACGAGCTAATGGTGAAGTCATTCCTGATTTCGCTAGAAATTTGATACGACCCGAAAAACTGAATGCTCAATGGAGCCACAACAAAATATCCAAATAAAATACCGAGAAAGAAAAGAAGGCTTACATAAAAGACAATACCCTTGGCCATTCGCTTTTCATTTAGCTTGAGCCCTGGCTTGAGAAAGGCCCATATTTGGTAAAAGATGTAAGGGAATCCAAGAACAATGCCTCCCATAAAACTCATCATAAGTGCGTATCCAAACTGACCAGAAACGGTCATACTTTGAAGCTGTACCGGGATGTCATCCACGCAGGTACCAAAGTATTTACACATCATTCTGAAAGAGAAGAAATCTTTCTGTTTCATGGACATGAAAAGATTATTCATAATCCATTCTTGATAGTACCAAATTACAATCCCAATAACCAATATTGCTATAGCAGATCGCACAAGCCGCCATCGTAGTTCCTCTAGGTGCTCAAGAAATGACATTTGGTCTAAGTCTGAATTGCTGTTGTGGTTTTTCAATATCCTTGGTAATGTGTTACAAATTTAACCAAAAGGCATAATAAACGAATTAAATAAAGTAAAAGCTCAATTAGAACGTAAAACATTTACGATGTACGAGTATAGATTTGTATCAAAATTAAAACACATGCCAAAATTTCAGATTCAAAAGTTATCGTTTAATTCATTAAATGATTGGATAGAGCTCCAAGGAAATATTGTAAAAGGATTTCTTAAGAGCGAATACACGATTAAAATTGACGTTTCACAAATTAACAGAATCCTTAACGCGATTCAAAGCAACAATCCTGAACAGTCAATATATGACTTTTACAGTTCACATACACAAAATCAGTTTAGTGAGTATCGATTTGATTTCGACGAATTAGACGTTAGAGAGCTCTCTTTTTCAGAGCTTAAAGGTCAAACTTCTTTCGAGGCTTTGAGAATGATCAGGGCTTAAGGTTGAATAAAAACCGTTTCTTCATTAATTTGTTCTGGCTCGATTTTAATAATACCTTGACCTATTTTGTTTAGCAGTTGCGCCTTAATATCTAAAACAGCTACGCCTGCTTGACCAAGTTGGTAAATATCATTGTAATTAAACGTCGCCATTCCTGCTGCATTCGTAAACGCTGTATCGTAAACTGCCACTAGCTGAACCGGAGGGTTTTGAGTATTGGTGCCATACAAGACAACCATCGCTCCTTCAACCACTGCATTTCCTTCATCTCTAACATAAATATTAGCTATCGTATCTGCTTTTTTCTTACAAGAAGACATTCCTAGTATTGAAACTACGATTAGGGCAATGGGTATTAAAATTTGCTTCATTTTCATGATTGCTTAGTTTGGTAAATAAATAGTTTCCACAGAGGTTGTATGTATTCTACATCTTGTATACCCTGCGGCCTCTTTAGTGTTTGATTTGACAAGGATATCAAAGTAACCTGTTGTGTTATCTGGGCCAGATACATTAAAATACTCATCCATATCGAATGTCGTAAAACCCGAACTATTCGTGTAAGTAGTATCTACATAAGGAAGTGTAGCTGGGTTAGATTGTTGATCTCCAATAATTATCACTTTCGCTCCGTAAACCAATTGGTTGGTTGACGATCTAACAAAAACCTTAAGAATTGCAGGGTCTTTTGGAGTGCATCCTGTAAATGTGAGAAGGACTAAAGTGAAACTGAGAAATAATATTTTTTTCATTGTTCTAGTTGTGAGCTCAAAGTTAAGCTAAATATTTATTAATTCTATACGCAATATTTCTAAAAGTGTTACTGAATGACCAAATCAAGACGATTGTCAATCTCTTCAACAATTTCAATTACCTCAGAACCGTATAGGTTGTTCTGTTGAACGCTCGCTAAGACGACGGCAACTCCTGTCTGTCCGGATTTAAACACCTCATTCAAATTAAAAAACGCAATACCATTCGAATTAGTTGCTTCTTCATAGTCGATGAGTAATTCCTGTCCTTCCAAATTAGCAGTTGGTTCTGCCCGAACTTTAACCAGAACTCCAGTTACAATTTGGCCAGCACTATTTCTTACCTCAACAGTGAGACTTGTCGGTCGACTCTTGTAACATGAAGGGAATAACAATATTACAATGAAAAGAAAACAAGAAAATCTCATTAGGTATCAAAAACGTTTTTGTTGTACTTTTGTATATTACAATTAACCCGAACTAAAAGTTACAGGACGTAAGCAATGAATGAACAGATTCAAAATATAGAAAAGCAATTGTCTAGTTATGAATTCAAAGCCTCACAGGATATTGAGAGTTTTAGAATTCAATTTTTAGGATCCAAGGGTTTGATTAAGGGACTTTATGGGCTATTGAGAGATGTGCCAAACGATCAGAAAAAATCTAGCGGACAGTTGATAAATGCCCTTAAGCAAAAAGCGGAGTCCATGCTAGCTCAGGCAAAAAATAATCAGACTACTGCAACTTCCAAAAAGGCTCATGAAGATCTGACGAAGCCGGCTCCCGATGTAAAATTAGGAAGTCATCACCCGCTCTCAATTATAAGAAGAGAAATCGTTGACATTTTCCGAAAAATAGGTTTTTCAATTTCTGAAGGGCCAGAAATCGAGGACGATTGGCATAACTTTTCAGCGCTAAATTTCCCTCCAGAGCATCCTGCTAGAGATATGCAGGATACTTTTTTCATTGAGAAAGGAGCGAATGAAATTGCACTACGAACGCATACGAGTTCTGTTCAGGTCCGTGTAATGGAAGGCTCAGTGCCTCCTATTAGAACTATTTCGCCTGGAAGGGTTTATCGCAATGAAGCCATATCAGCACGAGCACATTGTTTCTTTCATCAAATAGAAGGTTTATATATTGATGAGGATGTTTCTTTTGCTGACCTAAAACAAACTTTGTTGTTTTTTGCTCAAGAGGTATTTGGATCAAAGGCAAAAATTAGATTGAGACCAAGTTATTTCCCTTTTACTGAACCTAGTGCAGAAGTGGATGTGTCCTGTACGATATGTAATTCCAAGGGGTGTAACGTTTGTAAGTACACAGGTTGGTTAGAGATTCTTGGATGCGGCATGGTAGATCCCAACGTTTTAGAAGCCTCTGGAATTGATTCAAAGAAATATTCAGGTTTTGCATTTGGAATGGGTGTTGAAAGAATTGCACAACTGAAATTCAAAGTAAATGATTTAAGAATGTACTCTGAAAATGATTTACGTTTTTTAAATCAATTCAAATCTACTTTATAGATGTCTTGGCAACCTTTAAGTGATAATGATATAATGAGTCAATTAAACAATGTATCGACCATTCAAATTATTTTCAAACATAGCCCAAGGTGTGGTATTTCAGCTATGGCACTTCGAAGATTTGAAAAATCTTCCCTTTTCGGTAGAGAAGATTGTGATTTCTGGTTGCTAAATGTTCTTGAGCATCGATCGATTTCAAATAATTTGGCAGCTGAATTCAATGTCCGACATGAATCTCCTCAGGTTATGGTTTTTGACGCTAAAAATCTCGTTTATCACGCATCTCATTCTTATATCGATACGGATGAAATAGTACGGATTTTAAAAAAATGACATGAAAAAAGTAGGAATCCTTCTATTAACGATAGCTCTCATTGTTGCCTTCATTATTCCATATTTGGATTCTGAAAATGAGGTGGTTGAAAATGAAATTGATTTTGGTTTTGCTTCTGCTCAAAAATTTTTTTCAGTTAAGCGTGGAGAAGATTTTGAATTCACTTGCACTGACTTAAGCAATATCGACGAACTGAGGCTAGATATTGATGGTGTAATTGTTAAGTCTTGGAAATTAGAATCCAATGCCAAGCAGAAGTTTTCTTTTTCAACAAACACCTTTGATTTAGGCACCTATTCCATAGAGCTTCAGGCATATAATAAGAATGAACTTCTGGGCAGCGATGGCGGAAGATTTTTATTTATCAATGCAGAGGAAGGTCCTCAGGAATTTATTTACGAGCTTTTAGAAACGCACCCGCACAATCCAGAAAATTTTACGCAAGGGTATGAGTTTTATAATAACGTTCTTTTTGAATCAACCGGAAACCCGAATCAAACAAATGCAACGAAAGTAGCTCGCATTGATGAAAACACAGGAGCATCAGTCTTGGAAGCTTTCCAACCCAATCCTCTTTTTGGCGAGGGTATTACGATTCTTGAATCCATAATTTATCAGATTTCATGGCAAGACCAAAAATGCTTTGTTTATAATGCTTTAGATTTAAGTCTCTTAGATTCTTTACGTTATGATGGCGAAGGTTGGGGACTTTGCAATAACGATGAACACATTTTTATGTCAAATGGAACAAATGAATTGACGGTAAGAGACCCCGAGAATTTTGAGATTCTCAAGACAATTAAGGTTCATTCGGATAGAGGGCCTGTCACTAATTTAAATGAGCTAGAGTTTTTCAATGGTCGCATTTATGCCAATGTTTGGATCAGTGAGCAACGATTCCAACATGATTCACGAATAAACTTGAATAAAATTGTGATTATCAATCCAAAGACTGGAGCGGTGGAAGGTCTTTTAGACATCTCTGAATTAATCCGGAAGGCAGGAGCTAAAAATGTACCAAATGGGATTGCTTACCGAAAGAGCTCCAATTCATTTTGGCTAACAGGAAAGTATTGGGAGCAATCTTTTGAAGTACAGCTTTCACTTAAAAATACAGAGGACGCGCAGTAAGCTTACCGTTGGTGTATAGTATACTTGGAAAGGGAAGTTTAAGTGTATTTAAAGCCTCGAGAAAGCTTTTCAGTAATTTTGACTTAACGGATATTTGAGAAAGATCAATATCTAATGAAAATAGAAGCTCTCTATGACTTTCAATTCCTTCATATATCGGCGCATCTCCTTTGAGCCTTCCTCGAATACTGTGTCCAAAACTTAACATGAGCCAATTGGGCCATTGTTGTACACCAAGTTGAAAAGGAGAAAAGCTTAACCAATAGGTTTGACCATTATAATCCTTAAGTAGAGATTCTATAAAATTATTACCTAAAACATCTGGTCTTTGTTCGGCAAAACGCGTTTGATGGAATGAAAATTTCGGTTTGAATATTTGTCTTTGGAAATAATGCTCTTGAAATAGATACAAACCCACACCAAGCGTATTAAACGCCATGTCGCTTAAAGAGAAGCCCCAAGTTTCACTGAATCCATCTAAGATTTCAATAGCACTCAAGTATCCCATACTTATTCCGGCGGCAGTCCAAAGACTTTTCTTTTGACTCAAACCTGTCCAGGCATAAACCTCATTTAAGCCACGGGTTAGGTGGTAAACAGTAAATGCGTGACCCATCTTATCCATTTGCATCCAATTTTTGCTGTCATTGAACAGGTGAAATGAGGATTGATTTTCATTAGAATACCAAAGCTTGTTTAAACCGTAAATACTTCCGATGCTTGTAAGACCAATGCCTGTTGTCGTAAGCGTAAATCTTTGTGAGGAAAAGATACTTTCAACCGAGTCTTTAGCTGTTTGCGATCTGAGCGGTCCAAAAACATTCAGGACTATAAAAATTAAAATAAACCTCACACCTCGAATTTAGAGAATATATCCAAGATTTTACCGTTATCCTATTTACATTATATTTAAAGTAAAAGATTGATTTATGGTAAATAGCAGAAAAGATTGGAAAGACATAAAGAGCAATGACAGTTGGTCTATTTTTAAAATTATGTCCGAGTTTGTAGAAGGGTTTGACCGTATGTCAAAAATCGGTCCTTGTGTATCTATATTTGGTTCGGCACGAACTCCTGAAGAAAACCCCCATTATAAATTGGGTGTTGATTTGGCTGAGGAGCTCTCTAAACGTGGCTATGGGATTATATCAGGTGGAGGACCTGGAATAATGGAGGCTGCAAATCGTGGGGCTCAAAAAGGTGTTGGTCCATCTGTTGGATTAAATATCGATCTGCCTTTTGAACAAAATCATAATCCATATATTGATTCTGCGCACAATTTAGAATTTGATTATTTCTTCGTTCGTAAAGTGATTTTCGTTAAATATTCGCAAGCATTTGTTGCGCTGCCGGGTGGCTTTGGAACACTTGATGAGCTTTTTGAGGCCCTGACATTGATTCAAACGAATAAAATTGCAAGAAGACCTGTGGTATTGGTTGGAAAAGATTATTGGTCAGGAATGACAGATTGGATTCAGAAAACGATGCTAGATGCAGAGCAAAACATCTCACCCTCAGATCTTGACTTATTTAGGTTGGTCGATACACCTGAAGAGGCTGTAGAATATATTGAAGATTTCTTCACAACTCATTCTTTAACGCCCAACTTTTAATACTACAAAAGACCTTATATTTACAGCGTGAAAGATAAGCTTAAATCTATATTTCGTTATCGTATATTTCTGATCATCAAACAGTTTTTTTGGTCCAAAACTTTTTTGTTTAGTTCCATAGCAATTGTTGGTATGTATGCAGGAATTCTATTTGGCACCATGAAGTATCTTGATTCTTATACCAATCATGGTGAGGAGGTCGCTGTACCTAGGCTTATTGGCATGTCGTCAGTTGAGGCAAAATTGAAGTTGGAAAAGCTTGGTCTCAGCTATGAAATCCTTGATAGTATTTATGATCCATCGCAACCGAATGGAATGGTCATTGAGCAAATGATTGCACCCACAGCGATTTCAAAAGTTCATGTTAAATCCAACAGGGTTGTTGGCTTGCGTCTTTCTAAAAATAAAGAGCTAACTGAAATGCCTGATTTATTATTTGATCGGGTCAAAATTGCCGAAAGAAGATTATCTAGTCGTGGCTTTTTATACACAATTGAATATGAACCAACAATTGAAGCTGCTGGTTCGGTATTGGCGCAAAAATTTGAGGGCGTTGAAATTGACGCTGGTTCTAAAATACCAAAAGGTTCTGAGATTACCCTCGTGGTTGGTCGAAACGAAATAGGCGTTCTTCTTGAATTACCGAATTTGGTCGGTATGAATTATTCGGATGCCATAAACTTGTTGCAAACTACTGGTTTTCAATCTTTCTCCACGATCTGTAACGATTGCGAAACTAAGAGTGACACCCTGAATGCGATTGTTTTTGTTCAGTCTCCTGAATATTTTGAAAACAAAACACTAGAACGCTCAAAACATATTACAATTCTCATCAATGCAGGGTCGGTTCCCTCAGAAAATCCATTTGAATGAAGTTACTAGTCTTTTTTATTTGTGTCTTAATCACAACCACAAGTGCGATAGCTCAAATTCAGCTCGCTCCTTTAACGCAATACTCATTTCTCCACTCCTTGTATTCAGAAAAAGAATTGGGTATCGATAGTACCTTTGTATATTCAACAGATACCATTGATCTTCCATTTTTCGATGATTTCACTACGAATAAAGTACAACAATATGCTCCTGACTTTAACAATCCTCTTACCACAAGTGTTCTTTATTATTACTTGATTGATCAAGCCACCGCGATTCCTATTGAAAATAACGTTGGTTATACGAATCAGGTTACTTTTCGCCGATATTACGATCCAGTAGAAGGGATTTTTTATGATACGGTCTTCAATGCGCAAACAGTCAATGTAGCTGACTTCTCATCCTATCCAGTAAATTACGAGCCGGTGGACTTATACCCACCCTATTATATATATGACACTTTGAATCAAGGTGACATTTCAGATACTGTTTGGATTGAGAACCCGCCTTATTTTCAAGATTCGGCGCGGCAATTTTTCCTCCCGGTTTCTAATCCAAACCAACTTTGGATTGATGAGTTTACCTACCATAACTTTAGGTTTGCGGACCATCCTCGAACGCTCGGTGTTATGACCTTTGATGGTCTAGATGCATCAGGATTTCCTTATGCAATTGGAACTACATCTTCTGGTTATGCCGATGCTTTAACTTCCAAACCTATCGATATGTCCTCGTTGAGTGTTGCTGATTCTGTATATATATCTTTTCTGTATCAACCACAAGGCTTCGGTGATGAACCTGAATCAACGGACTCCTTAATTCTTGAGTTTTATGATACTGGAGAAAATACTTGGAATCGAATTTGGGGCGATACGGGTAAAAGTGTCGTGCCGTTTCAAATTGTGCATTTGCCAATACTGGGACAGAATTATTTTTCTAATGGCTTTCAATTTAGATTTAGAAATTATGGAGGTCTTTCGGGTGCCTTAGACCAATTTCATTTAGATATGGTTTATTTAAGAGAAGCGATTCCTCCTGCTTTCGCTGATACAATATTTAAAGATTTTTCTTTTGTTTATCCTTTGAATTCATTGATTTCTGAATATACATCTGTTCCCTGGGATCATTATAAGGGTTCTACAGAAAATAAAATGACCGAATCATTAGAGGTTGTAGTATTCAATGGCAGTATTGGCCCAGAGAATTATCAGGATGGGTCAGTAGAGGTGAGCTACGGTGGTGTTACAGAGGGTAATTTTACATTACAAGGATTTACACTAGCGGAACAACAAATAAATTATGCTGCGTTAGATTTTGCGACATCTTTTCATGATTTAAAGTCAGGTTATGAGTTCCCAAGAAACTTGACAGGTGCTTATGAAGAATTTGATGTGACCGCCAATGCATCTGCGCAATATCCAAATTATGAGCCTAATGATTCAACGGCTTTCAAACAAGGGTTTTATAATTTTTACAGCTATGACGACGGGTCAGCTGAAGCGGCGTTTGGTCCTACAGGAAGTCAAGCTCGCTTAGCCATTCATTTTGAAGCCTACGAGCCAGATAGTATAATAGGATTGAATCTTTGTTTTGTTCCCTCAGTTAATGATGTGTCAGATAAGCTTTTTCTATTGACCGTATGGGACGACAATAATGGGGAGCCAGGTGAGGTTTTGTATGAGGACGATGTATTCAATCCAAGATCACCTATTTACAGTGGATCAGAAAATGAGTATACAAGTTATTTCTTTATTGATACTGCGAAAATCCCAGTTGGAGGCTCGTTTTTCGTAGGCTGGCGTCAGCTTGACCCAGATCGACTCAACCTAGGATTTGATAGAAACATTGACCATTCTGAAGAGATTTTTTATAGTGTGGATGGAGGTGTGACTTGGTTAATATCCCCTTTCTCAGGTAGCGCGATGCTGCGACCAGTTTTTTCTACTCAAATGGATGAAACCTTAGGTATCGTTGCTGAGCAGAAGGAAAGAGTTGAGATACTTGTTTATCCAAATCCTGCGATGAATGAAATTCAAATTACCAATTCATTAGGTATTTTTGGTTCGCAAAAATTACTTCTTGATGCAATGGGTCGCATACTCATCGAAACAAGAGATGAGAAAATCAATTTAGAGTCCTTTTCATCGGGAGTCTATTTTGTTCAGATTCCCGAGTTGTCTAATTCAATAGTCAAAGTAATAAAGCCTTAATGGAAGAGGAGTCAATAGCATCGGATCAGGAAGATCTTTTTGAACATTATAAGTTTCAAGCTGATCCAAGACAAGAGCAGGTTCGAATTGATAAGTTTCTCGGTGAAAGACTTGCAAATACGTCTCGGAATAAGATTCAAACAGCCGCGAAAAATGGCAATATTTTAGTTAATGGAGAAAAAGTCAAGCAAAATTATCGTGTAAAACCTGGTGACATCGTTTCTATGGTGCTTCCTTACCCTGTTCGAGAGTTTGAGCTAAAAGCACAAGACATACCCATTCAAATTGTTTACGAAGATGACAGTCTTGTTCTCGTTAATAAAGAGGCAGGAATGGTTGTGCATCCGGGGCATGGCAACTATGACGGTACGCTTGTAAATGCTTTGATATTTCACTTCGAACAACTCCCGGAGCTTCCTTCTGATTATTCTGGAAGACCTGGTCTCGTCCATCGAATTGATAAAAACACATCTGGGCTACTCGTTATTGCAAAAACTGAGAATGCATTAACAAAACTTGCCAAACAATTCTATGATAAGATCACCTCACGAAAGTATATTGCGTTAGTCTGGGGGGATGTAGAAGATGAAGGCACGATTACAGGTCATATCGCAAGATCTAAAAAGAATCGGAAAGTTATGGCAGTGTATCCAGATGGAGAAGAAGGGAAACATGCCGTTACTCATTTCAAAGTCCTAGAACGGTTCGGATATGTAACACTTGTGGAATGTCGACTTGAAACGGGAAGAACACACCAAATAAGGGCTCATTTTAAGTGGATAGGACACCCGCTTTTCAATGATGTCGAATATGGAGGGGATCGTGTGCTAAAGGGATTAAAAACATCTAAATATCAGAAGTTTATAGAAAATAATTTCAGTTTATTCAAGGGACAAGCGCTTCATGCAAAATCTTTAGGCTTTAAGCACCCAACAACGAGTGAGAGTATGCAATTTGACGCACCACTGCCTGATTATTTTGAAATGGCTCTCAAGCGTTTCCGTGATTATTGTAAATAATGATATTTTTTCTTTATTTTTGCTTTTCCACAATAGGAATAACGACTATTAACCTATGAACAAGAACTTTACAATACTCTTTTTTCTGCTGATCGGATACACGGTCTCTGCGCAAACGTCTGGACCAAAATATATTCGTGAGGCACATGCCTCTTTTGAATCAGGCAAATATTTCGAGGCAATAGATAAGTGCCAAGCTGCTTTCACTAAACTGGGGTCTAAAGGTTCACTCAAACAAAAGGGAGATATGGCATTCAGGATTGCTGAATCGTATCGTCTTTTAGAGCGTTATGAGAGTGCAAACGAATGGTTGGATGTTTGTGTGGAATTAAAATATTTTGACGTCAATCCAGATATCTATTTTTTAAAAGGCGAAGCACTTAGAAAAATGGGAGATTTTGGTAAAGCAGAAAAGAGTTATTCTGAATATAAAAAAATCTCTGATGGTTCTAGATCGGATGAGGTAGATATTGCCTTAAAATCTTGCGAGGAATACAAGTTCTATGATATGATGGAACCTGAAATTAATTACGAGGTTAAATGCGAAACAAAGGTCAACAGAAAAGAGTTTGATATGTCTCCCACATTCTCAGATAAAAAAGGTTTAAAGATATATTTTTCTTCGAGTAGAGAAGAGAGCTACGGATCTGGAAGAGACCCTATTACTGGCGAGAAATATATGGACATATATGTTGCAGAGTTTGACAAAAATGGAGACCCTACCAACGTCAAATCGATCGATGAGGATGGAATTGTGAATACTTCGGAAAGTGAAGGAACGCTTTGCTTTGATAAAAAATTCAAGAAAATGTATTTCACAAGATGTCCCAACAAAGAAAAAATGATGTTGGGTTGTGATATATGGACAGTGGACTTAGTAGACGGCACATTTGCGAACCCAGTAAAGTTGAAATTGAAGAGTGATCCAATGATATCGGTTGGTCATCCTTGTTTGACAACAGACGGAACTATGCTGATTTTTGCTTCTGATATGCAATATAGCGGTACAGACGAATCTTTTGGAGGAAGAGACTTGTGGTATATTTCTTACAACAAAAAATCTAAATCTTGGGATTCAATTCCCAAAAATATGGGAGCCCAATACAACACCAAGGGTAATGAACTTTTCCCTTCGATTGGTAAGGGTGGAGAGTTCTTTTTTGCGAGCGATGGACACAAAGGAATTGGTGGGTTAGATATTTTCATGTGTGCACCTGGAGAAGACAAAAACGTTTGGGGTGTAGCTAAGAATATGGGTTATCCTATCAATTCACCAAGTAATGATTATGCAATTACAAGCAGAGGTAAAAAGGGTTATTTTACCTCGGAACGAAGATTGAACAATGATCAGTACGCACCGGATGTTTGGAGCTACAGTGTTCCTCCAAACTTATATGACGTTCAAGTAATTGTTCACGAGTTTGGAAACAAGAACGAAAGAATCGCTGAAGCGAATGTTTCTTTTAATGGTGATGATGATTCTGATTGGAATGGTGAAACAAATGAGTCAGGAACTACAATCAAGTATGATGTTAAAAATGGTAAGCAGCGCTATATCAATGAAGATGTGACTTATGCCATAAATGCTATGAAGGAAGGCTATCTTCAAAACCCTAACGCTACAAAAATTACGACTGTTGGTTTGAAAGAAAGTCAATCGTTTATTGTCGAAATTGAGCTGGTGCCTATCGTTGAAGAAATCCGTACTCCAGAAGTAAGATATCCATTGAACGAATGGTCTTTCATCAATGATGAAACGTGTATGTCAACAGACTCCTTAGACTTTTTATACAATTTATTAAGCACGCATCCATACATTACTATTGATTTATTCTCACATACGGATTCACGTTCTTCTGCAAATTACAACCAGGTTCTCTCAGAAAATAGAGCAAAGGCGGTGTACAAATTTTTAGTTGAAGAAAAAGGTATTGATGCCAGAAGGATTCAACCAATTGGAAAGGGAGAAGCTGAACCAGCTATGTGGACTGATGCAAATGGTCAATTAATTGAGCTTACTGAAAGATTCATAAATAAATTTAGATCGTCTGATAAGGCAAAATTTGAAAAATTACATCAAATTAACCGTCGTACAACTGCAAGAATCACGAGTCAAGATTTTGATCCCAATACGGCTGCTCCTGCGAATCCAGAATGGATGGAGTTTAAACCGCTGAGATAGTTTGTTTTTTGCCTACAAATGAAAAGATTACTTCAGAAAATCCTGTTCTTTTTTGAAATGCAATCCTATGGTGTGTGCGAATGGTGGGCTCGCAAACTGGGTATACGTACCACGCAAGTAAGACTTGGCTTCATATATTTTTCTTTTGTCACATTGGGATCTCCCTTGCTTATTTATCTAATAATGGCCTGGTTACTGGAGCACAAGCACTATTTTACATTTTCTTCAAAGAGAAAAAAATCAGTTTGGGAACTCTAGCTTATGAAAATTCTTATTACCGGAAGTAATGGCCTGTTAGGCCAAAAGATAGTTAAGCAGCTTTTAAAAAAACAAATTCCTTTTCTGGCTACCTCCAAAGGCGAGAATAGAAATCCTGATTGTCCCGAGACACGTTACGCACAAATGGATATTTCGAAAACAAGTCATGTTTCAAATGTTTTTACGGATTTTCAACCGACTGCCGTTATGCATACTGCAGCAATTACCAACGTTGATTATTGTGAATCAAATGCAAAGGAATGTGAGCTTATCAATGTTACCTCAACTCAGATTTTATTCGAGGCTTCAAAACAGATAGGAGCTCAATTTATAGCATTATCCACAGACTTTGTTTTTGACGGATTGAAAGGGAACTATAAGGAGACAGATACTCCGAATCCTTTAAGTGTTTATGCCCAATCTAAGCTTGATGCAGAGAGGCTTATTCAAAACGGAACTACAGACAATTGGACAATTGTAAGGACCATTATTGTTTTTGGTAGGGGAAAGCGCTTATCACGATCAAATATCGTTTTATGGGCCAAAGAGGCTTTGGAGTCAGGAAAAGATTTGAATATTATTGATGACCAATTCCGTGCGCCTACATGGGCTGATGATTTGGCATGGGCTTGTGTACAAATCGCACTACTTAATAAAAAAGGCATATATCATATTTCTGGGCCAGAAACATTTTCTATATATGACCTTGTCTTGCGTATCGCTAAGTACTTAAATTTAGATACTAAAAATTTACATAAAACTACGAGTGAATCGTTAAATCAAGCTGCAAAAAGACCGCCAAGAACTGGGTTTGATCTGAGTAAAGCGCATTCAGAAATAGGTTACAAACCTATGCTTTTTGAAGAGAGTCTAAAGCTTTTATTCTAATATGAAAAACCTTACCTTCGGGACCATAATTAAATTTTAACAAGATGAAAAAAGGATTGTTTGCCCTTATTGCTTTATTAATGCCTGTATTCACTTTCGCACAAGATGAGATGGGTTTAGATCAAAAAATAGATCAAGCATTTAAACCTATTTCTGATTTTATTTCAGGAATCATCTTTTTTGAAGTTTTCGAAGGAGCTCCCTTCGTGATTATTCTTTTAGTTTGCAGTGCATTGTTTTTCACTCTTTATTTTGGCTTTCCAAATATTCGATTTTTTGGAAAAGCAATTAACGTTGTTAGGGGTAAATATGATCACGTGGACCATTCATCTGCTGGCAATGACAATTTAGCTGTTGATGGTGACATAAAAGATACAATTGCTGATGAAAGTAAAGAGGGCGAGGTAACTCATTTTCAAGCCTTGGCTACTGCTGTTTCAGGAACTGTTGGTAATGGGAACATAGCCGGAGTTGCATTGGCCATTGCATTAGGAGGTCCTGGTGCTACTTTTTGGATGGTAGTTTGCGGTTTACTCGGCATGTCATCAAAGTTTGTAGAATGCACACTTGGAGTTCAGTATAGGGATATAGGTGAAGACGGTACTGTGTATGGAGGTCCAATGTATTATTTAAGTAAAGGGTTGAAGGAAAAAGGTTTTGCAATGCTCGGTAAAATAACTGCCGTTTTATTTGCCATATTTTGCATTGGTGGATCTTTTGGTGGCGGAAATGCTGCACAAAGCAATCAAGCAACAATAGTTTTAAAAGAACTTATGGGTTGGGAGAGCTCTAGCGCGGGAGCAATCATTGGGGTAACTTTAGCCGTTCTGGTTGGTATTATTATCATTGGTGGTATTAAACGAATAGCATCTGTTACCGAAAAGATAGTGCCTTTTATGGCTGTTTTGTATTTGGCAGCTTGTTTATACATCATTCTCAGTAATTTTAGCCTGGTCGACAATGCTTTTGCCTTAATTTTTCAAGAGGCATTTGATCCACAAGCAATTGGTGTTGGTGGTGTAATCGGAGTTCTTTTAGTCGGGTTTAAAAGGGCTGCCTTCTCGAATGAGGCTGGTGCAGGTTCCGCATCTATTGCGCATTCTGCGGTCAAAACAAAATATTCAGCGTCTGAAGGTCTTGTAGCTTTGTTAGAGCCTTTTATAGACACTGTTGTCATCTGTACAATGACAGCTCTAGTAATTATCATATATAATTTTGGTGGTAATTTTGACTATGGCGGTGAAGGTTCTGTAATGATAGATGGCGTGGCTTATGAAGGAGCGGGTATTACGTCAAAAGCATTTGGTCAATATATCCCTTACTCTAATGTATTTTTAACTATTGCTGTTGTTTTGTTTGCTGTTTCCACAATGATTTCGTGGTCCTATTATGGTTTACAGTCTTGGAAATTCTTATTTGGTAGAGGTAGGACTGCAGATTTAACATATAAGTTTTTATTCTTAGGGTTTGTGGTTATAGGTGCTGCAGCCAGTATGGATTCTATTTGGGGCTTTTCCGATGCCATGATTTTTGCAATGGTATTTCCAAATATGATTGGTCTATTCTTCTTATTCCCAATTGTGAAAAAAGAGCTTGCACGATATTTAAGTGCAATTAAAGGGTCAAAATCATAATTTAATCTAGTTATGTTATAGGCTATGAAGTCGCCTTTCTATATTTCAAAAAAAAGTAGAAGAGGCTTAACTGCATTGTTTTTTCTTGCATTCATTGTTGTTTTGTTACCAAGACTTTATGTCTATTTTCTGAAGGCAGATACGGTCCTCATAAATAAGCCAATAATAGAGGTTGAAGCTAAAATCAATACTTCAAAATCAAAAGAGGAGAAAAATATATATCCTAAGAAAAAAAAGAAGCTTATCTACAGATCGCCAAAAGGTAAATTCGACCCAAATGAATATACTCACGAGGACTGGATGTATTTGGGTTTGTCAGAAAAGCAATCAAATGTAATTCTGAGGTTTTTAAACCATAAGATATATGCGAATGAGGCATTGAGAAAGATTTATGTCCTACCCGATACTGTTTATGATTTAATAAAAGATTCAACAGTGTACCCGAGGCCTAAATTTGATGAAAAGGAGTCTTTTATAGACAAGACGACACCATCTATTACAAAGTTTTTAGAACTTAACACTATTGATTCTCTCGGGCTGATTTCAATAAATGGCATAGGTCCATTTTATGCTTCGCAAATTATGAAGTACAGAAATAAACTCGGAGGGTTCTATAAAAGAGAGCAGCTGATGGAGGTATGGAAGATGAAAGAAGAAACCTATCAGATACTTTTAGAAAGTTTAATTATTGACACCAGCGCATTAAAAAAAATACATTTAAATACTGTAAGCTTTGAGATGCTTAAAAACCACCCATATTTGAGCTATTCTCAAGCGAATTCCATTGTTAAAATGCGAACACAACTTGGCAGGTTTGATACGATCAGTTCCATAAAAAAGTCTAAGCTTATCAGTGATGATGTCTATTTAAAAATTCGGCCTTATTTGAGCTTAGATTAACAATTGTGGGTTGTGATTTTTCATCAGTTATTAAAAAAAAGGGTATAAAATTCTTAATCGGAGAAACCTTCACTAAATTTGCATATGCTTTTAGAAGACAAGCTTAAAAATGTTATTCGTGATGTCCCGGATTTTCCAAAACCTGGAATTCTATTCAAGGATATTTCAACCATTATGTTGAATCCTGAATTATCTAAAGAGGTCGTTGCTCATTTAGCGTCAGTATATAGTGGTCAAAAGATTGATGCTGTCGCTGGAATAGAGAGTAGGGGTTTTCTTTTTGGGTATCCTTTAGCAATGGCTCTTGATATTCCATTTATTTTAATTCGAAAGAAAGGTAAACTCCCGTATAAAAAAAAGAGCTTTGCCTATGAATTAGAATATGGTACCGCAGAAATTGAAATGCACGACGATGCAGTAACTGCGGGTCAAAATGTATTAATTCATGATGACCTACTTGCTACTGGTGGTTCTGCGGCGGCGGCGGCAGAGCTCGTAAAACAATGTGGCGGTCAAATTGCAGGATTTAGTTTTTTAGTAAACCTTAGCTTTCTTAATGGAGACAAGAAGCTACAGAAATATTCTTCCAACAGTATGAATTTAGTCTCCTATTAATAGAATTTAATCATCAGATATATGAATTTTGAGCAAAACGAAAATCAGGGAATGATTGCGCAAATGGTTAGAGACTTTGCGGAAAAAGAAATCAAACCAAATATGAAAAACTGGGATGATCACGAAATCTTTCCTGAAGAAACTATGAAAAAGTTGGGCGAGCTAGGCCTTTTAGGCATATTTATCCCTGAAGAATATGGTGGTTCGGGTTTTGGTTATGCTGAGTATGCTACAGCATTAATGGAGCTCGGAAAAGTATGCGGAGGAATTGGTTTGAGTGTTGCTGCTCATAATTCTCTTTGTACAGGACATATCTTCTATCACGGGAGTGAGGCGCAAAAGAAAAAGTACCTTCCAAAGTTAGCAAGTGGTGAATGGATAGGAGCGTGGGGGCTTACTGAGGCGAATACAGGATCTGATGCCATGCGTATGAAAACAACAGCAGTCAAAGACGGTGATCATTGGGTATTAAATGGCACAAAGAATTGGATCACGCATGGTTTGTCCGGAGATGTTGCCGTAGTTCTAATTCGAACAGGTGACTTATTGGATAGTAAAGGAATTACCGCTTTTATTGTCGAAAAAGGCACCCCAGGGTTTTCTGCAGTTAAGATAAAAGAAAAGTTAGGTGTTCGAGCAAGCGAAACAGCAGAGCTCATCTTCGATAATGTTAGAATTCCAGAAGAAAATGTCATAGGTGATGTTGGAGCTGGTTTTAAACAAGCAATGCAAATATTAGACGGTGGAAGAATTTCTATTGCCTCACTGAGCTGTGGTGTTGCGAGGGGTGCATATGAAGCATCTGTTAAGTATGCCAAAGAAAGAGAACAATTTGGTAAGCCAATAGCCCATTTTCAAGCGATAGCCTTCAAACTTGCTGATATGGCAACAGAGGTTGAAGCTGCGGAGCTATTAACCTTTCAGGCGGCATATTTAAAGGACAATAAGCGTCCTGTAACAAAAGCAGGTGCTTATGCGAAATATTATGCTTCTGAAGTTTCTGTAAAATGTGGAAATGAGGCAGTTCAGGTTATGGGTGGTTATGGATATACGAAAGAGTATCCTGCTGAGAAATTTTTGAGAGATGCAAAGCTGATGACTATCGGTGAAGGAACCTCGGAAATACAAAAAATCGTGATTTCTAGAGAAATTTTAAAATAATTCCTTGTAGGATATAGAAAATACCGTATCTTTGCCCACCGATATCAATATAAATATCAAAAGAATATGTTAATTATACCGATTAAAGAAGGAGAGAACATCGAAAGAGCTCTCAAAAAGTACAAGAAGAAATTCGAAAAAACTAAAGTAATGCTTCAGCTTCGTGGCCGTAAGCAATTTGAGAAGCCTTCTATTACAAAAAGACAGCAGATTATCAGAGCGTCTTACAAGCAGAGAATGCAATCAATGGAACAGTAACCTTATTTAAATATATACGTTATTAAAAGGAGTCATTAGACTCCTTTTTTTATGTTCGATAAATTCCTTGCTTACTTAAAATTTGAAAAGCGTTATTCAATGCATACGGTGAATGCATATAAGCGTGATCTAAATGACTTTCTTCAGTATTCTGAAATCAAGGATGTAACGGAATTTGAAGCCCTGAGTCCTGCATATATAAGGTCATGGATTGTTTACTTAATTGAAAGCGGTTTAAAAAACCGGTCAGTAAATAGAAAGCTTGCAACTTTGAGAAGTTTTTATAAATGGTTGGTTAAAGAAACCATAGTTTCTTGCTCCCCAATGTCTAAAGTGAATGGCCCGAAAAGTGAAAAGCACCTCCCGCAATTTGTTCAAGAATCGGAACTTAATCTTGACAAAATGAAAAAATTATTTTCAAAGGATTTTGATGGAAGACGAGATGAATTAATGTTTGAACTGTTCTATCAGACAGGAATTCGGTTAAGTGAATTAATAGCTTTGAAGCTTTCAGATATCCAAACTGGTCAAATCAAGGTATTGGGAAAAAGGAATAAAGAAAGGATTATTCCGATTTCAAATAATCTGTATCATCAAATACAGCAATACCTTAGGCTACGTGAAAATCAATCCCCCGAATGCCCCAATATATTGATTTTAGCAAGCGGTAAGAAACTCTATCCTGCATTTGCTTATCGAAAAATTAATAGCTATCTTGGAAAGGTAACGACGCTGGATAAAAAGAGTCCACACGTGTTGCGGCATACTTTTGCAACACACATGCTTAACCGTGGCACGGGACTCGAGACTTTGAAAGATCTATTGGGACATGCCAATTTATCAGCTACTCAAATTTATACCCACAATTCGTTTGCAAAGTTAAATTCAATTTATTCACAAGCCCACCCGCGTGGGCGTAAAACCAACTAACCTATGGATACTCAAATGCATGCCGTACATTTCAAAGCAGACCAGAAATTATTGACATTTATACAAGAAAAGCTCAATAAACTCGAGCAGTTTAATGACAAGATTGTATCCGCTGAGGTTTTTTTGAGATTGGAGAATGATCGAGATAAAGCAAATAAAATAGCCGAGATAAAGCTTCATGTTCCAGGAAAAGATCTTTTTGCAAAAAAGCAATGTAAAAGTTTTGAAGAGGCTGCTGATGTTGCTGTAGAAGCTTTACGAAGACAAATAATCAAAGACAAATCAAAATAATTGTCTAAATATATAATACTCTTTTTTTTTCTGTATTCCTCTTTGACGATTTCCTCACAGGTGCTAACGCTTGAGGAAAGGAATCTCTATAATATAATTATGGAATACCGTATGGAGCTTGGCCTTCCTGAAATCCCAATTTCAAAAGCGTTAACAAAGGTTGCGCAATTGCATTGTGAAGATTTAACTGTAAATCATCCTGATAAGGACATTTGTAATTTACATAGCTGGTCCAATAAAGGGACTTGGAATTCTTGTTGTTATACCGATGATCATGCGAAAGCCTCTTGTATGTGGGATAAACCCAAAGAACTTACGAGCTATAATTTTCCTGGTTATGAGATCGCAAGTTATAGCAGTGCCTCTATGACGGCGGAAATGGCGCTGGATATATGGAAAAAAAGCAAACCTCATAACGATGTAATTTCGAACAAAGACATTTGGAAGGAACAATGGAAAGCTATTGGAATAGGCATCCAAGGATCATACGCCGTAGTTTGGTTCGGAAACTCTTTAGATGATTAATTCAATATTTCTTTATTCAGAAGCTCCAAGTATTCATAAGAATGTCTTGTGAGCTGGTATAAAAGATGCAGCCTGTTTTGTTCGTTAAGAATCATCAAATCTTCAATTACGCCATAGGATTCCATATAATTGTGATAAAAAGATTGAACAGTTTGTCTAGGTAGTGATTCAATATAGGTTACCACCTGAATTTGTTGTAATTCTTCGGGAGCTTCTATATCAACTGCATTTTCGTTGAGATTGTCAACAATAAAATGACTTAAATATTCTGCACACGAAATAAGCGATTGTCTTTTTACCTCCGTGGGTATATATTCTTTAGCCTCTTCACAAAGTTTATATTCGTCAAAGCCCATTAAGTGCTCTCTAAACCTTTCGTCTTCTGTTAGTAGTCTCATAAAATGATTTTAGACTACAAAGAAAAAGCAAGAGGTCGTAATTTTTTTACGGCCTTATAAGAATCCTTCATATTGGATAAATTAAGAAGAGATGCGTCAGTGACACAAAACTCTATTTTACTACTTTATGTAGCGTTAGATAAGCTATTTAATAGTGTAAGTGACTCCAAATACAACGCCTCCTGAAATTGCTTGTGTCGGCTCGTGTGTTGGGTGCCAAAAACCCGGCTCTTCAGAACTCCCTAGGGAATAACCTTCACCATCAACACCCATTAGATCACCAAAGCTATATTGTAATCTAATTCCTAAAAGTAAACCTATTGGAAGGTCGGAAAGTGCAATTTTTGATCCGAAACCAAGGACACCAGAAATATACGAAGACGCATATTCTTCTTTTACATCTTTTGATTCTTCAAATCCAATGCCAATAATTTCTCCTGTTCGATCGAATTGAGCACTTGAAATATTTGTGAGCTGAGGTCCAAGCTCAATATATGCTCCTTTTGCACTCTGAAACTTTAAGAGCAGTGGAATTTGAATGGTCTCTAGTTTTATATTAGAGGTGTAACTCCCTGTCGATTCATCATTAATAGAGTAAGCTCCTGTATACGCCGCATTGTGGGTGTTGTATAAAAATTCAATTCCAACGCCCGTCATTCCGAAATATGCATTAGCTGCAACACCATAACTTGAACCCCAGGCCAGGTCATAATCTTGTGTAGCACCCATATCTGATATATTTTTATTTAATAACCAAGTTGAGTTGGCTGCACCTTTGGCATGTACATCAAATGACAGTTGTCCGTGTAGACTTTGTGCAAATATAAAAAAGGTAAATATTGAAGTAATTATTTTCATAAGAATGATTTTTTTACGAAAATAAGATAAAAGTTGCTTATGAAAGAGGTGATTAACGAATTAAATTCACGTGTCCTGATAAGGTTTTTCGTTCATCCGTATCTGGCATTTTATACATAATCTTCCATACATAAGTACCTTCTTGAGCTTTTACTCCGCCAGTTCCATAGCTCCCATCCCATCCATAATCTGGTTGATGTGATTCAAAAATGATTTGGCCCCATCGGTTGTATATCCATAGGGTGTAATTATATGGGTCAATAGAAGGCGAAAGAACGGGTGTAAAAATCTGGTTGTATTGGTCTTCATCGGGTGTGAAAGAATTCGGAATGAATATGATAGGTGCTTCTTTGCATTCTATAAAAAGGGATGTCGTATCAGAGCACCCCTGAACTGTACTAGCTATTAATGTTGCTAAATATCCATAGGCATTGTTCTCATATTGGTATTGAGGGTTTTCTTCATTTGAGAAGGCTTCATCTCCAAAATCCCAAGCAAAGTTTACTGCTGATATTGATGATGCATTATAAAATTGAACCCATTGGTTACTTAGTGTAATTACTGCGGGTGCTGCTGTGAAATTCGCAGATGGTTGACTATCGAGACACATTAGATTTTCAATTGAAATAGAAGATGAACATCCTTGTTCTGTGCTCGTTAAACTCACATCGTAACATCCTGCCGTTTCAAAGGTCATCATTTGCTCACAGGTATTAAACATATTACCGTCGCTAAGCGTCCACGAACAGCTCGTGTTTTGATTTGCGAAAGGATTTGTAAAAGTAATATCAATTGGAACACAGCCTTCATTGGCGCTCACTTCAATGTCAATTTGTGGATTCAAGATAACCATACAATTTAGTGTTGCTAGTGAGTCACATCCAGTAACCAAACTTTGGAGACTAGCTGTTTGAAGCCCTGCTTCATTAATTAAAAGGCCATTCCAATTAAAAGGAAGCTCAGATGCGCAAACGGTTGTATCTGTATCACTAGTCAAGGTTGGGTTGATCAATAGATTTAGGTTAACAATAGAGTCACAACCGGTAAGGATGCTTTCAATGATAGTTGAGTAGGAATCAGATAGCGTTAATTGGTTGCCATTCCATTCGAAAGGAAGTTCGCTGTCGCATATTGTAATGTTTGTGGTGCTTGATAAAGTTAGATTTACTGTTAAGTTTAAGCTCGTTATTGAATCACAACCAGTAATGCTGCTAAAAAGCGTTGTCGTATGAGTGCCTGCATTTGAAATTTCCAATCCATTCCAAAATAAGGGCAGTTCTGTTTCACAAACTGTTGAGTCAGTCGAACTAAAAAGAGTTGGATTAACGTTTAGGTTTAATGTGACCGTGGAATCACAGCCTGAAACCACACTGTTAAGAATTGTACTTTGAGTATCTGTTCCGGTAAATATTAAGCCATTCCAATTTAGGGGAAGTTCAGATTCACAAATAATAGAATCCGTCGTGCTTTCGAGAGAAGGAAGGACGATAACATTCAAATTTGCAGCTGAATCACAACCTACACTGTTTGTTAGTGTTGCCATAAAGTCGCCAGTTTCATTAATTGAAATGCCATTCCAAAGAAAAGGTAATTCCGTGTCGCATACCACAGTATCATTAAAGCTCGTTGTTGCTGTATTCACAGTTAGGTTTAAGGTTGCTACGGAGTCGCAATTATTAACACTTAATAGGGATAGTGTTTCCGTCGTGGAGGTATTCAACACCAAATCATTCCAAAGGAATGGAAGTTCATTTTCACAGATGGCTATATTTTCTGTGCTATTTAAATCCGGGAGGATGGTAACATTAATGGTGTCATAATCAGGACAGGCACCTGAATTCGCCGTAATCAGTGTTTCAACAATAAATTGCTGAAAAATAGGTTGACTTGTATTGTTTTCGATGGTTGTTGTAGGATTAGAAATATTAGGGTCATCAAGTAGTGTTGGATTGTCCCATAGATAGCTGTTATTGGGGTCATCCGTAGTGCCAATTTGTACGGGTTCACCGCTGCAAACGGAAATGTCAGCCCCTGCGTTCGCTTCTGGGAGGTCTGCAAAAATTTGAACATTCTTGATCGAATGTTTATCGTTTAAACCTCCAGTACTTGCCGTGAAACCCATATATCCTGCAAAATTTACCGGAAAAAAGGCATTAATGTAAAGCACTCCATTTACAGTTAGGGTAATGGTTCCGTTATTGTAGGTTATTGTCGCGGAATTATAATTGTTGGAGCGGATAAAATTCAAGTTTCCGCCTACATTATTAATAAAGACCAGGCCAGATGAAATAGCAGGATTTTCATTGTAACCTACACCGCTGTATATGCCTAGGCCTGGATTGGCGGCACCCCAATTGTTATAAGTATCAAAAATAACTTTAATACCATTTGCGGTAGAAGGCACACCTACGCCACCTCCTGACACAAATCCTACAGGAGGAACATCAAGAAAACAAAAAGCAATCCCATCTGCGCCGTTACCTTCCCAAATTCTAAATTCAAAGTCCACGTGCCATTGATTACACGTAGATAAGTCTAACGGCTCTTGAAAGAAAACGGCTCCACTGCTCGTATTGGTTTGGTTGGTCAGAATGATTTCATCGCTATCATTATTGGCATCTCCAACAGTATTTCCAACGTATGCTGCTCCGGTCAAATTCCACCCTGAGGTATTAACTGGAGTTCCTTGAAGTTCCGCAAAAACCAATTGCCCGAACACATCATGTATTAGAATGACAAAAGACATTACAAGCAGTAATCTGGACATTTTAGCGGTTTAACTCTTCAAATATACAGACAAAGTTTTTAGGAAATAGTTGCCTAAAGTTTTTTTTATGTCATAAAGACACTTAGTCAAGGTCAGAACTTTTTATTCGTTTGCAGCACCATGTTTTACGGAAAACTGATTTTTGTCATTTTTTTTAAATATCAATCGAAATACATTTGTATTCAAAATGATGAATTACACTACTATAAAGGAGATTATTAAAATTATTGCTGAACGCAACTGATCTTTGGATGGTATAAAAAATATTGTAAAGCTATCCAAAAGGATGGCTTTTTTAGTTTAAAATTTAAAAGCAGAATTATGTATTATTCAGACGATACTATCGTATATCTAGATGGCAAATGGACAAAAGCAAAAGATGCAAGCCTGACACTATACAATCAATCTTTACATTATGGAAACGCCGTATTTGAAGGTATTCGATCTTATGAAACTGAAGATGGCACTTTGATTTTTAAAGCAAAAGAGCATTACGATAGGCTTCATTTTTCGGCACAAAAGATGCAAATCCCACTTGCTTTATCAAGTGAGACGTTAACTAAATTATCCTATGAGCTACTTAAAAAAAACAATTTAACAAATGCATATATACGACCACTAATCTATCCTGGGGAAAACATGAGTCTTGTTTCAGGTGATGACTCACACGTTTTATTATGCGCATGGGAATGGGGAAGATATTTGGGAGACAGTTTATTGCGCTTAATGACTTCCTCTTTTCAACGTCCAAATCCTAAAGCGTGTTTTGTTGAAGCAAAAGTTACGGGTCACTATACCAATTCAATTCTTGCCACAACCGAAGCAAAACAAGAGGGCTTTGATGAAGCTTTGCTGTTGGATTCTAATGGTTTTGTAGCTGAAGGACCTGGCGCTAATTTCTTCTTTGAAAAGGATGAGGTTTTATATACACCTAAGCTTGGAAATATTCTTCCTGGCATTACAAGGCAAACAATTTTTGAACTGGCTAATGAAATGGGTATAGAGGTTCGAGAAAGCCAATTTAAAGTAGAAGATGTTTATGCGGCTGATGGTGCCTTTTTTACGGGAACAGCTGCTGAGGTAGCAGGTATAGAAAGTCTTGATGGTAAGAATTTTGGCTTACAATGGTCGGATACAATTGGCTATGAATTGTCAAGAGCATACAATAATCGAGTACAAAAAAAAGAGTATAAAAATTTTGAATTAGTTTAATATGAAACTCAATAAATACAGTCAGCGAGTAACTCAAGATGATTCCCAACCGGCAGCTCAAGCAATGCTTCATGCTATAGGTCTAAGTGAGGAGGATTTTTCAAAACCATTTGTTGGGATTGCGAGTACTGGATATGAGGGAAATCCTTGTAATATGCATCTTAATGAATTAGCTAAGCTTGTCAAGAAAGGAACCCTTCAAGAAGATTTAGTTGGATTAATTTTTAATACAATAGGCGTGAGTGACGGTATTTCAATGGGAACTCCGGGTATGCGTTTTTCGCTTCCTTCTCGGGAGATCATTGCAGATTCGATGGAGACAGTTGTAGAGGGAATGTCATACGATGCTTTAGCAACAGTTGTTGGCTGTGATAAAAATATGCCTGGTGCATTAATCGCGATGCTTCGCGTGAATAGACCAAGTGTCTTATTATACGGAGGTACCATTTCTTCTGGCTGTCATGAAGGTAAGAAACTTGATGTTGTATCTGCTTTCGAGGCGTGGGGACAAAAAAATGCAGGCAATATTGAAGAGAGAGAATATAAGTCCATCATCAAAAAAGCATGTCCAGGTGCTGGTGCATGTGGAGGAATGTATACGGCCAATACTATGGCAGCGGCAATAGAGGCTTTAGGAATGTCCCTGCCCTTTAACTCCTCTAACCCTGCTTTAAGTGATGCAAAGAAGAATGAAAGTGTTGCAGTAGGAAGAGCACTTCGTTTACTAATAGAAAAAGATATTAAGCCAAGTGATATTGTTACAAAGAAAGCTCTTGAAAACGCAATACGCTTAGTTACTGTGTTGGGTGGATCTACAAATGCAGTATTGCATTTTTTAGCTATAGCGTCAGCAGCAAAAATATCATTTACCCTTGATGATTTCCAGAGGATTTCAGACAGTACACCATTCTTGGCAGATCTAAAACCAAGTGGAAGGTATTTGATGGAGGATTTACATAATGTCGGAGGTGTTCCGGCTGTTTTAAAGTATATGTTAGGTGAAGACATGCTTCACGGAGATTGTTTAACCGTGACAGGAAAAACTTTGGCTGAAAACTTAGCTTGCGTACCTTCTTTAACCGAAGGACAGGATGTCATTCTACCTATAACAAAACCTATCAAAGACTCCGGACATATTCGAATCCTAAAGGGGAACCTTTCTCCAACCGGAGGAGTAGCAAAAATCACAGGAAAGGAAGGATTAATATTTACTGGAAAAGCAAAGGTGTTTGATTCAGAATATGATGCTAATGATGGTATAAGAAAGGGTGAAGTTGTAAAAGGAGATGTTGTTGTCATTCGTTATGAAGGTCCCAAGGGAGGCCCTGGAATGCCTGAGATGCTTAAGCCGACAGCTGCTATTATTGGTGCTGGTCTCGGTAATGATGTGGCATTAATAACGGACGGTCGTTTTTCAGGCGGCACACACGGTTTTGTCGTTGGACATATATCACCAGAGGCACAAGAAGGAGGGCCTATCGCATTTGTAAAACAAGGTGATGAGATTACAATTGACGCTGTTAAAAATACCATCACACTAAACATTTCCACAGAAGAAATGGCGTTAAGAAAAACTACGTGGATAGCACCACCTCTTAAGGTTGGGAAAGGTTCACTTTATAAATATGCCAAGCTCGTTTCACCTGCATCTGAGGGATGTGTAACTGATAATTTCTAGTAATATGGACGCGCTTAAAAAAGTACAACAACCGCAAGTATCAACTCAAAAAACAATGAGCGGAGCTCAAGCCGTTGTTCAATCCTTAATTAAGGAAGGAGTAGATCTCATTTTTGGGTATCCAGGTGGAGCAATAATGCCAGTGTATGATGCTTTGTATGATGTAGAAGATGAATTGAAACACATTTTGGTACGACATGAACAAGGCGCAACTCACGCAGCACAGGGTTATGCCAGAGCTTCCGGAAAAGTAGGAGTATGTATTGCAACATCTGGCCCCGGTGCAACCAATTTAATTACAGGAATCGCAGATGCTCAGATAGACTCAACACCAATGGTATGTATCACTGGACAAGTTGCAAGTGGGCTATTAGGATCTGATGCCTTTCAGGAAACAGATGTCATAGGTATTTCAATGCCTGTTACAAAGTGGAATTATCAGGTAACAAGAGCCGAGGAAATTCCAGACGCCCTAGCTAAAGCATTTTACATTGCGAGATCTGGTAAGCCAGGTCCCGTTTTAGTCGATATTACAAAGGATGCCCAATTTGGAAGCTTAACTTTCAATTATAATCCTTTTAAGGGAATGCGAAGCTATGTACCTCGTCCAAGAGTAGATTTAAGCAAAGTTAAAGCTGCTGCTGCACTTATAAATAATGCAAAACGTCCGTTGGTTCTTTTTGGTCAAGGGATTATACTTTCAGAGGCTGAGTCTGAGTTTCAGACATTTATTGAAAAGGCAGAATTGCCATCTGCATGGACAATCATGGGGCTTTCAGCACTTGACACAGATCATTATTTAAACGTTGGAATGCTTGGAATGCATGGGAATTATGCTCCAAATAAATTAACAAATGAATGTGATGTTCTAATAGCAATAGGTATGCGCTTTGACGATCGTATAACAGGTGACTTAAGTCGCTATGCCACACAAGCAAAAGTTATTCATCTCGAAATTGACCCAGCGGAGGTTGATAAAAATGTTAAAACAGATGTGGCTATTCTAGGAGACGCCAAAGAAAGTTTATTAGCCCTTACTGAATGGATTAAGCCAAACAATCATAGAGTCTGGCTTGATGAATTTCGAAAACTTGAATTTGAGGAATACGAGGAAGTCATCAAGGAAGAGTTGAATCCGAGTGTAGATGAATTAAGTATGGGAGAGGTGATACGCTCAATAAATGATCAAACTGCGGGAGATGCCATTATTGTAACGGATGTTGGACAACATCAAATGGTTACTTGTCGTTATGCTCAATTCAAAAACAGTACTAAATCTATGATTACAAGCGGAGGTTTAGGTACGATGGGTTTCTGTTTACCTGCGGCTATTGGCGCTAAAATAGCCAAGCCTCAAAAACAAGTTATTGGTATAATTGGTGATGGTGGTTTTCAAATGACCTTGCAGGAGTTAGGTACGATTTTTCAAACTAAAACCCCTGTAAAGATTGTTGTTCTGAATAATGAATTCTTGGGTATGGTTCGTCAATGGCAAGAACTCTTTTTTGAAAAAAGATATGCATCAACGACTATGGTTAATCCAGATTTTCAACAAATAGTTTCCGGATATGGTATTGAGACAAGAAAAGTTACTGAACGTAAAGATCTCAATGATGCGGTTAGTAAAATGCTTGCTCATGATGGTGCTTTCTTTTTAGAGGTGCGGGTAGCAAAAGAGAACAATGTATTTCCTATGGTTCCTACTGGTGCATCGGTATCAGAAATACGACTTAAATAATTAGCAATGAAAAAAAGATATACAATATCCGTCTTTACTGAGGACATGGTAGGTCTTCTAAATAGAGTGACCATTGTCTTTACAAGAAGAAAAATAAACATTGAAAGTATAGCTGCTTCAGATAGTGAGGTACAAAATATTCATCGCTATACAATTGTAATTAACGAGACAGAAGACCTTGTTAAGAAAGTAACACTTCAGTTAGACAAGCAGGTTGAGGTAATTAAAGCTGTATATCATTTAGACGAAGAGATCATCTATCAAGAGATTGCCTTATTCAAAGTTCCAACAAATATCTTAATGCAGGGAGGTGAAGCCGAGCACATAGTTCGCTCTCATCACGCGCGAGTATTAAGTGTTGAGTCCGAATTTACGGTGATTGAAAAAACAGGTCATAAAGAAGAAACACAGCACCTATTTGATGAACTAGCACCTTATGGAATATTAGAGTTTGTGAGGTCAGGAAGAGTCGCGATTACCAAACCAATGCGCACCTTGACTTCCATTGTAAATGAATTAGAAAACACCTATAAATAAGATTATGAGCAATTATTTTAACACCTTAACAGAAACACAAAAATTAATACAGCTTGGAAAATGTGATTTCCTAGAAACATCAGATTTCATAAACGGACTTCAAGTTTTACAGGACAAAAAAATTGTCATTATAGGGTGTGGTTCTCAAGGGTTGAACCAGGGTCTGAACATGCGTGATTCGGGATTAGACGTTTCATATGCATTAAGAGATGCTGCAATTAAAGACAAGAGAGCTTCTTATCAAAATGCAGTTTCCAATGGTTTTAAGGTTGGTACCTATGCCGCCTTAATACCTAGTGCTGATTTAGTCATTAATCTTACACCGGACAAACAACATTCAGCTGTGGTGAATCGAGCAATACCGCTGATGAAGCTTGGTTCAACTTTAGCTTATTCTCATGGCTTTAACATTGTTGAGGAAGGCATCAAGGTACGAGAGGATATTACGGTTATACTCATGGCACCAAAGTCTCCTGGTTCTGAAGTTAGAGAAGAATACAAAAGAGGATTTGGCGTGCCAACACTAATTGCAGTCCATCCAGAAAATGATCCAAATGCGACAGGATTTGAATGGGCAAAGGCATATGCGTATGCAACAGGTGGGCATCGCGCAGGGGTTTTACATTCTTCCTTTGTTGCTGAGGTGAAATCAGATTTGATGGGCGAACAAACCATACTTTGTGGTATGCTTCAATCAGGTTCTATTTTAGCTTTTGATAAGATGATCGAACAGGGTGTAACACCTAGCTATGCAGCTCAGCTTATTCAATACGGGTGGGAAGCAATTTCTGAAGAACTCAAGAAAGGCGGGCTTACTCAAATGATTTCTCGAGTTTCAGATGAAAACAAGGTCAAGGTTTACGCGCTCTCGGAAGATTTAAAAACAATTATGCGCCCGTTGTTTGAAAAACATATGAATCGCATTATGTCTGGAAAATTCTCTTCTGAAATGATGGAGGATTGGACTAATGATGATGTCAACCTGTTGGCATGGAGAGCTCAAACGCTTGAGACTGAATTCGAAAAAACCGAAGCGTCTGATGCGAGCTTATACGACGACCAGAACTATTTTGATCATGGAACCTTGCTCATGGCTTTTATAAAGTCAGGCGTTGAATTGGCCTTTGAGACTATGGTAAATGCTGGAATAAAAGAAGAATCAGCTTATTACGAGTCTTTGCATGAGCTGCCTTTAATTGCCAATACGGTAGCAAGAAAAAAGCTTTACGAGATGAATAGAATTATTTCTGATACCGCGGAATACGGTTGTTATTTATTTGATCAAGAATGTCAACCGTTATTGAAAGAATTTGTATTGAACTTAGATGCAGGTCTTGTAGGTAATGCTTTTCAACCTGACGGTGACGAGTTGTCACATTTAGCCCATGTCAATGAATCCATTCAAGGACATCCTATTGAAAAAGTAGGTCTGACCTTGAGAGCCGCAATGGCGCTAGAGAAACAAGAGTTGAGTCATGTATAAAGTTGACCTTTCTGCTGTTGAGGCAGCAGCAAAGCGACTTGAAAATGTTGCGCTTTGTTCACCCCTTGGTTTGAATGAAACACAGTCTCGTAAATATGGTGCTTCGGTTTATTTCAAACGTGAAGATTTACAGCAGGTTCGATCCTATAAGATTAGAGGAGCGTATAATAAAATTTCAACCATTCGCTCAGCTGATTTACAGAAAGGAGTCGTTTGTGCAAGTGCAGGGAATCATGCCCAAGGTGTTGCGTATTCTTGCGCGCGAAAAAAGGTCAAAGGAATGATTTTTATGCCGACACCTACGCCTAAACAAAAGATTGCACAGGTAAAAATGTTTGGCGGTGATTATGTTGAAGTGATTTTAGTAGGAGATACTTTTGATGATGCCTCTCAACAGGCAAGAGATTATTGTAAAGCCAATGCAATGCTTTTCGTTCATCCCTTTGATGATGAAAAAGTGATTGAAGGTCAAGCAACAATTGGTCTTGAGATTTTGGCACAATCGAAGGTAGGTATAGATTATCTTTTTTTACCGGTTGGCGGCGGCGGCGTGGCCTCAGGAGTTTCAAGTGTTTTTAAAGAGCTTTCACCAAAAACAAAAATAATAGGTGTCGAACCCGAAGGTGCACCATCGATGTCTACCTCAATGGCAAACGGAGTAAATACAACCATAGATGAGGTTGAAAAATTTGTGGATGGAGCTTCGGTTAAAAGAGTTGGTGATTTGAATTTTAATATTTGTAAGAAAAACCTGACGCAAATGGCCACCGTTCATGAAGGTAAGATTTGTCAGACCATATTGGATATGTATAATAAAGACGCGATTGTTGTAGAGCCAGCAGGGGCAATGACCGTAGCTGTTCTTGACGATTACAGAGAAGAGATTAAAGGTAAGAATGTAGTCTGCTTAGTGAGTGGAAGTAATAATGACATTACCCGGACTGAAGAGATAAAAGAAAGGGCATTATTACATGCTGGAGTAAAACATTATTTTGTGGTACGCTTCCCTCAGCGCGCAGGTGCTTTGAAGGATTTTATAGAAAAAGTTTTAGGTCCGAAGGATGACATCACGCATTTTGAGTATTCCAAAAAGCAAAGCCGAGAAAATGCCCCAGCAGTAGTTGGTATTGAGTTGGGCAGTTCAAGTGAATTGGATGCGCTAATAGAAAGAATGAAAGCGTTTAAATTCTATGGGGAATACCTGAATGACAAGCCAGACCTATTTCAATTTCTAGTATAAAATCAAAGATTTTGTGCCCTTTGCCAAGGACCAAGATTATGAGCGGTGATACCTTCTTTTCTCAGGAGAGACTTCGCTATTCCCGCTCTTCCACCGGATTTACATACCAAGATTATTTCTTTTCCTTTTAATGAAGCTGTTTTTGACTTCAAAACATTTAAGGGGATGTTCTTGCTTTTTAAAGCATGTCCCGATATGAATTCCTGAGGGGATCGGACATCAATGACAAGCGCACCATTTTCAATTAATTCAGTGTAATTGACAGAGGGGCCAAATAATTTGGTTTTTAGAGAGGAAAAAAAAGACATATATAAAATTAGTAAACTTCAACTTATGAAGTCACGCTACACCTATTTTTGTTCGTTTTTTTCTTGCTCTTTATTGGCTTTACTAATCATCGAAAGATAGCCCCACATGTAAGCTGCGAAAATGACAAATCCGATGGTAAACATTGCTGTATTATTCATCATTCTTTTTGATTTTCTTGGTTCGTATCTCTTCTTATTTGTCTGATAGCAACGGAAAAACCTAAAATTGAAGGAACCCATATACCAACAAAGATGCCCTCAAGCTTATTTCCTGTAAACCAAAGTGTTACAGAGTACAAAAAGGAAAGGAAGGCCAATATTACAGGGTAGTACATGGACCACATTTTTGATATGTTCATAATTCTTTATGTTTTATGTTGTTAAGAAACAGCCTTGGAGTCGCTAAAATTTAGCTTTGCCTGTTTTTAAAGTTCAATTGATAAACATAAAAAACAGGTGAATTGTTTAGAATGTACTTTCACCTTGGAAAAATAGATGCAGTTTTTTTAAAGTCTCAATAAAATTTCGATCTAATACGCCACACGAAACACCTTCTCTATACTTCCATCATCATAGACATAGATCAAAGGAGTATTGGGTTTAAAAGTCGTTTCTCTGCCCAATACATCGAGAATTTGTATGAGGTTTTTTTGTGATGGATTCAGATTGGTCAATCCTGAAGTTGAACATGCCGGAACAATGCCATTATTATTATTCAGAGATAGTGCGTAATCATAAAGGGCATCGCAAATGTATAAATTCGTTCCGCTTCCGTTGGAAAGTACGCATACTCCAATGTTTGATGCTGGATCTATATACATATCGGTTGAAACCCCCATTTCGCCGCCATTGTGCCCCCATAGGTAAGCCTCACCTCCGCTGTAGTACAGCAGCTCTTTATACCAATTCAAACCCTGAGAGTTCTGAATTGATGGAACTTGTTCTGTCCACATTTCATTAACAGATGAAGGGTTCAAGATGGTATTGTCTCCCAGTGTTCCGCCATTTAAAAAAGCAATCATGAAATTTGCCAAGTCCAAAGCGGAGCTTCTCAATTGTCCGTCTGGGTAATCGGCAAATCCATAATGTGGATTGGCAACAAAATTCCCGTTGGAATAAGAATAGGGTCGTGCCACTTCATTGGAATCAAGATCCGCCATGTGCCAGGCTGTCTTTTCCATACATAGGGGTTCGAAAATATTCGCATCACAAAAGTCATCAAAAGGAGTTGCACTTACAATTTCTGTAATATAACCATTCAGGGCTGTAGCCATATTTGAATAACTGTATGCCGTTCCTGGAGTAGCACTACTAAAATTTTGGTTGGCGTCATAGTTTCCTCCTGTTAACGTAAAGTAGTCCTGCATGCAATCCTCTAGACTCAAGGTCGGGTCTGGATACCCATAGTAATTGGCCATTGCACCCCAGTTGTCTTTTATTGAGGATGTATGTGTCATCAGCTGTTGAATGGTCAAGGGAGTAGTACTTTGCACAGGGTGCTGCAAAACCCAAGGGAGATGTTCGTTGATGTCGTCGTCGAGCTCTAACATGCCGCTTTCTTTGAGCTGCATGGTAGCAGTTCCAGTGAATAGTTTCGACATAGATGCCAACAAGAACTGAGTACTGTCGGTTACTAAAATACCATTTTCAATATCGGCAAAACCGTAAGATTGAATCCAAACAATCTCTCCTTCTTTTACAATCACTGTTGTAGTTCCCGGGAAATGCTCTTCTCCCATTTCTGCTAGAATATATTCGTCTAAATTGGAACTTGGGTTCGGGTTCTGTGAATGACTGCTGAAGATGATGAGAAATGACAAATAGGAGAGAAAGTACTTCATGTTGAAAAAATTAGTTTCTCCAAAGATAGAAAAACACGAATTAGGAATTATTGAAATAGAATTGAAGTGAAAATAGAAAACGTAAACGAACTACTGTAACACGAATTACTCGGTAAAAAAATCAGCTATCTTATCTATTAGGTCAGTAAATACATTTCGGAAAATATAATATCCAATCAATATACAAGTATATACAGCGACCCACATAAAAGCAACTTCAGAAACAACTCTACTCTCTTCAAAACCACCCCAACCATAATTATATTGAAAACCACGAATTGTAAAGCCAAATTGTAACAACAAAATTGCACCGAGAATAAAATAATCAAGTTTGTACCACTTCACAATTTAATGAACGAAAACAAAAAAAATAAGTTACAAATGACAATACAAACAATAGACGAACTACTTGACTTCATACAAACCAACTTCGAAAAGCTATCAAATGAGAAATACATTGAATTATTGAAACTTACTTTACAAGTTTATGTATTCGGTAAGCCAAAACTAAAGAAGAAGCTCTTGAAGAAATATTCAACCATTATAAGTTTATAGAAACGTTTTCAACTGGACACGAATTACCTCTTTTTATGTAAAAATGAATTAATATCGTTCGTTTTCTCGTACGTTTTGAAAGCATAAAAAAGCCGTAAGTCAATATTGGTAGTACTTACGGCAATTTATGTTGTGATCGAGACAGGATTCGAACCTGTGACCGTCTGCTTAGAAGGCAGATGCTCTATCCAGCTGAGCTACTCGACCAATAAAAAAGGGGGATGGGTTACATCCCCCATGTCGGGGTGGCAGGATTCGAACCTGCGACCTCCTGCTCCCAAAGCAGGCGCGATGACCGGGCTACGCTACACCCCGATGAATTAGTCATCTTCAGTTTTTCCAAATAATTTGGAAAGTGCGTGCAAAAGTAATCATTTTAATTCCTTATTACAAACCTTGCGGAGAGACGGGGATTCGAACCCCGGGTACCCGGTTAGGGTACGCTTGTTTAGCAAACAAGTCCTTTCGGCCTCTCAGGCACCTCTCCAATGTTCAATGAACGGAGGGCAAAAATAAGGATTCTAATGCTTAGAATAAAAAAAAAATGAATTTTTTTAGTGGTAGATGTATTTCCCTTTTTCACCATCAATGGTGACCTGTCCTTTGTCAGCTGATTCGACGCGTCCAATCACCTTCGCTGCTACACCGAATCGTTCAGATATTGCAATAATTTCTGATGCATATTCTTCGGGTAAATAGAGTTCCATACGATGCCCCATGTTAAAGACTTTATACATTTCTTGCCAATCTGTTTTTGATTCTTTTTGAATCATATCAAAGAGTGGGGGTATCTCAAATAAATTGTCTTTAATGATGTGGAGGTTTTTTACAAAGTGTAAAATTTTGGTTTGTGCACCACCGGAACAATGAACCATACCATTTACCTTTCCTTTACATTCTTCTAGTATTGCTTTGATTATTGGAGCATACGTTCTTGTCGGTGATAACACCAACTTCCCTGCATCTATTGGACAATTTTCAATAATATCAGTCAAGGTTTTCGAACCACTGTAAACAAGATCTTTTGGGACTTGAGGGTCAAAGCTCTCCGGAAATTCATGTGCTAATGATTTATGAAAGACGTCATGACGTGCACTTGTCAAGCCGTTACTGCCCATACCACCATTGTATTCCTTTTCGTAGGTTGACTGTCCATACGAAGACAGGCCGACAATAACATCTCCGGGCTGGATATTGTCATTTGAGATGACATCACTTCTTTTCATACGAGCAATTACAGTAGAATCAACAATAATAGTTCGCACAAGATCCCCTACATCCGCTGTTTCTCCACCTGTAGAATGAATCTCAATGCCATGTCCTCTCAGGTCTTCCAACAGTTCTTCTGTTCCATTAATAATTTGTGAAAGCACCTCTCCATTAATGAGATTTTTATTCCTGCCAATGGTTGAGGATAATAAAATAGGTCCAGTTGCACCCACACACAGTAAGTCATCTAGATTCATAATTAATGCATCTTGAGCAATACCTTTCCAAACACTTACATCACCTGTTTTTTTCCAATACATGTAGGCTAATGAAGATTTAGTACCGGCACCATCGGCATGCATAATACAACAGTACTTTTCATCACCTGTTAAATGATCAGGGACTATTTTACAGAAGGCTTGAGGAAAGAGCCCTTTATCTACTTTTTTGATCGCATTATGAACATCTTCTTTTCCTGCGGAAACGCCTCTTGATTGGTATCGATTGTCTGACATATACTTACTTATTGCAACAAAGTTAGAAAATTGAATGGTCTAGTTGCTTTTCATTCCAAAAGTTATTTTATACGCTCAAAGAGCAATTCAACATCTGGATCAAAAACAATGAACTTAATAGGATATCGAGTAATAATATCCTTATGCGTTGATTGTTGTGAAATATTTAATGTCCTTTTAATGGAGGGGCCTTCTGTGCAGTGAATTTCTATTTTAAAAGGAAAGCTAAAGATGTTCTCTTTTTGATTGACATGAAGCTGAAGCTCTCTATTCTCAATATTAGCATCGATTTCGAGCTTAGGATGTCCAGCAATATGAAGCCATTGATTAAAAAACCAATCAAGGTCTGTTCCCGAAACCTGTTCGACTACATTTTGAAAGTCTTTTGAATCGGCATTTGACAATTGATACTTTTGATAGTAGGCGCGCATAGCTTCTTGAAAGAGGTCGTTTCCAATTTCGCCTCTAAGCATGTGCAAAACCCATCCACCCTTTTGATAGCTATTGGGATTCAATAAATCCATCAAGCTTTTGTAGGATTGATCTACTACAGGGTGTCGGTATCTTTTTTCGAAAGAAACAATTCTTTTACGATCTTTTTTTAGTTGCTCCTGAAAGGCTTGTTCTCCCTTAGTTTGTTCAATGTATATATTGGTTAGGTAGGTAGCAAAACCTTCACTCAACCATAGCTGAGACCAATCTTTTTCTGTCACTGAATTTCCAAACCATTGGTGCGCAATTTCGTGTGCAATTAGGTCCTCGGCGCTTCCAGTACCGTCTAGTGCATTTTCATCATAGAAGATACATCCAGCATTTTCCATGCCGCCAAATCTTGTCGTGGATTGTACATTGTCAAGTTTTTCAAATGCATAAGGCGCAATGTATTCAGAAAAGAAATCAAGTATGCTCGGCGCCATATTCAGGTCCTTGTTGGCCTCTGTTTCACTCTCAGGATAAGTAAAACTCTTCACCGATGTTCCATTAATTGTTCCCGACAGAGATTGATTTAATTCTGCAATACCTACGACCATTACCTTAGTAGGTATTGGGACTGTTGATGAATAGTGAAAAGTTTTTATTTTTTTATTTTTTTGAACTGAGACAAGACCTCCATTGGCAACAACCGTATATTTTTGAGGTGTATGAACAATATATTCAACACTTGCTTTATCTGAAAGATGATCGTTGCAAGCGAACCAGTTCTGAGCTCGATTTGGCCAATTGTCTCCAAAAAAAGTACGAGAACCGAATTTATTTTTACCTATCACAAGACCATCCCTAGGTACTCCTTTAAAATTAATGCTTAGCTCATAATAATGGTTCTCTGAAGGTTTATCAATCATTACATACAAACTATCGTTTCGGTGTAAAAACTCAGCGTCGTGACCCGATACAGTTAAAGAGCTAACAAGCATTCCTCCCTCCTGATTGACAGATTTTAGATTGAAAACAATAGGCTTGAGCATGTTTACGTGCGAAAAGTAAATATCTTCAATGACTTCAATCGTATCGTCTAAGTCTCTTACAGTAAGATCAATTTTGTAATGTCTAATGTCAATTTGGTCTATTTGCGCATTCAATTGACTTGCAAGTATGAAAAGCACAAAACCAAAGATGATGCTTGGTTTCATAGATTATAAAGATACATTATTTAAATCCTCGAGATTTCTTTATGTTTTCGTAGGCCTCTTGAATTTTCATGAATTTCTCCTGTGCGCCCTTTTGGTATTCTTCTCCCATTGATGCGACTTTGTCTGGATGGTGTGCGATTGCCATTTTACGATAAGCTTTTTTAACTTCGTCATTCGTTGCACTAGCCTCTACCCCTAGAATCTTATAATCAGAATTCACGTCCCTGTAGAACATGTTTTTAAGACTAATAAATTCTTGCTCCGAGACCCCAAGTAATTGTGCAATGTTTTGAATACTATTGAGCTCTGATTCGGCTACATTGCCATCAGCTTTGGCAATGCCAAATAAGTAATGAACAAGCTGCACACGCACCTCTGCTGGCATTCTATTTCTGATGTCATTACAGATTTCTTGAAGCGGAATATTGTTTGAGTCTAGGAATTGCTTTAGTACCTGAAGGTGCCTTGAGCTGAATTGGGCACCAAATTGCTGCGAGAAAAATTGTTTTACGTAATCTAGCTCAGCTTTCAAAACCTTTCCATCAGCTTTCATTACGGCTGCTGATAAAGCCATGAGCATTGTAGGGATATCATATTTCGAAGAAGATTGTCTGTAAAACTCGAATGGGTCCTGAGAAAAGCCGCTTCGACCTCCTTGGCCACGCTGTTGTTGAATCCTTCCACTTTCAAAAAGTGATGCAATAATGTAAGCTATAGCTGCCATCCAAAACCGCTTGGTTACCATATAAACGAAGAAAGCAATAAGTAATTTCTGCAATGAATGATGGGTTAAATGAAAAAGGGGGCAGCTGCCCCCTTATAAACTTATGAAATTTGTTCGATATTGCGTTCTACAAAATCGTTTAGTGCCTCACCTTTAAGAAGTCCTTGTGCAAGCAATGCCAAGTCTGTCAGCTGCTTGACCATTTCTTTTTGCGCTGGCTCTTCTTTTTCAAGAAGTGCACTTACTTTTGGGTGATTCGCATTTACAACTAAATGATGCATTTCAGGGAAGGCACCAAACATGCCCCCACCTCCCATACGCTGTTGCTCCATCATTCTTCTCATGAATTCGGGTTGCGTAATGATAATTGGAGCCTCATCTTCTGACATAGATTCAAATTGAACCATGAATTTTTCTTTATTCACATGTGCCTCAAATACGGGCTTCAACGTCTCTTCATCTTCCTTTGAAATCTTAGATGGAATATCCTCTGACTTTTTAATTAGTTTGTCCAAGGAGTCTGCATCTACTCTTGAAAACGTTATGTTTTCATTTGTAGTCTCTAGCTTTTGGATCCAATGAGACATTAAAGGTCCGTCAAGATGAAGGACATCGTAACCTCTATCCTTTGCTTTTTTGACAAATGAAAATTGTTCTTCTGCATTATTGGTGTATAGACAAACTGTTTTCCCGTCTTTATCAGTTTGAAGCGCACTGACTTTCTCTTTGTACTCCTCAATTGTAAAGCATTCATTTTCCGTATTTTTCACCAAACAAAACCCTTTGGCTTTATCGGCAAATTTATCATCTGACAACATTCCATATTGAACAAAGATTTGAAGATCATTCCATTTTTCTTCAAAGTCCTTACGGTCTTTTTTGAACATCCCGGCAAGCTTGTCAGCTACCTTCTTTGTGATGTGTGAAGATATTTTTTTCACATTGCTATCACTCTGTAAATAAGACCTTGAAACATTTAGCGGAATATCAGGTGAATCAATTACCCCATGCAGTAGTGTTAAAAACTCTGGAACAATTTCTTCTACACTGTCTGTAATAAAAACTTGGTTTGAGTATAAATTGATCTTGTTTCGCTGAACCTCTACATTCTCCTTTATTTTTGGGAAATAAAGAATACCAGTTAGGTTAAATGGGTAGTCAACATTGAGATGGATGTGGAATAATGGATCGTCAAAAGTAGACGGATAGAGCTCCTTGTAAAAAGAGGCATACTCCTCATCGCTGAGATCTTTTGGCTTTTTTGTCCATGCTGGAGTAGGGTTGTTGATGTAGTTTGGAACTTCAACGGCTACTCTTTTAAGTTTGCCATCTTCTTCTTTTTCTCCTTCAGGAGAGTCAATATATTCTGTTTTCGTTCCAAATAAGATAGATATTGGTAAAAACTTACAATATTTATTAAGTATACCTTCAATCCTTTCTTTTTCGAGAAATTCTTTCGATTCCTTAGTAATATGAAGTACAATCTCAGTACCTCTTTCTTTTTTGTCGATATCTGTTATTGTATATTCTGGATCACCATTTGATTCCCATTGCACAGCCTGTGAGCCATCGTGTCTTGAGAGGGTTTTAATTTGAACTTTATCTGCTACCATGAACGCAGAATAAAACCCAAGTCCAAAGTGACCTATGATTTGCTCTGCACCTTCTTTTCCTTCATATTTCTTTACAAATTCTTCAGCTCCCGAAAAAGCAATTTGATTGATGTATTTATCAATTTCATCGGCAGTCATTCCGATACCATTGTCTTTAATTGTAATGGTTTTCTTTTTCTTATCAAGGATAACCTCAACTTGAAGATCTCCTAATTCTCCTTTGAATTCTCCATTCGAGGAAAGGAATTTTAATTTTTGTGAGGCATCAACGGCATTTGATACGAGCTCACGAAGAAAAATTTCATGATCTGAGTAGAGAAATTTTTTGATAATCGGAAAGATATTTTCCGTTTGAACATTTATATTTCCAGTTTTCATATTTATTTTTTCCTACACATTCGCAATTGGCATGCCAATATGAAAAATATGACACTTTGTCTGAGTTGTCTGCAATAAAATGTCAAATCAAGGAAATTCTGACCTCAAAACTTGTATTTTTGTTTTGATGATGGTCATTGAAACGATATTTCCTTTGCTTGTTTTTTTGGGGATAATGGTGTTGATTTCGCGTGGCACTTTCTTTAAGTCTAGTCCATTTTCGAGCTATTCTTTACAGCTTGCTTTTGGTATTAAATCTATGGCTGGATTGGTTGTTTTTTATCTATACTCAGAATATTACCCTATCCGATCAGAAGCTGATACTTTTAAATATTTTGATGACAGTTATTATATAGCCAAGGCATTTTGGGAGCATCCCATTGATTATTTCCAAATGCTTTTGGGGATTGACTGTAATACGGAATATTTTAATACAAATTATTTCAATCACATGTCGAATTGGGTCCGGTCCTATGATAATGGGTTGTTTAATGACAACCGATTAATAATCCGTTTGAACGCCCTATTTCGAGTATTTTCTTTAGGGAGTTACCATGTACATTCGCTCTTTTTTAATCTTATTGCATTTATAGGAAGCCTTCAATTGGCTAAGGTGTTTTATGCTGTTTCGAAGTCAAAGCTAAAAAGCTATTTAGTTGTTTTTCTTATTCCCTCTGTTGTTTTTTGGAGCTCAGGTATTTTTAAGGAGTCCATTTTAATTTATGGTTTGGGTACCTTTTTGTTTCATTTTTATCAATTATACATTGGGAATTTAAGTAGAAGAGGCATATTATTTTTATTGTTTTCGTCGGGTGTGTTGGTAGTTATGAAACTTTACGTATTTGCTGCTTTTTTGCCTGTGTGCATTGTGTTTTATTTTACCAGAAATCGCAAGAAAATATTTTTGTCTTATGTGCTCTTTTTCGCCTTCTTTTTGGCTCTTGGATTGGGATTAGATATCCTAGCGCCTCGTTATAGCTTTATACATCTAATCGTCGATAAACAGAGAGATTTCATAAATCTGTCAAAGTTCTTTGAGGTCAATAGCGCATTTCAAATGGAATATTTACAACCTACATTATTTTCTCTAGTTAAAGCTGCACCGGAGGCACTTCTTAATGTCTTTACAAAACCTTGGTTAGGGGAGGTGAATGGTTTTTTATTTGTACCCCCTCTCGTTGAGAATTTATTCGTTATCTCTCTTGGGTTTTTTTGCTTGATATGGCGAAAGAAAATTTCAGACAAGGAATTGAAATTTGTGTTTCTCTGTTTGACATTCACTTTTATTGTGTACATCGTTATCGGTTTAACAACGCCAATAACAGGAGCCCTAGTCCGCTATAAAATCCCGGTCATGCCGTTTTTATGGATGGCTCTTTTAATACTTTTAGACACTCAAAAATTCCCGAAAGGGCTTAGAAATCATAAAACATACCAATGGCTAAATTCATTTTTATAACAGGAGCGAGCTCCGGATTCGGAGAAGCAACCGCAAAATTATTCGCTGAAAAAGACTTTGGCCTAGTGTTGATGGCTAGAAGAGAACAGAAGCTTAACGAGTTGGTTCGAAAACTACCGAAACAAACAGAAACTCATATTCTTGTTGCTGATGTTCGTGACCAATCAGCTGTCGCTTCGGCTGTCGCATCACTTCCGAATCATGTGGTCAAAAATCTTTCCATATTGATAAATAACGCTGGCCTTGCAGTCGGAAAAGGTTCAATAGATCATGGATTAATTGATGACTGGGATCGAATGGTTGATACAAACCTCAAAGGGCTTTTATATGTATCAAAAAGTATAATTCCGATTTTGAAGGCCAATGGATCTGGTCATATCGTTAATGTTGCGAGTATAGCAGGCAAAGAAGTATACCCGGGAGGTAACGTGTATTGCGCGACAAAACATGCAGTGGACGCTTTATCAAGGTCAATGAGAATTGATCTAGTAAATCACAAAATAAAAGTAACGAATTTGGCCCCAGGAGCAGCAGAAACTGAATTTTCTATCGTTCGATTTAAAGGGGATGAGAAAAAGGCTAAATCTGTTTACTCGGGCTATGATCCTCTTGTTGCGAAAGACATCGCAGAAACGCTTTGGTTTGTTTGTTCACGTCCCCAACATGTTAATGTAAATGATTTAACACTAATGGCCACTGCCCAAGCATCAGCCGCAGTTTTTGCAGATTAGTATCATTCGATTTTGACCCAAACAAAATTATCCATGTCTGCATTTTCAGCCTCTGATTTGAGCTGTATTTTACCGTCTTTCAAAACAATTAAGGTTAGGTACTTTTCTTGAACTTTTTTGTCGTCCTCTTGAGTCAATACAAGGTCACAAACGCCTTTGGTCTTTTTCGAGCTTCGGTCAGAAAAAAGCATTTCTCTTTCTTGGCCTAACATGTTCAAAATAATGCTTCCTTTTTTAATTTTCAGCGTTATTGATTCCATTTGTTTGCGTATATCGTCTGGAATTTTTTCCTCAGCTGAGGTGATTCCTTTAACGATCATAATTTGATTCGTGGCATCAACATCTAAATGATAGCTTCCGGTATAGGCATTGATGAACTTTTGAGAGAATCCAAAACTTATAAAAAATAGACTTATGGAGAATAATATATATTTCATACCCCTAATATAAAGAATTTGATGAGAATTTAGCATTCATTTTTGGATACAAAAAAACCCAGTAAACTGGGTTTTTGAGGTCTCGAGCGGATTCGAACCGCTGTAACCGGTTTTGCAGACCGGTGCCTAAGCCACTCGGCCACGAGACCATTTTGTTTTAAGCGAAGCCAAAAATACAAAAATCCGAACAACCTCTCAATACTATTGCGTTTTGATTATTCTTTTATTTAAAAAGTGCCCATTAATGTTAGCAGATACATAGTAAATACCGGGAGAAACTTCAACTCCATCGTTTTTGCCATCCCAGAATAATGTATTATTTGTGATACTATCAAAGGACTTAACTGCTATTCCTAATGAGTTATAAATGATCACATTGGTACTTTGAATAGGATCATCAAATTCCAAATAAATGCCTTCTTCGAAAAATGGATTGGGATAGGCTTTTATTTGCGCATCATTAGCCATTGAAATATCATTTAATCCGACCGTTGTTAGTTCTGAAAGATCATAAGACTCGTCTCCATCTTCATAGGGTAAATACTGAAGATAAGTCACGAACATTTCATCTGTAGTATTCAACCCAAACTGCACCGCTTGCGGAGGAGAGAAAGGGTTATGGATATTGGAGGCGGTATTGTCATAGGTTCCATATGCTCTGAGTCGCGATCCTGCAGGAAGCTTTTGAAGATATCTGAATTTGTAAAAGTCTTGCCAATCAAAATCCCAATGCGGTATGTGAATTAGGGGTAAAGTATCTTGTCCTGGCCTTACGGCATAAGTGCCAATTTCTTTTCCTAAAAGGTGCATATGTGGGAAGATAGAAAACAATGAATAATCAGTAGGCGTAGTTCCTGTATATGGATAAGTTGCGTTTACATTTGTTATTTGATTTGGCGGCAAATTAAAAGTATAGTTAATGAGTAAGGGTTCTGAGATAACCTCCCGAACATCAGTTACACCAGGTGGGTAAAAATGAAAAATAACTTTAGTACTGTCTAAAATCCCAAAGCTTCCAATAGGGTAGTGCATGTTAAGATAGATATTGGCTCCTGGAGCTACTGTTACCCCAAGCTTCACAGGGTCTTGATTTGGAAATATGATAGGTGTAGATCCCGGTGTAAATCCTCCAACAAGCTTTGTTTCTAGACTAGAAGGACTGGCACAATTTCCTCCTATTGTGTCTGTAACCTCAGTGCCATTTTGATCCACATAGACTAGGACATGGTGTACAATTTCAGGATTTCCAGGAATAACTTCGACCGCTTTTATGATTCTTTCTTCAGTTAGGTTCGCAGGTAATGAGAAGCATACATAATCATCATTTGCCACTGCTTTACTCGAATAGGTCGGTATTTGAACTTCTAGGTCTCCATTCCCGAGAATACTGCCTTCATTAAAGACTGGCGGAGGAGGGGTTTCTGTAGGAGAACCCTCCGGATAACCAGAAGTCATCCAATTTAAAACAGTTTCTTTTTCAGATGCGCTTAAGGTACGGTCATGTAAAAATTCAGTAGAAGGCTCATTAGGAGGCCATGGTGGCATTCTGTCCTGATATACCGCATCATAAATTGAACTCGCAACAGCAGCAACATCATTATATTCTACTAAAGGAAAAGGACCTCCTCCACCCTGATGATGACATTTCGCACATTTTTCATAAAAAATTGTAGCGACTTCGCCGCTCCAAGTCTGACCTAATAAGCAATATGAAGTGAAAATAAAAAGAGTGACAACTGCTGATTTCATGATAAAATTTTTAGAAAATTAAGCATTTAAGCCGACTAAAGAAAATCAATGTTTTATTATGGGTAGGGTAATGATTTTTTCGTTGTAGCTCAATTGCAATAGGTACATTCCATAATTGAGATGATTGAGTCCTCGAATATGTGCTAACTCATGAATAGAGACTCCTTCATATAAAATTTTACCATTAAGGGTGAATATTTTATACCTAGTTTGTAGAGGTAAGCGCAAATTAAGTTCAGTGTAAAAAGGATTTGGCCATACTTCAATATCAAATTCATTGTCATAAAGAGCCGCGCAGTTTTCAACGATTATTTCTTGGGAAATATCAGAAACGCAACCTGAATTATCGAAAGTGTAAGAGATAGTATGTGATCCAAGACCAGAAATTGAGGGTTCAAAGATGTTTTGTTGAACACCTGTCCCTGAGAATATACCTCCTTCGGGTTCTGCGAACATTGTAAAGCTGTTTGCGGTGTCACAGATTATACTCGGGAGTTCCATGAGTAATTCTTGATAATTTCCTATTGTAATTACAGTTTCCGCTGTATCTGGACATGCGCCGAAGGTCTGATGCACAATGTTATAGATTCCTAGCGCCGATTCATTTGTGTTGATTGCACCATTATTAATATCAATAGATAAGCCAGTTTCAGCTGAGTAAATCCCTTCTTCTAAGTTGTCACATTCAATAATTGAATCTCCAATACATAATATATTGTTCCCATAGTTAAATGAGGCGTCATTTATGTCATTGAATAGAACGGTTACGGTATCCGAATAATTTGATGAGCAGCCATTCGTATTTGTGTAGCTTAAAAAAGCAATGCCTGAAGCATCAATCATTACACTATCTGTATTAGAGATATTTTCATTATCTAAGAACCATGAAAAAATCCCTTCATTTTGATTGGAGCTAAGATAAAATGAAGACCCATCGCAAAAGATTAAAGAATCAGATGCAACATTTAATGAGACATTACTTAAGGGTAAATTAAAATTAACCTCATAATGATTGAGCCCAAAACAGGACAATGGAATATCTGAAGTTGCTTTAACTGCAAGAGCATATGTTCCAACTGGTATATAACCTGAAAAAAGACCCTGTTCGCATGAATTAAATCCGCTAGCTTGCAGAAGCTGAGGGATATTACAATTTTGAATATCAAATAGTTCCAATGTGATGGGAAATTCAGAATGAACGCCAATGTTATAAGTTCCTGCTTCATGTATATCGAAGCGATACCAATCATAATCTTTTAAGCCATTCTCAACCCATGAAGACCCATAAACACTCTCGTAACAGCTTACATCTTGATATTCTTGTTGCGCTGAAAAACAACCTCCATTTGAATTTGAACCACAGACTTCATCTTCAATACTGCTATTGATCCCAGGTGTAATGCTGCATTGTTCAAAGGCTTCTAAACAAATAGAGAAATCCATGGTATTCGGAACCCAATTGTGCCAGTCATAAATACGAATGAAATAGGTATTTCCAATAACTAGATTACTCAAGGTTGTCGCTTCTGTCCCACCATCATAACTTGTATTTACACAGCTCAAGGAATTCAGGTTTGAACATGAACCAGAGAATATTTCTAAAACGGCATCTAATTCCGCTGAACCAATAACTTCAATACTCGCAGCATTTGTATTGGCAACGAATTGGTACCATACATCATTGTTTGCTGTGCCATCACATGCCGGAAATGAAGGGTTAGCAACAATTAAACTTCCTGTCTCAGGGACACACGCTCCGTCATGGTTTAATATACTTGCTGTTTCACAGTCGTCATTCACAGCGCTCGGTAAGGAGGAATAATACGTGAATGAGTCAATTCCAATGTAGTTTGAATTACTACCATTTGGACCTGCATCAGTAACGTAATACCTAAAAGCAATACGCCCATTTGTTGGTGCGGCTAATCCAGAAATAACAACAGTATACTGAGTCCAAGTATCCGGATAACCACTTGACGTTAGATTGGGATTAATACTTAAAAGTATCGAGGTGAAATCTCCTACATCTTCAGGTGAAAAGCCTGTATAGATCGAGTTGCCTGAACTACTGAACCTCACTTCAAGTCTATCTGGGAATACTGGTGTAAACTCTTTTCTTTTTGAGTAAAAAGTAAGAATATCCCCATTGTTAAATGTCCTAGAGGGAGAAACAGCCCAATTACTAATCGTAGCCGGTTCCGCAGCATTTGAGCTCTCATAACCAACACCAATAAAAGAATTCGGATCACCACTGAAAGCACTAATGTTCAAAGTGTTTCCTTGCTCCCAATTGAGATTAGGTGCCTCACTATTATTCAAAAAATACCAATCGTTTAAATCACCAATATCATTGAATGCTTCAGTAAATGTTTGACTCCAACAAAAGAAGCCAATCCAATAAAAATAAATGACCAGAGATGACTTCAGTGTCATTCTTTTATTTTATCAATTGGAATTTTAATGTTTTGGACAATGTTCCATTCATTGACTCTAGTTGTATAAGGTAGCTGCCATTTTCGAACATCGATAAATCAAGTGTCATTCCATTTGAAGAAACTTCCTGTGTTTTAAGTACTTGCCCTTGAATATTGAAAATTCTAATCTTATCAAATTCATAGGATGCATCAACAGTTATATTTCCAATTGAAGGATTCGGATAAATTAAGAAATTTGCTTCATTGATTTCCAATAAGCCAGTTGTAGTACAGATTTCGTCAACTGGATTCCCATCACAATCGTCAATTGCATATAATAAGGCCTCCTCACTGGGTTCATTTTCTGGTTGTAAAGGTGTTTCATCACATCCTAGCTGAATTACAAGGAAATCTCTGATGAAGTTTACGGTAAGATTCATCAATCCAGCATCACCTGCGTAGGGTACATGGCCTTCGCCTTCGTAAGTGTAGAAATATTCTTCTACTCCAACTGCGCATGCGCGTTCGTGAAGCATTCTACTGCCATCAAGATACATTAGAGGAATGCCAGGGTTTACAATCCCTCTATTGTAGGTTACTGTACCATCATTTGTGCCATGAAACGAACAGAGCGGTATATCTCCTGCCTCCATCCAACTGTATCGAGCAAGAGCTCCACATCCATTGATGACGCCCTGAACATTTGAGGAATAACCTGGGTTTCCACTTGTGCCTTCAATACCTCCTAAAGCATTTATGGTTGGCCCATCAAGATAGTCTTCAATTTCACATGCATCATCTAGATATCCTACATGAAGAGCAGTAATGGCTCCCGCAGAGCTCCCACCAATAAAAATTTTGTTGGTATCAATTTTAAATTGATTTGTAGTTTGTTTGTCTTTATAAAAATATCGAATAGCAGCTCTTAAATCTTGAGTCGCTCGAACGACTGCTTTAACGGCATTTGCGGAATCAATAGGAAAGAATCCTAGTCGATAATTAATGGACGCACAAGCGTAACCTTTCTTGGCAAAACGCTCTGAAAACGTAACCATGTCAAAATCGGTTTTGTCGCCCCCAATAAAACTTCCTCCATGAACCCAAATCAACAATGGACGCTCTGTTTCAGTATCTCCTTCTGGTTCATAGAAGTCCATTTTTAAGGTGTATTGTCCACCCGTCCAGGTCGCATTTTGACCAAATTCTATATCAGAGGTTAATGTGAAGTCACTGAAAACATCACTTGCATATCTGCCATCTGTGCATGGCGACTGCGCATTCATAAAAAATGTTCCAGCAAGGACTAGGAGCAATAATAAAGATTTCTTCATAATATATTTATAGTTTAAATTTATGTCTCCTCAATCATTTGATTATCAATACATTGTGTAGTTTATTTATGCAATAAAGACACAGTATAGGTTGCTTTAATAATTAAATGCGATAATATTTTGAGACGTTATCTATAAATATATCAATTATTGTCCAAAAAAATATAAAACTAATTCAGCTTTTCAAGCTCTTTTAAGAAAGCCTATCAATTTGGCGTCAAAACATTAGTTTCTTCAATTTCTGCATCCAAATAACTTTGAACGATATCAATTGCATTGTCAATAACATCACTCAATGCAACAATATATGTGCCTTCTTCAGCTAAGGAAATTGCATGTTTGATAGCCTCTATCTCCAACGAAACTACTTCATGAGTAACAGAAGCATCTCCTTCTTTAAGCCCTTCAAGGATAAGGTTTATGATTTCACTTTCGGTCCTTCCACGAAGGTGTTTTTCTTGTCGAATGATAACATGATCGAACATTCGTGCTGCAATAACGGCACACTCTTTAATATCCTTGTCTCTTCGATCACCTACACCAGAAATAATTCCTATTTTTCTTGTTGCATCAACACTTCCTAGGTAATCTTCGATACCTCTGTAGCTTGTTGGATTGTGCGCAAAATCAATGAGAACCTTAAATTTCGAGAATTCAAAGATATTCATTCTTCCTGGAGTTTGTGCTGCACTTGGTATGAATGTGGCAAGTGATAATTTAATTCCTTCTGTTTTAAATCCATAAAGGTAAGCTGACAGGGTTGCGGCTAAAACATTTGCAATCATGAATTTAGCCTTACCATTCATTGTTAATGGAATGTGTGTCGCTCTTTCTACTCTTATTTTCCAATCTCCTTTTTTAATGGTGATAAAACCATTTTCGTAAATGGCTGCAATTCCACCTTCGGAACAGTGCTCAATAATAGCAGGGCAGTTTTCATCTAAACTGAAAAGTGCTACATTACAAGAGAGTGATTTTGCAATTTCAAGACAATTTTCATCTTCTCCATTTAATACAGCCCAACCATCCTTTTTAACACTTTCAACAACTACAGATTTAACTCGTGATAAATCTTTAAGGTCGTGAATATCACTTATGCCTAAGTGGTCCTCTTGAATATTTGTAATTACACCAATATCACAAACTTTAAAACCTAGCCCTGATCTCAATATGCCACCTCTAGCTGTTTCAAGAACAGCGAATTCAACATTTGGATCTTTTAGTATATACTCTGCACTAATTGGCCCAGTCGTATCTCCTTTTTCCATCATATGATTCTGGATATAAATGCCATCAGACGTTGTAAATCCAACCTTATAATTGTTGTTTTTTACAATGTGTGCAATCAACCTAGTCGTTGTTGTTTTACCATTCGTTCCTGTAACAGAAATAATTGGGATTCTTGATGGCTTCCCTGGAGGATAAAGCATGTCTATGACTGGAGCTGCAACATTTCTTGGGAGCCCTTCGGATGGTGCAAGGTGCATTCTAAAACCTGGGGCTGCATTCACCTCAAGAATAACCCCACCATTCTCTTTTAAAGATTGTGTTAGATTGGGAGCCATTATGTCAATCCCACAAATATCTAGTCCAATGACTCTTGAAATGCGCTCTGCGATAAATACATTTTCGGGGTGCATTAGGTCTGTAACATCGACAGACGTTCCACCCGTACTAAGGTTTGCAGTAGATTTCAAATAGAGTGTCTCGTTATCCGAAAGAATAGAACTCAGCGTATATCCTGCGTTATCAATAAGTCTTTCCGTTGATTTATCTATTGTAATTTCCGTAAGTACGTTTTCATGTCCATATCCTCTTCTTGGATCTTCATTTGTTATATCAATAAGCTCTTGAATGGTGTTTTTTCCATTGCCAACAACATGAGCAGGCACCCTTTGAGCCGCTGCTATTACCTCATTGTTAATCACTAGAACTCTAAAATCGAAACCAGTAATGAATTTTTCTACGATTACGCGTCGTGAATACTCTTTGGCATGTTTTAAGCCTTTAACTGCATCCTCCCAATTGGTCACATTGATTGAAGCTCCTTTTCCGTGATTTCCGTCAAGTGGCTTGATAACAATAGGATAACCAATGTCTGCTATTGTTTCTTCTAGATCTTCTGTATCATAGCAAATATCTCCTTTCGCTACGGGTATAGATGCTTCATTGAGCATTTTTTTTGTTTGTTCTTTGTTACAGGCAATATCAACAGCAATATTGCTTGTCTTGCACGTTATGGTTGCTTGAAATCTCATTTGATTGACACCAGCACCTAATTGAATAAGTGAGTTTCGACCTAACCTTAAGAATGGAATATCTCTAGAAACAGCCTCGTCTACAATACTTCCCGTGCTTGGTCCAAGGCGAACGTCTTCTCTAATTTCTTTCATTTTTTGGATGTCCGCTGATAGATCATATTCTGTGCCTTCGATCAATGCCTCAGCAATTCTTACCGCAGCTTTTGCAGAATAAACACCAACTTTTTCTTCCAAATAATTGAATACCACATTATAAATACCTGGTGTTTTGGTCTCCCTAGTACGACCAAAACCAACATTCATTCCAGCCAAAGTTTGGATTTCAAGGGCAATATGTTCTATGACATGACCCATCCATGTGCCACGATCAACACGTTGAAAAAAGCCACCGTGACAACCCTCGGAACAACGATGCTCAATTAAAGTTGGAAGAAGTGCTTCGAGTCTTTCACGGAATCCCTGAATTTTGTCTGTTGGACGTTCCTCTAGCTCCTCTAAATCGAGTCGCATTTGAATTAATTTTGTTCTTCTGATGCTCCAAATGTTTGGGCCTCTAAGTGCTTGAATTTTAAGTATTTTCATAGTTAAAACGGTATTAAATTAAACGTATCTCTTCCAAAAATTTCGGCAAAGGTACAACATCATTCTGATTCTAAAAGGAAAGTTTAACTTTTATCTAAACTAAAGTGGAATTGACTGCCAATTCCCGGTGTACTTTGGACAGCTATTTTTTGATTGTGTGCATCAATGATATGTTTGACGATAGCCAATCCTAATCCAGAGCCACCTTTATGCCTTGTGCGACTTTTTTCAACTCTATAAAATCGTTCAAAGAGTCTAGCATGCTCAGATTCATCAATGCCAATACCATTATCAGATACTTGTATTGTTGTGAGTTCATCAATGGAGAAGATAGTAACTCTTGTATACCCACCATCGTTTCCATAGGCTATTGAGTTGCGAATTAAATTCGTTAGAACTTGTCCGATTTTGTCACGATCGGCAGTAACAAAGGCTTGGTCTTCTTGTGCTGACAAGTCAAAAGTAATTGACTTTTCATTGGCCATGAGTTCTAGGGTCTCCATAGATTCTTTGGCCAATTTAACGAGGTCAAAAGATTCCATTTTAAGTTGAAATTTTTCTTCCTCCATTTTCGTAATGTTATCTAAATCATCTAAAATACCTACAATTCTATCCGTGGCCACAGAGGCGCGTTCCAAAAATTTCTGATTAATTTCATCATCCTCTAACCCGCCCTCAAGTAAGGTTAATATATAACCTTGAATCGAAAATATTGGCGTTTTTAATTCATGAGCAAGATTCCCTAAGAATTCTCGGCGAAATACTTCTTGATCTTTAAGCTTTGAAATTTCTTTACCTTGAAAATTTTTCCATTCCTCTATTTTTTCTTCTGCATTTTCAATCATGTCATCTAAGGATTCTTCAAGGTATTGGATATCAACTTCTTCATGTTTCGTTTGTACTGATCTATAAAGAATTGACAAACGATGCTGAATGAATTTTTTGAGTAGAAAATTAAAGATGAAAAAAACAAATGCAGCACCTAAAAAAGGAATGATAAAAAATAAATAAGATGGAACTTCAGAAATAAATAAATGTACAAACAAAGTGCAGGCAAAACCGAATCCTAATGTTGATAGGCTTCCATATAGAATTAATAGACTTGGCTTGGGGTATTTCACTTTTCTGAAAATGTATATCCGACTCCTTTTATAGTACGAATATAGGCATCTCCAAGCTTTTCTCGCAACTTTCGAATATGTACATCAATTGTTCTTTCACCAACGATGGTGTCATTGCCCCATACGATGGATAGAATTTGGTCTCTTTTAAATACCTTTCCTGGCTTGCTCATCAACAATTCTAATAATTCAAATTCTTTTTTCGGAATATACATTTCATCTCCTTTGATACTGACAAGAAACTTATCACGGTCAATATATAGGTCCTTGTTAAAAGAGATCTGGTTTGGTTCTTCCATTTTGTTAACACGTCTAAAAATGGCTTCTATTCGCTTTATTAACAGCCTTGGCTTTATGGGCTTTGAAATATAATCATCACCTCCAGCATCAAAAGCTGCAATTTGCGAATAATCCTCTGACCTAGAGGTCAAGAAAACTACTATTGGCTCATGAATAATTTGGTCGTTACGTATAATTCGGCAGGCTTCTATCCCATCCATTTCCGGCATCATAACATCCATTAATATCATTGTGGGCATTACTAAACGCGCCATTTCAACGGCTTTTTTTCCGTTTTCAGCAGTGTAAACGAGGTAAACCTCTTTTTCGATATTGTATTGAAGAAAATCAACAATATCTTTTTCGTCATCAACGATTAAAACACTTCTGCGTATGGATTCTTTGCTCATATACAACAAAGAAAAGGACGGTAGTTGTTTAAATTGTTACTTGGAGGTTAAGTAATTATTAATAACGAAATGGAATTAGAGAAAACCAAGCGCAAGTATTAACCTGCGCTTGGTCATTTAGTTTTTCTTATTCAAAAACAATTTTCATTTCAACACGTCTGTTTTTCTGACGTCCTTCAGCAGTTTTGTTATCCGCTATAGGAGCTGTCTCTCCAAAGAACTTGATCACCAGTTGTGCTTCTGTAACCCCTTTAGAGATTAAGAATCGTTTAACAGACTCTGCTCTCTTTTTCGAAAGGACCATGTTCTTATCAGCATTACCAACATCATCAGTGTGACCTGAAATCTCTAGAACCCAAGACGGTCTCTCTGTAAGCACTTCAGAAAGTTCTTCTAGCGAAGGTTTAGATTCTGACAGGATAATGTCTTTAGCTGTCCTAAACTCAAGGTTATCAAATGCTGTTTTCAGTACTTCAACAACTTTTTCTTCAAGAACTGGACATCCTTTATTTTCGATTGGACCTGGTGTATTTGGACACTCATCGTCTTTATCTAACGTTCCGTCTTCATCTGTATCGGTGTAAGGACAACCTTTATTATCTTTTGGACCAGGGATTGTCGGACAATCATCATCTTTATCTAAAAGTCCGTCTTTATCTGTATCTGGCCATGGACAACCATTATTTTCTTTTGGGCCAGGCGTATCAATACAATCATCGATTCCATCAATGATTCCATCTTTATCAGTATCAGGACAGCCTTGGAATTCTTTTTCGCCATAGACGAGCGGACAAGCGTCATCTTGATCACTAATTCCATCTCCATCTGTATCAGGACAGCCTTTGAATTCAACGATACCTGAGTCTAACGGACAATCATCTTCTTTGTCCATGATTCCGTCCTTATCGGTATCCGGACAACCTTTAAATACAACAAGTCCCGAATCTAGAGGACAGTCATCTTCTTTATCCATGATCCCGTCATTGTCAGTATCAGGGCACCCATTAAATGAAGCTACACCCGGAGTATCAGGGCAATCGTCTACTTTGTCTGGGATTGAATCCCCATCTCTGTCTGGACAACCTTTGAATTCAACCAAACCAGAATCTAATGGACAGTCATCTTTCATATCAATGATTCCATCATTATCTGTATCAGGACAGCCTTTAAAGGTCCATGGTCCCGGTTCTGTTATACAATCATCAACTTTATCAGAAACTTTATCTCCATCTATATCACTTGGTGCACTATATAGGATTGGAACATGTACGCCCGCAAAAAATTCTACACCTCGAACATTTCCTGCTGCAAAAAGTGCTCTGAAATCAGTAACACCCATTGTTAGAGGTCCAAGTCTTGTTGCAACTCCTGCTTTGAAACCGCTGTAGGAGTTCATGGAGATTGGTAAATGAACACCAAGCCATGCAAAATCAAAGCTGGGTGTTACAGAGAATTGGTTTGGCACTCTGACTTTTGCATCTCTATTCCTCGAAATGATATTAAAAATACCAGTTGCATTTACATAAAATGATTTCCAAATATGATAATCAACTTGAAAACTGAAGGCTGAAGGTGTTCGCATGAAGAATGAAGATTCTACATCTTTATCACCAGCAGTCCATTCAGTATTACCCGCTGCGGTTGATTGACCAATTAAGGAGTCAATAATACCGTCAACACCAACTAGGTCATCTGCGGTCTCGAAGGTATTAAGATCGAACAGGTTAGAGGTTTGTACGGAGAAGTCACGGCTCAAACCACCTTTTTTAAAGCTCATTCCACCGAGATCCGTTAGAGAAAGTCCAACTCTGACTTTATATTTATTTTGGTCGCGAGCCCACAGGTTCATTTCACCATCCATATCATATTTATAGTCTTTATATTCTGGTCGCCATTCGTAGACTACTCCTAGGTCTAAACCGAATCCGCGAGCTGATGGTTTTGGCGCTCCAAACATGCCACTTTGGTCAATGTTTTCATCAGCTAATTCACCAATACTTTCTGAATAACCATAGCCAAAATCACCACTTAAGAATTGCGTCGTATCATCATTATATAGGTCATATCGAAAGTTATTACTAAACATATATGCTGCAGCATAACCCGCAAGATATTTTAAATTAGCACCAGCCTTTATAAAATGCTCTCCTTCTTCCTTGATGATTTGAGAGTAATTGAATCCATATTCAGCCCATGTCATATGATTCACATTTATAAGCTCTTCATTTATCTCGGTATTCCAAAAGTCTTCATCTTCTAATTCCTGCTCAGCTAGATATGCAAGTTTTGGATCAATATTATCAATGTTTGTAATCGACCGAATTTTAGCGCCAAATCCGATCGCGATTTTTGGATTTATGTGAAACATAACATTTAATAAATCAAACTGAAGATTGGTATTAAATCCTAGAACCCCAGTCGAGTTTTTATCATAACGCTTAGGTAAAAAACTATAACCTCCAAAATAATCTGGCTCTAATGATGGGTCTGCATCCACTGACCAACTGTCAATGGCAGCTTGGTCTTCAAATGATCCTTTCCACCATTTTGGCAAAATAGAGGCATCAAATGCTCCAAAGTTTTGGTAGGCATTAAAATTTAAGCTGAATAGATTCAGGTCAAACCTAAAGCGCCCATCTACAAAACTTGCAGGTTGAATGTCCATACCCATTGTTCCCGCATAATTACTTGAAGATACACCAAGATAATTTTGGGAATAACTAGAATAACTCATTAGTAAGAGGAGGATAAAACTTATTTTTTTCATTTTTAGAATTTAGTGTATTGAATTAATTTGTCACCAAGGAAGGTTGTAATAGAAATACCTCGGTCGTCATAAGTGGTTAATTGTAAGTTTTTTTCACCGTGGCGTTTTTCGCCAAGCTCGATGAAATTATTCGAACTCAAAAGTACGATTTTGTTTTCAATACCATCAAGGACTCCAATTTGAATCGGTTTATTGACTTTTGCGTAAACAACAACATGATCAATTGAGGTGCAGTTTATTGATTTTTTGCCAATAAACTGACCCGCTGAATTCATGGAGATAATTTCATTCCCCTTTGTAAAAAGGAGTTCCAAATTATTAGAATTTACATAAGCCGTTTTAAAATCAAAACCTTCAGGACTTTCGACGGATGACCGATTACCATTTAGATCAATAGTCTGATTCTTATCAGATGATATAATTACTGATTTTTCAGAAAAATTAAGGAGGCTGTGTTTGTCTTCCAATGGAAACTTTCTTTTCGTTCTTTTTTGCTCGAGATCTATTATGAACAGCATTTTTTCACAAAGTACCCCAACGTACTTTCGACCATTTTCTTTAAATAAAACCATATCTAAAATCCTCGAACTAAAGGAATAGGTGGATAACGCTTGGCCATCATTATCTGTAACGGTCATTGTATTTACATTCGGAATTAAGAACGATATTTTCTTTCTTAATCTAAAACGAATGGGGTGCACGGATCCTGAGGTTGGAAAACGATTTAGGATACGACCATCTTTATCAACAATCAGTGCTTCGTCCTCAAATAAAATTGAAATATCTTGATTCTGTTCAGTAGACATTTCCATAAGTTTTGGTTTGGCAACAACTTTTTTATCGAATGTTTTCTCCCACTTTCGGATGCCATTTTCAAATCGGATCCATTTATTTGATGCCGTGATTAAAAAAGTATTTCCCCGACCTGAATAAGCGTAGAAGGAATTTATTTTTTCACTTGGATTCATCGAGAAATAGGATTTGCTCTGGTCCTCCTCAATATTTAACTTATCTTGTTCTCGAACATAATTTGTGGTTATCCATTTCTCTCCTGCCTTGCTTATTGTTGATGAAGAGTTATTTACTTCATAAGAACGGTATAAAACATTTTTAGGGAGACCCGAAAATACCCGGTTTGATTTTTTTTGATTTTTGTTTAAGGAATTCCCAAGAGAGATTTCAGCACCAAGCTCATCAAATAACGTTTTATCTTTAGAGAGAACGACAAAGTTTTGAATATCTGTTATAAAATATCCTTCTGAAGTAGTTTCGTTATCTGTTTGCGTTAATTTAAAGTTTTTAAGATACCTAAAGTTTTCATCTGTATCTTCAATACCGAGGACCTCGTTGAGATTGTCAATTGCACGCTGCCCTTGTTTCATGTCCATGATAAAGATGCTCTTATCATTCTTTTTCAGTATCAATAAACCTGTTTCAATCCATTTTGACAACACGCATGCATCAAATACAGAGTCTATTGCTGTTAGATAATTCAATTCAAAAAATGTGTAAGCATCAAAGCTTGAAGGAATAAACTGAGAAAAGGTGCTTTGGTCATCGGCATTGGTGGCGAGGTTACCTTTTGTCATATTACTTGAGTAGGATATTTGCCCATCGGTTTTTTCATAATAATCTGTGACTTTTGAACCATCCTCTGAGATTTCAATCCTACTCCTACTTGCTTTTCTATCTATGTTAAAAGATAGTAAGCTTATCTTTTTGGAGACTTCAGGAGCTCTTAAAACCAAAATGTTCTTTGTGTAATGCCCGTTGAATTTCCCATAGGACAGCTCTCGGATTCCCGTAAATTTTACCTGATGTTTTCCATTTGTAAAAAGAGATTTCAGCGCAATTTGAGTCCAGTCATAAGTACTTTCAAAAACCACTAGACCTCTTCGCTTGCTAAAGTAAACCGAGCAATTTTCTGGAATACTTGGAGCCAAACTATTTATAAGCTCTGAATTAAGTGGGATCGTTTGGGTTGAATCATTAACTGGATTAATTGTGCAAGGAAAGTTGATCGCATAAATGGTCTCATCCTCAATTGAGAAATAATTTGCTGTTTTGTGAGTTTTGTGTTTCAGCGTTAATTCCTCCATGATTGAATAAGTTCCATAGGAGCAAGCAACAGTAAACAATAAAACAACAACTTTATTAAGCATAATTCAAAGTTACATTCTAAGCACCAAGAATGTGGGCAGTAACAAAAATGAAATTAACACCTAATTGTTTACTTAAAAAGGTTCCGTTGGTTTTTAGACCCCAATAAGTTAAAGGACATTCTGTGTGCCCCAGTAGGACCAAACTTTTCGATTGCTTCCCTATGTTTTTTTGTTGGATAACCTTTGTTTTTGAGCCAATTATAAGCTGGGTAATCATCGTGTAATTTTGCCATAATGTCATCTCTTGTTGTCTTAGCCATAATAGATGCTGCAGCTATAGATTGGTAAATGCTATCGCCTTTTACAATGCAGGTATGGGGGATAGATTGATATGGATTAAAACGATTCCCATCAATAAGCAAATGCTCAGGCTTTATGCGTTTAAGGTTATCAATAGCCCTGTGCATTGCTAAAAAACTTGCGTTTAGGATGTTTATCTCATCAATTTCACTATTAGAAACAATGCCTACACCATAGTCTAGTGCATGCTTTATAATTTCGTCTCTTAAAAGTAGTCTGTCCTTTTCATTTAGTTTTTTTGAATCGTCTAAACCAGCTATTTTTTTGTCCGAGTTTAAGATTACAGTACCTGCAACAACAGGTCCTGAAAGACAACCTCTACCAGCCTCATCACACCCAGCTTCGACAAGGCCTCTATTTAGATACGGTAGTAAACTATTCATAGTTTAAAATTCGTAAAAATATTGTAGATTAGCAGAAATTATTTGTCATGAAATCTATCTTATTTTCAATCTTATTTATTTCTGTTGGATTTATATCATTTTCACAAGAAGCGACGGTGGATAAAAAAGCTACTTTAATTCAGTCTATTAATGACGGTGTAATTAGTATGACACTCCCTACTTCTGTGACTGCAGAGGACGTAACTACTTATTCGAAATATTACACCCCTTATTTTACAACAGCATTTGATGCTTCAACAAATAAGGTTTCTTTTACAATGGTAAATAATGATGCGAAATCAAGAAGGGTAATTATGAGGTTTTTGGGAGCAAATAAAATTCAGACAGTTCTTGTTGAAGATCGCGTATTTCCCGTAACCGAGTTTTACAATACTTTTCTTAAGTAATTGTTGAGAATTTCCTAATCCCGTCAGGAGAAACCAAAAAATCTAGTACCATGTCAGTGGGCTCGATTCCGTTTATGGTACGTGGTTCTGCGAAATGACATACACCGATATTAATACATGTTGATTTTGTTTGTTTCAGAAATCGGTCATAAAATCCACCGCCATATCCCAATCTGTGTCCGTTGGCATTAAAGCATAGGAGCGGGACAATAACGATATCAATATCATTCATTTGTGCTTCTTTCCCTGCAACTGGTTCTGGTATGCCATATTTATTATTTTTAATCTGCAATTGAGGGCCAAATTCAATAGGTGTCATTTTTTTTTCGTTGAAGTCTGTTCTGTTGATGCAGATATTGCCGCCTAATTTCATTACTTTAAGAATAAAATCTCTCAGGTCAATTTCTTTGTTTTGCTTTATCGGTAGAAAGACGTTTATCTTTTTCTTTTTCCACTGAAAGGCACGTAAAAGATTGTTTGTGATAAGGGTTGATATAAGTGCAAGATCTTTACTGCTAAATTGGTCTCTTTCAGATTTTATAGCATTTCTAAGCGTTTCCTTTTGCATGATGAGAACAAATATCATTAAACTTCCATTGAATAACCAACCTTTTTTATACATTGTGCGTCAAATACTGTAGGAACATTGACATGAAAACAATTATAAAGGGTGTTTTTTTCTTGATATCGTTTATAAATCTTGCCCAAGGACAGGACGATTTTGAATTTGACGAAGATTTTAATTTTGATGAAGAGGTTCTTTTGACTTTTAATGCAACCCGAGTCATTTCAGGTCATTCCGTGGAGGTACTTCCATCCAAAACGTTCGAAATGCGAATTGAGCATAGGTTTGGGGATATTGCCGGTAGCAATGGGGGTTACCAAACAATGTTTGGCTTTGACAATGTCTCTGATATGAGAATTGCTCTAGAATACGGGATTAATGAAGACTTTATGGTGGGGTTTGGACGATGTAAGGGTGCAGGTGAACCATACAGATCCCTTTTAGATGGTTTTTTAAAGTACAAAGTATTGAACCAAAACAATGGCGAAGCACCTATTTCTTTGACAGCAATAGGTGGTGCATCATTTACGTATCAGCAGGCATCGTCTGATATGAGCAGCGTAAGTCATTTTCCAGAAACAGTTCACAGGTTGTCTTATTTTACACAGCTAAACATTGCACGTCGTTTTGGCAAGCTATTGAGCATTAGTTTAATGCCAACCTTTGTTCATAGAAACTATGTTGCTCCATTAGATGTCAATTCTTTGTTGTCTTTGGGGAGTGCATTTAGAGTGCGTCTTTCTAAAAAGTTTTTTTTAATGATGGAATATTATCTTTGTTTTAATGATGATGAGTTTCGCAAAAATGGATTTAAGAATAGTCTTGGTGTTGCATTAGAGTGGTCTACATTTGGCCATAATTTCACTATTAATTTTACGAATTCCAAAGGATTGGGAGAGACCCAATTTATACCATACACCTTTGAAGATTGGTTGAATGGTCAGTTTAGACTTGGTTTTTGTGTGAGCCGTCAATTTTCCTATAACAAATGAGATTTGTGAACTTTCTTTTTTTGGTATTCTTTTTAATGATATTTTCATGTACTAAAGACAAAGTGGATGACAATGTCAATTTGGTTTGTGCCGATGTGGTTTCATTTGCGCAAGAAATCGAACCTTTAATGAACCAACATTGTATTGGTTGTCATAACTCAAGTTCGGCTTCGGGAGGTTATAATCTTGAAGGCCATACCAACATCTCGAATCAAGCAGATCAAATAATAGGGGCAATGCAAGCTAGTGGTTTTCAATTAATGCCAATAGGAGGTCCTGCTTTAAATGATGATTTAATACAGCAGTTTTTATGTTGGATCGAACAAGGGAAATTAAATAACTAATAACTAAACTCAGAAAGATGAAAAAAACTACAACTTTATTGCTTGTTGCATTTGTAGCAACATTATTTGCATTCCAATGGGGGATAAAAATCAATCAAGAGACTTTCAGACCAATGAATTCTGGTGGAGCGGGTCCAGGAAAAACAGGCGCTCCTGGGGAATCAAACTGTACTGCTTGTCATGCTGGTTCTGTTATGGATGGTGCAAATGTAAATGTTCTAACGCTTTCAGATGCTTCAGGCCCTGTAACTAGTTATGTGCCAGGTAACACATATGCCGTCACTTTGGCCATGAGCACGAATCCTCAGAAAAAAGGATTTCAAGCAACGGCTTTAAACACTTCTGATGAAATGGCTGGTTCTTTTAGTGCGTCAATGAGCACAGCGATTAGCTCTCTAGGCGGCCGAAGCTATGCGAACCACATATCAGCCAGCAATACAAGTGCTGTTTCTCAATGGCTATGGGACTGGACCGCCCCCAGTTCAAGTACGGGTAATGTAACTTTTTATGTTTCTAGTAATCACGCCAATGGGAATGGTGCAACGAGTGGTGATGAGATCTTTTTGTCTCAACATACCTTTACTGAAGATGATGGAGCTTCTTTAGACAAGCACTCTTTTTTCTCAGAAACAGCATCCTTCATTCCAGAAACCAATGAATTGTATATCGCTTTGAATCGTACTGAAATGGGCATTTTAGATGTCGCACTTTTTGATTTAAATGGCAAGCAGGTATTTAATAAGAAAAAGTTATTGCTTTCATCAGGTGATAATTCAATAAGATTAAAGGTGAATTCGACAGTTGGAAACGGAACTTATATAGTGACGCTCAAACTTGGATTAGACGAAATTTCAAAAACAGTAAAGATTTTAAGATAAATTTTTATTCTATAAACCATTCATTTGTAGTGGTTAACATAATAATTGCCCATTTATGAATTTAAATGGGCAATTTTTTTCATTTTTTTCTTGGTATAATAAAAAGAGTATTTATCTTTGCACCCCGCAAGTAATTAAGCGTAGTTATTTGTAAGAGTCCTTTTTGTTTGTATTGAGCGAGAGGATTTTTTATTGTTTAGGAGTTTGAAAGCGAATAAACGACAAAAGAAAGTTCTTTGAATTATTGAAGGAAAAGTAAGAAAACAGCGAATCAAGATTAAGAATTAACATCACGAGCTTTAAAATTCGAAGTTATTATACAACGGAGAGTTTGATCCTGGCTCAGGATGAACGCTAGCGGCAGGCCTAACACATGCAAGTCGAGGGGCAGCACAAAGATAGTTTACTATTTTGGTGGCGACCGGCGCACGGGTGAGTAACGCGTATGCAACCTACCTTATACAGGAGTATAGCCCGAAGAAATTCGGATTAATCCTCCATAGTATTTTCTAATGGCATCATTTGGAAAATTAAAGCTTCGGCGGTATAAGATGGGCATGCGTCCTATTAGCTAGATGGTAAGGTAACGGCTTACCATGGCAACGATAGGTAGGGGGCCTGAGAGGGTGATCCCCCACACTGGTACTGAGACACGGACCAGACTCCTACGGGAGGCAGCAGTGAGGAATATTGGGCAATGGAGGCAACTCTGACCCAGCCATGCCGCGTGCAGGAAGAATGCCCTATGGGTTGTAAACTGCTTTTATTTAGGAATAAACCCTTCTACGTGTAGAAGGCTGAATGTACTAAACGAATAAGCACCGGCTAACTCCGTGCCAGCAGCCGCGGTAATACGGAGGGTGCAAGCGTTATCCGGAATCATTGGGTTTAAAGGGTCCGCAGGCGGACGTATAAGTCAGTGGTGAAATCCTGCAGCTTAACTGCAGAACTGCCATTGATACTGTACGTCTTGAATTCGGTCGAAGTGGGCGGAATGTGTAGTGTAGCGGTGAAATGCATAGATATTACACAGAACACCGATAGCGAAGGCAGCTCACTAGGCCTGGATTGACGCTCAGGGACGAAAGCGTGGGGATCAAACAGGATTAGATACCCTGGTAGTCCACGCTGTAAACGATGATTACTCGTTTTCGGCGATATACAGTCGGAGACTAAGCGAAAGTGATAAGTAATCCACCTGGGGAGTACGATCGCAAGGTTGAAACTCAAAGGAATTGACGGGGGCCCGCACAAGCGGTGGAGCATGTGGTTTAATTCGATGATACGCGAGGAACCTTACCAGGGCTTAAATGCAGAGCGAATAGTTTGGAAACAGACTAGCCTTCGGGCGATCTGCAAGGTGCTGCATGGCTGTCGTCAGCTCGTGCCGTGAGGTGTTGGGTTAAGTCCCGCAACGAGCGCAACCCCTATCTTTAGTTGCCAGCGAGTAATGTCGGGGACTCTAAAGAAACTGCCTACGCAAGTAGAGAGGAAGGCGGGGACGACGTCAAGTCATCACGGCCCTTACGTCCTGGGCCACACACGTGCTACAATGGTTGGTACAGAGGGCAGCTACCGGGTGACCGGATGCGAATCTCTAAAGCCAATCTCAGTTCGGATTGGAGTCTGCAACTCGACTCTATGAAGCTGGAATCGCTAGTAATCGCGCATCAGCCATGGCGCGGTGAATACGTTCCCGGGCCTTGTACACACCGCCCGTCAAGCCATGGAAGCTGGGGGTACCTGAAGTCGGTAACCGTAAGGAGCTGCCTAGGGTAAAACTAGTAACTGGGGCTAAGTCGTAACAAGGTAGCCGTACCGGAAGGTGCGGCTGGAACACCTCCTTTTTAGAGAAAAACGGATGGTTCGTGATAATTTTTATGACAGTGCAGCTGTTTTCTTTTCCTTCAACCTTATTGAATAGCAGGAAGTCCTCCCTATTGGACTCAAGTAGGAGGGAATTTAAAGTCCCGTAGCTCAGTTGGTTAGAGCACTACACTGATAATGTAGGGGTCAGCAGTTCAAATCTGCTCGGGACTACTAGACTGTTACTTATAGTAGCAAGTTTTGTATACTGGGGGATTAGCTCAGCTGGCTAGAGCACCTGCCTTGCACGCAGGGGGTCATCGGTTCGACTCCGATATCCTCCACAATAAGAAGTACATTGACATATTGGAATTGATTGAAGTAGTAAACAAATAGAAAAAAAACTAAAGAGTTTGATAAGTTACTAAGGGCACACAGGGAATGCCTTGGCTCTGAGAGGCGAAGAAGGACGTGATAAGCTGCGATAAGCGACGGGGAGATGCAAATAATTTGTGATCCGTTGATTTCCGAATGGGGAAACCCAATATATTGAAGATATATTACCCGAAAGGGGGCGAACGCGCTGAACTGAAACATCTAAGTAGGCGCAGGAAGAGAAAACAAAAGTGATTTCCGGAGTAGCGGCGAGCGAAATGGAAATAGCCCAAACCGTAACTGTTTCGGCAGTTACGGGGTTGTAGGACTACGATATGGACTTATAAATCATAATGGAACAACTTGGAACGGTTGGCTATAAAGGGTGAAAGCCCCGTACATGAAATGTTTTATATACCTAGTAGTATCCTGAGTAGGGCGGGACATGTGTAATCCTGTCTGAATCTGCCAGAACCATCTGGTAAGGCTAAATACTCCTCAGAGACCGATAGCGAACGAGTACCGTGAGGGAAAGGTGAAAAGAACCCTGAACAAGGGAGTGAAAAAGATCCTGAAACTGTGTGTCTACAAGCGGTCGAAGCCTACGGGCGACGGCGTGCCTTTTGCATAATGATCCTACGAGTTACTCCTCATTGGCAAGGTTAAGTGTTTAAGACACGGAGCCGAAGCGAAAGCGAGTCTGAATAGGGCGAACTAGTCAGTGGGGGTAGACGCGAAACCTTGTGATCTACCCATGGCCAGGTTGAAGTTCCGGTAACACGGAATGGAGGACCGAACCGATAAGCGTTGAAAAGCTTTCGGATGAGCTGTGGGTAGGGGTGAAAGGCCAATCAAACTGGGAAATAGCTCGTACTCCCCGAAATGCATTTAGGTGCAGCGTTGAGGTAGAGTTTTATAGAGGTAGAGCTACTGATAGGACTAGGGGGCTTCACCGCCTACCAAATCCTGACAAACTCCGAATGCTATAAAATATACTCAGCAGTGAGGGCATGGGTGCTAAGGTCCATGTCCGAGAGGGAAAGAACCCAGACCATCAGCTAAGGTCCCCAAATATATACTAAGTTGTTTAAACGTTGTGCGATTGCATAGACAGCTAGGATGTTGGCTTGGAAGCAGCCATTCATTTAAAGAGTGCGTAACAGCTCACTAGTCGAGCGATCGTGCGTGGATAATAAGCGGGCATTAAGTATATTACCGAAGCTATGGATTCAGTGCTTGCACTGTCTGGTAGGGGAGCATTCTATGGGTGTTGAAGGTGTTGGGTGACCAATGCTGGAACGCATAGAAAAGCAAATGTAGGAATAAGTAACGATAAAGCAGGCGAGAAACCTGCTCACCGAAAGACTAAGGTTTCCTGGGCGACGCTAATCGTCCCAGGGTAAGTCGGGACCTAACGCGAACCCGAAGGGGGTAGTGGATGGAAAACTGGTTAATATTCCAGTACTTGTTATAACTGCGATGGAGAGACGGATTAATGAAAGTACCGCGCACTGACGGAATAGTGCGTTAAAGGGAGTAGGTATATTGTTTGTAGGTAAATCCGCAGACGATGCTGAACCTGATAGTACCGGGAGGCTACGGCCAACTGGATAGTGTACCTAAGAGGTCCCAAGAAAATCTTCTAAGCTTCAGGTTATAACAACTCGTACCGCAAACCGACACAGGTAGTCGAGGAGAGAATCCTAAGGTGCTCGAGTGATTCATGGTTAAGGAACTAGGCAAAATCGCCCCGTAACTTCGGGAGAAGGGGCGCTCTGAGTAATCAGAGCCGCAGTGAAAAGGCCCAGGCGACTGTTTAGCAAAAACACATGGCTTTGCAAAATCGAAAGATGAAGTATAAGGCCTGACACCTGCCCGGTGCTGGAAGGTTAAGAGGAGATGTTAGTTTCGACGAAGCATTGAATTGAAGCCCCAGTAAACGGCGGCCGTAACTATAACGGTCCTAAGGTAGCGAAATTCCTTGTCGGGTAAGTTCCGACCTGCACGAATGGTGTAACGATCTGGGCACTGTCTCAACCATGAGCTCGGTGAAATTGTAGTATCGGTGAAGATGCCGATTACCCGCAACGGGACGAAAAGACCCCGTGAACCTTTACTATAGCTTCACATTGACATTGGGTAATTCATGTGTAGGATAGGTGGGAGACTTCGAGGCTGCATCGCTAGGTGTAGATTAGTCGTCCTTGAAATACCACCCTTGGATTATCTGATGTCTAACCCCATCTAATGGGGAACATTGTGTGGTGGGTAGTTTGACTGGGGTGGTCGCCTCCAAAAGAGTAACGGAGGCTTCTAAAGGTACCCTCAGCACGCTTGGTAACCGTGCGTAGAGTGTAATGGCATAAGGGTGCTTGACTGAGAGACCGACAAGTCGATCAGGTAGGAAACTAGAGCATAGTGATCCGGTGGTTCCGTATGGAAGGGCCATCGCTCAAAGGATAAAAGGTACTCCGGGGATAACAGGCTGATCACTCCCAAGAGCTCACATCGACGGAGTGGTTTGGCACCTCGATGTCGGCTCGTCACATCCTGGGGCTGGAGAAGGTCCCAAGGGTTGGGCTGTTCGCCCATTAAAGTGGCACGCGAGCTGGGTTCAGAACGTCGTGAGACAGTTCGGTCTCTATCTGTTGTGGGCGTTAGAAATTTGAGAGGACCTGCCTCTAGTACGAGAGGACCGGGGTGGACATACCTCTGGTGTACCTGTTGTGGCGCCAGCTGCATCGCAGGGTAGCTAAGTATGGATGAGATAAGCGCTGAAAGCATCTAAGCACGAAACTCGCCTCAAGATGAGATTTCTTTTAAGGGCCGTGGAAGACTACCACGTTGATAGGCTACAGGTGTAAAGGCAGTGATGTCATAGCCGAGTAGTACTAATTACCCGTAGACTTACAAATTCTATTTTTTTTATAAAGTTACTATTTCAATCGTCCGATATATCAACTAAGATACGCGCCGTAAGGCAACGATTTTGGGTGTTTATAGCAGCAAGGTCCACCTCTTCCCATCCCGAACAGAGAAGTTAAGCCTGCTTGCGCTGATGGTACTGTCCTTTTGAGGATGGGAGAGTAAGTCGACGCCGATCTTAAACCCCTGACTACTTGTAGTTGGGGGTTTTTTTATGCCCAAAAATCTGAACCGATCAAAAATACACAAGGAGATTTGCTCAAGTCATAGGCATGTTCTCTCCAGTCTTCCACACTCATCGTTCGAATACGCTGATTATGAAGCGTAATGTTAGACGCTATACAGAGCTGGGTATGGTCAGCGAGCTCGTTTAATAGATCTTCCAGGACATTCATGTTTCTGTAGGGCGTATCCATGAATATTTGTGTGTAGCCTTTTTTTCTAGCATCGAATTCGTAGGTTTTTAAAGTTCTAATACGCTCTTTTCGGTCTTTAGGGAGGTATCCATGAAAGCTAAAGCTTTGTCCCGAAAACCCGCTGCCCATCAAGGCAAGAAGGATAGAGGAAGGCCCTACAAATGGAATTACGGCAATTTTTTGCGAGTGCGCCAAAGAGACAATTTCTGCTCCAGGATCCGCTACACATGCACAACCAGCATCCGAAATTACACCTACATCATATCCTGAAATCAACCATTGCAGACTTTTCATGGTGTCTTGTTCCGTGCTTCTTTTGTTCATTTCTATGAACATCGATTCATCAATTGGGAATTCTCGATTCATCTTTCTCAAAACACGTCGTGCAGATTTGATGTTTTCAACCACAAAATGTCGCAACGAAACAGCTTGCTCGACCACATCATTGGGAATGATGTCTGAAATACTTTCGCCTCCTAATGTGTTAGGAAGTATATATAATGTTCCTGCTTTACTCATGGCGTAGATTATTTAAAATAATTTCTGTGCTTTGATCTAATAAATCAAATACATGCTCAAATCCCTCTTGTCCACCATAATAAGGATCTGGGACTTCAATTTCAATCTGATTAGGTAATAACTCAAGGATGAGCTGTACTTTATTACGGTCTGATTCACTACGTGCAAGACGAACGACATTATCATAATTTGAATGGTCCATTACATAAATCAAATCAAAATTATCAAAGTCTGAAACCACAAATTGTCTTGCCTGTAATCCCGAGATATCAACACCTTTTCTTTTTGCTGTTTGGGTCATTCTTGTATCAGGAGCTCCGCCCACGTGGTAATTTGCGGTTCCTGCAGAATCCACATAAACATCAAGCTTATGCTCCTGAACTTTCTTACGCATCAAACCATCCGCCATAGGTGAACGACAAATATTACCCAAGCATACCATCAGAATTTTCATGCTACGAAGTTACGTAAAATGGGGGTGTAATTTTTTAAATAGGTCTACCTTTCCACTCTTTTTTGCGAAATAGAGAGGCGAGAAGAACGATATTATAAATCGGAAAGATAAGTCCGTAAACCGGAAGTATCGTGAGAAGCTTTGTTTTGTTGAGGGCATAGAAAAACGGAAGCAACAAAACTATTTCTACAAGAGATTTTAGAGACCAAAATTTCAGAAAAAGTATGGGGTCAATAACAAACAACATCAGCAGTAATATGAAAAAGCTTAGGGCAAAGAGTAATTGAATCAATCCGTATACGTTCAGGAGTTTGTCCTTTAGCATAAAGGTTTTACCGAACCACCTTGAACGCTGCTGCAATAAATGCGCGAATAGAGTTTGGATTTGGAGTAGTAACCTGACAATGATTCAACGCTCCTAATTCAATCGATTTATTGGCTTGCTGCATATTTCTCAAAAGAAAAGCATCATCACCACTTGCAATATGTTTGTGGGATTCCAAGGCTATAACCTCGAGATAGCTTGTCTTTTTGAAGAGAAGGTTTGCACCACTGCAAATTACCGGTCTGTTTACTCCATAACTAGAATGATTAATATAATTGGCAAGTATCACATCAACCTCAAAAAACCAATCGTAAATACCTAAGGACATATGATGTACAGGTAAAATGACAAGATGCTTTTTTAGGTTTTGTGCTTAGCTCTTTGAAGTAGTCTATTGAAAAAGAAATATCTGCGTCCCAGCAAAGAATGTAAGATGTTTTTGCTTTAATTACACCTTTATAGACAGCTTCTTTTTTACCAGTTTTCTCCTTCATTGATAACAGTGCCACAGCATTATCCCTATTAGCTTCGATGAGTGCAGCACCACCGTCTGTTGAATGATCATCGACAAATAAAAATTGAAGCGGTCTAATTTTTAATCTTTTGATTTGATTTAGTAAAACATTCAAGATTTTCTTTTTCATTTCTGAAAGGAATCACTACGGTTATATCATTCAGTTCAATTGAGATGTCTTTTTTTCTGTCTTTTTTTCGTTTAGCAACGCCATATCGGTAACCGATAAGTAAAAACAAAAGAAAGAAGAGGTAAGCAACAAGCAAGCAACTAAACCAAAGCATGGATACGTTCTTTTTTAAGTAATAAGGTGGCTATAATTACTGGTAAAATCTGATTGATCATCCAAGTAGAAAATGCTGCTAATAAAATGACAGGACCCTGCTATTCCAGCCATTGAAAGAACTCGACAAGGCAATGGTCTCCCGAACGATAATTTTTCCAAAGCAAGAGTGATGGAGCCGCTGTTACAGCCCCAAACATAAGTGCAATCCATAAAAAATAGCGTCAAATCAAATAGTGCTTCAAATACTATTAACGCAATGAAGAATTGAACAATAAATGTGAGATATCTTAGAAGAGAAGAGGCCTAAGTAATTTTGCTGCGAAAGGTCTTTGAGACGAAAACTAAGTCCAGCTCTTTGAAAAATTTTAAAAGGAATTTTGGACAAAATGGTTGTCCCCAAAAAAGTACAATCCAAATCCGACTTGCATAGAATGAATGACTCCGACTAAGACGTGTTCAAGTCTCGAAGAGCCCGTGTTGCTGTATAAAATAGCGAATGCAATCCGATGCCCAAGTGACAATACTGATAATGAATTGGGACCCATTGCTAACGAGCGTATTCAGGATAATACTTCTTTTCGGTCTTCTTTATCAAAATAAAACATTCGACCAATAAAATTACCTGCGTAGGCAGGCGTCACAGACACCGGATACCATTCCCGATAAAAAGGAGTGCCATCGGACTCTTAATGAAATATTTTTTGACGCCACAATGGTCTTCCATTTTAACCATTCGATAAACCAATTTAAAGGCATTAAGCTCAAAAAAAGAATCACAAGACCAATGTTAATATTGGATGGTGGTTGAAATCCATTCGGGAATCCATTTATTTTCTCAAATAGTATAAAAGAAAGAACTGCAAATACACCTAATTTTAACATCAGGAACAAAATCGAGCGAAATTGTTTAGCTTTAATCACAAATTTCAATTTAGTGTCTGAAGATAAGATAATTCTAGGAATTGACCCCGGAACAACAGTGATGGGTTATGGACTGATTCATGTCAAAAAGAAAGAAGTCACGATGATTAATTTTGGTATTATTCAGCTGAAAAAGATTGATAATCATGCAGATAAGCTCAAACGAATTCTAGATCGATTGAATGGGTTAATCCTAGAATTCAAGCCAGACGAAATGGCAATTGAAGCGCCTTTCTTTGGGAAAAATGTACAGTCAATGCTTAAGCTTGGACGCGCTCAGGGTGTCGCCATTGCGGCGAGTTTAAATCACAATGTTCCTTATGAGGAATATTCACCTAGGCGGATCAAACAGGCAATTACAGGTAAAGGGTGGTGCTTCGAAAGAACAAGTGGCCGCTATGCTACAAAGTATCCTTAAGTTTGAAGAAATGCCGAAATATTTAGATGCTACAGATGGTCTTGCAGTTGCACTTTGTCATCATTACTCTAAGGGGAAGGGTGAAAACAACAAAAATAAGTCCAGTAGCTGGGCTGGATTCCTTCAGACAAATCCAAAAAGATTAAAGAAATGAGTCTTATAGAAATATATACTGACGGAAGCTCTAGAGGTAATCCTGGTCCAGGTGGCTATGGAGTAGTTATGTCTTACAAGGGGAATGAAAAAGAAATTTCTCAGGGATTTCGAAAAACAACGAACAATAGAATGGAACTTCTTGCGGTAATCGTAGCCATTGAAAGTTTAAAAACGCCTAAAATACCTGTAAAAGTATATTCTGACTCAAAATATGTCATTGATTCAATTACCAAAGGGTGGTTAGATTCATGGATTATAAAACGATTTAAGGGAAAGAAAAATCAAGATTTATGGATGCGTTATCACGAGTCGGCTAAACCATTTGAAATCACTTTTGAGTGGGTGAAAGGTCATGCGGGAAATCCCAAGAATGAGCGCTGCGATGTTTTGGCAGTAGAGGCTTCAAAAAGAACTGAATTAGAAATCGATAAAGTATACGAAGCTAATGAGGAAGGAACTGACTTATTCTGAATCAATGACCGTAACAAATCCATGTAATTCCTGCTGAGTCCCTCCGAACATTGTTCCCGAAAGTTTATAAAAATAGACACCGTCAGTACATTTTTCTTGACCATTATCTGTACCGTCCCAAAGAAACACACCGTTTTGATCTGTGCGATTCCACATAACATTACCCCAACGGTTTAAAATGAGAATGTTGAAGGTTTGAAAACCTTCATAGGGTAGATTAAGTACATCATTTACGCCATCTCCATTGGGAGTGAACACATTAGGAATCCAGATGACCGGATCACTAATATTTAGAAGCACCTCATAACTATCTATACATCCAATATCGTCTGTAATTGTAAGAACTATAGCGATATTGACCGGCTACTGAATAGCTCGTATTTTGATCAGAACTTACACCGCTAAAGGCATTAGTACCATTGCCAAAATCCCACTCCCAGCTTACGATAGTTGTTGACTCAGCTGTGGAAGCCTTCATCTAAAAATATAACATCGTTTTGATCCGCAGGGTTCGGACTGGCTGAGAAAAAAGCATTTAAGCCATCGTCGCCAACATTAATTTCATCCAAAGGTATAATTACATCACAACCGAGGTCATCTGAGATAACAACACTAGGGTTATAAGTGTCGCTTTCCGGGTAATAGTAGAAAAAACTAAGCGTATCTTCCAATGAGTTCCCATCCCCTAAATACCAAGTAATATTGGCTACGTTCTCAGTATTGTTAAGCTCGAAATTTGCACCTTGAGCACACTCTCCATCTATTTGGAACCAATTTGCGGTGGCACTAGGGCCGCCAATAGTAAGATAATCTGTTAACACGGTATCATCTGAGCAACCATAGTCATCTGTAATAACAAGGCCTAAAGAATAAACTCCAGGTAAAGCATAGGTATTACTTGGGTCTTCTAACACGGATTGATTTCCATTCCCAAAACTCCAAGCCCAAGACTGAATCGGACCATATGATATTGAGGAGTCCATAAAATCTCCAAATATAGGAGGACAAACATAAGCACCATCAGCATTTACTGCAGCACCAGTAAATGTAAAACTGGGTATTGCGGTTGGAATGGAAACCGTGATAAGATTACTCATTGTATCTGTACATCCATTACCATCAGTTGCCACAAGGCTAAGATCATGCAGGATACTTGAGGTATTCTCTGGAATATTTTCTTCGTCAAATACCGTATTTAAATTGATGTCAGTAGAAAAAAGATCACCATCAATTAACCATTCATAAGAGATAGGAATTAGTCCATTTGAGGCGTTATTTGCAATAATATTGTCTTGATTACAAATGACATTGTCCACTGAAAAAAAGGCATTTGGTTGTGTAATGGTTATTGGAACCTGTGCAGGTGAGGATTGACAACCAAATTCATCAGTGGCAACAAGTGTTCCGTAATATGTTCCTACACCATTAAATGTATGTGTGACAGGATCCGTATTGAACACCGTTGTGGCGCTTGAATCATCCGTGAAGCTGAAATCAAAGGAGCTCAATGGTAACCCATTTAAGGATATTGAATTGTTATCAAAGTTCACAATAAAAGGTGAACAGCCAACTGTATTATCAGGAGCGATTACAGCAAAAGGGTTTGCCAGAACTTCAATCGTTAGGGATGTAGAAGCTGCGCATTCTACGCTGTTTGTTGCGGTTAGGGTTATGTCATAGTTTCCTGGAGTGTTATAAGCGTAATTTACAATAGGACCATCAGTCACGATATCGCCATTATCCATATCAAAAGACCATGAAACTAATGGGTGTGGAGTAGGGGGGGCATCCCAAGTAATACTAGAATCTGTTAACTGCAGTGAGTCTCCCACACAAATTGAATCATTAGACAAACTAAAGTTAGGTTCAAGGCTCGAAATATTTATGTCTTGAGTCGTACTGTCACTACACCCCGTAGTGTAATTATAAATAACCTGTTCTATTGTAAAAGTACCATACGCATTAAAATCATGAGAATTGTTACCATCATTTAAATCGTCAAGTTCAGGATCATCCATTACAGTGTTAGGGGAACCGTCACCCCATTTCCAAACCATTAAGATGTCATCAGAGTTGAGACCATGCGTGGAATTATCCATAACATCAACGGTGACAGGAAGCGCGTTTGGATTACAAAACAAATCGTTATCTGGTTCAAATTTAGAAATAGGAGCATTTATGTATACCAATGAATCGATTTGAATGGAATCCAAACAGCCTCGATAATTGACCACCAACATAACATCAAAAAAACCTGTATCACTCGTGAATTGATGCGTTGGGTTGGCTTCCGTGGCACTACCATCGGTGAAGTCCCAGAAATAGCTAATTTCAGATGAATCAGGATTGCTCGGATTTGTTTCGATAAAGGATGAAAATTGAAAGTCTTGTTTAACACAATTTTCAGTGGTGTCAACACTCAGGTCAATCGACAAAAGCTCTCCAACAGATATATATTCAGATAGGTCAACTGTTCCTATACAACCAGATGCGGTGCTCGCGGTCAGCGAGACATCGTAAAGGCCAATATTATATAATTGTTCAGGTGGGTTTTGACCTGAAAAGGTATTGCCATTTCCAAAATCCCACTCCCAACTGTTAATCGGATTTCCTGGATTAGGAAATGAAGATGAGTCTGTAAAAATAACGGTAAGAGGATCACAACCGCCAGTGAGATCGCTTTCAAATCCCACCGATAAATCTTCTACATTAATGTAACCTAAATCAGTAAATGAACCTGTACAGCCATTTTCGGTTGTCATGCTTAAGCTAACATTATAGGATCCTACTGAACCATATAATTGTGGAGGGGGATTTTGTCCGCTATAAGTTTCTCCATTTCCAAAAACCCAATTAAAGGTCTCCCCAGGGGGTGAGGTGTTAATAAAGTTTATGGTTGCCGGTGCACAGTCGGATGTAATGTCTGCAATAAATGAAGGAACGGGCGTTGCTTCAACAATAATATCACTACTTATACTTCCAGAACAGCCTGAAGAAGTATTGTTTGTTATCAGTTGAATGTTATAAGTTCCCGCACCCGCAAATGTAAAATTGGGGTTTTCTTCATTGCTACTTCCAAGTCCACCAAAGTTCCATTCCCATTGGTTGACACCTGCAGTCGAATTATCTTGAAAATCAACGCTTTGACCAACACAAACATTTTGAGGGAAAATGAAATCTGCCTGATAATTTGAGATACTTATATTTTCAATAACAGTATCAGCACAGCCATTGTCATTATTGGAGACAATTAAAGAGATATCATATTCACCAACGCTAGCATAAGTTTGATCATCTGGGTTCGCGATATTCTGCGTATTACCGTTTCCAAAGTCCCAATTATAAGAGTAGTTTGGCTGTTCATCTCCGTTGAATTGAAAAGACAACGTTAATGGAATCGTACAACCTAATCCAATTGGATCAAATTCAGCGCTAGGAGTTGGTAGTATTGTAATGTAGCTATCCTTAATTTCAGGATCCGCCGCACCGCTGGCATTTGTTGCTACTAAAATCACGGTATAAGTTCCAGGTAAGGCATAAGAATGAGAAACAGATTCATCTGTCGATGAATTCCCATCTCCAAAATCCCAGACAAAACCTTGAATAGGACTCCCGCCATTGGTTTGAGAGCTATTCGAAAATAATATATCTTCTCCAACACATGCCACAAGAGGGCTCGCCGAAAAGTCAGCAATAGGCGCCTGTGATTTACTTATAAAGCATATAAATAAACCCAAAAAAAGGAGAGCTCTTTTTAAAAACATAACACGTTTAGTGATCTAAAGATATGAATTTGACGTATTTATTGCCAAATAAGACGCATTAGCTTTAAACTAAAATAGAGGAATACCATCGTCTAATGCTCTCGTAATCTTCATTTTTACGTGCTGCAACATCTCTAATTTGTCCTTCATTTACCTTGCCAAGCCCGAAGTATTTTGCGTTTGGATGTGCAAAATACCAGCCACTAACAGAGGCTGTTGGTGTCATAGCAAGACTCTCAGTTAAGGATATTTCAGTATTTTTCGTAACATCAAGTAATTCAAATAAACCAATCTTTTCTGTATGATCTGGACAAGCTGGATAACCTGGTGCGGGTCGAATCCCTCTATATTTTTCTTTTATTAAATCCTCGTTCGAAAGTTTTTCAGATGCTGCATAGCCCCAAATTCTTGAACGAACCTCAAAGTGAAGATACTCTGCAAAAGCTTCAGCCAATCTATCGGCAAGTGCTTTTAGGAGAATAGCATTGTAGTCATCATGATCCGTCTCAAATTTCTCAATGTGAGGGTTAATTCCGATGCCACTTGTAACTGCAAAAGCGCCAATGTAGTCGATGGTCCCTGATTCTTTTGGTGCAATAAAGTCTGCAAGCGCAAAGTTAGCTTGGGATTGCGCTTTTTTGGTCTGCTGCCGAAGTGTTCTTTGGGTGTATAACGTTTTTGTCCTATTTACATCTGAATAGATTTCAATATCATCTCCCACTGAATTGGCTGCGAAGATACCAACGACCCCTTTAGCACTAATCCAATTTTCTTTTTCAATTTTTTGAAGCATTTGTTTTGCATCTATGAATAGCTTCTGAGCTTCGGCGCCCACAATGCTATCGTCAAGAATATTTGGATAGCGACCATAAAGCTCCCAAGTTTGAAAGAAGGGGGTCCAATCTATAAAAGGCAGTAATGTTGAAATTGAGATACCATCTATAATCTCAGTCCCTAACCTGTTCGGTTTTGCAATTGTCTCACTATTAAACTTAAGTATCGCCCTATTTTCGCGTGCAACATTGATTGAAATGAGCTGTTTGGCTTTTAAATGTTTTTCATGTTGGGTTCTGACTTTTGCATAATCTATTTTGACCTCATCAATAAATGCTTTCTTTTTCTTTCCCATCAGCTGTTCGGCTACGGTTACAGATCGTGATGCATCTAATACATGAACTGCTTGACCATTCGAGTAATGTTCATCGATTTTCACAGCAGTATGCACTCTAGATGTAGTTGCTCCTCCTATTAATAAAGGGTAGCTAAGTTTGGCTTTTTCCAGTTCCTGTGCCACATGAACCATTTCATCTAAAGAAGGCGTTATAAGACCGCTTAGACCTATAATATCAACCTGCTCTTCTTTTGCTTTTGCTATTATTTTTTCAGCTGAGACCATAACGCCAAGGTCGATAATTTCATAGTTATTACAGCCCAATACTACCCCAACAATATTTTTTCCGATGTCGTGAACATCTCCTTTAACTGTAGCCAATAATATTTTACCAGATGATTCTATTTTACCACCTTTTTCTGCTTCAATAAAAGGCAATAGATACGCAACTGCTTTTTTCATGACTCGAGCTGACTTGACGACCTGAGGGAGAAACATTTTACCACTTCCAAAAAGATCTCCAACGACATTCATTCCATCCATTAAAGGGCCTTCTATAACTTGAATAGGTCGCTCGTGATTTTGCCGACACTCTTCGACATCTTCTTCAATGAATTCAACAATACCCTTGATTAATGCATGAGCAAGTCTTTGGTTTACCTCTTGTTTTCTCCAAGATAGATCAATGGTTTTTTTCTTGCCGCTGCCTTTAACAGTTTCGGCATATTCTAAAAGCTTTTCAGTCGCCTCTGCCTTTCGGTTTAATAAAACATCCTCAACATATTCCAATAATTTGGGTTCTATATCAGAATAGATTTCTAACATACTCGGATTTACAATCCCCATGTCCATTCCATGTTCAATCGCATGGTATAAAAATGCAGAATGCATGGCTTCTCTCACTTTTGTGTTTCCACGAAAAGAAAAAGATACATTTGAGACTCCGCCACTAACATGTGCTCCATCGAGATTCTCTTTAATCCATTTGGTTGCGCGAAAGAAGTCTAAGGCATTTGAGTTGTGCTCTTCCATCCCAGTAGCTACGGGAAAGATATTGGGGTCAAAAATTATATCTTGTTTGTTGAATCCTACAATTTCAGTAAGAATATCATAGGAGCGTTTACAAATCTCAATACGTCTTTCAAAGGAGTCGGCTTGTCCATTTTCGTCAAAAGCCATAACAATCACTGCAGCACCATAGGACTTGACCGTTTTTGCTTGGGAAACAAATGCAGCTTCGCCTTCTTTGAGGGATATCGAATTTACAATACCTTTTCCTTGGATACATTTAAGTCCGGCTTCAATAATTTCCCATTTGGAGCTGTCGATCATTACCGGCACTCTCGCAATATCCGGTTCAGCTGCAATCAGATTCAAAAAGGTGACCATTGCTTCTTTCCCATCAATCATTCCTTCATCCATGTTCACATCAATGATCTGGGCACCACCATTGACCTGCTCCAGTGCAACCGCAATAGCAGACTCATAATCTCCTGATTGAATAAGTCTTAAGAATGCTCTCGAACCTGTAACGTTCGTTCGTTCTCCTATATTTATAAAATTACTTTCTGAAGTAACAATTAAGGGTTCTAAACCAGAAAGCATAAGTGTCGTTTGTGCCATAATTAATACTTTCGAGGTTTGTAGTTTTTTACAAGTGTTGATATTTCCTGAATGTGCTCGGGAGTTGTGCCGCAACAACCACCAATAATATTCATTAACCCTTCATCAAGAAATTCTTTAATTTGAGCAGCCATTTGTTCAGGTGATTCATCATAACCGCCAAAGGCATTCGGTAATCCCGCGTTTGGATGAGCGCTAACCGCAAATGGAGCTATTTTATTTAGGATTTGTAAATATGGTCGCATCATATGTGCACCTAGTGCACAATTTAGGCCGATACTGAGCAATGGCATATGAGATAGTGAAATAAGAAATGCCTCAGTCGTCTGACCTGTAAGTGTTCTGCCACTTTGATCCGTTATAGTTCCGGAGACCATTATCGGAAGTTCATTATTCATTTCGTTAAAGACCTCTTGAATTGCGAACAGTGCAGCCTTTGCATTCAAGGTGTCAAAAACTGTTTCAACTAAAAGAAGATCAACCCCACCCTTAATAAGAGCCTCTACTTGTGCTTTATATGCTGTTTTCAATTCATCAAATGTAATTGCCCGAAATCCAGGGTCATTAACATCAGGAGAAATAGATGCCGTTCGATTTGTTGGACCGATTGATCCAGCTACAAATCTGGGTTTGTCTTTGTATTGGGCCGCAACTTCTTTTGCAATAATTGCACTTTGATAATTTATATCATAAACAGCATGCTCCAAATCATAATCTGATTGGGCAATACTGGTTCCTGAGAAGGTATTTGTTTCAACGATATCGGCGCCAGCGTCGAAATAAGCTTTATGTATTTCTTTAATGATCTCAGGGCGTGTAATCGAGAGTAAATCGTTATTTCCCTTTAATGGTTTCTTATGATTCTCAAAGGCACCTTTGCGAAAATCATATTCTTCCAAATCATGTCTTTGAATCATTGTGCCCATAGCACCATCAAGTACGAGGATTCTTTCCTCCATTATGGATTTAATCATTTTAAAATTCATTTTTTTATGTGAAGAAAGAAAGGTGAAATACGCCTGCTTATTTTTCGGTTCATACCGTTGGAATTGGCACCTTATTTATGATAAAAACAGGTTGCCAAGGAGTCAAAGGGCCAATCCCTCATCCTTTCTTCATAAGTCTATAAAAAGAACGTTATTCAAAAGTAAAATATTTTTCAATTAAAATGATGATAAAAGACTTAAAAGTAAAGGCGTATTAGATTTTAGATGAATAACAAAGGTTTGGAGCGCTAAAAATCAAGTTTTTTAATTCTAGCTGCATTAAAGTTGATTGGACTTTTGCAGCACTTAAGTTGGTGTTTTGAATGATTTCATTTATGTGAATTTCTTGATTCTGTTGGATTGAATTTACAATCTTTGTTTCTTCTGGTGTTAAATCAAAATCAAGTATTGCTCTGCTCTTTTTACTCCAGTTCATCAGTTCAAATATGTCATTTGCATCTGTTAAAAGATGCGCTTTATTCTTTTTTATGAGCTCATTACAACCGCCAAAACTTTTATTTATTAGGGAGTTAGGACATGCCATTACATCACGAGAATATCCATTTGCAATTTCAGCAGTAATCATTCCCCCACCTTTAATAGCAGACTCAACAACGACGGTAATGTCAGCCAATCCAGCAATAATTCTGTTTCTTTGAGGGAAACTGTATTTGTTAGGTTTTTTTCGATGATCAAACTCACTGATCAAAGCGCCTCCTGAAGCAATAATTCTTTTTGCAATTTGTCTATTTCCCTGAGGATAAATCATTTGTAGGCCGTGGCCTAAAATAGCAGCTGTAGGCACATCGTTTTTTAGGCAGCTTTCATGTACATGTGTATCAACACCTAAGGCCAATCCGCTCACGATAATAATATCTTGCCCTTTAAAAGACGCTACAAGTTCATCGACCATTTCTTTTGCGAAATGGCTACATTTTCTCGTGCCTACCATGGCTACGATTTTTCTATTTTTTAAATTTAATGGGCCGAGAACATTCAGCGAAATTGGACCATCTTTACATTCTTTGAGTTGAAATGGATAGTTAGATTCTTGATAAAAAAGATGGTCTATACCGTGTCTTTTATTAAAGGAATGAATGCTTTCAGCTCGTTCAAGTGCCTTTTCTCTTTTCATTGACCTTAGTCGGTTTTCAGAAATACCCGTTTGCTGAGATAACCGAACTATAGATGAAGTGAAAATAGATTCAAGGGACTCTGCTCTATTCATCAATTTAATGAGACTGCTTTTTTTTACCCCATAGAGGTGTGCAGCAGCGATTTTATGTAGTTCTAAAAGATTATCCAAAATTTTAGTAGTTTCGTTATATTAAGATAATAAAATTTTAGATGAGATTTAACTTTGGATTCTTTCTTCTATTTTCTCTTTGTTTCAACTTTTTTAATTCTTACTCACAAGTAAACGGTGTCGTCAAAGATGGTAACTCGCGTGAGCTTTTAGTTGGTGCAAGAGTGGAAGTGATGGGTGGTCAGAGAACCGCAAGTAATGTTAACGGAGAATTTACACTATCTGTGAGTAAATATCCGGCTTGGATAAAATGTTCAATTGCTGGATATATGCCGGACTCCATTCAAGTCAAAAAAGCACAAGAAATTTCTTTTGAGCTTTTTGAGCAAGTCATAGAAATGAGAGCTGTTGTTGTCTCTGCGGGTAGGAGAAACCAAAATATTGAGGATGTTTCTGTTTCCATGGAAATCATTACACCTGAACTTATTAACAATAAAGGGTATTCAAATTTAGAGCAAGTGGTTGATCAGAGTCCAGGCGTTTATGCAATGGACGGTCAGGTAAGTATAAGAGGTGGTGGTGGATTTGCTTATGGTGCAGGAAGTAGAGTTTTGCTTTTGTGGAATGGTATTCCTATGATGTCTCCTGATGTAGGGGATGCAAAATGGAATTCAATTCCGATGGAGCAGGCTTCGCAAATCGAAATCATGAAAGGCGCCTCTTCTGTGCTTTACGGAAGTGGAGCCTTAAATGGGGTGATTTCACTAAGTGAAAAAGAGCCTGGCCCAAAAGGAACCTTTAAGGCAAAACTTCAATCAGGCATTTACGACAATCCAAGGCGTAAATCTATGAGGTGGTGGAATAAAAATCCTACATTTCATTTAGCTGATTTATATTACGGTAAATCCAAAAAAAATATTGGTTATACTTTGGGAGCCAATGTGTTTATTGACTCAGGTTTTAGAAAAGAGGAAAATGAGGAGCGTTATCGACTAAATGGATCATTTTATTTTAAACCTGAAAAATATAAAAATTTTAAGGCAGGTGTATCATACAACATGCAATATCAGGATGTGGGAGTTTTCGTGCTTTGGAAAAATGATTCTATGGGCTATGAGCCTCAAGACAATACCATTGATCGCCAAAAATCAATAAGACTAAGTGTAGATCCATATGTGAAGCTTTATGATAAATTTAAAAACAAGCATTACTTCAGGTCAAGGTACTATTTAGTAACTACAGGAAATACGGAAAATTTATATGCCAACTCTCTGGCCGAGATGTATTATTTTGATTATCAGTTTCAGCGAAATTTGAGAGCAGGTAATACACTGACTGCAGGTTTTTCCAATACCAATAATAGGATTAAGAGTTGGGTTTTTGGAGATCATTTATCTGAGAATGCCGCAGCTTATGCCCAGTTAGAAAGTAAGTTTAAAAAAATGGATTTGTCGCTAGGCATGCGTTTAGAATGCTATAAGATTGATACGCTAGACTTTGACAGTAATATTTACTTAAACTACCTGAATAGAGACGAAATATTGGATTCATTGGCGATCCCAATATATCCTGTTTTCCGTGCAGGTTGGCATTATGAGCTTGCACCTAGTTCACATATTCGCGCTTCCTTAGGTCAAGGTATACGCTTTCCTTCAGTGGCTGAACGCTTTGTCTCTACCTCTGTGGGAGGACTCATTATTTTTAATAACCCTGAACTAAAACCAGAAAAAGGATGGGCAGCTGAGTTGGGATACAAGCAGATTTTGAAAATGGGAGATTGGAAAGGGTATTTTGATGTCTCAGGTTTTATAAATCAATATAGTAACATGGTTGAATTTACTTTCGGAATCTATAACCCAGATACTATTGCTTTATCTACTGATCCTAATGATGATCTAGGTTATATTTTAAATTGGGTCGGTTTCCAAGCGCAAAATGCGGAAAGAGCAAGAATTGCAGGAGTTGAGTTTTCTTTTAACAGTATGGGTAAAATAGGGGATGTTGAGCTAACCTCTTTGCTCGGATACACCTACATGGACCCTGTGAGTTTAAATCAAGATTCTATCTACAGACAAACTTTTTCAGACACAAGTGTAAACCTTCTTAAGTATCGCTTCCGACATTTAGCAAAGGTCGATGTACAGGCAACATACAAAAGGTTTTTTGTAGGATTCAGTTGTCGATATAATAGCTTTATGCAGAATATAGATGCTGTTTTCGAGGAAGATGTGGACCCGACAGATGCTGAACTGTATATTTTACCGGGATTGGCTGAATATCGAAATAAATTTAACAAAGGAAGCTTTGTTGTTGATACAAGAATGGGTTACTCAATTAACGATGCTATGAAAATAAATTTCATCGCCAACAACCTTTTAAATGCAGAGTACGTAACAAGACCTGGAGATATACAACCTCCAAGAAGTTTTGTTTTACAACTTCAGTTTCAATTTTAAAAAGTAACAATATGCTCAAAAGTTTATGTGTCCTAGGTTTAATGTGTTGGTCCTCAATTTTGTTTTCACAATTAAGTGGAGTAGTAACTGATCTTAATTCGGGAGAGGCTATTATAGGCGCTAAGGTTTTTGCATCAGACGGAAACAAAGCGATCACTAATTTTGATGGTGAATTTACGCTGAAATCTTCTTCTTTTCCAGTGACCTTAGTCACTAAGATGCTTCAATATAATACGGACTCAACTGTTGTTGATGCGCCGGGAAAGGTAAAAATCCAACTAGGCGAACCTATAACGGATTTACAAATGGTTGTTGTTTCTGCGGGCCGCAGAAAACAAGCTATCGAAGAGGTGCCTGTGTCGATTGAAATTATAAAACCTGAACTTATCGATAATAAAGGAATTACAAGTTTAGATCAAGCAGTGGAGCAAACACCTGGTGTTTCAACCTTTGATGGTCAGGTAAGTATTCGAGGTGGCAGTGGGTTCTCTTACGGCGCAGGAAGCCGTGTATTGTTGTTATGGAATGGAATGCCACTATTGTCAGCGTACGCGGGCGATACACAATGGAATGCAATACCTTTAGAACAAGCCGCCCAAATTGAGGTGATGAAAGGAGCCTCATCTGTACTTTATGGAAGTGGAGCCTTAAACGGAATTATTGCCATTCGAGAACGTGAACCTGGCACAACTCCGGTTACGAAATTGAAAGTTCAATATGGAGTATACGACAATCCGAGAAGAGCATCTCTAAGGTGGTGGGATACAAATCCTATGACTCAACAGGTTGAGTTTTACAGGAGTCAAATGTTTAAAAATGTCGGCTATACGATATCATCAACACTTTTTCATGATGACGGTTATAAAAATGAGGAGTTCGAATACAGAGGCCGCGTGAGCGGAACACTTTACTACCGCCCAAAAAAATGGAGTAAGGTTAAGGCCGGAATTGGCTACAATTATCAGATTCAAAAAACAGGGAATTTTATCATTTGGGAAAATGACTCCTTGGGATATACGCCTCAAGGCGGAATCGATACAAGTAATGCAGCGTCTACCTTAACCTATACCTTGGGTCACAGATTATTTATTGACCCTTATCTAAAAATTATAGATAAGCATAATAATAAGCATACATTAAAAAACAGAATATATTATGTAAAGAATATAATTCTTGGTAACGAGGATCAAAATAGCATAGGAACAGTGTATAATAATGATTATCAATTTCAAAAATCTTACGAGAATGGATTGACACTTACCTCTGGATTGTCTAGCCTTTATAACGTTGTAAAGTCTGCTCTTTTTGGAGATCATACGTCTTGGAATTCTGCAGTTTTTACACAAATTGAGCATCACATTGGTAAGTTTGATTTTACTGCAGGTTTGCGTCTTGAGTATTTCCAAATGAATGGTGAAAGAGGGGATAGTGATTTTTTAATCGCTAAAAAAGATTCAACGGTGTTACCTTTTTATCCTGTAGCGAGAACCGGATTTCATTATCAGTTAGCTGAGTATACCCACTTGCGAGCCTCCTTAGGCCAAGGGATACGATATCCTGCTGTCGGTGAACGTTTTATTCAAACAAGTGTTGGCGCGCTAAACATTTTCCCAAATCCAACTTTAAGACCTGAAATTGGTTGGGCGGGAGAAATTGGCATTAAACAAGGTGTGAAAATTGGAGATTGGAAAGGAATGTTAGATATATCTGGATTTATCAACGAATACCAAAACATGATCGAATTCACCTTCGGTATTTTTAATCCTGATAATATAATTTTGAATACAACCGATCCAGAGGATGAGGGTTATATTTATAAATGGATAGGTTTTAGGGCTCAAAATGCGGAATCCGCCAGGATTACAGGAATTGATTTTTCCTTCAATAGTATGGGTAGTATTGGAGATTTTGAAATTGTTTCATTGATTGGTTATACTTATATGAATCCAATTAGCTTAAATGATGACCCTGATTATCAAGCCACCTTCTCTGATACTACAGGAAATATTCTAAAATACAGATTCAATCATTTGGCAAAATTAGATGTTGAAGTGACCTATAAAAAATATAGTGCGGGAGTGTCGATGCGCTATGGAGGTTTTATGAGAAATATTGACAAGGTATTTGAGGAACCTATCGCTGGTTCAACATACATCTTGCCTGGTTTAAAAGAGTATAGGCAGATTTATAATAAAGGGAATTTAGTTTTTGATGCGCGTATAGGTTATAAGTTAAATGATACCTATCGCTTTGGATTTATGGTGAATAACTTATTCAATTCAGAGTACACTAGCCGCCCTGGTGATATTCAGCCACCACGAAACTTTTCTGTTCAAGTCCAAATGAATTTTTAATGCGTGTATTGGCAATAATTCCATCGCGATATGCCTCTTCTAGGTTCCCTGGGAAGCCGTTAATTGATCTAAACGGTAAGAGTATGATTCGTCGTGTGTATGAGGGCGTGAATAAATCTGCTAAAATCAATCACACGATTGTTGCCACGGACGATGGGCGTATTGTGGACGAGGTGAAGCGTTTTGGAGGCAACGTAGTAATGACCTCAATAAACCATAAGAATGGCACAGGGCGATGTATAGAAGTCGCAAAGAATCTTGAATCCTATGAAATCGTTATTAATATTCAGGGAGACGAACCTCTTGTAAAATCGGAACACCTGGACGCACTTATAGATGCTTTTTTAGATGAGCGTGTTACTATTGCCACGCTTGCTATAGAAAAATCATCAATGGCTGATTTTTATGATGAAAATAGAATTAAGGTTGTTGTTGATCATCAAAGCAATGCCCTGTATTTTAGTCGAAGTCCCATTCCAAAATACAATAAGGATGCAAATCCGACGAAATTTTTAAAACATATTGGTATTTATGCCTTTAGAAGAGAAACCCTGCTTCAAACCGAGCAAATGCCTCCTGTAGATATAGAAAAGATAGAGTCACTAGAGCAGTTACGCTGGATGTATCACGGTAAGAAGATTAAAGTCTTAATGACAAATATCGAGACGCCAAATATTGATGTACCTGCCGACGTAAAAAAGGTTCTAAAACTCCTTTAGAGACTGTAATGACTGATTGAAATTTCTTTTTAACTTTGATACATGGAGCATTTCGATTTGGTACTTTTTGATTTACTTGTTAAACATGACTGCGTAATCATTCCTGATTTTGGAGGTTTTGTTTCCAAAAGAGTTTCGAGTAAAATTGATTTTGACAAGGGATTAATAATACCTCCATCCAAGCACCTCCTTTTTAATAGACATTTAACAAACAATGATGGGCTTCTTCTTGCCGCATATGCCGAGCGTAATGGAGTCAGCTATATTGATGCCGAGCAAAGCTTAAATAAGCTGATTAAAAAGTGTCAAAAAGAATTATCCGAAGAAAGAGAGATTTCTTTCCCAAAAATAGGCGTACTTAGACGATCTCCTGAAGGATATTATACTTTTTCTCAAGACAAGTCATTTAACATGCTCTCAGATGCATACGGATTGAAGAATCTTGAGTTTATAGCTGTTAAAGAAGAAGCAGAAACGCATATTGAACCAAATGAGCAAATGGCCTCCGTAATTGAAATGGAAAAGAAACCCATTAAAGTTAAGAAAGGAGCTCGCAAACAATTGTTTAGATATGCAGCGGTTGCATGTTTATTGCCATTAATGCTTTACACTTTTTATATCCCATTTAAGTCTGATTTTTTTAATTCAGGTTTAATATCATTCTCTGATTTTAATCCATTTTACAATAAAGAATTAGGAGCTTATAATCCAAATAATGGATCATATGCAATTGAGAAGGAATCAACAGAAGCAGCGGTTGTTAAATCTGTTTTACCTGAACTTATTGTGCCTAATGCTGAGGATTCAAAAACTAAAGAAGACATTTCTTTACCAAAAAACGACATTGTCTCCTCTGAAATTAAAATTCAGAAAACCCCTTATTTCAAGCAATTCATAGTGGGGTGTTTTTCAATAGAACAAAATGCGGTTAATTTTAAAAATAAAATAACCGAAGATGGTTTCTCTCCGCGGATTCTATCGGGTGGTAAACTTCATAGAGTTTCTATGGGTATGACCTATTCAGCGGATGAATTTAACAACCTTATAGCTTTAGCAAGACAAAATGGTTATAGCGGTTGGACCTTAAAACAATAAAATTTTATGAAATCTTTTTTAACATTTTTATTGTGTCTCAGCATAGCTGTGGGCGCAAATGCACAGTTCTTCTCCAACTCAAAAGAGAGTAAATATCAATTTAAAGAAATTGCACGGCTAGATGCATCCCCTGTTGAAAGTCAGGGAAGAACAGGTACGTGTTGGAGCTTTTCGGCATTATCTTTTCTCGAATCAGAGATTATGAGAATTAACAAGCTAGAATCACCAATAATACTATCAGAGATGTTTGTTGTTAGAAAAGCATATGAAGCCAAAGCAGAAAAGTACATTAGAATGGATGGTCGAACTAATTTTGGTGAAGGTGGTGCTTTTCACGATATACCTTATGTAATTGAAAATTTTGGAATAATGCCTCGTTCAGAGTATACAGGAAAAAAGAAGAAAAAAGAGGTCTACAATCATGGTGCAATGTTTAAAAAACTTGATTCAATTGTTCAAGGGGCAAAGTCAGCAGGAAAAGGTTTGCAATCAGACTGGATTGCTGCATACAATGATGTTTTGGATGAGGGAATCGGTATGCTACCAAAAAACTTCAAATATCAAGGTGTCGTGCATACACCAGAATCATTTTATAATTCCTTAAATATGGATATGGGCAATTATGTTTCGCTAACATCTTTTACAAATCATAAAATGCATGAAACATGTATGCTTGAAATTCCAGATAACTGGCTTTGGGAAAAAAGCTATAATGTAACTTTAGACGAATTATTTATGACCACTATGAATGCATTGAAGAGTGGGTATACCGTTGCATGGGGAGCGGATGTTTCTGAGGAAGGTTTTAGTTTTAAAAACGGCATTGCAATTGTTCCAGCAGAGGATGCACAAATCAAAATAGAAGGACAAGACAATAAGAATTTTTCAGATGCAGGCGCAGATAAGTACTCAGCAGCATTCCTGACACCTGTCAAGGAGTTACAAGTAACGCAAGAGATGCGCCAAGAGGCCTATGATCACAAAGAAACTACTGATGATCACGGTATGCATATCGTAGGTTTTAATATGGACAGAAAGGGTAGGTATTTCTTTTTAGTGAAAAATTCTTGGGGTACGTCTAATTATCCAGAGGGTTACCTCTACGTTTCTGAAGCTTATTTTAAGCTTAAGACAATTAATGTTTATTTGCATAAAGATGCAATTCAGGATCAGCTGCGTTCTTCACTTGGTCTCTAAGGATTAATGTGATTTTCGAAATACTTAGTGTCAATATTACACTATGTTAGGAAAAACAATTATATTTGTTTTGTTGTTGAACTTAGATTGCTATGAGTGTGAAAAATAAATTTGGAGTTAATGGTTTTGGTCGTATTGGTCGTTATTTAACGCGTATGGCCATTTTAGACCCGAATGTTGAAATTGGGTTAATTAACGATCTAGCTGATATTGAAGCACTCATGCATCTATTCAAGTATGACAGTGTTCATGGTAAATTTGAATTAGATTTTGAAATTTCTGGTGATACCGTAGTGTTCTCAAATGGTAAACGTTTGGCATTTTCACAGCAAAGAAATCCAGAATTAATTCCTTGGAGCGATTATAATGTACATACTGTAGTGGAATGTACAGGATTGTTTTTGACAACTGAATTGGCCTCAAAGCACCTCAAAGGCGGCGCTAAAAAGGTAGTACTATCGGCTCCTGCTAAAGAAGCAAGCATAAGAACTGTTGTTCTCGGTGTTAACGATCATCTGCTGGAGGACAGTGATGTTATCGTATCAAATGCGTCGTGTACAACAAATAATGTCGCGCCAATAGTCAAAGTTTTGAAATCACTGGCCAACATTGAGTTGTGTTATATTTCCACAATTCATAGTTATACCTCTGATCAAAGGCTTCATGATGCACCTCACAAAGACCCAAGAAGAGCAAGGGCTGCTGCGAATTCGATTATTCCAACATCAACAGGTGCGGCAAATGCAATTGTTAAAATATTCCCTGACCTTAAAGGAAAGATTGACGGAGGCGCAATTCGTGTGCCTGTAGTGAATGGTTCAATGACGGAAATTACTTTTAATGTCTCTGCCGAGCTATCTATTGATGATGTTCATAAAGAAATGCAGCTTCAAGCTTCAAAGCAAATGCATGGCATTTTGGGTGTTGTGGATGAGCCTATAGTTTCTGTTGATATAATTGGTTCTCCATTGAGTTCATTGTATGATAAAATGCTTTCTAAGTCGTTTGGTAAAATGATAAAGATCATAGCGTGGTATGATAATGAGGCAGGTTATTCTAATCGTTTACTTGAGTTATCTAAAAGAGTAAATAAATAGCCATTACGTAATTCTACGTAGTACAAAATAGAAACTACGTAGCTCATTTTAGGTAATGGTTTCTATTTTAAAGTCACATATTAAAAATTCCTTTGACAGGAGATAGTCTTGTTTGATATTTGAGGTATACAAAAAAACAACGCCATGAATACGAACAAAATTTTTACAATATTATTCTCACTTTCTCTTCTTTTCGTATCAACAAATTCATTTGCTCACAATGATGATGACCCTACAAAAAAAGAAAAAGTAAAAGTTATTACCTCTTCCATTCAGAAAGGATATGCAACCATTAAATGGTTTGATCAAGAAATTGATTTTATAGAAATTGTATCCAACAACGACCAATTTATGCCTTCAATACCCGTATTAGACGCAGCGTCCTTACACTTACATGATTTGATGAATGGTACCTATATGATAAACTTTAAATCAAAAGGAAAGATTCTCTATACTAAAGAAATTACAGTGCAAAGGTGATTGAGTATACGCACAAAGAAAAGGGAGCTTCGGTTCCCTTTTTTTATTGGTCTATGGCTGCGACTCCAGGAAGCACTTTTCCTTCAAAATATTCAAGTAAGGCGCCTCCTCCTGTACTCACGTGACTGATGCGGTCAACTACCCCGAATTTCTTTGCTGCTGCTGCACTATCCCCACCACCAATCAAGCTGTATGCACCATTCTGAGTTGCATTAGCAACAGCTTCAGCGATAGCTCTTGTGCCGTTTTCAAAAGGCTCCATTTCAAAGACCCCCATGGGCCCATTCCATAATATAGTTTTTGAAGCGTTAATTACAGTTTTGAATTCTTTTGAGGCTTCAGGCCCAATGTCAAGACCCATCCAACCTTCAGTAATATCAGCACTATTTTTAAGCCCAGTTTGTGCCGTTGTACTGAATGTATCTGCGATAACAGAATCCATTGGTAGGTGTATTTGAACCCCCTTCTTTGCGGCGTTTTCAAGGATCGTTTTGCAAGTTTCTATGCGCTCATCTTCACATAGTGAGTTTCCAATATTACCACCAAGAGCTTTTTTAAAGGTATAAGCCATACCTCCACCTATGATAATGTTGTCGGCTTTTTTCATCAAGTTTTCTACAATTAATACTTTATCAGATACTTTAGCGCCACCAACAATAGCCGTAAACGGTCGTTTTGTTTGTTCCATTATTTTTTTGGCACTTTCAATTTCGGCGTTCATAAGTAATCCGCACATTTTGTCCTTTTTATCAAATGATGCTGCAATTTGAGTGGTGCTCGAATGCGCCCTATGAGCAGTCCCGAAAGCATCATTTACATAACAGTCGCCTAATTTTGCTAATTTTTGAGCAAAAGAAATATCGCCTTTTGTTTCCTCTTGATAAAATCTAACATTTTCGACGAGCAGTATTTCACCACCTTTTAAATTTTTAGCAGCCTGCTCAGTTTGCGATCCAATACAATCTGGAGAAAAGAAAACTTTTGCTCCCGAAATAATTCTCAAATGTTCACAAAGGTGCTTAAGTGAGAAAGCATTTTCCGGTCCATTTTTCGGTCGGCCTAGATGAGAAAGTAAAATGACTGATCCACCATCTGAAATTATTTTATTTATAGTTGGAAGCGCCGCTTGCATTCGTTTATCATCGGTAATTTTGAATGTTTCCTTTGAAAGCGGAACATTAAAGTCTACTCGAACAATGGCTTTTCTATCCTTAAAATCGTAAGTGCTAAATGGTGTCATCTGAAATTGTTTGCGACAAAATTACTAAGTAGAATTGAATCTGAAATGAATTAACATAAATTACGGTGGTGATTTAAAATAATTTAGTCAGATTTGTAGGAATTAAATCTTAAAATCATGAAACTTAAATTGCTTTTTTTAACCATTTTAAATAGTGTAGTGGTGATTGCTTCTCCAATAAATGTGAAGGGAGATGTATTTGATATATACACTAATAAACAAGGCATAGCTCAATCATTTGACGACTCAGTTAAAGTTAGATCGATTTACAATGCTTCAAGAACCTTATTGACAGATTTAGTTCATACGAAACTAGAAGTTTCTTTTGATTGGTCGAATGCATACTTAATTGGTCGCGAAACCTTAACAGCAAAGCCTCATTTTTACCCTTCAGATTCTATCATTCTGGATGCTAAAGGAATGGAGATATCTAAAGTGTCCATGAATGGTGTGGATTTAATTTATAAATATGATGATGGACTGAAGCTTACAATTAAACTGGATCGAGAATATACATCTTCTGAACAGTACACTTTAAATATTGAATATATAGCTAAACCAAATGAACGGGAAACTTCAGGAAGTGCAGCAATTTTATCTGATAAGGGATTATATTTTATAAATCCTAAGGGTGAAGACCCTAATGTAATGCCTCAAATTTGGACACAAGGAGAAACCGAATCCAATTCTGTGTGGTTTCCCACTATTGATGCGCCAAATAGTAAAACCACTCAAGAACTATTAATTACGGTAAAAGACAAATATGTCACACTATCTAATGGTGATTTAATCTCTTCTAAAAAGAAAAAGAATGGAATGCGCACCGATCATTGGAAACAAGATTTACCACATGCTCCTTATCTTTTCATGATGGCTGTTGGTGAATTTAGTATTGTGAAAGATTCTTTTACGAAAAAAGATGGTTCTATTATTGATGTCAATTATTATGTAGAACCTGAATACGCAGATGATGCTCGCGCGATTTTTGGTGAAACGCCGGCAATGCTAAAATATTTTTCGGAATTGCTGGATTTGGAGTATCCATGGGACAAGTACAATCAAATTGTAGTTCGTGACTATGTTTCGGGAGCAATGGAAAACACGGGAGCTGTGATTTTTGGTGATTATGTTTACAAAGATTCGAGTGAATTACTAGATAACAACGACCAATCTACGATCGCACATGAATTATTTCACCATTGGTTTGGAGATTTGGTGACTTGTGAATCATGGGCTAACCTTCCTTTAAACGAGTCATTTGCAAACTATTCACAATATTTATGGGACGAATTTAGATATGGAGCTGATGAGGCTGATTATCAGGCTGAAGTTGAAGTCGAAGGTTATTACCAGTCTGCTGCTTATCAAGGTTATCATGATTTAATTTGGTACGACCATTTAGATAAGGAAGATATGTTTGATGGTCACTCGTACAATAAAGGAGGTAGAATTCTGCATATGTTAAGAGCTTACCTTGGTGATGATGCATTCTTCTTGGGATTAAATAGATACCTCACTAAAAATAAATTTACGGCAGCTGAGGTGCATCATTTGAGGATGGCTTTTGAGGATGTTTCTGGTGAAGATTTAAATTGGTTCTTTGACCAATGGTTTCTCGGCAAGGGGCATCTTATTTTATTTACTGATTATGAGTTGAACGCTGATAGGAATGAAGTCGTTGTGAATATTCTTCAACGTCAAAATAAAGAAGACTTTCCAGTTTATCGTATCCCTACAGAAGTTGCTATTTGGACAGAAGGTGCCTCTAAAGCGAATATTCAAAAGATTATTATAGATGAGGTATCAGAGACTTTTACTTTTAGTGTGAGTGAAAAGATTGTGAATGTCCAAATTGATCCTAAGCAAGTTCTTTTAGCAAAAGTATTCGAGGATAAGCCTGCTGCATTTTTCAGACACCAATATTATCATTCTGATAAATATCGATCTCGAAAAGTAGCTTTAGAACGAGCTCTAAGCATGCATTGTGAGCATCCAAAAGATCTTGTTTTAGATGCTTTGGATGATAAGTTTTGGGAAATACGAGCTTCAGCAGCAGAGTTGGCATTGCGTTATGGGTTGGTTAATGCCAATATTCAAATGCAAAACGCAATAATTGATAAGCTCGAAAATGATTCGAAACCTCAAGTTCGTTCAGCGATGTGCGCAGCCTATACTGCGACTGATTTGTCTTTAGACGAAAAGCTTCAGAAACTAAAGCAGTTGATTCTTAACGATCCTTCTCGCATGGTCCGATCAAATGCTTTCTCTAGTCTTGTTGATTTAGATGAGGGCGCAGGGTTGGCAATAGCCAGATCTATTCAAAAAGATGCAGGAGATGATCTTCTTTTGACAATTGCAGAGGTTTACAGTGCCGTTGGTGAGGAGCAAGAACGTCTATTTTTTGAAGATGTGATTCTTAATCAGAGTGACAAATGGCAAAACGAAGGTGAAGTTAGAATGATGTTTTATTACATTACTTATACTTTAAGGCAAGATATCGGTTTGAGAAAAAAGTTACCTGAGGTATTGAAGTTTTATAAAAAGAACGGAGGTTCTTATGTTAAAATGTATTTTTCAAGAGCCGTTCAGTATTGTATATCGAGCTTTCAGGAAGAATTGTCCATTCTTAACAGTGAGTCCGATTCCGAGAGTATAGATGTAAAGACTCTGGAGGATTTACTTTTGGAATTAGGTTCGATTACTGAAAACGAATAGACCCGATTATATTTAAAACTTTCTTGTTTTTTTTTTGTTGAAATGACGTTGTCGTGAGAATTATAATTATATTTGATTAAAATTACGTCAATCATAAAGATTAAAATATAAACATATGAAAACATTGAAAGTTGGAGATTCTGCTCCCGAATTTGAAGGCGTAGACCAGAATAACAAGAAAATTACTGCTGAAGATTTTAAAGGTTCAAAGTGGGTGGTCTATTTCTACCCTAAAGATAATACACCTGGCTGCACAGCTCAAGCATGTAGTTTAAGAGATGGATATGATAAGCTATTGTCCAAAGGAATTAAAGTTTTGGGTGTGAGTGCAGACTCCGTAAAAAGTCACGATAAGTTTTCTAGCAAATTTTCATTGCCTTTTCCATTATTGGCAGATGAAGCTAAAGACCTTATTAACTTATTTGGTGTTTGGGGACCCAAGAAATTCATGGGAAGAGAATATGAAGGAATTCATAGGTTGACTTTTGTCATAGACGAAAATGGTTTGATTACCCACGTAATTCAAAAGCCGAAAACAAAAGACCATGCAAACGAAATACTTGATTTATTAGAATTACAATAGGTCGTAAATTGTTTACGAACTTGTGGTAATACATTTGACTCATTACTAATTAAGGTCTGTGACCTAAAAAAACAAACGATATGCCAAATAAAGAAATGAATAAGGATAAGTTGAAAGCATTACAGCTTACTATGGAAAAACTAGACAAAACCTATGGAAAAGGGGCCGTAATGAAACTTGGAGATTCTCCTGTTGAAAAAGTAGATGTTATTCCTACTGGTTCGCTAACCTTAGACCTAGCTTTAGGTATTCAAGGATACCCTAAAGGCCGTGTTGTTGAAATTTATGGTCCAGAATCTTCGGGTAAAACGACGCTTGCAATCCATGCAATTGCCGAGGTTCAAAAGCAAGGTGGTATTGCAGCCTTTATTGATGCGGAACACGCTTTTGATCAGTTTTACGCAAAAAGTTTAGGTGTAGATGTTGCGAACTTACTTATTTCTCAACCAGATAATGGCGAACAAGCTCTTGAAATTGCTGATAATTTGATACGTTCTGGCGCGATTGATTTAATAATTGTAGATTCAGTTGCGGCCTTGACACCAAAAGCCGAGATTGAGGGTGAAATGGGAGATTCTCAAATGGGTTTACAGGCAAGGCTTATGTCTAAAGCTCTTAGGAAATTAACAAGTTCCATTAACAAAGCAGGTTGTTGTTGTATATTTATCAATCAACTTCGTGAAAAAATCGGAGTTATGTTTGGTAATCCTGAAACCACAACGGGAGGTAACGCATTAAAGTTTTATTCTTCTATTAGAATTGACATACGTAGATCAACTCAGCTTAAGGACGGGGATCAAGTAAAAGGTAATAGAGTTAAGGTTAAAGTTGTAAAGAATAAAGTGGCACCACCTTTCAGACGTGCAGAGTTCGATGTGATGTATGGTAAAGGTATTTCTAAGATTGGTGAAATTATTGATTTAGGCGTAGAACTAAATATCTTAAAGAAGAGTGGTTCTTGGTTTTCTTATGGAGAAACCAGACTTGGCCAAGGTAGAGATGCGATTAAGAATTTATTATTAGACAACCCTGAACTGTCCGAAGAGCTTGAGAAAAAAATCAAAGATGCTCTTGTAGCGCCTGAAGTTTCGACTGAAGTCACACAAGATTAATAGCAAATCGTTTGAATGAACGGCACTTCGGTGCCGTTTTTTTTTAGTCAGAAATTAATTACATTTGGAAAAACGATTTTATGAAAAAAACAAAATTTTATTCTATGCTTGCCTTATGTGCTGTAATAATGTTTTCAGCTTCATGCAAGAAAAAGGGATGTACAGATATTGGTGCAGCAAATTATAATGAAGAAGCTAAAAAAGATGATGGTTCTTGTGTTTATACACCTGTGATTTCGATTATAGGTGCAGCAGATACGACGATTAGTGTTGCTACAACTTGGACAGATCCATACGCGACGGCGGCAAATATTGATGGTGCTATTGTCATGGTTTCTGACGTTAGTGATGTTGATGCGGGTCAAGTGGGTGATTATACAGTATCCTATTCTGCTACGAATGATAACGGTACCACAACCGTAACAAGAATGGTCCATGTTGTGGTGAATCAAGATACTTGGTTAGGTGACTGGAGTGTTTCTGATAATTGTGGCGGTGGAACTGGCCTTGCATTAAATGGTTCACCAAATGTTATAGCAGGAGGGAATTCTGATCAGATTTTAATTACTGAATTTTTTAATGGTATAACGGGGAGTTACGGAACAGCTATTTGTCAATTAGATGGCGAGTCAATAACGGTTAGTGAAGCTTCAGACGGAGCTCCGGGTGGTCTTGGAGATATTATTTATTCTGGATTTGGTGCAATGAATTCAGATGGATTGAGCTTTACGATTACATTTACTTGGCAGAATACAACTCCGATTACAGGAGGGTCTGGAACTTGTCAAGCTACCTACAGCAAGTAGATAAAACATTTATAAATGAAAAGGAGTGCATGTCACTCCTTTTTTTTATGCCCAAGGTTTGCAAAGATTGACAGAATAGTCTACTTTTGGCGCCTTAAAATACTATTAATTAGAATTATGGAATCAATTGCAATTTACCTACCAATCATTTTAGCTGTTGTAGGTTTGTTATACATGTTTGTTAAAAAAGCATGGGTTATGAAACAAGATGCTGGAGACGGCAAAATGAAAGAAATTTCTGATCATATTTATGAAGGTGCTTTAGCTTTTTTAAAGGCTGAATACCGACTACTGACGTTTTTCGTTATAGGAGCAAGTTTGGTACTTGCTGGTGTAGCATATATTGTGCCTACTACACTTTACCTCATAATTGTTGCTTTTATTGTTGGTGCCATTTTCTCAGCGCTCGCTGGAAATATGGGAATGAAGATAGCTACAAAAACAAATGTGAGAACAACTCAGGCGGCTAAGACAAGCCTACCAAATGCATTAAAAGTTTCTTTTGGGGGTGGTACGGTAATGGGCTTAGGTGTTGCTGGATTGGCTGTTTTAGGTCTTACAGCATTCTTCATTTTGTTTTTTCATTATGTCATGGGCGGTGTTTGGACAAATACGGCCGATATGACAATTGTACTAGAGACCTTAGCTGGTTTTTCACTGGGAGCCGAATCCATAGCGTTATTTGCTAGAGTAGGCGGAGGTATTTATACCAAAGCTGCGGATGTAGGAGCTGACCTCGTTGGTAAAGTTGAGGCAGGTATTCCAGAAGATGATCCTCGTAATCCTGCAACCATTGCAGATAACGTTGGAGATAACGTTGGAGATGTTGCTGGTATGGGTGCAGATTTATTTGGTTCATATGTTGCAACTGTTTTAGCAGCTATGGTACTAGGTAATTATGTCATTGAAGATATGGGAGGTGCAATAGATGATGCATTCGGAGGAATTGGTCCAATTCTACTACCAATGGCTATTGCTGGTTTTGGAATTATTATTTCTATCATAGGAACCTTGCTTGTTAAAATTTCATCGAATGATGCAAAAGAGGCTCAGGTTCAAACAGCCTTGAATATCGGTAACTGGACTTCTATTGCTTTAGTAGCAGTATCATGTTTTGTTCTTGTTAAGTGGATGCTACCTGCAGAAATGCAAATGTCTTTCTATGGAGAGGGTGTTCAGACAATTTCGTCAATGAATGTGTTTTATGCAACTCTTGTTGGCTTAGTGGTTGGAGCGGCAATTTCTTCATTCACTGAATACTACACTGGCTTAGGTAAAAAACCAATTTTAAAAATAGTTCAGCAATCTTCAACTGGAGCAGGTACGAATATCATTGCAGGATTAGCTACGGGGATGATTTCAACATTTTCATCTGTATTGCTTTTTGCAGCCGCCATTTGGACATCATATGCTTTTGCAGGTTTTTATGGTGTTGCTTTGGCTGCTTCGGCAATGATGGCAACGACAGCCATGCAGCTTGCTATTGACGCGTTTGGTCCAATATCTGACAACGCAGGAGGGATTGCTGAAATGAGTGAGCAAGATCCAATTGTAAGAGAAAGAACAGATATTTTAGATTCAGTAGGAAATACAACTGCAGCAACAGGTAAAGGATTTGCAATCGCTTCTGCAGCCCTTACTTCTTTAGCACTTTTTGCAGCCTATGTAACATTCACGGGCATTGATGGGATTAATATTTTCAAAGCACCAGTGTTGGCGATGCTTTTTGTTGGAGGAATGATTCCCGTTGTTTTCTCTGCATTAGCAATGAACTCTGTGGGTAAAGCAGCTATGGAAATGGTTTATGAGGTAAGAAGACAATTCAAAGAGATTCCTGGAATTATGGAAGGAAAAGGAAAGCCTGACTATGCAAAATGTGTTGATATCTCAACAAAGGCTTCTTTAAAAGAAATGATGTTACCTGGAATTCTCACAATTGGTTTTCCAATAGCAATCGTTCTTTTAGGTAAGTTAGTTTACCTTGACAATAACCTTATTGTTGCAGAAATGCTAGGAGGATATATGGCAGGAGTAACTGTTTCAGGCGTTCTTTGGGCAATCTTTCAAAACAATGCAGGTGGTGCATGGGATAATGCTAAGAAATCTTTTGAGGCAGGTGTTGAGATTAACGGAGAAATGACATATAAAGGATCCGAGGCACATAAGGCAGCAGTCACGGGAGATACTGTTGGGGATCCATTTAAAGATACGTCGGGTCCATCGATGAATATTCTTATAAAATTAACTTGTCTTATTGGTCTGGTTATAGCCCCTATATTAGGAAATGGTCACGGTAACGAGGGTGATGTAGCATGCACATCTACAAAAACAGAGTGTTGTGCTGATAAGAAGGAAAAGTCATGTGATAAAGATAGCTCTGCAGCCGCTTGTAGCACGGATGATAAAAAAGCATGTTGTGCAGACAAGACAAAATGCGACATGTCAAAATGTTCAACAATGACAAAGGCAGAATGTGCTGCGATGTGTGCTGAGAAAGGGTGTGATGCAGAAGAAACTGCAGCATGTCTTTCTAATTATGATGACGATGGAAATTGGAAGGGTAAATAATTAAAATCAGCTCTTAAAATATTTAAAGCCATCTTTTGATGGCTTTTTTTATGCAGCTTAAAATATATTACATTTAATTTTTAATCTTCACATGCTGAAAAAAAACGATTTCTTTTCTGATGTATATGATGTTGTAAGACTTATTCCTAAGGGACGTGTTACCTCTTACGGAGCAATTGCCGCTTATCTTGGCTCAAAGCAATCCTCTCGAATGGTTGGTTGGGCGATGAATGCCTCACATAAAATGTCAGATGTCCCCTCACATCGAGTTGTAAATAGAATAGGAATGCTCACAGGTAAAAATCATTTTGGAAATGCAATGGAAATGCAAGAGCTTTTAGAAAAAGAGGGAATTGTAATTCAGGAAGATAAAATTTTGAATTTTAAGCATTTTTTTTGGGATCCGTCTTTAGACTTAAAAATCCCATAGGCAATTAGACTATCTTTAAACAAAAGAAGTACTATGAAATTTGGAACAAAAGCAATTCATGCCGGGATAAATCCTGATAGCGCTACAGGTGCTATCATGACACCTATTTATCAAACATCCACCTACGTCCAAGATGGTGTTGGGAATCATAAAGGATACCAGTATTCTAGAACTCAAAATCCAACGCGACATGTTTTAGAAAATAATTTAGCTGCTTTAGAGAATGGATCATTTGGGGCGTGTTTTGCCTCAGGAATCGCAGCTATTGATTGTGTTATTAAAATGCTAAAACCCGGGGATGAAGTCATTGCTACAAATGATCTTTATGGTGGTTCTTATAGACTATTCACAACTATTTTTGAGAAATATGGTATTATTTTTCATTTTGTAGATATGAAGGATATAACTAAAGTTCAAGAGGCGATGACAGAAAATACAAAGCTCATTTGGACTGAAACTCCTACCAATCCCATGATTAATATTATTGATATAAAGGGGCTAGCTGCCGTCATAAATGGTTCTAGTGCATTACTCTGTGTCGATAACACTTTTGCTACGCCCTATTTACAAAACCCGTTGGAATTGGGAGCAGACATTGTGATGCATTCTGTCACAAAGTATTTAGGAGGTCATTCTGATGTGGTGATGGGGGCATTAGTGACATCAAATAGAAAAATTGCCGACGATATTTATCGTATTCAAAATTCGTCAGGTGCTATTGCTGGTCCGATGGATTGTTTTTTAGTATTGCGAGGTATTAAGACCTTACATCTTAGAATGCAAAGGCATTGTGAAAATGGCGCACGTATTGCAGATTTTCTCCAGTCCCATCCTAAAGTTGAAAATATTTATTGGCCCGGTCTAAAGACACATGTTAATCATCATATTGCAAAAAGTCAGATGAAAGATTTTGGAGGCATGCTTTCATTTACACTAAAAGGGAATAAACTCGAAGATGCACTAAAAATAGTTAAACAAGTTAAGATATTTGCACTCGCTGAATCTTTAGGTGGTGTCGAATCTTTAATTGGTCATCCTGCAACAATGACACATGCCGCAATCCCAAAAGCAACTCGCGAAAAGAGCGGTGTCGTAGATGGTTTGATTAGATTGAGCGTTGGGATAGAAGACGTAGAAGATTTAATTGCAGATTTAAATCAAGCATTAAAGATTCTCTAAAATCTGGAAGAACTGCTCTTTCTTTGCTGGGGATAGGGGTACAGAGCTTCCATCTTTCATTATTACGGCTCCACCGTCTGCCTTATCATATCGATTAATATGGTCTAAATTCACAAGGTGAGATTGTTGCACTCTAAAGAAAGAATGACCCGACAATAACAAGTCATATTCTTTTAATGTTTTTGAGACCAAAATACGCTTGCCCGATTCAAGATAAAAAGACGTATAGTTCTTATCAGCCTCACACCTTATAATTTCTTTAAGCTCTAAAACATAGACACTCTCTTGTGTTTTCAAAACGAGCTTCTTTTTTACACTTCGATCAATATTATTGGCAAGGGCATTAAATTGCACCTCGTTCTTTTTCTTTTCTAATGTGGTCAGAGCTTTATTTACGGAATCTTCAAGCTCTTCTACATCTATTGGTTTCAATATATACGCCAATGCACTGAATTTTATGGCTTGTATGGCATACTCTTGATATGCGGTAATAAAAATAATTTCAAATTCTTTGTATTTTACGCCCTTTAGTACATCAAAACCGTTTCCGTCAGGCATTTGAATGTCTAGGAAAACGAGGTCTGGTTGAATTTTATTAATTGCATTGATACCCGTTTCAACATTCGAACCATCAGTGTAAATTTCGAAATCATGTCCAAAAGAAATAAGGAGTCTCTTTATGAACTCTTTCGTTTTATTTTCATCGTCTATTATGAGTACTTTTTTCATTCAGATTCAAAGTTAATATTTTCGGTTAGTAATGGCAGGAATATTTGAACACAGGTTCCTGAGTTTTTCTCATCTATTAGATTGCTTATCGAAATTCGTGCTTTCGATTTGTGTTTTTTATTTAGGATTGATACCCGCTGATTCGTGATATCCATAGCCATACTTTTATGCTTGCTCATGGGACTCTTTTTCTCTCTCGACTTTTGTATACCTATCCCATTATCTAATACTTCAACAAATAGCATGTTCCCTTTCTCTGTAAAATTGATGGTGATTTTTCCATTTTCAATAGTATTCAGCTGTCCATGTTCAATCGCATTTTCTACAAATGGTTGTGTGATCATAGGAGGAATCAGTACTTTTTTAAAGACTAGGTCCTCTGGTGCATTAATGTGATAATCAAATCTGTTTTCGAATCTCAGCTTTTGTGTTTTTAAATATTTTTCGAGAATCTCTATTTCTGTTTCAAGAGTGATAAACTCTTTAGGTGAGTTTTCAAGAATGAGTCGAATAAGTCTAGAAAAGCTTACAAGGAATTTAGAAGATTTGGCTGGGTTGTTTTCATAAAGAGAGCTCTGTATTACGGACATTGCATTGAATATAAAGTGCGGATTCATTTGTGTCCTAAGAAGCGTTTGCGACATCTCAACTTCTTTGGTGGTTTGGTTTATTTTTAGCTGCCTTAAGTAGAAAAGTACAATAATGATAGTTGATATGAGAATGATAATGATCAATACAATAGAGGACATTTGTTTTTCACTCTTCAATGCTAGCAATTCAGCTTCTTTTTCTTGGTCTTTAATAACGCGCTCTTGCTCCTTAATTCGGTATTCCCTGAGCTCTCTAGAATACATTTGAGTCAGCTCATTTATGGCCTTGCTGCTATTTAAAGAAGAATTTTTGTCCATTAAATCTTGATAAGTAATCAAGTTGTCATATGCTACATCATACATCCCTAGCTTTTCATATACCCTAGCAAGAAAATTATAATTAGCAATTCTATAATTTGATTCTGCTGATTTTTCTAAAAGTGTTTTAGAGGTTTTAAAGGAGCGCTTTGCTTTCTCCCATTGGGAACTGTAAAAATAGGAACGTCCAATAAGATGATGGCTGTTACCTTTCCCTTGATTCCAGGCAATGGCATTGTAGGATTTTAGAACATTATTTAATATTTCATTCGCATCATTAAAGGACTCTTTATTAATTAGGTATTTGGCGTGTGTTAATTTTAATTCAAGATCAAAAATACTCTCTTGTTTCTCATTTATAAACTTATAACCTTTTGAAATGTTTTCTTTTGCTTCATTGTGATTTTCTTCTAGTAATTCTATTTCTGAAATTCCAGTGTAGATTTGTACCTTAAATGAATTGAAGTTGTTTTTTTCTGCAATATTCAGCGCCTTCCTAAAATAGGTTCTTGCCTCACTTATAGATTTTACTTTAAAGGATCGCTCTGCAATTTTTAAATTCGACCAACACAACAAATAGTTATCCCTCAGCTTATCGGCTTCTTGATTTAGCTTTAGAAGAGTTGAAGTACTTTTGCCAATCATATCATAGTGTGCATAGATAATAGATAGGTCTTTAAAGGTTAAGGCAACAGCATTCTTTGAGTTTGATCTCTTGGCGAAATTCAATGCGAGGTTCGCATAAAACAAAGCAGAATCTTTTTGATTCGAATGCATTTTGGCTCGTCCAATTAGACGATATGCATCGCTCGTGTTTTTATTATTTCCATTCCTCAAAGAAATATTTAAAAGTTTCACTGAAGCCTTTTGCATTGCCGCATACCTACCTCCAATTTCTAAAGCCTTAGTATTCCAAAATTGAAATAAAATAGAATTTTTAATAAGCTCATTTTTATGTGTATTGAAGGCTTTATTAAACAATGAAATTAGCCCTTGTTCTTCATAGAATTTCAGAAGCTGAGAAGTTAAAATGGCTTTCGTTTCTCTCTTGTATTTGTCTGAGGTTATTGCTTGAATATATTGGGAGTAAACAGTGGTCTTAACTTCTCCAGAGTTTTGGGCGTTTTGTTGAAATCTTGAAAATATTTCATCCGTTGAAAGTTGTGTATTTTTTTGACCATACACATTATGTACTGTACTGAAAATCAGTAGCAAAATAAGGACAATACATTTCATTAGTTTAAAAATACAAATTCATTATCAATAAAACACCTTGCTGCTTGAACAAGAAATACTATAATAGGGTTGACCTTATTGGAATTACTTATCTTTGCACAAAAAATATTTATGAGTCTTTTAACAGTAGGTAGTGTAGCTTTTGATGCGATTGAAACACCATTTGGGAAAACAGATAAAATCGTAGGAGGAGCTGGAACTTATATTTCTTTAGCCTCATCCTTCTTTATGCAGGAGCAGAGTATAATTTCTGTGGTTGGTTCTGATTTTCCAAAAGAAACCATCCAAGAAATGAATTCCCGCGGAATAAATACTGAAGGCCTGCAAATAAAGGAGGGAGAAAAGACTTTCTTTTGGTCCGGAAAATATCATAATGATATGAATAGTCGTGACACTTTAGCTACAGAGCTTAATGTTCTAGAACATTTTGATCCAATTGTCCCAGATAGCTATCAAGCTTCAGATTATGTAATGTTGGGCAATCTAAGTCCTTCTGTTCAAAGCTCGGTCATAAACAGGATGAATACAAGACCAAAACTTATAGCCATGGATACCATGAACTTTTGGATGGATATTGCATTAGAAGACTTGAAGAAGACGATTGCGATGGTTGATGTTTTAATTGTGAATGATGAGGAGGCCCGTCAGCTAACGGGAGCATATGCCCTTGTTACTGCAGCAAAAGTTATTTTAGATATGGGTCCAAAGTACGTTATCATAAAAAAAGGTGAGCACGGTGCGTTACTTTTTTCAGGGGATCAAATATTCTTTGCGCCTGCTTTACCCTTGGCAGAGGTTTTTGACCCCACAGGTGCAGGGGATACATTTGCTGGAGGTTTTATGGGTTATTTAGCTTCCACTGATGATACAAGTTTTGAAAATATGAAGCGAGCAGTTATTTATGGCTCTGCAATGGCCTCGTTTTGTGTCGAGAAATTTGGTACAGATCGATTGTTAGAAATCGTTCAAAGTGATATTGACAAAAGAGTACAGGTGTTTAATGAGCTTTCTTCGTTTGAATTAAAAGGCTAAATATGGAAAATGAATTTATAATTAAGCTAAATGAACTACTCCAGCAAGAGGATCTTCTATCAATTTCAAAGGAAGTGAGTCAGCTAAAGGGTAGTTTCGATGATTGGTTACTCCATAGTGAGGGCAAGCAACAAGTTGAAGCCTTAAAAGCCAAGGAAGAAGGTGAGACTATTGAACAGATTGATTATGCGATAATAAAGGCGCAATTTAGTGAGCTTTTTAAAACATATAAGGACGCTAAAAAGCAACAGCTAGAAATAAAAAATAAGCTTGAGCTGGAAAACTTGAAGCTCAAAAAGAATCTAATTACCGAGCTAAAAGATTTAGTTGAAAATGAAGAAAATATTGGTACCGCATTCAACGGATATAATGCTATTCAAGATACCTGGAAGAAAATAGGCGATATACCAAGAGACAAAAGAGATGAAATTCAAAAAGAATATTCGCGTCTGAGAGAATTGTTTTTTCATAACATAACAATCTATAAAGAGCTAAAAGAGAACGACTATAAAAGAAATACTCAGCTCAAGGAAAAAATCATTGTTGATTTACAGACCCTTAGAAATGAAAGTGAGAGTATTCGCGAACTTGAAAAAAAGTTGCGAATTGGCCAAGACGAGTGGGAAGATATCGGTCCGGTGCAACATGAACAATGGGAAGGCTTGAAGTCCAGCTATTGGGAAGTTGTTCGTTCAATTTATGATAAGATTAATAAACACTACGAACAGCATCGTGCATCCCAACAAGAAAATCTGAAAAAAAAGCAGGTCATATTGACAGATTTAAAGTTATTTTTAGAAGAAAATCAGACTGTAAATGGTCAAAAGGAATGGCGAAAGTGTACGGAGAAAGTTCTTGAATTTCAATCCAATTGGAAAAAAATAGGATTTGCTCCTAAAAAAGATAACGACGCAATATGGAAAGAATTTCGAGGGTTATGTGATACCTTCTTCTCCAAAAAGAAAGACTTTTTTAAAATTCGTGACAATAAAGATAGAGATGCGCGAGATGCAAAAAAAGCATTAATAGATAAAGCTAAAGAACTTAAGTCGTCTAATGATTGGAAGGAAACTTCACACGCCTTAATTCAATTGCAAAAACAATGGAAGACTTTAAAGGGGGCAGGGCGTTACGAAAAGAAGCTTTGGGAGGAGTTTAGAGGCGCATGTGATTATTTTTTCACTCAAAAAGAGAATGCGGCCAAGGCATTAGATAAGGAACTTATTTTAAATATAGAGAAGAAGCAAGCTTTCATTGCATCTATAGAGGAGAGAATCGTTAAATCTGATCAAGACATAAAAGATATTATTAGTGAGTTTCAAGCGTTAGGAAATGTGGCATCTGCTCATTATAATAAGCTTATGTTAAGCTTTAACAAAGCCATTCAAGCGCAACTTTCTAAATCGGACATGACACCTGAGGCGGCAGATTTATTGATGTTTAAGTCTAAAATAAATGGTTTTTTATCATCTCATGATGCTTCCTCTCAATATCAACGAGAGCGCAAAGCATTACGGATGAAGATTACCGAGCTTGAGAATGAGCTTATTAAATCAGAAACTAATATGGGATATTTTTCTGTGTCGAAAGGTGCAGAAAGGTTATTTGCACAGGTGAATGAAAAAAATGATCAAATCAAAAAGGACATATCTTTGTTAAAAAGGAAAATAAAATTAATTCCGAATGAATAGTTTTACGAATAGTGTCCTTTTATTCTTTAGTATCCCTCTTATTGGCTTTTGTATATATGTAGGTTATGATGTTCAAATTGACTTCCTACATATGTCTGGTGCAGAATTACCTTATCAATCCTATATTTATTTAGCTTTTGGCTTGCTTTTTTTTGGCTTGTTAGGTTGGAGGAGTGTTAGAAGATGGATGGGTGTCTACATCGTAAATAAGACGAATCGTTTTGCTTGGAATACCCCAATTAGTAATAAAAGAAAACAACGTGTAATCACCTATACATTGTTAGAAGTTCTTGTTATGTCGAGTCTTGCATGCGCCTTGTATATCACTCTCGATTTATGGGTTTTCCCCGCAGCCGTGCTTATATTTTTTTCATTGGAAAGTATCGTTTTTCTATTGTCTGGAGTAAAGAGTAGATTTCGTGTGGGAGTATCTTCAAAGGCAATTATTGCAGCAGACAGGGAAGTGGTCATTGTTTATTTTTCTGGCCTCCAAAAAATAACTCTGGGCAAAGATTCAATTTATTTTGACTACATTAAAGAGCTACAACTCTTATTCCCGACAGACTGCCTCGAGAAAGATCAAATTAGTGTCTTTAAAAAGGAGGTTCAGAAAATGATTGATCGAGATAAGGTACTCATAAGAAACAAAGACTAATTATGGAGAATGCTCAGATTCTTATTGTTGAGGATGATTTATCTTTTGCAGAGAATGTTAAATTTCAGCTTTCCACCTCTGAAATCAAAAGCAATAATATAATCTCTGTAACTTCTATTGCAGAGGTATTAGAAGTTCGCGATTTTCAAGAACCCGATGTCATTCTTTTAGATTTGAATATTGAGGACTCTAGTGGCGTCGAAACATATGAGAAGGTTTTTAATATTTTTCCATTAGCCTCAGTAATCGTTTTATCAGGTATGGATGATGAATCCATAGCTTTAGAAATTGTATCTAAGGGAGGTCAAGATTATGTCATCAAGAGTGCATTAAATGCGAAAGTTCTGGAGCGAACAATCAAGTATGGTTTATTGCGTCGTGAATTAATTCAAAAGGTTAGAAAGTCAGAACGGAAGTTCAAGGATGTTTTTAATAAATCGCCACTTCCTATAATTCAACTTATCGGTCACGATCTTCAAACTGGTTTAATCAATGATGCGGCTCAGAAACTCTATAAAGCTTCGCCTCATGAATTAACAAAAATACCTTTTAGCAATTTCAATTCAGATAAAAGTAAAAAAATCACTGCTGATGGTGGACGCTTTATTCAGCTCACAAATGATGGGGAAGAAATTATTGTTGATGTTGTCATTAACGAAATAGATGCAGATACTGATGAATTGGAGTATATCGCTTTAATTATAGATAAAACGAAAGAGTTAGAATTCGAAAAACGTAAATTTGAGGTCGTTTCTCAAGCTGAAGAGTCAGAAAAGAAAAAAATAGCTAGAGAACTCCATGACGGTCTGGGGCAACAAATGGTTTTATTGAATCTATTGTTCCAGAATTTCAACCCTTCTGATGGGCAAAAAGAAAGCTTTGAAGATTTACAAAACTTGTTACAAAATTGTATTAGAGAGGTAAAAGATATCGCCTACAATTTATTGCCTCCAGAGCTAGAAAAAGGATTTTTAAATGCTATTGAACGTTTTGCTCATAGAATTAGCTCGATGGGTAAAATTCAATTTGTAATTGATATTGAGGAAAGTATTCAAGAGCAAGATTTAAATAGTGTTGACAAGTTTAATTTGTACCGAATAATTCAAGAGTTATTTAACAATTCATTAAAACATGCTGAAGCCTCCGAGTTTAGTATTTCGTTGAGAAGAATTCAGGGAGGTATTGAGCTAAAGGCTATGGATAATGGTGTTGGTTTCGAAATGGAAGCGATACAAAAAGGTTTGGGTATTGAGAATATTCAATACCGTATGAATATGGCGGGCATAAAAGGGACTTTTAATTCGGTTAAGGGTAAAGGAACTTCGGTAACAATGAGCTTAAGGTCTTCTTAAGCTTCAGGTAATACCTTTTTTATTTCAAGAATAATATCACTTACCCGGATGTGCTGAATACACCCATTTTTATCTGATTTACATCTATTACCAAGCTTAGAGCAAGGTGCCATTTGACTTGGACTAATCATTTCTTTCGATCGACCTCCTGGTTTGTAAGGAAACATGCCTAGGCTAGGCTTTGTGCAGCCCCAAAATGAAATGATGTCTTTTTGATACGCGGCAGCGATATGCATTAATCCAGTATCATTTGACAATACTAAATTTGCTTTTTTAACCATGAATGCAGATTCTTCTAGGCTAAGTTTGCCACACAAATTGTGAACATTTTTTCCGATTACGGCTGATACAATGTCGGCTCCTTTTTTTTCGTCCTGAACTCCGCCTAAAAGCATAACTGGTATTTTTAGAACATTACAGGTTTGAATAATGTGTTCGGATGGCAGTGTTTTTTTTGGGTAAGAGGCTCCAATGACCCAGGCGATATAAGCTTGTTCTATTGAATATTCAGTCTTATTTAAAGCAATTTTAAAATCATCCGAAAGGTAAAAATCTAAACCTTTGCCATCATTTTTAACACCCGTATTTTCAATAGCTTTAAAGTATCTATCAACAATATGTTCCCTATTTAAAAGATCTAAACCAGCTCTTACAAGAACCAGCTTTTTCAAATTCTCTTTATTGACAATCCGTATATCCTTGGATAACCCACTTCTAATTTTGAGTGATTTTAAATTATTTTGAAGGTCGATGACCATTCCATAATTCTCAAATCTTAAGCGCTTTTTTAATACTGCTTCTTCTAGTGTAAAAAGTTTATCAATATATTGGTTGTTCTGAATGGCTGATTTGAACTGATGCTTAACTAAATAGTGTACCTCATGACCAGATGTTTTAAGGACTCTTAAAATGGGGCTTGTCAATACAACATCACCAATTGCACTGAATCTGATGATCAATATCTTTTTCCTTTTGTCTTGACTTATTGTTCCCATATTTGCTTAAGAAAAGAACGGATTTCTTCAAGAGCTATTGTAGAAAAAGTTTCTTCGATTTGACCATATTCAGTAATGGTACATGATTTGCAGCTCTGAAAGAGATGATTCAATCCTTCTAATTCCTTGATTAAATGGAGCTTACCGTTTGTTGGTAATAAATCTTTATATCCTTTTATGTTTTCTTTAGATGTAACTTGAATGTCTTTAGAGCCAATTAAAACCAAAACATTACAAGTTATATTCGGTATATGCATACTAGGAGAATATCTTATAAATTCATACATCCAAGGGTTTAGAACTGATGTTTTAACTGCATCAATTAGTTGAGACTTTTCATTTTTTTTAATGAATTTTTTCTTTCTTAATTTTTTAGCATACTTTTTTGAAATAGCTGTTAATTCTGGTTCTAGTTCTTTAATGTTTTTTGAGTTAACAGCGGCATCCCAAACGGCGTCATTAAAGGCATTCGTTAAATCCAATTGCGGACCTTTTTCCCCAATACTTTCCGCCAGCAACCTTGTTTGAATCTTCAATATTGAATCCCCTCTGATTGAGGTTCCTGCTAGTGAAACAATGCCAGATAGATTTGGGATGCTTGCACCTAAAATATTAGCAATAAGTCCCCCTTCGCTATGTCCCATGATTACAATTTTAGTGGAATCCACTTCGGGACGATTCTTTAAATAAAAAAACGCTGACGCCGCATCTTTTACAAAGTCAAAAGTAGTAGCTGAGGTAAATTTACCCTCTGAATCAAATGTTCCTCTATCATCATATCTTAAAACAGCATAGCCCTGATTTGTCAAATAATCTGCGAGCACCCAAAATGGTCTATGACCCATCATTTCTTCATCTCTATTTTGAGGTCCGCTACCACTAACTAATACAATGGCCGGAACATTCGTTATTTTTTTAGGTAATGTGAGCGTCCCTGCTAACAAAAAGGAATCTTGTAAGTTCTTGAATTTAACCTCTTCCTGAATATACGAATACGGAGCTTTTGGATTTTGAGGTCTTTTTGCTTTTTCAGGTTCAGTTTTTTCTCGGTAAAAAATCATTGCTTCAACAATTGGTCCTTGTTTAAAGGTTCCGGAAATCGAATCATTGTAATAGACGCCTTCGAAGGTAACGCCGATATTCGTCATTTCAACTTTAATCGTTTGGTCATCGAAAATAATAATTTCTGCAGGCATGTCAAAAGCCTGTTGTTTTGGAGAATCGACGGTAATAGTGTTTTTTTTTGCTTCTTTTTTTATGTGGAAGACTAAAGGAAGATCGGCGGCTTTTAAGGTCGCATACCAATTACCATATGGCGATTGACTTAAACATACTTGTGCAATAACTATAAAGAAAAAAGTAAGTTTCATTACACAGGAATATTTAATTTCTTCAGGATAAAATGCATTAACCAAGCAGGTCCAATGAGTAAGAACTGAATATCCTGTAGAAAGGAAGGTTTCTTTCCTTCAATATTATGTCCTATAAATTGAAAAACCCAGCTTACGGCAAAAATTCCAATATAAATCCAAAGTGCATACTTTGATCCATTGATTTGTGAGCATAGAAATAAACATCCAATCGAGAACAGCAACATTCCTAGTGAAAGTGGAACTGACAGTGATATATAATAGAGCAATACCAGTATGAGTGCAAAAAGCGCCCAGCTTAGATTAATTCCTTCATAGATATTAATTTTCCATGGAAAAGGAATGATAGAAACTAGGCCTACAATACTAAAGAATATGGCTGGTACACAAATCCAATGAATAAGTTTATTGGTGCCATTCTTATGACTTTCACCATATTGATCTAACAGGGAATTGATTTTTTTCATGCCCTAATATAAAGGGAATATAGTGATAAATGAAGTTTATTTAAAAAGCCGTTTTAACTCGCTTGCTTCTGAAGGGTCCATTTTACCCGCAAGTATCAAAGAAAGTTGTTTGCGCCTTAAGGCAGCGTCAAAACGCTCAATTTCTTCTTTTGATTCTGGGATTAATTCAGGCACCTGAATTGGACCTCCGTGCTGGTCTACGGCAACAAAAGTGTAGATTGCATCATTACACTTCTCGCGAGCTCCAGTCACTTGGTCTTCCACATATACATCAATAATGATTTCCATTGAGGAATAAAAAGACCTTGAAACCTTGGCCTCTAAAGTGACAATTGATGCTTGTTTAATTGGTTTTTTGAAGGAAACATGGTTTACTGAAGCGGTAACGACCACTCTTCGACAATGCCGATGTGCTGCTACGCTTGCAATGACATCCATCCATGCCAGCAACTCACCGCCAAATAAGTTTCCTAATGTATTGGTGTCGTTCGGTAAAACTACTTTAGTAGCGATGGAAAGAGTGTCTATAGCTTTTCTTGTTTTCATGCCACAAATTTAAGCAATACTTTCATTTAACTTTCTGGATTGTTGCTATTCATCGGCTTTAAAGGTGATGTTTACTGTTTCAGGATTAGGGGTCTATGTCTTAGGTAAAAAATAAATAATTGGTTATCTTAGCAAACCTTAAACTAAGTCAATCGTTACTATAAAAAACTATCCATGAAAATTTCACTATTTCTCTTTTCAATTTCTTTCTTTTTAATTGGTTCATTAAATGCCCAAAATACCCGGGTTTTTGATCCAACCAATGCTCGTGATGGCGAATCTGTAGAATATTGTCATCAGCATATAAAAATGAAAGAATTAAAAAACGATATGAATTTCAAGGCGCTTAATGCCGAAGCTGAGGCAGAGTTTGAAGAAAAACTTAAAGAGCCAACTCCTAAAGGTGTTGTTTACAAAATTCCAGTTGTCTTCCATGTTTTACACAATGAGGGAGTTGAAGATATCTCGGATGAGCAAATTTATGATGCGCTATCTGTCATGAATCGTGATTTTAGAAAACAAAATGCAGATACGGCTAATGTAAACTCAGATTTTGAAGGTATGCCAGCGGATAGTGAAATTGAGTTTGTCCTAGCCACCAAAGCTCCTAATGGTCAATGCTTTAAAGGAATTACCCGAACCACATCTGTAGCAAGTCTGCAAGGAGATGATGGGCAATCTCAGGTTAGTGCGATTGTTCAAGGTAATGACGTATATAACGGCACTTGGGCAGGAAACAAATATTTAAACATCTTCGTTTGTGGTGATATCGGTGGTGCAGCAGGTTATACATACAATCCTGGAAATTGGAATGCGAATAGCATGACAAATGGCATCTGGATATTGCATAACTATACAGGTTCTATAGGAACGAGTTCAGTTGGAACGAGTAGAACATTAACTCATGAAGCGGGTCACTGGTTAAATTTAAGTCATACTTGGGGAGGGGACAACAACCCTAACGTTTCCACAAGTTGTAATCAGGACGATGGTGTTCAGGATACACCTCTGTGCATTGGAGTTACATCGTGTAATCAAAATTCAAATGGTTGCAGTGGAGATAATGCGTATTGGGGATTTGATATCAGAGATAACATTGAAAACTATATGGATTATTCGTATTGCTCTAAGATGTTTACAGAGGGTCAGCGTTCAAGAATGCGAGCAGCACTTCAAGTAACAAGTACTGGTCGAAAAAATCTATGGCAAGTCAATAACCTTAATGCAACTGGTGCAACGGGAGATCTCGTATTGTGTAAAGCGCAATTCGAAGCAGATCGAACGACAATTTGTTCTGGAAATGATGTACAGCTTACGGATGATTCATATAATGCTGTTTCATCCTGGGATTGGTCAATTTCTCCTGCAACAGGTTGGTCATTTGTTGATGGGACTAGCAGTAGCTCTCAGAATCCGAAAATATCGTTTAACGATGAAGGTCTTTATTCAATTTCCTTAACAGCTTCAGATGGTTCAAGTACCGATGTTGAAACAAAGAACAACTTTATTCGTGTTCTTCCTTCAGCAGCAGGTTTACCTTATTGGGAAGGCTTTGAATCCTATTCTTCTCTTCAAAACCTAACAACTTGGGAGGTTGTAAATTTAAACAACAACAATGCTTTCACTTTGGAATCTAGTTTTGGACATTCAGGCACCAAATGTGTTCGGCTTCCAAACTTTGGACAGCAAGGCCAAAATATAGATGAATTAATTTCGCAATCTATAGATATGTCAGCAGTGCCTGAAACTGAAGATATTACACTGAGTTTCAGGTATGCCTACCGTACAAGGCCGTCTGCAGGCTACGAACGCCTCAAGGTTTTTGTTTCTAAGGATTGTGGCGAGGAGTGGTCGCAGAAAAAAACACTTGGTGGAAATCAATTGGGATCAGATGTTTCGAATACAAGTTGGTACCCTACGTCGGCATCAGATTGGAAAACAGTACATGTTACCAACATAAATGAATCGTTTTATACGTCTAATTTCAGAATGCGTTTTAGATTTGAAGGGGAAGGAGGGAATAATATTTATTTAGATGATATCAATCTTTATACTGGTGGCCCATCGGATGAAATTGTTGCAGGTATCTCTGAGAGTCTTGAAGAAATCCGTTTAAATATATATCCAAACCCTGTTGAAGGAAATCTTTCTATAGATTTTGAATTGTCGGCAAATCAAAAAGTACAATTGGAAGTGTTTGATATTCTTGGAAAATCGGTTCGAACGGTATCTATATCTGGAAGTCTTGGTATGAACAGTGTGATTTTAGACGCCGAATTGTTTGCTAAAGGAACCTATCGAGTTCAACTTCAAGGTGAAACGGTTACGGCTACCTTACCATTTGTAAAGCTTTAGGAAGGAAGTTTGAAATAAGCTTGCACTAGACTTGTCTTGTGTTTTCCAATAATTTTAATAAGCGCCGATTTGTCGGCGTTTTTTATGCCTTCAATAGTTTTAAACGCATTAAATAATAAGGTCACTGTTTTAGGTCCGATTCCAGGAATGACATCAACTTCTGTTTGTAGCGCTGCATTGCTTCTTCTGTTTCTATGATGCTCGATACCGAACCTATGAGATTCGTTTCTCATGAACTGAATAACCTTTAAGCTTTCACTTCTCTTATCCAAATAAATTGGAAACTTGTCACCAGGGAAAAAGATTTCTTCTAAACGTTTGGCAATACCTACAATTGGAATTTGACCTCTCAGACTAAGTGCGTCAAGAGCTTCAACAGCGGCGCTTAACTGACCTTTTCCGCCATCGACAATTACGAGCTGTGGCAGTGTTCTTTTTTCATCAACAAGTCTTTTGTAACGTCTATATACGACTTCCTTCATTGTTGCGAAATCATCGGAGCCTTCCACTGTTTTTACGTTAAAATGTCGGTAATCTTTTTTTGATGGCTTTCCGCTTTTGAAAACAACACAAGCTGAAACTGGGAAGCTTCCATGAAAATTTGAGTTGTCGAAACATTCCATATGGATTGGAATGGAATTTAGTTTAAAGTCCTTCTTAATCGTTTCGAGTATTCTTTGTTCGTTATTGTTTGCCGTCTGAAGAATCGCCTTTTTTCTCTGGTTTAAAATAAAAGCGGTTACATTCTTTAAAGAAAGCAAGATGAGTTCTTTTTTTGCACCTATTTGAGGGCATTCGAATTTGTAGTTCGGATGTTCGAAATTAAGGGATTCGTTCACGAGCACAATTTGATTGTTACTTCTGAATTTTTCTTTTAAATAATCAATCTGAACAGAGCAAATTTCATCGGGAGTCTTGTTCAATTGGTTTTTGACTTTATTGCTGTATGCGTAAACTACGGAACCCTCTTTTATAACCATGAAGTTCAAGTAAAAGACATTTTCCTTTTTGACAATAGTAAAGACATCGAGGTCTTTTAGGTTTGAAACAATGATTGATTTAGAATTGTATCTTTTTATACTTTCAATACTTTTTTTAACGTGTTCTGCCTGTTCAAATTCATAATGCTCGGCAAAGCTTTTCATACGTGAATCTAAAACCGAGATCAAAGATTTTGTCTTACCCGAAAGTAGAAGTTTTGCCTCCTCAATGATTTCATTATACGATTGTTCCGATTGTTTTTGTTCACAAGGACCTTTACATTTTCCGATATGATAGTCAAGGCAGATTGCGTATTTTTTTTCTCGAATTTTTTGTTCAGATAGTTCAAGCTTACAGCTTCTTATCGGATAAATTTCATATATAAGATTGAGTAACAAATTCATATGTCGGACACTGGTATATGGACCGAAATAAGTGGACCCATCTTTGATTTTTTTTCTCGTAGAAAATATTCTTGGGAATGGCTCATTTGTGATTACAATCCAGGGGTAGGTTTTGTCGTCCTTTAATAAAACATTGTATTTGGGTTGATGAGATTTAATGAGATTATTTTCTAATAATAAAGCATCTGTTTCCGAGTCTACAATAACATGTTCAATAGTGCGAATTGCTTTTACAAGAACGCTAGTTTTAAAGTTTGAGCTATTTTTTGAGAAGTAAGATTGAACCCTTTTTTTGAGATTCTTTGCTTTTCCGATATATATGATCCTTCCTTCCTTATTGAGGAATTTATAAATTCCTGGAGATGGTGGTAGCACCTTTAACGAGTTATAAAGATCATCTGATTCGGATTTCATAAGTTAAAAGTAAAAACTAATCCTTAGAATTACTCAATCGTTTATATTTGTATACATGTTGGATGAGATTATTTTAAATGCGTTGAAGGAAGATATTGGTGAAGGTGATCACTCTTCCTTAGCATGCTTGAAAGTTGAAGATAAGGGAACTGCGAAGCTTTTGGTCAAAGAAGATGGAATTCTTGCGGGTGTTCATGTAGCTCAGCGTGTATTTCAGTTGCATGATGCCTCTCTTGAAATCGATGTTTTTATTGAAGACGGTACAGCTATCAAAGTAGGCGATATCGTAATGGAAGTTAGGGGTAAAGCACAATCAATCTTGAGCACGGAGCGTCTTGTTCTGAATATAATGCAAAGAATGAGTGGTATTGCCACAAAAACCCATCACATAGTTGCACGAATCAAACATACCCGAGCAAAGGTCCTAGACACGCGAAAAACAACACCTGGGATAAGAATTTTAGAAAAAATGGCGGTTGTTATCGGGGGAGGGATGAACCACCGATTTGGTTTATATGACATGATAATGTTAAAAGACAATCACATTGATTTTTCGGGAGGTGTAACAAAAGCCATTCAAAAAACGACAAGCTACGTTTCCTCAATGAGCAAGCCAATTCATGTCGAGATTGAAATAAGATCGAAAGAAGAACTTCTTGAGGCTATTGAGACTGATGCTATACAACGTATTCTTCTTGATAATTTCACTCCAGAAGAATTAAAGGATTTGGTTCCTTTGATCCCGGCTCATATTGAATCTGAAGCCTCAGGTGGTATCACTGAAGAAACAATTGTCGCCTATGCTGAAACTGGTGTAGATTTTATTTCTTTGGGTGCATTAACACATTCAGTCAAAAGCCTTGATTTGAGTTTAAAAGCCTATTTCTGATAAGATTTTAGATCCAACAAAAAATCAACATCTTGCTCAATTTTATTGCCAATAACTACGAGGTTAGCTCCATTTTCATGCGCTTCTTCAATAGCTGGAATTGTTTTTAATCCACCACCAATTATTAATGGGGAACCGACAGATGCTAAGGAACGAATCATTTCCATATTTACAGGCTGAACAGCGCCACTTCCAGCGTCAGCATAAATAAGTTTATGTCCTAAGTATTTGCCTGCTATCGCAGTTTTTCTTGCTATGGATATGGCATTTTGAGGTATTGGAGTTGTTCTTGATACATACTCCACAGCAGTCATTTTTCCGCCATCAATGAGTAGGTACGATGTTGGGATGATATCAATGCTAAGGTTTTCGAGCTCGTCAACGGCTTTCACATGCTGTTCAATAAGGAAATCTGGATTTCTACCTGATATGAGTGATAAAAACAAAAGCGCATCCGCATCTTTAGATAAGTGATGTGAAGCACCTGGAAATAGAACAATCGGTACTTCTAATTTATTTTTTGCTTTACGGACGCATGTTTCAAAGTCTTTCTTGGAAACGGAGCTTCCGCCAACAAAAACCATATCGGGTTTTGCAAATTTTATTTTATCCAAAAAATGGTCTAAAGTAGCATCCTGGCCAAATTTATCGGGATCAATAAGCACTGCAATACCTTTGCTGAGATTTTTGATTTTTTGAAAAATATCCATGACTAAGTTATAGTGAAGGTTAAGAATTGATCCTCAATTTTTTCGTGCCCAATTAAAACCTCAACATTTGTTAGGTTGGTTTTCACAACACATATAGTTTTTGAAACACCTCGTTCCAAAACTTGTATGCATTTTTTAAAATCTAGACCAGGCTCGTCAATTTTTTTGTAAATACTTTCTTTAATAGACCATAGAGCAGTCATGTCATCAATAGATGAGGTGTTAAATAGTTTTGCTTCTGCATGCGAACAGAATTTTGAGGCTACGTTTACGGATTTTAGACTAGGAATTTCAATATCAACACCCACCGGATTCTCAGAAAGACACAAACAAATGGCAGCGTCGGAATGTGAAATAGAAATATGCATTTTCGAATCTTTTAGATAAGGTTTTCCGGAATCTAAATATGATATTTCGTGATTCTTGGTCATTTCGTTGCGTAATTGTCGTGCACCAATGAATTCGATTTTGCGCTTGGGGTGCTGCAATGCTTTTAGCTGTTTTTGCTCATTCTCAAATAAGAATGCATCAATTTTGACACAAGACTTATCCACCAAACCAAACTTTGTTCCAAAACGTTCAAAAAAAATCATGAAAATTCATTTTTTTCTACAAAAATTTTGTTGTAAATTTAAGGGAAATGTAGTTAGTCTCCTGTTTCAATGAATTCTTTTTTGCAATTCTTTAAAGACCGTGATTTTTTCTATATTTACCCTCTTAAAACTACAGAATTTTAAACAATCGATTTATATAACTATGGTTCGTAATTTACTTTTTATTTGTCTAAGCATCTTGATGTCAAGTGCTTATGTGTTTTCTCAAGGTGGTCAAGGTTCCGTTAAAGGTAGTCTTATTGATGCTGATAATGGCGATGCAATATATGGTGCATCTGTAGAGCTTACTCAAAATGGTACTCGGAAAGGAATTGCCAGAACGGATTTTGATGGCGCATTTCGAATTGGAAATTTACAGCCGGGATCTTATGTAGTTGAGTTTAAAGCAACGGGATTCAATACACAAAAAATTGAGGGGGTTGTTATATCTTCGGATAAGATTACCTTCTTTGATGAAACTGAAATGGTCAAGACCGATGATATGCAAGATTTACCGGAAGTTACGGTCATTAAGTATGTCGTTCCTCTAATCGACAAGGATGGAGGAGCATCAGGCCGAACCGTTACTAGAGAGGACATTGCGCGATTGCCAGTGAGATCTGCTGCAGGTGTAGCAGGAACTGTTGGTGGGGTTAATGCAAATGAAAGTTCAGGTGCTTTATCCGTAAGGGGTTCTCGTTCTGATGCAACATACTACTATATTGATGGTATTAAAGTTCGTGGTTCTGCAAACCTTCCAAAATCTGCGTTACAAGAGGTTTCGGTTATTACAGGTGGTGTCCCTGCAAATTACGGAGATGTTACAGGTGGTATTATATCCATTACCACTAGAGGTCCTTCTAGGACTTACTTTGGTAGTTTTGAGGCGGTTTCTTCAGGTTTCTATGTTAACGGTGCTGATCCTGACGGTTATGATGGTAAAGTTTATGGTTTAGATCAGTTTGGATACAACCTTTTTGAAGGAATGCTTTCAGGCCCTTTGTTAATGAGAAGAGATTCTGCAGGAAACAAAACAAATCCAATTTTAGGGTTTCTAATTTCTGCCAATTTTACAGATAGGTTAGACGGCCGTCCACTTTCAGGAGGAACTTATAGAATTAAAAAGGATGTCAGAGATGACCTATTAGCAAATCCTTTGAGACCAACTTCTACAGGTTTCGGAACTTTTCATAATGCCCTGTTTCTAAGAGAATCGGACTTTGAAAAAACACCTTTCAGAATGAATGCAAGGTCTTCATCATTGTCGGCGCAAGCTAAAATAGATGTAAATACTGGACCAAGTGTCAATCTGCAATTCGGTGGTTCTTTGAATTACAGTAATGGTAACAACTTCTCATATTCTGGGTCCCTATTGAACTTTGGAAACTTTGGTGTTTCTGAATCTCTAGATTATCGAGTATTTGGAAGATTCACGCAGCGTTTTACAAATGATAACGAAAGTAGTTCTAAAATTAAATCTGCGAGTTATAACTTAATGGTTGATTATTCAAAGTCCACGAGAGACGTATATGATCCTAAGCACCGATACAACATGTTTAATTACGGACACGTTGGCCGATTTGAAACTTCGAGAACTCCATCATACGAATTTGATGCAATCACAAATACATACGTGCACAATGGCTTTAGAGATTTAGAGGTCGCTTTTACACCTTCTGAAACAAATGCAGCTTTAGCATCAATCACGAGTCAATACTACAATATTTATGATAATGACCCAGAAGGTCATTATGAAAACCTTTTTCAAATCCAACAAGGTAATGCCCTTAGAAATGGTGATTCGCCAGGAAGCGTTTATAGTATATGGAGCAACATAGGGACGCCTTACAATTATTTTGGTAAAACAGAAAACGATCAGTTCCGTGTAACTGGAGCGGGTTCAGTTATCATTGGCGATCATTCGATATCATTAGGTTTTGAATATGAGCAACGTGTGGATAGAGGATGGACTTCAGGAACAACCACTGGTGGGGGCACACAAGGTCCAATAAGTATTTGGACTATCGCTCGACAACTGGCAAACTTCCATATTACTGAGCTTGATTTAAATTCCGGTGTTATTTCTGATTCAGGATCTTTTAAAGCAATTACTTACGACAGATTGAATTCAGGTTATGCAGCATCATCTGGAACTGGAGTCTACGGAGGTCAGCTAAATGATGACAATCAATCTTTCTTTGATTTTAATTTAAGAGATAAACTGGGGCTTGATGTTGCGGGAGACGATTTCATCGACATCGACAATTATGACCCTAATTTATTTCAATTCGATATGTTCTCGCCAGATGAACTCTTGAACAGTGGTAATTCATATGTTTCTTACTGGGGCTTTGATCATACCGGTAAAAAAGTTTCGGGAGCTACTGATATCAACAACTACTTTAACGAATATGATGAAAATGGTAATTTCAGAAGATTTGTAGGAGCTTTTCAGCCGATTTACATGGCAGGATATATAATGGATAAATTTGCGTTCAAGGATATCGTATTCAACGTTGGTGTTCGTGTTGACGTTTTTGATGCGAACCAACCTGTTCTTAAGGATCCTTATTTATTCTATAATGCGCGCACAGTTTCTGAAGCACAAGCTTTGAAAGAATCAGATCCTGATCAATACGCATGGGTTAATTTACCTGAAGGTATGGGTGACGACTATGTAGTTTATGTTAACGATGTTAATAGCCCTTCTGCGATAAATGGATTTAGAACGGGTCAAGCATGGTACAATGCTGATGGTACGCCAATAGAAGATCCTTCTGTTTTACAAGGAGCTGCAGGTATTGCACCATGGTTATTAAACCCTGGTCAAGAAACGCCTTCCGCTGATGCATTTGAGGACTATAAAGCACAAGTTAATTTTATGCCTCGAGTAGCTTTTTCTTTCCCTATTTCAGATGAAGCCTCTTTCTTTGCTCATTACGATATCTTAACAAAAAGACCAACATCAGGATTTAGATTTGATCCATTTGAATACCAATTTATTCAATCTAGAAGCTCTATTATCAACAACTCCAATTTGAAGCCTGAGACTACAGTTGATTATGAACTTGGATTCCAACAAGTACTGACAAGAACTTCGGCATTGAAAATTTCTGCTTTCTACAGAGAGCAAAGAAATAATGTTCAGCTAATTAATGTATTCCAGGCTTATCCAGCCACATACAAAACATTTGGTAATAGAGATTTCGGTACTATTAAAGGTTTGACTATTGCATATGACCTTAGAAGAACAGGTAATATTAGAATGACAGCAAATTATACCCTGCAATTTGCAGAGGGTACTGGATCTGATGCGACCTCAGCAAGTGCCTTAATTAATGCTGGTTTACCGAATCTTAGAAATATTTTCCCATATTCCTACGATCAACGCCACGCGATTAACGTGACTTTTGATTACAGATACGGATCAGGTAAAGATTACAACGGACCAAGCATTGGGAAGGTGAATTTATTTGAAAATACAGGACTGAACATTGTTTCTAATATCTATTCTGGTTCACCATATTCTTCACAAACATTTATTACTAATGATGCTCAATTCAGCCCTCTTAACGCCGGTTTAAATGGTACTTTGAATGGGTCAAGACTTCCATGGTCGTATAGATTAGATTTACAAATTGATAAAACAATCAACATAACTTATGGAGGTAAGGACGATGGTGATAGTCCTAAAAAAGCATTTTTAAATGTTTACTTAAGGGTAACTAACTTATTGAATCAATTTAACCTTCTAGGTGTGTACAGAGCAACTGGAAATTGGGATGATGATGGGTTTTTGGCGGCAGCTGCAAGTCAGACATCAATTCAAAATCAGATTGATGAGCAAGCATTTAGAGATTATTACATGATGAAGGTTCAAAACCCTTATAACATTAGTGCTCCTAGACAAATTCGTTTAGGTCTTAAATTCGATTTTTAAATAAAATTATTTCAATAACATAGAATAAACGTTACATATATGAAAAAGCAGTTATTCGCTACAATAATAGGCCTAGGTATTGCAATGCCTGGATGGTCTTATCTTGGTCCTGACGACAAAAAAGGTTCTACCGACAATACACCTAAAGGTGCAAATTGTAGTCCTGCAACAGCCAAACTCACTTTAGAGTTCAATGATGTTGCAGCACTCATTGAACAAGGTGGAAGTATGTTCCAAAACCGTCAAGATGGAACAGCAGCATACGAAGTTCCTAAAGGAAGTGGTTTAAATGCCATTTATGCTGGAGCCCTTTGGATGGGAGGTACTGACGTTAATGGGCAGCTTAAGTTAGCTGCGCTTAGATACCGTCAGGGGAATGATTTTTGGCCTGGCCCACTAACGGTTACACCAGGGACAGGGAATTATAACCCCTTAAATCCAGTTGGAGATGACGCAGTTAGAGATTTTGGTGAAGCGAATATTGACCCTGATCAATGTCAAGCATATGATAAAATATATACGATTCGAAAAGCAGAAGTTATTCGTTTTAACATTTGGTGGGCTTGTAATTCAGGAGAAACTACTGAAGGTTGTGATGATATAACTGAACCAACAAATGACGAACTACAGAGAATTTATGGATGGCCAGCTCACGGTGATGTATCAAGAGGACAAGATTATTTCTTAGCGCCCTTTTATGATAGAGATGAAGATGGTAATTACAATCCTGATGCTGGTGACCATCCGTGGTATGACGATATCTTAGGAAGAGATGATATCGAGTGTGGTGTTGATAGAAGAATTTCTTTATTCGGTGATGAAACACATTGGTGGGTATTTAATGATAAAGGAAATATTCATACTGAAACAAATGGTGATCCTATTGGTATGGAGATTAGAGCACAAGCTTTTGCGTTTGCAACAAATGACGAAGTAAATAGAATGACATTCTATAACTATGAATTAATAAATAGAGGTACTCAAACGCTTTACAATACCTATTTTTCACAGTATCTAGATGCAGATATCGGAAACTATACAGATGACTATGTTGGTTGTGATGTTTCGAGAGGTCTAGGTTACGCATTAAATGGAGACCTTATTGATCAAGCGGATGGTGGTAAACCAGGTTATGGTGAAAACCCTCCTGCAATCGGATGTGACTTTTTTGAAGGACCTTATCAAGATGCCGATGAATTAGACAACCCAGGACCCTACTTTGATGAAGAGGCGGGTGTTAATGTTATTCCATCTGTTACGGATGCACTAGCAAACAATGGAATTGTATACAAAGGTATCGGTATTGGCTATTCTGATGGAATTGTTGATAATGAGCGATTTGGAATGAGAAGATTTACCTACTATACGTCGACATCAGCACCTCCTTACAATGATCCAAATAATGCCGCAGAGTATTACAATTTTATGCAAGGTAACTGGTCAAATGGTTCGGAAATGTTCTATGGTGGTCTTGGTTATGCAGGGTCAACTGGTGCATCGACAGTATTATCAGACTATATGTTCCCAGGTAATTCTGACCCATTGAATTGGGCAACAGGCGGTATAGATATGTCGAGTGCCTTCCCTGATGGATGGTTTGAAAGTACAAACAATAACCCGCCAGCAGATAGACGTTTTGTACAGTCTGCAGGTCCATTTACGTTAAGACCAGGTGCTATTAACAACATAACCGTAGGTATGGTATTCGGAAGAAGTACGGATGGTGATTTATATGCTTCTGTTGAAGCAATGAAACAAGCAGATACTAAAGCTCAGGCATTATTTGATGCTTGTTTTAAGATTCTTTCTCCTCCAGATGCTCCGAGACTTACGATACAAGAGCTAGAGAATGAGCTAATTTTAACAATTGACAATCCTTCTTCTTCTAATAATTATGAAGAAGGTTATGAGGAATTAGATGAAATTAACATCGCAGATCCTACAGTAGACAGATATTATCGTTTTGAAGGTTACCAGATATATCAGTTGAAAGATGTCGAAACTTCTGTTGCTGATATCAGCGATCCAGAAAAAGCACGTCTTGTTGCTCAATGTGATATTGAAAATGATATTGATAGAATCATCAATTTCGAATTTGACGAAGCCTTAGGTTTCTCAATTCCTACTGAAATGGTAGATGGTGCTAATCAAGGCATTAAGCATTCCTTTAAGCTTACGGAAGATAAGTTCGCTCAGGGAAGCCCAACTTTAGTGAATCATAAAACATACTATTATGTTGCTGTTGCCTATGCTTACAATCAATTTAAAGAATACAACCCTGAAGACCCTACATTATTAGACGGGCAAAGAAAGCCTTTTATATCTTCACGTTTGAACTTTGATGGTACAGCCATAAGTAGTACTCCAGCAGTTCCCCACGCCCCTATTGCAGAAGCAGGTGGTACAGCTCAGCTTATTGAGTATGGTTCATCTCCTCGCATTACGCGTTTGGATGGCTATGGTAATGGGAACAGGGATTTAGAGTTGACTCAGGAGAGTATAGATGAGATTCTATTGAATGGATCGATCTTGACACCTACGTATGATTATGGTAAAGGACCTATCAATATAAAAGTGGTAGATCCTTTAAATCTTGCGAGTGGTTACTTTGAGTGTAAGTTCAGAGACTACACGGCTCCGAATTCTGGTAATGCAGCCGATACGGCAAGCTGGATTATATATCGTTATGAAAGCGAGGATGGAACAACACCGATTGACTCCGCGACTTCACAGCGTACGATAGCATTTGACAATGAGCAGATTATTCCAGAATGGGGTATTTCAGTTCAAATCAATCAGGAGAAGTATTTTGTTCCTGCAAGTGGAAGCTCAGGGGGACCTGAGACGAAGACCACAACGATGATTTCGTCTTCGATTAATTTCGCCGATAGCTCAAAGCAATGGTTAACAGGAGTGAATGACAATGATGCTTACTTCCCAACGAATTGGATTGTAGCAGGCGAGTATGATCCTGAAGATCCTGATGATTGTTTACCTGATGGCCCAAGTTATTTGAATCCTTGTAATTATAAGGATGAGATTACCAAAGATCAGAGCCCTGTATGGGAAGGTTTACTAGAAGGTATTGTTTCCCCGCATCAATTGGTAGGTTATCAAGCGGATTATGCATCAATGGCATATTTAGGGAATGTTGCTACGAATGTTCGAAAGAATGCAGCCATTAGCTTTGCCCCAAGTGTAGATATTGTCTTTACAAGTAATGAAGCATTGTGGACACGTTGTCCAGTTTTTGAAACAGGTCGCGATGCTGGATTGAATATTGGAGGAGCGTCAGCAGGTCAGTTACGTCGCAGTCCTAGTGTAGGAAAAGACGGTTTTGAGGACAATACTGGTACAGGTATGGGTTGGTTCCCTGGTTATGCGATAGACCTAGAAACAGGAGCACGCTTGTATATGGCTTTTGGAGAGAATTCATTCCTTGGAGGAGAAAATGGTGCAGACATGATTTGGAATCCGACCTCTAACTTAGTGAGTAATGTAGGGACGCCATTAATGGGAGGTGTACATCCGGTTTATGTTTACAGTAAAGACTTGAAGAAGATCAATGGTTATAGTCAATCTTATGACTTTCCCGAATATAATCCTGCGCAAGCAGAAACCTCTGGTGGTAATCAATTGAAACTTCTTATTGATGCTGCGGAGTCTAGTCCAACGACAGCGAATTGTAGACCAATTTATGCAACATTGTCATGGGTTTGTTATCCAATGTTAAGAGAAGGTCAAGAATTGTTGTCTACCGATGTCACTATGAAGCTTAGAATAAACAAAGAGTACAAGGATTATGTAGCTACTGGTGAGAATGGTGGAAAGCCAATGTTCTCTTGGAGCATGGATGAGATTGCAACTGTCACAGGATCACAAGATCAGCTCAAGGAGGCCTTAGACATCATCAATGTTGTACCAAATCCGTATTATGCATTTTCTGAATATGAGCGTAATCGACTTGAAACAAAGGTTAAAATTACAAACCTTCCTGAGCAATGTACAGTGAAGATCTATACTGTTAATGGTAAGCTTGTTAGAGAATTTAAAAAAGATAGTCCAATTACTTCATTGGATTGGGACTTGACGAATTTCAAGGCCATACCGATAGCTTCAGGTATTTATTTGATTCATGTTTCTGTTCCTGAGGTTGGAGAGCGCGTTTTAAAGTTCTTTGGAGGAATGAGACAAGTTGACTTACAGGGTATATAATTATTAGAATTAGAAAAAGAAAGAATTAGTTATGAAGAATAGTTTAAAAATCGCATTTGTTCTTTTATGTTTTGCTCCAACGTTGTTCGCTGGAAATGAAGACCGTGTTGGTTCAGCAGGCGCATCAGATTTGCTCATCAATCCTTGGGCAAGAAGCTCTGCACTTGGAGATGCTGGTATAGCTAGCGCAAATGGTTTGGAAGCGACATATATGAATATTGCAGGATTGGCTTTTACAGACCAGACTCAATTGAAGTTTAATTATAGCAACTGGATGGGCACTGCAGGTATTTCTTTTAATTCTGCAGGTATTGCTCAACGCATATCTGAATCAGGTGTTTTAGCGATCAGTATTCAATCTATGAACTTTGGAGATATTCCTATTACAACAGTAGAAAATCCGGAGGGGAATATTGGCTTCTTTTCACCGAGAACGAATATTTTTAATGTTGGATATGCCAGAACCTTTTCGTCGAGTATTTATGGAGGTATTAATTTCAAAGTTATTTCTGCGAACATCTCTAACCTTAAGACGTCAGGTGTAGCAATTGATGCCGGAATACGATATGTGACTGGAGAGCAGGAGCAAATTAAATTTGGTATTGCATTAAAAAACGTTGGTCCCGTTATGAAGTATAAAGGTGATGGTTTAGCACAGCAAGCCGCCTACGTTACTACCGGATTTATTGCATCATTGGAAGAACGATCTTCAGCATTTGAAATGCCTTCTCTTTTATCAATCGGTGGTTCATATGATTTCATTTTTAATGAAGTTAGTAAACTGAATCTAGCTTTAGGTTTTACCGCAAATTCATTTTCTAATGACCAATATAGAATTGGTTTAGATTATGGTATGACGAACGACCGAATGGCTTTCAATATTCGAGGAGGATACGTTTATGAGAAAAATCTTTTGTCTCTTGAAAACAGATCAAATGCCTTAGTTGGTCCAACAGCCGGCTTTTCTATAGATGCATTGGTTGGTGAAGATAAAAGTGCATTAGGTGTTGAATATTGTGCTCGATTCGCAGGTATTTTTGGAACCATTCACACACTAGGTGTTACTATAGCTCTAAAATAAATTAACCCAAATATTAAATGTTGATATAGGCCCTTTCGGGCCTATTGACTTATATACAATTATTATGTCGAAGATTAATTATTATACTCCAGAGGGTCTTCAGAAATTAAAAGATCAACTAGAAGAACTGAAAACGGTTCAAAGACCATCAATTTCTCAGCAAATAGGTGAGGCTCGCGACAAAGGAGATTTATCTGAAAATGCGGAATATGATGCAGCTAAAGAAGCTCAAGGCATCCTGGAAATGAAAATATCTAAGCTTCAAACGGTAATATCCAATGCAAGATTGATTGATGATTCAAATATAGATAATTCAAAGGTCTATATTCTATCTAAAGTTAAGATTAAGAATATATCTAATGGTATGGAAATCGATTATACTTTAGTTGCCGAAAATGAGGCTGATTTAAAGGCAAAGAAGATTTCTGTTGAGTCTCCAATAGGGAAAGGATTACTTGGTAAATCTGAAGGCGATATTGCCGATATTGTCACACCTGGCGGTATAATGAAATTTGAGATCATAGGAATCTCGCGTTAATGTCTAGTTTATTCACTAAAATTATCAAAGGTGAAATTCCTTGTTACAAAATAGCAGAGGATGATTCATTTCTTGCCTTTCTCGATATAAACCCTTTAGTGAGAGGTCATGCTTTGGTCATTCCGAAAGTTGAAATTGACTATCTATTTGACATTGATGACGATCTTCTACAAAACATGATAATCTTTGCGAAAAATGTTGCTTCAAAAATTAAGAATGCCATACCTTGTGACAGGGTAGGCGTATCAGTAATCGGATTAGAGGTACCACATGCCCATATTCATTTGATTCCTATATCTAATATAGGAGATATGAATTTTAACAATTCGAAGTTGGCACTGTCATCAAAAGAAATGATAAATATTCAGCAGGACATCATAGGGCGCAAAAAATAACTCAACTTATAGAAGTCATTCTAGCACTGCATTTGTATGTAAGGTGATTTTACCTTCATAGTCTTTAACCATAACATCAAATGGTATAGATAGGTGACCTATTTTTTCTTTTGAATCATATTTCAACGAAATTTCACTCTCCTCGTTTGGTAGTAAGATTAACTTCTCGCTTGTGAATTCTTGAAGGTTAGTGGGTGGTATGATCAATGTGATTTTTTCACTTGATGTGTTTTTTACAATAAAGGTACTGACTAAAGTCGTACCGATTTTTACGGGATCGAGATTTACAACTTGTGTTTCAGTAATCAGTGGAAATATTGACTTGTTCCTATCAATGGATATATATTCGATTTGAATGCGACGCTCCATTCCTGCTGCTTTTGAATAGACTGATTCATTTTTAATTGCTGCATCATCGCTTATTTCTTGATTGGCAACATACTCTCCAAATGGAAGGAAATTAAAAGTAAGCGTTGCATTCTTTCCTAAAAATGGCTTGAAAGCACCATTGTCAACTTGACTGAAATAATTGATTAAAGATGAAATCCTTCGTTTGGTGAGGTTTATATTGTACGCAGTTTTCGCAAGTGGACTGGCATAACCTTTAACACTCATTTGAATTTTTGATCCTGTTTGTAATTCCTTTATTAGAATTGACTTCAAGGAATCTAACATGATTGCACCAAAATCAACTTTTTCTTTAAAAAAGGAGCTTAGTTCATTAATTGCATATTCCGAGTCAACCGAAGGTAAGCCCTTACCGACTTCTGCTTTGTATACAGGATAATTCTCGACATATCCTTGATAGGATTCTAGATATGTTTGTTTAGTGGTAATTTTGCGAGTTCTTGCATCAGGCTCATCATTTCTAAAATATAATGTAACTGGTAATAATGCGTCTATTCGTTCCTCTAAAATCAAAGTATCTGTTGTTTCTTCAGTTACTAGTTCTATAATTGGGAACGATGCATAAATATCACTGCAGCATGTAGGGTTTTTGGCAAAGAAGCTACCTTTTCTATTTGATGATATGAATATGCTATCATTATGTTCAAAATAATATAAATCATTCGCAGGGCTATTCATTGGCATTCCTAAGTTGGTAGGAATTGAAAATCCCACATCATTGAAGGTGCTTGCATACACATCATACCCCCCGAATCCATTAAGCCATGTTGAAGAGAAGAATAATTTATTTTGAATTGTATCATAGTACGGCGTTACATCATTTTCAATAGTATTAACAGTACTGATGTTTTTAGAAGGGTTGAATCTAATACCATCAATGCTTTCGGCATACCAAAGATCCATTCCTCCTTTTCCTCCTCGTCTATTTGAAGAGTAAATCAAATAATCTTTTTTATTTATTCTTGTAAAAAAAGGCATCGTTGTATTCGCTCCTGACGCATTAATCTCTGATGGCAGGGTATCCATAATTTTCCAAGAACTATCATTGAATTCCGCGATTACAATTTTACAAGAATATCCAGATCCATCATCCTCACAAACACTAAAGTAATAACGCTTGCCATCATTCGAAAAGGATCCATTCCCATAACTCAACTCCTTGTGGTATAAATCATCGTTTATTTTTGACGCTGAAAATTCTCCTTGATTATTGAGTTCGCTGTAATACAGTTTTGTTCGATAAGCTTTGTCATATACTTCTTGTTCTTTATTAGAGGAGTCTGCCTTTAATGCAGAGAAAATTAACTGATTACCATGCATAGTATGTGCAAATTCAGCATCTACGGAATTAATGGTTTCGGGAAGGTGGGTGAGAGGTATAAATTCCGAGGAATCCTTTAGGTTTTCTTTTGCCCACTTACAAGACTCTATTTCACGAAGTGTTTTAATATAAAATGGGCTTGATTTTTTATTAGATAACTTTTCAGCACTTAAATTCAGGGTTTTAATCGCTTTTGTATATCTCCCATTTTGCTTTTGCATTAAGGCAAGATTCAATAAACTGTTTGAATATATTTTTGTCTGCTCACGTGCATAAACTTTTGCATAATAGGTCTCAGCATTTGGATAATCTTTATATGCTCTAAGCGTCTCGGCATACTTCCACAATAGCTTGACTGAATTTGAATCTTTTTCTAGTGCTTGTTTATAGTATTCAAGCGCATATATAAAATCTCCTTTGACATATTGTTCGTCAGCGAAAGCGATGATTTTCTTTAGAGTTTTTTGAGCGGTACCCAATTGGGTTAACCCAAAAGTCAAGAACAATATTAAATATAGTCTGGACATACTTTGTGTAGGACTTTTTTTGGTTTAAATTTTTTAATTACATAACGCACAGCAAATTCTATCCCCCCTCTAGCTTGACTTGCAGGGACGAGCTTTGAGAAATTTATATCATAACTAATACCAACAAACAAGTCTGCAAAATCGTAACCAAAGCTTAGATTTGCAGCATCCTTATTTCTGTACCAAACACCGCCATAGAGTGCTGCGTATTTCTTTTTTGGATGGTTTAAATAATATTTACCAGAGGCACCTATAACCAAAGATCTGTATACATCTTGAGCACTAAATTGAATACTTGGTATTATATCCCATTTTTCATTCACCTCAAACGTACCTTTTACGAAAGAATTGCTTCGAATCGCTCTTTTTACCTCCGTATTATAAAACCCTTGGTTAGGGCGATTAAGATTAAATAGACTAGATCCAAAAAGAATTTTAAAGCGGTCGTTTTTTCTATATTCATATAGGAATCCTGCGCCAAGACTCGCATTTGTTTTCCTGTCATTCTGATAATTTTCAAAATTGGGCGCACCTGGATTAAACACATAGCCCGTGTATTGAGCATCAAAGTATAAGGCATCCCAGTTAATTTGTCTGTGGTTTAAACCAAAATTTATACCTGGTCTGAAGACATGAGAGGAATCACGGGTCAGTTTAAAGGCATAAGATAGGTTTCCTTGGACTTCAACGGTTCGAAACCGTCCATCTCCGGCTTGGTCATTAAACATATTAATTCCAAAGCCAATATTTTTAAATTTAGAATCTACAGAAATAGCTGTAGTACTGAATGGTACAGTTACGCTCCGCCACTGATCTCTGTAGTTGCCTATGAAGCGATAATCTCCATCAAAATGTCCTGAATGTGCTGGATTTTGAAATAACTGATTGTCGTTGAATTGTGACCAATGGATATCCTGACCTGATGCAAAATCAATGACCAAAAAAAAACCAATTAAAACATATAGAAAACTCCTCATACGGTTTGTATTCAATACTCTAAGATACAATAAATAAAATTGAAAATTAAATTAAGGAGTCGACAGCGAAACGGGAATGATTTTGCCATTTAAAAAATCACCCTGTCGACAGGCAAAGTCATAAATATACTGAGCCATTTGTTGCGGGTTGTGCGGTGCTTTAAAATCTGGGAAGGCTGTTTCTAACATCTCTGTTTGTACAGCTCCAAGACACAAGCAATTCATTTTGATTTTTGAGTCTTTATATTCCTCAGCAAATAGCTCTGTGAAAGAACATAATGCTGCTTTTGATGTGCTGTATGCCGCAAGCCCAGGAAATTTCATAGAGCCTTGAAAACCACCCATAGAACTAATATTGACAATGTGACCACCCTTACTTTTGATAAAGGGTATGGTAGCTTGAACAACTTGCATAATACCTATGACATTGATTTGATAGGATTTTATAATGTCCTGATGCGACAGCTTTTCAAAGTCTTTCTTTACTAAATAACCTGCATTGTTTATTAAAATATCTATGTTATTTAAAGTGCTGATATTTTCTGTGAATTGGGATACATTTATTTTTTCAAGGTCTAGGAAGTGAGCAGTGACATTCTCTAAGGATTTGTAATTAGAAGTCATAAGTTCTTCTTGTCTTGAAAAGACCATGATTCTATTACTAGAATCTAGTGCTGCCCTTTCAACTATTGCTCTACCAATACCCGTGCTACCTCCAATAATTACTATATTTTTATTCATCAAAGGAGATTTTCAATTTAGCACTTGTCGGATAAGCCTGACAGGTCAGTATATAGCCGTCTTGAACTTCTTCATCAGTAAGAGAATAATTCAGCTTCATACCTGCAGAGCCTTCAAGAACCTTTGCCTTACATGAGCAACACACGCCACCTCTACAAGAATATGGAGCATCCATTCCTTCATCCTCCACAGCATCAAGAATTGACTTCGAATCACCATTTAAGGTCACTTCAAAAGCTTCATCATCTAGAACTACAGAAACTTCGGAACTTCCTGAATACTGTTCTGGTTTAATTTCAACCCCTAAAGAAACAGGTGTAGTAAATAATTCATAAATAATTTTTTGTTTTGCAACTCCAAAGAATTCTAATGTTTCAATACATCCCAGAATCATTTCCTCTGGACCACAGATCATAAACGCATCATTTTGAAGGAAGCTCAAATCTGACTTTATACTTTTAGTTAAATTCCCCTTGTCTATTCTTCCTTCTGTAGCATTTCCTTCAACACCTCTACTGTAAAAAAGCTGTGATTTTATACCCGTCATTTCGCTTATTTCTGATAGAAACATAGATTCTTGTTTGTTTTTATTTCCGTAGAGTAATTCTATGTTAAGGTCGTCAGTTTTCGAATTTAGTATTGATAGAATAGGTGTTATTCCACTTCCAGCAGCAAGAGCTGCGATTTTTTTCGCCCCATTAGGAACTGTAAAATTACCCTGGGGTTTTGATAAGTAAATGATATCTCCCTGTTTTGCATTTTTTACGAACCAATTAGAAACGACACCTTGTTCAACACGTTTCACCCCAATTGCTAGCTGTTCTGATAAACCACTGCAGATGGAATAGGATCTTCGTTCCTCTTTTCCATCAATTTCTTTGAGCATATTGATATACTGTCCGGGGATAAATTTAAAATTCGAACTGAGCTTGTCAGGTATTAAAAATTCAACTTTAACGGCAGACTCATTTAATTTTTCAATTGCTGAGATTTGAATTTCAAAGTATCCTTTATACTTTTCTTTTTTAAAAATATTCCCAAGTAAGCCCATATTTTATTCGTCAAATGTTACAATTACTTTTTTTGATGTCGGATGCGCCTGACATGTTAGGATATAACCTTTATCTAGCTCATCTTGTTCAAGTGCATAGTTAACATCCATTGTTACAGTGCCTTCTAAAACCTTTGCTTTACAAGTGCAGCAAACACCACCTTTACACGCATACGGTACATCGAGACCTGATTTTTGGGCAGCATCGAGAATAGAAACCCCTTGATTATTGAGCGCAAATTCAAACTCATCACCATCCATATGCAGCACAATAGCACTGTCATCCTCTCTTTTTAAGATTGATTCGTTTTTACTTTCCTTTTTATTGTATCCAGTTCCAAAAAGTTCGAGGTGAATACTCTTACTGTCAAGTCCTTTGGAAATTAGTGTTTCTCTTATATCTAAAGTCATTTGTTCAGGACCACAAATAAAGACATCATCTATAGTTATACCTGTTAAATACGTATCATAAATGAGGGCACACTTTTTTTTATCAATTCGACCTTTTTGCAATGCGTTTCCTAAATTTTCTCGTGAGAGAATGTGAATAACACTTAATCTGTCTAAGTACGTGTTCTTTAAGGCTTCAATTTCCTCTTTGAATATAATGGATAGCACAGCTTTATTTCCATAAATTAGATTCACATTACTCTTAGGCTCGTGGTGCAAAATACTTTTGAGAATTGATAATATGGGTGTAATTCCGCTACCCGCAGCGTATAAAACGTAGTTTTTGTTCGCTTTCTGGTTTGGGATATGCTGAAAATTACCTGAAGGTTTCATGACCTCTAAAACATCACCTTCTTTTATAACCTGATGCGCATAATTTGAAAACAAACCGTTCTCAATTCTCTTTATTGCCACTTTGTATGTGCCTGAGGAAGGCTCTGAACATAATGAGTATGAACGTCGAACTTCTTCATTTTTCAAATGTGCTTTAAAAGTCAAGTATTGACCTGAATGGTAATTAAAATCATTCTTATCTTTATCAGGAACTGAAAAAGAAATTGAAACGCAATCTTCTGTTTCTTGGATGATATTTTTTACCGTCAGCTTGTAGAATTTCGATTTTGTAGTCATCGTATAATTTGTTCAAATTTAAGCAATCTATTTCTCAAGACAAGGCGTTCTAAACATTGTTCATTTTCTTTTGTTTTTAATCAGTCTCAGTATTAAGTATATTTGTAAAGTAAACTAGGAAAGATGATGGAAATAGACATTAAAGAACTAGAAAAGAATTTTCAAAAGAAAATAGATAAAGACATTAGAATTGAGCCTAATGACTGGATGCCTGATGCCTACAGAAAAACGCTTATTCGTCAAATCTCACAGCACGCACACTCAGAAGTTGTCGGTATGTTGCCAGAGGGGAATTGGATTACTCGAGCGCCAAATCTTAGAAGAAAAGCAGTGCTTTTAGCTAAAGTTCAAGATGAAGCAGGCCATGGATTGTATTTATATAGTGCTGCAGAAACGCTTGGAGCGGATCGCGAGCAAACCATTGACGATTTGCACTCGGGAAAAGCAAAGTATTCATCAATTTTTAATTATCCTACTTTATCATGGGCTGATATGGGAGCAATTGGCTGGCTTGTAGACGGTGCTGCAATAATGAATCAGGTGCCTCTGTGCAGATGCTCATATGGGCCATATGCAAGAGCAATGGTAAGGGTATGTAAAGAAGAGTCCTTTCATCAACGTCAGGGTTTTGAAATTATGACCAAATTAGCTGCAGGAACACAAGCCCAAAAAGAGATGGCTCAAGATGCTTTTAATAGATTTTGGTGGCCTGCATTAATGATGTTCGGTCCGAGTGATGCAGATTCAAGTCATACAGAGCAGTCGATGAATTGGAAAATTAAAAGACACACCAATGACGAACTCAGACAAATGTTTGTTGACGCAACAGTACCGCAGGCAGAATTAATTGGATTAACGATTCCTGACAAAGACCTTAAATGGAATGAAGCAAAAGATGGTTATGACTACGGAGCAATAAACTGGGATGAGTTTTGGCAAGTGGTAGGTGGAAACGGACCTTGCAATAAGGAGCGGGTTGACGCTAGAAGAAAAGCAAAAGATGACGGTAAATGGGTCGTTGAAGCAGCTATGGCATTTGCTCAAAAAAGGAGCGCAAAGAAATCTGCATAATTATGGAAAAATCAAAAGAATGGCCTCTTTGGGAGGTTTTTATTAGAAGTAAGCAAGGCTTAAACCATAAGCATGTAGGTAGCCTTAGAGCTTCAGATGCCACGATGGCAATTAAGAATGCTCGCGATGTATATACTCGACGTTCTGAAGGTATTTCTATTTGGGTAGTCCCTTCGAACAACATTACGGCTAGCGATCCAAATAATGAAGATTCATTATTTGAGCCTGCACAGTCTAAAGTATACAGACATCCAACTTTCTACGATGTACCTGATGGTATTTCTCACATGTAGCCTATGACGAAACAAGAAGCTTTATACCAATATCTACTGAGGATGGGAGATGATAGTCTCATATTAGGCCAAAGGCTTTCCGAGCTATGTGGTCATGGCCCCATTTTGGAGGAGGATATTGCAACGACAAATATTTCACTTGACTTGATAGGTCAAGCAACCTTGCTACTCGAGTATGCCGGTTCATTGGCCGACGAGCCTAAATCGAATGATGAGTTGGCATTCCTGCGTATTGAAAAAGAGTATACAAATACATTGCTTGTAGAACAGCCTAACGGAAATTTTGGAGATACTATGATGCGTCAATTTTTATTTGATGCATACAGGAAACCACTATTGGAGCATTTGCTTCAATCTACAGATATTCGGCTCTCTGGTATTGCTGAAAAAGCATTGAAAGAAACAAAATATCACCTTCGTCATTCTTCAGAATGGGTTATTCGTCTTGGCGATGGTACAGCGGAGTCTCATGATAAAATTCAGGCAGCATTAGATGCTTTATACAGGTACGCGGACGAGTTGTTTTTTGAAAATGAAGTTGATGCTGTACTCTTGAAAAAAGGTATTATACCTTCAGCAAAAATAATATTTCCTTTTTGGAAAAAGACAGTCACCGAAGTTCTTGAGATGGCGACTATTGCAATACCAAAAAACAATTGGAAATTTCAGGGAGGGAGAGAAGGTCGACATTCTGAGCATATGGGCTTTTTGCTTGCCGAAATGCAATACATGCAACGAACCTATCCTAACATGGAATGGTAAGCGAAAAGGAGATTTATTCGCTTCTTGAAGGTGTTTTTGATCCTGAAGTCCCAGTATTATCAATCATTGATCTTGGAATCGTTCGTTCCGTCCGTGTTGAAAATAAAACGGCCCTTATTGTTATTACCCCGACCTATATCGGTTGTCCGGCCATGCAAACTATTGAAAAAGATATTGCAATTCAACTTGAAGCTAATGGGATTTCGGACTTTGAGGTTAGTACTTCAATTGCACCAGCTTGGACAACAGATTGGATGTCAGAAAAAGGCAAGCAAAAGCTGAAAGCATACGGTATTGCTCCTCCTCAAGACGAGGCTGATAAGTCCGTTCTTTTTGCTGATCCTTTAATTGTTCCTTGCCCTAAATGTGATGCTCAAGAAACAAAAATGATAAGTCAATTTGGCAGTACAGCATGCAAGGCGCATTATCAATGTAAAAAATGCCAAGAACCTTTTGATTATTTTAAATGCCTGCGCTAGTCTTCTTTTTTAAGTATTGGCTGTCTAGCCAATAAATTACTTTGAGCGAAAGAGTATTTATAGGCCCATTTTGAAGTGTATTATTTAGGGTTTCCCAATAACGCTCATTTACATTTGAATCTGATGTAAATATTGAGTTTTTCCAAACAAAATTAAGCTCGCTTCCCGGCAGAAATACCCAACGAAGTAGCATGTCAATCGTAAAGGCATTATAGTTAATGTCGAATGCAGAAACCCCAGTGATATCATTACCTGTAAAGCTTACTAAAGGACTAAGCTGACCGCTTTCTAACAGCTCATAGAAATAGTTATATTTAATTTTAGCATTGTAGTGTCTGAGTCTAAAGGTCATTCCGAGGCGATTTGTAATGGTATAATCAAGACCTATGGATTGTTCACTAGTTAGTCTATCTCTATTTCCAAAAAGAATTCCATCAAATTGATCCTCTGGTTCCCCAAAATTAACGGCATAACCTTCACTATTATATTGAAAACTCTGATCCCACTCATGTAAAAGAAAAAGCTGGTTGCTAAGTCTAAATCGAAACTCAAAATTGTATTGCCATTCCCACCAATCTCCTCTTTGAACATCTACGTATCCTAACCTTGCATCTACAGCAATTCTTTTTTGATAATTGGAAGAAAACCAAGCGCCTATGTTGGTCCAAATGGGACGAACGAATTTATATTCTCCAATGTTGGCTCCCCTTGGTTCAAAGTAGTCGTTATTTTCCATTAAAGCACCGTTAATGCTTATGCCTCCTGCATTAAAAGATTTCGATACCATGACCAATCTCGACTGCCAAAAAGCACCTCCAAATAGATTTGGGGCATAAAGACGCTCATAATTAACAGATAAATTGCTTTGAAACTTATTCAGGTTCCAAAAACTTGGTCTGAAATTCCGGTACCCAATATTAACTTCAGCAACACGACTGTTATTCGCTCTTAAAAATCCAAGGTCATTTGGGTCATAAGTATCTGATTCCTCGTAATATTCAGCCCAATAGGTGAAGTTTCCTCTTTGCTTTCCAGTCTCAATTCCCCAAGTATGACCAAGGGAGGTTTCCTCACTTTCCAGTATTGCAGATAAAACACCTTGCCCAGAAAAATAATAGTCATTGTTTTTTGTATTTAGCTTGGCATTTATTCCAGAAACGTTGGCGTCATAAAAAACACCTGATCTCCATACATTTGTATTTGTGAAAGTTACAAAGCTGTTATTTTTTAGATTCTGATCTAGTACAAGAACATTATAGTTACTCAAAGGGCTTATGGTTACTGTTCTTTCATCACCAGTTGCAGCATTTATTGCATTTCCAGTTTGTTCAGAGGTTATGCCATTAAAAACTGCAATTCCAAGACCATTATTGAGTCTCCCAGAAACTTTACTTGCATTAATTAATGGTACAGAGTTAGGTACTTCCTCTAAATATTCACTTTCACCTAACTGACTATTGTATACTCTTGATGGTGTTTGAACGCCTATCCTTCGACTGTAAAAAAGCTCCGATTTCGTAAAAAGCTCTGTTCCCTCTGTAAAAAACTGTCTATTCTCATTAAATTCTATTTCAAACGGGCTTATATTGAGTACCTGGTTGTCAAAAACAACTTGACCAAAATCAGGTAGTAAAGTTACATCAAGAGTAAAAGCCTCATTGATTCCATATTTAATATCCATTCCACCATTGAATGATGAAAGGGTTTCAGAATCCTTTGAAAAATTGACATAGCTGGAAAGAAACGGAATGAGCGCAAGCCGGAGCGGAGGAGAAATGTCTACAACATTTTTTACTTTTCCACTTTCTAATAAATAATTTTCAAGATCAGGATTTACTGGGTTCCATGTATTTTCTTCCCTTAACCGGCTAATTTGTCTACCGAAATTTATGTTCCAATCTTGTACCTCTGTTTTTGGAAATCGTAACGCTGAGTATGGGATTTTTAGTTCTGCAAACCAACCTGACTCGTTAATATTGGTTTTACTTCTCCAGACTAAATTTAATAAGTCGTTAAAATCCCCATTAAAAATTTTAGCATCAAGCTGGACTCCTCTGCTAGTTATACCAAAGAAAAATCCGTTTTGTCGATCGTTGTATGTGTCAATGAAAATTGCAAAAAGATCTAAATTTGGATTAAAGTCATCACGAACAGATAGTACTTTTGATACAGAGTCTGGGTGGTCAAAGCATTTTATTCCAAAGTACAATGCCTCTTGATCATAAAGAATAGCGACCTCTGTGCGTTTGGTAGGATTGTTTCCTGGAAGAGGCTTTAGCTGTGTGAATTCGGATGTCCATTTGGCCTTTTCCCAAATTGTTTCATTGAATTCAGCATTGAGCATAATTTGTTGTTCTATTCGCAATGCTTCAATGTTTTTTTGACTCAAACAAAGGTTGAAAATAATGCAGATGTAAAATGTAGAGAGCCATTTCATAATGCAAAAATAGTTTTTCAATTGAATTTCTAAATTATAAGACACACCAAGTTCAACAAATAAGAATTAATTTTGTGCATGAAAGATTTTGAAAGCCTGAGAGGTCAGTTAGAACAAACCGATTTCCCGCAGGTATATTTTTTTAAATTTATTGTTCCTAATCAAAATGATAACGTCGCTAAGGTGAATGCATTATTCCCTTCAGAAACTAAGGTTCAAATGAAACCTTCCTCAAGTGGCAAATTTATTTCAATAGGAGTAAAACAAGTAATGCTTTCTGCTGGTTCAATAATTAATATTTATTTAAAAGCTTCAGAAATTGAAGGAATAATCTCGCTATAATGGAATTACTCACATTGCTCTACATTACATTAACTATTCTACTTGTTATCATAGCTTATCGCTTTCTTATAAAAAGATGGAGCAAAAACAGAGTTCCGACAGAGGAGTATTGCGTATTGTATAGCACAGAGACATATCAAGTGAGCGGTGAAGTTGAGTTTTATTTTCAATGCCCCGAGATCATTCATGTCTCTTTTTGTATCTGGTCCGCGGATAATTTAGTTGTCGAATTAGCTTCAAAAGAATTTAAGACTGGTGGGCATATCATTAGATATGACACAAAACAGCTTGAAAATGGTGGATATACTTTTGGTATTGTTACCGAAAAGCAAAAAACTATAAAGAAATTCGGCGTTAAGAATTAGGTGTCTTTTTTGCCTTTTTTCTTTCCACCGTATTTGATTTTTTTTCTCTTTTTGCTCACTTTGTATCTGGACTTACTAAAGCTGTTATCGGTCTTTTCAAATTCCTCAATACGAATGACCATTCCCAATCCATGTTGCATATAATCAGATGATTTAAAAAAATCAATTAAGCCAATTTTTGCAGTACTATTTAGTTGTAATCCAATTTGTTTTGTAATCCATATATTGAGTCCTAATCCAAAATTAAAAGTGGCACTGAGTGGTCTAGATGCTTCATCATTATTACTTCTTGAACTTATTCCTAGACCTGAAACAACATATGGGTCAATAACACCACTTTTCAATAGCTTGTAAAAAGAATATTTTCCATGAAAATCCATTGAAAACATACTGCCTGAAATTTCTCTTATACCATTCGTTAGTTTATTTGGGTCGTATTGCATGTAACTCAAAACACATTCTGCACTCCAGCTATTGTAGATATATTTATCTATGGTTAATCTCGATGGGAAAATTTGGCTATGCAGATTTTCTATTAAAAAGGGATTGAAAGATTCGCCATCATCATCAGTGAGTAACCAAGACGCACCGAACATCCAACTGTAAGTGTCTTTGTTTGAAATTGATTTTTCAGGTTGACAGAAGGCCTTACTAGAAATGAGTAAGGAGAGACATAGAATGCCAAAAGATTTCATTTTTACTTCTTGTTGTTAGAACAAAAATAATAAATTATAGTAGGGCATCTTATATACCAGACGGCTTATTTCTTGATAATTTTTTAATAATCAAATATTAAAATAAAGATTGGTTAAACTTTGTGTAATCCTTTATTGACTTGACGCAGGGTTATCCTATTAATTGCTTAGATTTGTTTTCATGACTCGCCTTAAAAAAATTAAGCTAGAAATTGATGATGAAATTGAATTTCCAATTCTTGGAATCTCAACAGCTTTGGGTGATTATCGTCTAGCATGGGAGTTGAATTCTAAATTAAAATTGAGATTTCAAAGACCAGAACAAGATGCCTATTTTACGATTCCAGATAAAACAAAGAAGGATATTGACTATGAATACTATTCATACGTTAATGAAGAAGAATTATCCAAGTTCTTCTTAGTTAAAAACAAGCAAAAAGGCTCAACACTTTTTAGTGATAGAGAAAGGCTTGATTTTTTTTTAGTACTTCGTGATAATTTTATTTGGGATGAAGAAGATTTAATATCAGATTTGAGGAAGATTAAAGGGGTAATTGCTGTTTTCTCTTTTTCGAGCACTGAATTTGAGTTTTCAGAATATTTAAATGATTAAAAATGAAAAGAACAAAAATAGTTGCAACAATTGGACCATCTTCCTCGGATATTGCGGTTTTAAAAAAGATGATTCTAGCTGGCATGAATGTATGCCGAATTAATTTCTCACACGGAAGCTACGAAGATCATGCAAAAGTAGTGAGAAATGTTCATGTACTCAATGAAGAACTGAACACCAATGTTGCTCTTTTAGCGGATCTTCAGGGACCTAAAATTCGGACAGGAGTTATGCAAGAAGGCGGGGTAATCCTTGAGGTTGACGCAAAGGTCTCAATTCAGACAGACGATATTATCGGCACTGAAGAAATATTTTCTATAAACTATAGCAAGCTTCCAGCGGATGTCAATAAAGGAGAATTGATTTTGCTTGATGATGGAAAGCTTATGCTTGAGGTGGTTTCTACAGATCTTAAAAAACAAATAGTTTGTAAGGTAAAACAAGGAGGTGTTTTATCTTCAAAAAAGGGGGTTAATTTCCCAAATACCAATATATCTTTGCCTAGTTTAACCGAAAAAGATGAGAATGATCTTGCATTTGCCATAGAACAAGATGTTGATTGGATTGGGCTATCATTTGTTCGTTCTGCACAAGATATAATTGATCTTAAGTGCCGTATTACTAACACAGGGGGCAAAGCCAAGGTGATTGCGAAAATAGAAAAACCCGAAGCTTTGGAATGCATTGATGACATTATTAGTGAGACGGATGGTTTGATGGTTGCTAGGGGAGATTTAGGCGTAGAAATCCCATATCAGAATGTTCCATTGGCACAAAAAATGCTTATTAATAAGGGGATTAAATTTGCAAAACCAGTTATTGTTGCAACCCAAATGATGGAGTCTATGATTACGCAAATGTCTCCTACCAGAGCAGAGGTGAATGATGTTGCTAATGCCGTATTAGATGGTGCGGATGCCGTAATGCTTTCTGGAGAAACTTCAGTGGGGCAATATCCTGTCGAAGTCATTAAGGCCATGACAAATATCATAACGGAGATGGAATCTGATGATAAGATTTATTACAAAGAAGAGCCACCTGAAAAAAATGAGGAACGATTTATATCAGACTCAATTTGTTATAATGCCTGTAGATTGGCTCAAAGAGTAGATGTTGATGCAATAATTACGATGTCATTCTCAGGTTATACCGCATACAAAATTGCCTCTCAAAGGCCAAGTGCATATGTTTACGTTTTCACAAGTAATAGAAAAATACTTACACAACTGAATTTGGTGTGGGGAGTTAAGGCATTCTACTACAATAAACAGATAAGTACGGATCACACCATTGCGGATATCAAATATTTAATGAAAACAGGAGGTTATCTAGTGGAGGGTGATTTAGTGATCAATATTGCATCTATACCTCTAGAGGATTTAGGAAGCTCAAATATGTTAAAGCTAAGCCACGTTGACTAGGCGTCGCGTAATTTATGATGCGCAGAAACATTCTAGTCATGACAAATATCCGATTTTAAGGATTCCAGAGAGAGGAACAATTGTTCGATCTTCTCGGTCAGGTGGTGCATCGTCAAGAGGACCTAAGGAAAAAATATTTGAGCAAGCAATTATCAAACACTTTGGAGAGTTTTATACTGTTTCGGGTCAAACTCGTATAAATACAGGTTCGCTTAATAAGCCCTTTGAATTAGATATTTCTTTAATTAATAAGATTGATGATCAGATTTGTATTAATGTAGAGATTGATGAGCCATATAAGCCTTTTGCAAGAACTGTAATGCATTGCAAGGGAGATGATGTTTTGAGGGATGAATATTTTACTGATAGGGGCTGGGTAGTTCTTAGGTTTTCTGAAAGACAATTACATTCTGACCAAGACGGCTGTTTAAAATGTATTGCGGAGGTATTGAATTTAATTGATACTGATTTTAAGATGCCTGAAAGTTTAAAGTCATTAGATATTGTTCAAAGTGATGCCTGTTGGTCAATTTTTCAGGCCCAACGCTGGGAGAAAGAATCTGAAAGGGAGCTGTATTTAGATATGACATTTGTTCCTGAAAAACAAGAAGGCTTCGTTCCTGAAAGGACTTTGAATGCTAATGAGCAGGACGAAGAAGCGTTAGTTAGAAGGAGTTTCAAAGGTATTATTGAACCTTCAAATAATGAAATGAATCCTCATGCTAGAGATGAACGTATTGAATTCAGTGCATTGAGTCACAGTTATTTTCTTGATGGTATTCCAGTAAAATCTTCAAGCTTTTTAGTCTCAAGATTTTTCACTGCCTTTGACAGCTACAGTGCAGCAAAAAAATTAAGACCTAGCAATCCCTTATTTGGTAAATCTATTGATGCAATTGTTTCAATTTGGGCAAACAAAGGAAAAGAGGCTTCAGATGCAGGCACCCTACTTCATGAGCAGATAGAACGATATTACAAAGGAGAATCTTATGAACCGACGGACGAGTTTGGTTTATTCTTAGATTTTGCAAATGCTCATGCTGATTTAAAACCTTTTCGATGCGAATGGCGCATCTTTGATGAATCGTACCATATTGCAGGTACTGTTGATTTTATAGCCAAAAACAAAGGTTTATATGAAATGTATGATTGGAAGCGAAGTAAAAAAGTGGTTGATTCAAGAACAGGAAAACCAATATCCAATGATTATTGGGGAAAGACAGGTATAGGTCAATTAAAAAGCATCGATGACACAAGCTACAATCATTATTGCCTTCAGCAAAGTTTGTACAAATATATTTTAGAGAAAAATTATGACCTACAAGTTTCTAAAATGTATTTGGTGGTAATTCACCCTGATTATGAAAGGTATATTAAGGTTGAGGTTCCTTATTTAAAAAACTATGTAGAATATATGTTGAACACATTTTAATTCATAGGTGTTAATTGATTAAATTGTAATTAAATAATACTTAACTAAAGTTATGTTTACGGGAATCATTGAAGAAATAGGAAAGGTAGTTTCAATAAAGAAAGAGCAATCAAATATTCATTTTACGCTCAAAGCATCGATGTCAAATGAGTTGAAGGTTGATCAAAGCTTGGCGCATAATGGTTGTTGTCTTACTGTGGTTAAAAAAGACAAGTCATGCTACACCGTTACTGCTATTCAAGAGACTTTAGACAAAACAAATCTTGAAGACTGGATGGTGGGTTCTAGCATTAATCTTGAGCGTTGTATGAAGGCTGATGGCCGATTTGATGGTCATATAGTACAAGGTCATGTAGATTGTGTTGCCAAATGTATTGATATTGAAGATCTTAATGGGAGTTGGAAGTTTACTTTTGACCATAACGAAAAAACCCACAAGACTGTTGAGAAAGGATCTGTTACCATAAATGGTACTAGTTTAACAGTAGTCGATAGTTCGGCTCAAAGTTTCTCTGTATGTATTATACCCTTCACATATGAGCACACTAACTTTAAAGACTTCAGAGTTGGAACCAAGGTAAACATAGAGTTTGATATTTTTGGTAAATACATCCAAAAATATGTGGGGAATTTTCGCTAAACTTTTATTTGGAAAGGCTGGTTTTTAAAATGAAAAATAACCATGTTAAAATGAGTATTGCCCCGCCAATAGGTGTTAAAGGACCGAGAAAGGTGAAATCTTTATCGATTAAAGTATCTAATGTTAGACCGTAAATGGATCCTGAGAAAAGCGTAATACCAAATAAAAAACCATTAAAATAAGTTCTTTTTAGTTCGATTTGATTTACTGATACGCCGAAAATGATTAGTGCTATGCCATGATACATTTGGTATCTTATACCCGTTTCTAAAGCGTTTAACTCAGTTGAATCAAGGGTGCCTTTTAAACTATGCGCTCCGAATGCGCCTAAAATTATGCCTAAACAAATAAAAATTGCTCCAGTAACTACGTACGTTTTATTCATAGCTCAAAGATGTGAAAAACCGATGAAATTGGTATCTTTGATGAGGTATTTTATGGAATTTAAATTCTTTTTTTTCGTCACTCTTTTTATCGTCTTTTCATGTTCTGAAAAGAATATTGAAAAGAAACAAAGTCAGACACAAATTGATTATTATCAATTTCGCGAGGTAAATCTCGTCTCATTTGGAATACCAGCTACTCTTATGATTCCTAATGAAACCGCAGGTATTGGTGCGTCTTTCGAACCTAAGATTTATCATGATGATGGAGGTTTTAAATGGCATATTAATGTTGGTCGCCATTTTAATATTCATATCGAAGATTATGGGGATTATCAATATTTAATGCCAGAATTTTTGAGACGCATAAATACCAAGGATATCTTTAATATTGAAATTATAGAAAAGACTAATGATTATATTTTGTACAAAAGAGCGCTCAAAGTTTCACCGAGCGAAGTGGTAACTTATCATTTTTATGGTGTAAAGTATTTGAATGGTGTTTATTATGAATTTACCAATCAAGAAGAGGGTGATTCGAAGAAAGTAATTGATTTTATAGTTAAATCATTTTTATCATTTAATATGTTAAAAAATCCAATATGATTGAAAGAGAAAAAGTAATAGCGATACTTTCTAACATTATTGAGCCAGAGTTAAAAAAAGATATTGTAACGCTTAATTTGGTTGAAGATCTTCGAATAGAAAGTAAAGAAATTCACCTCACGGTTTATGTCTCCAATCCCGCAATGCATGCCAGGAATAGAATGAAAGAGGCTGTTGTTTTTAATTTAAAATCTAGATTAGGTGAATCTGTTAAGATCAACTGTCAAGTGAAACAAAAAGCCAATGATTTAAACGATGCACATAGAAAAGTGCTACCAAGTGTAAAGAAAATCATCGCCATTGCTTCCGGGAAAGGTGGGGTAGGAAAATCTACAGTCACGGCAAATATTGCAGGCGGCCTCGCAAAGAAAGGGTTGAAAGTTGGAATTGTAGATGCCGATATTTATGGGCCGTCTATGCCAACGATGTTTGATTTGGTTGGTGAAAGACCAAATATGATTGAAATAGATGGCGATTCGAAAATTGAGCCAATTGTATCTCAAGGAGTAAAGGTACTGTCCATTGGTTTTTTTACAGATAAGGAAAATGCTGTAGTGTGGAGAGGCCCTATGGCTTCTAAAGCGTTACTTCAAATGTTTAATGATGCGCATTGGGGGGACTTAGATTATCTACTTGTAGATTTACCTCCAGGCACAGGCGATATTCATCTTTCACTTATTCAATCAATTCCTTTGGATGGTGTAGTTATTGTTAGCACGCCACAAGAGGTTGCTTTGGCAGATGCAAGAAGAGGCGTGAATATGTTTAAGATGGATAATGTGAAAGTTCCGATTTTGGGCTTGGTTGAAAATATGTCCTGGTTTTCACCCGTTGAATTACCAGAAAATAGGTATTATATTTTCGGTAGAGATGGTGCGAAAAACTTAGCTAGAGGTCTGGGAATTCCTTTTTTAGGACAACTTCCATTAATACAGAGTGTTTGTGAGTCGGGAGATTCAGGAAGGCCCGCTGTTTTTCAAGAGGAAACCTTTGGTGGTGAATCTATACATGAACTTGTGAATGAATTTGAAAATCAAGTTAAATTACTTACTAACTTAGAGACAAATGAAAAATAAGGACCAAACGCTTTTAAAGATCGAACAAGCCATAGAGCAACTGAGACCTTTCATGCATGCTGATGGTGGAGATATAGAGTTTGTGGAATTTACAGATGCTGGGGTTGTAAAGGTTAAGCTTCTTGGCTCTTGTAGTGATTGTTCAATGAGTCATATGACTTTGAGAGCTGGGTTAGAGGAGGCATTAAAAGTAGCTGCTCCAGAAGTCAATAAGGTTGAGGCTATTGAGCTATGAATGTGAAGCTGATTACTGTTGGTAAAACTGTTGCTTCCTATTTAATAGAGGGTGAAGCGGAGTATCAAAATAGACTGAAGCATTACATGCGATTTGAGCGTATAGATATTACTGATCCGAAAGGAACGTATAAGTTGTCTCATAATGAGGTTAAAAAGAAAGAAGCTGAATTGATTTTAAATAAGTTAAAAGCGTCTGACGTAGTTGTTCTTTTAGACGAAAATGGAAAAGACATGTCTTCCATGAATTTCTCTAAATGGTTTGATAAAAAAGGAATCTCGGGTATTCGAGATCTTGTTTTTATCATTGGAGGTGCTTATGGTTTTGACAATTCCATTTATAAATTAGCCAATGATAAAATCCGCTTGTCTTCAATGACCTATTCTCACCAAATGGTTAGACTTTTCTTTCTTGAGCAACTTTATCGTGCCGGTACTATAATTAAAGGTGAAAAATACCACCATCAATAATTAAAAAAATTGGAAAGTAATTATATTTCAATTCAAGATATTTCTATAGCCCTATTGTGGTTCGCAATTCTTTTAATCGTTTCATTTTACAAACGAAATCGAATTGAAAATCTTGAAATTAAGAAATACTATATTCGAAATATCCTTTTTAAGTTTTCGTTTGCCATCTTTTTTTCAATTATTTATATTGTTTACTACGGCGGTGGAGATACGACGGCCTATTGGGATGGTGCAATAACGTTGAATAAATTATTTTTCAGTGCTCCAATAGATTATTTTAATCACTTGATAAGTGAACCAACAAGCGCGCTGCGTGCAATGCATTTCAGTGCAGATACCGGATACCCTCCGGGCTGGATTTATAGAGAGCCAGAAGCTTGGTTTGTTTGTAAGTTGAGTTCGATTGTTTCAATAGTCACTTTGAGGTCTTATTTTGCAGGGACATTGTTATTTGCATTTTTTACGGCGCGTGCATCATGGCGTGTATTTGAGATGCTAGAAAAACTTGAAACACACAGCGTGCGTATAGCTGCCTATTGCCTATACTGTTTGTGCCTTCAGTGAGCTTTTGGTGCACTGGTATTTCAAAAGATACAGTGATTTATTTTTCTGTTCTAAATATCTTATTCTACACATTTGATTTCCTAATTCTAAGAAATAGAATTACAACTCAGGAAATTACTATATATTGGATTTTCAATGCTGTTAATTTATCATATCAGATCATTTATATTGGCGGCCATAGCAGCACCGATGATGATGGCATTTGGGGCTCGGTTAACGAATAAATATGAAAGTAATTTTCTGGCAAAGTTGTTCCTTCGTTCCCTCATTTTATTTGGAGGTATTGCTGTGTTTTTGTATTTTTTTCAATCAACCTTTGCAGAAAACATGGTCAGTGAAGCTCAATCTGTTCAGCAGGATTTTCTCGGAAAACGAAACGTATACCGGAAAACGCTATGAAATCAGCAATACGGATGTATCTCCTGACAGGTCTTTTGCTCGCAGTTCCTGAAGCTGTATTTTTTGGGAATATACAGACCATTTATCTATGAGTCATTATCACTTAATTTTATTTTGAATGGTTTTGAAAGTTTGGTGCTAATTTTTGTTTCGATAGGTTTTGTTTTCAAAGGAAACGTATTTAAGAAAATTAAAAAAATTCGTAAGAAGGAAATTTTAGTGTTTGCATTGATTTTTTCACTATTTATTGCCTTTATGGCAGGATTTACATCAGTACTCTTTGGTGTATTAGTTCGAATTAGAGCACCATTGCTTCCATTCATCCTCTTGAGTTTTAACAACGAATGTATAATGAAAAACAAAATACTGAAATTACAAGCGAGACCTAAATATGTGCGGAATAACTGGGTTTATTGATTACACAAAAAGCACCTCCATGCAGGATTTACGTCAAATGACGGATGTCATGCATCATCGGGGTCCTGATGGTTCTGGGTATGAGCGGATTGAGCAAAATAATTATGTCTTAGGTTTTGGTCACCGGAGACTCTCAATTATTGATCTGACGAAATCTGGTAAGCAGCCAATGTGCTATAAAGGCTATTGGATTTGTTTCAATGGAGAGGTTTATAATTATGGAGAAATTAAAAAAGAGTTAGAGGGATTGGGCCATAGCTTTGAGAGTACCTCAGATACTGAAGTTGTGCTGCAGGCATTTGTTCGCTGGGGAAGCTCATGTGTCGATAAGTTTATTGGGATGTTTGCCTTTGTAATTTACAATACTTCTGATGGTCAGGTTTTTTGTTGCAGAGATCGCGCAGGAGTCAAACCTTTCTTTTATTATATCAAAGATGGCTTGTTTTTATTCTCTTCAGAGTTGAAATCATTTCACCAACACGCTCGATTTGAAAAGAAGCTCAATTTAGCTTCCGTTTCGGCATTTATGCAATACGGCAATGTTCCCACCCCTCATAGTATTTTTGAGAACACCTATAAGCTTAAGCCAGGCCATTTTTTAGCATTTAATGCCAATGATATATTAGATGACAATGTTTTGAAACCTGCTAATCAGAAATGTTATTGGAATGTATATGATTCATACAATAAGCCCAAGATCAACCTCTCATTTGATGAGGCGAAAAATGAGACAAAGAAAATTTTAAAAAGTGCATGTGACTATCGAATGGTAGCTGATGTGCCTGTCGGTGTCTTTTCTGAGTGGGGGTTATGATAGCGCATCAGTAACGGCCTTGTTGCAAAATGAAAGAGCTGAAAGATTGAAAACATTTACTATTTCAGTTCCAGATATTGGTCTTGATGAAGCTCCTTTTGCAAAAGAAATTGCCAGCTTATTTGGGAACAGAACATACAGAAATTAGTTGTAGCCATAAAGAGGCTATTGGGCTTATTGAAGAACTCCCCTTTTATTATGATGAGCCTTTTGCTGATAGTTCGGCAATTCCTACCACTTTAGTTAGCCTTGCTGCGAGAAAGCACGTTACCGTTGCCTTAAGTGCGGATGCCGGAGATGAGGTTTTTGCGGGCTACAATAGATATGATTACATCCAACGTTATGGTGAAAGGTTAAATAAGATCCCTTCTTTTATTAGAAAATCAATCGTTCAAGGTATGGAAATTGTTCCTTCTCGATCGATACCATATTTTAAAAACACCTATAACTTTCATAACCGCTATGAAAAAATAAAGGGTGTAATGTCGAATCCAACTGAAGAGCAAATCATGATGTCTTTAAGTGAACAATTTACGGATGCTCAAATGCAAAAAATTGCAACTTATAAATATGAAAAGCTAGCTACGGCATACGCATCGAAGGAGCTAAAGGAGGAATTCTTTTCTCCATTGTCTTTTATGATGGCTGTGGATTATCAAACCTATTTAGTGGATGACATCCTTCAGAAAGTTGACCGTGCTTCGATGACGGTTAGTCTTGAGGGAAGAGAACCATATTTAGATCATCGCTTGATTGAATGGGCGGCCCAGCTTCCTAATAAATACAAATACAATAAAGGAGAAAAAAAGTATATACTTAAGGAGATACTCCACGATTATATACCGAAGAAGATGATGGACAGGCCTAAGATGGGCTTTGCTATTCCCATTGCAGAATGGCTTCAGCGTGATTTGAGACATCTCGTAGACCAATATATTAATGAGGACCTTATAAAGGCTCAAAAACTTTTTGATTGGACCATTGTAGGTGATATCAAGCATCAATTTCTTTCGGGTAAAAAAGAATATGACGTGAAGATGTGGTATTTCCTAATGTTTCAAATGTGGTATGAAAAATGGATGACTTAAATGAACATATTTTATGAGAAAATAGAGCTACGTTTTTTGTTCCCCGCGGGCACGAGTAGGGGCGTCCTTCAAAAAAAACCTTCCTGGATTTTGAGGTGTAAAGAAGAAGAAAGCATAATAGGCGAATGTTCTGTTATTCCTGGTTTAAATATGGATTACACATCTGACCGTCAATATGAGGAGAAGGTTAATTGGGTCTGTGAAACTTTCAATATGCTTTTTAACAAGTTAAAAGCTGAGCAACTTTTAAATTTCTTTACAGAAGAGCTTCGCGACTATCCATCTATTCTTTTTGGTGTAGAAGGACTCTTTTATCAATTAGCGAGATTTAGAGGGGTAGATTCTTTTCACAGTGCGTTCTCTGAAGGCCAATCTGCTATTCCTATAAATGGATTGATTTGGATGGGTTCTATAGATGAAATGAAAACAAGGGTGCAACAAAAAATTGCACAAGGATTTTCTGTGCTTAAATTTAAAATAGGTGCTCTCGATTTTGATAAAGAATACGAATTACTTTCGGCGGTAAGAAAAACATTTGGCGCTGCCATTGAAATAAGGGTTGATGCTAACGGTGCGTTTAACCGTAATAATGTTCATGAGGTGTTGGCTAGGCTAAAAGCACTAGATGTTCATTCTATTGAGCAGCCAATCATGTCTGGACAGTCAGATTTAATGCGTTCCATATGTAAAAGTGCCCCTATCTCAATTGCATTAGATGAGGAGCTTATTGGGATTAATGTTTTAAGGAATAAAGTCAATCTTCTCGAAAAAATAAGCCCGCAATTTATTATACTTAAACCTAGCTTGCATGGAGGTATTGTTGGTACTTTAGAATGGATTTCGTTGGCGGAAAAAATGGGTATCGGATGGTGGGTTACTTCTGCTTTAGAATCAGCGATCGGTTTGGAGGTGATTGCAAGAATGGTTGGTTTTTTAAATCCTTCAATTCCACAAGGGCTGGGTACAGGTGGTTTGTTTGAAAACAATTTTGATTCAACATTGGTTATTCAAAAAGGAACGCTAACTTATAAAAATGGCTAAGACTAAAGAAAACTGGAATGCGCTCAATGAAAACGAACGTAATATAATCGAGAATAAAGGAACTGAATACCCCTTTAGTGGAGCTTATAATGACTTCAAAGAAAAAGGGTTGTATGTGTGCAAAAGATGTGAACACCCACTTTATTCAAGTGATGCTAAGTTTGAGTCAGGTTGTGGGTGGCCTAGTTTCGACACTGAAATAACAGGAAATGTTAAACAAATTTTAGATGCCGACGGTCGTCGCGTGGAAATATTATGTAATCAATGCAACGGTCATCTTGGCCATGTTTTTCGTGGCGAGATGTTGACCTCGAAAAACACGCGTCATTGTGTAAATTCTCTGTCAATGTTATTTGTCCCGAATCATCGTGAAGGATAATATACTACTTCTTCACAATTAGTATACACTAAATCTCTTAATATGAGCTGAGAGGCTATTGCCAATTGGCTGTAGTTTTGTGAACAGTTCCCAAAACCAGCAGCTTTATTTTGCCACATTGCTTTGATCAATTCTTGGCTTCCTTCTTCGGGTTGAATAAGGTTCAATACTGCAGCTACATTTCCAGCCCCTGCATGATAGATGTGAAGTACAAGAAACCTAAACCAAAGGTCATTTTCTTTATAATCAAGTTCGTGCGAGAGCAGTATTTTTTTTGCTTGAGGTATACATATGTTTCTGATTAATTTTGCTGCGGCAGTTGCTGATTTTTCAAAGTTTCTACGTTCATCTAATGTTTTATTTACAATTAATCCTTGGGCTCTTGCAACACCTGGCATTAATTGAAACGGACCATAAGCACCTGATATTGATTTTTTCATCTGACCTGGACTTTCAATAAGTAGGATAGATTGAGCATACCAAGGATCGACACACATTTCATCAAAAACGGTAATTCCTTCTTGCAAGGTTGGGTAGACGACATCAAATTTATAGAAATCACATTTCCCCGAAGTAACATATATTTTCTCTCCTTCTTTTATTTCGTGCTTAATTCGCATTGATTCTCGAAATTTCGATTTTTCCAATTTATTGAGTGCATACCAATCTTTTGAAGGAATACTCTGTAATATTTGTCTGGAACTCGCAACATTGATAAGACAAGAGTCTTTTGTTAATGTCATGATTTTTTTCCAAAATGTTGCTTGAGGAAGCATGTCCCATCTTTCAGTATACATTTGTTCACTCTCAATAATGAGATTCGATTGATTATTTTCTGCAACCCATAGCTTTTCGTGTTCCCATGAAGTGCCCAAATTGTCTTGAGAGAATGTGAATTGTGTAAGTAATGTAATTGATAAAATGGTAATGTATAATTTCATGATAGAAAGTTAGTATTTCTTTTCTCAGATATTAGTGTTACAAACTCAATGTTAACAACAATAGAATGTGAAAACAGTTACATTTGCATACAGAACAATGAAAAAAATCCTCATTAGTCCATTTGTCTTGCTTGTTCGAGTTTATCAGCTGATAATTTCGCCATTATTTCCTGCAACATGTCGCTACACCCCATCATGCTCCGCTTATACAATACAGGCTTTAAAAGAGTGGGGACTCTTGAGAGGATTGTATTTAAGTGCTAAACGAATTCTGTCATGCAGACCTGGAGGAGCGCATGGTCATGACCCTGTTCCTAAGAAACCTAGGTAATTTTATAGCCCCGTTCGGAGAAGATTTTAGTAAAGGTTAGCAGATCATGAAATCCTTTTGACTTTTCTATGATTTCTTCGAGTGTAATCGATTCATTTACAGCTGTATTTTCAACATCTTTAGCCATAAAATCAAACCATTTTATCAAGTGAAGAATGCCTTGATTGTCTGTTTTTGAAAAATCAGTCACTTTAACGGACGAGTAAAAATGGATTTGCTGTTTAGCCCGCGAAAACAAAACATTAAGTCTTTTATGACCTCCATAATTATTTATAGGACCAAACCTCATTTCAAACTTACCATTTTCATTATAGCCATATCCCATACTGATAATCAGTAAGTCGCATTCGTCGCCTTGAACGTTTTCTAAGGCATGTGTAAAGGCTTTGTTTTCATCAATTTTTGTTCTTAATGTAGAAGCTTCTTGAGGATTTAAATAGGATAAAATAAGTGTAAGCTGAATTTCTGAAAATGCAACAACCCCAACTTTTAACGTTGTTTTTATTGCTCTTGAAATTTGCAGAGCCACGGCTTTTGCCTCTTCTATGTTTTGACGATCCTTATATATTCCGTTTTCTATAAAATGATGAAATATAGGATTGTTTTTTTGTGTTGCTTTTTGAAAGGTCAAAAGTCGATTATTGTAAAAATGCTCGTTTGAAAATTTGATGAGTTTAGGGTGGAGACTTCTATAGTGATTGGATAAAAATACTTTAGGTAAGTGGTAATAAGCGTGATGCAGTAAGCTCATTTCAGTTTCTTGTTTCTTTTTAAAATAGGATCCAGGAGCCATCTGCTCAGGGTCTCCACAAATGATACTTCTAGACCCTCTTTGAAGGGCTCCAATAGAATGGCTCAAAAGAAGCTGGCTTGATTCATCTGAAATAACGAAGTCGAACATTTCTCTTTTCATAGGTAAATGGTCTGCGAGCAGCGAAGGATTACCTAGCCAAACCGGTTTTAATACGTCAATCCAGAGTGCTGCTTCTGATTCTAATAATTCCCGAATAGGTTTATGGCTTCTTTTTTTTGCGAATTCTTTAGTAAGAATTGACTTACCTCTTTTGAGTTTTTTTCGAAGTTCTTTTTGTGAATCGTTGAGCTTTCTTAATTCAATTTTGGTAATGACGTCAAGTTCCTTGAATTTTTCACTCCACATATTGAGTATATTTTCACTGTATATGTTTGCATTTATTTCAAAATTCTGATTTATTGCGATGAGCTCTTCAATGATGTCCCTTCTTGATGTTCCCTTGAGAATAGCACTTGAATTTATAATTTTAACTTTAAGATTGGCCCGCATTGCACTTTTCATGTATTCTTTATTGTCATCCCAGAATGGCAGAATCTCTGAAGGAATCCCCTTTATTTTTAACCAATTTTCGGTCAGAAAATCTTGATTTGAAATAATTAAAGAAAGAAAAGGCCTAAGTACATGTTGATTTTCGAAAGCAAAATATTGTTTTAGATTTTGATAACAGGTATAAATCAATTTATATTGTTGCAGATTATATTGACTTTTATCTTGTTCCTGAAATGTTTTTAGCTTCTTGAAATCTGTTACTTTAAGTAGGCTTAAAACCTGTGACTCTTCTTTGTGGAAGTCATCGATTCCAATAGTTTTTAATTCTTTTGAAATACGCCTGAGCTCATCCTGGTTTTTGATATAGTTTCGATAATTCTTGATTTGCGCTAATGCATTTAATTGTGGTGTTCTGGTAAATTTTCTCCAAACAAACCATTTTCTTAATGCTAAGCCATTCTTTCTCTTAAATAAGGACTCAAGAAAATCTAATTCTGCATTTGTTGGATTTATTTTCCAATGCTCTTGCTGTATTTTTAATTGCTCTCCCTTTTCAAACGTTTTTTTATATTTTTTTTGAAGCGCGAAGAATAGCAGGCCTTCATCTTGAACACAGCTATTGTATTTCTGGTATAATTTGCTGTCCATTGTTTGGTGCAAAAGACTTGCTTCCTGAAGTGCTTTAAGTTGTCCCCATGTTTCAATATTCATGGGAAGCGCTTTGAGGTTTTTATCTGCAATACTTTTAATAAAGCTGAATTCTTTTTTGAAGCATTCAGGTTTTAAGTATTTTATTATTTCCGATAATCCTTCGAAATAAGAAGTGTCACTTTTCTCAAGCCACTTTAGGCTGTTAAAATTTAATTCATTGTCTCTTGAATTGTAGCTTGAATCAATATCTAAATTCAAAATTTCAATAAGGTCTTTGAGCGAGCCCTTTTCGTTTTGTGCTGCTTCAATTAACGATTGATATTTCTTGTTAATTGATTTTAGATCTTCAAATGTTTTTTGGTGGATTAAAGATGGGTTGTCTGCTAATGCTGACCAGCTTTGCTTTAAGGAAGTTATAAATGCCCTATTTGCATGTTTTGAAGGGATTTTAAAGCAAAGGATATCAAGATTTTTTGCGCTGATCTTGTTTACAAGAACATCAATTGCCGCCTGCTTCTCTGAAACAATCAAGCTTTTATGCTTATTGGATAATGCGGTGCCTATAAAATTAGACAATAGCTGCGATTTACCAGTCCCTGGGGGTCCTTGAAGCAATACGGATTGATTTTGAATTTCTGTGTAGATTTTATTTTGTGCACTATCAATGGGGAAGAGGGCCTCAAGATTGTTATTTACAGGAAAAAAAAGTTCGGAATCGTTTCCGTAAGCTTCAATAATGGCATTTGAATAAGCTTCACTTGTTAGTAAAGATTTCAATTCTCGAATGAATGCATATCTTTTCGGATCGAAGTTGCCGATGTAAGAGTCACTTTTGTTTATGGATGTAGCTGGTAACCCTAATTTAGTTTTTAAGGACTCAAAATTCGTTATTTCTTTTTCATCTATACTTTCATCAAAATATTTCTTAAGAAATGGATTTAATTCCCTGTCTCCCAATTCAGTAAATTCGACAGTATTTGAATCTTTGATGATAGAAGATTCAATGTGTTGGAGAAAAATTGGTGCCTTAATGGGTGTATTATTATGTGTAGTTGAAAAAGTTCCATAGGTTACGCATAAGCAGGATACGCCTGTTTTTTTTTCAATAATTTGAGCTTCTTTTAAAATTGATTTGATCGGGGTGTCGATTGGGATAGGTTCGTGATAATACTTAATGCATTTAACATCACTAATATTGACAAGCAAATCCCTGTTCGGAAATACAGATACTTCCGAGAGCAATTCGTTCAAATGTAATCTAATATCTTCCAAATTTTTCACTGTAAAATTAACAAATCATTAGTACCCTTAAAATAAAGCAACTTTTATTAAAGACTCTCGTTAAAGTAACACAATTAGGTCTTTTTTAATGCCTAATTTTGTTTTATGGAATACCACGCAAGTTATTCTTCAAATGTTTGTGATTGCTGTTGTTAAGAGTATGTTGTTCAAATAAATTTTGATCTTATTAAAACGATTATGTTTAAACTTTCGTCTAATAGTTTGTTTCTTTTCCTAGGATTTTTTGGGATTATGAACGTTTACGGCCAGAATTCTGACTTTTCCACTTCTGTTAATAGCCAATGCCCAGGTAATCTTTTTACCCTTACGGCAGATGACAATTCCATGTCATCATATACTTGGAATATTACTGAACAAGGTGGCGCTACCCAAAATTATAACGTAAATCCGGTAGCATTTGTATTGGACAATCCAGGCCAATATGATATAACCCTGACGGTATCAGATGGTGTTGGGACAAGTTCAACAACAGAAATCTCTTTTTTAGAGGTATTTGATGTGCCAACCATCGAATACACAATAACTGCTGCGCCATATTGCACACCCGCGGTTGTTGATTTTACCAGCAATTCAACACCTGGGTCAGGAACCATAATTAGTTATCAGTCATTTACAGATGGTACGGCCTATACCACGGCGAACTTTCAACATACCTACAATTCATCTGGAACTTTTCCAGTTAACATTTCTATCGAAAATTCAAACAGCTGCATTACGTCCCTAGATTTATCCGATATAGTTGTAACAGATGTTCCATCACTTACTAGTCCTTTAAATCCGAATACTATTTGTAGTGGCACAAATTTCAATTATACACCCACAAGTTCAATTCCTGGATCAACTTTTAGTTGGATCCGTCTGCCTAGCGCAGAAATTATAGAGGCTCCATCAAATGGAACAGGCAATATTTCAGAAGTTTTGACATCTTCGTCATTAACCAATGTGGCTGTAAGCTATGAGGTCACTACGACTTCTCCAGGCGGTTGTGTAAATACTCAAACGGTTGTATTGACTGTTCAGTCCCTTCCTGTTATCACTGTTGACGATGCTGTTCTTTGTACAGGGCTGTCGACAACATTAACTGCCAATTCTTCTCAAGGCGGCGGTACTTATTCTTGGGTGCCATCGGGATCATCACAAACTATAACGGTTAATGCACCAGGTACTTACACGGTTACCTACGCTATAGGGACGTGCGCAAGTGATCCTGTAACTGCTGAGGTTACGGAGGTTGCTCCACCTTCGATTACAGGAATTTCTTTTACCGAAACATCAGGATTGTTTAGTGATGACGGAATCATGTGTGCTGGTTTAGATAATGTGACGCTTACGGCTTCAGCATCAACTGGTACAGGTTCTTATTTGTGGTCTCAAGGTGGAACGAATAATTCTATTACTGTCAGTCCAAATTCAACGACAAGCTATTCCGTTACATACACAGATGGTGGATGTGAGAGTGCTCCATTTAGTGCCACTGTTACGGTAAATAATTTACCGTCAAACAATTACACTTCTACAATCACAAATGCATGTAATTCACCTGTGACGACAGAATACTCCTCTACCTCATTAGGAAATATTGTTTGGGATTTTCCAGGAGGGACTCCCAATAATGGTGCCGGACAAGGTCCTATTTCCGTAACTTATAATACTGCTGGTATCTACGATATTACCATGACGAATACGAATGGGAATGGGTGTATTCGTGAAACAGACTTTCCCAATACCATCGTTGTTGGAAATGGTTTTCCACCTACCTCAAGCTTTATAACCACCACACCTACACCTCAATGTTTAGACGGAAATAATTTTTGTTTTGACTACACAGGTAATGGTGCTGATACCGTAGAATGGGACTTTGGTGACGGAAGTCCAACCCAACTCGCAGATCAAAATGCTACAATTTGCCATACATACACAACTTTAGGAACTTTTAATGTTACCATCATTCCGTATACAACAGTTGGAGATGTTCTAGGTTGTTCAGGTATTAGTTCTCAATTAGCGGTTGAGGTATTAGGACCGATTGCTTCTTTTGACGTTAGTGCTGTAGAATGCGATGATCAAAAAACAAGAACGTATTTAAGTACAAGCCAAGGTACTTCTCCTTCTACAACTTACACTTGGGATTTTGACGATCCACCCACCTTGCCATTGACAGGTGATGCAAATCCAACATATGAGTTTAGTGATTTTTCGCCGACAACTTCTTCTCCCTTTGTTGTTACGTTGACTGTAGAAGACCCCGCTACTGGATGCCCTCCAAGCGTTGCCTCACAAAATATTTATGCCTTTCCGAACAATCTTGCAGATTATGGGTCCTACGCTACTAGTGCGGGTACTACATTTACAGACTCTGTTTGTTTAGGTTCTTCTTTGTGGTTTATTAATCAAACTCCAATCCCTCAGGGTGCTACTAATCCAAATTATACGCAATGGGACTGGAATACAGTCAATGGATATACTTGGCAAACCAATGGTGAGTTTACGGGTAGTCCGGAGGAACATTTTTTCTCTGAAAATGCATCAACCGCATCAGGAGGACAAAGCTATGCACCAGGTACTTATGAAATTGCAATGCGTGCGATTCGACGAAATCCACCAACGGGTCCAGGAGTACAATGCTATGATACAGTGGTTCACAATATTGTTGTGCTAGGTATAACAGGTGGTTTTTCTATCCCGGATACGGTTTGTGCCGGAGAAACCTTTAATTTAATTGATGCCTCAGCTTCTCCACTTTCAACGATCGTATCTAGAGAATGGGATTTTGATAATGATGGTATAATAGATTTAGCAGGTAATGATGCGAATCCATCCCATGTCTTTAATGTAGGAGCGGCAGGAGTAGGACAAGAATATACCATTTCATTAACAGTAACAGATGCCACTGATTGTAGTAAAACAACTACAGAAACAATTTGGGTACGTCAACCAAATGCGTCTTTTGAAGTGAATAGAGATTTTATATGTGATGATCAAACTGTAACGGTTACTTCTGTTGCAAATTCTACTTTTTCAGATGCTACATATTCTTGGGTAGCCAATACTAATGTTTCTCCCTCTACCTATGTAAATACAGATAACTCAGACATTATTCCGCCTCCGTTTTTGTTTAACGATCAGGGAAATAATACAATAACCCTTACGGAGACTGATAATTTGGGTTGTTCAGATGATACGACAATCGCTATTAGTGTCTTCGATGTATTCGCGGCAGCGACAGGTACACCTAATGTTGCAACCTGTTTTAACCCACCGTCGGTAGTGAATTTCAATAATCTTTCTGGAAATAATGTGGATCCTGCAAGTTACCAATGGTATTTTGGGAACGGTGAAACTTCCACGGAAGCCAATCCATCAACAATTTACTCTTTACCTGGTACTTTTGAAGTGTCACTTGTCGTTTCTTCTTTGACGGGTGGTTGTTCAGATTCCGCAGTTGTTGAAACAATTGATATTGGAGGGCCGTTTGGTTCAATTGAAGTAACAAACTCAGTACTAGAAGGGTGCTCGTGTTATGAGGCAAATATTGATATTACAACAAACGATGTTGCAGAAGCTACCCTTTTATTTGGTGATGGTTCATTTGAGAATTTGACAATTAATACTTCAGAAACGATAACGCATCAATATTGTAACACGGGTACGTCAAGTCAAAACTTGACTCCTATTTTATTTATTTCGAGCGGAACGTGTAATGGTAATATTCCTGCAACACAAACCATCACGATTCACCCTATTCCAAGTGCTTCAAATCCAGGTGACTTTGAATATTGTGAAGGCGAAAACACGACTCCAGTTAACTTTACCAGTCCTGTGCCCAATACAACGTTCACCTGGGCCAATAACAATCCATCAATTGGATTAGGTGCTAATGGCAATGGCAATATTGCTTCTTTCACAGCAGCAACAACAGGATTATTAGACAATATTGCAAATATTGATGTGATTCCTTCTGTTAACGCAACCGGTTGTGTTGGTCCTACAGAGTCTTTTCAAATTACAATTAAAAACACGACTACTGCAGATGCGGGTGGGCCAACAGATGTTATCTGTGAAGGCGATGCGGTGAATTTAAATGGTTCCTTTGGAGGAGATGCTAGTTCTGCACAATGGTCATCATCAGGCACAGGTACTTTTAGTCCTAATACATCGGACCTAAATGCTGTATATAATCCTTCGAATGATGATATCTCCGCAGGGAATGTAACATTAACCTTAACAACGGATGATCCTATTGGTCCCTGTCCAGCAAATGACTCAGACATTACAATAACCATTAATGCAGCTGTCATTGTTAACGCAGGTTCAGATGTTACTATTTGTTCGAATGATATATTCACAACTCAAGGAAGCATTGGGGGTTCTGCTACAGATAGTGAATGGAACACTTCCGGGACAGGTGTTTTCAATTTTCCTTCCGCACCCATTACAACTTATACTCCGAGTCCTACAGATATATTAGCTGGATCTGTGATATTAACTATTTCAACAGATGACCCGGGAGGTCCGTGCGACCAAAGCTCAAGTTCGATGACCCTTTCATTTAGTAATGCTGCCACTCTAAATGTTATTACACCAGTAGAGTCCTGCATAGGTACTGATGTTTCTCTAACCGCAACAATAGGAGGCACTGCAACTGGTGTTTCATGGTCTAGTGCGTCAGCAGGAGTCTTTACGCCAGATAATACGAACTTAACCCCATCCTATTTACCATCTAATTCGGATAACCTAGCTGGAATAGCTACAGTTACCGCAACAGTCTCGGATCCGGATGGCTCAGGTCCATGTACACTTGTATCAGAGGATGTCACGATTAATTTGTTGGATACGGTTATAGTTTCTGCTGGAGATGATGCAGTAATTTGTTCTGATAATTCATATGTTTTGGATGGATCAATTGGAGGCTCTGCAACAAGTGCAACGTGGTCAACTTCCGGAACAGGCGTGTTTTCTCCTAATGCATCAGCATTGAATGCTGAATATACACCAAGTGCTTCAGATTTAATTTCAGGACCAATATTTTTAACCCTAACGACTGATGATCCGGTTGGGTCTTGTTTTGCATCTTCAGATCAAATGGAATTATCCTTCAGTTCTGCTGCGTCGATAGATATTCCATCGACGAATGCAGGTACATGCGACAATTCTGCGGTTCCAGTTTCTGCAACAATTGGGGGAAGTGCTACTTCCTTAACCTGGTCAGGCGGAGCAGGGACATATACACCAAATGCTTTTTCTTTAAATATTGATTATTCACCGAGTGCAGCAGAGATTGCAGCTGGAACTTTAATACTTACCGCAACAACAAATGATCCCGATGGTTCAGGTCCGTGTGCTGCTGCATTTGATAATGTTACCATTAATATCGCAACTGACGTTATTGTTAATGCAGGAACAGATCAAGAGGCTTGTTCTGACGAAGGTATTACCTTGAATGGATCGATTGGAGGTGCGGCCTCATTTGCAACTTGGTCTGGTGGTTTAGGTTCATTTTTCCCTAATAATTCTCAACTTGATGCTATTTACACACCAACGGCAACAGAAATTGCCAATGGCTCCGTCACATTGACATTGACTACTGATGATCCAGTTGGTCCTTGTCAAGAGGCCTCAGCTCAAGTTACTTATACTTTTACTTTTCCTGCAACTGTTTCAGCAGGTTCTAACGATGTCGTATGTTCTAACTCATCCGTCGCTTTAAACGGATCAATAGGGGGGACAGCTAGCACGGCAACATGGTCAGGGAATGGTTCAGGTACATTTAATAATGTAAATAGTTTAGGTGCTGTTTACACACCAAGTCCGACTGATTTAACCCTAGGAACGGTAATCCTAACCCTAACAACAGATGATCCTTCTGGTGCATGTGTTGCAGAATCAAGTTCAATGAATTTAACAATAAATGAAGCAGCTACCTTGATCGCAGATTCTCCACTTACTGAATGTGTGGGAGATGAGTTTCTTTTGAATGCTTCAATTGGTGGTTCCGCAACAAGTGTTACTTGGTCCAATGGCAATGGTTTATTTACGCCAAATGTTAATGCCTTGTCTCCGACTTATCTGCCAACAGTTTCAGAAAACAATTCAAGTCCGATAGCACTAGAAGTTACTACTGATGATCCTGATGGAACAGGTCCATGTCTTGCGGTAGTTGAACAAGTCATTCTTCAAATAGATGCGGCTGCAACTGTTTCTGCAGGCTCAGATACAGTGGTATGTTCGAATTCTGATATTTCATTAAACGCGACAATAGGAGGGTTAGCATCATCTGCAACTTGGACATCAGATGGTTCAGGTTCGTTTAATAACGTAAATAGCTTGATAGCTGTATATACCCCTTCAAATGCAGATATGTTAGCCGGTTCAGTTACGCTGACTATAACAACGGATGATCCTATTGGCGCCTGCTCATCGGTTTCTAGTGCATTGACTTTAGCAGTAAATGAGGCAGCAACAATCACTGTCAATTCACCAATTGAAGCATGTATTAATGATGAAATACCCCTTGTGTCAACTATTGGTGGTGCTGCCACCTCTGTGACTTGGTCGAATGGAGCAGGTATATTTAATGTAAGTCCAAACGAACTATCCCCGGGTTATACACCATCAGCTATTGAAAATACAAACGGAGGACTAACACTAGACGTTACAACAAACGATCCAGATGGAACAGGGCCTTGTCCTGCGGCAACGGAAGTTGTTGAAATTCAAATTAACCAATTACCCACTGTTTTTGCAGGAAACGATGAAGATGTCTGTTCAAACAATCAGGTATTTTTAAACGGTACTTTTGGAGGTGCGGCTTCCTCTGCTTCTTGGAGCACGACAGGTGGAGGTGTATTTGATAACATTACAAATTTAAATGCCGTATATACGCCTGATGCTGCGGATTTAGCTAATGGAAGTGTTACGCTGACTTTGACTACAGATGATCCAATTGGTCCATGTTCAGTAGAAAGTTCAAGTCTAGTAATTACATTTATAGAATTGCCAACGGCAAGTGCAGGTTTAAATCAAGATGTTTGTTCGGATCAAACAGTGAATCTTTCCGGAATTATTGGTGGAAGTGCCTCTCAAGGTACTTGGTCTTCAGCTGGAAGTGGAAGTTTCACACCAAATGAACTAACATTGAATGGACAATATGATCCTTCGGCTGCAGATATTGCATCGGGGTCTGTATTACTTACATTAACAACAGATGATCCTTCGGGAGTTTGCGGAACCGTTTCTAGTGAGATGACGATAAATTTATTTGATTTTGCTGTTGCTGATGCTGGGGTTCCTCAATCTATTTGTTCAGCACAAAATGCCGATTTAGGAGGAACGATAGGTGGTTCTGCTACCTCGGTTATATGGACAACTTCTGGTGATGGAAACTTCACCCCAGACGCAAATACCTTAAATGCAACGTATATTCCAGGTGTAAATGATCAAAACTCCGGTTTCGTAACCTTGATAATGACCACAAATGATCCTGTAGGACCTTGTCCAGCTGTGTCAAGTGATATTGAAATTTCAATTAGTGGAGTAGCAGTTGTTGATGCTGGTTCAGATTTTACAGTATGTGCTGGAGCAGATGCACAACTAAACGGAAGTGTTTCCGGAGCGGTTATAACAGGTATTTGGTCCGGAGGTTCTGGGACTTTCTCAAATCCAGCTGACTTGAATGCAACGTATATGCCGACCGCTGCAGAATTGGCTGCGGGATCTGTTATTCTCACTTTGACTTCAGAGGACCCTGTTGGTCCTTGTGGTCCTGAATCTGCAGATGTATTGGTTTCTTTTACATCATCCGCAATTGTTGCTGCAGGTGCTCCTCAAACGATATGCGAGGGTGAAGATGTGGTATTAAATGGTGCCGTTGGTGGTTCGGCGGTTTCTGGATCATGGTCTGGCGGAACAGGGATTTTTGTACCGAATGCAAATGATCTTAATGCCGTTTACATTCCTTCCGCAACAGATATTACAACCGGTAGTTTGGAATTAATTTTAACGACGAATAATCCTGCAGGACCATGTGAATCGGCATCAGATACCTTATTTATTACTATAAATCCATCGCCTTTTATTTCCTCTAATGCCAATGTCGAGGTATGTTCGGGAGTTCCTGTTAACTACTCAATAACGAGTGATGTTTCTGCAACATTTAGTTGGCTAGCACAAAATGATAACGCCGACGTTACAGGCGAATCATTGACGACTCAAAACTCTTCTGGAATTACAGATGTTTTAGTAAACAACTCACTTAACGCTCAAAGTGTTGATTATTTAGTTTCTGCTACAGCTCTTGGTTCAGGTTGTACTAACAATAATCAATTAGTAACAATCAATGTGAGCCCTGTTGTGACAATGGATATACCAACAAATCAAATCTTGTGCGTTGGGGAAAATACAGCAGACATTTTCTTTAGCTCGAGCTTTGGTGGTATTTCCTATGAATGGACAAATACGAATAATGAAATAGGTTTAGCCTTGACGGGTTCATCAGACATTACAACTTTCCCAGCTGAAAATAGTACGGCAATAGTTCAAACAGGAATTGTTACCGTGACTCCTTTGACCAATGGATGCCCAGGAGTACCAGCGGTATTTGAAATTACCGTTAATCCTTCCTCAACTGTTAATGATCCGGGTGCCATTGTTGAATGTGATGGAGCACCAACGGCAGGAATTATTTTCACAGGAAGTGATGCTTCGATAACCTATAATTGGACCAATACGAATCCAGGAATCGGTTTGCCTGGGGCAGGGACAGGCGATATTTCGTCATTCATTGCAACGAATACGACAAACAATCCAATTCAATCTACGGTAACTGTTGTACCTGAATTAAATGGTTGTGACGGTGCATCTCAAACATTTACAATTAACGTAGATCCTTCACCAGATATGGTTGTCCCAACAGATCAAACTATTTGTGTAAATAACAATAGTTCCGCAGTTATTTTTACCTCTAATGTTATTGGAACCTCTTATGATTGGTCTAATGATAATCCAGGTATTGGCATCGGTATAAATGGCTCTGGAGATATTCCTTCTTTTACGACTATTAACAACGGAACTCAAATGGATACAGCAACAATTTCCATTGTGCCTACTTTTAATGGTTGTGCTGGACCTGAGGTATCATTTGATTTCATAATCAACCCGGTTCTTGAGGTTAATGAAATACCCGACACTATTTTATGTGCAAATGAGGAGTTTCCGGGAATCATTTTTGATGGTAATGTACCCAATGCAAATTATACTTGGACGAACAATAATACCTCAATCGGTTTAGGTTCAAATGGGATCGGAGATATTGTCAATTTTATATCTGTAAATTCGGGTACAGTAGATCAAATAGCTACAATAACGGTTACTCCAGAGCTTCCTGGATGCGATGGTTTAGAATCTCAATTCACAATTACTGTTAAGCCAGTCCCAACTGTTTCGGTACTACCTTTGTCTCAAACAGTATGTCATAATCAGTCGACAACACCTGTTGATTTTTCAGGTAACATACTGAGTGCGGTGTATGAGTGGTCGAATACAAATATATCTATAGGTATAGGAAGCCCAGGGGTTGACGATATACCTTCATTTATAGGCACCAACACGAGCCTAGTATCTGAAACAGGCACTTTTACTGTAACCCCTAGTCACAATGGTTGTATTGGGGCATCTGAAGAGTTTTCAATTACAGTAAATCCAACGCCAACCGTATTCCCAATCCCTAGTCAAGTCTTGTGTGCAGATTTTGCAACGATACCAATTATTTTTGATGGTGATTTTGGGTCTGCAGCAACATATACTTGGACAAATACAAATATATCCATAGGATTACCAGAATCCGGTTTTGGCAATATAGGTTCTTTTGTTGTTGAAAATACAACTGCCGTGGAGCAGACAGCAACGATTACTGTTATTCCGTCAATCAACGGATGTGAAGGTACTCCAGAGGTATTCACCATAATGGTTAAACCAACACCAACTCTTGTTGGACCGATTCCTAACCAATCACTTTGTGTCAATACAGAATCTGATTCTGTAGTCTTTACAGGGAATTTGCCTGACGTCACAAATTATGAATGGGTCAATGACAATGTGGCAATTGGGCTTGTTGATGAGGGTGTTGGAACTATTCCTGCTTTTATTGCACAGAATACAGGTAACACCGTTATTCAGGCGACAATTACTGTTACTCCTGAATTAAACGGTTGTACAGGAACTTCTGAACAATTTACGATTACAACGGTCGATCCAGTTCCAGTTGTTTTTGATCCTGTAGATCAAATATTGTGTGCAGGTATTGACACGGACCCTGTAGTGTTTACAGGACCTGTCCCAGGAACAATCTTCAACTGGACAAATACAAACACGTCTATCGGTCTTTCTGGACAATCCACCGGTGATATAGCTGCATTTGTCTCAGAAAACACAAGTCTTGTCGATCAAACTGCAACCATCACAGTAGTTCCTGATTTTAATGGTTGTGAAGGCGAGCCTCAAACATTTACAATAACTGTAAAGCCAACTCCTGCTGTTGTTATTGCACCTGAGACCCAAACACTATGTTCTGGACAGTTAACCCAAGAAGTTGATTTCAGTGAGGACTTAATAGGTACCACCTATCAGTGGACAAATGACAATGTATCCATCAATTTAGATCCAAGTGGGAATGGAAACATAACCCCATTCATTGTTGAAAATTTAGGATTAAACCCACAAGTAGCCACAATAAGTGTAACACCAACTTTCAATGAATGCATTGGAGTTGCCGATACAGCATTGATTATCGTAAACCCGATTTCAACGGTCATTATTGCTCCGGGTGTAGATGAGTATTGTCATGGAGAGACAACATCAGAATATATATTCGATAGTAACAACCCAGGGACACAGTATTCTTGGACAAATAGCAATTCTTCCGTTGGTCTTTCAGAAAATGGCATTGGTAATATTGCGCCATTCGTAGTTACTAACACAAGTCTTGAAAATCAGCTTGCAACCATAACAGTTCAACCTGAACTTAATGGATGTGAAGGTACTGCTCAAATCGTTCAGATAGTGGTTAAACCAATACCAACTGTAGATCAGGTGCCGGATCAAAACATTTGTGCAAACGACATGACTGAGGGAATTGTTTTTGACGGCAATTTACCGGACTCAACCAATTACGGTTGGACACATGCGAATGTTTCGATAGGATTGGTTTCCAATGGAAATGGAAATATCCCTTCATTTATCGCAACAAATATCAGTTTAGATGTGCAAGAAACGGATATAACAGTTACCCCTAGCTTGAATGGGTGTTTTGGAACAACAATGACTACAAACATAACTGTAAATCCTATCTCTACCGTAAATACAGTCAATGATACTGTTTGTTCTGGTGAGGTAGTTCAACAAATTAACTTTACAGGAACGAATCCTATCGCAACTTACACCTGGGAAAATTTCAACAATTCAATTGGTTTAGCAAATTCTGGAAATGACTCGATTATCAGTTTTACTGCTGAGAATCTCGGTACTACGATACAAACTGCAATGATCGTTGTAACACCTGATGTCAATGGTTGTCCAGGAATAAATGATACCTTGGAAATTGTTGTGAATCCATTACCGGTTGTAGAACCGATTTCGGATTTTGAATATTGTTCGGAAGAATTTTCCTTACCAGTAAACTTTAATGGCAATATGTCAACCAATGTCTACAATTGGTCTAATTCCAATGCAGCTATCGGTTTAAATGGTTCTGCTCAGGGTGATATTCCATCTTTTCAGACAACAAATACGGGAACTGGAGATTTAATTGGAACCATAACTGTAACTCCTGTTGCAAATCAATGTGACGGAGCGTCTGAGTCCTTTACAATTACTGTTCATCCTTTACCAGATGTTGAAGCGGGAATTGATACTACTTTGTGTTTTGAACAATCAATTACGCTAACGGCTACAGGAGCCAATAATTACCAATGGGATAATGGTGTGATTAATGGTGTTGAGTTTTTCCCCAATTCAACAGAAGTTTATTACGTTGTTGGAACAGACACAAATTTATGCCAGAATACGGATTCCGTCATTGTCACCTATACGCTAGATTTACCTCCTATAGTAAATGCTGGTGCTGATACAGCAATTTGTATTGGTCAAGATATTATTCTTGCGGCCACGGGTGACGCGATATTGTACCTTTGGAATAATGATGTGCTTGATGGGGAGGCGTTTGTTCCTTCAGAGACAAATGAGTACGTTGTTATAGGTACTGCAGCAAATGGTTGTATTGAGAGCGATACTGTGGAGGTTGTTGTTAATCCATTACCTGTTATTTCTGCGTTTGCTTCAGATGACTTTATTTGTGCGGGTGAAAGTACATTGGTTTGGGGAGAGGGAGCTGATACATACGTATGGGATCTTTCCGTAATTGACAGTGTAGAATTTGTACCATCCATGACTGAGACATATACAGTTGTTGGTTTTGATATTAACGGATGTACCGACACAACGGACATAGAGGTAATTGTAAACCCTTTACCTGATGTGCTATTCTCTACAGATATGACTTTTGGTGGGTGTTTGCCTTTCGAGCCGACATTCACTGATTTAACTGCAGGACCCGAGAGTAATTCGGTAATGTGGTATTTCGGTAACGGCGCAACATCAACTCAATTAGGCTCGGTATTAAACACGTATGATTCTTATGGGTGTTATGATGTCACATTGGTGAGTACAACTGCGGAAGGTTGCACAGATTCATTAACCCAACAGAATTTTGTTTGTGTAAATGAGGTGAACGCTGAATTTCAGCCCGATGTCTATGAGCAATCTGTTGTAAATCCGATTTTTGAATTTACAAATAACTCAACGAATGCAACGTCTTTTGAATGGTTCTTTGGAGATGGATCTGAAAGTGATTTCGTGAATACGACACATTTTTATAATGATTATGGAAACTATGTTGTATCCTTGGTTGCAACTGCTCAAGATGGTTGTACTGATACTGCATATGTTGCTATTACTGTAATTGATGAAGTGTTGTTTTATGTACCGAATTCATTTACGCCTAATGGAGATGGAAAAAATGAAGTATTTATTCCTGTGCTAACAGCAGGCTATGATAGAGAGCGTGGTTATGAATTTAGGATCTACAATAGATGGGGAGAACAGGTTTTCTTCTCTGATGTCCCTGGCGAAGGTTGGGATGGTTCATATATTGACCCAACTGGAGCTGTCAAAACGGTTCAGAATGGATCTTATATTTGGTATGTCAAGTTTAAAGATTCCATGAATAACGAAATTTATGATTTCAACGGTCATGTTAATGTCATTAGGTAAATAGATTCTATAAAATTAAAATCAGAGTTTATTAATTCATAATTTTACAAAGAGCAAATCGGCTTATCGCTTTTTAAAGAGGAAAGTCCGGGCAGCACAGAGCGTCACACTTCTTAACGGGAAGGTCCTACTTGTAGGAACAGAAAGTGCAACAGAAAATAAACTTCCCATAATTTATTATGGGTAATGGTGAAAAGGTGGGGTAAGAGCCTACCGCTTTTTTGGTGACAAAAAAGGCAAGGTAAACCTTGTGAGCTGAAAGACCAAGTATATCGGGAATTGAGGGCTGCTCGCCTGATCTCGAAGGGTAGGTCGTTTGATCCTGGTTGTGAAGCTAGGGCAAGATAAATGATAAGCGGCTGATTTGTTATTCAAGTCTGCTAACAGAACCCGGCTTATGATTTGCTCTTTTTATTTTACAATACTCACCATCCCATTGATTGGTGCTGTTTTCCCATCGTTAAACTCGATGATATAATAGTATGATGCGATTGGTAATTTTTCGTTGTTATAAGTTCCATTCCAAGGATTTGCACTGTATATTCCTTCTCTAGATTCGAAGAGTTTATTTCCCCATCTGTTATATATACTGACCACATTCTTGGGGTATAAATTGTCAATATTTCCGAGCACCCATTTATCATTAGATTGGTCACCATCAGGGGTAAAGGCTGTTGGAATTGTAATCTCACAAGCTATAAATTCAATAAGGATTATTTGAGCCGACCCTTCGCACCCATTTTCAGATGCGGTGACATAATAAGCGTTTGTTCCCAAAAGCACTTCTGGAGTATATTGATTTTGAGTACTTAAAATTTCCGTCAGATTATTATCAGTATACCATGTAATGTTATCGAGATTGTTGGGTAAAATGATGGGTTCAGGAGTCTCATATAGACAGTAACTATTATTTAAATCAAGCATTGGAAGCTCTGGTGATGGATAAACTAATAAATTCATCGTGATTACTGAATCGCATCCTGTACTACTTTGCAGTGTTATCGTTTCGGTTCCCGTTGAATTAAATGTAATGTTATTCCAAAAATAGGGAAGTTCATTTTCACATATGGTGGTATCTAAAGTAATGCTGACATTATTATTCACAGATAGGTTTAGAGTTGCAGTAGAATCACAACCGCTTGTAATGCTCTGTAAAACAACACTTTGAAGCGCGTGTCTGAAGGGATTGGCTTCATCATAAATTGTATACCATTCCACATAAATACTGTAGCCGTCTCCGATACAACCTGTATGTGTTTCAAACCTGTAAATTCTGAAAGTGACAGTTAGAGTTCAAGGTAACAATAGGAGTCACACCCATTTGTGGCAGATAGTGACGCTAGTCTGACTAGCCTGAATTAGTAAAAGTTATTCCGTTCCATAAATAAGGGCAGTTCTGATTGGCAGATCGTAGAGGTTCTTCGATAATAGAGGATGTTGGATTAACTGATAGATTTAAAGTAACTATTGAATCACATCCTGTAGTGTTAGAGATCAATGTAGTGCTTTGAGTACCATTTGCACTAAACGTAAGAGCCGTTCCAAATAAATGGCAGGTCGTTATCACATATTGTAAGATTTGGATAGGTACTGTGAGCGAGGTTGCATTCACAACTACGGTCATATTTTGAATGGTTGCACATTGCTTCAATATTTGGAGTGAAGGTATAGCTTGTGGTTGCTAAATTATCGATAGCCGGGGTCCAAGTACCTTCTATACCATTTGTTGAAGTTGAATTCAATGAAAAAGAAGCACCTTCGCATTGGGCTGGTAATTGAGAAAAAATAGGTTCAATAGGTGATGTTACGTTTACAAATATATTTTCTTGAGCGGTTCCGCAATTCTCACTTTCTGCAGTTACAACCACAAAGGCGATTGCACTGTTTATTGAAGGGGTAAAAGTAGTTGTGGTGCTGTTTATGTTTGAAAATGTACCGTTTGGAGATACCCAAGATATTGCATTTGCGCTACCTCCGAGTATCGCATTTAATTCTATTGATCCGCCATTGCAAACACTCACATTATTTGACGTAGTTATTGTCGGGGGATCATCATTTTCGATTTCAAAGTTTTGAGCATCTTCACAACCATTTTCATCAATAACTGTAGCGATATATTCTCCTGAACAAATGTTATCTACCGTTATTGGTGAAGTTGATGGATTTGAAGTTATAGGCACAGTTGGGCTAATATTAAAGGTATAGAGGCCTTGGCCTTGAGCAGCATTTAGAGTTATGGAGCCGGTGCAATCTCCACAAGAATTTGATTGGTTGGTTAAGATTAATGAAATAGGAATTGTTGGTTGACAACCATTTACCGTAAATTGATCGATATAATCACTATTTAGATTAGAGTTTGCTGCTCCCGGCGATTGATCATTACCGAGACATGCTCCTGGGTCACCTGCACATCCTTGTGTCCAATCTGCCTGTAGATATGGGTTTGTACCAGAAAAGTAAAATACATCGTCTGTTCCAGAGCCCGGAAAATAAATGGTACTATTTAATGAGATATCTCCATAAGAGAGAGAGAAAACTTCGCAACCTGTTAAATCAACCAATCGAATACAATCTCCTCCATTTCGCATACCAATTCGGCTCCATATACCTCCTGGACTCCATCCTAGATTAGGATAGTCACAGACTATAGCTCCTGGTGTATTTGGGTTCGTTTCGAACAAAGTTGAATTCTCAATAGGTAAAACTAGGTTGCAATTACCGTCATTTATGTCTAAATCGTTTACAGGTAAATCAATATTCGGATCAGTTCCGTTGTAGACCGTAATGCTTGTTCCTAGGGGTATGCAACTCCAAAAAACATCATTTGAAAATCTATTACAGCCACTAGCTATACCTGAACTGCCATGAAACCCGTTATTGTCATCAATAATCCAACCTCTAATATCAATACAATTTGAACAATTCGAATTACCTGAAGATGTATCAACCACGACAAGTTCAACGTATTCCTGTGATCCTGAAGGGCCATTTGAAAATTCATTAATGATTAGCGTTTGTCCAATGGTTTGGAAGCAGAGCGATAATATTGATGAAATAAATAGATTCCTGACTGTCAGCAATTTTAAAAAAAAGTATTAATTGAGTCTTTCAAATATAAGATGAAATTAATTCAATACGACTTTTTTTCATTATCAAATGATAAAATATTTATTGCATTATTATTTTTAGTTGATTCAATTTTTCTTTTTATTTTCGGACAATCATGAAAAAAACGCTAACCTTTTTTATTCTTTTGCTTTCGGCGCAGCTTTGGAGTCAATACCGACCAAATAATGGCGTTATGGCGTCTAAGGCTAATGTAATTCTAATTAAAAATGCCAACCTTTATCTTGGAGGTTCCACGAATGTTCTGAATGCAGCTTCTATTCTAATAAAAGGTGATAAAATCATTGAAGTTGGCACGAAAATAAAAGAGCCAAATGGCGCCTTGATCATTGATATGGAAGGCAGAACCATAATGCCATCTTTTATAGAGCTGAATTCCAACATTGGTGTTGAAAAGCAAAGCTTTGAAAAGAAAAATAATTTTGCGCCTCAAATTGAGTCTTTGAAACAAAATTCTTTTTATTGGAATCAGGCAGTTCATCCAGAATTGAATGCAGGCGAGATATATAAAAAAGACCTCAAGGCATTAAGAAAGTTGAATAACTTCGGGGTTGGATACTGTTTAACCAGACACAATGATGGAGTTATTCAAGGAACAGCTGCGTTAGTTGCTGCGCATGGTGCAGATTTATCTAAGGACATGATTCTAGATAAAGCAGCGTCGTTTTATTCTTTTTCAAAAGGTAGTTCAAGACAAAGCTACCCATCTTCTCAGATGGGTTCAATTGCTTTGTTAAGACAATCTTTTTATGACCTTAAATTTTACACTGAATCTGACCCTGGTTTTACCGATTTATCAATGGAAGCGTGGCAAGATCAAAATAAGTTGCCTCGATTTTTCATCACAAAAGATAAGTTAGAAATTCTCCGTGCAATGAAGATTGCAAAGGAATTTAATACAGAATTTGTTTACGTTGGTTCCGGGAATGAATACGAGTGCTTAGATGCTCTAAAGGGTAAGGATATCAAAGTAATATTACCCATTAACTTCCCTGAGGCTTATGATGTCTCGGACCCCTATATATCTAGATTAATACCTTTAAGTAAACTAAAGCATTGGGAACTTGCACCATTTAATTTTAAAAAGTTATTTGAAAATGGTATTTCTGTATCCATTACTACTGATGGTTTAAAAAGCAGCAAACAATTGTGGTCAAATATTAGGGCAATATTGTCCACAGGTGTTTCAAAGTTTGATGTTTTGGATGCCTTGACTGTTAGGCCAGCTGGTTTAATTGGTAAAGGTGATGAGATAGGGTCGCTAAAGATTGGTATGCATGCTAGTTTTTCTGTTTATGATTTGGATCCTTTCGAAGATAAGAACGCAAAGATTAATGAGGTATGGCTACAAGGTGTTCAGCAACCATTGAATCCCTTTAATTCAATTACTCTTGCGGGTTCATATGATATTAATATAGATGGCTTCAGAAGGAAAGTTGTCCTCAAGGGTAATGGCGAAAAGCCAACGTGTAATTCTTTCGAGTTAGATGCCTCATTTAAATCTATTGATACGTCAAAATGTAAATGTGATTTTCAAATGAGTGGCAATGACATAAGTATCAAGCTCGTGAATAGAGAAAACACTTCGGCTTATTTGCTTCGAGGTAAAATATCAAATAATGGTTCGATAATAGAGGGTGCCGCAACAGCTCCCGATGGTTCTTGGAAAAGCTGGTCGGCATTAAAGGTATTAGCGAAAGAAGTGAAAAAAGATTCTCCAATTAAGGATACGAGCTATGTTGGTTCTTGTTGGTTCCCAAATATGGCATTTGGCTTGGATTCTTCCCTTAACTCATCCAAGTATGTTTTTAAGAATGCAACAGTGTGGACAAATGAAGCACAGGGAGTTTTAAAAGAAACAGATGTTTTAGTGGAGGATGGTAAGATTGTTCAAGTCGGTAATGTGGACAATACGCTTGCTATCGATGCGGAAATAATAGATGCCTCAGGAATGCATTTGACTTCAGGAATAATTGATGAACATTCCCATATTGCAATTTCCAAAGGAGTAAATGAAGGTGGTCAAGCTATTTCGGCAGAAGTGAGCATTGGACATGTTGTAAATTCTGAAGATATTAACATCTATAGACAACTTTCAGGAGGAGTTACAAGTGCGCAATTATTACATGGATCCGCAAATCCAATTGGAGGACAGTCCGCTCTTGTTAAACTTAAATGGGGCGAATCCCCTGATAAAATGCTTATCGAAAATGCACCTGGTTTTATAAAGTTCGCTCTTGGAGAAAATGTGAAACAATCGAATTGGGGAGATTTTAACACAGTTCGCTTTCCGCAAACAAGAATGGGTGTAGAACAAGTTTTTTATGATGGTTTTCATAGGGCACGACAATATAAAAACGAGTGGCTGGAATACAATAAAAACAGAAAAGGCAAAAAGGGAATACCCCCTCGCACGGATTTAGAGCTAGAAACACTTGTTGAGATATTGGATTCTAAAAGATTTATAACGTGTCATTCTTATGTTCAATCTGAGATAAATATGTTAATGCATGTTGCAGATTCCATGGGCTTTAGAGTAAATACTTTCACTCATATTCTCGAAGGCTACAAAGTGGCGGATAAAATGAAGAATCATGGCGTAGGCGGATCTACTTTTTCAGATTGGTGGGCCTATAAGTATGAAGTAAATGATGCCATTCCCTATAATGCGGCCTTAATGTCAGAACAAGGTGTAACTGTCGCAATCAATTCTGATGACGCAGAAATGGGCAGGCGACTCAATCAAGAAGCAGCCAAGGCCATAAAGTACGGAGGGCTCTCTCAAGAGGAAGCATGGAAACTTGTAACACTAAATCCCGCTAAATTATTACATCTTGAGGATAGGATGGGTAGTATCAAGGTTGGAAAGGATGCAGATTTGGTACTTTGGACTCACAACCCGCTTTCTATTATGTCAAAGGTTCAGAAAACCATGATAGAGGGAAGGGTTTATTACGATGCGGAGCGAAATGATGTTTTAGCAACTAGAAATAGACTTGAGAGGGCTAGAATCATTCAAAAAATGGCTTTAGACAACACAGCTGGAAAACCAATGAGAATATACAAACACGATAAAGAAAGATTTTTTCATTGTGATTCTCATGGTGAACAAGGCGAAATAAAAACTAACCTGCATTGATTATGAGATACTTTATTTTTTCTATACTATTTCTTATTGCGAATTCAGGCTTTACTCAAAAAGTGCTTTATACAGATGTTACCGTTCATGTCGGAAATGGAACTGTTATCGAAAAAGCCATAGTAGGATGTGATGCAGACCGTTTTGTTTTAGTTAAAAACGCACTAACTTCTAGCTATAAAGCTAAAAATTGGGATACGATTGTCTCACTTCAAGGACAGCATATGTATCCATCTTTTGTAGCTACAAACACCACCCTCGGACTCACTGAGATAGATGCGGTAAGGGCCACCCGTGATTTTGACGATGTCGGAGAGTTTAATCCGCACGTGCGCACACAAATTGCATTTAATACAGAGTCAAGAGTGGTTGAAACCGTGAGGACGAATGGTGTTTTAATAACCCAAGCTACACCGCGCGGGGGAAGGATTTCGGGAGCATCATCGATTATGCGTCTATTTGCATGGAATTGGGAGGATGCGACGGTTTTAAAAGATGATGGTATACACATAAATTGGCCTAAAAGCACGCAAGGAGGTGGTTGGTGGGCTGAGCCAAAACCAAAAAGTAGAAATAAGAATTATGCAAGTGAAATATTGAAGCTGATGCGCTTTTTTGAATTGGCAAAATCTTACGATTCAAATGACACACCCTTTGACCTACGTTTGGAGGCGATGAAGGATTGTTTTGTTGGAACAAAGCGGGTCTATATTCATGCAAATGAATTGCAGCAAATTCATGATGTAATTGATTTTGTCAATGCCTTTAAATTCCCTTTTCCAGTGATTATTGGTGGGTATGACGCTCATTTAATAGGAAAGAAACTAAAAGATGCTAATATCCCGATTATGTTAGACAGGATTCATGGACTTCCTCAAATAGAAGATGAGGCTACGGATTTACCTTATCGAATACCAGCCTTGTTAAGTGAGCAAGGTATTAAGTTTTGTCTTCAGGGATCTGGGGACATGGAAGCAATGAATTCTAGAAATTTACCATTTCTCGCAGGTACGGCAATGGCATACGGCTTGGAGGAAGAGGCGGCAGTTCGGTCTATCTCATTAGATCCATGCGAAATTATTGGTATTGCAGCAGATTACGGCTCTATAGAGAAAGGTAAAAAAGCTAGTTTTTTTGTTTCGGTTGGCAATGCACTTGACATGATGACAAACGATGTGACATTAATTTGTCTTGATGGTGTTTTAAGATCAACTTCTAATTTTCAGTTAGAACTTTATAAAAGATATCGAGATAAATACGAAAGGCAATAGCACTTTAGCCATGCATGGTTTCTTCTTTTCCATATTTACTCATAAGACTTGCTTCATAAGCTAGAAAAGTTTTCCATCTTTCATCTACATCAATTGTCGAGCTGTATTTTTTTGCGAAGCGTAAAAAAGTCATGAAATGACGGGCCTCACTCTCCATTAGCATTCTGTAAAAATCTTTTAAATCCTTATCGTTGAGCTGTTCAGATAAAATTTTAAACCGCTCGCAACTTCTCGCTTCAATCATTGCCGCAAATAACATTTGATTTACAAAGTGGCTTTCTCTTGAGCTATTGTCGTGGTTCTTTTTTAGGTAATCGTTTAAATCCTTTACATAAGGGTCTTTCCTTTCAAATCCTAGGTTGAAACCTCGCTCTAAAATCTTTTTATGAACCATATCAAAGTGCTCCATTTCCTCCTTGCAAATCTCAACCATGGCACTTACTAGGTCGGGGCGGTGGGGGTATTGAACAATCATAGAAATGGCATTACTTGCAGCTTTTTGCTCACAGAATGCATGATCAATAAGAATTTCCTTAATATTATCTTCAACGATATTGACCCATCTTGGGTCCGTTGCCATTTTTAATCCAAGCATAAAATGATGTTTAACACAAATATATATACTGTGAAAAAGTTTAAAAAACCTTTTGACCTTTATTCTTCTGACATCGTTCTATTTGGTTCTTTTCGTATATTTGAAACTCAATAAAATCAATGTCTAAAGTTAAGGCTAAATCGCCGCAAAATATAGTGAATAAAGAATTGCTTGAAGAGGCATTTCAGTTTATGTGTACAGCAAAAACATTAGCTGAAAAATACGAGGCCAACAAAGAAGTAACGTCAAAATATGTGCACGCGACATCGCGTGGCCACGAGGCGATTCAGATCGCAGTAGGTATGCAATTAAAACCGGAAGATTGGGTTTCTCCTTATTATCGGGATGATTCTATTCTTTTATCCATGGGAATATCCCCTTATGAATTGATGCTTCAAGTTTTCGCGAAAAAAGACGATCCGTTTTCAGGAGGGAGAACGTATTATTCTCATCCTTCTTTAAATAGAGATGACTTTCCAAAAATCATTCACCAGTCTTCGGCTACAGGCATGCAAGCAATTCCAACTGCAGGAATAGCAATGGGCGTGCAATACAAGGAGCAACAGGGTCTCGCAGATAAAGACAAAGCCCCATCTGTAGTTGTTTGTTCTCTGGGCGATGCATCTTGTACAGAGGGAGAAGTTTCAGAGGCGCTTCAAATGGCTGCTTTAAAGCAGTTCCCAATTGTGTTTTTAGTACAAGACAATGGTTGGGATATTTCGGCGAATGCCGAAGAGACGCGGGCTCAGGATATGAGTAAGTATGCTCAAGGTTTTAATGGCATTGAACTTAAAACGATTGATGGCAGTGATTTTGTTTCATCCTATGAGACGGTAAAATCCGTTTTTGAAACGGTTAGAAATGAAAGGCGGCCATTCATTATACATGCACACGTACCGCTTTTGGGACACCATACTTCAGGTGTTCGAATGGAGTGGTATCGTGATGATTTAGCAGAAGCGAACCTAAAAGATCCTTACCCCAAACTTTTGAGTCTTTTGAAGCAAGCAGGATGGACTGATAAAATGATTCAGGTAAAAGAGGGAGACATCAAGGAACAAGTTGATACAGCATACGATAAAGCGCTCAAAGCAGAAGATCCAGATAAAAAAAGTCTTACAGATTTTATATTTGCACCTTCGCCGATAACGGAAGAGAGAGGCGAACGTTCTCCAAAAGGCAAAAAGAAAACAGTTATGGTCGATGCTGCCCTTTTTGCGGTTCGTGAAATTCTTAAAGAACATCCAGAGGCCTTATTGTATGGACAAGATGTTGGTGGTAGACTTGGAGGTGTATTTCGAGAGGCTGCAACTCTTGCACAAACATTTGGAGACAATCGTGTTTTTAATACCCCGATTCAAGAGGCATTTATTATTGGATCAACAGTTGGAATGTCAGCATTAGGATTAAAACCTTTTGTTGAGGTCCAGTTTGCAGACTATATATGGCCTGGATTGAATCAGTTGTTTACGGAAGTATCGAGGTCTTATTATCTTTCAAATGGTAAATGGCCTGTAAGCTGCGTAATTCGTGTACCCATTGGAGCCTATGGTTCAGGTGGTCCTTATCACTCATCCAGTGTAGAATCTGTGCTGACTAATATTCGCGGGATAAAAGTGGTTTACCCATCAACTGGTGCAGACCTAAAGGGACTACTTAAAGCTGCATATTATGATCCAAATCCTGTAGTTCTTCTTGAACACAAAGGTTTGTATTGGTCAAAAATTAAAGGCACCGAAGAGTCTATGTCTATTGAGCCTAGTGCAGACTATGTGATACCAATCGGAAAGGCACGTCTTGTTAGGTCGATTGCCGAGGATCGCGCAAGTCAAGGAGGCACCGTTGGTATTATAACATATGGACGAGGTGTATATTGGTCAATTGAGGCAATAAAAGGTCATGAGGATGATGCAGAAATATTAGATTTACGTTCTTTAAATCCAATGGATCATGATGCTATGAATATCCTTTGTCGGAAACATGGAAAAATCTTGTTGGTTACTGAGGAATCGATTGAGTGTAATTTTACATTAGGACTTGCAGGTAGAATTCAACGAGATAATTTTAATTATTTAGACGCACCAATTGAAATCGTTGGCGCTATAGATACTCCTGCTATTCCTTTGAACTCTGATCTAGAAATGGAATTATTGCCGAATGCTGAAAAAGTAAAAGAAAAGTTTCACAAGCTACTCAAATTTTAAAATAAATGACATTAAAAGAAACAATAGAGAACGTAGAGGTCTTTCATGATGCCTTTGGAATTGAGAATCGAAGTGAACCTACAGCTAAGTTGTCTCATGATCAGCAGCAACTGAGGTATAGACTTATGGCCGAAGAAAATGATGAGTATCTAGAGGCCGTCAAGAATGAAGATTTGGTTGAAATTGCCGATGCATTAGGGGATCAACTTTATATTCTATGTGGAACTATTTTAAAACATGGTTTGCAGCATAAAATAGCTGATGTTTTTCAAGAAATACAACGCTCGAACATGAGTAAACTGGATGAGAATGGAAAACCAATTTATAGAGATGATGGAAAGGTTATGAAGTCTTCTTTGTATTTCAAGCCCGATATAAAAGCTATTTTGGATAAGGATTAAGTTATCCACGAGTCTTTGGTTATTTCTTTTCGGTAAAAAAAACTTTGGTATTTGAATCTCCAATAGTTTTGAAACATGAACGACTTGTCAATATATTTCAGCCCTTTACTTGAAGACGAGGTAAATTATCAAGGGGAACAAATTGGGCAAATAATCATTTCTAATTTTGGTGAATTTCCAGAGATAGCCTCGAAGTCAATTGCGTTGTTTTCTGTACCTGAGTATAGAGGTGATCTTGATTATGAAAATAACGATTCACGAACAGATTTCCGAAGCAAACTTAAGCAGTTGTCTCGTTCCAAAAATTGGAGTAGTAAAATATACGATTTGGGTACTATTATACCCGGAGAGGAATTAAAAGATACTTATTTTGCGATCTCTAGTGTGGTTCGTGAGCTTATCAAGAACGATGTTGTTCCGATTCTAATTGGAGGGTCTCAGGATTTAGTCCTAGCAGCATATGATGCTTATGCAAAGCTAGAGCAGCTTGTAAATATTTGTTCTATAGATCATTCGCTTGATATTGGAGGTCCTGAAGTAGATATTAGCCACAATGCCTACTTAACTTCCTTATTATTAAAAAGACCTTGCTACCTATTTAATCATGCAAATATTGGCCTTCAGATTCCTTATGCTCAGCCCAAAGAGTTAAAACTTGTAGAGAGTTTGTATTTTGATGTTTGTCGGTTAGGTGAGTTCAACGATGATTTTAAAAGAGCTGAACCGCATTTGCGCAATGCGGACATCATTAACCTAGATTTTAATTCAATTAAAGCATCTGATGTTTTTTCGCACAAGGCCAATCCGAATGGTTTTCAGGCGCAACAAATATGTCAAATTAGCAGATATGCAGGTATTTCAGATAAAGTAAACTTTTTTGGTGTTTTTAATTACATTGATTTCAATGAAATGTCTGATAAACTTTTGTCGGAAATTCTATGGTATTTCATTGATGGTTATCAATCTCGCTGGGGAGACTTTCCTGTCTCGAGTAAAGCCGGGTATTTTAAGTTTAATGTCGAGCTAGAAAACGGAAATCATTCTATCGTTTTTTATAAGAGTCATAAATCAGACCGATGGTGGATGGAAGTGCCTTATCCGCCCCAGAAAGGCTCTAAATACGACAGGCATCATTTGGTTCCATGCAATAAAGAAGATTATGATCATGCCATGCAAAATGAAATGCCAGATTTATGGTGGAAGACCTATCAAAAGCTAACATAGTGATAAAGCCAACAATTTCTTGCTTTTGTTTTTATTTTCCAGAAAATTATCTATTTTAGCAACTTGAATATTCTGTGAAATTTTGAATTTTCGGAATGTTTGTGTTAAATAAACTATATGCAACTCAAAAAATGCTTAGCAGGCTTGCTTCTCCTTATAGTCTCCTTTTCGACTATGGCCCAGCAAGATAAATTGATTACCCATTTTATATATGATAAAATGAGTATCAATCCTGGTAAAACCGGATTAGGTCTGGACAATACCATCTGCGCGACCTCCATATATAGAAATCAGTGGGATCAAGTAAATGGGGCGCCAAATTCTGCAGTGCTTAACATTGAGGCTAATTTAAATAGATTTCTACCAGGCGGTATAGGACTTTCTTTTTATCATGATGCTATTGGATTCGCAAAACAAAATAACCTTGCTTTAAACTATTCTTATCCCATTGAAATTGGAAATCTCGGTGTTTTAGGCTTAGGTGCGGGTATAGGTCTTATTAATTACGGTCTTCAACCTGATTGGGTTCCGCCAACTTCTATACAAGACCCTGATTTACCTGAAGAATTTGCAGCAACAAATCTCGATGTTAATTTTGGAGCTTATTTCGATGCTGGAGATTGGTTTGTTGGTCTTTCTTCTACACACTTAACGGAATCTCTGCTCAAACAGCAATCAGCAAATGGTTTTGAACAATCTTACCAAACGGCAAGGCATTATTACTTGATGGGAGGAAAAAAATTCGCGAACATGTTTGGTGGTACCATAGACGCTCAGGTTCTAATGAGAACAGATATGATTAAATTCTCAGCAGATTTCAATGCGAGATATATCTATGATTTTGGGAATTCCAAAATTGGATATGCTGGATTAACGGTACGAACCTCAGATGCTGTCGCAATGATGTTTGGATATACCCCAATGGAAAACCTAACTGTAGGTTATTCGTACGATATTACTGTAAATAAGTTAGCAAGTGTTTCTAGAGGTTCACACGAGATCTTCTTCAAATACTGCTATAATTTACCAGAACCACCGAAGCAAAGTGCACGTCACCCTCGTTGGCTCTAAATTTTTATGTAACTATTTTATCAGTTCATACGTTATACCCAAACTGAAACCTGTAGCAAGTTGATTTGGGCACGTTGAATCAAAAAATATAAAATGAAGAAGTTATTTTGTTTGTTTGCTTTACTATCGATCTTTTACTCATGCAATGAGGTAGAAGGTAATTTAGTTGGAGTTAAAGGAAGAGATGTCTTTTATCCAGATGTTTTAGGTCCGGGTAAATTACCTATTGGTATGGTTTATGTTCCATCAGGAGCATATCAGTCTGGAGAAGATGACGAAGACATCATGGGCTTGCACACCGCAAGAAAGAAAACAGTTTCTGTTCAGTCATTTTATATGGACGCAACGGAAATTTCAAATAACGAATACCGTCAATTTGTTCATTGGGTTAGAGATTCTATAGCTAGAGAAAAGTTATATCGTCGAAGTTATGGCGCGGACGCCGAGCAGTGGGTACAGATTCCAGACGATTTTTGGTTGATGATGGGTCCTTATGGTGAGATGTACGATGCAGGTTCTGATCTTCAAGGCGGTAACACACCATTTGAGCTTTTCATGGATTCGGCAAATAACGCTGCTGTAGATAAATCAATGCTGTTGATTGGTTCTCCTTTCATGAAAGGAGCGGAAGCTACAGGTCCTAATAAAAAGGTTTTTGGTAAAAACATCAAATTAGTCAATGGGCTTGAGATTAAGCCAAAAGACCTTAAAGGTGTATTGGGAATCAAAAACTGGACGGGTGAAGAATCGTTTGTTTTCCAAAACTATTCAAAGAATAGTGCATTTAAAGGAGACAAAACAGAAAAGAAAGGATTTACTACACAGCTCACCAAAAAAGCCAAGAAATACCAGCTAGGTAGGTTAGAGGCTAGAAAATATCTAACATTAGATTGGGAAATGCCTTTAAACTACGAAGATCCTGAAGTTAACTTCCTACTTTCAGATATGTTCTACAGCGAACAAGAGCGTTTTTATAAAAAACGTACGATAGATACTAGACTTCTCTATTTTGACTATTACTGGATTGACTATAAAGAAGCAGCGCGTCGTGGTAAGATAATTACAACATCTGTAGATTCAAGAAAAACATTTTCATACGATAGCCTAGGGAATGAAACCTTCCGTTCTGACGATTTATATAAAAGGAATAGAAGAGATCCATTGTCTAAAGACTACAAACGTGATGATTTACATAGATCACCTTTGTATACGATGGATCAAAACAGCAACAAGGTTTGGGTTGATACAACAGTTTACACAACTCAGGCAACTGATGATGCAGGTGATGTACTTCCAAACAAGTCTATAGCAGACCCTGACAATCTCTACGGTACGATTTTAGAAAACCCAGGTCAGGATTTAGATATGGGATTCTCTAACAGTAAAGGACAGCACAATGCTATTCGTGGGCATACAGACAGAAGCCGATTTATCATAAAAGAACGCATCAACGTTTATCCTGATACACTTTGTTGGGTAAGGGATTTCACATATGCTTTTCATTCGCCAATGACTAAAAATTATTTTTGGCATAATGCCTATGACAACTATCCAGTTGTAGGCGTTACTTGGACGCAAGCAAAAGCTTTTTCAGTTTGGAGAACACAGATTTATCATAGCTGGTTAGAGGCTAATGGTGACTTGTTTGTAAACGATTTTCGTTTACCTCTTGAGTCGGAATGGGAAAGAGCTGCAAGGGGAGATCTTGAACAATCTCAATTTCCATGGGGTGGCCCTTACATTAGAAATGCAAGTGGTTGTTTTTTAGCCAACTTCAAGCCAATGCGAGGTAGATATTTTGAAGATGGTGGTTTCCACACTGTAAAGGTATATTCATACAATCCAAATGGTTTTGGTCTCTATTGTATGGCTGGAAATGTTGCTGAGTGGTGCTCTACCGCATTTGATGAATCTCAATATGAATTTGGTCATGATATGAATTCAGATTACGAATATGAAGCGAAAGATGGTGACCATCCAGTTAAAAAACGTAAAGTAATTCGAGGAGGTTCATGGAAGGATATAGGTTATTATCTAAATAACTCTACCAGAACATTTGAATATCAAGATACCGCTAAATCGTACATCGGATTCCGTAATGTGATGACTCACATGGGTAGAGGTGGTAAGGATTTAGATCTTGAAAACGGAGAAGAAATCCAAAGTGATATACAACTTAAATAAAGCAAATACAGTTAAAAAAAAAACAAATCTATGAGTGGACACGGAACTAGCTTTTTCGAAAGCAAGACTTGGAAGAATATTATGAAATACGTTTATGGCCTTGGTGCAGCGGTCGTAATTATGGGTGCATTATTCAAAATTATGCACTGGCCAGGAGCTTCTTTAATGCTTATTATTGGACTTAGTACGGAGGCAGTAATTTTTATAATGTCTGTTATGGAACCAGTTCATTTAGATGCGGATTGGTCTCGAGTTTTTCCAGAATTGTCGAACGCAGAAGGTGAAGGTGTGGAAGAAATAGAAGGTGTTGGTTTATATGACTTAATCAAAGCTGGTAGCGAAGAGCCAGGATCTCAGGCAGACAAATTAGCAGACAAATTAGGGGATGCGGGAATAGATAATGCCTTAATAGGAAGACTGAAAGATGGTATGTCAAACTTAGCAGATAATGCATCTTCGTTAGGTTCAATGGCTTCCGCAACAGGAGCAACAGACCAATATGTATCTAGTTTACAGAATGCTTCTTCAAGTTTAGACAATCTAGCCGAGCAGTATAAACAATCTGCAACTTCGATTGCTGCAATTTCGGGTGAAGGAAATAATTTTGGCCCTGAAATGGAACGTTTGAGTACGAATATTGCCGCTTTAAATGGTTCTTATGAAATTCAATTGAAAAGCTCTCAAGACTATATTTCTGGTGCAGGTCAGATGAAAGACTTACAAGACAGTATTCAATCAGTTATGGCTGATTTAGCTGCCTCTGCTGGTGATACTCAGGTTTATCGTGAGAATATGGCAACACTTTCTCAGAATCTTAGTGACTTGAACAACGTATATGGCAACATGCTTAAGGCAATGAAGTCGTAATCTTTAATTTATAAATTTAAGAACGATAGAACATGGCAGGAGGCAAGGAAACCCCAAGACAAAAAATGATCGGTATGATGTATTTGGTACTTACAGCCCTTTTGGCGCTGAACGTATCAAAGTCTATACTTGATGCATTTATTAACATTGAAGCAAATATTCAAACTGGTAACATTACTGAGGTACAACGTGGTGATGAAAAGAAATCCGATGTAGCAAGTAAGAAAACCAATGATGAAGGTGGAGAAAATAAGACAGCCGTTGGCATATATAGTGTCATGGAAAAAATAGATAAGGCGGCAGCGGAAAAGATCGTTCTTATTGATAGAGTTAAACTTTTGATCTTTCAGGCATGTGCAGAAGATCTCAGTCCTACAGCAGAAAAGCCTATCTGTATTAAAGATAGAGCAGAATGGAAACTTGATTTTGCCAACCTGAAAAAACCAGGACTTACTAAGAATAGCGAGCCTATCAAACCTATTAAGATGAATTTGAATCATGTAGCAAAAAAAGATGCTTATGATGAACAAATGCTGATTATGGGTATTAATGAGAATATTATGGCTCCAAATAAAGCTGCTCCTGGATTTGCCGTATGGCCAGCTATGGAGAAATTTCGTACGGAAATTTGTGATTTGATTGTTGAAGCCGCCTCTGCAATTGATGAAGACGGAAAGAAATTCGCCTTCAAGGACCCTAAAATTAAAAAGTTTAAAGATTTAGCGGACTTAGACAAACAATTAAAGAAGGCATTAGATGCCTCTGATATTAACCAAGATGATAGAGGAATAATAGCAAGTTTATACAAAGGTTTAACCAAAAATGAAATGCAAGCTGACCCTCATGAAGAAGGCAAAACAAGACATTGGATTGGTGGTACTTTTGACCATGCTCCTTCAGTGGCTGCGATTGCTGCATTATCAAGTCTTCAAAGTGAGGTATTAACGGCCCGTGCTGACGCAATGGCGTATTTAGCATCTAAAGTTGGTGGAGGTAATTATGCCTTTAATAAGGTGACATCCTTGGCGATTGCAGCACCTTCAGTAAGTGGTGGTGCGACAGATACGCTCAGAGTTATGATGGCAGCCTTTGATTCAGAAAAACAACCCATAGTTGTTCCTGATGCAGGAAAAGGAACTTTAGTTGAAACTAAAGGTGGTCAAGCATACATCGCTTACACAGCTCCAAGCGGAGGTGAAATGGAGTTAACGGGTACCATTTCTATTAAAGATAAGTTTGGTAATTTGAAACCTGCGAGCTATTCTACCGTAGTAAAGGTAGTGGAGAAAGGTGGTTCGATTGCGTTACCTGAAGTTTCTGTTTTTTATACGGATTGGCCGAATAAAGTAACCTATTCAGCAGCGGGCGTTGTATCGACATCAGTTTCATGTAGTGGTTGTTCCAAAGCGACTAAGAACAAATCATGGAAGGATGCAGATGGTATCTCATTTAAAGGTGATTGGTTGTATGTGAATAGGGGAACAAGAAGCGTTACAGTTACGCTACAAGGAAAAGATAACAACGGAAACAATGTAACATTTGGGAAGTATAAATACCCTGTTAAGAAATTTCCAAAACCAGAAGTGAAGACGAAATCACTAGCAAAATCTCGTGGAGGTTTTCTCGATGTTGGTTTAGGTGATGCCTTTAACTTTAAAGGGATTAAATATAAAGTGACTGGTGGTGAGATACTTGGAAAGGGTTTCTCTGGTGATAGACTCAAACCAGCGAATCTTGCGAAAGCGCGTCCTGGTCAGAAAGTAGGTATTGTTTTATTTACTAAAAGAACGGATACCGGAAAGAAGGATATTATCGATGGAGTCATCGAAATAAAATAGAGAAATTATGAAAAGTACTTTTTTAACACTCACAATAGTATTTTTATTTGGTTTAACTGTACATTCACAAAATGTGCCTCCACGTGGACCATATAATACCTTAGAAGGTGGAATTACCGATGGGGTTGTTATTAAAGATGAAGTTCCTATTCGCAGTGCTGTTCCTTATGAGCATGTTAGATTGGCAGACTATGTTTGGTCTAAAAGAGTTTTTTCAAGGATTGATGCTAGAGAAAAATTAAATCATGAAATATTTTTCCCTTTTGATGAGTTTGATTCTCAATATAAGCCACCAGCGAGTGAAGCAGATGTAGATGGTCCTCTATGGATTAAGCATCAAGAAAGATGGTCATTGTGGACTGTTATTCTTAGACATGTCATGTTGGGCGATCTACCTGTCTACATGGTGTCTAATCCTACCTATAATCCTAAAGAGATAATCGAGGATGGTTATCAGTTTAAATATCCTATAGAGAGAATCTCGGGAAGTGAAGATTATTTTTTGAATGAGGATTATAAAGGATCTATCAACGAGGTTGTAGCTGCTCTTGGTCAAGGTCCAGTAATGACTGTGAATATCGATGGTGTAGATGAGAAATTACAAAATGATCCTGACATTACCCAGTCGACACAAGGACAAACTTTTGAAATCTGGTTTGATTCCATTGTGAATTTGAGTTTTGATCCGTCAAGATCTGATATGCTTACTTTTGATCGAGCCGATCTTGAAATACGATGGAATAAATCTGTAGCCAACGAAGGATCTGGTTTGATTCGTGAGGATGGTCCTATTTCATTTCAGTCCTCAGAAGGAATAACGGCCTACAATATTAAGGAAGACTGGTTCTTTGATAAAGAACGTTCTGTTTTGGATAAGCGTATAATTGCTATTGCTCCTGTTTGTAAATTTACCAAGGAAGATGTCAAAGAGCACAAAGAAATGAGAGGTAGCATGATCGTTTTCCGTGATGGTGTGGAATCATACTACGACAAAAGTGTAAGTGAATTCGCGCCAATAGAAAATGAAGCAACGATTCAGCTTGAAATGTTTTGGTTGTATTTCCCTGACTTGAGAAATGTTATGGTGAATTACTATACTTATAACGATAGAAGTGATGCACAATGGATGAGTTTTGACGATCTTTTTTGGAAAAGAAAATTTAACGCTCAAATTTATCGTACTTCTGATAAATTTGATAGAGAAATTGAAGACTACAGGTTTGGAGTAGATGCTTTGTATGAGGCCGAAAAGATTAAAGGCGAAATCCGTAAGTGGGAGCACGATGTCTGGAACTACTAAAATATTCTAATATTAAATAAAACCTCTAAGTTTTCTTAGGGGTTTTTTTATTTTTGTTCCATGAAAAAAATAGGTGACCGAATTAGTTTTGAAGACACTAAAATCAAAACAACGGTTGTTATTGTTCCGGAAAGAAATAATTTAGTCAATGCTTTAATGGGTTCATGGCTTGGGATGTGGTATTGCATAGGTGCAATAGTCATATGGGCACTATTTACCTTACAGCTCGTGGAACAGGAGCGAATTATTCTTTACATATTTTTAGTGTTTTGGTGCTATTATGCTTTTCGGATTTCGAGAGCATTTCTCTGGTTGCTTTTTGGTAAAGAGTTATTAAAGCTTGACAAGGATGGTTTTCATATTAAAAACTCATTCTTTTCTTATGGAAAATTGAGGGCCTATTATTATTCAAATATCAAAGCATTTTCATTTGAAATACCAGAAAAAAGAACAATAAAGGGCATTTGGGAGTCATCCCCTTGGATTAGTGGTGGTGAACGTTTTGAATTTGAATATTTTGGAAAGGTTAAACGCTTTGGTAGAAAACTAGATGAACGTGAGGCTAAATTGTTAAATAACCTCCTTCAGTCCAAAATAAAATTATTTAATAAATAAAAAATCATGTACGGAAAATTAAAAGACCACTTAACCTCAGAGCTAACACAAATTGAAAATAACGGATTGCTTAAAAGGGAACGGGTTATTACTTCTCCTCAAGGTGCAGAGGTAAAAATAAGCTCAGGTGAAGATGTCGTAATTATGTGTGCTAATAATTATTTAGGTCTTTCGTCACACCCGGAAGTTATTCAAGCATCGAAAGACGCACTTGATACGCATGGCTATGGAATGAGCTCTGTTCGTTTTATTTGTGGCACTCAAGACATTCATAAAAATTTAGAACAAAAGATCGCATCGTTTTATGGAACTGAAGATACCATACTATATGCGGCGGCTTTTGATGCAAATGGCGGTTTGTTCGAGCCATTATTTGGAAAGGAAGATGCCATTATTTCAGATGAATTGAACCATGCTTCGATTATTGATGGTGTGCGTTTATGCAAGGCACAACGATACAGATATAAGCACTCTGATATGGCTGATTTAGAAGCACAACTTATCGCTGCTCAAGCGCAACGCTTCAGAATAATTGTAACGGATGGTGTTTTCTCAATGGATGGTGATATTGCAAAAATGGATGAGATTTGTGATTTAGCCGACAAATACGATGCCTTGGTGATGACTGACGAATGTCACTCTGCTGGGTTTATTGGTGCAACTGGACGCGGTGTGCCAGAATATTGTAATGTGCTTGATCGCGTGGATATTATCACGGGAACTTTAGGTAAAGCTTTGGGTGGTGCAATGGGTGGTTACACGACTGGAAAGAAGGAGGTCATTGAAATGTTACGTCAAAAATCAAGGCCTTATTTATTTTCGAATTCCTTGGCGCCATCAATAGTTGGTGCTTCTTTAAAAGTTTTCGATCTTCTAAGCGGATCTACAGCACTTCGAGATAAATTAGAAGAAAACACGAAGTATTTTAAAGACAAAATCATTGCCGCTGGATTTGAAATAAAAAAGGGGGATTCTCCGATTGTTCCTATTATGCTTTATGATGCAGCACTTTCTCAAAAATTTGCAGATGGACTTTTAAAGGAGGGTATCTATGCTATAGGATTCTTTTATCCTGTTGTTGCCAAGGGTGCTGCAAGAATTCGAACACAGATTTCTGCGGCGCATTCAAAAGAGGACCTAGATAGAGCAGTTGCCGCCTTTATTAAAGTTGGTAAATCACTTGATGTAATCTCGTGATTTTGCTATTTTTGATAGCATATAAAAATGAAAACTTTTTTAACTAAATATTTTTCTTTCTTTTGTCTGATACTATTCTCATGTCAGGTGTTTTTCTCTTTTGCCAATTCAAACGTTAAGGTATTTGTGTCTAAAAGTACTTTTGCACATGCTTATTTGATTCCTTTGACCTCAAATAATAATCATGACAATTCTGACACAAAAAATGATTCGCATGATCAAGAGGAAAATGAAGAAAGTGAAGAAAATGAGGAGGGAAAGGAGTTAGAGATTTTAACCGATACTTCAGATACCTCTAAATATGCGAAACCGCAAATCGCCCCGAATTACTTTTATTTATTAAAATCACTAGAGGGCATATTCGGTGAACAATTTTCACCGCCCGACTGTAGAGTTTAAAACTAAGACCAAGATCTTTTTTAAATTTTATAATCCATTTATCAACAGAAATAATTTTAGTAGGGTTCTCTCTACAATAACAAAATCTCTTTTCATTTGAATGATTTGAGACGAAACTAATTTACTTAACATGAATTCAAACAATAATTTAAGTCCCTTTAAAAACTTTAAAAACGACATTCCTGCGAGTATCGTCGTGTTTTTAGTAGCCCTCCCATTATGCTTAGGGATTGCCATCGCCTCTGGAGCGCCTCCTATTTCAGGTTTAATTTCTGGTATCATCGGAGGTATTGTTGTAGGAACTTTAAGTGGCTCTCCTTTGGGGGTAAGTGGTCCTGCTGCTGGTTTAGCTACAATAGTGTATGCTTCCATAGAGGGTTTTGGAGGAATAGAAAATGGGTTTGAAATTTTCTTGGTTGCAGTTGTTTTTGGAGGTCTAATTCAATTAATTGCAGGTTTTTTAAAGGCAGGAGTAATTGCTCAATATTTTCCTTCATCAGTTATTCAAGGGATGCTTGCCGCAATCGGAATCTTAATTTTCTTTAAACAGGTCACTCATGCTTTTGGTTATGATAAAAACCTTAAGGATGTTGAATTGATGGCTTCATCTGAAAGTGGTAATTTTTTGACAACGTGGTTTGCTGACTTTATAAATGGAACAGCGAATATGTTTAATAATGCAATAAATCATTTTACACCAGGGGTGCTAATCATTACCTGCGTTTCATTAGGGGTATTATTGTTGTGGCAAACAAAATTTGTCACAAAAAACAAAGTTTTGTCCTTAATTCCAGGGCCTTTATTAGCGGTAATTGGTGGTATTTTAATTAATGTTGGATATGGAACCGGAGAGATGGCTCTTATAGCAGATCATTTAGTTGACATTCCTGTAGTAACGTCTTTATCTGACTTCTCTGCTAAGCTTACCTTTCCGAATTTTTCTAGAGCCATTTATGAGCCACAGGTTTATATCACTGCAATTGTAATCGCTTTGGTGGCCAGTTTAGAAACACTTTTATGCGTGGAGGCATCTGACAAGCAAGATCCTTTTAAACGAGATACTCCAACAAATAGAGAATTAAAAGCCCAAGGGGTTGGTAACTTAATTTCAGGTTTAATTGGAGGTTTACCAGTAACACAAGTAATAGTTCGTAGTTCAGCCAATGCTCAAGCTAGAGGTAAAACAAAAATGTCAGCTATTATTCATGGTTTTTTACTGTTGTTTACGGTATTATTAATCCCTTCTGTATTGAAGATGATTCCGATGGGAACTTTAGCAGCTATTTTGTTTGTAGTAGGTTATAAATTAGCACGTCCGGAAGTATTCAAAAAAATGAAGGCGGCTGGAAAAGTTCATTTTTCAACTTTCATCGTTACAATCGCAGCAATATGTTTCATTAACTTGCTGTATGGAATTATTATCGGTTTTATATTTTTCTTAATCCTTAATAAAGGAAAATTGAAAACGGCAGAAGAAACAAATGCTAACTAATTTTAAATTAATATTATAAATATGTCAACAATAACGAAAGAAATGCAGGAAGGCATCTCTCCTGATCAAGCTATAGAGATGTTGAAAGAAGGAAACCAAAGGTTTTTGAGTAAAAATGAGATATCAAGAGATTTACATTCACAAGTAAAGGCAACAAGCGGTGGTCAAAATCCATATGCAGTAGTTTTGAGCTGTATAGACTCTCGTGTACCTGTCGAATTGGCTTTCGATCAGGGTATTGGCGATATTTTTAGCGCAAGAGTAGCTGGTAATATTATAAACGAAGATATACTTGGTTCAATGGAGTATGCATGTGGCGTTGCAGGTTCTAAAGCTATTTTAGTTTTAGGCCATACTAAGTGTGGTGCAGTAACTTCAGCTTGCCAAGGTGTAGAGCTAGGTAATATAACGGCTTTATTAAGTAAAGTAAAGCCTGCGATTTCAGAAGTGGAAAATAGAATGGGAACGATTGAGGTCGAGGAGGTTACCAAATCTAATGTTCACCAATCTATTAAGGAAATACGCGAAAAAAGTATAATGCTTAAGAACTTAGAATCCGAAGGGAAAATCAAAATAGTAGGCGCTGTTTATCATGTAGAGGATGGTAAGGTTACTTTTATTTAGAGAATTTATTTATAGCATAGAAGGAGCTTAGGCTCCTTTTTTTATGCGCTATCCTAAGGTTAGAATGATATCACTAGGACATTTTTATAAATCGTATATTATGCTATCCGTTAACTGCATCAATATTTCTTATATTTAGAACATTGATTAAAGATTAAACAGTATGAAAATTTTGCCCTTAAAATTGTGTTTTGTTTTGAGCTTGCTCCTCAGTATGAATTTTATGGCCCAGGTTGAAGTCACAGGAATGCTCGTTGATGATTATACGAATGCACCTATTGATGGTGCGAAAATTAAAGTCAAAGGGATGAATGCAGGTGCTTTTACGGATGAGAATGGCGCATTCAAAATATCCTTTCAAGGTGAGCTTCCTATTGTATTAATTAGTTCATTTTTGGGTTATGCTGAGCTAGAGACTGCGGTCTCTTCAGTCGCTGCGCCCATAAAAATCCGTCTAAAAACTGATAAAACACTGAATCTAGACGAAGTTAAAGTAAGAAGCTTTGCAACAGATAAAGAAAAGGAGTCCGCCTTGTCCATAGAGACAATGTCATTAGCTGAAATTCAAGAGACACCATCCACAGACTTTTACGAAGGCTTAAGTCATATGAAAGGCGTAGATCTTACTTCAGCGAGTCTTGGTTTTAAAGTTGTAAATACGAGAGGTTTCAATAGTACATCACCTGTTCGTACCTTGCAAATTATTGACGGGGTTGACAATGCATCTCCCGGTTTAAATTTTGCTTTAGGAAACTTTTTAGGTGCCTCTGAATTAGATCTCATGAAAGTTGAAGTTGTTTCAGGTGCCAGCTCAGCATTCTATGGCCCAAATGCATTTAATGGAGTAATTAGTATGTATACCAAAAGCCCTTTTAAATTTCAAGGATTTAGTGCATCCGTAAAAGGAGGAGAGCGTATGTTGAATGAATACGCTGTGCGTTACGCAAAAGCCTTTCAAAATAAAGAAGGAGAAGATAAGTTCGCTTTTAAGCTGAATTTTTCCTATCTCTCTGCTGACGATTGGGTTGCTGATAACGCCAATTCTGTTGAGGGATTAGATACAGATGAAAACAATCCAGGCGGTTATGATGCGGTGAATAGGTATGGCGATGAAAATTTGTCTCCCAATATTAACAATGCATTGGATATTCAATCTAGATGGATGACCCCGGGTCTGCGAAGATGGCATCGAACGGGTTATTGGGAACAAGATATCGTAGATTACGATACAAAAAACTTGAAGGCATCGGCTGCATTACACTATCTATTCACAGAGGATATTGAGCTCATCATGGCCTCTAATCTAGGCACTGGGACTACTGTTTATCAAGGGGACAATAGATTTAGCTTGAAGGACATTGTTTTTGTACAAAATCGTTTAGAGCTTCGGAAAAAGGATGATTTCTTTATTCGGGCATATGCGACAAATGAAGATGCAGGAAATTCTTATGATGCCGTTCTTACAGCTTTTTTAATGCAAGATGCTGCAAGTGATGATTGGGATTGGTACAATAGATACCGTGGTTATTGGACCAGTAACATTACAGATCAGGTTAGAGATCTGGATCCAAATGTGATTTGGGAGCCACAACTTGGGGCTACATTAGATATTGGCGCAATTGATTCAGTGGTAGCTGCTAATCCAGGACTGATGGAAACTTGGCATAATGAGGCTGAAGATTATGCAAATCAAGAACATGGTGATCTAGGAGGTGCATTGGCATATTTTGAGCCTGGGACAGCGCGTTTTGATTCTCTACTTAATGATATTACCTCGAAGACTTCATTTTTGGAAGGGGGCTCCAGAATACAAGATAAGTCTGCTTTGTATCATGTACATGGAGAAAAAATATTTAATACGGAATTTGCAAAATTCACGGCAGGTGCAAATGGAAGAATCTACACGCCAAGGTCTGAAGGTGCATTATTTAGTGATACGGGAGGTGTAACAATTGTAAATAGAGAATTTGGGGTGTATGCAGGAATGGAAAAGAGATTTAAGGAAGATGAATGGATTTTAAAAGCCTCAATGCGGGTTGATAAAAATGAAAATTTTAACTTTTTACCATCTCCAGCATTTTCATTGATTTGGCAACCAAATAAGGAGCATTCGTTGCGAACCACATTGACATCAGCTATTCGAAATCCAACATTACTCAATCAATACATGTATTATAATGTCGGGCGTGCAAAGCTTGTTGGTAATATTGAAGGCTATGACTCATTGGTAACCATTGAATCCTTGAGAGACTATTATTATACGCAAAACCCAGACACACTCAATTATTTTAATTTAGATCCAATCGCTCCGGAGGAAGTTAAATCTATCGAAGTTGGATACCGAGGTGTTTTGTTCGAAAACTTATATGTGGATATGAATTATTACTTTAATTCCTACACTAATTTTATTGGTTTTACAACAGGTGCTGATATTAAAATTCTTCAAAATGGGCCTTATATAAAAGATGTGTTCAGGATCGCGACGAATTCCAGAGAAACCATTACGACACAGGGAGCTACCATTGGCTTAAATTATTACTTAGGTGACCATTACGCAATTAACGGTAATTACTCATGGAATGTCTTGAATAAAGAATCTAATGATCCTATCATTCCAGCATATAATACACCAGAACACAAATTTAATATCGGATTTAGGGGACGTGACCTTTCCATTAAAAAGTTCAATGGTATTGGATTTAATGTGAATTATAAATGGATTGAAGGTTTTATTTTTGAGGGGTCTCCTCAATTTACGGGTAGTGTTCCTACATACGGTTTATTGGATGCTCAAATTAACAAGAAAATTGAAAAAGCCAATTTGACGGTTAAGATTGGGGCCTCAAACTTATTGAACAATCAAGTGCTTCAGGTCTATGGTGGGCCTTTTGTTGGCAGAATGATTTATACCTCTATTTCTTTTGACTGGAAAGATAAAGCCAAGAAATAATAGAATTCGGCTAATAATAATTATCTTAGACCAACTAAAAAATAAAATATGAAAAAAATACTTCTACCTTTTTTAAGCTTTATGGCTATCCTTGGAAGCACATATGCTCAGGATCGATACATTGATGAGGTCTTTCCAGACGTTTCTGTAGAAACAGATATCAACTATGGGATGAACTTCTCCGTAATTGCCGCAAGTCAGGGTGTGCCTTACGTTCCAACAGGAGCTGATGTAAATGGAGATGGTGTTGCAGATATTCCAGCATTGAATTTTGATTTGTTTCAACCCGTTGGAGATACTGAGACTGAACGTCCTCTTGTAATTGTTTTACATACGGGTACTTTTGCACCAATTATATATAATGGAAACCCGACGGGAATGCGTCAGGATGCTGCGACTCAAATGATTTGTCAAAGTTATGCGAGACGTGGTTATGTTGTCGCGAATCTTGAATACAGATTAGGATGGAATCCCGGAGCAGAAACACCTGCAGAAAGAGGAGCGAGTCTTATGAAGGCGGTTTATAGAGCGATTCAAGATACCAAAGGTGCTGTAAGATTCTTCAAAAAAGATGTTGCTGAGAATGGTAACACTTGGGGCATAGATACTTCTAGAATTATTCTTTCAGGACAAGGTTCTGGAGGTTGGGTGGCGTTGGGTTATGCATCTGTAGATAAGTATGCTGAAATCACGCTTCCAAAATTCTTAGCTGTTGACGAAATTACAGGTGAAACAACTGCCTTAATTGATACTGCAGAGATTGGAGATTGGGATGGATACGGCGGCGCATTTAACAATGTAAATCACCCTGGATATTCTAACGAAGTTCATATGGTTTGTAGTATGGGTGGTGGAATCGGTGATTTAAGCTGGTTAGAAGCTGGTGAAATTCCAATGTGTGCTGTGCATTGTCCGACAGATCCTGTTGCTATATATACTACAGGCGATGTTGCTGTAACAGGTGCAGGTCTAATTACAACTGATATTAGTGGATCTTATGATGTCATGGCAAAAGCCAATATGCTGGGAAATAATGATGTTTTAGCTTCCGTTAATGCAGGAAGTGATGTCTATACATTAGGTGCGCAAGCAGCGAATGCTGCAGCTGAAGGAATGGCTGATTTTGGCGGAACGACCGTTGGAGCTCCAGTAGACAATGTTTTCCCATATGTTACAGGAAATCCATTTGAAGCTTCACCTTGGGATCTTTGGGATGAAGGTACAGTTGAAAATATTGCTTTGAGTTTAGGATTTGATCCGGGCACTGGTATTGCGATTAGCCAAAACGCATTAGGTCAAAATCCTGATATGGGTATTGCTAAATCTATGGCTTATGTTGATACTACATTAGGTTACTTCTGCAGGAGAATTGTAAGAGCTACGAACCTTGATGGTTTATCGGGTATTGAAGAAATCCAAACGGCAAACGCCTTAGAGGTTTATCCTAATCCAGCAACGTCTGTTTTGGTTTTTAGAGCAAAAGAGGGAAATATCAAATCAATCGCTATTCATTCAGCACTTGGTGAGTTGGTTCAGTCTGAGACGAATCTTTCTTCAAATATGGTATCTTACAATAACCTAAACTTGAAGTCTGGCGTTTATTTCTGCACTGTAGAAATTGATGGACAGATGTTCAATCAAAAAGTAATTGTGAGATAAGAGTTTTATCTTAAATGAAAAGCGCTCCACAATGGAGCGCTTTTTTTATGTCTTAAGGTATTGAATTAGGAAACGAAACCTTGTTTTTTGAGTGCTTTACGCATAATTGGAATGAATAGGAATGGGAAATAAGATAAAATAAGCATCGCTGGATAACCATAAGGTAACATCGGACTTTCTTCTTTTGATTCCAGTATTTGATAAGGTTTTGCACCCATATAATGATGGTCTGAGTGTCGTGTAAGTTCAAAAAGTAAAATACGTCCTAAGATGTGATCCGAATTCCAAGAATGAATTGCTTTTACATTTTCATAGGTACCATTCTCTCTTTGCTTTCTTCTGAGTCCATAATGTGAAAAATAATTTTGCGCCTCTAAAATAGAAATCCCAAATACTGCAGCCGCGAAGTAAAGTAAGGCAACCTGCAGACCAAATAGAATAAAAATGATAGCAATGAAAGTCCAAGGAATTATTGTGTGAATTATCATGGGATTCAAAAATGTGCTTTTACCAGTTTTCCTTGACTTTTCCGCTTCTAACTTCCAGGTTTTGAAATATCCTCCAATTTGAGATTTCAAAGCAAATAGATAGAAGATATCACCTTGCTTTGCAGAAGTGAGGTCATTCGGAGTTGCCACATCTCTGTGATGCCCACTATTATGGTAAGTCATAAAGTGATTTTGAATGGAAGTTGTTAGTAATACGTGTGCCAATAAAAGCTTGAAAGGTTCTCCGGTCTTATGACCTAGTTCATGGCCACCATTAATTCCATTGACACCTAGCACTGTTCCCATCATTAGTACATAAGCAATTAGGTCAGAAAGTAAAATGTTTGGATTTGTGATTGCGTGAAGAAAAATATAAATCACATATAGGTGAAGTGGAACCAATAAATAAAGAACGAAGTCATAAAATCGATCCTTTTTAGCAAGTTCTTTTTCTGAGGTATTGAGATTATAGGAATCCTTAGGGATTACATTTTCTATAATGGGAATAAACAAATACAAAACTATAATTCCTGAATAGGCCAATATACCACTACTATTGAAACTTATAAGTGCAAGAATGGGTGTAAAGTAAACACCAAAATATTTCAATTTATTCATATTCAGTATCTTTCCTTAAAGTTATGAAAAAATCAATGATCGATCCTTAGACCTATTGGACTGGAATTGTTCAGGATTTCCGTGTTATTTGTCATACAATTCGTCCCCAGGCGTGAGATATAACTGGCAATTTAGCATTATATTAGCCCAGCTAAACTGAAAACAATGAAAAAATATTTACTCATACTGGCCATTACTTTTGGTCTATATCAATCAATAAAAGCACAAGTGATTACATGTGTTCCTTGTGATCAATTAGGCATGGTTATGAATGTAGGTTCTTCAGAAACTTCTATAAGTATTTATCATTCAGGTCAATATATGACCCACCCCCAATCAGAAAATATTTTTATGTGGGAGTTTACAAATCAACAAGGAAATTTAGTGCATCAAGATATTTTAGTTGATGAATCTACGATAACTTTTAGTCATAATTGGTCACTTACTGATACCATTAATGTCACCGTTCATTTTGTAAATGATTCGGCAAATTTGGATGCATGGTATATTAATCAAGGTTTGTCGCCAAATGGTAATTCAATTAACTGTCTTTTTGAGGATCAAATATATTGGGAAACAGGTGCGAATACTCCATGGGGAAGTTGGACATTTGTAAATAATAATACGGGTACAACGGTAGGAATTGATGAATTAGAAATCAACCCAGAATTCGATTATAAAATATATGATATGCTTGGGAGAGAATTAAAAGAAGCTCCTATTGGTCAGCCGTATATTCAGAATGGGAAAAAGCGGGTAATACTTAATTAAGGACTAAAGAATATTCTAGTTCATAATTAATTGAGCTCTGATGAAAGTTTTTTTAGTGAAATCATTATTTTAGTTAAAAAAAAATCATGAAAAAATACTTAATCTATTACCACTTGCTTTAGCAATATTCTTTTTTTTCGTCTTGTAATAAATGCAAAGACTGTAGCTGTACCCAAACAATTACGGAAGACGGTCAGACATTCACTCAATCCGTTGAATACACGGATGTTTGTGATGAAGATTTAGATAATGTTCAAGGTACGATTAGCTTTACCCAGAATGTTGGAGGTATGGAACAGAGCGTTGAACAGACTTGCGAGTGTAAGTAAGATTTTATTAACGAGTATATTGAATTTACATAAAACCCACTCATCCATAAGTGGGTTTTTTTGTGGCTCCACCAGGAATCGAACCTGGATCTAAAGTTTAGGAAACTTCTATTCTATCCATTGAACTATGGAGCCTTTATAAATCTCTCTAATGTCTTCCAAGTCTTCAGTGCAGACTGATCCCAGCTGAAATTTTTAGATCTTTCAAAACCTTTTTCGATTAAACCTTTTCGCACGGACTCATCACCAGTTATGGTTTCCATTTTCTCTAAAAGATCATCAATATTGAAAGGGTCGAAAAATAAGGCAGCATCTCCAGCGACTTCTGGAAGGCACGTTTTATTACTCGAAAGTACAGGTGTTCCTGATTTCATAGCTTCAATAAGTGGCATTCCAAAACCTTCAAAATAGGGAGGATAAATAAAAGCATAAGCACTAGCCATAATTTCGGTGAGCTCTTGAAGCTCAACATGCCCTGTGAAAATAACCTCATCATAAATTGAAGCGGGTATGTTTAGCTTTTTATTACTCCACATGTTACTTCCAACTATTAATAATTTAAAGTCACTGTTTTTATTGAAGAATTTTTCAAATGCTAAGATGAGTCGTTCAACATTTTTACGGGGATGAATGGAACCAACAAAAACAAAATATTTTTTTTCACCTGTATACTTCGCCTGACAATCGAGGCGTTTACCTTCGCTTATTGGTTGAAATAAATCTGATACGCCATTATGTACGACCGTTATTTTATTGTTTTCTATATTGTATGTTTTGGATAGATCTTGTTTGGAATATGCTGAGACGGTTAGAATGTGTTGTGCACTTTTAGCAAATAATGGATAGAACTTTCTGTAATACCAACTGACAAGCCTTGGGGAATCTTTGGGGTTATGCTCAAAGTTAATATCATGAATTGTAATCACTTGCGGTGTTTTAGTGTTTAAGGCACATAACCCATCAGGAGACCAAAATAAATCTACCTTATACTTAAGGAGTATTCTAGGGAGAGAAAACCGTGCCCATAGAATATTTAGAAAAGGATGACGCGTAGGCGGAGGGACAACAATAGGTTTACAATTTTCAGAGAACACAAAGGATGGATCGAAAGGTCTATCAAAAATTAGAAGAAAAGTATATTCGGGATTATTAATACATATTCTTTTAATTAGTTCAATGGAATAATTCCCAAACCCCTCAAGTTTTCCCTTTATGAGATTTCTACAATTTATGGCTATGTTCAAATCTAAAACTGATGGATGTAATTCGATTCTTTTTCCTGTCCTATTGTTGTTTCTGGTCCATGACCACAATACACAGTGGTATTTTCAGGGAGCGTAAACATAACCTCAAAAATAGAATTTTTTAGTGTATTTATATCTCCTCCTGGTAAATCTACCCTACCAAAGCTTCCATTAAAAAGTACATCGCCATTAATAACAAATGAATTTGCTTCATTATAGAAAACAACATGCCCTGGTGCATGACCAGGCGTAAAATAAACCTTAAAGGCAATGTCTTGGAAAACAATTTCTGTTTTGTCTTCCAAAAAGAAATCAGGATTAGGAGATTCTTTGTAAGCCTGGAATCCGTACAAGGCCGCATAGTTCTTTACAGATTTTAGTGTAGCTAAATCCTTTTCATGAAGGTAAAGTGGGATGTTGAATTTTTCTTTTACCGCAGCGTTTCCCAAAATATGATCAATGTGTGCATGCGTATTAAGCAGGGCCAAAGGGCGTAGGCTATTCGATGCTATATATTCAAAAAGTGTATTTTCTTCATGAGAATCATAGCAACCAGGGTCAATAATGACACAATTTTTAGTTGGTGAAATAACTATATATGTATTTTCTTGAAACCCATTAAACTGAAATGAAACGACCTTTAAACTCATAATTTTTACGTTACCTAATCAAGTTAACGTGACCACTCAATTGATATTGTTTGTCCACGAAATCAGTATAGGTGAGCTTCCAAATATAGGTACCATCTTGACAAGGCTTACCCATATATGTGCCATCCCAAGTTTGGTAAGGTTCAGACATTGTATGTAATAATTCACCCCAACGGTTAAAGATGAGACATTCCATTTCTTTAAGATTTCCTCCAGAAACTTGAAAGGTTTCATTGAGTCCATTATTGTCAGGTGTAAATGTATTTGGAACATATACAACAGCGTCGTAAGTTATATTTATAAATTCATCGGAGGAGCATCCGTCTGAATTCGTAAATGTTACTTTATAGGTGATTTCTTGATTTGGTGTCGCAATAGGGTTTTGACAATGAATGCATGTTAGGAACTCTGCAGGGGTCCATATGTAGCTTCCTGTTTGGTCAGAAAAAGCATTGAGTTGAATTTGATCTCCATAAAAAGCCAAAACGTCATTCGATGTTTCAAATGTTGGATAAGGAAATAATGAAACATTAACGAAAGCGGTATCTCGGCATTCGTTTTCATCAATTCCTATAACCGTGTATTCTGTGCTGCTAAGTGGTATAACGGTAACCTCATTCGCAAATTGACTGACCACTGTGTTTTCAGGAAACCATTGATAGAAATCTGCACCTTCGGCCCACAAGTAAGCTTCTTCTTTTGGACAAATTATAGTATCATTACCGGCTTGGATTTGAATTTCTATGACATTTGCAAATATGGAATCTAAAATTATACCACAAGCATTGCCGATTTCAACATAAAACCATTGATTTTGTGTAGGAGCGATGACGGCTATGGGGCCATCAGAATTAATAAGATTAGGATCAGGCAACCATTGGTAGGTGTCTCCTCCATTTGCGATAATTGCCGATTGCCCTCCTAAACAGACACCTATTTCATCATCTATATCAGGGTTGGGTGGTTCAAAGTATACTTCAACGGTCGTCGTGTCATAGTTCACACATCCATTCGAGGTTGTTATTGTCGCTACATATGTTATTGTAGAGTCTGGTGTGCACGTTGGTGTAAATGAATTTGGATTGTCTAAAAAAGTTGTAGGACTCCATGTTACTGTTCCTTCTCCAGTAACTTCTAATGTTAAACTGTTTCCTAAACATAAGCTTGTTTCCTCTGATATTCCGATAGTATTATTAAATACTTCTAAGGTGACATCTAACGTTTGAGAGCCGCAAGTATCTGAAACAGTAACAGAAAAAGTAGTGGTCTCATTCACAGTTGCAATTGGGTTTGCGATATTAGGATTGTCTAATAAATTTGCTGGTTCCCATTCGTAAAATGCCCCACCGTAGGCTTCAAGTTCATAACTAGAACCAGGACAAATCGGTGTTAGTGGTTCAACAACACCGCCTTCGAATGCTCCAATGTTAACAAAAATAGTTACAGAATCAGAACTAAAGCATCCCGAGGTATCAGAAACGACAAGCTGGACTTCATAGGTTCCTGGCTCGCTATATTGGTAAATCGGTTCCTCTTCTGTTGAGGATCCTCCATCTCCAAAAGTCCACAAATAAGCATTTCCGTTTTCGCTATCATTTTGGAAAAATACGGATTGAGGAATACAGATTAAGGGCGCAGGTTGCGCCGCTGCCGCTTCAATGGTACTGAGTTCAAATTTAAATGTAGCCATGTTGCAGTTCGATCCTTGATTGGTTTCAGCAAAAGCCCCGGGTGTTGTCGTAAATCCTGTTGGATTGCCCCCGCATGCCCCACAGACAGCATGATAGATACGTCCTGATTTATCAAAACGGCTGGTACCACCATCGACATGATTGGAGCTACTATTCATACCTCCCATAAACGTCGCATATTTCAAATTTGCAGCATCTTGACCAAGAACAGCTATATAGAAGTTGCTCCCATTTGTTTCACTTTGATGCGCGTCATTTGTAACTAAAAATCCATTGGTCGAAGAATTAGGAAGCAGGCCTTGATTTAAGTTTCCTCCCCAACCCGCAAGATATATATCATAGCAATCGGAGACTAGAAATGCAGTTGGTGAAATTTCTACATTTCCAGTACCTGCGCCAATCATCGTTGTCCATTCTATATTATTCAATGAGGCATCATATTTTCTTACAAATTGTCCTGAATTTGGTGAACCAAAACATCCGTTTGTAATGGGCCAAGAGGATTCTGTTTGACCATAAACGTATATATTGTTGTCTATATCATATTGCACAAAGTAAGCTTGGTCATATTCTACAGAACCCATGTAAGTTCCGGAAATCAAACTACCCGTGTTTGCATTAAACTTAGCAATATAACCATCTGATATTCCTCCATCAAAGGTTAGGTCGTTTCCTTGCGTAAAAAGACTACTTGAATTTGTGCCTCCAGCTATGCACAACTCACCGAGTTCATCATTTACTTGAATTGAATTACCAGACTCTAATCCAATACCTCCGAAGTAGGTACTCCAAGAAAGTTCATTTAATCCGGGTGGCATTTTAAAAAGAATAGCATCTTGTATACCACTCAGGTTTGATTGATTTGGATTGTTTAATGGAAAATCAGAAGAGTATGTTGTGCTCGCAACATAAACGTTGTTACTGGCATCTAACATGATTTCTCCGCGGAATTGATCTCCATAATTCATATGTAAATTATCTAGATTTAAACCATCATTATCAGTACCGCCAAGATAAGTAGAGGCTAATAAATTTGCGCCGGATGGACTGAGTCTTGCGATATAAATATCTGTTCCAGAGAAACTAATACTATTTTCTGTTACCGAAGGTCCACCTCCCAATATATTGTCGAAAGAAGCACCTGCCATAGGGAAATCAGTAGAACCCGTGACGCCATAGATGAATAATTCACCATTATCGGCACAAACAAGACTATGAGGGGTTTCATTTCCGCTACCTCCAATATAGGTTGAATAGAGTAATGCAGTTCCTTGAGCATTAAACTTTGTAATGCCTATATCAGTAGCAATATTTCCCTGTCCTCCTTGATAAGTGACGTCATATGCTCCTGTGGTCACAGGGTATTGAGATCCCATTACAATGCCCCCGCCAAATAAGTTTCCATAGATATCAGGGGTTGCTGTAAAACCCCAGTTGTCAGAGATTGCGCCTGAAAATGTTGAAAATGTTAAGCTAGGATCAATATATATTGATTTTGAGTCATCGTATCCCTCTGGAAAATAAAATGAGAATTCTTGTTCATGTTGCAGAAATGAAACAGCGACGGAAGACTTACGTCCTAAAGAATCTATTTCCCAAGCTTTTGGAGCAGATTGCCTTATTTCTCCAAATCGATTTTTGACAATTAATTGATTGTTTTCGATGCGCACGTCCTCCGTGCCAACAAAGGTCCATTTAATGTTAGAAAGCTCTGCGCCAGGTTCGATAAGAAAATTATAGCTCAATTGACCTTTATCTCCCTTATATATCAAGTCTATGCCCGCATAAAAGTCAGTGAATTCAACTTCGTTGTATGAATAGATATGATGCTTCCATTTTGACGAATCCGAACCAATTATATAATTTTTATAATCAAACGAAGGAATTGATTTTGTATGACTAGTAACATTATTGTGGCCTATAAACTGTTGATGAATGGAATGAATACTCTTTACATGCGCATTATGGCTCTCGTTTTTAGCCTCATGATCATGGTCGTGAACCATAAAATCCGTTAGATAAAAATATAAACCGTCGTTCTGAATATATAATTTCCCTAAATCTAATTCTACAGAATATTGAATACGGTCATCCCATTGCCCCATATTTGGGGTCATCCAAACTTTTTGCGCAATAAATGATGATGCACAAAAAAGCATAGAAATTAGGGAGAAGAGTCTCATTTAGTCTAAGTTACAACGAAAAAAAAACATTTCTACAATATAAACACATTGTTGGTCAATAAGTTGCCTTAAAAGACAACCTGAAATGGGCTGAACTTGTGTGTCTTGTTGCTTTTTTGTTTCTTTGTGTACTTCACTATACCAAAACTATACCAAAAAAAACTACATGAAATCTATCTTAACCCTTGTTTTAATATTAGCCATAACACCCTTTATTTCAGCCCAAAAATTTTCCAGAGTTAAAGTGATTGCGAACAATCAAGAGCTGCTTCAAATTTCGAATTTAGGCGTTGCTGTTGACCACGGAATTCGCAAGAAAAACACCTTTTTGATAACAGATTTATCTGAACAAGAAATCGCTATTTTAGATGATTATGGTTACACTTATGAGATTGAAATCGATGATGTTAAAGCCTTTTATAAAAATCGCTTAAGCAAGCCTGAATCGCATCCTTTTCTCAAAAATGCGGATTGTTCTGGAGGTTCTGGGGGTTCTGGTGGATTTGAACCGGCTGTTCCTTCAAATTTCAATCTTGGTTCCATGGGTGGCTATCTAACCTATGAAGAGATGCTCGAAGAGCTTGATGATATGCATTCGCAATACCCCAATTTGATAACAGCTAAAAGCCCTATTTCGAATTTTGAAACATACAACAACCGTCCCATTTATCATGTGAAATTATCTGACAATCCTGGATCGGATGAGGCAAACGAGCCAAACGTACTTTATTCGGCAATTCATCATGCTAGAGAGCCAATGAGTTTAATGGAGACGATATTCTTCATGTGGTACTTACTTGAAAATTATGGAACTGACGATGAGGTGACTTATTTGGTTGATCACACGAGAATGTTCTTCGTACCTTGTTTAAACCCTGACGGATACATTTATAATGAACAGACAGATCCGAACGGTGGTGGTATGTGGAGAAAGAACCGCAGAGACCACCCGAATAGTAATAATTTTGGTGTTGATCTAAATAGAAATTATTCTTACGGATGGGGAACCACAGGTATCAGCTTTAATACCAATAGTGATGTGTATTGTGGTTCTGGTCCATTTTCTGAACCAGAAACACAGGCAATGAAATGGTTGTCAGAAACCTATGATTTTGAAACGGCGTTTAATGCCCACAGTTATTCTCCCTCTATTTTATTTCCGATTGGTACGACTGATGAGGAATTTGCGGACCACCATGATTATATTCAGGATTATACAAATCATATGTGTGAATTCAATGGGTACCCAGCTTTTAAAAGTTCAGGGTTGTATCCTGCCTCCGGGGATTCAGATGATTATATGTATAAAGAAGATATCGGGGTGGGACAAAAAGATACTGTTTTCGCACATACTCCTGAGGTAGGCACATCATTTTGGCCAGGAACCAATAACATCAACCCAACATGTCAGGAAATGGTATTTTCAAATCTGGTATTAGCTCATGTTTCTAGAAACTATCTTGTTGTAAAAGATACGGATCCAAATGTTGTTGCAACTGTTTCAGGTGATTTTAATCATTCAGCTAAAAGATATGGTAGAGAATCAGGGCCAGTCACAGTATCTATAGAACCGCTGTTAAATATCAGTTCAGTTGGTAACTCAATTGTATATGACTTAAACCCTACAGAGGAACAATCAGGAACAATTTCTTATGACTTAAACTCGGGGATTCAATTTGGTGATGAGGTTAAGTTTATACTTAAAACAGATAATGGACTTTGGGTGAAAAAAGATACAATTACCAAAACCTATGGTGCAATTACTCTGCAAGTCCTTGAAGATGCAACAAATACCAATAATTGGTCTGGGAATTGGGGGACAACTACATCAACCTATGTTTCTCCTAATAAATCGTTTACAGATTCTCCAAATGGAAATTATGCGAACAACCAAACAAAAAGCCTTTACTACAATCCCGAGATTGACTTGACGAATGCTATTTCTGCGAAGGTTACTTTTTATGCAAAATGGGATATTGAGGCAAATTATGATTATGCTCAGTTTCAGGTGTCGATTGATGGCGGAAACTCTTGGATTGGTCAATGCGGTCAATACACTGTACCGGGTACTGATAATAATGGTAGTGTGCAACCTGATGGAGGACCAGTCTATGAGGGTGTTGTTTCTAATTGGGTGTTAGAGGATATTAATTTAAGTGATTATTTAGGTGAAGTAGTCAACTTTAGATTTAGACTTCGTTCTGATGGTGGTGTTACAGAGGATGGTTTTTATTTTGATGATTTTAAGGTTTTTTATAATGAGGCACCGCAAGGTGTAGCTCCAGAGGCATCATTTACGCCATCAACGTTTGAACTTTGTTCTGGATCAGAAGTTACTTTTAATGATTTTTCGTCTCAGCAACCAACGGATTGGTCTTGGGACTTTGGAGATGGTTCAACTTCTTCCGCTCAAAACCCAAGTCATGTATTTATAGGCTCTGGACCATATATTATTACACTGACAGTTTCCAATGAATTTGGTTCAAATTCAGCAGTCCAAACTATATTGGTGAATGCTTTGCCAGTCGTTGAAATAACGACAAATGATTCAGATAATATCGTTTGTATTAGTGATGGTCTAGTGCAGCTTTCAGCTGTCCCCTCAGGTGTTGGGTTTACAGGTTCTGGTGCAAATGGCACGGTATTTAATCCTCAAGTTGCTGGTGTTGGTACTCACGTCATTACAGGAAGCTTTACTGATGAAAATGAATGTACAGGTCAAAGTAGTATTGAGATAACCGTTGAGCCATGTGCATCAGTTTCGGATTTTGCATATTATAATATTACACTCTACCCAAACCCAAATGAAGGAATGTTCTTCATAGAGGGTATGGCAAAAGGAACGGCGTTTGAAATTTTGAATCTTCAAGGTCAATCCATTTATGCGTCAAAAATAGAAAGTCAAACAGAGGCTATTGACCTTTCTTTTACTTCAAATGGGGTGTATATTTTACAAGCCAGAATAAATGGGATATCGTGTAGAATGAAATTCACGAGACTTTAAAGAAATTACGAACCTCTTTGATGCCAAAAAGCAAGACCTATAAACAAGGCTTGAAAGGGTAATCGAACAATTGCAGCCGTCTGACTTATATCAATGGCTTGCTGCGCCGCCTCATTTTGAGCAAGGTATATATTAGCAGGGAAAACAGCGATTAATAAAAAAATCAATCCCCACCCTGCGACCTTTCTTGATTTTGGAAATAGTAGCATGCCTCCCAAAAGGATTTCAAAAATTCCACTGACATATACAGCTTCTTTATGAAAGGGCAGATAATCAGGCATAATGGCTAAAAAGAAATCCGGGTCAATGAAATGTCTTATGCCTACATAGATATATGCAGAGCTCATAAAATAGATCGTTATTTTTTTGAAAAGACTCATGATATTATTGAATTTCTTTAGATTTTAGAGATTCTTACCTTTTTCTTTTTAAGTCTCTCGTTATTCAGTTTATTGCACACCTCGATGGCCTTTAAGCTGGAAACAGCGACGAATGCGCAGTCCGTCTTTAGTTCAATAACGCCCAATTCACTACTGTCAAGATTCCCTTTTTTAATAAAGAGTCCAGCGATGTCTCCTTTTGATATTTTATCACGTCTACCACCCGAAACAAAAAGTGTGTTCCATTTATTTTTAGGGATTTTACCTCCTTCTATTATTTCTTTTGTTTTTATACCGCGCGCATATTCTGGAATTTTATCATTTTTCCCCTTTATACAAATTGCGGATCCACCTTTATTCATTCTTGCTGTTCGTCCATTACGATGTATAAACTCTTCTTCTCTAGGAGGCATTTCATAGTGAATTATGTAATCTAAGCCGGGTATATCTATACCTCTGGCCGCAAGGTCTGTCGCTAAAAGGGTTCGCTGGCTAGAGTTTCTGAATTGAATTAAGCTTCTTTCACGTTCAACTTGTTCCATTCCACCGAAAAAGCATGTGTGTTCTGCATTGTTTTCATTTAAAAACTCCGAAACTCCATCAAGTGTATCTTTAAAGTTACAAAAGATAATCCCTCTTTTTTCGCCCAGATTTTCTAACAGATTTAATAATGTATCTAGTGTATTTTGTGCAGAATGAACCCATGACAAGTCAAGGATTTTTGATTTCGTGTATAAATAATCGAGTTTTACAGGATCGCTAAATTTCAAGAATCCCGGGACTTCCACTTTATGTGTAGCAGAAGTAAGAATTTTTCTATCTAAAACATTCAGGGAGACGACAATTTCTTTCATTTCTTTTTCAAAACCAATCTCAAGTGATTTATCAAATTCATCAATAACAAGGCTATTTATTCCATCCACAGTAATTCGATCTCTTCTTATATGGTCTGCAATCCTCCCTGGGGTTCCGATAAGTATTGCAGGCGCATGTGTGAGCTCTAGTTTTTCTTTTGATCCAGATCTTCCTCCATAGACAGCATTGACCTTATAACCAGTACCCATATCTCTGATTACTTGCTCAATTTGAATGGCAAGTTCTCTTGCTGGCACAATGATTAGGAGTTGCGTTACAGAAAGTAATGGATCTAATCGCTGAATTAGGGGTAGCAAAAAAGCCAAGGTTTTACCCGTTCCAGTAGGTGAAAGAATGAGGACCTCCTTTGACCCCCCAATGGCATCAATAGCTTCTTCTTGCATAGGGTTCAACTGTTCAATTCCCATTTTTTGCAAAATTTGAGACTGATTTTTTATTTGATTATTCATGATGATTTTTGATCCTTCAATGGACCAATTTTTTTATAAGATTCGTATTGTATATCAATACAAATTAAAAGAAGTCGGGATGAGTGGATTCGAACCACCGATCTCGCGCCCCCCAGACGCGCACTTTAACCGGACTAAGCTACATCCCGAATTGGAGCGTAAAAATATGAAATTGTGTTTAAGTGACATAAGAAATCGCATTGTTCTTATTTGTAATTTTACAATATGAATAAGATTGGAGCCTGGATCGGAGCCATGCGATTAAGAACACTACCGCTTTCTATTTCGGGAATAATTGTCGGGTCTGCGCTGGCTTTTTTACTCGGAAATGGAGACATGAAGATATTTTCTACAGCGATTTTAACAACTGTTTTGTTTCAGACATTATCCAATTTAGCCAATGATTTAGGGGATAGCCAGAAGGGCACGGACAATGCTGATAGAGTTGGGCCAAAGCGTGCCGTTCAATCGGGGGAGATTTCTCAATCAGAAATGAAATTTGGTGTTGGTCTTTTTGTGGTTTTGTCTTTTATTGCAGCAGGTGTGCTTATTTATTTGAGTCTTCCTAATTTGTCAATTGAGTTGTTATACTTTTTTTCGATTCTTGCTGTTCTTTGTGTTTTAGCGGCTATATTTTATACTATGGGTAAGTCAGCATATGGTTATAGTGGTTTCGGTGATATTATGGTTTTTATCTTTTTTGGTTTTGTAAGTGTAATAGGTGTTTTTTCATTGTACGGTCTGAGTTTTGAGTGGCTTACATTATTGCCATCAATAACGATTGGTGCATGGAGTACTGCAGTACTAAATTTAAATAACATGCGTGATGTTGAGAATGATGCAGCATCCGGTAAGCGAACTATGGTTGTAAAAATTGGATATGAAAAAGCGAAGTTATACCATGTTAGCTTACTCGTTCTTGGACTAATATCCTGGCTGATTTTGGTTTCAATATTTGTAATAATCACCTATAGTTTATGGCCAATAGTAGCTTTGGTTCCTTCAATTTTTATAGCGGGACATTTGAAAAAGGTATTCACTGCACCTGAACCTCGGTTACTTGATAGTGAGTTAAAAAAAGTGGCATTTTTAACTTTTTTCTCAGCGCTTTTCTTTGCTGCTGCATTATTCTTTGTATAATTCTTGTTTTTACGTGAATTCTGATTTTGAGACTTTCATTGTGTGAGATAATTCAGTAAATTTGCAACACTTCAAATAATGACAAAAGATGAAAATATTAGTTTGTATTAGTAAGGCTCCAGATACAACATCTAAAATCTCGTTTTCTGATGGAAACACGAAGTTTGATGAGAATGGTGTGCAATTTATTGTAAATCCCTATGACGAGTGGTATGCTTTGGTCCGAGCTCTTGAGATTAAAGAAGCCGATGGAGGACAGGTAACGATAATTACTGTTGGAGGAGCCGCTGATGATGCTGTGATTAGAAAAGCACTTGCAATTGGCGCAGACGATGCCGTAAGAATAGATGTAGAACCAAAAGATGCATATAGTGCAGCAATGCAGATTGCTAATTACGCCAAAGAGAATGCTTATGATTTGGTGTTAACAGGAAAAGAAACAATCAATTACAATGGATCTCAGTTTGGAGGTATGCTAGCTGAAGGGTTAGAAATGCCATTTGTCTCTTTAGCAACGAAATTAAATGTAGCGGGTAATACATTAACGATTGAAAGAGAAATTATCGGTGGGGTTCAAGAAATTCAGGTTGAAGCTCCTGCAGTTATTAGCTGCGCAAAAGGCATGGCCGAACAGAGAATACCTAATATGAGAGGGATTATGGCAGCAAGAACAAAACCCCTAAATGTGGTTGCAGCCCAAGACATTGAAGATTTAACTTCTTTTGTTTCCTATGAAATGCCGGGAGAAAAGTCTGCCGTCAAAATGATTGACCCAGAGAATATGGATGAATTGGTTTCATTGTTACACAGCGAAGCCAAAGTAATTTAAATAAAATTTTAGCCAATGATTTTAGTATATATAAATTCTGAAAATGGTATTTCTAAAGCTTCTTTGGAGGCAATTACATATGCCAATAAACTCGGAGATGTCGTTGCATTGAGTAATGGTTCATTATCGAATGATGAGCTTTCAACTATAGGTAACTATGGCGCTTCTAAAGTACTCGTTGATCGCGCTGTAAGTGGAGATGATCAGCAGCAAGTTGTAAAAATGATTGCTGAGGTTGCAACTGCGCAAGGCGCAGATACCGTTGTTTTTGTTCATGATCTTTATGGTAAATCAGTAGCTCCCATGCTATCTGTTCGCATGAAGGCTGGATTGGTTTCTGGTGCTATTTCTTTACCAGATGATTCTGGCGCCATTGCAGTAAATGTATTTTCGGGAAAAGCTGTAGGAAAAGTGAAAGTCAATTCATCAGCCAAGATTATTTCTTTACTACCAAACAGCTTGCCGCCAGAAGCTCTTGGTTCGGCATGTGGTGTTGAAGAGATTTCATCGGATGTGGGCGATGCTCGGATAAAAGTATTGTCTACTAAAAAGCCTGAAGGCGAAATTCCATTACCGGAAGCAGAGCTTGTAGTTTCTGCAGGTCGAGGTTTAAAAGGTCCTGAAAATTGGGAAATGATCGAAGAGTTAGCAAATAATTTGGGAGCGGCGACAGCTTGTTCAAGGCCAGTGGCAGATATCGGATGGAGACCTCATCATGAGCACGTTGGTCAAACAGGAGTTGCAATAAGACCCAATCTTTACATTGCCGTTGGAATTTCAGGAGCCATTCAGCATTTAGCGGGAGTCAATGGTTCTAAAGTGATTGTGGTGGTAAATACAGATCCTGAAGCACCATTCTTTAAAGCAGCTGATTACGGTATTATTGGTGATGCCTTTGAAGTCGTGCCTCGATTAAATGAGGCGATTCAAAAATTTAAAGCATCCTAAAAACAATATAATGTTAAGCATTAGCGCTTGAACTATGCAGAAAGTAAGATTAGAAATCCAAGGTATTGCATACAGCCAGACTCAATCAGGCTCATATGTGTTAACCTTAATCGAGGCAGCAGGTAACAGAAAACTCCCAATTGTCATCGGTGGTTTTGAGGCTCAAGCTATTGCTGTTGAATTAGAGAAAATGATTCCTAATCGCCCACTAACTCATGATTTGTTTAAGTCATTCTGTATCTCTTATGATGTTACAATAAAGGAAGTCTTGATCTATAAATTTGAGGAAGGCGTTTTTTATGCGAAGCTAATTTGTGATAAAGATGGTGTGCATACAGAAATTGATTCGAGGACTTCAGATGCCATAGCAGTCGGTGTTCGGTTTAACAGTCCGATATATACTTTTTCTAATGTTTTAGAAGATGCGGGTATTACTCAAGATCAAGAAGATGCTTTTGAAAGTGATGCTTTAGTGAGTCAAGATGATGATGACTTTGATATTGAGGAAACTGTTAACGATTATTCATCCAGTTCAATGGAAGATCTCGAAAAACAGCTTCAAGGTGCATTAGAACAAGAAGATTACGAGCTTGCATCGAAATTAAGAGATGAGATTAAAAAAAGAAATCCATAGGATAGGCATTATTTTATTTTGTTGTGTTGCTATTTCTAGTTTCACAATCGCTTCGGGAAACAATACATTTGAGGACGAAGTTTATTACCGTTCAGGAAAAGTATTAAAACTTTCAAAGTCAGGTACTTTTACAAATAATGATCAAGAGTTATCAAAATACACCAAAGGTAACTGGTCAGTTAAAAACGACAGTTTATTCTTAGTTCCAGAGAAAATAACCCTTCAAAGGAACAACTTCATTACAAGCCAACCAGATTATGAGGCTTATTCAATTGCTTACGCTTCAGACAATAAGCTAACTTTAACTTCTTCTACAGGTAGGTTTTCATACCATGATTATAATAGTACCTATAAGACACCTGGTTTTCCATTAAACTCAATATTTAGAGGGATCATTGGGATGTTGTTTTTGTTTCTTTTCGCTTATCTGTTAAGTAGAAATAGAAAAGCAATCAATTGGAGCTTAGTGATTAAAGGTTCTGTGCTGCAGCTCATTTTAGCACTGTTCATACTTAAAGTACCTTTTGTTAGCACTGCTTTCGATTGGTTGGCAAAGGCATTCACTAAGGTCATTGACTTTTCGCATGAAGGTGCGATATTTCTTTTTGGTTCCATGGGTGAAATGCCGCCAATGCTGGCAAACTTTGCTTTTTGGATCTTGCCAACCGTAGTCTTCGTTTCAGCTCTTTCTAGCCTAATGTATTATTTCGGTGTACTTCAGTTTGTTGTCAAGAAAATGGCGTGGGTAATGAATAGAATCCTTGGTATTTCAGGTTCTGAAAGTGTTGCAGCAGCAGCTAATGTTTTTGTCGGACAGACAGAGGCACCGCTTCTTGTTAAGCCATATTTAGATAGAATGACAAAATCAGAGATGCTTTGTTTAATGGTTGGTGGTATGGCAACTATCGCTGGTGGAGTTCTTGGTGCTGTCGTCGGGATATTAGGGCAAGGTGATCCAGCTCTTGAATTGTTCTATGCCAAGCATTTATTGACGGCTTCTTTAATGTCTGCACCGGCAGCAATTGTGTTCGCAAAAATATTACTTCCAGAAACGGAGAAAATTAATAAAGATTTAGATGTTGCTAAGGACAAAATGGGTGTTAATGCACTCGAGGCTATTACGAATGGTACGACTGACGGATTGAAACTTGCGGTAAATGTTGGCGCCATGCTTTTGGTGTTTACAAGTTTAATAGCACTGTTAAATTATGTTGTTTTTAAGATTGGCGATTGGACTACCCTAAATGCATTAATAGAATCAGGAGGTATGTATGACAGGTTAAGTTTTGAAAGTATCTCAGGGTATCTATTATCACCTTTAGCCTGGATACTTGGTGTAGAATGGCAAGATGCAATGTACTTTGGTCAGCTCTTGGGTGAAAAAACAATAATAAATGAATTTATAGCTTATCCTCATTTGGGGGACATTCAAGAAGAACTGTCTAATAAAACAATTATTATGTCAACCTACGTGTTGTGTGGTTTTGCGAATATTGTCTCGATTGGTATTCAGGTAGGTGGAATTGGTATTTTAATACCCAAAAAGAAATCTATGCTGGCTCAATTAGGATTATTAGCACTTGTTGGTGGTACGCTCGCCTGCATGTCTACTTCCGTGTTAGCAGGTATGTTATTTTAGGGCAAATAAATCTTTCACACCTAAGGTTCTATTAATGGTGAATCCTTCCCCATATGTTACGCCGAGTTCTCTTCCTAGGCTCAGCATTCTACCTTCTATATATTTAAAAAAAGCTTCGCCTGAAATTGGTGTTTCAGGTTCTTTAGAATTGAATTTAAAAAACTGACTGTCAAAGCATTTAATAAGTTCAATCTTATCTTCACCGGTTGTGCTAACATCTAAAATAACATCCGGGTTAAGGTAAAAATCTTGAATATAATGAAGTAGAATTTTTGGTCGATACGCCTCTTGAGCATTACCATTTATGGAAGTTTCTATTTTTCTAAGACCAGAAAGAAACGCTGCTTCTGAAACAAGATTAGCTCCTTTTGCATGATCAGGATGTCGGTCATGAGTAGCGTTTGCCAAAACCATTTCTGGTTGATACTTTCGAATACATTCGATTATTTTTATTTTATTTTCTTTAGAGTCTTGGATAAAACCGTCTCCCAGATTAAGGTTTTCACGTGTCTTCAGACCAATGAACTGCGAAGCCTTAGCAGCCTCATCGTATCTTTTCTCAATAGAGCCTCGTGTACCTAATTCGCCTTCTGTCAAGTCAATAACCCCTATTTTTTTTCCCTCTCGAGCATATTTTAAAAGGGTTGCTCCTGCGGAGATTTCAACATCATCAGGGTGTGCGCCAAAAGCAAGAATATCTAGTTTCATTTAGTCTAAATGTACGTAACTTTCAACGCTTGGACAAGCACATATTAAATTGCGGTCTCCAAACGCATTGTCCACACGACGTACAGGAACCCAATATTTATTTTCAATTAAATAAGGAAGTGGGTACGCTGCTTCTTGCGGCGAGTACGGGAAATTCCAATTTTTATTGATGATACAATTTGCCGTATGCGGTGCATTTCTTAAAAGATTATTTTCTTTATCCGAATGACCATTTTCAATGTCCTTAATTTCTTCACGGATTTTAACCATGGCTTCAATAAATCGATTGAGCTCATCTAAGTCTTCAGACTCAGTTGGTTCTATCATCAATGTTCCTGCAACAGGAAAAGATACTGTAGGAGCATGAAATCCAAAATCAATCAAACGTTTTGCAATATCTGCAACTTCGATTTCTGCTGTTTTTTTAAATGCTCGACAATCCAGAATCATTTCGTGCGCAACAGTTCCATTTTTTCCTTTGTAAAGAATAGGGTAGTGGTCCTCTAGTCTTTTTGCGATATAATTTGCATTGAGAATTGCAATCTCGGTGGATTCTGTTAATCCATTTGCTCCAAGCATTTTTATATAGGCATATGAGATCAAAAGAATTAGCGCACTACCATACGGTGTTGCTGAAATTGCATTAATTGCTTGCGAACCCCCTGAAGGAATTAAAACGCTACCGGGAAGGAATGGCTTTAAATGTGCAGCGACGCCAATTGGTCCCATTCCAGGTCCGCCACCACCATGCGGAATAGCAAAAGTTTTATGAAGATTTAGATGACAAACATCAGCGCCTATATTACCAGGGTTGGTAACACCGACTTGTGCATTCATATTTGCACCATCCATATATACTTGACCTCCATTGTCATGAATAATTCCTGTAATTTCTTTAATAGCCTCTTCAAAAACGCCATGTGTAGATGGGTATGTAACCATTAACCCCCCTAAAATGTCTTTATTTTCTTCTGCTACTTTTTTGAGCTCGTCTACATTTATGTTACCGTTTTCATCGCAGCTCGTTACCACTACTTTAAAACCTGCCATCACTGCTGAAGCTGGATTTGTACCGTGCGCAGATGAAGGTATAATCATTATTTTTCTTTGTAGGTCCCCTCTTGATTCGTGGTAAGCACGAATAACCATAAGTCCTGCATACTCGCCTTGAGCTCCAGAATTCGGTTGTAAAGACATCCCTGCAAACCCCGTACATTCACAAAGTGCATCACTGAGCTCTTTGAACATATCATGATAACCTTGAGCTTGATCTACAGGTGCAAACGGATGAAGATTGCTAAAAGCAGGATTTGTAATTGGCATCAATTCACTTGCTGCATTCAATTTCATAGTACAAGAACCAAGAGGTATCATGCTATGAACTAATGAAAGGTCTTTATTCTCCAATCGCTTGAGATAGCGCATCATCTTAGATTCTGAATGATAGCTATTAAAAATAGGTTGAGACAGTATTGCGTCCGTTCGTTTTAGCTTCTGAGTAAGTTCAATTATTCCATCATAATCGCGCGTATCTTTTTCCCCTTTGAGCTCGGAGAATAGACCCAGAATAACATTAATATCCTGTGACGTATGAGATTCGGCAAAACTTATGGTAACCTCTCTATCAGATTTGTAGAAGAAGTTCAGCTGATGTTTTTCAGCTAAGTCCTTTAACTTTTTACTTTCGACATTACGAATCCATACCGTATCAAAAAACGCCTCAGATCCCAATTCAAAGCCCATTTCCTTTAAACCTGAAGCGAGCTGCCCAGCCAATTTGTTCACATGCTTAGCAATTCCCTTAATTCCGTTAGGTCCATGGTATACTGCATACATACTTGCCATTACAGCAAGTAGGGCTTGTGCAGTACAAATATTTGATGTGGCTTTACCTCTTTTAATATGCTGCTCTCTCGTTTGTAATGCCATTCTGAGCGCTGTATTATTATCAGCATCTTTTGATATTCCAATGATGCGCCCTGGTATATTTCTTTTAAACGATTCTCGAGTAGCAAAATATGCAGCATGAGGCCCGCCGTATCCCATAGGAACACCAAAACGTTGCGATGAACCTAGTACAACATCAGCCCCAAAATGACCTGGTGCTTTTAACAATGCGAGGCTCAATATATCGGCTGCAACAGCAACTTGAAGGTTGGTTTTTTTGAGTTTTTGAATTCTTGATTCTAGGTCGCAGATATGGCCATTTGCGTCTGGATATTGAATTAAAGCACCGAAAAAAGAATCGTCTACATTACATGCTTCAATATTAGAAACAATCAATTCGATACCTAGATTTTTAGACCTGCCTTTTACGACATCAATGGTCTGAGGAAGTGCATTCTCGTCTATTAAGAACTTTAATTTACCCGCTTTTACATCTGCTCTCGAGCGACTATTGTAGAACATCAGCATGGCTTCAGCAGCTGCAGTTGCTTCGTCGAGAAGAGAGGCATTCGCTATTTCCATGCCCGTTAAATCAAGCACCATTGTCTGAAAATTCATTAAGGCCTCTAATCTTCCTTGTGAAATTTCGGCCTGATATGGAGTGTATGCCGTATACCATCCTGGGTTTTCGAGAACATTTCTAAGAATCACCGAGGGGGTAATTGTTTCGTGATATCCTAATCCAATAAAAGATTTAAAGACTTCATTCTTGGATGCTAATTCTGACATGTGTGCCAAAAAATCATTTTCACTCATCGCATCAGAGATCCTCAATGATTGTTCTAAACGAATTTGTTCAGGAACGGTTTGGTGGATCAATTCTTCTATAGTGGACACACCAATTGTGTGCATCATTTCTTCTTTCTCAGAGGGAGTGGGGCCAATATGACGGCTCGAAAATGGACTCATGAAAATGTATTTTAAAACTTTTTGCAAATATACTTTAACTCACCAAAACAACAATTGGATTTCAAAAGAGTTTAGCGCTTTTCAGAAATTCTGTTTTCTTTTTCTCTATGGGCTCTAACACGGATTTTTGCATTGATTTGAATGTCCTTCCAAAATAGATTTACATCCCCTATATGGTAGTCATCTATGGTTAGTGCAAAGGAACGAAAGGGAACATGCGGTAGGCTGATCCAAATGGCTCCATCAACAAGATTTGTTTTGAATGCATTTTCATACATTTTGTTGTCCCAAAAAAGAAAGCCTTTGTGTTGCGCACGACTTGCAAATTTTTGCGCATTCCATGTCACAGGGTTTATTACTGCTTTGCCTTGATACCAGTTTTTATATTTTTTTGTTTTATACCTTCTTTTAAATGTATTCCACGTAACAAAGCCACCTGTTGCGTCAGGTTTTGAAAGTAAAGGAATGCTTTTAAAATCATCTGTAGTAAGTCCGATCCCTGGTAAATACGCACAGACCAATTGATTTTGTAGTTCTTTACCGTCGAAAAAATCCTTTAGAAGTAGCATGCCATGTGTTGAGCCTTGACTATGACCTGCGATGATGATTGGCCTACCATTATTATAATGTTCTAAATAGAAGCGAAAAGCAGCTTTTACATCTTTATATGCTTCCAACAATGCCTTTCTACCGCCAGATTCGAGTTCGGAGTAGCTTCGTAAATTTGCTTGAGAATAATATGGTACAAACATGCGGCCCGCCTCAGCCCATGCAGAACCTTGAAATTTAGTTACTCTTTTGACTTTTTCACGTTGTTCAGTATCTTTAATTGAGATATTCCAACGCTCATTTTTTTTATCCGTAAAAACGGTTGGATATATATAGAACACATCTGAATATGATATGAGTAACGAATCACCTATGTACTCCTTGTGAAGGTTGTTTTCTTTACTCGGTAGTATTACCCATGTCGAGGTATCTGAATAATCAGCAATTAATTGTGCATTAAATTCAATTTGTTGAATAATAAAAACGAAAACAAGTAGCGCGCGTATCACAAGGAATTATTTTTGTGTCAAAAATTAATTTATGTTGGGCAAAACTATATCATTTACAGCAATACTTTTCGTGTTTAACATTTTTTATATATCTGCGCAAGAGGTAGATACGATGAAGTTAGACACTGCTTTAGTAGACTCGCTACCCATAAAGAATTGGAAGCTGAAATCGTTGTATTCATTAAATGGAACACAAAGTTCTTTTGTGAACTGGAATTCAGGAGGAAGAAATAATATTTCATTAAATGCAACCGTTCGGGCTAGTGCAAATTTTAATAAAGCGAAATGGAATTGGTCCAATGACCTCTCACTTGCATTTGGCGGCATTAAATATCTAGATGAATCAGAATTGTTGACATTGCAGAAAACAGACGATATAATTGACCTGTCCTCTAAGTTTGGAGTTCGGGTCTCTGAAAAGCATTTAATTAGTCTTAATATAGGGTTTAAAACACAGTTTGCAGATGGGTTTACTTACCCTAATGATTCAATTGCGGTTTCAAAATTTATGGCTCCTGGTTATCTTAATTTAGCATTAGGAACTGATTATATTAAAGATCCTAATTTTTCTATTTTCGGATCTCCATTTGCCGCGAAAACAACTTTCGTTTTAGATGACTCTTTATCTCAAATAGGTGCTTTTGGGGTAGATGAGGGAGAACGTGTGCGTTATGAATTTGGTGCATTTGTCAAATTGAAATGGAATGCGGAACTGATGAAAAACATAGAAATGAAATCAAAGCTTGAGCTTTTTAGCAATTATCTGAACAATCCTCAAAACATTGATGTAAATGCGGAGCTTGTTTTTGTTTTTAGGGTAAATTCACTATTCTCGGCTACAGCACAATGGAATTTGGTTTATGACGATGATATTCAAATTCGTGATAGAAATGGAAATGTTGGTCCAAGAACACAGTTTAAGTCTGTTTTAGGCATAGGCATCTCCTACAAGCTTGAGAATTAGATTGCCTCTGAATCAGTTAAAACACCAGGCTAAAATCCTACTTTCTTTATTGCCGAGTATTAAAGGAATTATTTTCAATGCTTTTGGTTTCGTTTTTTTAATACGCTTTATCAATCGCTTCAGATGATCCTCATTTGCTATTAAAGTGGTAAACCAATTAATTTGTTTTTTATATAAAATACTTTCAGATATTAGAGTTTCAATAAATTGCGATTCTCCTCCGGGGTACCATAGCTCATTTGCTACTCCAGAGAAATTCCTACCCTGTCTTGCTGACTTTAAGTGATTTGTTTTTCTTCTATTTTGTTTGGTCGCTTCAGCCTCATTTTTGAAAAAAGGTGGATTACATACCATCACATCAAAAGCATCTTTTTCTTTAACAATACCTTTTAAAATATAGTGTTTATTTTTTTGACTACGAATGTCAATTGAGCTTAGTTTTGAATTGTGTTTTATTATCTTTTTAGCATGCTCAATTGACGTTCTTTCTGTTTCACTACCTGTACATTTCCAGTTGAAGTGAGCAGTGCCTAGAACGGGGTAGATTAAACTTGCTCCAGTGCCAATATCTAAAAGCTGAACGTCTTTTTTTTGAACGAGGTCTGCTATATGAAGCAAGTATTCAAGCCTCCCAGGAATGGGAGGGCAAAGGTTTTCTTTTGGTAAATCCCAGTCCAAATTGTATTGTGATTTTAACAATGCTTGATTTAAAGCTTTTACTGCTGAAGCATCAGAGAAATCAATCGTTGTATTTCCATATTTATTTGTATAGATGGCCTTTTTTAGAGTTGAATTTAATGTGGCTAAAATGGTCAAATCATACCCATTCTTAAAAGGATTTTGATCATGCATCTTTCCCCGTCTTTAATTTCATTTCTTCCTTCTCCATTGCTCTTGCTTCTGTAAGTGCAGATGAAATCATACCCGATGGGATGGCGATAATACCTAGCCCAATCATTAGGATTATAAATGTAAAGATCCTTCCTCCAATGGTAATTGGAATAATATCTCCATATCCAACAGTGGTTAATGTCACGACGGACCACCAAAGGCTTGAGAAAATAGAGGAAAACGCTTCAGGTTGCACACTGTTTTCAAAATAATAAATACCTACTGCAGATAAATAGAAGAGAATCAATGAGACAACACTAAACATAATGAGTTCTTGTTTGATCATAATAAAAGCATTTTGAAATCGACGAATCGCTTTGTTATAACGAATAAGTTTTATAATTCTAAATAATCGAAGAAACCTTAAAACACGTGCTGATCTTAAATCAAAACCAAGAGCTAAGTAAAAGGGAAGTATTGCTAAAAGATCTATGATGCCATAAAAACTAAATACAAAACGCATTTTACTCTTGGCTATATAGAGTCGGATTAAATATTCTAAAGAAAATATAACAATACACACGAGTTCAAATCTTTCCAAAAAATAAACAGTTTGAGGTTCTAAATCTGGAATTGTCTCAACGGTAAAGGAAGCGATGGATAAGAGAATCAATACTTGAATGAAGTAGTCAAAGTAAAGGCCCGATTTGGATTCTCTTGTTTCTACAATTTTATCTATCTTTTCCTTCATAGTTCAGTTTAGGACTAAATATAATAAAATGGTACACGCTAGTAAACGAATGTTATTATTTGGACGTACGGTTCTCCGATTTCTTACCTTACCATTTTAAATTTTATAAATTTGCGCTCTTATCGAGGCAAGCCAATGAAAGCATTTATATATCTACTGTCTGCAGTCCTTTTATGTTCATGTTCAGACCAACATATCAAGATAGAGAAACACTTGCATGTTAATTGTGGTGCAGAGTCCGTTTCAGGAGACGAGTTTATTGAGGGGAAGGTTCGTTTGTCAAATGCCAATTGTCGAACGCAGCAATATAGTCGCTCGGGAGACTTTGCTTTTAAACTTAACAAAGAAAAGCAGTTTGGTCCTTCCTTGAAGTTAGATTCAATAAAAATGGGGGATGTGATTTATGCCTCAGTTTACCGTAAAAAGGGTCCGTCAAACGGCCATCTTGTTATAGCGGCATGTAATGAAGGTCAATACGAAAGCAATCAAATTTCACTGGAAGAAAAAGTAGCATGGGAGCAGTTAAAATGTACGTTTGTAGCGAAAAAAGATTATGATTTCGTGACCGTCTATCTCTGGAATCCAAATGAAGAAGATGTTTATTTTGACGATTTAGTTATTGACTGTTACCGTGAAAATGAAAAACCAAAAGTTGTTCATGACAAAGATATCCTTAGGATTGAAATTCCTCAAGGTGCTTTAGATAGCCTTTCGGATTTCCGAGAAAAAGCGCTGAAACAAGAGGTGATCACCTCGGATCTTAAGCGTTATTTTAAAGCTTTTGTAATTTTAAATGGAGATAAAGTGCCCGTTTCTCTTAGGTTTAAGGGTGATTGGGTAGATCATTTGGATGGTGAAAAATGGTCCTATCGTATCAAATTCAAAGGTGCTAATGCCTATCAGGGCATGAAGAAGTTCTCCATTCAAGACCCTCATACACGTTCATTCATGATGGAGTGGCTTGGTCATCGTCTATTTGAGAAAGAAGATATCCTGACCACGCGCTATGAGTTCAAGGTAGTTTATATAAATGGAGTAAATAGAGGGGTTTATGCACTTGAGGAGCACTTTGACAAAAGGCTTCTAGAATACAGAAAACGAAGAGAGGGTCCTATTGTAAAGTTTGATGAAAGCGGTGTATGGCAGGGTTATTACGACCAGCAAAAGTACCAGCAAGGTTTCAAGAAATTTCCCTACCTGGAATCAGCAGAGATTTTACCATTTAGTAAAAAAAGAACTCGTAAAAATCCGGTTCTTTTGAATCAATTTGTTCTTGCTCAAAGTCATCTATCTAGATTCAGAGCTTTAGATTCAAAACTCGAGGAATATCTTGATGTTGATAAAATGGCAAGATTTATTGCGATGTGTGATGTTATGAACGCTACCCATGGATTAATTTGGCACAATCAGAGGAGCTATCTAAATCCAGTTAATGGTGTTCTTGAGCCTGTTGCTTACGATTGTTTTTCAGGTAAGCTTTCCATCCATTATGAACTATTAGGTATGGCAGCAAGATGGCGCGAGACAAAAGACTTTACCAGTTTTGATGCACTATTTTTAAATGAAGCCTTCAATAAATTGTATATAAAATACCTGAAAAAGTATTCCTCAAAAGGTTATCTGATGGAAACATTTGCTGCATTAGAAGATGAGATCAAGCATTATCAGGGGCTATTGCAACATGAATACCCATTATATACATTGAATAAAGATTATTTCTTTTTGAATCAGTACAATGTTCAAGAAAAGGTTCTAAAGTATGCGTCACTTGCTGAAAATAACCGAAAAGTTTCCAAAAAGAATCTATACCAAGAGACACCACAAAATGTAGTTTTTGATGAGGTTTCATTAAAGGTTTACACGAAAACATCAGATTCGCTATCTGGTGTTTTTCAGTTTGAAAATTACTTGCTTTCACCAATAGAGGTTGTAGGATATTCGACAAAAGCGAATAAAAATCTTGTTTTTCAATTAGATAAAAAATTCTCTTTGGAGGCCTTCGTTAATGAGAGCGTTAAAAAAGAAGTATCGTTTCCATTCAGACCTAGAAAGATTTTTTATAAAACTCAGATTACAGGGGATTCTTTACTTTCTGTTAAGGTAAGCCCATTTCCCCCTATTACCTATAAGTCTATAATGGATTTTGAGAACAGTCAATTTGTTTCAGACAATGATGAGATACGCTTTAAAGCCAATCAGGTGTATGCTTTTAAGGAAACTGTTTTTATTCCAAGAGATAAGAATTTAGTCATCGAAGAAGGAGTCAAAATCTCTCTGAGTAATGGAGCGCGTTTTGTTGCTTATGGCCCGGTTAAAATGCTTGGTTCAAATAATAAGCCCATTAAAATTGAAGGTAAGGGATCCAAAGGAGGCGGTGTTGTGCTTTTTCCAGAGGGTGGCAGCGTTCAAATGAGTCATGTAATTTGTGAAAATCTCACAGATGCCAATTCTAAAAGTTGGATACTTACCGGTGGTTTGACCATATATGAAGGAGATGTCAGTATTTTGAATTGCTCATTCCTCAATGCTAAAAGCGAGGATGCTTTGAACCTTATTCGATGTGATTTCAAAATTGATGGCATTACAGTAGATGGCACATATTCAGACGGTTTTGATGCAGATTTCTGTTCTGGAATAATCATGAATTCAACCTTTCGATCAACAGGAAATGACTGTGTTGATTTCTCGGGGAGTACTATAGATATTGAAGATTGTACAATAATAGAATCTGGCGATAAAGGTATTTCAGGAGGGGAACATTCCATACTTAATGTTAGAAACTGTTTTATAACAAATGCCACGATCGGTATCGCTTCTAAGGATAAATCTATAGTTAATGTCAGCAATACGAAACTTGAATTTTGTGATTTTGCATTTGCTGCATATCGCAAGAAGGCTGAGTTTGGTCCGGCTCAAATCAAGGTCGAATCTGCAATGCTTAATAATATTTCAGTCCGTTATTTGATTGAGAAAGGTTCTGAAATAACCCACCTTGGAAAAACCAACATTGGCAATAAAATGTTTGATATCGATTCGATGTATCAGCAGTTCACAAAGTCGGGTATTTAAGAGAACCAGACGTCGTTAATCACCTCTTTTTTCATAAACTGATTTACCCGTTCAATAATTACTTGTTTGCCTGAGTGCAATTCTTCCCTCATTACTGCAGAATCAATTTGAAGATGTAAGGTTTTATTTTTGATTTTAATGCTTTTTGTTCGGTGTGCAACGGCTTTCCCCATCAGCTCTGGCCAAGCTTCATTGAGGTCGTATTCTTTCATTTTATCATCAAGTTTGTAGGCTTTCATGAGTTTTTCAATGACATCACCTAAAGGTTGCTCTTTTTTAGATCTTCGATTGTCCGGATTGTACACCATAACGCTAAAATTAACGAGAAATTTCTTTAACATCTCCCATGATTACCTCAAATAGTTTTGAGGAGACATCTACGCTATCTAGCAAGTTTTCCATTCTTGTCCTATCTGTATCAGACAATATTACTTGGCCAAAGTAATCCTGAGTTACGAGTTGTACCAATTTTTGAACCCTTTCAGCGTCAAGCTTATCAAAAATATCATCTAGTAATAAGATTGGATTTGTTTTCTTTTGTTCTTTCAGCCAATCGAATTGCGCAAGCCTTAGTGCGATGACAAAGGACTTTTGCTGTCCCTGAGATCCGAATTTCTTTATAGGATGTCCTTTGATAGTAAATATCAAATCATCCTTATGGACTCCAACATTCGAGTACTGGCTATAACTGTCTTTTTTATGATTTTTCAAAAGCAAGTTAGAGAAATCCTCACCTGTAAGTTGCGATTTATAGGTAATATTACTTTGTTCTGCTGAAACACCTATCTCTGAATAGAACTTTTGAAAAACAGGAATGAACGAGTCTAAAAATGTTGTCCTTTTTTTATGAATTAAGACACCCAATTTTGACATTTGAGCATCCCATACTTCTATGGATTCGAGATCAAATAAACGATGCTCTGCCATGTTTTTCAGTAAGGCATTTCGTTGGGATAGGACTTTATGATAGGCTTGAAGTGTGTTTAAATAAATTGGATCTACTTGTGATATGATGCCATCCATCCATTTTCTTCTTAGCTCGCTGCCTTCATTTATTAAATCACCATCGTAAGGCGAGATAAAAACTACTGGAAATTTACCTATGTGTTCCGCTAATTTATCGTACTCCTTTTTATTAAGTTTTATTTTCTTTTTTGCGCCGAGTTTATAGGAGCAGGCAACCTGAAAAGTTTTTTCCTCTATATTCCAAATTCCGTTAATATGGAAAAAGCTTTGGTTAAACATGACATTTTGTTTGTCAATAGGATTCAAGTAACTTTTGCACATACTCATGTAATGTATAGCGTCAAGTACATTAGTTTTTCCACTCCCGTTTTTCCCAATAAATGCATTGAGTCCATTATTAAGCTCAATTTCCGTGCTTTGATGATTTTTGAATTGAATCAGTTGTATTCGAGATAAGAACATTTTTTAAAATTAGCTAATTGATTTCGTTTATGATAGTCTGAGCAATGTATTTTATCTTCCTTAATTATGTTTATATTTAGATTGGTAATCAATAAAAGTGCTTTGACTTTTATTTACACTTTTATCGTATAAGTTGTCATAAATTTTGTGGCTGAGACCGTCAAGATTATTTCGAAATTTATGCCATGCTTTAAGCGGTTATAAAATACTTTAAGCTCAAGACGTTTTGTTTCTTCAAAAGAGTTTTAAAATTTGTTTTTTAAGAAGCAACTTGTGAGGATTAAATTTAGTCTTAATACTGTATGAAACGTAAAATTCTTGTTTCCTTTTTGGCTTCATTGTGTGTCATTTTTTACTCGAAAAATACACATGCTCAGTTGATTATTGAGAATCAAGGCGCAACCGCAGAGGTCGTAGTCAATTCTATAATAAGCGGTGGTCTTACGATAACAAATGCCACCATGAATTGTCCAAACAATGCCTATGGTACTTTTACCAATGGTGCAACAACCGATATTGGTATTCCAACTGGTCTTGTAATGACCACTGGAAATGTTGCTGATATTAATGCTCCCGGAGCGAATTTTATGAGCACGGATAATGGAACCAATTGTAACGATCCCCAGTTAAACGCGCTTGAGCCATTAGCAAATAATGATTGCTGCATTTTAGAGTTCGATGTAGTTCCAACATGCGATGAGCTTCAAATACGATTCGTATTTGGTTCTGAAGAATACCCAGAATGGGTTTCGTCGGGTTACAACGATGCTTTTGGATTTTTTATTTCAGGTCCTGATCCAAATGGTGGAAATTATAATAATGAAAATGTAGCCGTATTACCTGACGGTAATACGATTGTGAGTATTGACAATGTCAATGCAAATTTAAATCAAGCTTTTTATGTAGATAATGCTCTAGGAACCACGAATGTTTTTGATGCTTTTACAACCGTTTTAATCTCAGATGTTTCTGTAGTTCCTTGCCAAAGTTACCATTTTAAGTTGGCCATAGCAGACGCAGGTGATCCATTTTGGGATTCAGGCGTGTTTGTTGATTTTTTAGAATGCTCTACTGCCTTAGAAACTACAGTTTCATCATCACCAGTTTCATGTGCTGGTTCGGATGGCACAGCTTCAGTGAATGCGTCAGGAGGCTTCCCAGGTTACACCTATTCTTGGAATACAACTCCTCCACAAACAACGGCAACGGCAACAGGGCTTGATCCCGGTATTTATGAGGTATCCGTCGATGATGCTGGTGGTTGTACGGAACCCATAATTGAGACTGTTGAGGTAGTTGCAAACGCTGTTGTTCCAACCTTATCAATCAATTCAGGAACAATTTGTGCAGGTGATTTTATAACACTAACGGCATCCCCGTCTATTGCGGGTGGGTCTTTTTTGTGGAATACAGGTGAGACGACAGCCTCTATCAATGTTTCACCAATTACGAGCACTAGCTATAGATGTGATTATGATCTAGCAGGTTGTATTGCAATCACAAACGCGACTGTAACTGTAAACCCATTATTAGAAAGTACAACCAATCTAAATATTTGTGAAACTGAGCTTCCGTATCCTATGGAATGGAATGTCATTAAACACCTCAGGTACGCATCAAATTGTGTTGCCTGGTTCGCAAACTGGATGTGATTCAACAGCTACAATTGAATTAGCAGTAGCTCCGACTTTAACGAGTACGACAAATTTAACCATCTGCGAGGATCAACTTCCCTTTGTTTGGAATGGATTGAATTTTTTAACTTCGGGCAACCAAACAGTTTCACTAACAAGTGTTATTTCTGGCTGTGACTCTTTAGCAACGTTAAGCTTGACAGTTCAATCGCCGACATTAGGAATGAATTCTGAAGTTATTTGCGAAGGTTCAAGTGTGATTTTAACAGCTGTTCCCTCGATAATTGGTGGTTCTTATTCCTGGAGTAATGGTGAGACAGGTGTTGAATTCATAGAAGTCTCGCCTACTGAAACAACGAGCTACACCTGTGATTATGACATAGCAGGCTGTATGGCTCAAGCATCAGGGACTGTAACTGTTAATCCTATTCTTGAAAGTTCTATTTCTTTTGACATATGCGAAAGTGAGCTGCCTTATCAATGGAACGGTTTATCATTTGCCAATGCAGGTATTCAGACAGCAATATTAACAAGTATAGTTTCGGGTTGTGATTCTTTGGTTACACTTGATTTATCCGTCATCTCCTCTCGGCAGCGAGCGAAAGTTTTGAAACAATCTGTGATTCAGAATTACCGTATTTGTGGAACGGTCTGTTTTTTGGGGCCGGAGGTACGCAAACAGTAACGCTACAAAGTTTGGAGACTGGGTGTGATTCTTTGGCGACCTTAACATTAACTGTAACACCTTCTCAAGTTCCAGATTTTGATCAGCTGGGGCCTTATTGTCAAGATGATCCAGCAGATGCGCTACCTAATATTTCTATTGATGGTATTACAGGCGTTTGGGGTCCTCCCGGTATTAATACAAATGCCGTTGGCCCTACAATATATGCTTTTGTTGTTGATCCAAATCAATGCGCATTGAATTATCAAATGGTTATCCAGGTAAATGAAACACCGGATTTATCTATTATTGGGACAGATGAAATATGTGAAGGTCAGGACGCTACACTTACCGCTTTATCGGGTCTTGCCAATGGTGATTTCTACTGGTTGCCTAATGGTGAAACGACAAACGAAATTACCGTTAGTCCGACCCAAACTACCCAGTACACTGCAACCTACAGCGTTGGTGGGTGCCCAAGTCCTGTAGTTGACTTCACGGTAATCGTAAATCCCAACATACCAGTGTATGCTGGGGATGATGTTACCTTATGTCTTGGTGAAAGTGTTGCGCTTAACGGAAGTAATGGTATAAACTATTCCTGGTCTGGTGGTGTTGAGGACGGTGTTGATTTTGTCCCGTCGGAGACAAATGTTTATACTTTGACTGGTTTTAGCGCTGATGGATGTGAAACTCAAGATGATGTTTTGGTAGAGGTCTTACCATTGCCAGTCATTGATCCAGGTCTTCCTCTAAGTGTTTGTGAAGGAGAACTCGTTGTGTTATCCGCCAGTGGTTTGGGTATAGGTGGAACATACAATTGGGATAATGGAGCTAGTGATTTGGTGCCATTTAATTTAAATAATACTACAACATTTACGGTAACAGGAATTGATGAAAATGGTTGCCAAGGCAGTGCTTCAGTTACCTTAACTGCTGAGCCAAATCCCATTGCTTTATTTCAAGCGAATCCTGTTTCGGGAGCTATTCCATTGAATGTAGATTTTATAAACCAAAGCTCAAATGCCACACAGTATAGTTGGGATTTTGGAAATGGAGATGAATTAAATTATTTCGAGCCATCGAATCCTGAGATTTCAACAATTTATGAGTCTGAAGGTTTTTTTAATGTACAACTGATTGCTCAGAACGATTTATGTAGCGATACTTTTTCATTAGCAATAAATGTTTTAGAAATAGCAGACCCTATAATTTTTGTACCTAATGTCTTTAGTCCGAATCAAGATGGTACAAATGAGTTATTTCTCATTGATACTGAAAATATAGCAACAATAGAATTAATTATTCTGAACAGATGGGGTAATATCATGGCTCGTATTGAGTCCTTGGACGGTGGTTGGGATGGCAGGTCGTCAAATGGGAATGATGCTGAAGAGGGGGTTTACTTTTACAAGTATACCGCTACGGGTATGAATGGATCGGACTTATCGGGTCATGGTTTTTTAACCCTTGTCCGATAACGAGTTCTTAAAAAACAAGACAACAACAATTGGTATAAATAAGAAAATTAAGTAGCTGTACCATGGCCAAGTCGATATGGAACCACGATTTACTGTTACCGAAGATTTTATGTTTCTTAGTTTTCTTTGTTCTGCCAAAATTAATTTCTGATTGCCTTTTAGCTTCCTGACCTCGTCCTTTAATTCTTGAGATTTATCGAATTCCATTCTAGTCTCTAGCGCTTCTATGTGATTTGTTATTAGCTTATTATTTTTGGCTAAAAATATTGAGGAGTCAAGATACATATTACCAACTTCAACATCTTTGTTTTCTATATATAAACTACCAATGTTTAAATAGGCATCACACAAATAAGGAATAACACCTTGCTCCTTTCTTTCCTCTAAAACCTCTTTAAATAGAGATAGGGCATGCTCAGGTTCTCCTTTAAAGAAAAGAGAGATTGCAAGATTGTTTTTTGCTCTTGAAATCGTAAAAGGTGATTGTGTTTTCTCAGCGAACTCTGCTTGCTTTTCGAAATAATTCATGGCCAAATTATTTTTCTTTTGATCTAGTGCAATTTGACCTAAAAAAGAATTTGCATTTGCGGCAGATTCATATTTTTCATTTTTTAGAGCTAGTGTTAAATAGCTCTTTGCATAGAGCTGAGCCGAGATTGTATCGCCGCTCAAATAATGGCATTGTGCAAGGTTAATGAGTGCCATAAACTTCAAGGTCTTGTCTTGTGCATCATCACCGAATTTAATTGAAGCGTTAAAATTATCTTTCGCTTTTTGAAAATCACTGAGAAGCAAATAACATAAACCTGTTTGGTTGAAGGCTTTTGAGATTAGCGCATTATCTCCTTGATTTAAGAAAAATGACCTTGATAATTCTAGCATTTTTAAGCCATCTTCAACAAACCCTTTTTTCATATCGAAACCACCTAATAAACTTTGATAAACAGCTTTAACAAAAGGGTCGTTTTCAAGAGCATATATTTCTTTCAATGCAACACCAATAATGTTTAGTGAGTCTACAGAAAACCTATGGTAATGCTCACTAAGATCTAAGGCAATTATGGCTTTTTCTTTTACGCTAGTGGTTTCAATAAAACTTTTATAACTGATAGGATTTTGAGTTTTTACATTAAAAGAGAGTAGCAAGATAAAAAGGAGGAGGATTCTGTTCATACAATTGGACTTTTTTTGCAATGATACTCAAGTATTGTTAAGTTTGCAACAAAAAATATATTATGTCAAATGCCTTTTATTCAGTACCGGTTGCTATTAATGAACCCGTAAAATCATACGCTCCAGGAAGTATTGAACGTGAAACACTTCTTAAAGAATACTCTAGAATGTATAACGGCCACGTTGATGTACCTATGTATATTGGAGACAAGCAGATTTTTACAGATAACAAGAAAAAATTAAGCCCACCTCATGACCACGCTCATTCGATAGGAACATCAAATTATGGAACTGAAAAAGAGGTTCGACAGGCTATAGATGCTGCTATGGAGGCGAGAAAAAAATGGGCAAACATGAGCTGGGAGCATAGAGCTTCAATATTTTTGAAGGCGGCTGATCTTCTTGCAGGACCTTTTCGTGCAAAATTGAATGCAGCAACAATGCTGGCTCAAAGTAAAAATGTGATGCAGGCTGAAATTGATGCCGCATGTGAATTGATAGATTTTTTCAGATTCAATGTTCAATACATGAGTCAATTATACAAAGAGCAGCCTGAGTCTCTGCCGGGTATGTGGAACCGCCTTGAGCACAGACCACTTGAAGGTTTTATTTTTGCGCTTACACCTTTTAATTTCACTTCGATTTGTGCAAATTTATGTGCAGCCCCTGCTATGATGGGTAATGTCGTAATCTGGAAACCTGCTGAAACTCAAATATATTCTGCTCAGGTTATTATGGAGCTCTTTGAAGCAGCTGGGCTACCGAAAGGCGTTATCAATATGGTGACGGTTAGCGGAAGGGAAATTTCAAATGTTGTTTTTGAAGATAAAAACTTTGCAGGATTACATTTTACAGGAAGTACAGACGTATTCCGAACTCTATGGAAGGGTATTGGTAATAATATTGAAAAATATAAATCCTACCCTAGGATTGTTGGAGAAACTGGAGGGAAAGATTTTATTGTGGCCCATAAATCTGCCGTAGCAGCAGAGGTTGCGACGGCAATTTCACGTGGTGCATTTGAGTTTCAAGGTCAAAAATGTTCTGCTGCATCACGGGCATACATTCCTAATAATCTTTGGCAAGATGTGAAATCTCAGATCATTTCTGATACTAAATCGTTCAAGATGGGAACTCCTGAAGATCCTACAAATTTCATCAATGCTGTTATTTCGGAAAAGGCTTTTGATAGTATTGCTTCATATATCGATTATGCTAAAAATGCACCGGAAGCTGAAATTATTGCCGGAGGAAATTATGATAAATCTAAAGGTTATTTTGTTGAACCTACTATAATTGTCACTTCAGATCCAAAGTTCAAAACAATGGTTGAAGAGATTTTCGGTCCAGTGATGACTATATTTGTTTATGATGAAGATAAGTGGGAAGAAACACTAACCCTTGTCGATGAGACCTCTGAGTATGCATTAACTGGCGCAATATTGTCTGTTGATCGCTATGCGGCCGAGTATGCTACTAAAGCACTTGAAAATGCTGCGGGTAACTTCTACATAAACGACAAGCCAACCGGCGCCGTTGTTGGTCAGCAGCCTTTTGGTGGTGCGCGGGGATCTGGCACGAATGATAAAGCAGGATCTATTTTAAATCTTTTGAGATGGGTGTCGCCAAGAACGATTAAAGAGACCTTTGTTCCAGCTACGGATTACAAGTACCCCTTTCTCGAAAAATAGAATCGTCTCGTATTTCCGCTAAAAAATTATTATTTTGGGTAACCTATGACCCAAACTAAGCTGAGCGATGGTACTCCAGTTTTTTGTTTAAGAAAACCAGAAGCCAAAATGTTAGACCACCATGTTGAAGGTTATCTTCAAAATGGAATTAAAATTGAAACAGGAGATATTGTTTTTGATGTTGGTGCTAACGTCGGAGTCTTTGGTCTTAGAGCTACTCAAAAAGCCGATGATGTTCAAGCCTATTGCTTTGAGCCTATTCCGGATATTTATGAGGTATTAAAAAAGAATGCCATAACATACGGAAATGGCAAAATACATACCTTTCAAATGGGCGTATCCGATTCATCGTCTAGAGCATCTTTCACTTATTTTCCGAATACACCAGCACTTAGTACTTTACATCCAGAAGAATGGGATAAAGATCCTAAAGCATTCTCGAGAGCTGTCAAAGGAACGATGCGAAATCCTCCGGAAGGTATGAAATGGATGCGTTTGATACCCCCTTTCCTTTCTGGTGTCATTGCATTCTTTTTAGTCAGAGGTAAAAAACAAGTTGATTGTAATTTAGATACCCTTTCATCAATTATTGAAGCTCACAAGGTTTCTAAAATTGATTTATTAAAAATTGATTGTGAAGGCGCTGAATGGTCTGTTTTAAATGGAATTAATGACGAGCATTGGCCTCGCATAAAAACGATTGTAATCGAGGTGCATGATATAGACAATCGTTTAGACAAGATTAAGAAATTATTAGGTGAAAAAGGATTTAAAAAACTTCATCACGAACGCGAGCTTGGATTAGAGGACTCGGTTATGTTTAACTTATTTGCACTGAGATGACAAGAGAATGGGTCGCAATCGGAACGGTTTTGGTGCTATTAGCATCTAATTTTTTTGGTTTAATTTATAGTATCCTGGTATTAAAAACGAAAATTTTCAAATCATTTAGAATCCAAACTAAAAGCTATGAAACTGCTGTTTTTGTTAAAAGAATGCCTTTGTTTATTTTTAATTTCTTAATTCTTTTGAGTGTTGCTGGATTTGGATCATATCTATTATATGAAAGTCTTGAAACAGACATGCAGCCTTTTTGGTTAATTGGATTGCAGATACTTTTTGCTTTTATTATTGATGATGTTTGGTTTTATTTTTTTCATAGGTGGTTACATGAAAATAAGTATATGCTGAAGAATGTTCATTCTATACATCATAGAGCAACCACACCATTCCCATTGGAATACCTTTATGCCCATCCATTGGAGTGGATGCTCGGCATGATTGGTGTAGTTATTGCTTTCGCATTAATTCTATTAGTAATGCCAATAAGTGTATATGCCTTATGGGGATTTGGATTACTGAGAAACCTTCATGAAATTCACATCCACTCAGATCTAGAGCTTCCAATTCTCAGTAAGCTCCCATTTTTAAGTAAAACAAAGCATCATGATGATCATCACTCTAAATTGACAGGTAATTATGCTTCAACTTTCAATTGGATGGACAAAATTTTTAAATCAACATTTAAAGAATGAAACAAATATTATTTTTTGTTTACTTTTTCTTTATGAGTTTGCTTCACGCACAAACCCATAATGATTTAACTGTTCGAGTAACAAATTTGAATAACAATAAGGGGGTCGTGCAGCTTGGTCTCTACAATGTGGCCTCTAAATTTCCAAAAGTGGGAAAGACCTATAAAATGGTTAGGTTAAAAACAAAAGGTTCACAAGGGGTATACACCTTTAAAGATTTACCTCAAGGTCGATACGCATTGGCAATTTATCACGATGAGAACGCAAATAGAAATTGTGATACTAACTTTTTTGGTATACCAACGGAGGCATATGCGTTTTCGAATAATGTTAGGCCTAGATTTTCTGCGCCTAGCTTCCAATCTTGTTCGTTTTGGTTAAGTCATGATAAAGAAGTGAAAATCAGAATGGTTTATTAATCTTTGTGATAATTAAATCAATTTGGTCCTGGATGGATAATATGCCGTCATTACAAATGTGGAAAGGTGTAAGCTTTTTCTTTCTTGTTATCTGACCATTGTGCATTGATCTTGCGCTGTATATTTTCTAGACTTAGTCCATCTCTTTTTTGAATTCTTTCAATGCGAAGATCTTTTGGTGCATAAACCAATATTAAGGCATCGTAAAATTTTTGCCCACCTGTCTCAAAAAGAATTGCAGCCTCATTAAAGATAAGTTTTGAGCTTGTATGTTGATTTTTCCATTCTTCAAAATCATTTCTAACTGCGGGATGCACAATCTCATTTACTTTTTTCCGAAGTGTATTATCATTAAAAATCCTTGATGAAACATAAGTTTTATTCAGTTTTTGATTTGAATATGCCTTAGGTCCTAAAAGTGAAATTAGTGCATTCTTAACATTATGATTTGTATCCATAATGTTTTTAGCCCTATTGTCGGCGTAATAAACAGGATAGCCTCTTTCTTCTATAAGCGCGCAAACGTAGCTTTTTCCACTGCCTATTCCTCCTGTTACACCAATTGTTTTCATCTTCTCAAATTTAGGATTTTTTGGCGATCCTATCTTTTCTATTTTTTACCTCAATTGTTGTAAATTCGCGAAATGCAAAAGAAAGAATGGTTTGCTGAATGGTTTGATACAACATATTATCATATTCTTTACAAGAGTAGAGACAATCATGAAGCAAGAGTATTTATTAAGTCATTGGTGGGCCTCCTTCAATTACCAGAGGCTTCTTCAGTATTAGATTTAGCTTGCGGTAAAGGGAGACATTCGATAACTTTAAATGAATTCGGCTATAAAGTTCTTGGTGTGGATCTTTCTGCACAGAGTATCGCCCATGCAAATCAGTTCTCAAATTCTTCACTATCATTTGCAGTTCAAGATATGAGAGAACCCATTCAATCGAAGAGATTTGATGCAGTTTTTAATCTTTTTACAAGTTTTGGTTATTTCTCGTCAAAACATGAAAATGAAAAGGTATGTCAAGCGATCGCTCAAATGCTCAATGCGGGTGGTAAATTGGTTATTGATTTTATGAATTCGCAAAAGGTTATTCAGAATTTAGTCCCTTCAGAATTAAAAAAGGTACAAGATATAGAGTTCGATATTAAACGAATATATTCAGGAACACATATCATTAAACAAATTTCTTTTCAAGACAAAGGACAGAAATTTGAATTTCAAGAACAAGTTCAGGCTATTGATTTATCAATGTTTAAGGAGCTTTTAGCACCTTATTTTACCATTGATTCTGTTTTTGGGTCCTTTGAATTGAACGAATATATTGCATCGGAATCAGATCGATTGATTATTATTGCAACGCGAAAATAATGAGTTTTTTAATCATACAAGTTTCCTTAATATTATCTGTCTTGCTCGGGGGCTTGATGGTTACTTATTTAAAATCTCAGCAAAAAGCACAGACCATAAAACTGACACTTGCATTTAGTGGTGGTTTTTTATTGGCAATAATTTTTCAGCATTTACTTCCCGATTTATACCAACACGATTTTCATCAAGCTGGAATATACATCTTGATTGGGTTTTTGGTTCAATTAATCCTTGAGTATTTTTCAGGTGGAATTGAACATGGTCATACGCATTCTTTGGCGGGGAACAGGGTGCCTATGACATTATTTGTTGCTTTATCGATACATTCTGTCATAGAGGGATTTCCTTTAGGTAATTCACATGGAGGACACTTTGCCCACGAAGGGCACAATCACGAATCCTTGTTTTGGGGAATTGTTTTTCATCAAATTCCTGTTTCAATAGCATTGATGTCTTTATTTGTCAATTCAACCATGGGTTTATTCAAGTCTTGGGTGTTTTTGATAACTTTTGCCTTGACAACGCCTTTAGGAGCAGTAATGGGCACACAGGTCAATCTAGAAGATTTAGGTCTGAATGTCCATGTGATTTTAGCAGTAGTTGTTGGTATGTTTCTTCATATATCTACAACAATTATCTTTGAAACATCAGAGAACCATCGAGTAAATTTATTGAAGTTAATTTGCATTCTTTTGGGAGCAGGCTTAGCTATGTTGTTATCCTAGATTAGCTTATTTCTTTTTATATTACAAGTGATTAAACAAACTTTTACGATGACATCTTCTTTATTAAACCTCTTTTTATATAATTCTGATCTGATACTGGCATTCGGTTCAGTGACAATATCTGTTATAATTTATTTTCTATTGTTGCCTTTAATTCAATCACTCATTTTATATGATAAGAAAAAGTGGTTGGAGAAGCAATTCTCTAGTTTGGCGCAAGACCAAATTTCTTCAGATGATTTGAAACAACATTTACTTTCAGCTGCGGAACCTGAGCATGCTTACCCCATTTATAAATACTTAAAATTTTCTTTTGCTACATTTGGTATTCTGTGCTTTTTCGGGGGTATTTTGCTATTAATTTGGCCTGATCAGTTTACTTCTGATACTTATGACAAATTAGTTTTTCTGCCCTTGTTAATAGGTTTGGCCGTATATTTTGTTTGTCAAACGGTCTATGAACACCATGGTCTTTGGCGTGAGATTTCAGCTTTATTTCTTTATGTAGGAGCTTCCGCAACACTTCTGATGGCATATGAAAACTTTGATTTGGTCGATTGGTTCAGAATGGATTTTCTTTGTTTTGGAATCTTGGTATTGGGCTTGTTTCTTGTACATTATCTTAATTCGATAATCGCCTCGTATATTTATTTGATTTTTATTGCTGTGTTTTCATTTTTTTTATCAATTGTAATAGAAGACAATTGGCTCTCATTTATGCCTCAAGTGTTATGGGTTTTTATGGGCTTGATTCTATATTATTGGCTTCCAAAGTTAAAGGTTGCTAAGGATATTGGTCCTCGAGAGTCCATCTTCGGTATTTTATGTATTGTAGCTATTTTGTCACTAGCTATGTTTCAATTGTCTGGCTCAAGTGGCCTTGTATATACCTATAATAGCGGTTGTCTTTCCGGGCTTATATCTCTTTTCAAGAGCTTACTTTTCAAAGTCATCGTCTATTTTTGGCAGGCCTGTAGAGATTTTATCAATTTTATTTATTGTTGCTCTTGGTTTCCTTTTCTCTAATGATGAAATATTTACCATTGGTCAAGATTCTATTGCCTTATTCGAGGGCTATTCTTTTGCTAAACAGATATCCTATTTCATTTTAGTAGGCTTGGTTCTTAGCACGTTTTATTTATTCAGTGAAGAAATCGAAGTAAATGAAGTTTCAGTGAATCATAAACTATTATGGTTTCCTTTATTTGTATTCCTCGTAGCTTACATCATGCCTGTTTCTATTGGCGCATATCTTGTATGGTTTTACTTACTTTGGCTGGGTTATGACTATGTACAGTTCTGCGCTTAAATCTCATTCCGAACTAGGTCTATTTCTTGGGATTTCCATACTTAACGGTGCATTCTTTTTCCGATTCTTTGATTTCTTTGGAGAGGATATGGTTGGTGATGAAACGGTTTCAGGTATTTCTTTAATCTTTTGGGGAGTCCTATACATTGGTTTGGTTGTATATCTGCGAGAGCGATGGATGGTTACTGGTCCGTATAGAGGAGGAGAATACAACGGACGCAGGTGAGATATTGTAAATAACCCTTCATTTTCTATTTACAGAGCTTCAAATAGTTTTTTTTAAAATATCAGCTTAGAATTACTACTATTTCTAAATTTTATTTGAACCAAAATAGAATTGGGCTCGTTATATCACTAACTTTAATTAGTGCGTTACTCATAAAAGATATAATGAAAGAGGCTCTTGTAAATAGAATAAAAAATCAAGAAGGTGTTTTTGTGATCGCTGGTCCATGCAGCGCTGAAACAGAGACGCAGGTATCATCGATAACGCAGAGACATAGTAGCTACCCAAAAAGTAAATATGTTGCGTGCAGGTATTTGGAAGCCGCGAACGCATCCGAACAGTTTTGAAGGTCTTGGTGAAGAGGCTCTACCATGGTTGGTAGGTGCTGGAAAAAGATTAAATACTCCAACGTGCACGGAGGTGGCAAATAAGTCACACGTTGAGGCCGCGCTTAAGGCAGGTGTGGATGCTTTATGGATTGGTGCAAGAACCACTGTGAATCCTTTCGCAGTGCAAGAGATCGCTGATGCTGTAAAAGGAACCACAACACCTATCTTAATAAAGAACCCGATAAATCCTGATTTAGAATTATGGCTTGGTGCATTTGAACGTTTCAACAATGCTGGACTTGAAGATTTAATTGCAATACACAGAGGTTTTTCAATTTATAATCATGTGAAATATCGAAATGTCCCGAGTTGGGAAATACCAATTGCTTTTAAAGAAAAACGCTCAGATGTGCCTATGATTTGTGACCCGAGTCATATTACTGGTAATCGACAGCTACTTATGGAGGTAAGTCAATATGCTTTAGATTTGAATTTTGATGGTTTGATGATAGAGACGCATCCCAATCCTGATGATGCATGGTCAGATGCTCAACAACAGATAAATGCGAAAGAACTCAATGAGCTGCTGAAGAAGTTAATATTGCGTCAACCTGATTTTTCGCAAGATGTTGCCGCAATGATTGATGAAATTCGAGCTAAAGTATCTGTTTTAGATGATGAACTTTTTAATTTGTTAAGCGATCGAATGCAATTGAGTGAGGAGGTTGGAATTTTAAAACGAGAAAACAATATAACGATCTTACAGCAACAGCATTGGAGTAGGTTAATATCTAAACGATTGAATCAAAGTGAAAATTATCATTTGACACCTCAGTTTGTTCGCACTTTGATGGATGCAATACATCAAGAGTCTATTCGCCATCAAACCCGAATTATGAATCCCAAGACAAGTAAATCGTAATGATTCAACATATTTTACCTGGACAAAGATTGGGCGTCATTAATGTACCTGCCTCAAAGAGTGATGCACAACGTGCCATTTTAGTTGCAGCGCTTGTTCCTGATATCTCAAGGGTATACAATTATGGTTCCAGTGATGATGTAAAAGCTATGATTTCATGTATTCAAGAGCTCGGTGCTCATTGTTCCTTAGGTGAGGAGTTTATAGAAATTCAAGGTGTAAATATATTCCCAGAGAAGGTTTGTTTCAATTGTGGAGAGAGTGGGTTAACATTTCGATTGCTTGCTGCGTTATCAATGGTATTGAAGGGGGATTTTGAATTAAATGGTCGAGATTCCTTGTCGAGCAGAGATCATAGCTTTATTGAAGCTTTTGGAATGGGACGAAATATTCAGATTCACTCGAATAATGGACATATACCTTATAGAATTCAAGGTAGAATTGAGGATGAAATTTATACAATTGATGCGGGTATTACTTCTCAGTTTTTATCTGGTTTGCTCATTGCGCTGCCTCTTCAAGGGAGACAAATAAAAATTTTTGCAGATAAAATAACAAGTCATCCTTATTTGTTAATGACCTTAAAAACAGTTGCGGAATTTGGTGTAAATATAGATTTTGATGGTATTGGTAAATTTAAAATCCCGGCGGTTCCTAAGTATAAGAGAACTGATTATTTTGTAGAGGGTGATTGGAGTGCAGCTAGTTACTGGATTGTAGCTTGTCTTTTAGGGCATGAAATAACAATAAACGGACTGTCTCATGTTTCTTTTCAGGCAGATAGAAGTTTCACAGAACTATTATTGACTTTGGGCATTGAATATAGTTTGAACTGATGGTTACTTTTCACCCCCTAAAGCGCCCTTATTAGGTTTTGATTTTGACGCTACTCAATGTCCAGATTTATTTCCCGCATTAACTGCTCTTGCCGTAAATTGCAAAGGTACATCGAGGATTAGAGGAGTCCATAGATTGATTAATAAAGAAACAGACCGATCCAAAGCACTTGTTTCAGAATTTAAAAAGCTTGGTGCAAAGATTTACATTGAGGATGATGTGCTTTGGATTAAAAGCTGCGATCTCAAAGGTGGTGTAACAGTTGATTCTCATGGAGATCATAGAATTGCCATGTGCTTAGCTATAGCAGCGCTGAATCTGGATGAAGAGTTGATTATTAATGAGGCGGATGTCGTATCTAAAAGCTATCCCATGTTTTGGCGGGATTTGAATAATTTGAAACGCAAAAAAAAAGGGGCCTAAGCCCCAATTTTCAATTTTATTTCTGAACCCTAAAAAGGCAGGTCGTCTTTTTCTCCTGAGCCCTCAGCTGAAGCTGATGGTTGGGCATCTAAGGACATGTCAGAAGGCCCTGCGGCAGGAATTCCTCCGCCTTGACCCATTTTCTCGATTCTCCATGCATCGAGGGTATTAAAGTACTTTACAACGCCGTCTGGACTTGTCCATTCACGTCCTCTTAAATTAAAAGATACTTCAACTTGATCTTCAACAGCATAGCCGTTTAGCATATCGCACTTGTCCTGAACTGACTGAAACATCACATCTTGCGGGTACATAGAGGAAGTATCTGTAACAACAAACTCTCTTTTTTTGAATTTTTCGCTAATGACCTGTGTCTCGTTAATCACCTTAATTTTTCCTTGAAATTTGAACATTTTTTATATTGTATTTAGTTGTTAAAAGAAAGAAGTGTCAACCACGCCTCTTCCAAATCATTTTTTTCTAATAGTAATTTCGCCCTCTTGTGAATTTCAATTTCTAGCTGAGTGGCATCCTCCTCCAAAGATAAAAACAATTCACTTAATTCTATGAGTTTGTATTCATTTACATCAGTCTCATTAGGGATTGATTCGATCCCTGCTAATTGACCTAAATTATTGGCAGTCAAGACATCACTGTTTTTAATGTCTTCAGGTAATTCATCGTATCCAATTCCGCAAGTTGTAATCGGTTTTGGTATTTCAAACATAGAGTTTTCATCCGCCCGACAATACCAATTACCTCCCATTCTAGATACAAGATCAATTTTTTGTTGATCAATCATTTGCTGCTCATCTAGGATGGCTTCATCTATATGTATCCTCAATACTTCACAGATGATTAGGTTTCCAGCACCACCTTGATCTCCGAGTTCTATAACTTCATTGACTTTACACTCAAATTGAACGGGAGATTCTTTTATTCTAAAAGGTTGAACGCATTCCGAAGCCACAGGAGTAAGACCACTTTTTACGAACTCATCCACGCTTGAAGGATATGGAGAGCTTGCAAGACTCATTTGGTGTACCAATTCAAAATTCACAACGTTGATCACAACCTCTGGAAGTATTTTAACATTGTTATATGTGTCTTTAGTGGTATTAGTTCTTCCCGACCTTGCCGGTGAAAAAACAAGTATTGGCGGATTTGCACTAAATGCATTGAAAAAACTAAAAGGTGCAAGATTTGCTACACCATCTTTATCTATAGTGGATGCAAACGCAATAGGCCGTGGGCCAACAGCCCCTAAAAGATACCTGTGTAACTTAGGTATTTCAATGTTTTTTGGATTTATTGTTTTCATAACTATTTGAGTTACAAAATTAATTAGAACTAGAAGTTATTGCTCTTGATTCCATCTTTTTTATTCACAATTCTTATTCTTTTCTTTTAAAGTCATTGAGATTTGTATTTTAGTCATATGAAACAGAATGCTTTGTTTTTATTCTTTATAAGTTTTCTTTGTCTTCACTCTGGCATGGCTCAGAATGTCATGGATCAAAATGGCAGAAAGACCGGGAAATGGGTTTTTAAAGGAAAAGACCATCCTTCATCAACTTATCAAGATGATTTAAAAACTGAGGAAGGAAACTTTATTAATGGAAGAAAGGAAGGGATTTGGATCCGCTATCATCGCGACGGTAAAACCCCAAAATTGAAAGGTAATTACCGTAATAATCGCCCTGAGGGGTTTTATATTAGATACCACCGAAACACAAAAAAAATGGAGGAAGCAACCTTCATTCAAAATAAGTATAAGGGCGCATGTGTGCGTTATTTTAATAATGGTAAGATTGCATACAAAGGTAACTATAACAACAGCGGTCAAGAGTCAGGAACAATACAGGTATTTCTTCAAGAACGGTGAGTTACAGTTAGAATATTCCGCAAAAAATGGTAAGCCTTTCGGAACAATAAAACATTACTATAAAAACGGATCGTTAAAATATGAAGTTATTTTAAACGATGCAGGAAACAAGAAATCTGTCAAGACTTACCAACCATCGATTCAAAAGCCTGTGACTGTTGTTAGGAATAATTCTTCTCGACCACCTCGTATAACCAAACCTAATACGCGCGGGGTTCAGTTTGAAGAATTTGGTTACAATAAGGTCTATAATAAAAATGATGAAATTTGGATGGATGGAACGTTTAGAAACGGGTCTTTATGGGATGGTAAGGTTTATGAGTATGATGCAGATGGTATTATTATGAAGGTAAAAGTTTATAAAAACGGAAAGTACCATTCAGATGGACAGTTTTAATATTCTAATAGTTCTTTTACTTTTGTGACAAAAAAAGAAATATGAAAGCTTATGTTTTTCCTGGTCAAGGTGCTCAATTTTCCGGAATGGGCAAGGACCTATATGAATCCTCTACGCAGGCAAAAGATATGTTTGACGCAGCAAATGATATTTTGGGTTTCGACATTCAAAAAGTAATGTTTGAAGGGACTGCAGAAGAGCTAAAACAAACAAAAGTTACACAACCAGCCATTTTTTTACATTCCACAATATTAGCTACATGTTTAGGTGATGTATTTCAACCAGACATGGTCGCGGGGCATTCATTGGGTGAATTTTCGGCTCTTGTTGCTAACAAATCATTAAGTTTTGAGGACGGATTGTCTTTAGTGTCTAAACGAGCAATGGCGATGCAAAGAGCGTGTGAAAAGGAACCGTCAACTATGGCAGCTATATTAGGTCTTGATGATGCTTTAGTTGAAAGTATTTGTGCTGAGGTAGATGGAGTTGTTGTTCCGGCAAATTACAATTGCCCAGGACAATTAGTGATCTCAGGTGCAATACCTGCTGTTGAAGAGGCTTGTGAAAAGCTCAATTCGGCTGGGGCAAGAAGAGCTATGCTTCTTCCAGTTGGAGGAGCATTTCATTCTCCATTAATGGAGCCTGCTCGTGAGGAATTGGCTGCAGCTATTGAAGCAACAAGTTTTAACAATCCAATCTGTCCAGTCTATCAAAATGTGAATGCTCAACCTGTATCGGATTCAGCGTTAATCAAAAATAATTTGGTGTTGCAGCTTACAGGTGCTGTCAAATGGACTCAAATAATGGAGCAAATGTTAGCAGATGGCGCAGGGCATATTATTGAGGTTGGTCCTGGGCGTGTACTTCAAGGTCTATTTAAAAAGGTCAATCGCGAGGTCTTGACAGAAGGTGCTAGTTTAGCGCAATAGGGTAGACGACATCCCAAAGATATAATCCGTCTGCTGGAGCAGAAGCTGCCGCTTTTTGTCTGTCTTTTGAAGCAATGATATTTTTAAAATCTTCCAAACTCAATTTATTTAGACCGACTTCGACAAGTGTACCGACAATTGCACGAACCATGTTCCTCAGGAACCGATTTGCCGAAATTTCAAATACAATCTCATTATCAAAAACACTAATAGATGCATTTGAAACTTTACAGATGTGGTTTTTAACATCGGTATGTTTTTTGGAAAAGGCCTCAAAATCTTTACCTCCAATCAAAAGATTAGCTGCTTCTTGCATCTTATTTGTATCTAATGATTGTGAAATCATCCAAGAGAATGATTTTTTAAAAGGATCTTTTTTTGAATGAATAAAATATCTGTAGGTTCTAAGTTCAGCATTAAATCTTGCGTGCAATTTTGGATCTACCTCTTGAATGTTCTGTACAGCAATACTTTTGGGGAGCACAGCGTTCAATTTATAGATGAAGTCTTTTGGGCTCATTTTTAGATTTAAGTCAGCATGAAAAAAGTATTTTTTTGCATGAACACCCGTATCTGTTCTTCCGCAGCCCACGATAGGAACTTGCTTTAAAGAGCAAAGGTTATATAAAGCATTTTCAATGGTGTCTTGAACTGTTGGTTCGTTAGGTTGAGATTGCCAGCCAAAGAAATCTTTACCATCATAGGAAATTTCAAAAAAATAACGGTTCATATCATAATACTCATGCAATAAATAGAAAATTCTATTTTAGAAAAGGGAAATTTGAATTTGATAGATCAAATTGAAATATATCATAGCTAAAGTAGCCATCATAATCTGTAATCGCTGAAACGGTTCCCATCTTAAATTCTGGGAAATATTGAAAATGTGTGTCGTCGTTTACCGTATTAATAGCAGCACCCATATTTACAGGTTTCCCCCATTTGTTGTTGTCCCATTTGCAGTAATAAACATCATATCCTCCCATTCCAGGAAGCGCATCACTACTAAAAAAGAGAAAATTACCATCTGCAGTTATAAAGGGTGTTGTTTCCCGACCTGTAGTATTAATTTCTTTTAGTGAGGTTACTTCTCCCCATTTATCATCAATACGTTGCACAGAATACAAGTCAGTTAAGCTTTTTTCAGCATTTCTATCACTTACAAAAATCATTGTCTGTGTTGCCGTTTCGTCTTCATCAAAGCTGGTATCTGTAATCGTTGCTGCCCCTTCAAAATAACTTGTATTAATAGATTCAGATTTAATAGGGTCAATATACCAAGAGCTGTCTTCTTCGTCAGTTTCAAACTCATATAATTCTGAACTTTGGGTTGATTTTTCTATAGTTGCAGAAGTATTAATTGTGAGAAGACCATAATTACCATCTCTAGAAATAAAATTTAAAGCATCAAAACCCTCGGTATTGTAATCTTCCATTTCCGAAATATTGATAACCCAATTCTTTTTTTCCGTGTTCCAATCTGCGCGATAGATGTCTTCATAAAACTTCTGGTCACCATAATTGATGTTATTTCCAGTTGTTTCGGGTTGTCTTGCCGTAAAGTACAGTCTTTGCTTATCATAAATAAGAATCGCACCATATTCGTCGTACTTCGAGTTTACAGCACGCGAAAAAGGTTTGCAGATATATTTAACATTATTTTTTAATTCTTTCTGGACAAAATCACATTGCTGAATAAGAATGTCAAGATCATAGTCTTTTGATATCCTCGGACCTAATTTCTCTTGAGCCATATTATAAAAAGATCGAGCTGAATCCGTTTCGTTAACAGAATGATAAATTCTACCTAAGTAGTAATAGTATTCACCATCTTTTTTCTTTTCAATTAATTTTTGAGCGGCAATTGCATTTTCATGTGAGTCATAAAAACTTCGAAGTTCAAATTCAGCAACACTCAGCTGATAACAAGCTTCTCCTGATAAAGGATTTTTAAGTTTTGCTCTTTTGTACGTAAGCATGGCTTCACTAATCCGTCCTGCATAGAATAATTCATTTCCTTCGCCAATTAGTTTTTTTGCGGTCAATTTGTCAAAAAATGAAACTTTTTGCCCTAATAAATTAAGGGAGCATACTAAGATGAGTAAAAAGGAAACGATTTTGCGCATAGCTGATTTTAAATATACAAGTCTTGGTCCAATGTAAAAATATTACTTTTTCTGTATTTAAGCTTGATTCATGTTTTATGATTCTAAAAAGTGTAAAATGAAAAAAGGACCCGCAGGTCCTTTTCATTTTTATTTCAATTCTTTTTACAGGCTAAAATCGACCTTAATATTTTCAACGAAGTTTAATTCTTCCCATGGAAATAATTTTACGTTCATTTTTTTAATTGTTCCTGAAGCATCTTTAAAAACTTTCTCTACTTCAGTGCATTCTCGACCCATGTGACCGTATGCTGCAGATTCGGAATAAATCGGAGTTCTTAAGTTGAATCTTGTTTCTATAGCAAACGGACGCATGTCAAAGAGGTTCTCTAGTTTTCTTGCAATTTCTCCATCTGTAAGATTCACCTTAGCTGTTCCGTAGGTGTCGACATATAAACCCATAGGCTTTGCGACACCGATAGCATAGGCTACCTGAACCAAAATTTCATCACTTAACCCTGCTGCAACCGCATTTTTTGCAATATGTCTTGTTGCGTATGCTGCAGATCGGTCAACTTTTGAAGGGTCTTTACCTGAAAAAGCTCCTCCTCCGTGTGCTCCTTTGCCACCGTATGTATCCACTATTATCTTTCTTCCTGTAAGCCCGGTATCTCCATGAGGTCCACCAATCACGAAAACTCCTGTTGGGTTGACATGGTAAGTTATATTTTCCGTAAATAATGCCTGTGTTTCCATTGGTAAAAGGGCTTTAACACGAGGGATTAGTATTTCGATAACATCTTTTTTAATTTTTGCCAGCATTTCAGACTCACCAGCAAAATCATCATGCTGGGTAGAAATTACAATTGCATCGATTCGAATTGGTTTATTGTCGTCTGAATATTCTATGGTTACCTGTGATTTTGAATCGGGTCTTAAATAGGTAATTTCATTATTTTCCCTTCTGAGTGCCGCCAATTCTTTCAATAATAGATGTGAAATTTCCAATGGTAGGGGCATATAGCTTTCAGTTTCGTTTGTTGCATAACCAAACATCATTCCTTGGTCACCAGCACCTTGCTCTTCTTTAATTGCTCGCTCAACACCTTGGTTTATATCAGAGGACTGCTCGTGAATAGCAGAAAATACACCACAAGAATTACCATCAAACATATATTCGCTTTTTGTGTAACCAATTTTATTGATTACATCTCGAGCAATTTTTTGGACATCTAAGTAGGTGTTCGATTTCACCTCTCCTGCCAATACAACTTGACCTGTAGTCACTAAAGTTTCACAAGCAACTTTTGAATCTGGGTCAAAAGCTAAAAAATTGTCTATTAAGGCATCAGAAATTTGATCTGCTACCTTGTCTGGATGTCCTTCAGAGACAGACTCTGAGGTAAATAAATAGGCCATAGTATATTTATATTAGGGTGCAAAGATACTAAAATCAGCTAAAAAATTTCTTATTTCCTTTTACCATTGTTCGAAGTAATGGGTTGGGTCGGTATCTATCTTCTCCGTAATAATCAAATAAGTCTTGGAGCCTATTTAAAATAACTTCAAGCCCTATTTCATCTCCCCACTGTAAAAGTCCTTTTGGATAATTTACACCTTTTGTCATTGCTAAATCAACATCCTTGGGAGTAGCTACTCCCATAAAGACAGCATCCACAGCCTCATTAATCAATAAGCATAATATACGATCTAAAATAGTTCGTCCAAGTTTCTCATCTTTATTGGCCTCCTTGTTTAGGGCTACATTTTCATAATGGTAGTAGCCTCGTCCAGATTTACGACCGTAAAAGCCAGCTTCGGCGTATCTTTTTTGAGTAAATGAAGGTTTAAATCGTGGGTCATAAAAGAAGGCTTGAAACACGGATTCTGTCACGGCAAAATTTACATCATTTCCGATATAATCCATTAATGTAAAGGGACCCATTTTAAACCCCCCCAAATCTTTAAGTGCCCAATCGATTGTTGCAAAATCTGCTAAACCTTCTTCATAGATACGAAGGGCCTCACCGTAAAATGGGCGCGCAACTCGATTTACAATGAAACCGGGCGTGTCTTTACATAACACGACAGTTTTACCCCATTCGGTTATTAGAGATTTTGAAATTTCAATTGTCTCTTTTGTAGTTTGAATCGATGGAATGATTTCAACCAAAGGCATCAGCGGAGCAGGGTTGAAAAAATGAATACCAATAATTCTTTCAGCATTATGAAGTGCAGCACCTATAGATGCAATTGAAAGTGAGGAAGTATTTGAGGCAAGTATACAGTGTTCTGAAACAATGTCTTCAAGTTTTTTAAAAACTTCGTGCTTAATTTTTATATTTTCCACAATGGCTTCAACCACAAGACCACATGGCCATAAGTCACCTATGTTTGTTGTAAACAGAATACGATCATTTATTTTCTTCCTTTCAGAATCAGAAATTCGTTCTTTTTCTACAAGCCTTTTCAGAACTTTATCAAGTCCTTCCTTTGCTTTAGATAGTTGGTTTTCGTTATGATCATGCACCACCACTTGGTGCTTATTTTGTGCCGCTATTTGAGCAATCCCAATGCCCATTGTGCCAGAACCAACTACGCCAATTGTTTCAATCATTTTCCTATGAATTTTGCAGGTCTTTTTTCGAGAAAAGCCTCGACTCCCTCATTAAAGTCTTGGGTTTGTCCTGCTTCATTTTGAAGCATCTCCTCAAGATTTAATTGGTTTTCTAATGTATTTGATAAACTTTCATTCACTGCTTTTTTAGTAAGCCCAAGAGCCCTTGTTGGCATTTTTGCAATTTTCTCCGAAAATGCAACCACAGTTTCAGTAAAGACTTCATCTTCAACAGCTTTGTAAATCATTTGCATTTCTTCAGCTTCAGTTGCGCTTACCTTATCACCTGTCATCATAAGAGCCATTGCCTTCTGTGTTCCAATAATTCTTGGAAGAAAATAGGTGCCTCCTGAATCTGGAATTAATCCAATTTTAGAAAATGCCTGAATAAACGAGGCACTCTTTTTTGCAAAAACGATATCACAGGCTAATGCAATATTGGCTCCAGCTCCAGCAGCAACGCCATTGACAGCAGCAATGATAGGTTTTTGTATATTTCGGATGCGTTGAATTATAGGATTGTAATGCTCACCTACAATACTTTTTAATGCAGGACCTTCAGGGTCAATAACCTCGGCAAGATCCTGACCTGCGCAAAAAGCCCTACCATCACCTTGCAATACGATAGCTCTGACCTCTGCGCTTTTTTCACATGCATCTAGGGCACTTTGAACGGCCATTGCCATTGTTTTATTGAAAGAATTAAAAACTTTTGGCCTATTAAAAGTTATGAAGAATACCCCATTTTTTTGTTCAGTAATGATTTCCATATCTCGTTTCTTACGACTGTAAAAGTAACAATAAGTTGAATTATTTATTTAAGGCATAAACCTTTTGCATAGACTTGATTCTGTGCACAATTAATTGTTTTAGTTCCTTAGGTTCTATAATTTCAATTTCACCACCATAGCTCAGCAATGTTCTGATTAATTCTTCGGACAATAAAAGCTTAAGGCTAAAAAAAGTTTCGCCTTTATCTGTTTCCTCAATGATTTCTTGAGATCTATGAATAGGTTGGCTTTTCAAGTACTTAGATGCAACTTCGCCTGCTCTAAGCTTTATTAAATGTGCATCGCCCTTGTAGCTCGTTATGCCCATTGCGTTTTTAAAATATTCTTCTGGATTAAAGTCCTGAGGTATATCTTGATGCTCATCTAATATTTTGGGTTCTTCCATTCTATCCAGAGCATAGGTACGAATATCTTTTCTATTGGAGTCATAGGAAATGAGGTACCAACGTTTTTGGTATTCCTTAAGAAATAAAGGGGAAACTTTTCTAGGCTTACCAGCTCCTTTTAAAAAGCTTGTGTAAATAAACCAAACTTTGTTTTTTCTTTGAATCGCCTCAAGAAGTGTAGGTAGAAATTCATTACCTCCTACAGAAGCAGCTGCTTCGAACTGAATGTATTTAGACATCTCATTTTTCTCATCTCCAACTGAAACACGATCTACGATTTTATCAATGGCATTCCCAAACTCCTTAAAAAAAGGTGTCTCTTTGAACTGATGTAAGGTATCGACAGCATATTTTATAGAACTCAATTCATCTTCAGTCAAAGGTATATCATTAATACTGTAGTCCGGGTTTTCATAATAATAACCTCTTTCTTTTTTGCTGTATTTAATGGGAGCATCGTGCTCCATCTTCATATTGAAGAGATCTTTCTCAATAGTACTATTGCAAATATGAGCGCCATCAATTGAACCATATAATGATTCTTCGCAAGCTTCTCTGAGCTCTTGTTTTGACGGAAATGATTTGTATTTATTTCGAATCATTTTATCGATAATCCGAAAGCGAAGCAATGCATTCTTAATATGCGGCATTATATTTTAAGTTCTTTTTTTTGGTAGCCAAACAATTCAAATGCTTTGATTGCCTTAGCAACTGATTCTGGAACATCCTCTTCCCAGCTTGACGCCCCCGCTCTGATTTTGGAGAGTACATCATCTGACATGATATGAAGCAGTTTAGGGTTAAATTCTAAAATAGGCTTCATTTTATCATTTTCCCTCATGTATTCCAAAAGGCCTTTGAGGTTTGGTGCAATTTCAATATTATTTAGATCATAGATTTCACCATCTTCAACATTTAAGGCAGGATATACGTATAGTTTCATATTCGGACCAAAACCGCGACCAAACGCCTCAAGTAAACCACCAGGGAGGTTGTCGTAATAACGTTCATCAAAAATGGTATTTAAATTATATACCCCGAGAATGACACCAATTAAATTCCCTCTTGAAATAGGAGCGAGGTACTCAACCATTTTATAATGCTTGAGATAATTTGATACCATTACCGTATAACCTAATGAAGAAAGGAGGTCTGCTCGGTCTAAAAAGTCTTGGACTGATATTTTGCCATCAGCAGTAAGATCTTTTAACGTCAACTCAAATACTACAGCCACGTTATCTTCTTTAACGTCATTTTCAGCGGAGAATGCTTTTCTTCCATTCTCAATCATATCTATGTGTACCTTTGTAACGGGTCGAAACCTTCCTCTTGTTAGTAAAATATTCTTTTTGTATAACGCATTTGTTGGCTGAAGTACATTTTGAGCTAGGTCAAACATTGTTGCATCTGTAATTCCTCGTTTCACCAGGTTCAAAGCAATTACACGATTGTCAATATTACTAAAATCTGGTCCAGTGATACTTAGCATATCGATTTCGATACGATCTCTAGGAATTCTTTTTGTTAAGCCATCAAGGAATTCATCAATATCATTATTTCTGTGATAGCAAGAGTGTATTAAATTTACCCCAAGAATCCCAAGAGCTTCTTGTTGCCCCTTGTGGCTATTGTCATGCATTTTTACATGCAAAACCACGGTGTTAGGCTCTGCCTCTGGTTGGAGCTGAAAACGAATTCCAATCCAGCCCTTTCCTTGATTTGTTTTGTGGTAATTCAATGATTCTACGGTATTACAAAAAGCAAAGAATTTAGACTCCTTGTATTTATCAGGAAGTGTTTCTTTGAGATTTGTAAATTCCGTGTCGAGCATTATTTGAAGGCGCTCTTCACAAACATATCGCTTCGTTTTTCCATACATGGAATCCGAAACTTTCATGTCGTATGCCGAATGACTAAAAGCTATAGTTCCGGAACTACCACCCGCCTTAAAAAAATTAGCAGCAACCTCTTGTCCAGCACCGATTTCAGCAAAACAACCGTAAATATCAGATTGTAGATTTATTTTTAGTGCCTTTTCTTCTGTCGTTAGATGTCTTGTAGCTGGCATGATTAATTGAATGGATCTTTAAAATTAGGATTATTAATGAAAATGGTATCGTTTAAGGCCAGTAAGAATTGTTTTAACCACTCTTTTTCTAACTCATCGAGTTGCACGCCGCCTTGAGCGCCAAACTCTATCATTGGGTCTAGTGTTGCGCTCATTTGAATACCTGTTGAGTAATGCTCAATTACCTCCTCAAGTGAATTGAAACGTCCATCGTGCATGTAAGGTCCAGTACTTGACAGGTTGCGTAAAGAAGGTACTTTGAACTTGCCCAAATCAAGATCATTTTCAGTTACAAGGGCACGCCCAGCATCGCTAAAGGAGAGGTCTAAACCGTTATTACTAAATTTTTTGACCCGCATCAGCGGTCCATTATGACAGTGGAAACAGTCTGCACCATTCAGGCTCTTAAAAAGGTCATATCCGGCCCATGTTTCTGCCTCTATATTTTGAAGCACCTCATTTTCGCTATTGGAAAGAGAAAGTCCATTTTCATATTTATACATCACATCAAAGGTGGAAGAGCCAGATACAATAGTTCTGATAAACTGCCCTATGGCCTTTGCTACTTTCAAGGAGTCGATACCTTCCTCTCCAAAAGCGCTAAAGAATCTGTTTCGATAAGCCACATCTAGCTGTAATCGATTGACTGCTTCCTTCCATTCAAGGTGCATTTCAATTGGATTGGGGACAGGTTCCAATATTTGAGCTTCAAGTGTTGACTTGCGTCCATCCCATGTGAAGAATTCATCCCAACCCATATTAAATAAAGGCATAGAGTTTCTTGTGCCTGGAATACCGTCTATTCCAACTGGAACTGCAACATTATCGGCGAACCCGCTTCCTATTTGATGGCAACTTGCACAGCTCATTGTTCCATCACCACTTAACTTTGTTTCGTAAAACAAATGTCTCCCCAATTCCACACCTTCTTCAGTCATAGGGTTGTCTTGAGGGATTGTCATTTGAGGAAAATGCGAAGGGATATCTATGGTATAGGGAGTTGGTAGAAAAGTGACCTTTTCTTTTCGACAAGCCGAAAATAAGATAATACTTACTATTAAAAAGAAAATCTTATGCATCATGGGACACTGAGCGCATTAATGAAATTGGCCACTACCTTATCAGAAAGCATCTGTTGGCTATTATTGGAGTGTGTTAAAAATTCATCTTTGAGGTCTATAGAATTACCTGCGGCAGCTAAAAAACTAGACAAATCTAATTGTAGGTTTAGGGTGTGTTCATTTTCTCCAGTTTGTTCCCAAGAAAGGTTTTCAAAGAAGCATGTTTGAAGCAAAGCATCTGTGCCAATATGAAAACTAAAATTATGGTTAAACACCTCGTTTGACAAGGTATCCACTTTACCTTCGATATTAATGAATATATAGCCTGTATTCCAACTCCAATGCATCGTTCCTGCATTTTCAATGTTTAAGTCACTTCCTGTGTCGAAAGCTGAGGGGTCACTATGGTTGTTAAAGGGGTCAACACCTACGAGACCCTGTAGCTCAGTAAATGTATTGTAATCTTTAGCCGCACCTAGTAAAAATGTTCCCTTTTCTCTAAAGTCATATATTGAAGCCACATTGATGGTGTCTTCTTGATTGTTTAATTGACTCAAAAAAAAGCTGATAGTTGTAAATTTCACACCGTATCCCTCAATAGTATTATAAACGGAATCTAAATATAAATCCGTACCGTTGTAAATAGGAGTAATAAGAATTTTAATTGAATCAATTGCGCTGTAAGTGCAACTGCCATCGTTATGCGTTGCATTTGCATTATAGTTTTCAGCAGATTCATCTGTACAGCCCTTTTTTTTACATCCGCACAAGGTGCTAAAAACGATTAAAACAAGAAAAATATTCTTCATCATATTACATCAAAATTAAGCTAAAATAATCGGTTTTTCCTATTTTTAAGCCTACAGAAATTTCAGAATGTCATGCTCTCAACTATAGATAGAAAAAAGACACCCTTGTGCGTTTTAAGTGCTTCTGCAGGAAGTGGTAAAACCTTTCAGCTTGTTTTAGAGTACCTGTCTATCTTATTAGCTCCTAAAAGTGCTGCCAAATACAAAGGTATCGTTGCTATTACGTTTACAAATAAGGCATCAACTGAAATGAAAACAAGGATTATCGATGCTTTGTTTAATATTGCAAAATATGACCCATCTGAAAACGATACTAAAACTGAATCAATTGTATCTGAGCTTGAAAAAATCATAAAATTAAAAGCACCTGAGCTTCGTCATAGAGCATCCAGTGCTTTGAAAGCTATTCTTCATGGATATGAAAACTTCAATGTCTCCACAATAGATAAATTCAACCTGAGATTGATTAAGTCATTTTCAAATGACCTCAACTTACCTGCAGAATTTGAAATTTCTTTAAATGAGAAAGAGGTTCTTGACGAAGTTATAGAGCTCATGTTGAGCAGCGTGGGCTCTGTGGATAACTTAAAACTCACGAAACTTGTAAAAAACTATGCAAAATCAAATTTTCAAGACGGAAGTCAATGGAATTTTAAAAGACATTTATTGGCATTTGCAGCAGCATTGAACAATGAAAAAAACAAGCCCTACATTGCACTTCTTGAAACTTTTGATTTTGATGAAAAAGAGTTTGGATTAATTTTCAATGAACTTAAAGAGATTAATGCTAAGTTCTTGGAATTACATGATAAGCTAAAGGTTTATGTCGATGGTTTAAATCTGAACCCTGAAGACCTTCCAGGAAAGTCAAACACCACAAAATCACTGAATAAAATTCTGAGTTATCGAAAGTTTCCAACTTTTAAAAGAGATGCTTCATTATTGACTCCTACTTTCTTTACGCTTTGCGAAAAGCCGGGTGATTCGAAGTCATTTACCTCTGAGCTCAAGCAACAACTTTTAGCTCTAAATGCATTTCATGAGAATTATGCTCAGCGATACATGATGCTGTCAAAATACAAAGCCAATTTTTACAATATGGCTTTGCTAAAGTATGTTTCGGACGCTTTAAAAGACCTCAGAATTAAAACAAAAGTCATACGGATTTCCGAATTTAATGAATTGATAGGCTCGTTAGTTCAACAAGAAGATGCGCCTTATATTTATGAACGTTTCGGAACGCGGTATGAGCATTTTTTATTAGATGAATTTCAAGATACTTCTCGCCTTCAATGGCTGAATTTATTGCCTTTATTGCGTGAATCCATCTCTAATGGGAAACAAAATTTAATTGTTGGCGACCCAAAACAGTCTATATATAGATTTAATAATGGCTTGGCGGAGCAGTTTGTTGCCTTGCCATCCATATATAATCCAGAGTCGGATCCAAAAATTGAAAACCATTCAGAGTACTTTAGTCAGATGGGTGTTAAAAAGCCTCTTGAAATGAATTATCGATCTTCTCCAGAGATTGTTAATTTCAATAATAGTTTTTTTAAAAATTTCAAGACCTCCTTACCATCAAAATTTGAGCCTTTTTATGATGCGGTGTCCCAATTGCCTGCGGCAAATAAAATCGGCTTTGTTAAGATTGTTTCTGAAAAAAGAAAGCCTGAATCTGATGAAATGATTGAGGAGATTTATTCAATTATTAACGAATCATTAGAGGATTCCTATGACCTTGGTGATATCTGTATATTAACGGATAAGAATGATCTTGGTGTTAAAATTGCAAATAAATTAACCAAGAAGGGAATTACTGTATTTTCTCAAGAATCACTTTTAATTTCTAGAAACATGGAGGTGCGTCTGCTCATTGCTTTTCTGAAATGGAGAATGAAACCGACTGTGGACTTAATGAAACGACAATTTGCTGAGCTTTATTTTAGAATGAATCAAACAGTAAATGACCCTTATTTTAATTACATAAAACCAGTAATCAATAAATCAGGAAAAACCATAAAGATTTTTGACGATGATCAATTTTTAAGTGATTATTTTGGTGGTACTAAAAAGTTCTTTAAACCCTTTGAGAATTTGGTACAACTTGTTCAAGAATTCATAAGATTAATGGGTTGGAAAGAGGTAGAAAATCCTTATTTACATCAATTTTCAGATTTAGTTTTTCAATTCCAATGCAATCGTCAATCTGATTTATCTAAGTTCATTGAGTATTTCGAGGACAATAAGTCAAAGTTTGCATTGAAGATGCCTGAAAGTAAAGATGCTGTTCAAATAATGACAATTCATAAATCAAAGGGGTTAGAATTCCCGATTGTTATTATTCCAAAAGTTGATTTCAGTTTAAGTATTCATAATGAGTCTAAGTTTTTTGTTGAGTCTGACGGAAAGGTATTATATACTTCGTTAAGCAAGTCAAATATTTTAGATGAAATACATGAGAAGGCTTTAGAAGAAGAAAATTTGATTCTGCTAGATAAATTGAATTTGCTTTATGTGGGGTTAACCAGACCCGAAAGACGATTGTATGTGTTTAATAGATTTAATAGAGCCTCTAATTTGGGCCATCGTTTTCATGATATTCTGATGCAAACCTTTGAATTAACCGAACAAGATGGAATATGTAATTATCAAATAGGCGAGCGCTCAAAGAAACTATCAAGCGGCGAGGATATGGGTGATTTTTATATTCCGAAAGAGGTGGTCAATGAGTCTTCAGTATTTCAAATTGCTTTTAAAGAGAGGTTAAAAGAGGATCATAGTTCACAAGAAGAACGATTATTTGGTGTTTATTTCCATCTTCTAATGGCTAAAGTAGATACTTTTGAAACCATTGAGGGTGCGTTAGATGTTCTTATCGAGAATGGACTTGTTCAAATTTCAATGAAAGGGCAGTTGATTGATACTGCTCATGCTTTCTTTAAAGTTGCCTCAGAGAACAAGCTTTATATCGGGGTTGAGAAAGTACTAAATGAGCACCCAATACTTTTACCGACAGGTAAGATATTTATTCCAGATAAGGTGATCGTTCGTTCATCTGATATAATTGTGCTTGATTTTAAGACAGGAAAAGAAGAGTCAAAACATCAAAAGCAGATTCTTAATTATAAACGTAAACTTGAGGATATATATAAGAAAAAAATCATTCCTATGCTTTACTATACTCAGTCTAATTACCTCAAGCAGGTTTAGTCTTTTGTGCTACAGCCATCTTTAAAAAAGTATAAATGATGGGGTGGGGAATGTCTCTAGTAGAAGATATTTGAGGGCAGAAAGCACAGCTGATAAAGAATACGTGTTTTTTTAAGCTTATGATTTCCGGATCTTCAAATTGATTGATAGCTTCGATATCAATAAAGTTTGTTTTTAGCTGCTTTGTTAATTGCGGATAGATACTATATCGAGATGACGTCAGTTCAATATTTGAAAAGTTTTCATAAAGCTTTTTAAATGCCTTGCTCTGAGGGGAAACAGTTAAACGCTCAAAGCTATTACCAGCAATTAAATTTTCAGATATCAGTTTTTCTTGGAAGGAGGTAAGCTGGTTAAAGGTAATTAGATATTCCAGAAAGAGCTTAAATCCCTCACCTGTGATAAGCACCGGTACTTTATTCTCCGTCAACTTTTTAAAAATTCCTGAAAGATAAAATGGATTTTGTATCGGGCCGGGAGCAATCCAAATACCGTCATACTGATCGAAATAAGTTGCTTTGTGTTTTAAGGCATCCGCTATTTTAATCCAATAATAATTAAGCTCTAATTCGAGGAAGTCTGCTGAGTGGTCTAATGATAAATTTGTCGCATGGTGGGCATTATAGGTGAAATTATAATCTCCGATAATGGCTATTTTGAGCGTGTCACTCATACAACTAAAATTAGTTTTCTATTTCTTAAACCACGATGTGATAATACCATTTTCGATATTTATGGATTCATCTGCGGCAGTTTGTGCGTTGTATCTCCAAACCAAACATGTAAAGGTACATTTGAAGAATGAATAGTCACCGGTATTGTCAGACTGAGAACCTGTAAATTCGAATGTTGCGGATTGGTTGGGGTCGGTATCACGAGAGACCCATGTAACGCCATTATTATCTGTATACTCAACTTCTATTCCTGCTAATCCTTGGTTAGAAAAAGGGACAGGAGTGTTTGAATAGAGATTTAACCATTCGTTAAACATACTTACAGTTGGATATGCGTTTTGTGCCACATCCCATTCTTGAGCACCAAATTTCACTCGAATTGCTTGTGGGTTGTATATCGATTGGATTCTTGTACCGTATGTCATTTTCGATAATGTTGGAGAGGGATTGATGTCCTCAGCGTTTTCCGAAACAGCACCGTATCCAAGAACATTTTGAGTAAATTCTATTTGGGTACCATTGACAAACCCAATAAAAGCAGCATTAAGATCCACAGTATTTACGGGAGGAGGAATTACTTCATGCTCAATACATGAAAAAAATGTCATGCTTAGTGCTAAAAAAAGGCTTATAGTTTTAAGAGTTTTCATTGTTGTCTAAATTATATAACAGTCAGTAAATATACTTTAAAAACGAAAATTCTCCTAAAAAGATGCTTAATTGACCTAGTTTTTATGATAACGTTCGAAATGCATCCATAGCTCTTGTTCTGCAACTAGGCAACCTTGCTCGGTTAAACGATGTATTTCATCAAGTATTTTTTCGCCTAATTCACGAGTTGCACTCATTACCTCATAAGGTACAGCAGTTTTTGATGTGCTGATTTCAACCACATGTTGAAGATCTTTGAATGCGCCATTGGAGGCTTTGTTTTTCAAAACAACAGCATGCATTGTGCCTCCGTCTATTTTAAAAACAGAAAAAATTTGTTCAGAAATAAAACTCAGATAACGGACCTTGGAATAAACCTTCTCTAAAACGGTATCACTAAATAACGCTACAAGTTCAATAGCTTTTTCAGGATTTTTCTGATTCATTTCACGCCATAAGTCATCATCAATGCCTTGAACTACAAGAAATTGCACAAGTTCTTCAGAAAGCGCTTCTAATTCTGTTTTGTTAAGATTTCTAAATCTCATAGAATTTAGTAGGTTGGTTTTACTTCAATAGTCACATCTGATATGTTTTGCATCTCCTTCATGGTAATACCTTGTTCGAGCTTAAAGGTATAGGTGCCTTTGCAAAATTTACTTCTAATGTAGTAGAGTTTGTTTTCGATGAATGTTCCAGACTTTTGACCCAGCCATTCTCCGTTAGGTTTAGCAATTTTAAGTTCTTTGGCTTTCCTCCCAAAAAAAGCTGTATTATCGCCAATAGATGGACACATTGGTCCGGCAGTTGTCAGATAGATCCATAAATTGTTGTAAGCATAATCTGTGGAGGTTCTGAAAGTAAATATAACATCGTAAGAGCTGGTATCTCCTTCAAAATTCACTTTAAATTCTGGCATTGTATTTTGAGTCCATTTTTGCCCATCGAATGAAATTGTTTCCATAAAATAAGGCTGGTCCCCACAAGATATTGTTGCGGCAAGAATTAATACTAAAGCGCACAATTTAAGATAGCTCATTTATTCCTTGTTCTTATTGGGTCTTTTTTTTCTTTTGAAGTTTTTCTTTTTTGGCTTTTTAAATGATTTTTCAAAACGGCTCACACTGTCTTGTCCAACTACATTTGAATAGCCTACTTCCTCTTCTACAACAGTTTCTTGAATTTGATAATCTTTAAGGTCACTTGGTTTTTTCCCATTTTTATTTGACTCGATAATCTCTTTTACACGCTTAGGAGTCATTGGATATAATTCGCTCTCACCTCGAAAAGCATACCACATTGTTCCTTTAAAAACATCAGTTTTCACATGGTAAGCGTCACCCTTTAGTGTTTTTAATTTAATTTCTTTTTTTGGAAAGGTTTTTAGGCTTTCTAGGTAAGCGTCCAATTCAAAATTCAAGCAACATTTTAATTTTCCACATTGTCCAGCAAGTTTTTGAGGATTCAATGAAAGCTGCTGGTAACGGGCAGCGGATGTAGAGACGCTTCGGAAGTCAGTCAACCAGGTGGAGCAGCACAACTCTCTTCCACAAGAACCAATCCCGCCGAGTCTAGAAGACTCCTGGCGAGAACCAATTTGTTTCATTTCAATTCGAATTCTAAATTCACCAGCCATATCCTTGATGAGTTGTCTAAAGTCTACGCGACCTTCTGCCGTATAGTAAAAAATTGCTTTAGACATATCACCTTGATATTCAACATCTGAAATTTTCATTTCTAGACCGATATTTAATGCTAAGGTTCTAGCCTTATACATCAATTCTTTTTCTTTAGAACGCGCTTTAATCCATAGATCAATGTCTTTTTGATCTGCGATTCTCAATATTTTTCTAGCTTCTAAAGGTTTGAAATCATTTTTCTTTTTAGAGACTTGTATTTTCGCAAGTTCTCCAACAATTGAAACGACCCCAACATCAAATCCCGAGGAGGCATCAATCACCACAATATCGCCTACTTGAATGTTTAATTTTTGGGCATTTCTGAAAAAATCTTTTCTCGAGTTCTTAAAGCGTACTTCTAAAATGTCGTATGCTTGTTGTCCTCCGGGTAAGTCAATGTTTGCAAGCCAGTCATAGACCTCAAGTTTATTACAGCCACTCGTACTGCAAGTGCCATTCGTTTGACATCCATTTGGTTTTCCACCTCCACTACTACACGTCTTACAACCCATATTTTAACTTTAAAATTATATAATTTAAAACAATCAATGCTTGTGTAATAAACGCATCGATTGAAAACACAACAAGGTAAATAGAATCTTGGGATTTGCATTCCTTTCAAGCTGGTAAAATGCTTCATCAAAAGTTTTCATAAATTCTCGAATGTTGTTACCTGAAACAAATGGAGAAAATCTTTCGATAAATGCACCTTCCTCATTTGATACCTGAACTAGCTTTTCTCCCATATAGTTTTTCACAATACATTGCCTTAGCATATGAAGGGTATATTTTAGGAATATTTTTTGTCGTTCTCTTCCTTTTTTGGACATCAACTCCGCCCAGTCCATCATTTCAATTACATTTTTTTTATAGCTTGATCGCATCATAGCCATAAAAGCATCTTTGAGAGCATCTTCATCTTCATTCGAAGAGGCAATCTCATAAGCTCTTAATAAGTCCCCTTGAGAAAAAGAAGTAATTGATTGGCATTTTTCTTTATCTATATTAAATTTTCTGGCGATTTCCTCAGAAATAAGCGCACTATCAATACGCTGTAACTGTATAATTTGGCATCTTGAACGAATCGTGTCAAGAAGTCCATCCGCATTGGCGGAAACCAAAAGAAAAAGTGTTTTTTCAGGAGGTTCTTCAAGAGTCTTTAATATTTTATTCGCACATGCAGCATTCATCGTTTCAGGTAGCCACATAATTAAAACTTTGTAACCTCCTTGATAGGATTTGAGCCTCAGCTTTCTTTGAATTTCTGAACTTTCAAAAACAGAGATGATAGGTTTCGATTCCTTAGGATCAATGCGTTTAATCCAATCAAATGCTGAAAAGTATGCCTGTTCTTTTATTTGTTTTCTCCAATCTGATAGCAGTCCATCTGAGGTTTTGCTGATCGATTGAACGGTTGGGAAGCTAAAATGAAGGTCGGGATGCTGCAGCTCGTTCACTTGTTTGCATGAGGGACAAATGCCGCAACTGTCTTCCTCTGTTCTGTTTTCACAAAAAAGATATTGGGCAAAACCTAATGCCATAGGTAGCGCACCAAATCCAGGTTCGCCTAAAAACATTTGTGCATGGCTTATTTTTTCATTTAAAACCTCTTTAGTTAGTTTTGATTTTAAATTATTTTGGCCAATTATATTTTTAAAGCGCATAATTCAAAATTACGAATGTTTTCATTTCTCTATCCAAAAAGAAGTTTAAATTAGTAGTAAAAAAAATGAAGACACTTTGCCTAATCATATCACTATTTATCTCAATAACATTAGTAGCCCAGACTATTAAAGTAAAAGAAAAAAATGCCGATTTTTCTATTGCTCAAAATGTAAATGCGTTAAACGTTGATATTCCTTATGCTTCTCAAGATTATGTAGATGGAAAGTTAAAAAAGTTTTTCAAAGGTCTGGGAAAGCACAAAGAATCAAAGAACGAACACAGTGCCTTAATGGTAGAGCTCAAAGAAATGGGTAAAATACCATTTAATGCCTATGGATATGCACTTAGCTCGAATAATAATATCGTTACTGTTACTTTTGGTTTCGATTTAGGTGGTGCTTATCTCAATAGCAAAGACCATCCTGAAAAATTTAAAGTAATTGAATCAATGCTGGAGAATTTCGCCTCTAATACGGTCAATAATTGGGTAGAAGGAGTTGTTCGAGACGAGAAAAAAGTCTTGAGTGATCTTGAAAAACAACAAAAAGACTTGGTAAAGAGGAAAGAACAGTTAGAAAAAGAGATTAAGGACTTTGAAAAGAAAATCGAAAAGAATAAATCTGAAATTAAAGAGAATCTTGAAAATCAATCTCTTAAGAAAGCTGAAGTTGAAACACAAAAGAAAACTGTTAGTCTAGTAGAGAAACAACTCAAAGAGCTCCGTTAAGATTTTCCTTCAATTATTAAAACAATTTCTCCTTTTGGCTTATTTTGCGTGAAATAATCTATTAAGTCAGAAAATGTCCCATGATGGTAGGTTTCATATAGTTTTGATATTTCCCGAACGACGCAAGCTTTTCTGTTTTCTTCTAAAACCTTCAGTAATTGAGTCAAGGTCTTAACGATCCTATGTGGTGATTCGTAATATATTATTGTACAGGTCAATTCTGAAATACTTTGGATTCTCGTTTCTCTGCCTTTTTTATGTGGTAAAAAACCTTCAAAGTGAAAACGCTCACTTGGGAAACCAGATCCCACTAGAGCAGGTATAATTGCAGTTGGACCCGGAAGACATTCAATTGGGATATTATTTTTAATGCATTCACGAATCAATAAATATCCCGGGTCTGAAATCCCTGGTGTACCTGCATCAGATACCAAGACAGTTGTGTCATTGGTCTCAATAGTTTCAATACATTTATCTAGAATTCGGTGCTCGTTGTGTGCATGGAATGCTACAATACGGTTGTCAATTTCTAGATGGCTTAAAAGTCTACGAGTGACCCGTGTATCTTCTGCATAAATTAGGTCGCAAGTTTTAAGGTGTCTTATGGACCGAAGCGTAATGTCTTCTAAATTACCAATAGGTGTAGGAACGATGATTAGTTTTCCCATTTTTTAGTTTTAAGCAAACACAGCCTTAACGACTTGATCAATTTTTGAACATTGAATCACTTCAATTTTATAGTTTTTGGTGTCAAAACCTTTACTGTTTTTGGAAATAATGATTTTTTTGTAGCCTAATTTTTCAACTTCCGCAATGCGCTGATCAATTCTGTTAACAGGTCGAATTTCACCTGAAAGACCTACCTCAGCTGAGAAAGCAATACCTGGCGGAATAGGAAGGTTTGCATTTGATGATAAAACAGCCATAGTTACGGCTAAATCAACACCAGGATCATCTACCTTTATACCTCCCGCAATATTTAAAAAGACATCTTTAGCTCCTAGCTTGAAACCACATCTTTTTTCTAAAACAGCGAGTAACATATTGAGTCGCTTCGCGTCGAAGCCCGTTGAACTTCGTTGAGGTGTTCCATATGCCGCAGAACTAACTAATGCTTGTATTTCGATTAGAAAAGGTCTTAACCCCTCAAGTGTAGATGAAATTGCAATACCGCTCAATTCAGGATCTGTATTTGTAACTAGTATCTCTGAAGGATTGTCTACCGCCCTTAATCCTGCTCCGGACATCTCGTAAATTCCAATCTCATTCGTTGAGCCAAAACGATTTTTACTTGTTCTAAGCAGTCGATAAACATAGTTTCTATCGCCCTCGAATTGCAAAACGGTATCCACCATATGTTCCAATACTTTTGGACCAGCAATTGAACCATCTTTGGTGATATGACCAATTAAAAATGTAGGTATATGAGATTCTTTTGCAAGTCGTAGTAGACTTGCGGTGCATTCTCTAACTTGAGATACGCTGCCTGCTGCACTTTCTATTTGCGTACTGTGTAGTGTTTGAATAGAATCAATAATTAAGACTTCAGGCGCTACTTGATTTGCATGAGTTAGAATAGACTCTAGATTGGTTTCGGTTAGTATATGGCAGCTATCATTAAATATACCAATGCGTTCCGCTCTCATTTTGATTTGATGTTCACTTTCTTCTCCTGAAACATATAACACTTTCAGGTTTTCTTTTATTGCGAGCTGAAGCATTAAGGTTGATTTTCCGATTCCAGGATCACCACCTACAAGAATTAATGAACCAAGAACAACACCGCCTCCGAGCACACGATTTAGCTCCTTGTCTTGTAATTCCTTCTTCTGCTGTATATTTTCTTCGATATTCTTGAAGTGCAACGGGTTTGGCATCTGTTGAATTTTTCGAAAAAGGTGCAGTACTTCCTTTTTTTTGTTTGATTTCTTCAACAAAAGTATTCCAATTTGAACAGCCTGGGCATTTGCCTAACCACTTTGGTGCTTCATAACCGCAGCTTTGACAAAAAAAAGCAGACTTTAACTTAGACATTTTTGAATAACAAGATTAAAGAACATAGACTAATTTAAAGCCCAGCCCAAAGTGTAAAAAATAATTAGAAATAGGAGCACTACTCACCACCTGAAATTCTTTTTCGAACGCTAAGCCAAGATTGGCAGAAACATCTAATAAAAAATGCTGGTCAAAATAGAAATGGTAACCGAGTCCAATTCTAGGGATAATGCGTTGGTTGTATTCAATGTCTTCTTCAAGACCTCCGTCTATACTATATTGCTCATAGGCCTCACGGTAACGTCTATATTTAATGGCTGCTGAACAATAAATCAAATCCCCTTTACGATAAGGATAATAACGCGCGGAAAGAGAAAATGCAGGTCCTTTTTTTTGTATCCGAGATTGGGCATAGTTCGTTTCTTGCACAAAATCCATTAGGTAGTTTTCAGTTACAAATCCGACCCCAATTTCAGCGGAAATTTTTGAATTGAAAATATATTCATAATAAGGCATGAACTCCCCAACAAAGATAGGCGCAGCATCAAACTTTATGAGGTGCTTTGGGCCTTTTGCCTTTTGAGCATGAAGACTGCCTCCAATGAACAAGCTGGCTACGCATAAAAAAAGATAAAGCTGTATCCTCATAATATTACTTTCTTTCACGTTAAAGGTACTGAGTTTTCACTTGATTCTATTAAGTGCATTTACAATTTCTTTTTATTCTACGAGAATTTTTTCAAAATGATACTATTTCTTTTACTTATCTTTGATTAGAACCAATAATATGCTGAAAGCTTATAATATTAACGATTTACCTTCATCACCTTCAGTTGATAAGGTTGGTGTTGAAGAACGAGTGGCTAGATTTCAATCTAGAAGCATCAAAAACCAAGCTAAAATGCAGGGTTTGAAAATGGTTTTAAGTATGATTGATCTAACAACCTTAGAAGGGAAGGATACACCAGGGAAAGTGCGACAAATGTGTTTTAAAGCAGCTCACCTTCATGATGCATACCCAAATTTACCTAGTGTTGCTGCAGTTTGTGTATACCCGTCAATGGTTAATCTTGCAAAGTCTATAGTTGGAGTACATGGAATTAATGTAGCCTCCGTATCAACCGCTTTCCCTTCAGGTCAAGCACCTTTGGAGGTTAAATTGGCTGATACAAAATTCGCTGTTGAAAATGGTGCTGATGAAATTGATATGGTGATTTCAAGAGGTAAGTTTTTAGGGGGTGAATATGCTTTTGTTTTTGATGAAATTGCTGCCATAAAGGAGGTTTGTGGTAGGTCTAGATTAAAGGTTATTCTCGAGACTGGCGAGTTGACAACCTTAGACAATGTTCGTAAAGCCAGTGATATTGCAATATACGCAGGAGCAGATTTCATTAAAACATCTACCGGGAAGATTCAGCCTGCAGCTACTATGCAGGTTACTTATACGATGCTTCAAGCAATTAGAGATTACTATGATGAAACTGGCAAAATGGTAGGTATGAAGCCCGCAGGGGGTATTTCTAATGCTAAATTAGCATTACACAACTTGGTTATGGTTAAAGAAGTATTGGGTCAAGAATGGCTAAACAATGAATGGTTTAGGTTTGGAGCCAGTAGTTTGGCAAATGATGTTTTAATGCAGATTTTAAAAACAGATTCTGGAGTCTACCAATCTAGCAATTATTTTACCTTGGATTAATTATGAGTACGGAAAATAAAAATTGGGAATATGCGGATGCTGTCGAAGGTACAGGTCATATTAAGCTAAAAGAAAAATATGGCTTATACATTAATGGAGAGTGGGTTGCGCCTCGTTCCAAAACTTATTTTTCTTCAACAAATCCACATGATGAAGCACATTTAGCTGAGGTTGCGCAGGCAAATAAGCAGGATGTGGATGCAGCCGTTATTGCTGCTGAAAGGGCCTATCATGATGTTTGGTCTAAAATCACACCTGCCGAGCGTGGAAAATATATTTTTCGAATTGCAAGATTAATGCAAGAACAAGCGAAAGAATTGGCAGTCATAGAATCATTAGATTCTGGAAAGCCCATTAGAGAGGCTCGCGACATTGATATCCCATTGGCCTGCAACCATCTCTTTTATTATGCAGGCTGGGCAGATAAACTAGATTATGCTTTTCCCAATCAAAAGAAAGAACCATTGGGTGTGGCAGGTCAAATTATACCATGGAATTTTCCACTACTCATGGCGGCATGGAAAATTGCTCCTGCGCTTGCAACAGGTAATACAGTTGTGTTGAAGCCAGCAGAAACCACATCATTAACGGCTTTGAAGCTTGCCGAGATTATTGATGAGGCAGGATTGCCTCCAGGAGTTGTAAATATAGTAACTGGTTTTGGAGATACGGGTGCCGCAATTGTAGCACATCCAAAGGTCTCAAAAGTTGCCTTCACGGGTTCAACCGCAGTGGGTAAACTTATTCAAAAGACAATTGCGGGTACAGATAAAAAAGCCACGTTGGAATTAGGTGGCAAATCTGCAAATATCATATTTGATGACGCGCCTTTAGACCAGGCTGTTGAGGGTATTATTAATGGTATATTCTTTAATCAGGGTCATGTTTGTTGTGCGGGTTCTAGGTTATTTGTTCAGGAAAACATTGCAGATAAAGTTATTAGAAAGCTAAAGCATAGAATGCAATCGCTTCAAATAGGCAATCCACTAGATAAGAATACAGATATTGGCGCCATTAATTCATCAGAACAACTCAAAACCATTAACAAGTACATTGATATTGGACGGAAAGAAGGTTCAGAGTGTTTTCAAGTTGACTGCGCACTTCCCAACAAAGGATATTATTGTAAACCAACTCTTTTTATCAATGTTGCTCAATCAAGTGTTTTGGCGCAAGAGGAGATTTTTGGTCCAGTATTGACCATTCAAACGTTTAGAACAATAGATGAGGTGATCCAAAAAGCAAACAATTCTCCCTATGGATTGGCTGCTGGTGTTTGGACAGACAAAGGCTCAAAAATATTTAATCTTACTTCCAAACTTAAAGCAGGAGTTGTATGGGCCAATACATATAATAAATTTGACCCAGCCTCTCCATTTGGAGGATATAAGGAAAGCGGTTTTGGTCGAGAAGGAGGATTACACGGTCTAGGGGCATATTTAAAATAATTTGAAAGATGAGTAGATTAGAGGTGTTAAAAACATACAAGATCTTTATTGGCGGTAAATTCCCTAGAACGGAATCTGGCAGGTATTATAAAGCTGTAAATTCCAAAGGAGTTCCTGTTGCAAATATTTGCTTAAGCTCAAGAAAGGACGTTAGAAATGCAGTGCAAATTGCTAGAAAAGCTCAAGGTCCATGGCAAGAACGATCAGCCTTCAATCGAGGTCAGATTTTATATAGAATTGCAGAAATCCTGGAAGGAAGAAGTAGTCAATTTGTTGAGGAACTCATGCTTCAGGATTACTCCAAAATTAATGCTACAAAAGAGGTGGAAGCCGCAATTGATAGAATTGTATATTATGCAGGGTGGTGCGATAAATTCAATCAAGTTTCAAGTTCCGTAAACCCTGTAAGTTCCTCTCATTTTAATTTTTCAACAAATGAGCCCGTTGGCCTTGTTGGATTGCTTTTGCCTGAATCTTCCTCATTGCTGACCTTAGTTTCTTATTTGATGCCAATTATTGCGGGTGGGAATTCATGTGTTTTAATTGCTTCAGAGAGATTCCCTTTAACTGCAATAACATTTGCAGAAGTATTAAATACCTCAGATGTTCCAGGGGGAGTAGTTAATATTTTGACAGGTGCTGTTGCTGAGCTTTGGTCACCTTTATCAACTCATATGGATGTTAATGCGCTATCTGTTGATTTAAAAAGTCCATATCTAAAGGATATTCAATTGGCAGCTGTTGAAAATTTAAAACGCGTTATGTGCATGCATTCAGCAGATGAACAAGGTTTGGTAAACATTACAGATTTTCAAGAGCTGAAGACGACTTGGCACCCAATAGAAAATATTGGAGGCGCATCAAACTCTTACTAAAAGTAGGGTGCAGTCGTGATCTTTAGAAGCCAGTTTTCTCTCAGCTGTTCTAATCGCTCTACACGTGGGTTAAAAACGGATTTTCCCTTATATTTTTCTAGATCGTTGTAGGAGATAAGTTTGTTGGTCGAGCCATCATTGACAAGCACATTCATTCTGTTAAAAAAATCAGCGCTAATTTTTTCTTGAAGTGTTTTCATGAAATGAACAGAGGCATCAATGGAGCATCCTGTAATTTCAGCAGCAGACTCATCTACAGCAAAAACAATATACTGATCAAAAATAATATTTGCAGACGCATTGAGCTGTTTTTGATGTGCCTTCCATGATTTTGTAAATAGATTTAGCTCCAATTGAATCTCATTAACCTCTTTAGAGGATAACGCTCTATTGCATAAATAGGTCCACACCCGGCTACTTCCTGGCAGATTAGGGAATAGGTCTTTAAAGCTCTGCTGCATTTGCAATAAGTTCTGCTACATCAAGAACTTTAACAGTTCCCTCTTTTTCTGCATTTTTTATACCGTCTGTCATCATAGTATTACAAAAAGGACATCCGGTCGCAATAACTTCTGCGTTTGTAGCCGTCGCGTCTTCCGTTCTTTCAATATTGATTTCTTTATTTCCCTTTTCAGCCTCTTTAAACATTTGAGCACCACCTGCTCCACAACAAAGGCCTTTGGATTTACATCGTTTCATCTCGACAAGTTCTGCATCTAGTTTAGCTATAAGTTGTCTAGGGGCCTCATAAACATCATTAGCGCGCCCTAAATAACAAGGATCGTGGAATGTTATTTTTTTTCCTTTAAAAGTACCTGCAGAGGCTAAAGTTAGCTTACCTGTATTGATGAGGTCCTGAATGAGCTGTGTATGATGAATCACTTCATAATCTCCGCCTAATTCGGGATATTCATTTTTTAGGGTATTAAAACAGTGTGGACATGCGGTTACAATTTTTTTAATGTCATAGCCGTTGAGTACTTCGATATTCATCATAGCTTGCATTTGATAGGTGAACTCATTTCCTGCGCGTTTTGCAGGGTCACCTGAGCAGCTTTCTTCGCTTCCGAGAACAGCAAAGGATACTTTGCATTTATTAAGGATTTTAACCAATGCTTTTGTTATCTTCTTAGCTCTGTCGTCAAAACTACCTGAACATCCAACCCAAAATAAAATATCTGGCTGTTCACCTTTTGCCACCATTTCGGCCATTGTTGGTACTTGCATACTCATCTTTTATTCTTTAAAAACTTGAATGTTTGCACTTTTTTCCACTAGGTTCGTGAACTTGCCTGTAAATCGCGTTGCTCTTACAATATGATTGTCTATCCAGTGGTAATTTCCACCACGTGGTTTGCCCATCAGTAAACCGTGGTAATTGAATCCATTATCTTTTAACCAATCCTCTGTTACTTGCCTATGCTCTTCAATTCTCGATGTAAAGAAGGTGATAATATGGCCTTGATCATACCATGTGTTTATCGTTTCCAGCGCATCATTATATAATCCCGCAGTTGCCATTCTTTCGGGCTCTTCGTTCGGTATATCATCACATATTGTTCCATCAATATCAATCATATAATTTTTTATCTCATCAGGGAGTACTGGTGATATAGTCTTTCCACCCTCAACAGCATCAATTAATTTTAACTCTCCTTGTTTATTCTTCATTTGCCCAGTTTAATCTATCATTTTGTGAAAATTGCCAAGGTGCCCCATTGTTCTCGATATTTGTGAGCATCCCTGTTAATTCATTTGGTATTTTTGATTCCTCCATCACTAAAAACCTTCTTAAATCAATTATAATCGATAAAGGATCAATATTAACGGGGCATTCATCTACACAAGCATTGCATGAGGTACATGCCCAAAGCTCTTCTTCTGAAATATAATCACCAAGTAGGGCTTTTCCATCCTCAAAATCCTTACCATTTTTTCTTTTTGCTTCACCAACCTCAACCAAACGATCTCTGGTATCCATCATTATTTTTCTCGGAGATAATAACTTTCCAGTTATGTTCGCTGGACAAGAAGATGTGCAGCGACCACATTCTGTGCACGTATAGGCATCCATTAGGTTTTTCCAACTTAAGTCCGTAACATCTTTAGCTCCAAAACGGGATGGAGGAGGTGTACCTGGATCTGGAGCGGCATACGGATCTGCTGTTGGATCCATCATAAGTTTGACTTCCTTAGTAACACTATCCATGTTAGAGAATTTACCTTTCGCCTCAAGATTGGAGTAGTATGTATTCGGGAACGCTAAGAGAATATGGAAGTGTTTAGAGTAGGGTAGGTAATTTAAAAAACCGAGTACCATTATTAAGTGACCCCACCAACCAACGCGTTCTGCAATATGAAGTGAGTCAGTGGATAGTCCATCGAATAAAATCGGGCCAAGTATTGAAGAAACGCTAAATCCAAAACTACCATTAGTTCCCATTTCAGCATGAGAGGCCCCTCGTTGAAATAGTACTTCATCCGCACCGTTCATGGTAAAGATGCAAATCAGTAGAATCAGCTCGAATATTAGAATGAGATTTGCATCTTTTGTTGGCCAACCTATCATTTCTTTCATCTTCAAACGCGGAAGTTTGAGTAGGTTTCTTCTAGCAAGAAAAACAATTGTAGCTATAAATGCCGAAACGGATAGTATTTCTATGAAGCTAATGGTAAATGTGTATAAACCACCGAGACTGCTTCTGAAAAATCGATGTTCATCAAGCACTCCATCAGTGAATATTTCAAACAGCTCTATTTGAGTGATGACAAAGGCAACGTAAAGACAAAGATGAAGGAGTGCAGGGATAGGTCTTGAAAACATCTTTTTTTGGCCGAAGGCAACAAGTAGCATTGTTTTCAACCTTGCACCTTTTTGATCGGACCTTTCTTCAGGAAGACCTAAACCAATATTGAACTTGATTTTCCAAATATTATAGGCGAAAAAGGATACCCCAATAATTGCAATTATGACGAAAAGAAGCACACTGATATTCATACCATTTATTTATCTATTCAAATATAGCTAAACTTATTTTACTATGCACGCATAACAACTTAGAATTGTTGATGAAATTTACAATTCAATAAGCTTAATAAAGGTAATTATTGTTGCGTAAATGCAGCACATTATAAAAGAAACAAAACGATTTTTATCAAATTATAAGGAAATCTGGATTAATCCTGAATGGTATCCAGTACTTTTCGAAGTTTTCTCTCCTCTTTCGGACTTAAGGTTGTTCCTTTCGTCTTAGAACCTAGAAGGGAAAAATGAATATACCTTTCTGGATGAAGCGTAAGGTCTTCCACAAGATCTTGAAGTTTTTTATTTGACATAACAAGTTCATTATAAAGGGCCTCATCGTACAATAATTTGCTCATTGAACCTGTGCCATTTTCAACTTCGTTTAGAACGGCGTTTATCTTCTGAATCGAGGTGTTGGCATCTAATATAATTCCTTTAAAATCTGCAGATACTAAATCGTCGGATATCTTTTTTGTATTACCGATAATCTGAGATACTTCATCATTACTCTTTTTAAGATTTACAGTTATACTCTCAACGTTGGACATAATCCTTGAAAATTGAAGTCTTTCTTGTGCCACAAATAATTCAATTTCTTCAGCTGCGTTTCCTAATTTATCTATGGTAGTTTTTACACGGTTAAAGCTTCCTTCTATTTCTGATGTCGCTGTGGAGTCCCAGAAAGCTGATAATGAATTGACCATGTTATCAACGGAGATCATCATGCTTTGGAGCTTTTGAGTAATCGGATCGGCATATTCTTTTACTTGATATGCTAAGTCAAGGCTGGATTTGATACCGGGTATTTCGGCACCTTTTTTATATTCTTCTTTATTCGATGGATTTGTTTTTAAAATCAGACCTTTCGAGAAGAAATCTGGCGAACCAATTTCAACAGTACTTCCTTTCGTGATTTTAACATTTCCATTTTGCACGTTAAACGTTATCTTAACCCTTCGATTGGGTTTGTTTTCAGGAAGGATCTCAACATTTACAACCTTTCCGATAACAACACCATTCAAGATTACATCACTCGAAACCATAAGTTGATTTGAGTTTTCAAAATAAGAATGATAAACTAAATCACCACCAAAGAAGCTGTATCCTTTCAAGAAATTTATTCCAAAGATTAATATGAGAATCGCTAGGATTGCAACAAGGCCGGCTTTTATTTCTTTCTGGAATTTCAAAACTTAATTTTCTACTAATTTAAGTGCTTTTTCGATACTAATGCGTTCTCCGTTCAAGAAAGCAACGACAAATGCGCCTTTAAACCCTTTTTCTCTCATTTTTACCTTATATCTCACTGCAGCTTTTATATCGTTGCTAAATCCTTTTGTGCAGTATTTGAAGAGTCCGCCTTGTCGATATTCATAAGTGCCTGCCTCACCTTTTAATCGAGGAGAATCTGAAGGTATTTTTGTATTTAAGCTAAGGATTTGAACACGAAAAAGTAGTCCGTTATTTTTTTGTTCTTGATTTACTTTGTCAATAAAACTTGGTTCCGAAGCAACTTCAGGTTTCTCACTTTTCGGATTAGGTGCAGGTTGTTTAGGAGCAGTCGTCTTGGTTGGATTATCGACGATTTCTGTGCCTTCGATTGACGCTTTGTATTTATCGAATGCCATTAGCATTGCATTTGCCATTTTATTTTGCCCACCCTCTTTTCCAATGAAACTTTCTTCATTTGGGTTTGTTAAAAATCCAGTTTCAATCAACACACTAGGCATGGTCGTTCTGTAAAGCACCATGAACCCAGCTTGTTTAACTCCTCTATCTCGTCGGCCTAGTTTTTTGAATTCCGCTTGCAGAAATTGTGCGAAGGTTATGGCATGGTCAAGAAATACAGAAAGTTGTAGCCGTTTGGCAATGATCGCGTCAGGTGAGAGGTCAAAATTTTCATATTGTGCGCCTCCATCTTCTTCTAAGGCAATAATTGAATTTTCGCGTGAGGCTACTTTTTGTTGTGCCTCCGATCTATGTAAACCAAGGACATATGTTTCTGTTCCATAGGCTGCAGGTGATGCGGCATTCGCATGAATACAGATGAATAGATCTGCTTTTGCCCGGTTTGCAATATTCGCGCGTTCTCCTAGTTCAACAAAAACATCTTTATCTCTTGTGTAAACGATTTTAAGATCAGGATACTTTTCTTTGATTAGCTTACCTAACTTGAGGGCCATCGAAAGACAAACATGTTTCTCTTTAGAGAATTTACCGTGGCAACCGGGATCATGTCCACCATGCCCTGCATCAATAACAATGGTTTCAATAGATTTTTGGCTCCAAATTGTGTTGAAACCACAAAAAATAGCAATCACAAATAAAAAGGTTCGGGTTGCGTTACCTTTATACAATCGTAAAATTGGTAGTTTTGTCCTATCGACTTGCATATAAACAAATTTAGTGCACTCCTATTGAGCAAACTTCATTCCATAGTATATTTTATACCCTTTGCTTTGTTAATAATGCATTTTGGCAATACGGTTACTGCTCAGGTTAAGCCACGTGATACCTTATATGTTTATGAATCTGAATTAGATGATGTTATATCCTATAGTGCGCGTGACTCTATATACAGTGATCTCAAAAACAAGTTAGTATTTTTATACGGTGGTGCACGCGTTGATATGGGGACGATTTCCTTGACGGCAGGATACATTGAAGTCAATTTAGAGCTCAATGAAGTCACTGCAAAATTTATATTAGATTCAGTTGGTGCGCCCACTGAGTTTCCTGAATTTCAGGATGGGCAAGAAAAGATGCAGTGCGAGGAGATGCGCTACAATATCAAAACAAAAAAGGGCTTTATTAAAGAACTGTCCTTAAAGCAAGATGAGTTTTATTTTAAAATGGGCACTGCAAAAAGGCATCCAACAGATGAGATTCATTTGTTAAAAGGCCGGTTAACAACTTGTGACCAAAAAAACCCACATTATCATTTTCAGCTATCAAAAGGTGTTATTGTACCTGAAAAGCGAATTGCTACGGGACCCATGAACTTATGGATTAATGGAATACCAACCCCTTTTGGTCTTCCTTTCGCTTTAATACCAAATCAAAAGGAACGTTCTCATGGTATTTTATTCCCTGAGCTTGTACCTGGTTCTGCTTACGGATTTGGTTTTCAAAACCTTGGTTATTACATTCCTATAAATGAGCGTTTTCAGACATCCGTTTATGCAAATTTATATAGCAGAGGAAGCTGGGGTTTACGAAATGATCTTGACTACGCGAAACGATATGCTTTTTCAGGTAAATTATCATTAGGATTCCAGCAATATCGGACAGGTTTTCCTTCCAATGAAACAAATAATAAGGCAACTATCTTTTGGTCTCATCGAAAAGCACGAAAGTCAAATCCAAATTGGTCATTTTCCTCGAATGTTAATTTTATTTCCGACAATGAAACTAAAAATAATTTAGACCCTATAAATCCTACATACTTCAGTAATTCATTTAACTCAGACATTAATCTAAATCGGAGCTTTCCGGGGAAACCATTGAATATGGGGCTAAAGGTTTCTTTGAGGCAAAATTCTTTAGCCGAGTCAATATCCTTGGTTAGTCCAATTTTGACAGCAAATATGACGCGGGTATTTCCTTTTAAGCGTTTTATAAAACGATCGAATTCAGAATGGAAAAAAATCATTGAAAGAATTGGTTTCTCTTATAATTTTGATGGACAAAATAGATCTAATTTTTCAGATTCTTTGCTAACGCAAGGTGACTTGAGTCGTATTGGTCAGCAATTCATGTATGGTGCAAAGCAATCTATGAGCATACAGACTACAGGGGGCTTATTTAAGAACGTTCTCAAGTTGACCCCTAGTGCCAATTATGCGACAAAATTGAATTTTCAGCGTATTGAAAAATCCTATGATGCAATTAATAATAATACAAGTATTGATACACTAGAGTCTGCAGATCTCGCACATGAATTTAATCTTAATATTAGTGCGACGACCATGTTGTATTCTTATTACAACTTTCTTGGGAAAAACCAAGCTAAAATGCGTCATATTATGACCCCAAAATTGAGTTATCGTTATGTGCCGTTAATCAACCCTTTGATTTCAGGAAATTTTGGAGTAGATCAGGCTACATTGAATTATTCCCAATATGAAAGAAGTCTCTATTCAGTGGGTAATTCTGTTGAATCTTCGTTTTTGACATTTGCACTGAACAATACTTTTGAGTTGAAGCGAAAATCGGATAAAGACACGATTACAGGTTTTAAGAAGATTAGAATTATTGACCAGTTGTCTTTTTCTGGGAATTATGATTTCTTAAGGGATTCAATGAAGCTTTCGAATATTAGTATGAATATGCGTGTGAGTCCAAGAAATTGGTTGAATATTGTGACTAATGCCCAGTTTAGCCCTTATTCTTGGGACAGTCTTGGCGGGCAGACGATGTCTAGCTATGCATTAGAAGACAATCAAGGATTAGGTCGTTTTTTAACCGTTAATTTTTCTACAACTATGGTTTTTGCACCCAAAAAAGATCGTGAAAAAATTAAAGATGAAACAGCCAAATTGAATGATGAATGGAATGCAGACTATAATTATTTCGCGCTGCATCCAGAGCACATGGTATTTTTTGATATTCCCTGGAAAATGAACCTTTCACATATCTATAGTATACGGGCAAATCAAAATATCACAGCGAGCAACCCGGATCCATATACCTTCGTTCAGTCTTTGAGTATTCGGGGAGATTTAAGTTTTACCAAACGCTGGAATTTATCGGGTAATCTAAATTTTAATGTTGTTGATCAGACACTTACCAATGCAAACTTTTCATTAAATAGAAATATGCATTGTTGGGCTTTATCGATATATTGGACTCCTGTGGGAGGTAATAAGAGTTTTTTGGTTAGCATCAGAAATACCTCAGCAATTTTCAGAGATGCTAAAATAGAATTTCGAAAACCTCCTGCATTTCTTTAATAAAAGTTTGCTCTTTTTTGAAACATTATTTGTGTTTTATCGGAATCCAAATTTCTTCCGCTGCATTGGTGATATTATAATTCAAGCCAATTAGCTCAAAGTGAGGTCGATCGTCAATGCAATATTTAGAATTCGGAATCCATTGATTAAAGATGTAATGAAATACAGGTGTAATTTCTGAAGGCTTTCCTTTATAATTAAATACAGCATATTGTCCAGCCCTCAGTATAAGTGAGTCAAGTCCCGACGGAATATTTTCAAAACCAACGACTTCAACTGCAGCCCATTTCACGAAATTATGAGAAGGGTGGAACTTTTGATGGTATTCAGGCGGGTATATTTGAAGCGAGATTCTATCATTAGAGACTCTATTGTTGAGTTCTTTTATTCTGGGTCCAAATTCTTTCCACAATTCAACGGTTCTATCCTCTGAGAGACTCATTTCTAGCTGACAACCCACAAGTTTCTTTTCTGCTAACAATTCAATCCTTGGCGTCATGCAAAAGGTTAATTATAGAGTAATATTTTTGGGCCAAGTACCATACTTACTCGGCTAATTCTTCGTTCCGGATTGTTTTTTTGAGCTTGACTTTTCTCAAGATTAGGCGGAAGTGTTTCCCCACGTCCATTAATTTCTACATCAATAATTAAATCCATTTTAGTCTTATAAGCATTAAATTGCTTCATTAACTCATTCGCAACAGACTGTGCTCTCTTTTCTGAAAGAATCTTGTTTTTATTTTTTCTATCAGACTCAGAACCTGATCCTTGTTCATCTGCATATCCATTTACAACAATCATTAAACGATAAATAGAATCATTAAACACATCTGCATTGTGGTCTTTTAGATATTCACTCCACATCTCCAAATCTTTATCCATGGAACCGACTAGCTTTGAGATTTCCTTTTTACCAGCTTTGTTCAGAACAGAGCTACCTGCATCGAAACTGATGTCTCCGCCAATTTTTCTTACTTCCTTATTTGAAGCAATCATTTTTTTAAGTGGTTCAATATAATTTTGAAGTAAGTTATTCAGCTCTTTCGCAAGTTCAAGTGTTCTTTCGTGACCGTTCATCGAATAGGGTGAGGTGGTATTTAATTCGGCAATAATCACCTCAGTGCGTTCATAGATTTTAACCAATGCCATTTCAATATCATCTACGCGTTCCGTCGAATCAATAGAATTCATTTCAGCTTGCTGCTGCTCCACAATTCGTTTTGCTGCATCTGCTTTTTCCATCGCTAGAAAGAGGTCCTTTTCGCGCGAAGCTCTATTTTTGTTTATGTTGGTGACTTCTTTCTCACCAGTCTGACCTTTGTATGTGGTTGTGTTGAATATTGGTTTTCTAAGGCTATTATTTGTAGCACAGCTTGTGAACATAAAAATAAGAGCAGATAGGGTGACTGAACTAATTGAAACTTTCATTTGAAACATTTTGTTAAATGTACCGAATTGAATTTATAAATATAAATCATCGGTCTATCTTTTATTCATATGTGATTGTGCATCAGTTTTTTTTCTGCTTTCTTGAGATATTGATTTGTACGTTTGCTTTGAAGGGTTCAATACTTGAAAGAATAATTAATTCTTGATTAGGACCAGAAAAATAATTAAGGTACTGTGTTCCTAAAAAAATAAAATAATCAAAAGTCAAAGCAAGCGTTCCTCCTTCAGCTACTTGATATTCATCAGGTCTAAATCTAACTTTTAACCCATCTTTATTTACTTGATTAACAATTCCTAAGAGTTTAGCATTTCCTAAATGATTGAGTTGGTAATAGGCATTGTAAGGTGTTTTTCTTGGACTTAGTTTTCCATTATTTAAAAAATAAATGGCATCTGACAGCCCTAAAACGTCCTGACCTTCATGGGAAACAAGAATTATTGTCAACTGCTCTTCATGTCTTAGTTTTAAAATATATTTAAAGAGTAAGGCGCGTAGTTGTGAATCCAGATTCGAGAATGGTTCATCTAAAAGGAGCACCTCCGGTCTTAAAGCAATTGCTCTTGCAATAGAGAGTCGCTGCTGCTCTCCTCCGGATGTTTCATTCGCTTTTATATCCCTTATTTCATTCAGCTTTAAAAGTTTTAGGAGTTCCTCGACACGTCTAATTTTTATTTTTTCAGGTAGCGAGATAGCGGCTTCTCTTATATTTTCCTCAACTGTGTGATACGGATCTAAGTTATAATCTTGTGAAACGAGTTTGATTTGATCATACCCTGGCACCAATAGTTGTTCTGCATTAGGAAGTAATTCATTGTCAAGTTTTATGCTGCCATGCTGAGGTCCAAGCTGTCCTGAAATAACATTCAATAGTGTTGATTTTCCTGCGCCAGATTTCCCTACAAGTCCTATAATCTGTCCTTTTTTCGCTGTTAGGCTGATGTTTTTTAATACCGGTCGATCGAAGGCTACAGAGATTTCTTTGATTTCAAGCATACTTAGTCGTTTGACGAATCTTTTTTATGAATTGTATTTTCTTTAAAAGAAGTTGGTAAAAGGTCTGGGAATATTTTAATAACCAATGGCAATAGGATGGCACCTCCCGGTAATAGGAAGATAGCTAGAGAAGGCATCGATTTTAAAATATCATAAAATTGAGTCTTAAATTGTTCTTTTTCTTCAGGTCGAAGTTCACGAACCGCCGATTTCGCCAGAAGATCCATGAGATCCTTGCTTTCTTTTATTTCGTTGAAAAGTTTCTCTTTATTCCTGCCTAAAATCAGAGACCACTTTTTTTGTATTGCTGTCAATAAAACTCCTGAGGACTTCTCTTCATTTAGAATAGAAAGTGCCGCTTTATTTTTGAATACAAATGTTCTTCCTACTAGAAAAGCTTCATCAATTTCAATTGGACTTAGAAATAGCGATTTCCCAATGTTTTTTAAATTCCGCTCTTCACTAGGATGCACTGTGTGGGTTCCACAAGCTACAAATACGCACAACTCAAAAATGAATTTATTAAAGAAGTCATCTTGGCTCAGCTTATCTATGTTGGTTTTATCCCTTTTGTTATTGATCCACATCTTGACCATTTCCTTCTGCTCCGGATTAAGATGGCTTGATGAGAGCAGGTAATAAAGAAGTCTTTTCTCCTTTTCTTCGATTTTACCATCTCCATACGCCGCTTCAGTCAGAAAGCCTAAAAGCTTCAATACGAAGTCATCATATTGCTGAACAAGATCGATTCCATCATTTTTTAAAAATTCTGCGAATAATAAAACATCTATAAAAACAAGTCCATTTGCACTTTGATTGAGCCAATAATTTCCTTTCGCCAGGTTCGATTTAATTTTCACCCTATCTGACAATATATTTTCGAGTTTAAGTTCTATTTTTTTATCAAAATCAAACTCCCAAGGTGATATTTTAGTTTGGAATTTATCATAAAAATCATCTAGTGAAATCAGAAAGGCATCGTAATCTATTGCTCCTTTTAGTTCATGGTTTTGATAGACATAAAATAGATTTTCAAAAAGTAGAAGTTTTAGCTTTTCTTCTTTGGTTAGGTGTGCAACAAACTTATGACTGGTGTATAAATTAGAAAGGGCTGTCCCGTATAGAATACCTGTTTTATTGAAGATATAGTGCAGGGTATCCTCAAATGAGTTGGATTTAAATTTAAAGCCAATAGATAGCAATCCCTCTTCATGTAAATGAAAGAAATATCGAATCCAATTTTTCGACCCAGTTGAAATTCTATTTTTATCTAATTGCATAACGTATGGCAAGGCCACCTCCCCAATTGAGTTTTACAACTGGTGTAATGAAAATAATAGGTCCCGTATTTATTGAACAGTTAATGGGCAAATCTTCAAATGTATATTCAAGTCCAACGGTTGTATTGATTCCAAAGTGGAGGTTAGAGGTTCCTAATCCATTAGAGGTGAATCCCATCAATCCACCACCGCCATAGTACCATGAAAAATGTGATTCCAGACTGTTTTGAAATTCATAATCAGCAATTAAAAATACCCCATTACCATAGTTTTCTCTTGAGAATGGACCAAATGAGGCTTCCAGTGCCGTTTTTTCAGATAGAAAATGTTTTGCGTTCAGACTACCAAAGCCAGGATATCCCCCTTTGATGCCGAAAGCAGTTTTATATTCTTGACCAGTTGCAAAGAGCACTGTAAATGTCAATAAAAAAGCGCAAAGATATTTCATGAGCTAAATTTAGATTTTACCAGCCAAAGTAAAAGCCTTTACTTTCGTAAAGAATACACTTCCATCTGTTGAAAAGGCTTCAAAAACCATTATGTAAGTACCTATTGAGCTTTTCTGATTGTCGTCTGCGATACCATCCCAACTAAAAGAACCTGAGGTGCCCAAAAGAAGATTTTGAAACAATGCTTTTATTGGCCTTCCTTTATCGTCATATATACTTACCTGACCTACAAGACCTTCTGATTCTAGCGAATAGTTGATTTGAAGGACATCTTGATACCCATCATTATCAGGTGAGAATATTGAATTGGTAAACGAGAAATCTCCAGAGTAAACTGCTGAAATGAATTGTGAGTTTTCTAGTCCTGGTGTGCCAAACCCAATGTCCTGTGCAGCGGAATGCCAATTAAAAGAGTTGTCTGTTTCTCCCAAAGGGTCTATTCGTTCTAATGAGACACCGTCTAAGTCATCTATGACACTTAAGTGCCAGTCATCATTATAGGGGACTTGATCCATGATTGAGCTACCTTGAAGTAAAACAACGGTTCCAGAATCATTTGCATAGCTCGGCAAGTCATTTATTAAAAATGATTCGGGATCGTGATTTGGATAATTTTCAATAACGAAGTTTGGGTCTTCTCCAATGACTATAAAATTTCCAGGCTCGACAATTTTATGCACATCTATACTCTTGAAATTGGATAATGTATCACTTTGGTAATTTGCAAATTGCCATTGAAATAGATCTATGAATTTATCAGAGTTATTATATAACTCTACCCAGTCCTCACCACCACTGTATGGATTTGTTAATATTTCATTAATGATAAGGTCTCCAGCATTTGCAATTTCTGGAAGTGCAAAAGAGCCTAATATAGGGGAGGTGTTTAGCCAGCAATCTTGAAGGTTTTCAAGCTCGAATGTGTATACTTCACTTGTATTTAAGGGTTCATTAAATGTCAATATAATGACATTTGAATAGGTACTTTCAATGTATATGTCTGAAAGTGTCAAGTCTGGTGTGGATATAAAACTTAATGCTTCCAATGAGCTTGAATCTATGCCCTCATCAAATTCAATTTCAAGATAATTAGGTGCAAGGGCCAATAGGTTGGTGATAATTGCCGGATTCATATCAGCATCATTGTTAAAGATTGAATTTTGTTGACCTGGTGTTCCGCCAATATTTGCATTAGAAGCGGACCAATTTAACGCGTCAGAACATGGGTCATCAAGATTTATGCGTTCAAGTGAATACCCCCCATTTTCTTTCTCGCTATCTAGATACCATTCATCTGTGTAGCTCAATGCATCAATCAAAATATTGTCCGAACTATAAATTGCAATATCATCACCTGCATTATTTAGACTTGGAAAACTACTTACTGCAAAGATGACCTCAAAAGAATCCATATTTGCAGCAGCAGAAAGCACTGCATATGTATTTGGGAGCAGCCAGCCTTCTTGAATAGTACCTGATGAGCTTGCATCATTGAGTTTCCAATCGCTTAAGTCAAATATTTTTTCTGAAGTATTATAAATTTCAACAAATTCGCATTCTGGAAGTCCAACAGAAGGGGTTGGATCTGGGAAGAATTCCGTAATAATAACATCTCCCTTTTCTGGAACTTCCCCTATTAAATAGCTTATATTGAAGCTTTGCTGAATACTTACATTGCCCTCTAGATCTTCAATATTCTGTATTGAAAGCTCATAGCTATCACCATTCACCAATGGATTGGATAAAGTAAGATGAATTGTATTTGGGGATTCCGCGTCAATGCTTGCTTCACTAAATGTTATAGAAGGATTTAGTGCGTAATTCGATAAGTTTTCTGAGGAACTCTGATCAACGGCCTCATTGAATGTCAGGTCTATGTTTTGTGGATTTATAACATCTGCTGAGACGCAATTCGGAGGTGTAAGATCAAGCTCTTCTTGACCGATATAAATATCGTCAAAGTAGAATTTCGTCGCATTGCTCACGGTGTACGTGCAAGCCATTCCAGAATATGCTTGGTCAAAAGACCCGTTATTGACCTCAGAACTTACCAAAGTGTAGTTAGTTCCTCCATTATAGTCACAAAACAAGGACCATTCCCCTATATCCGATCGTATGACTTTTATGCCTATTTCAAAGCTACTTGAAATTAATCCTGGTTCGCCAGCACAAATTTCTATTGGATTTCCATTATCTAGTTGAAATAGCCTTAAGGCATCACTTGTGCCTGATTCGCCGAGCTGCAGGTAATAACCGTTTAAACATAAGCTAAGGTCCGGATTATCCGCGCTTAAAAAGATTCTACCATAATTTGCTGAGGATGGAGAGAACGCTTGCTTGACCCAAAACCGCCATTCATTGTTATTCTGTGGGTTAAGGTTGTTTTCAATGCTCAGGAATGATATTGCTGCCTCCGTATTGTTTAACTGAAGCTTTAAATCTGTATTTACGATGAAGTCGTTTATTGAGCCCGACCAGCTTGGACTGCTTAAGAAATCTCCGTCTGAGAAATCATCAGTGATTTGAGATATCGAAAAAAAACAAATAAACGTAAAGATGAATACTAAAGTATTGTGCATATGTTGATTGTATTCAAATATATTAATTTTACGACCAAGGATGCCGAATCAATTAAAGAATTAATGAAGATATGAAATTAGCAGTTATCGGAGTAACCGGAATGGTTGGTAAGGTTATGTTGGAAGTGCTTAACGAGGAAGGGTTGAATATTACTCAACTGATTCCTGTAGCCTCAGCAAATTCTGTTGGAAAATCGATTCAGTTTAATGATAATGATATCGAAATTGTATCCCTTGAAACGGCTATCGAATTGTCTCCGGATATTGCTATCTTTTCAGCTGGCGGTTCTGTTTCGGAGAAATGGGCTCCAAAGTTTGCTTCTAAAGGAACAATTGTGATAGATAATTCATCTTTTTGGCGAATGGACCCATCAAAAAAACTAATAGTTCCTGAGGTTAATGGACAAATATTATCTGCTTTTGATAAAATAATACCTAATCCGAATTGTAGTACTATTCAACTTGTAATGGTGCTTAAACCACTTCATGATAGATTTAAAATTAAGAGAGTTATTGTTTCAACGTATCAGTCTATATCTGGAACAGGTGTTAAGGCTGTAAGGCAAATGGAGGCTGAACGTCGTTCTATTGATGGTGAAAAAGCTTATCCATATCCTATAGATAGAAATTGCATCCCTCAATGTGATGTTTTCTTGGATAATGATTACACCAAGGAGGAAATGAAGCTAACGAATGAAACAAAAAAAATTATCGATTCAAGTATAGAGGTAAGCGCAACTGCGGTGCGCATACCAGTTTTAGGAGGTCACTCAGAAGCAGTGAATGTCGAATTTGAAAATGAGTACGAAATCGAAGAAATAAAAAGTTTATTATCTAAGATGCCCGGATTAACGGTTCAAGATGAGCCAAGTAAACTTCTATATCCTATGCCTATTAATGCACATGGTAAAAATGATGTTTTTGTAGGTAGAATACGTCGAGACGCTTCTCAGCCTAAATCTTTGAACCTCTGGATTGTTGCCGATAATCTAAGAAAAGGAGCGGCTACAAATGCAGTTCAAATTGCAAAATTAATGGTAGGATATATTAATAATTAATATCCTTTTTTATATAATTAATTATCTGATAATCAAATTTTTATTCTTGTTCATTAGAGAAAAATATGTTTAGTTAATTCCATATTGAGCTTTGATTACTCTGAACTATGTTACATCTTTGATTTTTTAAAAAGTATTAATTCACGTCTAATTGTTATGATGCGCTATTTCCTTGTTGTTCTTTGTTTTGGGACTTTTGTGACATTTGCACAAGAGAATCCATGGCTCAATAAAAGTACGAATCCATGGGAGAAGGAGTCGTCTGTAAAACCTGAGCGCCAAAGCCAAATCAACAAAAAAGTAATAAATCAATCGAAAGATCCATGGCTTTCGAATTCAGACAGAACCACATCTAATAATACTATTGACCCACTCAACAACCGTGAGCAATTAATTTCTGAAATGTCAGCTGAAGTGTATGGCACCGCGCATTATAAAGATCCTGTCAAAGTAGTTTCAAAAGCTTTATGGATTGGTCTTCCCGTAATCGGTTTGGTAGCTATACCCGTTGCCTCTTTGAGCGTTGTTATAACAAATACAGCTTCCACCAAGCGTATTCGTAAAAGAGAACAAGCCGTTATAGATGATTATTTTAAATTACACTCCGATATTGAAGGTTCAGATAGGGGTTTATCTAAAGAGGCTTTGAGAAAAGGAATGAAAAAAAAACGATATTTAAACTTAGCCAAAGGGATTGGTATCGGACTCGCTGGTCAGATTGCTTTCTGGGTTAACTTAGAGTTTTTTTAAATCGGTTTATGATATTTTCTCGTATTCTTCTAATAGGATGTCATAGGCATCTTTTTTCGTATACCTTGAACGCATCCAAGCATAAAAAATAATCAGTCTGGGATCTCGAAATACACGGTCTTTTTTCAGTTTAATTTTTTCTTCAAAATCCGAAAGCTTCTCTTGGTTTACTTCGTGAGGGTTTTTGATGTAATTCTTAAATAAGCTAATGAAGGGGCTAACCATTCGGTATTGCTCTGTATTGAGCATATCGCTATGTTTCTTTTCTATATTATTGATGATTTTTAGACTATATTCCGTATTTCCCAATGAAGTTTGGACAATGGCTAAAATCATATCCTTTCTCACAAGCCATTCTCTACCCATAGTTTTTTGATAATAGTTGTCTGATTCAGACATAAAATTTAAAATTTTAATAGCTTTTGAATATGCACCTACAGTTATTAAATAGCCGGAGAGATTTAATGAAAGATTGAGGTATTCCTGCATCGATAATTTCTTTTTTTCCTTTAATAAGAAATCTTCAGAAGACGCAATTGCCTCATTAATCTGAAGCTGAAAAACTTGAATAAAGCTCTTAATAGCCATGTGGCGACCTTGGAAATTAAGCTTAACAAGCTCACTTTGTTGCATTAGATTTGTGAGCTTTTCAAGATGCTTTTCTGATTTTTCAAAATTCCTGGTATTGAGAAAAGTGTACGACATTATATATTCAATCTGTGCGAACGTATTGATATCACTTGAATTCTCAAAGGCCTCTTTAGAAAACTCATTATAATATTTCTGGACAACCTCTGCAAAAACTTTAAACTTCTTATTTATAATATACGCAGCCCTTATGATTTCTATTACCTTGAGGTGAATGATTGGGTTATTATATTCAGTTTTGAGATTTTTATAGCGTTTTAAGGCATTTTTGATAATTCCTGAAGGAGATTCCACGCTGCCTTCAGCAATCTTCAACTTTAGGTGGTTTTTAATTTCAATAAAGTATAGTTGGAATTCGTCCAATTTTGATTGTTTGGTCTGGAGGTCAAGCATTTTATTTTTAATACTGGGAAAAAGCTCTTGATTGAAATAGGGCAGAATAGATAGCTTTAAGCGCTGGATTTTTAAATTCAATTCTATGTTATTTACTTTTTCGGCGTTTTTTTCTTCTTTAACAAGTAGCTCCCAGGCAGCCTCAAATTTATTTCTTTCAATGAAGTAGGTTACCAGTAGTACCATTCCATCTCTTTTATTTTCTTTTTGTTCTTCAATGGACTTTTTTAGAATTACGAAATTGGTGAGTGATTTGCTAATTCTTTTGCGAAGGGCGTGATAATTTTGATCACCTTTGAGACTGTTCTTTTGCTTTCCAGAATCATTATGCTGTTCATATAACTTGCGAAATATTTCAACATCCTTTCTTGTTGAGCCTGGTCGTTTGCGTGATAAAAATTGCTCAAATTCTTTTTTATCAGCGTCCGATAAGGTCAGAATAATCTCTTTAATTAAATCCATCTTCTTTTAAGCGTTTTGAATTGATATAAATATAATTGAAATATCCGTATCTTAAATATCCGTATATATAATACTTAATAATCTGTAAATTAGTTGTTTAATTATATTTTAAGAAATGTTTTAATGTCCTTTAATATGTCTTTTTAGAGTGAATGTTCGGATTTGAGTGTTTATATTTGTTTCGAATTTTAAATTAAATAAAAATGAAAAAGTCTCTATTACTATTATTAATTATTGTCTTTTCGATGGGTTCCTTTGCACAAGGAAATTCTTCTATTGCTGTTGCCAATCCAAATGTTGATGGCTTATACGCAACTCCGGACATGTGTGCTAAAATGATTCGTTTAGAACTTTCGAAACTTAATAAATACTCTGTATACGATGTCTTTGATATGCAGGAGATTTACGATCAAGATGAATCTTATAAAACTTGCCTGAGCAAAACATGTCTAGTTGACTTTGGAGGTAAGTTAGGTGTAGATTACATGATTACGGGAAGCTATGACCTGCTTGGGAACAAAATCGCAATCTCGTTAAAAATGATTGATGTGAAAAATAATAAGGTTTATAAATCGGGACTCAAAGAATTTACAAATCAAGAAAAGGAACTACAGAGAATGACAGAGGTATTATTAAAGGAAATGCTCGATATTCCTGCTGGTAAAGAGCTTGTTGAGCAGTTGAGATTTGATAATGATATTATTACCAAATCAAATGTCGGGAAAGTTAGCAATTCCGGTCCGAGAGTCGGTCTTGGTATTATGACAGGTTCTTTTTATGAATATGCTATGCGTTCTGAACAACAGGGTGGTCTTGATATTTTCCCAGCAGTTTCGATGATTGGTTACCAGTTGGAGGCCCAGTATGTGGGAACAAATAATTTCTCTGCTTTGGCTGAATTTATACTGAATGTTTCTGGTCTTGAACAAGGTCAATTTCTTCCGACCTTGTCTATTTTGAATGGTTTCCGTTTTGGTGATGCAGGTTGGGAATTTGCGTTTGGACCAGGATTTACTTTGAGTAGAACCCTCAGAGGTTCTTTTGATTCTAATAACAATTGGGAGTCGGAGAGCGAGTGGAATAATTACTGGAGCAGTGAATTTGATTATGACGAAACGTCGAGTATCTCATATAATCAGCAGGTAACTGCTCATGGTAATGATCCTATTAATGTTGCAAAACTGGCCGGAATGGAAGATTGGATGCACAATGATGGTGCGGTTAGGGTCTCAACGATGTTCTTGATGGCTTTTGGTCGTACATTCAAGGCTGGGGCATTAAATATTCCTGTAAATATTTTCTACTCTTCGAGAAAAGGTGGCGGTATTGCAGGCGTTAATGTTGGCTTTAATGTAACAAAAAGTAAGACTACAATTAAAACTGGGTTATAATTCAATATCCAATTTAAACAGCTCTCAAGCCTAACTATTTATTTAAAATTCTACATCTTTGTGCCTTTAACCACATTTTTGTAGATAAATATGAAAGTTTTAGTTACCGGTCCCGATGGATTATTGGGGAGTAATTTGGTTCGAGAGCTGATTTCTCGTGATTATAAGGTCTTTGCCTTTGTTGAGAAAAACAAGGAGTCCAAAACAATCTCTGAGTTGGATCTTGAAATGATTCAGGGTAATATTCTTGAACAAAGTGATGTCCTGTCCGCAACTGAAGGTATGGACATTGTTATTCATTGCGCGGCAATGACCAATATGTATCCTCCAAGAATGGAGATGGTCAATAAAGTAAACATCCAAGGAACTGAAAATATAATTACAGCTGCTCAAAAAAACGGGGTTAAGCGTTTTATTTATGTAGGTACTGCAAATTCTTTCCGCTCTGGCAACAAAGAAAACCCTGGAAATGAATTGAATGAATATGCGGCCAGTCATTATGGCTTAGATTACATGGATTCAAAATATAGGGCACAATTACTCGTTTTAGATAAAGCGAAAAATGAAGGATTCGATGCCTTAGTTGTTAATCCAACATTTATGATAGGTCCTTACGATTCCAGACCCTCCTCAGGTGAAATGATTCGCGGCGTCTACAATAAAAAAGTCCCAGGCTATCCAACAGGCGGTAAGAATTACGTTTCTGTAAAAGATGTTTCTGTTGCGATTGCAAACGCCATTACAAAAGGGAAAAAAGGAAACTGCTATATTTTAGGAAATGAAAATTTAACCTATAAGCAGGCTTTCGATAAAATTGCACGTTGCACAAACGCAAAAGCACCAAGATTAAAGTTTTCAAAATCGCTAATTCGCACCTACGGAAAAGGCTCTTCTATTTTTGCGAAGATTTTTAATTTAAATCCTAAAATCACACACGAACTAGCCATTTTAGCCTCAGAAACCCATTATTACTCATCAAAGAAAGCAGTGAATGAATTAGAAATGCCTCAAACACCAATAGAAGATGCAATTCAAGAGTGTTATAATTGGTTTATTGAGAACAATTATTTAACTGAAAAAAAGTTATAGATGTATCAATCTTTAGATATAGACCTGTCATGGAAAGCTGGTGATTTGGTTTCCTTTTTGCCTATCATTTTGGCACTTGTTTTTTTTATTATTTATTGGTTTACTGCGGCCTCTTCTAGAGTTAGAAAATATTTCTACGAAAAATATGAATTCGATGAAGCCTCCTACAGACATATTTTTTTTACAAAAATATTTGGGTTCTTTAGTATGGGAGTGTTTCCAATAATTATATGTCTACTTTTTTTGAAAGATTTTTCACTTTCTGATTATGGCTTGGTTTATATTGAACAAACTGTTATGTACTCGGTGATTTGGACCTTGGGCTTGTCAGTGTTGGTTATACCTCTTGTTCATTTTAGTGCAAGGAAACCTAAAAACCTCGTGAATTATCCGCAAATCAGAGCGAAAGTTTGGACTAGCAAAATGGTTTATATGAATGCCTTGGGTTGGTTCTTGTATTTGTTTGGATATGAATTTCTCTTTAGAGGAGTGCTCTTGTTTCCCCTAATTGAACCCTTGGGTGTATGGCCCGCAATAGCAGTGAACATTGCGCTGTATTCTGCAACCCATATTCCAAAAGGCCTGGACGAAACAATAGGTGCAATTCCTTTAGGTTTGGTCTTATGTCTTTTAACATTATCATCTGGAACTATATGGATCGCATTTTTTGTTCACGTTGCTATGGCTTGGACAAATACGTTTACGGCACTGCGATTTAATCCTGATACAAATTATATTAAATCATGATTGGTAAAGTAGCTATCGTTACAGGTTCAAGCCGGGGTATTGGTAAAGGAATTGCGCAAGATTTATTAAAAGCAGGAGCCAAAGTAATTTTAAATGGCAGAAATGAGGAGCGTTTGCAAGCAACGCAAGCTCTTCTTAAAAACACTTCAGATGAGGTGCATTATTTTTGTTGTGACGTTACAAGTTCAGAAGGGGCAAAGCAGCTGATTGATTTTGCGATTCAAATCCATGGTCGTTTGGATATTTTAATCAATAATGTTGGTGTTTCAAGCAGGGGTAATGTGGTTGATTCTGATCCTGAGGTTTTTGAGCGTGTAATGAGTAGTAATTTTATGGGTAGTGTAAAGCCAACTATCTACGCTCTAGAATATTTAAAGGAGACCAAAGGCAGTTTGGTCTTTATTTCAAGTGTAGCAGGTATACGCGGTCTACCGGGATTGGCTCCTTATTGTGCATCTAAAATGGCTTTGCGGTCCTTTGCAGAGTCCATTCGTATAGAAGAGTCTAATTCTGGAATTCATGTGGGGCTCATATATGTTGGAATAACAGAAATCGAACACAATAAAGAATCCATTTCTGCCGATGGTTCGCCAATTGTTTTAGATGATCGTTCTGGTAAGAAAGCACAATCAATTTCTTATGTTTCTCAAAAGGTCATGCAGAATATTAAAAGAAGAAAGTTTATTACGACGCTCTCTTTTGTTGGTGTACTCAATGCATTTCTTCAACCAAGACTTCCGATGCTTGTTGAACGTTTAATTATTCGTTCAAGCAAAAAGTTTAAAGAGAAAAGTAAGTGAGAATAGGGAGTGATTTTGAAAAAATTGAATTCAATTTTTGTGGTTTTGACCTACTAGAGCCAAATAGCTTAATTGGCAATACCATTCTTTTTATTTCAGCTATAATAATCAGTAGGAAAGTTCAAAAACTGTCAATAGAATCTCCTTTTTTTAATTTTTGGCGTGTATTTTTTATTGCTTTTGGATGTAGCTTTTTTATTGGAGGTTTAGGTCACGGTTTTTATAATTATTGGGGCGTAGTAGGGAAGTATCCCGGTTGGATTGCATCAATTATTTCACTTTACTTTATGGAGCGGGCGATGCTCAGTCTACTTGAGCACCATCGTCGTTCCTTGTTTATTTTCTTATCCAAGACAAAGCTTATTGTTTTTGTTATTTTGGAGCTCTCAATTTTTACTTTTTTTGATATGAAAGGAAACCCTCAACTTGGCTTGTTAGTCCCTTCAATTGCTTCAGCTATGGGTTTTTTGACATGTTTGGGTTATTTAGGTTGGCGCTATGCGCAAAAGATCAATAGTTCATTTAGATATTTTTATTGGAGTGTTGTTGTTTTAATTCCAAGTGCAGTTATCCAAGGTATGAAAATAAGCTTAACACCTTGGTTTGATCGCAGTGACTTGTCTCACCTTTTGCTGTTGGTAGTTATATTGCTGCACTGGAAGGGTGTGCGTGAATATGCGAAGTCTTACTTGACTAGGTAGGTTTTAAATATCCTTTTTTAATGTCTTAATATAATGTATATGAGTTGATTATGTATTTTTAAGGAGCTTTTTAATGTTCATTTAAAATGCAGTTAACGTATTTTGCATGGTACATTTGTCTTACTTTTGAATCAATCTTTTTAAATATTATGAAAAAACTGATTTTATTGTTTCTATTTCCCTTCTTCCTCAATGCTCAGAATTTGTATGTCGAGTCTAATTTTGGTATTGCAAATATTGATGGATTAGGTGTTTTTCCAGGTGCATCAGTCTTGTTTGGTAATAGGTTCGAAAAGCCGGAAAGTAAATTTCTATTAGATATGGAAATAGGCGTCGCTTTTCCGTCTATAGTAACTGCAAAAATTGGAGGAGGCATTTTTGTAAATAAGGAAAAAAAGTCAGCGGTAGTTTTTGGAGTAAGACCTTGGCCGTTTCACTTGTATTCTCAAATTAATTTCAATGAAGGAAGGCGCGGACAATGGATAGTTTCAGTCGAGGCAGGTGGAGTATTGTTAGATGAATACTTAGATGTCGATTTGTATGAAATTTCTTTGGAGTCCTTATTTATTGCAAATTTTGGATATCGCTGGAATATTGGTACTAAATAAAGAGGTCATTTCTGCCCTAAAATAACTTCGATTTCTTTAGCTAATTCATGATCTTTAGGAGTAATGGAATTTGTTTCATGCGTATAGATCTCAATGCTTAGGAATTTATAGTTGTATATTTTCAAATCTGGATGATGTTCTTTTGATTCTGCGATAACGGCAATTTTATTTAATAATGCTAGGGCTTCTTTAAAGTCTTGGCATTTTATATTTCTAACGAGTTTTCCATCCGATGCTTCCCAATTCATGTTGTGAAAATAAAATTTATTAGACTTTCAACGTGATATTTAAAAGAATAATTAATTTTGCCATGTCTCTAAGGGGTGCCGAAAGGCTGAGATTACACCCATTGAACCTGATTAGGATAATGCCTGCGCAGGGAAGATGACTGACTAATAATTATTTATAACCAATAAGAATTAGCCCCTTGTTCTTGTTTAATTTTTTTAAAATGAAAACAAGCTTTTTTTTAACATTGATCTTTTCTTTATTTACTCTTTTAGGTTTTTCCCAAAAATCTATTTCGGGCATTGTAGAATCTGAGGAAGGTAAAGCCATTCCTTTCGCTAAAATTCGGGTGGTTCATTCGCAGAATGGAACCATTAGTGATGCAGAGGGTAAGTTTAAAATTGAGAACATTACTTCAGATTCAAAAAGAATCATTGTTCGTGCTTTGGGATATGCTGAGCAAGAAATTTCAATCGAAAGCAATACAAATTATTTAAAACTTCAGCTTTTTAAACAGATACAAAATTTAGAAACAGTTCAAGTCGATGCGACACGGCCACAAGTCGATCCCTCGTCAGCCACAAAAATTAATAAGAAAGAAGATTTACAAGGCAAAAATTTTGGTCAAGACCTTCCTATTTTATTGAATACAATGCCTTCAGTAGTCACCACATCAGATGCAGGCGCAGGAATAGGTTATACGGGAATGCGTATTCGCGGAGTTGATGCAGAACGCATCAATGTTACCATAAATGGAATTCCTGTAAACGATCCGGAATCACATGGCGTTTGGTGGGTGAATATGCCAGATTTGGTGGGTTCAGTTGATAATATCCTTGTGCAACGTGGTGTGGGTACTTCAACAAACGGAGCGGCTTCCTTTGGTGCAAGTGTCAATATAAAGACTGATAATATTTCCGAGGAAGCTTACGGTACGATAGACAATGCTGTTGGAAGTTTCAACACTTGGAAAAGTTCAGTCCGTGCAGGTACAGGTTTAATTGATGGAAAATTCGCAATGGATGTTCGTTTATCAAGGATATTAAGTGATGGGTTTATTGATAGAGCAAGCTCGAACCTTAAATCTTTTTATTTGTCTGGGTCCTACGTTGGAAAAAAATCATTGATTAAGGCTGTTGCATTTAGCGGTAAAGAACGCACTTACCAATCCTGGTATGGCACTCCGGAAAGTGTCATTAATGGCGATGCTAATGAGATGAATGCATATGCAGATCGCAATTATTTATCGGATGCAGAGCGTGCAAATTTATTGGAGTCCGGAAGGTCTTATAATTATTATACCTATCAAGACGAGGTAGACAATTACCAGCAGGACAATTACCAGCTTCATTTTACGCATACATTTTCACCAAAAACAACGCTTAATATCGCAGGTCATTATACAAAAGGTCGAGGGTATTTCGAGCAATATAAATTTGGTCAAGATCTTTCGGATTATGGTTTCAGTAATGTAGTTGTTGGAGGAGACACTGTTGCAAGCACAGATTTAATCCGCCGCCGCTGGTTAGATAATGATTTTGTAGGTTTTGTGTATTCGTTATCTCATAACGTAAATTCAAACTTCAGCCTTCAGTTTGGTGGAGCGGGGAATACCTACATTGGAGATCATTATGGAGAAATAGTGTGGGCGAGATATGCATCTCAAAGTGAAATATATGACCGCTATTATGACAACAATGCACAGAAGTCAGAATTTAGCTCATACCTCAAGGCAGATTATGTTAAAGGTAATTGGAGTCTATACGCAGATGTTCAATACCGCTATGTAGATTATAACTTTGGTGGTTTCGATGATGTTTCTGGAAACCTAATTGATATAGACCAAAAAGAGGTTTATAATTTTGTTAATCCTAAAGTAGGTGGTTCTTATGCTTTTGATGCGAACAACAGATTGTTTCTGAGCGCCGGTATTGGAAACAGAGAGCCAGTTCGTAAGGATTTCAGAGAAAGCTCTATGCAAAGCCGTCCAGAGCATGAGACTTTGACGGATTTAGAGCTTGGACACTCTTTTGAGGCTGCCAAGCTTCAGGTGCGAACCAATATTTATGTTATGAATTACGAAAACCAACTGATTAATACTGGTAAAATAAATGATGTGGGTGCTTACACAAGAATTAATGTAGACGAAAGCTACAGACTCGGAATTGAGCTAGCGGCAATTGTACGACCATTCGATGTGTTAGATGTCCATGCAGGATTTACGTACAGTGAAAATAAGATTGCTTCTTTTACTGAATACGTTGATAATTATGACGACCCAAATTACGAACAGACACAAATTGACCACGAGAATACTGATATGGCTTTTTCACCGAACGTGATTGGTAATATAGGATTTACTTACAGACCCGTTGAGGGGCTTGCCTTAAACTGGATGACAAAATATGTGGGAGATCAGTTCTTAGACAATACCTCCAATCAAGATCGAAAAATTGATGCGTTTTCGTATTCAAATGTAAGTTTGAATTACACCATTGAGGACCTTGTTTTTAAGTCAATCACTTTTGGTGTTCAGTGCAATAATATTTTGGATGCCAAGTACCAAAACAATGGATATACTTGGGGTTATATCGCAGGAGGTCAAAGAACAGTAGAGAATTTCTATTACCCCCAGGCAGGACGAAATTTCATGTTTAGGCTATTAATTGAGATATAGAGGAGGTAATGCAAGTGCCACAGTTACGTTCATAGTTTTTACTTTATAAGAAATGGTACAAAACTTGCTAATTTTGGAGTGTGTATATTTGGAATCCAAAAGAAATAAAAAATAAAACGAAATGAAGCTTTTTAAATTTTTGATACCCGTATTATTATTATCCTCGAATCTTGTTAAAGGTCAAGATTCAAAAATTGAAGAATCTACACACCAAGTCGGATGACGTTGAAATTAAAGTTAAAAAGCAATCCTACGAGGCGCATTGGGCAGGTTTTGATGTGGGTTCTGTTATCCTGATGAATTCAGATTTTGGAACTGATTTTACAAATGGATCATGGTTGGATACTCCATGGTGGGAAAATGATATTGTAAACTCTACAACAATATCGATGAACCTTTTTGAATATAAGCTGCCGATATTTAAGCAATACCTAGGGCTTACTACAGGATTTGGTTATCGAAACACAAACATTTCGTTTCGAAATAATTATGAGTTAGATTACAATGATGATGGTGTTTATGCAAATCAGATTGACCTCGCTTCGGAGCAGGAAGAAATGTCTGAAATCAAACAAAATTGGCTTGCAGTTCATTATTTGACCGTTCCTTTGTTGTTAGAATTTGCTACAAAAGTCGAAGGCAAGAAAAGCTTTTATTTCAACGCAGGGGTTGTTGGTGGTGTTCGTGTAGGGTCGAGAACAACTTTAAAGGGTAAATATGATAATGGTGACAGATTCACTAATGTTAGACGAGCTAAATACCAACTGAACCCATTCTTTTTGGACGCTTCATTTAGAATTGGTTATGGTGCTTTTGGATTATTTGGTTCTTATAGTTTGTACTCTATGTTCAATAGAGGCAAAACAGTAAATGTTCACCCATTGCGTGTAGGAGTTACATGGAACTGGCATTACAGCGGAAATGGCAAAGAATCCGAATCTAATGAGTTTGATTTTGATTCATTCGGAGCAGAGGAAGAAATCGATTTATAGCACACTAAAAAGTAACCCTGCTAATACAGCACCAACAATAGGTCCAATTACAGGAATCCAGGCATAGCTCCAATTTGATTGGGCTTTTTCACCCCTGATGAGTGTGTATACAATTCTCGGACCTAAATCCCTTGAAGGATTTATGGCATACCCTGTGGTACCGCCTAAAGACATCCCGATAGCCCAGACTAAAATTCCGACGGGGAGTGCGTCTAAGGAACCAATTCCATATTGAAGTGTCTCTATGCCATCTATTTGAAGTGCTGGCTTGACTAAAAATAAGATTCCAAAAACTAAAAAGAAGGTGCCGTAAGCTTCACTGAATATATTTCGAGGTGTGTTTTTTATTTTGGGAGCAGTACAAAAACAGCCTCTGAAGGTCAATTCGTCCTGAGTTTGTTTAAATTGATCGTGATATAATTGATAGTTCAAGAAGCTGCCAAGCATCGCACCTAAGGTTTGGGCGGCGGCATACGAGGGGACTAATGCCCAGTCAAATTTACCTGCCATTGCTAGACCGATACTAACAGCTGGGTTTAGGTGAGCACCGCTTACATCTCCAGAAATAACAACACCTAAGAAAACAGCAAATCCCCAAGCCATGGTAATGAGTATCCATTTAGGATCTTTTTCTCCCTCTGTATTTTTTAAGGAAACATTCGAGACAACACCAGCACCAAATACGATGAGTACACAAGTTCCAATTAGTTCAGCAATAAAAGGTGTCATACAATATATTTTGAAGCCAAAGGTAAAAATAAATCAAGTTGTTTAGCAGTCCATGTATCATCCTTTTTTAGCGCTTTTGCCATTATTTGAGCAACCTTTGGAGCAATTTTTATGGTTTCATTTGCATCAATAAATAAACACCTTATCCTTCTTGCCAGTACATCTTCGAGGTTAATGGCCATTTCTACTTGAATCGCATATAAAATCATTGCTTCACTAATAAGTATATGATTTGATAAAGAAACCATAGATCCAAAGGTCTTAAGCCTTTTTAATTCGGTACCATAAACGTGCAGTGGATCTTGAAAGTCAACATCATCTTTGAATCCAAATAGAGGTATAGAGGAAGTAGTACTTTTACCAAATTGAAGTATTTTATCTCTTAATAAGTAGTCTATGGCTTCTGAACCCATAAGTCGATAGGTCGTCCATTTCCCACCTAGCACATGTATGATCCCTTCACCTGATTTATGAATAATATGAGCTCTTGACAATTCTTTTGTGCTTGAATTATCGTTATTTGATACTAGAGGTCGAAGACCAGTAAAAACACTTTTAATATCTTTTTTTTGTGGGTATTTGAAGAGGTAATGTTTAACATTTTCTAATATAAAATCAATATCCTTCAATGGTGTTGATAGGTCAATATCAATTTCATTAGATTCCTCATCAGTTGTACCAATAAGCGTTTTGTCATTCCAGGGTATAACAAAAAGGACTCTACCATCGATTGTTTTGGGGATCATTATGGCATTTTGTGAATCAAGAAAAGAACGATCGACAACAATATGAGTACCTCTGCTTGCTTTAATTTTAAATTTAGAGGCTATTGACATCATTAATTTATTTGAAAATACACCAGTTGCATTTATGATGTATTTTGAAGAGAGGTGAAATTCCTTTTGATCAATTTTATCAAGAGCTATAATTCCAGTAATAGATTTGTTCTCTATCTTAGGCGATAAGTATTCCATATAGTTTAATACAGCACCCCCCTCGATTTCAATGGTATGCGCTAGGCTTATTGCGAATCTAGCATCGTCAAATTGTCCATCCTTATATTTGACTCCGCCTTTTAGTCCTTTTGTATTTATGGAATTTAAATGTTCAATAGTCGCTTTTTTATTCAAAAACTTTGTGCCGCCAAAACTCCATTTCCCGGAAATAGCGTCATAAAGTTTTAAGCCTATTCCATAAAAAATGAAATGAATCCAGCTGTAGATTGGAATAATAAAATCTTTATTTTGTACTAAGTGTGGTGCGTTTTTTTTCAAGATGTATCGTTCCTGCAGTGCTTTTCTGACCAATTTAAATTCTGCATTTTTTAAGTACCGCACACCACCGTGTATGAGTTTGGTGCTTTTTGATGAGGTACCTTTGCTAAAATCATATTTTTCTATGAGAAGCACTTTCATTCCTCGCGATGCAGCATCCAATGCAGCGCCAAGACCTGTCGCTCCTCCTCCAATGACAATTAAGTCCCAAACGGAAACTTCAGATAAAAGCAGAATGTTTTTATCTCGATTCATTGCTTAATATATTTTGAATTCTATGATTCCATAATTTTAACATTTCACTTGTTGTTTCCGAATATTGAGGCGTAAAGCTTTTTTCCTCCTCCCACAAATCTTTTAACGACGCTTTATCTTTCCAATAACCGCAACCAAGTCCTGCCATAAATGCAATACCTAATGCAGTTGTTTCCGTTATTTTTGGTCGGATTACTTTTGTATTTAAAAGATTGGCTTGAATTTGCATCAGTAAGTTATTTCTACTTGCGCCGCCATCTACTTTTAGATTTGAAAACTTGATGCCTGAATCTTTTTCCATTTCTACTATAATTTCCATAGAACGAATGGCAATAGCCTCAAGAGCAGCTCTCGCGATATGGCCTTTCTCGGTTCCTCTGGTTAGTCCTAAAATCCCTCCTGTAGCATGCGGATCCCAGTAAGGTGCACCAAGTCCTGTTAATGCAGAAATAAAGGTTACTCCGCCATTATCGATAACGCTTAAGGCGAGATGCTCAATCTCTGCAGCATCTGTTACAAGGTCCAATCCGTCCCGAAGCCATTGAATGAGCGCGCCGCCAATGAAAACACTTCCTTCAAGTGCATATTCTACTTCATCATTTATTTGCCATGCTATTGTTGTTAGCATTTTATTTTTTGAGCTTACTGCTATTTGACCAGTATGCATCATACTGAAACATCCTGTCCCATAAGTGTTTTTAACAGCGCCAGGTGTAAAGCAAAGCTGACCGAAGAGGGCTGCTTGTTGATCACCTGCAATGGCACAAATTGGTATGCTACTTTCCCAATCTTCTAGTTTGGCATCCGCATCATTTGAAACACTCTGGACAACTCTGGGTAGCATTTCATGTGGAATGTTAAAAAGTTCAAGAAGCTCTTTGTCCCATTTGTTTTTATGAATGTCGTACAACAAAGTGCGACTCGCATTACTCGGGTCTGTTATGTGTTTTTCTCCACCGCTAAGATTCCAAATAAGCCAGGTATCAATTGTTCCAAATAGCAGCTGTCCTTCCTCAGCTTTTTTTCTTGCACCTTCAATATTTTCAAGAATCCATTTGATTTTGGTTCCAGAAAAATAAGGGTCTAATAACAAGCCAGTTTTAGACATTATTAGCGGTTCAATTCCTTTTTCTTTAAGCTCGTTACAATAATCGCTTGTTCGTCTATCTTGCCAAACAATTGCATTATAGATTGGTTTTCCTGTATCTTTTTCCCAAACTACGGTCGTTTCTCTTTGGTTGGTAATACCAATACCTCTGATATCATGACTAGAAATTTGATGTGTTGACAATACACTTTGCAAGGCTTTTTTTTGACTAGACCAAATCTCAAGAGGGTCATGCTCAACCCAGCCCTCTTTTGGAAAATGTTGTTTAAACTCAAATTGAGCTTTGGCAATTTCATTACCTTTTTTATTAAATATTAAAGCCCTTGAGCTAGTAGTCCCTGCATCGATTGATAGGATGTATTCATTCATAAAGTTGATGCTTTAAATTAGCATCAGAAAAATTACAAAAAATAGTTTTCAACACGCGGATTGTGGGGCATTGATTTCTTTATCTTTATTCTTCAAAGAAATTTTCAATGTACCTCATTTTTGATACCGAGACAACAGGGCTACCTACGAAAGGTTATAATCAACCCATTAGTGATGTTGAGAACTGGCCTCGTGTAGTTCAACTAGCATGGCAACTTCATGATGATGATGGAACACTAATCGAGCATAAAGATTTCTTAATTCAGCCAGAAGGATTTGATATTCCATACGGTTCAGAGAAAATTCATGGCATTTCAACTGAGCTGGCATCCCAAAATGGGATTACACTATCCGAAGGTCTAGAATTATTCAATGAGGTAGCTTCGAAGGCAACCTTTTTAGTTGGTCATAATGTAAAATTCGATGTCAACGTACTAGGCTGCGAGTTTTTCAGGTCAGAAGAATCTATTGAATGGACCGAAAAAGCCATTTTAGATACCTGCACCGAAAAGACGGCAAACCTTTGTAAGTTACCCGGTGGGAGAGGAGGACGTTTTAAACTACCAACCTTATCAGAGCTTCATGAACACCTTTTTGAGTCTCAGTTTATGGAGGCGCATAACGCTACTGCCGATGTTGAGGCCACAACGCGATGTTTTTTAGAATTAATTAGACGTCAATCATTCACGGTAAATGAGCTACAAAAGAGAGAAGACTATTTTCTGAAATATAAAGAGGTCAATCCTGCTCCTATTGCCTTAATAGGTCTTAAACATTTAAATCTTAAGGGGGAGAGCACCAAGCTCAGAGAAGCAGCTGAATTAGCACAAGCCTCATCTGATCAAAAAGGAACCTCCGTTGATGCACAAAATCTTAGTGATTTAACATTTACACATCTTCACAACCATTCTCAGTATTCTATATTACAATCAACTGCGAAGGTTTCGGGTATTATCGAGAAAGCCGCTTCCCAAGGTATGCATGCTATTGCGTTAACGGATTCGGGTAATATGATGGCGGCATTTCATTTTGAGGCTGCAGCCAATAAGATAAATAAAAGTATACGAGCTGAAAAGATTGAAGCTGAGACGTCAGGAACACCTTTTCATAAAAAGGAAATACTACCGATAATAGGTTGTGAATTTAATGTATGTAGAGATCGAAATGATAAAACTCAAAAAGATAATGGCAACCGTATCGTTTTATTGGCAAAAAATAAGGATGGATACCAAAATTTAATAAAGTTAGCGTCAATTGCCTATACTGAAGGTATGTATTATGTTCCGAGAATTGATAAGGACATCATTCCGGAGTATAAAGAAAATCTTATTGTATTATCAGGTGGTATTCAAGGTGAAATATCGAATTTACTATTGAATGTTGGTGAGAAACAGGCCGAAGATGCTTTAAGCTGGTGGCACAGCCAATTTGGTGATGATTTTTATGTGGAATTAACAAGACATGGTGTTGAGGTAGAAGGGAGGTTAAACCCTTCCCTTGTTCGTTTGGCACGCAAACATAATGCCAAGTTGATTGCAACGAATAATTCATTTTACATTGAAAGAGAAGACTCTAATGCACATGATGTGTTGTTATGTGTAAAAGACAATCAACTTGTTGAAACACCAAAAGGCCGTGGTCGAGGTTTTCGATATGGTCTTGAAAATGATGAATATTATATCAAGTCATCTGATCAAATGAAGTCTCTATTTAATGACCTTCCTGATGCGCTATTAAATACAGAGGAGATTGTTGGTAAATGTTCAGCATACCAACTTGCTAGAGAGGTTCTTTTACCAGAGTACGATATACCGACAAAATTCATTGCTTCGGAGGATAAAGTAGATGGTGGCAAGCGAGGCGAAAATGCATTTTTACGACATTTGGTATATGAGGGTGCGGAAAGACGTTACGGAAACATTGAAGATTCCCTCAAACAAAGAATTGATTTTGAATTGGCAACAATTGAAAACACGGGTTATCCAGGATACTTTCTCATCGTTCAAGATTTTTGTAATGCAGCACGGGACATGGGGGTGAGTGTAGGACCGGGTAGGGGATCTGCAGCAGGATCTGTAGTTGCTTATTGTATTGGTATTACAAACATTGACCCTATTAAATATGATTTACTATTTGAGCGATTTTTGAATCCAGACAGAATTTCAATGCCTGATATTGATATTGATTTTGATGATGAAGGTAGGGGCAAAGTTATCGATTATGTAATTGAGAAATATGGTTCGAATCAAGTGGCACAAATCATTACTTACGGAACTATGGCTGCCAAATCTGCAATTCGTGATACGGCACGTGTCATGAATTTACCCTTAAACGATGCAGATTCATTGGCAAAAATGCTTCCAGATATTTCGTTGAATAAACTTTTTGATATGGAGGAAAGCCTCCTTATTGATAAACTGAAAAACCAAGAGGAGGTTTCGAGAGCTCGAGAACTTCGTAAACTCATTAAACAAGAGACTAAATCTGCTGAAGTTCTTCGGAAAGCAAAAGCGATTGAAGGTTCCGTTCGAAATACAGGCATACACGCGTGTGGTGTGATTATTACCCCTGATGATTTAACAAATTTTGTACCCGTAGCGACAGCAAAAGATTCTGATCTAGTCTGCACGCAATATGATAACTCTGTGGCCGAAGATGCTGGACTTCTTAAAATGGACTTCCTTGGTTTAAAAACCTTGACCTTAATCAAGGATGCTATTAAGTACATTGAGCAAACGAAGGGTATTGTTATCAATCCTGATGAAATACCCATAGATGATAAAAAAACATATGAGTTGTTCCAGAGAGGAGAGACCATTGGTATTTTTCAATATGAATCTCCAGGGATGCAGAAATATCTCAAGGAGCTCAAACCTACCCAGTTTCTTGATTTAATAGCGATGAATGCTTTGTACCGGCCTGGTCCAATGGAATATATACCTTCTTACGTAAAACGTAAACATGGTGAAGAAGAAATCGAGTATGATCTCGATGATTGTGAAGAATTTCTAAAGGAGACCTATGGAATCACGGTATATCAAGAGCAAGTAATGCTACTCTCCCAAAAGCTTGCAGATTTCACAAAAGGTCAAGCTGATACCTTACGTAAAGCCATGGGTAAGAAAGACAGAAAGGTCTTGGATAAAATGAAACCGGTATTCTTAGAAGGTGCTACTTCAAAGGGACACAATAAAGACACGTTAGAAAAAATATGGAAGGATTGGGAAGCATTTGCCTCTTATGCCTTTAATAAATCGCATTCAACATGCTACGCATGGGTGGCATATCAGACTGCATATTTAAAGGCAAATTATCCTGCAGAGTATATGGCTTCGGTATTGAGTAATAATATGAATGACATTAAGCAGGTAACATTTTTCATGGAGGAAAGTAAACGAATGGGCATTCCTGTTTTTGGTCCTGATGTCAATGAATCCAATTATACATTTACAATTAATAAGGAAGGTGCTATCCGATTTGGACTAGGTGCTGTTCGAGGTTTGGGAAGTGGTCCGATAGATGAAATTGTAGAGATTAGAAAAGAACAAGCATTTGTTTCGATTTTTGACTTTGCAAAGCGTGTTAATTTGCGTTTATGTAATAAACGTGTATTTGAAAGTTTGATTTATGCAGGTGGAATGGACACCTTAAATCCTGATGTTCATAGAAGCCAGTACTTCGTTCAAGAGGCAGACAGAAAGCCATTTGTGGAGCAGGTTATTGCTTATGGCAGGAATTATCAAGATCAGTTAGGCAAGCGCCAAACTACAATATTTGATACGGCTGATGAGGTTTCTATACCTGATCCTAAAATTCCTTTTTCGGAGTCATGGTCGAGCGTATACAGGCTCAACAAAGAAAAAGAGGTTGTAGGTGTGTTTCTGTCTGGTCATCCATTGGATGACTTTAGAATTGAGATAGAATCTTTTTGTCGAGGCGATATAAGGGTTTTATCAGATCTAGAAAATCATGAGGGTAAAAATCTTATGATAGCGGCTGTTGTAACAGATAGTGAGCATCGCATCTCCCGAAAGGGAGATGGTTTTGGCACTTTGATTATTGAAGATTATTACGAAAGCTATAAGTTGTTTCTATTTGGCGAAAACTATTTAAAGTTTAAGCATTTTATGGAAATTGGAACTTTTGTGATCGTAAAAGGGAAAATAGAAAGGTCCCGATGGAAAAAGGAACTTGAATTTGCTGTTCATGGTATGGAATTACTCCAAGGCTTAAGAGAAAAAAAAGCCAAAAATCTCGAGGTTAAACTTTCCGCATCGACCATTAATGAATCCTTAATTAAAGAGCTACAAGCCGTATTAATGGATAATGATGTAAAAGGGAATTGCAGGGTGCGGTTTACCGTCTTTGATCCGTTAGAAAAAATACAGGTTATATTGCCGTCTAGAAGCATTAAGGTACAACCAACAAATGAGTTGCTTAAAAAACTTGAGGATTTGAAGGTTGATTTTTCGTTAAATTAAAGCTCAAAAAAAAAGCGCCTTAGGCGCTTTTTTAATTTATGCTTCTTCTGCAGTTTCGGTGGGAATTAAGATTCTTCCACAGTGCTCACAGATAATAATCTTTTTCTTTGTAACAATATCAAGCTCTCTTTGAGGTGGTATTTTGTTAAAACATCCGCCACATGATGCATCTTGATGACCCGATTTGGATTTGGCGCCGTAAACCAGTTCGACAACAGATAAGCCATTTTTCGCATTACCTCTTAATCTTTCATAAGCGATAACGAGACGATCTTCAATGTTTTTCTTGGCGTCTTTTGATGCCTTAATTAACTTATTTTCGTCCTTTTGGGTAGAACTAATAATTGTATCGAGCTCTGCTTTTTTCGTTTCAAGCTCAGCTTTCTTCATATCCAATCGTTCTGTTGCCTCAGTTAAAATCTCATTTTTATTTTCGATTTTTATTATAGCTTCTTTAGAACGTTTATCATTCAATTTGATTTCTAATTCCTGAAATTCAATTTCTTTAGATAGAGACTCGTATTCTCTATTGTTACGAACATTGTTCTGTCTTTCTTTATATTTTAAAATAGCTGTATCAGAATCTTTTGAGGATTGCTTTCTATTCGAAATATCAAGTTGAAGTTCGTCAATTTCATCCTGGATTTTACCGGTTCTTGTTTCTAAACCAATGATTTCATTTTCAAGATCTTCTACTTCTAACGGTAGTTCACCTCTAATAATTCTTATTCTATCAATTTCAGAATCAATTTTTTGGAGATTGAACAAAGCATCGAGCTTTTCAGCAACAGTTGCATCTTTTTTTGCAGTTGTCTTAGCTGTCTTAGCTGTTTTCTTTGTTTTTACTTTACTTTCTGCTTTAGTCGAGGTTCCTGACATAAATTAAAAATATTTTACTGGATTAGTATTTTCTTCAGTTAAATGGAGGGCAAATTTACTAAATTTTTCTTTAATATTTTCATACAAAAGATTAACTGTAAATTGTTCGCTTTCCCAATGGCCAATATCAGCTATTATTATCTCGTTATTCGCATCGAAAAATTCATGGTATTTGATATCTGAAGTAATAAAAATATCTGCCTTATTTCTGCAGGCAGCATCAATCAAAAAGCTACCAGAACCACCACAAATGGCAACAGTTTTGACTTTGTCATGGATTAATGCTGTATGTTTGATTACACCTACATTAAATGTAGTTTTTAAATGTTTTAAAAAACTTTGGGTTGTCATGGGCTCTTGCAATACTCCAATCATCCCTGAACCCATATCTTGTTGAGTGTTTAATAAAGGAATTACATCGTACGCAACCTCTTCATAGGGGTGGTTTTCTCTCATAGCATTTAATACCATACTTAGTTGCGCTAATGGAACAAGATATTCTGTTTTGACCTCAGTGGTCTCTGTTTTTTTATTTATTTCACCCAATGAAGGCTTTGCACTTAAATTTGGTTTAAATGATCCTATTCCTTTACTCTTAAAATTACATTCTGAGTAGTTCCCCACAGCTCCCGCACCTGAATTAAATAAAGCTGCGCTCAATGCTGGCTCCGCGGCTTCGGGTGCAAAAACACAAAGCTTCACAAGAGTGTCATTTTTTGGGGAAAGTATTTTGAGCTCTGATAAACCTATTTTATCAGCGATTCTTTTATTTACACCATTCTTGTGGTTGTCTAAATTTGTGTGAATGGCATATAGTGCAATATTATTTTTAATAGAGAGCTCAAGAACGCGCTCTGTCATGGTTGCACCGTTTATTTTTTTTAAACCTTTAAAGACAACTGGATGATGCGATATAATTAGGTTGCAATCTTTTGATATCGCTTCTTTGACAATATTTTCTGTAACATCGAGCGCAAATAAAATCCCGCTTAATTTTTGTTCTTTGTGGCCATAAGTTAATCCACAATTATCATAAGACTCCTGAAGGGATAAAGGGTATCTCTCTTCTAGAAAGTCAGTTACGTTTTTAATCAGCATCTATAAAAAATAGGTTAATGTTAGCCTTCCGCCCATCCCATTTGACTTATGGATGTAGTCTTCAAACTCTTTATAGGTATTATTGAATTGTTGTCTATATACAAAGGATATTCTGACGGCAAAAGCTTTGAAGTAATATGCCAAGCCAAGACTACCTTGTGCAGCTAGATTAAAGAAGTTGAGATCATTTTGAATTTTTATTTCTTCATCGTATTCCGAGCCATCTGCATCTGTCCAATCTATTTGTTGCCTATAACTACTATAAATGCCTGGTATGATACCCGCTGAAATATGAAGCTTTAATTTTTTGCCATAAGCGGTGCTTAAAGATATTGGAAGTCCAATGTAACTATATTTAGTGTTATAACTGTAAGTGCTATCATTTATACTGGAGGACCAATTATATGCTTCACCATTTTGGATGAAAGACAATCCGCTGTTAACTTTTAAAAAGGGATTTAGCGGTATAGATATCCCTAATGTGAAACTGCTACAAACGAGTGGGCTTTCGTCTGAACGTGTTCCCAACGGTGTATTTAAATGAGCTTCATTAGGAGCTAATGATCTGAATGAAGAAATAATGTCAGTGTCGAAATAAATATAGGTAGAGGTATCAAAAGAAATTTTCGATTTCGTTTGACTTTGGGAGGTAATTAATTGTGAAAGAGAATAAAAGCTGAAAAAAAATGCTCCAATAAAAAGTATTGATTTAATCATGTACCAAAGTTACGAATATTTACAAACGACTACAAATAGAAGGGGCCCCGAAGGGCCCCTGGTTAGACAGTACTAGTGGAAATAAGAAGAGATAATGTTTTTTCTAATCGCTTATTGATTAAAATACTTTCCACTAAGCTAAACTACTAATCTATTAACTCGATTTAAAGATAATTCAAACTTTTAAATTTCAAATGTATTTCTTAAATAAAGTTTTGAGTATGTATGGAATTTCCTATAAATGATACTACGTAGTATGTACTAGTGCTCTAAGTGTTTTTACGTAGAAAAGTGATTTAAGCATCCATGGCGGAGAAATAAATATGTCCGAATAAAAGAGGATTGAAGACATGATATTGACACTTAACAATTTCCCCAGATGGCAGCTCGCACCAAAACTTATTCATATCCATATTTACCATCTCTCCAAATTCATTTCTTTGAGGTGTATCTGCTATTATTCTGTACAACTTAAGGTGCGTTTGTTTCCCTCCTTTTTCATCTAGTATTATTTCGGCAAAAGGTTGAGAATTCTTTAAAGAGTCACATTCTGATTCACTAAGAATATAATTTGCTATATCGAAGTGTATTTTTTTATAGTTATGAAGGTATCGATATACATTGGCAGTGTCCACAAAAGGCAGTTTGATGCCCAAATTATTCACATCAAAGCCACTTTTTTTACTTTCAATACTGAAACTTCTAGAGCTGTCATAATGATTTCTAATTTGAATTTTTTTGATTTTTTCAAGAGGGACACTAAATATATTTGTACAAATCCATTTTCGACCATCTGCAAAGAAGTTGGGTTCAATAATGCCATTTACACCTTTGATTTTCATCATAACAGGCTCGGTGCTTTTTCCTTCCTCTTTGGAGTCAAGTAACATGATTTGTCCGTAATGGTCTGGAGCGGAAGGTCCGATATACCATGTTTTGTACCACTTGTTTTTGATGAAAAATTCCACTTTTGTATGCGAGGCCGACATTTTAACAGTGAAGTTTTCATGAGAGTTTTTGGGTAAGTATCCTTTAAACTCAATATTTTTTGCCACATTCAAAATATTGTGAACATACGCTTGAGTCACGCAGCCACCGTTCTTATCTTGCCATGCACCATTTACTTTTTGTACTTGGAAGGACTTTTGAAAGGGATCGGTAATAATAATTTTCGAAACTGATGCTGTATCCGAAATCGCAAATGAAATAAGCTCTGTACTTGACTTCGTATCCTTTTTTAGTATCGTAAATGTATAATATCCCAAACCACCTACACATAACAATCCTATAATGAGTCTGAGTATCTTATTTGATTTCATAATTGTATTATTTGCGGGTAAATCTCTTTTTTCGCATCACATTCATGACTAGCCCTAAAAGAATAATTAATACGATCGGGACCAACATATTTATCATTTTATAATAGTTGGCGGATTGCTGGATTTTTACTTTATCTATTTGACGAACATCAATTTGACGACTTCGTATATCGAGCATATAATTTTCATTCATCATGTAGTCTACAATATTTAAAAAGAAGTCTTGATTACCTATTGCTCGATTTGTATTTAAAGCCACGTCATCGGCATTCATTTTTAGTTCATTAAAGCCTTTGTAATCAGCTTTTGGTCCTTTTCTAGTTTGCGACAATCTATAGGTATTGGCTAAAAAATCCCCATTACTAACAACAAATATCTTAGAATCCCCTGTGCTTTCCTTTAAAAATTGTGCATCTGGATTGTTTATGAAATCTGCAACAATTCGGTTATTAAAATAAGAAGTGTATTTTCCATTTGAGGTCGCCGCAAAACATAAGTTGCTCGTATTCTTTTCTGCCGCTTGCAAATTAGGCTGCTCTTCATCAAAGTTTGAGGCCATATTGAGTTCAACGATTGGCGCAAGACCGGTATAATTTGAGTTTTTAGAACTCGTCAATACAGGAATCACTTGTTCGTTTATAGCTTCAATTTGATTGGCGAACTCAAGAGCAACAGGTTCTATATTTTTAACTGTTGGATGTTCTGTATTCGTTGATAATAATTGGTAGTACCAATTGATTCGGCTTTCTTTAAAACGTCTGTCAAATTTTGGAATGGAATTGACATCCATAATTAGGTTGTCATTAATTTTAAAACCGTAATCAAAAAGTAAATCGTTGAGCCGTATATTTTTTCTTTCAGAATGGGTAAAGCCTTGTCTATATAGTGTGTCTTTATTTATATCTAGCGTATTCATAAAACACATAAGTTCTCCTCCTCGCATGACAAACTGGTCGATGAGGTAAAGATCTTTATCCGAGAATACATTTTTAGGATCTGCGATAATTAAGGCATCATAATCGTCAAGTGCATGAATATTATTTTGAAGTTCAACTTCCTGAATATTGTAATACGGTGCTATTAATAATCGTGCAATTTTTGTTTCGTATTGGTTTAGTTCACCATGACCTTGAAGAAATCCAATTCTTTTTTTCTTTAAGGTTGACAATCTGCGCAGCGCGGAGATAAGATTATATTCTAGGTCATTCAGTCCTTTTTCAACAACTTCCGGCATTTGATTCATTGAAAAGGGGCGGTCCACAGATGTGCCAGGCAAAAGCTGTACAACGGTTTCTTGTGGAATACCATTAATAGTGAAGGATAGCACTGCCCCGGGCCAAAGCATGAGTTTTGTTTCTTTTGCATTTTTAGCAAATTTGATTTCCATTGGCAGAACCCCTGACCCTTTATTATAAATTTGTTCAAATAGAAGCTGTTTATCCTCATCGGAACCCTCATTAGGGTTTATGAAAGTATATTCTATTCGGTCGCCCGCATAACGCTTAAAATCTTTTAGCTTTTCTTCTAATGAATTACGATAAGATCTTAATTCTGATGGTAACTCTCCTTCCAAATATATCTTAATATTGATACGGTTTTCAAGTTTGTTAATCTTTTCAAGATAAGCCACACTGCCATCTGCTAGAGAATAACGATGGTCTGAGGTCATGTCAATTCGAAAGGAGGTGAAGTGCCCAATAATATTAATAAAGACGATAGCAACCAGTATAATCGCAAAAACGCCCCATTGATAATAAGCTCCTTTAAATAACTTTTTCATCTTTTTAAAGTTTTAAGAGCTGCATGTGCCGCATAAAGGAAAATGACAATAACCGAAATGAAGAAGATTAAATCCTCCGTGACAATAACACCTTTTTTAATAGAGTCATAATGAAAAGCCAAACTTAAATACTTTACAACATAATCCATAGCACCCAACTGTCCGAAATCACCTAACAGGTGAAGACCATCAAATAAAAACCAGCACAAAAACATGGAAACAATAAACGCAATGATTTGACTACTTGTAAGGGCTGAAGCGAAAATTCCGATGGACACAAATACACTACCCAATAGGATCAAGCCTAAATAGGAGGTAAATGTGGCTCCTCCATCAATAATACCTACAGGTTTACCAAGATAGTATATAGATATGAAGTAACAAAGCGTGGGCATAATTGCAATAATGAGTAGGGTCAATCCTGCTAGATATTTAGCCATTAGAATACCAAAATCAGATATGGGTCTTGTAAAAAGCAGTTCAATCGTGCCGGTTCTTCTTTCTTCTGCAAATGATTTCATTGTGATTGCAGGAATTAGAACAAGAAAAATAACTGGTGAGAGATTAAAAAAGGGGATGAGGTCTGCCTCCGAACCCTCCAACAGGTTTGTGTTATATGCTAATATCCAATGAAACAATCCAGACGCTATGAGATAAATTAATACAAATACGTAGCCAATAGTCGAACTCAGAAAGCTACTTAATTCTCTAAAATATAATGCGCGCATAGCCCTTTTTGAATTCCCTAAAGATAATCATTTTTAAAGTGATAATTTTCGATTTATATCAAATCCATCGAAATAAATTTCATGGCTCCAAGCCAAAGGTTTTTTCGAGAATTTTGGTTTTATTTTTGCCCATAAGCTAGAAAATAATTCAGAATTTCTGTAGGTATTAAGTGCACTTTCATCTTCCCAGTGGCTGTATGTCATAATCACACATGGATTGTCAATCTCTTGAAGTAACTGCATACCTCTGCATCCCTCGAAAGCAGCAATTTTATTTTTGTGAACCTCAAAAGCCTCAAAAAAGCTATCCAGTTCTTCTGATTTGAATGTGAGCTGAACAACGCGAACTAACATTAGAATAATAAAGTTTTTCGTGAACCTGCGGGAGAAGATTCGATTCGTAAACGATCACCTAGTTTCATTCCAAATAAAATGTCTGCTCCTCCGGTACTTTGACGAGCACCTCTATTTATTGCAATTTCTAATAAATTATTTTCATTGAATAATGCAACACGTTCGCCTTGTTGTACTGCATTATAGGTTTCACTGATGTGGTCGATGTAATATTTCTCGTTTGCAAATTTTATTGAATATGGTGCGTCCTGCGGCAAACGCTCAAAGTCAGCTTTTGAAATATTTGTAATTAAATTGCCAAATGAATCTATATGTATTATGATTCCACGAACGATATATTCTTCTATAACTGCCTTCGGGATTAGAGCTTTTTTATATTTGTTAACAGCTTCGGCAAAAGTTTCTAGATTCTCTTTTTCAATGATTCTTTTGGCTAAGGGAACAAAACAATTTTTCATTGGATATTTAAGTTCAAGCGCATTATTCAGGTCTACGGTATATCTCCAAAGTTCTTCGGGTTCTTGATCATCTAAAAAAGCTCCAAAGAAACCATTATCATTAGAAATGAAGTATTGGTTATGAAATTTCATGACTGTTGGGTAACTTGAAACAAAGCTGCTTGCATCCGAGTATTCAGGTGGCTGAATGAGCGGTTCGCTATCAACACCAATTAAATGAATGGTACCATCGGGAAAATCCTTATAACAGCATTGCATTTGAAAAGCAGCACTAGCGACATCAAATGGTTGAATAGAATGCGATATATCAACAATCTGAACCTCAGGCATCGTTTTTAGGATCGCGCCTTTAAGGGCGGCTATATAGTAATCTTGAAGACCTGTATCCGAGGTTAGCGTGAGGATTTGCATCAGTATTGAGGATTCATTATTCTAATTAAAATGATAATTTTACCAAAAGTAATGGAATATAAAAAAAAACCGACTAAAAGCAATTAAAATAAGTTAATGGAAGGCTCAAGAAAAATACTCGTAAAACCGACAAACTCCGTTGAATTTTTTGGTGTTAATAATACCAATTTGAAGGTTCTTAAAAAGTATTTTCCTCAGTTAAAAATAGCTTCAAGAGGCAATACGCTAACATTATCTGGAGATGATGCCGTGATTGATGTCTTTGAGCAAAAGATAGGACTGCTTTTAAAGCATTTAGAAAAATATGATTCCTTATCAGAAAATAACATTGATAACCTAATGCTTGAGGATGGTGCATCTTTAATTGGTTCCTCAAATACATCGGATGTAATCATACACGGCAACGGAGGTAATAAAATACGTGCAAGAACTGTTAATCAAAAGAAGTTAGTGGAATCGATAACCAAACATGATATGGTTTTCGCAGTTGGTCCGGCCGGGACAGGTAAAACTTATACTGCTGTAGCACTCGCTGTTAAGGCCTTAAAGGCGAAGGAGGTAAAACGTATCGTTTTGACGCGTCCGGCAGTAGAGGCAGGAGAAAATCTTGGTTTTCTTCCAGGAGACCTCAAAGAAAAGCTCGATCCGTATTTAATGCCTTTATATGACGCGCTTCGTGAAATGATACCGGCAGAAAAACTAGCTGAAATGATTGAATACGGGGTTATTGAAATCGCTCCTTTGGCATTTATGCGAGGTCGAACCCTCGATAAAGCATTCGTTATTTTGGATGAAGGACAGAACACCACCATGATGCAGATGAAAATGTTTTTAACGCGAATGGGTACAACTGCCAAATTTATAATCACAGGTGATATGTCTCAAATTGATTTACCTTCACGTCAAAAATCAGGTTTGTCTTTTGCTCTGGATACATTAAAGGACGTAAAGGAAATTGGTATTATCAGACTTGGTCAAAGTGATGTGGTCAGAAATAAATTAGTTACGAAAATTATAGAGGCGTATGAAAAATACGATTCAAAAAATCTAGATAAATGAAAGCACTCACTAATTCTAGCTTCAATTTTAAGGGGCAAAAATCAGTTTATAATGGAAAGGTAAGAGATGTTTATCATCTCAATGACCGACGTCTCGTTATGGTAGCTTCCGATCGAATTTCCGCCTTTGATCATGTTTTACCAAAGGGAATTCCATATAAGGGACAGGTTTTAAATCAAGTGGCTACTATGTTTTTGAAAGCAACTGAGGATATTGTTCCAAATTGGCTAGAAGCAACGCCTGATGCAAATGTCGCTGTGGGTATGGCATGTGAACCAATACGTGTTGAGATGGTCATAAGAGGATATTTAGCAGGGCATGCCGCAAGAGAATATAAGCTTGGAAAAAGAGTACTTTGTGGCGTAAGAATGCCAGAGGGAATGAAGGAGAATGATAAATTCCCTGAACCTATTATTACACCTGCTACAAAAGCGGATGAGGGACATGATGAGGATATTTCACGTGAGGCAATACTGTCGAATAATATAGTTCCTAAAGCCATTTATGAAAAGTTAGAAATGTATACAAGACAGCTTTTCGCTAGAGGTACAGAAATGGCTGCCGCCCAAGGTCTGATTCTTGTAGATACTAAATATGAATTTGGTCTCTCTGATGGTAAAATCATTTTAATTGATGAGATTCACACCCCTGATTCTTCGAGATACTTTTATGCTGATGGCTATGCTGAGAGGCAGGCAAAAGGAGTAACACAAAAACAATTATCCAAAGAATTTGTAAGGCAATGGCTTATTGAAAATGGCTTTCAAGGTCTACAAGGGCAAAAAATGCCAGTAATGCCTGATGATTTTGTTCAGGTAGTTTCTGAAAGATATATAGAGCTGTTTGAAAAAATAACAGGAACATCGTTTCAAAGGGCAGATATTAAAGATATACCAGCTCGGATTGAACAAAATATTGAACACTACCTCTCAATTTCCTAAATTTACCCTATGTCAGTTCATAAAAATGTAAAGAAAGTTACGACCCACACGCTTCAGGAGATGAAGAATTCTGGTGAAAAGATATCAATGCTTACAGGCTATGATTTTTCAATGGCTAAAATTATTGATGAAGCCGGAATGGATATAATCCTTGTAGGTGACTCGGCATCAAATGTTATGGCTGGCCATGAAACTACGCTTCCTATCACTTTGGATCAAATGATCTATCATGCCTCATCTGTTGTACGCGCAATAAACCGTTCATTGGTAGTTGTAGATATGCCTTTTGGTTCTTATCAAGGAAACTCACTTGAGGCACTATCAAGTGCCATCCGTATCATGAAAGAGTCTGGAGGACACGCAGTTAAAATGGAAGGCGGAAAAGAGATTTTGGATTCAATTAAGAGGATTTTAACTGCTGGAATACCTGTAATGGGTCATTTGGGACTCACACCTCAGTCAATCTATAAATTCGGCACATATGTTGTTCGTGCAAAAGAGGATGAGGAAGCGGCAAACTTAATTGAGGACGCTAAGGCTCTAGAAGATGCCGGCTGCTTTGCAATAGTTTTAGAGAAAATACCTGCTGCATTGGCAAAAAGGGTGGCAGAAACCGTATCAATCCCCATCATTGGGATAGGTGCAGGGGGGGATGTCGATGGACAAGTTCTTGTTGTCCATGATATGCTCGGAATCAATAATGAATTCAATCCTCGATTTTTGAGAAAGTATAACAACCTTCATGAACAAATGAGTTCGGCATTTAAGGCATACATAAAGGATGTTCAAAGTGGAGATTTTCCAAATGAATCAGAACAGTATTAGATGAAGGTCCTTTATTTGGCGCTGCTGGGTTTAGTGTATTCTTGCACAAATGCACCTGCCGAATCCAATAAGAAACTGGTTGGGAATATTTGTGAATACAGTCAATGGCTCAGTATTTCAGAAGAGGGTAATCAAGTGCTTATTGAAATTCAAAATCCTGATGATTCGTCAAAGATTTATCGGTTGCACATTCCTGATTTTAGTTCAAATGAATTCAGTAGCTCTTTTGATATTGATAAACCAATCAGTAGAATGGCCTGTCTTTCCAGTACTCATATAGGTATGCTTAGTGAACTTGGATTGCAAAGTCATATTGTTGCAGTATCCAATTTAAAGTATGTTTACGATCCTCAGGTTAAAAAAAACAAACCAATTGCTCTAGGGGAGGAACAATCCGTTTCTGTTGAAAAAATATTAAAGTCCAAAGCAGAAGTCATTGTTTATAGTGCTTTCTCTAGTTCCTTTTCTAAAGAGAAAGTTTTAAATAAGCTGGGTATACTTTGCATTCCTAATTTTGATTGGCGGGAACTTCATCCATTGGGACGAGCTGAATGGATGTTATTATTTGGTTATCTAACAGGTCATCAAGAGGAGGCTAAAATAAAGTTTAATGAAATAAAAGCGCATTATAGTGAGATTAAAACAAAAATCAACGGATCAAATCCAATAAGCATTCTTTCGGGTAATATGACGGGAGATTATTGGTATGCTCCTGCAGGAAATAGCTACCATGCAAAGTTGTTAGAAGATGCTGGATTGAATTATGTCTTTTCAGAAGATCCTGGAACAGGCAGTCTTGCGTATTCCTTTGAAAAAATATTGGGAATGTCTTCTGAAATTGATTTATGGTTGAATCCTGGGTTTGAAACCAAAAAAGAAATTTTACAGGCCTTCCCGAAATCGAATTTATTACCATTTATAAATCAAAGTTCACTATTTTGTTATAGCCACAATGCAAATAAGTACTGGGAGCGATCTGCTTGTAGGCCTGATCTCATTCTTGCTGATTATGCTGAGTTGAAGAATGGGCTTAATGTAGACGGAGAGTAAGTTGGTTTTTTATAAGAAAGTTCAATGAATTCGAGCCGATTTAATAAGTTCATATTATTACTGGTTTCAATCAGTATAATATCTCTTGTCATATTAGGTTTACGCATTGGAGATATTCCGACGGGATTCTCGGATGTTTATCATGCTATTTTTAATTATTCAGAAAACAATTTGTCTGAACTTATTATAAGGGAAATAAGACTTCCACGTTTATGTATTGCTGTTATTTCGGGAGCGGCTTTATCCATTGCGGGTATGTTAATGCAGACCCTATTTCAAAATCCATTGGCGGGACCGTATGTTCTTGGTATTAATTCAGGATCGAGCTTAACCGTTGCCTTAGGACTCTTATCTGGTATGCAATTTTTTAACTCTGAGCTCGGTTTAATAGGTTCTGCTTTATTGGGTGCTTTTATTTTTGGATTATTTATCCTATTCACAGCCTCCTTTATTAGAAATCAAATCGGCTTATTATTGTTTGGAGTTATGCTTGGTAGTTTTGTTGCTGCCATTATTACTATACTAGAGGCAAGCTCTCAAGCACAATCCTTAAAAGCATTTGCCTTATGGTCTATGGGTTCATTAAATGGTGTGAGCATTGAACAGTTGCCACTCATAAGCTTTGTATTTATTGTGGGTTGTATAGGGACGCTTCTAATTGTAAAGCCACTGAATGTCCTAGTTTTGGGTGAAGATGAATGTAGGCTCATGGGGTATAATTTGAAATCGTTACGACTTGCTATTATATTTATAACAGCATTGTTTACAGGTTTAATTACTGCTTTTTGTGGACCAATTGCATTTGTTGGTTTGGCGGTCCCAAATTTAACTCGAATGTTATTTAAAACTCAAAATCATTTATTGCTCCTGCTGGCAAATATGCTGTTTGGTGCTTTTTTTATTTTGAGTTGTGACTTAATCATCCAAGTTTTGAGTGATATTATTCTAATACCAATTAATGCTTTGACTTCTTTGGTGGGTGCACCTTTTGTTATTTATATTTTAATTAGAAAGCTTCGATGATCTCATTTAGAAAAGGTTCTATTGGTTTTGATAAAAGTCTTTTTTCTGTCGAAGAGATCGAGTTTGCTCGTGGTGGTGTTCATGTTTTGATGGGTAGAAATGGTATTGGGAAATCTGCATTTTTGAATACTATTTCAGGTATGATTAATCCTATTAAAGGATCACCTGATTTCGACGGAAAGGCATTATATAAATATACGAACAAAGAACTTTCGACGAAGATTGCGTATGTTTCATCTTCACCCAGTGGTGTTCCTTTTTTAAGTGTTGATGCTTATTTAATGCTAGGAAGAAACCAGTTTACCAATCTTTTTGGTCGCGGTAATGCTTCAGATAATAAAGCTGTAATAGAGGCAAAGCAGATTTTTGAGATCGAGCACCTTTCTTCAAAATTCACGAATGAGCTGAGTTCAGGCGAGCTTCATCTCTGCGCTATTGCAAAAGCCTATGTTCAGCAGACGGATTATATTCTTTTGGATGAACCAACGTCACATTTAGATTATGCAAACAAAATAAAGGTCTATCAACTTTTAGAAAAATTGGCTGAAACGCATAATAAAGGAATCATTATATCAACACATGATTTAGATTTGGCTTTTAAATTCCCATTTAATTTTTATTTAATCGATTCCAAACATCAACAATTGAAACCTATAAAAGACTTCAAAGAAGTTGAGCTAGAATTTAAGTCATAGATGTATAGCTGAAACACCTTTATTTCATGTAAACGTTAAAATCAAAGGCTTGAATATACTTCTGTACACTTCCGTCCATGCCTTTATGACCAGTCACACCAGGCCTTCCAGGAAACCCTTGTCTACCTGCTTGCTGACCCGAAAGGGGTGACCCTGGAATCCCTCTTTTTCCTGCTTCACCTCGAGCACCATAACGACCTCCATTTATTTTGGTTGTAAGTTGGCTCTCAATATCCTTTGCATTCTCATGTATATATAGAATTATATTTCCGCCATTTCCACCATTTCCACCATTTCCACCGTTTCCACCATTCCCTGCATCCCCAGCTCGTTTTATTTTATCCCCACTAATTGCACCATCTTTGCCATTTCCTCCATCACCGCCGTTTCCACCATCACCACCATCACCACCTGAAAGGTCAAAAAGAAGTTCATTTCCAGCAATCATTTTATATTTCATCGCATTCGTTGAATTGTTTTCTTTCACATGCACATAAATCATGTTTTCGATAGTCCAAATATGGGCAGTGTAGTTTTTTGATGAACCGCCGTCAACTCCAAATTCTCCTGATTCTCCACTTTTCCCATCACGCCAAAGAAGTGGAGTGCCTTTATTGCGTTGATTTTTACCATCTTTCCCATCCAAACCATTATACAATATTTTCAGTCCCCCTCTAAAGTTCATCTGCATAGAATCTTCACCTGTGAATACCTCGTCCTTATTTTCGTATTTAAGTGTAAGGTAGCATTGGTCATCATTAAAAGATTTTGCTTTTTTTACAATTGTATATGAGTTGCCGTTTCTTCTCAAATCTGATGAACTAAAGCTTATTTTATTACTATTTGATACATCATGCTGCTTTCCATCATATGTTTGCAATAGAATTTCTCCTTTAAATTTGGAGCCGCTATTTAGGTTTTGATTAGGACTATATTCAAACCAAATAGCTTCAACTTGAGAAACTTTAATATTTTTCAAATGACCACAGCTGGTTAGGAATAATGATATGAAAATGAAGCACGATAATGACTTTGACATATAAATTGAATTTTACTGAAGATAGAAAAATTACCTCAGTTTTTAAGGATCCTAAGTATAGTTCGAAAAATGATTTTTAAATCATGAGCGAGCGTAGGATTACTGATGTATTTTTGGTTCAACCTGATTTTCTCGGGCATGATAGTTTCTATATAGGTCTTTTTGGGATTATTGGATTCAGCTAGAATAGCATTTTCATTAAAGTACTCAATGGATGCATAATCTGTTACTCCAGGTTTAACTTCTAGTACTCTTTTTTGTGATGTATTATAGAGTGAAACAAATTCTTCTACTTCAGGCCTTGGCCCAACAATACTCATTTCTCCTAATAAGACATTAATAAATTGTGGGAATTCATCAAGTTTATATTTCCTTATAAAAAGACCAATTTGTGTGATTCTAGAATCATTCATTCCTATGGTCAATTTCCCTCGCTGATCTGAATCAATTCTCATGGAACGAAATTTTAAAAGCATAAAGGGTTTTCCATGTTTTCCGATGCGTTCCTGACGGTAAAAAATTCCTCCTTTCGAACCGATCACAATAAGCATTGAAATAAGCATACCAAAAGGAAGAAATAAAGTAAGAATTGTAAAAGAAAATAAAAGGTCGAATGCTCTTTTCATCATTCTTTATTAAGAATTTTTTCCACGGACAAAACTACGGCATTAATGACCTCAGCTACCTGTTTATTGTTAAGATTAAAATAAACGGGTAGTGAAATCTCATTTTGATATTTTTTAATTGCTTCAGGGAATTTTTCAATTCTATAATCCAAGTTTTTATAGGCTGTGAGTAAAGGTAGGGGCTGAAAATGTACATTGACAGCTACGTCATTATTGAATATTTCTTGAATAATTTCATCTCTTTGATCTTCAGATATATTCTTTATTCTCAAGAGATACAAATGATAACTAGACGTTTTTTCTGAATCTTCATGTATTGGTAATAATGCCCATCCTTTTTTTGAAAAAACCGTATCGTAAGCGGCAAATATTTCTTTTCTTCTGTCAAGGTTTTCTTGATATCTGTCAAGTTCTACCAAGCCAATCGCCGCTTGAATATCCGTCATATTACACTTATATCCTGGAATCAACACATCATATTTCCATGCGCCCTTTTTACTTTTTGCTAAAGCGTCTTTTGATTGTCCATGTAAGGTGATGGTCACAAAATCTTTATAGATTTCATCATGATCAAAAGAATCTGTAAGGTTAAAACATACTGCACCGCCTTCGGCAGTTGTTAGATTTTTTACGGCATGAAAAGAAAAACAAGTTACATCAGCTAAGCTGCCCGATCGTTTACCGCAATATAAAGCACCAAAGCTATGTGCTGCGTCTGAAGCTATGAGAATACGTCCAAGTTTGCTTTGCATCTCATTTTTTGGAGTAAAAATCTTCTTATGTTTATGCGCTAAATTGAGAATTTCATTGTAATCACATGGGAACCCTGAAATATCAACAGGCATAATGACTTTAGTTTTGGGTGTAATGGCAGCCTCAATTTTTTCGATAGCAATATTGAAATCGTCTTCACTCACATCAACCATAACAGCTTTAGCACCTGTATGCAACACCACATTTGCGCTTGCACAGTAGGTGTATACTGGAATGATGACTTCATCTCCTGGCCCAATACCCCACCACCTCAGAAAAACTTCCATTCCCATGGTCCATGAACTTACTGCAACAGTCGTTTTACAGCCACAATAATCACTGATTTTTTTTTCAAATAATTTTGTTCTTGGTCCCGTAGTTATCCAACCACTCATTAAAGCATCATTGACTTCTTTGAGTACTTTTTCATCAATACGCGGGGGAGAAAATGGAATCATAGTTCGAAATTACATATTTTGAAGCGCATCATATAAGCCTTCAGCTATTTTATTACGGTCAAATACATCCGATACATATTTTCTTGCATTTTCTCCCATCTCATGAAGCTCATTCTTGTTTTTAAGTAAGAATATGATTTGCGCTGTCATACTCTCAACATCCTCTGGAGTATAAAATAATCCAGCTTGTGCTTTGTCAATAAAGTGATTTTTTGCCTCACCGTCAACACCAAGTAATAGTGGTTTTTTCATGGCAAGCGCCTCAAAAATTTTAGATGGAATTGCACCTTTGAAAAGATCAAGCTTCTTTAAAGGAATTACAGCAATATCAATTGATTTTAAAATTGAGGGCATATCTGATTTTTTCACGGGTTCGAAAAAATGAACATTTTCAAGACCGTATTTTTCTCTTAATAAATGAAGTTTTTCTTTTTCAGGCCCTGCACCTTGAATCACAAATTGTGCCTCGGGAAACGTTTTAAGTCTATGAGCAGCCTCAATTATGATTTCTAAGCCTTGCGCATAGCCAAGAATGCCGCCATAGAAAAAGATGATATCGTTAATTTTAAAGCCATTTTTTTGTCTAAAGTCTCCGGCTTCTATTTTTTCTGGATTATAGAATGAAATATCCACTCCGTTTGGCAGCCATGTTACTTTTTTATGAGGAAAACGTTTTTGAATATCGTTCACTATACCTTGAGTTTGACCTGTAATCAGTGCGGAGTTCTCATAGCATTTATGCTCAAGTCTCGTTGCCATTTTTAATAAATGCTTGTTTGTTACGAGGCCTAACTTCTCTGCACTTTCAGGCCAAAGATCTGAAACATTAAAGATGAGCTTTGCATTCAGCTTTTTACTTAATGCCATTGCTGAATAACCAAGAAACAAAGGTGGACTTTCAACCATTAAGTAATCAAAGGATTTTAATCTACGCCCACGCCAATAGCTTGACCACACAAAGCTGAAATAATTTAGAAGTCGAGCAATAATCCTTTTTGATGGGGAGACATAAATCCAAGATCGATGAACTGTAATTCCTTCAATAGTTTCCTCTCGTTTTTGTTTATTACTGTATTCCTCGAAAACTTCCATTTTTGGATAATTAGGTAAAGCTGTCAGTACTTCTACCTGTAATCCTTTCTTTTTTAAACGAATGGCAAGCTCATGCAATCGGTTCTGAGGAGCACCGATTTCAGGTGGGTAATATTGAGTTAAAATCAGTATTCTCATTATTTAATTTTCGGAAAATTTGTCACTTTTATCAGCAATTATCTCTTTTGAAAGCGTGATAGTAAGAAGACAAAATAATACAATACCTGCTTGCCTTTCTAAAAAAGATTCAATTAAAAAGTTAGAAAAAAAGCAAAGGCTAATAAGTAAAGATAATAGATGCTTATCTCTAAAGGAATCACGCCAATTTTTTATAAAAATAGCAAGAAGAATAATTAAGCCAGGTAAACCAATTTGCAATGCAGTGGTAAGAAATTGATTGTGTGAATTCAATTCTTTAATTGCAATAGCCTGATTATGATCTCGTAAGTTCTGTGCTTTTAATATTGATATATCATCACCTGTTCCATAACCCAAAAAGTACCCGTTGGATAAACTCAAAATTGAAGCATTCCACATTAGAATTCGAGACTGATTACTCTCTGCGCTATTGTTATTTTTTAATTGAATCTCCTCTAAGGATAATGGAACTTTTTCAAATCTGTTTTTTACCCCCGACTCAATATTTAAAAAGGCAAAGACACTAATTACTAAACCTATTCCAATGGTCAACATAAATTTCCAATTCCCTCTATTTATTATAAAATTTAATAAAAGGATTAGATTAAAAACGAGCCAAGTTAAAATACCGGCTTTCGAGAAGGTTTGAAACACACCAAAAGATAAGAAGAGAAAAAGAACAATTAAGTTTGTTTTTTTTGCATTTTGATAAATTTTGGAATGGCAAATAAGAGTGCCTATTACCAAATAGAATGCGTAATAACCACGATGCATAAATGGACTAAATAGCACATCTTTAAAGTATCCCCAATTGTTATTTTCAGGGTAATATAAAGATTTAAATATTGCGATAAATTCATAAATCAAAAGACTCAGACCAGCAGAAAAAAGAAGCATGTTCAATATGGTAGAACGACTTAAAGAAAATTTTGAAAAATAGAAAAGTAATGGGAATAGCAGAAAAGAGAGTTTATTTTCCAACTTAAAGAATCCTGCCTCGATGTCGTTAGTCCAAGCCATACCTATTATAAGGAATAAATAATAGATAACAAATAGAGATTCCATACTCATCCAAAAGGAATAAGTTTTTTCCTTTTTATGTCGAAATGTTGAAATAATCCAAGCCATGAATCCGAGCGGAACAATAGGTGGGCATAAAATGGAGAAAACCAAAATAAATATCAAACACCTATCATTCCCATTTAAGCTTTTATAAAAATCACGAATACCTCCAGCATTCATATTTTTGGATTTAAATTTTCTAATGACTTTAGTAAATTGATACAATTCTGTTTATAATTAGCGCTAATATTCACATCATTTGACAAATTCACCTCATGTTTCTCAGGATTTTTTTCATGCTTTGATAAAAGCTCGATTAACTCATTTGGTTCATCAACAAAATGAACAAATGGATTATTACCAAGGATAGACAGAAAAACATCTTTGGCCTTGTTTTCAATATTTATCAAATAACTTCTCTTCCCTAGTGATAGAGCTTCAACAGCAACTGTTGAATAAGCAGTAATATTAATATCACAATGTGAAATGGTATGATAGATATTTTCCTTTGTGAATTTGAAGTTATCTGGAAGCTGAAAATCTTTTTTATACGATGCTTCAGTTGTTCTTCTCGGTACCAACTTAAAATTGTATTTTTTTTTGGAATGCCGATTGAAAGCTAATAAAAACGCAATAGTTTTATTTCCAATGGGTCCATCTTGTAGTGCTACACTAATGGATTTAATAGTTTCGTTTTCTTTAGCTCGGTTATAATAATAATCAATAATAGATCTACCAACAACATTAGCAAACTGTATGGGCATATTTGATTGCTCATTCAAATAATTGTTTTCATTTTCACCAAATACAGAAATTACATCTGGGAATTGAATGGGTTCTAACTTTGCAATATAATTGTATGCTTGATGGTTTTCACTAATAACACCATGCTGAAATTCGACAACAGGGATACCAGCCTCTTTAAAGGCTCTTATATAACCATAATGGTTGTATGAAACAGTTAAAAAGACGTATTTTGGATTTGGAAGAATTTTCAGCCAAAACTTCATCATTCTATATTGTGCTAGATTCTTTTTTACAATTGCATCTGCATTTACGGAACATTTTAATGCTGCTTCAATTTCTTTGATTATCGCTTTATTTTTGATTTGAGTTTTTCTCAAAAAAATGCGGGAATAAATTTCTTCGGAGAGCAAAAAAAGTGCTTTTGAGGACACATATTGACTCGCAATATTTCGGAGCGGATACTTTTTAAAATATTGAAATTCTATAATTAAAAATTTACATTTTGAAAAGCTTGAAATTCTATCAAAAAGTTTATCCGTATACTTTCCTTCAATTTTAATTCGTTCAACACTTGTCGTAAATGCCCAAACTTCATATTTACGAATAAATAGATTCCACGTCCCGTAAAAAAGAGATTTAAATTGACCTAATAGACTTTTTGTTGATTTTGAAGCGAGACTTTCTTTACCCAGCACCATTTTGTGGAACACTTTTGCTTTAATCCAAGGATATATCTCAAATGTCTTATTGAATTTGCGAGTGGTAATGCTTTGCACATTATGCTTTGTTTCAACGAGAGCTATTAATTCAGCGATACTATTCTTCATCGAGTAAATTGGTGTTGGTCATCAGAATGCTAAAAAAGAAAACGTCTAGGAGCGAGAATCCCCAAAAAATACCATATTGAAAACAAGAATATACGAGTATTGGGATAAGTACGAGTAGGTTTTTTTTCGTCCAAATAAAAAAGAGGATTCCTATAAAAAGAAAACTTATTATAACTCCATTCGAAGCCAGGAGTTGCAAAAATGAATTGTGTGCATGAATTAGCTTAAGCTTTTTCTCATCTTGATTAATGGCTTTAAATAAAAGCTTATCAGAACCAAACCCAAACCATTTATGCTCACTAATAAATTGAATATAATTCATCCAAATAAGGGTACGCCCGGAGGTATTTATTCCTTTTGTTGAGCTGTAAAATAATTTATTTAATACTGCCGTTGTGTCGAGTTCATTTCCCACTTTCATTTTAGGATAATGAATGGTCCTTGGGGTTTCTGAAATATCCGCAAAGGTTAGCTGTGTAGTTTCATTTTTAAATTTTAATTCAAGCTGTTCTTTCTCTGGGTTTTTCTTTTTCATTTCAACCAAAATATTGTGGTTTGCAAATACAATAAAAACACCTGCAAAAAGCATTAGATTGGTTCCTCTTGAAATGAAATTTTTGAATTCGAACTTTTTGAAAAGATGGTATGCAAATAAAATACACCAGAATAACAATAAGGATATAATTAAAGCCCTATTAAATGAAAAAAGAATCCCTATAAAAAGAATGGTTTTCAGTAAGATTTTGAACCAATTATTTAATCGAACGAACTCTATTGAAATTACAGCTACTAGTAATTTTAATGCAAAAACGGAGGAGCTAATACTCAAACCATTTACTCTATGATCATATAAAAAATCACTTGAATTGTTTATTACAGCAACATTTTCAATAAAAAAGGAACGCACGCCAAAAAAATATTCAGTAAAGGCTATTAGACATTCCAAGGCGACCCAGAACAAAAAATATTTAAAGACTTTTTTAAATTCAAGCAGGGCGGCGGTAAACAATAGTAAAGGGAAGAGTAAAAATGATGCGTAATAATCCTTTAGTGAAATAATCGGGTACCCATTTATAAGCTTGTTAGCATATGATGCAGAAACATAAATGATTATGAATAGAATATAATTTCTTGCTGTTTTATTTTGTAATAAATTTATTTTGAAGTTATATAGCTTCTTGAGATTAAATAAAATGATGGTAAAAGGAAGCAGTAAATAATAATATTCATTCGAAAAAAACAAGGTAGAAAAAAACAATACTGTTGCATAACACATTGATGCCCCGTTTAATGAGATCCTTTTGTTCAATGAAGGTATGAGTGCTGAATTCAATTTATTGTTCTTGATTATTGGCAATTATTATATCATGTTTTTTAACGATTCTAGAAAGAAAATAAATGGTAACTGCAGCCATAAATACTTGAGCCCAAGTGACACAGTGAAACATAATTACCACATTATATTCTTGATATCCCAATGCGACTGGTATAAGAACAAAACCTAATATTTGTAAAAGAGAGCCAATTAGACCAATGACCAAATATGCTTTTTGCTTATCAAATACGAGCGGTATTGTAGAAAGCGGAGATACAATGAAATTCAGCATAAGCCAAGGTGCCATGATTTCAGATAGCTCACCTGAAAAACGCCACTCAGCGCCGAAAACAAAGGCAAATAAAGGTGCACCAAAAAAGTAAATAATAAGGAAAGGTAAAATTGATAATAAGGAAAGGCTTATTAACACCCTTCTAAATAGTGGATAAATGAGTTTTCCTTCAGTTTTATAAGAAGAAATTCTACTAAAAAACACGTGCGATAAAGATGCACCAATAAGCATAACTGGTATTCTAAGCATTCTATATGAATGGTCAAAAGCTCCAAATAAACTTTCTGAGAAAAATTCAATTAAGATTATTGCCACCAACACATCTCGGATATAATCACTTAAGGCAAGTGGTAGGTTGGCTAATGGAAAGTCCTTATATCTTTTCGATATTACTTTAGTTCGAAGTTTACTGATTTTCGAATTAATACCCGATTTGAAGGATAAAAAGTCTTTTAAAAAATAAATTGAACTAATTACAAAACTTACTGTGTATGCTACTATTAATCCAAAACTCCCTGCATTGAAAAAACCAAAAATGACTCTCAATCCATTCAAGGAGATAGACTGAGTCATTTTTGCCAGAGAAATTTTTTGAAAATATTTTTTCCGAATAGACCAGTTTGTACCTAAATTGAAAAAGGATAAAGAGAAGACTACAATTATTAATAAAAATATTACTTGGAAGTAGTCAAATCCTTTACCATTAAAAGCACCATAGATCAATCCCAACAACAGACATATTGAGATAGTAACCATTGTTATTTTTAACGCAAAGCGAAAAAGCGAAAAAGCATGATGATCCTTCTTAGGAAGCGGCAAGGCATACTCATATCGTGCCGTAGCAATGGTGGCAATTAAAACGACCACTCTCTGAAACATACCAAATTCCCCCATTTCAGCTGGAGTATACAATCGTGTAATTACAGGCGCAAGCATGTAGCCTATAATTTGAGCAATAAGCGTTCCTGTCATTAAAACAGCTAATGATTTTAAAAAGTCATTTGCTATTATTTTGTTTTTAAGGCGATTTAGCATGCACATCAAAGATAGGTAATTGCAATGGATTGATTTTTTAATCAAGGTATAGAGATACATTGAATTCTTATATTTGTAAAAAATAAAAATGATGAAAAATATTGCAGTAATTGGTGCAGGTACAATGGGAAATGGTATTGCGCATGTTTTCGCACAATCAGGCTATAATGTAACCCTAATTGATTTATCTCAAGACGCTTTGGAAAGAGCCTTAAGTACAATCACTAAGAATTTGGATCGACAATTGGCAAAGGAGAAAATTACTGTTGAGAACAAGGAGGATACCCTCGGAAGAATTACACTCCATACAAATATGGCTGCGGGTATTCAAGGAGCGGATTTAGTTGTTGAAGCTGCAACAGAAAACACCTCGTTGAAATTGAAAATATTTAAGCAACTTGATGAATTGGCTGATAGTGATACGATCTTAGCTACAAACACCTCATCTATATCCATTACTCAAATTGCAGCGGTAACAAATCGACCAGATAAGGTAATTGGAATGCATTTCATGAATCCTGTTCCCGTAATGAAGTTAGTTGAAATCATTCGAGGTTATTCTACATCAGATGAAGTTACAACATCTATTATGTCCTTATCTAGTAGTCTGAAGAAATCTCCTGTAGAGGTCAATGATTACCCTGGATTTGTTGCAAATAGAATCCTAATGCCAATGATCAATGAGGCGATTTGTTCATTACATGAAGGCGTTGCAGGGGTTGAGGAAATTGATACGGTCATGAAGTTGGGTATGGCTCATCCAATGGGTCCGTTACAGCTTGCTGATTTTATTGGTTTAGACGTTTGCCTTGCTATACTAGAAGTGCTTCATGATGGTTTTGGTAATCCTAAATATGCCCCGTGTCCTTTACTTGTCAATATGGTTACAGCAGGTAAAAAAGGTGTGAAATCAGGAGAAGGATTTTATAATTGGAGTCATGGCACAAAGGACCTGATTGTGTCTGCTAAGTTTAAAAAATAATTTTTAGGTTCTTCTTTAAACACCGCAGTGCGTGTTGATCTATGGGGAAGCTGAGATCAGAATCTTTAAGTGTTTCTAACGAAATCCATTTTTGATATTCACCATCCTTTGTTAAGGGGAGGTCATACTTTTTTAATCCAAGCCTATCGATTTCATTACAAGTTACCATATAATAGAAACATGTTACTTGCACCTCAGGATCAAATGCTGACTGCTGGAAATAATCATTAAAAAATAAAAACTCATAGGATAGAATGGAGGTATTCAGTTCCTCCTCGAATTCTCTTTTTAAAGCATCAATAATCCCTTCTTTTTTCTCGACACCTCCCCCTGGAAATTTTCTAAAGTAAATTCCAAATCTGAATTCATCAGAGACTAAGACTTCTTGTCGATCATTAATTAGAATACCATAAACACGCTGAGAATGTCGAATCATTCACAATCATCAAAAGGAAATGTTTTGAAATCATCCTGACGCACAATACCAACAAAAGGACAATTTAAGAGCGCTGAATGCATTCCAAATAACGTTACAAATTCTTCTTTAGTCCAAAAAGGTAGTTCTGTAGTGAATACAAGAACATTTCCATTTGTTGGGTCAATTCGTACCATCCATATTCCAGATTGTTCTTTTATGGATTGTTCTACCGATTTTATTAGGGCTTGATCAGTGGTGTTAAAATGGCCTTGCGCAAAATATTTATTAAGGTCTTGGCCAAAAGAATTAAGGCTTAAAACCGATAAAAAGAGAAAGGCTATTAAATTACGCATGAGTAGTTTCTATAAATATCGGAATTTTTTCCCGGGATAAAAAGCACTTTCCCCGAGCTCCTCTTCAATTCTAAGCAACTGGTTATATTTAGCCATTCTATCACTTCGGGATGCAGAACCAGTTTTGATTTGACCAGTATTAAGCGCCACTGCTAAATCAGATATCGTATGATCTTCAGTTTCACCGCTTCTATGGCTCATGACCGATGTGTAGCTATTCTGAGTTGCCATTTGCACGGCATCTATAGTTTCAGATAAGGTCCCAATTTGATTAACTTTCACTAAAATAGAATTTGCAATACCTTCTTCAATTCCTCGAGAAAGTCTTTTGGTATTTGTCACAAATAAATCATCTCCAACAAGCTGGACTTGATTCCCAAGCTTTTCTGTTGCTAATTTCCATCCGGCCCAATCATCTTCAGCAAGACCATCCTCAATTGAGGCAATAGGATATTTTTTACACCAATTTTCCCAGAAAGAAACCATTTCTGCAGAAGTCATTGAATCTCCAGTTGACTCGAAGTGGTATTTACCGTCTTTAAAGAATTCTGAAGATGCCGCATCCAATGCAACGTAAACATCCTCACCAGGTCTAAATCCAGCTTTTTCAATAGCCTCTAGAACGACATTAATTGCCTCATCATTCGAGCCTAAGTTGGGAGCAAATCCGCCTTCATCTCCAACATTTGTGGACATCCCCTTTGATTTTAATACCGATTTTAAATGGTGAAATATTTCGGTTCCCCATCTTAATCCTTCTGAAAAAGAAGATGCACCAAATGGCATGACCATAAATTCTTGAATATCGATTAAATTATCTGCATGTGATCCGCCATTTAGAATATTCATCATAGGGACAGGCATTGTAACAGCACCTACACCACCGATATATCGATACAAACTTAGTTCAGCATGCTGTGCAGCAAGTTTAGCTACTGCCAAGGAGGTTCCAAGTATAGCATTTGCTCCTAAATTTGATTTATTATCAGTACCATCTAGGGAAATAAGTTTTAGATCAATAGCTTTTTGATCAAAAATATCCATACCATGAAGCGCCTCGTTGATGATTGTATTGACATTTGAGACTGCCTTTAGAACACCTTTACCCATGTATATTTGACTATCCTTATCTCTTAACTCAACAGCTTCATGAATTCCTGTTGATGCTCCTGAAGGCACGGCTGCACGTCCTAAATATCCATTGGTACTAAGCGCGTCAACCTCAATTGTTGGGTTACCTCTTGAATCCAGTATTTGTCGTGCAAAAATTCGTTGAATGTAGCTCATTGTTTATTTTTTATGGGATTTCATATTCTCTATGAATAAATCAAACAAATACCTCGAGTCATGTGGGCCTGCCGAAGCCTCGGGATGGTATTGAACAGAAAAAACAGGTTTGTTTTTAAGCGCAATTCCGGCAACGGTTTGATCATTTAAATGAATGTGAGTCACCTCAATTTCATCCGAATGTTCAACACTTTCTTTTGATATTACGAAACCATGATTTTGCGATGTGATTTCTCCTTTGCCTGTTTTCAAATTTTTTATCGGATGGTTGATGCCTCGATGGCCGTTGAACATTTTTTCTGTTTTTAAGCCTTGACTCAATCCAAATATTTGATGACCTAAGCATATTCCAAAAACAGGCATCCCAGTTGATACAATTTCCTTTACAAGTGAAATAGTATCAGGCATGGCAGATGGGTCTCCTGGTCCATTGGAAAGCATATATCCATCTGGTTCAAATACCGCAAGTTCCTCTTTCGTTGAATTCAATGGAAATACTTTAACATGGCATCCTCTGTCTACAAGACATTGAACAATATTTCTTTTGACACCTAAATCCAACAATGAAACTTTGAATTCTACATTTTCCGGAAGTACTTCATAAGCATCTGTGGTAGTTACTTTTGAGGAAAGTTCCAATCCATTCATCTTTGGTATTTCTAGAACCTCTTTTTTTAACTGATCTTCATCAAGGATAGAAGATGAAATAATAGCGTTCATAGCACCCTTATCTCTTATGTGCCTAACTAAAGCTCTTGTATCAATGTCAGATATACCCACAGTTTCGTGATGTACCATAAAATCTTGAAGCGATTGGTCTGCTGAAGTTCTCGAGTATCCGTCCGAGAATTTTTTAGTAATCAATCCAGAGATATTGATAGTATCTGATTCTTGTTCATTGGACTGAGTACCATAGTTACCAATGTGTGCCGTAGTCATAATAAGAAGTTGCCCATAGTATGAAGGGTCAGTGAATACCTCTTGATATCCAGTCATCCCCGTATTGAAAGCAATTTCCCCACCTGTTTTTCCAATTTTACCAATGGCGTTACCCTTAAATACGGTCCCATCTTCTAAAACTAGAATTGCGCTGCCTTTCTCGCTCATTCAATTTTTATTTTTTGTAAAATTAGAAACTTAACACGAATCGAAGTATTAAAACATAAAAAAAGGCGATGAATTCATCGCCTTTTTTGAAAATATGTTTATTTCTTTCGAAAAATTCTTATTTATCATCTTTTTTTTCGTCTTCCGATGATGTGTCATCTTCTTTTGACGTTTCATCAGTTGCTTCAGGAGTCGCTTCTTCTTTAACTTCGCCTTTATTTTCTTCGGATGATTCAACCTCTTCAATAACCTCGGCGGTTGTTTCTTCAACGACTTCTGATGTAACATTCTCAACAACAGCTTCTTCGATAGTTGTTTCTGCTGACGTAGATTTCTTGCCACCTCTACGCGATCTTCTTGTCGTTTTCGTCGCAGTTTCTTTTGTGTAAACTTCATTGAAATCAACCAATTCAATCATACACATTTCCGCATTATCTCCTAATCTATATCCCGTTCTAATGATTCGAGTATATCCACCATTTCTAGTTGCGATTTTCGGAGCCACTTCTCTAAAAAGCTCTGTGACGACATCTTTATTTTGAAGGTAAGAAAAAACTGTTCTTCTAGAATGGGTTGAGTCTGTTTTTGACTTTGTAAGTAATGGTTCAACATATACACGCAAAGCTTTTGCTTTTGCAAGAGTTGTGTTGATACTTTTGTGTTCAATTAAAGAACAAGCCATGTTCGAAAGAAGACTTCTTCTGTGTCCTTTCTTTCTACTTAAGTGATTAACTTTTTTTCCGTGTCTCATTATTCTTATTCTTTGTCAAGTTTGTATTTAGAAACATTCATTCCAAATGTTAAACCTTTATTATCTACTAAATCCTCTAGCTCAGTAAGTGATTTTTTACCGAAATTTCTGAATTTCAATAAATCTGACTTTGCATAGGATACTAAATCACCTAATGTTTCAACATCAGCAGCTTTCAAACAATTTAAGGCACGTACAGACAAGTCCATATCGACTAATTTTGTTTTTAGCAGTTGACGCATATGAAGTGAAGTTTCGTCAAATTCTTCAGTTTCTGATTTTGCATCACTTTCTAATGTAATTCTCTCATCAGAAAATAACATGAAATGGTGAATTAAAATCTTTGCTGCTTCTTTTAATGCTTCTTTAGGGTGAATAGAACCATCAGTCTTAATCGAAAACAGCAGTTTTTCATAATCCGTCTTTTGTTCTACACGGAAATTATCAATAGCGTACTGAACGTTAACGATAGGGGTAAAGATAGAATCGATAAATACCGTTCCGAATGAAGCTGTAGAAGTTTTGTTTTCCTCAGCAGGAGCATATCCACGTCCTTTATTAATGTTTAATTCCATCTCAATTTTAACAGAATTCTCCATGTGACAAATGACTTGGTCTGGATTCAAAACCTGAAATGCGCTTGTATATTTACCAATATCACCTGCAGTGAATTTATCTTGACCTGCCACAGTTAACGTAACTGTTTCTGAATCTGTTCCTTCAATTTGTCTTTTGAAACGAACTTGTTTAAGGTTAAGAATGATTTCAGTCACGTCCTCGACAACACCTTTGATTGTTGTAAATTCATGATCAACGCCTTGAATCTTGATAGACGTAATTGCGAAACCTTCTAAAGAAGATAATAATATTCTTCTTAGCGAGTTTCCAATTGTAATACCATACCCTGGTTCTAATGGTCTAAATTCGAATTCACCACTGAACTCGTCAGAGTGATTCATAATTACCTTATCCGGTTTTTGAAAATCTAATATTGCCATGTTAATTAAGATTATTTAGAGTAAAGTTCAACAATTAATTGCTCCTTGATCGTTTCAGGAATCAATTCTCGAGATGGGATATTCATTATAGTACCACTGTAGGTTGCATTATCCCATGTTAACCATTCGTAGACTTTAGAATTGGCACTGACGGAATTAGTAATCGCTTCAAGTGATTTTGATTTTTCACGAACACTAACAACATCTCCAACTTTAATCTGGAATGAAGGTATGTTTACAATTTCTCCATTCACAGTAATGTGTTTGTGAGAAACCAATTGTCTTGCACCACGTCGAGTAGGGGATATGCCTAATCTGAAAACCATATTGTCCAATCTTGATTCACACAATTGAAGTAAGTTTTCACCAGTAATACCCTTCATTCTCGATGCTTTTTTAAACATGTTAGAGAATTGTCTTTCCAATATACCGTATGTATATTTTGCTTTTTGTTTTTCCCCAAGCTGGATAGAATATTCCGATTGTTTACCACGTCTCTTTGATGGGCCATGCTGACCTGGACCGTAGCTTCTTTTTTCTAACGCTTTGTCAGGGCCAAAGATTGGATCTTTGAACCTTCTAGCGATTTTTGATTTTGGACCTGTGTATCTTGCCATTTTATTTAGTTTTAGATGGGAATCATGAATTAAGGCATTGTCCTTCGATGATTGTTCTCCCGGTTAAATATTATACTCTTCTTCGTTTCGGAGGTCTACATCCGTTGTGTGGCATTGGTGTAACATCAACAATTTCAGTTACTTCTATACCTGAATTGTGAATAGCTCTAATCGCTGATTCACGACCAGCACCAGGACCTTTTACAAATACTCTAACTCTTCTTAGACCAAAGTCATGCGCTTCTTTTGAACAATCCTCAGCCGCTATTTGAGCTGCATACGGCGTATTCTTTTTAGATCCTTTAAAGCCCATTTTACCTGCTGATGACCATGAGATTACCTGACCTGAAGTATTCGTCAAAGAAATAATGATGTTATTGAAGGTAGCTTGAATGTGTGCTTCCCCAGTAGCATCTATCTTGACGTTCTTTTTCTTTTTTTGATTCGTTTTTGCCATGATAAACTATTTATTATTTAGTTACTTTTTTCTTGTTAGCAACTGTTTTTCTCTTTCCTTTTCTAGTTCTAGAATTATTTTTAGTACGTTGACCTCTTAATGGAAGACCAGCTCTGTGACGGATACCTCTTACGCATCCAATATCCATAAGTCTTTTGATATTCAATTGAACTTCAGAACGAAGTTGTCCTTCTGTTTTTACTTCATTCACTGAATTTCTTATCGCTGATAATTGAGCATCGTCCCAATCTTGAACTTTAATGCTTTCATCAATTGAATTGTCTTTCAAAATCTTCTTTGAAGTACTTCTCCCTATACCGAAGATGTATGTTAAACCAACAACACCTCTTTTATTTTTGGGCAAATCTATTCCTGCAATACGTGCCATAATTCTTACTTATTAACCTTGTCTTTGTTTAAATTTCGGGTTCTTCTTATTAATCACGTAAACACGACCCTTTCGTTTTACGATTTTGCAATCTGCGCTTCTCTTTTTTACTGATGCTCTTACTTTCATTGCTTTGTTATTTATTATTTATAACGAAATGTTATTCTGCCTTTAGTTAAATCATATGGAGACATTTCAACTTTTACCTTATCTCCTGGTAATATTTTAATGTAATACATTCTCATTTTCCCTGAAATGTGAGCCGTAATTACGTGCTCATTCTCAAGTTTTACGCGGAACATTGCATTAGGAAGAGCTTCCTCAATGATGCCGTCTTGTTCTATTGATGCTTGTTTCGCCATATTTAAAATCCAGAATATTCGTTAGAACCTCTTCTTCCTCTCACACGAGTACCTTCCATTAAGGAATCCATGTGACGATTCAATTGGTATGTCTCAATTTGTTGAAGTGTGTCAAGTACTACACCAACCATAATTAACAATGATGTACCTCCAAAGAACATAGCAAAACCGTCATTTACTCCAGATAATTTTGCGATTGCTGGAATAATTGCGATTATCGCTAAAAATAGTGAACCTGGAAAAGTAATTCTCGAGACTACACTATCAATGTGCTGTGCAGTTTCTTCACCTGGTCGAACACCAGGAATGAAACCACCACTTTTCTTTAAGTCGTCCGCAATCTTACTTGGATTAATCATAATAGCTGTATAGAAATACGTAAATATTACGATCAGCAATCCAAGAAGCATGTTGTAGCTAAGGCCATAAATATCCCCAAGCGTTCTTGTAAACCAATTTCCGGTTCCATCGGCAGATGCAAAAAGCATGACGGGCACAGTCATGATTGCCTGAGCAAATATGATTGGCATCACACCGCTTGCATTAACCTTAATTGGAAGATAGTTTCTAGAACCTTGGTCACTTGCAGCGCGCGCACCTACAACTCTTTTGGCTGTATTGAGCGGAATTCGTCGAACACCTTGAACAATGAGAACAGTAGCGAGTACAACCACCATAAATGCAACCATTTCGACAACTAATTTGATAAGGTTCCCTTGACCAACAGAGGCACCGAACTCAGCGAAGAATGAACCAGGAAGCCTAGATAATATTCCTACTGTTATCAATAATGAGATACCATTACCTATACCTTTTTCTGTAATTCTCTCACCTAACCAAACCGCAAACATGGCACCAGAAATTAAAATAATTGTCGTTTGAATCCACCAAAAATTAGTAGCATCCGCTGGTATAGCACCTTTACCCGCTAAATAAAGATTAAGGTAACTTGGAGCTTGTAAAGCACAAATTGCAATGGTAAGTAGACGTGTGTAATTGTTGATTTGTTTACGACCAGACTCACCTTCATTTTGCATTTTTTGAACTGCAGGTACCGCCATTCCAAGAAGTTGCATGATAATGGAAGCACTAATATAGGGCATGATACCTAAAGCCATAATAGAAGCGTTCGTAAAACCACCTCCAGAGAATAACGATAAGAGATTCTCTAAGGTATTGTTTTGATCACCTGATCCTTGAACCAAAGCAGCATAATTTACACCCGGCAGCACAACAAAAGATCCGATCCTATAAACGAGAATCAAACCTAATGTTAGAAGGATTCGAGAGCGAAGCTCCTCAACCTTCCATATATTCTTAATATTTTGTATAAATCTTTTCATGGTTCAAAAGTTGGCAAAGATAGTTAGATTTTTGTACATACACCACCTTGAGCTTCAATTGCTGCAATCGCTGCCTTTGAAAATCCGTGTGCACTTACAGTGATTTTTGACTTTAACTCACCTCTTCCTAAAACTTTCACTAGGTCGTTACTAGAAGTTAATCCGTTTTCTAAAAACGTCTCAACTGTAAATTCAGTAATTCCTTTTTCTGTTGCAAGCATTTCTAGGCTAGCAATGTTAACCGCTTTGTATTCAACACGATTAATGTTTTTGAATCCGAATTTAGGAACACGTCTTTGAAGTGGCATTTGACCACCTTCAAAACCAATCTTAGTTTTGTAACCTGATCTTGACTTCGCTCCTTTGTGACCTCTTGTTGAGGTTCCTCCATATCCGCTTCCCTGTCCACGAGCAATTCGCTTCTCTTTTTTGACAGATCCTTTTGCTGGTGTAAGATTATGTAAACTCATTTTCTGTTTATTTTTCAATTATTTCAATAAGGTGTTTTACCTTATTAATCATACCTAAAACTTGAGGTGTTGCCTCTTTTTCAATTTCTTGGTTTAATTTTCTAAAACCTAAGGCCTTGATTGTTGCTTTTTGATTCGCAGGTCTATTGATTGCGCTTCTTGTTTGCTTGATTCTAATCGTACTCATTATTTTATCGAATTAACCGTTAAAAATTTTTTCTAATTCAATTCCTCTTTGTTTCGCAACAGCAACTGCATCTCTCATTTGAGCAAGTGCGTCAATTGTAGCTTTTACAACATTGTGAGGGTTTGAGGATCCTTGTGATTTTGCAAGTACGTTGGAAACACCTACGCTCTCAAGTACTGCACGCATCGCACCACCTGCAATAACTCCAGTACCATCTGAAGCTGGCTTCAACAATACCCTTGCACCACCATACTTACCTTTTTGTGTGTGAGGAACAGTTCCTTTAGCGATTGGAACTTTGATCAAGTTCTTTTTAGCATCGTCGATACCTTTTGTTATGGCTTCAACAACTTCTTTTGCTTTACCAAGGCCGTGACCAACAATTCCGTTTTCATCTCCAACAACAACAATTGCTGAAAAACTAAAAGTTCTACCACCTTTTGTAACTTTTGTCACCCTGTTGATTGCAACAAGTTTATCTTTAAGTTCAATATCTGCCGCTTTGACGCGATTCATAATTTGAGCTGCCATAATTTAAAATTTTAATCCTCCTTCTCTAGCTGATTCAGCCAATGATTTTACTCTTCCGTGATATAAGTATCCATTTCTATCGAAAACAACATTTTCAATACCAGATTCTTTTGCTTTATCAGCAATGCCCTTACCAACTACGGTTGCTTGAGCAGTTTTGTTTCCTTTACCCGCTTCTTCGTTTTTCAATGAACCTGAAGAGGCTATTGTTTTACCAGTTAAATCATCAATAAGTTGGGCATATATTTGCTTATTACTTCTGAATACTGATAATCTTGGAATAGTTGAAGTACCGAATACTTTCTTTCGAATTCTTCTCTTTATTTTTGCTCTTCTTAGAACTTTTCTATTTGCCATTTCTTTAATCTTAAAAATTATTTCTTAGCGGCAGCTTTACCTGCTTTTCTCCTTACTTCCTCTCCCATGTAACGAACGCCTTTACCTTTATATGGTTCAGGTTTTCTTAAGGATCTGATTTTTGACGCTACTTGACCAACAAGTTGTTTGTCATGCGACTCAAGTGTAACGATTGGTGCTTTACCTTTTTCACTAACAGTACTTACCTTGATTTCAGAAGGAATCTCCAATATCACGGCATGTGAATAACCTAAAGCCAGTTCTAGTAATTGACCTTTCGCTACAGCTCTGTAACCTACACCTATTACTTGAAGTTCTTTCTTCCATCCTTCAGAGACTCCTATAATCATATTGTTTAAGAGGGCTCTGTATAATCCATGTTTAGACCGGTGCTCTGGAGCATTTGACGACCTACTGAAAGTGATAGTGTTGTCTTCAACCTTCATGGCGATTGCCTCATCCATTTCTTGAGACAACTCTCCTTTTTTACCTTTTACAGTAACCACTCCGTTGGTTTGAGAAATCTCAACTCCTTCTGGTACTGTTATTGGTGCGTTTCCTATTCTTGACATTTTTCTATTTTTTAATATACGTAACAAAGTACTTCGCCACCTACATTCATTTGTGTTGCTTGTTTACCCGTGACAACACCCTTTGATGTAGAAACTATTGAAACTCCTAAACCATTTAAAACTCGTGGCATTGAATTCGAAGCTGAGTATTTTCTCAAACCTGGACGTGATGCTCTTTGAATCTTCGTGATTGCTGGAACTTTTGTTGAATCATTGTATTTCAAAGCTATTTTGATAATGCCTTGTTTGTTATCTTCTTCAAATTTGTAGTTTAAGATAAAGCCTTGATCGAATAAAATTTCGGTCATAGCTCTTTTTACATTTGAACCTGGGATATCAACAATCTTCAAACCTGCTGCACTTGCATTTCTAATGCGAGTTAAAAAATCAGCTATTGGATCTGTATTCATTTTCTTTCTTATTAATTAATTACCAACTTGCTTTTTTAACACCTGGTATTTTACCAGATAAAGCCATCTCTCTAAAAGTTACCCTCGAAATTCCAAACTGACGCATGTAACCTCTTGGTCTTCCAGTTAAACCACATCTATTGTGCTTTCTAACTTTTGAGGAGTTTGCAGGAAGCTTTTGCAATTGCATCATCGCATCCCACTTCGCATTTTGAATTTCTTCTGATGCATCCGTTGATTTTAAAATCTTAGTTAGCTCTTCACGTTTTGCTTCGTAACGAGCTGCTAACCTTTCTCTTTTGCGCTCACGCGCTTTCATTGATTCTTTAGCCATTTTCTATTTTTTTATAAATGGAAATCCAAATTCGTCTAATAAAGCTTTCGCTTCCTCATCATTTTCTGCAGTAGTAACAAAAGTGATATCCATTCCAAGAATTCTATTCACCTTATCAATATCAATTTCCGGGAAAATGATATGCTCTTTTACACCGAGGTTGAAATTCCCTCTACCGTCAAAACCTTTCGGGTTGATACCTCTAAAATCTCTGGTTCTTGGAAGAGAAACAGCCAACAAGCGATCCAAGAAGTCATACATCTTGTCTCCACGAAGGGTGACCTTTGTTCCAATAGGCATTCCTTTTCTTAATTTGAAGTTGGAAATATCTTTTTTGGAAATAGTAGTTATCGCTTTTTGCCCAGCAATTTTAGATAAGTCTGCAGCAGCGCTATCAATTAGCTTTTTGTCAGCGACAGCATCACCCATTCCTTGGCTTAATACTATTTTTGTCAATTTTGGTACACGCATCGTTGACTTGTAACCAAACTTGTCAGTAAGTGTCTTTACAATTTCAGAATTGTACTTGTCTTTTAATCTTGGTCTGTAGCTCATTACTTAATCACCTCCCCTGATTTCTTTGAATATCTTGTTAATTTTCCTTTCTCGTCTTCACGTTTACCAGTTCTTGTTGCTTCACCATTTACAACTAACATAAGATTAGATATGTGGATAGTGCCTTCAAGCTCTTCAATACTACCTTGTGGATTATTCGCACTAGGCTTAACGTGTTTTTTAATCATGTTTAAGCCCTCAACTGTAGCACGCAGCTTTTCACGGTCGATTCCAAGAACTTTACCTTCTTGACCTTTAGACTCTCCAGTGATTGCCTTTACGGTATCACCAATTTTGATATGTAGTTTCTTTTGCATTTTATACTTTTTAAAGCACTTCAGGTGCTAGTGAAACAATCTTCATAAAGTTATTTTCTCTAAGCTCTCTTGCAACAGGGCCGAAAATACGTGTTCCTCTCATTTCTCCTGTTTGGTTAAGGATTACACAAGCATTGTCATCAAAACGGATGTAAGAACCATCAGGTCTTCTTATTTCCTTCTTTGTACGAACAACAACCGCTTTTTGAACTGTTCCTTTTTTTACTTGACCATTAGGCATGGCACTTTTAACGGTAACCACGATTTTATCACCAATAGAAGCATATCTTCTTTTTGTACCGCCTAATACACGAATACATAAAACCTCTTTGGCTCCTGAATTATCTGCTACTCCTAGTCTTGATTCTGTTTGTATCATTATACAAGTTTATTTAGCTCTTTCGAGAATTTCTACTAATCTCCAGTTCTTATTCTTACTCAAAGGACGAGACTCCATAATTTTCACAGTGTCTCCGATATTACAATCGTTAGTTTCGTCATGAGCAACAAATTTGGAAGTCATCTTCACAAACTTCCCGTATTTAGGGTGTTTTACCTTACGCTCTACAGCAACTACAACAGACTTGTCCATCTTATCGCTAGTAACGATCCCTACTCTTTCTTTTCTTAAATTACGCTTCTCCATTTGGCAATATTTTTTAAGCTTGCGCTTGTCTTTTAGTCACTTCTGTATTCAATCGTGCGATTAATTTTCTCATGCTTCTGATTCTCAATGGATTTTCTATTGGAGCCATTTTATGAGTTAATTTTAAAGTTTCCATTTGTGATTGAAAATCAGTCAAACGATTCTTTAAATCTTCGTCAGATAATTTTATAATTTCTTGTTGTGTCATAATCTTATTTTACAGGTACCACAAAATCATTGCGGACAATAAATTTACATTTAACTGGTAGCTTTTGTGCCGCTAACCTCATTGCTTCTTTGGCTACTTCATAAGGAACACCGTCAGCTTCAAATAGGATTCTTCCTGGACGAACAACAGATACCCAATGGCTTGGAGCACCTTTACCTTTACCCATCCTTACCTCAGCTGGCTTAGATGTAACAGGTTTGTCTGGAAAAATTCGAATCCACACCTTACCTTCACGTTTCATGTAACGAGTAACAGCAATCCTTGACGCTTCAATTTGACGCGATGTAATCCAACCCGGCTCAAGTGTTTTTAATCCGAACGAACCAAATGCAATGGTAGAACCTCTATGGGCTAAGCCACGATTTCTACCTTTTTGCGCTTTTCTAAATTTTGTTTTTTTAGGCTGTAACATTGTACTTTATTCTAAATTATTTTTTCTTTCTATTTGGCATACCTGGTTTTCTCATTCCACCTGATTTTGAACCTGATGTCATTCCAATGTTTGGTGAAAGATCTCTTTTACCGTATACCTCACCTTTACAAATCCAAACTTTGATACCAAGTCTTCCATAAGTTGTATGTGCTTCAGATAAAGCATAGTCTATATCTGCTCTAAATGTGTGAAGTGGTGTACGTCCATCCTTGTACATTTCAGATCTCGCCATTTCTGCTCCATTTAAACGGCCAGAAATTTTAATTTTAATACCCTCTGCTCCCATTCTCATAGTACCTGCAATTGCCATTTTGATAGCTCTTCTAAACGAAATTCTAGCTTCAAGCTGACGTGCTACTGCATCTGCAACTAAACGTGCATCAAGTTCAGGTCTTTTAACTTCAAAAATATTTATTTGGATTTCTTTTTTGGTCAACTTTTTAAGCTCTTCTTTAAGCTTGTCAACTTCTTGACCACCTTTACCAATGATTACACCAGGTCTTGCTGTATTAATGGTTACGGTAACTAATTTTAAAGTTCTTTCTATAATTACTTTGGCAATACTTGCTTTCGCTAGACGTGCTTTAAGATATCTTCTAATTTTATCATCTTCAACGATTTTATCACCGTAGTTAGATCCACCAAACCAGTTCGATTCCCATCCCTGGATGTAACCTAGTCTATTGCCAATTGGATTTGTTTTTTGTCCCATTTCTTCAATTATTTAGCGCCACCTACAACGATGGTAACATGATTTGATCTTTTTCTAATTCTGTGTGCTCTACCTTGAGGAGCAGGCTGAATTCTCTTCAACATTGCACCGCCACCTACTTCGATTTTTGTTACCATTAGTGTTTCTTCACTAATGTCAGCACCTTCATTTTTTTGCTCCCAGTTAGCAATTGCAGATCTTAAAAGTTTTTCTAAACTTTTTGCTGCATCCTTACTACTGTATTGTAGGATATTTAAAGCCTTGTTAACTTCAACTCCACGAATAAGGTCAGCAGCCAATCTCATTTTTCTTGGAGATATAGGTGATTTTCTTAATTGTGCAATTGCGATTGCTTTTTTCTCAGCTTTAAGCGCTTCTGCTCGTAAACGTTTTCTTGCTCCCATAATTATCTTTTGTTTTTACCACCGTGACCTCTAAAGTTCCGCGTTGGTGCAAATTCTCCTAATTTATGTCCTACCATGTTTTCTGTAACAAAAACTGGAATAAATTTATTTCCATTGTGAACAGCAAAGGTCATACCTACAAACTCTGGAGTAATTGTAGAAGCTCTTGACCAAGTTTTGATCACTGACTTGCTATTCGCTGCTTTCGCGTCATCGACTCTTTTCATTAACTTGTAATGAACGAAAGGTGGTTTTTTTAATGAACGACTCATATCCTATTCTCTATTTTTTTCTTCTTTCAATAATAAACTTATTCGAGTATTTACTCTTAGCTCTTGTCTTGTAACCTTTAGCAGGAATACCATTTCGAGATCTTGGATGACCTCCGGAATTCTTACCTTCACCACCACCCATTGGGTGATCTACTGGATTCATTACTACTGGTCTAACTCTTGGGCGTCTACCCAACCATCTTGTTCTACCCGCTTTGCCAGAAACTGTAAGATTGTGCTCAGGGTTTGATACAGAACCAATCGTGGCCAGGCAAGTAATTAAAATCATTCTTGTTTCTCCTGAAGGCATCTTGATGATTGCATATTTACCATCTCTCGCGTTCAATTGAGCATAAGTACCAGCTCCTCTTGAAATAGAACCACCTTTCCCAGGTTGTAATTCAATGTTGTGTATCATTGTTCCTAAAGGAATATCCGATAGGTACATTGCATTTCCAACATTCGGTGTTGCATTTTTACCTGAAATAACTGTGTCTCCCGCTTGTAATCCGTTTGGAGCAACAATATATCTTTTCTCACCATCAGCATAATACAATAGCGCGATATTTGCTGTTCTATTAGGATCATATTCGATTGCTTTAACAGTTGCAGGAATATCAAACTTGTTTCTTTTAAAATCGATAACTCTGTACTTCTGTTTGTGACCACCACCAATGTGTCTCATGGTCATCTTTCCATCATTATTACGACCACCAGATTTTTTCTTCTTAGTAATCAAAGATTTTTCGGGAGTAGATTTTGTAACTTCTCCAAATTGCAAAGCAACTTTATGTCTCTGTCCTGGTGTGGTTGGTTTAAACTTTTTAAGACTCATTTTTTTAGTCGTTAATAGTTATTAAATAAATCAATCGTTTCGCCTTCAGCAACAGTAACAATGGCTTTTTTCCATTTTCTTGCAGTTTCTCGAACGATTCCTTTGTTCGTATATTTCATTGAAGCCTTACCGCCACCGAAGTTGGCAGTTCGTACTTTCGTAACCTGAACACCATACATTTTCTCTACAGCATTCTTGATTTCAATTTTATTGGCAGTTTGAATAACCTCAAATGTAAATCTGTTCATAGTCTCAGAAATCATAGTTGCTTTCTCAGTTATGATTGGTTTTTTTATTATTCCTTGTAGTTTTTGCATGGCTATTAGTTAAGGATCTTTTCAATTTGTTTAATGCTCTCTGAGGATACAATAACTTTTGATGCATTAAGTACATCATATGTGTTAAATGAATCCGCAGTAACAACCTTCACTTTTTTCAAGTTTCTAGAACCTAAGTAGGCTGCATCGTTTTTATCACCAAGAATGAATAGTACTTTCTCATTCTCCAGCTTTAATGAAGCAATTAGCGCTTTAAAATCTTTTGTTTTTTCAGTTAAACCAGATAAGTCATTCAATACCATGATCGACTTGTTTTTAGCTTGAACAGAAAATGCAGATTTTCTTGCCAATCTTTTTAACTTAACGTTAAGTTTGAAGTGATAGTTTCTTGGTCTAGGGCCGAAAATTCTACCTCCACCAACTCGTGTACCTGACTTGATGTTACCAGCTCTTGCACCACCTGTTCCTTTTTGCTTTTTTATCTTTTTAGTAGATCCAGCAATTTCACTTCTTTCCTTTGCTTTGTGAGTTCCTTGTCTTTTATTTGCAAGATGTTGTTTAACATCTAAATAAATAGCATGGTCATTTGGCTCTATTCCAAAAACATCTTTGGATAGATTAACTGACTTATCAGTAGCAGAACCTTTCGCGTCGTATATTTTCAGTTTCATTACTTTACAATTGTTAGGGTTGAACCATTGGCTCCTGGAACAGAACCTTTAACTATAAGAATGTTTTTGTCAGCTATAACTTTCAGTACTTGAAGGTTTTCAGCAGTAACTCTTTTGTTACCCATTTGACCGGCCATTCGCATTCCTTTGAAAACTTTAGCAGGGTAGGAGGCAGCACCAATAGAACCTGGAGCTCTCAATCTGTTGTGCTGGCCATGTGTTGCTTGACCAACACCAGCAAAGTTGTGTCTTTTCACAACACCTTGGAAACCTTTACCCTTTGAAGTTCCTGCGATATCAACAAATTCTCCTTCTGAGAAAATTTCGACATTCACTGTATCTCCTAAATTTAAATCTTCAAAGTTTGAAAATTCAGCTAAAGCTGATTTAGGTGATGTCTTGGCTTTTTTGAAATGTCCTTGCAATGCATTTGGAGTATTTTTTTCTTTCTTACTTCCAAATCCAAGCTGAACCGCTTCGTAACCATCTCTGTCTTGCGTTTTCACTTGAGTGACAACACAAGGACCAGCTTCTATCATCGTGCATGGTAACGCCTTACCCTCGGCACTGTAGATGCTAGTCATTCCGATTTTTCGTCCAATTATTCCTGGCATGTTTTACGTTTTTGTTATTAAACTTTAATTTCTACATCAACTCCACTCGGTAATTCTAACTTCATCAAGGCATCAACCGTCTTTGAAGAACTACTGTAGATATCCATCAATCTTTTGTAAGCGCACAATTCAAATTGCTCTCTTGCTTTTTTGTTGACGTGTGGAGATTTTAATACTGTGTAAATTCTTTTGTGCGTTGGAAGTGGAATTGGTCCACTAACGACAGCCCCTGTCGACTTTACAGTTTTTACGATTTTCTCAGCAGACTTGTCTACTAAGTTATGATCGTAAGATTTTAATTTAATTCGAATTTTTTGACTCATTTTCTTCTTCTTAAATATTATGCAACAACTTTACCGTTAGCTTTATCAATAACATCTTGCGCAACATTCTTAGGTGCCTCAGAGTAATGAGAAAATTCCATTGAGGAAGTCGCTCGACCCGAAGTAATTGTTCTTAATTGTGTTACGTATCCGAACATCTCAGATAATGGTACATCAGCTTTTAATACTTTAGCGCCGTTCTTATCATCCATTCCTTTCATCATTCCTCTTCTTCGGTTCAAATCACCAACAACATCACCCATGTTTTCCTCTGGTGTGACGATTTCAATTTTCATGATTGGCTCCAATAGGATAGGTGAACATGCTTTCATAGCCTCTCTGTACGCCATTTTAGCTGCAAGTTCAAATGACAATTGGTCAGAATCGACCGCATGGAACGAACCATCGATTAATTCTACTTTCATAGCCTCAACAGGGAATCCTGCTAAAACGCCAGTCTTCATTGATTCTTTGAATCCTTTTTCAACTGAAGGAATAAATTCTTTAGGAACGTTACCACCCTTAATTGAATTGACGAACTCTAATCCTGACTTCTCAACATCTGTTTGTGGTGCGATTTTCACAAGAATGTCAGCAAACTTACCTCGACCACCAGATTGTTTTTTGTAAACTTCACGATGATCAGTACCTGCGGTAATATCTTCTCGGTATGTTACTTGAGGTGCTCCTTGATTAACGTCTACTTTAAATTCTCTTCGAAGTCTGTCAATAATAATTTCCAAGTGAAGCTCACCCATACCAGAAATAATCGTTTGGCCTGATTCTTCGTCTGTTTTAACTTGGAATGTAGGGTCTTCCTCAGCTAATTTTTGAAGACCAACAGAAAGTCTGTCAGTATCTCCTTGTGTTTTAGGCTCGATTGCAACCCCGATAACAGGATCCGGGAAATCCATGGATTCTAAAATGATGTGCGCATTCTCTGCACACAAGGTATCACCTGTCTTAATATCTTTAAATCCAACTACAGCACCAATATCACCAGCTCCAAGCTCCTTCACTTGCTTTTGCTCTTTGGCGTGCATTTGAAATATTCTTGAAATTCTCTCTTTGTTATTAGAACGTGTATTGTAAACATAAGACCCCGCATCTAATTTTCCAGAGTAAGCTCTAACAAAACATAGACGCCCTACGAATGGGTCAGTTGCGATCTTAAATGCTAAAGCAGCAAAAGGTTCATCAACAGATGGCTTACGCATAACTTCTTCATCTGTCTTAGGATTTATTCCTTTAATACCTTCAATATCAAGAGGGGATGGCAAGATTTCCATTACCATGTCAAGCATCGCTTGAACACCTTTGTTTTTAAATGCTGATCCACACATCATAGGAACGACTTTTCCTGAGATTGTCGCTTCTCTTAGTGCATTTAAAATTTCTCTTTCTGTAAGTGAGTTTTCATCTTCGAAATATTTTTCCATTAATGTTTCATCAAACTCAGCGACAGCCTCAAGTAATTCTCCTCGTAACGTTCTTGCTTCATCAATGATATCTTCTGGAATATCAATCTCTTTAAATGTCATACCCTTATCTTCTTCATTCCAAACAATACCTTTGAAATTGATAAGATCAACAACTCCTTTAAAATCATCTTCAGCTCCAATATTAATTTGAAGTGGTAAAGCATGACTTCCTAGCATTTCTTTAACTTGAGCACAAACATTTAAAAAGTCAGCACCTTGTCTGTCCATTTTGTTAACGAATCCAATTCTCGGAACGTTGTAATTATTTGCCAATCTCCAGTTTGTCTCAGATTGTGGTTCTACACCATCTACTGCAGAAAATAAAAACACCAATCCATCAAGAACACGAAGGGATCTGTTCACTTCAACTGTAAAGTCAACGTGTCCCGGTGTGTCAATGATATTCATGTGGTATTCTTGGTCTCTGTACATCCAGTTGAGCGTTGTTGCAGCAGAGGTAATAGTAATACCTCTTTCCTGCTCTTGCTCCATCCAATCCATTGTAGCAGCACCATCGTGAACCTCACCTATCTTATGACTTACGCCACCATAGTATAAGATTCTTTCTGTCGTCGTAGTCTTACCCGCATCGATATGCGCTGCAATTCCAATATTTCTTGTGTATTTAAGATCTCTAGCCATGGTTTAAAATCTAAAGTGTGAAAATGCTTTGTTAGCTTCTGCCATTCTCAATGTGTCTTCTTTCTTTTTGAAAGCAGCACCTTCTTCTTTAGCTGCAGCAATAATCTCAGCAGCTAATTTTTGAGCCATGGTTTTTTCGTTTCTTTTTCTTGCATAACCAATAAGCCATTTCATAGCTAAGGATGCTTTTCTTCCCTCGCGAACAGGTGTAGGAATTTGAAAGGTTGCCCCTCCAACTCTTCTACTTCTCACCTCGACACTTGGTGTAATGTTTTCAATCGCTTTCTTCCAAACGTCCAATCCCTCTTGGTCGTCTACTTTTTCATTTACCATATCAATGGCATCATAAAAAATTCTGAATGCTAAGCTTTTCTTACCAGAAAACATGAGATTGTTAACGAATTTTGTAACAACAACTTCATTAAATTTTGGATCTGGTAGAATCGCAATTTTTTTGGCCTTTCTTCTTCTCATTATATTAAATAATAAAGGTTAATGATTTATTACTTCTTCGGACGTTTAGTTCCGTATTTAGATCTTCTTTGAGTTCTTCCCTGAACACCCGCTGTATCTTCAGCACCGCGTACGATGTGATAACGGACTCCAGGAAGGTCTTTAACTCTTCCACCTCTAACTAATACCAAGGAATGTTCTTGAAGGTTGTGGCCTTCACCTCCGATATAAGCGTTAACTTCTTTACCGTTCGTAAGGCGAACTCTTGCCACTTTCCGCATCGCTGAATTTGGCTTCTTAGGTGTTGTAGTATAAACTCTTACACATACACCTTTACGCTGCGGACATGAATCAAGCGCAGCAGATTTAGATTTCTTAACTACCGCAGTTCTCCCTTTGCGAACTAATTGTTGAATAGTTGGCATAAAATACTCTTAATTGTAAATAAAAATAAATAACCTCAAACGCACTTTGAGGGGTGCAAAGTTACCTAATTTTATTTATTACACAAGGTTATTTAAAAAAAAGATTGATTTTTTTACTTCAAAAGGCTACTATCCGTAGAATCTAGTACTTAGGACTGAAGATTAGGTGTAAAGAACCTGCTTTATAGCTGCAATGACTTTTTCTTTACTCGGAAGTGCTTCTTCAATTAAGGTAGGTGAAAATGCAAAAGGAGTATCGGTTTGGGTAACACGTAAAACAGGTGCGTCTAGATGATCAAAAGCATAACGTTGAACATGATAAGCAATTTCTGAAGAAATTGACGCAAGTGGCCATGATTCCTCAACAACAACACATCTATTTGTTTTTTTAATTGATTCTACAATCGTACCGTAATCAATAGGTCGTATGGTTCTTAAATCAATAATTTCGATTTCAATATTTTCTTTTGCCAGAATTTCTGCTACTTCTTCAGCGATTTTAATAATCTTTCCAAAGGAAACTATAGTTACATGTTGTCCTTTTCGTTTAAAATTAGCTGTTCCAATGGGAATTAAATATTCTCCTTCTGGCACTTCACCTTTATCACCGTACATTTTTTCTGATTCTAAAAATACAACAGGGTCTTCATCTCGAATCGCTGACTTTAATAATCCTTTAGCATCAGCAGGATTTGAAGGTGTAATTACTTTTAAACCTGGGACATGAGCGTAAAACGCTTCAAAACTTTGAGAGTGAGTAGCGGCTAGTTGTCCCGCAGTTCCATTACCACCCCTAAAAACAATAGGACAGTGATATTGACCTCCAGACATTTGCAGCATTTTGGCAGCGCTATTAATGATTTGGTCAGCAGCTAGAATAGCAAAATTCCAAGTCATGAATTCAACAATAGGTTTTAAACCATTCATTGAGGCACCAACAGCGATTCCTGCAAAACCAAGCTCAGCAATTGGAGTATCAATGATTCGCTTTGGACCAAATTCATCCAGCATACCTTGCGAAACCTTATAAGCACCGTTGTATTCTGCAACCTCTTCGCCTAAAAGAAAAACGCTATCATCTTTACGCATTTCTTCTGACATTGCCTCTCTTAAGGCCTCTCTGTACTGTAATGTTTTCATGGATTTATGTTTAGGGATACAAAAATATAAAACAGAATTGTATTTATGCCACCTTGAGCTTTGCCATTTTGGATTTATTGAATTTTCCCTTGGCGTATGATTCTGTAATTTTTAAAGATTTGGATTTAGAAGAAGGCATATCGAACATTGCATCTGTGAGAATTGCCTCACATATAGAACGCAGTCCTCTTGCGCCAAGTTTATATTCTATAGCTTTCGACACGATAAAGTCAAGTGCTTTTTGTTCAAAGCTTAGTTTTATACCATCAATTTGAAAAATGCGCTCATATTGCTTAATTAAGGCATTTTTTGGTTCTGTTAAAATACGTTTCAAAGCATAAGGGTCCAACGGCTCTAAATAAGTCAGAACAGGAAACCTGCCTATAAGCTCTGGAATGAGGCCAAAGCTTTTTATATCAGTCGCGTTAATGTATTGCAGCAGCGATTCTGAATCAATGTCTGGCTCATCTGATGATGAGAAGCCAATTGTCTGTCTATTCACGCGTTGTGCAATCAATTTTTCAATACCATCAAATGCACCACCGCAAATAAAAAGAATATTCTTTGTATTTACTTGAATCATCTTTTGTTCAGGATGTTTTCTGCCACCTTGCGGTGGGACATTAACCTCAGAGCCTTCAAGTAATTTCAATAGCGCCTGTTGAACACCTTCTCCGGAGACATCTCGAGTGATAGACGGGTTGTCATCCTTTCTGGCGATTTTATCTATTTCATCAATAAACACAATTCCTTTTTGTGCTGCCTCAACGTCATAATCAGCTACCTGAAGTAACCGAGATAAGACACTTTCAACATCTTCTCCAACATATCCAGCTTGCGTTAACACCGTGGCATCGGCAATACAGAATGGAACATTTAAAAGTTTAGCTATTGTTTTGGCAAGTAAGGTTTTTCCCGTTCCCGTTCTTCCTACAAGTACAACATTAGATTTTTCAATCTCTATTTCAGAGTTGTCTTCTGCATTTAATCTTTTGTAATGATTATAAACCGCAACAGATAGTACCTTTTTAGCAGCTTCTTGACCTATAACATATTCATCTAAAGCTTCTTTTATTTCTATTGGAAACTTAACGGATAACTTTTTACTTTCTTTTGATTCCTTTTGAGGATTTGAAGAAAATTCTTCAGCTACAATTTGATTCGCTTGTTTAGCGCAACTTTCGCAGATATGCCCCGTGACACCTGCAATTAAAATTTGAACCTCCTCACGAGAAAGACCACAAAATGAACAAGATGCTTTTTTAGAAGTCATTTATTTTGGGTTACGAAGAAGGATTTCGTCCACCATTCCATAGGCCTTCGCTTCAGGTGCTGTCATCCAATAATCACGATCAGAATCTTCCCAAACCTTTTCATAGGTTTGTTTTGAATGGGTAGCAATTATATCGTAAAGTTCTTTTTTAAGTTTTTGTATTTCACGTGCGGTAATTTCAATGTCGCTAGCTTGACCTTGAGCACCTCCTAAAGGTTGGTGAATCATCACTCGTGAATGTTTTAAAGCACTCCTTTTACCATCTGCGCCCGCACAAAGTAAAACGGCACCCATTGATGCTGCCATACCCGTACATATCGTAGCAACATCAGGCCTGATATATTGCATAGTATCATAAATACCCAATCCGGCATATACAGAACCTCCTGGAGAATTTAGATAAATTTGAATATCTTTTTTCGCGTCAACAGATTCTAAAAACAAGAGTTGTGCGTTAATAATATTGGCAACCTGATCATTAATTCCAGTACCCAAGAAAATTATTCTGTCCATCATGAGTCTTGAAAAGACATCCATTTGCGTCATATTCAATGATCTTTCCTCAATAATATATGGTGTTAATGAAGATTCAATGTAATGATCAACAAATGTACTATTGATGCCCATATGCTTCGTTGCATATTTTCTAAATTCGGTTCCTTCTTTCATTTCTTAATTTGTAATAATATTCAGCTAAAATAATGAATCTCTGTTGAATTAGTGGCTATTTTTCTAATTTTAAAACGTGTTACATCCAAACCAAATATTTAACAAGCGAATTGGCTTTTCAGTTCTAAATTGGGGGCTTGGTCATGTATCTCGAAGTATCACAGTTATTAAGAAATTAGAGCAACAGAATAATAAGGTTTTTATTTTTTGTGATGAAGTTCAAAAAAGCTTCCTTAAACAATATTTATTGGAGTCTGAATATGTTGAGCACGAGGGATATCCATTTTTATTTAGGGGGAAGGGTAATTTTAAACAAGATTTGTTTTTGAGAGCTCCGAAGCTTCTTAAGTTTCTTCGTTATGAACAAAAATGTACCCAAACATTCATACGTAAATATGAACTAGATTGTCTTATTTCAGATCAGAGGTATGGATTTTATTCTAAAGACAAACCTTCAATATTTATTACCCATCAAATGAAATTGCCCACCAGAGGCATCTTTAAACTAGGTAATTTTATAAATCAATATTTAATTTCAAAATTTGATTTTATATGGATTGTAGATGACGAACATAAAAGGTTTGCGGGTGGCCTTTCTGTTAATTCAGATCCAAGCAGAGCACTTTATATAGGCGTACAGTCGAGGTTTGAGCTCTTAACTAAGAAAATTAAATCTAATGAAGGTGTCCTTGTTATTAATGGACCAAAAGAATATGCTGAACACCTCCTTGTATCTTTTAAAGAATTAATTGAGCAATCTAGAATTGATTATATCGTAGGTCCTAAATTTGTCAGATCATTGCTCGAAGACAACAATGAGACAATTCGATTTATCGCAAATGATGACATGGCCTTAATTGACAATGCTTTACAATCAACAAAACATGTATATGGTTTTTTTGGCTATAGTACATTAATGGACTGTGTAACATTGAATGTTCCATTTACACTAATACCTACACCTGGTCAAGATGAACAAATTTATCTAGCAAAAAGACATAAAAAAAGCCTCTAAAAGAGGCTTTTAATAACTGTTTTTTTCGCCTTATTTCACAAGTGCTTGAAATGCTGCATCGCCAAAGAATTTCACAAACTCTCTGTCTTTACCTGCTTTTACTTTGAAGCTTGCATCCTCTTCAATAGCTAATTTAAGCTTGGCAACAACATCGCTTGCCCCTGAATCACCTCTAGCTGCCATAATCGCTGCTAAATACAACCCGTCAGCATCATTTTTGTCGTCGCTCTCTGCGAGTGTCCCTTCAGCATCAGACAAGTTGCCTTGTAGCATTAATGCAAGTGCTAGGTTAAATGTGTTTCCTGAAATATTATTTTCAGCTGCTTCATAAGAACCATCTAATATATCTAAAGCGGCAGCATTAGATTTGACAATGCTCATTTTCTCAGCATCCATATTTTTAGCAGCTGCGAATAAAGTTCTACTTTTCTCACGATCACCATCAAGCATTGCAATAGCGGCTAAGTTATTCATAACCTCGCCTGATTCACTAATCTCAGCAGAGGCTTCGAAGCTTGCCTTTGCGTTAGGTATATCGTTTTGAGCATACTGAAGCGCACCTAGATTGTTGTAAACTCTACTATCAGACATTTTTTCGGCAACAGCTGAGTATAAAGCAATCCTTGAATTTTCATCCTTAAGTAAGTTTTCACCAGTGAATAATACTTCTTCCACTGTAAGTGTATCAATTTTATTAACAGAAAAAGCGATCATTTCCTCATCGGTCAAACCACTTTCTTTGTAATTTACTGTAATAACCGCTCGACGAATGTTTGGAAATACATCTTTCTCAAGTTGGGTGTACGATTTTCCAAGTCGAACCATTTCTGCTTCTCTTTTCTCAGGGTCATTTTCCATTTCTAAAACACGGATGAATAGATTTTTTTCAGCCTCCTCAATAGATTCGGTTGCCGCAAGTTGTTTTTTAAACTCTTCAAAATCCTCACCAAGACCTTTTTGGTCATATGTAGTGGCATCAGCATATGCATCAAGTTTTGCCTTCGACATTAGCTTTGAAAATGCCTTTGATGCACTGCCTACACGATCAGTAGATAAATCGCCGTTTTTTGCGAATTCTCCATCAGGTGAAGCATATCCTCTAATTGAAATTGATTCAATTGCAATTTTTTCATTTCCTTCTGCACCCTCTATCCATGATACAAGATTGACAATATCATCATCTTTCAATTCACTAGATTTTACAAGAGATTTTCCTTTATTGTAATTGATGACAGCACTCGTACTTTTTTCAACAACACGAACGAGTTCATCGCTTTGGGTACACATTGTACATGTCATTCTTGCTAATAGCGGTGTTATGATTGTTGCATCTGCAATTTTTGTAGCTGGAAGATCTCCTTTTTCTTTGGATTTAGCCCCTTTGTAGATTTTACCTGTTAGCATCAAATCTGCAGCTTCTAATGAAGCATCGTATGCTACAGTTGATTCAAACGTTGCTGTTCCTCCTGGTTTGAATTCAATAGTTTTACCGTTGCCTTGAATTTTAGATCCTTGAATAGTCCATACTCCCAAGGCCTTATCACCTAGCTTTGGTGTGATTTCAGCTTTAACACTTTTTTTAATTCCCTTTTCCGGAACATTTACCACTACTGAGAATCTGATACTGTCTCCATGCATTTCTAGTGGACTGGGTGTTACAGTGTAGTCAAGATCCTTTAATAGGGTACAACTTGATAAAATTAAGAATGAGATAAAAAACCCCATAAATACTTTGAAAGACTTCCTTTTCATAATAGTTTAAATTGTAAATATTTGGCAAAGTTAATAAGATAAACTGAAGGCGCAACGTCTATCAAGGATTCTTTAATTTGATTTTGCATTAATTGATTGAATTTATGTCATATCCAATCTCGGATCATTCGTTTCACCGAGCTCCTTTAGTGGTAGTAAAACAAAACTTCTTTCGTGATATCTAGGGTGTGGTATTTTTAAATTTGGCTCGTTGATAATAAGGTCTCCGTAAAAAATGATATCGATATCGATAATTCTATCCTCATAAACAGGCTTAGTTTTTACCCGCCCCATTTTCTTTTCAATAGATTGCAGCGACTTTAAAACATCATGACAAGATAGTTTTGTTTCAACCTTAATGCATGTGTTAACAAATTCATTTTGAGATTCAAATCCGTCAGATGGGTTTTTAAAAAAAGAGGATTTATTGGTAATTAATCCAATTTCATTCGCAATAAGTGTATATGCCAAATCTATGTTTTGAGCTTTATCTCCTATATTGGAACCAAGCGCCAATACCATTTCAATCAGTTTGACTGCCATGATAATGTATTTATCATTACATCAAGATCATCTTTTATATATACCAAAACATTTCTGAGAGAGTCATAATTCGGCACACAATTTAAGATAACCTCTCCACGAAGAAAGTGTTGTGTCGAATCTGTAAGGTAAAATTGATAGTTTGTAGCTACGTCTCCCTTGAGCTCAAATATTGTCCCGAAAACTTTGTTTTCTTGGTCTATGATTTGGTCAAAATCAATCTTGTCGGCTTTTATTTTGTGAAAATCCACCTCCTTATTTGAGAAATTAATAAGAGCAGGAAGAGAGTCTTTATTGGCCAAGCGTTTGTAAAAAAGATTGATGGAGCCATTGATTGCTCTGCCCATATCAATTTCTTGTTCACAATAATTACTATCGCACTTTAGCGTATTCTTTAAAGTAAATAAATCAGAAACATCACATGAAAAAGGAGCTGGAAAGTTTTCTTTGTGATAGCTATGTTCAGGCAGATCTGCTTTAAGATAGGTTGGAGGTTTTGGTGTTAAATTTTCTCGATTGCAAGAATTAAGGAAAATCGTTAAAATCAGTCCTAAGCTTAAAATTAGTTTATGCTTCATTATTCGTGATTACTTTTAATGTCTTAATACGTCTCTTGTCCGAGCTTTCAACTATAATTTTACATTTTTCAACTACGATAAATTCGTTATTCTTTAAAATCCGACCAGCTTGTTCAATGACGAATCCGCCAATTGTCTCGGCTTCCCCTTTGATTTTTTCAAATGCTTCGGGTTCAATTTTTGATGCTTTGTAAAAATCCATAAGTGAAGTTCGGCCTTCAAAAATGTATACTCCATCATCAATTCGAGAGTAAACAATGTCTTCTTCATCGAATTCATCTGTAATATCACCTACGATTTCTTCCAATATGTCTTCAAGCGTAACGATTCCTGATGCACCACCATATTCATCAACAACGATTGAAAGGTGCATCTTTTTTGTTTTAAACTCCTGTAATAGATCATTGATCTTTTTATTCTCCGGAATGAAAAACGGGACTCTAATTGTACTTAGCCAATTAAATTGGTCATCTTGATTTAGAAAAGGGAGAAGGTCTTTGATATAAAGTATTCCAATGACTTTATCCGCTGTCTCTTGGTATACTGGTATTCTTGAAAAGCCACAATCCAAAATAAAAGATTTGATTTCGCTAAACTTCATTTCTGAATCAACCGCAGAAACTTCAATCCGTGGTTTCATTATTTGGGAAGCTTCAGTTTTTCCAAACTTGACTATTCCTTCTAAAATATTATGTTCATCATCAGTTGATTCCTCCTTTGTTATTGCAACTGCTTGTTCTAAATCTGAGGATGAAAGATTCACTTTCCCTTTCTTACTTTGGTTAAATAGCCTCGAGCTGCGAACTAAAAACTGGACGAGAAAAGAGAAAGGAGGTGTCCTTTTAATTAATATAATTGGTGTGCTCATTAACTTGGTGACAAATGGTGCGTTTTTTACTGCGAAGATTTTAGGAATAACTTCACCCCAAATCAAAATAAGTAAAGTAATACCAACTACTTCTAAAAAAAAGAGAAGGTAATTTTCAGCCATTGGAAAACAATAATTGATCAAATAGCTCGATAATATCACGATTCCTACATTAACAAAGTTGTTGGCGATTAGTAAAGTAGCTAGAAGCTCTTTTGGATTCTTTAACAACTTCAAAATCTTATGCTCTTTGGCACTTTTAGACTGCTCCAGAGTCTCTATATCTTTTGGTGTTAATGAGAAAAAAGCAGTTTCAGCACTGGAAAACATTGCCGAAAAAATTAGTGATAGAAGTATGACTAGCAACAATACGACAACGCTTGTATCTATTGCAGCACCTAAAGAAAATATGGGAGGAGGTTCTATATTCATTAGCTAGAAGGGAAAGTCATCATCATTTTGAGCATCTATTCCTTCAATTTTGGAAGTGATTTTGGTATTATTATCTGCTGTATATGAATGGCTCGGTTTTGTACTGTTTTGATTTTTGGATAGAATGGTTAGCGAATCTGCGACAATATCGACATTGTAACGTTGGGCGCCTTCTTTATCCTTCCAGGCTCTTTTTTTTAATTTACCTTCGACATAAACCTTCATGCCTTTTTTTAAAAACTTTTCGGTTATCTCCGCCAATCCTCTCCACAAGACAATATCATGCCAATCTGTATTTTCGATTTTTTTTCCTGATGTTTTGTCTGTGTAGTACTCTGAGGTAGCCATTGAAAAACGGGCCATTAAATTTCCTGACTCCAGTTTTCTGATTTCAGGATCTTTACCGAGATTACCTACGAGTATGACCTTATTGACACTTCCGTTCATATGTTAAAGATAAAAAAAACGAGTATAGCTTATTTACTTCTTCGTGGTTTTTCGTTTTCCTTTTGTCTTTTTAGGCTGATTTTCAATGATTTCAAGACAATCTTTCAGCTCTAATTCTTCAGCAACAGTCCCCTTTGGAATTTTATAATTCGATTTCCCTTTTTTAATATAGGGACCATATTTACCATTCAGAACGAAAAGATCAGGTTCTTCTTCAAACGTTTTGATTTTATTTGCTTCGCTTTGTTTTACCTTTTCAAGATACAGTTCAAGTGCTTGTTCAAAATCAATTTCCATTGGGTCGATCTCTTTTGGTATGGATGCAAAAGTTCTTTCAATCTGAACATAGGGTCCATATCTTCCGATATTAACTTTAACATCTTTACCTTCATGTGTGCCAAGAACTCTGGGTAGTTTAAACAGCTCCAATGCTTCTTCTAACGTAATTGATGCGATAGATTGAGAACTTAGTAATGACGCGAATTCTGCTTTTTTACCATCCTCTTTTTCGTCTCCAATTTGAACCATAGGTCCAAATTTACCGATCCGAGTAATAATCTTTCTGCCATTCTCTGGATGTTCACCCAAAAATCTTTCACCGGTGGCTCTTTCAGAATTTTCAATTGTATTTTCGACACCAGAATGAAATGGATTGTAAAAAGAATCAAGCATTTTCTTCCATTCTAAATCTCCTTTGGCAATCTCATCAAATTGATTTTCAATAATTGCTGTAAATTGATAATCCATGATGTCTTCAAAATTATCCTGTAAAAATTCTGTAACAACAACACCTATATCAGTTGGTGAAAGTTTGTTCTTTTCACGTCCAGTAATTTCAGTTTTTTCTTCAGTTTCAATTTGGTCTGTGATCAATGCCATTGATATGTAGCTTCTCTCTTTGCCTTCTTTTATTTTCTTTTCAACATAACCTCTCTTCTGAATTGTTGAAATTGTTGGTGCATAGGTAGAAGGTCTTCCGATACCTAGTTCTTCTAGCTTTTTAACTAGAGATGCTTCCACAAATCGGGCAGGGGGTCTACTAAACCGTTCATTGGAATTAATTTCTACACGTTCCGCTGATTCTCCTGCGTCAACTTTTGGCAGCAGACCCTGTGTGTCCTCATCTTCACCTTCTGAAATTTTACTTTCAATATAGACAGATAAAAAGCCATCAAAAACGATAACCTCTCCTTTACACAGGAAAGATTTTTCTAATGTGTCAGCACCGATCTTTACAGTCGTTCTTTCTAATTTTGCATCACTCATTTGGCTCGAGATGGCTCGTTTCCAGATTAGGTCATAAAGCTTATTCTCATCACTTTCCATGTGAACTTCACTTGTTGAAAAATCTGAAGGTCTAATGGCTTCGTGAGCTTCTTGAGCTCCACTAGATTTAGTTCTATATTTTTGCTCGTTTGAATAGGCTGCACCATACCTTTTAGTAATAGCTTCTTTTGCACTATTTCTTGCAGTTTCTGATAGGTTTACGGAGTCAGTTCTCATGTATGTTATGTGACCTGACTCATACAATCGTTGAGCAACGGACATCGTGCGTGATACTGAAAAACCAAGTTTTAAACTTGCCTCTTGTTGCAGCGTAGAAGTCGTGAATGGTGCCGTAGGTTTCTTTGTTGCAGGTTTCTTTTGAACATCTTGAACTTTAAAATCTGCATTTATACAAGAGGAAAGAAATATATTCGTTTCTTCTTTACTCTCGAAAGAACCACTTATATCTCCTTTAATTTTTCCATTTTTAACCTGAAATACACCAGAGGTTTTAAAAAATGATGAAGATTCGTGAGCTAAAATTTCTTTTTCTCTTTCAACGATTAGTTTCACTGCCACGGACTGAACGCGTCCAGCTGATAAACTTGGCCTCACTTTTCTCCACAATACTGGAGATAATTCAAAACCAACAATTCGATCTAAGATACGCCGTGCTTGTTGCGCATCAACTAATTTTTGATTTACACTTCGGTAATTTGTAATTGCTTTTAAAATTGCTTTTTTAGTAATTTCATTAAACGTAATCCTCCGCGTTTCTTTATCATTTAGTTTCAGCGTCTCTTTTAGGTGCCATGATATAGCTTCTCCTTCGCGGTCCTCATCCGTCGCCAGCCAGACTATTTCGGCAGCTTTCGCCAATTTTTTTAGCTCTGCGACAATTTGTTTTTTATCAGGAGATACCTCGTAGTTTGGTTCAAAACCATTCTCAATATCGATGGCATTTTTTTTAGAAAGGTCACGAACATGACCGAAACTAGAGCGCACGACATAATCCTTACCGAGATATCCTTCGATTGTTTTGGCTTTTGCCGGGGACTCAACAATGACTAAATTTTTTGACATAATTATCTTGAATTGTGTGCAAATGTAACTTATCTAAACGTTAACTATCAAAACTTTGTTCTGAAAATATGTTACTTTCCTTATTTAACCATAGGTTAAGGAATTTACAAACAGTATAAAAACATGCGCTGACATTTTGTCAGCTATTCTGTTTTGTGTAAATTTGTATTCCAAAAAAATATCAAGTATAGTGGAGGATAAAGAAATTCTGGAAGGTCGACAAGGTGAGGTCTTAGAGCGTGATGAAAATGAAGGTTCAAGTACCTCCAAGAAACTGTATATAGAGAGCTATGGTTGTCAAATGAATTTTTCAGACAGTGAGGTTGTTGCTTCAATTATGAATGAAAATGGTTTCGCAACGACTAGGGATGTTGATGAAGCGGATGTAGTATTAATAAATACATGTTCAATTAGAGATAACGCAGAAAAGCGCGTTCGGAATCGATTGACTGAATTTAAAAAGAAGAAAGAGGACAACCCAGAAATGGTCGTTGGTATTTTAGGTTGTATGGCCGAACGACTAAAAAAATCTCTTCTCGAACAAGAAAAACTTGTCGATTTAGTTGCTGGACCTGATGCATACAGAGACCTGCCAAACTTAATAGAAGAAGTAGGTACAGGTCAAAAAGCAGTCAATGTTCTTTTGTCTCGTGATGAAACCTACGCCGATATTTCACCCGTTCGATTAGATAAGGGCGGGATTTCTGCGTTTGTAACCATAATGAGAGGTTGTGACAATATGTGTTCTTTTTGTGTTGTTCCATTTACTCGAGGTCGAGAAAGATCAAGAGATCCAGAGACAATTGTGCGTGAATGTAAAGATTTATTTGATAATGGCTATCGAGAGGTAACCTTACTTGGTCAGAATGTAGATTCCTATCGTTGGAATATTACAAATAAAGGTGCTATAAAAGATGAAAATCTTCCAACAGTAAACTTTGCAGAATTACTGGTTATGGTTGCTGAGGTATCTCCCGAATTGAGGGTGAGATTTTCAACATCTCATCCTAAAGATATGACAAATGATGTTCTCCATGCAATGGCTTCGAATGAGAATATTTGTAATTATATTCATCTTCCCGTCCAATCGGGACATACTGATGTTCTTAAGAGAATGAATAGAGGTTATTCAAGAGAATGGTACCTAGAGCGTATTGAAGCGATTCATAAAATCATACCAGATTGTGCAGTTTCAACAGATATAATTTCTGGCTTTTGCGGCGAAACAGATGAGGAACATAACGATACCTTGTCTTTGATGGATATCGTAGCATTTGATTTTGCATATATGTTTAAATATTCAGAGCGGCCTAAAACGCTTGCTGAAAGAAAGTTTGAAGATGATGTGCCTGAAGAAATGAAATCTAAAAGACTGACTGAAATTATTGAAAAACAATTGACTTATTCTTTGGCATCTAATAAAACACGTGTCGGGAAAATAGAGCGCGTATTGGTTGAGGGGGATTCTAAAAGATCCGATCAACACATGTCAGGTAGAACTGGACGAAATTCAATGGTAGTATTTCCAAAAGGGAATTTCTCGAAAGGCGACTATATTAATGTTGAAATTCAGGACTGCACTTCTGCTACTTTGCTTGGTGTAGCCGTTGAAAATGATTAAGAATAATGAACGTACAGCAAATAAAACAACGTTTTGGTATTATTGGCAACGCACCATTATTAAATCGTGCATTGGAGGTTTCGGCTCAAGTAGCACCCACAGACATTTCAGTTCTTGTAACCGGAGAAAGTGGAACAGGTAAAGAAATCATTCCTCAAGTCATTCATCAGCTCAGTTCGCGCAAGCATGGAGAGTATATCGCTGTGAATTGCGGAGCGATACCTGAAGGTACTATAGATTCTGAATTATTTGGTCATGAAAAGGGTTCATTCACAGGAGCATCTGGAAGTAGGCTAGGTTATTTTGAGGTTGCAAATGGAGGAACGATATTTTTAGATGAGGTTGCAGAATTGCCCATGCAAACCCAGGTTCGGTTATTGAGGGTTTTGGAAACAGGTGAATTTATGCGTGTTGGTGCATCCAAAGTAATTAAGACTAATGTTCGTGTTGTTGCGGCTACTAATGAAAATATGATGGATGCCATTTCATCTGGAAAGTTTCGAGAGGATTTATATTATAGATTAAGTACAGTGCCCATTCAATTGCCCGCATTAAGAGATAGAAAAGAAGATATTCATCTCTTGTTTCGAAAATTCGCTCATGATTTTGCGGAAAAATATAGAATGCCAGCAATTAAACTAATTGAAGAGAGCGTTGCCCTTCTTATATCAAATTCATGGCCAGGAAATATCCGCCAGCTTAAAAATCTAGTTGAACAGCTATCTGTGATCGAAACAACAAGGGAGATTGACTCCATTACGCTTGGTACTTATTTAAGTCAAAAAAGACAAAGCACAGGACTTGTGCTTCAAAAAGATGCTCAAAAGAATGATTTTTCCGAGCGAGAGCTTATGTATAAGTTTCTTTTTGACATGAAAAAAGACTTGACCGAATTAAAGAAGCTGGTTGTTGATATCGTAGGGAAGGATGGTAAAGTTCCATTAACTGAGCATCAAACAGATTATGTAAATCAAATTTACAGTGAGGTTCAAAATGAAATTGTCCCACCCAGTCGCAGTCTTCCGGAGGCAGGTCATACCATTGAGGTGAGTCGTCCAGCCTTTGAAGAGCACCACGTGGTTGAAGAATCTCTTTCGCTCGAGGATCGTGAGAAAGAATTGATTAAAAAAGCACTCGAAAAGCATCGCGGGAAAAGAAAGTACGCTGCCCAGGAACTAGGTATTTCTGAAAGAACCTTGTACCGAAAAATTAAGGAATATAATCTTGTAAATAAATGAAAGTACTTTACCTTTCGTTCCTAGTTTTTATTCTTTTTGGTTGTTGGCCGTCAAGTGTAAGTTTTAGAGATGCTGGTTCAATGCCTGAAGAATGGAAATCATTTTCAGTGGACATGATTGAAAATAATGCTCCAAATTGCCCTTTAAGTTACGGCCCTCAGTTGACGGAAAGAATAAAGGATGCCGTGCAAAACAATACAAGGCTCCTATTAAATACAGATAATGGTGGTGAAATTGAGATTTCAGGAAAAATTTCGAGGTACAATGTTGCGCCTATTGCAATCCAACAAGATGATAATGCCACTCAAAACAGATTAACTATAGCCGTTAGTTTTTCCATAAATATTAATGCTCCTGAAAAAGACGTAATGCAGTTAACTGTTTCAAGATTTGCGGATTTTGAATCTAATGTTAACTTAGCATCTGTTGAGGCTCAGCTAATTGAAGAAATTAATGAGCAGATTTCACAAGATGTTATAAACAAATTATTATCCAATTGGTAGAGCTTGATAAGGCAAATATTGAATTAAAATTACTTTCATCGGAACTGTCATTCGATGATTCTAAAATGTTTAAGGAGCTCATGGGGCTTTACCCATGGTGTTCAAGTTTCAAAGTAGCATATTTGAAGGCGTTGAAAACTAAAAACGATTTGAGGTTCTCCTCTGAGTTAGAGAAATATGCTGTAGAACTCAACTCACGTTCCGTATTGTATGATCTTACCAGAGCATTTGTAAAGGAAAAATCTGAATCTGTTTCAGAAAAAAAACCTGAACAAATGGAAAAAACATCTGAAATTGTAGACAAGGTAGAGGATGTTGTTACTCAGGAAACGCCAAATAAACTCGATCAGTTGATTGAGTCAGAGGCAGTAGCTGCTCAGGTTTTAAATGACTTAAAAGAAACCATTCTTGATTCGGATATTGGATCGGAACAGGAGACGGGTACATCTATGGAAACCCCGCTTAGCCTAGAAATTAAAAGAATTGATATTGAAGCACCTCGAACTTTCAATGACTGGTTAACTGCAGGTTCATTAAATAATAATCTTGAAGATAAAAAAGAATTTTTAACTTTTGAAAAACCAAAAGTACCATTCTTCTCTCCGGTGAAAAAAGCGAAAGAAAGCTTAGGTATTGAAAACCTGCCAGTAAGTGAAACGTTAGCTAAAGTATTTGAGAGCCAAGGTAACTATGCTATGGCTAAAACAACTTATGAGCAATTAATTTTGATTTTTCCCGAAAAAAAGAGTTTCTTTGCAGACCAAATTCAGAAATTAAATAATAAAACTATCTAATGGACTTTATATTATCATCCATCGTTCTTTTGTCAAGTGTCTTATTGATACTTGTGGTATATATTCAAAACCCTAAAGGAGGCGGTTTGAGTTCTGATTTTGGTTCGCCAGGTCAACTTGGAGGAGTCAAGAAAACAAATGAGTTTATCGATCGCCTTACATGGTCTCTTGCTGGTATTATTGTATTGGTCAGTATCGTAATTACGATCAGACAGCCAAAGCCAAAAGCTCCAGAGGCTGAAAAGCAGAACACTGAGCAACCTGCACAGCAATAAAAACCACGCTCAATAAGACCCCTACATGTGTCAGGATGTCATATTTTATGACAAATAACTTTTGATTTTTATTCAATTACCGAAATAATGTCGTGTATTATGGTTTGGCATAACTTTCGCCATACAGAAATAAATAAAAACAGATTAAAATGGCTTTAAAATTTAAACCTTTAGCAGACAGAGTTCTAGTAGAACCAGCTCCTGCTGAACAGAAAACAACAAGTGGAATCATCATTCCTGATACGGCTAAAGAAAAACCACTCAAAGGAATTGTTGTTGCTGTTGGCCCTGGTAAAAATGACGAATCTATGACCGTTAAGGTAGGTGATGCAGTTTTATACGGTCAATATTCTGGTACAGAATTAAAACTTGAAAATGGAGAATATTTGATTATGAAAGAATCGGATATTTACGGTATTTATTAATAATAAAAGAAAAAAATGGCAAAAGATATATTTTTTGACGTAGAAGCGCGAGAAAAGCTTAAAAAAGGCGTTGATGCATTAGCAAATGCAGTAAAGGTAACCCTCGGACCTAAGGGAAGAAATGTTGTAATAGGTAAAAAGTTTGGTGCTCCTCACATCACGAAGGACGGTGTAACTGTCGCTAAAGAAATTGAGTTAGAGGATGAGGTTGAGAATATGGGTGCTCAAATGGTAAAAGAGGTCGCCTCAAAAACTGCAGATATTGCTGGTGATGGAACAACGACCGCAACAGTCCTGGCTCAAGCAATTATAAATGCGGGTTTAAAAAACGTTGCTGCTGGTGCAAATCCAATGGACCTAAAAAGAGGAATAGATAAAGCTGTAGCTGATGTTGTTAAGAACCTCCGAAAATTATCTAAAGAAATAGGTAGTGATAATAGCAAAATTGAACAAATTGCAACCATTTCTGCAAACAATGACGAAGCAATCGGAGCATTAATCGCGAAGGCTATGCAAGACGTTGGAAAAGATGGTGTAATTACCGTTGAGGAAGCGAAAGGAATTGAAACAGAGGTTGTAACCGTTGAAGGAATGCAATTTGATCGTGGCTATTTATCCCCATACTTTGTTACAAATACAGAGAAGATGATTACAGAAATGGAAAATCCAATGATTTTAATCTGTGAAAAGAAAATCTCCTCAATGAAAGAGCTATTGCCGATATTAGAGCCAGTTGCACAGTCAAGTAAGGGATTGATTATTATTGCTGAAGATGTTGATGGAGAGGCATTAGGTACTTTAGTAGTTAACAGAATAAGAGGTTCATTGAAAGTTGCTGCTGTAAAAGCTCCTGGTTTTGGGGATAGAAGAAAAGCGATGCTTGAGGATATTGCCATTCTTACTGGAGGACAGGTGATTTCAGAAGAAAGAGGAATGACTCTTGAGAATACCACTATTGATATGTTAGGTACTGCTGAAAAAGTTGAGATAGACAAAGACAATACAACCATTGTAAACGGAAAAGGTAAAAAAGCTGATATTACTGCTCGTGTTGGACAAATAAAGGCTCAAATAGAGTCAACAACGTCTGATTATGATAAGGAAAAGCTTCAAGAACGACTAGCTAAATTATCTGGAGGTGTTGCTGTACTTTATGTAGGTGCTCCGACAGAAGTTGAGATGAAGGAGAAAAAGGATAGAGTTGATGATGCTTTAGCAGCAACAAGAGCCGCAGTTGAAGAAGGCGTTGTAGCAGGTGGTGGAGTAGCTTTACTAAGAGCTATAGAAGGACTTGACAAAATTAAAACCCTAAATGAAGACGAAACGACTGGAGTTGCAATCGTCAAGCGCGCGGCTGAAGAGCCTTTGCGACAAATCATTGCGAACGCAGGTCAAGAAGGCGCAGTCATCGTTCAAGAGGTAAAAGCAGGTAAAGATGATTTCGGCTATAATGCAAGAACAGAAAAGTTTGAAAACCTTGTAAAAGCAGGAGTTGTTGATCCAACCAAAGTTACGCGAATTGCTGTTGAGAATGCAGCGTCAATTGCTGCTATGCTTTTAACAACAGAGTGTGTTATCGCAGACCAACCCGAAGAAGCTTCAGCGGCAGCTGCAATGCCTCCAATGGGCGGTGGTATGCCAGGAATGATGTAAGTCTTTTCATTCGTTTTCAGTATACTGAAAATGATATAAGCTAATAATATAAAGCCATCTTAGGATGGCTTTTTATTTTTGACTAGTTTGGTCTAAAATTTGGTTTCGATTGAATATGAGGCTTTTACTTTTTCTCTTTCTTTTTTTAGCTTCTTTAAGCTCATGTATTGAAATTTTAGATGACATCACATTCAATGCGGATGGCAGTGGTGAATTAAATTATACAATTAATTTAAGCTCTAGTAAGTTAAAAATCAATTCGATTCTTGCTCTAGATACTTTGAATGGTAAAAAAGTTCCAAATAAAGAAGAAATTCAGGCTAAGGTTTCTGAATTATTAAAAGTTTTAAATTGTCAAGAAGGGTTGAGTGACGTTCATTTGACTGAAGATTATGATAATTATTTATTCAAACTGTCACTTAAATTTAATAAGGTCTCTGATCTAATTTCGGGCGTGTATGTAGCTTTAGATGTTGTGGAAGAATTCAGTGATGTCAAAACTTCGGATTCTTCCTGGATATCCTGGGATGGTGCTGAACTATCTCGATCTATTCCTGATATAAATGCTTTTAAATTCCGAATGACAAATGAAGAAGATAAAGAACTAGTAAAAATGGGAAAATATACTTCAATCAGTCGGTTTGAATATCCAGTAGATTATATTGAAAACCCTTTAGCGATTTTATCTAAAAATAATAAAGCAGTAATGTTGCGAAGTTCTTTATTTGACATACTAGGAGATCCAAATATTATGGGTAATAGAATATCAGTTAAGCTGCCTGATTACTAGAGATTTATTCGTAATTTCGACCTAATAATTTATCTTATGGTCAATTTGAAAAAAGGAGTGGTTCCTTTCTTTTTGTTAATGTTTTCAATGTGTTTTTCACAGCAGAGCGAAAATCTAATTCCAAACCAAGCTTCTACGGTGTTCAGTATTAATAATATTAATCTTTTAAATAAGATTTCTATAGATGAACTCGTCGCTTATGACTTTATGGATGAATTGCATCAAGAGTTATTTGATGGTTCAACTTCCAATAAAACAATGAAAGATGCGGGAATCGACTTCGAACAAAGACTCAATGTTTTTTATGGTAAAGATGAGGTTTATGAAGTGACAGGTTTTTCTTTCGGCGTCGCTGATAAAAATGCGCTATTTAAAGTTTTTGATGATTTTGATTTTTCAGAGACATTATCCAATGGTGCAGAAAGATACAACTCGCTATTTAACACATTGGTTTTAAAAGAGTCATCCGCGGTTTTATTGAGGGTTGAGCCAACAGATGAGTATCTTGTTAGGATGACTGATTCTCTTAGTTATTTTGAAATGGAAATTAACGAATGGTCGCTAAATGAAGGGGCGATTCAAACTGCTGATGAAGAGGTTGATATAGATGAATTTAATTCTGAAGAAGTAATTCCAGAAGTCTCACCCGGAGTTGAACTTTTGGGTGAAGAGGTTGACAATATTGAAACGGAACTAACCTTAATGGATTTTGCAAATAACCAATATGACAAGAATTATTGGGAGATTCGAGACAGTATTGGGTTTTCAATGCAAACAATTGGTATGAATGCTTTAATTGACGATTTAATCTTAAATGAGAATAGCTTAAAAACGGTTGATGAAAGATTTAATTTGCAATTAGAAAAAAAATCTGAAGGTATATTTTTTATGGATAATTCTAGGAATTTTTCCAATCAGGGTGGGATGTGGTATTTTCAAACGATGTATCCTATCATGAATGCTGATTTAAAGGAGCTTTATGCCGAGAATTTTATGGTGGGAGAGCTTCATTTAGATTCAAATGAAGTTCATTTCGATTTGACTGCGAATTACGGAAATCAGCTTGGTTCAATTTACAGCGAGATGAATAACAATTCCCTAAATAAAGAATTTATAAAATATATACCAGAAGATGCCGCGGCTTATTTCATTTACAATGTAGATCTGCGCAAGGCATATGAAAAAGCTTACGATATATTATTACCAATTCTCAAAGATAAAAAAGACAATGCCATGGTAATGAATCTTTTAGCCATACAGCTATTAGACAAATTGGTTGATAAGAAAGCACTTTTTGGTGCATATAAGGGTGGGGTTTTTGCAACGTTCAATGGAGTTCAAAAAATCACCAAAAAGCAAATAGAATTCCAATATGATGAGGAGAATTTCGATTATTCAGAAATTGAAACAGAGTCAGAGGAGGATATGCCTGTTTTTACGCTTGGTTTTGCCTCTGAGCGTACTGATTTGTGTGAAATGGTATTGACGGACCTATCAAGAGTTACCTCAAGAATAGAAAAAAAGGAAGGTTATTGGATTATCAAAGACGCATTACTAGAAACTGCACCGCTATATGTAGTTTGCAACCCTGAAGTTTTAATAATTTCTAATGACCCACAATTTATCAAGTCCCATTTAAACGGATACGGCAAAAGGGCAATTTCAAAAAAACAAGTTAAAAAGATCAAAAAGTCAGGTGTCTTATATGCCAAAATTGATCTAGGAGAATCATTGAATCAATTTCCTCAAAATTTTTTAGACGCAAGACAAAAAGACGTTTTAAACAATTTGAAGAATAATTCAGGAAGTATTGAATTTGACTCGGGTGATTCTGAGATTAGTCATACGAATTATGGACTTCGCTACACATTTGAAAGTTCTTCAACAAAAGCAAGTCAATTTTTGGATATGATTAATGCACTTTATATACTTTCCAAATAATACGAAGTGTACAAGAAGCTTGGATTTATATTATTTCTATCTTTTTTACTGGGTCTTTTACTTTATTTAAAACCTTTTGAAGATAAGGTGAAAGATGTTTCTAGGATTGAAAACTTTCTGCCAAATGCTGATATTGTTGGAAGGGTATTCCTGCTTGATTTTTTATCTGAATCTTCAGATCTCATGCTTTTTAATAACATTGCTCAAAGACAATTTTTGACTTCCGAATTTGTGCTTTCTATGGCCAAACTTTATGGCTTAGATGTCCAGAGTCCAGTGTACATGTTTGCTAATGAGAGGGGTGATTTTGGAGGGGTTATTCCATTGTTTACATCTCAGAAGCTAAAGAGTGCCTTGGATCGTATATCATTAGAAGGTAATGTCAAGGACACGTTGATTGGCAAAGATAAAGTGTATCAGATTATAGATTATAACCTAAATGTATTTCACAGAGACCATTTTCTTTTTATTTATCATGGTGATTATTTCGATGACATTTATCAAAAGAATATCGCAAAAGAAAAACAATCTGTATCAAGTTTATGGCAAGCTTTATTGAAGAACCCTATATTTCCAAATGAAAATTTGGTTTTATACAGTCAGTCAGAAAAACTCAAGCAGTTTGGTATTGATAATGTCTACTTAGCACATGATAGTGATTCTTCAGGATTTCATTTAAAAACTTGCCTTTCATTAAATGATTCAATCCCATTTTTTATTAAGGATTCCGGAGCCTCCATTCAGTTTTCAGAACGTTCTAAAAGAACAATTGATCTACATACGAATACAAGACAATTGTCAGAACAAAGCAGGGCATTAGTTATTGAAAAGCTTTCGGCATTAACGAGAAAAATCAGCTTTCCAATCAGAAGAGTTTATGGCAATCTGGGCGGGTGACTTTTGTTTTGAAGAGGGTGGCTATTATTTAGTTTCAGAGAAGTATATTGAAACTGAGCTCAACGAAAACTTTGAGCCAACACAAGTGGAAAAAACGAGATATAAAAATGTGCCTCGCTATTCTCTAATGTTTACAACGACCAAAAGCGCAGACCAGTTTTTAAAAAGGTTATTGAGAAAGGGAATCCTTACTAAGGAAGGCGAGCTATACAGGTTTTTATTCTCTCCTCAATTGAAGTTGAATCTCCAGGAAAATAAAGTTGTTTTTTATTCAACAACCTACCCTCCAGAGACATTGAAATCGCAAAGAAATGAAATTAAGTGGTCCTTTAAAGGAACGCAATTTGAATTTCAAATTGACAGTCTTTCTCAGGAGCGTGTTTTTGGTTCTTTGGATATTCCGATGGAAAAAATATTGAGCTCTATATCGTTCCTGTGATTTTCTGCTCCTGTAATCTTTTCAACGTTTTGTGAATGTGAGAAACACTGCAATCAAACATATCTGCGAGTTGCTTTAAACTATTTTCTTTACGTAAGATTAGGATTTTTTTCTTTTGTTCTAAATTCAAAGGATCTGGTCTTCCAATAGAGGAGTTACCTCCATTTGGTCCATACTTCAATCTTCTTTTTTCCCAAAGTGTGCTATTGTCTCTTTTGCCTGAGGCAAAGCCGATTTTAATGGACTCACTGAAGCTACACCATTTCAGATTAGATACGTGATTATTTTCTAGATCATGGTCGATATGAATGACCACTTTCTTTTTGCGCGGTTTATCATTTCTTAAGAATACCGTGGCAACAATTTTGTGAGGATACACGGTCTTTCTAATTCCTTTATTGTTGATGAGGTCGGTCATAAGAAAACCGTTACTTGGGTGTCTGCGTAACTGTTTGTTTTTTGAGTCGAAGCGCATTTTACGGCCGTTTTTAAAAACCTTCGTACGCTCTATTGACCGGATAAATCCGTCATTAGAAACCTCATAATCAGAGAAGTCAGGAATGCTTTGCCATTGTCTCATGATGGAAAAACAAAATAAGTATCAAATAGTTCAGTAAGAATTAGAAAATTTAAAGCTGTCTGCTGACTCTTTTAAATGATGCAATATATCATGCAGTTCAGTCAACTCATTCGAGGTAACAAGCTTCATTTTAATATCCTTAAAATTGATAACGCCTCTAAAGTAATTGGAATAGTGACGTTTCATTTCTGCAATACCCAATTTTTCACCTTTCCAGTCTATACTTGTATTAAGGTGTTCTATAACTGCATGTACCTTTTCGAGGAAGTCAGGTGGTGCATGATGTTTGCCGGTATTAATATAATGTTTGATTTCTCTAAATATCCAAGGGTTTCCTATACTCGCACGACCAATCATTACACCATCTACACCATATTTGTTTTTGTAGTTAACTGCTTTCTCCGGAGTATCAATATCTCCATTACCAAAAACAGGTATTTTCATCCTAGGGTTTTCTTTGACAGCGGCAATTAAAGACCAATCAGCTTCACCTTTATACATCTGTTTTCTTGTTCTACCATGAATTGATATTGCCTCAATCCCCACATCTTGTAATCTTTCAGCTACTTCAACTATGTATTTTGTGGATTCATCCCAGCCCAGCCTTGTTTTAACGGTGACCGGTAATTTTGTTGATTTTACAATCTCAGCGGTCATTTTTACCATTTTGGGTATATCTTGAAGAATACCCGCACCTGCTCCTTTACAGGCTACTTTTTTAACAGGACAGCCATAATTTATATCGATAATATCAGGATTGGATTGCGCCGTGATTTCTGTTGCAAGACGCATACTTTCAATATCTGATCCAAAGATCTGAATACCTATAGGTCTTTCTTTTTCGTAGATATCGAGCTTTTGCCTACTTTTTAAGGCATCGCGTATGAGTCCTTCGGATGAAATGAATTCAGTATACATTAAGTCGGCTCCATGTTTTTTACAAAGGGTCCTAAAGGGAGGATCACTTACGTCTTCCATCGGTGCCAAAAGAAGCGGAAAATCACCCAGCTCAATGTCTCTAATTTTAACCATTTTTTGGTTTCTTAGTTTGCATTTTTGCCAGATATTCTTTGAGAAGTTGCTCATTTTCACCTTTTAGAATCATGAGCCTCTCAGGGGTATCAATAACGAAGAAATCATGAAGCCCATCGATTAAAATCTCCTTGTTCTTCTCGCTTATTACAAAACAGGATGTGCTGGCAAACAAATGAATATCACTGTGATTGACAGAATTAAGGTTGGCATCTTTTTGGGTGATATCTTTGATGCTTCCCCACGTTCCGAGGTCACTCCATCCAAACTTGGATAAAACAACGGTAACATTTTCCTCCTTTTCTAAGATGGCATAGTCTATTGAAATACCTTCAGAAGAGTTAAAAGCCTGCTTCATAAACGTCATTTCATTTGAGGTATTGTAAGCCTCAACCTGTTTAAAAAAGACATCATGTAAAGAGCTGCAATGCTTCTCAAAGCTATCTTTCAAAACTTTACCTTTCCAAATAAACATACCAGAATTCCAGTAAAAGTTTCCTTTCTTTAAAAACGTTTCAGCTGTAGATAGGTCTGGTTTTTCTCTGAATTGAAGGACTTTTTGAGTTCTGATCTCATTTTCAGAGCTGTTAAATTCTATGTATCCATATCCGGTATCTGGACGATGTGGTTCAATTCCGAAAGTAATGAGACTTGGCGATTTTAGGGCTGCAGTAATACCCAATTCAAGATCTTCATTGAATTGCTTCTCATCGGTAATTAAATGATCTGACGGGGTTACAATCATCATTGCATCAGCGTCCTGTTTTAAAATCTTTGCAGTAGCGAATGCAATACACGGCGCAGTGTTTTTCCTTTCAGGTTCACAAATTACTTGTGTTTTGGGTAAATTCAATTGCGTAACAACTATATCAATATAAAGCTCATTCGTTAATATAAAAATGTTTTCTCGTGGTACTTTAGAAAGGAAACGATTAAAAGTCATTTGAAGAAGACTTTGACCAGTTCCAAGAAAATCTTGGAATTGTTTAGGGTTTTTCTCAGTGGAAAGCGGCCAAAACCGTCTTCCAACACCTCCTGCCATAATTAAACAATACAACGATTTATTTTTCATCTAAAACTGGATTAACCTCTGCTAAAGCATGCACTAAATAATCTCGGCGGCTTTGCATTTCATGGCAAAGATACCGGGTTCTTCTCAATTTTCCTTTTTTGAAGGTTTTTTTGTTTATTGTGAATAGTCTTCCGAAGGCAATTTCCTCAAGAAATACCATTTGAGTTGGCGAATCATATTTTTTTAATTCGCGACTTAAATTAATGTCCGAACAAGAAGCGGCTTTCGTTCGGATAATTGTATTTTTTAAGCTTTGTTTTAAATTTTCTGGAATCGCATTAGAAAGAATAAGCGGTTCAAGTAATTTTTGAAATTCAAATTTCCATTCCAGACCATGAGGCTTAGAGACCATAGGATAATTCTCATATACGCGAAGATGAGCAATTTCATGAAGTGATGTAATTAGAAATGCATAAGGGTTCAGGTTATTATTGATCGTTATTTTAGCTGTATGGTTTGGAGTTTTAGGCCTTCTGAAATCTCCTAATTTAGTTGTTCTAGGTTTTACAATGTTGAAAGCAACATTTGATTGAGATAATAAATCATGAACATAAGCCGTAAATGCTGGTGGCAGGAATTTTTCCAAATACGCTTTCGAAATAATATTTTGATTTAATGTGCTCATCTTCTTATTTATCAAAAGTAATATTCTATTGGGTTCTCAATTACTTCATTCGAAATTATGTTTAATTTAGGGTCGTGAATATGTTGTTTCATATAGGAAGGTATTTTTTAATGTTGCGAACACTTTTTGCGGTGCCTTCCAAATGGAATATTTTGTGGAAAAGAATTGTTTCGGAGCTTCATATTATAGGAATCAATTCCCTTCCAATTGTAGCCTTAATGTCCTCCTTTATGGGCGGTGTCATTGCACTTCAAACAGCATCAAATATGACCACGCCTTTACTGCCTGATTATACAGTAGGATATATAACGCAATCAAGCACAATTCTCGAGTTTTCTCCCACCATAATATCACTTATTTTAGCGGGTAAAGTTGGATCTAATATTGCCTCAGAGGTAGGGACGATGCGTGTAACGGAACAAATCGATGCTCTTGAAATAATGGGTGTAAATTCGTTAAACTTCTTGGTTTTGCCTAAAATTATAGGCGCAGTAATATTCTTCCCGATTTTAGTTATTTTCTCAATGGCATTGTCTCTTATCGGTGGTTGGTTGGCCTTAATTTTTTCTGACCTTACAACGACCGAAACATACATTTTAGGTATTCGTTCTTTTTTCAATCCATTTCACATTACCTATGCACTCATTAAAACGGTCTTTTTTGGTTTTTTAATAGTTTCGATTTCATCCTACTATGGTTATTATGTTAAAGGAGGCTCATTAGATGTTGGTAAGGCCTCAACTCAAGCCGTTGTTAGTAGTACGGTTGCCATATTAATCATGAATTTCTTATTAACGTATTTATTACTGCTGTAATGATTGAAATTAAAGGCGTAAATAAATCTTTTGGCGAAGATCAAATTCTTTTTGATATCAATACTGTTTTCGAAAAAGGTAAGGTCAATTTAATTATTGGTCAATCCGGGCAAGGTAAATCTGTTCTTGCCAAATGCATGGTCGGGCTGCATGATGTAGATGATGGAGAGATTCTTTATGAAGGTTTTGATTTTACAAAGATGCGTAGTGCTGACAAAAGTAAATTGCGTCAAGAGATTGGAATGTTATTTCAAGGTTCTGCACTTTTTGATTCTATGAATGTTGAGGAGAATATTGGTTTTCCATTAACCATGTTTACTTCAATGTCTAAAAATGAGATTCAAAAGCGTGTTGACTTTTGTCTCGAAAGAGTAAACCTTGTTGGTAAAAACAAGTTGTTGCCATCCGAATGCAGCGGGGGGATGCAAAAAAGGATTGGTATTGCACGAGCGATTTCTATGAATCCAAAGTACCTTTTCTGTGATGAGCCTAATTCTGGACTTGATCCAAAAACCGCAATTGTAATTGATGGTTTAATTCAGGACATTACTCGCGAATACAACATGACAACTGTGGTTATAACACATGATATGAATTCTGTAATTGAGATTGGCGAAAATGTTTTGTTTATTTACCAAGGCAAACGGTGGTGGCAAGGTGATCGCAAATCGATTATCACAACCGATAATCCAGAAATCACAAATTTTGTATATGCTTCTGAGTTCATGAAGGAAATCAGAGCAAACATTCAAAATTCAAGAAACTAATTTTTCATATTTATTAAAAAAAATTATCTTTGCAAACCGCTTTGAAAAAGTTCAGAGTAAAGCTAGGTTTTTCCTGGTGCAAATAGTTATGCGGATGTGGTGAAATTGGTAGACACGCTAGACTTAGGATCTAGTGCCGTGAGGTGTGTGGGTTCGACTCCCTCCATCCGCACCATTTATAGGTCTCGTTTTACCAAGCGAGGCCTTTTTTATTGAATTAAATTAAAGAAATGAAGGTATTACAGGAAAGTGTCGACAAGCTGAATGCAGTTTTAAAGGTTGAAATTAAGTCTGAGGATTATCAGAAGAATGTTAAAACCTCTTTAGAGAAGTATCGCAAATCGGCAAAAGTGCCTGGTTTTAGACCCGGTAAAGTTCCTTTTGGAATGATTCAAAAGCAGTATGGAAAGTCTGTTCTTGCAGAAGAGTTAAATAAACTGGCGAATGATAGTCTATATAAATTCATTACTGAAGAGAAATTAGAAATTCTTGGCAATCCAATTCCAACAGAGGATGAGACCTTTAAGGGGGATATGGAAAACCCAGGAGATTTTGAGTTTGCATACGAAATTGGATTTTCTCCAAAATTTGATATTCCACTTTCCTCTCGAAAAAGTATTGAATATTTTGCAGTAAAGGTTGATGATAAATTGATTGCTGATCAAATCGAAGATTTGAGAAGAAGGTATGGTAAAATGGAATCAACTCCCGAAGTAGGAGAGAAAGACATGGTTATGGGTCTTTTCAGAGAGCTTGATTCATCTGGTGAGCCAAAAGAAAATGGCGTTGAAAACAATTCAACAATTTCCATGGAGTTTTTAAAAGATAAAAAAGCCATTAAATCTTTACTTGGATTAAAAGTTGACAATTCACTTACTATAGACCCAAAATCTGTTTCTAAGGATGATAAAGATTTAGCTTCAATGTTAGGTATTGAGGAAAACACAATAGGTAATCTTTCGAAACAATTCAAATTCACGATTAACGACATTAAAAGAATGGAGCTTGCCGAATTGAATGAGGAGTTATATGACAAACTTTTTCCGAATCAAGGTGTAAAATCAGAAGCTGAAATGAAGACGAAGGTGACAGCAGATCTAGAAAACATGTTTAAGACGGATTCTGATCGTCTCTTTACACAGACTGTTTATGATTTTTTGATGGATAAAACTAAAATGACTTTACCTGAAGCTTTTCTCAAACGCTGGATTAAGCTATCTAATGAGAAGCCTATAGACGATGATACTTTAAATAAGGAGTTTGAGGGGTATTTAAAATCTATGAAATGGCAGCTTATTCAAGGCAAAATCTTTAAAGAAAATGATATTCAAATCTCTAATGAAGAGGTTATGGAATTTACAAAGTCATTATTAGTATCAAACTACGCGCAATATGGAATGCCGGCCCCAGAGGATAAGGAGCTTACAGAAACGGCAATGCGTTTGTTGAAAGATAAGGAGCAGGTAAATGGAATTTATGACCGTATTACCGAGAAAAAGTTATCTGATTATTTTCAAGCGAATGTTCCAATGAAAGAAAAGAAACTTTCCTATGATGATTTTGTGAAGAAAGCATCAAAGAAGTAAGTCAATACTCTTTTTTCTCAGGGATTTAAAACAAAATTATTTCACTATTTGTTGAAGTTACAATTGCGAAATAATAATAAAGATTAATGAGTGTAAACATTATTTAGTATTAATTTTACACTTAAACAAATGATAATTAACAATCTAAAATAACAATTATGGCTCTAGTCGGTAAAACATTCCCAGATATGTCTGTAAAGGCAATCGATGAAATGGGAGATGCATTTCAAATCAACGTTTTAAAACAAGCATTAGATAATAAAAAGAAAGTATGTCTTTTTTGGTATCCAAAGGATTTCACTTTTGTATGTCCAACCGAAATTCACGCGTTTCAAGAAGCTGCGAAGGAGTTTGAAAAAAGAAACACAATATTAATCGGTGCATCTTGCGACACGGCAGAGGTTCATTTCGCTTGGTTAAGCACCTCAAAAGACGACGGAGGGATTGAAGGTGTGCAATTCCCATTAATTGCAGACTCTACGAGAGTCCTTGCGATGGAGCTTGATATTCTGGACTTTAATTTGTTCGATGAAGAGCCAGGAGATGGAGATAACGTACCTTATAGAGCTACTTATCTTTTAGATGAAGAAGGTTTTGTTTTTCACGAAGCCGTAAACTTTTTCCCAGTAGGTAGAAATGTACAAGAGGTTCTTCGTTTGATTGATGCATACGCTCATAACCAAAAACATGGTGAGGTTTGTCCTGCAAATTGGGAAGAAGGCAAAGATGCTATGGATGCAACAAGAGATGGTGTTGCAGATTATTTAAGTAAGCACTAAGATGTTTGTCGAAGCTACTTTAGACGATTTAAAAAATCAAGTTGAACAGCACCAAAGGGTAATGGTTCAATATGGTGCAACTTGGTGTGGTAATTGTAAAATCACCAAACCTAAGTTTAAACGTTTTTCGAGGGAGCATGAAGACATTTTATTCGTTTATGTAGATGCTGAAAAATTCCCTGACTCAAGGAAAATGGCGAATGTTAGTAATTTACCAACTTTTGCAAGCTTCAAGGATGGTACTCTTGTTGAAGAGGCGCAAGGAAATAAAATAGAAACGATAGAACAAGTTCTGGATGCGCTTACCGGTAATTAAACACATCATCGCATTCATCGAAAATAACGATGAAGATTATATTGTCGAAACACTTGAGACACTTGAGGATCTCATAGACCTAGAATCTCTGAGGGACGAAGAAATTGATGTAATCGGTGAATTGTTATCGAATCTATCTGGTGCGATTGAGGTTTATGATGATATGAAAAAAGGTACCGCTAAAAAAGAAGCTCTCAACTCTTTTATGAAAAGAGTTCAAGGTTCTATTGATTCTTAAATTGACAAATTGAAATATTTAGCAGAATGCCACACATTAGTGTGGCATTTTTTATGATTATCAATCAATCCCTTTCGTTTTATTATATTTATTTTAGCACTCAAATCATTTCGTATCGTATGTCCGACTTACTCCAAAAACTAGAAGCAATTCATTTCCGATTTATAGAGGTTGGTAATCTTATAACTGACCCAGATATTATTGCTGATATGAAGCGCTATGTAAAGTTAAATAAGGAATACCGTGATTTAGAGGTTCTTGACCAAATTTACAAAACCTACAGCAACCTGCTTTCTAATTTAAAAAGTGCTCGTGAGCTCCTTGAGAGTGAAACAGATGAGGAAATGCGTGAAATGGCAAAAATGGAAATTAGTGAACTAGATGAAAAGAGGCCACTTCTTGAGGAAGAGATAAAAGTCATGTTAATTCCTAAAGACCCAGAAGATGATAAAAATGCCATTATTGAACTTCGTGCGGGTACAGGAGGAGATGAGGCATGTATTTTCGTTGAAGATATTTTCAGAATGTATACCATGTATTTTAAAGAAAAATCTTGGAAGCATGATATTATTCATTCATCTGAAGGTACGGTCAAAGGATATAAAGAAATTTCAATGAGTATTGAAGGCGACGGAATCTATGGGATGTTAAAGTTTGAATCAGGTGCGCATCGTGTTCAAAGGGTTCCTGAAACGGAGTCTCAAGGACGAGTCCACACCTCCGCGATTACTGTTGCTGTGCTACCTGAGGCAGAGGAGGTAGATTTTGAGCTGAATATGACAGATGTGCGAAGAGACACTTTTAGAGCTTCTGGAGCAGGTGGACAGCACGTCAATAAAACAGAATCTGCAATAAGGTTGACACATATTCCAACAGGAGTTGTTGTTGAGTGTCAAGATGGTAGATCTCAACACAAAAACCTAGAGAAAGCGACTTCTGTATTGAGATCAAGACTTTATCAAGCAGAATTAGACCGTATTAATGATGAAAGAGCCGCACAGCGAAAAACTTTAGTGGCTTCAGGTGATAGGTCTGCAAAAGTTCGAACATATAATTACCCACAAGGAAGAATCACAGATCACCGAATTAATAAGACCATGTATAATTTGAGTTCATTTATGAATGGAGATATTCAGGATATGATTGATGCTCTTAAAATGGCAGAAAATGCAGAAAAACTCAAGGGGGAAACAGCATGAATAGAGCCAAATTGATAGAACAAATAAGGCTGAAAAAATCATTTCTTTGTGTCGGATTAGATCCTGATCTCAGTAAAATGCCTAAACATCTTTTAGCGTCAGAGGATCCTATATTTGAGTTTAACAAGGGGATTATAGATGCAACAAAAGAATACGCGGTTGCATATAAACCGAATTTAGCCTTTTATGAATGTCTTGGCGTTTCTGGTTGGAATTCATTTCAAAGAACAATTGAATACATACCTAAAGAATGCCTTATAATTGCCGACGCAAAACGAGGAGATATAGGCAATACTTCTTCGTATTATGCTAAAACCTTTTTTGAAACATATAACTGTAACGCATTAACAATTGCACCATATATGGGGTCAGACAGCGTAAAGCCTTTTTTAACCTATCCAGGACAGGTGGGCGGTTGTTTTGGCGATGACTTCAAATCAAGGTGCAAAAGATTTTCAGTTTATTGAATCTGAAAATACCCCAGTATTTGAATCTGTAGTTAGGAAGTGTATAGAGTGGGGAACACCTGAAAACTTAATGTTTGTAGTGGGAGCAACAAGGTCAGAAGATATTGCAAAAATAAGAAAGCTCGCACCAGAGTACTTTTTTTTAGTACCTGGAGTCGGCGCTCAAGGTGGCTCGCTAGAGGAGGTTGTTAAGTATGGGATGAACTCAGAGTGCGGATTGCTTGTCAATTCATCAAGAGGAATCATCTACGCGGATACATCAGAAGATTTCAAGTTAGGGGCAAAAAAAGAAGCGTCTAAAATACAATCCGCAATGGAAAAGCATTTAAGACGCTTAATGTAAATGTTTTTGGGTTTAGGAACCTTATTTTGAAGCTAATTCTTGGAACTCAACATCTTGATCGATACTTCCGTAGGCATCACAGCTTGCTGTTCTTCCAGATCCACAAGAAATTAAAATTGTCGTTACAAAGGCTAGTAAAAATAATAATGTTGCTTTAGTTTTCATGGTAGTATAATTTTGTTGTTCGTGTTAAGTCTAACGAGCCTTACTGACATAAAGTTACAATTTTATTTAAATTTTATTGGAGTTGACATACAAAAAAAAGAATTTTATACGTTATAACATAGGGAAAACTAAGTGAACTTACGTGTATTCATATTGATTGGTATGATTTTGTTTATGGGCAGATTAATCGTCCATGGACAACAATATTATGCCCTGAGATTCAATGATGCAGGATTGCAAAAAAAATTCCCTAAAAAATTAAAGCTCGATACCTCTATTTTATATTCAGTAGATAATAATGTTCGTGCGCTGAGTTATGAACTAACTGAAAAGGGTTATTTCTTGCATGAAATTTCGATTGACACTCTAGAAAAGTCAATAATGATTAACTCCGGTAGGCATTTTGATGATATTATTTTAAATGGTACTCAATCTGCGGAACTGAGTATTTTTAAAAAGAAAAAACCAATTTTACGCTTAAACCCGAAAGAATTGGCTGATTATCTGGAACGGCAAACTATGAAATTTGCAAACATGGGATTTCCATTCGTACAGATTTCATTGGATTCAATTCGTATATCAGAAACTCAAATTGAAGCAAACCTCAAAGTTTCAAAGGGAAAATATTATACATTCAAAAAGCTTAACATTAAGGGAGATTCGAGCATATCTCAAAGAACCATTCATGGTATAATTGATTACCAATTAGATGAAGCATATGCTGAGCTTAAAGTGAGAGATGTAGATCGTAAAATCGAGCAATGCTCATTTATAGCTAGTATTAAGCCTGCGGAGATTATGTATACCTCTGAGGGTTTTGAAGTATTTATTTACGTGAAATCAATAAAAGTTAGCTTCCTAAGGGGCGCTTTAGGATTACAGCCGAATCCGGTAAGTCAAAAAATGGCGTTAACAGGTGAGGTGAATTTAAAACTGGAGAATGCATTAAAGAAAGGGGAGCTGTTAAAATTTAATTGGCGAAGTATAAAGCCACAAACCCAGAGGATGAATTTTAATTTCAACTATCCTTATTTATTTCAAACCCCTTTTGGTATTGAAGCACAGCTTTTATTATATAAAAGGGATTCAACTTTTTTAGATTTAAATACGGAATTAAACATTTCATACACTCTTGGTAATGGTTTTAAATTGCGAGCGCATTATCGTTTTTTACAGTCGAGTATTCTCAGCGGTGCAGCTTCAAGTAATGAATTCTCCAGTTTAAATGGATACCGAACAAATTCCTATGGGTTGTCTTTAGCAAAGCAAAATCTTGACAACCTCGTTAACCCGAGTAAAGGAAGAATATTTTCTTCTAAACTCTTTGTAGGTCAGAGAATACTTGATGAGGACAGTACGGAAATATTAGATCTAAAAAACACAACTTTAAGCGGGCATTTAATGTATCGAGAGTTTCTTCCTGTTTTCCCGAGACACGTTATACATTTTGCAGCACTTTTTGATTTTTATAGTAGTGCTAAAATATTCGAAAACGAGTTGTATAGATTTGGAGGTTTAAATACCCTCAGAGGTTTCAATGAAGAGCAACTTTTTGCCTCTACTAAAGCTCAATTAACATTTGAGTATAGATTTTTACTAGACGAGAGCAGTAATGTGTTTTTATTTTACGACCAGTGCTTTTATGAAAATGTCGCATCGAGTTATTATTATGACAAGCCTTTTGGATTTGGAGGTGGGATTTCTTTTGGTTCGAATATTGGTGTTTTTGCAATTACATATGCAATTGGTAAAGAGTTCAGTAACCCTATTGATTTTAGGTCTAGTAAAATTCATTTTGGATACACTGCGTATTTCTAAGAATTATATCTTTGCCTCATGGATAAACACATCCTTTATCTTTCTTATGACGGAATGACGGACCCATTAGGACAATCCCAAGTTTTACCATACATAATAGGTCTCACGAAGGAAGGGTATTCTTTTCATTTGGTGAGTTTTGAAAAGCCAGATAGATATCTTCAAAATCGGACAACCATAGAAGCCATCTGTAAAGAGCATAACATTGATTGGCGACCTCTGAAGTATACAAAGCGACCACCCTTACTATCAACGGTTTGGGATGTTTTTAAAATGAAAAAAGTTGCCATAGAGTTACACAAAAAACATTCTTTGTCTTTGATCCACTGCCGAAGTTATATTTCTGCATTAATTGGATTAAGTTTTAAACGAAATTACAAAGTACCTTTTCTTTTCGATATGCGCGGTTTTTGGGCTGATGAGCGCGTAGATGGTGGTTTATGGAATCTGAAAAATCCAATTTACAAAAAGGTCTATCAATATTTTAAGCGAAAGGAGGTTCAGTTTTTTAAAGAATCTGACCACGTAGTTTCTTTGACCTCTAATGGAAAAAAAGAAATTTTGACATGGAAAGGTTTGGGGTACTTAGAGGAAAAAATAAGCGTGATTCCTTGTTGTGTTGATACAAATAAATTTAATCCTGCTTTAATTGATGCGCAAGAGTTAGATAATTTAAGACAAAAATTAAACATAAAATCAAATCAGTATGTACTAGGTTATGTTGGATCAATTGGAACTTGGTATATGCTAGATGAGATGCTCACTTTCTTTAAAAGAAATACCGAGAGCAAAATGAACCCTTTGTTTTTATTCATTTCAAAGGAAGACCCTCAATTTATCATAAATCGTGCAAAATCTATAGGTTTAGATGAAAAATCGATTCTTGTTACATCAGCAATGCATCATGAAGTTCCGCTTTTTATGAGTTTATTTACGTGCTCTATATTCTTCATTCTTCCGGCCTATTCAAAGAAGGCAAGTTCTCCTACAAAACAAGGTGAGTTGATGTCTATGGGTATCCCTTTAATTTGCAATGATGGTGTCGGTGATACTGGTGATATAGTTAGAGAGTATAATGCTGGATGCGTCGTTGCTGAAAATTCAATTCATGATTTTATAATTGAGGATATTGAGTTTGATAGAAAAAACACAATGCTCGGCGCAAAAAAATATTTTGGTTTAGACTATGGAGTTGCTACATTTCTGAAGGTTTACAATAAAATTATGATAGAATGAAAGCGACAAAAGGTCAATCTATAGTTTTTATTGTGCCATATCCTAGAGACCAAGCCCCATCTCAAAGGTTTAGATTTGAACAATATATACCCCAACTTGAGCGTCAAGGTTTTAATATAACTTTTGCTCCTTTTCTAGATTCAAAGACATGGTTTAGTCTATACAAAAGTGGGAGTTTAAGAAATAAAATATTTGGTGTAATTCAAAGTTTTTTACGACGCGTAATCCTAGTATTAACCATTCATAAATTTGACCATGTTTTTATTCATAGAGAAGCTTCTCATATAGGGCCTCCGGTTTTTGAATTCATAATTGCTAAAATTTTTCGGAAGAAATATATCTATGATTTTGATGATGCAATTTGGTTGGCTAATTATAGCGAATCAAATGCGAAATTCCATAGATTAAAGGCTTACTGGAAAGTTAAGTATTGCATACGATGGGCAAATGTTGTCACAGTTGGAAATGATTACCTTGCGACTTATGCCGGGAGATACAACGATAATGTAAATGTAATACCAACAACAATAGATACAGAAAATTATCACAATACGAATACGGACTATTCAAAAAAGGTAGTTATCGGTTGGACTGGAACACATACGACTATGAGATTTCTAGATTTTTTGGTGCCAATTATAAAAGAGCTAGAGGCAGATTATGATTTTGAGTTTAGGGTGATCTCAAATCAAAAGCCCATCTATAATTTAAAGTCATTAAATTTTGTAAAATGGAATAGAGAAACTGAAATTGATGATTTAAATGAAATCTCGATTGGAGTAATGCCCCTTGAAGATGAGATTTGGGCCGAAGGAAAGTGTGGTTTTAAGTGTCTTCAATACATGTCCCTGGGTATACCGTCCATTGTTTCGCCTGTGGGCGTTAATAAAAAAATTGTTGCGATGAATCAAAATGGGATTTTTGCAAAAAGTAAAGATGAATGGCGCGCTGCATTAGTTCATCTTATTCAAAATGAAGATGCGCGTATTAAATTAGGTGCTGCAGGTAAAGAAACTGTTCGATTAAAGTATTCAGTATTAGCCTACACCACGTCATTTTTAAACTTGTTTAAATGAAATTAATCTTTGCAACTGCCAACGATAATAAAGCAATAGAACTACAAAAATTAATGGGTGATACTATAGAAATAGAGAGCCTAAAGTCATTAGGATTCACAAAAGATATAGTCGAATCAGAGGATAGCTTAGAGGGTAATTCTTTATTAAAAGCGGACTCTGTATTCAATCATTTTAATAGGGCATGTTTTGCTGATGACACTGGGCTCGAAGTAGAGGCTTTAGATGGAGCTCCTGGAGTCTATTCAGCAAGATATGCAGGTCCGACTTGTGATTCAGAGAAAAACATGACGTTGCTTTTAAGGAATCTGAGTAATACAGAGAATTTAAAGGCACGATTTAGAACAGTTATTACTTTTAAAAGTAAAGGAATAACCAAACAATTCGAAGGTATTATTGATGGTACTATAGTTCTTGAAAAACGTGGGAGTAAAGGTTTTGGTTACGATCCTATATTCAAACCCAATTCATCTGATCTAACTTTTGGAGAAATGACGCTTGAACAAAAAAATGAATTTAGTCATAGAGCAAGGGCTTTTGCAAAACTTAAAGGGTATCTTTTAGCCATTGATAGTATCTAAATGCAAAATTATAAATGAGTAGCATGGGCATATTTACAGGAAAAAAAGTACTTATTCTTGAGGGTGGGGGATTTAAAACTTCTTTTACTGGAGGTGTGTTAGATGCATTTCGTTCTGCTGATTATGAACCTTTTAATTCCTTTATTGGTGTTTCAGGCGGCAGTATAGCGATTTCTTATTTTTTAAGTAATAAGTACGGGTTTTTCTATCAGTGTATGCGTATGCTCTGTCAAGATGAGCGATTTATTAAATATCGTAAGGCGTTCAGTGATGGATTAATGAATCTTGATTTTTTTAATGAGATTGCTAAGAATGAATTTCCTTTTGATTTCGATACAGCCTGTGATAAGCTTATTGATAAAGATTATTTTATTGTTTTAACAGATAGTGAGTTAGGTACGACTCATTATTTGCAGCCCACTAGAGATAACTGGATTGATATGACTATAGCAGCCAGTACAGTGCCTATGCTTACAAAAGGTAAACATAAGGTGAATGGTGTTCATTATTCAGACGGAGGTATTTCAGATCCTATTCCAATAAGATGGGCTGTAGAAAATGGTGCTACGGATATTGTCCTAATAAGGACTACTCATTTTGGATTTAAACCTGGAATCTTCAGGCCTGAATATCTCGTTTCCAAATTTTTAAGAGCAAGCGAGAAAATCATTGAGGATGTAGAAAATTTTCAATTAAATATAAAATCTTCCCTAGATTACATTGACACATTACCCGAACATATTAAGGTTGATCAAATTGCTCCCGATGTCCCTCTGAATACTCAGATTTTTACTAATTCAGTAAAAAGTATTGAATTGGATTACCGAACAGGTTTAGAGTGTGGACTCAACTACCTGCAAAAGGTAAAATAAATTAACTTCTAGAATCTATACCAATAGAAACGAAAGCGACATCGCCATTTATAGGCGGTCTCATTTTTTTTATGACAACTTTGAACTCAGAGCTTTTTGCAGCATTTTTAAGTCTTTTCATGATTCTGTTACCAACTGTTTCTATCAGCTTTGAACGAATCGCCATCTCTTCTTTCACAATTTGATTGACCCATACATAATCAATGGTTTGGCTTAAGTCATCTTTTTCAGCAGCCTCAGTAAATTCTGTTTCGATGTAAACATCAATACTATATTGACCACCAATGAGGCCTTCTTCTTCAAGACAACCATGATAGGCATAGAGTTTTATATCTTCAACGCTAATACTATGCTTCATTTTTGATTTTTTCAATCTCAATAAGCCCCGTACTCATCCGGTTTAGAACCTCTTCTTTACCCAGGAATGCTGCAATATCAAACATCCCTGGTCCAGCACCGACTCCGGTGACTAATAATCTAAATGGAAGTAATACAGCACCAAATCCGAGTGATTTTTCTTCTAAAAAAGATTTAAATTTTGATTCAATATTTGATGCAGAAAATTCATCAATCCCTTCAATGATTTCTTGCCATTCTTGTACCAATGCTGGTGTTTGTGCTTTCCATTTTTTAGAAACTACTTTCTGATCATATCCTTTCGGTTTTTCAATCAAGTATGCACCATCTTTTATAATATCCGCTGCAAATGTTGCGCGCTCTTTCATCAACTCGCATATGGTTATTCTTTTTTGTTGGTTAAGGTTCACTGGAAACGAATCTTTGAGCATATCGGCTAAAGAATGCGCCGAGCTAGAGCGAATGTATTGTTGCTGAAACCATTTGGTTTTTTCAGGGTCAAATTTAGCCCCACCTTTTGATACTCTATCGAGGCCAAATGCATCTGAGAGTTCTTCAAGGGAGAACAATTCTTGTTGTGTACCTGGATTCCAACCTAAAAAGGCGAGCATGTTAATAAAGGCTTCAGGGAAGTACCCTTTTTCTTTATATCCCGAGAATAATTCATCATCCTTTGTCAACCAATCAATAGGAAAGACTGGGAATCCTAAGCGGTCACCATCTCTCTTCGATAACTTACCATTTCCATCGGGTCTTAATAATAGCGGTAAATGAGCGAATTTTGGTCTATCCCAATCCAATGCATCGTATAACAACACGTGAAGAGGGGCTGAGGGCAACCATTCTTCTCCACGAATGACATGACTAATTTTCATCATGTGATCGTCAACAATATTGGCAAGGTGGTAGGTTGGCATTCCATCACTCTTAAAGAGAACTTTATCGTCAAGATTATTTGTATTAACCACAACCCATCCTCTTATTTCATCCTCAAAACGAACATCCTCATTCCTTGGCATTTTCATACGAATAACGTAGGGTGTATTGGATGCAATCAATTCGTCTACCTCTGACTTTGGAAGTGTCAGAGAATTTCTCATACTTAATCTACTTACACCATTATACTGCCAATTAGGCATTCCCATTTTCTTAGCTTCATCGCGCATTTTAGTTAATTCTTCAGCGGTATCGAAGGCATAGTATGCTTTTTCAGAGTTGATGAGTTTTTGAGCGTATTCGTGGTAGATGTCTTTTCGTTCAGATTGAATGTAAGGCCCGTAAGCACCTCCAATTCCAGGTCCTTCGTCAGGTGTTATGCCACACCAATCAAATGCATTGATGATGTAATCTTGAGCGCCCTGAACAAATCTTGTTTGATCTGTATCCTCAATTCTTAATATAAAGGTTCCATTATTTTTTTTTGCAAATAAATAATTATAGAGCGCCGTACGAACACCACCCATATGAAGAGGTCCTGTTGGAGAAGGAGCAAACCTAACGCGAACGTTATCTTTAGACATAATGTAAATTTGGTGGCAAAGATAATGAAATCAGATGGTTTACATTAAGGATAACAATACAAAGTATCATAATGAGGGCTATACCCTGCCCAAACTCCAAGTGCTCCTTCATTCATATTGCTAGGTATGTTTATGGGCGTGGCAAAAGGATTCCCTCCGTTCGATACTTGACTAGCTTTGCTCTTAAAAAAGCTATATGTTGCCTTATCTAGCTTTGAAAATTTTACAACTACCGTGTCTCCTAAACGATACATTCTTTTAAATTCTGAAAGATGCGTTGAGTCCCTTCTCGGCATTGGATTTTCGTAAGGAAAATCGAAAGTTAAACCATCAAAAAAGGTATCGTCGAAATAAGCGTCCCTTGTGGTCATGTAAATATCGTCTTTTGGCTTACCATTATTTTTTAAATTGAGTCGTTTAACCTCCCATTTGTAAGCATCGTATTGTCCAGCTTGATCTTTTAATTGTGCCCATGAATAGCCATACTCTATTGTTTGTGGTTCGATATCCCAGTATAAACTTTCCAATGCTGTAGGTCCAGAAATTTGCGTAATTCCCGAATAGGATTTGGCATTGTGATTGACAATTAGCTCATAGTCTTGATTTACTTCACCAATTAACATGTCTGTGCTGTATATAAAAATCGGTAATTCAAGAACCTGTTTGTGTTTTTTAAGTCCAAGCATTTCAGCCAATTTTTTTTGATGTAATGTATCCAGATTTGTAATGGCCTTTAATTCTAAATTAAAAGTATCTGATTGATTTACAATCTTGACGTCTGCATTATAAATGTAATTTTCAAGAAATGCACTTAAATCTGTGGGGCTGTAGATCGATGAAGATTGTGAAAGAAGCACAATTGGGTTAAGTCCTGTTTCGATACATCCATCTACTACAAGAGTACCAACATCAGTTGGAATGATTTCTGTAGATTTCCTTTTTCTGCAAGAGGTACTAGAAAGGAACAAAAACAGCACAATAATTATGCACTTGTAAAACATAGGAAGGGTAAGTTACAAAATGTATTTCTTAAGAAAGAAAGCTTGAAGAACGAATCCTTAATCAATTACTATGTTTTGATTTCCTAGTGACTTATTATTTAACTCAATATCAATTCTGCCCAATTGAAGTCCAGCCCAACCGACTTGATTGATGATCACATTTTGACTTCTTTTATTTTTTTCGATAGCAGGCTTTTCCATAAAAGTATGGGTGTGTCCTCCAAGAATAATGTCTATATTTTCGGAATTTTTAGCGAGCTTTCTATCGGATACTTTTTTAGCATCCTGATATTCGAAACCTAAGTGCGAAAGACAAATTATGAGCTCACATTTTTGATTCTTTAAATTTGCTGCGGTCATGTTAGCGATTTCTATCGGGTCTTGGTAAATTGTATCTCCATAGCTTGAAGCAGGCACTAAACCATTTAATTCAATTCCAATTCCAAAGACTCCTATTTTTAGACCTCCCTTTTTAAATATTTTGTAGGGTTGAGTAGCTCCACTTAAAATAGTGTTTGAAAAGTCATAGTTTGCACATAAAAATGGAAAATTTGCATATTTTTTAGCGCCTAAAAAACCATCCATTCCAATATCAAAATCATGATTTCCCATTGTTGAGGCATCGTAACCCAATTTGCTCATACACTTCATCTCAAGAACTCCGTTGAAGGTATTGAAATAAGGTGTCCCCTGAAAAATATCACCCGAATCTAGAAGTAAGACATTGGGTTCGGATTTTCTTATTTTTTCAATCACCGTAAATCTTTTTGCAATCCCGCCCATACCAGGGTACTTAGAGTGGTTTTCTGGAAAAGGATCAATATTAGAGTGCGTATCATTAGTATGTAAAATCACCAAGTTTTTGTGGCTTTCAGTTTTTAATGGAGTGGCACTAAACGTAAAATCAGTTAGGAGTATTCCTACCGAGCTTAAGACAAAATTTTCAAGAAATAAACGTCTTTTCATTCTATCCTTGATTTTGAGTCATTTAAGAGAATTTCTTGAAATTTGGCTTCCTGAATTAAAACATCACGTATTAGTATTTTCGTCTCTACTGTTTCTACAGCATCTTTGAAAAAGTTCATATTATCTCCTCCGTTAAAAAGATAATTAGAGGTGATTACCCAAAAATAATTGACAGCAACGTTTTCACCGAAATTACTCAGTAGTAGTTGTCCATTTTTCATTTCTACATTCGAAATAGGTTCCCCTCCTGATTTTAAAAGATATGCGGAAATTTTCTCAAGTGAAGTCATAGGTATTTTTGCCCAAATTATTGTATTGTCAAAAGGCATAACCTTGAAAAGGTCTTTTAATAAAACATCCCCTTTGCCAATGCTCGATCGAATTCCACCAGTATTTAATAAGCAAAATGTTGGGAGGCTTAATCGAACGTTTCTTGTTTGATTTACAAAGACTGCATCAGCCATCCAATTCATGAGATTTGATGAAGGTCGCTTGACTATAAAATCATGCTCGGATTCTGCTATTTTGAGTTGCATTTGTGCATCCATTTCTTCCTTAAAAGGAGCGATGAAGGTCGTAAGTGAGGAATCCGCTAATTCCTCTTTGGTAATCTTAATTTGTTCCGAATTTATGGATAATTTGGGCGAACAAGCGCACAAATAAATGAGCGAAAAATAGAGTATTTGTATCCTAGAACTCTTAATCAATTATAATTTTCTTTTGAACGGAACCTTTGGCTGTATGGACATTTAATAAATAAGCGCCTGATGGATAATTGGATGTGTTTAATTCCAATACGGCAAGGTTTAGGTTTTGTCCTTTATGAATCATCTTTCCATCCATAGCAGTCAGTTCATAAGAATGGATAGTTTCTCCATTAATTTGCGCAAATAATTTATTTTTACTCGGTATAGGGAAAACTGAAAAGTTGCTATTCAAAAACGCTTCTATACCCATACTTCCGCATCCCTCAGGATTATAGGACATATTAGAAAAATCGATATAACAAGCAAAATCTACTGAGTCGATATATGGATTACGATTTCCTTGAAGGTTAAAGATATATTCGTGTCTGGCTATCTCATAGTTGTCCGGAAGGTCATTAAAGTGCCAGTTTACGAGAGAGCCAGCATTCTGATTCGTTGGTACAGCCCAATTGTTTCCGCCATACCCAGTGTAACATGTAGCCATGTAAAATATAGCCCGCGCCGCATTGCCCTTGTGAGATGCTCTCGGCTCATAAACCAATTGATTGTTTGCATTGTATCCCACGCTTCCTTCCAGGTAATTGAAAACAATATCCCCAGTAATATCTTCAAGCGGTAGGTTACTTCTTGGAGAATTGGCATTTGGTAAATTTGCAGGATATAAATTATGCTGGTCCGCATATTCTTCCTCTTCAGGATCACTGCATGGAAACGTTCCCATCCAAGAATGCGCATAGGTATGTTCACGTGAGTAATTATTATCCGACCAATCGAATGGATCATTGAATACTTTACGTTCTCCAGAATAACAGCACGTAACATATGACTGTCCATTTGTCGTGTCTTTTACTTCAAATTGACTCATCATCGTTGTTTTGTAAAGAAAATAAGTAATGTAGTTGTGAGGATTGATTAATGCGCTTAGGTCTCCAAGTAAGGTGCTCGAGGCACTTGAAATCCCATTGTAATAGTTTCCAATTTGTTCACCGCCACTTGTAACTTGAGTCTCAGCGGTATTTGAAGTTAAATAATTTTCAAAACCTCCTGACCCGTTGTATGCAAATACCTTGAAGTAATAATTTTGATTTGCAATAACCCCTCTTGGTGTAAGACTCGTGCCACTTCCCACATATGCAACTTTGGCATTACCAATATAATCCCCTCGTAAATAACTTTGTCCGTCCTCTGGTGCTTCTGTAATAGGACTGCCATTTTTCCAAAGCACAATATAGGAATCGGCATCAGGGCTACCGTTATATTCACCTACCAAAGTATAAGCCTCAATAGTATTGAAATTAAATACCGAGGCATTTACGGTAGGTTCCGTTGCTAAATTATCCGTGCCAAATGCCTGAAGATTTATGGTATATGGATTTTCGTCACTATCATCATTATCAATGATTAGTGAAGCAAACATCGAACCTATTGTACTTGGTGCAAAATTCAAGGTGAATTCCTGACTCGATAGCGGTGCTATTGTCGTAGGGATTAAATCCGTAGAGAATTCTGCCGCATTGACTCCCGAAATATTAACACCTGTAACGTTGAGGGATTCTGAACCTGTATTCTCGACAGTTATTGTTGTCGCACTGGTATTCCCCACAACATAGGTGCCATTATCTAGAATGTCATTACCATCTAGTTTAATGTTGATTTCTTTGGCAGGAGCAACATAGGGATAAATATCTTCTAGATCTCTAGGGATAAGCTGATAATTGGCATTGAATTGGCCTACTAAACCAACGACTGTTACCGGTCCTGTGGGAACGGCAGAACCATCAATGTTTGTAGAACCGTTTATACGGACATCTAATGTATTTGTGCCATCCGTTATTTGAACAGTACTACTTCCGGTGCTAAAGAATCCAGTTTGAACAAAGGTGACGTTATCGAAACGCACTAGTTGTGCCTCAAGTGCTTCGTTAGCGCTAGTTAAAGGAATCAATAATGGTTCAGGAAGCGTACCTTGACCAATAATATTGAAGCTTGTGGTTGGAGACAGTTCAAGCAAACCACTGAATTCGAAAACAACACCAGTTACTGACACAGAGTCTCCTCTTTGAATACTTGATAGATTGTTTCCATATGCTGGAAGTGCAGCTGTTGCATCTTGAATGTACCTTATTGCGCCAAGTTCCGCACCATTTGTGGCGACACCATTAATAGTGACTGTTTGACCTATACTTTGATTTCTTGCATCAGCGATTGTTTGTGCCAAAAGCAGGTTGCAAGTTGAGATTAGTAGTAGTGTTAGGATTTTTTTCATAATTATTTAAAATTGAAAGCCAATGGATAGATTAAAACGCAATCCTTGACCAATAAATACTGTTGCTGAGTTCGCATCGAAATCAGAGGAACCATCTAGATGATAGTTGTTTCTTGCATCTGAAATATAGAGTGTATTCAATGCATTAAAAATATTTGCCTTAAACCTCAATTGACTATTTTCAAAGCGAACCGTGTATCCTGCATGTATACTAAGTAGTCCATAAGAAGGAATACGCCAAGAGTCTTTGCCACTTGTTTCACCTGAAAGAGAATTTGGATTAAAATCACTATAGTATCGGTCAAAGAAGGTGTATTTGAGCTTCAAATAACCATTTTTTACAAAAGCATATCTTAAGCTTGCAGCATAAGTTGATTGTGCTGCATCTCCAACATGCACTCCCGTGGCATCAAAAGAAATGGTATCAGAATATATCACAATATCTTCTTTGGAATCCCATCTCCAGTCTCCAATACTTACCATACCTTCAAGACTTAATTTTTTGTGTAATACAACTGCAAAGTCAGTTTCAATACCCATATGAATGGCGTCCATACCCGGTACATTAACTCTGATAAATTCTGACGGATCTAAAGGATCCGGTACAGATAAGCCGTAGGGGAGTGGTCTGTTTTCCCACCTAGTAATGTATCCATTGGAATTTAAACTAAATCGTTTCGACCTAAACCCATAACCCATTTCCACAGCAAGTATTTTTTCATTAACTAGGTTGTCAAAAAAGGTATTGGTATTGTTATCAACAACATTGCTATACTGAGGTGTTCTGTTTAAATAACCAAGATTCAGAAATACATTTGACGTTTCTGTCATGTTATAGTTGGCACCTGTTTTGAAGGTGAATCCGCTTCTGGAAACCCAATCTGTGGTATTAAATTCCAACCCTTCAGAATCACGTGTATAGGTTTGTCCATTGTAACTTACTGTATCGTCATGCCCAATTTCAATAAGTGTATCTCCAATGTTAAGTTGTCTTTTTCTAAAGTAATCAATGCCTCTGTAGAAATTTGTCACGGTCGAAACATTCACAAACGCAGTCCATTTGTCTTTTGAGTATTCCCCTTGACCAAATGCTCCAGCCCATTGAACAAGACCATCTCGATGGTTCTGATAAGGCCTGTCTTCTCTTGCTATTTTATCACCTTCCACTTTCATTGTGGTGCCCGCATTTAAATCAGATTCGTTTATAAAGTAGTCACCTCCGAGTAGGTCAATCACTTCTGTGTAATGTTCCCCTTTGTAATAGCGATAATCCAAACCTCCCGCAAAATTCCAATACTCGTTGGGTTTGTAATCAAATTGAGAAAGACCACCTACCCAAAAATGATTGTTAACCGATGCAGAAAGAATTTGGGATGATTTTAATAAGTTGTCATCATATGCTGGGTCTGCCGTTGAATATACTTGTCCAAATAAGGTTTTGTATTGATTGTTATAAACAATTGTATCCCAATCCACTAAACCATTCTCATCTCGAATAATGGTAGATGCCGAATTGAAATAGCGTTGTCCACCGCCACGGCCAATTGAGGTATAAGCGATATTCGACCAAGATAATTTATCATTGATTTTCCAAAAATCTTTTAAGGTTATTTGAGGTTTATGATAATAATTCCGTCGCTCATTGAATGTCTTTCCATTTCTATAACCCCAATGTTGATTAAACTGAATACCTCTATCTCGTTCTGCATCAATCGATGAATCTGCAATACCTAAGCTTCGTGCGTAATTGGCATCCCAATATTCTATGGGTTGTGAATAAGAACGTTGACCATGCTGTTGAGGTGCACCGAAACCGCTCAATGAAACAATATGATTTTTGATTTTCTTCTGGATTTTAAGATAATAAAAAGCACCTTGTGTATTTGCACCATCTACCCAACCATTACCTTGCTTATAGGACCCTGAAAACAGAACACCCCATCCATTTTTTAAGGTGCCCGATTTGTAAGAAAGTGAAGTTCTTAAGAAATCACCTGTCCCGTATTCTTGTGCCACACGAATCATTCGTTTCCCACCAGTAGCTTGTGTTAAAATGTTCATTGTCCCTCCAACTGAGGGCATTGCTAGTTTTGTAGCGCCCAATCCACGTTGAACCTGAATTTGACCGGTAATGGCATCTAAACCAAACCAATTAGACCAGTAAACTGCACCATTTTCCATGTCATTGACAGGAACCCCATCAATCATAACACCAACATTTCTTTGGTCAAACCCACGAATCGTAATTCTTGCATCACCGTCACCACCTCCTTGCTGAGTCGCATGAACGCCTGGTGTCGAATTTAAGATCATTGGTAAATCTTGAGATCCTAACTCTTCAGCAATTTGTTTGGTGGATATTCTTGTAACAGCTACCGGTGTTTTGCGGTCTATAGCGAGATTTCCGATAACCTGAACTTCCTCAAGTTCTTGTCCTCCACCTACAATAAAATCATGAGTATTTTGTCCTGATTTGATTTCTAATTCAACACTTAACGTATCAAATGAAAGCATGTAACGGTTGCTGAGTAGAATCCTTGTTTTAGTTTTTGAATGCATATTGACCATCGATATCTGATCGTGATAAGATAAACTTGCCCTCCCTCATTTTTTAATGCGATCTTCGCACCAACAACAACGCCTTTGGTTACAGATTCTGAAACATTTCCGCTAAGTAATGAATTCTGAGCTGTTATGCCTTGAATAACACATAATGCTAAAAGGAATAAAAAGTTTTTCATTTTTCGAGCTGCTATTTATTTAATAACAACTTTACGAATTACTTTTTCACCATTTTTAAATGCTAACTGCACGTAATATACACCGTTCGGTTTATTAATTGTTAGTGTCGTATGGTTTTTTGTATTGTTTTGAGAAAGCACCATTTTTCCTAGAATATCATTTATCTGAATATTTCTAACATCCGAAATATTACGAATCGTAAAAATACCATTGGATGGGTTCGGGTAAATTTCAATGTTTGCAGCACCAAAGCTTGCAACATTACCAAGTGTACAATCACAGTCATGGTTTCCTAAAGACGTCCAGTTACCATCCAAAATCGGGTTTCCGCTTGTGCCCAAGACTGGCTCACCGTTCTCATCGAGTCGTTCTACAACAGCTGGGATTGAATCGTACTCTAAAAGCGGATCGAAAAATGAAATCACAGGATTTGTTTCACCTTTGAGTACAGAAGTTTTACGAATCATCGAGTGATCTTTGGTTACTTCTAAACCAGCACCAGTGTATGGGAATTCTGAGGTCCAAGCAACACCTGGGTCTTCACCAATTTTACCGAAAATATCTACTACAACAGAATTGTTAATATCATTGGTCGTCCCTTTAGCAAGAACCACTGCATCATTACCATTAAAATACCATGCATTCGATACATTGTATTCAGGACAATAAAACGCATCCGCTTTTACCTGAAGGCTATCCCAGATTGGAGCCTCTTGACCTTCTCCATTTTCATCTAGCTTCTCTAAAACACCAACATGAACATCACCAGCCGCTATGATTCCTGTAAGTTGAACGGCATTTCCTTCGCTTGCACTGGTTGATCCATTTGAATAGCGAATCACCATATATGCGCTCAAATCAATTGAAGCATCTGTCGGGTTATATATTTCAATGGCTTTATTGTTGGACCAGCCTTCTACATATTCAGAAATAAAAAGCTCGCTACAATCAGTTAGCTGAGAAAAAGACACACTTGAAATTAGAAGTGTTAAGAAAGGTAAAAATTTACTCATGGTATTATTCGTTTGTTCAGTTTAGTTATGATTTCAAAAATACAAAAAATAAGTTCTTCTATTTATAGTAAATACATTTATAAAATCTGTGGGTCATAACTTATTTTAAACGAGATATTTGATTCAAAACGTATTCATGATTAACTTCACAAAAAAAAAGTAAATGGCTTTAAGATTTATATTGTTTGGTTTTATTTTTCAAATATTGTCTATTCAGGCACAAGAAAAAATAAGTATAGAAAAGATTTGGAAATATTACGACTATTATCCACAAGGTGCTGAGGGTTATCGGGCGATGCTTGATGGCAATACATACACAGTTAGGAAAAGTGATAATTCCATTGTTCTAAGATCTTTTGAATCTAAAACCGCAGAAGAAGAGCTGGTTTTTCAGATTCCAAATGCCGATTTCGAGTATTCTGATTATGAGTTTAATTCAGATGAAAGCAAAATATTATTTCTCTCAGATGTAAAAAGTATTTATAGATATAGCTATACCGCAAATTATCATTTATACGATCGCGCTACAAAAAAACTTGAACCTTTAGACGAAGTTCATCAGCCTCAAACTTTAGCAGAATACTCACCGGATGGAAATTATGTCTCCTACATTCATAAAAACAATCTTTATGTAAAGGATTTGAAATCTGGCGATGTTTCTCAATTGACAAATGACGGTTATAAGAATGAAATTATTAATGGTACTTCTGATTGGGTTTATGAAGAAGAGTTTGCTTTAATTAAGGCATATGATTGGTCTCCTGATAGCCGCTCTATTTCTTTTTTGAAGTTTAATGAAAGTAAGGTCAAAGAGTTTAGTATGACTTTCTACAATGAATTGTATCCAAGCTCTTATGATTTTAAATATCCTAAGGCTGGAGAGGATAACAGCGAGGTAACACTTCATATTTATTCACTTCATGAAAATGAAGCTCAAGAGGTTTTTCTTGGACAATACGAGTACTTGCCTAGAATGGAATGGTCTCCAACCGAGAACAAGCTTATTGTGCAATCGATGAATCGACACCAGAGCAGCTTGAAATACCACCTTGTTGAAAAAGATGCGGAACGATGGGTACAAAAAATGATCTTTGAGGAACGGTCTCAAACCTATGTCGATGTTGATGACAATCTTATCTTTTTAAAAGATGGTAATTCTTTATTGCGGACCAGTGAAATTGATGGTTTCAAGCATATATATAAACTTTCTTTCAATGGTGAACATACCCAAGTTACAAAGGGTCCATGGGATGTTATTGATTTTCTTGGCTTAGATTCAAAATCCAATACGATTTATTTCACCTCGAGCGAATCACATGCTACTCAGAAGTCTGTTTATGGCATTCAAACAAATGGTAAGAAAAAAAGACAAATCACTACTGAAGAAGGATATAATGATGCAGAGTTCCTGAAAGGAATGAAGTATTTCATTCATACCTATTCAAATGCGAACACGCCTCCTGTCATATCATTACGCAATTCAAAAGGAAAGCTCATAAAAATATTGGAAGACAATAGCCGTCTAAACAAACTGTTGAGCGATTCCTATGAACTTTCACCTAAAATCATTGCGCCAATTCGGGCTGGTGAACAGGAATTAAATACTTGGATGATTCTTCCACATGATTTTGATTCAACCAAAAAATACCCGGTATACATTAACGTATATGGTGGCCCCGGACATAATGAGGTCTTAGATTCTTGGGATGGTAGCGATTATATGTATCATCAGCTATTGGCACAAGAAGGGTATATAGTATTTTGTGTTGATCCGAGAGGAACGATGTTTCGTGGAACGGAATTCAAGAAAAGCACTTATTTAGAGCTAGGAAAGTATGAGACTGAAGATATTATCAATAGTGCAAAGGCACTTGGGAAGTTGGATTGGGTTGATGAAAATAGAATTGGCATAATGGGATGGAGCTATGGCGGTTTCATGTCATCTTTAGCAATTACAAAAGGTGCAGATGTATTTGAAATGGCTATTGCTGTCGCTCCTGTGACCAGCTGGAGATATTATGATAATATTTATACGGAACGTTTTATGCGTACTCCTCAAGAAAATGCAAAAGGTTATGACGATAATAGTCCAATAAATCATGTTTCGAAATTAAAAGGCAAGTATCTTTTGATTCATGGAGCGGCTGATGATAATGTGCATTATCAGAACACTATGGAAATGGTAAATGCTATGGTTGCGGCGGATAAACAATTTAATCTTTTTATCTATCCCAATAAAAATCACGGTATATATGGCGGGAATACCCGAAATCATTTATTTCAAATGATGTTTGATTATATTCTGAAGAATCTTTAGTCAATTTGAAACCTTTATTTCATTTTCTAGTATAGGTTAATCCGCGTGTTTTTATAAAAGAGGTCTTTTTTGTATTTTTGCACCCGGATAAATTCTAACCTAAACAAGTAAGCGAGAGTATGAGCAAAACAGCCAAGATAGTTTTAGACAGTAATGAACATGATTTACCAGTTGTAACTGGTTCGGAAAAAGAAAATGCGATAGACATTTCCAAGTTAAGAGCCTCAACAGGTTACATTACTATCGATCCAGGCTACAAAAATACCGGAGCAACTAAAAGTGCGATTACCTTTTTAGATGGCGAAAAAGGAATTCTGCGCTACAGAGGTTACCCGATCGAACAATTGGCTGCGAATGCTTCCTTTATGGAGGTGGCTTATCTTTTAATATATGGAGAGCTTCCAAATGCAATTGAGCTTCAATTGTTTGAAAGAAGTATCAAAAGACACACTTTGGTCCATGAAGATATGAAGCGCTTTTTTGAGGCATATCCTGCAAAGGCTCACCCAATGGGCGTACTTTCTTCAATGGTTTCATCTCTAGCGACATTTTATCCTGAATCTCAAAACCCTGACCGGAATTCTGAAGCGGTAAATTTAACGATTCATCGATTGATTGCAAAGCTTCCGACATTAGCGGCATGGTCTTACAAAAACTCAATGAGACATCCATTTATGTATCCTCACAACAAGCTTGATTATTGTGAGAACTTTTTGAACATGATGTTCTCTATGCCCACTGAAGATTATGAAATAGATCCTGTAATTGTGGATGCATTAAACAAGTTATTAATCTTACATGCCGATCACGAGCAAAATTGTTCTACATCAACTGTTCGTATTGTTGGTTCTTCTCAAGCCAATCTATATTCATCTATTTCTGCTGGAATATGTGCTCTGTGGGGACCGCTGCATGGTGGAGCAAATCAAAAAGTAATCGAAATGCTTCTGAAGATTCATATTGATGGTGGAAATGTTGATAAATGGGTAGAAAAAGCAAAAGATAAGAATGATCCATTTAGACTGATGGGCTTTGGTCATCGTGTTTACAAAAACTTTGATCCTAGAGCCAAAATAATTAAGAAGTCTTGTGATGATGTTCTTGAGAAATTAGGTGTAAATGACCCGCTATTAGATATTGCTAAAAAGCTAGAAAAAGTTGCTTTGGAGGATGATTATTTCAAGGAAAGAAATTTATATCCAAATGTTGACTTTTACTCAGGTATCATATATAAAGCTTTGAGGATTCCTACAGAAATGTTTACCGTTATGTTTGCAATCGGAAGACTACCAGGTTGGATTGCACAATGGAAGGAAATGACTGAAAATGGTGAGCCAATTGGTAGGCCACGTCAAATTTATACAGGCTATAACGATAGAGACTATGTAGAGGTTTCTAAAAGAAAATAGTTAAGTAATATTCTCTTTCCGTTTTCCTTCGAAAAGATCATAGCTTCTGAAGCTACAATCTAGATTTCCGTTATATACTTTAACTTTGCTTGAAGGTTTTAGTCCTATAGATTTCATTCCCTCTATACTGGATGAAATGATGCATGCTTTACCATCTTTGATTTCGTGCTTGAGCCACGAGCCAATTTCTTGATAAAGCGTTTCAACGTCTGCATCCATTCGAACATCATAAGGCGGGTTGCTAAGTATGAAAACCTTGCCTTCTGGAGTTTTAACTTCATTAAATGGTTTCGGGCTTATTTTTATAAAACGTCCAAAGCTAAAAGTTCTCAAGTTTCTTCTTGATTTTAAGACCATTTCATCAGATATATCTGAACCTAATATTTCACACGGTAAACTTCTTACAATTCTTGTTGCATTATTATAGGTTTCATCCCACAATTCCGCATCGAAAGTTTTTAAAATTCTTAAATGCATAATGCTGTCTTTCAATGTTTGAAGGAATTCCAGAAGCCAGAAGTGCCGCTTCAATTAGAAAGGTTCCTGAACCACAAAAAGGATCTATGAAGGTCGTTTTACGGTCCCATCCTGACAATCTAATCAGACTTGCCGCAACAACTTCGTTAATTGGAGCATCACCGGCCGTGCTTCTGTATCCTCTTTGAAATAGTGGGTTTCCACTTGTATTCACGGAAATTGTCGCTTCAAAATTATTAACGTACAAATCTAGCATCACCTGTGGTCTTTTTAGCTCGACATCGGGTCTCGTCCCTGCTGCTTCTCTAAAATGGTCAACAACAGCATCTTTAAGTAGAAGGTTTGGGTAGTGTGTACTTGTAAATAGGTCTGAGAATATAGCGCCGCGAACCGCAAATGTCTTTTTTACATCAAAGAAGTTAGACCAATTTATTTTTCTCGCTTGATTGTATAAGTCATCTTCCGACTTTATTCTAAACGTTGTGATTTCTACGAGTATGGAAATTGCACACCTAAGATGTAGGTTTAAAAAATACACATCTTTCCATGTTCCTTTGAGCTGAACCGCACGATTGAGTTTTGATACTTTCGGGTAGCCCAACTCGTTGAGTTCCTCTATAAGCGTTTCTTCAAATCCAAAAAAACATTTTACGGTTAAGGTTAATTCTTTGGAGAAACCTTGAATTGTACCACTCATTTTATCTAATTTTATCTTTCTACCTACAAAAGAACACATTGAAAACGAGTTTCCTTCTAATTTTTGTATTATTTCTTTATCAGAATAATTTTGCGCAACACAAAATTGGTCTTGTTTTGAGTGGAGGTGGTGCCTCAGCTCTGGCTCATGTTGGTGTATTAAAGGCACTTGAAGAATACCGTATTCCAATCGATTATATCACAGGTTCATCGGCTGGAGCCTTGGTGGGTAGCCTTTATGCCTGCGGATACAGTCCGGAGGAAATAGAAAGTTTTATTCTATCAGAAGATTTTTTAATTATGTCAAAGGGAAACCTTCGACCTGAGAATAGGTTATTGATTAGGGAGCCTTCCCATAATGCAGGCACCATAGGGTTTTCATTGGCAAAGGATAGCATCATCCGAAAATCGATTCCATTAAATGTCGTAACACCGACCTTACTCGATTTTGAAATGTTAAAAATATTAGGTGTAACTGGAGCGAGCTTGAATAATGATTTTGATCGTTTGTTTGTTCCGTTTCGTTGCGTCGCCTCTGATGTTTATGGTAAAAATAGTGTAGTATTCTCAAATGGAAACCTAAATGAGGTCGTACGAGCCTCGATGACCTACCCTCTTTATGTAAACCCAATTAAAATAGATGGTATCATTTATTTTGATGGAGGAATGTATGACAACTTTCCTTCAGATGTCATGTGTAATGCCTTTGAACCAGATTTTCTAATTGGCAGCAATGTTTCAACAAATATGGAACTACCTGATGAGAGAGATATGTTCGGCGTGTTGCGCTCAATGATGACCACTCCTACGAGTTATGACCTTCCTTGTGCTGATGGATTGGTAATTGAAGCGATTACAGATATAGGTGTTTTTGAATTTGAACGCGCTAAAGAAGCTATTGATGTTGGATATCAAAAAGCCCTAGAGTCTATCGACTCGCTCCAAGCGCTTATAATAAGAAGGGTGGACAAAGTGACTCTCGATAACAAAAGACAAGCTTTTAGAGCATCATTGATGCCTCTTAAGATTTCATCAGTGAATGCTGTAGATAGAGATAATAAAGAGGTTGCTTTTGCGAAAAGAAGCTTGATGCGTAAACAAAAGAAGGAAGTATTAGATGCTGATGTTTTTGAAAAAAGATATTTTCGTTTGAATGCCTCACCTTCCTTATGGTACATGTATCCGAATTTAACTTTAATGCAAGATTCGAGTTATCATATTGATCTCAAAATCAATCGCTCAAAAGAGTTCACAATCGACGTGGGTGGGCATTTTTCCTCGAGACCTGTGAATACAGGTTATATTGGTCTAGGTTATCAAAACATGGGTAAAAGTGCATATGTGCTGCATGCTGAGTCCTATTTCGGTAAGTTTTATGGCTCTATTAAAACGGACTTTACATTTGATTTACCCACTACATTACCCATTTCAGTACTAGGATATTATACAATGAATCGCTGGGACTTCTTTCGCAGTTTTGCTACATTTTTTGAAGATGTAAGGCCTTCTTTTTTAGTGCAATTTGAAATGTATGGTGGATTATCTGCGAGATTGGCGTATAAGAACAATTCATACTCTGAAATTGATTATCGGCTGTTCAGTTTAGAAGATGATTACTATCAAATTGATGATTTTACAAATTTGGATACGGCAGATTTTACGCGATTTGAAGGGAGTTCATTTTCATACAAAATAAAGCAGAGTACATTGAATCGTAGACAATTTGCAAGCTCTGGTAGTTCATTTGATTTTACAACTCGTTATGTAAATGGTTATGAGAATTCTTTCCCCGGTTCTACTTCTCTTTTGTCAGATACTATTTCGAAAAGACATAGTTGGATAGCATTTAGTACGGAATTTCAAATTTTTCCAATTGATAAAAAGATTTTTCATTTGGGTGTGAATGGAAAGGCAGTTTGGAGTACACAGACTTTGTTCGCGAATTACACCGCATCATTGCTTTCAAGTCCAAGCTTTGATTTAACACCTGATTCTAAGACCTTTTTTCTTCCTGAGTTTCGTTCCCCGCAATTTATGGGAGTGGGATTAAATTTTATTTTTTCGATGAGCTCGAAATTTGATCTTCGCTTTGACAGCTATTTGTATCAACCGATAATTATGCTTTCTAAACTAGAAAATGTTTCTTACGTTTATGCAGAGCCTATTAAAGATGCTGAAATTTTGAGCTCAGCATCTTTAATTTTTCATAGCCTTGTAGGTCCAATAAGGGCGACACTAAATTATTTTCCTAAACAAAAAGAACCGTTCTCCTTTCAAGTGAGCTATGGTTATATTATTTTTAACAACCGCGCAATACGATAATCAAGTAAGTATGAAAAAAAGAATATGTGGCATTCAACAAATGGGCATTGGTGTTCCTAATGTAGAAGAGGCTTGGTCCTGGTACAGGCGTAATTTTGGTGTTGATGTTCGCATCTTTGAAGAAGCTGCCGAAGCACCCCTTATGATTGACTACACCGGAGGGAAAGTTCATTCCCGAACGGCGACGCTAGCCTTAAGTATGGATGGCGGAGGCGGATTTGAAATTTGGCAATTTACTTCCCGCACAACAGAAAAGGCACCTTTTGAACTTCAGCTCGGTGATTATGGGATGATTGCTTGTAAAATCAAATCACGTGATGTAAACGCCTCTTATGAGAATATGCTTAAAAATGGAGTAGCCTCATTATCTAAGGTGTCTAAAACTCCCGACAATAAGGATCATTTTTTTGTGAAAGGTCCAAACGGAAATATATTTGAGGTTGATAGAATCATCGGATTGGTTTTCTCATACAAAACACCCTTCACATTGTGGGGGTGTGGCAGGGTCTATTATTGGTGTTTCTGACATTGATGAATCCTTAAAACTTTATAGAGATGTTTTGGCTTATGATGAAGTTGTTTATGATCAAACTGATTCATTTGAGGACTTAGACTTTTTCCCTTCAGGAAAAGGTAGATTTAGACGTGTATTGTTAAAGCATTCTGTGAAAAGAAGCTGGTCCATTTGCACCGTTATTGGGTGATTCTACAATAGAATTGGTACAGTCGTTGGAGCGTAAAGATTGCAAGAAAATATTTGAGAATAGATTTTGGGGTGATTGGGGCTTCATTCATCTCTGCTTTGATATCCAGGGTATGGATGCTCTCAAGGCTGAATGTGAAGCAAAGGGTTTTCCATTTACCGTAGATAGCTCAGATACTTTTGACATGGGTGAAGCAGGAGGTCGATTTTCATATGTCGAAGATCCTGATGGCACGTTAATTGAATTTGTAGAAACACACAAAGTTCCAATTCTAAAAAAGATTGGATGGTACATTCATTTAAAAAACAGAAAGCCTGGTAAATCATTGCCAAGAATAATTCTTAAGCTAATGGGATTGAATCGTTTCAAGGATTAAGGTTGTATCGCTTTGTAAACTATTTTTTGCATGTCAGTTCTAATATTCATGTCTCGAATCTTCCAATTTTCTTGATTTGGATGCACCCGATTTGACAAGAAAATGAATATCACTTCATCTTTAGGATCTGCCCAAGCCAATGCCCCTGTAAATCCAGAATGTCCAAAGCTTGATTGAGAAGCTAACTTACTGCATGTGCCGCCGCCATTTTCTCTTGGTCGGTCAAAACCGATACCCCTTCTATTTTTTTCATATTGTTTTTTTGTAAAGCGTTTACGAATACTTTCAGTGAAAAATTGATTTCCGGCGTAGCTTCCATTTTTAATAAACAATTGCATTATTGCTGCAAGGTCAGATGCATTACTAAAAATGCCAGCATGACCACCAACGCCACCTAACATAGCGGCCCCTGGATCGTGAACGTAGCCATGAATGAGTTGTTTTCGGAATTTATGATCGTGTTCTGTTGGAACAATACGGTCTTTTTCAAAGTGATTTAATGGTGTGTATCTTATATTTTGAAGGCCCATAGGTTCATATATTTTACGATGAAGAAATACATCTTGCCCTTCACCTAAGATAGATTCAAAGACCTTTTGGGTAAAATAATAGCAAAGGTCAGAGTATTTATACTTCTTTGCACCTAATGGATTGCTTAAAATTTTGTCATACATGTATTGCGTATAATTTTTGTGAATGAAAATGTTTTCGGCTACTGGTATGGCGTATAAAGAATCCATAGTATCTCTGTACACTTCAGGGTTGAGGACTCCTTCTTTTAGTGTTTTAATGTAAAATGGAATCCATGATTTTAAACCAGCCTGATGTGCCATCATTTCGCGAATAACAATATTTTCATATTCAGTTCCTTCAGTCAATTCAGGGATGTATTTGCCAAGCGTTTTATCGACATGAAAAAGATTAAAATGCTCTAAATACATCGCGATAAGTGTGCTTCCTGCAATTTTTGTAATGGATGCAATATCATAAACATCATTATTTTTCACTTTAAGCGCATCGCTTTCATAGGTGTGATGACCAAAACTTTTTTCATAGACAATGTTTCCTTTGATCGAGACTAAAACTTGACATCCGGGAAATGCGCCTTCTTCAATTGCACGATGAGCGATGCTATCAATTCCTTTAAAATCTTCTGGATTTAAACCTATGAAGTTGGGACTTGTATAACGCAACCTACCATTCGTTTCGATTTCCTGCTGTTCTATTTGTTTAGAACCAAGTATCCATTTTATTCCTGGGCTAATTGTATTAGGGGGGCTATTTCTTCTTGCGCCCATAATTAGCTGTGCTGCCTCTTGTTGCGCATATACACTTGTGTCATTACAATATATTATCGCGTTACAATTGGATAATGGTAAGTCCAATATGTGTTGGGGGTTGTAATATTTTTTCACCCCAAAAACAATAACAATTACTTTTTCGTTTGGGATTTTTTTGAGCCTCTTAAAAAAGTGATCCAGCTGTATTGCTGCTATAGAATCATTCTCTGGTGCCAAATAAGATATAATATGAACATCATTATGATCAATATTTTTTAAAAACAAAGCACTGTCTTTTGAAATTTCAGAAACCTTTGAGAATTTATTGAGCATTTCCCCAAATGCAGAGGTTTGCTCTCCATATGATGTTCTAAACACCTTTCTATTTAATTGGTCAAGAGGAAGTAATTCATCATTGTTTTGAAAAATATAGAGTAAGGAATCTTTTTCTATTTCAGAAGCGTTTTGAGCGTTCGAGTAATGCAAAAAGAATAGGTTCAATATGAGAAAAGGAAGTGTGTATTTCATGTCGTTCAATTCATGACGAAACTAAATATTTTTCTTTTCAAAAATCGGCAAATTTATCTTTAGTTCTTAACAAGTTTATTGCAAATCAATACGAATCGGTAAATACATGCGTGAGTGTACTTTACGCCCTTCAAATTCGCCTGGAATCCATTTGGGCATGGATTGTATCATTCGTTTTACTTCTCTGACGACACTCTTGTCATGCTTACCATGGACGATGATTTCATTTATGCCTCCCAAATCATCTACTACAAATTCAACATGAATTAAAAGTTCACCAAATCCTAATAAATCCATTCTGTTTAAATCTAAATTGTGGACTATGTACTTCGTCATCTCGGGTATACCTCCAAAAAATTCAGCCTCCTGATCTGGGAAATCTATGACGTCTGGTATTACAGGAACGACTTTATATACAACAGTGCTGTCAAAAGCTATTGGATTCGGTAAGATGTTTACTGTACTTGTTGAATCAGGCTTATTTTTTGAAATTTTAATTTTCGTTGTTGGCTTGCTTTTGAGATTAATTTTTTTCGTGCTACTTTTCTTGTTATCTTTTATTTTAAGCTTTTTGATTTTAGTGGGTTTTTTTAATTTCTTTTGAACTCTTGGTTCAAATTTTATTTGGGTTGATTCCACTTTATTGAGTTCTTTTTTAATTACATCTTTTTCTGAATAGCTAAATGCCGCAAATAAAATTGCCGAGATGAATAATAATCCATTTGATAGAAAGGAGAAATGGTGCTTATTTTTTGGTTTCATAGTTTTGTTTTTTTACTCTAAAACAAAAGCCATGCCATGAAGAAAAGTGTTAATATGACACTTACTTAATATACGAAATTTTAACCAAATTGAGTAATTAATTTACGAACAATACAAAACATCATTGTTAGTAAAAAGCACTATCAAACTTGGCGAATTCTGAGTGCGAACACTAATTTTGTAATAGAAATATAAGCGTAGCTTAAAAAACATTTTATGGATTTATTCGGGAATTTTGGTTCCTCCGCAGACCTTGGAAGCTCTATAGGTTTGAAAACAACAGGAAATCAATTTTGGAATTTAACACCTGCAGAATTAGTAGAAGACACCATATTACAGGGTCAAGGGCTACTAACGGATACAGGGGCCTTGGCAATAGATACGGGAGAGTTTACTGGTCGGTCACCAAAAGACAGATTTATAGTTGAAGATGCTATCACTAAAGACGCAGTGTGGTGGGGTGGTATCAACAAGGGAATTAGTGAGGCACATTTCGATACCATTTATGATCGAATGAAGGCCTATTTGGCTGGTCGGGATGTTTATGTAAGGGACGCAATTGCTTGTGCGGACAATGACTTTAAAATGAATATTAGAGTTGTTACAGAATATGCTTGGTCAAATATGTTTGCTTACAATATGTTTCTTCGACCTGAGGCGCATGAATTAGAGAATTTCCTTCCTGACTGGCATATCATATGCGCACCAGGTTTCATGGCAGATCCTGACATCGATGGAACGCGTCAGCATAACTTTGCGGTTTTAAATTTTTCGAAAAAAATGATTTTAATTGGTGGAACTGGTTACACTGGTGAAATCAAGAAAGGAATTTTTTCAGTTTTAAATTTTGTCCTTCCTCACGACAGAAATGTATTGTCTATGCACTGTTCAGCAAACGTTGGAGATGAGGGTGATACTGCCATATTTTTCGGTTTGTCTGGCACGGGTAAAACAACGCTCTCTTCAGATCCAAAAAGAGCTTTGATAGGTGATGATGAGCATGGATGGAGTAACGAGACAGTCTTTAATTTTGAAGGAGGCTGTTATGCTAAAACTATTGATTTGTCGCGTGAAAAAGAGCCTCAAATTTATGATGCCATAAAATTTGGTGCTTTATTAGAAAACATAGGTTTTGAAAATGAAAGTTCTACGCCAGATTATACCGATGGTTCTATTACCGAAAATACACGTGTTTCTTACCCTATATCACACATTCAAAATGTTGTTAATCCTTCAAAAGGTGCTGCGCCAAAAAATATATTCTTTTTGACTGCTGATGCTTTTGGTGTTTTACCTCCGATTTCAAAGTTAACAACGGAGCAGGCAATGTATCATTTCATGTCAGGATACACAGCGAAAGTAGCAGGTACTGAGGTAGGGATTACGGAGCCTACAACTACTTTTTCTGCATGTTTCGGTGCTGCATTTTTACCTTTACATCCTGCAAAATACGCAAAACTGTTAGGTGAAAAGCTGTCAAATTCTGACACTAAAGTTTGGTTGATCAATACGGGTTGGTCAGGTGGAAGCTATGGTGTTGGTAGTCGCATGAAACTTGGGTATACAAGAGCGATGATAACAGCAGCCTTGGAGGGCGATTTAGATAATTGTAGCTATGCTACTTTGCCAATATTTGAGCTCTCCTATCCTATAAGCTGTCCAAATGTTCCGGAGGAACTTTTAAATCCGAAGCAAACTTGGCAGGATCCAGTCGCATACGACGAGACAGCTGCTAAACTGGCCGCGAAGTTTGTTGACAATTTTGAGACCTTTAAGGATGAAACAGATGCATCGATTTTAGCTGCTGCCCCAAGAGTATTAGTCTAAGAGGCATTAAATTTTTATATAATTCAAGCCCTCACACGAGGGCTTTTTTTATTTGGTGCAATGCGAGTTTGAAGATTTGTAAAATTCAAGGTAAAAAAAAAGCCCTCAGACGAGGGCTTTTAAATATGTTTGAGATGTGCTTATCTCTTAGCAAATGTTTCGTCAGAAACACTTATTTTCTTTCTTCCTTTTTTTCTTCGGTTAGCCAATACGCGTCTACCATTTTTGGTAGCCATACGGCTTCTAAAACCGTGCTTATTTCTTCTTTTTCTTAACGAAGGTTGAAACGTTCTTTTCATTTCTTATAATTCAAATTAATGTTCATTTGAGGACTGCAAAGATAGATATTTTTTAGAGAATACAAATCATAGAGATAAAAATATTTAAAAAAAAGTTTTACTCGTTGAAAGCGCTATTTTTGTAAATGATTAAAAAGTATCATACACAAATGCTATATGCAGGAATTAAAGGGAAAGCCTAGGAAAATAACATTGATGTATTTCATTCGTCCCTATTTAGGTTGGTATCTAATCGGTTGGGTATTTTTGATATTGTCATCTTCCGCAGGATTGATTTTCCCATATTTAATGGGAAAGTTATTAGGTTCTACAGCTAACATGTCTACATCGTCATCTGAGAGTATTGGTCTGTTAACAATGGATAATGCTACGGATGTAGCTTTTGCATTATTCTTGTTGTTTGCTTTTCAGGCATTGTTCTCTTTCGTGCGGGTAGTCATCTTTAACAACGTAACAGAAAATACACTTCGTGATCTTCGAAATAATGCCTTTAAAAAGATGGTCTTTATGCCAATGGCTTTTTTCGATACGAATAAGGTTGGAGAGCTTACAAGTCGAGTTTCTTCAGATATTACTCAAATTCAGGAAACACTTAGAACAACCATAGCAGAGTTTTTTCGCCAAGTAATTATCATTTTAGGAGGTGTTGCATTTCTTTTTATGATTTCATGGAAGCTAGCTTTAATTATGCTAGGGACAGTGCCTGTAATGGCAGTTTTAGCGGTCTTTTTTGGTAGGTTTATTCGAAGGCTCAGTAAACAAGCACAGGATTATGCTGCGGAATCAAATTCTATTATAGAAGAAACACTAGCTGGCATATCTAATGTCAAAGCGTTTACATTTGAGAAATTTGCAATTGGTAATTATGACCGTAAGACTCAAGAAATTCGAAACCTAAATGTGAGGAGTGGTATTTGGCGAGGTTTATTTGTTTCCTTCATTATTTTCTGTTTATTCGGTGCTATTGTATTTATTGTTTGGCAAGGATTATTAATGACGCAAGGAAACAATCCAGAGCTTTCCAATGAAGGGTTTTATCAATTTGTATTATTTACTATCATGATGGGAGCAAGTGTAGGTTCGCTTCCTGATTTATATTCAAACATTCAGAAAACCATGGGGGCCACAGAGAATCTAATGGAGATTTTAAATGATGTAGAAGAAACTCAAATGCAGTCAGGGACATTAAGTCACGGTATTGATGGTTCTATTCTTTTTAAGGATGTTAATTTTAGATATGCCCAACGCGATGATGTTCAGGTGCTAAAAAATGTATCTTTTTCGATAGCTCAAAATGATAAAATTGCTTTAGTAGGTTCTAGTGGATCAGGTAAAACGACGATTGCTAGTTTGATGCTCAATTTTTATTCAGTTTCTGCGGGTGAAATAATTATGAATGGAGCCCCGATTTCTGATTATGACATAAACTATTTAAGGTCGAATATGGCATATGTGCCTCAAGATGTGCTTTTATTTTCAGGAAGTATTTTTGAAAACATCCAATTTGGTGATCCAAATGCTTCAAAAAGTGAAGTGATTGAGGCTGCAAAAAAAGCGAATGCTTGGGAGTTCATTTCATCATTCCCAAGTGGACTAGATACTGAAGTAGGGGATAGAGGAATTCAACTTTCTGGAGGGCAAAAGCAACGCATTGCTATTGCTAGGGCAATTCTTAAGAATCCGACGATTTTGATACTAGATGAAGCTACTTCAGCTCTTGATTCAGTATCTGAAAAACTTGTTCAAGAAGCCCTTGATATTCTAATGAAGGACAGAACCTCAATTGTTATTGCGCATAGACTTTCAACAATTAAAAAAGCGGATATGATTCTTGTTCTAGAGAATGGTGTCGTTTCTGAATCCGGAAAGCACAAGGATTTGATGGCGGCCAATGGTGCTTATGCGAAGCTTGTTGAAATGCAACAGCTCGATTCCTGATAGGACGCGCGATATTTCTTAATTTTATACAAAATCTATTATGAAAATTCTATTTCTTTTATTTTTTCTTATCCTGACTTGTGGTTTATTCGGTCAAAATAAACCAACTATCGAAGGACTTCTCGGGCATTCGGTTGGGACTGAATTTTCTAGACATCATCAGGTGCTTTCTTATTACGAAGGATTGCATAATACTTTTCCTGAAGAGACATCGATTTTTAAATACGGCGAAACCAATGAAGGCCGTGATTTGATATTGTTTTTTTTAGGCAGTAAATCGATAATGTCAAAACTTGATCAAATTCAAGAGAAACATCTTAAACGAGATACAAGTATGAGTACGCCAATTGTTTGGCTCAGCTATAATGTGCATGGTAATGAAAGCTCTGCTACTGAGGCCTCAATGGAAACTGCTTTTAAGCTGCTGACAGAGCATTCCGATTGGCTTAACGAGGTTTTGGTTATTATTGATCCTTGTCTTAATCCTGATGGAAGAGATCGTTATGTTAATTTCTACAAACAATATGAGACAACTAATGAGAATATGGACCCCTCATCTATCGAGCATAGAGAGCCATGGCCAGGGGGTAGATTTAACCATTATTTATTTGATTTGAATCGCGATTGGGCTTGGCTTACCCAAGTAGAAAGTCAGCAAAGAATGAAAGTATATAACAAGTGGATGCCTCACGTGCATGTTGACTTTCATGAGCAGGGATATAATGAACCATACTATTTCCCCCCAGCAGCCGAACCTTATCACGAAATCATAACGGATTGGCAGAGGGAATTTCAAGAACGAATAGGTAAAAATCATGCAAAGTATTTTGATGAAAAGGGCTGGTTGTATTTTTCAAAAGAAATTTTTGATTTGTTGTATCCAAGCTATGGAGATACCTACCCAATGTATAACGGTGCAATCGGTATGACCTATGAACAAGCTGGTAGCGGAAGGGCGGGTAAGAGTGTTAGAACTAGAAATGGTGATACTTTGACCTTAAGAGATCGCGTATTACATCATGTAACCACAGGGCTTTCTACAGTAGAGGTAAGTGTGTTAAACAAAAAAGAGCTTATTGAAGAGTATTTTGATTTTAATCAGAAAAGAGATTATAAGTTCAATCATTATATTTTGAGAGGAAATCAACAAAGAGTTAAAAAGCTGAAAGACCTGCTGATTAAACATGAGATAGATTTTACACAAATTAAAAATTCAAAATCAATAAATGCTTGGTCTTTTAACACAGAAGTTATGGAGGAATTGTCGCTAACTCAAGGTGATGAGTTAGTCGTTTCTACAAATCAAATCAAGGGCCCAATGGTTCAGGTTTTATTTGAACCTAAAACTGCGATTTCAGACTCCTTAACCTATGACATTACTGCATGGTCATTACCTTATGCTTATGGTTTGGAAGCCTTTGGATATAATGGTGATTTAGAACTTATGAGCCCTATTATTCCAAAAATCAATCAGTCTGTGCTACTACCTAATTGTTATGCATACTTGTGTACATGGGATGCTATGAATTCTGCCTCTTTTTTACAATCAATTCTTTCTCAAAACATTACCGTAAAAGTTGCTGAAAAGGCCTTTATGATTGATGGTGAGGACTTTCCAGTTGGAACCCTAGTAATACCTAGAGGATTGAATCAAGCAACTTCGGACTTTGATCAGGTGCTTCAAGATGCAGCTTCTGAAGCACAGGTGGTCATTAAGCCAGTCGCATCCGGTTATGTTTCAAAAGGAAAGGATTTTGGATCCTCATCCTACAAGGAGATTAACCTTCCAAAGGTTGGTGTACTATCTGGAGGAGATTTATCGCCATTAAATACAGGTGAAATTTGGCACTTTTTTGAAAGGGAGCTTAATATACCATTTCGCATGTTTCGAATTACGGATTTAAATAGACGCGCGAATATTGCGGATTTGGATGTTATTGTTTTGCCTGAGGGAGATCTATCTAGATCTCAACTTGAAAAGCTTAAGGAATGGATTGGTAATGGTGGTAGATTACTTGTATTTGGCGATGCGGCCTACAATTTCACTGAAGATTTTGAGATATCCGTTAAAGATATTGATTCTGATTATACAGCAAGTGAGCGGGAAGAACTCAGCTCCTTAATAACTGGTGCGATATTTAAATGTGAGCTGATTGAGAAACCGAATCCTTTGCTTTACGGTTATAAATCATATTACTCATTACGGCAGTCTGCTTCCAATTTTAGTTTGAATAATGGCGAGCCTGTACTTTCTCTATCCGAAAACCCACGGGCTGTTTCTGGATTCGTTGGTTATAAGGCAAAAGAGCATCAAGGTAATGCAATGATACTTGGGAAAGAGGATCATGGAAAAGGTTCAATTGTTTATTTCTGTGACAACCCATTATTTCGAGGCTTTTGGGAGCATGGGAAGCTTCTTGTTGCAAATGCCATATATTTTGCCTTTGACTAGTATTAAAATTGCACTTGTCGCATGTGTTAAGCAAAAGCAAGAATCATCTTGTCAAGCAAAAGACATGTATCTTTCTGAAGACTTTAAGGCTTGGCTGAAATATGCTGAATCTTGGGGGGCGGATAAAATTTTTATTTTATCGGGTAAGCATGGTTTATTAGAATTAACGCAGGAAATTAAACCCTATGACTTCAATCTGAATGTTCAATCACGATCGTATAGGCGTGCATGGGCAGAAGATGTTTTAATGAAGTTGACAAAACAAGCCTCCTTCGAAAATGATCACTTTTTGATCCTTTCAAATCGTCTTTATGCTCAAGATCTGAGTCCTAAATTTAAGTATTTTGAAATGCCCTTGGAAATCACGTAAATCAAAGTAATCCTTTGACCTTCAAGAATTCTTCTAGTGAATCAATATCCGCATAGAGTACATCTCTTGCTTTACTGCCTTGAAATGGACCAATTATACCTAGAGATTCTAGTTGGTCTACAATTCTTCCTGCACGATTATAACCTAGCTTTAGTTTTCTTTGAAGTAAACTTGCTGAGCCTTGTTGATTGATAACAACAATTCTTGCGGCATCTACAAACATCGCATCCATTTCATCCATATCCATATCTCCTTTGCTTTCGCTTCCTTCAGGAACATATTCCGGTAAAATAAGTGCATCAGGATAGGCTCTTTGATCTCCAATAAAGCTGCATATTTCCTCTACTTCAGGAGTATCCACAAATCCACATTGCAGTCTAATCATTTCTTGTCCCGTAGAGATAAGCATGTCACCACGACCAATAAGTTGGTCAGCGCCAGAGCCGTCTAGAATTGTTCGTGAATCAATTTTGGACAATACTCTAAAAGCAATTCTTGCAGGGAAATTCGCTTTAATCATACCAGTAATAACATTTACTGATGGTCTTTGTGTTGCGACAATAAGATGGATACCTATGGCACGGGCAAGCTGTGCTATTCGGGCAATAGGATGTTCCACTTCTTTACCTGCCGTCATAATGAGATCTGCAAACTCATCAATAAGAACGACAATGTACGGTAGATATTTATGACCTTTTTCCGGATTAAGCTTGCGCTTAACGAATTTCTCATTGTATTCTTTTATCGTTCTAACCTGTGCATCTTTAAGCAACTCATAGCGCTCATCCATCTCAATACATAGAGAGTTTAATGTGTTTACCACTTTTGATGTATCTGTAATTATGGCCTCTTCTTCACCCGGTAATTTTGCAAGGAAATGTCGTTCAATTTTATTGTATAAGGTAAGCTCCACTTTTTTAGGGTCTACGAGGACAAATTTCACCTGAGAAGGATGTTTTTTATACAGTATTGAAATTAAGATGGCATTCAGCCCAACTGATTTTCCTTGTCCTGTGGCTCCTGCAACAAGCAGGTGAGGCATTTTAGTAAGGTCAAATACAAAGGTTTCATTAGTAATGGTTTTACCCATAACGACTGAGAGCTGGCCGTCATGATTTTGAAATTTTTCTGAGGCAATCAATGAACGCATACTTACCATATCAGGACTCGAATTTGGAACCTCAATTCCAATGGTACCTTTGCCTGGGATAGGTGCAATAATTCGAATCCCTAGTGCACTTAGGCTCAAGGCAATGTCATCTTCAAGGTTTTTGATTTTTGAAATTCGAACACCGGGTGCCGGAACGATTTCATATAACGTTACAGTAGGACCGACTGTGGCTTTGATTTTAGCAATATCAATTTTGTAGTTGGATAAAGTTTCTATAATCCTATCCTTATTGGTTTCAAGTTCCTCTTTATTAACAGAGACACTGCCAGAGCCATAGTCTTGCAGTAGCTCTACGGATGGTAAAAGGTAGCCTTCAAGGTCTGCTGTTGGATCAAATTCACCATGTTCTTCAACTAATTTTTCTGCTAAGGTTTGCTCTCCAAGCTCACTTTCGTCAACCATTGCCTCCTCTTCTGCGATTTCAATTTCAAACGAGTCTTCTTCATTCTTTTCAGCCTCAGAGTTTTTGGGAGAAGTTCCTATCGAAAGTTCTTGGCCATCATCTTCCTCGTTAGATTTTTCATTTTCGTCCGTTGCAATAGCCGGAGTAACCTCAGTATTAGAAGTTTCATTTTCTTCGGAAAAATCTACAGGTTTAGAAACAACATCTTCTGTAATTTCTTCCTCTTTGATAGGATTGATAACGAGCATATTGTCGTCATTAACCTCCGTTTCTCTCTCAGCTGCGGTTGCATTAAGGTTCTTTTCTTTTTTAGGGAAAAAATAATTAAATAATGCGGTATAGTCAGGGTTAAATAATAGTGTTATTACGATATATAAAACAACGATATTAAAGCTTAGAGCGCCAATTGTCCCAAAGGTTTGTAGGAGCCAATTGTTTACATAAAAACCAAATGTACCCCCCAGAATATGAATCTCGTTAGAGAAAAAAGCAAGAAATACTGAGCCCCATAACATAAATGCAATAGTCATCGAAAATGCTTTACCAGAGTGAATGAGCGCTTTTTTGAAAAGAATTCTGAATCCTAATAAAAACATGAGCAAGCAAAGACCAACTGATGAGATGCCAAAAAGATTGAAAAACAACAAATGCGACATCCAAGCACCAAATTTCCCGAGTGCATTGCTGATTTCAATATTAGGTTGATTAAAAATAAAGTCGACAAAAGAATTGTTAATGAGTTTGTCTTGATCTTCCTGCCATGTAAATAAATACGAAAGGCATGCGACAAACAAGAAAACAGAAAACATTAATAAAAACGAACCTAAAATGGTTGCAATTTTTTTCATATTCATTTTTGATATGAATGACTTGCTTTTCTTTGGCTTGTTAGATTTTTTAGTGCTGCTGGATTTTTTAGCAGTACTTTTTTTTGTTTTCTTATTATCTACTGGTATAAATTCGTTTTCCTCCATTCATTTTGTACTATCCTACGAATATAACTTTATGTCTTTCAGGTTTTGAGCTCTATTCTCGTATGTATGAACAATCTAGTGTTCATTATAAACTTCAATTTTATCAGTTTGTTACGCTGTCTCAATCCTCAGTGAGGCTTAAGAAATCTTTCAAGGAAATTAATTGATAGTTCTTTGGGATTTGGAATAAGGCCAAGGGTGGATCATATTCTTTAAACGTTAATAGGGTATAAAGATACAGCCCTTTTTCAGAGACAACATAGTATCTCAATGGAAGGCCCTCAAAGGATGGGAATACCTTGTTGTACTTTGCGGGTATTGTTTTGCTGTACCAAATATGAAGATCGTTGCTTAACATTTTGTGAGATAAAACCATAGGAAAGCCTTTTATGCCTGCGATTTTTTTCTTTGGAAAACATTTTTTCTTGAATGTGTAGCTGTTTTTTATAGCTGAAGGAACTTCTTCAGAAGGCATTTGAATTGCAAAATCAATAGAATCTAATGTTAATAGAAGTATTTTTTTCTCAAGTCTAAGATGCGAAATACTTTCTTGAATACCATTAACAGAGCTAAAATGCACCCGCTTTACGAGTGAGTCTTTCGCGTAAATGATCATTTTTTCTTCTACTGCTACATCGCCCAATGAAAAATCGTTTTCAAGCTTGTCTGAACTTATTTTAGTAATGCTGTATGTCAATTCGCCTGAGAAAGAACTTTCTTTTTGACTTAAAACAATATTTATTTTTGAGCCAATAAAGAAACAAGCTAATATCAAATAGATTTTTTTGTAGTTCATTTGTTGAAAGTAATCATCTATGATGAGGTAGCGAAGCGTTCTACTATTTATTCTAAACTTGAATACTTGAGCATCACCAACGAAGTGTTTAATGTATAAGTATTTTAGCTATTTTCGTTTCCGATACAATAGAAAAAAAGGTATGCATCTTAATGTTAAAAATGAAGTTGGTAAACTACAAACAGTAGTTCTCGGTATCGCTAAAGATTTTGGTGGCACCCCGGAACCTAGTGCATGTTACGATCCAAAATCACTTGAAAATGTGCTAAATGGAACTTATCCGTCAGAGGTTGACCTTGTTCTCGAGATGACTCAGTTTTGTGAAATACTCCAACGTCATGACGTCAATGTTTTGAGACCTCATAATATTTCTGGCTTAAATCAAATTTATGCACGAGATATTGCCTTTGTCATCGATTCTAAACTATGCATCCCCAATATCATTAAAGACCGCTCAGAAGAACTTCAAGCCCTAAAAAGCATCATTGAAAGTTTTGACCAAGATTCGATTGTCAAAATGCCTGAATCTGCTCGTATAGAAGGTGGCGATGTGCTTTTAGTTGATGGATATATCCTAATTGGTTATTCTGAGGAGGAGGATTTTGAAAAGTATAAGGTTGCAAGAACAAATAGGGAAGGAGTCTCATTTATAAAAACACAATTTCCCGATAGGAAGGTCATCGCATTTGAATTAAATAAGTCCGATACGGAGCCTTTGGGAAGTGCGCTTCATTTGGATTGTTGTTTTCAACCTGTTGGAAGAAACGGAGCGATCATTTGTGAGGCAGGATTTAAAAATATAGAAGACATCAGAACCATAGAACAGATGTTTAACAAAGAAAATATTATTCGCATTAACGCCGAAGAAATGTATCACATGAACTCAAATCTTTTTTCGATTTCGGAAGATGTAATTGTTTCCCAACCTAATTTTCGTATGCTGAATGAAAAGCTGCGTAAACAAGGAATAACAGTTGAAGAGGTCCCATATAGTGAAGTTTCTAAAATGGGCGGACTTTTTAGATGCTCAACAATGCCATTAAAACGACTATGAAACAACTTACATCGAACTTATTAATGATTGAACCTGTTGCGTTTCGATTTAATGAAGAAACTGCAAAGAATAACTTTTACCAAAAAAATCTAGATTCGATTTCTGAAGAAGAAATAAAGCTTAAGTCTTTAGCAGAGTTCAAAAACTTTGTGGCCAAGCTCGAAAATCACGGTGTCACCGTACATGTCATAAAAGATACGATTGAACCTGACACGCCAGATTCTATATTCCCTAACAATTGGGTTTCCTTTCACCAAGATGGCAGGGTAGCATTGTATCCGATGTGTGCAGAAAATAGAAGATTAGAACGAAGAACGGATATTCTTGAAAAACTACGAGAAAAATTTAAAATCACCTCTATTGTTGATTTTTCGCATTATGAATTGGAAAATTTATTCCTGGAAGGAACGGGAAGTATGATTCTTGACAGAGAAAATAAGATCTGTTATGCGGCAATTTCAATTCGAACAGACGAAGATATTGCAAAGGAGTTTTGTTCTGAATTTTCTTATAAATTGGTAGCATTCACCGCGAACCAAACTCATGAAGGAGAGCGACTCGCAATTTATCATACCAATGTTATGATGTGTGTCGCTGACAAGTATGCCATTGTTTGTATGGATACGATTGATGATGTTGACCAACGGAAAAAACTGGGACAAGAATTATTAGATTCCGGGAAAGAAATTATTGAAATTACAGAGGCGCAAAAAGGACTTTTTGCTGGTAATATGCTTCAGGTCATGGGGCATAAGCCACTTTTGGTAATGTCGTCTTCTGCTTACAATAGTTTGACAACTCAACAGCTTGAAAAAATCCAAAAATACAACCCCATCCTACATAGTAGTCTAGATACTATAGAAGCTTGTGGTGGCGGCAGTGCGCGATGCATGATGGCCGAGGTGTTTTTGCCATCAAAAGAATAGAATTAATCAACGATAGATAGTTTTTTAAGGAATACACCTTTCAACGTATTCAATTGCATGGTGTAATTTCCTGGATTCAAATTATGATGGATAGCCAAAGGGTACTCTACCTCATTTAAACCTACAATTTTAGTAAAGACAATTTTCCCCAGATAGACTCAATATTTTAATTTCTATCTCGTCTGTAATTTTTTCATTTCCTCTAATGTAAAAAGTAGATTTAGAGGGATTTGGATAAACCTTTATCGTATTATTTATTAATGGTTTTGACGAAACAACAGGTTCCGTGTAGAAATTCCAATTCGCTTTATTTGCACAATAGATATTTTGTCCGTTGTCCATTTCCATTTCAAAAACTACATTATTATTGACATCCACTTCAACAACCACTGAACCTCTATCAATATTTTGATTGTTTCCAAAGTTAATGAGTGTATTTCCATTATCTAATCTCTGAATACTTCCAATTGAGGGCGTAAACAGTGAGTCTGGATGCACATACTCCCATACTTTAGTTGCTGAATAATTATTTAGATCAAGAACATATTCAACACCCCTTGATCTTTTAATTCCACCAGTGAGGATATCACTTTGGTTACCATTGTCAAAAAGTAAATAATGATTGTCTCCAAGACCTTTAATACAATGTTGTTTTGAAAACGGATAATCGTTAGCGAATTCAAAATCACTTTGAGAGCCGCCGAATCTCCAAATAATTTCTCCTGTGGTTCGATGAATTTTGGTAATCTCTGATAAGGTTCGATTTGAAATTAAGAAATGGCCATCCTCATCGATATCGATAGCATTACAATGAAGAAAATCAATCCCGTTTTGATTAAAGTTTACGTTATTTGGATAATTAGACATAAAAAAGTGGTCCCAGCTTTTCCACTCAAATAGTACATTATGGTCAGCATCTAATTCTTGAATAACCAGTCCAATCACGGAGGCATTCGGACTTCCGTCTGGAGAGATGGTATCGGTTGCATAGGCTTGTTCGTCGTAGGCAAAGATCACGTAGTTCCCATTTTCTAACGCCAAGAAATCATGATTGTCTGCTTGGTACCCATTTTGACAATAAACGGTGTCTGTAATGTTTTCAAGCGAATCCATTACAAACCAGCCTTTCGATTGTCTGTCAAAATAAGTGATTTGGTTGTTGTGGCTCACCTTCCATCCCCAACCTTTGAGTCCCATATCTTCAGTGTATATAATTGTACCTGATGCATCTAATACATTCACAGGTTTACTAGGCGGGCCCCCCACATGAAAAAACAAGTTGCCAGGATGTGGATTGTTATTAGTCAGAACCGTATAGTTTGGTTGTGCCCAAATCGTTAACGGAATAAACAGTAATAAGATTAATTTGAGAAACATGAAAATGGGCTTGTTTATTTAAAGTAAAAGATAATATAAAGCTACAAAAAGCAATCTATATTTTATTTCACACGTGAGAATTCTTAAATTGTACTTTCAATTAAAAACAAAACATTAGAAAAAACCTTAAATGACTATAATTAGAACAATGTTATCGGTATTTGTTATTTTTTTTCTTTCTCAGGTTTATGCCCAAATAGATGGCGCAAACTTATTCTCAACCAATCAGGTTGTTTCTATAGATTTAGATTTCCCTCAAAGCGATTTTTGGCAACAACTTCAAGACAATTATGAAAATATCGATATCGCAGGATCCGTGTATATTCCAGCTCAACTAACTTTGACTGACGCGACAGGTATTTATACTTTTGATAGTGTAGGGGTACGGTTGAAGGGCAATTCAAGTGATTTTCATCCAGGAGATAAAAAAGCATTTAAAATCGATTTCAATAAATTTAAAATAGGTCAGAATTATGACGGTCTAAAAAAACTCAATTTCAGTAACTGCTTTAAAGACCCAACTTTTATGAGAGAAAAACTCTTTTTTGATTTATGCAGAGAGCACGGTGTTGCTGCACCCAGAGCGAATTATGCTAATGTTAAATATAATGGCGAAGATTGGGGGTTCTATACACTGATAGAACAGATTGATGACCAGTTTCTCGATTGGCGTATTGGCAATGATTCAGGTAACTTATTCAAGGCGGGATCAAATTTCAGTGGTGGAGATGGTGAAGCAAATCTTGTTTACTTGGGATTGGACCAATCGTTGTATGAGTCATCGTATGAACTGAAATCCAACGAAGAAACTAATGATTGGTATGATCTTATTGATTTTATATACTTTTTAAATAGTACCTCAGATGCTGAATTCGAAGCAGGCTTGCCCTCAAGATTGGATTTAGGGCCCTTTTTAAGTTCGGTAGCATTCAATAACTTATTTAGTAATCTTGATACCTATACCCTCTCTGCAAGAAATTATTATTTATACCATAACATGTCCACAAACCTATGGGAATGGATCAAGTGGGATGCAAATGAGACCTTTGGCTCTTATGCTTTTGGTGTTCAAACACCCATGACCAATTTACCTATAGACTTTTTTCAAGGACAAAGGCCTTTGCTCGAACGTGTTTTTGAAAATGAGCTATTCATGAATCAATATACTTCAGAGATTTGTTTGCTATTAAATACAATATTTAATCCTGATTATTTGAATCCAATTATTGATAATTACAAGGAATTAATTCAACAATATGTGTATGCCGACAACAATAAAATGTTTAGTAATAATGACTTTGACACGAATATTAATTCTAACCTCGGAGGCCCTGGCGGTACTATTTATGGATTAAAATCATTTATTCAAGCTCGTTATAATTACTTATCTTCTACTGTAAATTGTAATGCTTTCGCATCTCTTCCTTCGTTTATATCGGAGGATTTTTCAGCGTATCCAAATCCAACAAGTGGATCTCTAATTATAAATGGAGATCATCTATACCCGCTGGCATATGAATTGTTCAGTGTCGATGGCAAATGTGTTTTACGTGGGTCGCTCAACAGCGCTGAAGAGTGTTTGGATATTTCTCATCTTCGTTCAGAAATGTATCATCTTAAAGTTGGGAATGAATGGATAAAGGTCTTAAAGCAATAATTGAATCGATATGGTTTAATAAAATAATAACAGTTATCTTTAGGAGACTTATGTCACTGCAGCTATTCAAAATATAATGCTATGAAACCTTTTCTATTTCTATCTATTTTCCTTTCCATTTTCCTTTTTCCTACTGATTATATGGGACAGTGTACTGTAGATGAAAGCTATACTATTGCTGGTATTTATCCAAATCCACTTCCAATTGGATACGCGGGTCAACCATATTCTGAAGACATCACTTTTGTGATGCCGACAGATACCAGTGGGGCAACAATTAACAACTTTGAAATCGTCAGTATCGCACTACCTGTAGGACTCAGCTGGGAATGTAACAATGCCTGCAAATGGATGTAATTATAATCCTCAAAATAATGTGTATGGATGTATTAACGTATTTGGCACGCCTATTCTTGCTGGGGTATATGAAGTAGAGGTAAGTATTTTAGTTGATGTGACTGCTTCAGGAGCTAGTATCGACAATATCCCTGTGCCTTTCTTTATTACACTTGAGATTCAGACCCCTGCTATTGGAAATTCTGGTTTCAATTCAAACCCTCCTTTGGGGTGTCTTCCTCTAGATGTTGACTTTACAAACAATAACCCAGGTCTGCTCTATTATGAGTGGGATTTCGGTAATGGAGTAACCAGTAATGATGAAAACCCAGGAGTACAAACTTACACGCAGCCTGGTGCTTATCCTGTCCAATATTCTGGATATAATAATATGGACACGCTAGATAATTATACGCTTACTGAAGTTACGATTTTGAATATTAGTGAAAACTGGTTAGGTTCACCTTGGGGTTGGGAGCCTCTGAATGGAAATAATCCGGATCCCTATTTTCAGCTTTTAGAGGACGGAAATCTAATTTATCAATCCAATTATGAATACAATAACGATGGCCCCATAACTTGGTCTGTCAATATTAACATGGATCCCACCAAACAATACAAGATAAATGTTATGGATGCTGATGAAACAGCAGCTCAAACAAATGCAGCTGAGATTACCTACGGTGGAGATGACAATTGCGGAAGTCATATTATGAATTTTTCTAGTTGTTCTAGCTGCGGAGCGGGATCATATTCCAATGTTGCGTATAATATTGATTATCAACAGATTTTCCCTGTCCCTTCGGTACAGAGCCTAGACACGATTGTTGTAGGCGCGGCTCCAGGTGTTCCAAATATTGTTTACGATTCAACGGCGTATACAGTCGCAACCGACTCTTCCCAGTACATATTACAATGGTCCATTGACAGTGTTTTCTGGACAGGGCATACGGATTCTATAGAGTCCATAGACCAAACAGGTTATTATTACGTGACCGCCTACAGCCCTTTGGGTTGCAGTTCAACTTCTGATTCTGTATTTGTCATTTATTGTGATACCACTTTGACCTTTGAGATTGAGATCGATGCAGCTGAAAACTTATATGTGCCTAACTTACCACAGGGCTATGGTGTGCAATGGTATCTTGATGGAATAGAGATTAGTGGCGCGAACACCTACGACCATCAACCTGATGAGAATGGAGATTATGTGGCTTATGTTTATGATAGCCTTGGTTGTGATTTTTTGACAGCACCTTTCGTTTATTACAACGATGCAAGTATTCAAGAACTTCAAAGTGACTTTTGGTGCTATCCAAATCCAGCACAGGATCAATTCGTTGTGATGTGGCCAGAGAATGTTCAGCTTGAATCTTTGATGCTTTACAATATTGAAGGAAGACTGATGCACTCCATCGATGTGTATACTTCACCGCAAATAATTGATGTTTCTCAGCTATCAAACGGTATGTATATGCTGTTTGGAGCAGGGGAGAAGGGGATGCTTAAAAAGCGAGTAATAGTTCGCCACTAATATACAATGGAGATATAAATCCTGTAGGCCAAATAAACGCCCATCAAGCTCCAGATCCACCACCTGTTTTTTATATACCATTCCATATGGTAAATCTAAATAAAAAAGGTTAACTACAGAGGATTAACAGTTTTATCAAATCTTAATGACAATTTCTATTGATATCTACAATGATTTCTTCTTCCGAGAGATAGTTTTTTTGTTTTCTTTTGCGATAGCGTTTCGAGACTTTTTTATTTTTTTCAAAAAAAGCCACGCTGTCCAGCAGCTGAATACCGAGTCCGCGTTTGATGGTTTCTCTGTCCGCATTTCTCTCCGTTCTGCGCATTGTCCTTTTATCAAAAATGTAGGCTGTAATAAAACCAAGAAGCTCACGATTGTTCATCGAAGAATAGTCGATGAGGTGTGCAAATTCGTGTCCAATCCATCCAACGAGACCATTAAAACTGAGTTCAGTATAATCAAGCCCCGTTAAATCTGAATTGTTATTTACAAAAATACTGTAACCTCTTTTGATTTTTCGTTTAACTATAAAGTTTGGACTTGGTTGGGCTTGCATCGTACTGTTGATTGATTTTAGCTTGAGTGAAATTTTTTTGTAGTGAAGTTCAGGGTAGTGACTTAAAGCTACGTAAAAGGCAAGTTTTAATCGTTTATCATTCGTATGTAGGTGTTTTTTTTTACCCATGCGAATTTCATATGTACTCAAGGAATCGATATACTCGTTAAAGTTATATGATGTTGTGTCACAATTTATGAGGATTTCAGAATTGAGATTTTGGGAGAAAATTACAAAAGCATCGGTGGATATAAAAAGGGATAAAAAAAAACAATATTTTACCAGCATATCTTAAAGATAAGAATCTGATAGATAATTATTGTATCACAATTGTATCTTTATTAAAAGTTTATTATTCTAAATTGAAGAAAAAAACATGAAAGTTTTAAGTATTGTAATCGTATTGTTTGTTTTTCAAATAAATGCACAATCCGACGGTGATCTCGTTCCTTCTCCAGAAGTACCCTCATCAGTTAATGAAAGCGCATATTTCCCGCAAATCATCTCAAATATTCTAACTATTGGTAAATCAAATAAGCTTTTGGTGGCATACGACCCTATGGATACACAAGCGTCATCACCATTCGATGTTATTGGGGGCGAAGTCGATGGGGAATTTTTTGAAGGTTCTTCTTTACCCAAAGATATACTTAAGTGGATGAGTGATGGAGAAGTTGTTAAACTGACCTTATTTTATCAGAATAAAGAATCTTCTGAAATTGATATCATTTCCAATGATTATGATGTGACTTGTTATCTTCCATTTAGATCAAATCTGGTTAAAGAAAAAGGTGTAGAAAAAGGATATAAAGTATTTCGCAATAAAGGAAAGTCCAAAGTTTTATTTGATGTATCTAATCCTGAAAGCTTTGTAAGCCAGTATCAAAAAAACATGTTGAATAGCGAATTGTCATACAAGAGTTTGGACCTGAGCATATTAAAAAAAATTCAATCTGAGAACACAAGTTATATTTGGTTTGAGGGTCTTAGACCTGACGGTAATTCTTATATCAAATCAACTTTAGATTGTTCTAAAGAAAACCAGTCTTTTGACATTTGGTACGATTCAATTCTAGCCTTAGGTCTAAATTCTCCCATAGATCAAGATGATTTCAGTGAAATCTATCCTCGCGAAGAAATTTTTAAGTTTTGGAGTGAAGCGAGGAATAATGAGGAAAAATCCCTAAAGTATGAGACCGATTTATGGAATTTGTATTTGAATTGTAAGCATCGATATACGCATTTGTATCCTCTTGTGCATGGTTACGATTATAGTGTAGCCTCTTGCCTTGACAGAGTCATATCTGATTATACAGAAAATATGGTTGCCACAACTTCAACTTATTCTGATAGTGAAAGGTTTTTGATAGATGTTCTTTACAGAGAGCATCAAACATTTGATGTTTGGTATGATTCAATTAGCAAAATCGCCAAAAAAATTATTGAAGAGCCTGGAATGCTTGTTGACTTCTCAGCAAACAGGACTTATCAAATGTCTAAAGGAAAAGTTCAAAAAAGCATCTCTAAAGGGAGACGGAACGCCTCTTGAGAGTATTGAGAAGGATACGTACGCAACATTGAATGAAACCGATGTCATTATTTTGACCTATCGAAAACTAGGTGATGAGGTCAGATATGATGATGTTTATTTTGCCAAGAAAACTGAGGAAGCCAAAAAGCCAATTATTACGGCACACTTTCCGTATTTGAAATCTTTTGAGCTTGACCAAAATACCAGTGTTGATTCGAGTTGGCCCACTTTAGTACGAGATGAAGCTTCGGGTATTTGGCTATCAGATAATAAAAAGGGAAGAAAAAAATTAAACTCTCTGATCATGACGCCCGAGACATTTGAAGAATTTGGAATTGATTTAGACCAGTGGGATAATTATGATTATATGAGATTTTATTAATAAATAAGGATATTAAAAAACCCATAAATACGAAGTATTTATGGGTTTTATAGGAGTGGAGAAGATGGGAGTCGAACCCACGACCTCTTGACTGCCAGTCAAGCGCTCTAGCCAGCTGAGCTACATCCCCGAGAACAGCAAATATAGTATTTTCAAAGAGTTGCTAAAATAAAATACACCATTGAAGGTAAATCTTTAAATTTGCGCAGTCTTGCTATAAATCAAGACGATTCGTCATGGAGCAGAAGATTAAAAACTTAATACTTGAAAATAGCGTAGCCCTTTTCGGTGACAATATTTCTGAAAGTATGATTCAATTTCAACCTACGCGAAAGGATGTCGAAGGGGACTTAACCCTTGTTGTGTTTCCTTTTGTAAAGCTTTTGAGGTGTAAACCCGAAGATGCAGGGCAAAAGATAGGTGCTTTTTTAGTGGATGAAATTGATGAAATAAAGAGCTTTGAGGTGTTAAAAGGGTTTCTGAATATCGTATTATCAGATCTTTATTGGCTTAAGGAGCTTGATTTGTGCTCAAGAGAGGACTATGGTCTTCAGACACCAAATTCAAAACCTATGGTAATGGTTGAGTATGCCTCCCCAAATACCAATAAACCTCTCCATCTTGGTCATCTTAGAAATATTTTTTTAGGGGATTCAGTCTCATCAATTCTTGGGGCAAACGGTCATAAGGTGATCCGCACACAAATCATTAACGACAGAGGAATTCATATTTGTAAGAGCATGCTTGCATGGGAGAAGTTTTCTCCTTTAAATGAAAAAGGTGAAAAGGAGACCCCGGATAATACGGGTTTGAAAGGAGATAAGCTTGTTGGCAAATATTACGTTGAATTCGATAAGCGAATGAATATTGAGGCGTCAAAACTAATTGAAGAATGGAATCGTAATATTATAGAGGACTCCCTGCAGACTGAAGTTCTGAAATACCAATCTGCAAAGGAGGGTAAAACCGAAGATCAAATAAAGGCAATAAATGCAAAGCTTAAAGAACTCGCAAAAGCAAATACGCCATTATTGAAAGCCGCAAAGGATATGCTGATCAAATGGGAAGCACGGGACCCTCAGGTATATCTACTTTGGAGCACGATGAATGGTTGGGTTTATAAAGGATTTGAAAAAACATACAATACGATGGGTGTTTCTTTTGATAGACTTTATTATGAATCGGATACCTATGCGCTCGGCAAGGATGTTGTTCAAGAGGGACTTGAAAAAAATGTTTTTTACAAGAAGGATGATGGCTCAGTATGGATTGACCTCACTGATGATGGCTTAGATGAAAAGATTGTATTGCGTTCGGATGGTACTGCTGTTTATATGACACAGGACATTGGAACTGCAATTGACAGATTTAAGGACTTCCCTGAAATTGATGGTATGGTTTACACTGTTGGTAACGAGCAAGATTATCATTTTAAAGTGCTCTTTTTAATTTTGAAAAAATTGGGTTACAAATGGGCCGATAACTGTCACCACCTTTCCTATGGGATGGTTGATTTACCTACAGGAAAAATGAAATCACGTGAGGGAACAGTCGTAGATGCAGATGATCTAATGTCCGAGGTTATTGCAGGTGCAAGAGACATGACAAAAGAGCGTGGTCACCTAGAGGATATGACAGAGCTTGACAAAGAGACCCTTTACCACCAAATAGGAATGTCAGGATTGAAGTACTATTTATTGAAAGTTGACCCCAAAAAGAGAATGATGTTCAATCCACAAGAGTCAATAGATTTAAATGGAAATACTGGTCCTTTTATACAATATACTTATGCTAGAATTAGCTCATTGCTGCAAAAGGCGGGTGAATTTGGTCCTAAAGTGGCACAAAACGTAGCGCTTATTAAAAGTGAAAAAGAGGTGATTAAGGCACTTTCGAGATTTCCAAAAGTGATTGAAGAGGCGGCGATAAGCTATGCTCCTTCTGGGTTAACAAGCTACTGCTATGACTTAGTTAAGCTTTATAATCAGTTTTATCAGAATGTTAAAATCTTACCTGAAACAGATAAAAATATTCGTAGCAACCGTTTGATTTTAAGTAACAATCTGGCTCAAGTCATTTCAAAAAGCTTACATCTTTTGGGTATTCATGCGCCAAAAAGAATGTGATTTCATATATTTGAAGTGTAAAATTGTAATTATGAAGTTATTCGTGTCATTAAGTATTCTTGTTTTATTTGCTTCATGTGGAAAGTATGAGAAGCCATTCATCACCTTTAAATCACCTGAGGAAAGACTTACTGGTACAGAATGGGAATGCATTAAAGCAGTTGATGATGATGGTGTTGAATTTGAAGTTAATGACCGTGTCCTATTCTCTATTGACGGAATCGATTCAACATTTACAAGGATTGGAAATACATCCACAGTTATAGGATACAACCCGCAGCTTAAGTTTGAATGGGGCATATAGATCGGACACCATTGTTGGATCATGGACTTGGGCATATGCCTTAGAAGGGAATTTTAACAAACAAACAATTATACAAAATAATCCAAGTAAAAATCTTCGGGTCATTTCACTGAGTAAAAAGGTTTTAGTTTTGCAAGATAAGTCTGTCGACAATACCACTTATCACTACGTCCCACTTTAACCAAATACCACCTCGTCAGTTAATTTCCTTATCATTTGGAATAGCTCTTCTCTAAACTCTTGGGGACTATAGTTTCCTTTTTCTATTTGGCGTAATTTATTTTCCCACTGCCCAGTAAGTTCAGGGCTTTTGAGTAAGTCATTTTTAATCGTACCAATGAGCTGCATTCCTAAATCTGTTGCGTGAATATTTTTCTTTTTTCGTTCGATATAATTTCTTCTGAAAAGGGTTTCAATTATATTGGCCCGAGTTGAAGGTCTTCCAATACCATTTTCTTTCATGAGGTCGCGCATCTCGTCATTATCAACAAGCTTTCCCGCTGTTTCCATACTTCTGAGCAAAGAGGCTTCCGTATAATATTTTGGTGGGCTTGTTTTTCCCTCATGAATCAATGGCGTATGAGGTCCTTTTTCTCCTTTTTCAAAGTTGGGTAATACAGCTTCCTTTATGTCTTTTTTCTGAATTGAATCGTCTTTTTTTTCTGTCCCCGACTCTTCATTATAAACGATTCTCCAACCAGGTGAAATGATTTGTTTACCAGAAGTTTTGAATTCGAGTTTTTCTACTTTACCTAGCACTGTTGTATTTGAGACGATACAAGGTGGATAGAAAACCGCGATAAATCTTCTTGAAATGAGATCATATATTTTCTCCTCAAATCCAGCGAGACCTTGAGCATTAACTCCTGTAGGAATGATGGCATGATGGTCTGTTATTTTCTTATTATTGAAAATCGTTTTACTTTTTGGTATAGGTTTTTTCAAAATCGGAGCAATCAATGACTCGTATTGTTTTAAGTTTTGAAGGATTTTAGGAACTTTTGGATGTAAATCCTCTGATAAATACGTTGTATCGACTCGGGGATAAGTGACTAATTTTTTTTCATAAAGGCTTTGAACGGTCTTTAATGTTTCGTCTGCGGTATATCCAAATTTCTTGTTGGCATCAACTTGAATTGAAGTAAGGTCATACAATCTTGGATTGTTTTCTTTTCCTTCTTTTTGTTCATAGGATACAATTTCAAATTCTTTTCCTGTCAAATAAGTAATTCCCTCCTCAGCGCGAGATTTCGTATTTAATCGAATGATTTGACAAGAGAACTCAGTGTTACGATATATCGTTTTTAACTCCCAAAAGTGTTGTACTTTGAAATTATTTATTTCGTGTTGGCGCTTAACAATCATTGCTAGCGTCGGAGTTTGAACACGTCCAACGGATAACGTTGTTTTATTCTTGCCAAATTTCTTAGTGTATAAACGCGTGCCATTGATTCCAAGTATCCAGTCTCCGATCGCTCGTGAGTTACCTGCAGCGAATAGATTGTCATATTTTGACGCGTCCTTAAGCTTTTTGAAACCTTCTTTAATCGCTTCCTCTGTCAGTGAAGAAATCCAAAGCCGTTTGACAGGCACTTGACAATTTGCTTTAATTAGCACCCATCTTTGTATAAGCTCTCCTTCTTGTCCAGCATCCCCACAATTGATTACTTCTGTGGCTTTTGCGACAAGTTTTGTAATGAGCTCAAATTGTTTTTGTATGCCTTGATTGTTTTTGATTTTAATACCAAATCGATCGGGAAAAATCGGGAGGTCTTCGATTTTCCAGTATTTCCAATGGTCCTTATAATCTTGAGGTTCTTTAAGTGTACATAAATGTCCGAAAGTCCATGAAACCATATAGCCATTACCTTCATAATAGCCATCATGGCGGGTTGTTGCTCCTAAAATATTAGCTAAATCTTTTGCGACACTGGGTTTTTCTGCAATACAAAGCTTCATTTATAGGTCTAAAGGTTATTTGGATGATGCTTTTTTATACGCGACCATTCCTTTATCTAGCCAGTTTTTAAAAAGCGCAGTAGAACCATGATGCTCATAATCGGCCCCGCCATTACTAAGGTCTTCACCGTCAGGTCCAATCATTATATAATATGGCTGTGTGTTCTTTTTATATTTACTCGCCTGGAAATAAGACCATTTTTCTCCTACCTCTGTGATATTCTTAAATTTACCTGGAGCATATTCTACTCTTTTATGTTCGGCTTTCGGGAGCTCAGTTTTGTCGTCAACATATAAAGAAACAATCACTACTTTGTCTCTAAGAATTTCAATAACGCCTGGTTTACCCCAGACGTTTCCTTCCATTTTACGACAATTCACACAAGCTTTTCCTGTAAAGTCAATAAATAGCGGTTTGTTAACTTTTTTGGCATAGGCCAAGGCTTTATCATAATCATGGAATAAGGGCAAGTTGTGGGGCCCAGGGTGCGTTTCTTCACCTTCAATATGTGCTGGAGCACCCATGCCTCCGCCGCCAACACCCTGAGGGGACTCACTGTATGTTGTGGGAGGAGGGAAGCCACTTATTAGATTAAGAGGTGCGCCCCACATACCAGGAAGCAGATATATTACAAATATTAACGAGGAAAGACCAAGCATGGTTCGCCCAACCGATAAGTATTCAACAGGACTATCATGTGGCATTCGAATGAAACCAAAAAGGTAGAGTGACAATGTAAGGAACACACCAATCCAAATTGCGATGAATAATTCTCTTTCCAAAAGATGTGCATCTACAACAAGATCCGCATTAGATAGGAATTTAAAAGCAAAGGCAAATTCTAAAAACCCAAGCACTACCTTTACGGTGTTTAACCAACCACCTGATTTAGGTAAGGAGTTCATCCAACCAGGGAAAGCTGCGAATAGGCCAAATGGCAGCGCTAATGCTAATGAAAAGCCAAACATTCCAACAAATGGTGCCATTCCTCCAATCGTCGCCGACTCCACAAGTAAAGTACCTACGATTGGACCTGTACAAGAAAAGGAGACCAGCGCCAATGCAAGTGCCATAAAAAAGATTCCAATAATTCCGCCTTTATCAGAGGCTTGATCCGCCTTATTTAACCAGGAGCTTGGAAGCCTTATCTCAAAGGCACCCATAAAGGAGAACGCAAAAACAATTAAAAGAAGGAAAAAGATCAGATTGAAGGTCACGTTTGTTGACAAGGCATTCAGTGCGTCATAACCAAAAATACTTGTTACGAGTGTTCCAAGTAGTACGTATATAAGGATTATTGATAAACCGTAAATAATGGCATTTCTAATCCCTTGAGCTTTTGACTTACTTTGCTTTGTAAAAAAGCTGACGGTCATTGGAATCATCGGGAATACACAAGGTGTCAATAATGCTGCAAAACCACTTAAAAAGGATATTATAAATATAACCCAAAAGGATTTTGGTTCTTCCTTATCGTTCGATGCGACATTACTTTTCTCGGATGTTTTATCTTTTTCTTTCGTATTTCCCGTGGTGCTATTTGTAAGCTCTTGCGTTGTGTCTTCAATTGAATTTAGAGCGGATTCATCAAGCGTATCTGGAGCTTTATTTGGTTTTACATCATCTCTTAGCTCTAATTCCGGCCCACATCCTTTTACTTTTAGCTCGAAAGGCTGTTCGTATTCGGGCAAGCATTTTACCTCATTGCAAGTTTGAAAAGAAAAGACACCTTTGAGTACATAATCTTTTCTTGCTTTTGAGGTAATTTTCTTTTTTAAGGTGAATTTGTGATGATGATAGCTCATCATTTCATCCGCCATTTCATCAAATTCTAGAATTGGTTCGGGTTCAATAATCCCACCTCTAAAATTATAGTTACTGCTTTTTTCAATTGTTATATTAGTTGGGATTGAAAACGAGCCTTCAGGCAGTACATGAGAATTTATATGCCAGCCTTCAACAATATCTACATCTACAACAACCTCCAGATTACAATCATTTTGAATCAATCGAATTGCTGATTTCACCTTGTCTTCTGGAAGTTCGATTTGAGATAATAAACTCCCGCTAGTAATTGAAAATATAGCGAGTAGTGCTAATTGAAATATCTTATTCATTCATATTTAATTTTATGTGAAGCGTTTCATCAATTGGAGGTAGACACATGATTTCGTTGCAAACCATATATGTTACTGTTACTGAAATTGTTGTATCTTTTTTCACTTTGACGTCTAGCTCCCCACGGAATTCGTCTTCAAATATAAAAACATCGGAGTCAAAATTGGCATCAAATTTTTGAATAGCTTGACTTTTTTCAACAAAAGCACTTTTTAATTTGACAAATTTGCCTTTATCTAAATCCACTGATATTGGAATTGGACCCGCACTTTTTGGGGTGTTTGCAGAATAGAGGTGCCACCCTTCTTTTATAGATGCGATGACTTCAATTTTTTGATGATCGTTCTCAATATTATTGGCAGCAAGGCTCCAGGAAACCTCATTTTGGCTAAAAGCATAATTCCCTAGAATTATTACGACAAATAATACGATTGATTTCATACTAAAATTCAATTTCAATAAGTCTAGATTTAGGTATCCAAACACCTCCTTTAAAACAAACATATTTCGTGCCATAAGCCCAAATTGTAGTATTCATTGTTATAACGCCTTCATCATCTTGAAAGATGATATTAACTTTTCTTTTATCCGTATTTCCAAGCTTTAAAGCTTTGTTCAATTGATTGTTAATGTCCGGATGCTGATGAACTTTTATTGATGCTTTAAATTCAAGTGTATGAATACACTCTTTTGTTATTTTTCTTTTTTGTGTCATAAGGGAGAAATTGAGAGATTCAAATTACAATTATTATTTCAATGCGCAATTCAATCTCTGCTTCTTACCACTTTAGTCGAGGGTTCGCAGCTATTTTTTGAGAAGCAAATTGACCTTTGTCAAAATAAAATTTACCTGCCATAGCAACCATTGCTGCATTATCTGTACAATATTCAAACTTTGGTATATGTACTTTATACCCTTCAAGTTCCAGCGCCTGAAGCCTTCGTCTCAATTCCTTGTTCGCAGATACTCCGCCAGCTATAGCAATACGTTTTATATTTTTTTCTAATGAGGCTTTAATGATTTTTGCCATCAAAATATCTACAATGCTCTTCCTTATGGATGCGCAAAGGTCTACTTTATTCAACTGTATAAATTCTGGATTACCTTTAGACAGGTCACGAATTTTGTAAAGAATAGAAGTTTTTAAACCACTGAAGCTGAAATCGAGGTTCTTAATATTTGGTTTGGCGAAAGTAAACTTATCTGGATTACCTCCTTCTGCAAGTTTATCAAGTTCTGGTCCTCCAGGATAATCTATGCCAATCATTTTAGCTGCTTTGTCAAAGGCCTCACCTGCGGCATCATCAATGGTAGAGCCTATAACTTCCATCTTGTCTGCAGCTTTAACCTCAACAATCTGGGTATGCCCACCAGACACTGTAAGGCATAAAAATGGAAAGCTTGGCGTTTCGTTGGTTTCGTCTTCAATAAAATGAGCCAATACATGAGCTTTCATGTGATGTACATCTATAAGTGGTTTTTTTATAGCAAGCGATAAAGCTTTTGCAAATGATAATCCAACAACAAGACTACCCATCAATCCTGGACCTCTGGTACATGCGATGGCATCGATATCATGAACATCAATTCCTGCTTCTTCAAGTGCCTCCGAAAGAACAGGGATAATACTTTCTTGATGTGCCCGGCTCGCAAGCTCAGGAACAACGCCTCCATATTTTTGGTGTATTTTTTGTGTTGCTACACAATTAGAGACAATTTTAGAACCGCAAAGAACGGCTACAGAAGTATCGTCACATGAGGACTCAATACCCAGAATAGTTGTGTGCTTTCCACTCAAAAGATTGTTATTTTTGTATTACACTTAGGATGTTAAAGTTACTGAAAATATTAGGTCGTAGTGTTAGTATTTCCGCAGAGTGGATACTGATTATGTCTATAGTATTCCTATTTGCGATTCGAATTCCTTCGGTTCAAACATTCTTAGGTAAACAAGCAACATATTTTTTATCTGCAGAAATGGATGCAGAAATTTCAGTTGGAGCCATTGAAATTGTTTTTTTTGATAGAGTTTACCTAAAAGATGTATCAGTTATTGACCCGAATGCCGAACAACTTTTGTTTGTTAGCGAGCTGAAATTGCAAATGGATCATGACGCATTGATTCAAAATGACATTGCTATTGCATCTATTGTTATAGACAAAGGAGAGATGCATATCATTAGAGCTGCAAAAGATGGCACTTATAATTTTCAGTTTTTAATTGATTATTTTGAGCAACCAGATAGTGAGGAGTCGGTCAAAAGTAAGCTGAGTATAGCGAGCCTTTCCATCAAGGATATGGACTTGACCTACAACGATTTGAGGAAAGATACCGTTCAGTATGGCGTTGATTATAACCATATGCAATTTTCCAATCTGTATTTGGATCTTTTTGATTTCAAGCTAGAGGGTTCAAATATCACAAGCGTCCTTGAAAGTTTATCTTTTAAAGAAAAGTCGGGAATTTCTTTGAGTTCAATGAATGGCGATTTTGCAATTACGGATCAAGAACTTCAGATTAATGATTTAGAGTTCAGTACCGTTAAGTCTTCCTTGTCATTTCCTCAATTTAAATTTAGTTATGAGGATTGGAACGCTTTCTCAAACTTTACATCAGAGGTTCTACTCGATATTAAACTAAATCCATCGGAAATTGCCTTGGATGAGGTTGGGCTTTTCGTTCCCGAAATTAAGGGTATGGACGCTGTTTTAAAGGTGACATCTGAGATTAAGAATCCGGTAACATCGCTTGAGCTCTCTAAAACAGAAATTCGTTTGGGCACTAATACGTTTCTTGAAGGTGATTTTAAATTACCAGATTTTACAAGTGAGCTAAGTAAAGATTTAAGACAATTTGTGCGTAGCGCGTATATTGATTTAAACGAAATTGAAACATTAAAACTACCAATAGGTGTCGATGATATTAATTTAGAATCCTTTATCAATCATCGTTTTATATCCCTTGCTGAAGTCGAAGTTAATGGAGGTTTCAAAGAGCTGGATATTACTTTTAGTTCTTTAAGTACGACATTTGGAACAATCAGAATGCCTGAGGCCTATGTGCTCAAAATACTTGATTCGGGCTTGTCATTTGAAGCTCCTAAAAATTCCCGCAACCCACTGATTATTCAACAGTTTTCATTAGACGCTTTTGTGAGCGAGGATGTTTTAGGAAGGATAAAAGGTGCTGTATATCCATCTCTTTTAATTGATAATGATGGTAGTCTTTCATTGAATGTTGGAAAAAGTACGTTGACGAGATTCGATTTAAATGGCTATGCGGTCAAGGATGTCATCTTAGAAAATTTAACATTGAAGAATGAGTATGTTGATTTTGAATTAACGATCAATGATCCAAACCTAAAAGTTAATGCTGAAGCTTCTATAGGTATTTCGAATCAAAATTATAAAGGGAGCGTTCAAATAGAAGGCATTAATTTGGATGCTTTGAATTTTACTATTGACAGTTCTTTTATAATTGCTGCTATTAGTTTAAATCTTGACGGCAATCCTGAATTAGATTGGGGAGGTGCTGTTGAGGTTAATAATCTGAGTTATTACAGAGGTAATGATACCCTAAAAACTGACGCGTTAGCATTGAATATTGATTCCGATGAGGGGCTTTACACCTATCAACTTGAAAGTGAATTTTTTGACGCTGATATTGATGGGGAGTTTTCTTGGGTTCCATTGCTAAATAATTTTTATTCAGATCTTGCGGTTATTTTCCCATCACTCAAAGTTGGTTTAGATAATGAACAAGATTTGGATGCAATCAGAGATAACCATCTTGTTGAATTTAGCATTCGAAGTAAAGCAGCTGATAGTCTATTGAATTTTTTCTTGTCTGATATACGTCTAGACTCAGCTTCAAATTTAAAGGGTAGTTATAATGCATATTCTCATGACCTTGATCTTGATGTGAATATTTCAAAGCTCTTGATAGGAGATTTGAGTATTGATGGCCTCACGGGGGAACAGCAACTGCATAGCGATAGCATTTTTGCAGATTATTTGATTGATCACATATCATTTAAGGATTCATTACGTTTTAACTTAATTGAATTTTACACCTTTGGATCTGACGGACTTCTGGAAAGCCAACTATCTTGGGACCCTGTTTCCGATCGATATTCTAAAATAGATTGGGAAACAAATATTCATGACAATGATCATGTTGAAATTTTATTAAAACCATCCTTTTTTTCTTTGGAATCATATAGATGGGAAATTGTCAATGAATCTGATATATCTATAACCAGCGAAGACATTCATATCGAGCAATTTGAATTGAGTAGGGAAGGACAGAATATCAAAATGAATGGTTGCTTATCAGAAAATGATTTCGACCAATTATACGTATATACTAGGAACGTTGATGTTTCAGAAATAAGCTCCATTCTCGGATTAGACAGAAGCTTAGAGGGTTTACTGTCTGGGTGGTCCGTATTTTCGAATCCCTACAGTAATTTTAATTATATCGGTGATTTGAGCTTAAAGCAGTTTCATTTGGCAAAAGAATCGATAGGTGATGTTTGGCTTCGTACCGGCTGGAATAATGAAATGAATGCTGTAGAATTGAGAGGTGAGCTAAAGGTAGATAATCATAAAACATTCAACATATTGGGGTCTTATTTTGTCAAACGAAAAGACTTAGATTTAGATCTAATGTTTGACAATACAGATGTATCTTTTTTAAATGCTTTGGTTGATCCGGATGTTATTAATAACATATCAGGTGATCTAGATGGATTGCTTGAAGTTCATGGCCCTTGGAATGCGCCAATAATTCAAGGTGCTCTATCTTTAGATAAGGTTCATGCCAAAGTTGAACTTCTCGGTGTTGATTATTACCTAGATGGTGTGATTGATGTCCAGGAGTCTCTTTTTGCCTTAAACAATGTTCCTTTTAGTGATCCTGAAGGAAACACAGGTTCCGTTATTGGTTCTGTTTTTCATGATAATTTCCAGAATTGGTCATACGATATACAACTCAATTTTGAGGATGACATTTCCAAACGTCAGACAACTTTTCCTTTTGGTTTTGAACCTTTGAAGCAGTTTTTAATTCTTGATACAGAGTATAAAGATGGTGATTCATATTTTGGAAAGGCATACGGACGCGGTAATGCAAACATTTCTGGGTATGGAGAGAATATGAACATTACATTGAATGTATTGACTCAAGAAAATACAATATTGAACTTTCCAATGTATGGCTCTTCTGATATTGATGAAGATTATGAATTTGTGAATTTTAGAAGTAATCTAGCGCTCGATGGTGTTGTTGAAAAAAGATTTGACTTTACAGGTTTGGATTTAGATCTAAATTTTAATCTTGATCCAAAAGCAAAACTGAATATTATTTTTGATCCCTCTAGTGGTGATCAGATACAAGCTTATGGATCGGGAAATATAAATATGAAGCTCAATCCATTTTACGAAATTGATTTAAATGGAACTTATACCATTTCTGAGGGCAGTACGTACAATTTTGCTATGGGCTTAATCAAGCAAAATTTTGAAATCCAAAAGGGCTCTACTATTTCTTGGACCGGAGATCCATATAATGCAGACATTGACCTTGTCACTTCTTTTTCAATCCCAAAAGTTTCGTTAAAAGATTTGGCTCCTGAATTGGTAATGTCTGACCAAGAAAGTCGCCAAATGAAAAATCAAAAAATAGACTGCTTCCTTAATTTAAATGAAACACTTCTTGCGCCTCAAATTAGTTTTGATATTCAGGCTGCAAATGCTCCTGAGACCGGGAAAGCACTTTTAAATGAGGTAATTAGTGAGGAGAGTGAATTAAGTAAGCAATTCTTTTCTTTACTTCTGTTGCGTTCATTTCAACCTCTCAACAGTTCTATTGAGGCTCATGCTTCTGCTGCAAAAGATCTTGCAGAATCTCAAGTAAATGCATTATTAGGTGACGTTAGCCAAGAGTATGATTTAAATTTTAGTTCTGTTGTTGATAAGGATTTAATTGGTTTGGATCTCATTGAATTTGGTATTTCTCGCAGGTTTTTTAATGATAGACTCATCATTTCAGGTAATTTTGGTTTGGAGGAGGACTCTACCTCTAGCAGTTCTGAGTCGAGTTACATTCCGGTTGGTGATTTATTTGTAGAATATTTAATCAATGAATCCGGTACTTTTAGAGCAACTGCCTTTAGAGAAGCAGATCCATACAATGTAGGTACAGATGAGTCTGGCCAGAAACCATATACGCAGGGTGCAGGGATTAGCTATCAAGAAGATTTTACGAATATTAAAGATTTTAAGCTTATTCAATACTTTTTTGATATTTTCAGACCCAAAAATAGACGGAGATATCTTGGGAGAAATAAAAATAAGCTGACTGCAATTGATTCCTAAAAATTAGAATTATGAAAAAAGTACTGATAGCCAATAGAGGTGAAATCGCAAGAAGGGTGATTCGCACCTTGAAAAAAATGAATATAAATAGTGTTGCAGTTTTTTCGGATGCCGATCGCAATGCACCTCACGTTATGGAGGCAGATGAGTCCGTGCACCTCGGAGGTAGTCCTTCTTCAGAAAGTTACTTAAGACAAGATCGGATATTAAAGGCTTGTAAAGATTTAAATGTTGACGCTGTTCATCCTGGTTATGGGTTTTTATCTGAGAATTCCGAATTTGCCAGAGCACTGAAGAATATAGGAGTGGTTTTAATTGGTCCTTCTCCAGATTCAATGGAAGTTATGGGGGATAAATTAAAAGCCAAACAAGCTGTTAAGGATTTTGGAGTACCACTAGTACCAGGTGTTGATGAAGCAATAACAGATGTTCAACAAGCAAAAAAAATAGCCAAAGAAATTGGCTATCCCGTTCTTATAAAAGCTTCTGCTGGTGGTGGTGGAAAAGGAATGCGACTAGTTGAAGGAGCCGATGAATTTGAGGAGCAAATGCAAATGGCTCAAAATGAGGCAATGTCTTCATTTTCAGATGACGCTGTTTTTATTGAAAAGTTTGTTTCGAAACCCAGACACATAGAAATTCAGGTTTTTGCAGACAATCATGGAAATATGGTTCATTTATTTGAGCGTGAATGTTCTGTTCAACGCCGTCATCAAAAAGTTATAGAAGAGGCACCTAGCGCGATTTTAACAGAAGAGATGCGAGACAAAATGGGCGCAGCTGCTTTGGCCGTTTGTAAGGCTTGTAATTATTCTGGCGCAGGGACTGTTGAGTTTTTATTGGATGCATCGTTAGACTTTTATTTCTTAGAGATGAATACGAGGCTACAAGTTGAGCACCCAGTAACTGAAAAAATATCTGGAGTGGATCTTGTGGAATGGCAAATCCGCGTCGCGAGAGGAGAGGAGCTCCCTTTGCAGCAAGAGCAATTGAGTATTAATGGACATGCCATTGAAGTACGTGTCTATGCAGAGGATGCAAGAAGTGGATTTACTCCTGATATAGGAACCTTAAATAAATACAGAAGACCGGAGGGTCTTAATGTTCGCGTAGACGATGCTTTTGAGGAAGGAATGGAGATTCCGATTTATTATGACCCGATGCTCGCGAAATTAGTTGTTTGGGGACCGGATCGAGACAATTGTATTTTAAATACGATTAAAGCAATCGATTCCTATCAAATATCGGGTGTTAATACAACATTAGATTTTGGAAAATTCGTTTTGCAGCATCCTGCTTTCAGAAGTGGTGATTTTGACACGAATTTTATTAAAAACTATTTGCCTAATCCAGCTTTATTACATCAAGAACTCAAAGAAGAAGGTGAGGCATTAGCCGCTTCTATTGAGGATATTTGGGAACGAGAGGTGAAAATTAAAAATGAAGATTTTCAATCCAAAGAAATTTCTTCTTCATGGAAAAGAGGCTAAATAAATTAATCCATACATTCCATTTATATTCACTTAAAAAAATTACTTTTGCCTAACAAAATTTGACTTATGAATTTACACGAGTATCAGGGAAAATCAATCTTAAAAAGCTATGGTGTTGCAATACAGGAGGGTGTTGTCATTGATAAAGTAGAGGATGCTGTTTCAGCAGCTCAAAAATTAAGTGATGAGACAGGTACGAGCTGGTTTGTCGTTAAGGCTCAAATTCATGCTGGTGGTAGAGGAAAAGGAACGGTCGAAGAAACGGGTTCACATGGTGTGGTATTAGCAAAAGGAATTGATAAAGTCGAAGATACTGTAAAAGGTATTCTTGGTGGTCATTTAGAAACTATTCAAACAAACGGTAAAGCCAAAAAAGTGAATAAAGTATTGATAGCTCAAGATGTTTATTATCCTGGGCCATCAGAAATCAAAGAATTTTATATGTCTGTGCTTCTCGATAGAGATCACGGTAAAAACGTAATCGTCTATTCTACCGAGGGAGGAATGGATATTGAGCATGTAGCTGAGCATACACCAGACAAAATCTATAAAGAATTTATCGATCCTCATTTAGGCCTGCAAGGTTTTCAAGCAAGAAAAATTGCTTTTAATCTTGGTTTATCAGGAACGGCATTTAAAGAAATGGTAAGATTTGTTGCCTCACTTTACAAAGCCTATATTGGAATTGACGCATCTATGTTCGAGATCAATCCACTATTCAAAACAGCTGATGATAAAATAATCGCTGTAGATTCAAAAGTTACCATGGATGGCAATGGGCTATTCCGCCATCCGGATTATGCAGCAATGCGAGATAAAACAGAGGAAGATCCGACAGAGGTTGAGGCTGATGAGGTAGGTTTAAATTTTGTAAAGCTCGATGGAAATGTTGGTTGTATGGTTAATGGCGCAGGTTTGGCTATGGCTACTATGGATATCATTAAATTATCTGGAGGGAATCCAGCGAATTTCTTGGATGTAGGAGGTACTGCGAATGCCGAGCGTGTTGAAAAAGCCTTCCATATCATTTTAAAAGATCCAAATGTAAAGGCTATCTTGATAAATATCTTTGGCGGTATCGTAAGATGTGATCGAGTTGCTCAGGGTGTTGTTGATGCCTATAAAAATATGGGTGAAATACCTGTTCCCATAATTGTTAGGCTGCAAGGAACAAATGCAGTTGAGGCTAAAAAACTTATTGATGACTCTGGATTAAATGTGCATTCGGCGGTTTTATTACAGGAAGCGGCAGACAAGGTAAAAGAAGTTTTATCTTAATATAAAAGGTTTTTACCACACTTAAAATGTCCTTTAGGACAAACCTTATGACCATGTAATCCACAAGGTTTACATGCTAGATTAGTTACTTCGATAATTTCTGAATCTTCTGAAAGAGGTCCGAATCCAAAACTTGGAGAGGTCGAACAAAAGAAAGCCTTAACAGGAGCATTAACGCTTGATGCAAGGTGAAGTGGTGCAGAGTCATTCACATAATTCATAGCTGCCTCAGCCATTAAAGAGGCCGAAGCCCTAAGATTTAGTTTACCGCATAGATTTATCACCTGTTTATTTTTGATTGCAACTTTAATGTTTTCACATTTCTCAAAATCTCCAGGCGCTCCTAATAGATAAAAACGTTTAATGGAGATTGGTGCTTCATTTATTGTTTTGATCCAAATTCCTGCGGGAGCTTCTTTGGTCGCCCATACTGAGGATGGGGCTAGGCAGATGTACGGTGTATCTTGATACTGAATAACCTGGTCTGTATCGTTTCCGTTTAATTCTAAATTTGGCCTACGGTCAGGTGTTTTAACCCAATCTTTTATGAGCTGCAAATTCCTATCAACTTCATGTGTGCCATCTCCAATCCTGTGCTGATATTTCTTGGTATAAAATATAGAAAGTGGGTTTTTATCAAATCCAATTCTAGTTGATGCTCCTGAACATGCAGTTATAATTCCTGATGAAGCGAAACGATGAAGATTTACAACAACGTCATATTTATTTTTTCTAAATTGACTTATTAGCTTAAGTGACGAACGAAGCTTAGAAGTCTTGTCCAAGGTAAAGATTGCATTAATTTGTTTGTGATTTTTGAGTACTGATGCATTTTCTTTTTTAACAAGAACATCAATTTCTATCGGGATTCCACAATTGTATAAATTATTTATAATCGGTGTTGCTAAAATCACATCACCTATAAATGCCGTCTGAATGATTAAGAATTTCTTTTTCATTCTATTCAATTAATGATACAAAACCTTTCTTTTGGATAAAGTTTCCTTCGTCGTCTTCTACTTCAAGCATGTAGATATATACATCGTTAAGGGCTCGCTTACCATTACTTTGAATTCGACCATCCCAACCAATTGTTGGATCAAAGCTTTCAAACACCAATTGACCCCATCGATTAATAATTGTAAAATGATATGTATCAGGTTTAATATGGGAAACTACCGGAATAAAAATGGGGTTGATGCCTCCCGGTGTAAAGGCATTGGGAATAAAAATTTTGGAGCTGTAGGTGAGGCAAAGTTCATTAGAACTGCTCACCTCGTTAAAATTGTAAGTATTTATAAATTCAGCTCCTTCTATTCGGTAGCAAACTTTTGATTGTACACCAAGGCCATTGATGTCATCAATGAAATTTTCATCTCCAGGTGAGAAAAATGCAATAGGCGTGGGATCATAATATCCGTTTATAGATCTGTATAAGGCGTATTCCTCAATGCCACCATCAAAACCTAAATATTCAGACCAATTTAAAGTGTTGATATAATCATAATCATTCGCTTCTCCCTCAAGAAATATAGTTTTTGCGGTATTTGAATATTCACCTTCCTCTCCGCAGCTGTCTACATATTTAGTGCGGTATTCCCAAGCCTGAAATGATGTTTCAGCATCCTCATCAAGAAAAAACACGATATCTTCATTTGCTTCTGCACGACCAATTTCTAAAAAAGCACCATTGTATTCTCGACGTTGAAAGATAATTTCTGTTATGCCAACTTCCTCATCGATATATTGATAAAGTTCAATATTTCCATCCTCGACTGTAGCTAGTTTTAAATAATTAAAGCTCGGAATTCCTGCCACAGGGACATTAAATAATGTTGGCGACGAAAATGCATTTTTTCCGTTTGTGAATATTGCGTTGATGTAAATAGCATAGTTTTCATTTGCATTTACCGCTATCGTTACTGTAGTATCCTCAGTAATTTCTTCTAGATTCCAAATGCCATTTGAAAGGCTCCATATTTCATAAAACTCTGTTGTACTGCCTGCATAGCTGCTCCAATTTAGTACGGCTTCTTGTTCACACATGAAAACAGTTGATGATGCAATCATACTTGTGTGAATAGGTGCCTTAGCACTTGTTTGGTAGGTAACAGGAGTGGAGCTTGTTTCACATGAATCGAAGGCAGCTACCGAATAAGAAAAAGGGCCATCCTCAAATGGTATAGCATAACTGTATTGGTTATTTCCAATACCATACACAGTGTCAAGTTCAAACAAAATCCCATTATCATCAAAAGTGTAAATTACATATCCATATGTATCTTCTTGTAGGTTTTCATTCCATTCAATTAGCATTTCGTTTGAGGACGTATCTATTCCTACTGAGAATATAGTCGGAATGTCAGGAGTGAGGAGGTCCTCATATAAGTCCCCCGTGATATTAGAAGTATATTCACAATAGGTGCCAGGAAGTGTGATTTGATAATTTATGAACGCAGAACAAACATCTATGGTATCGATATAGGAATGGGTGCCAATAGGGACGCTGTCAATAAGATTGAATGTACCTGACGGATATTCTCTGTAAACGTGATAATAGTCACCCGAGTTAGGCATAGAGTTTACGGTAGGCGGATTCCAATTAAGAACAGCGGTGCCATTCCCTGGATTGTTAAGACTTAAAACAATATTGGAAATTGTGTCTGAGTAATTGATGGTGTTTCCATCACATCCCGAACTGACCGTTAAATAGTAATCTTGAATAAATGCTGAGGTGCTTACTGTGTAATTATCTGCATTAATATCGGTCAAAATATCAATAAAATCATTTTGAATAGAATAGATACTATACCCCTCAAAAGAACCCGTTGGATCTGATACAGGTTCCCAAAAAAGTGTTCGATTTCCATTAATATCTGTTTGAATACAGCTTATTTCTGGTGCTTGAATTACACCCGGATTCATTACATTTATACGAACTGTCGCGTACGTTATTTTCGGTACCTGACAAAAGTTATCTTGTACCTTGAAAACAAAGTCGTACGGAATAACATCAGCATTTTCGCCAAATTGATTGACCAAATGGTCACAAGTCGTTTGCCATGAAAAATTAGCTGTGGCAGTCTGTGGCGCCTGTATTGGAGGTGTATTGTTCAATGTTGCACAAGGCTCTATGTCACATCCTGAAGAACTAGTATAAGCATCACCGAACATTGGACCAGATGCAGAAATAATAACATTTTGAACTTCATTGTTTTGTAATAAATCAAGATCCGTAGCGATCATGTCAAAGTCAACTAAATCACCAGCACTTACTGTGGTCTCAAAAGTGCCGCCAGCAAAAGGAGGTGTAATAATTGGTGCTTCGTTATTGTCACTGCATGGCAATACTACAACTTGAATTTCTCTCTCGACCTCTCCAATTAATACGCCTCCACGGAAGGATTGAACAGTTACTTTTATATTGAAATTACCTATCGTGAAGCTTGTAAATACGAGCTCTCCAGTAGATGGATCTATTGTTGCTGGGATATTATTCGCATTCAAATTTGTAGATGGGGTAGGCGTGTTAAATGTAAAGCCTGGTTCAAATGGCACTGGCATTGGATTCGTTGGAGGATTGTATGTTCCTGTCGGAAAGTAGTCATAAGGCACGCCAAATTGAAAATACAAAGAATCTAAATCTGGATCTATTGCATTCATGTTATAACGATACTCTGATCCAGCACAAGTAACAAAATTCGGTGATTGTAAAAAATTCGGTGAAGAGTCCGTACAAGAGCCTGCAATGTTGTTTTGGTTCTCGAAAATTTTAGCGGCTAAGGTGATGCCAAAAGTTGAAGGATTGGAAAGATTGCTCACCGCATTACTTCTTGAAAAGTTCTCATAGGTAAAAATCCATCCTTCCTCAGGTGGCGTACCGTCAATAATTATAGGATCACTTTTATAAGTGATGCGTTCGATTGCCCCTACGCCATTTCCTGCTGCACTTCCGGAACCGCAATCTAGCATTGGAGGTGACCCAGGAACAACTGTGCAGGTTGGAGAGATGTCCTCACGTGAAACAAAATTCATAAGGATTGTATTCAGTGAAGGATGATTCCAAACGCGAATATCTTCAGATATAATATTTACTTCGGCACCGTTACAATCCCTATAGAATACAAGCTGAAATTCATATGCATTACCACCACTACAACTCCAAGTGATTTCACCGCCCATAACATGGGAAGCTCTCAGGCTACTGAATAGGCTCAGAAAAATAAGTATAGAAAATACTTTCAGCATATATAGAGAACGTAACATAATACGTAGTATTATAACGAGAGCTAGGAAATAAAGTTGCTATCCGGCAGAAATCACAGACATTTCTTCCCACTTCAAGTATTTTTGGGCCGTTTGCATGATTGTCTCTGCATCAATTGCATGAATTCTTTCTATATAATTATTGTAAAACGCGGTACTCATTTGGTACGATTCGACACTCAAAAATAAATCCATCATTGCATATGGACCATCCGACATTTTTAAGAGTTGTCCAAGGAGATGGTTTTTAACCAATTGTAATTCCTTTGAGCCTACCTTTTCTTGTTGTAAGGTTGATATTTCTTTCTGTATTTCCAACAGAGTTGCTTTCAAGTGATTTGATCCAACTTCAGAACCGATAAGAAAATAACCTGAACCTCCTGTCTCAGCAATTGCTGTTCCTATTCCGTAGGTGTACCCTTTGTCCTCCCTGATGTTCTTCATTAAACGACTCCCAAAATAGTCACCTAGAATAGTGCTTAAAATGCTCATATCTAGGAAATCCTCATGTTTTTTGTTAAACAGTGTTTTACCAATACGAATAGCAGTTTGTACGGCATCTTTTTTTTCAATATGAAATGCTCCAGGTTTATTGCAAAAACTATCAAGAAATGATAATGACTCAGAAATAATATGTGGTTCAATTAATCTTTTAATTACTTCAATATGATTTTCATTTAGCGCACCAACAATTGCTATTTTGAATAGTCCTTTTTGATAATATTTTTGATGAAAGGTTTTTAAATCATTTTGCTGTGTTGATTGGAAATCAATTTCTTCAGAAAGCTCAGCGTACCCCGTACCATGATATATGTGTTGCTGAAATGACCGCTGCGCCAATACACTCACCCGATTCATATTAATCCTAAAGTTCTGTATTTTTTCAGCTTTAATTTCTTCAAACTCATCCTCAGGGAAGCTCGCGTTTTGAATAGAATCAAAGAGAACCTTAAAAGCCTCAAGCATATTTTTCTTTAAGGCATAAAGTGAAATCATAACCCCTTCGTGGGATAGACCGATATCAAAAAAAGCACCTAAATCATCTAGTCGGCTATGTATTTCTGTTGATTGCATAGACTTTGTACCCGATAAAAGCATCGATGAGGTCATACTTACAGTTGCATTTTTTCCATTGCGAAGCCCTGCATTAAAGTAAAGATCAATGCGTGTTGTCTCGTTGGGGACCTTTCCCATCCATAATAGGTTTGTCTGCTTATTAAGCTTATGTGCCTCAGGAGCTATGAACGAAACAGCACCTATTTTATTGGTTTTTGGAGCGGTTTTTCGATTCATTTAGATTTGTTGATTTTTAGTAAAGAACAATTTTCCTTTTTAAGGATTGACTGGGCAAACTTTAAAATATCATTATTTTCAATTTGGTTGTAAATTTCAATCTCCTCATTAATACCATTGGCATCTCCGAGCAATTCAAATAGTGATAAACTTATGGAGCGGTTCAATAATCCTTGTTCCTGAAATGCCTTTGCAGTACTTAATTTATTTTTCAATGAATTAAGTTTACGCTCTGTGAATCCGGAATCTTTTATTTCATTTAATTTTTCCCAAAGTGCCGAATCTAAAGTTTCAAAGTCAACACCATCTGAGAGTTTTCCCGATATCAAAAACAATCCATGATCATGGGAGCCCGTAATAAATGCATTGATTTCGGACACCAGGCCTTTTTCTTTTTTGAGGCTAATATTTAGAAGGGAGGACTGGTCCTTTCCAATTGCGTCACTCAAAAAGTCCCCTAGATAGTATCCAATATTTTTTCGTTCTGACATTTTAAAAGCATAATAAAATGCGTCTGCCGGAACGTCTCTATCAATTGACTTTTCTCTAAAGTTTTTTTGTTCAGGTTCAAGTGGAAGTAATCTGGCTGGTTTCAATCCTCCTGGAATAGCCCCATAGTACTTCTCAACAAGTGCCTTGATTTCTGTGGTGTCAAAACTTCCTGATATACATAAAATCGCATTCGCAGGACAGTAATATTTATTGAAAAAATCTTTTACGTCTTGCATAACAGCATTTTCTATATGCGCAATGTCCTTTCCTATAGTTGCCCATTTATATGGATGTTTTTGATATGCTAGGGGACGGAGCTCTAACCAAACATCACCGTATGGCTGGTTTAGGTATCGCTGTTTAAATTCTTCTATTACTACGTTTCTTTGAACCTCTAAACTTTTTTCTGTAAACGCTAAAGAGAGCATTCTATCGCTTTCAAGCCACAATGCCGTCTCAATATTATTAGCCGGAATTATTTCATAGTAATTGGTTAAATCATTACTTGTAAATGCATTGCTTTCCCCTCCTGCTTTTTGTAGCTCCTGATCAAAATCTCCCACATTTATTGAACCGCCAAACATTAGGTGTTCGAAAAGATGTGCGAATCCAGTTTTCTGCTCGTTTTCATCACGCGCACCGACATCGTATAGGGTGTTTACAACAGCCATTGGAGTGGTCGGGTCATGATGTAAAATTACAGTCAAGCCATTTTTCAGCTTATATCTTTCAAATTCAATCATTAGCTTATAGTGAGGTATTTGTTATTTTATTTTTTGCATCATTAAATTCTAAAATCAAGGATTTAATGATTTCTTCTGCGCTCATTAAATGATCAAGAATACCAGCAACTTGACCAATTTCTAACTCTCCCTCTACCAAGTCTCCTTCAAACATTCCTTTTTTTGCACGACCTCTCCCAAGTAAATTGTGAAGGTCTTCTTTAGATGCATTATTAGCATAAGCTTCTTTGACACTGTCATAGAAACTATTTTTTAGTAATCTAACTGGTGTTAGCTCTTTTAAAGTGAGCTCTGTGTCTCCTTCTTTTGCTTTTAGGACCGCATTTTTAAAATTATCATGTGCGCTAGATTCAATACAAGCGACAAACCGACTCCCAATTTGAAAACCTTCAGCCCCTAGTGCCATGCATGCGGCAATAGCTTGTCCTGTTGCAATACCACCCGCAGCAATAAGGGGTATCGTAATATCTTTCCTAACCGAAGGGATTAAACATAAGGTTGTTGTTTCATCTCTTCCATTATGCCCTCCAGCTTCGAATCCTTCGGCCACAATAGCGTCTACTCCGGCTTCTTGGGCTTTTTTTGCGAATTTTAGACTTGAAACAACGTGAACGACAATGATGCCCTCGTTCTGCAGTCGCGATGTATATGTTTTAGGATTTCCAGCTGAAGTAAAAACAATTGGTACCTTATGCTTAATGATTGTTTGGATATGTTCCTCGATATTAGGGTAAAGCATAGGTAAATTAACTGCGAATGGTTTAGTTGTGTTTGCTTTACATTTTTTGATGTGAAGGTCTAAAACATCCGGATACATCGAACCTGAACCAATAATGCCTAAACATCCGGCATTAGAAACAGCAGAGGCAAGTTCCCAACCTGAGCACCAAATCATTCCTGCTTGTATAATTGGATAATCAATATTGAAAAGCTGCGTAATCCTATTTTTCATATCAAATGGTTTGACGTTCAAGCGAATTTAGAAATTATAATGTTTATAGTGCGGTTAAAGGGTTTTTTTAAACTAAATTTTTAACGTAAATTGTGTATCTTAGAGTAGATAAATCATGTTATGAAAATTCATTTCTTTTTTGGAATTCTTTTTAGTCTTTGTATAGTTCCTTGCTGGAGTCAGGAAGTAGCTTCAATTCAACGTGAGCATCATCATGAGCATCACCAAAATTCTAATCCAGCTTTAATTGAAAATAAAGGGCAATGGCCGCAAGGCGTACTTTTTCAGTCTCCAATGGAGGGTGGTAAGGTTTGGGTCCAACAGCATAAATTTATTTATCATTTGCAGGATTTTTCCGCAATGCACAAAGCACATGCAAATCCGTTGTTAACTATTCCTGAAGAGGCATTGGCAATGCAAGAGCTTATTCATTTGAATTTTATAGGTAGTCAGCAAACAAATGAAATCTCGACTTCAGAGCCTAGTGCACATTACTACAATTTCCTAAAAGGCAACGACCCAAATAAATGGGCGCGTAATGTTCATGCTTTTGACGAAGTGTCCATAAAAGATTTTTACTCAGGAATTGATCTTAAAGTGATTAACAAAGAGCATCAGTTTAAATATGAATTCGTTGTATCTCCAGGTGCTGATGTTTCTCAAGTTGCACTTCAGTATGTGGGGCAAAAAAACCTTACAATTAATACCGCTGGTGACATAGAGATTGAAACAAAACTTGGAATTATTTATGAAGAGCACCCTTATGCATTTCAGTATATTGATGGTGTAAAAAAACAAGTACCATGTTCTTTTAAAATGAATTCAGATGGATTGGTTCGTTTTGAATTGGGCGTATTTAATCCAAATATCCAATTGGTAATTGACCCTGTTTTGATTTTCGCCACATACAATGGTGCCAATGCCGATAATTTCGGAATGACGGCAACATATGGCTACGATGGGACAGCTTATTCAGGAGGCACGGTATACGGGAATGATTATCCAACCCCGGATAATGGTGCCTATGATATCAATTCCAACTTCACAGTTCCAAATGGACCTATGGGAATAACAGATGTCTTTGTAAGTAAATTTAATGAGGATGGTAATCAGATGTTATGGAGTACATTTTTAGGTGGTGGTAACAATAACCAAGGTACAGAAACAGCCCACAGTATGATATGTGACGAAAACAACAATCTTTACCTTTTTGGTTCTACTTCTAGTTCAGACTTCCCAACAAGTGTAGGTGCTTACAATACAAACCATAATGGCGGTGTTTTGGGTTATGATTTTGGAAGTACCGGTGTCAACCATGCTTCTTTTGGAATTGATTTATACGTTTCAAAACTGAGTGCGGATGGAACAAATTTACTAGGTTCTACCTATGTGGGTGGCTCAGGAAATGATGGTGTAAATTATAATGCAACAAATTTTGGAGCCTTCACGGATTTGACGAGTAATTACGGAGATAATTTTAGAGGAGAGATAATGCTTGATGATGCCAATAATGTTATAGTCGCCTCATGTACGCATTCAAATGATTTCCCTGTAGTTAATGCAATTCAAAATTCGAATGCCGGTGCCCAAGATGGAACTGTTTTTAAATTATCTGCTGATTTTTCGCAGCTCCTATTTTCAACCTACTATGGAGGTAGTGAAAATGACGCATGCTACTCGGTTAAGGTTGACGAATCAGACAATCTTATTTTTGCAGGAGGAACCAAATCAATCAATCTGCCGGGAATGGGAATAGGATATCAAAACAATTATGGTGGTGGAATCGCAGATGGCTTTGTTGTGAAGACCCCCCCTTCTGGTAGCTCAATTACGAGTGCCAGCTATATTGGAATGGGACAGTATGACCAAGTTTTCTTTGTAGAAATTGATAGGGTTAATAATGTGTTTTTACTTGGGCAATCTGTCGGAGGAACCTTTCCCGTGAATAATGCGGCATTTTCGAACGGCGCGAGCAGTAACTTCATTATTAAATTGGACTCTAACCTCACCACCAACGTAGCTTCCACTCGATTTGGCAATGGTAGTGCGAATATTCACATTTCACCTACTGCATTTTTGGTGGATAATTGCGGAAATATTTATGTATCAGGTTGGGGGGCAGACCTCCTGCAATCCACGCCATTAAATGGAATGCCTGTAACAACTGATGCTTTTCAACAAAACCCACCAAATGGTTTTGATTTTTATTTGATGGTAATGTATGCTGATTTTTCTGATATACTTTATGGTTCTTACTTGGGTGGAGCGGTTTCCCGGGAACATGTAGACGGAGGGACATCTCGATTCGATAAAAATGGAATTGTTTATCAATCAGTTTGTGGAGGATGTGGTGGAAATAGTGATTTCCCAACTACGGCGAATGCGTGGTCTGCAAATAATAACAGTACAAATTGTAACAATCTCATTTTTAAATTTGATTCGGGAATACTTCCTGTTGCAGACTTTACCGTTGATCAAACAACGGGATGTAATGATTTCACAGTGACATTTGATAATGTGTCATCTGATAGTGATACTTATTTGTGGGATTTTGGAGATGGGATTTTAGATTCAACAACATATAATCCAGTCATTACTTACACAGAATCAGGAATCTATCAAGTTAATCTTTTTGTCACCGATAGTGTTTGTCAGTTGACGGATACCGCACAAATCACGGTGGTGGTGGTTGATTCTGTACTACTTGATGTTCCTAATCAAATCAGTGTTTGTGATAATGTTCCTTTTGATTTGGTTGCGAACACCTTTGGAACTGCAAATCAGTTTGTATGGTCTGCCAATCCTGATTTTTCAAATCCCTTAAATAATCCTCAAGATTCTTCTGTCACAGTTTCTTCGGATGGGACTTATTATATCTCAGCAGGGAATGGTTTGTGTTCCTCACAAGACACGATTCAGGTGCTGTTTGATGCTTCACCAGAGGCGTCGTTCATTATTCCAGATGATGTTGGCTGCGCGCCATTTGATGTGTCTTTTACAAATGAGTCCATTCAAACTGATTACTTTTTATGGGACTTTGGAAATGGAACCGTAGATTCTCTAAACTTTGATGGTAATACACAGTATGTACAACCTGGCGTTTATACAGTAAGTTTGTACATCTTTGACTCTTTATGCCCAGCCTCTGATACGACCTTTGCAACAGTTACTGTATTACCTGATATCACAATTTCTGGAATGGACTCTGTTTCATTGTGCGAAGGTGATGTCACCCTTACTGCGAATAGTGAAGGGACAGCCTCTGTTTTTGAATGGTCTTCAAATCCTGCTTTTTCAGATATCCTAAATCCCTCTGGAGACTCATCAATTATCGTTTCTCTTTCTGGGATGTATTACATTCAATTAAGCAATGCAGAGTGCGCGTTGATTGATTCGGTATATGTATCTTTTATCAATCCAGATATTTCGCTCACCGGCATTGACTCAATTTGTCTCTATGATTTTTCTGAAGTTTTTGTTGAAAACCTTAATCCAGAAATAGAATACACATATGTCTGGGAACCAAACAGTATTATAGTTTCAAATAATGAGGATATGATTCAGGTTCAACCATTAAGTTCACAATATGTTTATGTTACTGCAACCTCTTCAGAAAATTGTGTTGCAGAGGATTCTATTTTTATCAATGTGACAAATATTGACTCTTCATTAGTTATTGCAAGTGCTTCTGAATATGCTGTTCCAGAGGGTGCAACGATAACTTTGTTTGGTTCTCCTTCAGGTTTATTGTCTTATCAATGGACACCAGAAACAGGGTTGAATGCACCTACAAATCAACAAACAGATGCGTTAATCAATGAGGATATCATATATACACTTTCTGTTTCTGATGGGATTTGCACGCGTGAAGATACCGTAGAAATAAAGGTATATGAAATTATTTGTGAGGATCCTTTTGTTTTTGTGCCCAACGCATTTTCTCCAAATAACGACAATAACAATGATGTTTTGTATGTTCGTGGTTTATACATTGAAAAAGTAATTTTTAGGGTGTTTGATCGCTGGGGTGAAATGGTATTTGAGTCATTAGATGTCTCTCAAGGCTGGGATGGTACTTTTAGAAACAAATTATTACAACCAGATGTTTATGATTATTACCTGGACGTTACATGTGTAGGTGGATTAAAATCAATAGTGAAAGGAAACGTAACTTTAATGAGGTAGAATGAAAAAAATTATTACAAAAAAATCAGAAAATTTTCTAGAAAAGTATCTTAACAATCCGAGCCCCACAGGGTTCGAATCTGAAGGGCAAAAACTATGGTTGGAATATATGAAGCCATATGTTGATGATTATTTAACGGATAATTATGGAAGTGTTGCAGGGATTATTAATCCTGGTAAAAAATACAAGGTAGTAATTGAAGCCCATGCGGATGAAATCTCTTGGTTTGTTCATTATATAACCAAAGATGGGTTTATTTACCTAATGCGAAATGGTGGTTCAGACCATATGATTGCTCCTTCTAAGAGGGTAAATATTCATACAGAGGATGGTCCAGTAAAAGCAGTTTTTGGTTGGCCAGCGATCCATATGCGCAAGGGTAAAGAAGAAACGCCAAGCATGAAGAATATATTTTTGGACTGTGGTTGCTCTAGTAAAGAGGAAGTTGAGGCATTAGGTGTGCATGTTGGTTGTGTGGCCACTTTTGAGGATGAGTTCATGATTTTAAATAAAAATAAGTACGTCGGAAGAGCTCTTGATAATAGAATGGGCGGCTTTATGATCGCAGAGGTTGCTAGATTACTTAAAGAATCAAAAACTAAATTACCTTTCACGCTGTATGTAGTAAATTCAGTTCAAGAGGAGATAGGTTTGCGAGGAGCTCAAATGATTGCCGAACGTATCAAACCAGACGTTGCGCTGGTTACTGATGTTTGTCATGACACCAATACCCCAATGGTAAGTAAAATAGAAAATGGGGATCTTAAGTCAGGACTAGGGCCTGTTTTAACTTACGGGCCAGCTGTACAAAATAATTTCTTAAAGCAAATATTTAAGACTGCTGAGAAAAATAAAATTCCATTTCAGCGTGCTGTTGTATCTCGCTCAACAGGAACTGATACGGATGCTTTTGCCTATTCAAATGAAGGTGTCACAAGTGCGCTGATATCACTCCCTTTACGTTACATGCATACCACTGTTGAAATGGTTCATAAGGATGATGTAGAGAATAGTATTCGTATGATTATCGAAACTATAAAATCTATAAAGGCAGGGCAAGACTTTAGATATTTGAAGTAGCACATTATCTCACTGATAAAAGGTATTATAAAATAATTCATGTCTTCCATTTTAATAAATAGGATTTATTCAATCATTTCCGCTTTGTTTTTATGCTTCATTATGCATTCATGCGATAATGAAGTAAGAGAGGTTAGTACATCCAATAAGTATACTCAACAGAATAAAAGTCAAATTAATTTATTATCAGATATCAATCCGGATTTTGAAAATGGGTTTGTCAATGCAGTAGTTGAAATTCCTTCAGGTACTGCAGAAAAATGGGAGGTTAACAAAGCGTCAGGGCAGGTTTCTTGGGAAAAAAGAAACAATGTAGGCAGGGTCGTTAACTATCTGGGGTATCCAGGTAATTATGGCATGATTCCTCAGACATGTTTAAATAAAGAAAATGGAGGAGATGGAGACCCTCTTGACATTGTTGTTTTAGGTCCTCCGTTAGAGAGAGGCACGGTTGTTCGAGCTAAAATAATTGGTATACTATACCTATTAGACAATGGTGAGCAAGACCATAAACTTATAGCAGTAGCTCCAAATTCTCCTCTTTATAATATCAATAGTATTGCTGAACTAAACCAAAAATATATTGGTATTTCAAGAATTTTGGAAATATGGTTTTCAAATTACAAAGGGCCTAAGAACATGATTTCAAATGGTTTTGGAAATCTTAATCATGCCACCGAAATATTAAACTTAGCACTTGATTTGTATAACTTGAAATAGCTTATTTACAGTAAGTCAAGGAATTATACTTAGTCATTCATATTTGTGATAATTCAACAATTTCCCCTAACGCGTGTTATGGTACTATGAGAGGTAAATCATGGCAACACTGGGTAGAAAATACTTTCTTCAATGTTTTTTCAGAATCTAATCGTAAAATTATTGAGCGTATTACCATCAACATATCTGTTGCAGGATTTATAATACATCTTATTTTAATTCTTGGTAAAAACTATGATGTTTTTCATTCTAGAATGGACAGTATACTACTGGCAGACCCCATTTCCGCAATTTATACCCCATTTTCAATCATTTTGATTTATGAAATTTATCTTCTGGTTCATTATTTGCCGAGGTCTTTTACAACATCAGTTTCAAAACAATTTGAAATCATATCGCTGATCGTAATTCGTAGAATATTTGGGGAAATACCTCATATTGATCTTATGGCACCGTGGTTCAGCGCGAAGCCTAATTTACAGCTTATTTATGACCTCATTGGAATTCTAATTTTATTCTTTCTGATCTATTTATTTAATAAAAGTAGATCTAAATTGGTCAAAGGAAAACTTTCGGATAACCTCAAACGGTTTGTTAATTCTAAAAGAGCAGTTAGTTTGGTGTTACTTCCCGTTTTAATTATAACCAGTTTATACAGCTTGTTTTATTGGATTGGATCTCAGTTAACCGGAGTTGTCGTGACTTCATCATTTCATTTAAATGCCATCTTTTATAATGAGTTCTTTACGATACTAATTCTCGCCGATGTATTTATTTTACTGCTGTCATTTCAGTACACGGAACGATACAGTCAGCTTATAAGGAATACAGGTTTTGTTATATGTACAATTCTTATTCGGTTGTCCTTTGCTACCGACGGATTAACCAATATCGCGCTTATTATTTCTAGTGTTCTATTCGGTCTTTTAGTGTTGAGAATTTATCAAGCTACAGAAAGTTCCTTACAACATCAGCAGTAACAAAGTTGGTATATAATTAATTGGCACATCATTTGTTTTATTCTAGATGAATCTAAGCAATTGTGAAAAAAATAACCGCTAGTTTATTATTGGTTTTATATCTCTTAATGACGCATTCTTTTTTTGCTCAAGTAAAGCCTATGTACCCTAATTTTGGGGCACAATTGAAACTTTGTGGATTACGCAGCAGTCCAAGAGAATTACTGCCTTCCCTATATTTTAAGGGAACCCATCTTTTTAATCATAATCGACATTTTATATTCCCTAATTTGACAGTTGGAAATTCTATTTATCCAACACTTGCCTTTGCTGGGGATAAGTCTCAAGGTGGTATTATATTAGGTGTTGAAGTACCTGTGGCTTTGGAGATGTATTATGGAAATATTGAATCTGATTATTTCTTCTTGGGTATAGGTCTAGCCGCTTGCGCATATGCCCTGAGGGAGCACGAAAGTTTTTATGGTTTTGGCCCATATTTGGCTTTTGGAGGAGACGTATTCCAATTTGGAGAGGAGATTTTGGATGGAAGTTTGACTTTACACTTTATAACTCGGAAGCGCCTTCCTTACATTTTAATCTCGGGATTTTTTATCAAATTGGTTATGGCTATTAGATGATCTAGACAAGCTTAATTTTTTGTGCGCCAACTACAATTAAATCACCTTTAATGCATTTTGCGCGTCGCCTTAACTCAATGTCACCATTTCTAAGGACCTCTTCAGAGTCTACGATCATCTTTGCATGCCCTCCAGTTTGAGCTATACCTAATGCTTTAAGAAGTGCTAATAATTCAATGTAGGGACCTTCTATTTTAAATTCGGTATTATTTCCCATTGAGTTCCATTGCTTTGAGGGTATTCATCATCAATGAAGCAATTGTCATAGGTCCTACGCCACCAGGCACAGGAGTGATATAGCTAGCTTTTGAGGATGCGTCTTTAAAATTGACATCTCCAACAAGTCTCCATCCACGTTCTCTTGAGGCGTCATCCACTCGAGTTGTACCCACATCTATAATGACAGCACCTTCTTTAATCATATCTGCCGAAACAAATTCTGGTCTGCCAATGGCCGCTATTAATATATCTGCCTGAAGACAAAGTTCTTTAAGGTTTTTTGTTCTAGAGTGCGTTAGTGTGACTGTGCAATTTCCAGGATTGGAATTTCTACTTAGCATCATGCTGAGCGGTGTGCCTACAATATTACTTCTACCTATGATTACACAGTGTTTTCCTGAAGTTTCAATTTCATATCTGCGCATTAGCTCAATAATCCCTGCAGGGGTAGCAGGAAGAAAGCCAGGTAGATTTAGCATCATATTTCCAAGATTCATTGGATGGAAGCCGTCTACATCTTTATTAGGGCTTATTGTATCTGTGATTTTTGTTTCATTTATATGATTAGGAAGTGGAAGCTGAACAATGAAGCCATCAATGTGATTCATCATTATTCAGTTCGCGAACCTTATGCCAATAAAGCGTCCTCTGATATAGTGTCATCGAAATCGAATTAAGGTGCTTTCAAATCCAATCTCTTCACAAGCCTTAACCTTTGCAGTTACGTAGGACAGAGAACCACCATCACTCCCAACAAGCACTGCGGCAAGATGTGGCGTCTTTTTACCCAATTCTTTTCTAATCGAAACTGTTTCTTGAAGTTCCTTTCTGATTTGAAGGGCTGTTTCCTTTCCATTAAGACGTTGCATGACTTTTTTTTACAAAGATAATAAGCGAAGTATTTCGAAAGGTCTAAAACATCGTATCTTTGTAAAAACTATTTAACAATGAAATATTTTTTTCAACTAATTTTTGTTTTGTGTACATTCACTTATGTTGCACAAACTGAGTATGATGGTTCTGAAATAGGTGTCGAAGTTTTTGCGGCAAGAGCTGGTTCCAATGGCGGAACGATGGGTTTTGGATTAAAGTATGCTGCAATTCTCAATAAAAACTTTGCAGTTGGCCCTTCTTTTAGGTACCACAGAACATGGAATTATTTATACAATGGTTTGTCTGGTGATGTTCCTTCAAGTGCAAGTATCTACGGTGGTGGTTTTTTCGCCCATGCCCGATATAAGGATGCTCTTTTTGGTGGAGTTGAGTTTGAACTTTTAAAAACACCGTTTAATTTTAGCCAAACTGGTGGTGAATTTAAGCCTTGGATTGCAACGCTGTTTATTGGAGGTGGTTTTTCAAAATTGTATAATAAAGTAAGAATTAATCTAGGTGTGTTTTATGATGTGATTGACGCTGATAATAGTCCATTTCGTCCCAATTATTCAATCAGAATAAAAAATAGTGAAGGTCAAACACAACGAATTTTACCAGTAATTTATCGTATTAATTTCTTTTTCCCAATTGGTCTAAATAAAGAGTAAATAATGAAAATCGGAATTGTATTGTATCCTACCTTTGGGGGGAGTGGAGTAGTGGCAACTGAGTTGGGGAAAGCACTTGCGAAAAAAGGACATGAGATTCATTTTATTACGTATTCTCAACCTGTTCGCTTGGGTGGCTTCACAGAAAATGTGTTTTACCACGAGGTTTCTGTTTCTGATTATCCGTTATTTGACTTTCAGCCCTATGAAACGGAGCTTGCAAGTAAGATGGTCGATGTGGTTAAATATGAAAAACTCGATCTTATCCATGTTCACTACGCTATTCCTCATGCTTCAGCTGCCTTTATGGCGAAGCAAATTTTAAAAACGCAAGGGATAACAATTCCATACGTCACAACTCTTCATGGTACGGATATTACGCTTGTAGGACGAGACCCCTCTTTTGAACCAGTGATTACATTCTGTATCAATGAGTCTGACGCAGTTACAGCTGTTTCAGAAAGTCTTAAAGAAGATACCTTAAAACATTTTAATGTAAAGAATGAGATAACAGTAGTTCCTAATTTTATTGCTTTAGATAAAAAGCGTTCGGATAGTAAAATCAATAGAGGGCTGTATGCGTCGTCTGATGAAAAAATAATCAGTCATATTTCTAATTTTCGAAAAGTGAAACGTGTCGAGGATGTTATTCGTGTATTTGCTGAAACAATAAAAAAAGTACCTTCAAAACTCTTATTTGTTGGGGATGGTCCCGAAAGGTATGGTTGCGAGCAGTTATGTCGCGAATTGTCTTTGTGCGAACATATATTGTTCCTTGGAAAAATTAGAGATACTTCCGATGTATTGGCCATATCCGATGCTTTTCTTTTGCCCTCCGAAACAGAGAGCTTTGGATTGGCAGCCTTAGAGGCGATGTCGATGGGAGTGCCCGTTGTATCTAGTAATTCTGGAGGAATCCCGGAGGTTAATAAAAATGGTTTTTCAGGCTTTTTATCAGATGTTGGTGATGTCAACGATATGTCAAAGAATTTAGTACATATTCTTTCCGAGAACAGACTTGATTCTTTTAGAGACAATGCTTTAGTTCAAGCCCAAAAGTTCACAATATCAAAGGTGCTGCCTATGTATGAAGATATTTATACTAAATTAGTAAGGTAAGCATCCAGTAATTTAATTGGATGTTCTGATTGTGCAATATGTCCTCAAAAAAGAAAATAGACAGCTGGATTTCTTCTAGAAAAAAAAGATTAGAATCTTTCAAGGCTGAAGATTTGTTTCCTTTGCTTCAGGCAGGAGATAAAAATGCATTGAGCTCTGCAATAACACTTATTGAAAGTACCCATCCCAGTGCAAGATCGGAGGCCATCAAGCTTATTGATTTATGTGCAGCAAATCCATCTAGCTCATGGCGTATTGGTATCACAGGTGTCCCTGGAGTTGGTAAAAGTACTTTCATTGAAGCATTTGGCGCTCAAATATTAGAGGCAGGTCATAAACTTGCAGTATTGGCAGTTGATCCATCTTCTAATGTCTCCGGTGGAAGTATCCTCGGTGATAAAACAAGAATGAATACATTATCACGAGAGGAGAATGCATTCATAAGACCCACGGCAGCCGCTGGTAATTTAGGAGGCGTTGCAAGGAGTTCGCGAGATGCAATGCTCTTATGTGAAACCGCTGGTTTTGATATTATTCTTATTGAAACTGTGGGAGTAGGGCAGTCTGAAACAATGGTTCACGGTATGGTAGATTATTTTCTTTTACTTCTGTTGGCAGGTGCAGGCGATGAGCTGCAAGGAATGAAGCGAGGAATAATGGAGCTAGCTGATACCATTCTTATTACCAAGGCGGATTCAGGCAATGAAAAGGCATCCCAACTTGCCGCACGTTCTTATGCCAATGCTGTTCATTTATTCCCTGCTAAAGAAAGCGATTGGATAACAAACGTATTAACAACGAGTAGTATAGATAATAAGGGGCTTAGTGAGGCCTGGGAAAATTTAAAAAGCTTTTTTAATGTATCAGTGAGTAATGGCTTTTTTTTAAAGAATCGAAGGGTGCAAAATGCACGTTTTTTAAGAGAAAACTTTGCACATTTAATTCTTAATGAAATTGATTCAAATGAGGCATTGAAAAGCTATCTAAATGTACTTGAACAAAAATTAGCTGAAGGAACGATCAATCCTGGTCATGCAGTAGATTTACTTTTCAAAAAGTACAAAGAATTTCTATTGTCTTAGCTTAAAAAAATTACTGAACTAGAAGTTTTTTAATGTAATTGTAATCCCCAACTTTAAGGTATAAAAAGACAATTCCAGTTTTTAAATTATTAGGAATAGTTAAACCTTTTGAATGCGTCAATTCTCCCTTTTTAAGCTCATCTCCAAGTGTGCTCATGAAGAAATAATCTCCACTAATTGCCTCTGAAAAATTCAGCCTTTCACCAGGTCTTACATTATTTGGGTATACCGTAACTTTTTTTCTAATTGATTCTGATAGGTGTGACAATTCGCTAATCCTACAAAGGCCACCATTAAAAGTTCCAGCCCATAATGTATTATTACTATCGTATTTAAGACAAAGAATATGATTGTCAGTGAGGTCTGAATTTTCTGTATTCAAATGAGTATACTGGTTTGAAGTTTTAGTTACAATACCACCAGTTTCAGTTCCTATGTAGATTTGGTCTTGCATGCCATGCTGCATACAAAGAAGGCTATTTGATTCGATGGGACTATTATTAGCGTTGAATATATTCCAAGGTCCACCAAAGCCGTCGTCTAAAATCAATCCAGCAGCAGGAGAAATAAACCATACTTTTCCGCTACTATCAATTTGAATATCAAGCACAGAATTATCAGGCAATTCTGAGTTGATAATCGTGTGATTTGTATAATTATTATCAGCATCAAAATAAAGCAGGCCACCGTTAATAGTACCAACATACTTTGTACTTTCTCCGATACCTATTGAGGTGATATTATTGGACAATAATCCGTCATTGCTTGTAAAAGAATACCAAGAAGTCCGATCAAAAACATAAATACCTTCTGTGGTTGCGACCCAAATGCCACCTGTGTTATCAACGTCAATTGCCCTAACAAGAAAATCACCCAATCCTGAATTTAAAGGGGTATAGTTGCTCCAAGTAATTCCATCATATTTGAATAAGCCCCCTTGAACAGTTCCTACCCACAATACGGAATCACCATCATTTTTTAAAGCGCGAATATCATCATCTAATAAACCACTATTCGTTACATTAAAAACAGTCCAGCTCGTCCCATTTTCTAACTTGGCAAGTCCTTGATCTGTTCCAATCCAAATATTTGACAAAGAAGTTTCTAAACATCTTATGGTATTAAATGGCAAAGGCGAATTTTCAGTGGTATAGCTTTGAACCAATTGTGCTTGCCCGTTAAAGGCAAGCACGATAATTGAAATGAATAAAAGAAACCTTAAGGTCTTATTCATTTTTGATGACTAATCTTTCTGAATGAATTACATTTCCTGAAGAAAGTACAATGGAATAAATCCCAGTTGAAATATTTTTCAAATGAATATTGTGATTATTCATTCCAGCGCTGCCTTGAAATCTTTTCTTATAAATCCGTTTTCCGGCGCTATTTATAATTTCTATTTCTACTTTTTCTTTATTAGCGAGTCCATAGGAAACATCAAACATACCATTAGAAGGGTTCGGAGAGATACCAATGGTGTTTTCAATAGTCAATCCACTGACATTTGCACAAGATTCTACAATTACTTCAACAATCACAGAGCTACTTGTGCAATTGTTCTCAACTGCTTGAACATAAAAGTTTGTTGTTTCAGTCAGCACTGGAGTTGAAAAAGTTGTACCTGTACCTAATAGATTTCCTGTTTCATCATACCAGTTCAATGTACCTGTTCCTGTTGCAGTAAGCTGTGCAACTTCATTAGCACATATGGTAGTGCCAGAAGCTTCAGGATCAGCTGGATCTGCGACTGTTATTTCAACTGGAACGAGATCACTCGTGCATGTACCATTTTGAGTTTCAACTTCCCAATCATAGAAGTAGTAATAATACGATGAGCTAGATGTTGCGCCAACAATTGAAAGAATATCTTCCAAAATATATGGATAAGTAGCAGAATTGTTGTTTCTGTATAGACCTCCATTCGGTAAATTGGTTCCTACCAATTGATAATTATAACCTACAGGAATTTCAAAATTTACATCTACACGACTCGCACCAGCTGGAACTGTTTCAGTTAAAGATTCAATTACAGTTCCGTCTTCATCTTGAAATTCTATTGTAACACTTCCTCCTTCTAATGCATAAACCAAGACACTCTTAAGTGTAAAAGGAATATAGGCATGGAATATGCCTCCTTGCGTAGAGCTAAGGTATCCTCCTCCACCAATTCCATTAGAATATGGTTCAGCATTTACTATTTCTGTGTATGAATCTGTATTTTGAACCCATACTGTCATATTTTCAACAAGAGGATTCGTTGTGTAGGTAGTTCCGCTAAGTAAAAAGTTTCCTTCATCATCAAACCATTCAACATCTCCCGTTGATGTTGCTTCGAGGCTGACATACGAACCTGTACAGCCAGAAGCATCATTAACTTGGGGCGCATTGGGCACGGCGCTGCTAACAACAAATGGAAGTGAAGTATTAGAGCCACAGAAATTAGTAACCGTGCATGCATAACTACCTGGATCAGTAACAACTATGCTTTGGGTTGTAGCGCCATTGGACCACAAGAACTCGGTACCCGCTGTTGCCGTCAAAGTAATGGACTGACCTAGGCAGAGGTTATTAGAACCATTTGAATTTATCGTTGGCAATATACCCGAATTTTCAGGGTGCTGCATCGTTAACGTTACAGGCACAGCAGTATAATTATTATCCTCGTTTTCTTCCTCGAAGTAATTGTTTTTGTCAACTTCCATTACGATGTAATAATCTCCATTGCATGTATTCTCTGGCACATTTATCCACATGCCATCTAACCAATAACCATAAACATCTGTCCAACCAGAAGAAATACCTTGCTCTACAACGGAACAACCATAGCTTCCTCCTCCAAGATTCCAATTAGTGAAATCGTCATTTGCCATAACATTTCCTCCATTGAAGGTCGTATTGTCATCTCTGCAATGTCCATAATATGTGCTTCCTGCGGTGTTTCCACATTGTCCATAATCCATTAGGCAAAATCCGATTTTAGCACCATCGCCAACGATAGGCCAATTTAATGGATTTGGATCGGTAGTAGGTATTCTTAGCGTCATTACAGCCCAATCGTCTACATGATTGTGTCCATGGCTTTCATGGTAGGTCATACTACCTGTCCAAGTATCTACATAATTCATGTTGTCGCCCTCTTTTTTGTATACCCTTTGTAAAAGCATTTGTTTCGGGTTCTCCTCTCCATTTGGACATGAAAATGAGCCTGAGCCATTTACGCCGAATATAGTATCATTTCCACATATAAACGCTCGATTACCATTTGAATCTACCCCTCTCACTGTAAATGAACCATGACCGATGTTAGGAGTGGAACCAGTTACTCTTAATCGTCCATCATCTGGACCTTGATTGTTAAAGTTTTGTCCAGCTCCACTTTGCGGATATTCGATCCATCCGTTATCGGCAATACCCTGCCAAGAGGCCGTTATATCCGGAAGAAGAAGACAATCGTTAGTTCCATCAGCGCATTCGCAGCTCGTTGCATTTGTTGTTGTGCATTGACCTAAGTAATTAAAAGAAAGAGCAATAACACTTAAAAGTGAATAGAAAATTTTCATAGTTTAGTTTTGTTCTCTCAATATACTGAATTCAGATGTGAAAAAATAATATTAGTTAGTATGATACGATATTGTTATCATCAAAAACAGGTTATCTTTGGTTAATATGATGCCAAAGTTGTATAGTATTGTCAAATTAAGATGTCCAAAATGCTTGCATGGAAAATTTTTTGAATCACATGTCTATGATTTAAAACGTATTGGAAACGTATTAGATAATTGTCCAAAATGCAAAACAAATTACATTCCTGAACCAGGATTTTATTTTGGTGCGATGTACGTGTCATATGCCTTGGGTGTTGCTATTTTTGTTGCGATATGGGTGGGTGCTAATCTTTTTTTTAGCGCCGTTTCTGTTTGGATCCAGATTTCAATTTTAACTGGCTTAATTATCATTTTAAGTCCTTTAATCTTTGCCTTGTCTAAAATCATTTATGCCAATATTTTTATCCATTACGATAAAGAGGCAAATAAGAAGAAAGGTGGGGATAATTAAAAGCTCGTGTGCTTTTTGTAATTTCGAATCAAATCGATGTAAATATGAAAAACCAATACTTTAAATTTTTATTTATTCTATCTTTTTCTCTGTTGATAAAGTTGGATTCTCAAGCACAAATTATTACCAATAATTTTTCTCCAGTGGTCGTTATCGATGCAACAGATGATCCTTACGCCTTTGATTTTAATGGTGATGGAGTTATTGAATTTTACTTTTTAGTTCAAGATTTGAGTGGAGATACAACGATTTCTGGTCTTCCTGCGACTTATGACGGGTCGGGATCACTTCTTGGTTGTGCCAATGGTATGCCAACTGGAGTAACATCTACCGAAACCTCAGCATTTGATGTCTCCCTTTTGAATGCAGGTGATGAATTAACTGTTTTCCAAGAGTATGGGTCAGATACAAGCTATGCATTGGGTATAGATCTTATAATTAATACTGCAGTTATAGGAAGTTTACCCTATCAATACGGTGCTTTCTTGGGGGCCCAAGGTTATTTAGGTGCTATGTTTGATATAGCTGGCAGCCTTCATTTTGGTTGGGTCGAAGTTTCGGTTTTGTCCGACGGTAGTCAAATTACATTACATTCTTATGGTTACGATACCTCTTCATCTGGCGACCCTTTAATAGTCGGTAATCCTAATGCAAACACCATTGAAATGAGCCAAGATATTTTGGAGATTAGTTATTTTCAAAATATATTAAATGTTGATTTGTCCGCGTTTGATGCTCATGCAAAGTTGAACATTGTTGATCCAAGCGGAAAAAATTGCGCTCAATATGGATTGTCAAACATGCATAATGAGTTTGATTTAAGTAGTTTTCATTCAGGTTTATATGTTGTTTCCTGTGTATCTAGAGGTACTGTTATTACACAGAAAATCATAATTCCTTAAGCACGTTTCTTTAGTTCCTTAAGTATTCTACTTTGTCAGAAAGTATGACAATTAGACATAATATTTTTTAATGCGTGCCCTTTTTGTCATAATAACCTCTTGTTTTTTGCTGTGGCATATTAATTGACACATGACTGAAAAAAATAATAACATGGGAAAAATTATAGGAATTGACTTAGGAACCACAAATTCGTGTGTTTCGGTCATGGAAGGAAACGAACCAGTGGTTATAGCAAACTCAGAAGGTAAAAGAACAACACCTTCTGTTGTAGCTTTTGTTGAAGGCGGTGAGCGTAAAGTCGGTGACCCAGCCAAAAGACAAGCCATTACGAATCCAACCAAAACAATTTACTCTATAAAGCGATTTATGGGGTCAAGCTTTGACGATTGTAAAAAAGAAGTATCAAGAATGCCGTATAAAGTGGTTAAAGGAGATAACAATACGCCACGCGTGGAGATTGATGATCGTAAATATTCACCGCAAGAAATTTCAGCAATGATTCTTCAAAAGATGAAGAAAACAGCGGAAGATTATTTAGGACAAGAGGTTTCAGAAGCAGTAGTTACTGTTCCTGCATACTTTAATGACTCGCAGCGTCAAGCAACGAAAGAAGCAGGTGAAGTTGCAGGCTTAACAATCAAAAGAATCATTAATGAGCCAACTGCAGCGGCATTGGCATACGGACTAGATAAAAAAGGAATAGACCAAAAAATTGTGGTTTTTGACTTTGGCGGTGGAACACATGATGTTTCTATCCTTGAGCTAGGAGACGGTGTTTTTGAGGTATTGTCAACGGACGGTGACACACATCTTGGTGGAGACGATGTAGATGAAACAATCATCTCATGGTTAGCTGATGAGTTTAAGAAAGATGAAGGTTTAGATCTTAGAAAAGATCCAATGGCATTGCAAAGATTGAAGGAAGCAGCAGAGAAAGCAAAAATTGAGCTTTCGTCTACAACTTCTACGGAAATCAACTTGCCTTATATCATGCCTGTAGACGGTGTTCCAAAACATTTAGTTCGAACACTACAACGTGCAAAATTTGAGCAGTTAATCTCAGAAATTGTAGAAAGAACAATTGCGCCATGCAGATCGGCACTTAAAAATGCTGGTTTATCTGCAAGTGACATCGACGAGGTAATTATCGTAGGTGGTTCTACAAGGATTCCAATTATTCAGGATGCAGTGAAGAACTTTTTCGGAAAGGCGCCTTCTAAAGGAGTAAATCCTGATGAGGTTGTTGCAATTGGTGCAGCGATTCAAGGTGGTGTTTTAACAGGAGAAGTTAAAGATGTTTTATTGTTAGACGTTACACCATTGTCTTTAGGAATTGAAACAATGGGTGGTGTATTTACTAAGTTAATCGAGTCGAACACAACGATTCCAGCGAAAAAATCAGAGGTATTTTCTACCGCAGCTGACAATCAACCATCTGTAGACATTCATGTGCTTCAAGGAGAACGACCAATGGCAAACGATAATAAATCATTGGGAAGGTTCCAGTTGAGTGACATTCCTGCAGCGCCACGAGGTGTGCCTCAAATTGAAGTTACATTTGATATTGATGCAAACGGAATCATGAATATTTCTGCAAAAGATAAGGGTACAGGAAAAGAACAATCGATTAAGATTGAAGCTTCCTCAGGTTTGTCTGACGCAGAAATTGAAAAAATGAAAGCAGAGGCAGAAGCAAACGCAGAAGCAGATCAGAAGAAGAAAGAAGAAGTTGAGGTTGTGAATAAAGCAGACTCTACAATCTTCCAAACTGAAAGACAACTTAAGGAATATGGAGATAAACTTCCAGCAGATAAAAAACAACCTATCGAGGATGCTTTAGCAGAATTGAAAAAGGAGTTTGAAGCGAAGAATATTGAAAACCTTGAACCAGCGATGGAAAAGTTGAACAATGTATTCCAAGCGGCATCTCAAGAGATGTACAATGCAACGAATCAAGAGGGTGGAGATCCTAATGCGGGTCAGCCACAAGGTGAAGGTGCAGAAAATGCTCAAGATGAGGTCACAGATGTTGACTTCGAAGAAGTAAACGAAAAGAAATAGTTTCTAGTAGTAAAGGATTATTTGGTTATAAGTTGAAAGGCACCCCTGGGGTGCCTTTTTTTATATATTGATGGCTTTTTTCAGGCGAGAGAGGTTGCTATCCTTGAAAAAATCGTGCCCACATTCGATTTCTATTAAAGCTTCAGGAAAACCTAATTGCTCCAAAAACTGATTGGCTTGTTGTGTCCTAATGACTTGGTCATATTTACCCATAATTACCTTAAAATAGATCTTATTAGAGTTCAGTGACGAAGAGATTGCATTAAAGTCAGGTTTGATGTTTCTGAATCCTCGCCACGTTCTTGACGCCCTTTGAAATTTCTCTTTATTACCTGCAAATAATTCAATAAAGGCAAATACTTTTGGTCTAACGAATCCTATTCTGAATAGGCAAGTTTTGCAATTCTAATAAATGATTTTGGGGAACCTTCCCATTTTTGAAATAATAATCTAGCCAAACGCATACGTGAGGTTCGATTATAAAAACTCATAGGGTCCATTCCGTCAGGAGAAATTACTTGAACGGATTTTAGTCGTTCTTCATATAAAGGAAGTAGTGACAAGTACAAATCTTCCACCTTGAGAAAAACCAATAAAATGAAAATGATCGTTTGCCTCTTTTTCAATAATTTTTGCAAAGATTGAATTGAATTCTTCGATTTTCAGGGGTTGGTTTTCGATTCTTTCTACAGGAAATTGAGATTTTCCATGATGAGGTAGTACAATTAATATCAGTTTCCGATCTTTTTTTGCCAAAAACAAAAAATCTTCCACGTTTCTGCCATGTCCATGAAAGCAAACCAATGTATGACGACCAATTCCTTGCGTGTAATATTCTAGACTTAGTTCATTATTTGTAACTATTTGAGCCTTCATATGCTTGAAATTAATAAAATGTAAATGTTTTTTTTGTAGGGACTGAACACTAATTAACATTTTGGTAAAAATTTGTGAATAAACAATTTGTAGTTTATCACTTCTTTACTAGTAATTCAATTAAATTTGCTCTCGATTTATTGTGTTATGTTATATCATCTAAATTGAACATTATATGCCCAAAGATTCTTCAATCAAATCTATATTAATTATTGGTAGCGGTCCCATTGTCATTGGACAAGCTTGTGAATTTGATTATGCTGGCTCTCAGGCTTCAAGATCTTTAAGAGATGAGGGTATTGAGGTTACTTTAATCAATTCGAATCCTGCAACAATCATGACCGACAAAGTTGTTGCAGATAACGTTTATTTAAAGCCTCTTGAGCCGTCAAGTGTTCGAGAAATTCTTGAGCAACACAATATCGATGCGGTCCTTCCAACAATGGGTGGGCAAACTGCATTGAATTTGTGCATCAAATGTGATGAAATGGGGCTTTGGGAAGAGTTTGATGTAGATATAATAGGTGTCAACATCGATGCGATAGAAATCACTGAGAATAGAGAGGCTTTCCGTGATTTAATGACTGAAATTGGCGTGCCTATGGCACCTCAGAAAACAGCTAAATCTTTTTTAGAAGGAAAAGAGATTGCTCAGGAGTTTGGTTTCCCTTTATGCATTAGGCCTTCATACACGTTGGGTGGTTCTGGTGCATCTATTTTGCATGATCCAAAAGAATTTGACAATTTGTTAGAACGTGGTCTTCAACTTTCCCCCATTCATGAGGTCATGATTGATAAAGCATTATTGGGCTGGAAGGAATACGAGCTAGAACTTTTGAGAGATTGTAATGATAATGTCGTTATTATATGTTCAATCGAGAATTTTGATCCGATGGGAATTCACACAGGTGATTCCATAACGGTCGCTCCAGCTATGACTTTGTCAGATACTACTTTTCAGAGAATGAGGGATATGGCGATCAATATGATGCGTTCTATCGGAGAGTTTGCAGGAGGATGTAATGTTCAGTTTGCAGTTTCTCCTGATGAAAAGGAAGAAATTATTGCAATTGAAATTAATCCAAGAGTCAGTCGTTCATCTGCCTTAGCTTCGAAAGCAACAGGGTATCCTATTGCAAAAATTGCATCAAAGCTAGCAATTGGATACTCATTAGATGAGCTACAGAATCAGATTACAAAAACCACATCTGCGCTTTTCGAACCTACATTGGATTATGTGATTGTTAAAATTCCCAGATGGAATTTCAACAAATTCCCTGGTACGGACCGGAAATTAGGACTTCAAATGAAGTCTGTTGGTGAAGTCATGGGAATTGGACGTTCGTTTCAAGAGGCCCTTCAAAAAGCATGTCAATCGTTAGAGATAAATCGAAATGGACTTGGTGCAGATGGTAGAGAATTGACCAATCAAAAAGAGATTCTTCATTCACTAGAAAACGCAAGCTGGAATAGGTTGTTTCATATTTATGATGCAATTAAGTTAGGTATCCCATTTAAAACCATTGTTGAAAAAACCAAAATTGATATCTGGTTCCTTAAGCAAATCGAGGACCTTATAAATTTAGAAGGTCGTATTGAGAAATTTCATATTGAAAACCTTCCGGAAGAGCTGTTTTTTGAGGCAAAACAAAAAGGTTATGCAGATCGACAAATTGCTCATTTACTACGATGTTTAGAATCAGAGGTGCATTCCAAAAGAAATGCAATAGGTTTGAATCGCGTTTATAAATTAGTCGATACCTGTGCTGCTGAATTTTCTGCACAAACGCCATATTACTATTCTACCTTTGAATTTGAAAATGAAAGTAAAGTCTCAGATAAGAAAAAAGTTGTTGTATTAGGCTCAGGTCCCAATCGTATTGGGCAAGGGATTGAATTTGATTACTCATGTGTTCATGGAGTACTTGCCGCAAAGGAATGCGGATACGAAACAATCATGATAAATTGTAATCCAGAAACTGTTTCTACTGACTTTGATACTGCTGATAAACTTTATTTTGAGCCTGTGTTTTGGGAACATATTTATGATATCATTCAGCATGAAAAACCTGAAGGTGTAATTGTACAGCTCGGTGGTCAGACTGCACTTAAATTGGCAGAAAAATTAAGTCGCTACGGTATAAAAGTTTTAGGTACGAGTTTTGACGCTTTGGACCTTGCGGAAGACAGAGGTCGTTTTTCAAAGCTTCTTGAAGCAAATGAGATTCCTTTTCCAAAATATGGAGTTGTCGAAAGTGCGGAGCAAGCTTTAGAACTATCCGATGATTTGGGCTTTCCATTACTTGTTCGACCCTCGTATGTTTTGGGTGGTCAGAAAATGAAAATTGTAATAAATAAAGAGGAATTAGAGCATCATGTTGTTGATATTTTAAACGAGATGGGGGACAACCAAATTCTTCTTGATCACTTTTTAGGTGGAGCTATAGAAGCAGAAGCCGATGCTATTTGTGATGGTGAGGATGTTTACATTATTGGTATAATGCAGCATATAGAACCCGCTGGAATTCACTCGGGAGATTCATATGCCGTTCTGCCTCCATATAATCTTGGTGATTTTGTAATGACTCAAATCGAAGACATAACTAAAAAGATAGCAGTGGAACTTCAGACTGTGGGACTTATTAATATTCAGTTTGCTATCAAAGATGACAAGGTTTATGTAATTGAGGCCAATCCGAGAGCGTCTAGAACAGTTCCATTTATTGCAAAGGCTTACGATGAGCCATATGTGAATTATGCAGCAAAAGTAATGCTCGGCGAGAAAAAAGTAAAAGACTTTAATTTTACGCCTCACAAAAAAGGATATGCCATAAAAATACCTGTCTTTTCATATGAGAAGTTTCCAGATGTTAAAAAAGAGCTAGGTCCAGAAATGAAGTCTACGGGTGAAGCCATCAGATTTATAGATGACCTTAAAGATCCATTCTTCAGAAAAGTTTATTCAGAACGAAATATGCATTTGTCACGTTAATGACATTTTATACCTAATCTCACTCCCCCTTTTTTTATATTTGTACTATGTCAAACATAGAACATATTGTAGCACCTGTAAAAACGGAGATGGGTTCTTTCGAAGCTTATTTTAAAGAGGCGCTCGAGTCAAATGTCCCGCTCTTAGACAAGGTTACGCAATACATCGTTAAAAGAAAGGGAAAGCAAATGCGTCCTTTGTTTGTTTTTTTATCTTCCAAGCTATTTGGTGAAACAAATGATATTACTTTTCATGCGGCTTCTCTAGTGGAATTATTACATACAGCGACACTTGTTCATGATGACGTTGTAGACGACGCAAATGAACGCAGAGGTTTCTTCTCTGTAAATGCATTGTGGAAGAATAAAATAGCTGTTCTTGTGGGCGACTTTATGCTTTCCAAAATACTTTTGCTTTCAATTGAGAAAGAGAATATCGCACTTCTTGAGGTTGTCGCTCGTTCTGTTAAAGAAATGAGTGAAGGGGAATTGCTACAAATAGAAAAAGCTAGATCATTAGATATTACAGAAACAATATATTTTGAGGTTATTAAGAAAAAAACAGCTTCATTGATTTCAACATGCTGTGAAGCGGGAGCTATTAGTGTTGGTGCACATGAGCATAGAGAAAAAATGAGACTTTTTGGTGAGAAGGTCGGTCTGGCATTTCAAATTAAGGATGACATATTTGATTATGGTACACCCGGGAATATAGGTAAACCTACGGGAATAGATATTCGAGAACAAAAAATGACGCTTCCTTTGATTCATACCCTAGAAAATTGTCCACCAAAAGTGAAAGCTGAATTAAAAAACATCATCAAAAATCATAATGAGAATAGTGCTAAAATTAATCGAGCGACATCTTTAGTTTTGAAATACGGCGGTATTGATTATGCGTATAAAATCATGAATGAATATGCAGATGCTGCAAAGTCTATTCTTGAAGATCTTCCGGACAGCTCAGCAAAAACAGCATTAGTTGCTTTAGTAGATTATACGATGAATAGAGATAAATAATATGAGATTTATTTATGTAATTGGCATATTCTTGTTCTTTAGTTGCGGATTAAATGATGCGTCGTCCTCGGCTTCAGTTAATGTTCGTTCAAGTGAAATTCTCGTTGATTCATTGGATGGGGTTTACAAAGAATGGTATCCAGGAAAGCAACAAATTAAATATTTAGGTAACTTAGACCAAGAGGGAAAGCGACACGGTAAATGGTCATTTTTCTTAGAGTCAGGATTAGAGAAGTCAATGACTACTTACACCCATGGTGCTAGAGAAGGTTTTTCAATTGTTAAACATGATAACGGTGTGCTTTTTTACCGAGGCGAATGGCGCAAAGATAAAAAGGTTGGTATATGGACTACATACGACGCAAAAGGTGTCGTCGTTTCTGAAATTAATTATTCGAAATAGTGAGTAAAATCCCTGCACATATTGTTGATGAAATTATGCAGACTGCTCTTGTAGAGGAGGTTATTGGTGATTTTGTTCAACTCAAAAGAGCAGGTTCTAATTTAAAAGGTCTAAGTCCATTTACTGATGAAAAGACACCTTCATTTGTAGTTTCTCCAGCAAAACAGATTTTTAAGTGTTTCTCAACTGGAACCGGTGGAACTGTGGTTACCTTCTTAATGGAAAAGGAGCATTTTACCTATCCTGAAGCATTAAGATGGTTAGCGGATAAATATGGGATAAATATCCCCGCACCTCGCGAACAAACTAAGGAGGAACTCGAACAGATTTCTGAAAAAGAGAGTCTATATGTCATTAATGATTTTGCAAATGAATACTTTCAAAGTAATCTCAAGATTGATAAAGAAGGCAAAGCAATTGGATTGTCTTATTTTTTAGAACGGGGTTTTACACAGGAAACAATCAATAAATTTCAATTGGGCTATTGTCTTGATAGGAGCGATGCCTTTACCAAAGCAGCGATTGATAAAGGGTATAAAATTCAATACCTCACAAAGGTTGGCTTAACAAAGCAGAAAGAGGATTACACTTTTGATTTCTACAGAGGTAGAGTTCTTTTTCCTATTCATAGTATTTCGGGTCGTGTCCTGGGATTTGGTGGAAGAACACTTAAGAGTGACAAGAAAGTTGCGAAATACTACAATTCGCCGGAAAGTCCAATATATAATAAAAGTGAGATTCTTTATGGCTTATATTTTTCTAAAGGAGCTATCATTAAGAATGATGAATGTTTCTTGTGCGAGGGGTATACTGATGTAATTTCTATGTTTCAATCTGGTGTCGAGAATGTCGTTTCGTCTTCTGGAACATCCTTAACAAAGGAACAAGTTCGACTTGTAAAACGCTACACAAAGAATTTAACGATCCTTTATGATGGAGATGCTGCTGGAATTAAGGCATCTTTTCGAGGAATAGATTTAATCTTAGAGGAAGGGTTAAATGTACAAGTTGTTCTTTTCCCAGATGGAGAAGATCCTGATTCATTCGCGAAAAGTCATTCTCTAAGTGAGCTTAAGCAAATGATTTCTGACAACAAACAGGATTTTATATCATTTAAGTCTTCTGTTTTAATGGATGGTGTCGGTGATGATCCAATTCAAAGATCTAAGCTGATTCGTGAGGTCGTTCAGTCTGTTGCGCTAATTCCAGATCAAATTACAAGAAGCGTTTATGTTCAAGAAATCGCAAAGAAATTTGAGATTAATGAAAAGACCATTTCAAATGAGCTTTTAAAACTATTGCGTTCTAAGCTTACAAAAGATCAGCAAGGAGGTAGGTCGTTACAGCAGCAAGGTTACACTGAATCTCAATTACCACCAGTTCAAGCTCCTGTTTCTGAGAGTAAAAAAGAGCCCTTTGCTTACGAACTTGACCTTATTCGTTTGATGCTTTTATTCGGCACAAGGGAGATTTCAATTTTAGACGAAAATGGCAGTAGCCAGAATACCAATGTCATAGAGCTCGTATACGGGGAGCTAACTCATGATGAATTAGCGTTTCAGCACACAATGTGTCAGCGTATTTTTGATGAATTTAAAGTCAATTTAGCAAATCAGGTATTGTTATCAACCTCTTATTTTAAGAATTTAGAAAATCAAAAAATTGTATCTTTCGTCGCGCATCTTGAAAGCAGTGAGATTGAGCTCAGTGCAAATTGGGTGAATAAATACAACATAAGAACGACATCGGAGATTGATGATATATACAAATCGGTAATGAATTCGATATATAACTTTAAGTATCATAAAATTGATGAGATGATTACAAGTATTAAAGGTCAGATTAAAAATGGCACCTCAAATAATGAGGAGATGTTAGACCTTCTTGCCGAGCAAATGACATACGAGAAAATCAAAAAAGAATTGTCAGAAAAATTAGGTAGAATAATTATAAAATAATGAGTGTAGCACTATTCCATATTGGTCCTTTTGATGTAAATATTTGGAACATACTTGTCCTGAGTTTAATATTTTATTTGGCGTTTAAAGGCAAAAAAATAGCGCTTAGGCTTATTGATAAGTACGTCGCAAAGACAGAACTTAATATCAAGGGAAAGAAACTAGCTCGACTAAAGCTTATTAGTCAAAGTGTCTATTTCTTAGCGTTTTATTTATGTATTCTCAGCCTTCGTGTGAATAATCCTCTGGTAAGCTTTGACGATTTGTTGAATTACCCAATAATTCAAATTGCAAGCTTTAAATTTTCATTTTATCATATTATTGTGATTTTGACCGTTTTGTTCAGCGCGCGTATATCTGTTTTCTTTTCACGTCTTTATATTTTAAGGCGGCTACGGGAAAACCCAAGTCACGATGAAGGAAACGAGTATATATATACGCAACTTGCCAAATATGTAATTTACGTATTTGCCTTTCTTTTCTGTTTTAAAGCCTTAAATGTACCTTTAACTAATCTGTTCATAGGTTCCACGGCAGTTCTTGTGGGAGTTGGTCTTGGTTTACAGGATGCGTTTAGAGATTTAATAGCCGGCTTTATTCTGCTTTTAGAGGGCAACATCAGGGTAGGGGATGTCATCAAAATATCTCCAACTTCTAACGAAGAACCCTTAGTTGTTCGGATAAAGAAAATAAATATAAGAACGACACAAATTCAAACCTGGGAGGGTAATGTGTTGGTTATTCCAAACACAATATTAACGCGTGACAAGGTAGAAAATTGGAGTCATGGATCGAAGCTTACGCGGTTCATAATAAATGTCACGGTAGCATATGGTTCAAATACAGAACTCGTTAAAGACCTATTGAAAGAGGCTGCAAACGGTCATCCAAAAGTAAAAAAGACCCATCAGATTATTGTCAGGCTTTCCGACTTTGGTGACAATGGTCTTCATTTAGAATTGATTTTTTGGGCTGATCAACATTGGGATGTACAGACCTATAAATCTGAAATTCGATTCGAAATAGATCGACTATTTAGAAAACACAATATTCGGATTCCATTCCCTCAGCGCACACTTCACATGCCTACTCAAGATTAAATCAAGCAAGCTTTATAGGCGGTAATTGTTTTTTTTATGCCTAAATAAAGCGCATCTGTCACGATGGCATGACCAATTGACACCTCGGATAGGTGCTTTACTCGAGTTTTGAAAAAATTCAGATTTTCTAGATTCAAATCATGACCTGCATTAATTCTCAAGCCAAGCTTGTTCGCTAGCTCGGCAGCATCAACATAAGGCTTTACAGCTTTTTCTTTATTCACGTGAAAGGCGTCAGCATAAGGTCCAGTATAAAATTCAATGGCATCTGTTTTCACCTCACTTGCTAAATAAATACTTTCAATATCAGCGTTCACGAAAATAGAGGAACGAACACCATTTTTTTTTAATGCTAAGATTATTGTGCTTAAGAAATCCTTGTTATTCTCAATATCCCAGCCATTATCAGAAGTTAATACCCCTGGAGGATCTGGAACTAAAGTAGCCTGAGCTGGCTTTAGGTCTTGTATGAGTTTCATGTATCTTTCATCGGGATAACCTTCGATATTAAATTCAGTTGTGACAACAGGTGCCAATTCATAGGCGTCTTTTGTTGTTATGTGTCTTTGATCGGGCCTTGGATGTATTGTAATACCCTGAGCACCATAGTTTTCACAATCTTTAGCGAACTGAACAAGATTTGGTAAGGATCCACCTCGTGCATTCCGAAGGGTCGCAATTTTATTAATATTTACACTTAAGTTAACCATGGCACTAATTTTGGTGTTGTAAATTTACAAACTCTTAAATGAATTTACTACTTTGGACACAGTCATGAATGCAATAGATTTAATAACCTACGATATACCACCTCTGGTTCATTCTGATAGCGGTGAAAAGGCTATGAATTGGATGGATGAATTTAAAGTCTCCCATTTGCCCGTTCTCAAAAATGGTAATTATGTGGGACTGGTTTCTGAAACTGACATTTTAGATAAGCTAGATTTTAGTAAGAATCTAGATGAACTTTTTCAGCATTTGCCTCGCCCTTATGTAAATGCTGAGGCGCATTTATTTGAAATTTTATCTAAGATATCTGAATATAAAATTAGTGTAATGCCAATCCTTGATAAGGATGAGAAATATATTGGTTGCACAAATATATTTGAGCTGATGACCACGATTGCAAATACGGCAAGTATTAAGGAAAAAGGTGGAATTTTAGTGCTCGAGATTAATCAATCTGATTACTCCATGTCTCAAATTGCACAGATTGTGGAAAGTAATAATGCTAAAATACTCAGCTCCACCATATTATCAGATCCATCATCTACTAATATGGATGTTACTTTAAAAATCAATCAGGAAGATTTAACGCACATTATTCGAACTTTTGAGCGTTATGATTATACGGTTAAGGCTGAGTATCAAAATGGAATGGGGTCTGATGATTTAAAGTGGCGCTATGATGCATTAATGAATTATTTGAAATATTAAATATGCAAGTTGCAATCTACGGTCGTAAAATAACAAAGCTCACCCTACCTGCATTCAATGAAATTCTGGAGACTGTATCCAGCTTTGGTTGGGGTATTTTGCTAGAAGAAGACTTGTCTAAATCCCTAAAACAAAAAGGCTTAAATAGCGATTCAACTCAAACATTTTCCTCTCACAAACATCTAAAAAACGGTGTGGATTTAATGATAAGTGTTGGTGGTGATGGAACATTTTTAAAATCGGTTGATTATGTCCGCGACTCAGGAACACCGGTTTTAGGTATAAATACAGGACGTCTTGGATTTCTTGCAAACGTGGCAAAGGACCAAATTCAAGAGGCCTTAAGTTTGATAAAAGCAAAGAAGTATATTTTTCAAAAACGATCCCTTTTAAGCGTTCATGTTAATGATGGTACTGGCGCTCAAGATTTTTTTGCGATGAATGAACTTGCTTTACATAAAAAGGACACATCCTCAATGATTACAGTGAAAGTTTCCTTAGATGGAAATTTCCTAAATTCCTATTGGTCTGATGGTTTAATTGTTTCAACTCCCACAGGTTCTACAGCATACAATTTGAGTTGTGGCGGCCCAATTGTAACTCCCGGCTGTCAGGTTCACATTGTCACACCAATTGCACCACATAATTTGAACGTACGACCTATGGTCATTCCTGATCATATGCCGATAACCTTGAATGTTGAAGGACGCGGCCGCTCCTATTTAATGAGTATTGATGGAAAGTCTCGTAGCATTAAGCAGGGGCAAGAAATTATTATAAATAAGGCAGCTTTCATGATCAATGTCATTAAATTTGAAAACAATAACTTTTTAGATACAATTAGAAACAAGATGCTTTGGGGCATCGATAAAAGAAATTAAATGAAAATTATATTCTCCTCCTTACTGTTTGCAGCAGTGATTTCGCCTAATGCATTAGGCCAGTCAAAATTAATTAATCAAGTTGATAGTGTCTCTTATCTAATTGGACAGACTATCGCTACCAATGTGATGCGTGATTTGAGTGAAGCAAACAAAGCACTTGTCATCCAAGGACTCAGTGACGCTCTGAATAATCAAACACCTTTATGTTCTGATCCTGGAAATACTGTCTTAAGTGCTTATTTTCAGAAAAAGAGTTTAGAGAAAGCAGCAGCAGCAGAAAAAGAAAACCTTGTTTTTAAAGAAGCTGGAGAGGTTTTTTTAGCAGAAAACAAAAAAGATAAGGAGGTTCAAGTCACGGCATCTGGACTTCAGTATAAAGTTCTGAGAGCAGGTGATGGGAACAAACCCATGGCGACCTCTAAGGTAAAGGTACATTATGCTGGCACCTTACCGACGGGAGAAACTTTTGATAGCTCTTACGACAGAGGAGAACCAATTGAGTTTGGATTGAACCAAGTCATTCCCGGATGGACCGAAGGTTTACAACTAATGTCAGTAGGTTCTAAATTTAAATTCTTTATCCCACAGGAACTTGCTTACGGTGCAAATCCTCAGCCAGGAGGTATTATTAAGCCATATATGGCGCTTGTCTTTGAGGTTGAACTTCTTGACTTTACAAACGAATAATTTTACTTATTATATTAAAATGAAAAAATCAATATTATTGCTTTCCTTTCTTGTGTGGAGCCTCATAGGTTTTACCCAATACTCTGATCTAGAAGATGGAATCTACGTGGACTTCTCAACCTCAAAAGGTAATATTTTGTGTCTTCTTGAATATGAGAAAGTACCAATGACTGTTGGTAATTTTGTTGGATTGACAGAAGGGAAGTTGAATTTTGATGAGAAATCAATAACAACTCCATATTATGATAATCTTAAATTTCATCGCGTTATTGCAAATTTTATGATTCAAGGAGGATGCCCATTAGGCAATGGAACAGGAGATCCAGGGTATTCATTTTATGATGAAATCGTAGAAGGGTTGAATCATGATGGACCTGGAATTTTATCTATGGCGAATTCAGGGCCAAATACAAATGGAAGTCAGTTTTTTATTACACACAAAGAAACACCTTGGTTAAATGGTAAACATACTGTATTTGGTCATGTTGTTTCGGGAATGGATGTTGTCAATTCAATTGCAAAGGATGATATCATGAATTCGGTAAAAATTATAAGAATTGGTGCAATGGCCGAAGCCTTTAATGCAGATGAAGCGTTTCATAAGGTTTATGATGTGTTGAAAGAGACAGATGATAAAAAGAAGGAGGCACTTAAGTTCATTACTGAAATGACAAAAGCTGAATACAGTGAATACATGTACAAGGAGGTAAAAAAGAAATACCGGAAGGCTAAACTCACAAAATCAGGTTTGGTCTATGTTAAGAGTAAGCGAGGCAAACGTAAACCAAAATTAGAAAAAGGTATGGAAGTAACGCTTCATTATACCGGTACTTTACGAGCAGATGGTAAAAAGTTTGATTCTTCACGAGATAGAAACAAACCGTTCAAATTTAGGTACAAGACTCAAAAAATGATTCCTGGATTTGAGGAAGGAGTTCAAATAGTTGGAAAAGAGGGTGTGATTAAACTGTTTATCCCTTATTACTTAGCTTATGGCAAAAAAGGTCAGAGTATTATACCACCATATTCAGATCTTGTTTTTGATTTAGAAGTTCTTGATCTTAAAAATGTAAAAGCACCTGTCGATAATCACGAGGGACATGACCACGATCATGATGGTCATGACCACAAACATTAATTTGTAAATACATATTGAAGAATATTTGCACCCATTTGTAGCGCCTCTATTCGCTTTGCCTCTGTGTCATTATGGACATTGGCATCTTCCCATCCATCACTAAGGTCTGACTCGTATGTGTAGAGACAAACCATACGGCCGTCAATGAAAAAGCCGAATGCTTGAGCTGGCTTCCCATCATGCTCGTGGATTTTAGGAATGCCATTCAAATCAAAGTTTTGATGAAAAATGGGATGATTTACTGGGAGCTCTGTGAGGTCTTTATTTGGAAATATTTTTTTGAGCTCAACACGAATAAAAGGATCCATACCATAATTATCGTCAATATGAAGAAAGCCTCCAGCTTCTAAATACATTCTTATGTTTTTTACTTCAGGTTGAGAGAATACGACATTGCCGTGGCCTGTCATATGAATAAAAGGATAGTCAAATACATCATTACTTCCCGCTTCAACATAGGGGATATCGTTTTCATTGATACCTGTTTTTAAATTAGAATTACAAAATTTAACGAGATTAGGAAGTGCAGTTGGATTGGCATAATAATCTCCTCCTCCGCTGTACTTTAAAACAGCAACATTTAGGTTGTTTTGTGAATTCGACACAAAACAGATTAAAATAAAAAGAAAAGCTTTAAAAAGATTCATTGTCATTAAATGTAGGCATTACGTTGATAAATAAAGTAGGGTTATTGCGAATAATGCGCTAATAATTCCTGCAATCTTTATTTTATTTATCTGTTCTTTGAAAACCAAGAGTCCAACAAAAACAGAAAGAATAACAATAGAAACATTCGCTACGGCTAAAACACTTGAGTCTTGCCAGTTCAATGTTGTGTAGGATTTCAAAATAAAATAAATGGAGTAAAAATTTGGAATCCCAAGAATTACGCCGGCAATAATATTTTTAGCAAGTACTGGCTTGTGACTTGAACGAATGCGTTGAAAGCAATATACAACTATGCCAATGCATCCTGCCAAACCAAAACCAAAAGCGGTAAATAACGAGGGGCTCAAATTGGCGAGAGCTACCTTTTGAGCATAATTTAGATGAAGGTCTAAAAGGCCACTGCCAAAAAATAGAATCACTAACATAAATGAGGCACTTTTTTTATTTGTTGCCTTGTTAGCACCAGCAATTAGAAAGACGCCTAAAAGCGCAAATACGACGCCAGAAATTTTTAAAAATGATACAGTTTCTTTGTAGATAAGAATCATTCCTAGCATTGATACTGCCATGCTCATTTTAACAGCTACAGATGTTGATGCAATGCCGTTTTTTTGAGCACTTATTGCCATTATAATGAATAAGGAAATAAAAAGAATGGCTGACACGCCAATAAACGGAATCCAAGTTAGATTTGTAAGAATAGCAGGTTGAATATCTGATGCATATATACTTACGCCGCAGATGAATGCCGTAAAATAATTGACTACAATAGCTTGAAATGAATCTATTTTATATTTTTCAAAGATTCTGAATATGACCAAAAGTAAGGTAGAGCATATAATTGTTCCGATAAGTGCAATCATTTTCTTTTGAAATAGTGGATGGTATCTGTACCAAATCGAATGGTTTCGACAGGGATTCTATTGATTACCGGTGCTTTATATCCTTCTTTAAATGATTTCTTTCCAACGATTACCCGAGCCTCATCCCAGACGTTATCTATTATAAAATATTGTAATGTTCGGCTTCCTCCTTCGACAAAAACAGACTGAATATCTCGTTTGTAAAGTTCATCAAGAATATTTTTCGTACTGGTTTCATTGATTTTTACAAATTCAATGTTCTTTTCTTGTCCGTCTTTTAGACGATTAAAAACAATAGTAGGTGCATCTTCAGAATAAACATTTAAGGAGTCACTTATTTGAAGTTGACTATCAATAACCAATCGAGTTGGATTTGAGCCACCATATTCTCTTACGGTCAATGACGGGTTGTCATTAATAATTGTATTTCTTCCTACCAGAATACTCTGCTCCTCACTTCTCCATTTATGAACTAGTGTTTTTGTTTCTGGCGCTGAAATCCAATTTACCATTTGTGTGTCTTCGTCTCGAATCTTGTCAAGAAATCCATCTAAAGTTTGAGCCCATTTTAGTATAACATATGGTCTTTGTTTTTTATGGAAAGTAAAAAACCGTTTATTTATTGCCAAGCATTGTTCTTCAAGCACACCTTCTATAACATCAATACCAGCATTTTTTAATTTTTCAATACCTTTCCCACCTACCAAGGGGTTAGGGTCTCTCGTGCCTATTACAACTTTTTGAATTCCTTTTTTGATAATTAAATCAGCGCAAGGAGCTGTTTTTCCAACGTGAGAACATGGCTCGAGAGATACGAATAAGGTCGCTTTTTTTAGTGTTTTTGTGTCTTTAACTTTATTTATAGCATTCACTTCTGCATGAGGACCACCAAAAAATTGATGATAGCCTTCGGCTACAATCATATCATCAGAAACTAGCACGCACCCTACCATTGGGTTTGGAGCGACACTTCTAATACCTTTTAAAGCTAAATCAATGCAGCGTTGCATATAAATTTCTACGCTCATGTTTTATATTAAATGAATTGATTTTAAAATTAAGAAAAGGAGGCTTTAATTTAAAGTATAGAACGTTTTATTCACTATTGATCATTCAACTATTCATTCATAGTATATCAGTGAATAAGTCTTTAGCCCTAGTTTTTATATTCGACATTCCCTTGATTGTCATACCAAACAGCCTCTAAACGATCACCTTCTTTATAAAGCTCATAACTTTTACGTGTACCATCTACGAAATACGTACTATATTCACCATCATATTCTCCAAGGGTAAAATAACCGTGCTCCCACACAACCCCATCATGATAAAATTCAAAAAATTCTCCATCTCTTTTACCTCCGTTATAAGAACACTTAACAGATATTTGTCCGTTTTTATAATATTCCCTGTAATCGCCATCAAGTTCTGAATTTTTGTAATTTTCTTCTTCCTTAATTTGACCGTTTTGGTAATAGCTTCTTTTTTTTAGAACAAATTCACGATTGCCTTTGCCTCCGTATGTTACAACAAGCTTTTTTTCCCCAGTCGCATAACGTTCTATTATTTCGTCTCTAATATCAGTAGGAGTAGCGGGATCTATACTTGTGTTACTTTGAAGTCTCGAGATTTCTGCTTTCAATTCTTGTATCTCTCGTTCTGCGTCACTTTCATTACAAGCTACGGTTAACAGGCAAAGTGAGGTAATTAAGATGAGCTGTTTAAAATCTTGCATTTGATTGATTTTAAAAAAGTAATTTACACTTTACTCAGTAAAGTGACTATTTATAAGATGAGAATTATTTCTAAAAGTTGCCTGAAAAGCTATAAAAATCAAAAAGCCTTGAGAAATTGATACTCTCAAGGCTTTTCTAATCCCACAGCCATATGGGCTTGCGGTCTGGACGGGACTCGAACCCGCGACCCCCTGCGTGACAGGCAGGTATTCTAACCAACTGAACTACCAGACCATATTTTTAATCTTGCGATCTCTGACAACAGTCAGATTCAAAAATGTTCGTTCCTAAAAAGGAGATACAAAAGTAAGCTTAATTTTTCGAATGCAAAACACTTTTTTAAAAAATCATTTGTAACATTTTGACTAAATTCAATTTAATATTTAACACCTTATGGATAAAGTTCGAATTTTACTTTTTTTAGCGTTCCCTTTCAGTGGTGTATTGGGTCAAGAAATTGAGGTGCTAACCAATGAAAATGTAAGGATACGTTGTTTAAAACAACTAAATACTAAGTACAGAGAGTGTAATCTTTCTATTATGCCAAATGGTAATGAGCTTTATTTTATGTCCACAAGAAAAAAGCCTTTCAATAGCTCTTTTGGTGATGGAGATATCTATAAGGCCATATATACAGATTCAGCTTGGTTGGCTCCAGAGTATGTGACTCAAATCAACACTGCAAATGGTGAGGATGAACCATCAGTTTCATATGATGGTGAAAAAATTTATTTCCAAAGCTGGTTGAATTACTGGGAATCCTCTGGAGGGCCGTATTATGAGGCTGAAATAGCCAATGGCAAACTGAAAAATATAAAGGGATTAGGAGGAGGTATTAATCAGTTTTTTAGAAAACACTATCGAATCAATATGGGATATGCCACTGACGGTATGGCGATCTCACCAAACGGCAAGCTCTTTATTGTAGCCTGTGGTTCTGACTATAACGGTAACATGGATCTTTATTTTAGTATTAAAAAGAAAGGGGCTTGGACCTTTCCGAAACCATTAGGCGTAAGCACAAGTGGAGATGAACGTTCTGTATATATTGCTGCTGATAATAAAACTATTTACTTTTCTTCTAATGGATATGGTGGATTTGGCAAGCTAGATATTTTTAAGGCCAAATGGAATGGAATAAATACTGAGGAACCTGTAAATATTGGAGAACCTTTTAACACCTCAAAAGACGATATGGGTTTCGTGATCTCAGGAAGGGGTGAAGCGGCATATTTCGTAAGAGATTTAGATATTTATTATGCTGATTTACTTAGAACACAAGCTTCTTTAAAGCCTGAACCGAGTGTCTTAGTATTTGGTAAAATTTCGCTTAATGATCAACCCGCTCAAAAAACTGTTCGAATCATGTCAGAGGGTATTTTAATAGGAGAGACATCTTCAGATGAATATGGGAGGTATGCGATCACTATTTCCGCAAATTTTTCTAACGCAGAGGTCTTTGTTGATGGCTCAGAGGTGTATTATGAACCACAAAAAATAGCATCTAATTCCAATCGATATGATGAGTTCCAGATTGATTTTTCAGCAAACCAAAAGCCTCAATTTGAAAAGGATACTATTGCTGTTCCAAGTTCAGAGAAAGATCATTTGAATACCATGATTTATTTCGAATTCGATCAGTTTGACATTCCTTTGGACGAATTTTTTAAATTGAAAAGCTTACTTCAGTCCATCAATCAAAGTTCGGTCATATACATCGTTGGCCATACGGATCATATAGGTACGAGTCAATACAATCTTGATTTATCTAAAAAGAGAGCCATTGCCGTTCAGAATTATATTGCAGAATTTACGGGATTGAATAAAAATCAGTTTATTACGCGATTCAATGGTGAACGTAATGTACTTAATACTAGTCATTCAGCCCGAAGATAGGTCAGTTAATAGGAGGGTTAGTGTAAAGGTAATGAACCACTAATTCCTTAATATTTTACCATACTTGACGATACTTTCAATACGTTCAAGCGTTTTCTTTTCTCTGCAAAGCTCAAGAAATGCTTTCCTTTCTAAATCTAGGAGATATTGTTCTGAAACAACGGTGTTTTCTGACAAGTCACCTCCGCATAAAACAAAACCAAGTTTTTCCGAAATGACACGATCATGTTCTGACATGTAGTTTCCTGATAACATTGAGTTGGCGCCTACATATACAATTCCAAGTCCTTCTTGACCAACAACGGTTATGTTTTTTTCTCTTTTTGGTGGAACATAACCTTTCTCGGTTAGCTCCAAGCATGCCGCTTTGGCTCTTGCCAATTGATGGTCTCTTGAGACAACCACTTCATCTATGCCCTCTCTCAAGTATCCATAATCGAAGGCTTCATAAGCGGACATGGATACCTTCGCTTGGCCGACTGTAAGGAACCGGTCCCTTAGTCTATTAATTTTTATATCTCCGTTATGCAATTCATCAGATAGACGTTTGGCAAATTCTTTGGTGCCACCTCCACCAGGGATTAGACCAACACCAAATTCTACGAGCCCCATATATAACTCTGCATGGGCCACAACTTTATCGGCGTGAAGTGAAATTTCACATCCTCCTCCTAACGCCATATTATGCGGTGCTACAACAACAGGTATATTGGAATAACGAATTCTCATCGTTGTATCTTGAAATGCCTTAACTGCAAAATTAAGCTCATCAAAATCCTGATCAGCAGCCATCATAAAAATCATACCTACATTAGCGCCAGCGGAGAAGTTTTGTCCTGTATTTGAAATAACAAGACCCTTATAATCCTGCTCTGCCAATTCAATGGCTTTATTAATACCTTGAAGCACACCACCTCCTATGGTATTCATTTTGGTGTGAAATTCTAGATTTAGAATACCATCACCAAGATGCACGACAGTGCAATCAGAATTTCCCCAAACTTTATTGTCTTCTCGAAGCGCATTAAGACTAACGAGTTTTTCTGTTCCTGGTATAATCTTATAGCTTTTCGACGCCATGTCAAAAAACATTTTTTGACCATTTTCCAATTTGTAAAACGAGGTCATTCCTGCTGCGCGCATTTCTTCAATTGCATTGCCCATTACCTTGTTGGCATCTTTAATGAATTTAACGCCTTGATCATAACCGAATAAATCCCATGATTCAAATGGTCCCAATTCCCATCCAAATCCTGCCTTTAATGCGTCGTCAATTTTATAAAACTCATCAGAGATTTCAGGTATTCTATTTGACACATAAGCCAATAAACCACCAAAGATCCTTCTGTAAAATTCACCAGCTTTGTCCATTCCCATAACGAGCATTTTCGTTCGTTGACTCAGGTCTTCAATAGGTTTGGCCATTTCAAGCGTTGGGAATTTAACTTTGTCAGGTTTTTTATACTCCAAAGTATTTAGATCTAGTGCAAGTATGGTTTTCTTGCCATTTTCATCTTTAGTTTTTTTGTAAAAACCTTGACCTGATTTGGAACCAAGCCAGTTGTTTTCAACCATTTTAGCTATGTAATCAGGCAATTCGAAAAGTTCCCTTTCTTCATCATCAGGACAATTTTGTTTTAACCCATTAGCTACATGAACGAGCGTATCTAAACCAACTACGTCACAAGTTCTAAAAGTTGCAGACTTGGGCCGGCCTAAAATAGGTCCTGATAATTTATCGACTTCACTGACTGTGAATCCCATTTCTTTTACTGCATGGAAAAGAGCCATGATAGAATATACACCAACGCGATTGGCTATAAAAGCCGGCGTATCCTTACAAAGGACTGTTTTCTTGCCGAGTATTTTTGCTCCATAATCCATTAAGAATTCAACCACATTGTTATCTGTTTGAGGCGTCGGTATGATTTCTAAAAGCTGAAGATATCTTGGGGGGTTGAAGAAATGTGTTCCACAGAAATGTTTTTGAAAGTCATCACTACGACCATCGAGCATCATGTGAATTGGAATCCCTGATGTGTTGGATGAAATTAAAGTCCCATTGGTTCTGTATTTCTCTACTTTTTCGAACAACTGCTGCTTGATATCAAGCCTTTCAACAATCACTTCAATTACCCAGTCACAATCTTTTATTTTATGAAGGTCATCATCGAAATTACCAGTTTCAATTCGAGTCGCAAATGATTTTAGATAAATAGGAGAGGGGTTTGATTTGAGTGCAAACTGTAATGATTGATTGACAATTCGATTTCTAACCGCCTTGGATTCTAGAGTGAGACCCTTTTTAGCTTCTACGGCATCTAATTCCTTGGGTGAAATATCTAGAAGCAATACTTCGCAACCTACATTTGCAAAATGGCAAGCAATTCTTGAGCCCATTACTCCTGAGCCTAATACGGCTACTTTTCTAATAAATCTTTTCATATTCTTATAATTATGCTTCTGTATTCTTATTTATTTCAACCTCTTCGATAGCCAGATCTACGGCATTCATGACTTTCATGAAACCCTGCAGGTCTCGGTCTTTAAATTTTGAGGCAATTTTTTTATTAAAATCTAAAAGGAAATCTCTAACGAGTTTTCTTTTTTCAACACCTTTGGCCGTCAAAAAAATATTAACCTTTCTCTTATCACCTGAAAATTCTTTTCTCTCAATGAGTCCACTTGTTTCCATATTATTTAACGTTCGAGATAAAGAGGTAGGTTCCATGCCCATTTTTGGACCGAGCTGCGTACTGGGTGTTCCGTCTTTTTCAACTATCATGAGAATAAAGCCAACAGACATAGTCATGCCTTCCGTGCTTGCAGTATTGTTGTACATGCGCGATACGCGATGCCAAGCATGGCGCAACATAAAATCTATGAGTAAAGGTTGTTTTTGCTCCATTAGGAGTCTAAAGTAGTAAAAATTTATTATGCACGCATAATTTTACCAAGGAATTTTTGAGATATAAACCGTGCCCTTAAAAATGGCTACAAGGGTTTCATTTTGGTTATAAACATGGACATGATACACCCCTGTTTTCTTTCCTCTGTGTATTTCTTTTGAACGTGCAATCAAGCCGTCATTTGCATTCACTTTTTGTAGATGTGAAATAGAAGTTTCAATACTAAAGCTCTGCTTGCCGTAGCTATTTGCGGCAAACGCAAGTGTTGTATCCGCAAGAGAATAAGCAATCCCACCATGAGCAATAGAAAAGCCATTCAGCATTTCTTCTTTGACAATACAAGAGCATACGCAATATCCTTCATGAAGTTCATCCACTTTCAATCCTAACCAATTGCTAAATGCATCTTTTTTGAGCATTTTATCAATGATTTTATCGGGTCCGTTTAATTCATGTAGGCGATCCATGCTTTTAATTTTAAATCATTTCTAACGGCGTCAAGAGTAATTTCCGCTTGTTCGTTCGATGAATATGAAAACAAAATAACACGGTACCATCCATCATACTCTCGAATATATTGGATATCTATTTCTCCGTATGCGGTTTTGTCGAGCCAGTTTTGCGCATAAGCATCGTTCTTAAAAGATCCTACAACAATATGGTAGTTTTTCGGTCCTTCATATTCCATTTCTTCATCTTGCAAATCTAAGGACTCCTCGATTTCCTCTATAATTACAGATTCCTCCTCAATTTCAGGCTCTTTCTTAACTTCAATTGCGGCTGAATCTTCAACTTGTTCTATGATTTTAGTTACATTATCAACAATTTGAAGATCTTCTTTATTTGTTGCTTGTTGTAGCTTTTCATTTTTTGATTCACGAAAAATGAAGTATGTACCCATAATAAAAGCCAATCCTGCAACAAGTAGAATGAGCATAGGGATGCGTTTACTTTTTTTACGGTTTTTGTCAAACGCTGCTTTTTCAAGGATTGGTTTCTTTATACTTTCTTTTTTATGTCCAATTGGTGGTAGGTCCAAATCATCTTCCCATTGTTCCTTATTCGTGTATGCTTTCGGGTTATTTCCGTCAGAATGTTTTCTAGTGCTCATTTAAAACATGGATTTAAAATCAAAATGCGTATCAAGTCGAATTCCTTTTTCGGTTTCTTTCAAAGTACAGCACTCATTATTGGCGTCATGTTCGAGGAATAGCACGTATTTTTCATTCATTGCTTGATTAAGAAAGATTCCTTTTTCTTTTAAAGTTGTCAAAGGTCTCGTGTCATAACCCATAACATAAGGTAACGGGATATGTCCTACACTTGGCAATAAATCAGCCATAAAAACTAAGGTTTTGTTTTTGTAACGAATATGTGGAATCATCATACTTTCTGTATGTCCATCTACAAATAGCACATCAAAATTATTGAATACTTCTTTTGAATAACCCCCTGTTTTTTCTACAAATTTGAGCTGTCCACTTTCTTGAATAGGCAGAATGTTTTCTTTTAAAAAAGAGGCTTTTTCACGGTCATTTGGATTTATAGCCCAGTTCCAATGGTCTTGTGTACTCCAATAAGTTGCATTTTTAAAAGCTGGTCGGTAACCATTTTTCTGATCATTCCACTCGACAGCACCACCACAATGATCAAAGTGTAAATGCGTCAAGAATACATCGGTAATTTCATCTCGGTGAAAGCCCAACTGGTTTAAGCTCTTGTCAAGTGAATCATCTCCATGCAAATAATAATGCGAAAAGAACTTATCTGATTGTTTGTCTCCCATTCCTGTATCGATGAGAATCAATCGCTTGCCATCCTCTATGAGCAAACTTCTGAGTGCCCATGAGCACATGTTGTTCTCATCTGCTGGGTTCGTCCTGGTCCAAAGGCTTTTAGGGACGACACCAAACATTGCTCCTCCATCAAGTTTAAAATAACCAGTATTAACGACATGTATTTTCATGATTTCAACAGTTAGGTAACAGAGTAATCCTCAAAGTCTTCAATAACGTCCTGTTCAAAGGTATTTGTTACGGATATTGGAACATAGTCAACAGTTACATTGGTTTTATCGAGACCAAAATCTTCTGCCGGTTTTAATCCCGTACTTTTCACAAATCGATAGGCTTTTACGCATATATTTTGAAATGGCGTTAAATCGTTATCGATAGCAACTCTCGAATTAATTACCACGAAGCGGTAATCTACCTCCTCAATACTTCCGCGAACTGCTTCAAATACACTGTCTCCGGAAAGTTCATTTTTCTCAACCATTTTCCTTTGAATTTTACGCATCATGTATTCAATATGGTGTTCTTCCTTGAATCCGAGCTGAAGACTAACGTAATAGCATGATTTATCAATGATTTCATTAACTGAATAATGCACACCCCAGGGTTCATTTTGTATATCAAGATGAAGAAACCATACGATGCCTGCTTTCCGGGGTTTTTTGTTAAATAACGAGTGGAAAACCGTAGTATCCAATTTGTTTGGAGAATTACTTCGTGTCGGAAAAACAAGATTTGTTGCGTCAAATGGAATTTTTGGATCGTTTTTAACGGCTGAAAGAAGAGGAATCACTTTTTTCATTGATTCATACTCTGTAATACTTGTGCGCAATTCACGTGCTTTATTGTATAAGAAAAGTAGAGAAAAGAAAGTAGCAGCTAGGACAAGCGTAAACCAGCCACCAGATACAACTTTACCTAAATTTGACATTAAGAATACGCCCTCTATTAAAATAAAAATTAAGAAGATTAAAAGATAAACCATTCTTCTTTTTGGGTACTTAACAATAAGCAAGAACCCTAAAAGAATTGACGTCATGACCATATCAATTGTAATTGCCAAGCCATAGGTATGCTCCATGGCACTTGATTTTTTAAATATGAAAATAACAAGAAGGCAACCAAACATTAAAAACCAATTGATGAATGGAATATAAATCTGTCCTTTGTGATCAGATGGGTATTTGACTTTCAAGTTGGTCCATAATTTAAGCTTTATGGCTTCATTCATTAATGTAAATACACCTGTGATTAGCGCTTGAGATGCTATGATTGTTGCTATTGTTGCAATACCTATAGCAAAAGGCATAATGCTTTCTGGTACCATGGAATAAAATACGGTTTGACCTGATGCTAAATTAAAACCTGGGCTTAAACACAATGCCGCTTGGCCCATATAATTGGTGACCAAAAGTGTTGCAACGAAGGCCCAGCTCACACGAATATTATCTTTTCCACAATGTCCTAAATCCGAATAAAGTGCTTCTGCACCAGTTGTGCAAAGAAACACAGCCCCAAGAACCCAAAAACCACCATCTATATTTACGATGAGATTAAAGGCCCACCATGGGTTGAGAGCTCTTAATACTGTTGGGTTATCTACAATTTGCATTGCACCTAGGTAACCAAGGAAAGAGAACCAGACGACCATTACAGGACCAAATAATCTACCAATTGCATTCGTCCCGAACTGCTGTACCGCGAATAAAATAACCACAATGGTTACAACAATAGGAATGACTTTTAAATTCGGATAAATATTGTTTAGTCCCTCTACAGCTGAGGAAATAGAGATTGCAGGAGTTATAAATCCATCGGCTATAAGCGTTGAACATCCAATCAGAGCAGGAATAATGATCCAACGAAATCTACGTTCTTTAAGCAAAGCAAAAAGTGCAAATATTCCACCTTCACCTTTATTGTCAGCATTTAGAGCGAAATAGACATACTTAAAGGTTGCGATTAAAAGAAGGGTCCAAATCACGCACGAAAGTCCACCGAGTATGAAGGCTTCACTAATGTTCTTACCACCTCCTGTAATAGCCTGAAATACGTAAAGAGGAGAGGTTCCTATATCTCCGAAAACAATACCGGTACTGATTAGGATACCGGCGAATGTCATTTTGCTAACATTTGAATTACTCATGCGCTCTTGTTACAAACAAATGTATATGAAATTTTTAAGATGTTTACTTTAATTCTATTGATTTCTGAAATGAAAAATAGTCTATATTTGCAAAGAAAATGCCCACGTGGTGAAATTGGTAGACACGCCATCTTGAGGGGGTGGTGCCGTAAGGTGTGCTGGTTCGAATCCAGTCGTGGGCACATTTTTTTTAAGAAGTTTTTCTTCTAAAAAGCTAAAACAAAAACTCGATAAATTATTTTAAATAAAAACATAAATAAATGAATTACAGATATTTAATAATATTTACATTATTCTTTACTTTAATTATAAATTCTTGTTCATCAGACCTTCCTTTAGATGTTGTGATAACAGAAGAAGCTGATACGGATTACAAAAAACAAGGTGAAGATTTCATGAAGCTTAACAAGAAAAAGTCCCGTGTAGTCACTACATCAAGTGGACTGCAATATGAAGTGTTGAATAAAACCGAAGGTCCAAAGCCAGGTCCTACAACGAAAGTAAAAGTGCACTATCATGGTACGACTCCTGATGGTGACGTTTTTGATAGCTCAGTTGATAGAAACCAACCTTCGGAATTTGGATTGAATCAAGTAATTAGAGGATGGACGGAAGGACTTCAATTGATGTCTGAAGGTTCCAAATATAGATTTTATATACCACAAGAATTGGCCTATGGAGCTAACGGAAAACCAGGTTCAATCATTAAGCCATTTATGCCTTTAGTTTTTGATGTTGAACTTTTACAAATACTAGATGGAACTGAGAAAGCCAAAGAAATCACAAGTCTTAAATTTAATAAAGTAAAACATGATTTTGGAAAAATAAAAGAAGATACGGACAACAAAACAGTATTCAGAGTCACCAATACCGGAAAATCTCCTCTGGTAATTAATGATGTAAAGGCAAGCTGCGGTTGCACAACGCCTTCAAAACCAACAGAACCTATAGCTCCGGGTAAAAGTGATAAGATCGAAGTTGTTTTCCATCCAAAGGTGGGACAACTGAACAAGCAAAGTAAATCCATTCGCGTAATGGCAAATACAGAACCTAAAGAACACGTGTTAAACATTTCTGCGTTTGTAGAAAAGAAATAATCATTCGATTTCGAAGTAATCCAGATCTTTTCCAAAAGTTTCGTTCAGTTGGCTAAGACTATAGAATGCAAGTAAAATAAATACAAGACCGACGCAATACGCAGACCAGGCGTCTCCTATATTAAGGGTAGTTAAGAATCCAAAACTGAGCATAATAAGGTTGACAGAACCTCTAACAAAATTGGGTATTGTATTGGCTGTGGTGGACCTAATATTTGTTCCGAATTGCTCTGCGGCAATAGAAACAAAAAGTGCCCAATAGCCTGTTGCAGTCCCCAACAAGAAACACATCAAATAATACAAATCTTTTGAAGCCCCTTCCATAAAGAATAGGAAAGAAGTGACTAAAACAAGTGTAAAACCTAAATAGAGTCCAACAACTTTTTTTCTACTTTTAAGCCACTGGCTCAGCGCTCCAGAAATAAGGTCGCCTACTGAAAGTCCAATATACGTATACATAACAGCCTGTCCATTTTCAATATCAAAAATACCCATCATCGGCGCAAAGTTGTCTTTAGAGTTCATCACTAATAGACCTACGACATACCATATTGGTATCCCGATAATGATACAGTGCAGGTACTTTATAAAGTTCTTTTTGTTGTAAAATAATATTTTAAGATTGCCTTTTTTGACCTCTTCATCCTGATTCATCGTTTGAAAAAAAGAGGATTCAATTGTACCAACACGAAGTAAAAGAAGTAAAAGACCAAGGCATCCACCAACGATGTAGGTCACCTGCCAATTCGCTAATTGCGCTCCTGAAATGTTGTATATTAACTCACCAATTACCGCGCCTTCAGAACCGACAAGCGATGCCACAACGGCTCCAAGCGCACCAAAGGTTACAATAATCATGGTACCATATCCTCGTTTTTCTTTTGACATGGTTTCAGACACTAATGTGATTCCAGCTCCCAATTCACCAGCTAGTCCAATCCCTGCAATAACGCGAACGATAGCGTAAGTGGTTACATCCGTCACAAATGCGTTTATTAAGTTTGCTATCGAGTATAAAAGAATCGATCCGAACAAGACTTTTATTCTTCCTTTTTTATCGCCCAAAACGCCCCATAGTATGCCACCTATCAGCATTCCAAGCATTTGCATATTGAATAGAAATTTTCCTGTAGATGCTTGCGCATCAATTGATTGGCCATTCATTATTATACTTAAGCTTTCAGCTTTTACAACACCGAATAATACAAGATCATAAATATCTACAAAGTACCCTAAGGCAGCAACGGTAATCAGCAGAGCAACCTTTTTTGAATGGTTTATTTTGAGCTTAGACATATGCGAATGTATTATTTTTTTTCACAATTTATTGTTTTGTTTTGTCCTGCATATCTTTTTTTTCTGCTTAACTTTAAGTGAATAAAAATTAACTTGATGCGGTATAACCTTTCTGATGTATCTTCAATTGCAAATCATTACATTTCTGAAATACGTGATATAGAAATTCAGAAGGACCCAATGCGATTTCGATCAAATCTAGAGCGGATTGCTTCGATATTAGGATATGAAGCCTCAAAAAATATGTCCTACATAACTCACGAAGTAGAGACCCCTTTGGGTAGTTCTAAAGAAAAGAGACTTGCTGAAGATCCAGTACTTATAACAATACTAAGAGCGGGATTGGCAATGCATAATGGTTTGATGAAGACCTTTGATCGTTGTGAAAGTGCATTTGTTTCAGCATACCGGTCTCACACGAGTGAAGAAAATTTCACAATAGAGGTTGAGTATTTGGCAGCGCCAAATTTAGATGATAGAATTTGGTTAATCTCAGATCCCATGCTTGCAACGGGTAATTCTATGGTTGAAGTGTATAATGCCCTTTTAAAATTTGGAAAGCCGAAGAAGGTTATTGTCGTAGTTGCAATAGCAACCCCTCAGGCTTTAAGTTTAGTAGAGCGTTCATTGCCTGCGGATACGGATATCTGGACAGGGGCCATTGATCCTGAATTAACTTCAGAATCTTATATTGTACCCGGACTTGGTGATGCGGGTGATTTAGCCTTTGGTGTAAAAGTTTAGTCATGAATTGGACAGGATATTTAACATTAGCCACATTGGCTACCATAAAATTTATGTTTTCGGCTATTCCAGGACCTGCATTAGGATTGAATTATGCTGAAACGGTAATTTCAATTTTTATTGGAGCTGTTATTAGTGCGGCTTTTTTCTTTTTTTCTGCGGAGTACTTTATGCAAAGGGCACAAAACAAACGCATAAAGCTATTGCAAGAAGCACTTAATAAAGGCGAGACGATAGCTCAAAAACGGGTGTTTTCAAGAATGAATAAAGGCGTCGTACGGTTGAAACTTCGTTTTGGTAAAATTGGTATTTGCTTTTGGGCTCCCTTTCTACTCTCCGTTCCAATAGGTTCTATTATAGTAGCTAAGTTCTATGGCAAGTATTCTTTTACTTTTCTTTATGTAATCATAGGAATGCTAATAAATTCACTTATCACTTCATTCATTGTTTATGTCTTTGTCTAATAAACATGTATTCTTTGATCTTGACAGAACACTTTGGGATTTTGATGAAAATTCAAAAGTCGCACTTTTAAAGATTTTTGAGGATTTAGATTTGGCCTCATTTTTTGGGACTTTTGATAGGTTTTATAATGCCTATGTTGCTCAAAATGCCCGACTTTGGTCTTTGTACGGCGATGGGAAGCTTTCGAAGGAGGTATTGCGTTACGAGCGTTTCAATGCGACACTCAAACAATTTAAGCATGATGATTTAATTTTGGCGAAGAAAATGGGTGAAATGTATGTGTCAATATCCCCTTTTCAAAAGCAATTATTTCCTGGCGCCATTGCATGTTTAACAACATTAAAATCTATAGGTTTTGGATTGCACATCATTACAAATGGGTTTGAAGAAGTTCAATACATAAAACTTAAGAATTGTGGATTGGATGTCTTCTTTGATATCGTGGTATGTTCAGAGGCAGTTGGTAAAAACAAACCATCTCGAGCGATATTTCAATTTGCATTAAAAGAGGTTGGTTGTAAACCTTCTGACGCTATTATGATCGGTGATGATTACAGAGCAGATATTTCTGGTGCATTAAATTCAGGTATAAAAGCAATTCATTTTGACCCACATGGACTTTCTAAAGAGAACTATGCTCACACCTGTAAAAGTCTAGAAGAGCTGCCTGAAATGGTTACCAAACAACTATTGGCGTCAAATTAAAATCTACCTATTGAGCTCTTGTCTCATTTTTTCATAAAGAATGATTCCGGTTGCTACACCAACATTTAAAGAAGCAATGTTTCCAAGCATCGGAATGTTAGTTCTCAAATCTGCCATATTAATTAAGTCCGATGTAATCCCATTTTCCTCAGAACCCATAACAATAGCCATTGCACCTCTTAAGTTAACATCTTGCAAAGGCATCGATGACTTCTCGGTACAAGCAACGATTCTATACCCTGATTGTTGTATATAGAAGAGGCTATTTTTTAAATCTTCTGTTTTGCAAACAGGAATTCTGCTCAGTGCACCCGAAGAAGTACGAACTGCATCTGCAGTGACCAAAGCAGAACCTTTTGACGGGATAAGGATGGCGTCTACACCTTGGCATTCCGCTGAACGTGCAATAGCACCAAAATTTCGTACATCTGTAATTCTATCCAATGCTAGAATACAAGGTTTCTTCTCTTCCTCAACCCATTGATCAACGAGTGTTTCAATGTTTTGGTAAGCTATTGGTGTAACAAAGGCTACGACCCCCTGGTGATTTCCAGATGTCAGTGTATTTAATTTTTGTATTGGAACATATTGTATGTAGTAGTCTTTATCAGCAAGGACGTCTTTTAGTTCTCTAAAATGTTCTTTGTCGATACCCCGTTGAATCATGATTTTGTTCAACTCTTGCTCTGATTTTATTGCCTCAATCACAGGGTGAATACCGAATATGATATCTTTTTTTTCTTTTCTCTGATACTGTTCCTTTCTCTGTTCCATTTAATGAAATTTATAATCAACTGTTACTTGATTTTCTAATGTAATTCCGACGGGACAAGATTTTGCAGCGGTTATTATTTCCTTTCTTGTCTCTTCGCTCCAATTGTTTTTCGATATTTCGAAAATTAGATTGATTTTTGCAATCCTTCTTGGGTTTGATCCCATTATTTTTTCAACTTTTGCTTCACAATGTGAAAATTCAACATTGTTTTTGCTACAATGTATACCAATAATAGTCATCACGCATGAAGCGAGGGAAGTAGCAACAAGATCTGTGGGTGAAAATGCTTGCCCTTTACCATTATTGTCTACTGGAGCATCTGTAATGATTGTGTCTTGCGACTTAAGGTGTTTCGCAGCAGTCCTTAAATTTCCTAGGTAACTAACTTCTGAGATTAGCATATGTTTTTTTTATGTCACGAAGGTACTACATTTCTTCTCAAGCCGACTTTCTGTAATTAAAAACAAATTCGTATTCTTTGTTTATCTTTAATGCTCTAAATTAAGCTTATGTCTAAATTTTTTATTTCGTTCTTTTTTATTACTGCTTCATTAATTGCATATGCTCAATATGAGCGTAAATATGCAACTGACAATAATTCGCCAAATTGGGTCGTATTAATGTATCAGGATGGGAGTGATCCTCAAGAGGTAATTGATGCCTACGATGCCTATTTTAAAATTAATGAATTGAAAAAAAATGAGCATACCCAATACTACAAACGATGGCGAAGATCGTTTAGCCGTCAACTTTCTTTTTCTAACTCTTCAAAGTCAGATCTGGATTATATAAAACGTTCTCTTTCCAATAAATTGACTAAAGATGTTGATTCAGAATGGACCTGTATTGGACCCTATGATTTTGACAAAGAAGCAGCAAGTCGAAGTTATGCACCCGGAGCTGCTCATGTCTATACAGTAGAACGCTCTGTAAGTAATCCCAGTATCATGTTTGCAGGATCAGCAACTGCAGGTTTGTGGAAGTCAGTAAATGCAGGATTAAATTGGTCGCTTATGACCAGAGATTATGTTTTGAATAGGATTTTTGCACTAGAAATTGACCATTCCAATCCAGATATTGTTTACTTCGAAAGCAATGGAAAGCTATATAAAACTATAGACGGCGGATTAACATGGGCAGAAACTGGTGATATGTCTTTTCAATCAGAATCTCATAACGTGAAGGATATTGTGATGCATCCAAGTATTTCTACAGAGCTTTATTTAAGCTCAAATAAAGGTTTTTTTAAATCTACAGATTCGGGAGAAAATTGGATTGAAATTATGGATGGAGCGTTTCAAGAAATTGAATTACACCCTGTAAATCCCTCTATCATATACACGATTAAAGTTGTAGATAACCGTACGGAATTTTATAAATCTACAAATGGAGGAAACACTTTTGATATCCAAACTAATGGCTGGCCAAATCCAACTGGTACAGACGACCATCAGGAGCGTGTTGAAATTGCCGTAACTCCTGCCGATCCGAGTTTGATTTATGCCAATGCGACAGGTTCTGCAAATGGAGGAAGTGGGACGTATGGTATTTATTTATCACAAGATGAAGGTGCATCTTGGACTTTTCAATGTTGTGGAAGTCAGCCCGGAGGCGAGCCATCACCAACAAATATTAACATGATGGGATGGGATAAAAATGGACAAGACAATGGTGGTCAATATTATTATGATGTTGGTTTGGCAGTTGACCCTGTAAATCCAAATAAATTACATTTAGGCGGTGTCAACCACTGGATTTCAGAGGACGCTGGAGTAACATGGGTTTGTCCAGCAAAATGGTCTGAGCCAGGCGAGTTGGGCTATGTACATGCCGACATTCATGATATTCGATTTTTTGGTACCGAATTATGGATTGCATGTGATGGGGGTATTTTTATGTCAACTGATGGTGGAACTACTATAAATAAGTCCCAAGTTGGCATTGAAGGAACAGATTTCTGGGGATTTGGTGCTAGCCCTCAGTCTGACGTTATGTTGGGTGGAGCATACCACAATGGAACTTTATTAAAAGATAACAATACCTACATCAATGATTGGATCTGTACCGGAGGTGGAGATGGTGTACGTGGCTTCGTGAATTTTGGAGATGACAGAATTGCCTACGATGACTATGAGGGAAGAATTCTATCCGGTGATCGAACGCAAAATATCAATGGATTTCAATTTGATTCATTACCAAATGCATCATATATATTTGGTGAGTCTTCTTCATTAGAATGGGATCCAAGGAACAACCAACACATCTATCTCGGAAGAGGATTAAACCTACTCAAGACTGAGGATAATGGTATAACCTTTGATATCGTTCACACTTTTGATGCTCGCGTTATGAGTATCGAGATTTCAAGAGCAAATCTAGATTACATATACGTTACAACCTATGAAAGTTGGTGGGGTGATAAGAAAATTTGGCGCACCAATAATGGAGGGACGACTTGGACCGAAATTACACCGCCCTCAGTGTTGTTAAATGGTGAGCTTTGGGTTCCTTATGATATAGCTGTCAGTGCTGCAGATGAAAATATTATTTGGGCGGCGAGAACTTCTCAATACGGAAATACCAATTTGGATGACCGAATGATTTTTAAATCAACAAATGGAGGCGTGACATGGGGTAATTATACAAGTTCCACATTAAATGGAGAGGTTATTACAAATATTGAGCATCAAAAAGGAACAAATGGTGGTGTTTACATAGGAACGAGACGTGCTGTTTATTATCGAAACAATGCCATGTCAGAATGGGCCTTATTTAATAATAAACTTCCATTAAGTACGACTTCAACAAAATTAGTCATCAAGTATAAAGATGGATTATTGCGCAACGCGACTAATAGGAGTGTATATGAAGTTGATTTATATGAGCCTTCAGAGCCTATGGCTCAAATAGCTGCGAATAAGTTTAAAGTTTCGTGCTTGGATAACCAAGTTCAATTTATTGATCATTCTGTTTTATCATCGAATAATCCTTCTTGGTCTTGGAGCTTTCCGGGTGGATTGCCTGCTAATTCAAACGATCAAAATCCAGTAGTTACTTATTCAGAACCAGGACTTTATGCTGTTTCATTAACCGTTTCTGATGATTATGGCACAAGCAGTCAGACCTATGAAATGTTTATTGAATACCAAGAAACTTTAGCGCCTCTTGATGTAGTTGAAGATTTTGAAGATGGAATAACGGATTTTTGGACTCAATATAATGCTAATAATTCTTTTGGATGGACGCCATTCTTTACTGAACATGGGCCTGATTGTATGGCAACCAACTGTTTAATTGTAGATCATTTCTCCATAAATCAATCTGGAGATGAGGCTGAATTAATTACACCAAAAATTGATTTGACTAGCGCGGTTAGTGCGATGTTGGAATTTGATTATGCATACACGAAGTGGGGTGGTTCCTATGAAGATGGCTTCAGAATCGATATTAGTTCAGATTGCTGGAATACCTATGATACTTTATTTTACGCTTTTGGTGATGATTTAATAACGGTTCCAAGTACAAATGATGAATGGTACCCAGCAGATTGCTCTGATTGGTCTGAAAACAACTCCATTGATTTAACCTCTTATCTAGGACAGAATGTTGCCATCAGATTTGTTGCGATTAATGGTTGGGGAAATAACTTTTTCATGGATAACATCAACGTTTTCGGACAGCTGAGCGGTATTGATCATTTGGAAACGCCTTTTACAATTTTCCCGAACCCTTCTAAAGGTCAATTTACAATTGCTCATTCCTTATCGAAGCCAGAACTTATTATATATGGGGCCGATGGAAGAATTGTTTTTAATCAAGTATTACAAACACAACAATCCAATATAGAACTTAATGCTAAGGCAGGGATATACATTTTACATGTGAATGATGGTATCAAAACGTACGTTGAAAAAGTTACCATTCATTAGTTTTAGATCAATTACATATTTTTAAAATTCAATACAATCCGTTTATGAAATTTCTTAATCTTTTATTTATTGCTTTAACTTTCTTCTGCTTGTGCTCAGGAAAAAAATACGATTGACGCAGGAAGTGTTTCCTCAGTTTCTTTTCGGATGGTAGGTCCAGCACTTACATCAGGGCAGGGTGTCTGACATTGCGATACATCCATCGAACACGGATACATGGTACGTTTCAACGGCCTCAGGTGGTTTATGGAAGACAAAAAATCACGGTATAACATTCAATCCGATTTTTGATTCTTACGCGTCGTATTCTATTGGCTGTGTTGAAATTGCGCCGTCCAATAAAAATACGGTTTGGGTTGGTTCAGGTGAAAATAACAATCAAAGGTCTGTTTCCTATGGTGATGGTGTTTATAAATCTGTCAATGGAGGAAGTTCATTTAAGAATATGGGGTTAAAAAACAGTGAGCATATTGGAAGTATTGTCATTCATCCAACAGATGAAAATACACTTTGGGTTGCAGCATATGGTCCACTATGGAGCAGTGGAGGCGACCGAGGCGTATACAAAACTACAGATGGCGGGGAAACATGGAGTCGAACCTTATATATTTCTGAAAATACAGGTATTGCAGAAGTTCATATGGACCCTTCAAATCCGAATATATTATATGCCTCTGCGCATCAGCGAAGAAGAAGAGAATGGACATTTATCAGTGGTGGTCCAGAATCTGGCTTGTACAAATCGATTGATGGTGGAGAGACTTGGCGCGAAATCAATAAAGGATTACCCGCAGGATATATGGGACGCGTAGGAATGTCAGTCTCGCCAGCTGATCCAAATGTAGTTTATGCCATAGTTGAGGCTCGATATGGTAAAAAAGGCTTCTACAAATCAACGAATAAAGGTGAAAACTGGTCAAAGCAAAGCGATTATGCGACAAGTGGTAATTATTACCAAGAAATTTTCTGTGATCCCAAAGATGTTAACAAAGTATTCTCTATGAATACCTATTTGCACCATACCGAGGATGGAGGTAAAACATTTAAGCGAACTGGTGAGAAAAAGAAACACGTTGACAACCACGTTATTTGGATAGATCCAAGCAACACCGATCATTGGGTTGTAGGGTGTGACGGAGGTGTATATGAAACATACACACATGCCAAAGAGTGGCGATATTTTGCCAACATACCAATAATTCAATTTTACAAGGTTACTACAGATAATGATGCTCCCTTTTATAATATTTATGGAGGCACTCAGGACAATAACTCTATGGGTGGACCAGCTGCAACCAAAAGTGCAGCAGGGATTTTAAATTCTGACTGGTTTATTACAAATGGTGGTGATGGCTTTGAATCTGCAACTGATTGGGAGAACCCAAATATAACTTATGCCCAAGCACAATATGGCTGGATTGTCCGTTATGATAAAGCTTCAGGTGAAAAAGTACCTATTCAACCAATGCCCGGTGAAAATGAGCCAGCTTATCGATGGAATTGGGATGCTCCTTTATTGGTGTCTCGACATGATGCTTCCACCATCTATTTTGCGGCCAATAAATTATTTAAATCTGAGAATAGAGGTGATGATTGGTCAACAATTTCTCCAGATTTATCACGTCAGCTAGACCGAAATAAATTACCGGTTATGGGTCAGGTTTGGACAATGGACGCGGTCATGAAGAACAAATCAACAACCATTTATGGTAATATTGTGGCGCTCGATGAATCTCCAATTCAGCAAGGCTTATTGTATGCTGGTACGGATGATGGCTTGATTCAGGTTACTCAAAATGATGGAGAAAACTGGGAGAAAATAGACAATATTAAAGGAGTTCCTGCGCGCACAAAGGTGAATATGCTAACCGCATCTTTACATGATGTGAATGAAGTTTTTGTTGCATTTAATAGCCAACGTGATGGTGATTTTACGCCTTATTTACTAAGATCAACGGATAAAGGTAAATCATGGGAGTCTATTGCTTCAAACCTTCCTGAAAGGGGTAATGTATATTGTATCAAACAGGACCATGTCAATCCTGATTTACTTTTTGTAGGGACTGAGTTTGGTGCATATTTTTCAAATGACAAGGGTCGGAATTGGACAAAATTAAGTGGGCTACCTACCATTGCTGTTTACGATTTGGACATTCAGCAAAGAGAAAATGATCTTGTTGCAGCTACTTTTGGAAGAGGATTTTATGTATTAGATGATTATACTCCGTTGCGAACAATGGGTAAATTAGTTTCGCAGAAGAAAGCCCATTTATTCCCAATTAAAGATGCTTTACTTTATGTTCCTTCAACCCCCTTAGGAGGAGGCGGTACAGGATCACAAGGGCACAATATGTGGTCTGCAAAAAACCCGTCTTTTGGAGCAACCTTTAGTCTTTATTTGAAGAATGTTGAGTCCTCTCTTAGATCCAAACGTCAGAAGAAAGAGAAAGAACTAGAAAAGGACGGCAGTCCTGTTGATTACCCAACATTTGATGCAATTCGTGCAGAAGATTTCGAGGGTAAGGCTTTCTTAATTTGGCAGATATATGATGCTTCTGGCAGTGAGGTTCGCCGTATGAAATCCGCTCCTAAGAAAGGAATTCAGCGTCAGGTATGGAATTTAAGAACAAATACAACAGACCCCATAGGTTCAAGAGGAAGTGGTTTCTTGGTTACTCCAGGTGATTACACTGTTAGTATAAGTCTAGTGAAGGACGGATCAGTTGAACTTTTGGTGGACAAACAAGCGTTCAAGGTTAAGGGCTTGAACAATCAGACCTTATTGGCTGAAAACCCAGAAGAGCTGAAGGGATTTCGTGCCGAAATGTCGGAACTAAACCGAAAAGTGAGTGGAACAGAGAAGGTTATGGGTGAGACCAAAGAAAGTATTGAATTGATTGAAAAAGCACTGCTGAACTATCCAAATACTGATTTAACGCTTTTAAAGTCCATTCGGGAAATGATGGTTTCACTAAAAGATTTAGAGGTGTTGATGTGGGGAGATAAGGCAAGGTCCTCAAGAGATTTTGAGACCGTTCCAAGTATTTCGGGTCGTCTAGGAATGGTAGGTTATCAGATTTACCAGAACACTGCTGGTGTCACCAAAACACATCGATTAAATATGCAAATTGCGGAGAAACAATACAATGCCTTACTGACTGAATTGAATGAGATTATTGTTGAACTGAGTTCGATTGAGTCCCAGCTAGAGGGAATCATACCTTACACTAAAAATAAAGGTGCGAACTGGAAAAAGGATTAAAATTCAGCTGCTTCGAGCTTCTTAATTTCTTCAAGTATTTCATTGGCTTCAGCGGTCAAGCGATCGCTTTCAGAGCGGTTGCTCGTTGACATTTTGTAGGCTTGCTCTAATTTTTTCTTGTATTGCTCGTTGAGCTTGTCTTTTTTGCTTTTACGTGTAAAGAATCCCATGTTATTTTTTCAATTAAACGTGGAACTGAAAGTATTGTTCATAAAAAAAGGGACCCCATTTAAGTGATCCCCTTTGTACGGTAGGTTATTGGTAGTATTTTATTCGTCTCCGAAGCGTTCAATGACTGGTTGCGTAACACCTGTATTTGAAAATCCTCCATCATGGAAAAGATTTTGCATGGTCACATATCTCGTTAAATCAGAGAACATACTCAAGCAGTAGTCTGCGCATGCCAAAGCACTTGCATTTCCAAGCGGTGACATTTGTTCTGAGAAGTTGATGAATTCTTTAAATCCTTTAATCCCTTGTCCCGCAGTGGTAACCGTAGGAGATTGAGAAATTGTATTTACACGAACTTTATTTTTGATTCCGTAATGGTAACCGAAAGATCTTGCGATAGATTCCAACAATGACTTGGCATCTGCCATGTCATTATAGTCTGGGAAAATTCTTTGTGCCGCAATGTAGGATAAAGCTAAAACTGAACCCCACTCATTCATTGCATCATGCTTATACAATGTAGCAAGTGTCTTGTGCAGAGACATTGCAGATACGTCCATTGTTTGGCTATAAAAGCGGTAATCATTTTCTGTGTAGTGTTTCTTTTTACGGACGTTTGGTGACATACCGATAGAATGCAGAACGAAGTCGATTTTTCCACCTAAAATTTCCATGGATTTAGTAACAAGATTTTCAAGATCCTCAACACTTGTTGCATCTGCAGGGATGATTTCGCTTCCCGTTGCCTCAGCTAAGTTATTAATCTCACCCATTCTCATCGCTATAGGAGCATTTGTGAGCACAAATGTAGCACCTTCTTCGTGTGCGCGCTCAGCAACTTTCCAGGCGATCGATTGACTATTTAAAGCACCGAAAATAATACCTCTTTTACCTTTTAATAATTCATTAGACATACCTCTTATTTTTTTACAAATTTAGTAATTCTTAATAGCGCAATTCCTAAAAAGTACAATTAGATGAACATCGTTTTGTGAATAGAGTAAAACAATTCCCCTTTTGACTATTTGCTAAATTCTGGCTTTAAATATCTGTAGTCTATAAAAAACGTGCCGAATGGTACCAGGGATGCAATGAAAAATAAGATTCCTTTTTGAATTGTACAGTACTTTTTTAGGGTTAGAATTAAGAGCCAAAGACAATATAAAAGAAAGACCAGTCCGTGTAGCATACCGATTACATAATTAGGTTCCGTAATTTCATACATATACTTGAGCGGCATTGTAATGCCGAAAGCAAGATATGATACCCCTTCAATAAATGCAATTATTCTAAATTCTTTAAAACGTTTTATTTTTGACATCAATAGGATTTTTTGAGTTTTTGAAGCGCTTTCATTTCATCACGAAATCCTGCCGCTTCAATGAACTCTAGTTCTTTGGCAGCTTTTTCCATTGCTTTTTTGATTCGCCTAATTTCTTGATCAAGTGCGGCCTCATTTTTAAAGGCACTTTTCTCTATTTTTACCGTTTTCTTTTCGGTAGATTTAGGAGATAAAGTATCCCTTAAATCACCATCTGCGACCTTTGTAGATTCTAAGATGATTTCTTTTGATTTATTCAGTGCCGTTGGAATTATTCCATGCTTTTCATTATATGCTATTTGAAGCGCCCTTCTTCTTTCAGTTTCATCAATTGTTCTTTGCATAGATTTTGTCATTCTATCGGCAAACATCAGTACATAGCCATTAACATTTCTTGCAGCCCGGCCTACAGTTTGAACCAATGACCTTTCGTTTCTTAAAAAGCCTTCTTTATCAGCATCGAGAATCGCTACAAATGAAACCTCGGGTAAATCCAAACCTTCTCTTAAAAGATTAACTCCTATCAACACATCAAATTCTCCAAGACGTAATTGACGCAGAATTTCAACGCGTTCAATGGTATCAATTTCACTGTGAATATACCTGCAGAGGATCCCCATTTTTGTCAGGTATTTTTGTAATTCTTCAGCCATCCTTTTGGTGAGCGTAGTAACTAAGGATCGCTCTTTCTTTGAGATTCTATTTTGAATTTCTGTTATGAGAGTGTCGATTTGGTTTTTACTTGGCCTTACCTCTATTAAGGGATCTAGCAAGCCCGTTGGCCGAATGAGTTGCTCAGCGATGACGCCTTCCGATAATGCAACTTCATAATCCGCAGGGGTAGCAGAAACATATATACATTGAGAAAACATTGTTTCGAATTCCTCAAACTTTAACGGTCTATTGTCGATTGCTGCTTGTAATCTAAAACCGTAATCAATCAGATTTGTCTTGCGTGCTCTGTCGCCCCCATACATGCCCTTAACTTGGGGAAGCGTAACATGGCTTTCATCAACAACCATTAGATAATCTTCTGGGAAATAATCTAACAAACAGAAAGGCCGTTGTCCCGAAGTTCTTCTATCAAAATAACGGGAGTAGTTTTCAATACCTGAACAGTAGCCAAGCTCACGAATCATTTCCAAATCATATTCAACTCGGTCTTTTAACCGCTGTGCTTCTTCAATTTTACCTTGAGCACGAAATGCTTCAACTTGTTCCACCATATCGTCCTGAATTTCATGTATTGCAGTTTGTGTATTTTCAGGACTGGAAACAAATAGATTCGCGGGGTATATTAAGATATCCGTCATGACCTCTATTTCTTCACCACTTTCTGGGTTAATGGAACTTATTTTCTCTATTTCATCACCCCAAAACTCAAATCTTATTGCATAATCAGCGTAGGCAAGAAATAAATCTACAGTATCGCCTCTAACTCGGAATGTTCCACGTTCAAAATATTCATCAGATCTCGAATATAAATTTGTTACAAACTTCATGAGGAGCTTGTTCCTTGGAATTACATTGTTGGTGGATACTTCAATTATACTGTTTTTAAATTCTGATGGATTACCAATTCCGTATATACAGGAAACTGAAGCCACAACGATTACATCTCGTCTACCAGATAGCAGTGCCGATGTTGCAGATAGTCTGAGTTTTTCAATTTCGTCATTAATTTGTAAATCCTTTTCTATATAAGTATTTGTTACAGGTAGATAAGCTTCAGGTTGATAATAATCGTAATAGGAGACGAAGTATTCTACTTTATTTTCAGGAAAAAACTGTTTGAATTCTCCATAGAGTTGTGCTGCGAGTGTCTTGTTATGGGATAAAATAAGCGTAGGCTTATTCACTTCCTTTATGACATTAGCAATGGTAAATGTCTTTCCGCTACCTGTTACACCTAACAAGGTTTGAAAAGGCGTCTTATTCTCAATACCTGAGGTTAAATCTTTAATAGCTTTCGGCTGGTCACCTGTAGGTTCAAAATCTGATTGAAGGCAAAAATCCATGAGTTACAAAAATAATCAATCCATTGGGTTCATAAAAAAAACGCCCGAAGGCGTTTTATTTAATTCTTGCAAACCAGTATTTTTCTCTTCTTTAGTTCTTTTACTTCGAAGGCCTTGCTGTAATTTAAAATAAACTGAACAGACGAAGGATTTGGTAAAGATTGTGTTTTATACGGCTTACTTTCTGCAGGGTATTTATGCATCATAGGCAACGTTTTTTTTAATAACGATGAAATGTCAAAAATATTTTATTCGATGTTTTTTTTAAAATCTGTACTTTTGCAAAACCAAACTTAAAGAGTATGTGTCATTCAATTAAAAAAGGAGTAGCTACAGGAGATGAAGTGCAAAAAATATTCGCATATGCCAAAGAAAAAGGTTTTGCATTACCCGCTGTAAACGTATCTAGCACTAGTACTGTCAACGCTGTTATGGAAACTGCTGCAGGTTTAAATTCACCTGTAATTATTCAGTTTTCTCTTGGTGGTTCTCAGTTTTTTGCCGGTAAAGGCCTCAGTAATGAGAATGAACAAGCCACAATTTTAGGCGCTATTTCGGGAGCGAGACATGTGCATCGAATGGCAGAGCCATATGGTGCAACAGTGATTTTGCACACAGATCACTGTCATAAGGCGAAGCTTCCATGGATTGATGGTCTTTTATCAGAAGGAGAAAAGCATTTTAAAGAATATGGTGTCCCTTTATACAGTTCACATATGATCGATCTTTCTGAAGAGTCAATAAAGGAAAACATTGAAATTTGTAAGACTTATTTAAAGCGTATGAGCGCAATTGGAATGACCTTAGAAATTGAATTAGGAATAACCGGTGGTGAGGAAGATGGTGTTGATAATACAGATGTAGATAGTTCAAAATTATATACACAGCCTGAAGAAGTGGCGTATGCATATGAAGAGCTCATGAAGGTTTCTCATCGATTTACGATTGCAGCCGCGTTCGGAAATGTTCATGGTGTATACAAGCCTGGTAATGTCAAGCTGACACCAAAAATTCTAAAAAATTCTCAAGCTTTTGTTCAAGAGAAATTTAATACGGAATCAAACCCAGTAAATTTTGTATTCCATGGTGGTTCAGGTTCAAGCTTGGAGGAAATCAGAGAAGGTATCTCTTATGGTGTCGTCAAAATGAATATTGATACAGATTTGCAGTTTGCATTTACTGAAGGCTCAAGAGATTACATTTTAAAGCACCAAGATTATTTGAAGACTCAAATTGGTAATCCAGAAGGTGATGATCTACCAAATAAGAAATATTATGATCCACGTAAATGGATGAGAGATGGAGAATTGACATTCTATTCTAGACTGAAGCAAAGCTTTTCTGATCTAAATAATATTCAAACTTTATAAATCTTTGCTAATTTTAACCAAAGAAATCAAATGAGCTGGTTCAAGAGAAATAAAGAAGGTATAACGACAACGACAAGTGAAAAGAAGGAAGTTCCTGAAGGTCTGTGGTCGAAATGTTCAAATTGTAAAACAATTTTTACAAAGGGAGATTTAGAAAAGCTAAATTATGTCTGTAATCGATGCTCCCATCATGAGCGTATTGGTTCGCAAGAATATTTCTCCATAATCTTTGACAACGGCAAATTTTCAGAGCTTAACGCTAAGGTTGTATCAGGTGATCCTTTAGAATTTGAAGACACAAAAAAGTATGTTGATCGTGTAAAATCAACTCAAGACAAAACAGGTCTAACCGACGCAATAAGAACGGCAAAGGGGAAGTTGAACAAAAAAGATCTTGTTGTTGCAGCAATGGACTTTGGATTCATCGGAGGTTCAATGGGTTCTGTAATGGGTGAGAAAATCGCAAGAGCAATTGATGAGGCAATAAAACTTAAATGTCCAGTTATAATCATTTCAAAATCTGGAGGAGCGCGAATGATGGAGGCAGGATTTTCTCTAATGCAAATGGCGAAAATTTCTGGTAAGTTAGGCCAGCTAGCAGATGCAGGATTGCCGTATGTTTCATATTTGACTGACCCGACGACTGGTGGTGTGACCGCCTCTTTTGCAATGCTTGGTGATATTAATGTTGCTGAACCAGGAGCGTTAATTGCCTTTGCAGGACCAAGAGTTGTTAAAGAAACCATAGGTCGTGATTTACCTGAAGGTTTCCAAACCTCTGAATTCTTATTGGATCATGGTTTTTTAGATTTTATAATAGATAGAACTGAAATTCGAGAGCGTTTGTCTCTTGCTTTAGAGTTGTTTTCTAAATAAATCCGAGAACAAATATTTTTAAACCAAATCATTCTTTTTAGGGATTCCTAAAGTTTTCCTTTTTGCTTATTTTTGTGTAAAATCTAAACTATGCATTCAAAACGTATCCTCACTATTATCTTGCTTTTATGTTTTACTATGAGTGGGCACAATCTTTCTGCTCAAGATACCACTTGGGTTCAGACTTTTACTTTTGATTCCATAACCACAAGAAGAGCTGACTTTACATTTCCTGAATCATTAGATGATCAGCGTTTTGAGAAGGTACTTATGTATTACAAATTAAAATGTAGTCCATTAACAACATGGGACCAGTATAACTGCGGCGAATGGGATTATCTCACATATACAAGGGTATTTGATCATACTGGTTTGTTTGATTCGGTTCGTGTAGACAGTGTGAAATATTTACACAACTATTCCTCTTTTAGTCCCTACGATTATGAACCATTTGGGTATACCTATAAAAATGCTCAGGAAGTATTACAACACCAACGAGAGCCAGAGGGTCTTGTAACAAATGTCTTATCTCAGAATCAGAATGCTACAGCATTATATCCTTTTGATTTGAATCAATGGGGAGGGAAATATCAAATGTTGGTTTCCGCTCAAGAGTTGACTGCAGCAGGATTTAGTGCTGGTAATATTCAGTCGTTGTCTTTATATGTATCGAATATAGAAAACGGTGGTGAGTTGCTTCATCCACAGATTCGAATTAAAAGTACTTCAGATAATGAATTAACAACGATGCATCAGGATGATTTTATTACAGTCTACGACTTAAATCGTGACGCAATTGCCAATAACGAGCTTGAGATAGGAGCTAATGAGTTCTACTTTTTTCAGCCATTTGAGTGGTCTGGTAATGATAATTTAATCATTGAGTTTTCATTTGATCAAGGTGTTCCTCCAAGCAATCAATTAGAGTTTGAAACAGAAGCTGTCCAAAATCAAGGCGCATTAAATTACAGTTCAAAAAATGGAGTGCTACATTTTGATGGTTCTAATCATGCATTGCTAGAAATGTCAGACCTGGACATGGGTGATGATTTAACCATTTCTATGTGGGTGAAAGGTGATGGCAATACAGGGTCAAATACCTCATTATTAGAGGCGTATGATACGCTGAATCAACGAGTGATAAATATCCATATGCCATGGAGCAATAGTCGTATTTATTGGGATTGTGGAGAAGGTTCAGGGTATGACAGAATCGACGCGGACATGTCAGCGGCAGACATAGATGATGAATGGCATCATTGGGCATTTGTGAAATCTCAAGGTACAGGTGAAATGTTTATTTATCGTGATGGTGAACAATGGCATAGTGGTTCAGGATTTACTAAATCTGTGGGTTACGTGCACCGATTTGTTTTAGGAGCAAATAAAAACCTTGGGAATTCATGGAAGGGACGCATTGATGATTTTCAAGTATTTTCTGCCGCTTTAGATGCCAACACCATCAATTTATGGCATAGAAAGAAGCTCAGCAACGCACATCCAAATTGGAATGATTTGAAAGTGGCTTACAGCTTTGACAATATTCCTCTTGCGCTTGATTTAAGTGAAAATAATTATTTATTGATGCCATCAGCTACTGGAATGTTTGACTTTAGTGAATATCCCGTGGCGGGAGTTGACTCAGATGCCCGACGTATGAGAATAGGCTTTGCTTCAGGTGATGCGGTAAATGAATATACTGAGATACTTCGCTGGAAAGATGAACGCATTGAACCAGAGGTGTTATTTGAGTTTTCATCCATAGATAGACATTTTGAAATAACGAATGCATTTGCATGTGCGCCTCGGGGAACAGAAGTAAAGGTTGATATTTCGGGTAATATTGTTTCTGAGACTGACTATGCTACTTCTGAAACAAAAATCAATGAACAAATTACCTACTATGAAAAACCTTATGAGATTATTCACGATGTTGAAATCGCAAGATATATCACTCCATATGGGATTCAATTTGATCTAGGTCCTAATGGTTTTTCTTGGATTTATGATGTTACCGATTATCAAGACTATCTCAAAGGAATTGTAGATTTAGCTGCTCACAACACACAAGAATTGTTAGACCTTAGTTTTGCTTTTGTAGAGGGAATTCCTCCTCGAGACGTACATAAAAGAGAGCCTATATGGTCTGACTTTAGATCTTATGGTTTTTCGGCTATGGCTGCAGATGACGTTCTTCAAGAAAAAAAAGTGTTCCTTCAAGATACTTCGTCAGGGTTTAAAATTAAAACAAGAATGTCTGGACACGGTCAAGTTGGAAACGCCGCATGTTGCGAATGGGTTTCAAATGACCACAGCATAAAAGTAGATGGCGTAACACGATTTGAATGGGATATTTTTGAAGAAGAAGATTGCGGTACCAACCCCCTCATAGGTCAAGGAGGTACATGGCCTTATGCTCGGGAAGGTTGGTGTCCTGGAGATAAGGTTAAAGAATATGAGTTTGAACTCACACCGTTTGTTACTTCTGGTGATTCTGTAGCTCTTGATTATGTCATTAATCAAGTTCCAGGATTTGATCCTGGTCAAGGTGGTGGTAATTATAGGGCGGCCTACGACCTTATTTCTTATTCTGCACCGAATTTCCAAAATGATGCTGCCATTACTGAGGTTTTAAATCCTAGTAATTATGAATATTATAGAAAATGGAATCCTACGTGTTCTAATCCGCGAGTGATATTGAGAAATACTGGCGCACAGCCTTTGACATCTTGCACGATTCAATGTTGGATAACATATGGTGATAATATAGAATTTGAATGGACCGGGAATCTTGGGTTTATGGAGGAAGAAATTGTTGAAATTCCAGTTACTTCTAATGCTTGGTGGACTGATTTGGATCAAAACATGACCTTTACAGCTTATGTTAGAAATGTCAATGGAATATTCGGAAACGATGATTATTTACAAAATAGCGTGAAGACATCTAAATTCGATGCGCCTGAAATGATTGATGGACCTTTCTTTGTTTGGTTTACAACCAATAATAGAGCAAATGAAAACTATTATGAATTGTTTGATGGGGCAGGGAATTTGATATTTGAAAGAGGCCAACTTCAAAACAATACACAATACAAAGATACCTTTGATTTGGCACCTGGTTGCTATTCCATTGTATTGACAGATACGGATGATGATGGTTTATCATTTTGGTACTCGGCTCAAGTTGAGGGTGAAACGCCTGGGGCATTTAGACTCAGAAAAGTTGGGGGTAGTTATATAGAAATATTTCCTCCTGACTTTGGTAGTCAGCATAGATTTGATTTTTCTGTGGATTTCACGCTTGGACTGGATGAACCAGCAATAAGAAATGTAATTAAAGTCTTTCCAAACCCAGCAATAAATGAACTTACAATTGAGCTAGAGGGAAGTGTAGACGGTTCCGCAAGAATAGAAATACTTGACTTGTCAGGTAGAATTATTGTGAACGACGAAATGAATGCAACGATGAATTTTGCAGAATATATAACAGATGTGAGTCAATTTAATAAAGGAAGCTACTTAATAAAAGTCTATACCTCCAATGGAGTATCATTAGCAAAGTTTATAAAGTCATAATCAAGTAAAGGGACTTACAGTTCGAAACGATCATTTTTTTGAGCAATATGGTATCCTTCTTTTATAATAGTCTTATACTCTTTGCTCCTTCTGTCGAGAACAGGATTTGTGTGATTGAAATGAATGAAGTGAATTTTCTTACGTTCGTTTTTCGAAAGCGGCTGAAATAATTGGATAGATTCCTCTATCGAGGGATGAGGAATCTCAGCAATATCTCTGTGCCCGATTTCTACTCCACTGAAGAAGGTGCCGTCAATGAAAGCATAATCCACTTTGGCAATCTCTGTTATGATATCTTTTTCCCATTTTGACCATTTATCTATATCTGGAATGAATAAGGCTGACTTTTCGTTACCGGATATTATGTATCCTACTGTTTCAGAATATTCATCGCGATGTGGAACAAGTATTGGAGTAACTGTCAGGTTTTTATCTAGAACTTTGGCTTTCTCATTTTCAAGCGTAATTAACTTGATGTTTTCATTTTTTACAAGTTGGTCCCATGGGCCGTTCATAGTTAAGAATTCTTGCATTTGTTCCATAGAAAAAACAGGGAGCTTATTGCAGTTCATAGCTTCTTTCCCAAAGTACATTAAACCTGTATAATGGCCAATGTGTGCGTGTGTCAAAAATATTCCGTTGGGCATTTGATATAGGTTAGAAATACGCTGTAAATGTGCTAGCTGCATAGATATGTTTGGAGTGGCTTCAAATAAATATTGCTGGTTACGGTCATGATCTATGAGCCCAAGAGAAACCACCATTCGGTCAGATAAACCGCTTTTTAATAAAGCTTTACAGCATTCCTTTTCACATCCTACCTGAGGAGATCCAGCATCCTGTACGGTGCCTAAAACAACTAATTCTATGCCCGTTTTCTTGGATTGTTTGTTTGATTTGGGAATACATGAGAATAGGCAAAACCATAAAATTATGATTACTAAGGCGACTTGTCTTTTCATAGATTCAATTTTCAAAAACCATAGCATAGACCATCGGTATTTTTTTACCAAGATGTTTTATCCTGAACTTTTCTTTTTCAAATTCTACCGTATTTTTAAAGCAGTCATAAGGCGAATAATCAAATTCTTTAAAAGTTCTCATTTTGAGACCTTGATCTAAAAAGGCGCTGGTGATTTCAGAAAGAGAATGGCTCCACCAAATAGACTTCGTTTCTTGATCGTTATCTCGATTTGCATAGCTTCCTTTTTCGATTTCAATATATGGCTCATCATTGAAATAGGAGTAGGATATCTTATCAAAATCATCATCAAACATCCAAAGTGTTGGATGAAAATCAACCAAAATAAATCGACCACCCTTTGTAAGTTGTTTTTGAATCACTTTTGCCCAATTTTCAATATCAGGAAGCCACCCAACAATTCCATAACTACTGAAAATTGTTTCAAATTTCGAATTCAATTTAGTGTTCATTTCATATACGTCAGCACAAATGAAATCAGTTTGCATACCCAATTCTTTTTTAAGTTCATTTGCCATCGCTATTGCTTTAGGGCTAAAATCTAATGCGGTAACTTTAGCACCTTTTTTTTCTAAACTAAAAGAATCCATACCGAAATGGCATTGGAGGTGTAAAATGGATTCATTTTTAATATCACCAAGTAAGTTCAGTTCAATGCTTTTGAGTGAATTAACATCTTTTTTAAATTTTTTAAGGTCATAAAAGTCGGAATGGATATGCATCTCAGTGCGCGTATCCCATGACTTTCTATTTAATGTTAGCCATTCACTTATATTAATTTTAGTGTTCACTACCATTCTTTATATGTTCCACAACTTCAGGGTTCAGCAGAGTGCTAATGTCTCCTAAATCGCCAGGATTGCCCTCTGCAATTTTTCTTAGAATGCGTCGCATGATTTTACCCGACCGTGTTTTTGGCAATCCATTTGTGAACTGAATTTTATCTAGCTTGGCAATCGGTCCGATTTTCGAGGCTATAAGATTATTGATTGCTGCTTTTAATTTATCAGTATTCTCAACCTGTGTTTTTAATGTAACAAAACCATAAAGCGCTTTTCCTTTGATCTCGTGTGGAAAACCTACGATGGCAGACTCTGCTATATCAGGATGCTCATTTATGGCATCTTCTATAGGAGCTGTTCCAAGGTTGTGGCCGGAAACAATAATTACATCATCTACACGTCCGGTGATACGATACATGCCTTCACGATTTCTTAAGGCTCCATCTCCAGTGAAATAATAACCTGGATAAGCAGTGAAATAAGTTTCTTTGTATCTTTTATGATCACCCCATATGGTTCTGGCAATAGAGGGCCAAGGGGATTTTATGCAAAGCCTTCCCTCTCCTTCAAGTTCTTCTATTTCGTCTCCATTATCATCCATTAAAACGGGTTGCACTCCTGGCAATGGCGTAGTTGCATATGTTGGGATTTGTGGAGAGACATTTGGTATAGGTGAAATTAGAATGCCCCCAGTTTCAGTTTGCCACCAAGTATCTACAACAGGACAAGTTTCTTTGCCGATATTTTTGTGATACCATTGCCAAGCTTCTTCATTTATAGGTTCACCTACTGAACCTATTACTTTTAAACTTTTTAAGCTGTATTTATTGACATGCGCTATAGACTCCTTTGCTAGAGCTCGAATCGCGGTTGGTGCTGTATAGAATTGATTTACGCCAAACTTATCGACAATATCCCAGAAGCGGCCTGGGTTTGGGTATGTCGGAATGCCTTCGAACATAATTGAAGTTGCACCGTTTAGTAACGGTCCATAAAGAATATAAGAATGTCCTGTAATCCAACCTATATCAGCAGTGCACCAATATACATCTCCTGGTTCGTAAGCAAAAACATTTTTAAATGTATATGCCGTATATACCATGTATCCACCTGTCGTATGGACCATACCTTTTGGCCTTCCTGTTGAACCAGATGTATACAGTATAAACAGAGGGTCCTCTGAATCCATTGGCTCTGCTTTGTGTTTATCTGATACTTCAGATAATATATCTTTTAAATAAATGTCTCGATTATCAAGCATGCTTGTTTCAGTATTCGTTCGTTCTGCTACCAAAACATTTTGAACACATGGACAAGTTATTAAAGCCTCATCTACGATGCCTTTTAAATCAATCGTTTTATTACCTCTAAAACCTCCATCAGCAGTAATTACAATTTTACATTGGGAGTCATTGATACGAGCGGCTAGTGCGGAAGAAGAAAATCCAGCGAAAATAACAGAATGTATGGCCCCAATTCTTGCACACGCAAGTACACTAATTGCAAGCTCGGGAATCATTGGTAGGTAAACAGCGACTCGGTCTCCTTTTTTAATACCTACAGATAACAGTGCATTTGCCATTTTACAAACTTTCTGATGCAAGTTTTTATAAGTGATGTGCGTTGCAACTTCTTTCGGTGAATTGGGTTCAAAAATAATTGCTGTCTCATCAGCTTTATTCTCGAGATGACGATCAATGCAGTTTTCTGTGATATTCGTCTTACCACCTTTGAACCATGAGAACTGAGCTTCACTCATGTCATATTCACATACGGAATTCCACTTTTGACTCCAATCGAAACCATTAGCAATATTTCCCCAAAACATTTCAGGCTCCTCAATTCCTTGTTTGTAGCTATCTTGATATTTTTCTAAGGTGTTAATTTTCATTTTCAATCTATTTATGCCTAACTATAAAAATAAGAGTATTATTTAAAACCTTATTTTTAACATAAGACATACTCGATATGACAATAATCCATTTTAATTCATCGCTCATCAACCTTTCAAGTATTTGTTCGTTAATTGACTAACGAACTTTTTAATCAAAAAAATATGTTTCGATCTTCAATTAACGCCCATTATATTCCATTGGTTTGGCTGTTCATAATTTTACTACTGAGCTGCAAGTTAACCATTGGTCAAGCAGAGTTATCATTTGTTTCTCAAACAGATTATGTTTCCTTGCACAATACAGGTTTGAATGATGTTTGGGGGTATGTTGACGAACAAGGCAATGAATATGCTATTGTCGGCACTGAGGACGGCACTTCAATTATGAATGTTACGGATGCAGCAAATCCGTTTGAAGTATTTTGGTTACCAGGAGAAAATAGTATTTGGCGTGATCCTTCAGTCTATGGAGATTACGCTTACATCAGCACAGAGGCAGAGGAAGGCTTGACAATAATTAATATGTCACCTTTACCTGAAAGTAATGTCTTGGTAGCCAATCTCTTTACAGGTGACGAATCATTATCATGGGAGTCAGCGCACAATTGTCATGTTGACGATCAAGGTTTGCTTTATGTATTTGGTGCAAATTATGGAGAAGGAGGCGTCCTTATATACGACGTGACTAACATGCCCATGAATCCAACTTTTGTGGGAGCTTTTGACAATTGGTATGTTCATGATGGGGTGGCATTTGGAGATACACTTTACCTTGCCCATGTAAATGATGGTTTTTTAAGTATTGTGGATATTTCAGATCCGTCAAACCCACAGCTGATGGGGACAAAAACAACTGTAGATTCATTCACTCATAATATTTGGCCTTCTGACAATCGAGAGGTTGTATACACAACAGATGAGGTTCCCGGTGCCTTTATAGCAGCTTATGATATTACGGATGTAAATAATATTGTAGAGTTAGATCGTGTACAGAGTTCACCTGGTGAAAATGTCATACCACATAATACATTCGTGCTCAACGATTATCTTGTTACAAGTTATTATGCAGATGGAATAACTATTCATGATGCTCAATATCCAAACAATCTTATAGAATTGGCGAGCTACGATACATATCCTGAGCAAACACCAACTTTTGATGGAAGTTGGGGTGTTTATCCTTTTTTACCATCTGGAAACATACTAGCGTCGGATAGAACTGAAGGATTGTTTGTCCTGCAACCTGATTACCAGAGGGCAGCATATCTTGAAGGGAATATATTCAATCAAGCTTCCTTAGCTCCAATTGACAATGCCACAATAAGTATTCCAGGAAACAATCAAGAGGAACGTTCAAATAGTGTTGGTGACTATGCAAGTGGATTTGCATCTGGAGGTGATTTTAACGTTACTTATTTTAAGGTAGGTTATGAAACTCAAACAATTGCCGTGGACTTGTTGCAAGATAATATCACAGTGCAAGATGTTGCAATGGTGCCTATTGAGCCGTTCAATATAAATATAGAGGTTAAAGATAATGCTGGAAATCCAATTCAAAATGCAAAAATAAAATTAGTACATCCATTAATTACATACGAAGGTGAGAGCAATGGGTTAGGACAAGAGATTTTACCATTGTTTTATGAAGATATACATGATGTATACGTCGGGAAATGGGGTTTTATGACCTATTGCGAAAATGTGGAGATTGATGCAACTACAGGTTCATTGACCATTGTTTTACAAGAAGGATATTATGACGACTTTACATTCGACTTTGATTGGACTGTATCTGGCGATGCTTCAACAGGAATGTGGGAAAGAGCTATTCCAAACCCGACTGATAATACAGTGATGGACGGTGATTTTGATTCGGATTGTGGTTCTTTTGCCTATGTTACAGGGAATTCCGACAATGAGGATGCAGATTTTGATGATGTTGACAGCGGGGTGACTACGTTAACTTCACCACCAATGAACCTTACATTAAATTACTCGGATCCAGTTATTTTACTTTACATGGATTATTATTGTAATCATGGTCCAGGAGCTATTGATGATACTTTAAAGATTACGGTAAGTGACGGAACCAATCAAGTTATTGAGCTCATTCCTCCTCAAAATGACCAAATGACTTGGGGTTTTAAAGTCTTTTATTTGACAGGTTTAGATTTGTCAAATATTATAGTTTCCTTCCAGGTCTCAGATTTTGATGAAAATCCAAATGTTACTGAGGCGGCCATAGATTTATTTCATGTAGCCGAATATAGTTCAGTCAATGATTTCGACACAAATAGCGGCATTTCAATTTATCCTAATCCTACGAATAGCTCGTCTAAGGTGGAGGGTTTTAAGTCAGGGGCTAAATATATTTTAAGAAATGCGGCAGGAGTTGAAATGGAAAAAGGGATAATGTATGGCACTGCCCATGTCATAGAGCTTGAAAAGTATTCAGGAGGTATTTATTTCATTTCGATAGGTGAAAGCCGTATTAAAGTAACGAGGCTTTAGCCCTAAATATATTTTGTTAATCCTTTACAAGATTTCCTTAACTTTGGGTTAGTATGTCAAAGCAAATTTCTATAGTTATTCCTTTATTTAACGAGGAAGAATCTCTACCTCATTTATTAACATGGATCAAAGAAGTATTGAATGGTAAATTCAGTTATGAGGTCCTATTAGTGGATGATGGCAGTAAGGATAAATCTTGGGAAGTTATAGAGCAAATAGCCAGCAATAATGCTACGGTCCGAGGAATTAAATTTCAAAGAAATTATGGCAAGTCTGCAGCACTTCAAAAAGGTTTTGAAGCTAGCGAAGGAGATGTTATTATTACCATGGATGCTGATCTTCAGGATTCACCTGAAGAAATACCTGAGCTATATGAAATGATTGTCAATCAAGATTTTGATCTAGTTTCAGGATGGAAGAAAAAGCGTCATGATCCACTGTCAAAAACGATTCCTACTAAGCTTTATAATTGGGCCGCCCGTAGAATAACCGGTATCTTTTTACACGATTTTAATTGTGGATTAAAGGCTTATAAAAAAAGTGTTGTGAAGAGTATTGAGCTCTATGGAGACATGCATCGTTACGTGCCAGCTCTCGCTAAATACGCTGGCTTTACGAATATCGGAGAGAAAGTGGTGCAACATCAAGCGCGAAAATTTGGTGTAACTAAGTTTGGTTTAAATCGTTTTTTGAATGGCCCCTTGGATTTAATAACTGTTGCCTTCATGGGGAAATTTGGTAAGAAGCCGATGCATTTTTTTGGTGCATTGGGTTCTCTAATGTTCTTGATTGGCTTTCTGTTAATTTTTTACTTAGGAATAGATAAAATATTTATTCACCAAAATGCACGATTATTGGCAGATAGAACTGAGTTTTATGTTGCTTTAATAGCAATGGTTATTGGGGTGCAATTCTTCATGACTGGATTTATTTCTGAGCTCATAGGTAGAAATGCCACCCACAGAAACGTTTATTTAATTGAGAAGAGAATTGGTGATAAGTCCAATGAAGCTTAACTGGGATATTGATACTACTTGGACTTTATTCCTTGATAGGGACGGGGTCATAAATGAGCGTATCTTCGATGGCTATATTCTTTCGATTAAAGATTTTATTTTCAAAGAAGATGTTCTGGAAAGTGCTCGCCTTTTATTTGGAAAATTTGCTCACGTTTTTATTGTAACTAATCAGCAATGTGTTGGAAAAGGTTTGATTTCAAAAGCCTCTTTAGATGATATCCACGATTGGATGTCTCAACAATTCATTAAAGAGAAAGCATACATAGACGAGGTTTTTGTTGCTACGGAGCTTAACAATAAGGATTCTAAACGCCGTAAACCGAATGTTGAAATGGGCTTAGAAGCTCAGAAGAAATTCCCAAATGTGGATTTTGATAAATCCATTATGATAGGAGATACCGATTCAGATATAAGTTTTGGTCAAAATCTTGGCATGAAAACTGTCCTCATAGAATCAGAACAAAACTGTCAGTCATCACCTGATCTAATATTAGATTCACTGTCAGACTTAAATAAGATTTTGTCATGAAAGGATTACTTTTAATTCTATGTGTTTCTTTTGCTTTTGGGTTCTTTGCTCAGGTCAATCAACTAGATTCACTTGGTCGAAAACAAGGTCTTTGGAAACGAAATTGGAAGTATTCAAACAATATTGAGTACGAGGGTCGTTTTATTGATGGGATTCCAGTAGGGCAATTTAGATATTACTACCCAGAAGGACAGGTGCGGAGCATAATTGAACATGTAAATGCCCGAGCAGCTTTCGTTACTTTTTATTATGAAAATACGGAAGTGATGTCGGAAGGATTTTATAAAGATCAGCTCCGAGATTCATTATGGCTAAATTATGACAGAACAGGATTGACATTATCTGCTGAAAGATTTAAAGAGGGGCAACTCGAGGGAAAGCGCGTTGTATTTTACTTGCGAAATCAGCTAGAACGTGGCGATTTGAGAGTATTAAGTGAGACTAATTACAAAGATAGTTTGAAAAATGGATCCTTTAAATTATATTTTTCATCTGGTGCAATTCAAGAGTCAGGTCAATATTTAAATGATTTGAAGACTGGGACTTGGAAAGTATTCAATCCTGAAGGATTCGTGGATAGCGAAAGAAGGTTTGAGTTAGGACAGCTTCATGGCTGGGTAAATATTTTTGATGAAAAGGGAGCTGTTATTGATCGCTCATTATATAGGAATGGTCAGAGATTAAATAAGAAACAAACGCAAAGGCTAATCGAAAGTTCGAAAAGAAAAGGTATCGACCTGAATGATTAGTTTTTGTAAATTAGATGAGATGCTTAGCAGAATTACATTTGTGTTGGTTTTATTTTTTTTAAGTGCTTGTGTTAAAGACAACACGAATATTGATAGCAACACCTATGAGTCCTATTTCCCCCTTGAACTGGGAACCTATGTAGATTATCAAGTTTTAGAAATTCAACATGATATTAACGCAGCTGTACCAAGCGATACGATGAGTTATTTATTGAGAACCGTTATTGGTGATACGATTACGGACAATCAAGGACGATTGTCAAGAAAATTTATTCGTAAAAGGCGGGATTCGAATAATGAGCCATGGGTCATTTCGGATGTATGGACGACACTGATAAACCAAAATAGAGTGGAGGTTGTTGAGGAGAATGAACGAAAGGTGTGGATGGTTCTTCCTCCATTGAACTCCACAATTTGGGATTTGAATGCACAGAACATTCAGGATGAAATATTTTGTAATTACGATGGGATACATGAATCACTCATTGTAAACGGAATACAATATGACAGCGTTGTAACTATTGAGCAAGAGGATGTGCTGAATTTGATTTCATTTCGTAGAAAATATACTCAATATGCCAACAATGTTGGCTTGATTAATTGGTATTATAAAGATTTGAACATATTCAATTTTGATACATTGAATATCCAATCCGGAAGTGAGTACATGTATAAATGCATTGATTTTGGCATCGAATAAGTCTACACAGTTAAAAGTTGCTTTCTTCTCTGCGCTTCCTCCGTTTAGAGGTGGAATATCGAGCTTTAGCGGTTTTCTAGTAAGAGCACTAAAAAGAAAGGCACTCATTGAGGCATTTACATTTAGGAAACAATACCCAAAACTTTTATTTCCCGGGAAAGACGCAGCTTGACTCGAAGGAATCTATGCGATATCCACAGATTATTACTAGCTATAACCCCTTAACATACATAAGCGCCCGAAAGCGGCTAAGGAGAGTTAATCCTGACGTTTTTATGGCTAATTATTGGATGCCCTTTTTTGCTCCAATGTATGTTTACATGTCCAAATCATTCGGGAATGATGTATTTAAAGTTGCTTTAATTCATAATTTGACCCCACATGAACCAAGATTTTTTGATGGTTATTTAAACCGATTGTTCATCAAACAGTTTGATGCTTTTGTCGTGTTATCTGACAAGGTGAAGCAGGATGTTTTATCGTATCGTTCCAATGCAAATTGTTTGGTCCTTCCTCACCCGAAATATAAACAGTTTGGCGAAGTTCAAGAAAAGGCAAAAGCCCGTGCTGCGTTTTCCATATCTGAAAACTCAAAAGTGTTGTTATTTTTTGGTTTGATCCGCGATTACAAAGGGCTAGATATTTTATTGGCTGCAATGAAACACTTGGATGAATCTTTTATTCTTTTAATTGCAGGAGAGGTTTATGGAGATAAGAATAAGTATTTAAAGCAGATTGCTCAAATTGCTGAAGGACGCGTTTTATTTCATGATCATTATATTTCAGATGACGAGGTATCCAATTATTTTAGTGCTGCAGATTGTTGTGTGCTGCCATACAAGGCAGGTACACAAAGTGGAATTCAAGCAGTAGCCTCCTCATTTAATCTTCCCGTTCTCGTATCCACTAATGGTGGTCTACATGAGCAGATTAAGGAAGGGCATAATGGGTTTATTGTAGACCACCTCAATGAAGAAGCGCTAGCAAATAAGATAGAAAATGTTTTTTCAGGAGGTAAATTGCAAATTGTTGAAGAGTTCCTATTGCAGCAAGATGATGCTCAAAAAGATGAATGGTCGGAATTTGCAGACCAAATCTTAAACTTTATTTCTTTCGAGAAGTCCAAATGAAGTAAGGAATTATAGCTGAGTATCTATTTACCTTTTAACTAGGTTTTTATTTGAATATAAGATATGTAAATTCTATATTTGCACGCTTATTAAAACATTAATCTAAAATTACATGCGCATTAAAGGATTCTTTTGGTTTTTAACCATTTTGTTGACCGCTGTTTGTTTATACCAATTGTCTTTCACTTGGGTGGCAAATGATGTAGAAAGCCAAGCCGGAAAGGAGGCAGATCAAAAAATTGCTACTATCAAAAAAGAAGCAATGGCTTCTTCTAATGGAATAGCTACCGTTGGTACAAATAATGATATCGTAGATTTCAAAGAGCCAGAGGCGATGGAAATTGCAAAAGGTATTCTTGTCAATCAAATTTTAAGAAGTAAAGCTGAAAAGAATGTTTATCCTCTTTTAGGTTCGACTTTTGCAGAAGTTAAGAAACGTTCACTCGCTTTTGGATTAGACCTTGTTGGTGGGATGAGTGTTACTTTGGAGATTTCAGTTCCTGAATTTATAAAATCCCAGGTTAAAAACCAGAATGACATTTCTTTCAAAAAGCCATTCGAGCAAGCCCTCGCTAAAAGGAGTAATGATGCCTCTGCTGATTTTTTAACACTTTTCATTGATGCTTACAAAAAATACAATGACGGAACAAAACTTGAATGCCATATTTTATGGAGAAGGTATAGAAATTACAACTCCTGATGCAGATGTTGAAGCATCCTTAAGAGCTAGAATAAGTGAAGCAATGAATGGCATTGAAAATGTCATGAACAAAAGAATTAACCAATTCGGTGTTGCACAGCCAAATATTCAAAAAGATGAAGCGAATAATCGCTTATATATCGAATTACCAGGTGTTCAAGATGAGCGAACAGTCGCTGAGAAATTACAATCTACTGCGAACCTTGAGTTTTTTGAAACCTATTCATTTGATCAAGTACAAACCAATTGGAGTGAAGCAAATAGACTTTCTTTACAGGAAGAAGGTTCTGAAATTGATTCTACAGAAGAAATCTCCTTTGATGAAGATGTTCAAGAATCCTCAAATGGTTTAGCCTCTTTGATGCAATCAACTGGCGGCTATTCATTTGGTTATGCAAAGAATGATGCGGATAAGGCTGCAGTTACAGCTTTCCTAAAGAGAAGTGATATTGCAGGCCAGTTCGATGCGCAACTAAGATTTATGTGGGGTGCAGAGAGAGAATATGTAGACAACGAACAGACTAAGAAAGGATGGCGTTTGTATGCATGTAGAATACCAGATAATGGTAAAGCCCGCGTAAATGGGAGTCACATTGCCCGAGCAAGTCAAGGTTACGACCAAGTTGCAGGAGATATTACAGTTGATTTATCTATGAATGACGAAGGAATGGAGCAGTGGTCAAGAATGACCTCTGAAAACGTGAATCGATTGGTTGCTATTACCATGGATAATGTGGTTTATAGTGCGCCGCAAGTTCGAGGAGCTATAAATGGCGGTAATACACAAATTTCCGGAAGCTTTACATTCGATGAAGCAAATGATCTTGCAGGTCTTTTAAATGGAGGGGCATTACCGGCACCTCTTGTAATCAAAGAAAAAACTAAGGTTGGTCCTACTATAGGTAAAGAAAATACGCGTGCAGGTTTGATTTCTTTCGGGATTGCCTTCCTGGTAGTTCTTCTTTATATGTTCTTTTATTACGGTAAATCAGGAATTGTTGCAGATATTGCATTACTTGCGAATGTTGTATTCATTTTTGGCTCGTTAGCGTCGTTTGGTGCTGTATTGACGTTGGCGGGAATTGCGGGTATTGTTCTGACCATTGGTATGGCGGTTGATGCGAACGTACTTATTTTCGAAAGAATACGTGAAGAACAAGCGAATGGTAAAGACTTAGCCAGTGCTGTTGAAACAGGTTTTCAAAAAGCACTTTCATCAATTATCGATGCGAACGTGACAACCCTCCTTACCGCAATAGTTCTGAAAGTATTTGGTACAGGACCAATTGAATCTTTTGCAACTACTCTTATCATTGGTATTTTCTCTTCAGTTTTTGCAGCCTTAATTATTTCTCGTTTGATTTTTGAATGGAGACTTGGAAAAGGCAAATCAATAGAATTTGATACAAAGCTTACGAAAAATGCATTTAAGGGATTAAATATTAACTTTTTAGATAAGCGAAAGTTCGCTTATGTTGTTTCTACAATTTTAGTTGTAGGTTCTCTTGGCCTTCTTCTTACAAAAGGAATATCAAAATCGGTTGAATTCTCAGGTGGTCGTACATACGCTGTTAAATTTGAGAAATCTGCAGAAAACAAATCTGAATTCATTAAAAAACAGCTTGCGGAGGCAATGCCTAAGTCATCGGTGGATGTAAAGACCAAGTCTAGCTCATTTAATGTTGAAATAACAACAAACTACCTTCTTGAGAAAGAAAATGCGGAGGAGGACGTTCGTAATAAGCTGAATGAGGCATTAGAAAACTGTAAAGCAGAGCTTGGAACATATTTTATCGAGCCAGAGTCAAGGTTTGTATCGAATACCGTTTCCGCTGAATTAGAGGATTCTTCTAAAATATCTATTGGCCTATCACTACTGATAATCTTTGCATACATATTTATTCGATTTGGAAAATGGCAGTATTCGGCAAGTGCGATTTTTGCATTGTTCCATGATGTTGTTATCGTCCTAGGTTTATTTGCTTTATTGGGTGATATGCTACCCTTTAATATGGATTTAGACCAGGCCTTCGTTGCCGCTATTCTTACCGTAATTGGATATTCTATCAATGATACCGTTGTGGTGTTTGATAGAATACGTGAGGATTTATCATGGAAAAAGGATTCTGATTTTAAGTCGGAAATTAATGGTGCCCTAAATTCAACACTTTCGAGAACTATTAATACCTCTATGACGACCTTAGTTGTACTTTTAATTATTTTCTTCTTTGGAGGAGCGGCGATTAAAGGATTTATTTTTGCGCTTATTTTAGGAATACTTGTTGGGACATACTCATCTATGTTCGTAGCGACACCTTTACTTGTTGATTTAACGAAAAAGATTCAACTTAAAAAATAATCTACAATTTAAGAAAAGGCCCTCTCATGACAATGAGAGGGTTTTTTTGTACTTAAATGTTTGATGCTACTGAACAACGAGTAAGCAGCTGCATACTTGTTGCGTCATAGTCATTCGTACCGTTTCTTCCAACAGAATTGAGCAGCTTTTATCAAATGGCTCAATCGAAATGATTTGAATTGTATCTCCAAGCTTTATTTTTTTGTTGTTCAGATAATCTAGTAATTCAAAAGAACTATTCTTTAAAGCCACGATTGTGACTTTTACATTGGGTTCAATTTGCGCAAGTGTTTTATAATGCTGTTCTATAATTTCACCATTCTTATCTGGAATAGGTGAGCCGTGAGGATCTGTTTTTGGGAATCCTAGTAATTCATCCATTCTATCAAAGAAATCATCAGATTTAATGTGCTCAATTTGCTCTGCAATGTCATGAACTTCTTCCCATCCAAAGCCCATTATTTTTACTAAAAACATTTCAGTTAATCGATGCTTTCTTATAATTGCAGCAGCTTGTATGGCTCCTTCTTTTGTGAGTTTAATGGGTTTATATTTTTGATAAGCTACCCATCCTTTATCTTGTAACTTCTTAATCATATTATTTACAGTAGGTGCACTCACATTCATTTCTTTACTTAGGTCAGTTAATGAAATCGCACTGCTTTCCTGATTTAGGTTGTAAAGCGCTTTGAGATAATTTTCGATGGTAATCGTTGCCATTATTTTTTTTGAGGTTAAATATACATACATTTTTATAGCCCTAAAAAAAATGTTAGATTTGTCTAACTTTTAAAAATCGTTGTTTTAGTGAAATATATTTCCAAATTCTACTTCTTATTTCTTCTTCTTTTTTTTTCATTGAATTATTTTGATGCGATATGCCAAATAAGCATTAAGGGTACTGTCACCTATGAAAATAAACCCATTGAATTTGCTAGAGTGTCTATTTATTCACTTTCAAAACATATGTTGACCAATTCGAAAGGTTCTTTCCATTTTTCTGAAATACCCACTGGAACGCATATTATTGAATGCTCGGCAATTGGCTTGAAATCTGTATTTGATACTGTTACGATTGATAATAGGACGAAGGATCTTGAATTATTAATGATGTTTAGTCAAGAAATAATGGAATTAGATGCCATTGTTGTTACAGGATCAAAAACATTTAAGCGTAAAACGAATTCTAATGTGATAGTAAATGTAATCAGTGGTGAAAGCTTGGAGGAATTGCAATCGTGTAACCTTGCCGAAGGTTTGAGATTTCAGCCTGGATTACGCGTCGAAACGGATTGTCAAACTTGTAATTATACGCAGCTTCGAATGAATGGTTTAGCTGGAGGGTATTCTCAAGTATTAATAAATGGAAGACCTATATTCAGTCCATTAACCGGTTTGTATGGTCTCGAGCAGTTACCTGTAAATATGATTGAGCGTGTGGAAGTTGTTCGCGGTGGAGGTTCTTCGTTGTATGGATCAAGTGCAATTGGAGGTACTGTTAACGTAATCACAAAGCTGCCAAAAACAAATAGCTTTGATATCAACTTTACGCTTCAAAATATCAATACTCAAAGTGTTGATGAAATTTTAAATGGAAATTTCACGACCGTAAACGAACAAAAGAATTTTGGTGTATCATTATTCTTAAACACCAGACGCCGGGACTTTTACGATCATAATGGTGATGGTTTTTCAGAGCTGCCACTTTTAAAAAATAATTCCTTTGGAATAACGTCATTTTATCTGCCTAAAGAAAATCATAAGTTTGAATTGAGTATCAGTAATTTAAATGAATACAGATTTGGAGGTGAAATGAGAGAAACTTCTTTTGCCTATGAACGTGAACAGGCTGAAGAAAGAACACATAGAGTATGGATGGCTAGTGCAGATTATCAAATTAATTTCAATAGAGATTTATCATCATTTATTGCCTATGCAGCATACCAACATACCTACAGAAGTCATTATACGGGGATAATACCAGATGACACTCTAGCACAGACGGATCATTATGCGAACCCTCCTTATGGTACATCTAATGTATCCACAATGAATGTGGGTGTTCAAATCAATCATAAGCTTGAAAACTTTTTAACAACGGGATCAAATATATTTACATTTGGTGCTGAGCTTTTATACGATGATGTTTTTGATGAAATTCCTTCGTATGGGTATTTGATAGATCAGGAGGTTCTAGATTTGGGGATCTTTCTGCAAAGCGACTGGGCTTTGTTGCCAAACTTGAATTTATTATCAGGATGCCGAATGGATTTAAATAACACACTTAATAATCCGATTTTGAGCCCAAGAGTTTCTGTATTGTACAAATTAAAAAAGAATACCCAGCTAAGATTAAGTTATGGATCAGGATTTAGAGCGCCTCAAGCATTTGATACAGATTTACATATTGCATTTGCAGGAGGAGGCATCTCTCGGGTTACTCTCGACCCTAATTTAAAAGAAGAACGTTCTCAAAGCTATAGTGCCTCTATTAACTATGATAAACCATATGATAATTTTATTTTTGGATTTACGTTTGAAGGGTTTCACACTATTTTGAACGATGCATTCTTTCTGCAACCTAATGGCTCAGATGATTTTGGATTTCTTTTTGAAAAACAAAATGGACAGTCAGCTAAAGTTTCGGGACTTACTTTAGAGCTCAGGACAAATTACAGAAAAATAATTCAGCTTGAGGCAGGAGGGACGATACAAGCGAATCGCTACGATATAGCTATTCCTTATATAGATGGAGTTCCCCCAACAAGAAATTTTATTCGTACACCAAATAGCTATGGTTTTGCGATAATCACATTGAATCCCATTAAAAAAGTCAGCATGAATTTGAATTATGTCTATACTGGTGAGATGTTAGTGCCTCACTTTTCTGGAGCTGAAAATCAGCTGATTGATGAAATGTTGACTACTAAAGAATTCTCTAATATTAGCTTTAAATTAAACTATGCGATAAATATTAAAAAACCAAAACTCATGATCGAGTGTTATCTTGGTATTAAAAATATATTTAACGCTTATCAAACCGACTTCGATATAGGAAAAAATAGAGACAGTAATTTTATATATGGTCCTGCGCAACCTCGAACTTTTTTTGGTGGTGTTAAGATTCGTTCAGGAAGACCTTAGCGTTAATATAAATTCATTAACTTGTAATTACAAAATTGTATGATGCTTAAAGTACTTTTATCTCCGGCAAAATCTATAGCAAAAGAACCTGCATTATTTGGTTCGCCAACAAGGCCAATTCATGAAAAAATGGCGGTCGACTTAATAGCTGTGTTAAAGAAAAAGACACCAAAAGAATTACAAGGATTAATGTCTATTTCTCCGGCATTGTCGGATTTGAATTGGTCTAGATATCAAGATTGGAACCCATTGCAATCAAATAGAAATGTGATGCAGCCTGCTATGGCTTTCACGGGAGAGGTTTATAAAGGATTTGATGCTACCAGCTTTGATGAGGAGGATTATGCCTTTGCTCAGCAAACGATAAAAATAATTTCTGGTTTGTATGGGTTTTTGAGGCCATTAGATGGTATTGCGCCGTATCGATTAGAGATGGGAACAAAATTAAAGATTGATAAGTCATCAAAAAACTTATATGAATATTGGCGTGAAACGCTTACAGAATCAATGATTTCAGAGCTGAATTCGGATGATGTTATTTTGAACCTAGCTTCTTTAGAGTATGCAAAGGCAATCAATTTTAAAGCAATATCTAATAAGATTATTACACCTGTTTTTAAAGATTTTAAAAATGGCAAGCTAAAAACCATTATGATGTATGCGAAACGCGCGAGGGGAAGTATGGCGCGTGCAGTAGTTAAAAAACGAATTGATCAAACTAACGATTTGAAGCTTCTAGAATTAGATGGCTATAGTTATGACGAGCGTTTATCTTCTGAAAATGAATGGGTATTTACACGCTAAACTCAAAATCTTCATTTTTGTCTAGCACATCCCATGTGTGGTCAGCAAGGAGCTTGACTGTTGCAACAAATTCAAAAACGTGTTTTGTTTTACCCCATTGATTTGGTCCAATTAAAGATAAAAGAAATGTGCCATTTTCTCTATTGTATAAATGGTAAGTATGGTTGATGAAAGGCTCGAATCTGGATTCAGCGGTATAAATAAACTCAGAGATCTTTTTTCTTTCATTCAGTCTTTGGGCTTGGGATGCTAAGAGCTGCATTTGTTCATAAATCTGACCCAATTGCATATCTGTTTGATGGTCCATAGCAGAAAGGGCACGCCCTTTAAGCTTTCCTTGATCTTCAGGTTTGATTAAAGCGCTTCCACTGTGATGCCCATATTCAAGACTATGCGGGTTTTCAGTGATTTTGTCAGGATCAATAGGATTGACAAATTTTTCAGTTTGTTTATTTTCTTCTTTTTTCATGCTAAAAATAGCTTGACAGCTTTTTACCCACTTGAGAACCCAAAGCGACTCCCATACCTCCTAGTCTAACACCTATAGCTGTATTTTTGTTTAGCATCTTAATTATAGGGCTTTTATTCGCTCCCACCCCCATAATCCCCGACCATGAGTAATCAATACTATAACTTTGGTTTGGTATAATCGTTTCCTTTAGTAAGGATTCTAATGCATTTTGAATTTTTTGAGTCGTGCCGAATGTGGCTGTTTTCTCTCTTTCAAAGTCAATATTCCTTCCACCTCCAAGCAGAATTCGGTCACCAATATTTCTGAAATAGTAAAATCCTTTATCATAGTGAAAGGTTCCTTTTATTTTTAAATCTTTTATAGGATTAGTCACCAATACTTGAGCACGAGCAGGCTGAATGTCCTCATTAACCCATTGCTTTGCAAAACCATTTGTTGCAATTATACAATGCGCACTTTTGACAAGGCCTTGATTTGTATCCAGTATCACCTCTTGATCATTTGACTCCATAGAAAGCGCTTCAATGCCAAAAACAATCTGAACACCTGTATCAACTGCTCTCTGATGCAGTGACTTCACAAGTAATCCTGTATTGATTCCGCCTTCTAGCGAATTACAATATGCAGTTTCTATTTTTTTAAAACCAAATGTTTTTGCGGCTAATTTATCTTCAAAATAAATCTGATCAATACCCGTAATGTCTTTAGCTTTTTCATTTATATATGCAATGAATTCAGGATTGATTTCATTTTTTGAATGCTTAGCTATCAAATCCCATGACTTACACGGGTCATATTCAATAGCTTTTGGATCGATCAAATCGAACAAACATTTTAATCCATGATAGCGATCTGAGAAGGTTTCCCAAACTTGATGCTCATCCATGGTGTTCAAATCATCAAAAAGTTCCGTAGGACTGCCAAAACAGGTAAATCCAGCATTTTTGGAACTAGCACCGGTCGGTAAATAACCTCTTTCCAATATTACGATTTTCGCATTCGGATATTTAGTTTTCAGATAAAGGGATGTACTTATACCAACAATACCAGAACCAATGATCAAAAAATCAATATTTTCAAAATATGATGTTTTTTCCCAAAAGCTTAATTCATCAATTCTAAGCATTTTTTTATTCGTCTTTTTTACGCATTTTTGTAATAGTGCAACAAAAATAGAATTTTACGTTTATTGTGCACAATGCAAGCAAGCTTTCTATGACTCGAATTATTTTTTCTTTGATGCTTCTTTTGACTGTGAATTCATACGCACAGAAAAGGTTGGAAATATCTTTAGAAGGAAATATTAATAATTTCACAACAAAGAAAAAGATTTTCGGTGCGGCCATGTATATGTTCCAAAATGGAAAGATGGTATCTAAGTCGTTGTCAGATGCAAAAGGCTTTTATTTCATCAGTGGCGCAATACAGACTAAGTTTCCTTTCGAGCTTATGGTTTCTAAGCCCGGTTATATTCCTAAAAAAGTTCTTCTCGATTTTGAAGAGTTGAAGGTTCAAAATCCAAATGGTGTGCTTCAGGCTATGGAAGAATTAATAGTGGAGCTTTTTGAAGATCGTGACGGTGCTGATTTGAATTTTGTTAAAAATACTTATGCTGAAAAATTTAATTGGGATGCTTCAAGGAATATGGCTGTGCCAGAGGAAAAATATAAGAAAGATATTGAAGATGAAGTCCTAAAGGTATATGCTCTTGCCGAACAGGGGTCTAAAGCGGATTTATTTAAAAAGAAATTAGCATCGGCATTGAAAAGAAATGATTTTGAGCTTGCTATTACACATATTGATTCAGTTTTGGTACATGAACCAAACAATGCTGCCCTAACTGCTAAGAAAAACGAACTAAACCTGCTACTTGAAAAAATCAAAAAGGATAGAGAGGAGAGAGCAAAATTTGAAACGCTAAAGAATAAAGGGGATATGGCCTTTGCATCCGGAGATTTGGACGAGGCAGAATCTAATTATAGGAGTGCTTTAAAAATAATTGATGATAATCAAGTAAAGTTTCGACTTACAAAAATTGCTGAAGCAAGGTCAACACAAGAAAAACAACTTGAAAGTAATAATAAGCTTATCACGCTGCGAAGTTCAGCAGATTCACTAAGAACTGAAAAGGCATTTTCCGAAAGTGTCGATAAACTAAAAGAGATTCAGATATTAGATCCAGGTCAAAGGGTAAAAATCCAAGCTGAAATTAAAGCAATTCGCAAAGAGTCAGAGAATTATAGATATTCAACTTCAATCGAAAAGTATATTGAAATAGCGCAAAATCAAAATGATACCGACTCTGTTGACGCCGGTCTCGCAAATTATAAAAAGGCAGATATGCTGATTAAAAAGTTATCAAATCAGCAAATGATAAATAATTATTCATCTCAAGTAGAGAAGGGAATAGCTCAAATCTCAAGTAAAAAGAACTCCAAGGAGGAGGCTTTTAGAAAACAAATTGAAAAAGCTTACAGCAATGTTTTAAAAGGACGAGACTCTTATGAACTGGCAAGCCGAATATTAGATTCAGAGCCAATGAAGGCACGGTCTAACGATGCGCGTGTTATTGCATTAAAAAAACAAATAAAAAATCTTGAAGAAATGTATGCACTCAAGGATAAGGCGTTTGGAATGCTAAATTCAGATAAGCAGGCTGCACTCATTGATTTAAAGAAGGCATTCAAGATTGCGAATGTAAATTATAGAATTCTTCCTGAGGAAGATTTGAGACAAATGAAGGATTCTTTATCAAGCTGGTCTGGAGGTGCTGATTTTGTGACTAATACGAAAAAACCAATATCTAATGGAATAAGTTCTGGAGCAACGGTGCGCTCTCCTGGAGAATTACATCAGGGTTCCGACTTTGAGGCTTTTAATGATTTATCGGCTACGATTCGGAAAAAGAAAAGCGATCCATTAAAGGATTTACAAGACATTAAAAATGAAATCGATTACGAGATATTTTTTACCAAAACAAAGGAAAATGTTCGAAGTGAAGCTTCTTCTCAACAATTAATGACCTACTTAAATTCGATGGAGCTAAATCAAAAAGAAGTCCTCAATCAAAAGGTTATTCTTCAAGATGAGCAAGCAATTTCAAAACAAGAACTTGATGCAGCTGTAAGCTTTAAGGCGCAAAAATATAAAGAGCAGCAGGAGTTGTCTGCTTTGCAAATAGAGGAGTGGAAGACAGAGAAGGAGTATCTCGATAATATGGAATTGATGAACCAATTGGTTCGTGGTGAATCCTTTTCAGAGCGTCAAAATACCTTAGACAATGAGCGTATTATGATTGATAGACAAAATGAAAATGACAATACTGATAGGTTGGCTGAGAGTCAAAACCAGATGTTGCGTCTGGGCTATGCCGTTCAAAAACGAGATTCCATAGAGAAGCTTTCGGGTGAGAATAGAGTAAAAGCTATGGAGGCACTAAAGTCATCGAAACCAAAGTTTGAAATGCAACCGAATTTTTTAAAGGACGAAAACGGCATTCTTTTTCCCTCTAACGCCATGACACAAAGGGTGTTTAAGCGAACAAATTCTCAGGGAGATGTAGTGTCAGTGACAATACAACGTGTCGTTGTTGATGCTAATGGTCATGGTAACGTATATGAGCAAACAACCGACCAAAGTGGTGGTGCCTCATACACCCGAAACAACGCTTCAATATCCGAGCATGTTTGGTTTAACGAATCTAAAGGGACAGATGTTGTCGAGGATTAACTTCTCTGGGTTACTAATTATTCTTCTTATATCTTGTAAAAGTTCTGATGAAAAAAGTTCTTTTGCGATGTTTAAGCTTAGTGGACGTGCGCAGGGAACAACATACACGATTCAGGTATATGACTCAATATTAAATTTCAATCAAAATGAAATTGATTCAATTTTATTAGATTTTGATAAGGATTTATCGACCTACAGAAACAATTCTCTCGTCTCTCGGATAAACTCAAATTCTTTTACAGACTCCGTAATTGAAGTTCAAAGTTACTTTGGTCAAATGCTTCTCTTTAGTGATTCTTTGTATGAGCTGAGTAATGGTTATTTCGACCCATCCATAAAGCCAATTATGGATTTATGGGGAATTGGTTCAAATAATGCAAGTGTTCCTTCGGATAATGAGATCAATAATACGCTGAAAAACGTAGGGTTTAAAAATAAAGGACACTTTAAATATTCATTGTCCGAAGCTCAAATTGAGCTAATAAAATTAAACCCAAATTTCCAATTAGATTTTAATGCCATTGCACAGGGTTACTCTGTTGATGTTTTAATGAAGTTTCTTAAGGATCGTGGACATAGAAATGTTTACATTGAATTAGGTGGTGAAATTAAACTTTCTGGATTCAAATCAAACCACAGAAAGTGGAGGATTGGGATTGAAAAACCGTCTGAATCAAATGACACGAGGAATCAAATCGTCCAAAAAAGTATTGATTTAACGAATGCTGCAATTGCCACAAGTGGTAATTACAGAAAGTATTTTGAAGAAGATGGACAGCGTTATGCACACACGATAAACCCTAAAACTGGTAAACAGAATAGACATAAACTTTTGTCTGCAACTGTTATTTCAAGTTCGTGTGCTTATGCAGATGCATTGGCAACATATTTCATGGTAATTGGTATGGAAGCTGCTAAAGACTTCCTTTCAGAAGACAAGGGGCGTGGCACGGAAGCTTACCTGATTTATTCTGAAGATGGCATCCTGAATAGCTTTAGTACAAGTCAATAATCAAAAGCAATAGCAATTCATATTCTTTTGTCAGTAACTCTTTAAAACCTCTATATTTTGAATATCTTTCATTCATATTTTAGTTGAAATTATTTAAAATGAAAATACATTTTATTGCAATAGGAGGGAGCGCCATGCACAACTTAGCAATTGCATTAAGTAGAAAAGGGTTTGAAGTTTCAGGTTCTGATGATGAGATTTTCGAACCATCTCGATCTCGTTTGGAGAATCAAGGTGTTTTGCCCAATGAAATTGGTTGGAACAAAGATCGTATTAACGAGCATATAGATGCTGTTATTCTTGGTATGCATGCTAGAGCGGATAATCCTGAGCTACTTGAAGCAAAGCGTTTGTCGATTCCTATTTTTTCTTATCCTGAATATTTATTTGAGCAGAGTAAGTCAAAGAAAAGAATTGTCATTGGTGGTAGTCATGGAAAGACGACAATCACATCTATGCTTTTGCACGTGTGTAAAAAGCAAAATGTGGATGTAGATTATATGGTAGGTGCGCAGCTTGATGGCTATGATTGTATGGTAAGACTAACAGATTCTTCCGAATATATGATTTTGGAAGGGGATGAGTACTTAAGCTCTCCAATAGATAGAAGACCGAAATTTCATTTATATAATCCAGATATTGCTTTAATCAGTGGTATTGCATGGGATCACATTAATGTATTTCCAACTTTTGAAAATTATGTTTTACAATTTGATGTTTTTTGTTCTATAATTAAGGATGAGGGTTATTTGATATATAATTCACTAGACCAAGAAGTGGAACGTTTAGCTCATAAGTATTCAAATTCATTGAACATTGTGCCTTATAAAACACCTGTTTTCAAATCTATTGACAATGGTACTGAGGTCACTTGGGAAGGAAAAGTATATCCCCTTCAGATTTTTGGCAGTCATAACCTTCAAAATATGATAGGCGCGATGCACCTTTCGTCACATATGGGTATTTCAAATGAGCAATTCTTAGATGGCATGTCTGATTTCACTGGAGCCGGAAAGCGTTTACAGAAGGTTGTGGAGTTTGGTTCTTTTGTAATGTATAAAGATTTTGCCCATTCTCCTTCAAAGTTAAAGGCGACTACAAGAGCTGTTAAAGAACAATATGGTGCAAGAAAGATTATTGCATGCATGGAACTTCATACCTTTTCATCCTTACGTAAAGACTTTTTACCGTTTTATAAGGATTGCATGAATGCCGCTGATCATGCTTTAGTTTATTTCAGCCCGGAGGTTGTTGCGCACAAAAAGCTTTCTCCTTTAAGTATAGATGAAGTTCAGCAGGCTTTTGGAAGTCACGTTGTGGTTAAGAATACCACTGAATCAGTATTAGAATTTGTACGTGATATTACAGATCAAAACTGCGTTCTTCTCATGATGTCTTCCGGTAATTTCGACGGAATAGATTATGAGGCGTTAGGCGAGGAGTTCTCAGTTTGATGCTTAAATATGATTTTTCGAAAAATCAATGATATTAATAAACTGTTTAGTGTTGAATAAACGAGTAATCCCAGTAATGAAATAGTCATTGTGAATTGTGCAGAGTAATATTGACTAATACTGGTCATAACCTTATTTCTAATTTCGTCACTGCTGCTGTTTTCCATATCTGGATTAGAGACTCTCAATTCCGCCACCTTAGACTCGTCAGCTAACAATAATTCCATTTCACTAATTTTTGAGCTATTGAATTCTGGGTAAATAGATTGATAATAGAAATAGATAAATGCGCTTACTAATACTGTATAAATAATACTTGAGGTCATTCCCGTTTTTACGTCACCCAAAAGATTTGAAGCTTCTCCTGTTTTTTTCTTTAAATATAATGAGACGCAAATACCAAGAGTTACGAACAACATATTGGCAAAAATAAATGGCTTTAAATCTGTCAAAAAGATCTGAAAATTAAAAGCAATAAGCTTTAAGATGATCCATATAACGGCAAAACCAATACCGATATTAATAGCTTTTTTCATTTTAGCTATTCATAGAAATCAAGAACTCTTCATTGGAAACTGTATTTTCCATATGGTTCTTTAAGAATTCCATCGCTTCAACAGGGTTCATGTCTGCAATGAATTTTCGCATTAACCAAATTCTCTGCATTACATCTTTACTGAGTAAAAGGTCTTCTCGTCTTGTTCCTGATGCCGTAATGTCTATTGCTGGATAGATTCTTCGATTAGAAATTTTTCGGTCTAATTGAAGCTCCATGTTACCGGTTCCTTTAAATTCTTCAAAAATAACTTCATCCATTTTTGAACCTGTTTCGGTAAGTGCGGTGGCTAGAATAGATAACGAACCGCCATTTTCGATTTTACGAGCGGAACCAAAGAACCTTTTGGGCTTGTGCAAAGCATTTGCATCTACACCGCCGGAAAGTACTTTTCCAGATGCAGGAGAAACGGTGTTGTAAGCTCTTGCTAGTCTTGTAATAGAGTCAAGTAGTATACATACGTCGTGACCGCATTCTACCATTCTTTTTGCTTTTTCAAGAACAATATTCGCTACTTTAACATGTCTATCCGCAGGCTCATCGAATGTGGATGCAATTACCTCAGCTTTTACACTACGCGCCATATCTGTTACCTCTTCCGGTCTTTCATCTATCAGAAGAACGATAAGATATGTTTCTGGGTGGTTTGCGGCAATGGCATTTGCAACATCCTTCAAGAGCATTGTTTTACCTGTTTTCGGTTGTGCAACAATCATCCCTCTTTGACCTTTACCTATCGGGCAAAACAGGTCCATTATTCTTGTTGATAAGGAATCTTGTTTATGTCCGGTTAATTTGAATTTTTCTGAAGGGAATAATGGAGTTAAATATTGAAAAGGAACGCGATCCCTAATATACGAGGGGTCTCTTCCATTAATCGACTCTACGCGCACCAAAGGAAAGAACTTTTCACCTTCTTTAGGAGGTCTTATTGTACCTTTAACAGTGTCTCCTGTTTTTAAACCAAAAAGCTTAACCTGATTTTGCGAAACATAAATATCGTCAGGGGAAGGTAGATAATTATAGTCTGATGACCTTAAGAAACCATAACCATCCTGAATCACTTCAAGAACACCTTCTGCAGAAACAATTCCAACTAAGTCATAATTACTTTTGTTGTCATTATTTTTATGATCCTTAGAGCGGTCTTTATGATTGGATTTTTTGTCATCCTTTTTGGGATGACGTACTTCCTTTGATGGCTTATCCTCTATTTTCTTTTCGTTGGTCTCTTTTTTAGCTTGAGGTTTATTCGTTTCAGTGTCCTCAGGTAATACTTCTCCATTGGATTTCTTATCAGTAGTTGTATCCATTGGTTTAGCTGCGATTTCTTCCTTATTTTCTTCTGTAGGAGCTTCAACTTTAATACGTTTCCGAGTTCTCTTTTTTACAGGAGCAGGTTTCTGACCTTCTTCTTTAGAAGCATCTTTAGCCTCATTACTGGTGTTGTCGAATAAGTCTTTTGCATCTTCAGCGGATGAATTTTCCATTATTTGTTAATTGATTTAAGGATTTTTGTGACGAGATATCGTCAAATATATTTTGTAGTTATAATTACTTCAATAAAGTTATTCTATTCATTACTTTTTAGGAACAGATGAGGAAATTAAAGACTTAGAACTTTGTCTTTGTTTTACAAGTTTAACAAAATCCTTTGACATACCAATAAAATTGAAAGATTTTATGTTTTTCTTTTTTTCTTTTTAGCCGCAGGAAAAAGGATATTGTTTAATATAAGTCTATATCCTGGTGAATTTGGATGTAAGTTTAAGTCCGTTGGTGGATCTCCAACAAAATGCTGATAATCTTCAGGGTCATGTCCTCCATAAAATGTCCAAGTACCTTGTCCCATCTCACCGTGAATGTATCTTGCTGTTTGCGCAGCTTCAGTCTCGCCTAAAATGAGTACACTCGATTTAATCAGGTCTTTTTTGAAATCAGTTGTTTGACCCATAAAACCCTTGATGACATCCTGATGACATTGCGTAAGCATGGTAGGAACAACATCCCACTTTGCCGAGAAATCAAATAAAGTGAATTCATCCATTTCTTTAGGTATGGTTCGATTGGTTCTTAAATAGGTACCATCAATATCTGAGTATTCATATACCATAGGATCTTTGATGAGCTTAAAGTCCTTGAATGCGAATGTTTTAGAATAATCTAGCTCTTGATCACTATTAGGATTAGAAGGGTCTCCATCAAATACACTTTCACATATATCTGTGTTTTGAGCTGCTAAAGCAATATCAAAGCTATCGGTACCGCTACACATTGTAAATAAGAATCCACCGCCCAAAACAAAATTCTGTATATTTTTTGCCACACCTAATTTCAGTTCTGAAACTTTTTTAAATCCAAGAAGTTTAGCGTTTCCTTCCGCGACATCTATCTGTTCTTGATACCATTTTTGATAGCGTGCAGACCTGTAGAATTTCCCATATTGTCCAGTAAAATCTTCATGATGCAAATGAAGCCAATCATATTCAGGAAGTTTACCCATTACAATGGAGGAATCGTAGATTTTATCATATGGAATTTCTGCATATTCCAATACCATTGTTACCGCATCATCCCATGGTTGCTTGTTTGGTGGTGTATATACAGCAATTTTTGGAGGTTTTTCTAACTGAATAACTTCCATATTCACCTCTGGATTTGCTATTTGAGTTTTGATTTGTGAGACTTGACCTTCAGTTAAAATTTGATACGAGACACCTCTAATCATTAATTCTTCCTCTATTGTAACCAAATGAGGCATTAGGAAGGATCCCCCTCTGTAGTTTAGTAACCATTCGATGCTCACATCTTTTTCGATTACCCAATATGCTATTCCATAAGCTTTAAGATGATTCTTTTGTTTTTCTCCCATGAACACTAAAATTTGTGTTGCATTTGCAAAATTGCAGGAGAGAAAGAAGAAGAGAAAGAGAATGCTCAGCTTCATTTTAGAAATCATTTTCGTGCGTATCCTCATTTTTTCCAAAGTCACCATAATCATCTGAGTCTTCGGTTTCGTTCATTTTACTTGGAACCGTAAATGTGTTATTTGGATTGTTAATAGCACTTGTCTTCTCACTAGATTCTTGGGTGATTTGATTGTAATCTGGCATCTCATCTAGGTTGTCAAATCTTGCATACTGATCGATGAACTTGAGTCTTACAGTTCCTTGAGCACCATTTCTATGTTTTCTTATAATGATTTCTCCAATGCCCGTATTATCATTTCCTGTGGCTTCATCTGTCATAAAGCCATAATAATCTGGACGGTAAATAAACGAAACGATATCAGCATCTTGTTCGATTGCTCCTGATTCACGCAAGTCAGATAAAATGGGTCTTTTATCACCTCCTCGTTGTTCCACAGAACGGCTGAGCTGTGCCAGGGCAATAATTGGTACATCTAGTTCCTTAGCTATTTCTTTTATAGACCTAGAAATTGTAGAAATTTCTTGTTCTCGATTTCCGTTTGATCTAGAATTCTCACTTGTTTTTGCAGACATTAACTGCAAGTAATCAATGATTATTAAATCTATGTCATATTGAGATTTAAGCCTTCTACATTTCGCTCTGAAATCAAAGATGCTCAGCCCGGGAGTATCATCAATATAAATTGGAGCAGTAGATAATTTTTTAATTCTAGTATGGAGCTGCTGGAACTCGTAATCTTTCAGATCTCCCTTTCTTAGTTTTTCTCCAGAAAGTCTCGCTTCGCTAGCAATAAGTCTTTTAACAAGCTGTACACAAGACATTTCTAATGAAAATATAGCGACACCTTTATTATGATCTACAGCGGTGTTTCGTGCCATTGATAAGACGAACGCTGTTTTACCCATACCTGGTCTTGCAGCGAGAACAATCATATCAGACCTTTGCCATCCCGCAGTGATTTTATCAAGTTCATAAAAACCAGAAGCGACACCCGAAAGACCATCGGAATTTTTTGAGGCCTTTTCAATTTCATCAATCGCCTCACTAATAACATTTTGCATTGTCGCTGCTTGCTTGCTCATATTTGCTTCGGCTATTTTAAATAAATTAGTCTCAGCATTATTTAGTAATTCGAAAACGTCCTTTGTTTCATCATATGAGTCTTTTATTATATCACTACTTACGCGAATAAGCTCTCTTTTAATATGCTTTTCAGAAATTATTCTTGCGTGGTATTGTATGTGAGATGAAGATGCTACTCTATTGGTTAAAGAGGATAAATATGCTGCACCACCTGCCGCTTCAAGTTCACCGTTTTTTTGAAGTTGAGCTGATACGGTAACTAGATCAATTGGGCTAGTACTCGCAAACAAAGAATGTATCGTTTTGAATATGATTTGATGTTTAGGATCGTAAAAACTTTCATCATTAAGTATGTCAATAGTATTGTTTACCGCATCCTTTTCTAACATCATCGCTCCGAGGACAACTTGCTCAATATCAATCGCTTGTGGAGGAAGCTTACCCATGTCATTAATTAAACTAGGTGTGTTCTTTAATCTCTGAATTGGGGTTTTTTTTCCTTCTGAAGTATCCATAAAACAAATATAGGAATTCGAATCCCCAAACTAGAGACTTTTAAAAATATAATTTATACACACCTTATCAAGAGCACTTTTCAACAATTGTTGATTTATTTGAGCTCTTTCATTGCTTTTTTGGTACCAATTTTAGCTGTAATGAAATCAATAGCAAGTTTTGGGTTTCTTGCAGGGGAGTATGCGCGTCCGTAGAAAATAATTTGTAAATGTAGCTTGTTCCATGTTTCTATTGGAAATTGTCTTTTGGCATCTTTTTCAGTTTGTACTACATTCTTTCCACTCGTGATACCCCATCTTGTTAGAAGGCGGTGAATATGGGTGTCAACAGGAAAAGCAGCTTGTCCAAAGGCCTGAGATACAACAACAGAAGCTGTCTTATGACCAACGCCAGGAAGGGCTTCAAGTTGCATTAAGGTCTCAGGTACGCGACCGTTATATTTATCAATTAAAATATTTGAAAGCTCCCAAATGGCTTTTGATTTTTTTGGAGAAAGGCCACACGGTCTTATAATAGCTCGAATGTCATCGACATTTTGCTGACTCATATCCAAGGGATTATCAGCAAGTTTGAAAAGTGCAGGTGTAATTTTATTTACACGCTCATCAGTGCATTGGGCGGATAAAAGTACAGCAATTAATAGTGTGTAAGGATCCTTATGATCTAATGGAACAGGTGTTTCCGGGTATAAATCTTCAAGTGTTTTAATGATATATGTTGCTTTCTCTTTTTTAGTCATTTTTTAAAATTTCAGAACATCTATCATTTCGGGATGCTCGATAATAAAATAGATGAGCCAAGGTGTAGTAATAATTAAGGTTGCGTAATGGAAAAAAACAAACCAGCCATTATTTTTTCTGAAAAACAGATAAAAAATCAAGGGGAGCATAGATACCACAAATACTACGGGGAAACCCCAATAAAAACTAGGACCTCTCGGTCCGAATAATACCTTATGGTAAAAGTATTTGCCATCGTGTTTGTATGCAGCATAAACAGATTGCTTTAAATATTTACTTTCGAATAAGACTACGTATGCTTTTGATCTGATAATAGAGTGAATGTTTTGTAGCGTATAACCTCCCTCCAACGTGGTAATTTCATTTGATTTAGATAAATTCTGGAAGCTTGTAATTTTAATTTTTCTTTGAGTTAAATGACTTTCTTGATCTGCTACAAGGAAAACACAAATAATAATACTGAATACAACATTAACCCGAATCCATCCTCTTCTCCATCCAGTTCTCAGACTTTGATAAAATCTTTTAATTTCTTTTGCCTTTTGTGCGTCTCGTTGGGCTGTTTTTTTTCTACTTTCTTCTTTATAGTTTTGCCATTTTTGAGCTTTAGTCGTTGTGGTTTTTCTTTTGATTTTCAGTTTAGGTTCCAGCAGCGCTTCATACGCCTCATTTATTTCTAAATATTTTTCATGACAATTGGGATCCTTCGAAACATCAGGGTGATATTTTTTAACGAGCTTCCTGTAGCTTTTTTTGATTTCAGCTTTCGACGCTCCTTCTTTAAGGTTTAATATGCTATAGTAAGATTTGCCAGGCACTTTTATTAATTTTAGACGCAGTTTTTTTACGGTCTAACTTTCCATTAATGGTTCGTTCGAACGATGAAATAAAGGTAACCATTTTCGGTATTTCGTAGGGATGTAAAATTGATTTGAGATCAGCTTTCCGAATATTTACACTATCCTTTGTTCCTTTTATTATCAGTCCTACTTTTTCCCCAAATTCTAAATCCTTTAACCCAGTTAATAGAATTTCATTGCTAAATAATTTTTGAATTTTATCTTCGATAATTTCGGGTGAGATCTTATATCCTCCGGAATTAATCACGAAATCATTACGTCCAATCCATTTAAAATGTTGGGCGTCTTTTAGCTCAACTAGATCGTTTGTCTTTATTACGGTTGTAGACATTTTTGGATAATGTATTAACAAACAACCATCCAATGTTTCGAATGAAACACCGGCTATCGCCTTGTAATTTGTCTCCTGAAGGTATCCTGTTTTTTTTAAGGCAATATGAGATACAGTTTCTGTCATACCATAGCTTTGGTAAACGGTAACCTTATTTTTAATTAGCTGTTTTTCTAATTCTTTTGAAATTTGTGCGCCTCCAATTAAAATATTTCGGCAACGCTTTAATTTGTCTATACCATCTGCTGTATTCATAAAGCGTCCAAGCTGTTTAGGGAATAGTGCAATAAAGTCGCTTGGTAAAGATAGATTTCCTGTAGATGCATTCACTGAATAAACCTTCAAATGCATGCCTCCAATTAATGCACGAACGATCATCATTTTCCCAGCAATAAATTCTACTGAAATACACAGTGAGGCTTTGTATTTAGGTTTGAGGTTAAAAAAACCAATCGTATTTTCCGCAGATAGCACAAGCGCTTCCTTTGAAATGCGGATGGCTTTTGGTATACCAGTTGATCCAGAGGTATGGCAGGTGATAAACGGCACATCAGTTTCTAGTTCTTCAATAAAAGAGTTTATTGTACTTTTTTGCTCTTCTGAATAAAAGTCAATTAAAAAATCTTTATGAGGTATAATCCTCAAAATTCAATGTCTAAATTGAATAAGTTTTTCAAAGTATTCAGGTTTGGATTTTTTTTCGCCATTGCCTTGAACTTGTCCTTTCCGTGCATGAGTTTTATATCTTCTACAGGGTTTTCAGTCAGCTCAATTTCAATGGTAATATTATAATTTTGTACACTTTTTCTTATAAAGGAAATAAGCTCATTTAGCAATGGTTTAATATAGTCGACTTGAATTTGATTTTCTACAAATAATTTGAGTACATCGTTCTTTTCAATTAATGGATCTCTTTTAACCAATGCATTATAGAACGTTTCTTGACCTTCATCTTTAACCTGGAATGCATATTGCCTCCAAACTCTTACAAGTCTATCCGCAGTATATTTTTCTTCAGGAAGATTTTCATCAGCAGGTTTATTTTTGAGCTCCTTTTCTTTCTTTAGCATATCCTTTATGGAAAGGCGGCTTTCAGATTTTTTGACAATTTTTGGAATTGGAAGAGGCTGATTCTCAGTTTTCTTTGAGTTTTCATTAATCTCCACGTCAGACATTTTTACTGACTGAGTGTTGACTGGCTTCTGCTCTTGTTTCGGTACTACTTTCTTTTTTTCTTTACGAAGTGATTTTTCAGGAAAGGGTAAAAAGTCAATACGATCCGTTAGGGCTTTTTTTTTTCTTGCTCTTGTTTGAGTGAACAGAGCTCCATTAATGCAACTTCAACAAGAAGCCTTGGGTTTTTTGAAGACTTGTAGGTGTTGTCGGCCTTACTTAAAGCGTAAAGAGCTCTCGTAATAGTGTGATAAGGAATCCCTTTTGATTGCTCAATATATCTTTTTTGAGTCTGTTCCGGTACTTCTAGCAAAGTTGCAGATCGATCGTCTTTACAGACTAATAAATTCCGGTAGTGTGATGACAATCCTGACAAGAAATTATGCGCATCAAAACCTTTCTCAAGGATTTCGTTGAAGAGTAACAAGGAACCTGGAATATCCTCTTTTTCAGTGAAGTCGACAAATTTGAAAAAATAATCATAGTCAAGAATATGAAGATTTTCAATGACTTGATTGTAGGTTAATTTATTTCCTGAAAAAGTAACCATTTGATCAAAAACAGACAAAGCGTCTCTAAGTGCACCATCTGCTTTCATAGCAATTAAGTGAAGAGCTTCAATCTCCGCCTTAACTTTTTCCTTTTTTGAAATTTCAGCTAAATGTTCGGTAATATCTTTTACAGTGATACGCGAAAAATCAAAGATTTGACATCTCGATAATATTGTAGGAATTATTTTATGTTTTTCAGTAGTTGCTAAAATAAAAATAGCATGCTTCGGAGGTTCTTCTAACGTTTTTAAAAATGCATTAAATGCATTTGTTGAGAGCATGTGGACCTCATCAATAATATAGACCTTGAAATCACCGAGTTGCGGTGCAATGCGCACCTGGTCTATAAGTCCTCTTATATCTTCAACGGAATTGTTAGAGGCTGCATCCAGTTCATAAACATTTAGAGAAGCTCCCGAATTAAAACTTTCACAAGAGTCACACTTATCACAGGCTTCTGTGTTTTCAGTTCTTTGAGTGCAGTTTATCGTCTTCGCTAAAATTCTTGCAGTTGTTGTTTTACCAACGCCCCTCGAACCACAGAAAAGAAAAGCTTGTGCTAAATGTTCTTTTTTAATGGCGTTTTTGAGTGTGCCTGTAATAGACTTTTGACCAACTACGGTATCGAAAGTCTGAGGGCGGTATTTTCTTGCTGAAACAACAAAGTCACTCATGTTTCAAAGATATTGATTTCTTCGTTTGGAATTACATATGTTGAAAACAAAAAAGCTGTGAGTACATCTACTCACAGCTTTATTTATTAGATATGAATTGTAAGTTTTACTTAAAATCTTTTTTGCTGACGCCTTCGTTTATTTTAATCTTAGACGCAGTAAAAGTAATTACCTGCGGTCCAGCGCTAATTGTTCTTGTATGTGGCATCATAATGCCATTTACAGATTTATAATCTGAGTAATCTGATACTTGAGTCAATTTTTGGCCTTGAGAATCTATTTTATTCTCAGTTCTGATAAGCATGGCATTTTCTGCATCGTAATATCTAAAGAAATCATTCTTTCCTGACACCTGAATTTTATAGGCATCTGTTCCGTTTACAGAAATTAGGCTTATTAAAGTGATTTCCTCCTTTTCGAGATGGGCTTCGGGAAATAATCCTTTTTCCTTTTGTTTTTCTACTATTTCTTCCGCGTCCATTTCAGTCTTTCTACCTTGTTGTTCGACATAGCCATTTTTCCCGTCAAATTTTTGCTTCACAATTGTTCCCATACCCTCCATGAACATCTCCATTGATGTTTTATTCGGTGCCATACTTTTTATAGTGGCACTAGGTTTGAATGGTGCACCTTCAATTGTTACATCCGCATTGGTAAGGATTGTTTTAACTCCTGCAAGCGCTTTTGAACCTCCAATAGCATCAATGTAATCTGAAATTATCGATTGCGCAGTAACACCGGCAGGGATTGGTTTTTGGAATTCTGGCTTGTCAACGGGATTAGCCTCTCTGTCGAAGTAATTGATTGGAATACCCGTTTTTTCAAGGTTTTCAACAACATCACTTCCTTTTCCAACCACAATGAATCGTGCATTTTCAGCATTGAAATATTTGTTGGCAACACGTTGCACATCCTCTACAGTGACTGCGTTTATTTTCTTTAAATATTCTGCATAGAAATCTACAGGTAAATTATTTGTTTTAATATTTATGGCATATTGTGCAATTGTAGACGGCCTTTCCAAGGCCAATACAAAATCACCTACATATTTCGCTTTGGCATTCGCTAATGCCTCCTCTTCAACGGGTTCATTTTGTATTCGTCTAACTTCTTTTAACGATTGCACGACAGCGCTGTCTGTTACTTCATTACGCACAGATGCAGAAGTTCTAAAACGAGTAATAAATTCATCTGAACCTACAGAGGATCTCGCCCCATAAGTATAACCGTGTTCTTCTCGAAGATTCATATTTAAATAACTGTTAAATCCACCACCTAAAATCTTATTTGCAAGAAGCACTGCGTGGTAATCTGGATCACCCATTTTTAAACTAACGTTACTTGTTAAAGAAATATTTGACTGCACCGCATTTGGCATATCTATAAAATTAATTTCTAGCGCTTTCGGGTTGCTCTGTGCGTCAGGTATGGGGTTTTCTGTAATAGATCCATTTTCCCAAATATTGAAGCGACTTTCGATGATAGGCTTTACTTTATCGGGGTTAATATCTCCTATAATTACAAGATATGCCTGTTTTGGATTAAAGAAGTTTTTGTAGTATTCTTGAACATCTTCGAAGCTTACGTTATTAATAGATGCTTCGTTTTCAAATTCTCCATATGGATGATTTCTTCCGTAAGCCAATGCACCGCCAGCAATACTCGCAACGGCATCAACACTTTTCTCTTGACTTTTCAGACCTTCTAATAAGCGTTCTTTTTCTTTTTCAAATTCTTCGGGAGTCAATAATGAATTCATTGTTGCATCAGCTAATAGCTCCATCATTCGTTCAAAATATTTTGATAATGAGCTTGCATATCCACCGTCAAATCCAAAGGATAAATCCGCACCTAGAAAATCAATTTCTTCGTTAAAATCATCTTTTGATATAGTTTGTGTTCCGTTTCCAAGCATAGAACCTAGCAGAGAGGTAACACCTGCTTTTTCTTTCATTAAAAAAGGTGTTCTATCAAAAAAGAGACTGAGGCTCACCCGAGGAAGTTTATGGTTTTCAACAATCATTACGTTCAAGCCATTGTCCAAGGAGAATTCAATGGGGCGCTCCATATTTATTTTTGGAGCTGGTCCCGGTTCTGGTTGCTTTGATCTGTCAATTTGAGCAAAGCTACTTGCCGAAGCAAGTAAAATAGTTAGGATAAGTAATATGCTATTTTTCATTTTAAATATGTTTTATTTATTCTTTACTCGATTCAGGTAAATAGTTTAAAATCAATCTTTGATTAGGGTTTAAATATTTTTTAGCCACTTTTCTAATCTCTTCTCTTGTAATCGATCGGAAGATATCTATTTCGGTATTGATGAGGCTTATATCACCATACAACATATAATACCTGGCTAATGAATTTGCAATACCAGAAACGCTTGAATTGGCATTTACAAATGTATTTTCAAATTTATTTTGGAGCTTTTGATAATCTCTCTCTGATATAAGATCTGTTTGGACTTTGAGAATCTCAGCATCTATATCAGTTGTTAATTCTTCCAGCGCAACTTCTCCGAGAGGCAAAGCGATAATATTATATACACTGTAGTCTTCCATTCCTCTATTGAAAGCAAAAACCTGCAAGGCTTTTTTGTTATCATCAACAAGATTCTTATAAAGCTTGGAGCTTTTTCCGTCACTCAGATAAGTAGAAATCATTTCAAGTACATATGCATCTCTATCTTTCATTGAAGGTGTTCTATAACATAACACTAGGGCAGGTATTTCAATATTCGAATCATACTCCGTTTCTATTCTAGTTTCAGTGATTGGTTCTTCAACAACCGTTTTCCTCTCAATATCTTTACCTCTCGGTATAGGTCCGAAATAAGCCTCAATCATTTTTTTTGTTGCTTCAATGTCTATATCACCTGCTACAACTAACGCTGCATTGTTCGGTACATAATATTTTTTATTAAATGACTGAAATTCTTCAAGAGTAGCAGCATCGAGGTGTTCCATTTCACCAATGACAGACATTTTGTATGGATGCTGATCAAAAAGATACTTATTTGTTGCAGTTGCATACTGAATACCACCGTAGGGTGCATTATCGATTCTACTTCTTTTTTCTTCCTTAACTACTTCGTTTTGGGTATCTACACCAATCTGATTGATTATGGGGTGCATCAGACGTTCTGATTCCATCCACAGTCCTAGCTCTAGGCTGTTAGAAGGGAATACTTCGTAATAATAGGTTCTGTCTGAGGTTGTGTTTGCATTGTTACTTCCTCCATTTGAGCTTACAATGGTAAACCATTCACCTCTCGGAATATTTTCAGTACCCTCGAATAAAAGATGCTCAAAAAAGTGTGCAAATCCAGTTCTTTCTGGATTTTCATCTTTTGCTCCAACATGATACATAACCGCAGTTGTAACTATAGGAGCAGAATTATCCTTATGTAGAATAACGTGCATACCATTCTTTAGATCATATTCCGTATAGTCTATACTTGGTTGTGCAATTACAATGCAGATTACTAACAGGAACGAAAAACTCAATAATATTTTGTTCATAGTTTAAAATTTGAGAATCAAAAATACACCTCTTTTTGTAGAATCCTATAATTATTGGAAGTATTAAGGTTCAACAATGTTCAATTTAGGTCATTTGAGTTGGTCCGAATTTTGATATCTTAGTACTCGTGAAAAACATTTTAATTTTTACTTTTCTTTTTGGCGCCAAAATTTTTGGTCAGGGTGTGATACCAATTATTGATTTTAATAATTTTTTCCTAAGCTTTCAGGATGGATTTTTTAGATCCGTTGAAGTTCAGCCGATTCAAGACTTCAAGGCAGGAGATGATCTGATTGCATACAGAGACACTCGTGGAAACCTAAGGCTTTATGACGGTGTGAAAAGAAGTGACATTACCAACCTAAATGTACAGTACCAGGTTTCAGATTACTTAATGGGCTACATGATAGGCCCAACGTTGAATATGTGGGACCAAGGTGAGCTTTCAACCCTTACTTATTTTGCAAGAAATTTTAGTGTTAAAGATAGTTTGATTGTTTTTGAAGATACACGCTTCAATACAATTAATGCCTATTGGAAGGATTCTTCTTACATGCTGTCAACACTCATGCGCGATCTTGAAATGCCGGCTGCTATTGGAGAGAATATTGTCGTTTTTAAGGATAATGGCAATATGTTCAAGACATTTTGGAATGGGGACGTTTATGAGATTGATGTATGGAACAACCCGCAATACGTAAACTTTGAGGTAGGTACAGATATTATGTGCTTTAACGATCCTACAACTCAAACTTTTGTAGTTTTTGATAAAGGTGTTTTTTACGATATAGAACAACTACCAATGGTTCGTTTTAAAGCTGGTAGGGGGTTTGTTGTCTATGAAGATAACAGCGGAAATCTATGGTATTATAAGGATGGTGAGAGTTTTCAGCTTTCAAATTTTGGTGCTGACTTTTGGGATGTGAAAGATGATATTGTTGTCTGGACAGAGAGCTCTTATTTCTTTGCTTATTGTAATGATGAAAAGACTGAAGTCGCAAATTTTAAGCCTTTAGATTATCAAATTAAAAATGATGTTTTGGCCTATCGCAATATTTTGGGTGGCGTGAATGCATTCGTTGGAGGTGAGGCATATGAATTAACAAATATGTCAGATTCAAATTATTCGATTTATGGAAGCAGGGTCCTGGTTTCAATGTTTAACAATTCATATATAGTTTTAGAAAATGGTGTTCAGTACAAAAATTAGCCGCATCCTTTTATTGTTTGTGATTTTCACATTTCCGGCAAAATTTGTTTTTACACAAAACAAGAAAATAGATCGATTGGAACAATATTACAGCCAAAAACATTATAAAATAGTAAATCGCCAATCCAATAGATTGTTAAAGGATCCAATGTATGTCGATTATATTTTGCCTTCGTATTATAGTGCGATGAGTACATTTCATCTTCTTCAAAATCCATATTGGATGCGGCGTAATATTGCAAAAATAGATGAAAGCTGCAGACTCATGTCCTTAGTTTTTAATCACCCTAGTTGGTCCGAGATTAAAGAAAGTCATGCGCAAGAGCTTGGCGAAATGGCTGTTATTTTTGAGATTTGGTTGAAGGATAACAATACAATTGTCAACGAAGAGAACAAGGCACAGTTGTCTCAGTGGATAGAAAATGTTTACAAAGGATATAAGTTTAAGAACCCAATCCTAGAGGAAGTTGATGAAGAAGGTTTTGTTTCAGAAGGCATGAGCAATTCAGAGAGAACGGATCTTATTCATTATGCATATGAATTTATGGGCATTCCATATAAATGGGGAGGAGACAATGAAGATGGTTTTGACTGTAGTGGATTCACAAGTCATATTTTCAAACAACAAGGTATAACTTTGCCGCGTGTTGCATCGGGTCAATATAAAATAGCAAAAACTATAAGGGGTAAAAGAGCCTTTATGGGTGATCTTGTGTTTTTTTCAGAAGGAAAGGAAATCACTCATGTAGGTATTTTAGTTAATCAGCCAAATGAACAAAAACGTATGATTCATTCAGGTTCTTCAAAAGGGATTTCAGTCGTAGATATCGAGGCTTCGGATTATTGGCGAGGGAGGCTAGTCGGTTTTGGGCGAATTATTAAATGATATGTTCTTTCCTCTGTCTTATAGGTTTATTTGAAATTCTCTATAGCAGCTCTAACAGAGCCATGTTTTAGAAGTAGGGCCTTTCCAACTTCTTCGGTAATGTCTAGTTGTTCACATACCATTCTTGTTCCACGTTCCACCAGTTTTTTATTGCTTAGTTGCATGTCAACCATTTTATTGCCTTTGACATGACCCAATTGAATCATGAGAGACGTTGATATCATATTTAGTACCAGTTTTTGAGCTGTTCCTGATTTCATCCTTGTTGATCCTGTTACAAATTCAGGACCCACCACAGGTGTTATTGGGTATTTAGCTTTCTGTGCTAATTTTGATCCTGGATTGCAAGAAATACCTGCGGTAAGCATTCCAAATTCATTTGCTCGTTCTATAGCGCCAAGCACATATGGAGTCCCTCCTGAAGCAGCAATTCCAACGAGAATATCATCTTTAGACACCTCATGTTTTAATAAGTCTGCCCATCCTTGGAGCATATCATCTTCTGCAAATTCTACGGCTTTTCTTATAGCCCTATCACCACCTGCGATAAGGCCAATTACTAAACCATGAGCAACACCAAAAGTTGGAGGGCATTCACTTGCATCGACCACACCGAGTCTTCCACTTGTTCCTGCTCCGATATAAAAGAGCCTTCCGCCAGCCTTCATTCTTGTTAAGGCCTTGTCAATAAACCTTTGTATTGATGAAATCTCTTGTTCAACAGCTAGTGCAACGCTTTTGTCTTCTTTATTTATGTTTACAAGAAGTTCGCTTGTACTCATTTCTTCAAGATGGTCGTGATTTGAGGCGGCCTCCGTTGGTTTTTTCATATAAGAAAGGCTTTTGTGTCTCCTTCGCTAAGATCAACTTCAATTCGGTCCTGTAGTGTTGTAGAAAGTGAAATACCTACGAAATTTGCTTTTATCGGATATCTTCGATGCTTTCTGTCAACCAATACTACAGTTTTTATTGCTTTAGTGGGTTGTTCTAGGAATTTCACAAGCGCGTATTGAAGTGTTTTTCCCGAATTGATGACATCATCAACAAGTATGATATACCCCTTTTTCAACCTGGCTTCTTCAATGCTAAGGGATATGGGTTCCGCCCAAGGTTCAATTTTATTTATTTTTATTTCAAAGCTCGTTATTTTTAACGTTGCATTCTTTTCTATGATACTCGCAATCATTGAAGCCAACTTGTAACCATTTCCATTAATTCCTCCGATGAAAAGTTCCGTTTCTTCAAAACAGTTTTCGATTAACTCATGACCGAGACGTGTTATCTTTTGTTGAGTTTGAATATGGTTGAGTATAATTTGCATGCATTATGACTTTGTACAAATATATCTCTTTTCCTTCTTTATTTTTGTTGATTCATAGGATATTCTTTGTTCGCCGAATCTCGAGATTTTGTAATTTCGTTTTATGTCAAAGATCAAGGACTCAATAAGCATCATTCGCCATTTAACACTTCAAAGAATTTGGAATGTGGTCCTGTTGAGATTGAGCTTCTATTTGACTAGAGTTCAAAAAAAATCAATTCATTTTGGATATCCAGCCTCCATGAGTATAGAGCCTACCACTGCTTGTAATCTAGGCTGTCCTGAATGTCCTAGTGGTTTAAAGCAATTTACACGTCCAACAGGAAGACTTGATTTAGGTTTACATAAAGAATTACTGGAACAGATTAAATCTTCTGTTTTCTATGTTAATTATTATTTTCAAGGCGAACCTTTTTTACATCCAAATTTTTTAGAAATCATAAAGGATGCGAAGCGCGCAAATATTTACACAGCCACTTCTACAAATGCCCATTTTATTGGAGCAGAGAAAGCATTGGAAATCGTCGATTCAGGATTAGACAGGCTAATTATTTCAGTTGATGGCCTCACACAGGAGACTTATGAGAAATATAGAGTCAATGGTTCATTAGATAAGGTAATTGCTGCAAGTAAGCATTTGGTTGAAGCCAAGCGCAAAAGAGCTTCCAGCACACCTCACTTAATTTTTCAATTTCTTGCTGTTCGTCATAATGAGCATGAAATCCCAGAAGTTTTTAAATTGGCATCAAGACACAATATTGATGAGGTAAGGATAAAAACTGCACAGCTTTATGACTACAAAAACGGTAATCCATTAATGCCTAAAAATGAGCAGTATTCGAGGTATCGAATGCAGCGAGATGGTACATACAAGCTTCGTGGGAATCCGGGAAATCATTGTTGGAGAATGTGGTCAGGATCTGTGAGTACTTGGGATGGAAGTATAGTGCCATGTTGCTTTGACAAGGATGCAAAGCATATACTCGGGAGTGTGAAAAACAACACGTTTAGACAGATTTGGAAAACTCCGGCTTATACAGAGTTTAGAGCCTCAATCATTAAGAACCGGCAAGCGGTAGATATTTGTACAAATTGTTCAGAAGGAACAAAAGTATGGGCTTAATTAATTTTTAATGAATTTAACGAAATAGATGCCTTGTCTGACGGTGTAAATACCTTCCTGTAGTTCCGATATATTAATCTGATTTCCTTCAAAATATTTTATCTCTTTCCCCATATTATTTATGATAACTTTAGGTTCATCAGAAAAACCTTTAAGGTTTAGTAAATCTTTTACTGGGTTCGGAAACAATTTTAAGTTTTTTGAAGGTTCATCAATTCCTGAATTTAAAGTATGAATCACACCAATGGCATCTAGGTCAAAACCACCTGATTCAAATGGAGTAGGGTAAGGGTCATTTATGATATTTCCTTGACTATCTTGACTGCCAATTTCGGGAGATATACTTCCGATAACGTCTATAATCCTGATTTTAATAATATTATTTATATCTAAGCCAGGAAGACCTTCGAGTTCCTCAAGGTCAAAGGGTGTCCCATAATGAACACGGTATTTTCCGGCTAGATTGTGAATAAACCGACAGTCAAAAAAACTGAAGTTGTCAAGTTGAATGTCTGAGGGTGTTTCTGAGATGGATGGAAATCGGGTAAATTGTATGCCATCTGAGCTGACCTCTACAAAAGCAAGTTCCATATAGTTGTTTGCAAAGCCGTTTTCAAAAATTGCAAAATCAGGACCGTTTCCATTTCTTATGGGTTGTGCAAAAGTTGCAATGGCAACTCCTCCGTCTCCAAGTGAAACGACCGTATTGTCGGCTATTGAGGTAGCGTCCGATGGTAGGCCATGATTAACCAGTCCTTCACTAGCTTGCTGAATGTCTTTAGGCCCTCTTTCAATTTCAATATTATTGGCCCAGTCTATAATGATAGAAGAGTCCTTATAAATTGCATTTGAACCTGCTTCATCGGGATTGGGTTCAAAAGACTGTGAGGTGCTGTGAAAACTCAAAGTCATCAAAAATAAAACGGGAATGACTTGAAATCCCCTGGTCAATTTATTCATAGACTAAAATTTTAGATGGGTTGAGCCCGACATGATGGCTTTGAATATAATCCCCTTGAATATTATATTCTCTGACGTATCCTGAATTTGTAAACCCCATTGCATCAGACACTAAAAAACGATTTCCAATAGAATCAAAGGTTAGATGATATAAAGTTTGAACTTCATTTAGGTTTAAAAATGAAGCAATCTCAATTTCTTTAGTTGAAGTATTGAAAAGACTCACATTTGCCTCGTTTGTATTGTAATCATACTGAGTGATTAAAAAGTCATTATTAAAATGAGAAATACCTGAAATATTGAAATTAAAAGATTCTTCTATCACATTGCTTTCGCTATTAATTCTTTTCATTCTAGAAGGTATGCTGCCGTAGTTTCCTCTTACAATTACATATATATCATCGAAAATGTCTGTTTTAATAGTTCCGGGATTCATTCCAACAGTGATTTTTTCAATTTCTTGGTTTGTGTTCAAATCAATCACTGAAACTGTTGAATCCATGAGAGGGCCATTCAGGCCTCCCGAGTTTGAGACAAAAAGCTTGTTGTTAGCAATGGCTATTCCTTCAGGGTTGGAGCCAACTTGAATTCGACTGTCTACTGTCAAGGAAACGGTATCAATGACATCCACATATCCGTCGAAGCAGGTCACATACGCCCGGCCATTATGAAATGCAATTGAACGCGGTTGTTTTGCTGCACTGCCATTCATCATCGATATTTGCTTAATGGAGCTAAAACTCAATGCATCGATGACTTCGATAGTGCTTGAAACATTTACTACAACGTAGATTTTATCGCCATATCTTTTCAAATCGTTCCCTGTATCTCCAAGTTGGCGATTGTTCCTATTCAGAAAAAAATTATTTTCTACTTGGTTGTCTTCAAAGCTCACAAAAGAAAGTTGAGAATTATTTTGTTGAAATAATCCTTCGCAAAGCACTAGGGCTCCATTTGTAACCGAATCAATCATCACCGGAGGCTTATTGTCTTTTCCACAAGAAAAGAGCAGCAAAGATAGGTATGAAAGAAGTTTAATTAAACGCATATTTTAGAACAATTAAATAATTTCGACCAGGCATAACAAAGCTTCTAATTACCGCATATTGCGAATTGAATAAATTTTTGACCGTAAACCTAAAGGTAAGGTTGTTTTTATTTTTGAGTTTTAAGGCGTAATAAGTGCTTAAGGTGCTCACCCAAAACCCTTCCACTTGATTCGCGCTAATATTTTCGTTTAGTGAGTACCTCAATGAGTTGGTATAATTGGAAAGTCTCATTCCGAAAGTTCTGTAGTTGATGGAGAAGTCAATATTCCCTGTATGTATTGGTATGTAAGCGATCTGGTCTTTGTAGGTCGGAGAATTTGGGTCAGAAACATCTACAGCTCTTTGGAAACTGTAATTGAGGTCTAGGTCAAATTTTAAATGTTCAGTAATTCCCCATTTTGAACCTAGTTTAAAATCAGCTCCCAAAATTCTGGCATTTTCCACGTTTTGCATCGACCATGTAAAGAGATTTTTAGTTGGAATTGCTATAATTTTATTGGTAACATAATTCAAATAAACATTATTACGGAAATACCATTGAAGTATTCCTTTTGGCGAATTGGATAAGGACCATCCATAATTTATTTGATGGGCCTCTTCAGGTTCTAGATTCACATTCCCAATATTGTTGTAATAAAGCTCATTGAAAGAAGGCATTCGAAAAGAGCTACGGTACCAAATTTCGTGTCCAAACTTTTGACTTTCATCTTTTGTGGATAACTCGATATATGGGTTTATTTTGAATTTGTTTTCGGCACTAATCCCGGCTGAATTGTTTTCTTTAATGAATTGTTCAGATAGCTGAATGCTTAAGTTAAATCTTTTTGAAAATTTATATTTCAGACCTAAAATGGCATAATTATGATATCTCAAGGGGCTTGCAAAAGTGGTATCGCTGACCAATAAGTCACTAATAACTTCTTCTGCGCCAAAGTGGATTTTAAGATTTTCCGCAAGCTTATTTTCTCCCACAATACCAGCTTGCATTGACCTATTTCGGTAGCTTATATCAATACCACCATCCTGACCTAAATAATTTGGATCAGTATATTTCATATGATTTTCATTTATTTTTATAAAGCTTCGAAGGCTTGTTTTGTTTCCTTTAAAAACATAATCTCCAAATAAGTTTTGATCTCGATTCTCAATTCGTTCATCAGCTGAATTGTTGTATAGAATTACAGCTCCCGGAAGTCCTTGATCGAATTCTTTTTGCATATAACCCAAGCGGATGACTGATTTACCTTTTTTGATACCGCTTGTGAAACCAAAATGGTAGTCTGTGTAGTCATTATTAGAACGGGTCTCCTCTGAAGTTTGATTTCCGTTTACAAGCGTGAAGGGGTAGTTTCCATCAGCGCTTCTAAAGCTACCATGACCACTAAAGAGAAGTTTTTCGCTCGAGAATTTCATTGCTCCATAGGTCCCCCATTGATTGAAAGAACCTTGCTTTGCTAGTAATCGAAATTGGAGACCCTCATTACCAAAGTTGTTTTCAAAAGTTTCTAAAGAAAATTGGCTTCCTGCGACTTGGGCTGAAATGGGTTGTAAGAATTGTGATCGGCCGTCAGAATTACTTCTGACATATATTATATTGTCTGAATGAATTTGACCTAAGTTTACTTGGCCATTTTGTGTATTCGTTATACTGAATCCGTCGGCCACAATCTTTGAGTGATTCGCTCCTAGACCACGTGAGGATACCGTTTTTAAACCTCCGAGCCCTCCATAAGACTTAATACTAGTACTTGTGAGTTTTCTTATCAGCCCTGCTGCGTCATTAACTTGTAATGATTCAATTTTTGAAGCGTTTATACCTTCCCATTCGTTTTGGATTTTTACCGTGTCAAGGTTGAATGTAATGGTCACCTCATTAATTTCTTGTATCCTGTTTTTTTGCCCTATACAATGGGTTCCGATCCATAAACAGAAAATAATGACCAATCTCATAATTTTTAGAAACAGAGGTTGAGAAAATTCTCCAACCTCTGTTTTCTTGACAAATTATTTTATAATTCGTTTCGAGACAATACCTTTCTGCGTATTGATATTTAAAATGTATACACCTGAGGTAAGTGCTGAAAGATTTATTTTCGATTGCGCGCTGTGCGTGTATGATAAAACCTCTTGTCCGCTAATAGTATTTAAAGATATCCTGCCCGAAGGTCCGTTGATGAATAAGTCGTTCTTAACGGGGTTGGGGAAGATTTGAAAAAGGGATTCATTTACTTCAGAAATCCCAAAAGTACCTTCCCAATTTATATTGTCTATTGCGACATATGCTGGAGTATTCATTCCGAATTCTCCATTATCAGAAGATTCCAATCTCATTGACACTTTTGTCACACTGAATTCAAGCGAGCTCAAATCGATTGTTTCCCATGTATCAACTATGTAATCCTCACTATTATCTGTGAACCGATAATCTGCAAGAAAGAATTCAATAGAATCTTTTGCTCCCTCTGTTTCGTTCTCACAAAAGATCCATACCTTAAAGAAGTCTTCTCCATCTGTACCATCCAAATCGCCTAGAGCATTTGTTGGCTCTCCGAATTTTTTTGCATAAGAATCTCCATCTCTCATGGACAAGCCTGCATACGTCGTATTAGATATTTGAAAAGAAGTAATTCTCGCTTGCTCAGATGTAGTGTAAAATTCAGGACTACCATAGGCTACAGCGTAAGAAATTGAATTGTCAGCTCCTTCACCAGCATAAGCACTATATTGGTTCATGTATCCAGGAGTTAAATTATCCGAGACATTAGATATAGCAAAACCAGTAAAATAACTGAATTCATTATCGTAGTAATTCACTAGTTGAACTGGTGAGAAATCAAAACCTTCGGCCCCTTCAGAACCGTTATTGAAGGTTTCGGGATTACTTAAGGAGGACTCAAAGTCAATTTGAGCCTCTGTGTTTGCTCCAATAAAAAGAGCAGTCATTAAAATGTAAACATTCTTCATCGTTAAAAAATTAAAAATTAAAAAATAAAACGTTGAAGAAATCAGCTAAAAGAAAATAATATCCCTTACGAGAGATTAAGTCCGACTTTAATCTGAAGTCTTCTCTAACACTCAAAGGCAAGTATTCTGGCTCATGTCAACTTCGACTAACCTTCCCGAAAGTCAGTGGTTTATTAAGTCGTTTTTAAGACACTTACAGCTGCAGATACAGCTCCGGATTTACACCGGATTCCTTTTTAAGTAAATAAAAATTTACACCTAAAAGCGATACAAATGTAACACAATAACATCAGTAAAACCGCTGAAGAGATATTAATTAATTGTTTAATCGTTAATAGTGAGCACTAACGTTTACAGGCGTTACACGTAATATACACATTTGTGTTGTTAATAACTTAAATTCATAATCAATTGTATCACAAGTAATTATAATTATTTTAAGTTAAATCTAAAATTTAATATTATGGAAAATTATGTTAATCAATTATTGGACCTGCCCAAATCGGTAGGAGAAATGTTGCCTGGAAATTCGTTTAATTCGATAGTGGACGATTCTGAAAATAGCATTGCAAAATGGACAGGTACTATATACAAGTTTGCTGCTCTAGTTTTAGTTCTTGGTGCGGTTTATGGTTTGATAAGCCCACTTTGGGATGCTGATGTTAGTTTGGGTGAAGGTACAGATATGGTGGGTGCAATACTCGGACTGTTGATTGCGCTCTATGCCGTATTTCCAGTTGCACAGGTTGTGCGCACTGCTGGAGATAATTTATCAGCATCATCAAGTAATATTATCAATTTTGTGTTTAAAGATTTAATCGTTGAAAACATAAAACTTATTGGAAAGGTAATGGCTATTGGTGCAATTTTTTCGGCAATATGTATGCTGCTGTCTTGGTTAACAGACATCACTATTTTTGGTGGTTTTGGTTATGTATCAATGGATAGTGTCAATCAATTCGCCAACTTACCAATGGAGGGTCTGAGTGCTTTATGCGGAATGTTTGGTCTTGATTTTGTATCTCAAGTGATTGGAGATTGGATGAGCTGGGATGTTTCGGTATCAGCCGGTGAGGCTTGGTCTTGGGAAGGTTTAGTTGCTGTAGGATGGGAACTCGTTGGTGCAGTTCTTATTTTAGCACGTATGTTTGTTTCATTAGCAGTCTTTCATTTTCTGTATAGTTTGTTAACGTCTTTTGCAGGTTGGTTAAGAAGCCCATATTTACCGTTTAAGACTATGTAAAGTATTTTTTATTTTTTTTAAAGAGGGCAAATGCCCTCTTTTTTTGTATCCATATTTTTAAAGAAGTTACACAAAATCGCAATATGTAGTTTAATACGAGTTATTATGTTGTTTATTAAAAAACAATCCCTAAATTTGCGCTCGTTCATAGTGAACTACATAATAATCATTTACAATAATATTAGCATGTATTTAGATAAAAAAGTTAAAACAGACATTTTCAAAAAGCACGGGGGTTCTGAGAAGAATACAGGATCTACTGAAGGGCAAATTGCTTTATTCACATTTAGAATTAGCCATTTAACAGAGCATTTGAAAAAAAACAGAAAAGATTACGGTACGCAACGAGCACTTCAACTATTAGTTGGTAAAAGAAGAAGTTTGTTGGACTACCTGAAGAATAAGGATATTGAAAAATATCGTGAATTGGTTAAAGAATTAGGGCTTCGTCGCTAATATCAATTGGTTTACATTACGTATTAAAAAGAGGGGACATTCGATAGTATCGGCTGTCCCTTTCGTTTTTAATAATTTGATAATAATAGAAAAATAGAATATGAATATAGGAATAAAAAAGACCATCGAAATAGGTGGCAAAGAAATCTCCATTGAGACGGGTAAATTGGCTAAACAAGCCGATGGAGCTGTTGTCTTAAGAATGGGAGATACGATGATTTTGGCTACTGTTGTAGCGAACAAGGATGCAAAAGACGGCGTCGATTTTTTACCACTTACAGTAGACTACAGAGAAAAGTTTGCAGCGGATGGTAGAATTCCTGGTGGCTTTTTTAGAAGAGAAGCACGTCCTTCAGAACGAGAGATTCTTGTGATGAGAATTGTTGATCGAGCACTACGTCCTTTGTTTCCAGATGATTTTCATGCGGAAGTTCAGTTAATGATGCAGTTGATTGCTTATGATGGTGTTAATAGCCCCGATGCTCTTGTTGGTTTTGCGGCTTCATCATGCATTGCTGTATCTGACATTCCTTTTAATGGACCAATGTCTGAAGTTAGAGTAGGTAGAGTGAATGGTGAGTTTGTTATTAATCCAACTTTAGAGGAAATGGCTGTTTCTGATGTTGATTGTATCATTGCAGGTACAATTGATAATATCGTAATGGTTGAAGGTGAATTAGCGGAAGCTTCTGAAGCTGAAATGGTAGATGTTATTAAAATTGCACACGAGGCAATCAAAAAGCAATGTCAGTTCCAGTTGGATTTGGCTGCTGAGATTCCCTCTTCTTCTCCAAAAAGAGAGTACGAGCACGAAGACCATAATGAAGATGCTCGAGCACGAGTTGCAGCCTTTTCTTATGACAAGTGCAGGGAGGTGGCAAAGCAGGGATTAGCTTCTAAAGAAAAAAGAGCTGAATTGTTCGGTGCTATTAAAGAAGAATTTTTAGCCTCATTGACAGAAGAGGAAACAGAAGAAATAGGAAAATACGTTTCTGTTTATTTCAAAGAGTCAATGAAAAAAGCAGTTCGTGATACGATGCTTGACGATAATATTCGTTTGGATGGACGTCAGTTTGATGAAGTTAGAGCAATTTGGTCTGAGGTAGATTATTTACCTACAGCTCACGGATCTGCTGTCTTTACAAGAGGCGAAACACAGTCTTTAACGACCTTGACATTAGGAGGTAAAATGGATGAACAAATGATTGATGATGTTACCTTTAAAGGGTCTACACCATTTATGCTTCATTATAATTTCCCGCCTTTCTCAACTGGTGAAGCCAGAATGAAATTTAATGTTTCAAGAAGAGAGATTGGTCATGGTAACTTGGCGCTAAGAGCGCTAAGGCCTGTTTTGCCAGAAGATAATCCTTATACAATTCGTTTGGTTTCAGAAATATTAGAATCGAATGGTTCTTCTTCAATGGCTACTGTTTGTGCAGGAACACTTGCTCTAATGGACGGTGGTATTCAAATTAAAGCGCCTGTTACAGGAATCGCAATGGGATTGGTTGCTGAAAATGGGAAATTCGCAGTATTATCTGACATATTAGGAGATGAAGATCACCTAGGTGATATGGATTTTAAAATTACCGGAACTGCAAAAGGAATAACCGCTTGTCAAATGGATATCAAGGTCGACGGATTGCCTTATGAGGTTCTTATTCAGGCTTTAGAACAAGCAAAAGCTGGACGTTTACATATACTAGATAAAATTCTAGAGACGCTACCGGCTCCAAATGCTGAGCTTAAGCCACAAACTCCGAGAGTTGAAGCATTTAATGTTCCAAACGAAATGATTGGTGGAATTATCGGACCTGGTGGAAAAATTATTCAAGGCCTTCAAAAAGAAACCAATACAACAATAACTATTGAAGAATTAGAAAATGGTGAAGGTCGTGTTCAGGTTCTTTCTAATAATGGAGATGATATGGCAAATGCTTTAGAAAAGCTCAAATTGATTGCTTTTCCTCCTCAAGTAGAAGATCAAACCGAATATGAAGGTGTTGTCAAGTCAGTAAAAGATTTTGGATGTTTCGTAGAGATTGTACCAGGAACTGACGGACTTATTCACATATCTGAATTTGCTTGGGAAAAAACTGCTCGTATGAGTGATGTTTGTAAAGAAGGAGATATGCTAAAGTTTAAGGTTATAGGAAAAGATCCTAGAACAAGAAAATGGAAGCTTTCAAGAAAAATTCTTTTACCAAAACCAGAACGTAAAGAAGAGCCTAAGGCTTAAAATTTATAAAATCAACAAAAAGGCACTTCGGTGCCTTTTTTTGTTTATAAGTAATTCTCCTAGATTAGGATTTCCTTTGTATTTTTATGACACTAAATATAAAAACAACTATGAAAAAAAATTACACTTTTTTACTGCTAATAACTTTCTTTTTTAGCAGTTATTCTTTTAGTCAATTAATTATATCTGAATTGGCCGATCCCAATGATAACGCTGGGGCTCGTTTTGTAGAAATTTATAACGTTAGCGGTTCTTCAGTTGATCTCACAGATTGGGAGTTGCGTAGATGGACCAATGGTAATGCCGGTCCACAGGGGACAGGAGTTGATTTAACACCCATTTCAAGCTTAGCTGCTAATTCTTTTATTATAATTGCAGCAAATGCTGCCGAGTTCGAGGCTGTTTATGGATTCGCTCCAGACATTGAGGCTGGAACAGGAGGTGCTTCAGATAGTAATGGTGATGATCAAATTGCAATTTTTGATCCTGCCGATAATACAATTGATATTTTCGGTGTGCCAGGTGAAGATGGTTCTGGAACTTGCCACGAATTTGAAGATGGACGAGCAGAACGTATTGCGTCTGTAACCGCCTCAAACCCAACATGGGATGAATCTGAATGGAATGTATGGGCTGATAGTCAAGTTACAGGATGTACGAGCCACACTCAGCAACCCATTAATGTTGGTGATAATATTTACGATCCAGGATCATGGATAGGTGCGTCTGCTGGTACAGACCCAACAGTCTCTGTTTCGGCTACTGAATTGACAAATTTCGTTCAATTCGTTGGTGCGCCATCTGATGAGCAAACAACAGAAGCATCAGGTTCAAACTTGACTGCTGATGTAAACGTATCCGTTTCTGGAGATTACGAAATCTCTTTAACTACAGCTACAGGTTTTGCAACGAGTCTTATTCTTACTCAGAATGCAGGAGAATTAGCTCCAACAATGATCTATGTTCGCCTAAATGGTTCAGCACCTGCAAGTCCGTCAAATGGTGAGATTACCTTTGATTATGGTACAGATGTAACTCTCGTATCATTAAATGGTGAAATTTTAAATCCAGATCCAGTTCTATTTACACAACAAGATACTTTAGTTGGATTCTCTCATTTTGTAGGAACTCCTTCAGCTGAACAAACTGTAAATATTTCAGGAAACTATTTACTTGATGATGTGATCATTGATGTTACTGGAGAATTTGAAATCGCATTGGAATCCAATGGTACCTTTGGAAATTCATTGTCTATTCCAACATATGCGAATGCAACAGTTTTTGATGCAAATGCGACTTGGAATGGTTATATGAATGTGTTTGAACTTCCTGAAAATGGTGGTGGTTATGCCTTCGGTTCTCCATGGGGTCTTGCGGATTTAAGAGCGTTTGTCACGCCTTCATCTAATAGTGTTAAGCTCATGCCAAATACAAACACCTATGCTGACAATACAGCGGATCCATTCTGGGTGAATCAAACTACAGGTGCAGGTAACAAGAATATGGAGGCAAACACTTTTGTTGAGCCAGGTCCAACGGCGAATGATAATGATTTAACCTTTGCGGGCAACGTAGTAAATAATAACTTAGATGCTGCCTACACAGCAAAATATTTTATTAAAGCTTTGGATCCGAATAATGGTTTTGCAGATGCCTTCAACGGTTCTAAAACTTTTGATTTACCTATTTCCGGAAACTTCTCAGTGTCCGCAACCGCGGCTGAATTACCTGCAGGACTGATTATTCAGTATGGATTTGTTATGGTAGGTCCTAACGCTGATCCGTCTACAGCCGGTGCTTTAGGTTCTGTAACAATTAATGGTGACTTTTTAGTAGGTGAAGTTGCACCTACGCCAGTTTATGTCAGACTTAATGGTGCTGCTCAAAATTACAACCAAACAGGAACTTTAACTGTTTCATCTGGAAGTGATGCTGGTGCCCACATTATAAATGCAGGAAGCTTTTATTATGCCCCAGCCCAATTAACGATTACAGCTGGCGATACTGTTTATTGGGTAAACGATGGAGGAACGCATAATGTCAATTTTCAGACCAATACAGTAACAGGAGATCCTTACAATAATCCTGAAAGCTTTGTTTCAAGTCCAACTGGTGATGCAGCGTTATATTCCTATGTGTTCAACACGCCAGGGACTTATCAATACGACTGCTCTGTTGGTTCTCATGCGGCAAATGGAATGTCTGGGACGATTACTGTTTTGGATAATCCAGCTCCAGAGGCAGGGTTAGTAGCCCTATTTGGAGAGACACTTGATTATTCTCCATACGCTATTGGTGAAGTAACAACAAACGCTGCAAACGGGTCGGCTGATTCTATTGACGTGTTGGTTTCTCTTGTTGGTGTGGTTCATTGTATTGATTTCGATGGAAATGAGGGCTTGAGCTTCACGATTATTGATGAAAACAATGATGGTATAAATGTCTTTAATTTCGATGATGTAAGTGATTATGTTGTCAATGAGGGAGATAAAATAACAGTACTTGGTAAGATTGGACAGTTCAATGGTTTAACACAAGTCTTCGCAGACAGTATCTTAACTTTAGAAACAGGCTTGCCAACTGTTACGCCAACAATCGTTACAACGCTTGATGAGTCAACAGAGGCGCAATGGATTACTATTGAAAATGTAAGTTTTGTAGATCCAATTGCAACGTTTCCAACAGGATCGAATAATATAGATGTAACAGATGGTACAAATGTTTTTGCATTGCGTATTGATAGTGACACAGATATTCCAGGATCCGCCGCGCCACAAGGCTTGTTTGAGGTAACTGGCCTTGGTGGTCAGTATGACACTTCAGATCCGTACGATTCAGGATACCAACTATTCCCTTGCGGAGTAGGAAGCATTGTTCCGAATAGTACATCAAGTATTGTTGAGGGAACTATACTGAAAGCTGGGGTATCGCCTAATCCATTTGTAGATGAGGTGGAAATTGCTATTTCTTTTGGTGATGAACTTTTATTAAATGTTCGTGATGTGCAAGGAAGGCTTGTTTTTCAAAATGTAGTTTCGCATGGTGAAAAATTATCTACTGTAGAATGGCCTAAGGGTATGTATCTTTTCACTTTTGAAGATAAAATGAATAACCTACGAACAATACGTGTAGTTAAATAACAACGCATTTTACGTATTTTTATGGGCTGCAATGTTGCAGCCCATTTTTTTTGTCATGAATCATAGCTTTGCCCTCCTAATATTACTTTTTTTAATTTCGAATCCAAAGTATTCTTTCACCCAAGAATACTGGCAACAGGAGGTGAATTATAGGATGGATGTGCGCTTGGATGATGAGCATCACATGCTTCATGCGACTCAAGAATTTGAATACATCAATCATTCACCTGATACTTTACTTGAACTCTATATACATATATGGCCAAATGCATATAGTAGCGGTCAAAGTGAGTTGTCAAAGCAGCTAGCAAGTAACGGAAATAACACATTGCTTTACAGTTCAGAAGAGGATAGGGGCTACATAGATTCGCTTACTTTTAAGGTTAATGGAGAATTTGTAGAACATGTCGTATACGACCAGAAAATTGATATTGTCAAGCTAAAATTACCTTCATCCTTGTTGCCTGGTGCGTCGATAAATGTTTCGACACCGTTCCGAGTTAAATTACCTTCAGGTCGAATCTCTAGATTGGGCCATATTGGTCAATCCTATCAAATCACGCAATGGTATCCTAAACCAGCGGTTTATGATAAAAATGGTTGGAACCCTATGCCTTATTTGAATCAAGGTGAGTTTTATTCAGAATTTGGTTCCTTTGATGTGTCCATAACTTTACCGGCTAATTATGTGGTCGGATCAACTGGTGACTTGCAGAATGCAAGTGAAATAAAATTCATGAATGAGTTGGCGGAGAAAACTGCCGGGGGAATTGAGTCTTTAGTCAATAACGCCAAAAGCGAAGGTGATTCACCTTTTCCTAAATCAGATTCGAAATTCAAAACAATTCGTTTTAAACAAGAACAAGTTCATGACTTTGCATGGTTTGCAGATAAGCGGTATTCTGTCTTGAAGGGTGAAATTGAGCTTCCTAAAACTCGAAAGCTTGTGGATACATGGGCACTTTTTGTTCCGCAAAATGCAAGTCAATGGCAACATGCTATTGAATATTTAAATGATGCTACGTATTATTATTCTTTGTGGAATGGAAATTATCCCTACAGTCATGTAACCGCTGTCGATGGCACAATCAGTGCGGGAGGCGGAATGGAGTATCCAAATGTCACTGTCATAGGTAATAGCTCAACCAAGGAAGAGCTTGAAATTGTTATTGTTCATGAAGTAGGTCACAATTGGTTTTATGGAATTTTGGGCAGTAATGAACGCGTTCACGGCTGGATGGATGAAGGAATTAACACTTTAAACGAAGTAAGATATATTCAAACCAAGTATCCCGGAAATACGCGTCTTTCTGACATGGTTTTAAATGGAAGATTTCATTTGAATGATTTGGATTATCATGATTTGGGTGATTTAACTTATCGTTTTGCGCATACTACAGGTTATGATCAACCTATCGAGACGGACTCAAAGGAATTTTCTTCAGCGAATTATGGAATCATCATGTATCAAAAAACGGGTTTGGTCTTTTATTACTTAAAAGATTATTTAGGGGACAGTGAATTTGACCGAGTAATGAATGTTTATTTTGAAAAATGGAAATTCAAGCATCCTCAACCTGAAGATTTACGTGCGTTGTTTGAATCAGAAACTGGGAAGGATCTTTCTTGGTTCTTTGAGGATTTAATACAATCTACGAATCATGTTGACTATAAAATTAAATCTGTAAAACCTAAATTAAAAACTGGTTCTTTGGTAAGGGTTAAGAATGTAGGGCAAGTAAATGGCCCTATCGAACTGAATGTCTTTAGTGATGACGATTTACTCGAAAGTTTATGGATCGAACCTGGGGAGACGCAGGTGGTTCTTAAATCAAATCTTTCTGATATCACGCATGTTGTTATAGATGACAGTAGAGATATCCCTGAGATTTCAAGAAAAAACAATACATGGCGAAAAAAGGCCTTATTTCATAAAATAGAGCCTTTAAAACTTGAGTTTGCTACTGGAGATCATGAGACAGATCGCTCTAATATATTTTGGACGCCTACAATTGCAGGAAATGCCTATGATGGCTTTATGTTTGGTACAGCTTTTCACAACTTGGGAATCCCTTTACAACGCTTTCAATATTTAGTAGCACCGCATTTTGGATTGAAAAGTAAAAGCTTAGTGGGGATTGCTGAGGCTTTATATGTTGTACTTCCGAAGAATAAGATTAAGCAACTAAAAATTGGATCATCCCTAAAGTCATTTACGAATCCCGGAGTCTTTTCAACACGTTTCATAGGTTTTTCGCCGTATTTAAAGATGATTTTTGGTGACAGAAGTAAAAAGAACACCTTCTTTAGTTATGCTGAATTAAAGGGTATCTTAAAAGTCGATTATACAACAGAAATGGCACTAGACCAAACCCATAGAGGTTTAAAAGCAAAGTACCTTTTTACAAAGGAATTTAAAAACACCTCTTTTACTATTTCTCCTACCTTAACGTATTACGAGCAATTTATGAATATCGACGGGTTTGGGTTTCTAGATTTTGACCGGATGTTTCGTGCTGAGCTTAATGTAAGCTACAACATTAAGTTCCGATTAGGGGATATGAAAAGGTACTTAAAGTTCAATGGTTATTTTGGTAAGAATTTAATGACGAAACTTACCACATTTGATAGTGACCACCAATCCTTATCAATGTCTGGTGTTCAAGGGGGGCGAGATCTTTTTCTAGAGCAGTATTATTTTGCAAGAGGTGGGGTTCAGCAACAAATGGATGGTATGGGTAATTTTTATTCCACTTCTGCAGTTGGAACGAACAGGAACTGGATCGCATCTTTGACCTCATATATGGCGTTACCCGTAAAGCCTAACGTTTTTGGTCTGTTTTACAATCAAGGATTTTATCCTGGTTTTGAAAAGGTTGAATATATGTTTAATGCAGGTGCTGCATTTATTATTGGAGATATATTTGGACTGTATTTCCCCTTAGTTCGTTCTTCAAATATGGGTAAGCTCTTTACGGATAATTATCTAAAAGAAATACGTCTTACTTTACAGTTCAATATTGTTGCTAATGGATTTAATCTCGGGAAATTTATAAATTAAAAAATATGGAAGACAAGCAAACTAAAATACCATTCAAAAAATTATTTTTATCTGTCTTTTTATCTCGTATCTTATCATTTTTGGCCCTTATTTCTTTGATAGGTTTCATCGTAGGCATTATCTTACTATTTGATTCTGAGGAAACGAATATTAAAAAAAATACAATTTTACATGTTCAGTTGAAAGGGCCAATAGCTGAGAAGGGAAGTGCTGAATTAGATCCATTATCATTATCAATTAATTCAACGAATGGACTCTCTGCATTACTTTATGGTCTTGAATCTGCGGCATCTGATGATAATATTGAAGGGTTATTTTTAGATTTTGGCACCTTAAATTGTGGAATGGCAACTGCTCAAGAGCTGCGCAATGGAATTCAACGCTTCAAAGAGAGCAAGAAATTTGTTGTAGCATACAATTCAGGAGAATATATTTCTCAACAAGCCTATTATTTAGCTTCAGTAGCAGATGAAGTTTACGGTTTTCCTACCTCAACTTTTCAGTGGCTGGGGTTAGGTGGTGAACTTTATTTCATAAAGGATATGCTTTCAAAGCTTGGTGTTGAAGTAGCGATTCTAAAAGGGAATAACAATGACTTTAAGAGTGCTGTAGAACCATTGTTTCTTAATAAAATGAGTGACTCGAGTCGTTTACAAATGAATGCATATATGCAATCGACTTGGAATTCTATGCTTGATGATATTATTGGGTCCCGACCATTAACCTATGATTTACTGAATTCCTATGCCTCCAATCTTGATATAAAAAATGTTGAAGATGCTGTAGACAAGGGTTTTATGGATAAATCTTTATACAAAGATGAAGTGCTGAAAATACTCATGAAAAAAGTAAATGTAAAAGCTCAAAAAGACTTGAATTTATATCAGTTTTCAGACTACAGTAATGATGTCTTTTATAGAAACCAAACACTTTCTCAGGCAGGCGAACCAACAGTAGCTGTTATTTTAGCCGAAGGTTCAATAGCAAAAGAGGGCAAGGGTTTTTCAAGTGATAATATTTGCAAGTTGTTTAGAGAGGTCAGAAAAATAAAGTCTATTAAGTCCGTTGTATTTCGGGTGAACAGTCCTGGAGGAAGTGCTTTGGCATCAGAAGAAATATGGCGTGAAGTTGCATTGACAAATAAAGAAATGAAGGTAATTGTTTCAATGGGTGACTATGCTGCTTCTGGAGGGTATTATGTATCGACACCAGCAGATTTTATTTTTGCAGACCCAACAACTTTGACGGGTTCAATCGGTGTATTTGGTGTGTTACCGTACACTAAAGAAATGCTAGGTAAAATAGGTGTTGATGTTGACATTATTGGTACACATGAGCACTCTGTGATGTCTCTAAATCGCAAATTGACGGATACTGAATTTGCCGTTGCACAAGGAGAAGTAAATAATATATATCAACAGTTTTTAGAAAGAGTTAGTAATGGGAGAAACCTGTCAAAGGACGCTGTCAATAAAATAGCGAGAGGTCGCGTTTGGACTGGGGCTGATGCAAAATCTGTTGGTTTGGTGGATTCTATAGGGTCTCTTTACATGGCCATTAACTATGCAAAGTCACTTAATGGAAATAAATCTGATGAGGTCATTTATTTTCCAAAAGTTAAGGAGGACCCCTTCAAGGAGTTAATTTCGTTTATGGAGCATCAAGAACTAAATATTGAATCTTCGAATAATATCATGAAGCACCCTATTCTTAAATCAATAGAGAGAAGTATTCAATTTAGCTCTGAATGGAATGGCGCAATGATGCGACTGCCTTTTCAAATAGAATACAAATAGCGCGACTTAATACAAAGAAGGAAAGGAGGAAGGGTCACTCTCAGTCATAATAGCGTATATCTTCTCCACAATATCATCAATATTTGGTTTTGAAAAGTAGTCTCCATCTGACCCATATGCAGGTCTATGGTCTTTTGAACTCATAGTGTGTGGTGCAGAGTCTAAATGATAAAAACATTCTTGTTCTACCATGATTTTATCCAAAATATAACCTGTTGCACCACTACTGACATCTTCGTCTACAATCAATAAACGGTTCGTTTTTTTAATTGAATCAGAAATTAAATGTTTGATATCAAACGGAATTAAAGTTTGGATATCGATGAGCTCTACGGCAATACCCAATTGTGTAAGTTGTTGCGCTGCAACTTGACATAGATTAAAAGTTGAGCCATAAGAGACAACAGTAATATCTTTACCTTCTTGGACAATATCAGGTACTCCTAAGGCTTCTTTAAAAGCACCTATGTTTTCAGGGTACTTCTCTTTAGTTCTGTAGCCATTTAGAGGTTCAACAACCAAAGCTGGTTCATCTGCAGCGAGAAGCGTGTTGTAAAAACCTGCTGCTTTTGTCATATTTCTAGGAACACAAATATGCATACCTCTTAGCGCATTAATGATCATTCCCATGGGAGATCCACTATGCCATATTCCTTCTAGTCGATGGCCTCTAGTACTAACAATTAAGGGTGCTTTTTGACCACCTTTAGTCCTGTATTGAACTGTAGATAAATCATCAGACAATACTTGAACTGCATAAAGTAAATAGTCCAAATATTGAATCTCAGCGATAGGTCTCAATCCGCGCATTGCCATTCCTATACCTTGTCCAATAATTGTACATTCTCTGATTCCAGTATCAAATACACGATTGACCCCAAAAGTATCTTGCAGACCTTCAAGAGATTGGTTCACGCCACCAATTTTCCCAGCATCTTCCCCAAAAATGAGAAGTTCTGGCATTTGTTCTAGCTGTTTTTTAAAGTTTTCTCGCAAAATGATTCTTCCATCTTCCATGCGGCCATCCGAACCATAAATAGGTGCGACTGCTTCAACTTTATGAATATTAGCGTTTGATTCTGAATATAAATGTGAGCTGTATTTCTCGTGCGAGCTATCAATAGATTTTTTTATCCAATTTCCAAGCTCTTCTTTTTGAGGGGATTGCTCTTTGTGCAATAGTCGAAGCACTTTTCTCGCAGCATTAAGGAGGTCTTTTCTTATTGGCTCGTAAGTTTTCTTTAGCGCTTCTAATTCTTTAATTATAAAGGCTTTTTGGCTACTCGTTGCCGCAACGGTTTCTATAATGTTTATGATTTCAGTCAGTTCTTCTTGAATTTCAGAGGTGAATCTTTTCCAAGAAATATTTTTTGCTTGTCTAACCTCTACTTTAGCCTCTTTTTGAAGCAATTCTAATGTTTCTTCATCCGCAATTTTATTGCCATCCACCTCAAATGCAAGAATCCATTCTTTGAATTTCGCTATGCAGTCGTATTCTTTTTCCCATCTAAGACGTTCCTCAGTTTTATACCTTTCATGTGACCCTGATGTTGAATGGCCTTGTGGCTGGTTAACTTCCTTGACATGAATAAGAACCGGCACGTGCTCTTCACGCGCAATTTGTACGGCTTTCTTGTATGTTTGACACAAATGTGCGTAGTCCCAACCTTTGGTAACAAATATTTCGTATCCTTTTTTGTCTTCGGTTCGTTGCATACCTGCTAATGCCTCCGATATAGAACCTTTTGTTGTTTGAAATTCTCTTGGAACAGATATGCCATATCCATCATCCCATACTGACATAACCAACGGTATTTGCATAACACCCGCGGCATTTATAGATTCCCAAAATGGTCCTTCACTTGTTGAGGCATCGCCTATGGTACCAAAAGCAACCTCGTTTCCTTTATTTGTAAATTTCTTTGAGTTTTCAAGTGCACTTAAAGCCTCATTTTCTCGATATACTTTCGATGCTTGAGCAAGGCCGACAAGTCTTGGCATCTGACCCGCAGTTGGCGAAATATCCGAGCTGCTATTTTTTTGTTGCATGAGATTTTTCCAATGCCCATCCATATCCAGGTTTCTTGTCGCATAATGACCTCCCATTTGACGTCCGGCAGACTGAGGTTCTATTGCAACATCGGTATGTGCATAAAGCCCTGAGAAATACTGCTCAATTGTAAGCTCCTTAATCGCTAACATTATGGTTTGATCTCGATAATAACCTGATCTAAAATCACCGTTCTGAAATTCCTTAGCTAAGGCAATTTGTGCAAGCTCTTTACCGTCGCCAAAAATTCCAAATTTAGCTTTCCCTGTTAAAACCTCTTTTCTTCCTAATAAAGAGGCCTCTCTTGATAAACAAGCCAATTTGTAATCCTCCAATATTGTTGTTTTAAAGGATTCGAAATTTACATTTTCGTTTTGCTGTTTTTCTTTTTGTGATGTACCTTTCATTGCTTGCAAATATAGGGAAAAAATAGTGCTTCAAATGGAGTTTTTGGTATTCCCAATTTAACCTATCTTTAAGATTGAGTATCAATAATACGAGACAATAAATACAAATGATTATGCAAATTGAAATCTGTGCGTCTAGTTATACCTCTTTAGAACTTGCGGCTCAACATAAAGTCAGTCGGGTTGAATTATGTCAGAATCTAAGTTGTGGTGGATTAACACCTTCTTTAGCGCTTGTTAGGAGGTCCTTAGCTTTGGATTTGAATACACATGTGCTAATTCGTCCGCGAGCAGGAGATTTTTGTTATTCAGAAAGCGAATGCCAACAAATTATCGATGAAGTTCATCTATACAAGGAACTAGGAATACAAGGTTTAGTAATTGGAGCGTTATCAAAAGAAAGACGATTATTGACTTCTCTAATTAGACAGATTAGAGAAATAAGCTTTGGTCTTGAGCTTACTTTTCACAAGGCCTTTGACGATATTGTCCGATTGGAAAAGTGCAATGGATACTTTAATTGAAGCTAAAATTTGATCGAATTCTAACCTCAGGTCAATCGGCAAATGTCCTTGAGGGGATAGAAACGCTGAAGATCTTATAAATCATATGCCAATGGGCGTATACAAATTTTACCAGGTGGGGGAGTAGGAGTTGACAACATTCAAGCCTATTCTAAATGGATTGCAACCTGACGAAATTCATTTTTCAGGGACAAAAAAGGAAGTAAAAGACAATTCTGAATATTTTGCTTCAGATGTGCTTGCAGTGTAGATTCGCAAGAAGCTACAAAATCTTGGTGGAATTGACTAAATCGTATCGGGCTATTTAACAGGAGCAATCTTGTCAGCCATATACTCACCAGCTTTCAACTTACCTACAATTTTAGAAAAACAATCAATAGTAAATGAGACATCTTCCAAAGTATGGGAAGCTGTAGGTATAAGTCGTAAAATAATCATACCCTTAGGTACAACAGGGTATACAACCATTGAGCAAAAGACATTAAAGTTTTCGCGCAAGTCGTAAATTAAATTTGTCGCTTCTGGTATGGATCCATTCAGATAAACAGGGGTAACGCATGAGTTTGAAGGCCCTATTTCAAAGCCATTGTCTACCAATCCACTCTTGAGCGCATTCGTAATCTCCCATAATTTATCTTTATGTGCTGTACTTCTTCTCATGATCTCGAGCCTTTTTAACGCACCTTTTACGAGCGTCATAGGAAGAGATTTTGCGAAAATTTGAGAACGCATATTGTACCTAAGAAATTCTACTACTTGTGCATCGCTAGAAATAAATCCACCGATTAATGCAAATGACTTTGCGAACGTTCCAAAATAGATGTCAATACCATCTTGGCAGCCTTGCTCTTGTCCAGTTCCGCCACCTTTTGCACCAAGTGTTCCTATACCATGGGCATCGTCAACGAAAAGTCTGAAATTATATTTTTCCTTTAAAGCAACAATTTCTTTTAGTTTCCCTTGATCTCCTCTCATTCCGAAGACACCTTCAGTAATGACAAGAATTGCACCACCTGTTTCTTCCGCAAGTTTTTCTGCTCTTATCAATTGTTTTTCACAATCTTCAACATCATTATGTTTGAAGACATATCTTTTACCCATGTGAAGACGAACACCGTCCAGAATACATGCATGAGATTCAGCATCGTAAACAATAACATCCTTCCTGTCAACGAGTGCATCAATACAAGAAAGTACTGCTTGGTATCCGAAGTTACAAAGTATGGTATCCTCCTTTTCTACAAATTCAGAGAGTTCATTTTCAAGTTGTTCGTGAAAATCTGTATTTCCACTCATCATACGAGCTCCCATTGGGTGTGAAAATCCATATTCCTGAGCTACCTCAGCGTCTAGCTTTCTAACTTCCGGGTCATTTGCTAAGCCTAAATAATTATTTAATGACCAGTTGAGCATTTTTCTACCTCTAAAAACCATGTGTGGGCTAATTTCACCCTCAAGTTTTGGAAATGTAAAATAACCATGGGATTCTTTAGCGTGGATTCCTAATGGTCCTCTATTGGCTTGAATTTTCTCAAAAATATCTGCAGACATAAATATTGGCTTAAACTTTACCACAAAGTTAGGTATTTAGTAGAATAGAGATAGCATTTTATTAAAAAAAAATGGTTTGACTAAAATCTAATCAAAAGCCAGACCAAATAAAGGTATTAAGCGTGTTTCACATTTGAATGTTTAAATCTTCTATCTCGAAAATTGTCCATTAAATATCTCAATTACCATTAAAAAGTATTGAACACTAAAATGGCAAAAACTAGACAGTGAAACTAAATTAGGAGTCCAACGTAATAGTTATTATGGCAGAAAGACACAGTAAAAGAAGTACAATAGCCCTTTGGATCGCAGTTATTGCACTTCTTATTTCGTTAATAAACTTGTACTTGGCAACTGAGTTGCCAGGTGTAGCAAATCAATAGTATATCGCGCGACGTACTTTTGTAATGTACTTAGCAAGCCTTATAACTTGCTTTGTATATCCGTATTCATTGTCATACCATGTGTAGAGTACAACACTCTTTCCATCCTTCGAGCTCAAAGTAGCTTGTGAATCAAAGACAGCACAACATGTATTTCCGATAATATCATTTGACACAAGTTCACTATCTAATGAATAATAGATTTGATTTACCAGTTCTCCATTTAGCGCCTCATTATGAACAACTTGATTGACTTCTTCAACAGTTGTCTCTTTATTTAATTCTAAACTAATAATCGCTAATGAACCATTTGGTGTTGGTACACGAACAGCATTTGCCGTTAACTTATCCTTAAGCTGAGGAATTACTTTTGTAACTGCCTTTCCTGCTCCCGTTGATGTAATAACCATATTTATTGCAGCAGAACGACCTCGTCTAGGTTTTTTATGCATATTATCTAAAAGGTTTTGGTCATTTGTGTATGCATGAACAGTTTCAATGTGTCCTTTTTGAATTCCAAATTTGTCACTCATTAATTTGAGTATTGGAGATATGGCATTTGTCGTGCACGACGCAGCAGAATAAATATTTTCATTTTCAAGATCCAATTCACCTTGATTTATTCCGTAAACAATATTTGGTATCTCTTTACCTGGTGCAGTTAGCAGAACTTTTGCTGTTCCTTTTGAGCTAAGGTGTCGTGCTAAAGCCTCTCTGTTTGTGTAAACTCCTGTATTATCTATTACAAGTGCATTCATAATACCATAGGTTGTATAATCTATTTCTTCTGGAGCATTCGCACTAATCATGTGAACCAATTGACCATTGATTACTAAAGCCTTCTTATCTAAGTCTTCAATGACAGAACCTTTAAAAGCACCGTGAACAGAATCATTTCTTAGGAGCGATGCTCTTTTTATGATGTCAGCATCTTTAGAACTTCTGGTTACAATAGCTCGCAATCGTAATTGTTGTCCTTTTCCAGCTTGTTTTATGAGTTCTCGTGCAGCTAGTCTACCAATTCTACCGAATCCGTATAAAACCACATCTCTTGGTTCTACCGGTTGCTCTTGATTTTCTTCAAGGATAGAAAGTTTTTCTAAAAGAAATTCTTTTTGATTCTTATAGTTTTCTTTTTCTTTATTCCATTCATTGGCAAGTTTTCCGATATCGAGTTTTGAAGGAATGATCTCGAGGTCTAGTAATTGTGTTGCAAGATCTGAAGTTGTAAATACATCAATAGATTGACTTGTTACTTTCCTCGAATAGTCGTGAAGATTTATAATTTCTGATATCGTTATATCTGTTAAGTGATTTCTAAATAGAACCAGTTCAATACCTTTTTCATAAAGTAGTTCTCCCACTTTACTTTGAAGTTTTACTGCTGCACGTTCTTTTTCTATGTGAAGGCGCAAGCCTTTTTCATAACCCAATTCGATTTCCATTTGTATTTGATTTGTTGTTGTTGCTAATAAAAAAAAGCCGCCCTTTCGGGCAGCCTTGGTGTCATTATCCTAAATAAGATTTTAGTAATTTATTTCGAGAGGTATGTCGAAGTCGTCTTATAGCTTTTTCTTTAATTTGACGAACTCTTTCTCTGGTAAGATTGAACTTAGAACCAATTTCCTCAAGGGTTAATCCGTGGTTCATTCCAATTCCAAAAAACAATCGAATGATTTCTCTTTCTTTATCTGTCAGCGTGCTTAAAGAACGTTCTATTTCTTTTTGGAGTGATTCAGCCATTAATGTCTGGTCTGTTTTCGGCGCATCACTATTTGCCATAACATCCATTAAAGTACCACCATCTTCATTAGTAGTCAATGGTGCATCCATAGATACATGACGACCTGATACATTTAAGCTCTCTTTAATTTTATCTTCGGGAACTTCTAGTGCCTCAGCAAGTTCTTCAGCAGAAGGCGGCCTTTCATATTCCTGCTCGAGTTTAGAAAACGCTTTATTTATTTTATTCAAAGAACCCACTTGATTCAATGGCAATCTAACAATTCTGGCTTGCTCTGCTAATGCCTGTAAAATTGATTGACGAATCCACCACACGGCATAGGAAATAAATTTAAATCCTCTCGTCTCATCAAATTTTTGGGCTGCTTTTATGAGACCAAGGTTACCTTCGTTTATCAAATCGGGTAATGTTAGACCCTGATTTTGGTATTGTTTGGCAACAGAAACCACAAATCGCAGGTTGGCTCTTGTAAGTTTTTCAAGGGCCAATTGGTCCCCAGCTTTAATCTTTTTCGCTAACTCTACTTCCTGTTCAGCAGTAATTAAATCTTCACGACCAATGTCTTGTAAATATTTATCTAATGATTGACTTTCTCGGTTCGTTATCGATTTAGTTATTTTGAGCTGTCTCATGCGCTAAAGGGGTGATTTATGATGATTATTTTATTCAATTACAGGAGGCAAAGTAAAGCCAAAAAAAGCAGAATGAAAAATATTCTACAGCTTTTTTATAAACAAAATTTAACATTTGCATTTGTCAAAAACCGTGCCTTAAAATGTGTTTTTTACAAACCAAATCCAACATAATCTCTTTTGCCACTTTCGGACATGATTTCTAGTAATATGCCCCTATTCGAGTCATTTAGTTTTGTGGCTAATTGTTCGACCGATTCAACAGGTTCATTATTGATCTTTGTAATAATGATGCCTTCACTCAATCCAAGTGCCTTTAACTTCCCAGTAGTAATAGCGATTATTTTAACACCGTAATTTATTTTAAGAGACGCTTTTTCCTTTTTTGAGAGAGCTTCAAAAGTAGCACCTAAGGCAATATTCTTTTTAATTTCCTCTTTTGATACAAGTTTGGTCAGTCCCTCTTTATTCCTTAGAACGATTTCTTTAATTTCTTGTCCTCCTTTACTATCTCGAATTGTTACCGCCACTTTGTCACCAGGTCGCATTTTTCCGATTTCTTCCTGAAGTGCCGCTGCGGAGTTGACCTCTTTTGTACCTACCTTGAGTATGACATCACCTTTTTTAATTCCTGCTTTATCCGCACTGCCATCTTCTATGACTTTAGCGATGTATACACCTTTTAGATTTGGAAGGTTTTTTTCTGTTTTCAATTCCTGCGTAAGATCTGCAATCTGTACTCCTAGATATCCTCTTTGTACAATACCATAATCAATAAGATCTCTCATTACCTTTTGGACGAGATTGACAGGTACAGCAAATGAATAGCCAGAATAACTTCCTGTTTGCGACGCAATGGCTGTATTGATTCCTACGAGTTCTCCGTTTGTATTTACCAGTGCTCCTCCACTGTTGCCGGGATTTACAGCGGCATCTGTTTGAATAAAAGATTCTATGGGGACAACATTTTTACTAGGGTTATTGAGAAGGTTTATATTTCTTGCCTTTGCTGAAACAATCCCTGCTGTAACAGTAGAAGTTAAATTGAATGGGTTGCCCACAGCCAAGACCCATTCCCCAATTGCCAAATCGTCACTGTTGCCAAGTGCAATTGCATTTAAACCTGTTTCTTCGATTTTAATAACCGCAATATCTGTGGCTGGGTCAGCCCCAACTACTGTTGCCGTATATTTTGAATTGTCATTTAGCGTTACTTCTATTTCACTTGCATTTTCAATTACATGATTGTTTGTTACGATGTAACCTTGAGAGGAAATGATGACTCCTGAACCAGCACCTTCACCAAATTGCTTAAATTCTCTGCCACCTGCACCAGGACCATAGAAAAATTCTTGAAAAATATCCCTCTGAAATGTTGTTTGTACAACTTTGGTTGTGACATGAACTACCGAGTTAATGGAATTTTTGGAGGCCTCTTTAAAGTCAACCGATGACGCCCCCGTATAATTTACTTGTCTAATTGCAGTTTGTTGTCTATTGCCGTCTATGAGTTCATTTGCACTTAGCTTTTTTGTTTCTGCCTTTTCAGTTTTTTGAATTCCAAGAATTACAGTTACTGCGAGGAGACCTCCTATAAAACCAAAACCTACAGTTTTGAGTGTTGAAAGTTTTTTCATTTGAAATTGTTTAAAGTAATACTACAAGTTTAACACCTAAAACCCTACTATTGGTACATCTCCAATGTTAAAGAATGTTAAGCTGATTCTTCAAATAAAATGGATAATGTTTACATTTGTTCATCTATGGATATCTCGTTTTCAAAGTATCAAGGCACAGGGAATGATTTTGTTCTTATTGACAATATGAATGGAATGTATAATGGTTTGGAATTGGAACAAATCAAACATCTTTGCAACCGAAATTTTGGCATTGGTTCTGACGGTTTAATTATGCTTAATGCATCAGAGTCGAACGATTTTTATATGGATTTTTTTAATCCAGATGGCTCAAAAAGCTTTTGTGGTAATGGTGCGAGATGTGCAGTGAAGTTTGCATTTGATGCTAACATAATCAATGAGCACAAAATATCTTTCGAGGCTATTGATGGCACGCACCATGCGTCGGTATGTAGTTCTGAGGTAAAATTAGAAATGGCTATTGATTCATTGCCAATCAAAACAACCCTTGAGTCAAATATTACAGAGGATTTCATTGAAACATATTTTATGGATACGGGTTCGCCTCATTTTGTTGCATACGTTGATAGGCTGAATTTACTTGAATCAAAAAGGTTGATTCAGATAGGTCAAGAAATAAGATACTCCTCTGAATATATCGATAAAGGAATTAATGTGAATTTAGTTTATGTTCTGGATTCAGGTGAGTTGTCTATTGCTACCTACGAGCGAGGTGTAGAAAATGAGACATTATCATGTGGGACAGGAGCAACAGCATGTGCCTTAATACATACAATTCATAAAAAACAGCAATCGGGCGATATAAAAGTCAATACAAAGGGAGGACTGTTGCAGGTTACTTATGAGAAAAACAATCAGGGTCGTTTTAATGCTGTATATTTAATTGGCCCCGCAATGCTAATTTACAATGGCAAAATACGAATATAAATTTCAAAGTAAGCACCAGTTAAATGATGTTTCTGATGATTCGGATCAACTTATATGGGTATTCCATGTTGATAAAATACCTCCACATATTGGAATTTCCAGTCAAGGTGTATTTTTTAGCTTGAAAAGTAATGGTCAAGATGAAATACCAACTAGTAAGGTAAATCAAATCGTTGAAAGTAAGTCTATTAAGTTAATTAAGATAAAGTTAAGATATAGGTTTTCTCCTTCAGCTTTAAAAGAAGTTTTTGCCAACTATACCAGTGCAACTTCTGCCGTTTGTTCCTGTTTGATTCCAATCAGAGAAGCGTTACAAATAACGGAGAATGTTCAAAAGCTCGCATCTCTTTTGAAACACCTTGAAATGCATAATAAAATTGAAGGGTGGTATGCCGAAAATGTTTCTTTTGACGAGGCAGGAATACGACCGTACGAGATACATGATATTGAAAAAAGATTAGATTTACTTAATGCATGAATCGACAGATATTTTTTTACGTTTAATCTGTAAGGATGATGCATTTATGACATATCTATGGGAATTGACTGAGGATGCTAAAAATGTAACTCAAATTCAAAATAAGGTTTCTTTAGTGTTGATTTATGAGCTCATTGAAGAACAACAAAATTTCAGAGATTCAGGTCAAACACGTTTTGTGATATGTCTAAAAGAAAATAAAAGGCCTATTGGAACTATTGACTTGTATGATTTTAATGTAAATAAAGGATTGGCCTCCGTAGGTATTCTTATAGCTGAAAAAGAAATGCGTAATAAAGGGTATGCAAAGGAGGCTATTTTACAGCTTCATCAAATCGCAAATAAACAATTGGGGATTAAGTATCTTGAGGCGAAAGTCCAAATTTCTAATGTAAACAGTATAGGATTTTTCGAAAGTATAGGTTACACAAAAATAGTACAGGAGGAAGTTGTTTCTGACGCGATTATTTACCAATTCAAATTATGAAAAAAGTCATCAAATTAATTTTAATTCTGTTCATAATATGCTTAGGTGTTTTGTTTGCCTACCCTAAAGTTCAGCTTTACTTAGCCTCTCAGAAGAAGACAATAAATAAGGAAGATGTTGTGTTTTATGTTCTAGATGCTACAGACCTCGAATCTTTAGCTGATGAGCTTATTGAAAAAAATATTATTGATGATAAAATGTTGTTTTTGGCGGTAGGCGAATATAAAGAGATGAGTATATCGAATATAGCACTTGGTAAATACAAACTTACCTCTGAATTATCATACAGTAATCTGCTCAATGGGTTTAAGAAAAATAGACTGGGTAATGGAAATGGAGAATTGGAGGTAAAGGTAACCTTCAATAATTGTTCTGGACCAAAACAACTTGAAAAAATTTGTCAAAAGGTCGCTAAACATATTCAGGCAGATAGTAGTGAACTTGCTTCATATATTTTGAATCCTGAAACAAGTAAAAATTATGGTTTCTCCTTAGAAGAATTCCCTGCAATGTTCCTTTCAAACACCTATAATTTCTTTTATGATACGGATCCTAAGCAATTTACAAAAAGAATGGCCAATGAATTTAAGTCCTTTTGGTCCGATGAACGACTCGATAAATTGAAACAAATTGGTTTAACAAAGCCAAGTGAGGTATACACGTTAGCCAGTATTGTTTATTCTGAACAGTCTCGAATTTCAGATGAATGGCCTACGATTTCGGGCTTATATCTAAATAGATTAAAGCAGCGGATTAAGTTGCAGTCCGATCCTACATTTAAGTTTTGTTGGGGCAGTAAATTAGATGGTGTTCAACGACTGCTTTATAAACATAGAGATATTGTATGTGATTATAATACTTATAAGTATTTCGGTCTGCCTCCTGGACCGATTTGTATTGTGGATAAACCCCTTCTTGACGCTGTTTTGAATCCAGCAAAGGTTGATTATTTATTTATGTGCGCTAGGGCGGATTATTCAGGGAGGCATAATTTCACAAAATCTGGACGACAGCACGTAAATAATGCAAATGAATTCCAGCGATGGTTGACGAACGAACAAAGAAAATAAAGTTATGAAAAGAAGGTCCTTTTTTAAATTTAGCCTGGCTACTGCATTAACGTCTTTAATGAAACCCGAATCTATTTTTGGCATGCAAACTCCAGAAATTAAAAGAGGGGAGACGAAAACTGACCCAATTGTTATTTCTACATGGAGTCATGGGATAGCTGCTAATGAGGAGGCATGGAAAGTGCTTGAAAGTAATGGTAAATCATTGGACGCAGTAGAGCAGGGCGTAAAATTAACGGAAGCAGACCTTTCAAATCGAAGTGTTGGTGTCGGAGGAAGGCCTGATCGAGATGGTCACGTAACCTTAGATGCCTGTATTATGGATGAAAAATCTCGGTGCGGTGCTGTTGCTTATCTCGAAGGAATACAACATCCTATATCAGTTGCTAGAGCGGTAATGGAGAAAACACCGCATGTTATGCTTGTAGGTTCTGGTGCAAAAGCATTTGCTTTGAACTACGGTTTTGAGACTTTTAAGACACCAATTAAAGAGGTTAAAAAGGATTGGAAAGCCTGGAAGAAGGAAAATAAGGAAGCTTTCGAAAAACCTGTAATTAATCATGAGAATCATGATACTATTGGTATGCTAGCGATGGATTCATTTGGAAATATTAGTGGGTCTTGTACGACAAGTGGTTGGGCTTATAAGCTGCCAGGTCGTGTTGGTGATTCTCCAATTATTGGTGCCGGATTATTTGTCGATAATGAAATTGGTGGGGCTTGTGCAACAGGTATGGGCGAGGCGATTATTCGTATTGCGGGAAGCCATACCGTTGTTGAACTTATGCGTCAGGGTTATCATCCACAGGAGGCATGTAAGCTGGCCGTAGAAAGAATTATTGAAAAACATGAAAACCTTGAAGGTTTGCAATGTGGTTTTATTGCAATTAATAAAATGGGTCAAATTGGTGGGTTTTCTGTCTATAATGGATTTAATTATGCTGTTAGGACTACGAATAGTAAAGGGAGATTATTCGATGCCGCATTTGATCGTAAATGGTAAAAATGTTTTTAAACTGTTAATTCATTTAGTCTTAAGGAGAATTCTAATACCCTTGACCATCCCGACCAGTGTCCATAATCACTGATGGTATCATTGTGCCATAAAAAGATAAATTGACCACCAAACATTTTTGTTTCCAAATAGAGTTTTGCGATATGCTCCTCCGCTTCATTAGTATTTAGCTTAAGATATTCGTTAAGGCTTCCATCCATATAAAGGAATGGCCGGACGATCAACGAAGTTTTCTTATTTTCTGATAAATCGAACCAATGAAATTTACGTGCAGTTCCCGATCTGAAACCTGTAATGTCGGCATAACCCATACTGTAATCTTCTTCAATTTCCTGTTCTATGAGGGTTCTGTATGTTTTAGGAAAACTGAGCATTAAATAGTGTTGACGACTAATGCGAACATGTTTTTTAATGATTTTTTGAAGACGTTCTATTTCGTTATGAATATGAAATTCGTTAAAGTTAGATTTGAAGCTTGGATGAATACCAATAGTTGCAATCTCATTCATTTTTCGAATAAGACGCTGATGTCTCTTATTTTTGTGTGAAATATTTTTGTCTAATTTGCTATAATCACCAAGCAACCAAAATAATTTGACGTCAAATCCGCGATTTTGAATTTCGTAAATTTTATCATAGTTATCAAAAGGGTCTTTTCTACTTCCCGCGATAACCATTCTTCGTTCTTTAGTTTGGGCCTGATTTCCAGAAAAGAGGTCTTTAAAATAACCTAAGAAATTTCTAATAAGTCCTTTATGTTTGAATGCGTACGCTTTATCAATATCAAACGTTGGAATGATTTGAGGTTTGTATTTTTTTTTCTGATATACTAGGTCGCTCTTTTCTGTCATAAACAACAGTAAGTCCTCGCTCCAACGGTCGCACATGGCTTTGTGATGCCAACCAAATCGATATAGCACAGATTTCTTTCCTATATGCCTGCCAAATTTATCCTTTAGGCTTGAGTTGTATTCCTCGTAGCGGGTAAGGATGTAAAAAACACTTGCTATAGGATCCATTATTCCATTAATAGATAAGCATTGTTCTTTGTAAAAAACCGAAGTATCAATCGTGTAATTTTCTATACCTGAATTAAATAAAATTGGGCTTGGTTTGATTTGAACGGTATTGGCTATCGTTTGGTCTGAATAATTTAGTTTTGGCTCTTGCGACTTCTCGAATAAATTTAGATTATTCGTCGTTTGATATTTCAAATCACGTTCTTTGAAGATAAAATCAAGCGTGTAGGTGAGTCTTTCCGTTATGTTTTTAACATAAATGAGCATGTGCTATAAATCACTTAATATTTTTGAGCAAATAAATTTACCTGCTGCTCCATCTCCGAAGAGCTCGGGGAATGTAAAGTCAGTTTTATAGAGTAAATATGACAAAGCCTTCTTGATTTTATTATAATCGGAACCTGTTAAAATTGCATTACCATTTTCGACAATTTCTACCCATTCGGTTTGTTCTCTTAATATAACGCAAGGCTTTTTAAAAAAGTATGCCTCTTTTTGAAGCCCTCCACTATCTGTTATTATCAGTCGTGTGTTTTTTTCGAGCGTGATGATATCTTTAAAACCAGCAGGTGGTAGCATAAGAATATTTGGGTTATTGCGTATATTTTCAACCAGCTTCTGATCTGAGAGTTGTTCAATCTTTGCTTTTGTTCTTGGATGAAGGGGGAGAACAATTTTTAGTTTTGTTTCTTTTTGGCAATCGAGTATAGCATTCAGAATATTTTTAAGATTACTCGCAATATCTGTATTATTGTCTCTATGTATGGTGCATAAGATGTATTGATCGGAGACTAGGTTTAATTCTTTTAGTAGGTCGTCTTTAGTTTCTTTGGCAAAATAGATACTGTTATCCAACATGATATCTCCACAATGATACACATGAGGCATATCAATCGATGCTTTACCTTCAGTATTGGTATTAAAGCCTTCTTTTTTTAAATTCTACAATTCCTTGTGCGGTAGGCGAGAAAAGTAAGGTAGACATATGATCGCAAGAGATACGATTTATTTCTTCTGGCATTTTTTTGTTGAAGCTCCGCAGTCCTGCTTCAATATGAACCACAGGTATATGAATCTTAGCAGCAGCAAGCGCACCTGCAATTGTTGAATTTGTGTCACCATAAAGAATTACCGCATCTGGTTTTTCATTAACCAAAATTTGCTCAATGCCTTCCATCATTTTAGCAGTTTGTTTTCCATGACTTCCCGAACCAACATTTATATTATAGTTTGGCGCAGGAATGCCTAATTCTTCAAAAAATATTTGTGACATATTTTCATCATAATGCTGTCCGGTATGTACAATAACTTCATCAATTTTATCTTTAAAAAATAAAGATATTGATCGGCTTATCGCGGAAGCTTTTATAATCTGCGGACGTGCACCAACTATTGTAATGACTTTCTTTTTGTTCATTTGGTTTAATTCTTCGCTTGTAAAATTAAATATTTAACTTACAAAGTATCCATTACTTTTGCATGAGATTAGGAATCCAAAATCTTTAAGATGAAAAAAAAGAAAAAAAACAGAGTGAATGTGGTTTATTCTACGAACCCAGATTTTCAATTTGAAGAATTACATGATGCTATTGAAGAAACCTTGGAGCCTGCTCAACAACAACTTTATATTTCTTTAGATCGTAAAAATAGAGGAGGAAAAGAGGTCACGTTAGTTGAGGGATTTATTGGTTTAGACGAAGATTTAAAAACCTTGGCTAAGACGCTCAAAAGTAAATGTGGTGTCGGAGGCTCAATGAAGAACTCTGAAGTCATGATTCAAGGCAATTTTGTCGAGAAAGTATATCTTCTTCTTACCGACATGGGATATAGTAAGGTTAAAAAGAAGGGAGGCTATTAAATTGAATGATACCTTATACTATTTATGAAAAAAGGGATTCTGTTTGTCGTTTTATCAGGAATATGCTTTTTAATTGTCAATTTCATTGTAAAGATTTTTGGTGGTGATGGCAGTATTTATGGTTATTCGGTTCAATATTTGCCAGCTCATGAGCTTGTTTTAGCGCGTTCTATTGTTTCTTTTTTTATTAGTTCTTTCGTTATTTACAGAAAAAAGCTGCCCTATTTTGGCGTGAATAAAAAGTGGCTTTTAATACGTGGTATGGCAGGTACCGTTGCGCTCACACTTTTCTTTATGACGATTCAAAACTTACCTTTTGCAATTGCGGCCATTATCCAATATTTAGCGCCTCTGTTCACGATGCTTTTTACATTCATGCTCATTGGCGAAAAGATATTTAAGATTCAGTGGCTTTTCGTTCTTTTGGCATTTACTGGTGTTTGTCTAATCTCTCTTCAGCCATATATCATACAGGGTTCAGGTATAGGTTTTCAACCATTTTGGATTGGTTTGGGTATGATTTCTGCATGTATATCTGGAATTGCATACACTGCAATAGTGAAGCTAAAAGAGACCGATGCTCCCATTTCAATTGTGCTCTATTTCCCTATGATTTCTATACCCGTAATGCTTGTGTTGTGCACCTTTGAATTTATAATGCCAATTGGTTTAGAATGGATATTATTATTGTTGGTAGGTATTTTCACCCAATTTGCGCAGGTGTTATTAACAAAAGCATTACATCTCGGTACGTCTTCCGTAATTATACCGTTCCAATATCTTGGTATTATCTATGCCATTTTGATTGGTTATATTGTTTTCGATGAACGCTTAAATGTTATTGCGAATTTTGGTGTATTCCTAATTCTTACGGGAATATTAATGAATGCCTATTTCCGATATAGGAAAGCTCAAAAGACCTAAAAAAATTCTATTTTTAACCTATGCCTATTGAAAGGATTAAACTCGCTGATTTTGGAAACCTTGAACTACTTGCTAAACAAGTTGTCGAGGGCTTTATAACTGGTTTACATAAAAGCCCATTTCATGGTTTTTCTGTTGAATTTGCTGAGCACAGACTTTACAATAGCGGAGAATCTACAAGACATATTGATTGGAAGCTATTCGCACGTACAGAGCGCATGTACACAAAGAAATATGAAGAGGAAACGAATTTGCGTAGTTTGTTTGTTTTGGACGCTTCAAGTTCTATGTATTTTAGTGAAGGCAATACTTCAAAATTTGAATTTTCGATATATGCAATAGCAAGCTTAATGGAGTTGCTTCGAAGACAAAGAGACGCTGTAGGAATATCATTTTTTACAGATCAAGTCGATTATGTTTCAGAAATCAAATCATCCCAACGCCATCATCGAGAGCTTTATGATAGAATGGAGGAGCGGCTGCATATATTTAACCCCTCTAAAATGAAGACCACATCAACGGCAAAAGCACTTCATGAAATTGCTGAGCTAACACCAAAACGGAGCTTGGTTGTGTTGTTTACCGATTTGTTAGACGACCCGGATAAAGTTGATGAAACTGTTGAGGCATTACAGCATTTAAAGCACAATAAACATGAAGTAGTTCTTTTTCAGGTAATGGATACCCAAAAGGAAATGGATTTAGATTTTGAAAACAGACCTCATGAGCTCATTGATATGGAAACAGGAGCGCGCTTAAAACTAAACCCGCTAGAAATCAGAGATCAATATAAAAAGCGGCTTAAAGAACATTTTAATGAAATCCGAATGCGTTGTATCAATTTGCATATTGACTTTGTTGAGGTTGATGTGTCACAAGGTGTTGCTCCAATATTACAGCAGTATTTAATACAACGTCAAAAAATAGGTTGATTTAAAGTTTTAATTCTATCATCATTTTAAATATCGTACCTTTGCGCTCTAATCATTGAGCATGTCGCATAAATCTGGTTTTGTAAATATTGTAGGTAGTCCAAATGTAGGTAAATCAACATTGATGAATCGCCTTGTAGGTGAGCGCGTCTCAATAGTGACTTCAAAGGCACAAACAACGAGGCATCGAATAATTGGAATCGTCAATGAGGATGATCTTCAGGTTGTATTTTCAGACACTCCTGGTGTTGTAAATGCCGCTTACAAGCTTCACGACAATATGATGGACAGTGTTCAAGGGTCAATAAAGGACGCTGATGTATTACTTTTTGTAACGGATACAAAGGAGCGTCAGATGAATCATGTAAAAACGCTTGATCGCATCAAAAAGCTATCCGTACCTGTTTTTTGTTTGATTAATAAAATAGACCTTTCATCCCAAGATGAGGTCTTTAAGCGTATAGAATACTGGCAAGATCAATTACCGAATGCCAAGGTATGCCCGATTTCTGCTTTACATGATTTTAATGTTAGCGAGCTTTGGGAAGAAATTGTAAAACACATTCCTGAGAGCCCACCATATTATGATAAAGATGATCTAACAGATCGCCCTTTACGCTTCTTTATTTCTGAAATTATTAGAGAGAAAATATTTGAGCTGTGCCAAAAAGAAATTCCGTATAGCTGTCAAGTATTAGTTGAGGAATACAAAGAAGAAGATCGAATAATAAGAATACGTGCACAAATCATTGTTGAACGAGATTCGCAAAAAGGTATTATTATCGGACGAGGAGGAGATATGTTGCAAAAAATAGGCAAGAAATCAAGGATTGATTTGGAAAAGTTTTTAGATAAAAAAGTCTTTTTAGAAAACTATGTTAAGGTCGACAAGGATTGGCGAAGTTCAGAGCAGAAGCTCAAGAAATACGGATATTAAAGAAAGAATAAATGTCAAATATTGTTGCAATTGTAGGAAGACCTAATGTCGGTAAATCGACTCTTTTTAATAGATTGACAGAATCTAGAGATGCCATTGTAAAAGAGGTCAGTGGCGTAACCCGAGACCGTATCTATGGCCAAGGAGAATGGAATGGTTGTAGCTTTTCTGTTATTGATACGGGTGGATATGCAAAAACCAAAGAAGATATATTTGAAGCGGAAATACGAAAGCAGGTAGAAATAGCTATTGACGAGGCCTCTGTAATCCTTTTCATGGTTGATGCAACTACTGGTATTATTGAAATGGATCAAGTTGTTGCTGGTATACTTCGAAAAAGTAATAAAGATATTATTGTTGTAGCAAATAAAGTAGACAATACCGCTCGTGTAGGTTTATCTTCAGAGTTTTACGCTTTTGGTTTGGGAGAAGTTCATGACTTATCCGCTACAAATGGTTCCGGAACAGGTGAGATTCTTGATGAAATGGTTTCTTATTTTGATAGCAAAGATGATTCAATTCTTGAAGAAACTGGTTTGCCTAGAATTGCTATCGTTGGAAAACCAAATGTGGGTAAATCATCATTGATTAATGCGTTTACGGGAAAAGATAGAAATATTGTAACAGATATATCTGGTACAACAAGAGATGCCATTCACACAAGATATAATGCTTTTGGATTTGACTTTTTATTGATAGATACTGCGGGAATACGAAAAAAGGCTAAAGTAACAGAAGACATTGAATATTATTCAGTTTTACGTTCTGTACGTACTATAGAAAATGCCGATGTGTGTTTGTTTATGGTCGATGCAACAGAAGGAATTCAAAAGCAAGACCTGAGTATTTTTTATATGATTGAAAAGAATTCAAAAGGTGTTGTGGTTTTGGTAAACAAATGGGATTTATTGGACAAGGACCAAAATACTGTAAAGAAATACGAGGACAAATTGCGAGAGCAGCTCGCGCCTTTTAACGATGTGCCAATTATTTTTACTTCCACTTTGACCAAACAGCGTATTCATAAATCGATTGAAACGGCTATGACGGTTTATGAAAATAGGATTCAAAAGATACCAACTTCAAAGCTCAACGACGTCATGCTCGATATTGTACATGCAACACCTCCGCCAGCTATGAAAGGTAAATACATCAAAATTAAATTTATTCAGCAGCTTCCGACGCATGCACCATCATTTGCCGTGTTTTGTAACCTGCCTCAGTACATTACAGACGGTTATAAGCGATTCTTTGAAAATAGATTACGCGAGAAGTTTGACTTTGAAGGTGTGCCTGTGAAAATTTTCTTCCGAAAAAAGTAAAGTCTTTAGTGCGAGACACTAAATACTATTTTTCAAAGAGTTGGTCTAGATCCTTGAATGATTTAAATTCTAATGCATTGCCCTCTGGGTCTAAAAAAAACATGGTTGCTTGTTCCCCAACTTCTCCTTCGAAACGTATGTAAGGAGCTATGATGAATTCAATTTGTTGTGCCTTTAACCGCTCAGAAAGTTTCACCCAATTTTCCCAGTCCAATACAACTCCGAAATGAGGTATGGGCACATTATGACCATCGACTTCATTTGACCCTAATCTATTTGAAATGGATAAATCTGATTTTTGATGCAGAACGAGCTGGTGCCCAAAAAAATCAAAATCCACCCATTCTTTGGAAGATCTTCCCTCGGAACATTCTAATACATCCTTATAAAAAGTACGCGTAAGACTTAGATTTTTCACGGGAATAGCAAGATGAAAAGGATTCATTTTTTATCGTATTAAAGTAATATGACCTGTTCGCACAATTCTATCGTCTGAATTTTTCTTTTTATAGGTTATTTTCCAAGTATAGATACCTTCAGGGCAGGTTAACTGCTTGTTAGAATATTTCCCATCCCATCTTCCATCTGCATCTTTGCTTTCCCAAACGGTTTCTCCCCATCGGTTGAATACAAGTACTTGAAAATTGAATTTATCGAACCCGCTTAAAAATACAGGACCCCATGATTGGTTGTGTTCATCTGCATCAGGTGTGAAGCTGTTTGGGACATATAAATCGCTCTCAGGCATTTCGAAGGTTATTGAAGCCGTGCTTTCACAGTCATTACCTGAGAATGCTGTTAAGGTAATTGTTAGTGTTTCACTGATAATGTTAATGTTTGTCTCTGGATTTATTTGCGTAGAAGTACTCCCATTTCCAAAATCCCAAACAAAAGAATCCGCATTTGAAGAGGTATTTTGAAAAGATACCAATTGATTATTAATGGCTAATGTATTTGGACTCGTATAAAATGAGGCCACTGGACTCGGAGAGACGCAAACAAAATCTGAACTCGTTACGTCTGTTGCGCAGGAGTTTAGTTCATCAATCAAAAGCTGAATATCGTAACATCCTGACTCTGTAAATGAGTATTCTAGTATGGTTGTATTGGCTGCAAATTCCCCATCTATGTACCAGCTATAAGTCGCATTTGTGTTTATGAAGTTAGGTGTAAGTTGTGCATTCAAAGGACTACAACCTTCTGTTGCACTTGCAAAGAAACCACCATCTATTGTATTTTGAATGTTTATGGTAACCGTTAGATATTCAGAGCTTTCACATCCTTCAATAATTTGACTTGCATAATAAGACTGTTGATCTATCAATGCCGTATTTGTTGGTAATGGAGTACCATTCAATTCAGTATCGTACCACTGAACATCAGTACCAGTAACAATAATGTCAGCTATTGTCGGGTTTTCAGTTTCACAAAACACTTGTGTCAAATTATTACTGAGTGGGGCAGGGGGATCTACAATTGTAACTTGTATTTCTAAATTACTTGAACTTTCACAGCCATTTGCAAGAGTTGTTTGTGTCGCAAAATAACTTGTATTATCGCTTAGAATATTTGTTTGTGAGAGCATGTTCCCATTACTGTCATACCACAAAATATTTTCTCCTGTCACAACTAAATCCTCAATTGTTGCACCATCGGTAACACAAAATAATGGATTTGGTGTATTTGTTGATGGTGATGGTGTATCATTGATTGAAACTATAATTAAAAGACTGTCATTGCTCGTGCAGTTCGTATTCGGGTCTGTCGCAGTTATGTAATAATTACCGCCTAAAAGAATATCTGATAAAGCAACTGAAACAATCGATGTTCCATTATCATAGAAGTAATTTAGCGTATAAGGACTTAGGTTGATACTGAGATCGCTTACAGTTGAATTGTCTGCAACACAAAAACTCTGGTTTTCATTAGATGCAGTTGGTGGAGGAGTGCTTCCTATTGCTACTGTAATTTCGAGGCTATCGGTGCTTTCGCAAGAATTGTTAGGACCAGTTTGGGTAACAAAGTATGTTCCTGTTTGAAGAATATCTGTTGTGTTTGTACTTATAATCGTTGTTCCATCCGAATAATAATAATTTAATACGCCTCCATTTCCTGTCACCCCTAAATCTGCAACAGTTAATGCTTCAGAATCACAAATTGTAAAGTTGTTGTTATTTATTTCAGGGATTTGTGACTCTTGAATGGTAACGGCAATTACAATAGTGTCAGATGGGTCGCAGCCATTAATATTATCCGTTTGTGAGATAAAGTAATTCCCATTTACAAGTAAATCAGTACCTGTTACTGGAAGAAAGACCGGTGTGCTTTCTAATGCTATTGAGGAGGAACCTGTGAAGCTGACCGGTAAATCATCTACGATTAAAAAGTCTGAAATACATGCAGTCAAATCATTGCTCGTAGCAATAGGCGTTGGAGTTTGTGGCGTTTCAATCACAGCACTTGCGGTACTGAACTCAGAAGTACATCCATTCCAATCAATTGCAAAAGTATAGCTTCCTGGACTAAGGTTTTCAAAAAGGCCGGTAGACCCTGACCCTGTATAGGTAGCAATAGGCTCTGCAATAATTGTCCATACACCAGGAGTTGGAAGATTGATGAAGGAAATACTTCCTGAATTTTCGGGACAAACTGGCTGATTCAAGCTTTCAATTTCTGGAGGTAAAACAACTGGTGACACAGTGATCGTGGCGATATCAGAAGTTGCGGTTGCACAAGATGAACTAGAAATGATTGCTTGAAACTGGGTGGTTGTAGTTACATTATTAAGCGTTAAACTATTAGAATTAGCTCCAGAGATGTCTTCCCACACGCCATTCACAAATTGCTGCCACTGAACACTACCATTGTTAGGGTTACTAACACTGACCGTTGCTTCATTATCACCGGGGCAAAGTGTTGTTGATCCAGAGGTGACACCAGGATCACAAGGAGATTGTGTACATAAATCTGCAGGATCTGTTTCATTGAATTTAATTAAAGCATAACGATCTTGCTGGGCATTGTTTGCATTAGGTAATAGTGGTGTTGCAATTGTTCCTGACCAATTTGAGAGCACTCTAAGTCCACTTGCGCCCGGCATGTATCCGTAATAAGGCGAAACAGGCCCTCCACTATAGGGTGTTAACTTCTCAACATAAACAACTAGTGAATTGCCGTTTGTATACACAAATGGGGTACTGAATTGCACATCAGCCTCACAGTGATTAGGAACAGATTGTGCTGGAGGAGTGAAAACTAAGTCTCCTTGAAAAACGTTAACTGCACCATTTGCAGCTAGATCTGGTATGGCCGTTGAAGGAAATACGGTATTTGCACCGTTCTCATATAGCCAAATACTCACGTCAGTCATCGTATAACTATCACCCGCAGTTGTTGCAGCATAATCAATCATCCATCTTAGACTAAGCAGCACATTTGACGGGCCCATTTCCGCATCGGAGTAGAGGTTTGCAGACCAGCCAATTCCTTCACCTGTACCTCCAAAATTAGTTGAAATGACGTTTGTTGTATTCGTAAATGTATAGCTACCACCTCCTGTGATATCCACTAGATTTTGGGAAAAATAGGTAAGGTTTAGACTAAGAGTCAGAAACAGAACAAGAAAGGACTTCATAAAATATTAATGAGCTTAATTTTTTAATTGGTCAACTCTCTTTTGTCTCTGCATGGGATTTTCCTCAAGTTTCATTCTCATTTTTCGTTGCTGAAAAAGCTCATATCTCGAAGGAATTACTTTCCTCGGCCACGAGTTGTTTTGAAGATCAGTATCAGCTGTTTCAAGGAATGGGTCCAATTGAAAGCTTTCAACTTCCTTTTCAAGAATGAAAACTTTAGAGATATTGTATTCCTTTGCTCTCCAGACCTCTGCTGGAATTCTTATTATTTCGGATGTTTGGTCCATGTACGAGACTTTAATTATTAGAGGCATTACCAATCCTCCTACATTTTCAAACGAAAGCTCATAGAAAAAGTAGCCTGCATTCAATAATTTTATTTTATCATCGTCCAATTCCCCTTTTAAATCTTGGTATTCTTTTAAATCTAAAGCATCTACTTTGAAAATATCTCGCTTACCATAAAAGTCATCAATATTTTCATCCTTCTCGTTGATGGTTTCTTTTATTTGAGTTCTATTTCGTGTTTCACCAATATGAACATCTCTATTTTCATATTGATTTCTCGAAAATGATTTTTCTACTTCTGGGTTTTGTGTATTCAGCTGAAATAACTTTACATCCGTTAAAGCAATGTCAACATGGTCCGTACTAAAGAACCATCCTCGCCAGAACCAATCTAAGTCAACTGCGGAAGCATCCTCCATAGTTCTAAAGAAATCAGCTGGCGTGGGATGTTTAAACTTCCACCGCTCACAATAAGTTTTGAAGGCATAATCAAAAAGCTCACGCCCCATAATCGTTTCCCTAAGTATGTTTAATGCCGTAGCAGGTTTTCCATAGGCATTGTTACCAAATTGTCGTATTGATTCTGAATTGGTCATAATCGGTGAAATATTAGATTTATCACCTCTCATATAATCAGCAATTTTATAAGCAGGACCTCTTCTTGAAGGGTAACCTCTTTCCCATTCTTGTTCAGTCAAATATTGAACAAAGGTATTCAGACCTTCATCCATCCAGGTCCATTGTCTTTCATCTGAATTGATGATCATAGGGAAAAAGTTATGACCTACTTCATGTATAATTACACCCCACATACCATATTTCGTTCTTTCTGTGTAAGTGCCATCTGATTCCGGACGACCACCGTTAAAACAAATCATAGGGTATTCCATGCCAATTGATTTTGAATGCACAGATATCGCAACAGGGTAGGGATAGTCAACAGTGAACTTAGAATAGGTATCAACAGTGTGCGCTACAAGTTTTGTAGAGTATCTTTCCCATAAAGGATTTCCTTCTTTTGGATAGAAAGACATGCATAGAACGTTCTTATCTCCCACAGTTGTATTTTGAGCATCCCAAATGAATTTCCTCGAGGAAGCGAATGCGAAATCACGGACATTTTTTGCTTTGAAGCGCCATGTTTTCAGTGATTTCAATTTGTTTTTTTCCGTCTTCTCAGCTTCTTCTTGCGTTACAATGAATTCAGGGGCATTCGCTTTCCTGGCTTTCTGTAGTCTTTTTCGTTGTGTTGCAGAAAGCACAGTACTTTCATTCTGTAGTGTTCCTGTTGCGGCTACAATATGATCACCTGGAACAGTTAGTGAAACGTCATAGTTACCGAATGGCAAGGTGAATTCACCACGACCTAAAAACTGCTTATTTTGCCACCCTGAAACATCGTCATAAACACACATTCGAGGAAAGAATTGTGCAATAGTGTATATGTAATTGTCTTCCTCTTTGAAATATTCATAGCCGGATCTTCCGCCTACAGCCATTCTATCATTGATGTTATACCACCATTTAATTTTGAATGAAATGCTTCCGTTTGTTTTCAGTGGTTGCTTTAGGTCAATTCTAAGCATTGTTTTATTTATGGCATAACATAAGTCTTCACCATTTGTGGCTTTAACTTCTTCAATTTTAAAACCGCCTTCATAATTAAATAGCTTTCTTTCAATCTGCTCTAATGAGCGGAAATCTTCCATTTTTTCTACGGTAATTAATTTTGTGTCCGATGATTTAGAAAAAAGGTTTTGATCTAGCTGTAACCAAAGATAAGCCAGGGCGTCAGGTGAATTATTGGTATAGGTAATGGTTTCAATACCTCTTAAGACTTGTGTGTCATCCTCAAGTGTAAGCTCCATTTTATAATCAGCTTGCTGCTGATAGTAATTGTGGCCTGGTGCTCCCGCAGCATTTCGATATTCGTTAGGTGTTGGAATTAAGTTCTCTATTTGTGCGAATTTCTGTTGAGAGAATAAGCTGGTATTCATAGAAATAAAACAAAGAATAAGTAGTATTAAGTTAGTTTTCATAATTCGATTTCATTTTCTCTTTTAAAAACAAAGAAGTTGTATACAGTTTGTTTATTGACCTGCTTGTAAGAAAGTTTATTTTGTTGTTCTGTATGCACATTCATAAATAATCCATAAAAAAGTTGAACCGTTGTTTTATCAAAAGATTCACTCTTCAGATAAATCGAACAATTACCATCTTGAAATAGTTCATGACCAACATAGAATAAGGTTATTTCTTTTTTATTATCGTACACTTTGAATCCCTCAAAAATAATTTCGTCAATCATTTTCATCCGAAGTGATTCTTCAATAAGGCCACTTTCAAGTTGAGAGTCGATTATTTTTTTTTCAATTGCGAAAGACTCTAGATCATGGGAAGAAACCGTCAGTGTTACTTCAAGACATTCACACGTTGGATTGTATTCCATTTCAGCAAAAGAAAAATACGATTCGTGCGCGGAAGATAAGAGGCACAAGCCTGAAAAAAAGAGGACAATTATAAATTTCATGGTTGGCGAATTTACAAAAAGATTTTTCCCTTTCCTTAGAATCGAGCCATAAAAAAAGCCCCAAATAGGGGCTTTAAAACAAACAACAAACAAATTCCCGCTGACCTTGGTCTAGCGAAGGAATATTTTTTCTCCTTTCTGCAGAAGCTGATTAGGAGTAGATATTTGGTTGAATTTCATTAATGCTTTGATACGCACACCTTCTACTTGAGATAAATGGGCTAGGGTAGTGCTGGATTTAAGAATCACATAAGCTTTACTACTTTTATTTTTTTTACGTTGCAAATAGATAGGAGAATCAACTTGTAAAGATTCACAATTACTCATGACTGCATTATATTTGTGTAATTGTCTTAGCGTAAGACCTGTACGTTGGCTTATTTTGAAAAACGTATCATTTTTTTGAGCAGCAATTACATTGAGTTTGTTAATTGAATAGGCTTTAAGGTGCGTTTCGTGAGAACCATTAAAAGCTACTTCAGGTAATTCATTTTCTCGGTCATATGTATAAAGCTGTTCATCTTCTATAAGTTGAATCAAACGTTCAGCATATTTTGGATTTGTTGCATAACCTGCCTTGCTCAGTCCGTGTGCCCAAGATTTATAATCCTCTATAGACAAATCAAAAAGAAAAGCGTAGCGTTTATTTGTAGTAAGAAATAAACTATGGTCTAAGTAGGAGTCTTTGACTCTAGAATAGGAACGGAAACATTCATTTTTTTTATCATCATCGTGATACGAAGTTTTACCTTTCCATTGGCTGCCACATTTAATACCGAAGTGGTTGTTGGACGAACGTGCTAAAAAAGAGTTTCCAGAACCAGATTCTAAAATACCTTGCGCTAAGGTAATACTTGCCGGGATTTTATGAATGTGCATTTGGCTTACTGCGATATAGCTATATTCATCAATATATACCTTCCTCGCACTAAAGATGTGCGCCCAAAGTAATGATGGGAAAGCAGAGATTAGAAAAATAGCTAGAAACCGGGTCATAATATTCGTTGTGTGAATGGTGAAACGCAAATAATTCAAATAGGTTTCATTTTATTATGAAAACTATTGACGAAAAGCTAAGGTGTGATGTCTTGACTTAATCTACGATGTAGGAAAATCACCGAATTATAAGCGGTACTTTTTGAAAAAAGCATCCCAGTTCCAAATATAATTCGCAACAACCTCATCCATCCTTTTTAGAAATAAAGGGTTTGGTGCGCGCATTCTCTTGAAATATTCATCCTGAAAATCATTCAGCTTGTATTTGTGAAAGATGGCCTTGGACATACCGTAAATCCAATTTTTAGAAGGATGGTTCACTCGAGAAATGAACTTTTGATATCCTCGAATAAGCTTAATAAAGTCTTCCTCACCCATATCATATATTTGAGCAAGCTTTTTAAATATTAGAGATTCCACTCTTGATGCTTGGTCGGCATCAAAGGTACTTTCAAGAAAGGATAGATTGCCTACGATAATGACCATTCCAAATTCTCCACTTGCTGTTTCTTCAATGCTTGGAGAGCTCACAAATACGGGGTCCTCATTGATCAGGGAAGCGATTTCCTGGAAGCCTTTGTCGACAGAATCAAAAATTGCATTTATAAAAATATTTGCAACTTGATTGTCAGATAATTTCTTTTTAATCAGTGTCCGAAACATTTTACTTCATCTCAACGGGTTATCCAAAGATAATTGCTAGAAACCTTGAAAATCCAACGCTTTTTTGAGGTTTATCAACGAAGTTTTCAACAATATGGAGGTTTGCCTGAAAAAAAATTAATTTTACGGCTCAAAAAACATAGAAATGGAAGTGATTATTAAAACAAGTAAAGGTGAAATGAAGGTGTCTCTATATACTGAAGATGCACCTAACACGGTAAAAAACTTTGTTAAATTAATAGAGGATGGCTACTATAATGGCTTAAAATGGCACAGAGTTATACCAGATTTCGTTATTCAAGGTGGGTGTCCGAATACCAGAGCAGGTGAAAATGGTATGCCTGGCACAGGTGGTCCGGGATATCAGATTGATTGCGAATTAGATGGTGAGAATCAACATCATGACCGTGGTGTATTGTCAATGGCTCATGCAGGTAGAAATACGGGTGGATCTCAATTTTTTGTTTGTCACAGTCGCACAAACACGGCACATTTAGACAGAAATCATACTTGTTTTGGCAAAGTAACTGACGGTTTAGATGTTATTGATGCCATAGTTGAAGGTGATGCTATTGAATCGATGGAATTGATATAACGTTCTGTGTATGGTGCGTATCCCGAAGGGTATGCAATATACACCTTGTTACCACACGTTATTTTATTCAACAATTACCTTCTTAGTAAATACCGCTTGATTATCTTTAACATAAACTGTTATAAAATAAATCCCTGAGTACAATTTGCTTAACTGAAATGAATTTTGTGTAGATAAAACATTTTTATTAATTAATTGTCCCATAGTATTATACACCTCAACTTTTTCTATTACTTGAGATGTATTAATATTAAAAACTCCATCTTTAGAAGGGTTAGGAAATATCAACATCTCTTTTTCTAAATTGAAATCATCAATGCTCAATATACTCCCATCTACCTTTCCACCAATAATCATGGGATGGGAGACAGCATTAGAAGGCGTGATAGTTCCTACATAGGAATTTTCGTGTTCTGCAAACAATTGCGCGTTTGTTTGACCTGCAAACTCACCATCGATACAATCACTGGGGTCACTAAAGCTACAGGCATTTCCTGAACTACCAGATACTATCGGAATAAAGTCCGCATCTTGAGCATTATAATAGGCTCTCGAATTACTAAATGGTCCAAAATTCAAGTGGATTTCTTGAGGTGCTAAGAAAAACTCTGAATCACTCTTAGCATCATCCAACAAGGGAAATCCTTTTTGTCCTACTTCATCATAAAATATATAGGGGTCAAGAATAATATTATTGTTTGGGTTATTAAATGAAATCGCACCTTCAATCAGAATTTCCGACTTTGTGGGATTAGTAGAAAGCATTCCTATTCCGAACCCTTCGCCTTCATCCCCATTGTCAATTGGTACACTGGGAGGACTGATTAAAATATCAGTTCCAGCATTGTTAAAGATTCCACCATTTATAGTTACCTGAGCATTTTGAGGGAGAGCAACACCTACAGCATTTCCAGAAAAACCTTCTATAGTGTTATTATTCAATACCCAATGATGCGTATTATGAAAATAATCCAAATCTAACCCTATTACTTCGGGTTCATCAGGTACATAATTAGGTGAAGGGTTTGTGCCATAGTCTTCGATGCCCGAACGACCGCCATAACCAACTAATCTCGAATTTTGAATGGTAACATTGGTCGTATAATTATGCTCAAAACCAACTTTCCCGATATTCCAGAGAATTGTGCCATCGAAAACCAAATTCAATTGGTCTTTGTACACATCTGGCAAGTCATTAATCCATTCGTTAGGGTCAGTTATAGTAGGGTCCGTTTTGCGATGAAATTCAGTATGCACATAATAAGTCTGAACGCCCCTCACGAAATTGTAAGCAATATTATTCAAAAAAGGTCTGGCTTGTAAATACCAAATATCGAGTACAAAGTTGGGATAAGTCGATTTCCAATTGTGCAAGGCTTGGTTTAGAGTGGGAAATTCCGATGCAGGCACATGAGCATCAATATCGCCTCGTGCCATGCCCAAGCCTTTTTCTACCAGACCATCCGTCCAATATACATAGGCATGCCCTGTGCAACCCGAAACAACATTACCCTGTACCGTTACACCCGTACCATGCAACCAGAATCCATCTCCTTGCCAGGCAAAATCTTGTCTCCCTTCTCTAATATCTGATAATGCTTGTGTTACTTCACCATCTGTATAAGAATCTCTCGGACGAGGAGCTGTCAAAATAGGATTGGCTGGGTTAACCGTTCTAATCGCAATGTTTTCGATAAAAGAACCCGTTTCGTTTCCTGCTTCGGTATTAAATGCACCACCAACTACATTATAGCTTACATTTCTTATAAAATCTACTCTTGCTGAATGATTGACAAAGCCCCATCCTGGGTCATTATTGACTACACAGCCTTCTACTTTCGCAGGAGTTGGTAATGGTGTGATAGGTTTAGCAGGAAAAACGGAGACATCTAATCCTCCTCTATGAAAATGAATTGAATAACGACCTCTTGGGTTTTTTCCTCCGTTTGGAATCGCTTGTCCTGTATTTTGATTGGCATCTAAATCTTCAAAATCCCAATCGTCTAATATGATAGACTTATCCGTTCTACCTAAGTTATTGGCTTCTACATATTTTAAATCTACATTAAGAGTATGCATAAACATCAGATGCCCTCTGGGTTTATGAAATTCCCCACTAATTGAAGAAACACTTGTATTTTCAGATGACACCACGATATTCCTACTCAAATTTGCAACATGTACATCCAAATCGGAAGCTTGTGTTGGTGCTTTATGGTCTCTAACTAAAGCTGGTGTAAATGTTATTGTATTTCCCAAAACGGCAGTAATGGTAACCATTTCATCTTTTTCAAACTCTGAGGTATTGGAAATAGAAACATTTGTAATAGGGTCGGTTCCAGCCACCACCAATTTATCACCGACTTGCCATCCTGTTGGGGCAGTGCTCAATACGAATTGCGTTGCTCCTGCCGATGGATGCGTTTGAAGTGTTAGCCAACTGGTTTTGTCCGCTCCATGCATCGTCGTTGTCCCCATCAACACAGCTCCTGGTGCAAATCTCTCTGGGTCAAATGTACTAGTTGTACCTCCTCGTTCTGCAAAAACCAAATTTGCCTTCACATTTGAGTCTATCTTATCTGTTGCCTTTCCTATCTCTAAAGTTGCTGTCATAGCACTAAACAAATACTCTGTACGCAACTCTGTATTTACATTGGTAGCAAATTGTAAGGTTGCTCCATCGTCAATTCGTATGGACTTAAATTCTTCTGGTATCATCCCATCTACCGTAACGGTTATTCCATTTGGGATTAGAATACGGTCATCATTTACTGGCAAAGTTCCTCCCCAAGTAGCAACTGAACTCCAGTTTCCAGAATTAGTTGCAGTTTTGGTAGCAGTACCTGAAACTTGCATAGGCGTTTGTGAAAAACCTTTATTCGTGTTACAAATGACTAAGAATAGAGTTAATAAAATTGGAAATAGTTTACTCTTCATATATTTAATTTTTAATGTGTGGTAACGGTATGGTCTAAACTCAGTTTTAATGCAGTTTAGATTTTGTTAGAAACTTTTCGTTAATACTCAACTTTAATTAATTTCTATGTATGTATAAAGCTTACAAGAAATCTATTTTGAACCATGTTTTTTCGATATTTTATTAGTTATTAATTCAATTTAAAATTCGAGCTAACTTTTATTAGTTTTTTCAGGTAACATCAATAGATCATCGAGCATGAGTTATCAGAAATGTGTCATTCAGATACTTCATCTCTTATTTCATAAACGTCATATTTATCAATAATGGGCATTACAACGAATGATTTCCCGACAGGGAGTACAATAACTCCATTAAAATCTGATTTAGAGTCTATTTTTTTTGGAAACCCTGTAATAATTGAATTGGAAGACAGAATTCCCTTGTCATAAGCCTCCGAAGGTAAAAATTCTTGAGATTTATATTTTTCATAAGTCGACCTCAAGCTAACATCTAATGAATTAACAATTTTTTCTTTAGCATTTACATCAAAATTGGAAATAGCCAAATCAAGGAAAAGCACCATTTTTTGTTTGTCAATAAATAATCCAGCAACTTTACCCAATTCAGAGGTAGATATTATTCCATCATCTGATTTCGTAAGAACATTATAAAATCTTCCTCCATTATCTAGGGATAAAGTAGCTTCGTTAATATTCTTGTATGGCTCTATCTTTTTCATGTTTTTTATATCTTGTTTCTAACGAGATAATAAACGTAATACGTTTATTTTTGGATTTAAAGTTTGGCTAAAGATACATTTTTATTTTCCCATTTTTGTGCACTTTAAATCCACCGGTTAATCTATGAAATGATATCTTTTTAACACTATTTTGTGAAAGACTAAAGATATGTTTAAGCCTATTTTCTCAAAAATAATTGAGAGACACAATGGTTAAACTAAGGTGTTACGGCTCTGAATTTTTTAAACTAAAAACCTAACTTAAGGCTGCTTTGATTTGATCTGCAAGCTCGGTACCTATTCGGTCTTGTGCTTCAACGGTTGCAGCGCCTATATGTGGCGTACATGCAATATTTTCATGAGAGGTTAAAGAACTATCTGGTTTTGGTTCATTGTCAAAAACATCTAGTGCGGCCGCAGCAACAATACCCCTTGAAATAGCTTCTTTGAGGTCTGTCTCATTAATGACACCTCCACGAGCTGCATTTACGATTCGGACTCCTTTTTTCATCATTTCAAATTCCTTCATTTGAATCACAGCACTGCCATCTGCTTGCTTTGGTACATGAAGGGATATATAATCTAAGTCTCCAATGACTGAAGCTAAATCATTGGTAGGCGTGATTTGAACATCAACAGCCTTATCTCCAATGTTTAATGATATTGTAGCTGTCTCAGTATACTGATCAATGGCAATAACTTTCATTCCAGCACCTAAAGCATAAGAAGCAAGGCTTTGCCCGATTCTTCCAAAACCAATAATTCCTATTGTTTTACCTCTAAGTTCGACGCCTTTCGCGTAACTTTTTTTAAGTTTTGCGAATTCTCCGGTCTCCATGTTTTTGTAGGAAGCGTGAAGAAATCTAGAAACCGCAAAAAGATGACCCATTACCAATTCCGCAACCGATTGTGAGGAGGCCCCTGGTGTATTTATTACGGTAAGCCCTTTTTCTCTAGCGTAGCTTACATCAATATTGTCCATACCTACACCACCTCTACCAATTAGCTTAAGGCTTGGGCATGCATCTACAACATTTTTGCGTACTGTAGTTGCACTTCTTACCAATACACCAACTATTTTTTCTTCGTTAATGAAGTCGATTAAGTTGTCCTGTTCAACTTTATCTAGAATTACTTCAAATCCTGCTGCTTCAAGCGCATTTACGCCACTAGCAGAAATTCCGTCGTTTGCTAATATTTTCATTTTTATATTTTTTATCCTTTGCTTGAAAAATGTTTCATCAAATCAACCAATACCTCAACGCTTTCAATCGGAAGCGCATTGTACATGGAAGCTCTAAAACCTCCAACAGATCTATGGCCTTTCAGACCAACGAGGTCATTTTGTTGCCATAAAGTATTAAACTCATCTACTCTTGACTCATCATTCATTAGAAAAGTCACATTCATGTTTGACCGATCTTCAGTTGCAACGGTTCCTTCGAAAAGAGGGTTGCTATCAATTTCGTTGTATAGTAGAGCTGCTTTGGCTTCGTTTCTTTCTTGAGCAGCTTTAACACCTCCATTATTGATAAGATTCCTGAGATTTAGCATCGAGGCATAAACTGGGAATACCGGAGGTGTATTAAACATGCTGTCTTTATCAGCATGCGTTTTAAGGTCTAAGTATGTCGGCATAAAATCAGAGCTTGATTTTCCAAGCGCTTCATCTTTTACAATATATAAAGTTGTACCTGCAGGGCCCATATTTTTTTGTGCACCAGCATAAATCAAATCAAAATCTGCTACGTTAATTTCTCTCGAGAAAATATCTGAGGACATGTCACAAACCAAAGGATGTGATGTCGAAGGCATTTCTTTAAATTGTGTACCGAATATTGTATTGTTTGAAGTAAAGTGAAGAAAGTCTGCACCTTCATTAAGATTCAATGACTTTGGGATATAATTGAAATTTGTATCGGCAGAACTTGCTGCCTCTATAACATCGAAACCAGCTTTCTTGGCCTCAGTCATGGCTTTTTTTGACCAAGTTCCTGTATTAATATATGCTGCTTTTTTGGTCGAACGCATCATATTTAAAGCGCTTATAGAAAAGCCAAGTGATGCACCACCTTGCAGAAATATTACGGAATATCCCGCAGGTACATTTAGCGCTTTTTTAACGAGGTCGATTGCTTCATCCATAACAGCTACAAAATCTTTGTGTCTGTGGGATACTTCTAATATTGAAAGGCCGTTAAAATCTTTTACAGCTTCCGATGCTTCTAGAAATACATCTTGAGGAAGAATACATGGTCCGGCGCCAAAATTATGTTTCATTTCTTATAGTTTTTAGCAAAAATCTAAAAACTATTCCACGTGAAGTCCTAAAAAGTGGAATTTTTCAAAAAAAAACCTCAAAAAAGTTACTTATCCGCTGTTTTTTTGGCTGGGGCTTTTTTTGTTGCCGCTTTTTTAGCTGCTGGTTTCTTAGCCGCTGCTGCTTTTTTGGCAGGTGCCTTTTTAGTGGTTTCTTTTTCTGCCTTGGCCACAGTTTTTTTAGCCGCCTTTTTCTTTGGTTTGACGATTACTGCAACACTTTTCTTTTTTCTTCTCGAGTTACCGTATGTACCTATGGTTCTTTTCCCTTTTGCAGTCTTTCTATCTCCTTTACCCATGTTTATGTTTTAATCTTAATAATAACTCAAAATTACAATTCTTTTTCAATTAGCCTTCGTCGAATCTCTGATTCAATTTCTTGACCATGACTCAAGTTTTTTATACACCACTCTGTTTTTAATTGTATTTGTGCTTCTGGAGTTAGTTTCCAATTCAGCTGTGAGTCACTTAGTCTTTTCCTTACTGCACTCAGTAGGATTGCTGCAGAAACTGAAATGTTGAAGCTCTCGGTAAAGCCAAACATTGGAACTTTAACGCGCATGTCACATTGTTCAAGTACATCATCAGATAGGCCACTGAATTCTGTTCCAAAAAAGAATGCCATGGGTGCATCGATGGGTAAATTGTAGATATCGAATTCTTCTGTATGAGGGGTAGTCGCAATTATTTTATAACCTCTATTCTTGAGTGTTTTTATACATTCAGAAGAGGGTGGGTCACCTTGAACATGCGTTTCTACATCGACCCATTTGCCTGCACCTAAAGCAATATCTCTATTCACTTTATATTGATTTTCATTTTCAATAACATGAAGTTTTTTGATACCATAACAATCACATGTTCTAAGGACTGCAGATGCATTATGCTCCTTATATAAGTTTTCAATTACAACATTTATATAATCCGTTCGGTCTGCAGCAATTTTATCAAATAGCTCATGTTTGTGTTCTGAGACTAGCTGAGCCAGTTCATTGTATACTTTCTCATCAAGAGTCATAGTTCATTGAGATTAATTAGTTCGTCCATTTTGCTGCAATACTCGTAATTCGAGAGGTTTTTTTTCCTTCAATCTGTTCTTCTTTGATTAAACCGTGGGCAAGTTTATTTTGAAGCACTTGATCAATCGTTTTGATTTCAGCACATGGAATACCGTTTGCAAGACACGAGTCTATCAAGGTTTGTAAATCAATATTCAGAAGCGCTGCGGCTATTAATTTTGCGAGCTGAGTTCTGTTTTTAACGCGAAATTGATTGGTTTTATAGGCTTCCGACTTTTCTAAGTCAGGCAGCTGTAATAGTTCACATAGTAGTCTGAAATGTCGATTACTTCCGATTGCAAACGTTACCATGTTTCCGTCTTTGGTTTTGAAAAGCTCCCCATACGGCGCAATATTTGGGTGAAGATTACCGAGTCTTTTGGGAATGTTTCCTGTCATTAAATAATTACTGGCTTGATTCGTTAAACTGGCAACTGCAGCGTCATATAATGAAACATGCACCGATTTAGGTTCTTTGCTTAGTAATGCCAGTAGAATCCCTTCTTTAAGATGATGTGCGGCTAAGACATCGATAAGGGCAACGGGCATCTTCAACGGTGGTTGGTCATCTTCACCATTAATAGACATAAAACCTGTTTCTGCTTGAAGAATTAAATCGTAGGCAATCCTATCGCTATCAGCACCGAATCCTGATATTTTACCAATGATTAAATTAGGATTCAACGATCTTAAATGTGCATCATCTATTTTGAGTTTTTCAGCGTCTCCTTTTTTGAAATTACTAATTATGATATCGGTATCCTCTAGCTCAGTTATAAATCGCTTGTAATCGGCGCTAATTTTTAAGTTCAGCTTTAGGTATTCTTTTCTATAATTGACACTTGAGAAATATGCAGATACATTGTCACTTGGGTTTTCAGAAGGGAGCTTCCATGACCTCGTGACATCTCCCTTTCCTGGCACCTCAATTTTAATCACCCGAGCTCCAAGCTCAGAAAAAAAAGTACCTACTGAAGGCCCGGCCAAAACCGATGATAGGTCAAGTATTTTGAGGTTTTTAAATAGATCATGCATTTGTAAAAGGTTATTAGAACAAATGTATAAAAACCAAGCGTTTCTTATTTGTAATGATTATATATTCGCCCAACAAGCTTCAAATTGAGAACATTGGCTTTTATTCTCCTTGATTCTTCAATCAAATTCTTTAAATTCGCAACTCTAATAAAAACATTCGAATGGTATTTGATATTGAAATGATTAAAGAGGTGTACGCCAAGTACCCTGAACGCATAGCAGCAGCGCGAAATGTAGTAGGAAAGCCATTAACACTAGCGGAAAAGATATTGTACGCGCATTTATGGGATGGGAATGCAAGTGAAGCACATGCAAGGGGTGAGTCTTATGTGGATTTTGCACCAGACAGAATTGCGTGTCAAGATGCAACGGCTCAAATGGCTTTGCTTCAATTTATGCAGGCGGGAAAATCTAAAGTTGCAGTTCCAACAACTGTGCATTGTGATCATTTAATTCAAGCCAAAATAGGAGCGGATAGTGATTTACAGAATGCGATGAATCAATCCTCAGAGGTATTCAACTTTTTAGATTCAGTATCAAACAAATATGGAATTGGTTTCTGGAAACCAGGAGCAGGAATTATTCATCAGGTTGTATTAGAAAACTATGCCTTTCCTGGTGGAATGATGATAGGAACAGACTCTCATACTGTTAATGCGGGTGGCCTTGGTATGGTTGCCATAGGCGTTGGTGGTGCAGATGCTGTTGATGTTATGGCTGGTATGGCATGGGAACTAAAATTCCCTAAACTTATTGGTATTAAATTAACAGGTAAGCTCAATGGTTGGACTTCTCCAAAGGACGTAATCTTGAAAGTTGCAGGAATACTTACTGTTAAAGGTGGTACAGGAGCAATTGTAGAATACTTTGGTGAGGGAGCCAAGTCTATGTCATGCACAGGTAAGGGAACGATCTGTAATATGGGTGCTGAAATTGGCGCAACAACATCGACATTTGGTTATGATGCGTCTATGGAGCGTTACCTGCGATCAACAGGTCGTGACGCTGTCGCAGATGCCGCAAATGACATTGCAGAACATCTTACGGGTGATGCTGAAGTTTATGAAAATCCAGAAACTTATTTTGATGAGGTTATAGAGATTAATTTGGATGATTTAAAACCACATATTAATGGTCCATTTTCTCCGGATCTTGCCACGAGAGCAGGAGTTGAGATGCTAGAAAAGGCACAAGCTAATGATTGGCCTCTTAATGTTGAATGGGGATTAATTGGTTCATGCACCAATTCCTCTTATGAAGATTTGTCAAGGGCATCATCGATTGCAAAACAAGCATTTGAAAAAGGTGTTGTGGCGAAAGCAGATTTCGGTATTAATCCAGGTTCTGAGCAGGTTAGATACACTGCAGAAAGAGATGGTTTACTGCAGAATTTTGAAGATTTAGGTGCTAAAATTTTCACCAATGCTTGTGGACCGTGCATAGGTCAGTGGGGTAGGTACAGCGACCCAAAGAATGCACCTAAAAATACAATTGTACATTCATTTAATAGAAATTTTGCAAAGCGTGCCGATGGTAATCCAAATACGCATGCGTTTGTTACCTCTCCAGAAATGGTTGCTGCGATTGCGATTTCAGGAAGATTGGATTTTGATCCTACAACAGATACGCTTACTAACAAGAATGGTGAAGAGGTGCGTCTAGATGAGCCTACAGGTTTTGAATTGCCTCCGAAAGGTTTTGATGTTGAGGATGCTGGATATCAGGCTCCAGAGGCAGATGGTACTGGTGTTAATGTTGTCGTTGCTGACGATTCACAACGACTCCAATTACTTACACCTTTTACGCCTCTAGGCAAGGGAATCAATGGTGCTAGACTGTTAATCAAGGCACATGGTAAGTGCACTACAGACCATATTTCAATGGCTGGTCCTTGGTTGCGTTATAGAGGTCATTTGGACAATATTTCTAACAATTGTTTGATTGGAGCTGTAAATGCATTTAATATGAAGACGGATACGGTAAAAAATCAACTTACGGGTGAATACGGCGCAGTCCCTGCAACTCAGAGAGCATACAAAGCAGCTGGCATTCCTACGATTGTTGTTGGAGATCATAACTACGGTGAAGGATCATCGCGAGAACATGCGGCAATGGAGCCGAGACATTTAGGTGTTGCAGCCGTTATTGTTAAATCATTTGCTAGAATCCACGAAACGAATCTTAAAAAACAAGGAATGTTGGGTTTAACCTTCGCTACAGAAAGTGACTACGACAAGATTCAAGAGAACGACACCTTTAGTTTTGTTGATTTAGCTGATTTTGCACCAGGTAAACCACTTACGTTAGAGGTTGTACATGCGAACGGCTCTAAAGATAATATCTCTTTGAATCACACTTACAATGCGTCTCAAATTGAATGGTTTGAAGCAGGTTCAGCCCTTAATTTGATCAAGCAACAGGCGGTATAATTTAAGCATTTTTAAAAATCATAGTGTCTTATATTCACGACAATACAAAATGTTGCTAGGTTGACATACTACCCTTTAATGGTTTGAATTAAACCACGATCATTAACGCAACTAAGTTGCATTTATATTCTTTATACCTTATTTTTGTCCATTCGAGTCACAAAAAATGTATAAATGAATTCAATAAAGAAATTACCCGTCACAGTTCTGAGCGGATTTTTAGGCGCTGGTAAAACAACACTACTTAACCATATACTCCATAATAAAGAAGGGCTTAAGGTTGCGGTCATAGTAAATGACATGAGTGAAGTTAATGTCGATGCAGATCTTGTAAAAAATGAAAACACCCTTTCGAGGACCGAAGAGAAATTAGTAGAAATGAGCAATGGTTGTATTTGTTGCACATTAAGAGAGGATTTAATGGTAGAAGTCGAAAGATTAGCAAAGGAACAAAGGTTTGATTATTTATTGATAGAAAGTACAGGGATAAGTGAGCCTGTCCCTGTTGCGCAAACTTTCAGTTTTATTGACGAAGAAAATGGTATAGATTTATCTCAATTCAGTTATGTCGACACCATGGTTACCGTTGTTGATACTTACAATTTTTTTAAAGACTTTGGAAGTCCTGAAAGATTAATAGATAGGGATTTAACAAATATCGATGGTGATGATAGGACGATTGTAAATTTGCTCACAGACCAGATCGAATTTGCTAATGTTATAGTGCTGAATAAAGTGGATTTAGTATCAATTGAAACTCTTGGTGTATTGAAGTCTGCTATTCATAAGTTAAATCCATCTGCTAAAATAATAGAGTCGGAATTTTGTAAAGTTGCGCCCAATCAAATCCTGAATACAAATCTTTTTAATTTTGAAGAAGCCGAGCAAAGTGCGGGTTGGATTGAGGAATTGAACAAAGAAGAACATACTCCCGAAACAGAGGAATATGGTATTGGCTCTTTTGTATATAGAAGTTTAAAGCCATTTAATCCAAATAGATTTTTTGAGTTTATTCAAAACGATTTCCCGAGTACTGTTATTAGAAGTAAAGGTATGTTTTGGTTGGCTTCGCGACCAGATCAAGCATTGATATGGGGGCAGGCAGGAGGCTCTTTAAAGACTGATAGTGCAGGTGTATGGTGGTCAAGCATGTCGTTTGAAGATAGAATTCGCTATGCAACATTTGTAGAAAATCAAGAGCTGATTGAGTCTGAGTGGGATAAACGTTTCGGAGACCGGAAAACAGAAATCGTTTTTATTGGTCAAGATATGGACGAAGCTCAAATTCGACGGAGTTTAGATTTATGTTTGAGCTCTGATCAAGAAATCGACTCCAAAAAATGGATAAATGGCTATGATGATAATTGGCCCGTTGAAAGAACCTCAGCGATTGCAGTCTAGTTTTATTTTATAGAAGTATCTGAATAAAAAAAGCGAACCCATAAGGTTCGCTTTTCTTTCTACGAATAACTTGTATTCCTAATATCTGTAGTGTTCTGGTTTATATGGTCCTTCTACTTTCACACCAATGTAATCAGCTTGATCTGTGGAGAGTTCTTCAAGCTCCACACCGATTTTTGCAAGATGCAAACGCGCTACTTTTTCATCTAGCGCTTTTGGCAGCATATAGACGTCATTCTCATATTTGTCTGAGTTTTCCCAAAGCTCCAGCTGAGCCAATGTCTGATTGGTAAAAGAATTTGACATTACAAAAGAAGGGTGACCTGTTGCACACCCTAAGTTCACGAGCCTTCCTTCAGCAAGAACTATAATTTCATTTCCTTTGATGTTGTATAAATCAACTTGAGGTTTGATTTCTACTTTAGAATCTCCGTAAGTTCCGTTTAACCAAGCCATATCAATTTCGTTGTCGAAGTGACCAATGTTACAAACAATAGTTTTGTCTTTCATACTTTCGAAATGAGATCCAACTACAATATCTTTATTTCCCGTTGTAGTTACAACGATGTCTACATTATTTACTACAGAATCAAGTTTCTTAACTTCAAATCCGTCCATTGCAGCTTGCAACGCACAAATTGGATCAACTTCCGTTACAATTACTCTAGCTCCCGCACCTTGCAGTGAAGCTGCAGATCCTTTGCCAACATCTCCGTAACCACAAACAACAGCGACTTTACCAGCCATCATAGTATCTGTAGCACGACGAATGGCATCAACTAAAGATTCTTTACATCCGTATTTGTTGTCAAATTTAGATTTTGTAACTGAATCGTTAACGTTAATTGCTGGCATTACTAAGGTGCCATTATTTTTTCTTTCATATAACCTGTGAACTCCGGTTGTTGTTTCTTCTGAAAGTCCTTTAATATTTGCAGTCAATTCTGGGTAACGGTCAAATACCATGTTTGTTAAATCTCCACCATCGTCCAAAATCATATTTAATGGTTCACCATCTTTAAAGGCGAATAGCGTTTGTTCAATACACCAATCGAATTCTTCCTCATTCATGCCTTTCCATGCGTAAACAGGAACTCCTGCAGCAGCAATAGCAGCAGCAGCATGGTCTTGTGTTGAAAAAATATTACATGAAGACCAAGTTACATCAGCACCCAATGCTACAAGCGTTTCAATTAAAACAGCTGTTTGAACAGTCATGTGAAGGCATCCAGCAATTCTGGCACCTGCAAGAGGTTGTGCAGCTCCATATTCTTCTCTCAAACTCATGAGGCCTGGCATTTCTGCTTCAGCCAGTTTGATTTCTTTTCTACCCCATTCCGCTAGAGCGATATCTTTTACTTTGTAGGTTAATTTTTCGGTTGTATTCGACATACTTTTTTTATTTAGATTGCAAAATTATAAAACTCTTGTGCAAGAACCAATTATAGTTCTTTATTTATTAATTGTTCTAAACCATTGATAAATTCAGGATGGTCGTTATTGCTCGGTACAAGATGAACATTTTCACCGCCGTTTTCTTCAAAAATCTCTTGGTATTCTGTACCAATTTCAATAATCGTTTCCAAACAATCCGCAACGAAAGCCGGTGAAAATACAAGAAGATTTTTGGCACCTTTTTTCGCCCATTCTTCTACTACCTGATCTGAAAAAGGTGTAAGCCATTTTTTATCTAGTCTTGACTGAAAACATACCGTGTAATCATCTTCTTTTAAGTTTAGCTTTTCAGCTAATAATCTTGTAGTCGCGTACGCTGTTGCCTTGTAACAAAGTTTGTTTTTCTCATTAATTTCGTTTTCACAAGGTTGGTCGGAACAAAGGTCACTTCCTTCATATACCTTATCTACATGCCTATTTGGTAAACCATGGTATGAGAATAAGATGTGATCATAAGATTTTAAATCAAATGCCTTACTGCGTTCTACTATCGAGTTTATATAACCTTGATTGTCCCAAAATTGATTGATCACACTAATTTTAGGAAGAACCCACCACTCTTTAATAATTTTCAATGCTTTGTCTATTGCGGAGCCTCCAGATGCACTTGCGTAGTGAGGAAATAGTGGGAAAATTATTATATGGTCATAGTTTTCTTTTCGAATTTTTTCCATTACAGAATCCATGGACGGGTTTTGATATCTCATGGCATATTCTATGGTTACTTCTTCTGAGTTATATTTTTCTTGAAGCAGAGCCTTAACATTTTCAGTATGCGTCATTAGAGGAGAAACACCATTGCTTTTCTCCCAAAGTTCTCTGTAAATCTTGGCTGACTTAGGCGCTCTAAATGGAACAATTACACCATTTACGAGTATTTTTCGCAATAAAAAAGGCAAATCAATTACTCTAGGATCGTTTAGAAATTCTGATAAATATCTCCGAACATCTCTAGTTGAAGGGCTGTCAGGCGTCCCCAATTGAAGCAATAATACACAGGTTCTATTCAATATAAAATGTTTTAATTGGCTTTATAAACAAACCAAATGATTTTCGGTTCAAAAGTAATGACTTTATTGATTTTCGAAGACTTTAAATAACTTTGCAGTTGTGGAATGGTCACAAAAAATATTTAAAAAACACGATAGGAAAGATTTTGAGGATTTGACTTATACCATTTTTCAGTATCAGATGAAGCACTGCTCGGTTTATTCTGATTTTGTTAATGCTCTTGATCGGACACATCCATCATCTTTAGAAGAAATACCCTTTTTACCAATATCATTTTTTAAGTCTAAAAAAATAACCTCTGATGAATTGTTAAATAAGGCGGAAATGACTTTCAAGAGCAGTGGAACGCAGGGGATAAGAAGTCAACACTTTGTCAAGGATATTTCTATCTATGAAAGTTCTTTTAATACTTCATTTGAGTTTTTTATTGGTAAACCAGCATCCTTTGTAATATTAGGTTTATTGCCAAATTATCTCGAACAGGGTGATTCAAGCCTTGTATATATGGTTTCAAATTTAATAGAGCAGAGTACTTCGAAACTTTCTCGTTTTATTTTGGGATCCACTGCAGAAATACCACGGATTATTGATGATGCCAAAAGCGAAGGCCGACAAGTATTATTATTTGGAGTTTCTTATTCACTAATGGATTTAGTGGACCTCGATATTGATTTATCGTCATGTACCGTTATAGAAACAGGCGGTATGAAGGGACGAAGAAAAGAGCTTTCTAAGTCAGAGATGCATAAAGTTCTTAAAAAAGAATTAAATATTTCAAGACTCTACTCCGAATATGGCATGACAGAGCTTTTGTCTCAGGGGTATTGCAAAGAAGACTTAGTCTTTCATACGCCATCATGGATGAAGGTTGTTTTTAGAGATGTGTCAGACCCATTTTCACTTACGACAGGAGTTAAAAGTTCAGGGTTGAATATTATTGACTTGGCCAATGTATACAGTTGTAGTTTCATTGCTACAGATGATTTGGGCATAAAATCTGGTGATGGATTTAAAATTATAGGAAGAATTCAAAATACAGATATACGTGGGTGTAATTTATTAATTGAATAGAATGTTTAATTTTAAAAAAAAACACAAATGACCTTACAATCTATTTTAATACTTGCTTCAATTGGAATATTTGCGGGAATGCTCAGTGGCTTTGTTGGGGTAGGTGGAGGTATTATTATTGTTCCAGGTCTTGTTTTTTTACTAGGGCTCACGCAGCATGAAGCACAAGGAACGAGCCTTTTTGTATTGGCAATGCCAGTTGTGTGGTTAGGACTTATGAATTATTGGAAAGATGGAAATGTGCAATGGAAATACGGCTTAGTTGTTGCCATTACATTTTTTGTGGGAGCTTATTTTGGTTCAAAACTATCCCTAAGACTAAGTCCCAGCCTTGTAAAGTTTCTGTTTGGTATTTTAATGGCTTTGGTTTCGATTAAACTTATTCTTTCAGGTTACCAATCAATAGTCACTAATGAAGATTGATCAACAGCATCTTATTTCAAAGTTCAAGGCTGTTTTCGAAAAAATGTGCGACTATCGCGAGCATCTTCATATGCATCCTGAGCTTTCCTATAAAGAATTTAAAACCGCTGAATTTGTAAAACAAACTTTAAAAAGTATAGGTCTTACTGATATCCAATCTGTTGGAGGAACTGGTGTTATTGCGACGATTTATGCGAAGCACCATTCCAAAAAAGATAAATGTATAGCATTTAGAGCTGACCTTGATGCATTGCCAATACAAGAGTTAAATGATGTAAAGTATAGAAGTCAGAATGAAGGAGTAATGCATGCCTGTGGTCATGATGTTCATACTTCAATTCTTTTGGGCTTGGCGGAAGTTTTATGGTCATTTAAAGATCAGTTACCGCAACCTGTTAAGCTAATTTTTCAGCCAGGAGAGGAAGTGAATCCGGGCGGTGCAAATCTTATAATTGACGGTGGGGGATTAAAGAATCCAGAAGTTTCAAAAATTTTTGCTTTGCATGTCTTTCCTGATTTTGAATTTGGCAATTGTGGTTTTAGAGAAGGATTATATATGGCCTCTAGCGATGAACTGCATATTACGATCAAAGGAAAAGGTGGTCACGGTGCACTGAAGGGCCAAACCATTAACCCCATGTTCATGGGAGCAGAATTTATAATTGCCGCGGAACAGTATATAAATACGAATACGCCAAAAGATACTCCGAGTGTCATAAATTTTGGCAGATTTGAGGCACTAGGTTCTACAAATGTAATTCCGGAGAAAGCTTTAATCAAAGGGACATTTCGAACCATGAATGAAAAATGGAGAACAGTTGCCAAAGCGAAATTAAAGGATATTGCTCAAAATATATCAGAAAAATATGGAGGCCATATCGATTTGAATATTTCTCAGGGTTATCCTTTTTTAAAGAATGATCCAGAACTAACGAGATCAGTTAAAAATCTCGCCTCAATAACCATAGGTAAGGACAAAGTACATGATTTAGAATTAAGAATGACCGCTGAAGATTTTGCCTTTTACAGTCATATTGTTCCGGTATGTTTTTTTCGTTTGGGAGTAGGGAATATCTCAAAAGGCATCACTTATAATGTTCATAATGCGCGTTTTGATATTGAGCCAAAATCTATGCTAACTGGCCTTGAGGTTTTTTCATCAATTGCTTTCTCCCTAGACTCATGAAATTTATAATATTTCTACTATTGTCATTTAGTTTACTCTCTTGTTCAAAAGAAAACCGTCTTGAAAACAGCTTATTTGGAAATTGGACGCTGTCTCGAATGCAAGTTACGGATGGTCAACTCCAGCAAACAATAATAAACAATCCTGTTGGAGAAATATATTTTAATTTTCAAAATGCTTATGTTTCTGGATCTTGCCTATTTGTTTTACCTGTTGATGGTGCCATGTACCAATTTGAGATGGATTTCTCAAGTCCTAATTTAAGCCTTGATGTCATCGATCAAACACTTTTGTTTGGACAGGGGGAATATCAAAATACTTTTAAAATTATTCTTGTGACCAAAAGAGATTTAGTTTTAGAGTATTATGATGCTTTAAATTTTCAGTTACGGAAGTTTATTTTCGTTAAACAAGAATAGAAGAATATCTTTTATTTTGTCCTATATTTGTTGATAACCAAAGGTATTACTATGTATAAGTCGTTTATTTTTATTGTTGTTTTCTCATTCTCTTTCACGCTCTTTGGACAATTTGAACAAAATAACAAATGGTCGCTTGACTTAGGAGGGGGGCTTACCAATGCTGTAAAGCCCTATACAACAGGATATTTCTCGAATACGTACGATTTGTTTCATGTTTCTGGCGGAGTCCGATATATGTTTAACAATAAATATGGAATTAAATTCGATGGGGGATATGACCGAATCACAAATGGCTCTTCGGGTGATATTTTAAGTAACGAATTCCAAACGAATTATTACCGTGCATCATTGCAAGGTATCGCTGATGTTGGGAGGTTATTAATGTTTGAGAATTTCACAAATCACATTAGTTTACTATTTCACTCTGGGCTCGGGTTTTCTATGCTGGAGAGCGACCTAAGTTTTGACGGTAATAACGAGAATATGGTAAATTTCATGTTTGGATTTACCCCTCAGGTAAAGTTAGGAAAACGTGCAGCTTTGTTTGTAGATGCCTCATTTATATGGCATGTTTATCAGCAGAAAAAATTCGATATGACCAACTCTCATGCAAAGCGAGGATTTGACTCATTTTTAGCAAATGCATCTATTGGGTTTAATATATATTTAGGAAAGCACGAGCAACACATGGATTGGGCCTATTCACCCTGTTTTCCTGATATGTCATATCTACAAAACGAGATACAGAAACTTGATAGTGCGAACATTGTTCTGCAGAAGAAATTTGATGATGACGATGGGGATGGAGTCATTAACTTTTTAGACCAAGAAAAAGAAACTCCTTATGGCGCAATAGTTGATTGTGACGGAAAAGAAAAAAATGCAGATTCATCTGATGTTGCAATAGTGCCCACACCTACACCGGATGTTACTCCCGAGCCAGATGTTGTTCCAGATTCTTCTCCAGCGCCTAACGTAACACCAGTACCAGATATAACACCAACACCGGATGTAACACCAGCGCCAGATGTAACACCGACACCAGATGTAACACCGACACCAGATATCACACCGACACCAGATGTCACACCGACACCAGATGTGACGCCTATACCAGATGTGACGCCAACACCAGATGTCACACCAACACCAGATGTCGCACCATCACCAGATGTAACACCTACACCAGATGTGACGCCGACACCAGATGTAACACCTACACCAGATGTAACACCTACACCAGATGTGACGCCAACACCAGATGTGACGCCAATACCAGATGTGACGCCTACACCAGATGTCACACCAACACCAGATGTGACGCCAACACCAGATGTTGCACCAACACCAGATGTCACACCAACACCAGATGTCACACCAACACCAGATGTCACACCGACACCAGATGTAACACCAGCACCAGACGTAACACCAGCACCAGACGTAATACCAGCGCCAGACGTAACACCAAAACCGGATGTAACACCAGCGCCAGACGTGACACCAGCACCTGATGTAACACCGGTACCAGACGTAACACCAGCGCCAGATGTAACTACTCCGCTTCCGGTAATCGATAAATCTGGTTTAACCTCTATAGGCGATATAAATTTCTTGATAAATCAATCTGTTGTTCAATCAAGGTTCTATCCTGTGTTAAATGAAACTGCCAGTTTACTAAAGTCGATGCCAGGATCTAAAATTCTTATTGCTGGTCATACTGATATTACTGGTGATGAATCTTTAAATCAAAGATTATCCCTAAGACGTGCAAATTCAATAAAGAACTACATTATCAAAAGAGGCATACCAGCGGAAAGAATAGAAGTTGTATCTTTCGGAGAGCTCAAACCTAAGTTTTTAAATACAACAGCCGCAGGACGTGCTTTGAACAGAAGGGTAGAGGTTTATATAAAATAACTATAGAAATCCGAGTTCTAGCTTGGCTTCCTCGCTCATCATGTCTTTGTCCCAAGGTGGATCGAAAACGATGTCCACTTTAGAGCTTTTCACACCCTCTATTTCACCGACCTTGTCCTCAACCTCTTTAGGCATGGTCTCGGCAACAGGACAATTTGGAGAAGTAAGCGTCATGTCAATAGCTACGTTTTTATCAGCATCTATTTTAACTTCATAGATAAGGCCAAGTTCGTAGATATCCACAGGGATTTCAGGGTCGAAAATTGATTTTAAAACTTCAACAATAGTATTTTCTAATTCCTCCATTATACGTGTTTTAAGGCGTCCATCTTCATTCTTTTCACCATTCCTAAAAGTCCATTTGCTCGAGTAGGAGACAAGTGCTCTTGAAGTCCGATTTCCTTGATGAAGAATAATTCTTCCTTTATAATTGTTTCAGGTTTTTCTCCGTTAAAAACTTTAATGAGTAATGCTATAATTCCTTTAGTTATAATTGCATCCGAATCTGCAGAGAAATGCATTATACTATCTGAAAAAGAGGAGTCTAGCCAAACTCTAGATTGACAACCCTCTATAAGTTGCTGGTCATTTCTTTTTGCAGGAATAATCCCTTCAATTTCTTTACCTAGTTCAATAATGAGCTCGTATTTGTCCATCCAATCATCAAAAACATCGAAGTCAGCAATTATTGCAGCTTGTTTTTCTTTAAATGTATTCATGATAAAACTGTTATTGCTCTTCTTAAAGCATTCAAAAATAGGTCAACCTCTTCAACGGTATTGTATATTGAGAATGAGGCTCTAATCGTACCTGGAATATTATAGAAATCCATTAATGGTTGTGTGCAATGGTGCCCTGTACGAACAGCGATCCCTTGTTTATCGAGAAGTGTGCCTAGATCAAAAGGATGAATAGAACCTACATTAAAGGATACAAGACTCGTTTTTTCTGAAGATGTCCCAAAAACTTGAACACCTTCAATTTTTAAAAGCTCTTGCTCTGCATAAGTCAAAAGTTTTTTTTCATAATCAAATGCACTTTTTCTATCGATGGATTCTATATATTCAATTGCAGTTCCTAAGGCGATTCCACCGATAATATTGGGAGTTCCAGCTTCAAATTTAAAAGGAAGTTCATTAAATATCGTCTTTTCAAAACTTACATTTTTGATCATATCGCCACCGCCTTGGTAAGGCGGCATTTCCTCTAGTAGTTTTTCTTTACCATATAGGACCCCTATACCTGTTGGTCCAAATATTTTGTGACCTGAGAATACGAAAAAGTCGCAATTCAATGAGCTGACATCAACGTCGCCATGCTGAATACTTTGTGCTCCATCTATTAAGACTTTGGCTCCAACTGCATGAGAACTTCTAATAATGTTTTCAATCGGATTTATCGTTCCTAGCGTATTTGATATGTGAGTAATTGAAACAAGTTTTGTTCTTTCCGAAAGCAATCGGTCAAACTCATCCATTATGAGGGTTCCGTCTTTATGTATAGGTATTACCCTCAGTTGTATCTTTTTTAGATCCGCAAGTAGCTGCCAAGGTACTATGTTTGAATGATGCTCCATTGCACTGATTAAAATCTCATCACCTTCTTTAAGTAGTGCTCCAAAAGAACTTGCGACCAGATTAATTCCATCTGTTGTTCCTTTGGTGAAAATTATTTCTTCAGATTTAGCTGCTCCGATATATTTTTGAATTCGAGTACGTGCATTTTCATAATCTTGAGTTGCAACCTGACTTAAATGATGAACGCCTCGATGAATGTTTGCATTCTTAGTTTCGTAGTAGTCTTGTATTCGATCAATGACTATTTTAGGCTTCTGTGTTGTAGCAGCATTGTCAAAATAAACCAATGGTTTATTATGGATTTTCGTTTGAAGTATGGGAAAATCTGCTCTTATGTCGTGAATATAATCCGGTGTAGAAATCATTTTAACTAAGCTTTTACAAAATTACGCAAAGCAAACAGATTCTATGTTGACAGAACTATTTATTTTGCTTTCATTTCAATATACGGAATCAAAACTTCCTCCATTGAAATACCACCGTGCTGAAAAGTATTGCCATAGTAATTGACAAAATGATTGTAGTTGTTAGGGTAAACGAAAAAGTCTTGTTCTCTCGCAAATACAAATTCGCTAGACATTTTTTGTTTGGGAAGAAAACCATCTTGTGGATTATTTACAACAAATACATCCTTATCTTTATATCCCAATCCACGACCTACTTTATATCTTAGGTTGGTGTTTGTGTTTCTCTCACCAGCAATTTTAACAGGTTGATTAACTTTTATTGTTCCGTGGTCTGTAGTAATTACCAAATTCATCTTTTCTTCTGCGGCTTGCTTAATAACATCTAATAGTGGTGAATGTTCAAGCCATGAAATTGTTAATGAGCGGTATGCAGATTCGTCATCCGCAAGCTCTCGAATGACCTCCATTTCAGTGCGTGCATGGGACAACATATCAACAAAATTATATACAAGGAAATTGACATCGTTTTCTTTTAATTTATGAAATTGTTCAACAAGCTTTTTTCCAGCCTTAACGTTTGTGATTTTGTTGTAAGACCAACGTAAATTAGATTTACCAAGTCTCTTTAAATTTGTTTCTAGAAGCTCTTTTTCATAGAGGTTTTTACTTCCCTCATCTTCTTCATTTTTCCAATACTGAGGATATTTCTTTGCGATTTCTGATGGCATGAGACCTGCAAAAAAGGCATTTCGAGCATATTGTGTTGCAGTAGGTAAAATAGAAAATGCGACCTCTTCATGTTCTTTCACATAATACTGATTAAACACAGGTTCTAATACTTTCCATTGATCAAAACGAAGATTGTCTATAACCAACACCAGTGTTTTTGCATTGGATTGCTTTTTTAAAATCCTTTCTTTTATAATGTTGTGAATAAATAAAGGGCTTTCTTCGATACCGTTTAACCAATCCAAGTAATTATTCTCTATAAAACTGCAAAATAGCTGGTTCGCCTCTTTTTTTTGCATCTCAAATATTTCGCTCATACCAGAGTCTTCAATTTTATCTAGCTGAAGCTCCCAATATACAAGTTTGGCATAAAGCTCTTTCCATTCCTCAGCATCTAATCTATTGTTAAGTTGCATGCCTAACTGTCTAAATTCCTGTCTGTAATTGAGACTTGTTTTATCGCTCACCAATTGTCTTGCTTGAAGATTTTTCTTTAAGCTAATTAAGATTTGATTTTGATTTACAGGCTTGATGAGATAATCTGCTATTTTTGAACCTATTGCATCTTCCATTATATGCTCCTCCTCACTTTTTGTAATCATTACAACGGGAAGGTTTGGTTTTAGCTCTTTAATACGAGATAGTGTATCTAATCCAGAAAGCCCAGGCATATTCTCATCTAAGAAAACAATATCAAAGAAGGATTCTTGCACTTTTTCAAGTGCATCAAGCCCATTCGTAACACCTTGTACATCATATCCCTTTGATTCTAAAAAAAGAATATGTGGTTTTAGAAGATCTATTTCGTCATCTGCCCAAAGTATATTTCCTGAATTAGTCATTCTTTTACGTTATTTTTGAGGTAATTATTAAAAGTAAACATTTGCAAGCGAATCGAAATCGAAACAACAAGAAGAAAATTATTAACGACCCTATCTATGGTTTTATTTCGATTCCCGATGAATTTATTTTTGATGTCATTGAGCATCCATACATGCAAAGGCTTCGTAGGATTTCTCAACTTGGATTAAGTCATCTTGTATACCCCGGTGCAGTTCATACGCGGTTTCAACATGTTGTCGGTGCAATGCATCTTATGGGGAAAGCCATTAATGTGCTTGAGAACAAAGGATGTGAAATAAGCCCTGATGAAAAAAGAGCAGTGCTCCTGGCGATATTACTTCATGATATTGGACATGGACCATTTAGCCATGCGCTCGAGTTTGATATTGTAAAATCAGTAACTCACGAAGATATATCTGCTTATTTCATCCAAAGTTTAGAACAGGCTTTTGGCTCAGATCTTAATCTAGCACTTAAAATTTTTGAGGATAAGCATGAAAAACCATTCCTGCATCAGCTTGTATCAAGTCAACTTGATATGGACCGATTAGATTATTTGAATCGAGATAGCTTTTTTTCCGGTGTAAGTGAGGGTATTATTGGTAGTGATCGTCTAATTGAGATGCTTGCTGTTCACAAGGGTCAGCTGGTACTTGAGGAAAAAGGTATTTATTCTGTAGAGAAATTTATCGTAGCTCGAAGATTAATGTATTGGCAGGTGTACTTGCATAAAACGGTTGTTGCAGCGGAGTACATGCTCATTTATGCTTTAAGAAGAGCCAAGTGGTTGGCTAGAAATGGCATTAATGTTTTCAGCAGCCCAGCATTATCCTTTTTTCTTAATAAAGACCTCTCAAAACAGGAATTTGAAAATGATAAAAGCGTTCTGGAAAATTTTGCCGCGCTTGATGATTACGATATTCTACAAAGCTTGAAGGTTTGGTCAAATCATAAGGATGCAACACTTAAGTTTTTATCGTCATCTATTGTAAACCGAAAACTTTTTAAGATCGAGATCGCTAAAGAACCATTTTCAGATAAAACGATTGCTTCGGTTAAAAATAAATTGTTAGCAACTGGAGCATTTAGTGAAATGGATTTAAGCTTTTTGGTTTTCTCGGATAAATTGGTTAATAAAGCTTACAACCAAAAATTTCAAAATATCAATTTGCTTATGAAGACAGGAGAAATAGTAGACTTGTCTGAGGCATCAGATAATTTGAATATCTCGGCGCTTGCCAGACCTGTAGAGAAGTATTTTCTCTGCTATCCGAGATAAATTATTCTATTTTTAATTTACCCTCTTTCCAATCTTTAACGAGCTTAGCCCAAGAGTAAGGATTTAATAAATTATTTACAGGAAGCTGTCCATTTGTATACAGCTTTGTGTTGCGTTGATTGGCTAGGAGTCCACTTGCCAATGAAGCGTCTGCATCAAGTCTTGCGGCAACAAATGCAAGAGATTCACCTGACAATTCTCGTTGAGCGCGTCTTATCGCATCGTCATACGGTTGCATCTCAACAAAGAATTTTGCAAAATCTTCTTTCGACGGCCAAGGATAAACTGTAACTTCTGGTAAGTTAATGGTGTCTTGCTGAAGCATGTGAATAATACTGTATCGGTTTTCTTTTAGTGAATCTGGAACAATGTAAGTGGATGTTTTGTAACCGTAGTAGGAAAAAAACAAAGTATCACCTGGAAAAGATACCATGGAGAAATAACCATAATAATCTGCGATTACACCCCGACCTATAGACTTGTCATAAACTGTTATATATGGCATTGGGGTAAGGTCCTGTTCAGATACAACAACGCCTGAAAGCTGAAGCATTCGGGTTGTATCGATGTCTTGTCGTTGACCGAACGATTCCTTTGCAAGCACTGCTAAACATAGCATTAAAATAAACTGGTATGCCTTTTTCACAGGGCAAGTTTACAGAATTAATAGTTCGGATTCAAAAAATTGCAGAATATTAACATTAGTAATGCGCTGTTAATTCTTATCTGAAGGCTTTTTTTTCTAAATTTGCAAGAATTTATTTTCACTAATAGGTTCATTATGTCTCTAAAAAATTTAACTCAAATTCAAGAAGGTTTAACCTACGACGATGTTCTTTTGGTACCAGCTTATTCTGAGGTTTTACCGCGCGATGTGCGCTTGACAAGTGCATTTTCTAGAAATATCCAACTTAATACCCCTATAGTTTCAGCTGCAATGGATACAGTTACTGAAGCCAATATGGCAATTGCTATTGCACAACAGGGTGGCATTGGGGTGGTTCACAAGAATATGACCATCGAAGATCAAGCTAAAAATGTCAGAAAGGTAAAAAGATCAGAGAGTGGTATGATTATCGACCCGATTACATTGCACCAAAATGCTGTAGTAAGTGATGCGCTTCTTTTGATGAAAGAGAATAGCATTGGAGGTATTCCTGTTGTTGACGAGGACAAGAAGTTAATTGGAATTGTAACGAATAGAGATTTGAGATTTGAAAAAAACATTCAACGTCCGATACAAGAAGTAATGACTTCAGAAAATTTAATCACTACGCTTGAATCAATATCATTAAGCAATGCTGAGGTTATTCTTCAAGAAAACAGAATTGAAAAGCTTCCAGTCATTGATGCATCGAACAGATTAATAGGACTTATTACTTACAGAGATATTATTAAGGTCAAAGAGCATCCTACCTCATGTAAGGATAGTCTCGGCCGGCTTAGGGTTGCAGCGGCTGTAGGTGTCACTGATGATACCATAGAGCGGGTAGAGAAATTAGTTGAAGCAGGTGTTGATGCTATTGTTATAGATACGGCACACGGTCATACAAAAGGTGTGGTAACCAAATTAAAAGAAGTAAAATCTAAATTTCCAAATTTAGACGTAGTTGTTGGTAATATTGCTTCGCCTGAAGCGGCGAAATATTTGGTTGAAGCTGGTGCAGACGCAGTAAAGGTAGGTATCGGCCCAGGTTCTATATGTACCACACGAATCATTGCTGGGGTTGGAGTGCCACAATTGACAGCTGTCAATGAGGTGGCAAACGCCATTGAAGGTTCTGGAGTTCCCGTTATTGCTGATGGCGGCATACGGTATACAGGTGATATTGTAAAAGCACTTGCTGCTGGAGCAGACTCTGTTATGCTTGGTTCAATGTTCGCAGGGGTAGAGGAATCTCCGGGTGAAACAATCATATACGAAGGAAGAAAGTTTAAGTCATATCGTGGTATGGGTTCCATAGAAGCTATGCAGCAAGGCTCAAAAGATCGTTATTTTCAAGATGCTGAGGATGATGTTAAAAAACTAGTACCAGAAGGTATTTCTGGACGGGTGCCATATAAAGGTAAACTCGCTGAGGTGATGTATCAAGTAATCGGTGGTATCAGAGCTGGTATGGGTTATTGTGGCTCACCAACCGTAAATGAATTAAAAGGATCGAAATTTGTTAGAATCACTTCTGCCGGTGTTCGAGAATCGCATCCGCATGATGTTTCTATAACTAGAGAGGCACCAAACTACAGTATCAAATAAAAAAAATTCAAAAAATGCTAAACAGAATATTTCTTCTTACTTCAATACTTTTTATTTCAATTTTAAATTTAACAGCTCAAGATGAGGTTGTGATGGAAATAAATGGTCAAAAAGTTACAAAAAGTGAATTTCTTCAGATTTATCTCAAAAACAATGACAATCCAAAATATGATAAAGCTGCTTTAGACGAATACATGGATCTCTTTACAAAATTCAAGCTTAAGGTTGCAGAGGCTGAGGCTTTGGGATATGACACTATTCCGAAACTGAAAAAAGAACTAGAAGGTTATAGAAAACAGTTGGCTTTGCCGTATTTAATTGATAGCGTTGAGAATAAAGCAATGGTTGCACAAGCATATGATCGATTGCAGAACGAAGTTCGTGCATCTCACATATTAATTAGGTTGAAACCATCAGCTTCGGCAAAGGACACTGCAAAGGCCTACAATAGACTCATGGAACTTCGAGAACGAATTACAAAAGGAGAAGATTTTGAGCTTGTAGCCCGTTCAAAGAATGGTACAGAAGGTAAAGCGGTGGATTTAGGTTTCTTTACAGCATTTCAAATGCTCTACTCTTTTGAGGAAACGGCATATACAACTCCAGTTGGTGATGTATCAATGCCATTTAGAACTAAATATGGTTATCATATTTTACAAGTCACGGATAAACGTCCTGCACGCGGTACAATTAAATGTGCTCATTTAATGATTTCTTCACCTTCAGAGTCTGGAGAAGCGGATCAGAAAAGTGCTGAACGAAAAATAAATGAGATTTACGAATTGCTCAGTGATTCTTTATCTGATAAAAAGTGGAAGGATTACGTTGCGAAATATTCAGATGATCCCTCTTCTTCAAGAAAAGGTGGAGACCTTCCAGTTTTTGGATCCGGAACTTCTCAAAGAATGGTGCCTATTTTTGAAGATGCCGCATTTGCTATTAAGGAAGATGGTGCTATTTCGGAACCTATAAAAACAGATTATGGTTATCATATAATTCGACGTATAGAATGGAATGATTTACGGTCTTTTGAAGAAATGAAAAAAGAACTTCAAAAGCGTGTAAATAAAGATGAACGCTCCAAAAAAACACAAGATGTATTTGTGTCTAAACTGAAAGATAAATATGGTTTTGCAGAAGGCGAAAAGCAGTACCTAGAATGGTTTATCGAAAATCTTGACTCATCCTTTTTTATTGGTAATTGGAAGGCTGAAAACCTCAAGGTAGATAACGTTTTATTTTCCATTGGTGATAAGAACTTTAGACAAATGGATTTTGCCGGTCATTTGCGTAAAACATTTCGAAATGGCAGAGGCAAGTCATTTGAAAGTATTGTTGACACGCAATATAAATTATGGGTGAAAAAAGGGATTTTAGCTTACGAAGAGTCGATGCTTTCCGATAAATACCCTGAGTATAAAGCTCTTGTTCAGGAATATCATGACGGTATTATCTTATACGAAGTAATGTCCGATAAGGTATGGAACAAAGCGGTAAAAGACACCACAGGTTTAAAGGCGTATTATCAAACTCAGAAATCAAAGTACATGTGGCCTGATCGCATTGATGCAACAATATATATATGTGCTTCAAGTGAAATCTCTGACAAGGTTTTTAAGATGCTCAAGAAGAGAAAGAACAACAGTAAAGTAATTTTGGAGGAAATTAACAAGGATTCAGAGCTGAACCTCAATGTCAAAATGAATAAGTATATTCAAAAAGCAACACCATTCTTGAAAGGTAAAAAGTTTGAGAATGGTAGAAATGAAGGGTATGAGTTTGAAGATAAATATTATGTTGTGGTAGTTAATGAGCAGCTTCAAGAAATGCCAAAAGAATTGAAAGAAATCAAAGGTGCCGTAATTTCTGATTATCAAAATCATTTAGAGAAATATTGGATGAAAGAGCTTGTAGAAAAGTATCCGGTAAAGGTTTATGATAATGTCCTTTATAATTTAGGAGCTCATGAGTAGAGTCCTACTTTTTTCTTTTTTATTTTCCGCTGGTATTATTTCGGCCCAACCCGGTAAGCTTGTGAATAATGTAGTGGCTCAAGTCGGAGACAATATTATTCTTCTGTCCGATCTTGAGCAGCAACAACTTCAGGCACGTCAATCTGAAATGGAGGTTGACTACGATTTTTCTTGCAATGTGCTTGAACAATTAATGATTCAAGAATTGCTTGTGAATCAGGCCAAACTGGACAGTATTATTGTTTCTGATGAACAAGTTGACGCGGAGATGGAAAATCGATTGCGAATAATTGAAAATAAAATGGGCGGGCGAGAAGCATTAGAAGCTTTTTATGAAAAATCAACCGCTCAAATTAAAAATGAATTTCGATCCGTTATTAAGGATAAAATATTAGCGCAAGAAATGGAGCGAACTATAACAAGTGCTGTCTCTGTTACACCGAAAGAAGTTTCTTCATTTTTTAATTCTTTACCAAAAGACAGTATACCATTTATCAATATGAAGCTCAGCTTTCAACAAATTGTAATGTACCCGGAGATCACTAAAGCAGATAAACTGCGGGCAATGGAGGAACTTCAAGATATTCAAGAACAAATATTAGTTCAAGGTAAATCATTTGAAACCATGGCTCGAATTCATTCTGATGATCCAGGGAGTGGCTCACAAGGAGGAAAAATACAAGCCTCAAAAGGAATGATGGTTCCCCAGTTCGAAGCAGCAGTATTTCGATTATCTGTTGGTGAGGTCTCAGAAATAATTGAGACCCAGTATGGGTTTCATATTATAAAATTGGTTTCGAGGAAGGGTGAAGATTATGAATGTTTACATATTCTTAATATGCCCGAGTTTAGCAATGATGCGATAAATGATGCATCCATTAAAATGGAGGAATGTTATAAAAAGCTAGACCAAAATGAAATAACATGGTCAGAAGCGGTTTCGCTATATTCTAATGATGACAGAACCATGCAGAATCAAGGTGTCATAACAAATCCGATTACGGGAGATCAAACCTGGGACATGGAAGATTTGAATCAGGTAGATCAGCAAATTTATCTTCTTACAGATGCTATGGAGAAAGGAGATATAACCAGTCCAAATCTTTATGTAGATATCTTTGAACGCAAACAAGGTATTAGAATTGTTAGGCTAAAAGAACGTTTTGAACCTCACCAAGCCAATCTTAAAGATGACTACGCTTTAATTAAAGCTGCAGCTGAGAATGACAAAAAGCAAAGAACTACCGCGAAATGGGTGGATTCTAAAATATTTAATGCCTTTATAAGAATTGATGAGAATTATCAAAGCTGTGGCTTTCAGCATCAATGGCTTCCTACTCTAAATAAATAATAACATGTCAGACAAAGATAAAATAGATGAACTCGTTGTAAGCTATAATCGTTTAAAGTCTGAAATTGCCAAGATCGTTGTAGGGCAAGATGAGGTTATAGACCAGGTATGTATTAGTATTTTATCTCGTGCCCATTGTTTACTTGTAGGCGTTCCCGGATTGGCTAAAACATTATTGGTCAATACGATAGCACAGACGCTTGGATTGAGTTTCAATCGTATTCAGTTTACACCAGATTTAATGCCTTCAGATATTATAGGCTCAGAAATTTTGGATGAGAATAAAGGATTTAAATTTATTAATGGTCCAATTTTTTCTAATGTTATTTTAGCGGATGAAATTAACAGAACCCCACCCAAAACACAATCCGCACTTCTAGAAGCTATGCAAGAAAGAAGTGTAACAGCAGCGGGTACGACGTATAAGTTACCGAATCCATTTTTCGTATTGGCCACCCAGAATCCAATCGAACAGGAAGGAACATATCCTCTACCAGAGGCTCAGCTTGACCGTTTTATGTTTAATGTATGGGTAGACTACCCAACTTATGAGGAGGAGCTTGAAATCGTCAAAAAAACGACTTCTGACCAGCGTGAATCCCTTGATGTTATATTGACTACGGAACAGATTATTGCTTATCAAGATTTGATAAGGAGAATCCCAGTCGCAGATAATGTTTTAGAGTATGCCGTTTCACTTGTAGCGAAAACTAGGTTGGATAATGATAAGACCACTCCATTAACCGAGAAGTATATCACATGGGGTGCCGGTCCGAGAGCTTCGCAATATTTAATTGTTGGGGCAAAGTGTTATGCTGCGTTGAGAGGAAAATATTCTCCTGATATTGAGGATGTGAAAGCCATAGCTAAACCAATTTTGCGTCATCGATTGGTTCGTAATTATCGAGCCGATGCCGAAGGTTACTCAATGGATCGAATTATTGAAGAGTTGCTTTAAGAAGTACTTTCTTTCTTTAAGCTGATTTTAGCGCGTTCCCAAAATTGATCCATGTCTGCTAGACTCATTTCATCAATGCTTTGATCTTCTTCAAGTATCATCTTTTCCATTAACTGAAAGCGCGTAATAAATTTAAGATTGGTTTTTGACAATGCGGACTCAGGAGAGATATTCACAAATCGTGCGTAATTAACCAGTGAAAAAAGTAGGTCTCCAAATTCTTCTTCTTGTGCTTTCGAGTTTTTAGATACTTCATATTCAAACTCTTTTAGCTCCTCTTTTACCTTTTTCCAAACGTCTTCTGCATGCTCCCATTCAAATCCGATGCCCTTTACTTTCTCTTGAATTCTTGTAGCTTTAACCAGTGAAGGTAGGGAGGAAGGGACTCCTGAAAGAACAGATTTTTTTCCTTCCTTGAGTTTTAGCTTTTCCCAATTCGATTTGACCTCTTCCTCATTAGCAACTTTAACATCTCCATAGATGTGTGGGTGGCGATGAATGAGTTTTTCACAAACACTATTCAAAGCATCAGTAATTGTAAAGGCTTTTTGCTCTGTGGCGATTTTACAATAGAAAACCATGTGAAGCAGCAGGTCACCGATTTCACCTTTCAGTTCTTGTAAATCATTTTTCGTAATGGCATCTGCAAGCTCATAAGTTTCCTCTATAGTTAGATTCCTCAGAGATTCCAAGGTTTGCTTTTGATCCCAAGGACATTGTTCTCGAAGATCATCCATTATATTTAAAAGGCGCTCGAAGGCTTTCAGTCGTGGATCCATATAGAATGTAAAAGTAAGATTTATCCTTTTGAATCCTTAACTTTGAATAAATGAAAATTATAATCTCAATTCTCTTAATTATAGTTGGCTTAACATCAGGCAAAGCTCAATCTGAGTGGGGGGTAGGCTATCAATTGAAATCTGGATTTTTGTTAGCACACAGGGGGAATATGGCCAATCTTCCTCAACAAACCGCTTGGGCTAGTGAATTTTCCTTCTTTAGACATTTACATCAAGCAAATTCATGGGTGGATTTTTATAACGATCCTAAAGTTGGTGTGTCTTTTTTTATCGGTTCCGTGGGTAATAACGAAGTGCTCGGTCGTTACATAGCGACTTATGGTTTTGCTGAACTTCCAATAGCCCGTTTGAATAAGTTTGAACTTTCATGGAAGCTCGGAAGTGGACTTGGTGTTACGAATAGGAAGTATGATTCTATTTTTAATCCAGAAAATATTGCCATTGGATCAAATTTGAATATGATGATAGTTATGGCCTTAAGGGCGCAATACGAATTTCAAAAAAGTAGCATTAGTTTATCGGCAGACATGACCCACTTTAGTAACTCTGCATTCAAGGTTCCAAACTTAGGGTTGAATGTACCGTATTTTTCCTTGGGGTACAGTAAAAAAATAGGTAAGGTTAGACGTCCTATATCAAAGGGGTATCATTTTGATTTTAAGAAATTGTATTGGAGTGTTCAAGGCGTATTTTCACTAAAAGAAACGATGCCATTTGGTTTGCGTAAATATCTCATTTATGGTGGTTCGATTTCTACCAAGTCAGTTTTGACTCCGAAAGTAGGTTTTGAGTTTGGTTTAGACATATTTTCTAATCAATCACATATCGAAGTTGAACCTTTAGTTGAGAAATCTCAAATCAATCTTATTCAACTCGGTGTTTATGGAGCCTATTTTGTGCCAATGAATCACATTCATTTTATTTTTGGAATGGGTGCATATATTCGCGATTGGTATAAGCCTAATGGTCTATTGTATCATCGTGTTGGAGTACGTTATCAATTTCGTAATGGTTTGTTTGGTCATGTCGCCATAAAAAGCCATTGGGCGAAAGCTGACTATTTGGAGCTGGGTCTAGGCTATTTGATTTCGCGAAGAAAAGCACATTAATTTTACTAGCGTTGCTTAAATAGATAAAAACTAATAATTTTGTACTATGATGAATATTCTAATCCCCATACTCCTTTTGGTCCTTGCATTTGCAGGAATTGCAATTAAGATACTACTTAAGAAAAATGGGGAATTCGCGGGTACTTGTGCTAGCAATAATCCCATGTTTCAGAATGATGAAGGTTCTTGTAGTTTTTGTGGTGCAAAACCAAATGAGCAATGTAAATCTGAAGAAAAATGAACCTACTTTCTTTCAATGTTAATGGTATTAGAGCAATTGTAGGTAAATCATTTATTTCTGATATGCAAGAAATTGATTTTGATGTAATTTGTCTTCAGGAAACGAAAGCAACTGTAGCGCAGGTGAATATAGCATTAGAACCATTGCAGGGTTATCATATTTATGCTAACGAGGCTGAGAAAAAAGGATACTCAGGAACAGCAATACTCTCTAAAAAGTCTCCAGTATCTGTTTCATATGGCATTGGAATTGACGAACATGATCATGAAGGCAGGGTGGTTTGTTTAGAGTTTACTGATTTTTATTTAGTTAATGTATACGTGCCAAATTCAGGAAATACTTTGTTGCGGCTACCATATAGGCAGCGCTGGGATGCTGATTTTTGCAGTTATCTAAAAGGTCTTGAATCTAAAAAGCCAGTGGTTGTTTGTGGTGACTTTAATGTGGCGCATAAGTCTATCGATTTAGCTAGACCTAAACCCAATTATAATAAGTCGGCGGGTCACATGCAAGAAGAAATTGATGGTATGGACAATTATATGTCTGCTGGTCTAGTCGACTCATACCGAAGTTTGTATCCCAATGCAGCTGAGAAATATTCTTGGTGGAGTTATAGAGCGGGAGCACGAAAACGTAATATTGGATGGCGTATTGATTACTTTTTACTATCTAAGTCCTTGGAAGCAAAATTAACATCTGCTGAAATTCATAACGACATTATGGGGTCAGACCATTGCCCTGTTTCTATTTCTTTTTAAACCAATTTAGCGGGTTGAATCGATTCTTTTTATTACTCTCATCCCCGTAATAGTCTCCGGTATAACCATAACCATAACCATAACCATAACCATAACCATAACCATAGCCTTTGTTTCCAAACGTTCCATTGAGCAAAATGGCCATATTAGGTAGACGTTCTTCTGTTTTCAAATCTGCTGCTATATTTAACATTTTTCTTGGAAGCTGATGTGCACGAACAACATAAACAACGGTGTCAGCATATTTAGAGATGAGCAATGTATCGCTTACAATCCCTACTGGGGCAGTATCCACGATAATATAATCATATTTAGATTTTAAATCATTAAATAGATGAGTGACTTTATCTGACATTAATAATTCGGAAGGATTTGGTGGAATATCACCAGATGGTAATACATCAATATTACTATTTAGCTCAGTCGTGTAAATATAGTCGGTATATGGTTTACTTGAGTCTACAATGTAATTCGTAACTCCTTTTGACCTTTCATTGCCCATATAATCCTCTAATTTGGGTGCCCTAAGGTCCATCCCTAAAATAAGTACTTTTTTACCTGATAAGGCGAGTGAAAGAGAAAAGTTAACCGCTGTAAAGGACTTACCTTCTTTTGCCACCGTAGAAGTTATAAAGATCGTTTTGGCATCACCTTCCTCCTTAGGCATCATGAAGTCAATATTTGTCCTTAATGTTCTGAATGCCTCAGATATTGCAGTTTTACTGCCTTTCGATATGACGATGTTTGAATTTTTTTCTCCTAACGGAATGTTACCAATGTATGGCAATCCAAATTTATCAATATCAGTTTTAGAATATACCTTGTCATAGAGGAGTCCTTTGATGTATACATAGAGGAATCCAAGGACCAAAGCTAGAATAACAGAAAATGAATAGACAACATTATATTTTGGAGATACAATTGAACCATTACTGTAGCCAGGATCCACAATCTTAGCATTACCTAACCCTACAGCCAATGCGATTCTCGCTTCTTCTCTTTTCTGTAGTAGGTATAGGTAAAGAGATTCTTTAATTTGCTGCTGTCGAACAATACCTCGAAGTTCTTTTTCAAATTTTGGCATTTTATTTAATGTAGCCTCTATTTTTTGCTCTTCTTTTTCTATTTCTTGAACTGTTTTCGTTTTTACTTCAATAAGATTATTGATGCTACTCTTAATATTTGCTTTTAGCTCTGTAATACGTTCTGAAAGGTTAATTATGATTGGGTTCTTTTCTTTCGTCGTTTTAAGCGCGTCTATACGGTCCATTACCAGTTTATTGTGCTCATATATAGTGCTTTCTATTCTATTATCAGCTAATCCTAGATTTACGGGGATCAATACATTATTACTATTGTTATTTTCTAGATGTTCAAGCATCATATTACTTAATTGAAGCTGTGTATTTGCTTCAATCAGTTTTTGACGTATATCTTTTGAATAGTTAAGACCAATTTCGGATTCAAAAGAGACATCAATAAGATCATTTTCATTTTTAAATTCCTTTGCTGAATCTTCAACATCACCCAGTTCTTTTGAGATGACTTTAACTCTTCCGCTTATAAATTCAGAAGTGTTTTTTGAAATCATATTTTTATCACTTATGGCATCTTCATTATATTTTGTAATGATTTCGTTCACCACATCGACAGCTTTAGATTTAGATTGATGCCTTATCGTTAGCTGCAGGATAGCAGAATTTTTGGCATTTTGAGATATGCTGAGCTTTGAAAGATATTTATTGACGCAAGCCTCAAGAGGAAGCATATGATATTCATATTCCCGTCCGACTTGCTGTTTTGTAAAGAATTGTGACGGAACAACTCGAATTTGAATCTTTTTATTTTTGACCGGATACCATTTATTGAACTCATAGGTATATCCACCCAATTTGGTTTTAATTCGAACCTTTTTCTCATTTTCAATTTTTAGTTTGAGCTGATATCTTGTATTGATGAACTTAATGGTATCTTCATATTGGAACTCAATTCTAATAGGGGCATCCTTATATTGCTCAAATCTATTGAATCCAGTAACTGTTCCAAGCGAATAATATTCATGTCTGATACCGAGATTCATAATAACCTTCCTCATTATGTTTCTTGAGTTCAGAATGGACTTTTCATTTTCAATGGATCGGCTTTCACCAAAAACACTTAAATCCTCAAAAACAGAGGTTTCAGACATTCCAGTTCCGATTTTCTGACTGTTTTTAATTAAAATTGTTGCGTTTGCCTCATACAGTGGATTGGCATACCTTAAATAAATATGGGCACTTCCGATGCATACAATTAGCAGAAAAAGAAAAACCTTCCATTTGGAGAGATAAGATATAAGAAGCTCTCTATAATTGGTTTCTTGCGTTTGTAATGACTCTATGATTTTATTATTTTGAATCACTGTGAAAATATAGTTATGGTGCTTAGTATTATAGACAAAGTCGATAAAATTGGAAGATATATTTGGCTAAAATTTGAGTTACTTATTTTTGCTCTGTTTTGAGGGATGTAAATTATGTCGTTCTGTTTGAGAAAGAAAAACTCTGAGTTAAATATGTTTTTCTTTGTAAGATCAATATTATATTCTTTTCGAGTCCCATTAGTCTCTCTTATTAGCTTTATATCTTGTCGCATACCTGTTATGTTTAAGTCTCCTGCGATACCAATAGCTTCAATAATAGAGATTTTTTCATTGGGAATATTAAATGTACCTGGGTTTCTGACATCTCCTAAAATGGTTACTTTAAAATTTAAAATTTGTATTTGAATAATTGGTTCATTGATATATTCACTGAGCCTACTTTCTATTTCAGTAACAATGGCATCTCTCGTTAATCCACTAACCAATAATGTTCCTATATATGGCAGCTCAATTTCTCCTTTTTGATTTACTAGGAACCCCCCTTTTGCAGGGACACCAGACATATAGGTTATAGAACTTTTGCTATTGTCAATTTTGGGAGTAAAAAGGGCTGATGCTTCTGAATTTTGGGATATAAGTTTGATATCAAGAAGGTCATTCTTTTCGATAATAGGAACAAAAGAAGTATGATGCTTTTGGTTTATATTAGAGAATTCTCCTTGAAAATAAATGACATTTTCACTATTTCTACATGAAATTAATGAGGCGATTAATACAAGGACAGCGATATGTTTTTTTTTAAAAATCATGCAGATCTTTTCCGTTGAAATATTATTTTGTAAATAGCAATGAAGAAATATTTTAAATCCGTGAAGTTTGGATTTTTTTCTTTTTCTTGTAAATAAAGTTCTTCTGCTTTTAGCACTGCTTCTTTGGTGGTGCCTAAATCCAAGGCAACATATGGAGGGATGCAACCGGGCTTGTATTTGATACGTTTTTCTTTTAAATCTTTTGGGAGCTGGTTGAAATAAGATTCACTTACTGGTCTTACGCCGACAAGCTTCATTTCCATTTTAATAAGATTTAAAAGCTGTGGAAGTTCGTCTATCCAATATTTCCTAAGAAGCTTTCCCCATCTTGAGGTTCTAAAGTCATCTTTGATTTTTCCATCAGCTCCAAATCCATGATTTAGAATCATATATTCATGTGCAAATTCAGAATAGGGGTGCATGGTTCGAAGCTTATAAACGCCTATTTTTTTTCCGTTTTTTGCAATTCGATTCATTTTAAAAACTGGACCAAAACTTGGTTTGATAGTTTTTGGTATTCCTACTTTTTTAATTATAAAAACGTGACGATCATTGAGTTCAATAAAAGTTTGTATCTCAAATCCATTGTAGATTAATCTTCCAATAGTCTCGGCCTTCGAGATGAAATGATATTTTCTTCGTAATCCAATTTTTCTATAAAATTTAAGTCTTGGAATAACTCTTTTGGTCAAAAATGTATAAATTCTGTAGCTCATTCCCAAAATGGGGATTTTCAAAATAGTTTTTGATTTCCTCCAGTCATTGAGTGTTTGAACAAAACCAATAAAGAGCTTTTCATTATTTAGATCCTTGTTCATATGAGACAAGTATGTATCTAAATCTTTAACCTCATTTAAAAGTTGGGTGTCAATGAAGTACTTATGAGCTTTATTGAGCTGAAAGGCTTTTAGAAGCTCTTCACTTAGAAAAGTGTCATTATATAAGGGCTCTTTTGATTTAGCTGCATTTTGGACCAGTAAATCAACCATTGCATCTAGGGCAACATCCTGAGACTTCTCTGTATTTATATTATCCTTCATACTTCAGCAAAAATAAAAGCCGCTAATTCAGACGAAAATAAGCCAATTATTCGAAATGCTGAAATATTACGGTGTACATCTTTTAGAATTTTAGCAAGTTTGAAAGCATAGTATTACCTTCGTATTGTGATAAAGCATCTACTTAAAAAAGTCCCATTTGTTTACATTTGGTATAAAAAGCTTCAATACAAGAAGTTAACTAGGGAGAACAATCTTTCTCAGAATGGATTATTACAGTCCGCACCCACGACTCAGTTAAATAGACATCCAGATATTTTTGAAGCTTTAGGAGCAAGATTTAAGGATCAACCGATAAGGCTTCTTTCCTTTGGTTGTTCTACAGGGGAGGAATGCCAATCTTTAAGTACTCATTTGCCGTATGCAACGATAATTGGAGTTGATGTAAATAAAAAGAGTATTGAAAAGGCTAAAAGTAAGTTTGCCTCAGAAAAATTATCTTTTTATCACATAGAGGCTAAAAGCCTTCATACACTTGGTAAATTTGATGTGATTACTGCAATATCTGTACTTTGTAGGTATCCAGAATCCAAGCTAATTCAAAATATAGATTCTGTTTTTCCGTTTTCTATATTTGAAATGTCCGTAGGGTATTTAGATCAGGTGCTCAATCCTAAAGGATATTTATTCATTCGATCATCCAATTTTAGGTTTATGGAAACCGAGTATCATAAAAAATATGAGGTAATCTCTTTTGAGGGGCAACGGCAGCCAGAAATGTTCCCGAAATTCAACAAGAATAACTTTCGTTTGAAGAATTTTGAAGAACGAGAAGAGTTATTTCAAAAGCATTAGCTTTTGTTAACAATGTGTTTTTTAATAACATTTTTAAGGTTCTGCAAAATCAATTCTTGTGTCCACATGGCAAAACCCGAATTCCATCTCTGAGGGTGAAACGTTAACATTAATTGTTTTGGGAGGCTCTTTTTCTGTAGGTTATGAATAAGTTCTTGTGTAGATTTCACGTTTAGTGATATATTTGAGACGACTTTATCTCTAACTGAAAATCTAGCACCGTCCCATGTTCTTCCAGTATCTGTGAGGTATCCAATTTTATTAAAGTTTAAGTCAAAATAAGGTTCTCCAATAATTTGATAATCAGTGTATTTATTACTAAACCATATTGATTTATTATCATATTTTGATCTAGGGCTTCCATGCATACAAATCGTTTCTATGGGGCAAATATCCCTAAGTATTTTAAGGTTTTTTTCAAACAGCTTTATTGCAGCATGAACATCTCCATTGCAAAGATCCATTTCTTCATAGTGGTAGCCAATTTCATGATTCATTTTTGAAATAGTTCTTATGATTTGTTCATCATAACTTTCAGGGACACATCTAAAATAATAAGTACCCTTTATATTTAACTCGTTCTGTATACGGGCAAATAACTCTGAGTTTTCTGGTCGTTTATCCACATCATGGCGTAGTATCACACTTTTAGCCATGGGAGCTTGCATAAATTCAGCAAATGTTTGAAAGTTGTAACCTTCATTCTGTAGCGTTAGGATCAGCTTTTTGTAGATATCAATTGTAAAATCCATCATATAAGATCCGCAATATTTGAAGGGTTATTTAAAACTTCCTTTTTACTATTTGGGTAGTGCTCAATGAACCAACATAAAAATGTAGAAGCATCTAATTTCTTCTCTAAATAGATTTTCCGTTTTTCTTCATAATAGATTTTATCATTTTGAGTAGCTATTTCTATTGCCTTCGTTATTGCATTGTTTTGCTCTTCCGATGAACTTTTAAAACAATACATGAGCTCATGTTTTGTAAGGTCCAGTGCATTACCTGACCAATTATCATTTAGAAAAATAGCAGGAACCCCCATAACAGCGGCTTCTGCCGCCATCGATGCTCCTTCGCCAAAAAACAGCTTGCTGTTGGAAATCACATCATGCATCTCTTCAAAGGAAATCGAAATTTTAAACGGTTCCAGTTCTTTAGGCAAGGCACCTTCAGAAGAAATAAATACTTTCATATAATTTGAGAGCTCTTGGACCACCCTTATTTTATTTTTTTGCGAAAACCCACTTAGACCTTTATCGTGGTATGCCTCCCAATTAACAAATCTCAAAAGCGCGTAGGATTCATTATTAGCCAAAGACAACGATTTTATTGGTTGAGTTGACGGTGTATAGTGTTTAGGGTGTAAATAGAAAAGCTCTATGTTACTCTCAATTCTAATCTGATCTTTTCTCAAGTTACGCTTGTAACTAACAGATGTAATCAATACTTGAATAAATTTAGAGAATATGGTATCGTAAATTCCAGAAGATTCTGTATCAGCTAAGGCTATATGCGGTGTTTTATTAAGAAACCCGGCGAGCGCACCGAATGGGGAGACACGCGAAACAATTAGGTCAACTTTGTTTTTTCTTAATAAGCGATAAATTATTTTTGTATTGGTCAAAAGGGCATTCAACTTAGAAATAAAGTTTTTTTTCGGCTTTATTATCTCGGTATAATCTATGCCGTAGAGCTTTAAAAGTTGAAAGCTTATGTCTTTTTTACTTGATACCCAAAATACCTTGTGGCCCTTTTTTTCAAGAAGCTCTTTGACGATTCTGAAATTATGAATCTGGGCAGGGTGTCCTGAAATAAATAAAACGGTCATCTTCGCTTGAGAATGTTAAATAAAGTCCAAAGATAAGTCCATCCTGGTTTATTATCTCCTTTTTTAAATAATGCATTTACTGTTTTACCTTTAGGACGATAACTTTTTACATTTTTCAGCACTGCTAATACTTTAAAAGGGTAGTAAGTTATTGGGTTAAACCAATAAATATCTGTCTCATAGGTTTTGTTTTTTAATACCTCTTTCCCGCTAGATATTTGAATGACATCCTTGATGAAATCAATTCCTGAAGCTTTTGCAAGCTCTACCCATAGCCACGTTCTAGGGTTGATTTCAATTAAGTTATATCTTTTTTGTTTCAAATTATAAAGCCATTCAATTTCGCATACACCTGTATATTCGAGTCCTTTTATCAAGTTTCTAGTGGGCTCTTCAAGTTCCTTAATTTCAACACTTCTTGCTAATGTAGCAGTTCCGTAGGATAGGGGATGCTCATTTAGCTTTTCACCCATCCATAAATTAAGAATAATTCCGTTTAAACAAAGACAGCATGTAGATACGGTAATAGATTTATTCCCATTTTTAGATTCGATCAATTCTTGAGTGAGCGTTTGGCTTATGTCGAAATGGTTACCTATTTTATTTAGATTCCTTTTAAGTTCTTCTAGATTGTTGCTTTTTAAAGCTTTGACCCCTATTTTTTTATAAAAATCCTGGCCTATTGTTCCTCTCGTTAGTACTGGGAAGCTAAAATTATTTTGGAAAAAATCTCCATTCTCAATCGTTTTATAAGTCTCGGGGATAGGTACATCGCAATTTATTGCAAGTGCAGCAAGAACGCTCTTATCTATGATTTGTTCAAGTATTTTAATGTCTGAACTGAATGTTGTGTAAAATGGAGCAAGTTTAAGTAGATTTCTTGCAATGTTAAGCACGGCATAATCATTTGAAGGAATAATAAGCCAATCTCTCAGATTATTGTCAGTTCCAAGTTTAATTAGGTCATGAATAAAATCCTCGCTATCATACGAGTTACAATGGATGAATTTTTGACATGATGTCGAACTTGATGCTATACAATTGCCATTATGCATCACCCAAACAGGTAGGTTCAGCTCAGCGGCACTTCGCGCATTTGAAAGCCCTTGGACGTGCCCCTCAATTATAAGTACGCCTTTTACCATTAAGAATTATATATTTTTAGCAGTCGTTTCGCAATACTCGTGCTATCTAGCTTCAATTCCAAAAGCTTATTACGTCCGTTTGATTCATCCTCATTCTTACCAAAAAGAACCGCTGATTTTATAGCCTCGGCAACTTCATAAGGATCGAAACCGACCAAGAATGAACCGTTGACATTGTTTAATAGCATTTCTGCGTCGCCAACTTTTGTACAAACAATTGGTTTATTCAACGCCATTGCCTCCTTGACAATATTCGGTGAGCCTTCCCATAATGACGTCACCAAAACAATACCTGATTTTTGAATTTTGGAAATTATTTCCTGATGACTGACATCGTAACAAACTTCTAAATTCAGTTCGGGAATCGAGTTTTTTGCAATGTTCATAGCTTGTACAGCGAGATCATAATTTTTCGAAACTCTTTCGGGATTCGCAGGGAAAATAGCAGTTGTTTTAAAGGGTGATACAAATGGTTTTATATTACTCATATTCACACCATTAGGTATGATTTTATAATCTTTTAGGTCGAGTTCTTTCGCCATACTTAGTGCTTTGACAATTGTATGGTTCCAGCGTTGATGCGATAAATAAATTGTTAAACGACGTTTCCAGCCTTTCATTTTAGTATCGCTACCCATTAATGAAACAATATGTGTTTTCTTGATATTATAAATTATTAGTGCAATCGATGTGGCAAATGCACTTAATGAATAGTGAGAATGTATATGGTCTGGTTGTAGTGATGTGATTTCTTTAGCGATGTGTTTTACTGATTTTAAATAACCCAAAACACCTTTGCCATTTATTGTGAAATAATGAACATTGACACCAATTGCTTTCAATGATTCGCCTTGATTCTTGATAAGAATACTTGGCTTACCATCGCTTAAATTACCGCTACTTATAAATAGCACTTTCACTTTTTTGTATTGTATTTCAAAAGCGCATGAGACAATCTTAAATCATAGTTTTCATTGTTGTTGAAGTCACCTTTTTCAAATTCCCATGTATCATTTGTGTAAATGTATCGTCCTATAATACCATCTACTTTCATTTGACAGGAGTCGGATTGGCCAAAAATACATTGAATCTCATTGATTAAATACTGTTTATTGCTTGAGAATAGATCAATTGCGACAGAGTCTAAATCATGTTTATCCGTAAGTTCTTTAATGTAGTCTAGAAGATCTAAAGGAGGATTTTCGTAGGATTTTTCTAGACTTCCGCTTGTTTTGTTTCCTTGAAGAAGTTTTTTATGCGCAAAATAGGAATCACCTATGCGTACTACACGCCATTCATAGCTGTGAGGAATGAATTCCTGAATTAGAATGAATTCTTTTTGAATATCTGCAGCTCTGGCCTCGTATACTTCAATTTTATTTTTGAGTTGTTGTGGATTCAAAACTAATTTTAGCCCTCGTTTGAGTAGTCCGCCTTTTTTTAAATTCGGACCTTTTCTTTTAGAAGCGCCTTTTCCTGAAAAAGTATTTATTATGTATTGGTCTAAATCATTTTTTGTCTCTAGTATACTGACGCCACTGCCAGACGCTCCAATATTTGTTTTTGCAACCACAGGGAATACAACTCGATGGTTCGAAAACTCATTTGCCTCTGATTCTTTATAGAATATAAAGGTTTCTGGATGTGAAACGGCATTGGCTTTGAGCCAAAACGATAAGAAACGCTTGTTTTCATATAAAAGAGCCGATTTAAGCGAGGGGTAGCAGTTCATACCACATTCCTCAACTAGAATCCTTAAACGTTCGTCATAGAGCTCCTTATAAGGCGCTGTCAATCCCGAGGGTTTGAGCAAGAGAAGTGAAGGCTGAATGGTGATGATCTGTTCAAACCAATCATAGGCGGTCAAATCCACAACGGAATAATTTATTTCTTTTCTTTTACAGGACGCTTCCCACTTTTTTGATGAGTCGGGAAGTTCATTTTTTAGAATTACAATATTCATGCTGTTAGCTTCTTATGTAAATTAAAAAAGATTGGGTTTGAAAACTTATGCCAATATCCTTCATTAGATAAATGTTCATCATCATTTAAGGCCTTAAAATACGCTTTCTTATCATAATGTTTCCATACCGCACTGTCAATATTTGCAGCATTCTCAACAACAAAATCAAAATACCAACGACCATAAGAGAAAGATGGTGGGTTGTATGATTTCAAAATGTATTTTTTAATGCTACGCTTTATACCATAATAAAATAATCCTTTTTGATAATCCTTTGGTTTATATCCGTTACTTAGTTCAATATCTAGTAACCTCGGATATAAACTTGCGATGATATTACAATACAATTTTGGATGTGATAACGATGCGATTTTGCCTGTTTTTTTACGTGCGAAGTGATGCGGAGATCGAATCAATGTATTTATGAATCTTTCGTCTAGATAAACTGGCACAACATTCTTAACAAATTTAGAATATATTCGAATGTCCTGCTTATGATGATTCATTCCAACGAGGTCGTAGAGAAAATAGAGCTTATTTTTAAGCTTATCATCTTGCATCCAATTCAGTTTTTTAATTTGATCGGCTACCTGGTTTATGGAATAGGATGATTCTTTGATAAAATATGTTTTTAAAATCGATTGAATGAGCGGTTTAAGTTCTGTGTTCGTTTCATTGAAGCATTTAAATATTTCTGAAGAAAAATAATTGTTATAGCTTAAGCCTCGAATTTGTTCTCCTCCAAAATGGCCGGTGAATAGCACCTTTATTCTATATTCTTTGGTAAATTGTTTTATGGCAGCCATCCGATGCGCTCGATGAAGGTGGGCCTTACCATCATCAATATGAATAGTTTCCTTTACATCTTCCAGGTAAGATTTTACTGTAGGTGTATCATTAACAGTATTCATGTGCTTTAAGCCAAGAGTTTCACATATGCGCTTGCTGATTATAATATCTTTATTTGATGGATCTCCATATGTAAAGCAAATTGGCTTGATGTCTAAAAATAGTAATGCAGCTAATAATACTCTTGAATCAAAACCTCCCGTTAAAGTTATTCCAACTTCTTCGTTGCCACAACCCAAAGTTGCTTCCTGTACAATATCTAGGATAACCTTAATGATAGATTGGTCGTCGCATACGGGAGCTGAATTAAGCGCGTTGAAATGGCTTTCCTCTAATAAAGATGCTCCATTTAAATTTGGGGTAACATCATGGTGGAATAATGAAAATAGGGCAAGGGTATTACCTGCTTTTTTAGGATTCATAAACAATATCTTCTTTTTTTAACTCCTGTAATCCAAGTGCAAGAAATGCACCGAGTAACAGTAAAATGGTGCCTCTAAGATCAAGTCCTTGCATGGTTCCTCCAAATGACATAAATGCTTGAACACCGAGAAGAGCACAAATCATTGCGAAGATTTCATTTTTAGCTAAACTATTTACACCTGTTTTTTTAATTTTTTTTGCAAAAAACCAAATTCTCCAGTAGATAAATAGGAACAACGACAATCCAATAATTCCAGCTCCACCGAGCATATTCATATAATCAATATGGAGCATTCTACGGTGCCCTTGAAATTGTTTTTTTAGGAATAAATCGTAACCAATAAAAATCCTTTCAAATGAATCTCCAAAAGTTTGTTCTATTGTGTATTTCACCTCTAATAAACGACCTTCCTCCTCACTTGAGGATAACTGATTGTATGTCATTGAAACGCGCTCCTGTCTTGCCTTAAACCTTTTTTCAATAATTGGAATATAATATGGACCGGATAAAAGTACAAATGCAGCAATAAAAGGAGTAATTCTAAGTATTCTTGATTTATAAGGTGTCATCAAGGCATAAATCAAGAAGCCTCCTGATAATGCAAGAATCGCGGATCTTTTCATTCCAAGTATCACAATAATTATTCCGGATATCAGAAGGATAGATGCAAGAATTCGAAGGGATTTATTTTTTTCAAATTTAAGATAAAATGGAATGAGCATAATAAAGATGACCATATACTTTGTAATATTTACTCCGGATTCCCCAAATAAGATACTTTCATCTTTATACGTTGCAAACCCAATGCCCAGAAAATTTGAAAGAAGAAAATTAAGTTCTAGAATTGCTAAGGCAAATATACTCGTCCGAATTAAGATTAAAAATGTTTGTTCTGAATTTAAAAAATAAAGGGCGAGAGGTAAAAATAAACTCGCTATAAATACCTTATTGTAGATATACAATGATGTGAGTATACTAGAAGAAAAAAAACAGAGTATAAGCAGGTAAAACAGAAAGAAATAAGTTGATTTTGAAATGGCATTCACATGTTTTTTTGATAGTATAAACCAAATGCAGAATATGGTTAGAATCACCCCTCTGATTACACCAGGATTGAGGCTTCCACCTGGAAAATATGGTGTAAAGATTGTAGCTACCACATTAAGGATTGGAATCATTAAAAAGATTTTAACGACGGTTGATATATTTTCCTTAGGCATCAAGCTTGTGAACAATCGTATTTTTTAAATTTTCTTTTTTAATGTACGAATAACAACGCTGAATATTAGAATTACTTTTTAATGTATCTGTCTCCCAGTATTCAAAATTCATATCCCTGTTTTGATAAAATTTATTAACGTAATAGAGGGCAGATGAATAGAAACTAGCCATTATTTTTGGTAGTTGATGTGCATCTTGAAAAATCAAAGCTTCCAATGGTAAATTGAAATTTAAAGTATTCCAATTTTCAGGTATGTAATTATGGATTGCGGAGCGATGTGGAACATAAAAGCATTTCATCCCTTTTTTCTCGTAATATTCAAAGATTGAATTTATATTTCGCAAGTACGTTTCTTTGTTTACAATAGATAATAGAATTAACGGTTGACCAATAAAATAAACTGTTTTTTGATTTGGTAAATCTCTCCTGCTTTGAGTTTTCAAAAAAGGATAATCCGTGTAAGTAGACCGATCATTAACTAACGGTGTAATATTTTTGAATGAGGTAAAGAAATGAAGTCTTTTTAAGGGAATACTATTTTTAGAACTGACAAAGAGATTTTCAATAATGCCTACTAGGCTCTTATTTTTTTTAAAAAAGAGTTCATGATTTTTAATATGTTTTGGAATCGAAAGTGCAGCAAAACCATCATCCAAAATAGTTACGTTATTGTTTTTTTTAGAAATAAAATAACGCAACCAAATGGAATTATAATTTCCCCAAAAAACCATATCATGATCCATAATATCCGTTAGTATCCTCTTTAAAGAGAAACGTCTATTAATATTTAATAATCTGTTGAATAATTTGAATTTGGTTAATGTTTTGTACTTTCCCCATGGTATGTATACTTCAGACCACATTTTGGAATCGATGAGTCGTTCAAATTGACTAAGCGTTGGCGGATAGTCGGATAAAATGATCAAATTACATTTTGTTTCTTTACAAAGCTTAATTTTTGCTTCAACCGCATTATAAAGTTGTATTGGGGTTCTGACAAAAAAGTAACACGTACTCATTTTATTTTTTAAAAGCGTTTTTTATTTGTGGAATGACAAGCTTTGAAAGGTGCCCATTTAAAATAAATAAAAATGAGGCAATAATGACACTTCGTTTTTTTCGTTCATAAGCCAATTGTCTAATTTGAAAAAGTCTCAATGATTTTTTAAAATATCTCCGATCTTTAAAACCCAACGAATAATTTTTATTTATATGTGCCATGTATGTATTGAAGCTGTTCATAAATTGCTGTTTCTTTTCAAAAGATTTCGTGTGGCTTACGGATTCATTCAAAACTCTATATACCGCAGTGCACTCATTCATAAAGTATATTTTACTCGTTAAGAATAGGTGTCCAAAAAGTTGGGTATCTCCTGGAACGCCTGATAAAAAATCATTTCTCAGGAAGGAGAAAACATGCTCTTTCTTTATCATAGCTGTCACAGTTCTGGTTTGCTTGAGTGCCACAGAAAATAAAGGTTTAGAAGGTAGTATACCTCTACTCAAGTTCTTAAAAGAATTTGACAAAATACATGGCTTTATTTCGGAAGTATTTTCAATAAACTTATCATAGTCGGAGACAACAGCTCCAATTTCTGTGTGCTTGTTTAGAAGGTCCACCTGCTTTTGTAGCTTATAAGCATCTGACCAATAATCATCACCTTCGCAAAATGCAATATATTTACCTTGAGCACGAGGATAATTAAATTTGGGATTCATGCCTGACTTTATTCTCGAACGTTGGTTTTCCGTCTGTAATATTGGCTTTATAATATTGGGGAACTGTGCTTTGAATTTCTTTATTATCATTTGTGTTCCATCAGAAGAGGCATCGTCGTGGATTAATATTTCAAATCCAAAATCTGTTTTCTGCGAAAGGATACTTTCTAGACATTTCACTATATAGCTTTCATGATTATAGCTTAAACAGCATATACTTACTACACATGTTTTATCTTGCCAGGTGTTTAGAATTGCATCTTCAATTGACATGAATTATCGTTTATAAAAACGTGTTTTAGCCTTCATATTGGCTTTAACGCTGGGAGGAGGTGCATAGGGGAGTGCGTTTTCTAAACGTTGCATTTCATCTATTTCCTTGGTAATTATATCAGATGGGTAGGGCTCGGTACTTTTCGAGACATATCCGAAGAAGGCCATCTCATCTTTGCATATATATTCAACAATCGCTATTTCTTTAGCGCTAAGTTCTTTTAAAAACTTCTCCTTATTATCTTTAAGCAGACCTTTATCTATATTTTTCCACGCTTCATTTTTTCGAGAATTTTCTTTGGTTAAATGATCCTTGTGAAATCTCAAATGTACCTCCTCGTAACCCACACCAATAAATGAAAAGAGTTTTTGAAGTTCTATATCGGTTTGTGCCAGTAAGTCTTCATAATGAAGCTTTAAAATATTTTTATTTAATCGCTCAAGATGATAATATTTTAGATATTGTTGCTGATCTGTCTTCCATTGGCGAGCAGCAGTTACAATACCTCCTCGATGAATGCTGCTTTTTTTCCAAGATAAGGCCATGTCTCTTGGGTCTCTTACAAGGTAAACATATTTCGAACCTGAAAGATAATGGTTTATATGAGGGACAATTTCATAGGTTTTAATCTCTTTAACGAAGCATATATTTTTTGATTGCCCTTTGGTTTCTTTATCGAATATGTAATGAAATAAGGCGTTGACATCTCCTATTTCTACTTGCTCAATTAATTCATTTTTTGAGAAGGACATCTGCCATTTAGAGAAGTCAACATTAAATAAATTAATAAGATCTTCAATAAAGGCATTCCAATTTTCTAATTCTTCCAAAGGTTCATATCGGTGTAAATTTCTAAAGGTGGGATTTAAAATATGCTTTGTCGAAGGTCCACAAATTTCTGAGTGGGCATTCATCAATTTTGTAATCAGATTGCTACCCGATCTTTCGGTACAGAAAAGGAAAATTTTTTGAAGGTTCATAACAAATATTTTTCCAAAATTGAATCTTTAAGCTCGTTTTGAATTGCTTTCACAATTATAGGGTTTAATTGGGTTTTCCAGTCATCATCTAAAGTTTTTATTCTGTGAATAGAGTAGGAGTCAAGATTATTTAACGATGTACTTTTTGTTTTATCTATGAACGATAGCATGTCCTCGTGCATCTCTAAGTTTAAATGATTTAGTATACCTTCAAAGGCGGTGTTGCTATTATGCAATAGCTCTGAATATTGTATCAAGTAAAAACTGTTTGGATACATAGTGCTCAATCTTTCAAAAAGTAAAGATGTTTCTTTCCATTTGTTAAAACCATTAAACTCCTCTTCTTTGTTAAGATTTTTTTTATTAGCATTTTTCCATTCGTCAAGTTCATTCCATTTTAAATCTCTCCTAAATTCTTTTGGAGCCTTAAGCCATGAGTTTATAACACCCAAAGGGTTTCTAATGAGTCCAATGATTTTTATTTTTGGATCTTTCTGTAATAGGTTTTCGACTATGTGATGGTATCGAACTTCCTTGTATAGTATGTTATTTGAATCTTTATTTCTCAAGTGGTTCTGTTCACCAAATCTCAGCTGTTGAACAAAGGAATCATTTGTATTTCTAAGCTCATCGTAGAATTTAATAATATCTTCATAGGAGCTTTTATCTGTGAGTGTCGGTGCAAAAGAATTCGAAAATAAAGGCTGAAAAAAGTAATTAATATCAGGGTGTTTATTCAGGACGGCTCCAACCCATGATGATCCAGACCTAGGTACGCTATGCAGGGCAAATCGGCTCATGATAGAGAGAATGAGTTTAGCATTTTTTGACATTGCTCTTTTGAATTATTCATCAAAACATCAATTACAGATAGCCATGGTTTGAACTCAGCAGTATTTAGCTGTTTATATTCCAACACATTGGTTTTTGGGATTAAAAATTGTAGTTTCAATCCTTCTGTAAAAAAATCAGATTTATTATACAGTTCTGTGCCTCCCTGAGCATTTAAATAGGTCAATGCATTATATGCCTTACATATGGAGTAAATTCTATTTACTCCCTTCAGCTTACTAGTTTGTGGTACTGCTTCTGAAGCGATTTTTATTTCTGTTTGAATATCTAGATATTCACAGATGTGTACAATTGAGGAATAATTAAGGTCCGCAATATTATAATGTTCAGATGTATTAAAAACCTTTTTCAATACAGCTAAAGTTTCTTCGTAAAAAGGTGCTTTTTTTTCGTAGCCATGCTGAATTAGTTTAAAGAAGTTCAATGCGAAGTCTTTGGTTTTATCTAATTCAATCTCATTAATTAGTTTGTTCGAGCTCACGCCTCGACAAGGAATAGTAAAAGTATGCTCTTTCCCATTTAGCATAATTTTATTTCTATTGATCCAACTCTGTTTTCTGAAATTAACATCGTCATAAAGTACAAATATATCCACCGCATTAATTAACTGAAAATAGCCAATATATGGAAATAAATATGGTTGCATTATGGCCATTTTCATTTATGTCAATGTCTCTTTTATGATGTTAATCACTTGCATTTGTTCTTTATCAGTCAATGAATGATATAAGGGCAAACAAAGAATCCGGTCAGCTAATGATTCTGCGATAGGCATTTTCTGTTGATTGACATAAGGTAATTTATTCAAGGAAGGGTAGAAGTACCTGCGTGGCACTATGTCCTTTCTGTTTAATGCTCTTTCTACCTTTATTCTTGTTTTAGGATCCTTAAATACCACCGGGTAATAGCTATTATTAATAGAAGTATTTGCTCTTAATTTAAAAGTGCCGCAAAATTCACTAGTTAGGTGCGTTTTATACTGTTCTACAAGCGTATTTCGTTTATTATAGATTAAGTCCATGTCTTCAAAAACAGATAAACCCATCGCTGCGGACAATTCGCTCATCTTTGCATTGATACCGAGACCACTGAAGTCTAATTTCCCTTTATGCCCAAAATTGTGCAATCCAAAAATCTTGTCATAATCCATAGGTTGGTTGCAAATTAATGCACCGCCCTCCGCAGTGTGAAATATTTTTGTAGCGTGAAAGCTGCAAGTACTTATATCTCCATAGCTAAAAATGCTTTGTCCCTTATAGGTAACACCGAAGCAATGTGCAGCGTCATAGATCACTTTAAGGTTAAACTTCTTTGCAATATCCTGAATACGTTCAATATCACAGGGGTTACCAAAAACATGAGTAGCCAGAATACATGTTGTCTTTTGTGTAATTGCCTCTTTTATTTTCTCGGGATCAATCGTCCAGTGTTCCTTATCAATATCTACATATACTGGAGTGCATCCTTCCCATTCAATAGCAGCTGTTGTGGCAACATAACTAAATGGAGTCGTAATGATCTCTCCGCCTTTTCCATATAATTTCAGTGCAATTTGAATGGGGATTGTACCACTACTAGTACAAAGTAAATGTTTTAGTGAGAATTCGTTTTTCAGTTTTCCTTCAAGCTCCTGAACAAATCCGCCTCTATTGGTGAGTATACCCGAATCCCAAATTGACCTAACTCTATTTTGGTAGCTTTCAATTGATGGAAGATAGGTTTTGGTTACAGGTATCATTCGATGGACACATTTTTGTTAAGTGAAACCTTCATTTCTTTAATTGTATTTTGAATGTAGATGAACCCTTGGTTTTTTAATAACGCAGCAAATAAAATATAGATTACAAAAAAGAGTATTGCACTTGCAATTCTAGTACCTATATTCTGTAAATCAGCTAAATAAAACAATACAATTCCAAGAATCAAAGGAGTTGAGGTTTTAAAAATACTAAGAATTTGAGCGCGTATAGAAACAGAGGATAATTTATAGATCAATGTCATATTTAGTGATGTTGCAATAAATTTTGCAAATACCCAGGCTATTGTAAAGTATAGAATATTGTATCGTATGGCAATTATAAATGGTACAAGACTTATAGTCTTTTTCAACAGCCCGAGATAAAAGTTTTCTTTAGACTTACCTTGACTCATAATTGCATTCCACATCAGAGAATTTAAAGGTATTGTTGCACTAGCAAGAATTAATATCTGAAAAATTGGTATTGATGGCGCCCATTTTTCTCCAAAAAGTGATATAATAATATCACTTCCTAAAATGAAAAGTATACCTGTTAAACCAAAGCTCAAAAATGAAATGATCTCAAACATTTTTAAATAAATCCTTTTGAATTCATTAGGATTATCTTGATACTTTGATAAAACTGGAAACAGCACTCTAATGATACTTGATGAGGAGTATTTCGTTGCTTGATCCTGAAGTGTTGAGGCTCTAGTGTAAAAACCAACGGCAATCGGATTGAATATTTTTGCCAATAATAGAACATCAAGCCTGAGAAAGATATTATTCATGATTCTTTCTAGAAATGCAAAGACACTAAAGCCAAATAGTTTTTTCATTTCTTGAAAAGAAAATTGCAGTTTAGGTTTCCATTTTGAAGTACTCCAAAGCAGTATGGTGCTAAAGACCGCTGTAGTTAGAATTTGAATGACAAGGCTAAAAACCCCATAACCATTGTAAGCAGCTGTAACTCCGAGAATACCGCCTAGTGTTGAGGCAATAAACATACGTATGGTGAGTGCTTTAAAGTTTAATTCACGAGATAAAATGGTATTCTGTACTCGGTTAAAGGAGTTAAAAATAAAGAATAGGGACAACCATTTTACTAAAACAGCAACTTGGTCATCGTTATAAAACCTACCTATATAGTCACTCGAAATGTAGACAATAAAAGTTAAGAATGCACCTGCTATTATATTGAAAATGAAAACAGTGTTGTAGGTTAAGTCGCTATTTTCTTTGTTTTGAATTAATGCAGCAGAAAAACCTACATCGATAAAAACACCACCGATATGAATGAATGCCATAGCCATGGCGATTAATCCAAAGTCTTCAGGGTTTAGTAACCTGGCTAGAAATATAGATACGATGAATGTACTACTTTGACTAAAGAACCTCCCAATGAAGTCCCAAGAAAAAGCTTTGATTGTTTTTTTCTTAATCGAGTTCAATCTTGTTTTCTTTGAGCATGAATTCAGCGAAGTCCCAATCTAAATGAGTATCCAGATCTATTGATTCAATAGTTGTCATGATGTATTTTTTTACACGGTCAAATTTGCTAATCTTTGTTTTTTCTAGACGCGCTATTTTCATTAGATAAATTGAGCCATTATATTCATAAACTTTGGGTGCGAATTGTCTACCGGCGATGTCGCTCTGCTTACTTAGTGCCAAGAAACCTAAATTATCCTCCTCAAAAAGATTAAAATAAGGATTGGATTTGGCCTCTTTAACACTCACAATCATATCAATATTTGGTCTATCCAATTCTAGAATATTCAATAGATGCTTACTTTTTCTAAATGGAGATGTAGGTTGGAGAAGTAGGATCCGATTAAAGTTAAAACCTTCGGCTTTTTTTTGCTTAATGATATCCAATAAAACATCATATGTTGCGCTTTTGTCTTGTGCTAAATGATTTGGCCTTAGTGTTGGAGTAGGTATGCCGCATGATTGCGCAACTCTTTGAATATCTTTATGATCAGTTGAGACAACAATTTGTTCTTTCTTAAAATATTTTAGGGCAAATTCTATACTATATTTTATTAACGGCTTTCCGTTCAGTGGTTTAATATTTTTCATAGGGATGCCCTTAGAACCACCTCTAGCCGGAATCACAACTAATATATCGTCTACATTATTCATTAAAGTTTTAAGTTTTTGACGTCATCCTGGGCTTTTTCGTAATCCTGATGCTGACCGATATCCAACCAATAGCCATTATGAGCAAAGGTTTTTATTTTTTTATTCGCTAAAATAACCGCATTCATTAAATCTGTTGCTGAGTAAGCTTTATTTAATGGTATTAGGTCTAACAATTCTTTTTTTAGTAAATAAATTCCGCCGTTAGAAAAATAGGTATACTTGGGTTTCTCATGAAAGCTTTTCAAGTAATCATTTTCAATATCCATAATTGCATAAGGAATATCAACGTGATATGGAATACTCAATACACTCATATCTGCATCACTATTGATAAAGTCAATGAAAAAGTCTTCATAATTAACATCAGTTAATAAATCTGAGTTTGATACAAGTATATAGTCTTGACTTAATGCTTCAACAAGTTTAACTGCTCCAATAGTTCCTAAAAAAGTATTTTCTTTTACCGTTCCAATTTTAGTTCGGAATTTTGATTTATTCTCTGAAATATAATCTTCAATTTTATGTGACAGATAATTTGTTGTAATGTGAATACTTTTAACTCCAAAAGAATCATATCGAAAAAGATTGTGTTCTAGAATTGATTTATCCCCCACTTTTAATAGTGGCTTAGGTAAGGTCTCTGTGAGAGGACGAAGTCGCATACCTTTTCCTCCCGCCATAATTACCACATCAATAGGAAGTATTGATTTACGTTTACGAAAATTGATGACATCAACGATAACGTTATCACCATTAATTATAGGGATGATATTAAAATCACCTTTTCTAAGTGCTATGAGTTGGGTGAGCTCTATTTGATTTTCTTTAAGGTATTTTGGTGTCTTAAAACTTACTAAATGAACTGAGCCATCAATTTTAGCACCATTCATTAATCCACGACGAACATCACCATCTGTTAATGAACCCGTTAATTTCCCCAAATCATTTATTGTAAATAAAATGGCATCTACTGCCAATTCATCTAGCATCATCAGAGCCTTATTCAATGGATCATTTTCTCGAATGATATGCTTATGATAGTTCATTCATTTTATTTTTTAATGTTTCAATTATGAGTGCACTTCCATTATCCATCTCATAGATGTTCGTTCCGCTGTAGGTCGCGTTTTCATATTTAAACGCCGCAGAAATGATTGAATTGTACTCAAATGGTGTATGTATGACGTTCTCTCCGCATGTTCTACCTTCTTGTCTATTTCCAAGATTGATAACAAATTTCCCAAAAGAAGCTGCTTCAATGATACCGCTAGAGGTATTTCCAATTAGTAATTTGCAGAATTTCATCGCTGTAAAATATGACTGGGTGCCTAGATTTTCGATCAGAAATAATGATTCTGGATTTGATTTTTTAAGGCGTTTAAACATTTCCCTGTAAACTGAACCGAAGGTGTCTGCATTCGGCATTGTTACGATGACCTGATTCCGTTCAAGTATTTTGTTTAAAGACGAATAAAGAACTTCAGTATGCTTTAAATTAGATTTATGATCAATTGTCTCAGGGTGAACTGTAACAAGAATTGTTGGTTTATATAAGTTGATTTGCCATTTGTTGAGAAATGATTCATATGTTAATAAATCAACGTTATGAATGTTCTCTAAACCAATGGCGCCGCAATAAAAGGCTGTATTTGTTTTATTTACAAGATCTTTTATGCGAGTTTTGAATGCTTCAATCGCAACAAAATGTAGGGATGATGCTAATGATATTTGGTCTCTGTAAATATTATCTATAGCTCCTTTACTTGTTTCTCCAGCATGAATATGAGCAAAGTTAATTCCAAATGGAATTCCTGCGGTAACAGCTGCAGACATCTCAAACCTATCCCCTAAGCATAGCACAATATCATAATCAACATTTTCCCAGAGCTCTGCAAACAATTGGGCAGTGAACGCATAGTTTAATGCGATATCTTTAGGTGAGTCACCAAATTTCAAATTATCAATTCTATGTTCGATAGGAAAACCATCTTTTTCTATTTGTTTAATTGTTGAACCGAATTTTGTTTTTAGATGTGTTCCAAAAACGATAATAGATAAATCAATATCGGTATCGTCCCGAATTTTTTTTAGGAGCGGAAGGTAAATTCCATAATCAGCTCTGGAGCTTGTCAAAACACTGATCTTCATTCTAAATCCTCCCATTTAAGTTTTGAATCTTCAGATAAATTAATTTTTAATTTTTTCCCTACAACTTCATCGATATGCATGGGGTTTATACCATCACCTGGACGCTTAATATCAATATGTTTCATTTCTAAAGTCTCATGAGCATTCAAATTGGTATTTATGTATATACTTTTCCTTGCGGCTATTTTGTTCTTCAATTCTGAAGCGGAGGGTTCTTTTTCTCCATTTCCTGAAAGCGCCAATTCAATATTTCGAATACTTTCAACCATCTGTTTTAGCTCGGAAGGTTCCAATGAGGCAGCATGATCAGGCCCTTCCATTGTTCTTGAAATTGTAAAGTGCTTTTCAATAACTTTTGCACCCATTGCAACTGCTGCAATAGCCACTTCTATGCCTAAAGTGTGGTCTGAATAACCAATTTCAACACTAAAATGCTTTTTAATAGTAAGCATTGCTTTTAGATTTACATCAACAAATGGAGTAGGGTATTCGGTATTACAATGTAAGACTGAAATATCATTTTTTAACACTCCATTATTGGTAAGTACGTTAATTGCTGCCTCTATTTCTTTCAAATTGCTCATGCCAGTTGACAATACAATCGGTTTACCAAAAGAGGCTACATGTTCGAGGTATGGCTTGTTTGAAATTTCCCCGGAAGGGATTTTAAAAAACAAAGGGTTTAGCGTATTCAAAAAATTTAGACTTTCATGATCAAAACCCGTGGATAAAAATTTCACGCCTTTACTTTCAGCATATTTCTTTAGGTTGTAATGCCATTCTTGAGGTAATTCAAGTTTTTTCAGCATTTCAAACTGAGCTTCATTATCACTGTTTTTTTGCTGGTATGTTGCTTTTTTTGCATCCTTACTCACCAACTTTTCCGTTTTGAAGGTTTGAAATTTTACAATATCAACCTTTGCATCTGCCGCAGCGTCTATAAGTGCTTTAGCTATTTTAAGGTCACCATTGTGATTTACTCCCGCTTCGGCTATGATCAATACAGGTTTCATTGTTTTATAATTCTTGCTGGATTCCCGACACATGTAACACCATCTGGTATGTCTTTAATAACGATTGTTCCTGCCCCAATGGTAACATTACTTCCAATCGTGATTCCTGGAATTATTGTTGCGTTAGCACCAATAAATGAACGCGATCCAATTTTTACACCACCCGCTATTGTTGCACCAGGAGCGATATGGCAATATGCTCCTATTTCACATTCATGTTCTATAATAGCTCCGGTATTAATAATACTTCCTTTTTTTATTTGAGCAATTGCATTAATAATTACACCACTTGAAATAAATACAGATTTATCGATTATTGCGCGAGATGATATAATGGAAGAAGGATGAATAATCGTTGTTTGATTCCATAGTTTTGATTCAATAAAGGCTATAATTTTTTCCCTTATCAGGTTATCTCCGACGCTCGGAAAGAAAAGTTCTTTTTGTTCTGCTACTAGCTCTTTTTCACATCCCAAATATTTAATACCAAATGGGTTATTGGTATTCTCATTGAGGTCACAATATCCGAGTATTTGGGTATTATTTTCTATTGCTGCATCTATTACAGAATAGGCATGTCCTGAGTATCCAAGAAATATAATTTTATCATCCATTTTTTCGATAGCTGCTCGGTATGTTAATGATGCGATCTTCTAAAAATTGTGCATTTTTTTGATGGTCTCTGAAACAATCTTTATACATCGGTAATTTATACATGAGTTGCCATATTGGCCGCGTCATGATTTGATTCTCATTTAAAAAGTTTAAATAATGGTCCCTTTCTTCTTTATTTTTCAACTCTAAACAAATCAACCAATAATTTACTTTGGACTCATCTGATTCAGTTCTTACTTTTATTCCCAAATCATTGAAGAATTGATCATAGCTTCTAGCTAGAGTTCTCTTGTTGGCAAGAAAGTTATCTAATTGTTCGAGTTGGGCACATAGAAGGGCCGCATTGATGTTTGGCATTCTGTAATTGTATGCTAATTCATCATGAAAAAATTCATATGGATGTTTCTTTTTGCCTGTTGTAGTGAGGTGTTTTGCCTTTTCAGCGAATATCAAATTGTTGGTGACAATGGCTCCGCCTCCACCTGCAGTAATAACTTTGTTTCCATTGAATGAAAACACACCCATCGTACCGAAGGTACCAAGCTTTTTTCCATTTAATTCACTTCCTAATGCTTCAGCGGCATCCTCAATGACTGGAATTCCGAATGCATCGCAAATCTCACATATTTCTTCAATCATGCAAGGAAACCCGAAAGTGTGCATTGGAAGACACGCTTTTATCTTTTTATTTGTCAGGGTATTAATGCAAACTCCATCTTTTACAACCGTATATTCATTGAGAAATGCTTTTAAGGCTTCAGGGGACAGGCCCATAGTATCTTTATCGACATCTATAAACAGAGGCTTTGCATTACAATAAGTTATAGCATTTGCGGTTGCTACAAAGGTCAGTGCTTGAGTGATGACCTCATCACCTTCTTGAACACCTACTACTTTTAAGGCAGTATGAATGGCTGAGGTTCCATTCACGACAGCAATCGTATGTTTTGCATCCGTATATTCAGACAGTTTATTTTCGAATGTATTAACAAATTGCCCAACACTAGAAACATAAGTGGAATCAATACATGCATTTAGGTATTTTTTCTCATTTCCTCCAAAATGTGGTGCATGTAAAGGAATAAATGAATCAGTCTTAAAGAGAGATCTAATAAATGATATGACTTTTTCTTCTTGCAATTTTTTACATTTTTGAATCTAAATACTTCCCTTTATCTTCATATTCCAGCTCTGGAAGCATTTTAAAAAACAACAATACAATTTCTTCTTTAGTCCAGGAATTATTCATTCTTAGCGTTTCAATGGTCGTTAAAAAATGATTTAATTTATCTTCATCATAAGTTGTTTTGCTTTTAACAATACCCAGTTTTTCGAAAGTCCTTAAGTCTAAATGCTCATTTGGCATATAAAACTCCTCAAAACTTTTTTCACCGGTCGTGTCTGAAACGGTAAAAAAGCAAGGCCATTTTTTATGGACAACGCACTCCGTAACGGCCTCTCGTGCCTCTTTTTCGGAACTGCAATAATGCACTGCATATCCTTGGTGATTCAAATACTTTTCCGCAATTGACGAAAACGTAATCAAGTCAAGTTCTTCAGATAGTTTTGGAAAGAAAATATCTCTTGTTTCACCAAAGAGGCATGACATTAAGCAAAGTTGACCTGATTCTTCAGGAGTAACAAAATATCTTTTTACATCTGTAGGTGCTACGATAGGTTGCCGTTTGTCAATCCTTTGTTTAAAGCTGTGAAGTAGTGAACCATCTGAGAACGCAACATTTGCAAAACGCGCAGTAGAAATATCTATTTTTTGACTTTCTTTTAAAATGAACTTCTCCATTATTCGTTTAGAGGCCCCCATCATATTCACTGGATTTGCTGCTTTATCCGTTGAAACACAAAAGTATTTCTTGCTCCCTTTCTGAATGGCTTGATTGATAGTCTTTATCGTATTTAGAATATTCACCTCAATCATCCTCATTAATGTGAACGGATCTTTTTCGCTTCTGACGTGTTTTAATGCAGATAGATTTAATACATAATCAAATCGACCGTCATTATCAATAAAAGAATCATAGGTAGAGGATCCTATGTCTAGAGCGAAAGTTTGAAAGTCTCCCTTGATGTATCCAAAAGAGCTACGAATATCACGAACAAGCTCTGCAAGATTGTTTTCACTGATGTCAACGACATGAAGCTTTGTTGGGTTTCTTTTAAAGATCTCTTTAACTACTGCCTGACCTATTGAACCTGCACCACCAAGTACCAAAAATGAACTTGAGGAAACTCGATCCTCAATCTGTTTTGTTTTCGAAGCTATGTCTTCTTCGAAAAGGGGTGCTGTTCTTCCGATTAAATTTAAAATATTCATCACACTTCTAGTGTTGATTTATGTTCCCAATACCATTTCATTGCTTCTTGTAAACCCGATCTCAAGGAGAATTCGGGTTTGTAATCAAGCAAGGATTTAGCCTTTTCAATAGAAGCCAATGAATGAGGGATATCTCCGGTTCTATTTGGGCCGTGAACAGATTGTATGGTAGCGATTTTCGAATCAAATTGTGAAAGGTTCACCTTGATTTCATCATAAAGCTCATTTAAAGTTGAGCTTTCCCCATATGCAACGTTGTAGACTTGATTTAACGCCTCTTTATTTTTAGTAAACAAGGCTAGCTTATTTATCTGTATTACATTATCGATATATGTGAAGTCTCTTGAAAATGAACCGTCTCCATTAATAACTGGACCTTGGTGCGCTAAAAGTAAGGCTGTGAATTTCGGAATTACTGCTGCATAAGCTCCTTTTGGGTCTTGCCGTCTTCCAAAGACATTAAAATAACGCAATCCAATACATTCCATTCCATAGGTTTTTGCAAAAACATCGGCATAAAGCTCTCCAACATATTTTGTTATTGCATATGGAGAGAGAGGTTTACCAATGATATGTTCAACTTTTGGTAGGCTTTCAGAATCGCCATAGGTGGAAGAGCTTGCGGCATATACAAATCTTTTAATTCCAGCATCTCTTGTTGCCACAATCATATTTAGAGTACCGTTTATATTGATATCATTTGTGGTAATGGGGTCTGCAATTGATCGAGGTACAGAACCAAGAGCTGCAAGATGAAGTACAGCATCTGCGTCTTTTACTGCATTATTGCATGCGCCAATGTCACGAATATCGCCTTCTATCAAGGTGAATGACTCAAGCTTAATAAGGTGGCTTATATTTTCTCGTTTCCCGGTTAGGAAATTATCTAGACAAATAACGTCATGACCATGTTTAATTAGATCTTCACATGTATTACTGCCGATAAAACCTGCGCCTCCTGTTACTACTATTTTCATTTTTATATGGCTTCGCCAATTGTGAGTCCCATTCAAGTCAATGGTTTTCACATAATAACAATCAAAGATCAGGCGATTTTATCTTTGATTTTTCTAACTTGAGAGCGCGGTACATGAACGATAAACTGTCTTCCGATGCTTTCAAATTGAATGATTACTTTATAATTACGTTGATGTTCAATAGATGTTGCAATAATTCCTTGCAAAGGCCCCTGAGTAACCTCAATTAGGGCACCTTTGTTAATCGTTTCGAAGTCTTCTTCTTTAAGCTCTACTGAGTCTTTAAGTAGGAGTTTAAGGTTGTTAATTTCGTTTTCACGTACGATTGCATATTTCCCAGAAAGTTTTAAAATAGAGTAAATACCTTGGATATCGTATATTTTTAATAGTTCTGACTCTATACAATATACAAATAACACTCCTGGAATAAGAGGAATTTCAACTTTCTTTTTTCGATCACTCCACTGCTTTATTGTGGTTTGTAATGGTAAATAAATCTTATAGCCTGCAACGGTTAGTCGTTCAGCAGTTTTTTTTTCAGCTCTACTCAATGTTTTAATTACGTACCACTTTTCGGCAGGTGCTCCAATCATTATTACGCTATTCTAAATCTTGAGTAAAGTTAAGAATTTAAAGAGGTATCCTCATCAAAACTATTAAATTCGAACTAAATTTGTCGTTCATTCAACTGACGGAAAAATTATTTTGAATTATTTAAACTATCATTATTAATGAATCATCTTCAGGATTCTTATAAACACAAGGGGAAAAGAAAGATTTTAATTCAATCGTTAAAAGAAATGGGAATCATTGATGATCGAATTCTTAAGGCTTTTGACCAAATCCCAAGACATTATTTTCTGGATTTAGCATTTGATGAACAAGCATATACAAACATGGCATTTCAGATTGGTTCAGGACAAACAATTTCGCATCCATTCACTGTTGCATTTCAGACGCAGTTGTTAGAGCTTTCTAAAGGGGCAAAAGTTTTAGAAATAGGTTCAGGGTCAGGATTTCAGACTTGTATATTGGCTGCTTTAGGAGTTAAAGTATATAGTATTGAACGTCATAAACAGCTTCATAGAAAAGCCAAGTCAATGGTTGATTATTTTCGTTTTACCGCGAGATTATTTTTCGGGGACGGTTATCAAGGTAAAAAAGCCTACGCACCCTACGATAGAATTTTGGTAACTTGTGGTGCTCCGGAACTGCCTCTAGAATTGATTCATCAGTTGAAGAATGGCGGGATTCTTGTAATCCCTGTTGGTGACGGTGCTGAACAAAAAATGTTGAAAATTAAAAAGGACCATGAGGGTCAAATTTCTCAAGAGGAATTTGGCACATTTAAGTTTGTTCCAATGTTGGAACGCAAAGTTAGATAGCTATGAATGTATTGATTATTGATGATGAAAGAGCAATAAGAAGAGCTTTAAAAGAAATCTTGGAATTTGAGGATTGTATAGTTCAAGAAGCAGAAGATGGTAAGCAAGGTCTAGCCTTGAGTCAAGAGAAGGAGTTTGATCTTATTTTTTGCGATATTAAAATGCCTGCTATGGATGGTTTAGAATTCCTTGCCAAAGCCATGAGGCTTAATATTGAGAGCCCTATCATTATGATTAGTGGTCATGGTAGTATTGATACCGCTGTCCAGGCCATTAAAGATGGTGCATTTGACTTTATTGAAAAACCTCTCGATTTAAATCGCATTCTAGTCACATTGAGGAATGCAAAAGATCGTAATTCTTTGGTAGCTGAAACAAAGACGCTTAAAAAGACTGTAAAAAAGTTTAAAGGCAGTTCCATTATAGGAGAAACACCTGCAGTTCATGAAATCAAAGGCATGATTGAGAAAGTTGCCCCTTCTGATGCGCGTGTGCTTATTACTGGTGGTAATGGTTCTGGAAAGGAGCTCGTTGCGCGGTCCTTACACGACTTTTCGAATAGAAAAAAAATGCCTTTTGTAGAGGTCAATTGTGCCGCTATTCCTGCTGAGTTAATTGAAAGTGAGCTATTTGGTCATGAAAAGGGTGCCTTTACATCTGCTGTTAAGGATAAAAAAGGAAAGTTTCAGCTTGCTTCAGGAGGAACTTTATTCTTGGATGAAATCGGTGATATGTCTCTAAGTGCTCAGGCTAAAGTATTACGGGCTCTTCAAGAAAATGTCATACAGCGCGTAGGAAGTGAAAAGGAGATCAAGGTGGATTGCCGCGTGCTTGCAGCCACAAATAAGGACCTAAGAAAGGAAATTGCTGAGGGAAGATTTCGAGAGGATCTTTTCCACAGATTGGCAGTGATTATCATCCACGTTCCATCTTTGAATGACCGAAAAGAAGATATTCCTATGCTAGCCAATCATTTTATTAAAATGGTTTGTTCGGATCAAGGAATTCCTTTAAAAAAGTTTGATAATGATGCGCTAAAGGCACTTAAAAAAGTTGATTGGACTGGAAACATTAGAGAGCTTAGAAATATCATAGAAAGACTGGTGATACTATGCGGACCTATCATTTCAGATGATGATGTTAAAATGTATTCAAATTCAAAAAATTAGACCATGAAAGATTATCTCAAGTTAGCGTTACCGCATATAGTAGCTATAGCAGTTTTTGTTCTTTTTTCATCTATATTTTTTTCACCTTTATTTCAGGGGTATAGCTTAAAGCAATCTGATGTTAAGCAATATCAGGGCATGTCAAAAGAAATTTTAGACCATTATGCCGTAAATGAAGAAGACCCTTTATGGACCAATTCAATGTTTGGAGGAATGCCTGCTTACCAGATATTGGTTTATGAAAAGAGCAATATGCTGTCATACGTAGATAGAGCCATTAAACTAGGATTGCCAAAGTCCGCGGCAATATTATTTACCGTGATGTTGGGTTTTTATATTTTTGCTTTATGCCTTCGAGTAAATCCATGGCTTGGCATCGGAGCCGCTGTGGCCTATGGGTTTTGTACGATTAATATCTTGTATATAGGCGCTGGTCACATCACTAAAGTAAATACGATAGCATATATTGCCCCAACATTGGGAGGTTTAATTCTTGCATTTAGAGGAAAGATATTCATTGGTGCTGCCGTTTTTTCGCTCTTTTTTGGATTAAACCTTATGGCAAACCATCCTCAGATGACCTATTATTTAGGATTCGCATGCTTATTTATAGGTTTTGGAGAGTTGTATCGCTGTGTGAAATCAAAAAAGACACGAGAATTTTTAGTTGCTTCTGGATTATTAATTGTTGGTGCTGTGCTCGCCCTAATTTCTAATGCCTCGAGCTTGTTACCTACTCAAGAGTATAGTTCTTACACTACACGTGGTGCAACAGACCTTAATATTGAGCCTGATGGTTCAAAAAAGGAAGTATCAAAACAATCTGGTCTGGATACGGATTATATTTTAGAATACAACTATGGGGGCGGGGAGCTTTTGTCAATGGTTATCCCTAAAGCAAGAGGCGAGAAAGGAGCGCCGTTTGGCAATAATGAAGCACTTGTAGATTATATGTCTGAGCGCGATTCAGACATGGAAACTTCATTTTCTAATGATAAAACATTTTTAGGACAAAGTACCTATTGGGGAGGACAGCGATTTAGCGGTGGTGCATTCTACTTTGGTGTCGTCTTATTTGTCTTATTTATTTTTGGAATGGTATTTCTAAAGGACGTTATTAAATGGCCGGTACTTGCTCTGATTATTCTTGTAATGCTCCTTGCCTCGAATGACCCTGAAGGCATTAATGCGTTTTTCATAAATAAGTTCCCATTATATAACAAGTTTCGTGATTCTAAAATGATTTTAATTCTTTTACAACTCATGATTCCAATGATTGCGCTTTTATTTATTGATGGGTTAACAAAAGGTCATTTTTCATTTTCCAATGCCAAAAAGATTTATGCAACTTCAGGAGTGATTTTCCTGTTTTTTGTTATTCTCTTGCTTATGCCTAGCTTAAGTGGAAGTTTTATTTCTGAAAATGAATCAAAATTATTTGCAGATGCTGTTCAAAATCAACCAGATGCAAAAGATTATTTTAATGGTTTGAAGTCTGCAATGAAGGACGCTCGTATTTTTCTTTTTAAGCAAGATGCGTTGAGAGCTCTAGGTCTTGCAATTGTTACCCTACTTTGCATTTTATTTTATTATCGTAAAAAGAGTTTTAGTTTATCCCTATTCATTGTTCTCGGAGTGTTTGCAATTGGTGATAATTTTTCAGTATCCAAAAGGTATTTGAATACAAATGAGAACATAGAAGACCGAGATGCAGAACGTATTTCTAATGCTGCTGCTGCCGGTTTTATGAATGAAAATGAAGATCGGATAGCATACGAGAGTTTTGAACCGACAGGTTTATCTCTTTTACCAGCGCAAATGCCAAGTCAGGCCGATCAATTTATTCTTAATTCCGAAAAATCCAATATTGGCAACTTTGATAAACAAGTTTTAAATTTTAAAACCTCTTTAGACAACCATTTTTACTATAAATCAATTGAAAATGAGAAATTAAGAGATCTTATTGCTTCTTACGGTGTCTTAAATCAAAACACAAATTATAGAGTTCTAACATTAGGTAATCCTTTTAATGAAACGGGAACAAGCTATTATCACAAAAGTATCGGTGGCTATCACGGAGCTAAACTAAAACGTTATCAGGAGCTCATTGATTTTAGAATTGGTATTGAAATGGCATATATACAGCAGAATTTAAACATTCAAGGACTGGCTGTTTTTAAAGAGACCCCGGCACTAAATATGCTAAATACAAAGTATGTAATTTTAAATCCAGGTCAAAGACCATTGGAGAATACGTTCCGTTTTGGTAATGCTTGGTTTGTTTCGAACATTAAAAAAGTTCGAAGTGCAGATGAGGAGATTTTAGCCTTGTCTGATAGTACCCTCGATTTTAGAGAAACTGCAGTTGTTCTAAATGAATTTAGCGGGGTAGAGACGGTTAAAGACCAGGATCAAGAAGCAACTATAGAAATGATAAAATACGCTGCTAATGAGATTGAATATCGTTCAAAATCAACATCAAATCAGCTGGCTATCTTTAGTGAGATATATTATCCAAAAGGCTGGAATTGCTATGTCGACGGGAAGTTAACCTCAAGTTTTAGAGCGAATTATGTGCTCCGTGGCGTCAAGCTTTTAAAAGGTGAGCATAAAATTGTTTGGAAGTTTGAGCCTTCAACATTTTTTAAATCAAAAACCGCCTCAATGATTGGTTCTTTAACTCTGATTTCATTGTGTCTAGTTGTTTTTGGACTAAAATTAAGGCCTGTTTTTTCAAAAACCAATGACAGTGTGGTTTAGGAAGGAAAATTGAATGTAGGAAGGCCTTCGGTTAATCTTGACTCTTTATTTTCCACAGACAATACAACTCCTTTTTTCTTCAATATTTCATTGAATTCATAGAGGTAGTGATCTATTGGAAGGCAACCATAGGTCTGTGTTATTTTCGGATTAATGGTATCATGTTTCTTCTTTGTACCCGTACGATTCATTTCAATCATTACCTGATTATGGATTTTTGAATATTCTTTTGATGCTTCATTGGCCTCTGGATGTTCAAAAAAGTAGCGAGAATCATTTAAATCGACACCTAACAATACAATTTTTTTATACCCCATTATATACCCCATGGAAACGAGATATGATAAACTACCGGCATAATGTAACAGCCAAGACATTTCTTTTCTGTGTGCTTTCTCCCACCATCTTAAAAGTAAGGAAAGTATGCCTTTAGATGTCGTATTTGGCATCATAGGGATATTATAATAGATATTTCTTTTTGGAAGTTTAAGTGCCTCGTAATGGTTTGCTGATTTTAAAAAATGTTGATATTGAACAATGAAAGGTACATTTTCATAGAGGTCATGTTTCTTATTAAATTCATCAATCATTGCATTGAAATGTAAACTTTTCATTGGTGTTTCCATGCAATAATAGGTCGGTGTAAAGTCATTGAAAACCCATGAATTGAAACCGATTGAATCATGTTTTTTAACATACGACCAATCTTGCTTTGTTAGTTTTGTTACAGAGTATCCACTTCCAAGTATAAAAAGCGTATCGGAAGTTTTATATTTATCTGTGTTTAAGGAATCAATTAAATTCAAACCTTTCTTGTTGCCTTGTCGACGCAAAAACTTGGCTTCAAAAATTCCATGTAAAACTCTAACTCCTGATTGATTGTATAGCTTTTTTAGCATATTCTAGATTCCCTTCCTAACAGTTCTATTAAAGTTATAATTTTTCAGTGATGTAGTAACCTTTTAGAACATTCCAACGGACAAGAATCAAGTATTTCGCTTTCAGGTAGCTTCCTCGAAACAAAAACAATAAACCGAGTCCAAATGCAATTTTAAGCTTAACTAAATATTCAACTTGTTTAACGAGTCTTTGTATAATATTACTGTTTTGAAGACGAATGTATTCACTTTGGCCAATTACCTTTGATAGGCGTATAATGAAAGATTCCTCCAATCTATAATCATCAATAAAATGCGACACTTCAAGAGTAGGGATATATAAAATCTTGTAGCCCTTTTCTTTAAGCTTAAGAAATATAAATTTATCATCGCCTCGCGTATGTAGATCGGTATTAAACCCGCCATGCTGTTCAAAAAATTCTTTTCTAAAAACCATGTTGCAACCTGCAGGATACTTTTTTGCAAAAGTTTTTACTTTTTTACCGAGATCAACTTCAGAAACGAGGCCGCTAATATAAGGGGTGATCCATTTAGGGGACATGCCTTCGTTATAGCATGGAATTACTTTACCCCCAAAAGCCATGTAGCTATCATAGGTCTTATTTCTTGCGAATCCAGAAATAATATTAACGTATTCAGGGATGGCAAATCCGTCATCATCAATAAAGCATATTATTGAACCCTTAGCTTCTTTAATGCCTCTATTTCGTGCAAAAGACAAGCCGGGATTTTCTTCTAAAAAATAGCTAATATTTAGTTCTTTATTTGCTTTTATAAAGTCATTACAAATGACCTCTGTATTGTCTGTTGAATTATTATTGATCAGAACAATTTCAAATTCACTAGCCTCACATTTCTGTGCCTTTAAATGGGCAAGACATTTAGGAAGATATTCTTGCCTATTGTACGTGCATATTACGATTGAAACCATTTTTTAAGTTATGTTGATCCATTAAAACGGGTCTAAATTAGTATAATTTCTTTGTACCTTTATCCTTATAACAATTGTAATATTGAGTTAGATAATGGGACTTGTCCAAAAAGATGCACTAAGAACTACCTTGATTTCCTCGTTTGGACTCGTTTTGGGTTATCTGAATAAGGGATTGTTATTTCTACTTATTTTTTCCACAGAGCAGATTGGAGTGGTCAATCTCATATTTTCATTAGGTGTTTTGTTTGCTCAGTTCTCAAATCTTGGTTCTTTATATAGTATCTGGAAGTTTTTTCCATTTTTTAAAAATCGAGAGAAAGCACATCATGGTTTCCTGGCATTTATGTTATGCTTTGTGGGAATCGGTGCAACCTTCGTAACTGCATTTTTTGTAATATTTAGTTCTAGAATTCAGTCGGTATATCTTGAAAAGTCTCCTTTGTTTCTTGAATACTATTATTGGGTGATACCGCTAGGTCTTGGTTATTTATTATATCTCGTATTTGAAGTGTATTTGAGAGCCTTATTTAAAAATATAATCTCTGTTTTTGCATTAGACATTGTTTTAAGATTGGCAGTGTCATTATTACTTATCTTGTTTTGGAATGGTAGCCTGAGTTTTGATCAATTTATAGCAGGGCATAGTCTTTTGTTTTTTCTACCTCCGTTAATATTGATAGGTTACTTAATAAGAATTAAAGAATTCTATATCCATCCAAAACATATTCAAATATCAAAACGGTTTAAAAAGATTCTTTTAAATTATTCTGGATTTAATTATCTCAATTCCTTGGGTGGAGTTCTAGTGAATTCACTAGATGTAATTATGGTTGCGCAATATATTGGTTTAAGGGCGACAGGTGTTTACACTACGATTATATTCCTAACAAGTGCACTTCAAGTTCCATACAAGGCACTTATTAGGGTTAGTGCGCCTTTGGTTGCAGAATATTGGAAAACAAGAGATCTAATTAAAATGAGACTATTGTATGCACAAGTTAGCTCTATGTCCCTCGTTTTAGGCCTCGGACTTTTTCTTATTGTTTGGGTTAATATTGATTTTTTATTTTCTTTCTTGAAGCCTGAATTTAGTACTGGTATTGGCGTTTTCTTTTTCCTAATGATCGGAAGACTTTTCGATATGTATTTTGGATTGAATGGTGCTATATTTAATACATCTAAAAAATACCGTTATGATTTATTTTTCACTCTTAGCTTGATAATTATTGTTTACGTATTAAATCTGTATTTAATTCCGATTTACGGAATTGAAGGTGCAGCCATTTCAACTGCAATAGCGTTAGTGATTTATAATTTGGGAAGATTACTTTTTGTTTACTTCACCTATAAGATACACCCATTTAATGTGAGACAGTTGATTGTAATCGTGATAGGATTGCTTTGCTTTTATGCGAGTAGCATCACGCCTCAATTAAGCGCCTTGCCTTGGTTAAATGCGCTTCTGGTGACATCTATAATCACCTTAGGTTACTTTGGATCTATACTAATGTTTAATCTTGAACCGGAGCTAAAAAACTATTTACGAAACGGGATAAGGTATCTCGCTAAGAATTTTAAAAGCTAGATTTTCTTTTCGACATCAATAATTGCTTTTGGAATGCCTGCTGCATTTTTACCACCTGCAGATGCATAAAAGGGCTGCCCACCGCCTCCGCCTTGAATATATGCGCTAACCTCTTTAATCCAGTTAGATGCATTCCAGCCTCTTTCATTAACCAGGTTATCAGAAATTATAATGTGAATACCACATTTTACATGTTCTGTATTTCCAATGACACCTACAAAATTATTGTATTCTGCTTTGAGCTGAAAAAGGATATCTTTCACACTATTTGAAGGCAGTTCAACATTGGCACCTAAGAAATTAATTCCGTTTTTTTCAACTATTTTGTTCTTAAGCTCTATTTTAATTCTTTTAGACTGTTCCTTATAAAGGCCTTCTATTGTTTTATTGAGCGTTTGATTTTTAACAATTAAATCCTGGATCGAAAGCTCTAAATCTTTTGGCTTCTTGAGTAGGGTTGAGGCAACTTCATATTTTTGGCTCCTATCTCTGAAATAGGCGTCTGCAGCATCACCACAAATCGCTTCAATCCTTCTGATTCCTGAAGCAACAGCAGCTTCTGAAATGATAGTAAACATTCCTATTTCATGAGTATTTGATATGTGGGTTCCTCCACACAGCTCTAAAGAGTCATTAAACTTAATTAATCGGACTTCGGAGCCATACTTTTCTCCGAATAAGGCGGTTGCTCCCATTTCCTTTGCCTTTTCAATGGGCATTTGTCTGAATTCTTCTAGCTTATGATTTTCTTGAATTTCTTTTAGAACAAGGGATTCTATTTTCTTGAGTTCTTCATTAGTTACTTTACTGAAATGTGAGAAATCAAAACGAAGTGCATGAGGCTGAACCAATGAGCCTTTTTGTTCAACGTGAGTTCCTAAAACCTTTTGGAGCGCATGATGCAATAAGTGTGTTGCAGAGTGGTTTCTAGCAACATTAAAACGTTTTGTTTTATTAACCTGAGCGCTAAACGTACCAGAAAGCTCACTCGGAATTTCCTTTGTTAAATGAAGAATCAGGTTATTTTCTTTTTTAGTATCAAAAATAAATATCTTCTTTTCCTCTTTTGTTAGGATACCTTGATCTCCAACTTGACCACCCCCTTCAGGATAAAATGGTGTTTGGTTGAGGACAAGCTGATATAGGAGTTTACCTTTCTGCTTAACCTCACGGTATTTAATGATTTTAACATCTGATTCTAAAAAATCATAACCATTGAACCCCGAATTTGGGGTGTCAGTAACAGCAATCCAATCTTGAACGTCAACACTTGTTGCCTTTCTTGACCTGTTTTTTTGTTCTTCAAGGTTTAAATTAAAGCCCTTTGTATCAATTGATAGTTTTTGCTCCCTTGCTATTAATGATGTCAAATCTAATGGGAAGCCAAAAGTGTCATAAAGCTCAAAAACTGATGTACCATCAATGGTATCCTTTTTATCTGATTTGCATTTTTCTATGAGCTGATTAATACGTTTAATACCTTGAGCTAGGGTCCTGTAAAAACTGTATTCTTCCTCAGTAATTACTTTAACGATTGCTTGTTCTTGGACATTTAATTCAGGATATGCCTGAGCCATTTGTTTTATGAGAACAGGAACCAATGAACCCATAAAAGGTTCTTTTAAATTTAATGTCTGATAGGCATAACGTATAGCTCTTCTCAATATCCGACGAATCACATATCCAGCACCTGTATTTGACGGCAATTGCCCATCTGCAATTGAAAATGAAATTGCTCTTAAGTGGTCTGCTATGACCCTGAGGGCAATGTCAGATGCTTCATTATTTCCGTATTTGACATTTGAAACTTCCTCCAGTTTCTTTATAATTGCTTGGAATAAATCAATATCATAGTTCGATTGCTTGCCTTGCAAAGCCATGGCTAGTCTTTCTAACCCCATCCCAGTATCTACATGAGTTTCTGGAAGATTTGACAATGATTTATCCGCTTTTCTATCAAATTGAATGAAGACAACATTCCATATTTCTATTACCTGAGGATGATCAGCATTAACAAGTAATTTCCCGTCAGTTTTTTGTCTTTCTGTATCATTTCTGAGATCAATATGAATTTCTGTACAAGGTCCACATGGACCGACTTCTCCCATTTCCCAAAAATTATCTTTTTTTGAAGCCTTAATTATTCTTGATGGGTCAATGTGCCCTTTCCAAAGATCAATGGATTCTTGGTCAACCCCTAGACTATCTGAAGCATCTCCTTCAAAAACAGTTACATACAGTCGATCTTTTGGTAATTCATAGACCTTTGTCAAAAGCTCCCAAGCCATCGCAATAGCTTCTTCTTTGAAATAATCTCCAAAAGACCAATTCCCGAGCATTTCAAACATCGTGTGGTGATAAGTGTCAACTCCGACTTCGTCTAAATCATTATGCTTACCTGATACTCTTAGGCATTTTTGGCTATTTACAACCCTTCTATTTTTGGGTTCCGTATTTCCTAAGAAATAATCCTTGAATTGATTCATTCCAGCATTGATAAACATAAGCGTCGGGTCATTTTTAACCACCATGGGTGCAGATGGAACAACCGTGTGTCCCTTTTTTTCAAAGAAATCAACAAATGTTTTGCGTATATCAGCTACTGTCATAGTTCAATTTATCGGTTGTAAAGTTAGAATTTATCTTTCAAACATTCACTCTTATTCATGCGCTTGTTAATGAGTGTGTTTCTTTCTCTTAAATACCTTTGTTAAAGGTTAAAGCAAAGGATTATCTTTGATTAAAAAAAAGACATGAATTTTATCCAACAGGATATTGAGGAATATGCAGAGGCGCATACCACTCCTGAAAATGAACTGCTAACGAAAATCACGCGAGAAACTTATTTGGAGGTTTTACAACCTAGAATGCTAAGTGGTCATCTTCAGGGTAGGCTTTTAAGTATGTTTTCAAAAATGATTGAGCCAAAAAATATTTTAGAAATCGGAACTTATACTGGTTACTCGGCTCTTTGTTTAGCTGAAGGTCTTTCTGATGATGGTAAATTGGTGACACTTGATAAAAACATTGAACTTTTCGATCGCGTAAATAGATATTTTTCTGAATCTATTTTTAGTAATAAATTAAAAATGCTTCAAGGTGACGCATTAGAACTTATTCCTAATCTAGAAGAATCATGGGACCTTGTTTTTATTGATGCCGATAAGGAGAATTATTACGAATATTATAAAATGACGCTTCCAAATGTTCGCTCTGGTGGTTATATCATCGCAGATAACGTACTGTGGTCGGGTAAAGTAATTGATTCCTCAGCAGATGATGCAGATACAATTGCATTAAGGGCATTTAATTTGGCTCTTTTAACGGACGCCTCAGTTGAGGTAATTCTCTTACCAATTCGAGATGGATTAACGGTAGCAAGAAAAAAATAGGTTTGGCATTAGAATTAAAAAAAACAGCAGATGGTTCTTTTACATTGTATGTTCCTAGTTTAGACGAGCACTATCATTCTTACCATGGAGCCCTTCAAGAAGCGAAACATGTGTTTATTGAAAATGGTGTTTTATCGCTAAAATCAAAAAAGATTCGAATTTTAGAGGTTGGATTTGGAACTGGTTTGAATGCGCTGCTGACCGCATGTGAGTCGTTTGTTTTAGAGCGTGAAATAGAATACGTAGGGGTAGAGGCTTATCCAGTGCCATTTGAGTTACTTCAAAAAATGGATTATGCATCATTAATAGATCATAAAAATGCCTTCAAATATTATAATCATATGATTCAGGATGTTTGGGGTAAAGAGCAGCTGATTCATGATTCATTTAAATTAACCAAAGTCAAACAGAAAATTGAAAATTATGAATGTCATGAAACATTTGATATCATTTATTTCGATGCTTTTGGACCACGCGTTCAAGAGGAGATGTGGACTATTGCTATAATGGAGAAGATGTATAACAGTTTAAATATCAACGGTTTTTTAGTCACTTATTGTGCTAAAGGTCAATTTAAAAGAGACTTAAAAACCGTTGGTTTTCAAGTATTTGATTTACCGGGCCCCCCAGGAAAAAGGGAGATGGTTCGTGCAGTTAAAAATTAATGAATTTTTTTTTCGGAATTTGTAACTGAATTAAAAACAAGTGTTATCTTTGCCGAAAGTTACAGTTCTTGTAGCTTTGAGTTTTATAGTTTAGCATGGTTTAGCAGAAAGAGGAACAAGTTAAGGTTTGTTCCTCTTTTTGATTTCTATTCTCGTAGTATTGTATTGAATTCGTGTAACATTAAAGCAGTAGCACCCCAAATAAAATGCTCTTTAAAGTGCAAGCCAGGCACATTATTGAGTAAAAAACCTTTTCGGGCTTCCACATTCTCAAACGTTTTTAGCTTGAAGGTATCCAATTCTTTCAATTCACCGATGAGAATTTCCTGCACTTCTCTTTGTTCTTTTATTAAACTGGGATATGTCTCATGTAAAAACACAAAAGGAGTGACTCTGAAAGAGGAAACGGGTATCAAAACTTCACTCAGTTTGCCAATTAATGAACCTGTATTCATTGGAATACCAATTTCTTCGAAGCTTTCTCTTCTTGCTGTATGTTCTAAATTTTTATCATTTTGTTCGAATTTACCACCTGGAAAGGCAATTTGTTGACTATGAGCTCCATTATATGCCGTTCTTTTAATTAAGATTAGGTGTAATTTTTTATGCTGAATCTTTAGATGCAGGGCAACGGCAGCATTTTTAAATTCGGACGTATCCATTTTATAATTTCTCAAGGGTGAAAAAGACTTATGGGCGCGACTCCCGGGGAGCACCTTTGTCATTTTTTCTTGAAGCTCTTCAGTTGTCAATGCTTAATTTTTTAGATTGATACGCTAGTTTATTGTCAAACCTCTTGCGAATGTGAAAAAGTAAGTACTTTTGTTGAAAACAATGCGTTTTTTTTGAGGAATTGTGGTCAGTATAACTTTTATATTTGTATTTGCCTTTACTAAAACCACTTCAAGTATTGATTGAGTAATCAGTTTCGGCACTATTAAGGTTAAATAAATTATAAATCGTTTCGAATATGAGTAAGAGTAAATTAGAGTATATCTGGCTTGATGGATATGTACCCACGCAAAATATGCGGAGTAAAACGAAAGTTGTAGAAAACTTTAGTGGTAAACTTGAGGATTGTCCAATGTGGTCATTTGATGGTAGTTCCACGAAGCAAGCAATGGGTGATTCTTCTGATTGTTTATTGAAGCCTGTTGCTATTTATCCAGATCCAGACCGGAAAAACGGATTTCTCGTAATGACAGAGGTGTTAAACTCAGATGGTTCTTCCCACGAATCTAATGGTCGTGCAACTATTGATGATGATGATAATGATTTTTGGTTTGGTTTTGAACAAGAATATTTTATTATGGATCGTAATACGCAATTGCCTTTAGGTTTCCCTCTTGGAGGTTATCCAGGTCCTCAAGGGCTTTACTATTGTTCAGTAGGTGGTAGGAATACGCATGGAAGAGATTTTGTTGAGGAGCATGCAGATCTGTGTTTGGAGGCAGGATTGACGTTTGAAGGTATTAATCAAGAAGTAGCCAGTGGTCAGTGGGAATTTCAATTGTTCGCAAAAGGGGCAAAAAAAGCTGGTGATGAGATATGGATTGCTCGATATTTACTCGATCGATTAACAGAAAAGTATGGATATTATATAGAATATCACCCAAAGCCTGTAAAGGGAGATTGGAATGGTTCAGGTATGCATGCGAATTTTTCAAATACAACTTTGAGAACATGCGGTTCTAAAGAGGTTTATGAACAAATATGTGAAGCATTTAGGCCAGTTACTAAGGAGCACATAAAGGTTTATGGTGCTTATAATGACCAAAGACTCACTGGACTTCATGAAACGGCTTCAATCCATGACTTTAGCTACGGTGTTTCTGATCGTGGAGCTTCCATTCGAATTCCTATAATGGTTGTAGAAAATGGATGGAAAGGTTGGTTAGAGGATAGAAGACCCGCTTCAAATGGAGATCCATACAAAATAGCTGCACGAATTGTTCAAACCGTAAAGGGCGCTGAATAGTGTATTTAGTATATTTTTTAAAAGGCTGATTTATCAGCCTTTTTTTGTGCTTTTTGAATAAGAAAAATAACATTTTTATGCAGAGTTTAGTAAGATTGATTTTTAAATTGATAGGCTGGAAGATTGACAAAACTTCTCCCAAGGGTTTAGATAAATGTGTTATTGTAATGGGACCACACACCTCTAATTGGGATTTTGTTTTAGGTAAAATGGCTTTTATATCGTATGGTGTTAAAGCTAAATACCTCATCAAAAAGGCGGCTTTTTTCTTTCCTTTTGGAATAGTGCTGAAAAGAATGGGCGGGATTCCTGTAGATCGTTCGAAGAAGAATAATTTGACAGAATTGGCTGTTGATTTATTCAATCAATCTGATGAGCTATTTCTTGTATTTACACCCGAAGGTACACGATCATATAACCCTAATTGGAAGAAAGGATTCTATTACATTGCTCTAGCTGCAAATGTACCCATATGTATAGCCTATGTAGATTATAAAAATAAAAAAGGTGGTTTTCACAGTGTAATACAACCCTCAGGAAATGTTGAGGAGGATATAATAAAAATTAAAAAAGTGCTAAGTCAGTTTTCGGGGAGATATCCTGAAAAAGGAATAGATTTTTAGTCCTTTCGTGGGATTTCCTCAGCCTTTTTATAGTCATATGGGCAGTGCTTACAAGAACTTTTACAACAATAGCCTCTTTTCAAATGATAGGACTCAGTAAACACAATGTAACCATCATCACTAAGGTAATAATCCTTAGAGTCCATATCTTTACGTCTTGAGAACATGGAAAAATCTTCTTTCATAATATGATTTAATGACTAATTACTCAAAATTTGTAGATCGCTCCTGCACGGAGCAATTTACCCTTCAAAAGAAAAACAAATCAAATGTAATGTTGTTCGTCAAAAGAGATGATTTAATTCATGATGAAATCTCGGGTAATAAAATTAGAAAACTGAAATTCAATCTGAAAAATGCAAGAATTCTAGGTTGTGATACGATTAAATCTTTTGGCGGAGCCTTTTCAAATCATTTATTGGCATTGGCTTCTTTGGGTAAAATAGAAGGTATAAATACCATTGGAGTGGTAAGAGGCGATGAATTAAATAAGCAATCAAATAAGCTTCTTGAAAGATGTGCCGATTTGGGTATGCGGCTTGAATTTGTTTCACGAAGTCAATTTAAAGGGATTAAATCATTAAATGGTATGGTTGATAACCCTGGTGTTTTTTGTATTCCGGAGGGAGGTGCAAATAGAGAAGGGGTGCTTGGTTGTGCAGATATCATAAACGAAACGACCAATGATTATGATTATATAGTTGTAGCTCAAGGTACTTGTACAACAAGTCTCGGAATATACAGCGCAATGTCGAATAAGACCAAGCTCATAGTTGTACCGGTTTTAAAAGGGTTTGATGCTATAAGTGAGATGCAATTTCTTGCCCAAACAACAGGGGTTTCTTTTGATAAAAACAGGGTAGAGGTATTAAATCAATATCATTTTGGGGGTTATGCTAAAACCACAGATGAATTAGATAAATTCATAAATTCCTTCAATAATCAATCCCAATTCATTGTTGAACCAACCTATACAGGAAAGGCTCTTTATGCATTAAATGAGTTTTTAGCGAAGCAAGAGGGTACAAAAAAAGTCCTCTTTGTTCACACAGGAGGACTTTATCATTTTAAAAATGGTAATACCGCTATTTAATCTTGCCTCTTTTTGTTGAAGTCTTGTATAAATGCAGAGTTTTTAGGTAAATTTCAATCGCACCAATACTATTTGTAGCCTGATTTAAATAGGATAGATTGGCGTCAAAAGCAATGCCCAACTTAAATCCTTTAATTTTAAATCCGAAAGTAGTAACTAAAGCATCTTGGTGTCTGTAATAGAAACCATAATCAACCGTTACTGTTTTATTGATGTTTGTTATTGCTGAACCTTCTTTCAAAATATGCTCTAGTGATATTCCCGCCATAATATTTGAACCAGGTCCCGTTTTAAAATACATGACCTGCGGATTCACTCTAAGGTCTCTTTTACGAGTCACGAGATTAGCTCCTGCATGAACAACAGTTTGCATATACAACCTGTCACTCCCGAAGGAGAAATCGAGTTTTGGTCTATTCACATGGTTCAAAGCTACACCGCCATAAAATAGAGAGCGATTTCGTGTACTGTGTTGGTAATAAATACCAGAGCTAATGTCAATGGTTGAATAGCTAGTACGTAGTCCTAATTCAGTATTTGTTCCAGTAAAGCCATTTCCTTGCCATTGATTTTCCCAAGTATTTGATGCCGTATAGCTTTGCTGATAAAAGCCAGGAGCTACACCAACTGAAAGCTTATTTCTATTATCTAGTGCCAGTGTATAATTAATAGGAATAGAAATCGTATTCGTTGAAAAACCAAGGTCGCCTGTAACATCATTCATTACGTTCAGACCTATGCCAAAATTGTTACTACCCATAAATCCATCAGGAATCTTGAAGTTTGCATTCAATATGTTGGTTCTCATTTTAGTTAATGGCAACCATTGCAATCTACAGTTTGTAAAGAAGCCAAAATCTTCAGCCCCAGTTGCAACAGATCCTGGATTGTACATCATCGGTGATTGATACCACATACTAATTGATTTATCTTGTTGACCAAAAGCAATTCCGGATACCGCTATAAATAAGGTAAAAATTAATTTTTTCATTTTTTTATCTAAATAAGGTTACGTCTCCTTCTATTAATTTTGAAACTCCATCGATGAGACGATATTCGAGCATGTAGTAATAAGTGGCGGTGTTAACATTTTTTCCTTTGTAGGTTCCATCCCATCCTTCGTGAGGGTCAGTGGTTCTAAAAATCATTTGACCATAACGGTCATAAATTCTAAAATCAACCTCAACAATTGCACCACCTTCATAAAAACCATTGTTAAAATTTTGATCAGCATCTACATTTGTAAGGACTCGGAAAAAATCATTTACGTTATCACCATTTGGTGAGAAAGAATTTGGTAATGCGATGTTAATGCCAACAGCAACGCTATCGGTAGTTAAAGTATCTTGAAACCACACTGAAACGAGCACAGTATCATATGAAGTACATCCTTCAGGCGTTGAATATGCTGCAACATAGTAAGTATCGTAGAACGGGGTAACAATGAGGGAATCATTAGCACCTGGTAAAAGACTATCAGACATATTACCACTTGGATACCAAACCATCGAGCCTCCTGGAGGCGTTCCGGAGGCAAATAGATACGCCTCTTGATACATGCCTATCGTTGTATCATTAATTTCCACATATGCACCGTCAAGTGTATCAGACAAAGTTGCCGTTACACTTGGAGTCTCACCCACACTGACTGTTTGAGCAGTTTGATTGGAACCAAACGTATTAGAAACAGTGAGCGTTATTGCAAAAACACCTGGGTCATTGAAACAAATTGGACCAGGGTTTGCTCCGTTATATACTGCTGGTGTACCACCTTGAAAGGTCCACTCGAAATTAATAGGGTTTCCCGTAGAGTTATTTGTTACAGTAATACATGCCCCTTGACAAAACTGATCATCAGACATAGAGAAGTTGGCAGAAGGAATTTGTCCAAATGTAATAGCACTAGAAAGACAAAGAATGATAAAGGCTATAAACCTCATAAGAGTTGATTTTATTTCGTAATAATTATACGAAAGTAACTAAAAAAGTTTCAATTTCCTTTTCCTAGCTTCAACAAAATGACAACTCCCAAAGCTTTTTTACTTCGTTCATTTCATGAACATCATGAACTCTAAATATTGATGCATTTTTAGAAATAAGCATTGCATGCATTGCAGTCGTTCCATTTAGTGCCGCATTCGCATCACTTTGCAAAGCTTTGAATATCATTGATTTCCTAGAGACCCCAACTAGGATGGGTACATTTAGAATGTGTAAAAGATCAAAGTTTTTCACGATTTCATAGTTTTGATTAAGACTTTTTGAAAACCCAAACCCTGGATCGATTATGATGTCATAAATACCTTTTTCTTGTAATTCAGTAATTTTTTTTGAAAAAAATCGAATAAGTTCAACAATAGTATTTTTTGAATCAGACATAACGCTTTTATTTATACCTCCATCAATATTGTGAGTCAAAATGTAAGGACACTTGTGTTTTTGAACTGTCTTCCACATTTGTTGGCTATGAAACCCGCCACTTACGTCATTTATAATATTTGCACCGACCTCAAGGCATTTCTCTGCAACCTCTGGTCGAACGGTATCTACAGAAATTACAAGTTTCGGAAACGCAGCGCGAATTTGCTTTAATGGACCCTCAACACGTTTTAATTCCTCTTCTAAAGTCGGGAGCTCTGCATTTGGTTTTGTTGTGCTACCTCCTAAATCAATAATATCAGCTCCGTTTTCAACAAAACAGCTTACTTTTTTAATAAGCTCTTGTTCCTTTTTTTTTGTGTCATTTTCGTAAAACGAATCTGGACTCAGATTAATAATTCCCATTATCTTTGGCTTATCAAATTGAAACAATGAGCCCTTTATGTTTATTGTTTTGGGAAGTGGATTTAGCGATTCTCGATACATAATTTTAAATGGAAAAAACAACACAGCAGTATACAAAAGTAATGAATGTTTGCAGAGAAATATTTGCAAAGAAAACTTTTGACTATGGCACGTCATGGAGAATTCTAAGGCAAAGTTCACTTACCGATCAGATATTTATTAAGGCAAATCGAATTCGAACGATTCAAGACACTGGTAAAAACAAGGTTGGCGAAAGTTTTGATGATGCATTTTCAGCCATGGTCAATTATTGCGTTATGGCAATTATTCAAGGTAGGTATAAATTCAACTTAAATGAAGATGATTTGACAGCTGAGCTTGCGACTGAATGGTATGATTTGGTTCGAAAAGAAGCTTTTGATCTTATGGAAAGCAAAAACCATGATTATGGTGAAGCTTGGCGCGATATGCGTGTAAGCTCTTTAACAGATCTCATTTTAGCAAAAATATTAAGAATTAAAAATATAGAAGATAACAAAGGGGTAACTGTTGCAAGTGAAGGGGTAGAAGGTAATTATTTCGATATGCTGAATTACTCTGTTTTTGCATTGATTCATTTATCCGAAGAAGGTTAAAGTATTGTTAATTGATTTTTTACTTTATCCTTATGTTATACTTTTAAATTAAAAAAATGAAAAACGCAAACAGAATTTATTTGATTTGGGGAATTAGAATTGTTGTTTCAATTCTTTTTATCCTTTCAGCAGTGGCAAAGCTATATCCTTCTCCTTTGATGGGAATATCTTCTTTTGAAACTAAATATCTAGGTGCAATTGGAATTGAAGGTGACCTTTCTAAAGTCATTTCGCGATTGCTGATTGGATTTGAATTTACTTTGGGTATTTTTCTTCTACTACCATTTTATTTAAAAAAGATTGTAATTCCTACTACGATCGTTTTATTAGGAGCTTTCTCCCTTCATTTGAGCTTTCAAGTTTTTCAAGGTGATGCTAGTAACTGTGGTTGTTTTGGTGAATTGATACCAATGACTCCACTAGAAGCCTTGATAAAAAATATATTATCTATCGGTTTACTTATACTGTTGGTAACCGTTTTTAAAGAAGAAATAAAAGAAAAAAGAAATATTCACCCTGTGCTTTATACGGGTTTTTCTATTGCGCTTCTAATGTTTATTTTATTGCCGCAAGGTTCTAGTAATATATCCGGAGAATCCCTAAAAGGATCAGAATCCATGTATTCAAAATATTTTCCAAATCTTTCAAAAGGAAATAAATTATTATGTTTTTTTTCGCCTACATGCGAACACTGTATGGCAACGGGTAAAGAATTGCATGAACTTTCCAAAAAGTTTCCTGGTATTTTCCCTGAGGTAAAGATTTTATTTATGGATGAATCTGATAATGGCTCGAAAGATGAAATAGAATCCTTTTTTAAATTTGTTGGTAAGCCTTCAGATTACAAAGTTTTATCTATAGAAGATTTCATTCCTATTTTTTGGAACGATAAAAACTTCCCAGGGATTCGATACTCTTGTAATGGCGAAGAACGTTTGTTTTTTGACGGCACTGAAGATAATGAATTTGATGCCGATAAATTGTTGAATGATATAAAGAGGGTAAACTAATGCGAAAAAAGATTGTAGCCGGAAATTGGAAAATGAACCTCAATGTCCATGAAGCAAAGCTTCTTTTTCAAGAGATTTCTGCTATTGTTTCTAAAGATAATGGGGCGCATGAGGTTTTAATCTTTCCGTCTAGCATTTATATTGAAAGTTTGTTGAATATAAACCAAAGCAGCATAGAAATAGGTGCTCAAAATTTCCATCATCAAAATAAAGGCGCTTTTACGGGAGAGGTAAGTGCAATGCAGCTGAAGCAATTGGGTTGTAAATGGGCACTCGTAGGACATAGCGAAAGAAGAACAATATTTCATGAAAATGATGCTGATCTACTCAATAAATTAAAAGCCGCTCTAGAAAATGATTTGCAAGTAATCTACTGTTGTGGAGAATCTTTAAATGAACGAGAGTCGGGGATGTATTTTGAAAAAATAGGCGAACAAATTGGACTTTTAAAGACCCTAAGTCAGAATGAAATGAACCATATAACAATTGCCTATGAACCTATTTGGGCTATAGGCACAGGAAAAACGGCTAGTCCGGCTCAAGCTGCAGAGATGCATGATTTTATCCGTACTAAACTCGAATCTATTTTTAATCTTGAGGTTGCAGATTCTACATCTTTGCTTTATGGCGGTAGTTGTTCTCCTCAAAATGCTAAAGATTTATTTGCTTGCTCAAATATTGATGGGGGGCTTATCGGTGGAGCATCACTTCAAGCAAATGCATTCGGTGAAATTATAGCTGCTATTTGATGACCTATTATCAGTTTGAAATTACTATTGAACCATTTGAACCATGGTCTGAAATACTCGCCGCTTATCTTGGTGAGTTGTATTTTGAGGGATTTTATGAAAAAGAAAACACACTCTATGCTTTTGTAGCAAAGGAACATTTCGAAGAGAAAGAATTTTTACGCATTTTGAAGCGTATTCAGGATAACGTGAATATCGACTATTCATTTTCTGAACTTCCCCAACAGAATTGGAATGCCTTGTGGGAATCGAATTTTGAACCAGTTTTTATAGAAAACGAATTAGCGATTTTGGCACCCTTTCATGAAATTGAAAGTACTTTTAAACGAAAAATCATAATCGAACCAAAAATGTCCTTTGGCACGGGGCACCACCAAACGACTTACATGATGTGTGAGGCTATTATGAAAGCTGATCTCAAAGGGAAACAAATACTAGACATGGGTTCAGGAACAGGGGTTTTGGCAATTCTTGCTGAATTAGAAGGTGCGCTTGATGTTCTTGCGGTAGATATAGAACCCTGGTCCGTTGAAAATTGCGCAAGAAATGCCTCGGATAATAAATGCCGAAATATTACATCTATTCTAGGGGATATTGATGCAATATCGCCTAAAACTTTTGATGTCATTTTTGCGAATATTAACAAGAATATTTTACTCCGCCATTTACCTGATTATGTTCTTGCAATGAATCAAAATGGTTTGCTATATTTAAGTGGTTTTTTTGCCTCGGATGCGCACGAATTAAATCAAGCTTCAGTATCATTAGGTCTCTGTTTTTCGCACAAAGAGGAAAGAGAGGGTTGGTGTATGCTAGTGTTTAAAAAATAAACGAATGAGAATTCTTCTTATAATATGTTCATGTTTTTTCATGTTCTTTTCGTTTGGTCAAAAGTTTTCTACAGACAAAGAAAAATTTACAAAAGAGCTGGTGAAACACATCCCTCAAGAATCCTTTCACAAATATGTAAAAAAGGAATTTGTACCATTTTTAAATTCCGGAATCAGCTCTGTTGAATTTCAAAAATTGGTAGAGCGGTGTAATTATTTATTCGATAATGGATATTTTGCTGAAGACATTATAGCCGTCATTCATTTGGTTAAAGATCAAAAAACAAATGACTTTCCTTCGGTTTTTGTTACAACATGGCATAATCTTTATGACGAGAAGGTTTTAGATGGGAATAAAAGAGATTTACGAGAATTTATATCCTTTTCAGAATCTTTATTTTCTGAAAAAACTTTTTTTAATGGGGATAACCACAAATGGTCCTTTCACGGAGGCGAACCAAAATGGGTAATTAAGAAATCAAGTATTCAAATCCAAGTAAATAAAACAGATTTAAAATGTCTCGTTTCTCAATCTGGACCTGTAGATAGTATTGTAGTCAAGAATACAAAAGGTTATTTTGATCTGAAGAAGAAACGGTGGTATGGTCGCGGAGGTATTGTAACTTGGGAGAAAGTTGGTTTCCCAGGAAATGAGACTTTTGCCAAGCTTCGGGGGTACAATGTAAATGCTGGAGGTTCAACTTTGAAGGTGGATACGGTTTCATTAACAACTCCTTATTTTGAAGAGCCAATTCTTGGACGTCTAAGAGATAAAACATTATTTAATCTTAAAGAAGGAGAATCAAGTCCCATTTTTAATTCATTTGAAAACCGTTTGTTAATCGAGGGTCTGCGAGATCAAATGGATTACGATGGGGGTTTTTCATTACAAGGAGCCGAGTTTATTGGAACCGGTGAACCTGAGAATTTAGCAAAAGTTATTCTCCATTTTGAGGATAAACCCTTATTTGAAGTTAAGGCTTTAAAATTCCAAATGAATCCAAAACAAATTATTGCGCGCAACGCAGATGTTAATATGTTTCATAAAACGGGAGATTCTCTTTCGACAAAAAATGCTCTTGTATATTGGGACGAATCAAAAAAAGAACTGCGTATTTCAGCGAATAAAAAAGGTTCGAATTTACTACCATTTGTGGACAGCTACTTTAAGCTGTTTATCAAAACACCACTATTAAAATGGACATTAAATAGTGCATTCCCTATGTTTACATATGAAGTAGGTACTGCTCAGGAGCAGAAATATGCCTTCATTAATTCTTGGGATTACTTTGATCAGCGTGCTTTTCAAAAATTTGCAGGTATAGGTAATACGAATCCCTTAATGGTTATTGCCAATTTGAGTATTAAGGAAGAAAAAACTACACTGCCCGTAGGCCAAGTAGCAAGTGCCTTAAGAAAGTCGATCAGTCAATGTAAGTCTCAACTCATTGATATCGCGAGCTCTGGATTTATTCAATATAAATCCACTGATGATGAGGTAGTTGTTGAGCCTAAACTTTTAAACTTTGCAAAATCATCTATAGGAGAGAAAGATTATGATGAACTGAGTTTTGTTTGTGATTTACGCCCGAAAGTACTAAATGCGTCAATTACAGAAATTAGTAATGACAAATATCTTCAAGGTCTACAATTTGAATTTCAGAAGGTTACCGAAAGAAGAAAGTCTCAACCATGTTATGCATTTATTGATTTGAATAGTGAGGAAATCTTTCTGAATGAAGTCGACCGTGTTCAGTTGTCGGCAAAGCAAAAAACGTATTACTATCCGGATTCTTCTTATGTTAAAATGTCTGGTAATCGCAATATGAAGTTGTCAGGGTGGATTGAGTCAGGCAAGTTTAATACCCATTCAATTCGTTCAACATTTGACTACAATTCATTTAGTATTGAAATTGACAGTTCAGATCAAACCTATCTACGTGTAAATCCTTTGAGTTCAAGAGATGGGAAATCCCCGATTGCAATGGTTAGTGAAATTTCTGATTTTCAAGGTGTATTATATATAGATGACTCGACGGTTCGTTCAGGGCGAAGCCGCTATAATATGGAATACCCATTTGTAGAGGTTGACAAGGAACTGAGGGTCTTGTATAGCGATGCTAATATTGTCCAAGGTGCATATGATAGCACAAGGTTTTACTATGTTTTAGCTCCTTTTTTATTGGACAGCCTTGACAATTTTAATGAGTCGGAATTAAGATTAGATGGCCGTTTGGTATCTGACGGTATTTTTCCAGAATTGCCCGAACCACTTCGTATCATGAATGATTATTCATTCGGATTTATCACAGACGCTCCGGATGAAGGCTATCCATTTTATGAGACAGAATCCATGTATCAAAATAGAATAATTCTATCGAATAATGGCCTGCAAGGTTCGGGAACTATAAACTTTTTACAAGCCACCGCAACATCTAGAAAGCTTACTTTTTTACCGGATTCAGCCATAGGGCTTGCACAGTTTTATAGTGCTGAAATAACGGATGGGGTAGAGTATCCTGAGGCGCAATGTAAACTGGCAAAAATGTCTTTTAAACCGAGACTTAGAATTCTAAATATTCAATCTTTTAGAGACGAATTTATAACGATGTTCAAGGATGAGTGCGTGCTAGATGGTTCGATTTCAATTTCTGAAGCTGGAATGAAAGGACACGGGCGGATCGACTTAATGGATGCGCTTCTTGTTTCAGATGCGTACAGCTTTAAAGCGATGGATATTTTTTCCGACTCTGCGTCTTTTACTTTGAGAAATAGATTTGCTGAATATGGGGAAAACCCTCTTGCTATTCAGTCTGACGGTTTGAAATCTCATATCTCATTTAATGACCGATTAGGTGTGTTTAATTCGAGCGGTTCTAAACGAATAAAATTCCCGAGTAATAAATTTTACTGTCAGATGGATAAATTTGTTTGGCAGATGGATGGTGAGAGCATTGATTTTGAGAAAAATAAGGGAACGGAAACAAGTTTTGAAAGTAGCGCAGGAATTGTTCAAAATAACTTCTTCTCCTTAAATCCTGATCAAGATTCATTGCAATTTAAGTCAATAAGCGCTCAATATGATTTAAAAAACGAGACCATCAATTGTTACAGGGTCGACTTTTTAGAGCTTGGGGATGCTTATGTTTATCCCGATGCAAATGAAGTCCATATATTGAAAAATGCGGTAATAGACACCTTTGAAAACGCAAGGGTGGTTGCAAACCGGGTTTCTAAGCTACATGAGTTTACAGATGTGACTTTGAGTGTTTTGGGTCGATATGACTTTAAAGGAAAAGGCAATTATTTGTATTATGATAGAGATAGTTCTCGGACGAAATTGGAAATAGCTTCGATTTATTTTGATAAAATTCAAACTAGGGCAGCTGCAAAAATTAATGAAGATCAAAACTTTAAGTTCAGTAATAAATTTCAATATTATGGCACCATGAATATTGAATCTAAAAACAAGGGGGTAATATGTGAAGGCTACACCCGTATTATCCATGAATGTCCATTTGACCGTTCTTGGATGTTCTTTGAGGATACCATTATTGCAGAAAATGTAAAGATACCTATACCAGAGGAGCCGTTGAGCAAGGATAAAGTTTCAATGGCTGTAGGTTTCTTGTGGCGTGATGCTAGTAGTTCTGATAGTATAAATGTATATCCTGCATTCTTATCTTCCAAAGATTATCCTTCGGATGCATACTTATTTAATTCGAGTGGTTCTTTATTCTATGATTATAAAAACAATCGATTTGAGATTTCAAATACGTACAAAGATGCTTCGAATATTTACGCTTCAAACGCCATAACCCTTTCTGATGCTGGCTGCGCTATCAAGGGGTCAGGTAAAATAGATCTGGGTATAGATTTAAAACCTGTTGAAATGGAATCGTATGGTACTATTTCTTACGATCTTAAAAAGAAAAAAACAAGGCTAAAACTTACCGCAAAGCTGAATATACCATTACCCAAGACCGTAATATCTACAATGGCGAAACAATATGCATTTTCTGATTCTTTAAATGAATATACTTTCGATAGAAAAACTCAAGATGATCTTACAGATGTATTTACAATTTTTGGCGGAAGCAGGAGTAAGGCAGAAAAAATATTCAAGGAATATGATGAGGATAAGCTTAAAAAGGCACCATCTTATTTAGAGGCCACTTTTGTTATGCCTAATTTGATTCTTGAGACTTATGCGCTTCCTAAAAATGCAGATGGGGATGCATTATCAGGATTGAGGTCTAGGAATTCAAAAATTGTTTTATTCTCGATGGGGGATGAAATTGTATTAAAACAGGTACCTGGACAAGTTTTATTCTTGAAGAAGACCTCACCGAATTCTAGTTCGGGGTTTGAACTTATTTTGGAAGATAAGCTAATGGAGCGTCAAACATGGTATAAATATGAAAGAGTAAAACGAAATGGTGGTCTAAAAATATTTACAAATGATGAAATTGTATTTAAGAGTATTAGTGCAATTAAGCCAGATAAGCGAAAATCAAAGAATTTTGTATTTACTACCTTTGATGAAGGTGAGCTTTTCCAACAAATGATGCTCAAAAGATAATATGATCTTTATTTATGTAATTCTGGCTGGTTATATTTTGGGTTCTATCCCAACTGCTGTTTGGCTCGGTAAACTGATTCATGGCGTTGATATAAGAGAGCATGGAAGTAAAAACGCCGGAGCAACAAATACATTTCGTGTGTTTGGTAATACCTCTGGTATCATTGTTCTTCTTTTAGATATTCTAAAAGGTTATGTTGCAGCAAGTGTCCCTCTATATTTATCGCATTTATATATTGGATTTAAGGATGACGAGCTTATCCTTCAGCTCATCGCATCTTTTTTTGCAATTATTGGTCATGTATTCCCAGTTTTAGCTAATTTCAGAGGAGGTAAGGGGGTTGCAAGTACACTTGGTATCATTATTGCCATAAATCCTGATACAGCCTTTATATGCTTAGGTTGTTTTGTTGTGGTATTTGTAATTTGGAAATATGTTTCACTTGGAGCAATTGTTGCCTCAATATTGTTTCCGTTCGTGAGTTTCTTTTTTATGAAAGAAGACGCACGAATTATGATTGTCTTTTCAATTATTATATCCCTAATTGTTTTATTTGCTCACCGCAAAAACATACATAGACTCATGCATGGGGAAGAAAACAAAATGAACTTTTTAAAGCGTAAAGCGTAAACTCTACGAGTTTAGCATTGATTGAATTGATTCGCACTCGAATAACATATCGTCTTATATTGGTTTTCTGTCTTCTAATGTCAGTAAACACGGTTGTTTTTGCCCAATCCGAGAACCAACTTATCAAAACAGCTAAAAGCGCTTATTTGAAGGAGAATTATAAGAATGCTCTTGAAGGATATCGTCAGCTTTTATCAAATGATTTGACAAATATAGAATATAATTACAGGTATGCGGTCTGTCTATTCTATACAAAAAGCCCGAAATCATCTGAGAAGTATTTTAATTATTTACTCGAGCAATCAGATTGTCCTATTGAAGTGTTTTACTTCAAAGGAAGGTTGAATCATCTAAATTATGAGTTTGACGATGCCATTGAGATGTATTCAAATTATATCCGTCTTAAGACAAAAAAAAGTACTGACTATAAATGCGCAGATGAAATTATGCGCTGTCAAAATGCGAAAGAGCTTTTAAAAAGTCCGAGAGCCATTCAAGTATTGTCGCAGGAGGGAAGAACGGTATCAGATTATTTTTCTGCTTACTTATTTGATTCAATCAATTTCAAACTCTACACAAATGACGATTTCAATAAAAAAGTAAATAATAAAAAAGGTTTTTCACCTAAGTATGTTTTTAAACGTGGTATGAAGTACCGTTTCTTTTCGAGTTATACTAATGACGGTTTAAATGGAAAGGAAATTTATTATCAAAAGAAAAATAAAAACAACGAATGGGATGCTCCAGAGTTAATGCCCATTTCGATTAACAGTACATTTGATGAGGATTACCCGTTTTATGATGAAGAAGCAAATTTTTTATACTTCAGCTCTTCGGGTCATAATTCAATGGGAGGGTTTGATTTGTTCCGAGTACCATTATCCTTGAAAACGATGGAAATAGGAGGTGTTGAGAATTTGAACTTCCCATATTCTTCCACTTCAAATGACTTTTTATTTATCCCAAATCTTCCAGGCGATAATATTTTCTTTTCGACAGATAGAAATGAGGATATAGGTTCTTTAAAGGTCGTTGAAGCTAAATTCAATGCTCCAGTTTTATCTTCACTGGTTGCCAGCCTATTCTTTAAAGATGCCATTGATCCCAATAATAAGTCTGCAACCTTTTTTATCACAAATGAACGTTCTAAGGAACGCTTTGGACCCTATAAAACGAATGTGGATGGTATTGTATACTTTATGGTACCTACTCCAGGGGTATATTTATTTGAGGCCAATATAACTGGGTCTCAGATTTCTTTTTCAGAGGTCGTAGATATCCCTCCACATGTTGATGGATTTGAATTTGAGATCAATGCAACATACGAAATGACGGACTCTAAAGAAGTTCTGTCGTATGACCAGCATCTTATTGAACTATCGGATATGGTAGTAGATATTGAGAGTATTGAGCTACATGAATTTGAGAAATTAACAGTTAATACAAAAACTATAGACGTAGCAAATGATATAGCCCTTGAGGCGGCAAAAATGCCACTTAATCAATCCCAAATTGATTTGGAAGTTGAGCGTCATATTGATATAGAACTGGAGCTTCAAGACCGAATTAGGCAAAAGGTAAAACTGAATGAAAATATCAGTGAATTGATTTTGAAGAATAGCGAGGTAGATGAAAAAATCGAATTTATTCTAGCAAAAGAAAATTTGAACACACAAGACGAAGCCGATTCGTTGAATAAAATCCTCTTTGATTTAATAGTTGACAGAAAAGTGATAGTCTCATCTTTGATTAATCAAAATGAATATAATGATAAAATGAAACCCCTTGATGTTCTCGAAAACTCATATGAAGAACTTGTTTTATTTAATCAAAGCATAGATGAATATAAAGCAGCTGGTAATAAAGACTCTTTAGATCAATTACTTAAATCGACTCCTTATAAGAGCAACCTTGAATTAGCTGGGTTTTCGCCTGTAGAAGCGGTAAAAAGTTCCTTAACAGAAAAAGAACAGATAAAGGCAGAGACTCAAGCTCGAATTGCTGAATTAGAAATCCAAAAAAGCACATTATTAATTTCTAAAAATGAATTAATAAAACGTTCGGAATCGATATCCACAACTTCTGAATGGAATAAAATAGCTGATTCAATAGATCAATTAGCCATTGAAATTGGGGCACTAAGTCAGGCAGAAAGAATTTTGATAGAAAAAGAGGAGGTTCTTGAAGGTCAGCTAATTTATGCTCGTGAAGGGCTCCTAAATATTACTTTAATAGACGCTGATGATATTTCTAACCCAATCCTAACAGAGGTGAGTGAAGAAGATTTAGATATTGAAAAATATGCTTCTGCAGAATTATACGTAAAAGATCAAATAGCTGCTAGAAGAAAATTAGAAAATTTAAGATCGGATCAAATTCAAGAAAGATCGCGCATCGAACAGTCGGTTTTGGAAAGAAATATTAAAGATTCCATTGCCTTGGTTAGTGAATACAAGCATATTAATACTTTAAATGAATACAAGGACCAAGAGGCATTGGTTTCAACAGTTCGGGTTAATTCATTGAGGTCTGATGCAGAAACGATTATAGAAGAACTTCAAAACAAAGTTGAAGTGAAACATGAATTGGCATTAATACAAAGTGAGGTCCCAATTGGAGGCGAGAACCAAACTGAAGAAAATCTTGAAAAACCAAAATCTTTATCAAGTGATGCCCTTACTACTAATACAAACGACAAAACAGATGCCACAAAAGTTGCCAAAGCAGAAGATGTTCAATTAGAAAAGTCATTTAATAATGGCGTGAACACCGCATTGAATACAAATGACGAGCAGCTTGAAAAATTGAATGATGTTCAAGATGAATCAATAGTAGAATCTATTACAAATGAAGACTTAAATCAGTCAAATCAACAAGGTCGAGGTGAAATTTCGAACAATGAAATAATTGATGATGATCAAACGAATTCTAAAAAGAACACTGTCATTAACGAATCCTCTTCATCGGATCCATTAACTAAAACTAATCCAGCATCACGAGATGAAGGCAATGAGACTCTTGTCAGTCAAACAGAATCCACACCAATTTCAAATGAATCGACCAATCCTGATTCAATTTTATTTCAAAAAAAGACCGATGGGGAGCAACAAAATGAAATGAATTCATTAGTGGGTGAAATTAAAGGAGGGATAAATGCAAGTAATACCTCAGAATCAATTGCTGAATCCACAAACCAAAATAGCTCAATAGCTACAACAAGTAATGAATCAAAAAATAACAATGTTGTTAACGATATTTCAGATGAAGGAAAAACTATTTCGTTAGACCTTTCAGAATCTGAGAATGAGGCTGCTCAGAGGCCACCACTTAAAGATAACGAAGATCAAGTTGCAAATAGTGAAACACAGCAGACTCAAGTTGATGCTGGTTTAACTAATAATGACTTGAATATTCTTAACAAAGAGGAAGAAGGATTGTCTAATAACATATTGCCTAACTCCAACGAGGAAATAAATTTTGAGAATAATATTGAAAGCAATGTTTCGGAAGAAATTATTCAATCAAATACAGAGATAAATGAATCTAGTGTCTCAGCTGTAAATGAAAAGATCTCAAATGATGAAGGAATTAACAATACAGCAGCAAGCTCTCAGGAATTGACTAGAGTCAAATCAAATACAGCGAGTACTGATGATGAACAGCAAATACAAAACGAGGCACCTTTAGAAAATAGAGTTGACAATTCAGTATCTGACAGTGCTTCAGAAACTGATGCAAACGAACAAAAAAGTTTGACAAATAGCGAATCTATTGAGAGTTTATCAAATGAAGAGGGTTTTGAAAGTGAAACCAAATCAGCTGCGAAAAATTTAGTCCTTACAGCTACAGAGACTGAGACCTTAACTCAAGAACAAGAGGCTAATGCAGACATAACACAGGAGGTCAAGGAGGTTATTGAGATGAACACACGAGAAGAATCAGAAACAAATGTGACAAGTGATGAGGTAGTAGAAGAAGTTAACCTTGTAAGTTCTGAAGAATTTCAAAAGCCTAATCAAGCAATTGAATCAGAAATAGACTTAAAGAATATTCCGGAACCTAAAAACAAGGCAAATCTATCTCAAAAGGATACAAAAGTCATTAATAAAAAAGAGCAAGACGAAGACAACGTTCCGCCTAAGAATTCAGAGGTGTCTAGCTTTTCTGAACGCCTTGCTGACTTTGATTTTGAAGCAAAACCCATTCAAGCTAAAGAATTTGATGAATCAATAAAATTACTAACAGCATTGATTTTGGATACGGAGCTTGAAATTAATGGGCAAACAACAAATGCAGCGTCAAAGCGAAATAGTGATAAAGTCAAGGCCCTGAAATTAAAGAATGAAAAGGAAGAGCGTCTTGCTTATTATCAAAAAGAGTTGGATTTAGAGCTTACACATCAAAATATTGAAAACAAATATCTGCGCTTAAAGGCCCTGTTGCCTGGCATTCAATTTGAATCAAAGGATAATTTGAGTGCACAGCTTTTGGAGATAGCTATTAAAGAGCAAGATCTCAACAAACAACTATTAAATACCACCTCTCAAAATGAGATTAATATGTTGAAAAAGCTTATTCAGGCAAATCAATCTAGGAAATCTATGATAGAACGTGAGCTTGAAGAGATGAGAAGCTTTGAGGAGAGTGAATTACGGATTTCATCAAGAACCTTAAGCGATGAAGAGATCAATGAAGTATTAGCCACTGAAAAGTATTTAAGCTATGTTGAAAAACGTCAAAAATTAGAGGAGGCTAATGAGCTGCTCAATTCATTAATTAGTACCAATAATAAAGAAATGAGAGCTTTTGATGAGTCATTAAGAAATTCTAACAATTCAGATGAACTTACATCCAATCAAAGCTCTAGTGTTAAAACAATAAGAAGATTACAACAAGCTATTCTATACTTAGAAGAGGAGGTAAGATTAAGAACAGAGGAACTACAGAAACAAAGTGCTTCAGCAGATTATGAGTACTTATATCAAAATGAAATGAATCCTTCTATTTCAAATAAGGAATTGGAAAGTCTTATTTCGATAAACGAGATTGATGAGGCTCTTGAAAACTCTGAAGCGAAACATTCTTTATCTAAATACAATACAGAGGTGATCTCAGCAGTCAACGAGATTAACAAATTAAATGGCAGTAATGATAGCGGCGAAAATATAAATACTAGAGACGGTTTAATTACCTTTTCTAGTGCAGGGAACATAAATCCTGAAGATAAAAATGTAAAAAATGAAACAAAGCTATTGACAGAAATAAACAATCCTATTTCTATTTTAGCTTCGTCTAATTATAAAAGTTATGCTCAAGATAGAGTTCGAGCAGATAGATTGGCAAAGGAGCTTAATGATTTACCGAAGAATGTTTCATCATCTCAAAACCAGCAAGAGATCACTTTAAAGATTGAGAGTGAGAATTTAGATGAACAGAAAATAATTAATGAAATTGAGCAACGCGTTATGGATAAAGAAGCGCGCAAATATAAAACCACATTGGATACCCAAGATGTTTTGGAAACCGCAAGTTTTGTTATAGAACGAAAAAGAGTCCTGTTAGAGAAACGACTCAAACAAACTTTGGACAAATTATCAAACGAATATCCATCAGACTCCTTGGGGATTTACGAGGCGCTTGTTCAAGATGCTTTTACGGAAAAAACGAATAATTCTACAACTCTTGTAAGAAGCTTAAAGAGTTTAGAGCTAAAAGATTATACAAGTCAGGATGTGACTATAACTGATTTCACTGTTTTAAGCCCTGGTGCAGTTACAAAGAATAAAGAAACCTTTAAAATTGACGCTTCGAATCCTTCAGGTTTAAATTTCCGAGTTCAAGTTGGTGCATTTAGAAGACCAGTTAGAGCTGATGTGTATCGTGAATTCACGCCTGTTTCTGGTCAAAAGTTACCCAATGGTCTTATTGTATACATGGCCGGGTATTTTAATAATAGTCAGGCCGCAATTTCAGCTCAAAAAGAGATTCGTTCCATGGGCTATACAGATGCATTCATTGTGGCCTATTGTAATGATGAACGTTTGGCTTTTTGGAAAGGAAAGGAGTACGAGCGAAATGGAAACTGTATTTCGATAGGTGATAATAACTTTATTGTGTCGAATGATAAGAATTCAGGTTCTTCGTCTTCTCAAGAAGTGAATAATTCAAGTGTTAATATTGTCAATCAATCCAATGTTGTTTCGAATAGCGAATCAAAAGTATCTAATTCGAATAAAAATATAGATAATGTTGTTTCTAGCGCTGCCCAGTCCTCAGAAACAGGGAAAAGTATAACAGAAGTTCAAGCAGGTCGTCTCATAGGTAGTATGAATATCTCAGGTTTATTTTATTCTGTTCAAGTTGGGGCTTTTAACCGAAAAATAAGAGGTAATGAGCTGTCTCAAATTCGTGAATTAGATTTCTACGAATCAAAAGGTTTGTATCGTTATTCCTCAGGAAAGTTTGAGACTATTGATGCAGCCAGAGTAAGAAGGGCTGAAGTTGTTGAAAATGGCGTCGCTGATGCATTTGTTGTGGTATACTACAATGGGAAAAGAATTACAATGCAAAAAGCAAGAGAATTACTCAATTCTAAAGGAAATGATATTTTATTTAAAAAGGAAAATGTTTTGACGCCTGATCGGAAAGTTACTTCGGAAGAATTTATAGATGCGAATTCTACGAGCAGCGAATTAAATGAAAATCCTTCGAAGAAAATTACATTAAAAACAAATGAAACGTTTACTTCTCAGCTTAAACCGTCAGAGGTAAAGGATTTGTTCAGCCTAAAACTAATTGAAAAACAAAAGAAAAAAACTCAACAGCTCATTATGTATAGCTTGGCAACAGATACAATGGATCAAAATTCGATTGAACGATTGAATAGGGTAGGTGTATTTCATTTTAGTGCAGATAGTCTTCAAATTCGATCTCAGTTGTTTGATCCTTCGAAGGTGAATTCAATACTCTCATTTTACACAAATGGTATGGAAATAAAATCATTTGATGAAGAACAATATGAGATGTATTCAGTTAAATTGAAGTCAAGCATCACTGGGGCTCTCGGGGATTGGTTGGTTAGAAGTAATAGAATAATAAGGTTCTCTCAGCTCGAAAATGCTACTTTTATACATTTCTATGTCGCGAATGAAGCTGATAAAAAGGAGCTTATAGAGGAATTAAAAGAAATTATCATTGAATAAAATGAGTGGAAACCCTGAAATAAAGGAAAAGAAGAAAGTTAAAGAAAAAACGGTGATACGTTATTCTATCATTCTTTATAATGATGATGAGAATACCTTCGATCACGTAATTAATTGTTTAATGCGAATTTGTAGTCATGAATTCATTCAAGCTGAGCAATGTGCTTGGCTTGTTCATCAGCGCGGAAGGTGCAAAGTTAAAAGTGGTTCAATGCGCGAGCTACGCCAAATATGTGAAGCGCTTTTGCAGAATGGACTGACTGCCCAAATTGAATAATATTCAATGTCAATTATTTCGAACAATACTAAAAAAACGTTTCGCAATCGTTTCATATAAACCATTTGGAACGGGTCCTAGTGCTGGCATACTTTCAATAATCAAATACGGATCAATTAAAATGTAATAAGGGAAGGTACCAACATTTAATTTTTTCCATATTGGATGGTAATACGGAAGCTCATAAACCGGCCAATCTACATATTTAAGTACACGATTCCTAAAGGTACTGTCTTTCGGTTTTGATTCAAGATAAATACTTACAAAACCAATTTGATTACCATATTTTTCATGAAGGGCTTTTAAAGCTTTAATTTCTGAAAGGCTTTGAGGATTTTCTGGATCAAAGAAATGTACGTACTGATAGCTACCTTTTAGACCTAAATATTTATTTTCTCCAAGATTCAAAGGAGGCAAGGCATCACCACTCACGAGCTTGAAGAATTGCTTGTTTAAATTTCGAGCTATTATTTTGTTTGGTGTGAAGCTAGAATTGTCTTCAAGGAATTGAGCTATTTTAATAAGCTGATTTTGAGCAATGCTTTTGTTGTTATATTCTTCCGCAATGATATGCATGCCAACGAGTTCTGCAATTTTTAGGTTTGGGATTAAACTATCAGTCATGAGCCCTTTAGCCAATTGAGACGCGCTCCCATTTGAAAGGGCAAAGGAAACCATCTTTTTTGCAGTTGGGTTAAGCTTTTGAAGAATACCGCTGTAATAATCTTTAAAATAATCCATATATGCAGGAAGGTCATATTGGATTTCTTGATCTTTTATATAGAATGAGAATTTTTCAGCTTCGTTTGGCCCTCCAAAATAATTGATGTTGTCTATGGTTTTACCAAGAACATATTTGATGTGACTTATGAAGTATTTTGATGTATCAGTTTTATACGCATTTAGAACATCTATTTTGAATTTTAAAACACCATCAATGAATTTGGTAGGATCTGCATCCTTGAGGAGGTACAGGTCTGCCATTTCATCATCAAGCCACGCCTCGAACCCAAGAATTTTAAAATTAATATCACTAGTGTCGAGCTCTATAAATAAAAGTTCTACTTCCTTACCAGAGAAATAAGGGATAACCTCTACAGATTCGGTTGGTAATATAATTTTATAAGTACTATTGGGTTGAAGGTATAGTTCGGTAAAGGTATTATTTCGTCTAATGACATATCGTTTCGTGCAATCATTATCAATCTCAAAATAAAACCTACCTTCTCTATTTGTTTTGAATTTTTGAATCAATGTTTCAGATCTTGTAATGAAATCATCAATTTCATAAAGGAATACCCATTCAGAATTGCTCATTTGAGCTGTTCCAAATATTTCGGTTTTCGAAAAACCAGATGGACCAATTAAGAGTAGTAATATGACGATTTTAATTCTAAGCATATCTAGACCTTACAACGCAAGAATCAAACCAGTTTTTCAGAGCAGGATACAAAAGAGTCTATCCTTCCTTTAGACTTGAATATTTCTCTAACAATTGAGGCATTAATTGCTCCAATATCATCACGAGATATAAAAAACACAGTGTCAATTTTATCCAATGTAAAATTCATTTCCGCAATTGATTTTTCATATTCAAAATCTATTGTGTTTCTTAAGCCACGGACAATGTGACTAACATCTATTGATTTACAGAATTTGGTGGTCAAACCATCATAGGTTCTAATTTTAACTTTTGGGTTTTCTTTGTAGATAGATTCAATTTGTGCGATCCTTTTTTCTATGGAAAAAAGATATTTTTTTGAGGTATTTATTCCAATACCAATGACGACCCCTTCAAATATTTCAAGAGCCTTTTTAACGACATATTCGTGTCCTTTTGTGAAGGGATCAAAAGACCCTGGAAAAACTGCTGTTTTATTTTTCATCTTTATCAAAGGTAAAAAAACTAAAATAGACGTGACCAAAAGTCTTTGACTTTTGAAAACCATCAATACGCTCGAGATTTGTTTGTTTACCATGCTCAACAATTAAATCTCCATTATTATTCAGAATGTTATTTGACTTAATACCTTCTATTAAGACGTCGTATTTATCAAAGTCATAGGGAGGGTCTGCAAAAATTAAGTCAAAAGATCCGACGTCCTTTTGTATGTAATGCAAAGCATCCATTTGTACTACCTTATGTTTTTTCTCTAAGTTGTGAATCTTACTATTCGCTTTAATGTATTTACAGGATTGATGATTAAAATCAACACTTGAAAGACTTTTAGCGCCTCTTGAAAGAAATTCAAAGGAGATACTACCGAGACCAGCGAATAAATCAAGTACGGTTATATCCTCTAGATAAACGGTGTTTTCAAGTATATTAAAAAGTCCTTCTTTGGCAAAATCAGTAGTTGGACGTGAGCTAAAGCTTTTCATTTTTTTGAAACGCATTCCTTTTAGTGATCCTCTAATAATTCTCACGCTAGAAATTGTATTAGCTCTTCTTGACTTCTTATTGTTTGTTCAAGATTCTTTAGGGATTGTATTTTGGAGAACAGTGCGTTTATCTCTGCTCCATCTTTTTTATTTCCATAAAAAACCAAGTGCCCTACATCAAATGACAATTTATTGAGGTGTGCAACCAAGAAATAAATAACATCGGTCATTGTATTATAGGCTATTGAATTAAAAGAATACAACTTTTGATTTTGTAATTTGATAATATCAAAGCTCTCTTCTTTTATGAGAATATGGATATCGAATTTTTCCTTATTTGAAACTAATACTTTATCCATATACTTTACGGAGCTATTATGAATCTTGGTCTCTGGTAAGTTGAGTTTGCAAAATTCAACACACCATTTAGTCTCAGAAGAGATAAAAAAGGCTTCAATTGAATTCAGTTTATGGTCAGCAACAATCTTTTCTTCTGGTATATCTCCATAATTCAATTTGAAATAGTCCTTTTTCTTTTCTGAATTATAAATTTCATTTGGCATGAGTATTCCCTCATTTGAGTGAAATAAAACCTCTTCAATATCGATTCCTTTTTGAATTATATTTTCTTGGATAAGATGTAGGAGACGATCTGAAACGAATTTGTTAAAGATGTCAATTCGGAAAGGTGTAAACAAGTCTTTGCCGGTGGACTTATCTTTCGCGTAGACGTGTTTAGCGTCGAAAATAAGTATGGCTGTATACATGATGCTTATTGAACCTCCCAGGACCCTGAAAGATCGCTGTTTTCTAGCTTTCCAAAGTACATGTTTTCCTTTTTGGATGCTCCCTTAATTTCCGTTAAAGGTAAATCTCCTGCTATTCTTACCGTTGGTAGGGTATCACTTCCAACAACAACGTGAGCAGTATCTATCTTCCAGGTGATTTTTTTATCAGTAAAAGGAATAAATTTCAAATCAGTAGCTACAAAATCACCGTATCCATTATCCATTCTTTCTTTCATGTAGCTTCTGTTTTTTGAGAAGGTAGTTTCAATGAAAGAAACATTAATCGTATCTCTTCTAAATCCTATTAGCTCAACTGGGCATTCAGGAGACATCGATAAATAATAAGCCTCTAGTTCTGTCATTTTATTATCGATTGCTTGACCTTTTTTATACAAGTTAAATTGAATAAGGTAATCTCTTTCTTTTTCGGTAATTTTTCTACTTGGAACGGACCCTTCTGCATCTAAGATTGCAATGCTATCTGCTTGAATGAATTGCTCAAGAGTTTTCCAATCCGCAGCATATACTTTATTTTTTGCCAGGTACGCCTTTTGTGCTGTTTGCACATCTCTAAGGTTACGAATAGATAAACCTTTACATGCCTTATAATCGTTGTTGTGGTCAACTGTATTTTGGACGGATGTAAAAGTAAAACCCAAAACAACAACGGCCATACCCAATGACACAAAACCAATTATTTTGGTGGCTTTTGAAGATATTTTACCTGAAACGTTTAACGCAGAAACAACAGCACTACCTAGAATTACAATCGAAGCAAAAAGGAATTCAATAGATTGATTGTTCATCAAACCGGATAGCAGCAGTACAAAACCGATAAGACCAAAAATAAATGGAACTGAATATTTTTTTATTAGTAAGGCGATATTTAGCATAACAATTCTTGTAATTTAACAGTCACAAATCTACAATTTTTAATTTTACCATAATCATCACACTCGTAAATTTTGGATTAAAACAAGTCCTGCAGAAATGAAACAAAATATTTTTATAAATAAAGTACTTTCTTTGAGTGATTTCGAATTGTCTTCTGATCAAAAAAAGGCTGTAGATCTTTTTGCAGATTTTTTAATTGAAGAAACAGAAAGTGCTTTATCAATCTTTGTACTTTCAGGTTATGCGGGCACAGGTAAATCAACACTTATCTCTTTAATTAATAAAACTTTAAGATCCTTTAAGGTGAATACAAGACTTGCAGCGCCAACAGGAAGAGCAGCTAAAGTTTTATCTGTTTATGCGAATCAAAAGGCTCAAACCATACATAAAGAAATATATTTTGGAGGCAATGCCTTGGAGGAACGTGTAAAGCTGACACCGGCAAAAAACAAGCAGCGGAATACGCTATTTTTTATAGACGAAGCCTCTATGATCCCTTCAGGCAGCTTTGGAGGAGATAATGATATTCTGAGTGATCTAATTTATTTTGTTCGAGATGGTTATAAGTGCAAACTTGTTTTTATTGGAGATATTGGTCAGTTACCTCCAGTAGGTCAGGATTCTTCTCCAGCATTAGATGCGGACTTTCTTGAATCCTCATTTAATAATGTTCAAGTCAGGTATGCAAAGCTTAAGCAAATATACAGAACCGCCGAGTCATCTTCAATAATATCGAATGCAACCTACATCAGAAATAAAACAATCTTTCAGCCACCATTTATCATTGAATTAGATGGAAACACACAATCCATAGAAGGATATGAGGTGCAAGAGAAGCTAGAAGAAAGTATTCAAGCAAAGGGTGCTGATAATGTCGTTGTACTTACGCTTTCTAACAAACAAGCCAATAGATGGAATAGTGGAATTCGACAGCGTATACATTATAGAGAGGAGGTTATTGAATCTAATGAATCTTTATTGGTGATCAGAAATAATTATTTCTGGATTGCTCCGACATCTCCGTTGGGATTTCTTGCAAATGGTGAAAATATTCGAATTGAGCAGCTAGTAAAGGAAGAAGCGCTTTATGGTTTTGAATTTGCAACTGTATTAATTTCATTTCCGAATTATCCCGATGAAGCCTATAAAGAAGTGATGATTATGAAAGACACCCTGCTTCTTGAGACTGCAACACTGGGGCGAGATAAAATGAAAGAATTGTTTTTTGAGATCGAAAAAGATTATTGGCACATCAGCTCAAAGTCAAAAAGATACCAGGAAATATTAATGAATCCATACTTCAATGCGCTGCATGTGAAGTATGCAAATGCTTTAACTGTTCATAAAGCACAAGGAGGGCAATGGCAGGATGTATATGTTGACGGTTCTTTTATTCCAGAACAGATGAAAGATACATCTTATTTACGTTGGCTTTACACTGCAGCAACCAGGGCGAAAGACACATTATACCTAGTAAATTTTCCGAAAGAATTTTTCCACGGTCAAGGAGGATAAAAAAAAGCTCAATTACTAATCGTTTATAAGTATTAATAGAATATTTTTGTCCTGCAATGATGAAATTCTTCAGTGAACAAAAATTCAGGAAATTGGCGCCAATAATAGGCGTTGTTCTCATTGGTTTAACAACTTTTCTAGGTTATAAAATCTCGGATTTAAAATTCGATTATGATTTTGAAAAGTTTTTTCCTGCAGATGATAGTGATGCTGACTATTTTTATACGCACAGAGATAAATTTGAGTACGATAATAATTTTATTCTTGTCGCTATTGAAAATAAGAAGGGGATTTTCGATATCTCTTTTATGAATGAAGTTAAAAGTCTCACAACTAAACTTAAGGAAGCGTTACCTTTTATTACAGGTGTTCGTTCAATAACAAACCAAAATGAAGTTTCTCTTTTTGGAATTAACAATTCGGTAGAAAGGCCCTATGTTGATCTACAAAAATGGAAAGAGGACAGTTCTTTTATAACAAAGGACTCTACAAGAATATATAGCAGTAAGGAGCTTTTAAATACTTTGGTTGCACGAGATGGTAAATCTGTCAGCATATTTCTCAAACATGAAGATGGTCTTTCAGTAAAGAAGAGTGATACGCTTGTTGCAGAACTTAAAAGTATTTTATCTGAATTTCAATTCGATGGTGTGCATTTGGCTGGAACAACTGTAGGACAACGCTATTATATTGAGAAAATGAATTCTGAGCTGCTCTTCTTTATGGCGCTAAGTGCAGTTTTAGTCATACTATTTCTTTTTATTGCCTTTCGTTCGGGTTGGGGTATTTTGGTGCCACAGGTCGTGATTTTTGCCTCTATGTTATGGGTAATAGGAGGGATGGGACTTTTCAATAGTCCTATGAATATTTTACTTACTACACTGCCATCAATAATGTTTGTTGTTGCCATGTCAGATGTCATTCATCTTGTGTCTCGTTATATGGATGCTCTAAGAGATGGTTTTTCTAAGTTCGAATCTATTAAAACAACACTTAGAGAGGTCGGCTTCCCAACTTTTCTCACTTCGCTGACGACCTCAATCGGTTTTTTCTCATTATACTTCATCAATGTCCAACCCGTAAAAATGTTTGGCTTAATTATAGGAATCGGAGTACTATTAGCCTTTTTTCTTTCAATTCTGTTTCTCCCGATTCTATTTTATTATTTCCCTTCTCCAAAAATTATAGACAAACGAAAAGAAACTTTGTGGGGTAAGTTTCTACCCAAGGCATATGATTGGATTACAACCCATCAGAAACGTGTATGGATTGGCTCTATTATTTTCATAGGATTATCGATTCTCGGGATGACTTATCTAAAATCGGATAATTTATTAATGGATGATTTAAAGGAATCCGATCCAATAAAAGCTGATTTTTATTATTTCGACCAACATTATGGAGGTTACCGTCCTTTTGAATTAGCCATAAATGTGGCTGATACCAATGAGACCGTTTGGTCTCTAGATGTTCTGAAGGAACTGGAAGAAGTAGAAATTTATCTTGAAGACACGCTAGGTGTTGAGTTAAAAACCTCACTGGTACAATCGCTCAAAGTGTTGAGTCGTTCTTCTCATTTTGGTGATACTAATTTTTATAAACTCCCCTCGAAAAAAAGAGATATAAAAAGGTTTAGGCGCTATTTGAAAATAGCTGAGCGGGGAGCCTTGCTACCTCTTTTTCTCGATTCTACAGAGTCTTTAACTAGAATTCAAGGTACCTTACCAGATCTTGGTAATAATATTATAACGGCTCGGACAGAACTTTTTCAATCCTATCTTTTGAAAAGGAAATTCGACCACATCAAAGTTCGTGTGACAGGTTCCGCATACCTACTAGACAAAAACATAAGATACTTATCCAATAGTTTAATTTATGGCCTTTTATTATCGATTGGTGTGGTTTCTATTATAATGGGATTGGTTTTCAAGTCTTTTAAAATGGTGTTAATTAGTTTATTACCTAATACGATTCCATTAATTTTTATTGCAGCTATTATGGGCTATCTCGGAATAGAGGTCAAAACAAGTACCTCAATTATTTTTACAATCGCTTTTGGAATTGCCGTGGATGATACGATTCATTTGTTAGGGAAATTTAAATTTGAACTTATGAAAGGTAAGTCCGTTCCTGAGGCACTAAAGCATTCATTTATTGTTACTGGAAAAGCAATGGTTTTGACAACTCTGATTTTATGTAGTGGCTTTCTATTATTGTTGTTCTCAACATTTATGGGAACCTTTAACATGGGTTTATTACTTGGGATTACATTATTTGTAGCATTGATACTAGACCTTACTTTACTTCCGCTACTAATACTTACTTTTTATAAAGAGTCATCGCAGGCCCAAGATTGAAGAGCTTTAGATTGAATCGAAGATTTCTCTTTAAGAACACTAATATTATATTTTTGGAAATAATTACGATGTACGATTGGCATCTTTTTTTCAATGATTTTTTGTTCTCTAACAATTGTTAGATTGATATCATTCAAGTTGAAATAGGAGAGCCATTTTTCAAAATCTTTGTTCAGACGTATTTTATTTACACCAATTATTTCATCGCCTATTCTTAACCCACACATTTCAGCGGGAGAACCTATCGCTATCGATTGAATCGTTGAGTTTACATGCTGTAGCTTAATTCCAAGTGCATGTTCTGCGATGGAAGGATTGTCATTTATCTGCATTTCTAGTCCAAAATAGTCCAATGCATCTTGCAGAATTGGTTCATAGGAATGATTGCCATTCAAATAGCGATCAAAGAAGTCTTGAAATGATATTCCAGTTATATTTTCAAGCATCTTTTGATAATCTTGCTCTTCAAAACCATGTGTGCTAATTTTGGTGTCAAAATATAACCTTCTCATAGCTTCCTCAATACCATATTTGTTTTTGGTATGCTTTCTTATCAGATAGTCTGTTACAAAAGCAAGAAGGCAGCCTTCAACATAGATTGATAGCTTTCTTCCTGGAGCTCCTGCAGTATATCCATCGAGCCAAGTGTCAAAGGATGAATCACCTACTGAAGTGTAAAATCGTGCAGGATTATCAAAGTGTCTTTGAAATTGTACTTTAAGCTCTTTTAAATAATCGTTAAGAGAAAACACACCGCTTTTCAATAAATAGAGATCTCCTAGATAGGTGGTAATTCCTTCATAAATATATCCGAGCCTTGAATAGTTTTGGGTTCGAAAAGCATAAGGTTTCATGGCTTTAGGGCGAATACTTTTCACATTCCAGACATGATAAAGCTCATGGGAAGAAACGCCTAACAACTCTGAGTACAATCCTTTAAAGACATCGTATGAGGGGCCTAAAGCAATAACGGTACTTTTTAAGTGCTCGACGCCATGGTAAGCTTTAAAGTGTGGTGTATGGATTAAAAAATGAAATGATTTAGAAGGGAATTCACCAAAATCCTCGATTTGTTTACTCGTGAATTTTTTGAAGTCCTTTATTAGTTTTTCCCAAGGAATATTTTTTAGATCATTAAACCAGATATAAAATGTTATTCCATTTACCGAGTAACTTTCACTTATAAGTGAAGGTGCACATATAAATGGTGTATCAAAAATTTCATCAAATGATTCTGCCGAAAATATATTATTCTTTTTATTTAGACTAGTGGCTGTCTGCCAGTTTTCATCAATATCTAACTCAAGTTCAACAGTATTATTAAAGTGTTCCTCAGTATACATAAAACAATTTACAGGGTTTACATATAACATATCTTCACTCACAAACGTAGAGCCGGCATTTAATTCATTGCTGTAGTATTGATATTTAACAGTAATTGCTTTTGTGTTCTCACACGAAACAATCCATGAATCTTTTGAATTTTTATAAAATGGTATGGCTTGGTTTTGATCATTTAAAACTTTAAAACCTCGAATGTTTTTGGCAAAATTTGCGATCTCATATCTACCTGGACGCCATGAAGGTAATTGTACTTCGATTTCTCTTTGAGCGACAGGGAACGTACATTCTATATTCAGATATTGATCATTGGGATTGGGAACTGTTAATTGAAAATTAACTTTTTTAATGGCATTATTTTTAGGCATACATTTCCTCCCTAAGACTGATTACTTTATCATCTTTTAAGTATTCATCATAACTCATCATTTTGTCTATCGTTCCAGCAGGTGTAATCTCAATGATTCTATTCGCAACAGTATTTACGAGTTCATGATCATGTGAGGTAAATAACAAACTCCCCCTGTATTCAGCCATAGCATTATTTAACGCCGTAATTGATTCAAGGTCAAGGTGATTTGTCGGTTCGTCCATCAATATAAGATTACCCTTGGCCAACATCATTTTTGAAAGCATACATCTGACTTTTTCACCACCGGATAATACCGTTGCAGATTTCATAGCTTCTTCACCTGTAAAAAGCATTCTACCCAAAAATGTACGTAGATAAACATCCTCTTTCTCCTCGTCAGTCTGCGCAAATTGTCTGAGCCAGTCTATGAGAGACTCCTTGGATTCAAAATAATTTGAATTATCGTTAGGGAGATATGCACTTTTTATAGTTGTTCCAAAAGTAAACTCTCCCGAATCCGCTTTTTGTGAACCATTTAAGATTTCAAACAAAGCTGTAATTGCCAAGGAGTTTTTGGAAACAAATGCAATTCGATCACCCTTATTGACGATAAGATTGATGTCTTTGAATAAAACTCCATCTGAAGAACTTTTACTCAAACCTGATATAGACAAGATTTGGTTCCCGGCATCTCTTTCTTGATGAAAAGTGATTCCTGGATATTTCCGAGAGGAAGGTTGAATTTCTTCTAGGTCCAAGTTGTCTAACATTTTCCTTCTACTTGTTGCTTGTTTCGATTTTGCAGCGTTGGCTGAAAACCTAGCAATAAATTCCATCAATTCTTTTTTCTTTTCCTCAGCTTTTTTATTCTTATCAGCCCTTTGACGCAGCGCTAATTGTGAAGATTGATACCAAAATGAATAATTCCCTGTAAAAAGGTTGATTTTGGCAAAATCGATATCACACACATGGGTGCAGACAGTATCTAAGAAATGTCTATCGTGAGAGACAACAATTACAGTATTTTTAAACTCGAATAAGAATTCTTCTAGCCATGCTATAGTTCTGATGTCCAAATCATTAGTAGGTTCATCCAAGATCAATACGTCAGGATTTCCGAACAATGCTTGTGCAAGTAGAACACGTACCTTTAAATCACTCGATAATTCTTCCATGTGAAGATAGTGCTTGCTTTCTTGAATCCCTAAGTTGCTTAAAAGTGCTGCGGCATCTGTTTCTGCATTCCATCCTTCTAGGTCGGCAAATTCAGCCTCAAGTTCTCCTGTTCGCATTCCATCTTCCTCGCTAAAGTCTGGCTTGGCATATATTGCGTCTTTCTCTACCATAATTTCATAAAGTCTTTTATGACCCATAATTACAGTTTGCAGCACAGTCTCTTTATCGAATTCAAAATGATTTTGTTTTAAAACGGCCATTCTTTTACCTGGCTCCAGGTTTATGAATCCGGTCGTTGGATCTTGCTCACCTGTCAATATTTTTAGAAAAGTAGATTTACCGGCGCCGTTAGCACCAATTACGCCGTAGCAATTGCCATTAACGAATTTTAAATTTACATCATCAAAAAGGACTCTTTTTCCGAATTGCAAGGAGAGGTTTTGTACACTAAGCATTTGAAGTTTTTTTGCAAAGTTACGTAATTCTCCTATTCCTTCGAACAAGTATAGACGAAAGCTGGAGGTATATTTAAAACACAGTGTTTAATTTTTACGGTATCGAACACCCGCTTTAAGATTTTAAAGGAATGAAGAGAGTATTGAAACTGAACATATTTACCTCCAGGTTTAAGAATATTTTTAGCAGAAAAAACAATTCGATTTCGCAAAGTAGCAGGCAGCACGGCTAAAGGAAGAGAAGAAACTACAAAATCAACTGCTTTTTTATTTTGTTGTTTCAAGTAATTCTCAAGATTTGTCGCGCATCCTTTGATGATAACGACACGAGGATCTTTTATTTGTGTTTTTAAATTTTGATAAAAAGTCTCATTTATTTCCAGGACGATTAGGGTTGTTTTAGGCCCTAGAAGTTCAAGTATTCTTTCAGTAAATACACCTGTTCCTGGTCCTAATTCAACAACTACATCAGCATCTCTTAAAGAGAGCTCACCTATCATTTTTTGTGTAAGATATTTGGAGCTAGGCGCAACGGCACCAACCTGACTCTTACGAGTTAGAAACTCTTTAAGAAAAGATGTTTTTTTCACGAATTAATTTAGCTTAAGGTTGCCATTATTTAGGACACCTATGACTTTCCCTGTTAGTGATTCTGTAATGAACGGAGAATGTTTTTTGTCTTTGGAGGAGAGCACAGTGGTATCAAATTTTTCATTAGGATCAAATATAGTAATATTCGCTAATGATTTGTTTTCTATAGAGTTATCCTTAATATTTAATAAGCTCGAAGGTCTTTCACAAAGAATAGTTACAAGAAGCTCAATATTCATGTCTGGCATTGAGTTTAGTGCGGCAAAAACCGTTTGAAGTTGAGGGGTATCGAAAGATGCATTCTCAAAATCTACATCTTTTTGATCCTCATCTGTTGGTCTATGATTTGAAACGACACAGTCAATAGTTCCGTTTTTTAAACCTTTTAGTAATGCTTTTGAATCACTTTTTACCCTTAGTGGAGGTATTGTTTTAAAGCTTGTATCAAAATCTAATACTTCTGAATCATCAAAACAAACATTCATGATATGTGCTTCTGCCGTTATATTTAATCCTTTCTTTTTAGCGGCTGCGATGAGATTAGTACCTTCTTCGGTTGATACGCCGCTGATATGAAGTTTACTGTTGGTATGTTCTACGATTCTTAAATGACGTTCTATTTCAATAATCTCTGATACACGAGGTTCTCCTTTCATTCCCGTTTTTAAGGAGGCCATTCCTTCATTTATTTGAGCATTTTTATAAAGCGACGGATTTCCTACACTAACTGTAATTTGACCATTAAAATTTTGTGCGTACATCAATGCATTGTTCAATACTCCTGGACTTATTGAAGTACGATCATCCGTAAATAAACCTGCACCTGAATTTTGCATATCAAATAATTCGGCAAGTTCTTCACCTTTCATTCCTTTGGTAAGACAGCCCATCGGAATTGGTTGAGAAGCGAAACCTTGTGATTTTCTGAAAACGGAATCAATTGATGCCTTATGGTCCATTACAGGATTTGTTGATGGAAGAATTGCAACCCTTGTAAAACCTCCGCTTGCGGCTTTTTCTAAGCCGGATGCAATCGTTTCCAAATATTCGTATCCGGGATCACAAAAATGCGCTTTTAAATCTATCCAACCTTTAGAAACATGAAGATCTTTAGATGTAATGATTTGATCTACCTCATTTGTATCTATAGCGTCTTCTATTGACATTATAGTTCCTGATTTTATCAGGATGTCTTTTCGGACATTATGATGACTAGAGCTAGGGTCTATTATTTTCGCTTGTTTAAGTAGAACATTCATAATTTAATTTTTCCAGAATTTTGTAATTAAAATTTCACAAAAAATAGCAAGTATGGTAATAAAGATACAAATACGCCAATACTCGTTATTGTTGTCTATCTTAAGAGATGTGATATCTGTTTTTTCATTAAAGGATTCTGTCTTTACATTTTTTAATCCAGCATTTGATAATTGCTTTTTAATTTCTGTCAGCCGTATATACTTCGTTGAAGATTCCAAACGACTGTAGTTAAACGATAATGTTTTGGCTGGCTCATTTTGATTAAGGAAGTAATTACCATGAGATAAATTTTCCATAGCCTCAATACCTGAAATATCTATATAGTCATAGGAACCCTCTTGAATGATTTTTGGTATAAAATCTGTGGTCGTATTTTGGAGCTTAACCGGTCCATCTCCACTAAGACTTTTTTCAAAGGGTATAAGTTCACTTTGTCCGATATAGTGGTAGGGTAGTGAAGTGTTTCCAGCGGTTTCAGCAATACGAATGCACAGTACAGGGAATAATGTGTTTTGAATTAAGTCTGAGCAATTTTCATCTAGTCCTGAAAATAACACAAAAGAGTTGTCAAGAGAACGAAAGAGCACTGGGCTTTCATCCCTCAATGATAGCAATGGAAGTGCGGTAGTTTGTTTGTAGTTGCTTTTAAATAATTTCTTAAAGCTTGGTAAATTCAGTGTTTCTTCTTGATCCTCAAAGACTCCTTTGAAAATTGGATCTTTTAAGGCAATATTATTTGCTTTTAAATCCACCTCCTTTAGACCTTCTATTATTGGTAAATCCAATGCCTCAAGAAGTGGATTCATTTGATTTATATCTACTTTGATAGAGGGCAGTATAAAAATGAGTCCTCCATTCTTTTTGAACTTTAATAGGTCGGCACGTAAACCGCTCGAAATATTTTGAACCCCATTCAATACTACCAGCTGTTGTTGATATAGAGCTGATTGATTGACACGTTGAATATCAGTTTCTGATATTTTGAAAAAGGCTTCCGTCTTGAATGCTTTATTAACGCTTGAGACCGCATCTTTACCATTAATAATCAGTACTTTACTCTCGGTTGAATTTTGAAAACAAAAGAAAAAATCATCGTCCCAAAATATGGATTGATCTTGAAGCTCTATTTTTCCATTTACGAATGTTTTTTGTTTGTTGGGTATCGTAACAGAACTAATGACAGCTCCTTTTTTGGGTAGGTCTATAAAAATATCCTTGCTAAAGGTATTTGCAGTAACCTTTACCTCAAAGTTGACCAAGGTTTCTGAACCAGTATTATTTAATCTGAAGAATAGCTCACTGTCCTCTCCAATTCTATGAGTTTTTGTGCCAAACCATAAAGAATCAATAAAACAGTTTTCAATTTTTTGCGGTGCAAATTGCCAGATATTGAGATTCGTTTCAGGATCTTTTTTTATTGATGAAATATCAAAAAAATCTTTTTGAAAGTCACTTAAGAACATACAATTAAACTTTAAAGCTTTATTCTTATTCTCGGCCTCTATTTTTAAATCATTATGCCAATTGAATATACTACTAAATGTCCTCTGTAAAGGCGTGTATTGTAACTTGTCAATTTCAATTTGTGCATCTTTAGCATTCAGAATTCTCTTCTGTAATGCGCCTAAATCATTACTGCTTATTGTGTAACGCTGGTCTTTTGGATTGGAATTGATAAACTCTTTTGCGGTCTCCTTAGCTTCGGATAACAATTCTCCTCTAAAGCCCTTCGCGGACATGGAATATGAATTATCGATGTAAAGGCTAATAATAGATTCGTCGGAGTCATTAATGCCATTTTCATTATAGGCAGGTTGCGCAAATGCAAGAATAAGGAAGCCTAATGCAATTAACCTTAGGCATAAGATGATAACATTCTGTAGTTTTTTAACAGCTTTTTTTTCCTTTTGAAAGGATTGTAAAAATCGAAGTGATGAAAAATAGATTTTTTTATGTCTCCTAAAGTGAAAAAGATGAATAAGAATAGGGATGGAGAGTAGAAGTAAGAACCAAAGTGTATTGGGGTACAGGAAATTCATCGGCTACAAAAGTAGTTAAAGTTCATTGTTAGGCAAAAAATAAGAATCAAAAAAAAATGTCCCGAAGGACATTTGATTTAATTTTTGGACTTGTCATACCATTCCTTGAATTTTTCTTCATTGCCACTGGCTCTGTAAGCCATAGCTAAGTTTTTCATCACTGATTTATTATCAGGGAAGGCAATTGCCATTTTTTCAAGACTCGGAATAGCCTTTGTCAAAAGCGCTTTTTTCTTATCCTCCAATTCATTCACTCTAGGGTCTCTGTAATCTAAATCTCGAGCCTCATCTCCTAGTGCAATGCTCCAGTCCATATATAATGCTGCAAGGTTAGAGTGAGCGTTGACGTATTCTGGATCGATTTGAATTGCTTTCAGTAGATTCGTTTCTGCCTTTTCATTTTGTTTTAACTCTATAAATGAGGTACCGAGTATATAATAAAGCTGTTTATTGTTAGGGTCTATTTCAAGTGCTTCCTTAATGTAAATTTCCGAACTTTCCGTATCTCCATTTTTCAACGCTATATTGATATAGTTTGTTAAAACAGTCATGTCCTTGGGAAATAATTCGTTGGCAACATCGGTGAGCTCCTCAGCTTTTTCAAGCTCTTCAACTCTGATTAGAGAATCAACAACATAACGATAGGTTGCCATAGCATTTACCTTGGCATCTTCGTACTCCTGACCTAAAAAGGTCTTGGTTTGATAAGCACCAGCAAAGCTCATGAATGCCATTTCGAAGTTTTTGTTGTTGTACATTCCAAGCCCCATATTGAAATATTGATCAACTCTACTTCCAATAAAACGTTCTGCATCTGGCGCATACTTCCCTTTCGGATCATTCAATACTTTAGCGAAACTCTCCATGCTTATCCCTGTATACTTCTCCAAAAGCGCTTCGTCGGGGGCAATGCCAGACATGGCATCAATTTGGGAAACTTCGATAAGTCCAAAATATACCATTCCACGATAGAGGTGCATTTTCATGTCATCCTTAGTTTCGTCATTAGCCGCTGCTAGGTCGATAAACGTCTTTGCTTTTGTTACCGTTTCTTTTGCTTTTTCAGGTCCAGCCATTGGATTGTATTTTTTCATCAGCATTGCTGCATCAGTCACATTCTTTTTTTGATTGAATGCAAAGCCCGCTGCAAATAAAAAAGCAATAAATAAAATGTTTGTCTTCATGTTCATAATTGTTATTATTAATAATGCACTTTCAAATGTTGTGCCACTTTTTCTGATTACTCTTCAGACGTTTCCTCATTTGAAGATTCAGTATTTTCTGTATCATCTTCTTGAGCATCAGATCCGGTCAAGGAGATTTCCTCTCCGGCTTCGTCCTCGTCACCTCTTGGAACTCTCGCTATTGCGGCAATTTCAGAGGTCCCTTTAAGATTTATAAGCCTTACACCTTGAGTTGCTCTACCCATAGTTCTGATACTGTCAACATTCATTCTGATGGCTACGCCACTTTTAGTAATAATCATTAAATCGTCTTCATCTACGACGTTTTTTATTGAAAGTAAATCTCCAGTCTTGCTCGTGATGTTAAGTGTTTTGACTCCTTTACCACCTCTATTTGTGATTCTGTATACAGGTTCTTGGTCTTCAGGGTCGTTTAGGTAGGTGCGTTTACCGTAACCTCTTTTAGATACGACAAGAATAGTTGTGTAAACGTCTTCAACACAAATCATACCTACCACCTCTTCGGTAGCATCATCAATTTTGATACCTCTCACACCTGATGCATTACGTCCCATCGGTCTTACGGCCTCCTCGTTGAATCTTATTGCTCGACCTGAGCTTGAGGCCAATACAATTTCGTTTTTACCATTTGTAAGTTTAGCTTCCAGTAATTCATCATTCTCACGGATTGTAATCGCATTAATGCCATTTGTACGTGGTCTTGAATATGCTTCTAAAGAAGTTTTCTTAATTACACCAGATTTGGTACACATCACTATAAAATTGTTGTTGATATAATCTGTATCTGTTATATCCTGAACTTTAACATATGCCTTTACCTTATCATCTTGAGGTATGTTTATTAAGTTTTGTATCGCACGGCCTTTGGCAATCTTAGTTCCTTCTGGTATTTCGAATACTCGCATCCAAAAGCATCGACCTTTCTCTGTAAATATTAAAAGATAATTATGGTTGGTCGCTACAAAAAGATGTTCTAAGAAGTCCTTTTCTCTTGTCGTGGAGCCTTTAGAACCCATTCCACCTCTGTTTTGTACTTTGTACTCTGCAAGACTGGTTCTTTTGATATAGCCGGCATGTGATATAGTAACAACAACCTCTTCATCAGCGATAAGGTCTTCGATTCTCATTTCGCTTGCGCTATATTCTATGGTCGATCTTCTTTCATCGCCGTATTTATTTTTTATTTCTTGAAGCTCAGTTCTAATGATTTCCATTCTCCTTGGCTCATTTGCAAGAATGTCTTTTAGATCAGCAATGGTTTTCATCAAGTCATCAAACTCAGCTCGTAATTTATCTTGTTCTAGACCCGTAAGCTGACGCAATCTCATATCGACAATCGCACGTGTTTGAATATCTGTCAATCCGAAACGTTCTGCAAGGTTTTCTTTTGCTTTGTCTGGAGATGGAGAACCTTTGATGATTTCTATAACCTCGTCAATATTATCTGATGCGATGATAAGACCCTCTAAAATATGAGCTCTTTCTTCTGCTTTTCTTAATTCATATTGCGTTCTTCTAACAACTACTTCATGTCTAAATTCAACGAAATTAGAGATCATACTCTTTAAGTTAAGGAGCTCCGGACGCCCTTTAACTAAGCATATGTTGTTTACTGAAAATGAGGTTTGTAGAGATGTGTATTTAAACAACTTGTTTAATACAACATTAGCGATAGCATCTCTCTTAATTTCAAATACAATACGCATACCATTTCTGTCTGATTCGTCTCTTAAATCAGATATGCCTTCTATTTTTTTGTCATTTACAAGGTCTGCTGTTTTACGAATTAAATCTGCTTTATTGACCTGATATGGTATTTCGGTAACGATGATTTGTTCTTTACCACTACCGTTCTCTTCAATTTCAGCTTTCCCACGCATCACAATACGTCCTTTGCCTGTTAGAAAAGCATTTCGAACACCTTCATAGCCATAAATGATTCCTCCAGTTGGAAAATCTGGTGCCTTTACGTATTTCAGGAGTTCTTCATCTTCAATGGCATTGTTTTCGATATATGCAATCGTACCATCTATAACTTCAGAAAGGTTATGAGGAGCCATGTTCGTAGCCATGCCTACCGCAATACCAGAGGCACCATTTACGAGAAGATTAGGTATTTTTGTTGGTAGTACACTTGGTTCATTAAGACTATCGTCGAAGTTAGGTCTAAAGTCAACGGTTTCTTTATCTAAATCATCGAGCATTTCCTCAGAAATCTTCTTTAATCTAGCTTCTGTATACCTCATTGCAGCTGGGCTGTCACCATCGACAGAACCAAAATTACCTTGACCATCCACCAGCGGATAGCGAAGCGACCAATCTTGTGCCATACGAACCATGGTGTCATAAACTGAACTGTCACCATGTGGGTGGTATTTACCAAGAACTTCACCGACAATCCTAGCTGATTTTTTGTGAGATTTGTTTGAATAAACACCAAGGTCCTGCATGCCGTAAAGCACACGTCTATGCACAGGTTTAAAGCCATCTCGCACATCTGGAAGGGCTCTCGAAACGATTACCGACATCGAGTAATCGATGTATGCGGATTTCATTTCATCCTCAATATTAATTTGAATTATCTTCTCTCCGTCTGCCATATCTTTTTACTCTCTTAAGTTAAGTTTCAAACATTACTTTTTAGTAATAACCAAATTTACAAAATAACAACCCTTGAGAACTCACTTTTTTAGGTATTTTACTAACAAATTATAAGTACAAATTGTGGATAAATAGGCGTATTTGACAAATTATTCATATTATATTTGTAAGTATAGAATTGATTGTAAGATATGGAAGCAAAATTTTCACCTAGAGTTAAAGATTTATTATCTCATAGCCGTCAAGAGGCCTTTAGACTTCGTAATGAATTTGTTAGTGCAGAACACTTGCTTTTAGGTTTAATAAAACTTAATGAGGGTACAGGTCTGCGCGTTATTCACGAGTTCCAGCTTGATTTAGAGTCAATAAAATCGGAAGTTGATATACTTTTAGAAAGACAATCTGTTCCTAAGCTTGAAAATGCAAACCTACCTTTACTTAAGCAGACTGAGAATATTATTAAGCAATCTTATCTGGAAGCAAAACAATTTAAATCTTCGGTAATAGGAACGGCACATATATTATTGACAATATTGCGCTACGAGGACTGTGCAGCATGTAAAATTTTAAATAAATACGGTATCATGTACGAGAATGCGAGAAGTGAATATGAAAATATTCTAGAAGAGACAAAAGGCCCGAAGGCTGAATTCCCAGGGAGTAGTAGTGAAGAGGAGGAGCCATTTTCTTCACCTGCATCTAAAAAACCAACAGATTCTAAATCAAAAACACCTGTACTTGATAATTTTGGGCGTGACTTAACCAAAATGGCTGATTTAGGGAAGTTGGACCCAATTGTTGGAAGAGAAAAAGAAATAGAGCGTGTGAGTCAGATTCTGTCTCGAAGAAAGAAGAACAATCCAATTTTGATTGGAGAGCCAGGTGTAGGTAAAAGTGCCATTGCAGAAGGATTGGCATTGAGAATCGTTCAAAGAAAAGTGTCAAGAGTGCTTTTTAATAAAAGAATTATGTCTTTGGATCTCGCATCTCTAGTAGCAGGAACGAAGTACCGAGGGCAATTCGAAGAGCGTATGAAGGCTGTTATGCAAGAAATCGAAAAAAATCCTGATGTTATTTTATTTATCGATGAAATACATACTATTATTGGAGCTGGAGGCGCAAGTGGTTCGTTAGATGCCTCAAATATGTTTAAGCCGGCTCTTGCAAGAGGGGAGCTTCAAGCAATTGGTGCAACGACTCTTGATGAGTATAGACAGCATATTGAAAAAGATGGTGCTTTAGAACGAAGGTTTCAAAAAGTAATTATCGAACCAACGAACACAGAAGAGACGATTCAAATCCTTATGAATATTAAGGAACGTTATGAGGACCATCATTCTGTTAGTTACACCGATGAAGCTATAGAGGCTTGTGTGAAGCTGACAGAACGTTATATTACGGACAGACATTTGCCAGATAAGGCCATTGATGCTCTTGATGAGGTTGGTTCTCGGGTGCACATCACAAACATCAATGTTCCAAAAGAAATTACAGAAATTGAAACTAAAGTAGAAGAGCTCAAAGAGGAAAAAGCTCAGGTAATACGTTCTCAGCAATATGAAAAGGCTGCTGAATTAAGGGATGATGAGCGCAAGCTTCTTGAAAAACTTGAAGCGGCAAAACTCAAATGGGAGGAGGAATCTAAAAACAACAAGATAGCTGTTACTGAGGAGAATGTCGCTGAGGTTGTCTCAATGATGTGTGGAATTCCAGTTACAAAAGTGTCTCAATCTGAGACTGGTAAATTGGTTGTGATGTCTGATGAGATTAAAAACCTTGTGATTGGTCAAACCGAAGCTGTTGACAAAGTAGTAAAAGCTATACAAAGAAACAGAGCTGGTCTTAAAGACCCAAACAAACCAATAGGTTCTTTCTTCTTTTTAGGACCAACAGGTGTTGGTAAGACACAGCTAGCAAAAGTGCTTGCCAAGAAGTTGTTTGACACTGAAGAGGCGCTTATACGTATTGACATGTCGGAGTATATGGAGAAATTTTCTCTTTCGAGATTGGTAGGAGCACCTCCAGGATATGTTGGTTATGAAGAAGGTGGACAGCTTACGGAAAAGGTGAGAAGAAAGCCATACGCCATAATCTTGCTTGATGAAATTGAAAAGGCGCATCCTGATGTATTCAATTTACTACTTCAGGTTTTAGATGACGGACATATGACAGATGGTTTAGGTCGTAAAATTGACTTTAAGAATACTATTTTAATCATGACATCCAATATAGGAGCGCGTCAATTGGCTGACTTTGGTACTGGTGTTGGTTTCGGTACACAAGCTCAGCAGGAATCAAAAGACGAGAATGTCAAGTCGGTCATACAAAATGCCTTAAGAAAGGCTTTCTCTCCTGAATTTCTAAACAGAATTGATGACATGATTATGTTCAAGTCATTAGGGAGAAAAGAAATTCATAGAATTATAGATATTGAGTTGGCTAATTTATATGCTCGAATTTTATCTTTAGGGTTTGATATAAAACTCACTGAGAAAGCGAAAGAATTTATTGTAGATCAAGGTTATGATGAGAAATTCGGTGCCCGTCCCTTAAAAAGAGCGATACAGAAATATATCGAAGACCCTTTAGCTGAGGAGATTATTAAATCCAACTTCAAAGATGGTGAGAAGATTACTATGGATTTGAATACCACCAAAGATGGTTTAGCGGTTAAGAAAAAGTCAAAAGGCTCAAAGAAAGAAAGCTCTAACGGTAAGGATGCCTAAGCAGCACCTTATTTTCTTTTAACAACCTCGTCAAAAGGAACACGATATCTTGGTCCCCATACTCCTTTTTCTGTTCCTTTACCTATGGATATTATCATATTGATTTCTGCCCCTATTGGTAATTGAAGGAGGCGCTTGACTCTTTTTTTGTCAAACCCCTCCATTGGGCATGAATGTAAACCTTCTGCGGCAATAGAGAGCATAAAGTTTTGTGCAGCAAGCGCGCACGACTTATGAACAACAATCCGTTGTTCTGCTTTCCCTCCTAGACGATAGAAGGGTTTTTGTATGCCTAATAGAAAACTTGTCAATTTTCTTAGAAATGAGGCGATTCCAATTGGGTCATTAAAATAGACTAGAGGAATTAGCTTTTTATAATAATTCAAAGCCCTATTTTGAAGCTTTCCAGGTCTGCCATCCAAACTTTCTTTGATCTTTTCATAATTCCATTTCGCTCGGCTGCGCCATTTGTCTTTCCGTGTGATAAAAACAACCATGTGTTTAGCTGTTTTTGCTGCGGACTGATTTAAGCAGAGTGGGATTAGCGCATCTAGATATTCACGACTCTCGATCCAATGAAATTCCCAAAGCTGCATATTACTGCTGTTTGGAGCAAGTATTGCATTCTTAAGGCCACGCTCGATAACTTCATTGGGAACTTCAACATCAGGGTCAAAACTTCTATTACTTCTTCTAGATTCAACTATTTTTTGAAATTCGTTTTGTAGCATTTAGCTGTTAAGTTTTGGTGCGCCAAGGTAATAAAGTATTTTAAAATCTGACACAATTTCGTGTAAATGAAAAAAAAACATGACAGCATGGCGGAATAACAAATGTGGCAGTATCTTTGACATCGCATAAGCAAAGATTATAATATGGCTGTGAAAAATAAAAAAGACAATAAAAAAACGAAGGAAACAGAAGAGGTTAATGAGGCTAAAACCGAAGTGAATGAAACTACCGAAGCTGAGGAGTCGAAAAAAGAGCCAACTGCTGAGGAAAAATTCAATGAACTGAACAATCGGTTCTTACGCCTATATGCGGAATTCGAAAACTATCGAAAACGTACGAATAAAGAACGTTTAGATTTGATTACCAATGCGAATGCTGACCTTTTAAAAGATCTTGTTCCTGTTATTGATGACTTTGAAAGAGCTATAGCCAACAATGAAACATCCGAGGATATAAACGGTATTAAAGAGGGTTTTAGTCTTATTTACAATAAGTATACTGGACTATTGCAATCAAAGGGACTTAAAGCAATGGAAGCAAAAGGAGCTGCCTTTGATCCGGAAATCCATGAGGCCATTGCCAATATGCCAACAGAGGAGAAGGAGATGAAGGGAAAGGTTATTGATGACGTTGAAAAAGGATATTTTTTGAATGACAAAGTTTTGCGATTCGCAAAAGTTGTTGTGGGCCAATAAAACAAATATAGATGAGTCAGAAAAGAGATTATTATGAGGTTTTAGGATTAAGCAAAAATGCCTCTGAATCCGAAATTAAAAAGGCTTACAGGAAATTGGCCTTAAAGTACCATCCTGATAAAAACCCAGACGATGCTGACGCTGAAGAACGCTTTAAAGAGGCTGCTGAGGCATATGAAGTATTGAGTAATGGTGATAAAAAAGCCCGATACGACCAATATGGTCATGCTGGAATGGGCCAAGGTTTTGGTGGAGGAGGAATGAATATGGATGACATATTCTCTCAATTTGGAGATATATTTGGTGGTGCATTTGGTGGCAGTTTTGGCGGTAGTCGAGGTGGTGGATCTCGCACGGTTAAAGGTTCTAACCTTCGAGTAAAAATGAAAATGACGCTCGAAGATATCGCAAATGGTGTAAAGAAAAAGATAAAAGTCAATAAACTGGTTAATGCAGACGGAGTTACTTTTAAAACCTGCACTACTTGTAATGGTTCAGGAAGGATAACAAGAATGGCTCAAACCTTTATTGGAGCAATGCAAACACAATCTGCATGTAATGTTTGTCAGGGTTCCGGAAAGATTATAGATAAAAGACCATCAGACGCCGATCAGAATGGTTTGAAGCGTCAAGAGGAGGTTATTGAGATTGAGATTCCTGCAGGAGTTGAAGAAGGTATGCAGCTAAACGTTCGTGGAAAAGGTAATGCGGGGCCATTTAATGGTGTTCCAGGTGATCTCATGGTTGTAATTGAAGAGGTTGAGCACGCTGAGCTGAAAAGAGATGGTGATAATGTTCATTACGAAGCTTTTGTAAGTTTTATGGACGCTGTTCTAGGCGAAAGTGTTGAAATACCTACCTTGTCAGGTAAGGTCAAAATTAAAATCGACCCAGGAACGCAAAGTGGTAAAGTACTTCGTCTTAGGGGTAAAGGTTTGCCAAATGTTCAGGGGTATGGTTCGGGAGATTTATTTGCGCACATCAATGTTTGGACACCAACTAAAATATCAAAAGACGAAAAGTCAATTATTGAGAAGTTGAAAAAATCAGAAAATTTTCAACCAAAAGCAGGTGACAAAGATAAAGGGTTCTTCAAGCAGATGAGAGATATGTTCTCATGACTCAGTTTATAGATTCAAGTAAAAAGTATCCAGTAACCATTCCAATGGTGGTCGCTACTGTTTCGCTTGTTCTTATCGCATATTTTTTGGGTGGAAGCGGTTTGTTATTCGATTATGAATACGCAAAAGATTTTGCTACATCTCAGGCCCCAGACACCTCTCAATACATTCAAGTGTTGGGTTCTAATCGTGTGTTATTTTGGATGCTACTGCCATTTACGCTCTCTTTTGTAATCTTCCTTGTGGCCATTAAATGGATTCATAAAAGACCAGTTCTTTCTGTTTTTACAGGACGCGACCAGTTAGACTGGATGCGGATTTGTACTAGCTTTTTTATTGTCTTTTTTTTCCTAACGATCATTTCTGCGCTTCAAATTTGTTTTTCAGATGATATCATATGGAGCTTTGAATGGAATACGTTTTTTCCTTTGCTACTCATAGCATGTTTAATGATACCTATTCAAACAACAATAGAAGAGTTATTATTTAGGGGGTATTTACTTCAAGGAATTAAGCGAAGATTAGGTTCAAATATTCAAGCTGTGGTATTATCTGGATTCTTTTTTGGACTCATTCACTTGGGGAATCCGGAAATTGAAGCAATTGGTGTTCATGTGCTTTCACATTACGTATTACTGGGCTTATTTTTGGGTTTATTGACTTTATTTGATAATGGACTTGAGCTTTCTATGGGATTCCATGCTGCAAATAATATTTTTGCTGCCTTAATGATTTCTAGTGACTGGCAGGTATTTCAAACAGAGGCTTTATTTGTCGATTATGCGGCTCCTGAATTTACTTTTTCCATGTTTGGAACAACCTTGCTTTTTTTAATTGCATTAATATTTCTCTTCAAACGAATGTATGGTTGGGGGTCGCTAAAAGATTATCTGAGGTAATAAGACCATAATCCTCAACTTTTTTTAGATTTACATTAGTATGATTGAGATTGCACATGTTTCAAAGTCATTTCGACCTAAGGTAGCTTTGAGTAATGTTTCTTTTAAAATTAAGAAAGGGACGATTACAGGACTGCTTGGACCAAATGGTGCTGGTAAGACGACGCTAATTCGTTTAATGAATCTTATGGGTGCCCCTGATGACGGATTTATTAAATTCGAAGGGCAACTTCTCAAAGAAAGCCACCTCAGAGAAATCGGTTATCTTCCTGAAGAAAGAGGTTTGTATAAAGAGCTATCTGTTAGCCAGCAGCTGTTGTTTTTTGCCAAACTTCGAGGGTTAACCTCAGTAGAAGCGAAGCAAGCTGCCAGATACTGGATAGATCGACTGCAAATGTCTGAATGGTCGAACAAAAAAACAGAAGCTTTATCGAAAGGCATGGCACAAAAGGTGCAATTTGCTGTGGCTGTTGTTCATGACCCAAAATTTTTAATCCTTGATGAGCCTTTCACGGGGTTTGACCCTGTAAATATTGATTTAATCAAACAATTACTTTTTGAATTTAGGGATGCAGGTAAAACAATATTGTTGAGCACACACAATATGCAGCGGGTTCAAGATATTTGTTCGCATATTATTTTAGTAAATAAAGGGACAATTAATTGCCAATGATGCCATCAATGATTTGTTAGATAAATTTGAAAGAAAGCATTTTATGGTTGCCTATCGAGGAACGAGTGTTGGATTTGCGAATGCTTTATGGACTGATTTTGAACTTGTGAAACAAACGGAGCGTTCTGACGGGGTTGTTGAGGCCCATCTATTAAAGCGGGGAGAAAAGTCTGTTGATGACCTTATCAATAATCTTAAAGGCCATGTTTCTATTGAATCTATTCAAAGAGCACCGGTTAATATGGATGAGGTATTCTTAAATTTAATAGCAAAAACGACTGAATTATGAGCGGGATCATGCTTATAGCTATTAAGGAGATAAAGCAAAGGATTTTAAACCGCTCTTTTATCTTAATGCTGCTTCTTGTACCGATGATGATATTATCTATGGTTTATTTTTTAGTGAAAGCTTCTGATGAAGGTAAAAAAAATGTGCAGGTTTTAATCGCGGATCCAGGGAACATACTTCAAGGTGTGATTTCTTCTAAGGGTTCTTCTAACGTTAATTATTCTTTTGTTTCTGATTACCTTGAAATAGAAGAATTTAAAATAGGTAAACGCTTTCAGAAATATGACGTTTTACTTGAGGTAAACGAGAAGGTATTGAACAATAAAAAAGTCTTTATCTTTCACAGAGACTTTCTTTCAAATAATATTCAGAGTTCCATCCGATATACTTTTGAGCGAAGGGTAGAGGAGGTTTTGATTTCAGAGTTCTCTGACCTCAGTATTGATGAATTCCGTCAACTAAAACAGCCATTGAATGTTGACTTTAGAAGTATTGATAATCCTACAAATTCTAGCTCTAATAAAGCAGGTTGGGTTGGGTATTTTTTCGGTGTTATTATTATGCTTGTTACCTTGTTTTATGGTCTTTCCATCCTGAGAGGTATAGCTCGTGAAAAAGCGGAACGTGTTGTTGAGGTTGTTGTTTCGATAGTTCGCCCATATCAATTAATGCTCGGTAAAATTATTGGAATTGGTTCAGCAGCAATTATCCAGATTGGATTTTGGGTGCTGTTTGTTTTTGTCGGCTTATACGCGCTCCAAGATATATTATTCTCTGACTTTTTCATTGATGAGTCCTTGACTGCTTCACAAGTTTCTGAAGGTGCTAATGAGATACTTCAGAATGAGTTTAACAGAATTAGAAATAATGAAATGATTCATCTCATTTACGATAGAATTAACCTCGCATTGATGTTGCCATTTTTCTTTATTTTCTTTCTAGTAACCTATCTCTTTTATGGTGCCCTATTTAGTTTAATAGGAGCTGCTATGGGGTCAGAAGGCGATGGTCAACTCTTTATTTTACCTACGGTATTTTTAGTTTTATTCACCATATTTGCGGGGTATTTTATGCTAAACAATCCTGAATCGCAGCTTTTTGTTTTCGGTCAATTCATACCATTTACGCTCCCGATGTTTGTTATGATTAAGTTATCTATGGGTTATGCAGTAGGATCAGGGTATTTAATTTGGATCAGTTTGTTAATTATGATCTTTTCGATTATTCTAATGCTATGGATTGCAGGCAGAATCTTTAAGGTTAGCCTCTTGTCTTATGGGCATCGTTTAACCTTAAGGGGATTGTTTAAATGGTTCCTTTCAAAGTGAAAAAAGCAGTAATCGATATAGGTACAAATACCTTTAATCTCTTAATAGCACGTGCAGATATTTCGGGTATTGCTATTATCGAAACCCACAAGGAAGCGGTGTCTCTTGGAATGGGAGGTATTAATGACAATATGCTCGCTGATTCGGCTATTCAAAGAGCAATGAATGCTTTTAAGGCATTTAAAACGATTCTCGATGTTCATGGGATATCAACACCAAGGCTAATCGCTACATCAGCTGTGCGAGATGCAAAGAATGCAGCATCTTTTGTTTCATTAATATCTGAGACATTCAATTGGCAGGTAGATATTATTTCGGGTATTGAAGAAGCAAAGCTCATCTATAAGGGGGTGCCCAGTGTTACGATTTTAGGGATCCTGCTGTTATAATGGATATTGGAGGTGGTAGTACGGAATTCATTGTGGCTGATAACAAAGGCATTCAGAAGGAAATTTCTTTAAATATAGGAGTTTCGCGTCTTTATCAAGGCTTCGAAGTGTCTGATCCATTTTGCGACAAAGATATTCGGAATATTGAAAACTTTTTAGAGGAACGCGATCAAGGTTTTTTTGACAATATAACTGCTAGAACGCTTATCGGATCTTCAGGCACGTTTGAGACCTTTTATGAGCTCATTAACCAAATGCCGTTTCCAAAGTCATCTAAAACGATTGAGTTGGAGCTTGAACCATTTATAGAGGCTCTTGAGACCCTAATATACTCAACGCTTGCCGAGCGAAATAAGAATGAATTTATTATTCCTATTCGAAAGCAAATGGCTCCTTTTGCCGCTGTTAAAACTCGGTGGGTTATGCAAAAACTACAACCCGAACGCGTATTGATTTCTCCTTATTCATTAAAAGAAGGGGCGTTTATTTAGTGCTTTATATTGAAATTATTTTAAGCCTTTTAATATTATTAATTAATTCAATTTCAATAATATAAGTTCCTTTATTTAAATCATTAATATTAATTAATTCGTTAGGGTTGACTTGTAAGGTTTTTTTGACCTTACCATTTAGGTTGTAAACTTTGACCTCCGCTTTATTTTTAAGATTTTTAATTTGAAAGGTCCCATTGGAAGGATTAGGGTGGAGACTAATTTCATCTTCCATTATAGGTTCATTTAGTCCAAGCTCATTACTTTGAACAATACTACCTATACGATTGATAATCCAATTTTCAGGATCTACTGATATTGAGGAAGCGATTGTACCGATATTATTTATGGTAAATGTATTCGAATTGCCGCTAATATCGAATCTTACAATTGTATCTCCAATGCCCGGTCTAATAAATCGAATATCCAAATCATTGGTAAATGTCGCAGTAACATTAGGTTTAGATGTGGTATGGTTTATTTGTAAGATTACATCTTCACCAGTCTGTTGCCATAATAATGAATAAGTAGGATACCCTTCTCCGAAGTACCACTCCTCAAAAACGGGATTAAAATCAATACCTGTTGCTTCTTCTAAAGCCTCTTTAAAATCAATACCATAAGCCGTACTATCTTTGAATGTAACTTGAAAGTCTCTCAGAATATCGAAAAATAGCGCATCGTCGTTAACCATATATCTCATAGTATGCACAATGGCAGCACCCTTATCATAGGTGAGCCTGCCACTGAATATTCTATTTTCATTCAAGCTATCCAATACCCAAACACTTCCTCCGTTTTGATTCATGATATTGTCATGAACATCTTCCATATGTCCTGCGCTTTCGTTCGGATATAGGTTTTCAAGCATTAAATATTCGCTGTAGGATGCAAAGCCTTCATTGATCCAGATATCGCACCATGAAGCACACGTCACATTATCTCCCCACCATTGGTGACCTAGCTCATGTGTTGTTAGTCCTTTTGTAAAAAAGCCCTGGGTCGTCATCGTTTGATGCTCCATGCCTCCTGAAAAGGGAGCCATACAGTGGCCATATTTTTCATCTTCAAATGGGTAGGGTCCATAAAGGTCGTAGAATAGCTCCATGAAGTCTACTGTTTCATCAATATCATCTTGAAAGTTGATGAGCGTTTGAGGGTTATCGTAAATATAGTTTTGAATCAAAATAGGGTTGGGGGCACCTACGGGATTGGCATAAACGTTATACTCTACATAGCTTGAGACAGATACTGAAATCAAATAATAATCAATAGGGTGGCGGTGCTTCCATTCATATCTACTAAAGCCATTTCCCAAATCTACAACCTGCTCAAGGAGGCCATTTGATCCAGCTTTGAGATTTGAGGGCACGGTAATAAAGAAATAGCTGCTGTCCGCTTTATCTGTTAAACTTTGTTTACATGGAAACCATTCATACGCTGAAAACGGTTCAGAAAGGGACCAGACAACATCATTTCCCCAAGTAGGCGAGTCATCTTGAGACATCCCTGCACCACCAAGTGGATTTGTCGCTGCGGTAGGGGGTGTTCCTGAATAATCCGTTTCAATAGAGAAGATTTCATTTTGTCCGGCATTGACCGGAACTTTAATAGCCGAATTGTTTCTTGAATAATCTACCGCATTGCCATTAACTCTAATTTCTGTAATCGTATACCCTGAGAAAAGTTCATAAAGGGCCGAATCTAAGGATACATTTGCACTCGCATCCATTCGAACAGTTCCAGATAAAGCCGTACTCAAATTATTCATGTTCAAGTCTAGATGATAGAAGTGCACATCGTACAGCTCAGTTTCAGCAATCTGATTTAAACTTAATGAATTGCTTTTCAATTGTGTGTTGAATTTCTTGTGCTTTCCACATAGCGTACTTTGACTATATGCAAAAGATGAAATCAATAAAATGATAAGGGTGGGAAATAGGTGCTTCATAGTGTAAATTGAAGTATGAAAATACAAAAAAAGCAAGTGTGAAACTACAAAAAAAAAAAGAGGGGACGAAGAGGGGACTATAAAGAGAGCGTTGGCTTAACGCTTAATTATCTTTTCTACTCGAGTTAAATTCCCATCAAATACTCGAAGAGAATAAATCCCACTTTCAAAAGTAGAAAAAGGCATATTAAAGTCATGGATACCAGGTTCCATTTCTTCGTTTAGCTTATTGTAGACCATTCGACCGGTTTGGTCGTACAATTCAACGTAAATACTAGAGGTTTCGGATAAAAGTATTGAAATCGTAATATCCTCATCTGTAGGATTGGGATAAACTGATACAAGAGCAAATCCAGATCCTTCAATATTCTTGCACTTGGTGTTGTTCTCTTGATTTATATCAAGGTAGGTTGAAATATTCGCATTTTGAGCCTCAACACATACAAAGCGTTCTGTTGCATCTTGATCAGAAATGAATGCTGACGGTTGCGCATTGAAAATATAGATTTCGCTTTCGCCTTGTAAGATGGAACCTGACCAATTCTCCTGTATAGGGCCATTTTCAGGTGTTTTAAGCGTTAGATTCAGGTTTTCTAATGGAATTGTACCAAGGTTTGCTATTTCAACCCCAACGGTCAAGAACCCGTTAATATCTTGAGCAAATAAAGTTTTTAGGTTGATATCATAAAATGCTTCATTGACCAATAAGGTTTTACTGATTGTATCACGACAACCGAAATCATTTATGGTCATCAGAATAATATCCAAATAAGAACCATTAAATGTATTCGAATAGCTTATATTATTTTCAATATTATTGTTAAAGTTCAGACCATCACCATCACCAAAGTCCCAATAAGAGCTGTCTGCACCAAGGCTTGTGTTCAAAAAGTTTATGGGTATGTCCGAAACTAATACTTGAGGATCGCACATTAAAATTTGCGCATTAAGCTCCTCGCTAACATCAACAGTAAATGTCGTATCAACGATACATCCTTGATCGCTTGTTGAACTTAAGGTAAGGAGTTGTATTCCTGTTGTTGGAAAATTGAAACTTGTATTTGTAGCAGTATCTTCGAATTGTAAATTAAATAGCCAATTTGTTTCAGTCAGTGAACCTTGTGGAATTGTAGACAGATCTCAAATTCGTCCAAGTGTTTTTACATGCTGGTCCAACTTGATAATTGATAATTGGGTTAGGGTGTACTGTAATGTTTTGGATGGAGGTATCCATACAGCCATTATCGCCGTCAAAATGAGCTGAACTGTATATTCTCCATAATTCTCATAGATATTTACCTTGAACGGGATTGATAGAGTCTGTTTCGTCACCATAATTCCATTCGTAGGTCGTGATCTCGAAAGTATCTGCAATACTGCTATTGTCATGAATTCCAAGACTGCAATTCACAAGGGTTTGAAATAGAAGATGTCCGCTACAGGGGCTGGTTGAATAAAACTTCTTGGACTACTGTATCAATGCACATTATTGGTATCAATAGCAATAAGTTCAACATCATAATTGCCAGTTAACCGAAGAGTATAAGGGGATACTTCAGTACTTGTATTGCCATTTTGTCCAAATTCCAATTGAAAGAATTCAGAGGAACATCATATTCGTTCGAGGCCGCAAAGTTATTTCTTCATAAGGGCAGTAATTTGTCGGTTGAAAGCTGATATAGGTTTTGGATGACTTAATCGAAGTTTCTTTGACTTGAACAGCCTTCCAAAGTAGAAACCTCTAAGAAACCCAGCGTATAAACCTGAATCCTGATATATCTGAGCTCCTGACTTGAGAAAACACTGTCTAACTCACCAAATTCCATATCACTTGATCGATCGTATTACCCGGAGGCACAGTGCTAGTTTCAGAAAAGTTCAATGGACTTCCCTGACAAATCTCATTTTCAATCGAATAGGATAGGGAAGGGGCAGTTCCGATAACCGTGACTTCGATGGTGTCAGAATTTTGGCATCCATTATCATTTGTAACATCAAGAATATAAATACCCGATGTATCAATATTTAAATTAGATGTGGTGTCTTGAGTATTCCATAGCCAATTAGATATTACCGAAGTATCTTGAATCAATTGAATCGAATTTCCTGAGCAAAGGCTGGTGTCAAGACCGAGTGAAATGTTCTCTAGATGAGTTATCGATTGAAATAGTCGCAGTATTACTAGTTCTAGGCATCCTAGACTATCCGAAACGTATATGATATGGATTCATTTTGATTTAAAATTCTAACTGGATTTGTATTTCCATCACTCCATTGAATGAAAGTGTAGTTTCCTTGTGGAAGATTTGCGCTAATGGTATCTGCTTCATTGAAACAAACTTGTTGGTTCTGGAGATGGATTTCATCATATGGAGGCCTTGATATAATAATTGAATCCCTCGATGTTCTTCCAAATACGTCAACTGTTTCTAGCCAATAAAGTCCAGGATTACTAACGACGATTGATGAGTCTGTGCTACCCGTATTCCACAAATATGAATTGTAATAATTAGGACTAGAAATAGTGGTATCACAGAATCCATAATTTATTGAAAAATCTAAACCTAAATTAATTGAAGGAGCATATTTATTCATTAAAAAATTTTCTACAATTGATTGTTCATTTTGAGATAAAATTCTGTCAAAAATTATGACTTCAAATATTTTTCCGCCAAAAAAGTAGCTTACTTGACCTTTTGCTGAACCTAATGTGAAACCATCTAAATCGGAAAAAGATAAACTACCTTCAACCATAATATTTGAATTTTCATAGATTTTAGAATTTGGACCATCATAATTAAATGTAAAAAGGTTTGGTCCATAAACAAATGGATGATTATATCTGATAAAAGAACTGTTTGAAGTAAACGCGTATATATGATTAAGGGCATGTCGAAAGTTAAAAACATTGTTTCCACCATCAAAAACAAAGTTACCATCATTATTATTTGAGTTTATTATAAATATTGTTGCTACATCAGTCAAAATAGAATCGTAAAGTACTTTCATCGTATTATTAGTCCCATTAAACTCTATTGAGGGCATACCGCCGAGTTCGTTCTGTATTAATTGGGGTCTTTTTTCAGGTGCTGATTGAACCAAATTATAATTTAATGCACTTAAATCTGTAATTTCTGAAATTATACCATTCGAATGAATTACGTTTTGAGAATTATACCAGCCAATTATACCCGGTATTTCTGAAGGGTTATTTTGACCATTTACACTGAAAACAAATAGGGAACACATTAGAATAATATAATTTCTATTTAAAAGGAAGTAAAACATCAATTTAGTGTAACTGTTTATTTTGAAAATATACTTTTTAAGTTTAATACAAAAATATTTTTGTAATTGTTTATATCAACCCTGATGGTATTTAAGATTGAAATAATCATTTTATTTCTTTCATGGTGTCATGAATTTTAATAGAAAAGTCACGTACTCTTTTTATTCTAGAAAAGTTATTGATCTCGGAATCTTTTAGGTCATTTTTAATCTCTCTATTCTCATGATGTGCAATGTAAAATTTTGATATTTCATTTACTATTTCACTTTCTGTAAAGGTCATATATTGAACATTTCGGTCAGGGTAAAAATGAGTGGTTTTGTCAGGGTTCGAAAGAATTGTTAAAATGGGTTTTCTAGTAGCAGCATATTCATACAATTTGGCACCTAGGAGGTTATCTTTTTGGCCTGTAAAATCAAATTTCAAAAGAAGATGACATTTTAATTGTAATGTTACACTTTCTTGATGTGGTATTCTTTCATAGATTATTATTTCATCTTCATACTCTTTACTTAAATCAATAATTCTTTGTACTTGACTGTTGTGATAAAGTTTTATTCCAACAAAAATGACTTGGATATCGAAGCCAAGTGTATGTTTTATTTTTTTAAATGCATTAATAAAAGCAGAAACATTATGTTCTAAATAAATTGATCCAGTGTAACAAATGGAGAATTTTTTAAATTCAATAACATCATTAATATTGTTTAAAAGATCTAAATCAATTCCATTCTCGTGCAAATAAAACTTGGTTTTTTTAAAAGCTGAAACATTGTCTTTAATAATCTTCGGAGATGCAGCGGATGCGAATAAAGCATGTGTTAAGTATTTATTTTCTCTTTTTCTTTCAATGATATTAAATAATTTATGTAATCCGTTTTTTTTTATGTGATTTGAAGACCATCCATCTCTATAATCAAGGATATAAGGAATATTAAATCTCATGTTTAAGTCATGAGCATATTTAAAAAAAACAAATGGTTCTCCAGTCGTTAAAATTAAATCAACTTTGTTGCCTTTTAGATAGGTCACAGCCCTTTTGTATATGAAATAACTTTCATCAAAAATTGGAAAGTTCCACTTTAAGAGAAGTTGCAATAGAGAAAATGTTTTTCGGATTAGTTTCTTGAATTTATTATTTCCGAATAACTTATGCTTTATACTACCCTTGTAATTTAGTTTTATTATTCTTCCAAAATCATCTTTTTTATCAATCTCGGGATGTTCATCTTTTTTCAAAAAATCTTTTGGTTGCTTTATTTGAGCACTCCAATTTCGAGTTATTAAAGTTGTCTCAATATTATTTCGAGCAAAATATTTTCTCCATGCGTGTGGTCTTTGAGCACCAATTGAATTAAGTGGCGGGTAATCAAAACAAAGTATTAATAGTTTTATTTTTTTTTTTGAGCTCACTTTATTTTTTTTGCTGGGTTACCAATCCATGTTTCGTTTTCAGGAATATTTTTGACCACAACCGCACCTAATCCAATTGTTGCATTTTTTGAAACTTTGATTTTATTTCGAATCAGGGCACCTATGCCTAGAAAAACATTATCCTCGATGATCGATGAACCCGCAATGATAACATTACTTGTTAAAAGACAGTTTTTTCCAATTATACAATTGTGCCCGATATTGCAATAGGAGCCAATTTTAGTTCCCATGTTAATTACAGTGGTGCCTAAAGCAGATCTTCTTATTGTTGAATAAGGTCCTATTTCGACATTATCTCCAATTTTCACACCACCAATTTGTGGGAATTTCACATAAGAGTCTGTCATAGAATCAAATTCTTGCCCTAGCCCTTCAGTACCAATTGAAGAAAAAGCGTTTATGATACAATTATTTCCAATAATAGAATTTGGGTAAATACTAACGTTATCATAAATAATGCACCCGTCTCCTATTTTAACATTTTCTCCAATAAAGACGTTCGAACCAATTTTTAATTTTTCGTTATCTCTGTGAATATTATGTAAATTTGTAAAGTAATCAGGTGTCAAATCTGAGAAAAATTTATGTACCACTTTGGCGAATGCTAACCGGGGATTTTCAACAACAAGGTATTCTACATTTTTTTTAGGTTTGATCTTTTGATAGGCTTCTCTGCAACAAATAACTGCGCCTGACTTTATTTTATTCAAATTAGATATGTCTCTAGCCCAGGATAAACAAATACTTTTATTCGTAGAACTATTTAAAAGGCTATCAATTATAGAATTGTTATTATTCTTTAAACCTAAAAAAGAAGCAATTTTTTTAATTGATGACATTATTCAGTCTTACTTTTCAACTTGTTTTCCAGGAATCCCGATATATGTAGAATTTGCTTCACAGTTTTTATTAATAAATGCAAGAGAACCTATAACCACGTTATCACCTATTGATATTCCATGTTGTAAAACTGCATTAGTTCCTATGAAGCAATTTTTTCCAATTTTTGCCCCTCCAATTTGGTTTTTGGTTGTGTTGAGGTTATTTGTCATAACCCTTGGACATACGTATGTTCCGTCTCCTATTTCAACTCCTCTCGCAATTATCGAATCATATCTTAAAGTAACATTATTTCCTATTTTACAATTGCCCGAGGAAGACACTCTAGAATCAATCACACAATGGTTACCGATTATTGTATTACTTCTCAATTCAACAAAATTTTTGATGTGAGTATCATTACCAACAACAACATTTTCCTTAATTATACAGTGATTTTCAATAATTACATTATCTCCAATTTGGACATCATCTTCGATTATTGTAAACTCACCAATTTTAACGTTTTTACCTATTGTGGCTCTTTCTGATATTATATTCATATTGTATTTAATTTATTAAAGTATCCATCTTATCACTTCAAAGCATTCCGCATATTTTGCGTTGATTTGAACCCCTCTTGTTCTTGCTAATGATTTAACAAACTCCTCATTTGCATAAGCCCTGTGGGCTTGTGATTGATATTGTTTGATTGCATCAATTTTTTGTGCAATATGCTTTTCTCCGAGCTTCATGAATGATGCCGTGTTGAAACTCAAATTATTCCATGGTAATTCATATGATAACAAACTACTGAATTTAAATGCTCTAAATCCCTCTTGAGCTATTGTATAGTGATCTTGGTGAAGGTCAGTTAGAGCCGGTATAAAAACAATATCAGGTTGAATATCTTTTTTGAGATTTAGTATGTCATCAAGAATTTCTTGTCTATGGAAATTAAATGTTCTTACATTGTAGTCGAAAAGAATCAAATTTTCTTTCTTTATTCCAAGAATTTCACTGGCAGCCTTGATTTCGGTAATTAAAATATCCTCTGGAAATTCTTTCCGTACAGATTGTTTGCATGCTGAAAACGCTGCACAAAAGACCGTGTTACCTTCTTCTATAAGTTTAGCGACAGTAGCTCCACAACCAAACTCAAGATCATCTGTATGAGGAGCAAGTACTAAAATTTTCTTTTTCGTAATATTCATTTTATCTTTTTTAATATCCTTTTAAAACCTCTGTAAAAGGGACGTATAATGTCATAATAATTTTCAATGCTACCGTAATATGAATGTTCAATCCTTGGTGATTTAATGTAAGTATCAAATTCTTCTTCAGTAAAACCCATTTTTTTTAATACAAAGTTATAGTCACTAGTTTCTAAATTTTTGTCTGGATATGTTTCTTCTTTCATTAATTCTATTGCATCATTTCTTGATAATTGTCCAGCACATATTAGTGTCGAATAATGTGACTTTCTTTTATCAACATTGAATTTTTTTGGCAAAATATAAGCTTGATAAAATCGAGTGAAAATTGATTCGTAATGTTTACCGCCATAATCTCTCCATTCAAACTCATCAATTATCATTTCTTTAGCTTTTGGCTTATTATAAGGGTAAAGGTCTAAAATTGAAACTGTTTTAATCGGTTCTTTTTTTAAAGAAATTGAAAAACTTTTTCTAATTGGAAAAGTTTTTATTTTCTCCGATCCAAAAGTTTTATGAATTTTACGGATATTTAAGCTATCTGATTTATTATGAATCCAATGATTTGGGAGTCTTCCTTCGGTAGTAATACTGCTTCCATTTAAGATATATTTAATTTTATTTTTCTTTGCTACTCTTTTTAAAATTGTACCTATTGCATGATCCGTCAAAAGTTCAATGTCAATAACATTTGCCTTGAAAAATGACCTTTGTAAGTCTCTAAATTCAGCCCACTTGATAACATGAGTATATAGGTCGTATTGGGTACGTTTGAGAATATTTTTTATGTTTACCACAGATAATTCGGAATTCCATCCATTGTCGAGATGAACTGCTAAAACCCTTAATTTATATTTCATACACAGAGAAGCAACAAATGTACTATCTACGCCACCGCTTAACCCAATCAGGGCGTCATATTTTTTTCCTTTTCCCTCTTTTTTTATCAGATTGATTAAATTTTTAAAGTCCTTTAATTCTTCATCATCTCCTTTATAATATTTTAATATATTTTCATCATAGGTAATGCAATGATTACAAATACCACTAGTATTTAAAATTAAATTTGGATCATCATTAATATCTATAATACAGCGCTTGCAAGCTTTCATTAAATTATCTTTTTATTCCGATTGAATCAAATTCTTCAGTTGATGGGTAGTTTATTAAAATCCCTCGTGAATCTGTATAATACACAAATAGACTACCACAAGCGGCACCGGACGCTCCTTTATTCAATGCAGACATTACATCATTAAGATCTTTACATCCTCCTGCTATCACAATTGGATTTTTCACAATCTTCGTTGTTTCCTCTAGAAATTCAAGATCGTAACCATTGTATGTTCCATCTCCATCAATTGATTGTAATAGAAATTCTCCAACTCCAAGATCTGCATATTTTTTTAGCATTTCTAATGCTTCAATTTTACTTTGGTTTGTTCCGTTTTCTGAAGTAAAATATCTATTACCTGAAATAACTCTGTAATCGATACAAGCAGAAATTGTTGAACTTCCAAATTTAGCAATTGCCCTTTCTACAAAGGGAACATCCATTAATGAACTATTTAATATCACCTTTTCAATACCTAGTCTTAGAATTTTTTCAATTTGCTCTAAATTATGAATACTTCCACCATATGAAATAGGAGAAAAGCTTTCGTCTACAAATTCGCTAATCATTTTATAGTTTATCCCATTATTTCTTGCACTTTTATCAAGAATACACAATTCATCAACTTGCAGTTCGTTGTATATTTTTACTGAATTTAGCAAATCACCAATATACACTGGGTTTTTGAACTGTGTTGTTTTTATTAGTTCTTGATTTTCAATGAGTAGGATTGGTATAATTCTTTTTAACATTACAATAAACTGAATTCTTTGAATAATTGCATTCCATATATATGGCTTTTTTCAGGATGAAACTGAACACCAAATACATTTTCTTTTTGAAAACCAGCACAATACGAAATCCCATTAGCTTCAGAATTTATTATTTGGTATTCATTTCGTTCAAAATAATATTTGTGAACAAAATAAAATCGCGAAGAATCATTTTTAAGAATTTTATTTTCCTTGGCTATAGTTACGTAATTCCATCCCATTAATGGTATTGTTCCCTTATAGGTCTTAATTGTTTCAAAACTTTTTACATTTAAATCTACCCATGCGAGGCCGTTTAATTCACCTTCATCACTGGTTTTACCCATGAGTTGCATACCTAGACATATGCCAAGTATGGGGATTTTGTTGATAATGACTGCTTCGTTGAGAGCTTTAATCAAATTTAACTTTCTCAAGTTCGATACTCCATTATCGAAAGAGCCAACACCGGGTAGTATTAGTTTTTTTGCATTAATGATGTCCTCATGTTTTGAGCTTATTTTAGACTCAACCCCAATTTTATTGAGCATATTTTTAATTGAACCAAGATTACCTAATTTATAATCAACTATTACAATCATTTTTCAATTAATTGTTTAAATGATTTATCGAAATCCATTTTAACGATGTTCCAGTTTAAACTTGTTTCAAAAGCTCGCCTACCATTCATTCCTAATTCATCGAGATTCGAACGATTTTTTGCTAGATTATTTATTTCCTTTGCAATACTATATTGATCAATTAATTCAATTGTTTTGCCCGAATTATATTTAGAAATAATTTTTGTATTTTCGGGTGAATTAGATCCCAAAACACATATTCCTGCAGCCATATATTCTGTTACTTTATTGGCTAAAGCATATTTTTTCGAGAGATTTATATGCTTTATAAGCATTATTCCAATGGAAGCTCCGGAAATATATCGAAGAAGTTTTTCGTAGGGCAGTAGATCTTTGAAATAAATTTTGTTATTATTTGAATTGAGATTTTTTAATTCAGTTTCAAGTGGCCCATTACCGATTATTACAAGTATAATATTCTCATCAAAATATTGGGAGGCTTTGACTATTTCTCTTAAATATCTGCCTTCATTTAAAGCGCCATGATATAGCACAATTATTTTTTTTTTATCTATATCTAAATCCTCATAAATAATAGTGTTTTTATGAAGATCAATGTACTCTGGGTAATTCGGAGTAATGATAATATTTGAAACATTATATTTTTCTTTTATATAGAATTTATAATTTTCGTTTGTAGTTAGAACTAGGTCTACAGTTCTTATAAACTTCCTCTCCCAAAGTTTTGAAAAAAACCGCATTTGGATTAACAAAGTTTTGAAGATGATTTTTTTAAAAAAGGATACTTCAGATGGGAAATGTTGATTTAACGTTTCAACGTATAAATCATGAACATCATAGATTATTTTTGTTGCTATTGTTCTTAATTTGTAGGCAGCATATGAAGTGGGTAGGTCATGGGCGTATATTACATCGTAAGATTTTCCAATTTCTTGAACCTTGGGAATTAAGAACATACTCTCAAGATAAACTAGAGAATGATTAATTATTTTTCCTTTAATCGATAACTTTGGACGTTTTATTGGATACAAATTAATTTTATCATTTACTAATAAGTTTAATTCATCGATTTCGTCTCCAATAAAGAAATAATCAATAGTGACATTTTCATTGGCCATAGAACTGATAGTTCTTCTTGCTCGGCTGTCATTGATCCCGGCCAATGATAACACACATATATAATTCATTCTTTCAAATTCATTTTTAATTCTTCCAATTCCTTCAACCACCATTTTGATCTCAGTCTATCTTGTATTTCGTCATCATCAAATCGATATCTAATCAGTTTCGCAGGCGTACCAGCAAATATTGCATAGGGCGGTATATCTTGGTTGACAAAGCTATGTGCTCCAATGACACAACCATGCCCCAATTTTAGACCCGACATAATCACAACATTAGCTGATATTAAAACATCGGCCCCAATAATTATCGGGGAGGATTTTTCCATTTTGTTCAATTTTGGATTTACAGACAAACCATCAAGTTGATGGTTATCTAGACCAATTTTAACGTCGTGAGAAATACATGAATAGTTATCGATCAGTGAGCAGTTTAAAATTTTTGTTCCATCTCCAATATAAACGTGTTTTCCAATTGATTTAATTTCATCCGAAATAAAACAGTTTTTTTTAATAACAGTACCCTTATCTATGTTTGTGTTTTTTGGTACAAATGATTCCAATGTACATTCGGGGAATCGAGTTTTATTCTTCCAGTGAATAGAAAAATAGGTACGTAAATCCAATAGTAATTTTTTTATTATCACTGATTAAAAAAAGTTTTCATTGTTTTTCAAAAAGTGATTTGTAAGCGACTAATATTTTCCATTTTGAAGTATAATCCGAGGTAATAAATTTATTTTCGATTAACGATTGTTCTGCGTCTTTTAATATTTCTTTAAAAAATTTATTTTGCATCCAAGAATCTTGGGGCGCTTGAAATCCAATTTTATCTCTTCGATAAGTAATTTCGGAAGGAAGAATGTCGCTCATCGAGGTTCGTAAAATTGATTTCGACCAACCATGATACAATAAATATGAACTAGGTAGTGAGAAAACAAATTCAACTAATTCATGATACAGAAATGGAAGTCTAACTTCAACAGAGTGAGCCATTGAATTCTTGTCCGCAAAACGAAGGAGTTTTTCAAGGCCTTGGTTATTCATTTCATGCTTGAGTGCTGATTTGAGATCTGTAAATTGTTTAAAAGGTGTATTTTTATTTTTGAATTCCGCATAAAAATCAGGGTGTATTCCTTTAGGTCTTTTGTTAGATATTTTTTTTGCTACTGAAGAAACAAATTTATGAGTTTGAGGAGACCTTAGTAATAATGAATCTTTAAAATTAAGAGTTGTATTGGTGCTATGATTCATGTTTATTAAATTATTAATCCTCAACCTTTCGGGTTTATTATTTATTAATTCTCTGATATAGAATTGAAAATCCTTTGTGTATCCACACAAGAATTCATCTGCTCCTTGTCCATCGAGCATTACAGTAACGCCCTGTTTTTTCGCCTCTTGATAGACACAATATTGAGCATAAATACTTCCCGTTTGGAAGGGTTCTTCTTGATGATAGATTAGTCTTTCTAACTCTTTAATTAAGTCCATTGCCTGAACATTAACATTAAAGTGTTTTGTTTTAAACCTGTTTTGAATAATTTCGATGAATTGTCCCTCATCTTTTGAAAAATTCTTAAATCTAGCGGAAAATGTTGCGTTTTCATTTGAAAGTTTTGAAACTAATGCAACGATGCTACTAGAGTCCAGTCCTCCAGAAAGAGATGATCCAACTTTTACATCGGATCTTAATCTTCTTTCAATAGATGTATTTAATAACTCTTTGAACCTGTCAGATGCTTCTGAAAATGACATATCTACTGAATCACTTATTACAATATCCCAATAACGCGATTGTTTTATTTGCTTTCCACCTTTATAAATAAAAGAATGGGAAGGTTTTAATTTATTTATCTCCTTGTAGAAGGTTTGTTTTTGGTCATGAGGATTTTCAACTAAGTCAAAATGCAAATAATTGAAAAGTAAATTTTCATTTATGCTCTTATCAATTCCTATTTCCAACAGCGCTTTAATTTCTGAGGCAAAATAAAAGTCACCATTGTAAAATCCGTAATAAAATGGTTTTTCTCCGAAACGATCTCGGGCACAAAACAGTTCATCTTTTATTTCGTCATAAATTGCAAACGCAAACATTCCATCTAACTTTTGAAGCATATCTGTTCCCCATGTTTGGTAAGCTGCCAATAAAACTTCAGTATCAGAATCTGTTGAGAATACAACGTTTTTAATTTCAAGTTCCTTTTTTATTTCGAGGTAATTATAAATTTCTCCATTGAAGGATGTTGTGTAATCACCTCGAGTCATTGGTTGAGCAGCGTTTTCAGATAGATCAATTATTGAGAGTCTATTATGGCCGAGTATTACTTTTTGCCTTTTAGAATACCAAGTTCCATTTCCATCTGGTCCTCTATGTGACATTTTAAGCTTCATTCTCTCAATTGATTGCAAGTCAAAAGAGGAATCACTATTTCGCCATATTCCGCTAATTCCACACATGGTTAATATATTTCTTTAGGATTAAGAAAAACATAGATTTTTTTAATAACCATACCCTTATCTATATTTATGTTTTTTGGTAAAATTATTCTAAAGTACATTCGGGAAAGCGATTTTTATTTTTCCATTGAATAGAAAAATAGGTGCGAATATCCAAAACTATTTTTTTTAATATTTCTTTAAAATACTTAAATAATTATCAATATTAGAATCAAAAGTATAAGCTTTAAGTATTTTTTTTCTTGCTTCTCCTCCAATTTCACTTAAATCATATTTGCACTGCATAATCTTTTTTAAAACGTTAAACCAATCATCCTCTGATTCAACTAAAAAGGAATTTTTAGTATTATCAGCTATTCTTTTGTTTACAGTAATATTTGAGGCTACACTTGCTACGCCCATTCCCATATACTGAATTAATTTAAAGCCTCCTTTACCTTTGCTTTGATCACTATTGTCCAAAGGCATTAGGCCTATATCTATCTCGCGAATGGCATTAATCTCATCATTTAAAGACCATTTTTTGAATTTTATAGGAAAATTTGTTTCTCTCAAATATTGATTTCCCCCGATAACTAGTAATTTAAATTTAAAATTTTCTGCTAATCTATCCAGCACAGGTAAAATATTATCAAGCAAAAAGTAATTTTGATTTCCGCCTATCCAACCAAGGGTTATTAGATTATTCTGCTTATATACCTTAGGACTGTATTCATTATAATTAACGCAGGTAGGAATCACTACCATTTTGCTATGATCGGAATTTATAAACTTTTTGAAGTATGCTTTTAGGTAATCCGAAACAACAATTAAGGTCTTGTACATGTTGAGGGTGGTTATAGTTTTGTTTCCATTTTCTTGTAATAAAACGGGTATAATTCCTTTTATAATTCTCGGTTCTTTTTTAGTGGCAGCTATATCATCATCAATATCTAGAATTGCGCTTGGATGAAAATGAAGAAGGAATTTATCCATAAATAAGTTTCCGTAATCATTGTATAATAGCAACTCTCTTCTAACAATCACAAATTCACATTTTCTACTTTTACAAATTTGAAAAAACCGAATCCACATAGATTTAATTAAATATTGATTTATATCCATAAATTCAAAATCATACTTGGACTTTCGGTAATTTGTTGTAATTACTTTTGCCTTATAATCGTAATTGTTTAGTTTTTCACACCACTTTTGGGCTCTGTATTGATAACCAGAATTTTCAATAGGAAAATTTTCAAAATAGAGTATGGTATTATTTTTTCTGCTAACTGCGGGTTTGAGGAAGATTTTAAGAATATAAATTATACATTTTAGAACATGTAAGTTTACAAACAGCGAAAGTGTAAAAGCAATTTTTTTTAATCGACTAAACTTGATCCGAATAGTATTTCTAGGAATTATTCGCATAAATAATCGAAATAGTGTTGATTATCACGTAACCGTTTTGTAGTTCTCTCCTGTCAGAAGTATTTTTAATGACTTTCTATTTTCGTTTTGAACTGTGAGAATCTTAATAAATTTATGACATCAGACTTAATCATTATCATATTGAATAGTAAATTATCCGAGAACATTTGATAATTCATTATTATCTCCTTTGTATATAAAAATAAGATTATGGTAGAAATGTATAGATATAATTTTCTTATCAAAATATCCTGGTTCATAATTAGCTATTTGAAATTCTTGATGATTTAATCCATCTGTTAAATGTTTAAAGAAATTCATCATAGTTTTTTCATTTTTAAGGTCCTTACTTGTACCCCCGAATTCCTTCCAATAGGATGTCTGAGTATCTTCAATTACATAAATTCCACCATTATTTAATTTTGGGAAAAGTATTTTAAAAGTTTCAATCACATGTTCATTTATATGGCTGCCATCATCAATTATAATATCGAACGATTTAGCGGATTTACAAACGTCATCAAGAAATTTAAAGTCAATTTGACTACCTTGAAAAATCTTTATTCTTTTTTCCTCCAAAGGTTTCTTATCGTAAATGTCAATTCCAAAAATTTGAGCAAAAGGGAAATAAGTTTTCCACATGCGAAGTGAATCTCCGCCAGATTTTGGATTCTTATATCCACCGACACCAATTTCCAAAAGGTTGATTTTTTTGTATCTCATTTTTTTGAAGTGAGAATCATAATGTTGTGTGTAATAGTGGCCAATAATTTTATCAGTTTCGTAAATCCTCCCTATTTCATCTAAATTATTCCAATGAGTTAGAGATTTTAGTAGATTTAAATTTCTTCTAATAACTCTGCGATTTTTTTCATTGAAAAACTTTTTTATAGTTTCTTTCATATTTTAATCTTTAATTGAGTTGAGTTTTTCTCTGATATTTTCTTATTTCAAAGTATGAGTAGGTCAAAATAACTACACAACAGGTAATTTTTAAAAGTATTAATCTAGAGTATTCAATACTATCAATCACAAATTCAGATAAATTAAATACCAAGAATGTACAACTCAGGATTATTAAATAAAGTATTGGTTTAGTTAATCTAAAATGAATATTAAATAATTTTCTATTATATATATATTGAATTACTAACCAGATTACTGACCCTAAAAATGTACCGAATGCTACACCATAAATGCCATAATCGATAACTAATAATAAGCTAATAAAAACATTACGTTCCTAAGAGAGACAAAAGAAGCGTAGGTGAATATACTTTGTTTTAGACAATATATGTAAACCCGTATTATAAAACAGATTATTAAATCCCTATAAATATTATAGATATACTTAAAAAGAATACCACCAATAATGCTTTGTTGTAGGCCGGTGCGAATACTTGAATAAGTTCGTTGTTAAAAGTAAAAAAGATGAAAATAAACGGGAAAAGAAGGATCCAAGCAAAATCATGAAAAGATTGAATGATTTTTTTGAGTTTTGGATTGTCTTTCATACTCATTGCACGAGGAAACCAACCTAAGAGTAATGCAGAAAAAATCAAATTTAAAAGGCTACTTATTTTGGCACCAATTGCATAAATACCAAGCTCGTCAATAGAGCAATAATTCAAAATAATTTTTCGATCGAAAAAGGTTACCATTTGAAATAAAATGGTAACACCTAAGATATGAATAGAGTAGTTGAAAAGGTATTTGAATATGGTTAAATTCCAGGTAACAGTAATTTTTTTTCGAACTGCCAGAAATCCAAGAAGATTCATTATCCCACTGTAATCAAAGATGCTCTAAAGAAACCTATTACCCCCATTCGGTCATAGTAAACAAAAATAAACCCAAGTGAGACAATGAGAAATATGTTGATTAATGATAGTAAAAGGAAAATATTTTTTTTGAATTCGCAGCGTAAAATTGACATTGAGAATGAAAAAAGCATACTTCCAATTACAATGAAAATATTAATTAAATATAATTCAAAGTTTATCTCATTGTTAAAGACAGATGAAATGATTATGCCTTGTAGTGAAAACATGGATAGAAAGTATACTGCACTAATCATTAATAAAAAAGCTAAGATGGTACCTGTCAATGATTTAATTTCCGTTTTATAATCAGGGTAAAATCTAAGTAATCCTCCAATTAATCCAAATGGAAGTATCGTCATAAATAAATTGTTCCAGGTGAGAAAAATATCCATGATTCCATAGTCACCTTTGGATAGTATCCGAGTATAAATGGGAGTTAAGAAAATTGAGGCAAAAACACCGATGTAACTAGATAGTCCGTATACGGCTGACTCTCCAAGAACTTTTTTAAGAATACTCATTTTGTTTGCTATTCAATTTAATAGTTAACCCTTAAAATTTTGATTTTTTTCAAATCAAAGAATCATCCCCGCTCCTACGGTATTATTATTTGTTTCATCAATTAATATAAAAGACCCCGTATTTCTATTTGTTCGATAAGAATCAAAAAAGAGTGGGGTAGTGGTCTTGATTTTAATTCGAGCAATTCCATTTTTCTCTATGGAGTTCTGCCTTCTATTCTTTTCAATTCATTCAGGTCGACAACATAAACGATTTCTTTAATAATTGCTCTTCCAGATCGTGTTGTATGCTGGATGCTATATTTTCCATTGAGTTGCATCGGGTTTTCTCCCATCCAGCAAATCATTGCATCAATTTCTTGACTATTTTGAGGTTGGTTGGTTGTTTTCACAATCATATCACCTCGGCTAATGTCAATATCATCCTCTAGTTCTATACTAATCGATTGAGGCGCATAAGCTTCTTTCAAATTCGAATCCCCACAATGTATTTTCTTAACACGGCTTTGCAGTTGAGAGGGTAGTGCCGTAACTTGATCCCCAATTCTTAAAATACCACTTGAAATACGTCCTGCATAGCCCCGGTAATCATGGTATTCATCCGTATGTGGTCTCAAAACGGTTTGAACGGCAAATCTAAAATCAATGTGATTAAGATCATTAGCTACAGGTATGTTTTCGAGTGAATGTAATAGTGTGGGTCCATTGTACCACTCCATAGTTTCAGAGCGGTTTACAACATTGTCACCTTTTAAAGCTGAGATTGGAATGAATTTAAAATCTTGAATGTCTAATTTGGCTGCAAAATCTTTATATTGCTCCTTGATTTTGTCAAAATCAGATTGTTTGATAATCAACAAGATCCATTTTATTGATACAAACCAAAACATGAGGTATTTGAAGTAAAGAGGCAATGTAGCTATGTCTTTTGGTTTGTTCGATGACGCCATTTCGTGCATCTATTAAGATTAAAGCGGCATTTGCTGTGGATGCTCCAGTAACCATATTCCTTGTATACTGAATGTGCCCGGGTGTATCTGCGATAATGAACTTACGATTAGGTGTATTGAAATACCGATAGGCAACATCAATGGTAATACCTTGTTCTCTCTCGTCTTTTAAACCATCCGTTAAAAGTGAAAAATCAATTTCATCTAATCCTTTCTTTTTACTCGTATTTTCTATCGCTGCTAGCTGATCTTGAAAAATACTTTTTGAATCGTACAACAAACGTCCTATTAAGGTACTTTTACCATCGTCAACACTACCAGCTGTTGTAAATCTTAATAATTCTCCTTTCATTTCGGTAAAGGAATTAACTTAATTTTATCATTTGTTAGTTTACCACCTTTGATAAACTCAAACATTTTTTTTGAATTTCTCATAACAAGATAATTTTGATACCAACCCCACTGTTTAGAGTAATACGTGGTTCCCTCGGCAATATTTTTTTGAGGAATGTTTTGAGTTTTATTTTTCATGATATTACTTATGCTTCTAATATATAGGTCATGGGCGTGATTCATAACTCTGATATGTATTTTCAGTAAGGAATTGTCTGTTTTACTAAACTTCGTATACTCTGTTGTTAAAATCCCACCAGTGTCAATGCCCTTATCTATCCACATGATGGTATTTCCAATCATGTTAAATTGCTTAGTTGCAATGCACCAATTCGTGCAATTTGGACCTCCTTTTATATGGGGTGATAATCCCGTATGTAAATTTAATAGTCCTATTTTTGGGTTTATCTTAATTAAATCCTCTTTTATGAGGCTAGTTCCAGAAACAAGAATTAAATCAGGATTTATTTTTTTGGTATAATCAAAGGTTCTTTTTTCATTGATATTACTAACAACTAATTGATCACAATTCGGATAAGAATTAAATTCTGATTCGTAATGATTCATAAGACTCCACCAAGTTTTATTGGGAAGGGAGAAAATAAATTTTGATAATAATTTATTGATAATTGTTTTTAAATTATATTTTTTGATGCTTACTCTTTTTTCAAGCACAATCGCAGAAAGAGGAAACTGACTATTGATTTTATTCGCTAAAGCTCTTTGATTTGGCTCATCTCCAATCCACATTACAATTTTCATTTTCGATATCGAATTAAAAATTTAATTTTCTCAAGAATATGAGAGATTCTTAGCTTTGTTTTGAACCACCTTTCATTATACAGTTCTATTCTTGGGATCTCAAACTTACTGTGTTTATTTGGGTTGAAAATATCTTGTTTAACTGCTAAGCCAAATTGATAACCTAGTTTTTGAGATAAGGTTATTGTAGCCTCATTATAACTACCAACAGGATATGAAATTGTTCGAGGATAGAAACCTAATTTTGAATATATGATTTCTCTAGACTCTTTCAGTTCTTTGGCAATGATATTTTCATCGTCAACAGTACCTAACATAAAGTGATTGACTGTATGTGACCCTACATAATGACCCTTTGAAATCAATTTTTTTATATCATCCCAATTCATCATTAGTTTAGGTAGGTTATCTATTTTGGTGATTTTTTGAATTTCTTTAAGAACTAAAACCCTTTTAAAATGATTTATTTTCTTTAGTTGAGGTTTTAATTGTCTTGCATAAACTAGAGGAGTTGTTATTTCATCAAACTCAACGTTTCTCAATTCCTCTGGCAGAAAGTCAAAATCAAGATTTATATGATCCGGTTTGAAGTTTTGGAAGCAATATTCTAGTATATGCGTCCATGTTGGTATGTTTTTTTCTATACAATTTGTAACAATATAAAATGTTGCTTTAACATTGTGCTTCTCAAGAATCGGTAGAGCGGTATCAATATTGTCCTTATAACCATCATCAAACATTATTGTGGCGAAATCAGATTTTTTTTTATAGTCTCCAGAAGACATTAATTCTTCAAAAACTCTAACCTCATATTTTTTTTTGATATGTACAATACATTTCTCAAAAAGAATAGGGTCCATTGGGTCCCACAAGGGGTCTCGTTGGTGATGGACTCTATGAAATAAAAAATTTCGAATCATATTTTTTTAAAAATAGCCTTCTTTTTTACGTTCTTCCATTGCAGCCTCTGATCTTTGGTCGTCTGCGCGATTTCCTCTTTCTGTTTCACGCGCTGCGGCAACCTCAGCAATAATATGATCAAGCGTACTTGCTTCTGATTCAACAGCTCCTGTGATTGTTAAATCTCCAATGGTTCTAAATCGAACAATTTCTTTTGTGACCTTTTCATTTGGTTTGAGTGTAATAAAAGGTGAGTTTGCCAAAATCGTATTGCCTCTTCTTATCACCTCTCGCTCATGAGAAAAGTATAGACTTGGTAATGCTATTTTTTCTTTCTTAATATACTGCCAAATATCCATTTCGGTCCAATTGCTAATTGGAAAAACACGGAAATGTTCACCAAATTTCTTTTTACCATTGAATAAGTTCCATAATTCTGGTCTTTGATTTTTTGGATCCCATTGGCCAAAGTCATCACGATGGGAAAAAAATCGTTCTTTGGCACGTGCTTTTTCTTCATCTCTTCGTGCACCACCCATAGCCGCATCAAATTTATTTTTCTCAATGGTATCGATTAGTGTAGGGATTTGTGCAGTATTTCGAGTCGCATGAACGCCTTTCTCGTCTTGAGCAAGACCATTGTCAATAGCTTCTTGTACACTCCCAACAACCAATTGAGCTCCAATTTTATCGAACCAAGTTCATCGCGAAATGCAATGGTTTCATCAAAATTATGTCCAGTATCTATATGAACAAGCGGAAAAGGAATCTTTGCTGGGTAAAAAGCTTTGACAGCAAGATGCGTAACAACGATTGAATCTTTTCCTCCTGAAAATAAAATACATGGGTTTTCAAACTGAGCAAATGCCTCTCTCAACACAAATATGGACTCTGCTTCTAACTCCTCTAAATGTTCTAGTCTGTAGCTCATAGTTTAGATTTTAATTGCTCAAATAAATAGTCGATGCTTTCGTCTGGTGTTTGCTCATCAGTTTTTACTACGATATCAGGTTTTATGGGTGCTTCAAATGGACTTGAAATACCTGTAAAATCATTGATCTCACCAGTTCGTGCTTTCTTGTAAAGTCCTTTGACATCTCGTTTTTCGCATGCTGAAACAGAGCTTTCAATATAGACCTCTATAAAGTCTGTATCAGAAATTATATTTCTTGCCTGAATTCTATTGCTTTCAAAAGGAGAAATAAATGCATTAATAACGATGTGTCCCGTCTCAACAAATAGCTTAGAAATTTCGGCTACGCGTCTGATATTTTCGATTCTATCTTTTTCGCTAAATCCAAGATCTTTATTGATCCCAAGTCTTGTGTTGTCTCCATCCAAAACAACGGCGTTGAATCCATTTTCAAAAAGTTTGGCTTGGAGTCCATTTGCAAGTGTAGATTTACCTGAGCCCGATAGTCCGACAAACCAAAGTACAAACCCACGGTGTTGATTTCGTTTTTCAAAATCAGTGCGGTCTATTTTATAGGATTGAGACTTCAGGTTATTCACTTGTTTTCTTTTGATTGATCATCAGTTTTTCGATGTGGTAAACCAAGGTTAATTTTAAACCACATCCGCTCGTGAAAGTAGTATAAAATCATTTTAGTAACAACCTCAATTCCGCCGATTTTTAAACCGGTCATTGCATCTCCTGTGATAAGCCAACCTATAATCATGGTATCTATGGTGCCAACAATTCTCCAGGTTATTGTTTTCGCAACATGGCGTTTTACTGAGGGGTCTTTAAATAAAATTAAATCTAGTATCATTTTACGGCTTCGCCATTCTCACTCCCAATAAAACAATTAGGAATAGAGTATTTTTTATTTGACCAAATTAATTATTCTTTACTCCAAAGAAGTAAAAAAGGTTCCTTTTGGCTTTTTGTATACACTGTGAACTCATCAGACGTCATGACCATGGCACGAATTTTTCGTGAAACAAGGTCTTCAGCTTTCTGTATGTGTTCTTGTAATATATTCTTATCAATGTCACCTATTAAAACAACATCTATGACACCCGAGTCTTTTCCCTTTGCGTAGTCTCCAATCAAATAGGCATTCTCCACTGAACCTAGTCTTTCTATGACAGATTCAATGATGGAATCAATTCCAGTAATTTTCGAAACAATACTTTTGATTTCAGGGAATAATGGGTGGGAGGTTTTGGCATTATACATGACCAAGGTTGCCTTTGGACTCACGTTCAATAAGTCCCGCGTCTTGTAATCGATTTAATTCAAGTCTTACGGAATTGGTGCTTTCATCAAATTCGGTGGCTAATTCCCGGAGGTAGGCCTTCATTGTGGGGTTCAAAAAGAACTTAACCAACAACCGGATTCTTGTCTTTGATGTAATGAGTGCATCTAACATTGAGTAACAAATTTACTCGTTATGTTCATTTGATGCTAATATTATCGAATATTTATGAACAAGTAATGAACAAAACTAGGTGTTGAGGTAGTTTTGAACATAATCGCTTACGCCTTCTTCAAGGGTGTAGAATGATTTTGAGTAACCAGCTGCTATTAGCTTTTGCATGGAGGCTTCTGTGAAATACTGGTATTTATCTCGAATATCTAAAGGTGTGTCTATGAAGGATATTTTAGGTGCTATATCTAATGCTTTAAATGTAAGGCTCGCTAAATCATAAAAAGTGCGCGCCTTTCCTGTTCCAACATTATAGAGTCCAGAGGCCACTGCGGAATCAGAAAGAAAATTAAGTATGGACACCACATCTTTCACATAAATAAAATCCCTAAGTTGTTCGCCATCTTTATATGCTTCATTGTGAGAACGAAACAATTGCATGCCTCCAGTTTTTTGAATTTGATTAAAGGTGTGTAATACAACGCTGGCCATTCTCCCTTTATGATTTTCATTTGGACCATAGACATTGAAGAACTTTACGCCAGCCCAGAAGGGAGGAGTCGCTGTTTGATTCAAAACCCATTTGTCAAAATTATTCTTCGAATCCCCATATGGGTTTAAAGGGCTCAATTTGTTTACAAGCTCATGTTTATCCTCGTAGCCATGCTCACCCAACCCGTAGGTCGCTGCGCTACTCGCGTAAATCACGGGAATATTATGAGCTGTGCAGGCATTCCAAATATCCTCGCTGTATTTAACATTTAAAGTCTCATGAATGCTGTAATCCATTTCCGTGGTATCAGTTCTTGCACCGAGATGAAATACGAAATCAACTTTACTGTGGTTAATTGAAAACCAGTCAATAAATGCCGTTCTTTCAATTTTGGAATGAGCATTGAATATTTTTATGATTGCTTTCTTTATCCTTTCTCGAAAAGTCATCAACTAAAATGAGGTCATTTCTACCGGTCTGATTTAACTCTTGAGCAAGAAAGCTCGCGATAAATCCTGCAGCACCTGTAATGACTATCATAATTTTTGTTTAGAATAGGCCGTTTATCTCAGCGTCAATGGAATGTATGATTTTTCCCAAATCTTCTTGGCTTTCAGGAAATCTATTGTTGTCAATATCAATAATAAGCAGTTTGCCCTTATCATATGTTGAAATCCATGCCTCGTAGCGTTCATTCAATCTTTTCAGATAATCTAAACGAATACTTTCTTCATAATCCCGACCCCTCTGCTGAATTTGATTCACAAGGGTAGGGACACTAGCACGGAGATAAATAAGTAAATCAGGTGCTGAAACAAAAGAATCCATAAGGGTAAATAATGAAAAATAGTTTTCAAAATCACGTGTAGTCATTAAGCCCATCGAATGCAGGTTCGGTGCGAAAATAAATGCATCCTCATAAATGGTTCTATCCTGGATTACAGTATTTTCCGTAGATTGGATTTCTTGTACTTGCGTAAAACGACTATTCAAATAATAAATTTGAAGATTGAATGACCATCGCTGCATATCATGATAAAAATCATTTAAATATGGATTGTGTTCTACATCTTCAAAGTGTGTCTCCCATCCGTAATGCTTAGAAAGCATATTGGTTAATGTTGTTTTCCCTGATCCTATATTTCCGGCAACGGCAATGTGCATAATTTGTGTTTTTTCGCTTTGCTAAATTAGTATAAATGGCTTTACACGAATCGATTATTGAGATTTTAATTCATAGGCCATAATGACTCCCTTATTGCTAAAATAAAAAGAATTTCCTTCAACCTTAACTGATGATGCCTTTGGGGCGGAAATCGAGAGGTTGATCAGATTGTTTTTTAAAGAATTAAATTGGACTTTATCTGTATTCATTGCTATGATATAATCTCGCCAAAAGTTCAGACTATTATACGTTTCTTCCAGCTGGCCTTTGAGATTTAAAAACATATCAAATACATATACGGTCTTGTCTTTGGTAAGAAGAAATAAATCGTTGTTATGCTCACGACAGCTCTGAATTTCAATTTCTTGACCGAGAAGTGCATTCATATTCACCACACTTTGAATTGTTTTTTTTTCGATGAGATCAATTAAATATAAAGAGCTATTAAAAGCATCAAAAACATAAAGCACATTTGATCTTGAGGACACCGCACAGCATACTGCATTTTGAATGTTAAAATCTTCTAAATCCATACATTCTCCATTAATACTGAAGGTATTGTCAAGGATACAGATTTGTTGTTGGTCTTGGGAAAATAAAATAGTTTTAAAGGCATTTATCGGCAGCAGTTGCGTTATTTCTCCTGTGGCACGAACACTTTGAGAAAATGTTGGTAATTGTCCATTTTCTGCTTTGTACAAATTATTATCGTTGAAAAAAAGAACGTTACCTGTTGCATCAGGAATCCATTTAAATTTTTCGCTAATTAGATACTTTTCTTTCCGTTCTACAAAATTAGGTTGACAAATCAGTTCTGAGGAAATCACAATAAATAGCAACAAGGTCAGTAGTTTGGTCATTTCTAAATTTAATGATTTCTCGGAGACTTTTGGTTTCTTTCAAGAAGCTCTTGTATTAATAAACGGTCATTTTGTAGTCTTGGTATCTTGTGTTGTCCACCGAGCTTGTTTTTTCTTTTTAGCCAGTGTTCAAAGTCTTCTTTTTTTACATAATTAAACTTGGGGGGCATCATATTGAAATCACCTTTTCTTTTGCCCTTATAATCACCATTTATGGCCTTCATATTTTCTTCTATGGACTCCTCAAAATTCGAAAGATTTATATGCTGTTTGTTTTTTACTGCAATGACCCATTGATGACCACCGGAGCCCTTTAATTTTTGAAAATAGGGTCCAACGGTAAAGTCTGAAATCTCAACATTATGAATTTTAGCCGCTTGAGCTATAGCTTTTTCAACGTGAGCTATTATGGTTTTTTCACCGAAAGCATTTATATAATGTGTAGTGCGTCCAGTAACCATAAACCTATATGGTTTGATAGAACTAAATTGAATGGTATCACCAATAATATAGCGCCACAATCCGGCAGAGGTAGAGATTACCAAGGCGTATTCAATTCCTGTTTTAACATCCTTTAACCCAACAACGTTTTGGGAATGAATCCCATCGAATTCCTCCATGGGAATAAACTCATAAAGTATCTGTGCATCGGTGAGTAATAGCATGTCATTGGAGTCTTTTAGGTCCTGAAGACCAAAATATCCTTCTGAGGAGTTGTAAGACTGAACATAATTCATTTTTGAATTGGGAAGCAATTTTTTAAACCTTTCTTTATATGGCTCGATATTCATCCCTCCATGAATATAAAGTTCAAGATTTGGCCATACTTCATGAATGTTTTTTTTGCCAGTAATCTCCAGAACTTTTTCAAAAAGTACAAGTGTCCATGAGGGCATACCAGCAATAATACAAATATTGTCACCAACTGTTGCTCTTGACATTTTATCTAGTTTTTCCTCCCAATTGTCCATAAGGGCAATTTCTCTTTTGGGTGTCCTTCTAATTTCTGTCCACCAGGGAAGGTTTTCAACGATAAACGCAGAAAGATCTCCAATGCTTGTGTTGTTGGCTTGCGCGTTGATTTGTGTACTGCCGCCTATGATAAGATGTTTTGCATTGTAAAGTTTTCGTTTTTCGTAGTTTTTATAATACAGCGCAAGAAGATCTTTACCACCTGCATAATGGTTTTCGTACAAAGAATCCGTAGTAATGGGTAATAATTTTTCAGTTTTTGTAGTTGTTCCTGAGGATTTAGCAAACCAGGTCGTAGATCCTGGCCAAAGGATATCTTTTTCTCCATTAATTTGTTTCTTTATAAGTGGAAATAAAGTATCGTAGTTACTAAGTGGAACTTTTTCTTTAAAATCGTTAAAGCTTTTGATTTTCGAAAAATGATATGTTTTTCCAAATTCCGTTTGCTTCGCCCGTTGAACAAGGGTCAGAAGTACATCTAATTGACAAGAAATAGGAGAGGAGGTGTAATTTTCTATCCTAGGAAGTCGCCTTTTAATAATGTGCGAAAAAACAGCATTAAAGGGCATAAATGGTTCGTTCGGTTGGGATTAACCCCACATTAAGATACTGATAATAATACCTAGTAATAATACAGTTACAATAGTACCTACAGCGTTGGTTGATTCTTCAAAAAAATTATCAGACATAATGTATATTTTCTACAAAAATAAATAAAAGGTTAATTCGCTCGACATGATTTTTTTTTAATCTCTTCCACCCATTATTCTTAACAATGAAAGAAAAAGATTAATGAATAATATATAAAGGGTTAAGCCACCTATGAGTGCCATTTTATTTTTTTGTTCGTCATTCAGCTGTGCGTTTTGGGCAAGCTTCTTGAGCTCTTGCATGTGATAAGCTGTCAATCCTGTGAATACAAAAACACCTAGGCAGGCAATAATAAAGCCCATACTGTCGCTACCGATAAAAATATTTACAATTGAAGCTATGAACATGCCTATGAATACCATATACAACAGACTTCCGAATTTACTCAAGTCAGTATTTGTTGTATAGCCGAGAATGGCCATTCCTCCAAAGGCTCCTGCAGTTACAAAAAAGGTATTGGCTATCGATTGGATATCATAGACCAGAAATATGGACGATAACATTAAACCCATTAAGCCTGAGTACAGAACAAATAGCATGGTCAGTGAAAGCATGGATAATTTATTGTAACCCCATTGTATAACAAAAGTTAAACCAATAGGCGCGAACATGACTACGTAAAATAAAGGGTTAAAACCACCTGTAGCTGATATAAAATAGCTAATGAACAGTTCAGGATCGTTGCCTACTCTAAAAGCAATTAGACCTGAAATGGCTAGTGCTGCAAACATATACGTATATACAGATCTAAAAAACGTTTTTACGGATTCTGACGAATTTTGTACCTGGCTATTTTCAAAAATGGTATTCATAACTCAATTATTTAATCAAATTTATAAATTCTTTACGAGTTGAGTCGTTGTTTAAAAACAAACCAGTAAAAGCACTAGTTGTAGTAGCAGAATTTTGTTTTTGAACACCTCTCATTTGCATACACATGTGCGAACATTCAAGCACTACGGCAACTCCTTTTGGGTTTAATGTTCTTTGCAAACAGTCTCGTATTTCTATAGTTAATCTTTCTTGTACTTGTAATCGTCTTGAGTAAGAGTCAACAACACGCGGTATTTTACTTAATCCTACAATTTTGCCATTAGGAATGTAGGCGATGTGGGCTTTTCCAAAGAATGGTAAAACATGATGCTCACACAGTGAATAAATCTCTATGTCTTTGACCAGTACCATTTCTGAATATTCTTCATGAAATATAGCCTGCTTAACAATATCATCAGGATTTATCTCATAACCATTCGTTAAAAACTTCATGGCTTTTGCAACCCTTTCAGGGGTCTTTAACAAACCTTCTCTGTCGGGGTTCTCTCCCAAATCTTTAAGAATTTGTCTATAATTGGTTTCAAGTGTGTTTGATTTCAAAATATTGGTTTTATAGGTAGTAAACGTAGTTGGATTAAAATGGTTCTTTACCTCCAAAATATTCTACAAAATTATTTTCAGTTTCTATCAGCTTAATCTTTACCAATTCACCACCTTTTGCATCAATAAGTTCCTTTATTTCATCCCATATGCCAATGGCCAAATTTTCAGTTGATGACATGATACCCTTCATAAAGTCGACATCGAGGTTAATGTTCTTATGGTCAATTTTTTCAATCACTGAGGATTTGATAATGGTTCCAAGTTCCTTTAAATTCATAACAAAACCTGTTTCTTGGCTAGGAGCACCTTTTACGGTAACAAAAAGCTCAAAATTATGACCATGCCAATTTTTATTGCTGCATTTCCCAAAGACGTCATCATTTTTAGCATCAGACCAATCTTCGCGCCTTAATCTATGAGCTGCGTTAAATGTCTCTCTTCTTGTAATATAAATGGCTTTCATTTCTTATGCGATATCAATTGTAGATTCTGTATTAACTTTATATATACCATCCCGATCAAGATACTCAAGTTGAACATCACAAAACGAATTGCTCAGCGCTTTTTGGTATGGCGTTTTAATTTTAATATAATTTTCAGTGAAGCCATGTATGTATCCATTATGGTTTTCATCTTCAAATAATACCTTGCGCTGTGACCCCTTGTTTTTTTCGTAAAAATGGCGTTTTTTTCGATCTGATAATAGGTGAAGTACTTTACTTCTTTCTTTTCTTTCACTCATCGGAACCGCATCGCTCATTTTCTTTGCCGTTGTATTTGCCCTTTCTGAGTATGTAAACACATGTAAATATGAAACATCCAGATTTTTGAGAAAGTCAACAGTTTCTTTAAAAAGAGCTGCTGTTTCTCCGGGGAAGCCAACTATTACATCTACTCCAATGCATGCATCAGGGCGTAATTTTTTTATGTATTCAATTCTCTCTTGATATAATTTAGTGTCATATTTTCTGCGCATGGCCTTCAAAAGATTGTCATTTCCAGATTGTAATGGAATATGGAAGTGAGGCACGAATTTTTTAGAAGTCTCTAAGCAAAAGTGTATGATTTCATTTGACAACAAGTTAGGTTCAATAGATGATATTCTATACCGATCAATACCTTTGACCTCCTCTAGCCTCTGAATCAATTGATAAAAATCTTCTTTACCACCTTGACCGAAATCACCGATATTCACTCCAGTTAAGACAATTTCTTTTACATTTTTATTTGCAACCTCCTGAGCTTGCTCAAATGTTTTGTCAATACTAGAATTCCTACTCTTTCCACGAGCTAAAGGTATAGTGCAAAATGTACAAAAGTAATCGCAGCCATCTTGTATTTTTAAAAAAGACCTTGTCCGATCACCGAAGGAGTATGATGGAACGAATTCTTTGGTGACTTTTATATGATCGAAAGCTACAATTGACGAAGTGTTGTTCTTATTCAGTTTTTCAAGATGTTCTAAAACATTGAATTTTTCATTAGCACCTAGAACCATATCGACACCATCCATTGCACCAATCTCAGTTGGCTTAAGCTGTGCGAAGCAACCGACAATAATTACAAAAGAAGCTGGATTAATGCGTTTGGCTTTTTTGACGAGTTGTTTACACTTTCTATCTGCGTTTTCAGTTACCGAACAAGTGTTGATAACATAAATATCAGGTTGTTCTTCAAAATTAACCTTAGCAATTCCTGCATCTTCAAATAGACGAGAAATAGTCGATGTTTCTGAAAAATTCAGTTTACACCCGAGCGTATAGAAAGCAACTTTTTTAAACTGATTCATAGGAATTCAGTTGCAAATTTAACGCTTCACTTAATGTTAACAAAATACATCTTCATCTTATTGCTGTTTTTATGGAAGAAAGGTTTAGATTCATTAAATTTGCGGCAAATTCGAGCTATGAAATTTGATATTGCGGTAATTGGAGGAGGAATCGTTGGAGCAGCAACATTCTATAAGCTTCAGAAAAGAAATCCAAATTTAAAAATAGCCTTGTTTGAAAAAGAGGCTGCACTTGCGGACCACCAAACGGGCCATAACTCAGGAGTCATTCACTCGGGATTGTATTATACGCCTGGAAGTTTAAAGGCTAAAAATTGCATCGAGGGAAGGCACGAGCTTGTCGCCTTTTCTAAAGAATATGGTATCCCTCACGATGTATGTGGGAAAGTTGTTGTTGCAACTGAAGAAAAAGAGTTACCTCATATGGATCGTATTTTCTCAATTGGGATGGAGAATAAAATCGAAGGAATTGAAAAGATAAGTGCAGACCAGGTGAAAGAAATTGAGCCACATGTAAAATCTATAGGAGGGATTTGGGTGCCTTGCACAGGAATTGTAGATTTTGTTGCGGCTACTCGAAAGATGGTTGCATTAGCACTTGCTATAAATCCAGATAGTAAAGTATTCATGAGTTGTGAGGTGAAGGATATTGAAAAAAATGAAGATTATTCCATTCTTCATACTTCCAAGGGTGCTTTTCAGTCTCGAAACCTTGTTTTTTGTGCAGGTCTACAAGCAGATCGCTTGGCTAAAAGAGATGGAGTGAACTTAAAAGAGAAGGTGGTAGGTTTCAGAGGTGATTATTATGAATTGACACCGCAGGCGCATCACAAGGTTAAAAATTTGATCTACCCAGTGCCCAATCCTGACTTTCCTTTTCTAGGTGTTCACTTTACGAGAATGACAAATGGTGAGATTGAATGTGGGCCAAATGCAGTATTTACATTTAAGCGCGAAGGCTATGAAAAGACAGATTTTTCTTTAAGAGATACCGCAGATGCATTGTCTTATATGGGTACTTGGAAATTATTTTTCAACAATATGTCCTTTGGTATTAATGAATACCGCCGAGCTTTTTCTAAAAGATTGTTTTTAAAGACCCTTCAGCGCATGATCCCGTCTCTAGAGTCAGACGATATTCGTCCAGGACGCGCAGGTGTAAGAGCGCTACTTTTGTCACAGGATGGGGATACTCGGGACGATTTTAGAATTGAATATCATGGGAATTCAATACACGTTCTAAACGCCCCTTCACCTGCTGCTACAGCATCACTTGCTATTGGTGATTACGTGTCTGAAGCTGCCGAAAAACACTTTTCTTTAAAATAAGCTTGATATAAACAACACCAATGTTAATAATATTATTTCCTCATTTATCCCAAGCAATCAAAATTAATTTACCTTTAATAAAAACGGCCTATGTTTGATGACGAAGAAGACGAAAACGGGGACAATTATTTAAAGGAAGACCTCGAGGTTTTTGAATCCTATCTTAAGGGTAATAATACCGTATTTATAGACAGCGATAGACTCGAGTCAATAGTCGATCACTATTTGATTAATGGCAATTTTTCGAAAGCGCTGTTGGCTGCGGAAATGGCAATTTCTCACTTCTCTTATAATGGATTATTTTCTCTTCGTAAAGCCCAGGCGCTTACCGGTTTAGGAAAGCTTAATGATGCTATAGATGAACTCAATGATATTCAAGCTTATGGCGTACCATCATTCGAATTTCATCTAACGAAGGCCAGTATTTTCAGCCAGCTAAAAGATTCGAAAAACGCCATTAAAAACTATAGACTGGCTATCGAAGCTGCAGGGGATGAGGATATCGATGATATTTATCTCGATATTGCATTAGAATATCAAAATTTAGGGAAATTTAATGAAGCCATTGAGATTCTCAAAACAGCGATAGCGGTTAATCCTCAAAACGAAGGTGCACTTTACGAAATTGCATTTTGTTACGATCAGTTAGGCAATTATCAACAGGCAATATCTTGTTATTCTCAGTTTATAGATGAAAATCCTTATTCTTTTACTGCGTGGTACAACCTAGGAAATGCCCATAGTAAATTAGAAGACTTCTCAAAAGCTGTTTGGGCTTATGATTATTCTTTGCTTATAAATAAAGATTTTGGTCCAGCACATTTTAATATGGCCAACGCCTATCTTTCTCAAGAAAAATATTTCAAGGCAATTGAACATTTTAATGAATGCATGCGTATTGATGGAGATGATGCCTCTGCATATTGTTATATTGGTGAATGCTATGAACAGCTGAACGAGCTTGAACTATCGAAGCATAATTATAAGCGGAGTATTGAGCTTGCTCCAATGCTTTCTGAGGCTTGGCTTGGATTAGGCATTATTGAGGACCTCGAAGGTAAAACACGAGAAGGTATTGTACTCATTGAAAAAGCTTTGGAGTTTGAGCCAGGTAACGCTGGGATTATGCATGTGCTAGCTGGTGCTTATGAAAAAATCTCAGAGTTTGAATTGGCCAAAGATTATTACATTCAATCTCTCGAAATTAACCCTCATGATGAGGAATGTTTATCCGACTATATTGAACTATTGACAGAAGAGTCTCCATCAAATGCTTTTGAAGTGTTGCAAGAATTCATAGGTGCACATAAAGAAAATCGCATTGCGGCTGTTTTAAAGGTTAATTTGTATTGGTTAAGAGGTCAAAGAGAGGAAGCATTGCACTTGTTCTCTAAATGTTTACAAGAAAATGGTCAAAAGGCCAAATCAATTTTTGATATTAATCCGAATCTTTTAGACGATCAGGATTTTATTAATTTATCACAAGACTAAATCTAAAAATGAATTTTAATTTATCCTATATTCCGAAAAGATCGGAAAAACCTCGTCAGCAGGGTGTTACCATGATGATGGATAAGGGGCTAAGTACAAAAGAAACGGAGAATTTTATTGAATCTTCCGGAGCGCTTACAGATATTGTTAAGTTCGGTTTTGGAACTGCTTTTGTAACAAGAAATCTTGAAGAAAAGATAAAGCTTTATAAAGCGGCCGGAATACGCCCTTATTTTGGTGGAACTCTTTTTGAGGCATTTTATGCACGAGGCAAATTTGATGATTTTAGAAAGTTAGTATCTAAATATGATTTAGATCTGGCTGAGATTTCGGACGGATCTATAATTATTCCTCATGATGAAAAATGCGAATTGATTAAAACGTTATCTAATGACTGTACCGTAATGTCTGAGGTTGGGTCGAAAGATTCAGGAATTTTAATTTCACCAGCGAAATGGATTCGAATGATGCAATCGGAGCTTCAGGCAGGAAGCTGGAAAGTAATAGCAGAGGGAAGGGAGTCTGGAAATGTTGGTGTTTTTAGACCTAATGGAACTGCACATACCTTATTAATAAATCGAATTATTGCCAAAATAAAACCCACTGATATCTTGTGGGAAGCACCACAAAAAAATCAGCAGGTTTGGTTTATTAAGCTTTTTGGTGCTGAGGTGAATCTTGGAAATATTGCACCAAAAGACATGATTCCTTTGGAATGTTTAAGATTGGGTCTGAGGGGTGATACCTTCTTTGAATTTTTACCAAAAACATTTGAAGAAAGATTAAAACAGGTCAATGATGACGAAGAAATAGATGACGCTGACGAATAATACAGGTCAGCAGAATTGTTTCAACCTTGTTCATACTCTAAAAGGACACAACTCATCCGTTTACAGTATCACATTTTGCGATGGGTATCTTTATTCTGCCGCTGCTGATAAGTTAATTGCCAGGTGGGATATTCAAACAGGTGAGCCAGATAATTTCTCCATTAAACTCGATGCTGTTCCATATATTATTAAGGCTATACCTGAGTATTCTATTCTGATTATAGGTTTGAATAATGGATGCATTCATATAATAGACTTAAATCAAAAGACAGAAGTCACATGCTTAAAACATCACGATTCCGCTATTTTTTCAATAGAATTTAATTCAGATAATGGGCATGTTTATTTTGGGGATAAGGATGGGAACTTATCTACTTGGGATGTCAAAAACTGGGAAAATCTCTTTTTTTTTAATTTAGATTGTGGTAAGATTCGTGATTTAAAATATGTGATTGCTCAAAAGCAATTATTGGTGGCCAAATACAATGGTGATATTGGTATTTATGAAACGGAGTTTTATAATGAAATAAAATCAATAGCAGCCCATGAAAATGGTGTTTCTGCCTTAGCTTATTCGGCAAATGACAGTGAAATAATTTCAGGTGGGAAGGATGCACATATATGTTGTTTTAATCTCAATGGTGAGAAAATAAAATCTATCCCTGCTCACAACTATGTGATCTATGGCCTACATAATTTTAATCAAGAAATTAATCTCTCTTGTAGTCGGGATGGAAGTATTAAAGTGTGGGATCGTGTTTTTTCAAAAGTACTTCAGAAAATCGAGCGTAAAAATATGGGGCATAAGCATTCGGTTAATCAGATGATAATTCTTGATAATGATTGTTTTGCTACGTGCAGTGATGATAATTCTATCAAAGTTTTCAGTCTGAATGAAACCTTTTAGGGTTTAATATAATCCAGTTTTAGTTTTCCTGTCATCTTATATATTTCGAGATAAGTGTTGATTTTAGATAGCTCAAAATCATAGAGTTGTAGAGATTGATTCTCATAATTATTTTTAAAATTAACCAGCTCAACAGAATTCAATGAACCCAAATCAAATCTTTTTTGCGCAATAAACCATGCTTGTTTTGCATAGGTAAGATTGAGCTCTGAAAGCGCAACAAGATCTGCATTGTTTTTATAAATGTTAATCAATGTTGCGAGATTACTTTCTAAGGACGTTTTGAGTTGGTTATAGCTCATATTCGCAATAGATTCTTGAATTTTAGAGGCTTGAACAGCGCGTTTGTACTTCCAATTGTTAAAGAGATTGTATCGTAAATTTAAACCACCGTTATACATCAATACTTCAGTGCTTACTTTGAGACTTTCATCGTTCAAGTCTCTAAACCAGCTTCTTGCTGGAGTAACACCTGCTTGCAGTCCTAGAGTAGGGTATAGAAAAGATTGTTGAAAAGCAGTATTTGTCCTTTGAAGCTCCACAGCGAGGTATTGATTTTTTAAATCTTGATTCGTTTTAGGCAATGATGACAGCGCTTGTTTAAAATCAATAATTGGAAAATCCACCCAAAGACCATCACTAAGAATCGGGGGTGCTAATGGATCAAATTTAACATTCATAAGTAAGCATAAATTTCTTAGGCTATTCTCATGAGAGGTGTTTTGAATTTTTTCATTGATACTATCCGTAAAGTATAAGTTTTTGAATTGTAATTCTTCTAGTGACGATGCTGTCCCAATAGTTCTTTTGACATCGTAAAATTTAAAACGATTGAAGGAGTTTTCTTTAATTTGATTTAGTATTTTAAGCTTATCTCCTTGGGCAACAGCTTGATAGTAAGCTTTTAGGACGTCTAATACCGTTGATTCCATGACTGACAATGCATTCCCATTGCTTTGAGCCTCAAGTTGCTCTAATCGTTGCTTGGAAATCCTAACAGCCATACCGCTAAATAGATTCATGTTCAGAGAAAGATTAGGGGAGAGGTTGGTTGACAGAATCACACCTGGCGTAAAGGTAAATGGGTTATTTGTGTTGTCTTGAATACTTGTGTTTAGTCCTACATTTAAATCAACCGTAGGAAATAAGCCAGCCTCACTCCATTTATTATTTTTTTTAGAAATCTCTTTTTGAGCTTCACCTATTTGAACGGAATAATTATTTGTAAGAGCAATAACAACAGCCTCCTTTGCTGAAAGTGAATCTATATTCTGCGCATGACACAAGGTTAAAGATGCACCTAGAAGTGAGATAAGGGTCAGTCTAAGCATCATCGTTAAGTTTATTTTTTAGTTTGAATACAGGTTCTGCCTGTAATGCTGAAATTTTTTCTCCAGAAATAAGAAATTTACCAATTCTTGCGCGGTCATTCCAAAGAAGAATTGCCGAAGGATAAAAGAATAAAATAAATACAGTGCCAAATAAAACACCAAACGCAATCGAAGTCGCCATGGGTATGAGGAATTGCGCCTGCATGCTCGTTTCGGATATCATTGGTAGCAATCCAGCTACTGTGGTCAAAGAGGTCAGGAGGATAGGTCTAAATCTCGATGCTGCCGCCGCAATAGCTGCAGACCTTGTAGAAGCACCTTCAAGTAATAGACCATTATAGCGGTCAAGAAATACAATCGCATCATTTACGAGCACACCAATTAACGCAATCATTCCGAAAACCGACAAAATTGAAACTGGAATACCTACAAGACCATGTCCAATAATAGAACCTGCAATTCCCGATGGGATTACCAACATTATTAAAAATGCTTGTGATAAACTATTGAAGTGAAGCATTAAAATCACAAACATTAAAAACACAAGAACGAGTGTCACATATTGCATTGAGTTGCTTGTCTTTTGACTTCTTTCAAACTGTCCAAGTTTTAATGCTTGAACATTTGGGTATAAGGATGTGATTTTTGGAATAACACCATCAAATATTTCTGTGTTTATTGTTGCCACCTCCTCAGGATCAATTGTTTCAGCATCTATCTTAACGATTCTTTGTCCATTTCTTCTTTTCAGGCTTTCTGGTGCGCGTCCCATCGTATAGTCACATATTTCTCTTAAGGGGATTTTCATGCCTTGGGCATTTTTAATTTTCATTTCAAATAAGTCAAAAGTGCTGTTTCGATCTTCAAGAGGGTATCTTACCCAAATTTTAACTTCATCAGTCCCCATGATTACTCTTTGTGCTTCTTGCCCAAAAAAGCCTTGTCTTATTTGGGTTAAAACCTCGTTTTTCGAGATGCCAAAAAGTTCGGCTTGTGCTTTCATTTTTAATTGAATCTCATTTCTACCGGGTGGCAAATTGTCTTTAATGTTGATGACACCTTTCATTTGATTCAATTCTTTCTTGATACCATCTCTAGCACTCATTAATGCCCGATCATCATTGGATGTTAGTCCAATTTCAATTTCTTTACCAAAACGATTGAAACCTCCAACGTATAGATTCTCAGCAATCTTACCTTGGTCCAATGCATTGATCCTTTTGTTGATTCTATTCATCAAGGTATCAAGTGGAGTTTTCGAATCTTCGGCATTTACAAAAACACTAATCCCACCTGTGTGATTTCCAAATTGACCTATGTTTTGTGTAAAACCAATAGTGCTCGTATAATAAGTCATGATTTCATCACCAGTCTCCTGCTTCACACGATTGTTCTCTTCTAGTAAAATCAAGGTAGCTTCTTCTATAAATTTCTCTGTTTGTTTCTCATTGGTACCTGGAGTGTATGCAACCTCAATCGTAAAGAAATCCGGTTGTATATTTGGGAAGAAGGTCGAAGAAAGTGTCCCGTTAATAAGCATAGATACCACAAATACAGTAAAGAATAAAGGGACGAAAAATGTCAAGCGATACCAGCTTCTTTTCTTTCCAACAAGAAGACTAACCGATTCTGTGAATATGGAGTCTCGAATCCATCTGATGAAGCTATCAGCAGCTGATCTTATGCTTTTCTCAATAGGAGATTTAGAAAATCCAGCGTAAGCCAGATAAAGACCAAATAAAAATAAACTTAATGGAAATAGTAGGGTGTCCCAGGTGCCATTTGAGGGATATAAATAATAACCTGTAACAAATGATATAATACCGAGTATCAATATCAGCAATCCAAGGCCAACCGAGTAAGAGCTTACTTTTTGTTCTTGAAGTACGCTTTTTTTCGACAGGTGAGAGGGTAGGGTAATGATTCCTTCAAGAATAGAAAAAATCAAACAAGCAATCGTTACAAATGCCATTTCCCGCATCATTTCAAGACCTTCTACAAAAAACAATACAGAAAAGGCAACAATTGTTGTAATAACAGAGGAACAAACAGAAGGAAGCACCTCCATAGTCCCATCAATCGCTGCTTGCTTGGGAGATTTTCCTTTTTCAAAATGTGCATAAATATTTTCTGCGATTACAATGCCATCATCAACTAAAATCCCAACTACCAAAATCATTCCGAACAAAGAAATCATATTTATTGTGATTCCATAAAATGTACCCAAAATGAACATTCCTAGAAAAGAAAAAGGAATACCAAAAGCAACCCAGCTAGAAAGTTTGATATTTAAGAATAGACCCAGGAATACGAGCACGAGAATAAGTCCTGTAACTCCATTTTTCGTAAGTAGTTCGATACGCCCCTCTAAGAGTTCGTTGAATTCGAAATAAATATCAAATTGAAATTCAGGATTGTTTTTATTGAAACTCTTTTGATAATCGTGTAATGTGCTTGATATTTTTTGAATGTCTTGGTTGGCAGTCTTTTCAATTTGAAATGATACTGCAGGTAGTCCGTTAAATGAGGACTTCTGTGAGTTTTCAGAATAACCTAAAATAACATCCGCGACATCACCAATACGGACTTTTTCACCAGTTTTAGAAGTTCTTAGCAATATATTTGAAATCTCTTCTGCTGTTAATACTCGATTGTTAGACCGGATATTCATTTCTTGAGAATTGCCTCGGATTTGTCCAGTTGTTATGTTTAAATTCTGAGCTGCTACTGCCGCTGATATTTCTTGAAAAGAGGTGTTGTATCGCACCAAATCATTTTCTCGAATATTGATGGACAGTTCCTTTGTAGGAAAGCCCATTTTAACAATTTCAGTAATATTTTTAGTATTCAAAAGATCCTGTTCGACTTTAGTGGCAAGATCAACAAGCTCAATGTTTGAAATTTGTTTATTTCTTGCAGAAATACCAATGAACGCAACAACGCTGCCCATTCCTCCAGAGGTAATCTTTTTTAGAATAGGTTTTTCAGCTCCAGCAGGAAAAGAATTAATAGAGTTGATTGCATTCTCAACATCACTTAACAATTGGTCCATATTGGCATCCTGGTATGCTTTGATTTTTACAGATGCGGAGTTTTCAGAGGAAGTAGAATTGATTTCTTCAATTGCTGAAAGTCCCTTAATGGCTTGTTCAATTTTAATCGTTACACCTTCCTCCATCTCAGTAGGTGATGCACCAGGGTAGAAGACAGTTGCAATAATGGTTTGAGGTTCTAATTCTGGGAAGAATGATTTTTTGGTTTGAAACAAAGAAAATATCCCAAATATGATAATAACGGCAATAAATGCATTTCCCCAAACAGGTCTATTTACAAAAAAGGTGATTAGCTTTCTCATTATTGTTGGGTAATTCCTATGTATTTTTTGATTTCTTTTGAAGGCACAATATATTCAATAACTAAAGTGTCATTATCTTTTAAACCTTCTACAAATAAGGAATCTTGCTTTTGGCTAATAACTTTGATTTCTTGTAGCTCTAGTTGATGGTTTTTCAAGATGTAAACATTGTTTTCTTTTGCAGCATTTGCTGGAATAACAGCAACAGATTCAGAAATCAAATTGTCAATCGTTGCCGTAACATATTGTCCCGAAAGTAATGTTCTATTTGGGTAGGGAGTAATAGAATAATATGCATCAATAGACTGGGTGTTGGTATTTATTTTTCCTTGTGACCGCAAAAGTTTACCTTCTGCGACAGTTTCTCCTTTAGCATTTTCAAAAAACACCTTTCCGGATTTTTTAAATTTCTCAAAGACATCAATAGGAATTGGAAGTTTAACTTCCATATTTTCACGATTAAATATTCTTGCAATTCTGCTGCCTGGATTGATTATTGAACCCGGTTCTATGTATACTTCGCTCACCAAACCTGTAAAAGGAGCTAGATAAATATATTTTGAGATTTTTTCTTCTAAACCTTTTATGCTCCAATATTCTCCGTAGATTCCTTTTGAATTTATAAAAAGGGATTCTTTTTTATTAGAAAAAGAAGGCAAGCTCGGAAGAAATCCACTAGGCTTTATCCCCTCTAAAAACAAATTCCATTTCTCATATTCTGACGGGAAATCAATAGAAATATCTGGCAAGATGGCGATGATGAGATTGGTTAATTGTGCTTTTCTTGCATTTAGGGAATAAAACATCTCTTCAGAACTTACTTTATATAAGAGGTCATTTTTTTTAAAACGGGTTCCCGGTTTTAGTATCATATCACCTTTTTGGAGCCTCCCTTGAACTTCAAATGCGACATCTAGCTCTGTAAAAGGTAGGATTTGACCATAAGAACTGAGCGTTAGCGAACGTTTTTGATTTAATATGTTTTTAACTGAAATATATTTTTGTGTTTCAATACCCTTTTTTTCCTTTGTCTCATCTTTTTTATTCGATAGCACAATAGTATACAAGGTGCCAGAGATTACAAGCAGAGCAGTAAATAATATAATTTGACTTTTTTTCATTGAAGATGGCTAAGGTTTAGCATTTAGCGTGTCAAATGTAGTCAATGAATAAATTACTTGCAATATTAAACTTAGCTTGTTTTAGGAATGTATTTTGTATTCAAAAATATTTACTTACCCTAAGTAAGTTTAAAGCAACTACAATATCAAACTAGAGTCATAAATATAATAAAGCGAATTAAAGTCGAAACATTTGATTTTAAGCGTCATTTTATTTTTTAGTTGATATAAATTGCAGTCGCAACTCTGTGTCAATGTTTGATTTATTAATATGATAAAAAGATATTAACTTATCTTTGGTTGAATTCGAATATTTATGAAAGTATTACAGGTCTTATTTATCCTCTTGCCGTCCTTCATTTGGTCACAGTTTCAATTTGTTACGTCGGATTCTTTAGCGGTAATTTCAAATAATATTGAATTGTCTATGCCATGGGCAGGGGGGCTAAACTACCCACAGTTTTCTTCGATAGACTATGATTTTGATGGGGATTTAGATTTACTCGTTTTTGATCGCAGCAACAATCAAATTAAGGTTTTTGAACAACAGTTTAATAGTGCTGGCTCCTTTTATAAATTTGACCCTAATGGTTCCTCATTATTCCCTCCAGATTTGCGTTATAGATTATTTGCTATTGATTATGACGGCGATGGCAGAAAAGATTTATTTGCATACGGAATAGGTGGTATTAAGGTCTACAGGAATACTGGTGATAATACTAATGGTCTTTCTTGGGAAGTTGCTAAGGATTTACTCTTCTCCGATAATTGGGGTGAATTACTGGCTTTATATGTAAGTTCAAGTGACATTCCTGCAATCATTGATGTCGATTTTGATGGTGATATTGATGTGCTTACCTTTCATATTGGTGGAGAATACCTTAGGTATCATAAAAATATGAGTAGAGAACTTTACGGACATTCTGATTCTTTGGTTTTTGAATTAAAAAATGAATGTTGGGGAACGTTTAGAGAGGATGTAAGTACCAATTCAGTTTTTTTAAATGATCAAACAACACCATGCACAACAGGCAATGTTGGCAATCCTGAATTTCCTCAGTATGCGTCGAAAAAAATAGACGAGACCAAAGCCCATTCTGGATCTACCATCCTCGCATTAGATATAGATGGATCTGGTGTAATGGACCTTGTTTTAGGAGATGTTGCTTTTCCAAATTTAAACTTAATGATTAATGGAGGTAGCGATGTAAACCAAAATTCCGCTATGATTTCAACAGATCCGCTTTTCCCGTCGAATAGTTTGCCCGCAGATATGCAACTCTTTCCGGCTTCTTATCATTTGGATGTCGATTTCGATGGTATTAAGGATTTGATTGTTGCTCCAAATGCAAAGAATATATCTGAAAATGAAAAAAGTGTGCATTTTTATAAAAATACTGGAACGAACGATGTATCCAATTTTGTTTTTCAGCAAAAGGATTTTCTTCAAGTAGATATGATTGAACATGGTACAGGTTCCATACCTGTTTTAAGTGATGTCGATGGGGATGGACTTATTGATTTAATGGTAGCAAATATCTTTTCATATAAAGACGTTCTGGATAAAGAGTCTAAAATCGCCTATTATAAAAATACTGGTTCTGCTGCAAATCCTCAATTCACATTAATTGATACTGACTTTCAAAACTTAAGTGATTTAGAGCTCGGGTTAAGAATGTATCCCGCTTTTGGAGATCTTAATGGTGATGGGAGAATTGATATGATTCTTGGTCTTGAGGATGGTACACTTTCTTATTTTATTAATAATTCCTCCGGCATTTCACCTTCTTATGCAACTCCTATTCCAAATTTGAAAGATGTGAATAATACGCTTATTCAAAATGGTTTATACGCTGCGCCTCAGCTTTTTGATCTTAACAAAGATGGATTATTAGATTTAATCATAGGTGTTAAGACCGGAGAGCTTATATATTATCAAAATATAGGATCTGCAGCAGAACCCTCTTTTGAGTTGATAACAACGCTTCTGGGCGGGGTTGATGTTGCTTCTACAACGCCCAATGGCTATCCAGCACCTTGTTTTTTTAATCAGAATGATACAACATATGCTATGATTGGAAATGTAGATGGCACATTATTGTTTGTTAGCGGCATAGATGGTCATATTAATGATGGAGATTTATTTGAAATGATTCAGGAGAATTATCTTGAAGTCAATGTTGGTGGATATACAGCACCTACTATTGCTGATTTAAATGGAGATGGTTTATTGCAATTAATTATCGGTCAGGATTTGGGCGGTTTGTATTACATGAAGGATGATCCAAATAGTAGTGTTGGCATTGACGAGCCTTTTCAAAAAGAAGTTTCTGTATGGCCAAACCCTTCTAAAGAAGAATTAAGTATTGAATTCACGGATTATTATGGCGAAGTTTCAGCTGATGTACTTAATTTAATGGGGGATATTGTAAAGAAATTAGAAATTAAGACGAAACTTAGTGTCTTTAATGTCTCTGAACTCAAGCCTGGAGTTTATTACTTGAAATTTTCTAATCGTTCTTCCACAGTAAAATTCATAAAGCTTTAAATTTACCTGATATAGAAGCTTAGTATTTCTTCTCCCATGAGTCTTGCTTTGAGTTGATCTCCAATTTTAACTGGACCAACACCAGAAGGAGTACCAGTAAAAATTAAGTCTCCCTTTTTCAACGTGATAAATTTGGATACATGAGCAATGATTTGATCAAATGAAAATATCATTTGATCACTTAATCCTTTTTGAACTATGTCTCCATTATGTTCCAGTTCAAAAGAGATGTTTTTCGATACATTCTTGAAATTTATCCATTGTTTCGATAATGGCGCGCTTTGATCAAAGCTCTTAGCAATTTCCCAGGGGAGACCATTTTCTTTACATTTTTTTTGAAGATCTCTGGCTGTAAAATCAATACCAAGAGTGAAAGAAGAATAGTAAGTGTGCGCAAATTTCTCTTGTATATTTTTACCTACTTTATCAATTTTTATAACAATCTCACATTCATAATGAAGATCGGAGGTGAATTTCGGATAAAAAAAATCTCGTGTTCTCAAAAGAGCCGTTTCCGGTTTCATGAAAAATATAGGCGTGTCTGGCACCGGTGCCGACATTTCTTTTGCATGATCCGCGTAATTTCTACCAATGCAAATAATTTTCATTTTTTAAACTTGTTTTGAAGCGCGTTCAGTTTTTCGTCTAATGAAGCATGCTCTTTTTCTCTGTTTCTTTCTTTTATGGTCTCCATTGACTTTCTTAGAATAGATTTAGTGTACAAGGGGAAATCCGCCTCAAGCATCCATCCATAATAACCTGGCTCAGTTTTCGCGATGTTTTCAATTGTTTTTCCCTTATGCTTACCAAAATTATAAACAACTTCATCATTTTCGTTCATGGCAATACGCCCTGCCATATCAAGTATTTTATGATTTCCAGCTCTAGATAAATCCGCAAGTGCTTTAACATTTGTGTTTAGTTCGTACTTTTCTATTTGCTTTTCTAAGACTTCCCAAGTAGCAATAGTATCATACATGGCGTCATGGGCGTTTTCCAATGTTTTTCCACAATAGAATTTATAGGCAGCGACAAGCGTGCGTTGTTCCATTTTATGAAAAATATTTTGAACATCGATGAAGGCACGTTGAGATAAATCAAATTTAGCATCAACACGCAGGAATTCTTCAGCAAGTACGGGTATATCAAACTTATTCGAATTAAAACCGGCAAGATCTGAGTCTCCAATAAATGTGATGATTTCTGGAGCAAGTTGTTTAAAAGTTGGTGCTTGTAATGCACGCTCATTCGTAATACCGTGTATGTCAATTACTTCTTGAGGGATAGGCATTTCCGGGTTAACAACGAGATTTAAATCCTTTTTCGATCCATCGGGAAGAATTTTTATAATTGCAATTTGTACTATGCGATCCTTAGTGATCTGGAGTCCTGTAGTCTCTAAATCAAAAACACACAATGGTTTTTTAAGAGAAATATTCATTGTATTGGTGCTTCCTGTATTAAGGAATGATAATGAACGCAGTTCGTCTGTTTAATTGATGCTCCTCTTTTGAACATGCAGCGCATCGACAATCACTGAACCGGATGACTTCTCGCCATATCCCTTTGAGAAGAATACGATCTAGAATTTGTAATTCTTTCAGCGATATAATCAGCAGCAGACTTCGCCCTTTTCTTGGATAGTCTAGAAGTTATAGGATGCATGAACCTCTGCAATCCGTATGCGAGCCTAGTTCAATTTTCACCTCAGGGTTCTCGTTCATGACCTTCACGATTTTGTCAAGCTCAACCTTTGCATCCTCTCGAATATCAAATTTGTCAAAGTTATAGTAAATCATAAATGGACCAAGGTCTGTTCCAATTTCTTTTTTGTCCAGCAGTACGATAATGAAAGTCGTATCAAAGAATCAGAACGCAAGAGTCAGTCATTAAGCTCGAAAGTCGCCAATAAATAACCATCGGCACTAACTAGATACAGTATAGTCTAGCTCGATATCCGAAATGCTTTAAATCTTTCACCAAGACTCAGAAATGAATGACTCCAAGTAGAATCAGTTGCACGAGGACCTCAAGTACTCGCCGTCCATTCGAAGCAAAAGTGACGGTTGCATTTGGTATCATTAGATCGCCAGATTTACGGTCGGCAACGATACCCTCCAGATTGTATTCAAAAAATGGTATGATCACTTCGTTTTCTTCGTCGAGAAGTACGCGCTTATATATTTCTTGATACGCAAGGTCACAATTTGTTGAAAATTTGTCGGTATATGGATCAACAGTAGCTTCATTGTAATAGTAAGCTAGCTCGTATTCTTTGCATTTTTCAAGTTTAGACATGAAAACACCATCTCTAACTCGAGGTTTGATGACTGTTTTATTTTGATCTTCACAAGTCAAACATGTTAATTCTACATATGAATCTTCTGGAATCGTCATGTTTTGAGAGTGAATTATTTCCCCATTTAAAAAAGCTATATTTCGTATTTCACTGTTGACTTTCATTCGGTAGATATCTTTTTCACCCTTACCACCTTTACGGAAAGAACTTAAATAAGCCTCTTGTCCATCTGCTGTGTGCGTGTAGAATAAGTCATCGCCTACTGAATTTATTGGGTATCCCATGTTAATTGGTGACGACCAAATACCATTTTCGTCCTTAACACTCATGAACACATCAAACTCGCCCATACTGGTCGAGTCATTGCTAGAAAAGTACAAAACGTTATTGTCTAAGCCCATAAAAGGAGCATCCTCATCCCATTTAGAATTAACAGTCCCACCCATATTTTTAGGTTCTGACCAGATTCCGTTTTCTTTTTCCATGTAGTAGATATCTCTGTGACCATAACCACTCTCTTTATCAGAAACAAAAAAAGCCATATTACCATCTGGTGAAACGGTATAATGTGTTTCCCATCTCGTTTCTGTATTCACACCTGTTTTACCAATAGGTGCAATGGGAGTGAAGGTGCCTTTTTTAAGGTCGCTAAAATAAATATCACCATTTCCTTTTTTATCATTATAAGTGTAGACGCGTCTTTCATCTATACTTACACTAACACTTGCCTCGTTAAAATTAGGTTTGCAAAGGTCCATTTTTACAGGTGCCATCCAGATATTTTCTTTGGAAAGTGTTGCTTGATAAATATCCTCAGGGTAGTGATTCATCATAGGATCTTTAAAGCCGTTACTTGCTCCATCTGCCCATGGTCTTCTCGATGTGTAATATAATGCCCTACCATCTAAAGATATATTCGATGAAAAGTCTGCAAATTCAGTGTTTATAGAGTCGCCAAGATTCTCAATGATCACATCTTTTGGGTTTTCTATGAGGTTTTTAGCAACATTACATTGTGCAATACCTCTCTCAGCATATTCAATGAGTTCAGAATCTTTTCTAGTTATTTCTAAAAACTTATTGTAGTTTTTTACTGCATTATCGAATTCCTCGTTTAAATGGTAGGCATGTCCCAAATGAAAGAAAATATCTGCAGGCACAGCATCTTCCTTTATCGAATACATATCATAATTTTTATCGATTGATCCTGTCGAAGAAACAAATAAATCAATGGCTTTCAAGTAGTTTTGTCTCATTGTTAATTCAATGAATCCTTTTCGATATTTATAATTGGCGCTATTCGGGTTTGTTTTTAATAGTGCATCTGTAATTAAATCTGCAAAGTGAAAGAAATTTTCCTGTAGCATTCTAGAACATTGCACGACCATTTCTTTCTCAGTTGCCTGAGAGATCATGTTTTTCACTTCGAGTTCAGAGTATTGTGAAACCAATTTTGATGGTAATGAAACAACAGCCATTAAGGCCAAGATTAAACTAATTTTTCTCATAATTTTTATCTCTTATGTAATCTAAATATCGCGATTTATGTCGAATTGTTCTAAATAGTCGGCAACTTTTCTTACAAAGCGTCCACCTAATGCGCCATCAACAACTCTGTGATCATAGGCATGCGAAAGAAACATTTTATGGCGAATTCCTATGAAGTCACCTTCCGGAGTTTCAACTACTGCGGGTACTTTTCTTATAGCTCCTAAAGCCATAATAGCGACTTGTGGCTGATTAATTATTGGTGTACCCATTACATTTCCAAATGATCCAACATTTGTAACAGTGTAAGTACCACCTTGAATGTCTTCAGGTTTGAGTTTGTTATCTCTTGCCTTATTCGCAAGCGAATTCACACTTTGAGTAAGCCCTGTTAGACTCAGTCTATCGGCGTTTTTAATTACCGGAACAATTAGGTTGCCACTCGGTAACGCCGTAGCCATACCTATATTAATATCCTTTTTAACAATAATCTGAGTTCCTGAAACGGATACGTTAATCATTGGGAAGTCTTTTATAGCCTTGACAATTGCTTCTATTAGAATCGGTGTAAATGTTAAATTTTCACCTTCTCTTTCTTTATAAGCTTTTTTAATCTTATTTCTCCAATTCACAATATTTGTAACATCTGCCTCGACATATGAAGTGACATGGGGAGAAACTTGTTTTGACATAACCATATGCTCTGCAATCAGCTTTCGCATTCTGTCCATTTCAATGATTTGGTCTTCTCCCGAAGGAATTACCATTGGAGCATCTTTTTGAACAACTGGTTTTGGCACATTAGAAGCTGGTTTGTTTTTCGGCGTGGCCATTACATCCTTTGTCAAATGAGCTAAGACGTCTTTCTTGGTAACCCGACCTTCTGCTCCTGAACCGACAATATTTTCAAGATCTGATTGTGAAATACCTTCTTTCTGAGCGATACTTCTAACAAGAGGAGAAAAGAATTGACCTTTCGAACCGCTTTTCGAAATACGAAGACTTTCTGAACCGTTTTGTTTTGAGTTTGGCGCTATTAATGTTTCACCAGAATCTGGTGTTTGGGAATCAACAGTTTCTTGCACTTTAGGTGTTACTATTGGTTCTGGTTTAGATGTATCATCGGCCTTGGCATTTACATCCGAGGATATTATTGCGATTACGTCTCCAACCTGCGCAACCTCATCTTTTTCAAACAATTGTTTTATTAGTACACCTTCGGCTTCAGAAGGTAGTTCATTATCAACCTTATCTGTTGCAACCTCAACTAATGGTTCATCCATTGAAACTTTATCTCCTGGATTTTTTAACCAATTTGTAATTGTAGCTTCGGTAACACTTTCTCCCATTTTCGGGAGACGGATTTCTATCTCTGCCATTTAATTTGCTTCAACTTTAAGCGGTAAAGATAAAAAACAATGGTAAAGCAATGAAGTTAAAAGTCTAAATATGTCCATTTTTTTATTAAGACACGGAAGTCCTTGATAATTGAATACTCTTTGGCATAATTAATATTGACTTGATCTATGATTTTGTGGTCGTTAACTGTATTACCAGATAAAGGATTTAAGAGTCCCTTTTTTAAGGATGGTAAGCTGGTTTTTTTTTCGTTATTTTCTTCATTACTTGAACAATAGCCAACAATCGAAACTTGACCCCTGAGCACTGTGATAAGATTTTGCAAAAATTTCGTTTTATTCTTGAAAAACCATATTGTTAATGGAGTTGAGATCAAACCAAAACTTGCAACGGTAATATCAAAGAGTCTTTTTGATCTTAAATTGTCAGCTCTTTTTATGGTATTGATTTTCATAGTGTATAAATCCCCACGGGTTTCTATGGAGTCACTTCCGATTATGAAACTAGTGTCAGGTTGTGCAATTTTGAAATGAAGGTCTTGTCCGGCAAGTTGATTCATACATCCTATGATTTCACTAGGTGAAATGTTTTTTGCACAAAATATAAGCTCATTGAACCCAGTTTTGGATTCTTTAAATAGTAATTTGGTTATTTCACTGCTCAGGTTGTGTTCCGTTTCAATTTTTTCAATGCGTCCAATATTTGGGTAGGTTTCGTTAAGTAGATCTTCTACTCTTGAAGATTCATTAATATCACCACAGAGTATAAAGTTTTTCTTGACCAAATTTTGATATTTCAATTGATCGTAATTAATGAGGTTCAGCATGTATGACTTTATAAAGTGAGCCGAAATAACCCAAGCTGATCCTACTAAAATGAAAACTCTTGAGAATTGCCACTCCTTAGGAAGTAGTGCGTAGGTTAACAATATTAAAGCGGTTCCAAATAGTGTAGATTTTAATATTGCAGTTCTTTTAGGTTCTTTATCATAAACTCCAAAAAACAAAGCTGACAAAAGCCATGTTGCGCTATATATTGGTATGGAGTATTTGAAAACAAATTCCGGAAAGTGAATATCTGCCGATTTCCAATGATTTGTCAGCAGAAATAAACCACATAGAATAATTAAAAAATCAATGAGAAATGGAAAAGAGAATCTTATAAACCTATTCAATATTGCCAAAGAAGCTCGCAAGTATATCGCCAGATGGATCGCTAGCGAAAATACTTTTGCATTGTTCTTTGAAAAGTGTTTTTCAGCAAAAATAACCATGGCTTTATAGAATACAAAGACATAGTTTATCGAGCTTTTCTTGGTGCTCTCACCTTTATAATGAATGATGGTTGTTTCCGGGAAATAGTAGTTTTTAAATCCCTCCTGAGTAATTCTGTACGAGAAATCAATGTCTTCACCATACATGAAAAAAGTTTCGTCCAAGAGCCCTACTTTTTCAAGTGCACTTTTACTGACACATAAAAAAGCACCACTTAAAACGTCTATTTGATTGATTTCGAATTCATCCAAGTATCCGAGATGATATGCACCAAACTTTTTTGATTTTGGAAATATACTTGAAAGACCGAAGATTTTATAAAATGCCACGAGTGGAGTAGGAAGTCCGCGTTTTGACTCAGGCAAGAAATCTCCCTTTCCGTCTACCATTCTTACACCTAGGCCGCCACAATCATCATGAGAATTCATAAAGCCAACGACTTTGTTAAAGGTGCTTTCCTCAACAACGGTGTCAGGATTTAGGAGTAAAATATTTCTTCCTTTTGCGATTTTGATCGCTTGATTATTCGCGCTTGAAAACCCTCTATTGTCTTTATTGGCGATTAAAATGACATTAGGGAACTTTTGTTTTACCATCTCGACAGAACCGTCAGAACTATTATTGTCGACTACAAAAATTTCAATATTGTTTTTTTGACGAGCCTTTAAAACAGAATTTAAGCATTGCTCTAAGAAGTATTCTACATTGTAATTTACAATGACAACAGATAAATCGTATGTATTATTTACACCCATTATTTACAGGCAATACAAGATATTTCAATGGCTGCGTCAAGCGGTAATCTTGCCACCTGAACTGTCTCTCTAGCGGGAAAGACGCCCTGAAAAAATTCTGAATAAATCGAGTTTACAATTTCAAAATCATTCATGTTTTTTAAAAAAATGCTACACTTAACAACATCTTCGGATGTCATTTGAGCCGCTTTTAATAAGGCTTCAATATTTTTCAATACCTGATGTGTTGCTTTTTCTATTGACAGCAGTTCTACATGTTTCGTGATCGGATCCATTGGGATTTGACCGCTTATATATAGGGTTCCATTATTTAATATTGCTTGACTGTAAGATCCAACTGGTGTTGGCGCATTGGGTATATCAATTGCTTTTTTCATATTTGAGCAACAAACTTTTACAAGGTTTTATAATTTTACAAAGAAACGACAAAAAATCATATGAGAATATTGTTGGTTGACTTTTACGACTCATTTACTTTTAACCTTGTTCATTACATAGAGCTTCAGGATGCTTCCGTTGATGTTGTGAGAAATGACGCTGAAATCAATGCAGATTTTTTATCAAAATACACTCATGTAATTTTGTCTCCTGGTCCAGGATTGCCATCTGAAAAAAAGAACCTTGATTTTATTCTAAATTATTGTGTTTTTAATATTCCTATTTTGGGGATTTGCCTAGGCATGCAGGCTATTGGTGTTTTTATGGGAGGAAGGTTAGAAAACATGGGGTCTGTGAAGCATGGAATATCTGAATTCGTTGAATTCAACAATTCACATGAATTATTTTATGGCTTGCCTTCTAAATTCGAGGTAGGATTGTATCATAGTTGGTGTGTCGTTGATTTACCTGAAGAATACATTTGTGCGAAATCAGTAAATGGAACTATTATGGCTATTTCTTCAGAGGAAAGAAAGTTTTTCGGTGTCCAATTCCACCCCGAATCAATTTTGTCGAGTTTTGGTAAAGAAATCATTAGGAATTTCATTAATATGGAATAGTACTAAACTTTATACCTCCGTTGTTGTTTATTCAAAAAAAAGCCAACAATGAAATTCATAATATCCTTATTTACTTTATTTCCTCTATTTATTTTTGCCCAAGGCACATTACTGAATGGACGTGTGTTCAACAAGTTGAATAATAATTCTGTTGAATTTGCAAAAGTCACCGTACTTAGTGTTTCAAAAGGTGCGTTAACGGATGACGAGGGTCGTTTTGAAATCAAGGACTTGACACCAGGGGTCTATTCATTTCGGGCCTCTGCCGCAGGTTTTAATGATTTCTATATAAATGAAGTCACAATAACCAAAACCCGTGTTCAGTCCTTAGAGTTTCCAATGGATGAGATTGTGATAGAACAAGATGAGGTTGTTGTCAAGGCATCTCCTTTTCTACAACGTAAAGAATCACCTGTTTCATTAAAAACACTAAATGCAACAGAGATTGAAAGATTGCCAGGTGCAAATAGAGACGTTAGTAAAGTAATTGCGGCTCTCCCGGGTGTGGCGTCACGAGCAACTTTTCGAAATGATATTATAATAAGAGGTGGTTCTCCAGGTGAAAATAAATTTTATTTGGACGGGATTGAAGTGCCTAACATCAATCATTTTGCCACTCAAGGAAGTAGTGGCGGTCCCGTTGGACTCTTAAATGTGAACTTCATACGTGAGGTCGATTTCTATTCTGGTGCATTCCCATCAAATCGAGCGAATGGTTTAAGTTCGGTATTGGCATTTAAGCAAAAGGAAGGTAACAAAGATGCATTGATAGCTAACTTTGCTTTAGGGTCTAGTGATGCGGCACTAACTTTAGATGGGCCGCTAGGGGAGAAGGCTAATTTTATTTTCTCAGCGAGAAGATCTTATTTACAATTTTTATTTGCAGCGCTTCAGCTTCCAATTTTACCTACTTACAATGATTTTCAGTATAAAGTAAACCTTAAGGTCAATGATAAAAACAAAATCTCTTTTATTGGTTTAGGAGCTATCGATGATTTTAATTTGAACGCGTCTGTAAATGACAATATTACCGATCCCGATGTCATAGAATCCAATAATTTCATTTTGAACAATTTGCCACTTCAGAAACAATGGAATTATGCAGTGGGAATGAATTGGTTGCATTATTCAAAGCATTCTTATCAAAATATTGTAGTGAGTAGAAATATGTTGAATAACTCATCTGTACGCTATAAAGATAATATAGAATCTCCGGAGAATTTGCTACTTGATTATGCCTCATTTGAAGCGGAAAATAAGTTTAGATTTGAGCACACGTTTAATAAAAATGGATGGAGAATCAATGCGGGTTTAGGTTATGAATATGCAAAGTATTATAATTCAACATATAACAATATTACGGTACAAGGATTCCCTATTGTTGTTGATTATGAATCCACACTTGGCTTAAATAAGTTTGCATTGTTTTCTCAGGTAAGTAAAGCATATTTTAAAGATAAGCTTTCGAGTTCTCTCGGGTTGCGTACCGATTTTAGTTCTTATGCCTCAAGCTTATCTAATCCAATTGAACAGCTGTCTCCAAGTTTCTCCTTAAGCTACAGACTCGCTAAATCATGGTCGATTAATGCAAACCTTTCTCGATACCACCAATTGCCTTCCTATACCATTTTGGGATACAGAGATGCCGAGGGATCCTTAGCGAATCGCGATAATGATGTGAAATATATTAGAGCGGATCATGCTGTTATCGGAGCGGAGTATTTAACGAATTGGAAATCTCGTTTCACACTTGAAGGCTTTTATAAAAATTATTCTAGATATCCGTTTTCAGTAAACGACTCTATTAGCTTGGCCAACGTAGGTTCTGATTTTGGTGTTGTTGGAAATGAAGAGGTAGAATCTATCTCGAACGGACGTAGTTATGGAGTTGAGTTCCTTTATCAACAAAAACTGATAAAAGGTTTCTATGCGATATTGGCATACACTCTTGTGAATTCAGAATTTAAAGATAAGAATGACAATTACGTACCTACCGCATGGGACAGTAAGCATATTGTTTCATTAACGGGAGGAAAAAGATTTAAAAGTGGTTGGGAAATTGGATTTCGTTGGTTGTTTTCAGGAGGTTCTCCATACACGCCATATGATATTGCAACATCTAGTTTAAAACAAAATTGGGACATTAACGGTATTGGTGTTCGTGATTTCTCTCAACTAAATACACTAAGAGAGGGGAATTTTCACCAGCTCAATGTCAGAGTTGATAAAAAATGGTTTTTTGATAAATTTTCTTTGAATTTTTATTTAGATCTGCAAAACGCATATGCCTTTAAGGCGCAACTCGCACCTACACTAATTGTTGAAACAGATATGGAAGGCAATTATATAGAGGATCCAAATGACCCAAGCAGGTACCAAACAAAATTTATAGAAAATGCTTCTGGTATTCTTCAGCCAACCTTGGGAATTGTAATAGAATTTAAAGCTAAGAAGTAAGGATTTATTTCACTATAAATCTTTCAGGCACATAGCTTTCGCCATTCAAGCTTACGTTAACGATGTATAATCCTTTTGAAAGGTTTTCGTTAATAGCGAACAAATGGATCCCTGAATCAATATTTAGGTCTTTTTGATAAACTAAGGTTCCTCCGATATTAAATATTTGCATTTTACCGCTAGATGAAACATGATTGTTTGATAAAAATTTAACCGTGAAATTCCCGTTATTTGGGTTTGGATAAATTTGAATATTTTGATCGTCATTTGAATTACAACTAAGTTCAATGATTTTGTCAGAGAAAATTTCCATTGTTCCATCTAAATCAAATTGTGATAGTCTGTAGTATGATGTTGATGTTTGGTTCGGCTTATGCATTATGCTGTAGCTTTGGTTTTCATTACTGAAACCATAAGCAGTAACTTCCTCAACTACTTCCCAATTTATTCCGTTTCTAGACCATTCTACGACAAAATGAGAGCTATTAAATTCAGATGCCGTTTGCCAGGTTAAAATATTTCCTTCTGAATCACAATCCCCCGAGAATAATAGTAGCTCTACAGGCAGGGCATTTGAACCAGAACCTCCCATAGTAAAGAAACTAAAACCTGAGGCTTGAGCTGTTATGTTGAAATTAGTATTAGTACCTGTTGTACCTATATGATTAGGAGCAGACCATAAAATGTGATTTTCACTTGGTGTATTAGAACCAGCGCTTTTAAGAATTCTTGTTTTCGAGAAATCCGAAACACCTGAAACACCATTACCTTGAATTGTAATACTATACGTTTTGTTGTTTATTGTTGAATTATAATCGTCATTTGTCGGCGATATTTCCCAGTAGCCATCGCCAGAAACATTATCAATAAATTGTCCGTCAGGAGTATTCAGTGGTAGTCCGTTTATTAGGTTACCTGATGCCCCTTGTGCATAACCTAACTTATATTCAACAGTTAGGTATTGATCAGTTCCAGGGCTTCCTTGAATATCAATACTTACTTTTCTTATGTTTGCATCATCACCAATTGGAAACAAAACTTCACCGTTTCCATTTCCAAAATACCTCCTTAATTTTCCAATAATTCTACCATCGTTGTGGGTTATAGATCCTTCAGATGCACTGGATGAACCTATTGTAAGGATGTTGCTGCCATTTTGAATATTTCCCGAAACGAGATTCAAGTTATCAATCACAGACATTGGGGCATTCATAATGAAGTTTCCTGAAGTTTTGTTTAATACCACACTATTTAATGCTGTACTTCCTGTACCATTTAATTCTTGGTCGTTCGCACCATTTATGGTTAAGCTACCTGTACTTGAATTTAAAGTTCCGTTGTTGAAAATATCTCCTGATATGTCAATGTCTCCAGAAATGTTAGTAGTTGATTCACTACTAATAAAAAGAGATTCAATATTGGAAGAAATCGTTAGGTTAGAGGATGCACTCACGCACAGACCGGATTCGTTGTTTGATTGAACATATATTTTGTCTGTATTTCCAGGTGTAGAAGATGTTTCTCTTAGCCATTTAAAGCCATCCCATTTGTACCAATTATTTGCCTCAGTGTATTCATTATTTGTTAAGCCTCCCCAAAGCCATGATGTACTTGCTTGTAAGTCTGAAAGATTGCTTGTATTTGGTTGATTGAAATAAGCATTAATTTCAGCGGTGCTTCCTACACAAGCTCCAGTACTTGAGGTCCATGTGAGATTTTGTGAGGTATTGAATGTGTTCGTTGTAAAAGTGGTGCTGGCATCTGTTGGCGAAAAGAATAAGCCGAGGCCATTGGAATGCGACCAAGAACCGGAACCATCAACAGCATCTGTTTGCACTGAAATACTTATTTCACCGCATGTTTCCGTTCCAATGACGTCTGTTGAAGAGGTAATACTAGGCGGATTTTCAACGGTTACTGAAATATTGTCTGTTGTGGTACAGCCGTTATTTGTAGATACTGTTAGTTCATAGTTCGTATTGTTAGTCGCGGAGCAATCAGGGTTTAAGATTGCTGTATTATTCAGATTTGTCACAGGTGACCATGAATAACTTAACGGAGATGTAATTAATATGGCATAATCCTCAACTTCACCATCGAATCCATTTTCGCATGAAACTGGGTTGCCTTCACCATCCCATTTACATGCCGTTCTTACTTTTATATATCCGGGTGTTGTATTCGATGGAACCGTTATTGAAAGAGGAGAAAGAGAGGTGAGGCCATCTGTTGCATTTGTTGTTGATCCCAATTGGTATACTTCAGAATCTTCGAAAATATCATTCCTATTCCAGTCTATCCAAACGCTACCAAGAACGGTCCAATTCCCTGCAGAATTTAAGCGCATAGACAATGCATTGGAGTAGGTTGACCCTGCGACTGCCTCACCTATAATCGTACCGCTATAGTCTGTGTAGGCTTGAGTTTTTGAAGAAGAATTATTTATACTTGTTTCCCCATTAAAAGTAAAGTTTGTGATTGCAGTTGCAAAGTCCATGTTACCTTCTGCCGCGCAATGATTGTAGCTAGCGGTATTATATACTATTGCTGCTGACGCATTGATTTGACTTGTCAAGCCACTGCATAACGAAAGTGACGATCCGGCATCTACATTCAATGAAATCTCAGTGCATGGATCAGGCACTGTCATTGAGAAGCTAATGGATGCAGCAAAGTTTAAGTTCTTGCAATCTTTTTTTGTGAGTAAAATAGAATAAGTTCCTGTAGATGGGCAGAGCCATACAATTTCGGACTGTTTGCCATTTGCACCGCAATCATTATCACTTACTTCAAGAACATTGCCTCCTGTAGCTGAGTCGTACAATCTTAGTTTCGTGTCCCCGGTGCTTGTATTACAAGTATTAAACGAGTAGGTATTGTCTTGGGTCGCATCAAATTGAAAAACGCGTCTTCCGTTAGAATAAGTTGTTGTCGTTTGTACAGCTTGCGTTACGGTAATAGTTTCCGAACTTGTTCCGTTATTACAGAATTGACTTAGAATATTTTCTGGAATGAAAAAAGAAAAGAACATTAAGAATAATATAAATTCTTTCAGAAATACTTTTCTTTGTAAAGGTGTACTCATAACTTCTTATCTCTCTGCGAAAAGACGTGAAAGAAGTTAAAGAAGTTGCACCATTTCAATAATCGTGCCTAAAAGATTAGGGTGTTTAATATATTGAGAGTTTTTTTGACCTACTGATGCCATTTTCTGACTCAAATTCTAAATAATATATTCCAGGTTTTAAATTAAGCTGAACGCTGTGGATATTTACTCCTTTAAAAACTGTTAGTGACTTTGTGAAAATTAAATTCCCTTTGGTATCGAGTATTTTTATTTGGGCAGCGTTTTCTGAGTCAATGATATTTGAAACGATACTGAAAGATCCAGAACTCGGATTCGGATAAACTGAGAAGTAACCCTCAGATGAGGTCTGACAGTTGGCATTCAAAATCAAGTTGTCATAAACTACTGAGGCGCCATCAATATCATTCTGTGTCAACCTATAGTAGTTGTTTCCTGATACCGCTCCATTATGTGTGTAATCGTATGTAATTAGCGCATTGCTAAATCCTGCGGCAGGTTCCGTGTGGATTGTCTTCCAATCTACACCATCGCGTGAGTAAGCCACTTCAAAGTCTTCACTGTTCTGCTCAGAAGCCGTCTGCCATACCAAATCAACAACACCTTCATTACATGCACCATTGAAAGAAACCAGTTCTACAGGTAATGCATTTCCATCATCTGTACCTGCGCCAAAGAAACTAAAACCAGATCCTGTTGCAGACACCGTGTAATCACTATCGACACTTCCACTTATCGATCCATGCGTTAATGCCACCCAAGACGTATGACTCGGTCCTGCACTCTTTATGATACGTACCTTAGTTCGGTCCATACTCGCTGAGTTGGCACCTGTCAAGCCATTCATGTGAATCGAGAGAGTATAGGCCGCTGAATTGATGTCTGCTGAATAATCATCATCCGCACCTGTTGCTGTAGATCCTGGGCTAATTTCCCAATACCCTTCATCATCATAGTTTTGAATCAATTGTCCATCTGATGTTGTTAAAGGAAGTCCCGCATACAAGTCAGCACCACTCAGCTGTGGATACCCAGCATTATAAGATGCCGTTAGAAACTGATTTGATCCTGGTGTTGAGCCAAAACTCACCGTTACGTCTCTTGTTGTTGAAGCATTTCCGATTGGGAAGTACTTCGAAGAGCTCGATGCATTCGCAAAATACCTACGTAGCTTTCCAGTTACGGAACCAGAGTTGTGCGTAATCGCACCTGGGCTTGCACTTGATTCACCGATCGTTAGAATATTGGAACCGTTATTGATGTTTCCTTTGTTCATTGTAAGCGTACCTTTTATGGTCATAGGACTGCTCAATACTAAGTTGTCTGAGGTCTTATTCAAGGTCAGGTTATTGAAGTTTGTTGTTCCTCCACCTGACAGTGTTTGGTCGCCTGCCGCAGTCAAGGATACGGTTCCTGTTCCTTCGTTGATTGTTCCTGCATTCGTCAAGTCACCATTCAAGGTTACTGTACCTGAACCTAAGTTCATTGTTGCACCTGAACCAACATTCAAGGACGCTATCGTTGTTGTTCCCAATGTCACTGCATTTGTAGCATGGATACAATTGTTATCTGTCGTTAATACATGTAATTTATCAGTTGATGTACTCGGAGCAGTAGACTGTCTCGCCCACATACTTTTTGTAGCATCCCACTTGTACCAATTGCTTCCTGTCGCATTATCAGCACTCGTCAATCCTCCCCACAAATAACAATAGGTATCAGGACTACTAATTGAGGTCGGTTGGTTAAATCTGATTGTTTTGGTCGCAATAGCACCATCACATACTTCACCCGCACCAACTGTCCATGTCATCGTAATATCCGTATTTACATCTGAAGGCTGGGGTGTAACATTAATAGTCGCATCAGTGGTATTGCTATTGTTGTAACTCACAAGACCTCCTGAATACGTCCATTGACCGTTACCACCCGTTCCACTATGTGAAATCGTAAGCTCTGTTTCTCCACAAGTATTTGCAGCAGCAGTTAGGTCTGTCGCCGTGGTAATTGAAGGGGCGTCCGCAACAGTAACCACAATATCATCTGTTGAAGTACAACCGTTGTTGTGTGTATTGGTTAAGGTATATGTTCTTGTGTTTGTCGCACTGACTGTTGGTGTAGCTGATGATGTAGAGCTAATTTCTGTATTCGGGCTCCAGGCGTAACTACTGACGTCGCTTCCACTTGTACTACCCGAGCCGCTTCCCGAAAAGTCAACCGTTGACCCGCTGCACAAGTCAATATCGCTACCTGCATTTGCAGATACCGCATTTGGACAGTCTACTAATAAAGTTTGAATGATATTTGAATAATCAGTACATCCACCAGACCCAGCATCAGCTCCAGTTATTTTAGATCTAACATATAAGGTTTGACCGGCATTGATATCTGTTGTGTAATTTGTTGGATTATCGGTAGACCAATCCGTCCAGCTACCATCAGATGTACCATCCCATTGGAATTGCAATCTTTCGAAATTGCCGTCTAATGGAGTTCCAGTTGTATAAGTGATGGTTTCACCAAAAGGCATGTTTGCCACAGTTCCGGAACCAACAGAAGCTGAAGTAGTTCCCGCTTTACAATTAATCACATCAGTAAAGACAGGTGTAGTCTCTGGATCAGTGCACCCTGCATTTGATGCGGTAATTATTGTTTTTACCCAAAGGGTACGGTTCATATTTGAACCAGCGCTACTTGTGGCCCAACTTTGATTTTCGGTAATATCCCATGGGGTCCATGAACCAGTTGGCGCAGAGATATTGTCATCACTCCATTGGAAGTGATATTGACAAGTACCATTCGTAACTCCAGAATTTGTCCAATTGATCGTTTCTGTTGATAAAGCCTCTGTTTTATCTACTGCTAAAGAACCTTCTGTTGCTGCTGAAGTTACTGTTGTTGTTCTTGTTGCTGCAGCATCTGTGCCATCACATATACCTGTGCCTATTACTGTATAAGTCATGACGGAGGTTCCTGCTGAAATTGGAGTTATAGCTCCTGTTGACGCATCAATTGAAGCCACCTCCGGACTTGTACTTGACCATGAACCGGCGTCTCCATCTGAGGTAAATGTTGTTGAACTATTCGAACAAACAGTTTCAGTTCCACTGAGTGTTCCAGCAGAAGGAGCTGCAGTTGCCGTTCCTGAGGCAGCGACTGTTTGGTCAACGGCTGAAGTAGCCGAGCAGGTTATATTGCCGCTCTCAGAACCCGAAGCGCTTGAGCTTAACCTAACATAAATTGTTGTAGCCGCAACATTTCCTAAACTTGCGGATAAATTAACGCTACTGTTATAATTACTATCATCCGTAGAAACTTCAAATCCAGAAGGTGCGTTAATGTCAATTCCAGTTGAGTTACTTATGTAACTTCCTGAAACACTGAAGCTCTGGTTTGAGGATACTGTGCCTGCACATGCTGTGAAGCTCGAAAGTGATCCTGTTGTTGAAATAATCGGTCTTTTTAGAGTAATACTAAATGGAGCGGAATAATTCGTGCAAGTATTTATCCCAGTTGCTCTAGATTGAACATATAATAACCTGTCAGTACTCGTAAAACCGCCACCACCAAAGTCTGTCCATATTGTAGGGCTCGGTGCAGGCCACTCGTAATCATAATCATCATTGTTAGAAGGGACACTTTCCCAATTATAACCTAACGCATGACCAGATCCTCCTCCTTCATCGGGGGCACCATGACTTTCTCCACTACCTGCATGTTCCCATGTCCATGCGACAGTAGAGTTTATTGTGAAGTCACCGCCATTTGAAATTGACACACCATCAACAGTTGCAGTAATCGGTTCGGCATAACAATTGTCCCAATACGTGGAAACAACACTAGATAGGTCACTTTCCGAGCCGCAAACGGCTTTGGCTCTGACATAAAGTGTTTGACCTATGTTCCCTGTATGACCTGAACCCCACGTTTGGGGATTGTTGGTAGTCCAAGGTGCATTCCAACCATCGCTGTTCCATTGGTATTCATAAGAATCAAAATCTGACCCTGTGTATGTCCATGTAATGTTATTGCCTGCCAAAATATAATCGTCGGATACAGCGACTGTGCCTGCTTTACAAATTGCCGTAATACTCAAATCATCTACAGCCATTCCGTCATCGGCACCTGTGGCATTTAAATCATTCCACCTAATCCAGAAGGTTCCATTGTTGGAAACTCCAAGGTTTGTAAGTGTGTCATTTAAACTCGATGTATGCTGAATACTTCCGCTTCCTGTAGCTTGACCGGTATTGACATAATCTAAATTGTCAAAATCTGTCCATGTTCCATTATCGAGTCCTGTAGCGTCTGTACTGTACTGAAAGTCTAATTGATCTACTCTATCAGCAGATCCTATGCGCCATGATTCTCCGGTGTATGATATTACCACTGAATTGAGCGTATTACCCGTTTCGTTTCTAATTTTGGCACCAAAAGAGGTTTGTAGGCTTCCGCTCGCAACCCCACCAAGTGCTCTATCACTATCTGAACCGAAGCTGTATGTATTTCCGGCGGTAGAAGTCCCTATTGAGGCGCTGTATGTGCTATTCGCATTGCTCCCTGATTCATTGAGGTAAATACCTGTAGGTAACGTACTAGAAGTTCCGGATGATGGCAATGAGTTAAAGTTTTCTGTTGTCGCCGAATTATATACGCTTAAGCTAAGTTCGTTGGCAAATGGAGAGCCAACTACAGTATTTGATGCAGCTCCTGCACCTTCGGAATTCACAGCGCGAATTTGTATATTATAGTCTGTACCGTTTGTAAGGCCTGAAATTGTGTATGGGCTAGATGTCGTTCCCAAAGAGGTGAAACTAGAACCTCCATCTGTCGAGTACTCAAAGTCTGTGATTGTCGCGCCACCATCTGCTCCAGCAATAAAATTCACTGCAACTTGTCCTTCACCATTTTCGATGCTAGATATCGTTGGTGCGGAGGGTGTTGTTGCTGAAGTTCCTGATGATGTAGAAATAGTTATATTGTCAATAAAAATCCCTTCATCTTTGCTTGCTAAATTTTTAAACTGAAGTTTTATATCTAATGTTGAATTAGATGAGAGGCTAATTGTGTTTGTTGAAAAAGTTTCAAAATCAGAGGAAGATACCGTGCAGCCGCTACCCCCAGTGCCCTGATTTAACGCAGGTAAGGTGGTTGTTGAACCACATTCCCCATCTTCATCAAAATCGGTGTCTAATGCTGCAGGTTCATTATATAATGTTCCATCATCTACATTTTGAATCCACATTAGGTTTTGATAAGAACCGCCATCTAAAGAATATGTTATTTTTAGGTTGTCCGAATCATCCCAATCGTTATAGTGAATCGTCAAAAGGTCAAGCGCAAAAGTAAAATTAGCGGCACCAGATATATCAATTTGATCAAGTTGGATACTTGGATTGCCGAGAACATCCATATCCTCACTAGCCCAATAGTAACCACTTTCATTTGTACATGACGGTAAGTCGTTGTTGATTCGATTAAATACTTTTCTCCATGTTGATGCTGGTCCCTCTGTTCCGGAAGGCGTATATCCATCACCTGCCGTTTCGAAATCAATAATAGTTGTAGTTTGACTGAAGTTGTTGAAAATGACTGTAAACAGTAAGAGAAAGGTAAGTTTGATATGATTACGTGGTTGAGACATAAGTTGTTTTTAGCGACCCTAAAATCGTTATTTTCACTCGAGAAGACAATGTTTTAAATGTTATGTTTTCAACAATAAAATATAAAGCTTTTATTAAATGTTGATTACTTTTTTACTTGCTATGAAAGAAATAAAACAAAGAAGCATCAACTCGCTGATTTTAAGAATTTTAGTACCGAATAGACCGAGGCTCATTTCAACGGATCCTATTTTAAAAGTTTGAACTTCGTAAGAGAAAGCAAACATTACTTTTTCAAACCAAATGGATGGAAATATAACAGCTTTGGACGAATTGATCATCCAATTGTTTGGAAAGAGGCTTGAAGCTTCACCCAAATACATTTCATTAAAGTGAGCGATGAAGAAGGTGCTTTTAATACCGAGTATAATGTAGCTGAGAATAATGGATATTATACATACAAAAACAAATTGCTGCTGTTTCATTTTGATTTCTTTAGCTGAAAGCCAAATAAGTGCAGCAAGCCCAAGCAATAATAATATATTGAAAACCGGAGCTGGATTAATCGAAGCAACCAATGCATATAGTATTCCGGTAACAATGAAAAAGGTGAGTCGCAACGCAAACCAAATAATATTTTTCGACATAAATTAATCTAGTAATTGGCGTAAAATTAAAAGAATTAAATATTTGAGGTTCATTATTTAAAGGATATGCCTTCAGATGTCTATCAATTTCATATCTTTGCACCCAAAATTAGATACATGGCAACGAATAGAACTTTTACGATGATTAAACCTGATGCTGTCGAGAATGGACACATCGGAAATATTTTAAACATGATTACTGAAGCAGGGTTTTCAATCAAAGCGATGAAATATACGCGTTTGACTGAAGCTCAGGCTAAAGCATTTTACGAGGTGCACGCCGAAAGACCATTTTACGGTGAATTGGTGGAGTACATGACTTCAGGACCAATTGTAGCAGCGATTTTAGAAAAAGAGAATGCGGTTGCTGATTTTAGAGCATTAATTGGCGCTACAGATCCAGCTGAAGCAGCAGAAGGAACTGTTCGTAAAGCATATGCAGAAAGTAAAGGTAGAAATGCAGTGCACGGATCTGATTCTGATGATAATGCAGCTATTGAGGGTAAATTCCATTTTTCAGCTGAAGAAGTACACTAACTTTCAAAATATTTAAGAAGGGCTTTTATAGGCCCTTTTTTTGGCAATGAACTTTAATGAATCCATAGAAAAAAGAAGGACTTTCGGGATTATTTCCCATCCAGATGCTGGTAAGACTACGCTCACTGAAAAGCTGTTGCTTTTTGGGGGTGCCATTCAATCTGCCGGTGCGGTTAAAAACAACAAGATTAAGAAGACCGCCACCTCTGATTTTATGGAGATTGAAAAGCAAAGAGGAATATCTGTTGCGACCTCCGTAATGGCATTCGGCTACAAAAATAAGCAGATCAATATTTTGGATACTCCGGGTCACAAGGATTTTGCAGAGGATACCTTTCGAACTTTGACAGCGGTAGATAGCGTAATTCTTGTTATTGATGTAGCGAGTGGTGTTGAATCACAAACTGAAAAGCTTATGGAGGTTTGTAGAATGCGTAAAACTCCGGTGATCATTTTTATCAATAAAATGGACCGAGACGGAAAAGAATCATTTGACTTACTGGATGAACTTGAACATTCTCTAACTATAAAAGTACGCCCATTAACGTGGCCAATTGGTATGGGAGATCGCTTTCAAGGGGTTTACAATATTTATCAAAAAGGATTGAATCTTTTTTCTGCAAATAAGACAAAAATTGCAGAAGATGTATACGCCGTAGAAGATATTAACGACAAAGAGCTCGACGAAATTATAGGTGAAGAGCCTGCAGAGGAGCTTCGTGAGGAGTTAGAAATGGTGGAGGGCGTTTATGATGCTTTTGACCGTGAGGCTTATCTTGCTGGCGAGGTAGCTCCAGTATTTTTTGGCTCCGCAGTAAATAACTTCGGTGTTAAAGAACTGTTAGATACTTTTTGCGAGATTTCACCATCTCCTAGAGGTCGAATCACTGATTTGAGACCTATTGATCCTTATGAAAGTAAATTCAGCGGTTTTGTATTCAAAATTCATGCAAACCTTGACCCAAAGCACCGAGATAGAATCGCCTTTTTACGGGTGGTATCAGGAACCTTTGAGAGAAATAAATTTTACCAACATATTCGCTTGAACAAGAAGATGAAGTTTCCGAATCCAACTTCCTTTATGGCTCAGGATAAAAGTGTGATCGAGCAGGCCTATCCTGGTGATGTTATCGGTTTGTACGATACCGGTAATTTTAAAATAGGGGATACGCTTACTGAAGGGGAAAAGATGATGTTCAAAGGCATACCAAGTTTTTCACCAGAAATTTTCCAAGAGCTAGAGAATTTAGACCCAATGAAATCCAAACAATTGGATAAGGGAGTGCGTCAATTAATCGATGAAGGTGTCGCACAACTATTTATACAGCAGCCTGGTAACCGAAAGATAGTTGGTACTGTTGGGCAGCTTCAGTTTGAGGTTATTAATTATCGTTTGATCAATGAATATGGTGCAAAATGTCGTTTTGTGCCTAGAAATTATTTTAAAGCTTGTTGGATTACGACTGATAATGAAGCGCAATTGGAAACATTCAAAAAGGCAAAGCACAATTTATTAGCAACGGATAAAGATGACAATCTCGTTTTTCTTGCTGAAACCACATTCTTATTAACGATGGCTGAGCAAGATTATCCAGACATTACTTTTCACAAGACTTCTGAATTTATGCTTGATAAATAACAAACTTCAAATGTTTACATTTGTGAATGCGATGTTTGTTGTCTGTCTTTATTTTTTCACTAACTTTTACTTCATGTAAAGATACCCAATCAATTGATAATGAAGATTTAATAAATAAAAATAAGAATCGAGAAGAAACAGTTTTTCCTATCAGGGTTGGTTCATTTTCATTTGATGATTGTTACAAAGAGTGTGTACTTTCAGGTACGACTTCTATTCCTCAAGCACAGTCCAAGTCAGCTTGGGTTATAGCTGCTGAAAATAATAAGCCTGCGTGGTGTTTTGTGGATTCAATCCATCAGAAAGGTGTTTTATTTAATGGGTATTGTCTCTCTCAAATTGAATATCAAAATCATTTTTTATTATCGGATACCACCTATCAAATGTGGGACGCAATGGAAGAGCCATTATCAACTGATTTTAAGTCTTGTGATTCGTTATTTTTAATCGAACGTAATTCAAACGGTAATTTCTATTCTATAGGCTATCATTCATTCTGGCTAAGACCCGAGTCTAAAACAGGAAGTTTTAACATCGTTTCGGTTGATCAAGTCAGTCGCGAGGGTGCAGGTTAGATCTGTAAATCCTGGTAATGGTTATTTTATAAGGTTATTAAAGTAAATAATATGATTAAAGGAATTTTGGTACTTGTTATTACTATTTCAAACGCTTTTTGCTAAGCGCGCAAATCACCCGTATTAACATTGGTAGGTCATCAGATACAACGGGTGAGGTGGTCATGAAGCTTGCACATCGTTTTCAAAGCTATAACTGGACACCAAAGCATAAGTTTGATCATTACGACACCTCAATTAACTCGCCGAAGTCCGTTAAATATTCTAAGGATAGCACTAAGTTTTATGTCCAATCCTTGGAAGGGTACACCACGTCAATCTATGACGCTGATTCAAAGACACTTATTAAAACGTTGATTCACGAATTTACCACCACCAATGACAGTTTATTCAAGGACGGTGAGACGACTATTTACAATTATCCCTACAAACAGAATAGAAAGCAAAAGAATGTTTTTCTAGGAAAGCCTGTGGAGACCTGTTTTTCACATAGTGGTAAGTATTTATGGGTTACTTATTATAGAAGAGACTTTGACCCAATTGCCCAATCTCCGTCCGCTGTTGCAATTATTGATACAGAGCGTGATGTAATCATTCGTGTAATGCCAACAGGGCCCTTGCCAAAGATGATTGCTTGTTCTCCAGATAACAAGCGCATAGCCGTTACGCATTGGGGAGACAATACCGTTGCTATCATAGATATTGATTCTGAAGACCCTTTTGATTTTAAATATGTCAAGCATTCTATTGTAGATTATAAGATGTCTACAAATTTTGGTTCTTCTCACGTCAATCGCGATGCTAGCTGTGGCTTTTGTCTTCGTGGAACGGCATATACCCCTGATGGTCAGTTCCTTTTAGTAGGAAGAATGGGTGGGGGAGGAATCGCGATATTCGATGCGGTCAATTACGACTATCTAGGAACAGTATTCGGTATGATGTCCAATGTTCGTCATTTGGTGGTAAAAGACGATTACTTATATATTAGTTGTAACCGACCAGGCTATGTGCAGCGTTGCAATTGGCGCGAGCTTGTAAAGGCCAGATTGGATAGTCAGGAGAAGAAAGTAACATACAATGTTTTTGAGAATGTATACGTAGGTACAGGAGCTCGAACCATCGTGTTGACGTCCAATGGCAAGTATTTATTTGCTTGTGCTAATAATGTGTCTAAAATCGTTGCTGTACGGACCTCTGATATGAAGGTAGTTGCAAAAATCCCTGCAGATTCGTATCCAGTGGGTATGGCTATTTCAGCTGATGATACTGAATTGATTGTGACCTCTCAAGGTAAAAGTAATCGAGGTGGTAATTCTGTAATGGTATTTTCACTTGAATACAAATAGACATCATCAAAAATTAAACAATGGCTCTTAAATACTCTTCTATGCTTGAATTGGGAACAGAGATTCCAAAATTTGAACTAATCAATGTATTAGACAATCAGATGTTTTCATCGCTATCCCTTGAAAATAATCGACCCACATTGCTGATGTTGATTTGTAACCATTGTCCATACGTGATTCATTATCATGAAGAATTGCAAAGAATCACTGGAGATTTTCAGGAGTTGGTTGATTTGGTGGCGATCAGTTCTAATGATGTCGAGAATTATCCTCAAGATGGACCAGGGCCTATGAAGAAATTATTCAATGCGCTCGAATTGGAATTTCCATACCTTTACGATGAAACACAGCGTGTGGCTAAGGATTTAAAAGGGGAGTGCACACCTGAATTCTATCTCTATAATAAAAACAATAACTTAGTCTATCGTGGGCGATTAGATGATTCAACTCCAGGGAACAATACTGATATTTCAGGAAAAGACCTTAGAGATGCGCTAAATGCGCTTTTAACGGTGCAATCTGTTGATGACAATCAACAACCTTCAGTAGGTTGTAGTATCAAGTGGAAGTGAATGGGTGGGGGAGGAATCGCGATATTCGATGCGGTCAATTACGACTATCTAGGAACAGTATTCGGTATGATGTCCAATGTTCGTCATTTGGTGGTAAAAGACGATTACTTATATATTAGTTGTAACCGACCAGGCTATGTGCAGCGTTGCAATTGGCGCGAGCTTGTAAAGGCCAGATTGGATAGTCAGGAGAAGAAAGTAACATACAATGTTTTTGAGAATGTATACGTAGGTACAGGAGCTCGAACCATCGTGTTGACGTCCAATGGCAAGTATTTATTTGCTTGTGCTAATAATGTGTCTAAAATCGTTGCTGTACGGACCTCTGATATGAAGGTAGTTGCAAAAATCCCTGCAGATTCGTATCCAGTGGGTATGGCTATTTCAGCTGATGATACTGAATTGATTGTGACCTCTCAAGGTAAAAGTAATCGAGGTGGTAATTCTGTAATGGTATTTTCACTTGAATACAAATAGACATCATCAAAAATTAAACAATGGCTCTTAAATACTCTTCTATGCTTGAATTGGGAACAGAGATTCCAAAATTTGAACTAATCAATGTATTAGACAATCAGATGTTTTCATCGCTATCCCTTGAAAATAATCGACCCACATTGCTGATGTTGATTTGTAACCATTGTCCATACGTGATTCATTATCATGAAGAATTGCAAAGAATCACTGGAGATTTTCAGGAGTTGGTTGATTTGGTGGCGATCAGTTCTAATGATGTCGAGAATTATCCTCAAGATGGACCAGGGCCTATGAAGAAATTATTCAATGCGCTCGAATTGGAATTTCCATACCTTTACGATGAAACACAGCGTGTGGCTAAGGATTTAAAAGGGGAGTGCACACCTGAATTCTATCTCTATAATAAAAACAATAACTTAGTCTATCGTGGGCGATTAGATGATTCAACTCCAGGGAACAATACTGATATTTCAGGAAAAGACCTTAGAGATGCGCTAAATGCGCTTTTAACGGTGCAATCTGTTGATGACAATCAACAACCTTCAGTAGGTTGTAGTATCAAGTGGAAGTGATAAAAGTGGGTCAATTCTGTTTCAGATTGGTATAGTAAGTATTGAAAAAACTATTTTTAAGGTATATTATAATCGAGATTGGAACGTTTTAAAACATTTAAAGAATTTTATCCCTATTACCTAGAGGAGCATAGACTGCCTCAAACTAAACTGTTTCATTTTATAGGGACATTTGGTTCAATTGTTTTTATAATTCTTGCAGTATTAAGAGAAATGCCAATTTTATTTCTATTCGCGCTACTATCTGGTTATGGTGGCGCATGGGTTAGTCACTTTTTTCTTGAAAAGAACAAGCCTGCAACTTTCAAGTATCCGATTTATAGTCTAATGGGTGATTTTAAGATGTTTTATGAGGTGTTGATGGGAAGGCACAAAGTGCTGTAAATAAAATGTATGTTTAATAGATCAAGGTTTTCTTTACATGCTCCCCCTGGGATTCGAAACCTATGCTGAAGCCCTTTAATCACAAGGGTTCTTGTGCTGATTTTGTTTTCGTTGGTGACACAATGGCGACACAAAGTGCTTTTTTTACCACCTTCTAGATTTGAAATTACACAATATTTTTAATGTTTTGTATCACTTTTATGATGATGCGTTATACGTATCAAAAAGTGTTATTATGAATATGAGTAGTTTAATTTTTAGTTGGTTAATTAGTGTTGGTTTTGTGGTTCCTATGGAGGAGACCAATGAAGGTAGGGAGTTGTATGTGCTTTACATCATTGATCATGAATCGGAGGAAGTTTTTGCTTATGAACACGCCTACAAAGAGGAGATCATGGAATGGGTTCAGACGGGTGATTTTGAATATGACAAAGATTTGAAAATGAAAGAGTTGAGAAAAATGGAATCAGAGATGGTAGGCGTTCTGGGTGAAATTCAAGGTGAATTGACCGCGAAGGATAAAAGTTTTAATTAATTTACAATTCATTTTTTTATTGAATATATTTTAATTTAACTACAATGATTATAACTGATGAATATGTTTTCTTTTTTGGCGGTATATGCAGCCAGTGGGTATCTTCAAAATTTACAATTGACAGCATTACTTATAATTGCGCTGAGCAGTATATGATGGCTAAAAAAGCATTGCTTTTTAAAGATAAAGAACAGCTTCAAAAAATTATGAATACCGATAACCCTCGCGATCAAAAACACTATGGTAGACAGGTGAAGGATTTTGATCCTGCAAAATGGGAACTGGTTTGTAAAAAGCATGTATATGATGCCAACTATGCGAAATTCACGCAAAATCAATCCATGCTAGATGAACTAATCTCATATGGTGATAGAGAGCTTGTTGAAGCCTCTCCAACGGATAAAATATGGGGTATAGGATTGGCTGTTGATGACCCTAAAATTCACGATAAATCCAATTGGCAGGGAACGAATTGGTTAGGGGAGGTGATTATGCAGGTTAGGAAGGATATCTTATTTCCCTGATAGCATCAATAATACTAGTTATATGGATCGTAATCATCAATCCATCTTCGATCGAGCTCATTTTGCCATACTTTGCTCCCTTTGTCGTAACTACTCCCTCCAGACCTTCTAATCCAAATGATTATAAGTACAATTAAAATCAAAGAAAATATTGTTACAATGTAAATCATTAACTCGATATTTTTTAAATACAGTTAAATACTAATTTAACGACGAATCTATGTTATTTAAGTACTGATTAAGCGCCTGATCTGGAAGTACACCGGCATAAATAACTGACATGATTACAGGTATGTATTCATCCATAGTATGAAGGCATAGCTGCATTTGTCTTCTGAAAATAAGATCTGTATCTGAATTGATTTCCTCAAAAACTTGACCTACTTTAAATCGTACTCTACCTGTCTGGAAATCAACTTCGAAATTCCCAATTGTAATAATGGTATTCATTCGATTCAATAACTCTGCAATTCTGCGTCTTTTATTTTCATCCACGTTGGTTGGTAAAAAGACCATAATCATGTATGATTTCCAATCTGAATCTATATCAATAATTGTATCGCAATTTCCATTTTTCAGACCAAAACCTAGTCTGAGGACACATTTTTTATCGTTTTCCTCGAGGACTTGAAAATGAGTACTACTTGATTCAAGCGCTGTTTTAATAATATTTCGCATTGTCAATTTTATTAATAGTTAGATTATACATTTCAGACTCTAGGAAATCTACTTTAGTATTTTTAATAAATCCATTTGTAAGGTGTTCCTGCATTTTATTAATTAAATTGTCCACCATTTTCTCTTCAAAGCCCATTTCTTTGGCTACTCGCTTGCATTCTCTTATTTCCTCATTCGTAATCTTTAAATCTGCAAGAATAATTTGTAGCAGGTCTTCAAAAAGCATAAATCGAAGAACCTCATTTTCAGGAAGGGGGGGTACCAGTGATGATTTATCTAAAATTTCCTTTTCTATTTCTGAGTTTTCGAGTCCCATTCTACGTCCTACTGCTTTAATCAGCTCAAGCTCTTTATCGTGAAGGTGCCCATCAGCAAGTGCGAAATGAATCAGATTTTTAATGTGAATAATTTTGTTTTTCATATCATAAAGTATTAATACGATTTTCGTTTATTTCCTGGTGTTAATTTCCATATGATTCTTTTATCATATTTGGTGTTCAGGTCCATTGTATTTTGAGGATCTTCAAATTCAAATGATGAATTGGATTTTAAAAAACTATAAAACAAATCTTTTTGATAATGATGTGAGGTTTTGGTCTTTTGCTGATTTGATAATAAGTCAGCATTCTTATTGGAAGCAAGAATTTCTGATAGATTTTTAATGCCTGTATTTTCACCAAACAAATGTGTATTGTCCTTTGGGGTATATTGACCAATCATATCATGAATAGTTATGAGGTCTTTTTCTTCCAAGTCATAATTTTTTAAAGGATGGGTTTTATGAAATTCTTTTTTACCTGCCGCATAGGACCGATAAAAATAATTATTGACGGATCCATTAGCATCTAAATCATAGTTACTTGGTTTGCCAAATTTATGTGAGAGCTCATCAGTTGAGTTCGCCCATTTCCTATAATCCCTTACTAATCTTTTTTTATTATTGAATTTAGAGTCCAATTCTATTCCTTTAAAATTATGTGAGGTATTCAATTTTGTTGTATTCTGAAAGTTCTTTTTTTCATCATCATAATCCTCTAAAGCTTTTTCTATGAGGTCTTTGTCTATTAAATCTTTCCAGTCAAGTTTTGGTACCCAGTTACGTTTTGGAATTGGTTTCAATTTGGGTATTACTTTACTAACTCCTTTAATTATAGGTCCAAATTGAGTTTTCCCATAATCGGAGAATAAAACAAAACATATGATAATAAGCAGCATCTTCATCAAGATGAATATAAGTATTTTTTAGTTTGCAAGCTTGCAAAGATTCCTAAATAAGAATGGAGTGTCGTCACCTTTGTAGCGAACTTTAAAATTTATTTACATGAAAAACAAAACCACACTTTACCATTTTATTGTAGACCAAAGTGGATCTATGGGAGGCATGGAGCAGCAGGCAATTGAAGGATTTAATACCCAGTTAGAAAAGATTCAGGACTTGGAAAAGACAATGCCTGAGCAAAAATTCCTTTGCTCGCTCACCTTTTTTAATTCTGAGGTACAAGATGTACTCAAAAATGAACCTGTAAAACAGATTGAACTATTGAGTAATAACAATTACCGACCTGGAGGAATGACCGCACTACTTGATGCGGTAGGCGGTTCCATTGATCGAATCGAAAAGCAATTTGGGCAGGAACTCGAGAACGATGAGATTTCGATTGTGATGGTCATCATCACTGACGGATATGAAAATGCTTCCAAGTATTTCACCTATCATATGGTTGCTCAAAAGATTGTTAAGCTTGATGAAACGGGTAAATGGACCTTTAGCTATTTAGGTGCAGATTTTGATGCTATACACACCTCTAAAATGATGAATATCCGAAAAGAAAACGTGATGAATTTCAGAAAAAAGAGATATGCTTCTATGATGGATGATTTGAGTGATTCAATCGGTGTATATGCCGAAGAAAAACGAAAGGGCAATCTAAAAAGAGATATTTTAGATATCTTTAAAAAGAAAGACAGAAGAAACGATTAATTTTTGAAGAAAAGGAAAATAGGCTATGAAGGTACATTTGATTCGCTCTGAAGGATTTAAGATGGAAGATTACAATCATGTTTTCAATATCTTGAATCAGTATTCTGGCGGAATAACATTTGTGCCTTCCGAACCTATTGTTTTGCCGGACACAGATTTGAAATTACTTATGAAGATGAAGATTCTTACGGAAGGCAAGCCTATATCAGGCAAGAGGAAACTTTTTTTGAAGACGTTCATTTCCAGTTACAGAAAAGTCATATACTGGGAGGAACTATTTACATTTGTAATATATACAGGAAGGATAATAATATTCTCAGATGAGACAGGTTTTATTATTGACAGAGAAAAAAAATGAAGAAAACTGGTTTGGTGCTGCAGACGAACGTACTTTGAATAACTTTTTTGTTGATTGTTCTGATTGGCATATTATTTCAAAGATTTTGATATCAGATTTCCCATAACATATTGCATTGCAGGTTGGTTGATGCGGAAAGTTATTTTTGCTCAGCGGAGAGATGGGGATGCGTTGACAAGGAGTCTATAGGTTGCTTTATGGATTCATGTGATAGAGAAAAAACAAATAGCACTTAAAATGCGTACTGCAGATATCTGCGATGACTGTCTGTCTTATCTCGAAAAAAACGATTCGAATCGGGTATATATGAACCAGCTGATGCAAATCATGGATGGTGTGCGTTCAAATTTGATGTTTCGGGATCGTTCCAAATATTTGCGTAAAAATAGCCGTCTCGAATTTCGCACGATGATGCACAAAATGTATCTAACTGATTTGGGTGATTTACAGGTGAATTTGAATCCAAAAGAACGGGCATTATATCTGGTTTTTATGAATCATCCTGAAGGAATTTCTCGAGAGATTTAGTAGATTATAAAATGGAGTTGACTCGTTATTATGATAATTTTTCTCAAAAATGGGATAAACTTGCAGATAAGTTTGATAGAATAAAAATCGGAAAGGGATAATAAAATCGAGGAGTCGTTAAATTTATTAACTCATCCTCTGAGGATCAATTTTATGCAAGTTTTATCGCGCATTCGCAAGAAATTTAAAGAAACAGTAGGAGAGGAGCAATATAAAACCTATTCTATTGAATCGTAGACGGGAAATATAAAATTGTATTGGATCAGGGAGCTAGTTTCATTCGATCGATAAAGCTAAATTAGTTGGTAATAATGTTCTCATCATAATAAGTCGTTTCATATCAATTCGTATTTAGACTCTGATTTAGTAAATATCGTACTGAATTTCGTTCATACAAAATCTAAATTTTATAAAATCATTAACAAGTGATTATCCTTTGCAAGCTTGCAGAGAATTGATGTTTATAAGGTATACGTTTACTTTGTAGTATGAATTTTAAATCTTCTCACATGCAAAAACAACACGTGTTCTAAACTGTGAACCCGGAATTGAAATAGTTCAACTTTCGGGGCATAACAGTTTGGTTTCGATGCAGGTACCAAATGAAACCCGCATCATATTATTAATTAAAAACAAAAAAACAAATATGAGTTTAGCGACTTTAGAAAGTAAAAGCAAGCCAGGGAACGCCATGATGTCCTTGAATTTATACAGAACAGGAAATACATGGATGTTCGACGACGAAACTTATGGAATCAAAGCGGAACCCTTTGTATTGGGAATGTCTGAAATCATCAGCGCCTATTTACCAAAAGGTAAAGACAGATGCACAGCGATATTCAGCCTAAATAAATTTCCATTATGTGACACACTTGATCTGACACAGGAGGATTCCAATGGCGGTTGGTATGTGGTTAGCGAGAGTAACTTCCCAACCATAAAAGGAATGAAAGGATGGTTGTGCCCCGTAACACGGGTGTACCTGAAAACAATTCCGCAGAATGTTTACTATAAAATTGAAGGATAATGATTAAAACAGCAATGATCTGGCTCTGGTTATGTAATTGTGGTTATGTCATAGACATGCAACAAAAGCACCATGGCCATAAACTTTACGAATTCTATATGCCTGAAGGTAAAAGGGTAAGATATGCTTACAAAAAAGAAATTGTAAGATACATCAAAAAGAAAGATTGGGAATTCATGGAGAGGACCTCCAAAAAAGAGTTCTAGGGTCTAGATCGGATTGAAATGCCATCATGTGCTTGCATGTGGTGGCATGCAATCTGAAGAATCACTTTTTTTTAATTTTAAACTATAATTTTTATTTATGACAAAAGCGCAAGCGCAAAGAATGTATGAAGACGTGAGCTTTCTCACGCAATTAAGACCATTTCGCAATTATGAGAACTTAGAATCTCTAGCGGCCGTGGTGAATTACTTAAAGGAAGAGCTGAAACTATTGAATCAAGGCTTTTTCGAACAAAAATGGATGGCAGACGGTAACGAGTATACCAATTTGATTCATTCGTATCAGCCAAATAAGACCAAGCGACTCATCATGGGGGCACATTACGATGTATGTGGAGACCAACCTGGGGCAGATGACAATGGAAGCGCAGTAGCTGGTTTAATTGAAACCATTCGACTGGTTTATGAAAACAACCTTGAATTAGATTACGGAATAGATTTCGTGTTTTACTGTTTGGAGGAACCGCCGTTTTATGGAACCCAAGATATGGGCAGCTATGTGCATGCCAAGTCGGTTGCGTATAATAAGGAGAACATCATTGGGATGATCTGTTATGAAATGATTGGTTATTTTTCCGAGGAAAAAGGTTCCCAGAATCTACCGCATCCTGCATTGGCACTCTTATATCCCACGGTAGGTAATTTTATAATGACAGTCGGAATACCAGAGTATAAGGCCTTTAATAAAATGATTCACGACGGAATGAAGAAGGGACTCCGAAATTAAAGTTTATCATTTTGCTCATGAATTGGGAAGACCTTTGGCAGAAATGTCTGACCAACGCAATTATTGGGAATTTGATATCCCGGCATTGATGATTAATGATACCTCTATGATGCGGAATTCAAATTATCATCAAATGTCCGATGATATAGAAACGCTGGACTTTGATAGGATGTCTCAGGTGATTGACTCAATGATGAGGTGTTTGACGCGGATTAAGGCTACTTAATTAGTATTCTTATTTCTCAATACATGTGTTATTGGCATTAAAATCATCTATACCAGGCCAATTATTTTTAATCAACCAATCAAATTTACTTTCAATATCGTTTGTATTACATTCTTCCATGGTTAGAACCTTAATGTTTTCTGATCCGACTCCCATTTTGGTGAACCAATTTATCCACAGAAGCTCAATTAAATCTTTTTCTTTAAGCAGATTATTTGGTCCCTGCGGCATGGTACCGATAATTAGCACACGTAAATTATCGAGCCCATTCGTTGCGGCTTGCAATCCTAAATCAGAGTTTTGATTTAGTTTATCAATTACCTCTTGTCTATTTTTATTGTGTAACGATTTTTTCCAATTAGGAGAATTTGCTAAAAACCATTTATTTTCGTCTGGCTTCAAGAGTTTATGATAAGGATATCCGTCAGTGAATATAATCAACAGATTTTTTTTCTTACTGTTGTAAAATTCTTTTTCTTCCAAAAAATCGTAGAGACTTGATCCAGGCCATTCACTGCCATTGTATTTATTTCGGCATTCATCGAATATACCTGAAACATTTCTTTTCAGACTTTCTGATATTTTAGTTTGATTTGCCCCAACATATTCACCCATATTATCTTTATCGATTTTTATAATTGAATTTGTAAGGTAAGTATCGATGCCGTCAAAACTTTTAGGATGTGTAACAATTGCAATTTCTTCATCATATTTGATTAATGGTTTATTGCTGTTTTGAAGAAAATCAGCATACTTTTTCCCGAAAATTGTAGCAGTACGAATAAAATTCTCATATCTATGCTTTCCATATTGTTTATCGGGGTACAAGGTTTCATCAAGGTGATCAGATAAATCAAGAAAGAAGGTGATATTATGGTTGTTTTTTACTGGATTTTTTTTGGGTATACATTCGATACCCACGCAGTTTTTAATGACGAAAATTATAGCAATAATAATTGCAATAACTACTAAAAATTTAATACGAGGTTTTGGCATTTTATGAATTTAGTTGGGAATAGAAATCATGGGAAATAGTTGAGCATTGCCCTTTTCTATCTTCTTTTTTATTTTCTGATAATGAACAGGCAGTAATACCTGTTAACCATGATAATGTGTAATTGTCATGCCAATTTTTATATTCTGCGACTGGAATAACAACTTTTTCCAGTTCATCATTCAATGGGCCAAGTAAGGACTCTTGCACTTGAATTTCTTTATTCAATAGGTTTAATTCACCTTTTCTCACCTTTAATTCATCTTCAAGTACTTTTTTCTCATTCCTTTTTTCTCTTTTAAAAACATGTAATGGAGAAAACTTCTCCCAATTTTTCATGGTTACATCGAATATGTAACCCCAAATTAGGTAGGTAACAAATCCTGAAAAAATAATTGCCCAAAAATCAACTTTTGTAAACGCAATGGAAAGGCTAAAACTCTCTCCATAGACCCTTGTAAGTTCGAAAATTTCATTTTCTATTTTGTATGCTAGAATACAATCAAAAATAAAAGTAATGACTAATAAACCTATAAATTTGATCCACTTTTGTCTACCTGATTCCTTTTGAACAATATGTAAAAGGTAACCTAAACCTAAAAATATTACGAATGTTAATGTTACAAACAAACCAACCGTAATATCATCTTGCCATGCATTTACAAAGGCACTGCCGTCAAATATTTTAGCACCAAATCCCGTGTTTTCTGCTTCTTCCCATTTTTTAAAGAAGGCTGAATACGATGCAGAGATATAAAAAATGGAAAGAAAAATCCCAATGCAGGTTAATAAAATTACGCCAATGTTAAAGTATGTTTTAACAGTAGGATCAACTTCTGTATCAACACCATACTTTTTAGGTTGGCTGTCAACATTACTAATCGCTTCTTGACATTCTTTTATTTGTTCTTTTAAATCTTTTATTTCTTGATCAGTATAGACATCTCTTTTATTTGAAAGGCCTAGAATTTCTTTTTCTATTTTTTCTATTTTTTCCCGGATGGGTTTTCTCATTTCTTCTTGAAGATTTTCATCCTCTCTGCATTTCTTTTCAAAACTACTGTAAAGATTCTTTAATGCCGCCATAAGAACAATTGGATCTCCCTGTTGAGATACACTTGTGGAATAAGCAATATCTGAAATACTTTTGACGTTATCATTTTTACTTTTGTTCTTCTTTGAGATATCATCAGAGTTATTTGTGTTTTTTTTAAATAAGCCCATATCTATATGTTTAATCCATTTATGAATGTAGACTTTGCCTCTCTTTTGGTTGGGTCTGTGCTATCAATAAGTAATTTGACAAAACCATCTATTTCTTCGTCTTCGATCTCAAATAAAACACAATATTTCTTTAAGGTGTTACGCTCATCATCTACAATTTTTCCATCGGCCCAAGCCATACACGCAAAGTCGTACAAATGATCAACTCGTTCTCTAAAGTCATTTGGGATTTTAACTTCCGTTATTGGTGATGTTAAAACCCTGTTAAGGTCATCTTTCGAAATTCCACGATCCTCGGCGAATTGGTAAAGCATGTTCAATTCAGAACTGTGAAAATTATTATCTGTAAATGCCATCGCATAGAGACGCAAGAAATGTCCTTTAATTTCGGCTGAAATATGTTCCATTGAATGTGTATAGTAATTATTTATTTAAGAAAATTATGAAAAAGAAATATGGTGTCAAATAATTTAACCAATTATTATTCAATTTTCATTTCTGTTTTTTTAGAGAAAACTAGAGTTTAATCCAATCTCATTTAGCTTAACCTAAGGTAATAAATTGTATTCACCGAATCTTACTTATCCTATATTTTTCAAAATAAAACTAAATGTTATTATTAATTTTATCCATAGTTGATTTATTTTCTAAATTATTTCTTCGCCATTTAACATGATATAAAAGACTTTAAATCAAATGATCATCATCAAGTTAGATGATTTTTTAAATAACAATTTTATACTTTTTCATCCTTTGAATAGAATTCAAACCCGCTCCAAAGTCATGAATCACATCATGGACCATATGCCCGATAAATGGGAAGGTCTTTCTGATGACGAGAAACTTAAGGCTATTGTATCCTAGTGACTTTTCGCTTGAGGCAGAGGCGAAAGGAATGGAAACAGCTCCAATATATGTGGACAATGAAGAGGCAGTAACTCTTATGGTTTTTGTAAATAGTGTATACAAGGCTGTTCCCAAAAGTATTCAAATGAATACGGAGTTTTCTGCAAAATCGCTACCTCCTATGTTTTGGGGAAAGATTGGAGTTTTTACCACAGTGTGGATGAGTGAGTTTTCCAGTGTAACACAGAAAAGAGAATCACATATTGAGCTTTTAAATTTATTGTACCCAATCTCGATGCATTCGTTATGATTGGAAGTTTATATGTAAAATGAATAACAGAAGAATATCAGACATATCAATTCAGAAGACCTCCGAAAAGGATCGAGAGCTATACGAGGCATTGCTGTTTCATTTTCAATTAAATTTCAAGAATGTAGATATCGATCGAATCATTTGTTTGCTTCATCCCTATGGGATTGTATTTAGATAAAAATCGAATGGACTTTCAATCTTGGTTGTATCAGTTTTTTTATTCTTTAGAAAAGAAGGAGGGTGTTTTCTATGATATTGAGGCATTGCGAGCCCATTCAACGGATCGATATCTACGGTCAAGAAGTAACAATATTTAAATGCACCAATATTGATAAAATTACAGGAGAGCACATTACACCACCGCGCACAATTGCTTTTGCCTACTCATTTGATAAAAAATACATTCATAATATCCGTATACCCAAGAGTTACTCCCAGTATACAGATTTTTATAAGTTGAACAATTAAAAAATATCAATCCAAAAATGGAGAATAGTCTATGAGCCAAATGAAATTATTTGAGAATAATAATCCCGATTCAAATGAAAAGGGGATTCATCCAATGAATCAAATTCTAGAGGAGTTTTCATTAGGGAATTCTGGTAGAGATGTCTTTCATCATATACGCACTTTATTGCCAGGCTTGAGATTTGGCGGTCAGGGTAGGGGGAACTGCTTTATTCTATTAACGGGTAAAAAGTTGATTTTTAGAACAAAGCATTCAGAGATGTTTTTGGATTGTTTTACAAAAAAATATATGTCCATATATTTTTACTACTCTGATTTTTTTCAGGTTGTAAAAAACGATAGGGCCAAAGTCTTAGATTTCAAGGTGATGCTGAGGAATCTAAAGATTAATAATCGAACCATATCGTGTCAAACGGATATTCTCACAAAATCTGAAATGAAATCTTTGATACAAGAGGGACCTATAGCTCTGGATTTAGATTACACTAAAACCAATCAATTTAAGTTGAGTGAGGATAAAAATAAGGTGTTTTATCTCGCACACGGAGGCAAAAGGATTCTTGAAGATGAAATGACACGGGATTCTGAAAAATTTGAAGCCTTATTACAGAAATATCATATTTATCGCTATGAAATTCTTGAGTTACTCAAGTCCAAGATGAAAAATGCTGATGCATAAAGTAGAATTGGTAAGCAATTTGCGTGACCTTCACATTCTTTAACAAAATCATTTAGTTTTAGCCGTAACGTAGGTAAATGATTCTAGTTAGGAGAGTATGAAATACTATCTCCTCCTTTTTTCTCTAGTAAGTCTCACTGCATGCGCACAGACATCAAAAAAATCCATTCCAATCGTCAAAACAAAGCAAGATGTCATTCTTGCTCATGCAAAATGGCAGGCCACTCAAGATGTTACCTATGATGGGAGTTATCGCATTATTGATTATCCAAACGGAGATGTGCCAGCCAATATCGGAGTTTGTACGGATGTAGTCATAAGAGCTTACAGAGCTGTCGATATTGATATGCAGCAGGTTATTTACGAAGATGTAAAAGACAATCTAAGCTATTACTATCCAATTTATTTCAAACGCGGAACGGCCAAGGCAGATCCGAATATTGACCACCGTAGAGTTCACATCATTAGGAAGTTCTTGAATAAAAATTATCCAGAATCTAAAATCAAGAATTCAGCACCTTATTTACCTGGAGACATAATCGTATGGGGCAATTGGCACATCGGTATTCTAATTGATGAAAAGGTCCCGGGTACGGACCGATACTATGCAGTTCACAATATAGGAGGTGGTCCAGAGAAAGAGGATGTATACTATGACGAATATGACTTGGATCACTACCGTTGGAAGCCATATGAAGAGGTTGAAATAGACGAAATTGAAAACAAATTATCCAAATCAGAATTATGAAAAATATACTCTTCTACAGTTTCTTATGTTGTTCCGTTTTTGTCAATGCCAATGATGGGGCATTTTATATGAATGGCAATCAGCTCATTCCTGTAAATGAAACGCAAGTAGAGCTTCGGAAAGAAATCTTAACGGTCAAAAGGGTAGGGCGCAATATTCTCATCGATGTGGACTATACCTTTTTTAATCCGGGTAAAACAAAAGAGGTTCTGATGGGCTTTGAAGCTCCGATGCCAAGAGGCGCTGCAGAATTTCAATATGATCGATGGAAAATGACCAGAAATCATCCCCATTTAAACGGATTTATTGTAGAAATAAATGGAATAAGAATACCTTACAAGGCAGACATTGTCAATAAACGCGCTTTTAATACCATTGGTAGTTTGGCAGGGTTTCCGCAGTCACAAATTGACCTATTAAATGAAAGTAAATCTACCTCCCGAGATATGTTTCACGGATATCAAATGGGCAAATCTACAAAAGGTGAAGATCAGTTCAATTATCGAGATTTTTTATTTGAATATGTCTTCGTTAATTATTTTGATGCGAAGTTCAACCCGGGAATAAATAAAGTTCATCACACCTATTCTTTTCCAATTTCAGGGACGAACGATGTGCCTTTAGATTTTCGATACATCTTGACAGCAGCAAATCGCTGGGCAAATAATCAAATTGATGATTTTACCCTCATTGTTGATATGGGAGACTTCAGGGACTATTACATTAATCAAACCTTTTTTAAAGGGACCGAAAATTGGAATGATGCTGCCTTGTTGTATTTGTGCAATCCATTTGCTGATGATATGGAAGAAATGGGAATGCATATCGGTCGAGGACATGAAAATGGTTCTTTGCATGTAAGAACCAAAGAGGCACCACTTGTTTATAAACAGAAGGATTTTAGACCTAAAGGTGAATTAATGATTTGGGGGAGCCACAATGAGTACAGTTCAGAACAGGGGTTTTATGAATATTACAGTGTACTATCAGATACAGGAGTTTTTGACATCAAGGAGCATGCACTTTGGTATGCTTTTCATCATCATAAGGATGACTTGAGGTTTGCTAAAGATGAATTTACACTTCAGGTGTTGCGTAACTTTCCATTCGCTATTCGAGGTTATGCCTTTGCAAACAGAAAGCTTAGAAATTATTATCGAGGATATGGTTGGTATCAACCTGACTCTAGTCTAAAGTTGACTGCCGCTGATCTCCCTGAGGATGAATTGAAGTGGATTTACAATCTTAGTGTATTTGATGAATCCAAAAGCATAGACAATGATTAGAGATCGTGATATTTTAATTCTTTTACTCGTATTAATAATTGTTGCAATCAATCTTGGTTTGTTGATTGTGAGCCTTAAGCGTAAAGCATATAGGAAATATTTACTCGCGAGTATCATTGTGTCTGCGCTGATTGGATTGTTAATTCTATCAAATAACTACAGTAGAATCAAATACTGGATGGACAGGTGTCGAATCGAATATGGAGAAATTCAAAAACCAATTCCAAACCCGAGTTGCAGATGCACGAGTACCTCACTTCATTTTCAAAGAGATAGTTATGCCAAGAAGCATCGTCCTATGGCAAAAAAACAACGAAAAATCGATTTATTAAGGATAAAAAGGAATTAAATAAACTTTTAAAAGAAGATTATTTAGCGAAAATATCAGACAGCGATGGTTATCACATTCAAGGTTTAAAAAACAGCTCTAGACATTTGACGCCAATTGCAAAGAAAAGACTTATTGAGCTAGGAACAGCTCTTTAGAGAAAATCTCAAAGGAACACCAGATGCCAAAAGCTACTTTATTGTTTCATCAGTTACCCGAACAGACGGCCAACAATGCATAATTAGAAAAGTATATCCCGAAAATGCAACGCAACAAAAGAGTACGCATAGCTATGGGGTTTCTGTAGATATCAGTCGGGTGATTTATAAGTCATCTTGTAAAGAGGCGCTTAAAGCACTTGAAAGAGCAATAGATCAAATGCAAGGGGAGGGCAAGCTGCTTATTTGTCCTGAGAAAGGTTGTATTCACTTGACTTTTATTTAAAAAAAATCTGCTAAAATGGCACGCTTTGATTGCCTTCATTTGCTAAGTACCATTTCCTCCATCTTTCAACTTGTTCTTCAGTCCAAAATTGATCTGGGTGAGGTACGTTTGAAAAACTTTTGAGGTGGTAATCATCCAATGAGATCATATAGCCAACATTTGGAATCAATTCATCACAATTTATAGGATCTATTCCGGATATCTTAATTAGCTTGTTGATTAAGTCATTTCTTTCTTCGGTCGAATTGGTAGTGAACTCTAAGGTGATATGAAAACCACTAATTCTTACATTCCAGCCATTTGAAAAGTCTAATGAGAATTTTCTTAATAACCAATTGTAACGAAAGCGTTGATTGTTAATGTAAGCCAATAAATCCTTTGTGTTTTCAAATTTCTTAGTCAATTTCCGAATGGGATAAGGTTCTTTTTTGTAGAATTTCTCACGCTGATAATGAATATCTGAGTTCACTATGGTTAGGTCACGTAAATGAAGGAGAATCCACAGGTCAGTGAGGGTATTAATCTGAATTTTAAAGCTTTTTTGGTTTGAAAGGATTTCAAGATTATCAAATAATACTCCAAACATAATTTAGTAGATTTTAATTTGATTGGGTTTGATGCCCAGATGCCCCAAATCCCAAGCTAGTATTTCATGTAAATTAAGGTTGGAATTGAGTCTCAGTTTTGTTTTTAATATATTTTCTTTTCTTATAAACCTGACTTCATTGAATCCTAACCCTGAATGTTTTATATTCCATTGAATAGATCTTGAAAGCTGTCCCAGTAGAGCAGACGTTATATCTTTCTTATAATCCGTTAAGTTAAGCTCTAGTTGATATAAATCCATAGATATGTACTCGACTGGGTATTCAATTAAGAGAGAGCTTTCAATCTCTTCTATAAGCTCGATATTTTCGTCAATAACTGCATCACAATCTGGTATTGAGCCTATTGAACCATGACTATATTCTATCGTATATACTGGTTTATTTTGATATGATCCTTTTGGATTTGATAGTGACAAAATTCAATACCTTTTGGTGTATTTCGATAGCGAATGGATTCTTTCATAATTCTGTTTTAAATTATCTTAATTACTTGACTTGATAAAATTTTCCTTTAGCAATTTTATACTTGATTTTTCCAATTTTAAAGGTAGTACCGTCTCTCATTGATGCTAGATTTTTGAGGTCATCTTCCATGGTGTGAATTGTTCCTCCAGTGGCATATGCAATTTCGAGGTATTTGGTATTGAATGAATCCTCCACACCACAAACGATAATACGCACAGGGATTTTCTTTTCTTTCAGGTACTTCAACAGATGCATGTCGCAGGGGTCTTCCCAATTGTCGGCGATCATCAATACCTTGTGTTTGTCCTCAGGATATTCCTCAATAGCTCTGCATACAGCCTCTAAATTGTTTTCGATATGCTCACCCTTTTCCATGGCTTTGATGGCAGTAGCAAGTACCTTTTTGTAGCTATATGAACTGATGGTCCACATACCGGTTGTATCTTTTCTTCCAGTTTGATTATTGCTTTTCTCGTCATCGTCATTAAAGAAGACAATGTTTTTCATTGACCTAAGGGTTTGATTGGCTTTCATCCATAACAATAGCTGCGCTGTATAAGGTGCCATGCTTCCGGTAACATCACAAACTACGAGCATATTTTTCCATTCTTCATTTCTGTTAAACACTTTGAGTAAAGTTGAGTCTTGAGGTTCCTTTTTACCAGATAGGATATCTTCCATTAGCTGGTTCTCATCTTGATAGGAGGGAAGGGCTCTATAATGAATGGCAAATCCGTGAAAATAATTCGAAATACCGCCTGTTTTTTTAACGCCAGTTTGCTTGACAACAGTCCATTTGACCATTTTATTGTTAAAGGCCTGAGGCAAGACCTTGAAGAGCTCGATAATGCGCTGCCTATTAAGTTCTGAAAAGTCTCTTCCTTCTGGATAATCCGAATATACGAGGTCAACTCCTACGATTGTATTATTTCGAAGTTTATTGGCAGCACTTAAGTTTTTTATTCTAGAATTACCAGGGGACATGTAAAGCTTTTGAACCTCAAAGCTGTTTTGTGTTGTTTGGTATTTTTCAATAACAAGAGTATCTGTCAGTCGCATGCGAAGGTTCATGCTTATTTGGAGAATGAATTTGAAATGAGGCTTATAAAAAGCAATGAATAAAAGAGTTTCATAAAAGAGAAATAAGGAGTTACAATCTCAATAACCAATGCGACGAAAAAGGTAACAATCTAGTAAATCCACATTAAGGTAGGACCGCTATTTTTTAAGTAAGCATCAATCTCTGTGAATGCATTATTTGAAATCGCAGGACATCCCCAGCCTTCTGGTGTTCCCGCTGGAAATACTTCCTCATCAGAAACCATCCCCCAAGAGTGAAAAACAATATTGCGGTCTTTTGCATTTGAGTTTGTGGTTTCTAGGCCGTGTAAAATATATTTGACATGCACACCGAAGCTACTCCAAGCGCGTTCTCCAATTTTATATTTGCCTCTTGAAGAACAATGGCTGTCCTCAATATTGCTGAACTGAATTGCAGTTTTAGAAGCGTCTTCTCCCCAAGGGACCTTCGCAGCATCCGTGTGTCACCAGATAGCTATCTATGATGTGGTTGGTTTTAAAATCCCAGACATAAAATCTCTTTTTGCCCGAATGAACACTCATATCGATGAGTATGCAGAAGTCTGTATTCAGATTGTTCTCTTCGCAATAATGATAGGCCATTCGTGCCCTTTCATTTATGCTTACTCGATTCAGTTCTTGACCTTCTAAATGTTCTACATTATCGTTTACATTTTCTTTGGTACAACCTACTATTATAAGTATGAGCGCTGTTATCAGTACAATTAATTTTCTCATGTTGTCTTTTAGTATATATCTATACAATGTGAGAAATGTTCAATTGTTACCTCTTGAGATGTTAAGGATTGCTAAATTTCAGTTAGTTATTTGATATCAATATTTAGGATTTGAATGTGAGATATTGAGAAAGGTTATTCAGTTTTTACTCCGTTAATATAGTTTTCTTCGTAATCGAGTTCCCCATCCCTGTGCCAATATTTGATTGAGCCATGTTTTTGTCCATCCTTTAAATAACATTCTGATAGTATCTGACCATCATCATACCAAGACTTTAAAAGGCCATGTTGTTTTCCATTTTTATAACCACATTCGAACAGAATAGAACCGTCCTCATATGTTGCATATACGATACCTGTAATCGGTTCTCCATCTGAAAGCGCATAAACCATTTTACCATTTTCAGGAAAAGTAGTTTCGCCTACCCAATATCTATTTTCTGTATTTTCAGACATAAATTGTTTTTCACAAATTAATGATTTATTAAAATCTATGTTTGATAAAAAGCCAGAGTTTTTATCTTAAATTCACTCAACGTTAAAACAATTAATGATTATTTTAAATCGTTCCTTGTTTTTGTTCTTCATTTTGAGTACTCTATATAAATGCCGTTTATGGATCATATTGAATACATGTTGACAACAGATGAGAAATTGATGCGTGTGAAGTTTTATAATACTGAACCTGGCACTTCTGAAATGGATGATCTTTTCGATTTGGTGATTGAAAGGCTTTTGCTTTACCTTGAGGATCGTGTTATTAAATATGATCCTTCAATTGATATTTATAATGATATTATTATTCCTGGTATTAGCTTACAACATTTTATTTTTCTAAATGTCCGACGCACATTTTACAATCTAAAAAAGGTCAAATCAACTCCGATTTTAGGATACATATTCCGGAAAGGTTTATACTATTTTGTTTGGCAGCAATGTGGGGCTGCAAGGCACCAAGTTCAAATTATGCATGCAGCGTCATTTGGTCGTAACGAAAAATTGTTTAGACGTTTAAATAAAAATTCAAAATATAAAATCTTTGATAGTAGATGTAAGAATAATATCATGTATATTTTTGAGTTTAATACGCTTACAGAGGTGAGGTATAATTGTGATAACCAAAAACAGATTATCAAAAATAAGTATGAGGGGTTTACTTTTTTAAATAAGTTTTCTAAAATGTTTTTTGAAAAACTATCTTCAGTATTATCGGTATTTAAACAGTAATTCAATAAAATCAATACCTTTTAGCTTATGGATAAGCTTCTCGCATTCGGTTGGATAACTTTTATACTGATTTCTTGTAATTCAGAAACGGAATTTACGGCGGATAATTCAACTGAAATAAAGTCTGAGAATTCTAGTTTTGATGAAATTTACTTGGATTCAATCCTTGAGACTGATATAGGAGAAGGGGTGTCCTTTAGTTTTCAATTTGACTTGGATAGTTCAAGGCACAATTTAGAAGGATTCAAGATTTACGATAAAGGTGAGTTAATTCAAAATATTACCTATGAGGGTTATTCTTTTTACGAATATGACTTGATTGATTGGAATTTCGATGGTTATAAGGATATTTCAGTATTGGACAATTGTGGTTCGGGAGGTTGTACTTATTTTATTTGGAATTATTTCCCGAAGGAAAATAGGTTTAAGCTTAACCACGAACTATCTGATCGTTTAGGTCTGGAACGTGATTCCGTAAATCAATTGATTATGTTTCATTACAGAGCAGGATATACAGAAGAGTTGTGGAGTATTAAAAAATACAAAGGTGATACTTTAATTCCATTAAGTAATCGTTTTCGAGAACGCTGGATTGACACATTGGGTAATGAATGGGAAAAGAACACATCTAGAGAACTTAAAAATGATGAGTGGGTGGTTAAGGTAGATAGTTTTATAACTAATTGATTAGGTTAAATAACACTCATTTTTTTATTGCGGGATTGGGAAAGGAATATGAAATTTCTTTATATGATAGAACAAATTTGTAATTTATTGAAATGAAATATTTAGGATATATTTTTATAATTGTGTCATTCTCTTTACACTCCCAACGAAACCAGAAAAGTATCAGCAACATAACAAAGGAAGATATTTTTTTGTCTCTCGAAGTGCATAATGAGGCGCGTGAAGATGTAGGAACGCCGCCGCTTACGTGGTCTATTGAATTGGCGAATGATGCTCAGAATTATGCCGAGGTTTTGGCAAGTCGAAATGGTCGTTTAATTCATAGTAATTATCGCGATGATCAGGGAGAGAACCTATATAAGGCATGGGTTGTTGGAGGTGCTTTAGAGAGTGCACCATCTTTTCCAGGAAGGGATGCATCAAAGAGTTGGTATGATGAAATAAAATTCTATCGATACACTAAGATTAGAAGATTTCGCTTAGGTCCTGCAATTGGTCATTACACTCAAATGATTTGGAAATCTACAACACAAGTAGGGATTGGATGGGCTGTATCTGCGACCGGTGCAGTATTTGTTGTAGCTCGATATTCCCCGGCGGGTAATTATATTGGTGAAAAGCCGTATTGATGTTTTCTTTTTTTTTTAATGTAGGACTCGAACATAACTTGGGTACATTAAAGATTAGTTGGTTGAACATTCATTGTTTAATGCCTCTTTTGTTATTTGTAAATATTATATTTAATAATCTTGCTGTATAACCTGTGAATCCAACTTTAAAAATTTGGAATATTCAAACATGATCGTTTTACTAAATTTATGAAAATGAAATTAACATATTTAATACCGTTATTTATTTTTTGTTTTATTTCTTCAGCAAGCGGACAGGGCGGTTTGACGTATAATGAATTAATCAAAAACTTAAGAAAAAGTCCAAATTGTATTATATGCGCAGGTAAAGGAATACAACATATGTCAGGTGCTTTCAAAACGAGACATCACACTTATTGTTATGGTCGGGGTTGTAGTGATTGTGATTATAAAGGCGAAATACGTTACTATCGTGAACCTTACGATTATGAATGCGGAGCATGTTCTGGTTCAGGTAAAAACGCAGTTTTAAGCGAGTTAAATAATTTAAATAAATTAAAAAAAATTTATATTGAGGATCATGCTGAGTATGTTGTTTTATATGGCATCAAGGAAGATGGTTTTCAACAACCTACATACGAGATTTCTGGTGATAATGGAGTAGTCGAATACCTCTATTACAATGATAAAACCAAACGTGTTTTTGATCAGTACGGGAATCCCCTTTTTGATATTGGATATGAAGATGATCATTTGGTTGAATTTATTTATTGCGGATCACATATGACAGACAATATGAGACGTGATTTTTATGGAGAAAATCTAGAATTTAATAGAAGAATTGGTACATCTTTGTTTATTGCTGGACAAGACTATTCTGAGGTAAATGGTGCAAATAAAAGTGGGTCAAATTTTAATGTATCAGTAAGGTATCATTATAAAAACCCAGAAAAAACGGATCGCCCTTTATTTTTAAATGCTGTTTCTAAAGTTGATAAAGATCAGTTTGAAGACGACTATTTCAATCCTAAAATATTAGATAGATACATTGTTATGACATACGTTACAATTGTATATAATACAATATGGTATGGGAGTGAATTATTCAGTCATGTATTGAATGAATCAATGAATGGATTAATGATTGATTAAATTGAATATTATGCTCTAATGTGGGACTCGAATATAGCCTTGTCATATTCTTTCTTTTGATTAAACTTCTGTAGTTGAATACATCTTTAATTAATTTGTAAAACATTATTTTTAAAGTGCTAACTATTACTTATGAACCCATTAATAAAGAATTTACTAGCCAGCTTTGCTGGATTTATCGTTATGATGGCTGTTAACATGGGGCTAATAATGTTGCTCGGCAACATTTTTTCGCCTCCAGAAGGTGTAAATCCAAACGATGTGAATAGTATAAATAACAACCTGCATAGATATACAGTCTTTCAGTTAATTATGCCCTTTCTTGCTCATGCAGGGGGAACTTTGGTAGGCACGCTGACGGCGGCAAAAATAGCTAATAGTCATAAGATGTTAATTGTAATGATATTGGCTGCGGTGCACTTTACTGGTGGTGCAATGATGGTTTCTATGCTTAGTAATTCACCATTGTGGTTTAATGTTTTAGACTTGGGTGTTGCCTATTTTCCAATGGCTTGGCTGGGTTATAAACTCGCTAAATAAAACACCATGAACAAATGAGAATGTTGAGCTCATTTTTTATAGATGAATTTTAAATAAATTATTTAAAAGTTTGGATTCAACACAAATACATTTGTGACATTAAGAGTTTTGATACCTATCGATAAACTTTGACTCCGTATTTTTGTTTCACATACATGCGTTATATTTTCATACCAATTTTCGTCTTATTCTTTGTCTTTAACAACAATAATTGTTTGGCTCAATTTGAGGAATTCAATCAACAACGACATGGTCTAGATAAAAAAATAATGCTTGGATTAGGTAGTTGGGCAAGCCTGAATCTTTTAGGGAGTGGGATAGGATGGGCATTAAGTACGAACGAATCCACCAAATATTTTCATCAGATGAATGTAATGTGGAACGCCGTCAATTTAGGCTTATCCATTCCTGGATATATTAAAGCGCGCAAGGGAAATAACAAATTGAGTTTCTTTGAAACATTAAACGAACAGCGCAAAACAGAAACTATTTTTTTAATCAATGCTGGACTCGATCTCGCTTATATTTCATCAGGACTCCTCCTAAAAAACAGGCCCACACAAAATCCGACAGAACAAGTAAAGAATAACGGTTTTGGAAATAGCATTATCCTTCAGGGTAGCTTTCTTCTGTTCTTCGATTGGATAGCCTTTAGCCTTCATCGAAGACATTCAAAAAAAGAATTGAATCCCTGGCTACAAAGAATACAACCTAGCTCATCCGGAATTGGATTAATACTAAATTTAGATTCCCAATCTAGAAAACTACCGAATAACATGTAATGTAGGACTTGAACATTGGGTGGTTTTCAATAAAAAATCATCCTTCAAGGTTGTTCTAAATTCCTAATCGGATTTCTGTTTCTTGATCGCTGATTAGATATGAAAGAGCATTTTTAGATAAATAAAATGCTCTAGTGATTGAATCAGAGCAGCTTGAAGTTTTTATAAAATTAGGACTTGAAAGAATATATTATCGTTTGCATTATAATTCATTAAAAATTATTAGTTTTCGTTAGGTTTATTTACTTCGCCAACAACTTAATTTTTTATTTTCGGTAAATTATCTAAATGAAGCATCTGTTATTTACGTTGATACTTGGAATAACTCAAATTATCTTTTCTCAGAAAAGCAATATTTTAAGTGAAGAAGATAAGCAATATTTAGTGGATAATTATAGGACTAAGACATTTGCTGAATTAGCAAGGGATATTGGAGTTCAAACATATTTTGTTCGTGAATTTTGCAATTCTGGTCTGTATCAAAATGTCTTTTGGGACGGGGCAGAGACACTCAACTGTTTATATTCAAATGAACCTATTGAACCAAACTCGAAAGGAGAGTATTACTTTTTTTACTCCTCAAATGAGGATCGTAGGGTTTATGAAAAAACACTATTAAGACCTCAAAGGTTTCTATTCTACAAATTCAAGACAAAAGAATATGCGCAAAATTGGTGTGATGGTATTCCTTTTGAAGCTAAAGAGATTGCATTTGGACCAAATACAACGCCTAGTATAGATCATTTCACTATAGATGGATATGAACTGACCAAATACATTAACCTCTCTGATATTCCTGTATTAAAAAATAAATTAACAGAGTTTAATTCACTATTTCATAAAATAGAGTACGATAGAGGGGCAGGACAATTTAAATTCCAAGAGCATAATATACCCGGTTATGTTTTAGTGACCACTGAAAGGTCATCTATTAATGGTGTAATCAAAACTCCGCATTACTATTTCAATCAAAGAGCAATAAAAATAATATATGATTATTTATCCAAGTATGGTTATTCCTACTTCTCTGGAGAGGTTTTAGGAGATTTACCTATGAACGATATGCGAATTCGAAAAGAATGTAAAAAGACATATTCTCGAAATGAAATTATTGAATGTCCGAATTGCAATGGAGAGTCAAGATTTATAGACCATTCAGATAAGTACTCAACGGAGAGTAGTTCTGTGATGCAAAATTGTACTTCTTGTGATAGAACCTTTCGATTTCAAGTATGGAATTGGAATAATAGAGGATGGAAAGACTTTAAGGAAAAGAAGCTCGGTTATGTAAAATGCGGCGGATGTAAAGGTTATGGATTTTCTGAACGTTATCATGGAGGCGGAAAAGATGATGTCACAAGAAAAAATTGTCATGTAAGTGGGTGTAATCAGGGTTGGCAGGAGTGCATAAAATGCAATGGTAAAGGTCAAAAAAGAAGCACCGTTTATGTTAAAAAGAAACATGCAACAACACAAAATAATGAATGTACGAGGTGTAATAATAGTGGCAAGATAAATACCGGAAAAATAAAAACATATACCTGTTCCTCATGCGATGGGAAAGGATTTTACTTTTATTCAGATGAAAATAAAGATTGGGACGAAATAAAAGAATATTATAAATACAATCAAGTTATTAGACCTGATTTGGGTTTTAATGGAGGTGTTAGATACTCGGATCTCAAATGGAAGGGTTTAAAGAGCGGAACCTATTTTATTCAACAAACCGATTTAGGTTTAGAATACAATAGGCTTGGTACAAGTATAATAGATAAAGATGACAGAGTTTCTAAATATGACTTTGTGCAAATTGCATTTCAGCGTAAGATTAAAAAATAAATCCCTCCCTTAAAAATTTAAATTGCTTATTAGTAATATAATGTGGGACTCGAATATTGAATAATTATCAATAAAAAAGCCACTCGTTAAAGTGGCTCAAGTTTAATTCGGCTTTTATTGGATTCCCTCTAGATTGTTATTTCTACGTTCTCCATTGACGTTCCAATATTTCGGTTTTCTCATATTTCCATTCACACGCCAATATTCCCTTTTTATCTGACCATCCTCATACCAAGATCTATCAAAACCCTCTAATAAACCATTTTCATAGGTTTGTTCAAGACTTAATTTTCCATTACGGTGCCACTGTCTTACGAGCCCATCTTTTTCACCATTTTTGATACTCCATTCATACCTTAACTTACCAGGTCCATACCAAGCTCTTTGTAAACCTTCTTCTTCGCCTTCCTTAAAATTATTTTCAATCCACAAATCACCATCCCCATCCCACTTTCTATATAAGCCATCCATTTTACCATCCTTGTAGTTTTCTTCAATCCACAATAAACCATCACTGTTCCACTCTCTAGATATTCCATCTTTCTTGCCATCCTTATAGTTATAAAGCAATTGAACCTTGTCTTCTCGGCAATAAAAAACAACACCCGTATAATTTTCTGGAATTGAATCCACGTGGGCAATGAGCAGTCCTTCTATATCTTTACAATTGGGTTGCGTATTGTTTTTTTTATCTTTTTTCACAATAACAGCTGTGTTTTTTTTTGTATTAAGAGAGCCATCCTTTTTGGAAACAGTCGCCTTTTTTCCTGATTCGTCTGCACAACTTAGCATTAAACCCAATAATAAAAACACAAAAAGATATTTCATAAAATAATTTTTTACCAAGTTAATAAATCTAAATCGTTTTTAATGTAGCACCTGAATCCTAACACACCTAATCCCTTTTAAGTACTTAAAATAGGGGAGAACCCACCTTTAAGAACTTATAAGTACTTAACAAGGTGACGAAATAGCGACGGGATACATTATAAGTAGAAATAAGTGCTTTTAAGTACTTAGAAGAACTTACAAAACTTTATTTAAAATCTTTTTTCACTGATTTTGTGTCAAAAACACGCTCTGTAGTGTCTGTAAATGCTATGTTTTTAAAAATAATATATAAATTTTCTATGAATTTATAATACATAAATGGAGGGTTAGCAAATCACTAATAGATAGTATAAAACCCTCCTAACCAAATAGAAGGGTCTATTTACATCTAATGGACTAGGTCAAACTCATGAGGTAATTCATGGCTTGGCGATTCAAACGTTCACCGCGGCCATTTACGACACCAAATCCTTTGTTTCCAGTCAAATGATTCGAGGTGTATCTCGTCACTCCATTTAATACACCCCAGAGGTTGAATCCTAATTCACCGACCTCTCTCTTTAGACAGTCATAAAACAAAATCAACTGTTCTTCCTCTCGACGAGTGAGTTTGTCTTTATTTTCCTTATTTAAGTTTGGATTCAGCAATATAGGTCCTAGACTTGTCATCAAGTCCATAGTGGCCGGTGTTGATTCCAGTCGTTCCATATTACGGTATAGATCCTGACGGCCATTTTCGTAGGTGTCTAGGATTTCTTCAATATCAATAGCGTCAATATCAAAGGTTTGGTCGTGTCTCCTTTGAAAAGCTCTTATTTTCGATGAGAACATGTTTTCACAGCGGTACATGTAGTTTGAGGTGCCAATGAACAACTTACTCGATCCATCGTTGCTGTTGCCGATAATGAGATAGTCTGCAACGCGTTCACCACACAATGTATATTTCTTTTTATTCTCAAAGAAGGCCAGAATGCGTTTTCCTCTCTTGAATTCCTCGTAACCTTTGAAACGAAATCCTCCGGTATGGAGTATTTTTTCCTTTATGGCTTCGAGGTCTCTATTGAAAACAGGCTTGTAGTACCTGCTCCTGATGCCAATTAATTTCTGATCGTCTGACCGCACGAGGGCCTTATTTAGGACTTTGGTTTGTCCTTTAATTTGTACGGGAAGTACCTCGATTTCCCAGCTTAAATCTTTTTTCAATTTGTTTTTCATGTTTTTTTGGTTTTTAGGGGTTATTAATTTTTGTTGTTGATATAATTGTCATGTGGTTCAATATTGATCCACCTTTGGTATTCTATGTTGTAGTAGTTGAAGTAAGTCCCTGGAGCTTCCTTTTCGATGATGTCAATCGCTTTTGTAGACTTCGGTAAGGCAGGGAATACGAGGGTATAGGTATGTGCTTGCCCTTTTCTACGGAAGTGGAATTTCTCCGGTGCAATTGTTATATTCAATGCAAAGAGCAGGGGGTAGGTCCGTTTCGAGAGGGTATCCCTGATAAATGAATTTCTTTCCATTTGTATCCATCCACCATTGATGTATTCCTGAGAAGAAGTGTATTTAAAGTCTATACGTGTATATTCTTCATTAAGGTCGATGCTTTGAATCATTGCACTCGTATTTCGATCATACACACTGGGGTTAAATAGTCGCAGTGTTTTGGTCTTCTTCTTACGCTCTTTGTGCGTTGTGTTTTGCATGTTGTTTTCCATTCTGTTCTATTTTACTGTTTTACGCTACAAAGAATTAATTTTAAACCGTATTAGTGATACGGAGTTAAAAATTTTATTACTTTTGTTTTATGCCAATCAACAAAAACGCATACAGACGCTACAAAGTAATCGATGCATGTCTTCGAAATAAAATGCGTAGATACCCCAATATGAAAGAACTTTTAGCGGCTCTTGAGGAGAAACTAGGTGTCAATACCACCGCTGAAACTGTTCAAAAGGACATTGCTGTGATGAAGATGCTGCCACCAGATGGATTTGATGCGCCCATTAAATTCAACCGTACGCACCTTGGTTATGAATATACCAATCCGGACTTCTCAATTAATGGCGTATCCTTGAATTCTTATGATGTGGATTCCATCAATGAGGCCATTGAGGTCATTTCTGCTATTGGAGGTTCTCGTGTCAGTGAAAAGTTCACGCACGCCATTGAGAAGGTATTGTCCAATGCACAAGAGTTAAATAACAAAGAAGTAAAACGAAAAATCATTGAAACAGATTACATTTCTGAAGGCAGAGGCTTTGAGCATTTCGATTTATTGTACTCGGCCTGTAGAGACCGCGTACCCGTAAGTTTTATTCATTACTCCTATAGTAGACGTGAATTTAAAGCATTAATTATTCACCCTGTTTTGCTTAAAGAATTCAACAACCATTGGTACGTGATTGGTTTTTCGGAAGCACATCAGGCGTTGCGCACCTTTGGACTTGATCGCGTCAAAGCGCCCGAACCGATTTATAAAGTATTCCAGGATACCTCGTCCGATGTGATTGATGCGTATTTAAATAATGTTTACGGTGTATATCCTTTGCCTAACTGCACAAAAGAGAAAATCACCCTCCATGCGAATGCTATGATCACCAATTATTTTAGGGCACAGAAAATACATGAAAGTCAGCATGTCGAGATGCGAGAGCAGGGGAGATTCCATCATCACTTTTGAGTTGATTCCTTCCATGGAACTTGTGAGTCTTATCCTGTCATATGGCAAACAGATAAGAGTACTAGAACCAGCACATTTAGCTAAAACCGTTAAAGAATTTAAGTAATGGATAAAAAAAGAGACCTACTGCTTCAATTGAATGTTGTTCGCAAACCAAATACAAACCTAATTATACTTAGGGCCATATTGAGTGAAAGACATACGCGTATCGACTTTGGTTATTTTGCTACAGATGAATACTACAGAGGAGGATGGATTAAAATGTCGCCTGATTCATATCTACGAACCAATTCAAGTGAGGCAAAATATAAATTGAAATACACCGATGATATTCCCTTAGCGCCAGCGCGACTTGATTTCGAGTCCAATAAGGACTGGCACTATTTTTCACTGTTCTTTGAGCCCATACCCAAACGCAGCTGTAAGATCGATTTAATAGAGGTCGAAAATCCTCAAGACACTGATTTTAATTATTACGGAATCAAGATTGATTTAAATAATGCGGAGGAAATAATCAAACCGTAAAAATATTACGCTTTTGAGATTTTACTTTGTGATTTAACCCTATAAATAGAACTGCCTATGTTTTTTCAAGCACCCACACACAAGAACAACACTTTCGATGTACAAATAAAAGGAAATTTTCGAGACTCCAAGGATAGTTTCTACAGCATTAGCGAGAAAGATTTTGTGCACATCACTTTTGTGAAACGTGAAGACAAGAGCATCTGGGAAGAAGTGCGGCCACTAATGATGCTTGAGACCATTGATGAGTTCTTTCCCAATGAAGAGCCAGATATCATCTACCGATCTAATTATACCTCAGTGCGGGGTTACCGTGCCTTCTTGAACCGTCAACCACTATTTGAGGAGCACGAAGCCTTTCTCAAGAAATACGGCAATCTGATGTATACCAAACCTGTTTATGGTTTGCGCGGTTTTGGAGATGATATTCCTTTTTGAGTTGATGTAAGCCTTGTAAATGCTATGTTTTTAAAAATAATTTGAAAAAAGTTGCCAAAAAATTTTTTCGGAAAATTTCGAAAAAGAATAAAAAAGTCAAAATTTCATTTATATATTAAAACCGGACACAAAAAAACCACAACCTAAACCCTCTATGTTCTAAAATAAAAGTTCACCTCAGTTTAAATAGTTTTCAGCCCAAAGTGGGACTGAACATAACACTAA
>CALSTG010000002.1 GCA_943789205.1 uncultured Flavobacteriales bacterium
ATCTATTATTTTTTTTAGGTAGTTGATAGAAACAAAGAATCTTTTTTTTGGGTGTATTTGCACCATATTTTCATGAAGTTCGTTTTTTAGTTTCCTATATATGGAATCATTTAAACCTCTGACATAGCCAATAAAATCAATTTTTCCCTTAATAGATAAACATTCTTTCAATGTTGTGTTTTTGTTTATATTGTGTAGAGATGAACGAATATTTCGGATGTATTCACGTCTTACATTGACTTTCTCATTAACCACTAGCCCTGTCACCAACTGGCGTTCAGACCGTCCCATTATTTTGGTTTTTTTGTCGTTTAAATCGAATCCAAATTGAGAAAGAATTGTTTTGATTTCGAAAATGAATTGACTGCCTTCATGCTTATTGTAATGATTAGTTGAGAATGTTATATCGTCCGCGTATCTAGAATAGATATAATTCTTAATTTTCGATAATTTTTCATCAATACCGCGCATCACCATATTGGATAGAATAGGTGATGTAGGGGCTCCAATGGGTAGATGACCATCAATTAAAATTATTTGCAAAAGAAAGTCAATCAATTCAACATTGAAACTGAATGGCGGTGATTCAAATAATTCTATCAACATAGATTCATTGATGGAGTTGAAAAAGTCTCTTATGTCAACATTTATAACTAGTTCCTTATTCACATGTAAACTCGCATTTTTCACAATGTGTTTTGTATTTATAAAGCCTGAGAATTGTCTTTTAGAAGGTATGAAGCCAAAAGAATTGATCAAGTCATCATTGTATACCTTATTGTAAGTTGAATTGAGAAATTCTAGTAGTTTCCATTGTACTATTCGTAAATTCAAAAATGGAGCTTCAATCTTTCTTTTTCCTCCTTTTTTCTTAGAAATAAAGAAAGATCGGTATAATGGATTTTTAATTGCCATCAAATCCTTTTTATTTAACTTCAAAAGATTATAAAGTTCTTTTGGATTTTCTGTTTTTAAAAATGAGATAGCTCTCTCTAAGTCAAATTCTAACCTATTATTGATGTATTCACGTCGATCGTGTTTATCAATGTAATCGTTATTTGATTTTTCTCCTCCCATTACATTCATAATTCAAAAAAGAGGATAAAATCCTCTTTTCCGAAGTTGTTTTTCAAGCCGAAACTTCCCTAAAAATTTTGCGTTGCGAAGCACAACACAATCAAATATAATGGATTTTTTGGATTAATTTCACTAATTTTTATTTTATCAATTTAAAAAAAAGGAAATCAACCTGCCTGGATTCCATATTCAACCCGATTTTGGTTATGGTATTTAAAAAAAAACTTTTTGTAAATCCTTTATGGTTCTTAAAAATATTTTTTCTTCCTATTTTGTTAACCAATAGTTTTATGTTATTTATGAAATTCATGATTAAAACCTGCGATAAAAACAATAATGATCTATTAAACTCTTATGAAAAAATTCCCCTTCACCTCAATCCTTGGCTGGTCCTCCAGCCGATACGACGTCTTCAGCACCTGCAAACGCAAATATTACTACCACTATTACGGAAAACACGATACCGACTTTGCACTGGATCAAATCAGCCGTTTAAAACAACTGACTACCATTCCTTTGACTATTGGTAGTATCGCTCATGATGTCATAGAAGCCCTGTTAAAACGCCTGCAAAAAAGCGATGCGGATATTGATACATCCAGATTAAAGGAGCATATAGCCAATACGGTAGAAGACAGCATTCAAAAATCCGAGTTTTTCGAAATCTATTATCAAAAACAGGAGGAGCTAGATAAAGAGGCGATGGTAGATGCCATTTATAAGTGCCTGCAGCTTTTTATTGAATCCGACCGATATGCCTGGATCAATCAGCAGCCCATGGATCAACGACACAAGTGGGTCATAGAGCCTCCAGGATTTGGCGAGACAAGAATCAATGAGCTAAAGGCGTATTGCAAGGTGGATTGTATGATCCCAACGGAGGAGGGTGTATTTATTTTTGACTGGAAAACGGGGAAAAATGATGTTGCCAAGCACCGTAAACAGCTAATTGGTTACAGCTTGTATGCCCATAATAATTTTGGTAATTCCCTGAAAAAGACATCAGGGCTTTCCTGGTTTATTTGAAGGACGAATTCGATGAGGCAGAGTTGGAACTTCAGGAAGGAGAAGTAAAACAGTTCTACGTGACTCTTGCCAATGACACCACAGAAATGCAAAGCTACTGTACTGATGTGGATAAAAACACTCCAAAGGGCAAGGATGAATTTGAGATGATTGATAGCGGATTATGCGCGTATTGTGAATTTAAAGAATTGTGCGGGAAATGAAAGAATCAAAGTTTAACATTAAGACCAAATCAAAGACCATGAATCACATCATGGATCATATGCCCGATAAATGGGAGGGTCTAACTGATGATGAGAAGTTAAGGCTATTGTATCCTAGTGATTTTTCGCTTGAAGCCGAAGCAAAAGGAATGGAAACAGCCCCAATTTATACGGACAATGAAGACGCGGTAACTCTCATGGTTTTTGTAAACAGTGTTTACAAGGCAGTACCTAAAAGCGCTCAAATCAACACGGAGTTTTCTGCGAAATCTTTACCTCCGATGTTTTGGGGAAAGCTTGGGGTTTTCACCACCGTATGGATGAGTGAGTTTGCGAGTGTAACTCAAAAGAGAGAATCACATATTGCGCTCTTAGATTTATTGGTTCCAAATCTTACTGCATTCGTTATGATTGGAAGTTTGTATGTGAGAGAAAAGAAATAGATAAATTATGGATACGTATAAGGTAAGTTTAACAGACAAAGAAATAAGAATGCTCAGGGAGTATCGAATGACTAATCCTAACACTTCTGAACGTATCATATTAAATTTAAGGTTTAAAAGGAAGTTGTTGGAGTACCAAAAAAAAGTGGTTAATCAGCGAGATCCATCATTTGATATTGACAATTCAGTAATATTACCGGGTATCAGTGAGGAGCGCTTTCTTGATCTTTGTGTCAAAAGGAAAATGATGGAATTACCGATTATGTCGAATACATTTATTTGGAAATTAGCACACGATATTGGTATCCGTGCTTTGATTTCTCAATGTTATAAAATTCCTGAATTTAAGTTAATTTACCATTCAGGCGTAGGTTCACATCCTGAAATCCCCAAATGTAAAAATAGAGCATTCATCGAGAGGTTATTGAAAAATCCAAGATATATCATTTATTATTCGAAATTCTCAAGCAAGAACTTTTATATTTTTAAAGATGAACTATTACAATACGTGATATATAATTCAGAATCTTAATTTATGAGTTCAAGTTCTTATCCAAATCCTCACAAAGGTTTATAATATCTTTTTTTCGAGCTATGGTATTGACCCAATGGGTGGGTATATTGTCTACACCGTAATACAAACCTGAAAGACCCCCAGTAATCGCAGCAGAGGTGTCCGTGTCGTGACCAAGGTTAATAATTCCAAGAATCGAATCTCGATAATTATCGGTTTGGAGAAAGAACCAGATGCTAGATTCGAGTACTTCAATGACGTATCCGCCACTCAGTAACTCATCTTTAGGGGTTTCTAATATGTCGTTTTGAATGAGCTTATTAAAATGCTTTCGCTCCTCTGTTGGGAATCCGATATCTTCCCAGAAGTTGCTAATGTCTTTTCTGGTTTGATTGTAGGCCTCTCTTTTATCCATTCCATCAAGAATTTTTTCTGCGATTTTGAGGTAGATGAGGCAGCTCATGGCTGCGCGAATGTGTCGATGGGTGAGGGCAGAGACTTCCCAGATGATGTCAAACTGCTCTTGAATGGCTTTTCCCCGAATGTGAAAAAGTAGAGGTATGATCCGCATCAAAGAGCCATTCCCGTTATCAGCAGGCTTCCCAAAATCTTTTTGTGTTTCTAGAGCATTAAGATCATTATCCTTGAGAATGTTTTTGAGTCTTGAAATGGCAATTGATGTTGTCCTGCCAATATCAAATACTTCATTGTGTGCTGTCCAATACGCTTCGTCTCTCCATTGAATAAATTTCTCGGACATGTCCTTGATATCGTAACCATTAATTAAGGATTCAGCCAAACAGAAAGTAAGTGAGCTATCATCAGACCAGGTGCCATGGGGTTGGTTATAGGTGCCGTATCCAATCATATCGGTGGCTGGATTTTCCTGCATGTCTTGTCGCGAGCTAAATTCAAAAGGAACACCAACAGTATCGCCAATTGCAACCCCCATTATGGCATCAAGAACTTTGTTTGATTTCATAGATTGTGATTATTCAGTCGTTTTTTAATTCTCGCAATATAATGATACGGTTTTATTTTTTCGTAACCTGACTGTTTCGTGCCGTTACACCTACATGAAACTCTTTTACCGTTTAAATCCTATAAATCGAACATTATGATAAAAAGTAAATTAATATTTGGATGGATACTTAGTGCTGGTCTTATTCAGGCAATGCACCGAAATATGAGTTTCTTTTTTTTGACCGTATTATTCGCCATAAGTACACCTGTCTTTTCTAATGCACAAAGAGCGCTCAAAAATCAAAGTAATATTTCAGAAGATGACATAGCTCTCTCTATGGAAATTCACAACAAGGCAAGACAAGAAGTTGGAACACCTCCATTAATATGGTCAGTAGAATTAGCAAATGAGGCCCAGGATTATGCAGATAGACTGGCAAATATAAATGGCCGTTTAATACACAGTACATCAAGATATGATCAAGGAGAGAATCTCTATATGACCTGGTCCAGCAGCCAGAGTTTAAATAACATCCCATCCCATCCTGGTAGAGATGCTACATTAAGTTGGTACGATGAAATTAAAGCTTACCGTTATTCAAAAATAAGAAGGTTTAGGATTGGTCCTAAAATCGGTCACTATACTCAAATGATTTGGAAATCTACAACTCATATAGGTATGGGTTGGGCAGTTTCCCGAACAGGCGCTTTATATGTGGTAGCACGATATTCACCCGCTGGTAATTATATACGGGAGTATCCATATTAGTTAATCACGACCCAAAATCGAACCATGCACCTTTTATACTTTCAAAAGTATATAATACATCTCCAAAAATATCATAACGTTATTTTCTAAAATAATCAAGCATTGGCGGATATAAACGATTAGTATGCTTGTATGCGTTTAACTCAAGATATAATCAATTAAGTATACATATAGCCGGTTATAATCGGTTATTACAGTCTAAAACCATTTAATAAATAGGGGTGAGGTGGTTTTGCTTAATGAGTTTTATTTGAACTTATTTTTCTAAATAAATGGTTTTACAAATATTTAAAGACGCACTGCTTTGTTGTGCTTTATTCATTTACCTGCCCGATTATATTAAATTTTATTCAATTCAACAACTCAACATTCCATTGTATTGGGCTTGGCTCAACCGTGTTGTTTTCAAGTGCGTGTTTATGTTCCAGTTCATAAGCGATTAAGGTACGATGCGCAGCATCCATACAAAAGGGTAGAGGGTCTTTGGTTGTAAGAATATCTAACGATCCTTCACCAGTAGAAGAGTTCATCAGCTCAAAACAGCACAGATAGTGGTTTGCAGTCTTGTAGACATTCAAATAACAGGTTCTCTTTAATCCCTCATGAAACGTTGTGTAATTAAAAACAGAAAGCGGATTGTCTTCAGGGTTATCCATAAGCATAAAGCAGATGTCCATGAAGTCCCCATCTGGACTACCGGCAAGGTCTATTAAGATGCTTTCAATGGATTGCATGGTATTGTCTTTTGATTTTAAATCTGAAGAAGTGAGTTTAAAGAAATCACGAAAATAAGAGTCTGAAAAATCGACATGTTCATAAATGTATTCCGGTAGCTGTTTAGAGGATTTGTTAATGTAGTTTTCTAGTGCAGTTCTCATAGTTATCTGTTAAAGCAATTTTTAGTTAATCCCCTAAGATAAGGAAACTACCCAATAGGCAAAATGGGGGAGGAGATGCAGTTCACTAAGAGGGATTATGGCTATCCCCATGTCTCCTCAATGACATCAATCACATAGAGCATGGAATCAAATAGTTTCTCTTGACTTGTTAATGATTCATTGACCAATTCGCCGATAAAGGGATAGAAGTCATATTTGTTTCTCCAATCCAAATCGTTATCGTAAATATCTTTGAGTTGATATACAAGCCAGCTCATAGCAGCAGCATGTTCAGTAATAACTATCGTTTTACCTTCAATATGAGCTCTGTTTTCATCACTGGTAATGATCAGGCCCGCTCCGCCAAATTCTTTGAATTGGTTTGGGAATAGTCCTTTTTCTACTTTTTGTCTTAATTCGTTTAGTGCTTTGTTTTTCATAATTCGTGCTTAGGCGGCGTCATAAATCATTTTTTCCAATATGTTTTCATCAAAATCATTCCAATCTTCTGCTACGGGTTGGGCAAGTATGGTGGCGATTTTCAAAGTAAATGCTTTTAGTTCCATGCTACTAAAATTAAAAACTCTCCTGAATTTTTGCTTTTCCTCATTCTTTTTTATTCTATAATACTTTACATGGTAGAAATGGTAACCTATAATCTTTTTACGATCATCACTCCTAATTTGATCATAGCCCGTTTCTTTTCCTTTAACTACAGGATGAGATAAAGCATGCCTGAGCGAAAAAATAAAATCATGTACGCTTTTGAAGTCTATTTCATTTATTTGGTTTGGAGATTTATCTTTATAATCGTCCTCATCAATAAATCGCTTTAGGTCCAAGTAATCCCCTACAGAGGTGTACTTTTCGTTATCTTGAATATCTATGTTATCAATCGATAAAACGAAATCATTCCCCCAAAGAGAATACGACTCACAATAAATACTCAACAAGCTTTGTAAGGATGATATGACAAGTGTGGAATCAAAGTTATGCTTATCTCCTTTCTCCATTAGTACATCATATTGGTGGATTATTTTTCCTAATCGATAAGCGACATCTGCATATATTTTCCCTTCAGGGGTCTCATAGTAACGGGCCATATTTATTCTTGTTTATCATTAATTGTCTCCATGATATCTCTGAAGCTACTCAATCCAGATTCAATGTTCTCAATGATATCATTTGCTAATATATCTGGGTCAGGGAGATTGTCTAAATCGGTTAGACTTTTGTCCTTAATCCAAAAGATATCCATACCTGTTTTATCTCTTTTAATAATTTCTTCATATGAATACTTCCGCTATCTGCCTTCTTCATCTTCTTCACTCCAAGTTTCCTTTGTCTTTTGATTGTACAAGCCAACCTGCTTCAATCAGCATTTGGTCTATCTTATCTCTTGCTATTTGTTCCGGGCTCTGATTCATATTTTTATTGAATCCCTAAATATAATTCATTTTCATCGCATACTACTCCAAAGACTTCTTACTTCAATGGATTTAATCAAGGTATCGATATCGCTGACCATAATCTGCACGTAGCGTAATGGTTTTGGACCATTTGATGGAAAGGTGATGATCCATTATTAAAGCATGTAATAAACTTAATTTATATATTAAGGTATAACTTGTTAATTATCTAAATATTAGTAATTTATATTTTTATTAAGCTCGTCTTGAGTTTTATTAATTCGTTGTTGGTTGTATTGTAATACAATTGCCCCAACAAGTAGGACACAACCGATAGCTACTATTGCAGGGATCAAATTATTTGTTGTTTGATTCGTACTGTATTCTGGGGTGTAATCATTCGTGGTTATTGGGCTGATTCTGCTTACTTCATTACCTATCATTGTTTTTGGTTTTATTGATTAAAAACTCTGTTTTACTTATTTGTCTATAACCATAATCCTCTATACAAATCCATTTTCCATCTGAATCATTATGATCGGATCTTATTTTGTAATATATATCTTCTTTAAAGTTGTTATTATAGACTGTATTAATGTCAATTGGATGAACGCCTTTAGATAGGGGATATAGGGCTTGAAGACATTTGTATGTTGATTTAGTGTTGTTGAAGCGTTTGCTCATTCCTCCGAATAGCTTATTGTTTTGCGCATTATTGTATGCTGATCTATGGGTGTCACAACAAAATTCTTTATCAGTTCTACCGATTATTTCTTCATAACAGTTTGTTTGTTTACATTTTCTCATAAACAAAAATATAATATTCATATGTGTAATCAAAATTATATGAGAAATATTTGTATTTTTGTTTTATGACCAACGGACAGGACAAGGATCTAGAAAAGCTATTAGCAAGTGGAAAGCACCTTGCTACTAAGTATCCAGATATTTTTAAAGAAATTAATGAACCAAGATATTCTATTGGTGACATTGGATTAAATTCTCGGGTATTAAATTATTGGGAGAAAAAAGGTCTTTTTTTAAAAGAACATGACCCTAGAAAAAGGAAAAAATTTGATTTGGTTGATTCCGTATGGATGAAAATGATTCAAAAGCTGCGACAATTTGATATATCATTGGTCGCGATAAATAACATAAAAGACCTGCTTGTCAGTAGGCCTGAAATTAATGAATCAAGTAAGGCTGCGATAGAAAAAGTTGTATTGGAATTGAGTTCAGAAGATGACCGGGATGCAGCACGTTTGTTTGTGCAATCAAAAGAATTTTCCACTATGGTGGAAAAGATAGAGCTAAATCTTCTTCAAGTCGTGGTCATGGATGTAATTCTTCTAAGAAATCAATACAGCTTTTTGATTAATGCCGAGGGCGAATTGATGCCATTTAAGATTAATGAACTTGAATTTTTAATGCAACAGGAAGAATGGAGAAAATTATTCTCAAATTCGCATGTGTCTATTTCAGTGAACGAGTTGTTAGAGGGTTTAGTTGATGAGCTGGGGGAGGTAGAAGCTTCCAATGTTAAGATCTTAAGTGAGGGTGAGATGCAAGTGCTCAGCGCATTAAAGGAAGATGGAGTTAAAACAGTGGAAATTAATATTTCTCAAGACGGTAGTAGAAAGGCAGAGAAAATCACTTTAACAAAAAGTGAGGTGATAGATGACTCGAAAAGAATGAGTGAATTAATGCTCAGAAATAAATATGAGGATATCACAGTTAAATCCGAGAATGGAAAGATTGTCTATTGTGAACGAAAAGAAAAACGAAAATTAAACTAAGGCACTGAAGTCCTCAGGCCAATTGAATACAGCTGAAGCTATCTGAATTACAGAGGCGGAAGACATCATCGAATGTCGTGTTGAAATATAAAAAGTGTAAACAGATTTTAGAATCTGACGGTAACAAATACAGTAATGAAGAAGCTCAACTTATAACAGGGTTTCTATTGAAATTGGCAGAGAATACTGTCAATAATTTTAAAAGCCCCATCAATGAAAAAAGCGATAATAATGGCTCGGGTATCGAGTGATGAGCAAGCGAAGGGATATTCTCTTGGGATTCAAGAGGATTCTTTGCGTAAGCATTGTGAAGTCAATAATATTGAAATAGTCCAGGCTTTTAAAGAGGATCATTCTGCAAAGAATTTTGACCGTCCTGAATGGCAGAAGTTGTTAAAGTATCTGCGTTCAAATAGAAAGAATGTAGATTACGTATTATTTACTTCATGGGATAGATTTTCTAGAAATATCACGGATGCTCTTATTCAAATTAGAAATCTAAAGAAATTAGATGTTGAAATTAGGGCTATAGAACAACCAATTGATATTAGCATTCCTGAAAACAAGGCTATACTCGCCATGTATTTGGCGATGCCTGAAATTGATAACGACAGAAGATCAATTAAAATACGCGGAGGTGTTCGTGCAGCTCTAAAATCAGGTCGTTTATCTCGAATGGCTCCAAGAGGCTATAAGAATGTTAGAGACGAGAATAATAAGCCGCTCATTGTTCCATCTGAAAATGCAAAGTATATCAAGCACTTATTCAAAGAGGTAGCAAAGGGTAGAACCCAGGCTGAGATTAGGGAAGAACTTAAATTAAAGGGGTTTGCTATTAGCTGTAATGGTTCATCTGTTATTCTACGAAACGAAATCTATATGGGAAAAGTCGTTGTTCCAGCAGAAGGTGACGAGCCCAGAGAAGTGATAGAGGGAATACACAATGGGATTGTAAGTGAAAAGCTCTTCTATAAAGTTCAGGAATTACTTGAAATTAACTTAATCGAAAGAAATAAACCGAAAGCGATGACACGCAAGGACAACTTACCTTTGCGTGGTTCTGTGCGTTGTTCTAAGTGTCAGAATAAAATGACAGGAAGTGGGTCGAGGGGTAAGCTTGGTAAAAAGTATTTCTATTACCATTGCAATGATTGTGGTGACGAAAGATATAGGGCAGAGAAGGCCAATAAATTAATGGAAGAGGTGTTGGCTCAGTTTAAGTTTAAAAAGGGCGTAGTCAAGCTCTATGAGGAACTAGTGACGTATATCTACAAGCATAATGACAAAGACAACACCGGAGACTTGATAAAATTGAAGAAATCTATTGATAAGCAGAAATCAAGAATTAATAATCTTCAGGATTTACTAATGGATGGGGTAGTGGATCAGGATGCGTTTCAATCTATGAATAAACGATACAAAGATGAGCTGATTGTGTTGCAAAATAAACAGCATAATTTGAGTTCAAATAAGCTCAATTTGACCAAATATTTGCGAAAAGGAGTGGGTGTTCTTTCAAAAATGTCGAACCCCTACAAAGCTTCGTCAGTACTGGGGAAGCAGCAGATTCTGAAAGCAATCTTTCCCTTTGACTTCGAAATCGTAAATGAAAAATGTCGAACCCCGCGCATCAATGAGGTGCTCCGTCTAATGCTTAGTATTGACGGGGATTCTGGGAAAATAAAAAAGGGAGAACTCTTTAAAAATTTAGAGCTCTCCCTTTCAGTGGAGTCGGAGGGGTTCGAACCCTCGTCCAAACGACGATTCTTCAAGCTTTCTACATGCTTAGTTTCTGATTGATTTTCGATAAAAGCTCGGACAGAGACCCCCAAAACTTTAACTTAGATACTAGTTTCTTATGCTCACTTAGTATCGTCGTGAGCACCAGCCCGATGGATTGGACTTCCTGATGGCGAGCCTAACGGGCCGAAGCCTGCCGGAAGTACTTGTTCTACCTACTATTATTCAGCGGAATTAAGCCAATTAACATTCCGTTAATTAAGCAGCAAGTGCGTATGACGTATTGTCAATTATAGTTTGTGACATGATATTTAAGAGGTTCACCACAACCCTCTGCATGCTGACACTTGACCAATGCTACCGCTGTCAAATCCAATGTCGACCCCAAAGAACGTTTTTTACAAAGTTAGAACTAATAACGTGTAAATTCAAAAAGGATTCATAAAGTATATTAAAAAACAGGTTTTCCGTTCCTTCTGATTCTTTTCGGACGATCTGAGTATGTTCCACGTGCTTGAATAATTAATTTTGGATAGTCCGTAATAATCGCATCAATCCCAAAGCTCATCATATCATGGGCAGTTTTAGGTTGATTAACTGTCCAGGCAAAAACCTGAACATTCTTGGATCTAAGTTGCTTAACTTTTCTTCTATTCAAGGTCATGTGATACATGCCTAATGCAAAAGGTGTAAAAGACAGCTCTCTTAAGAAGGCTTTAGCTGATTTAGAGGGTAAATAGGTGAGGTAGGCCAATCGAAGCTTCGGATCCTCTTTATGAAGCGCTTCAAGGATGTTTTTATCAAAGCTCATATAAACGATATTTTTTAGCTTGTAGGCTGCAACCTCCTTTAAAATTAAATCAACATATGCTACTGGGTATGGTTGTGAAATACCGTATTCTGGTTCATCTGATTTTATTTCAAATAGAATCAATTTACCGTTTGCGTTGACAGGAAGCAATTCAACAACGTCCTTAAGTAGCGGTTTTGTTGCTTTAAACTTTTCTTGCTCAGGAAAGTTTCTGTGTGGTTTAGAACCGCAATCAAAAGCCTCAATTTCCTCCTGAGTCATTTCATAGATATTATATTTTTTCTCGTCTTTAATGACTTCACCGTTTTGATCAAGGCAAAAATCATTATGAAAATAAGGTTCATGAGAAACCACGAGTTTACCTTCTCCGTTGACAACAACGTCCCATTCAATGCCATCTGCACCATCTTCAAATGCGCGTTGAAAACCACTAATTGTATTTTCAGGCATAACACCTCTGCATCCTCGATGTCCAATAACACGAATCGTGTTTTGAGCTATGGTTTGAGTCAGTATGCAAAAAAACACGAGAGATAGAAAGTTTTTCATAAATCAAAAAATATAAAACATAAAAAAAGGCTTCGTTGGAAGCCTTTTAAAATTAGATATTGATTAAAGTCTGCCGAGCATTCCTTTTTTCAGCTTACCGCTTGCAGGTTTATCCCCAAGCCATATCGCATAAAGACGCTTTTTAAATTCAAGACCTTCAACGATTCCTTTGTACTTGCCGTTAATAGTTACTGCAACTCCCTTTCCAGGAACATAAATCATTAGAATCTCATCTTTCACTTTAAACGGGTCCGAAAAGAATCCTTTGAATTTAGCGATTTCAGCAGCTGTTGCTTTTCCTGTTGTTGCATTCTCAAAACCATCTTTTACCGACTCATTGAATTTATCACGTGTAACTTTACTTGAGGTGATAACAATCTTTATGGCGGAGCTAGAGTTTGATGCCATGATTTTTTTGGCATCCATCGTTGTTTTGTCAAGATATAGACCTGCAACATATAGATCGAGTGTATACTTTTCTCTCAGTCCACAGCCATTAAAATAAAGAGAAGTCCCTTTAATGTCCAATTTTGGAGGGAAGGTGACACCTGAGATTGTTCTGTTTTGTGCAAAAGTGCTTTGAGCCATAAAAAGGACCAAGAAGCTAGATAAAATAAATTTCATATGGTTATATTTTTAATTTCTGAAAACAATTATTGTTTTCTTTAGGGTTTGCAATTATCATGCTAAAATAAAGATTCAGTCTGTGAATTCCTTAATTGAATTGTTATATTTATCTTAAAATAACAGAATATTATGAAACTTTTAGCCATTCTATTACTCTCAATTGCAGGAATGTATCTTGGGTATAAACTACGGAAATCAAGTAAAGACGCTAATAACGAGCGTTTTGCAATATATGGAGGTTTGACCTTTTTAATTGCTTTGACTGGCGGTATTTTAGCGACAGCTTTAATTCTTTTGAAAGGAGCGTCTTGGTCAATTGAAAACAAAATGATGTTCCGACTTATTTTTATCGCCGTTGTTGGGTTTATGTTTTTGTTTTTAGGTGTTAGACTCATTGGTAAAGCCAGAAGTGAGGGTAATAAACTAGGGCAAGTCGCAGGTTTGACCTGGGTTTTAGTTGCTTGTTTTGTAAGTGGAATAATGATTACTAGGACTTCCAAAATGAATGATGGTTGGACGACCGAAAGGAAAGAAAAGGTGATGGCTGATTGTGAAAAATTAATTAATGAGAATAGATCTTTTAATGTTTTATGTTTTAAAAGAGAGGTCATAAAACGTTTTCCAAACTTTGAAGATTATAACAAAATGAATGCGAACGAAAGCACGGGGAAACGTGATAAGTTTTTAGCAGATATGGATGAGCTTTGTCCATGTGGAGAAAATATTGACGAATCAGAGGTTGAATCAGTTGATTTACCTTTTTAAATAAGCAAATATGAAATCACTTCTTAAACCATGTCTTTTTTTAATGCTGCTCATTTTTGCCTCATGCGGCAACCCAGAAGAATCTATGAACAAAACTATGGCAGACTTTACAGAGAAGTGTATTGATGATGTCTATGATTGTGATTGCTATGGTTCAAAAGTTAAAGAGCACTTTAAGACGGACGAGGCCTATATCAAATACTATGAAACTCACGGAGAAATTCCAGATGAGCTCGCAGAGGCACTTTTTGATTGTATGAAATAAGACTAATGCTTAGCAGCTAAATAGCGTTCGGCATCAAGTGCAGCCATACAGCCTGTTCCCGCAGCAGTAACTGCCTGTCGGTAAGTTTTATCCGCGGCATCTCCAGCAACAAATACACCTTTAACATTGGTATAGCTAGTTCCTGGTTGTTCATATTCGATGTAGCCTGTTTCATCTAAATTTAAAAAGTCTTTAAATATATCTGTATTAGGTTTATGTCCAATGGCAACAAAGAAACCTGTACATGGTATTTCTACTTCTTCATTGGTCTTGTTGTTAAATGCTTTTACACCTGTAACTAACTGACCATCTCCCAGTACTTCTTTGGTTTCCGTATTGTACAGTATTTCAATGTTTTCTGTTTTACGAACGCGCTCGGCCATGATTTTTGAAGCTCTAAATTCGTCTCTTCTCACGAGCATAGTTACTTTAGTACATAGTTTCGATAAATAATGTGCCTCTTCACAAGCTGAATCTCCTGCGCCAACTATAACCGTTTCATGACCTCTATAGAAAAAACCATCACAAACTGCACAAGCGGAAACACCACCTCCGAGCTGTAAATATTTTTGTTCGCTTTCTAATCCCAAGTATTTAGCGGATGCACCTGTTGATATGATTACTGTGTCTGCATGAATTTCTTTACCATCGTCAGACCAGCATTTATGTACGTCACCAGAAAAGTCAACCTTATCAATGAATCCAGGTCTAACATCTGTTTCAAATCGTTGTGCTTGATCTTTAAGCTCTATCATCATTTCAGGTCCAGTTACACCGTCTCTGTATCCTGGAAAATTCTCTACTTCATTCGTTGTTGTTAGCTGTCCACCTGGCTGTAGTCCTTCATAAAGGACTGGTTTCATATCGGCTCTTGCAGCATAAATTGCCGCGGTATATCCTGCAGGTCCGGAACCTATAATCAAGCATTGAATTCGTTCTATAGCGCTCATAAATAAAATTTTTACAAAAATAATCGAATGTCTAAAATAGCCTAGAGAAAAACAGAAAAGCTTCTCCTTATTTTACGAGTTTAAACTTCGCGATCCTTCCTTCAGAAGCAGAAGCGTAAAGTTTGTTCTTTAAAACAGTTAAGCTATAGAATTTTCCCGTAGTTAAAGCCGACCAATTCATTCCTTGGTCTAGGGAGTAATCAATCCCGTTTGTTCCGCAGGTGTAATAAACACCTTTATGAACAATGACACAAGATCGATAACCATTAGGTCCTTTCAAAGGTGAAATCCATGTTTTTCCACCGTCTTTAGTAAGAAAACAGTTTTTGTTTGAATCGTTAGGGTTCTTGTAGTTGCCGCCAACAACGACACCGTTTTGTAAGTCTTTCATTGCAACAGAATAGGCTCCAGAGCTCGGTTTTGATTCAAAAGGCAGTTTTGAGGTATACCAACTTTTACCCATATCTCCTGTACTAATAAATCTAGAGTTCATCCCACCTGTGACAATTACAAATGAGCCATCAATATATATTATACTCGTGCCGCTTGCAGAAAAACCAAATTCTCCCTCAAGAGCGTTTAAGGTTGTTTTTGTGGGCACCCATTTGATACCTCCAGAATTCGTGCAGTAAATAGGGAATTTACCGTCTACAGGATCTCCGAATAGCATTCCTTTCATAGCATACATGGCCATTCCATCATAAAAAACTTCATTTGCATCTATGCTCATTCTCATAGGTTTGCCATTTAAAATATATGAAAGCTGGCTTTCGTCATTACTTTGCATGGCAATGACTTTCTGGCCATTTACATCAATATCCCGAAGCTCATGCAATGGAGATGAAAGATTTAGGCATCTAGATTTGTGTGTTTTTACATTATATTCATAGATCAATCCAGTGTTCGAGCTGAGGTATAAACTATTTTTAAACCCCGCAATGCCTCTAGAGTGTGTTCTAGAGTCTGCGTAGTGCTTGTACTGCGCCATCACCGAAGAGGTTGATAAGCTAGTGACTACGAAAACGAGTGTTAAAATGTTTTTTATGTTCATCTTTAATTGAGTTGATATCATTGGGTATTTCTTTTTTCCATCTTTTGTGAGACCAAATCCATTGGCTTGGTTGATTTAAAATATCATTTTCTAAAGCGGATACATATTTTTCTGTTATTGCTCCGTATGGTAAAGATAGGGGTTCTTCAGTAAGAAGTTTAAATTCGAGTTCATAAAATCCACGCTTGACTTTTTTTACAGAATAATAGATAACAGGAAGATTATAGGCGTTGGCAATCATTTCTGTACCAAATGTAAATGCAGTTTGTTGCTTCAAGAAAGGTGTCCAGTAGCTTTTTTTTACGCTTCCTGGAGATTGATCTCCTAAAATGAGTAAAGCATAAACCTGATCTTCAAGTTTATTTATGGCTGCTTTGTAGTTCACAGAATCTGTGACTATCATACCGAGTCTTTCGCGTCTTTCGTTAATCTTAGTGCCGAGTGATTCCTGAGATAAAGGCATGCCTATTCCAATAGCTTGATGCTCGATTGCCTTATTTTGAAGGGTAATCCACCATTCCCAGTTGTTAATATGCCCAGAACATAGTATGACACTTTTATTTTTTTTATAAAATTCATTTACAAGCTCAGGATTAATGACCTTGTATCTTTTATTAAGCTCCTTTTCTGAGATGCTAAGGTTCTTTATTCCCTCAACGATAATGTCTGAAAAATGTAAATAGTAATCCTTAAAAATCTGTTTCCTAAGTTTAGAATCCATTTCAGGAAAGCTTTTAGATAGATTATTTAAAACTATTTTTTTTCGATACCCGATAATATAGTACAAACAAAAATAGAGCAGGTAAGAAATCAGGTGCAAAATACCCATTGGTAACCATGATAATGGTAATAGGAAAAGGAAGTATAAAATTTTTCCCATTATTTATTGTATTTATTACTCCACAGTTTGTTTTGATTCTTTTCGATAGCTTGTTCCTTTGAGCTTGAACCAGCCTGAAAAAAAGTACTGCCTTTAATTTCTTCAGGTAAGAATTCTTGTGCAATAAAATTCCCAGCAAAATCATGGCTGTATTTATATTTCTCACCGTAGCCAAGCTCTTTCATGAGTGCGCTCGAGGCGTTTCGAAGAGCGACAGGTACATTTAAGTTACCAGTTTCTTTAACGGTTTGTTGTGCGTTATTTATTGCCATGTATGCAGCATTGCCTTTAGGACTATCTGCCAAATATATAGCGCATTGTGCTAGAATAATTCTTGACTCGGGCCAACCTACTTTTTCTACAGCCTGAAAAGTGTTATTTGCAAGAAGAAGCGCATTGGGATTTGCCAAACCAATATCTTCAGAAGCTGATATAATCAGACGTCTTGCAATAAATTTCGGGTCTTCTCCACCTTCAACCATACGAGCTAACCAGTACACGGCAGCATTTGCATCACTTCCTCTAATGGCTTTTATGAAGGCAGAAATTATATCGTAATGCTGATCTCCATCCTTGTCGTAACGCGCTAGCGATTGTTGCGCGTTTTCCTGAACCAACTTGTTCGTTATTTCAATGGATTCATTTTCAGGAAATGCACTGATGATGATTTCAAATACATTTAATATTTTTCTCGCATCCCCTCCTGATATAGCGAGTAGGCTGTCATATTCCTTAAAGCTTACTTTTCTTTGTGACAAAATACTGTCCTGAGTTATTGCCCTTTGGAGAAGTGCAATAAGATCTTTTTTAGTGTGATCTTTAAGGGTGTACACATGACATCTCGACAGGAGTGCTGAGATCACTTCAAAAGAAGGGTTTTCGGTTGTAGCACCTATCAGTGTTACAATACCCTTTTCTACAGCACCTAGAAGAGAGTCTTGCTGAGATTTTGAGAACCGATGAATTTCATCAATAAACAATATCGTACCTGATTCTTGAAACATCCCTGCGTTCTGGACTTTGGCAATGACTTCACGAACATCCTTAACGCCTGAAGATATTGCAGAAAGCGTATGAATTGTTTTTTTTAGTTTCTCTGCTACAAGATAGGCGAGTGTAGTCTTTCCAACACCGGGTGGCCCCCAAAAAATCATAGAAGGAATAATTCCGGCCTCTAAAGATCTCGTCAAAGGTGCATTTTCTGAGAGTAGATGTTCTTGTCCAATATAGGATGCCAAATCCTTTGGGCGCATTCTTTCAGCAAGTGGAGCTAAACCATTCATACTACAAATTTAAGGAAAGATTGATTCAGTGCTTGAAATACATCTCCAATTCACATATCCTCATTATTTTTATGCCGTGTTAAACGGAAAGAAAATAGCAGTTGTACTTCCTGCATATAATGCAGCGGGAACCGTAGCAAAGACCTACAGTGAGATTCCTATGGAAATTGTTGACGTTGTAATTCTAGTCGATGACGCAAGTAAAGACAATACCTCTCAGATTGCTCAAGACCTTGGAATAGCTCATGTTATTCGTCATGAATCAAACAAGGGTTATGGCGGCAATCAAAAATCTTGTTATTCTAAAGCCCTTGAATTGGGTGCAGATATTATAATAATGCTGCATCCAGACTATCAATATACACCAAAGCTGATTCATGCAATATCAGGCATAATTGCTTTTGATGTTTATCCCGTTGTTTTAGGATCTAGGATTCTTGGCAAGGGCGCTTTGAAAGGCGGAATGCCGTTATATAAATACATTGCAAATCGCGTGCTTACTTTATTTCAGAATATACTTATGGGACAGAAACTATCCGAGTATCATACGGGTTATAGGGCATTCTCGAAAGAAGTATTCGATAAGATTAACATTCATCAGAATTCTGATGATTTTGTTTTCGACAACCAAATGATTGCACAGATTTGTTTTCAAGATTTTGAAATTGGAGAGGTGACTTGTCCAACCAAATACTTTGAGGAAGCATCCTCGATCAATTTTAGTCGCTCAGTTACATATGGAATAGGCGTTTTAAAAACAGCAATACTCTTCCGTTTCGCAAAATGGAAGCTACACACAAATAAAATATTTAAGTAATATGTCAGATGATAAAAAAGTAATTTTTTCTATGGTTGGTGTCACAAAAGCGACACCTCAAGGGAAACAAATCATTAAAAATATCCACCTCTCGTTTTTTTATGGTGCGAAGATTGGAATTATTGGTCTCAATGGTTCGGGTAAATCTACCGTAATGAAGATTATTGCAGGTCTAGATCAGTCTTATCAGGGTGATGTTGTTTTTTCACCTGGCTATTCCGTTGGATATCTACCTCAAGAGCCAGAGCTCGAATTGGAAAGAACGGTCAAGGAAATCGTAATGGAGGGATGTCAAGAAACTGTTGATGTGCTCAAAGAGTATGAGGAGATTAATGCCTCTTTCATGGATGAGGCAGTTTTAAATGATCCAGATAAGATGGAAAAGCTTATTGCACGTCAAGGAGAAGTTTCAGACAAGATAGATGCCTTGGATGCTTGGGAGCTCGACAATAAACTTGATCGAGCTATGGATGCACTTCGTTGCCCACCCGATGATCAAAAAATCGGTACGCTTTCAGGTGGTGAAAAGCGCAGAGTTGCATTGTGTCGATTGTTATTAAAGAATCCTGATATTTTATTATTAGATGAGCCAACCAACCACTTAGATGCGGAATCAATAGATTGGTTGGAGCAGCATCTTCAACAATACAAAGGTACTGTGATTGCGGTAACCCACGATAGGTATTTTCTTGACAATGTTGCTGGATGGATTTTAGAATTGGATAGAGGAGAGGGAATCCCTTGGAAAGGGAATTACACTTCTTGGTTAGAACAAAAAGGAAAGCGTCTTAAAGAAGAAGAAAAACAAGAGTCCAAACGACAGAAAGTATTGGCTCGAGAACTCGAATGGGTTCGTATGAATCCTAAAGCAAGGCAGGCAAAGAATAAAGCCAGAATTCAGAATTATGAGAAAATGTTATCGCAAGATTCTAAGGCAAAAGAAGCTGTACTAGAGATTCCGATACCAAATGGTCCAAGGCTGGGAACCAATGTGATAGATGCTGAAGGTGTTTCTAAATCATTTGGTGAGAAATTGCTTTATGACAATCTTAATTTTAAATTACCACCAGCGGGGATTGTAGGTGTAATTGGTCCAAATGGAGCTGGAAAGACTACGATTTTTAAAATGATCATGGATGAGCTCATGCCCGATGCAGGTCAGTTCCAAGTTGGAGATACTGTAAAGTTGGGTTATGTGGACCAAACGCATAAAGATATTCATCCAGATAAATCTGTTTTTGACGTTGTATCCAATGGTTTGGAATATGTTGAGGTAGGGAATCAAAAAATCAATTCACGGGCTTATTTGTCAAAGTTTAATTTTAATGGTTCTGATCAAAACAAAAAAGTTGGTGTGTTGTCAGGTGGTGAACGAAACCGACTTCATTTGGCCATGACCTTAAAGATAGAAGCGAATGTTTTATTGCTCGATGAGCCAACAAATGATATTGATGTCAATACTTTGAGAGCTCTGGAGGAAGGAATCCAAAACTTTGCGGGTTGTGCCGTTGTTATTTCCCACGACAGATGGTTTTTGGATCGTATTTGTACACATATTTTGGCTTTTGAGGGGGATTCTGAAGTGTATTGGTTTGAGGGTACGTATTCAGATTATGAGGAAAACCGTAAGAAACGTTTAGGTGATGCAGGTCCAAAACGAATTAAATACAGGAAAATAGTTTAGTCACATATCCGTCCCTTATGCAATCCTTGATGGTATGCATCGTCTAATACTTGCAGCTCATTAATTAAATCCTCACTTGGTTTTGAATATTGGAGTGCTCTAAGGTCAGGTTGTCCAGCATCTACCCAAGCTGTGTACCAAATAGATCCAATAGAGATGATTGCACGCTTCATGCGTCTTTCAACCATTCCATTCATTTTAGAATGGTATAAATCACAGAATTCCTTTGAATAGACTTTTGTGGTTACGTTACCGCGTCTCTCGTAGCTGTATTTAAGATTTCCCGGTATTTCCTTTGTAGATTCTATTTCCATTTTAAATACGGAGTCTAATGCATTGTGTGAGCCTTTTACGGCCTTCCACGCAAAATCGAGAACATCATCAACATATGTCGCTTTTCCTACAAAATAATCGTAGTTCGTGGAGTTGATTTCTACAAGACGGCTTTCCCATAGCCCGTGAATACCTTTTTGATTGGTCATGTGACCGTTATAATTTTCTGTTGTATGAAGAGGTACATGCGCATCTCCAATGTAGTGGCCTATATCGGCAGAATACTTTAATATTAAATCTACGTTTTTACGCTCAAAGGCTTTTTGAAGTCTATACTTCATCCTTTGTATATGCCAAGGCACAATACCATAAGCCTGAAGCGTATCCTCGGAAAATTTTGCAACGGCATCTTTCCATTTTTTTGGCATTACGGTATACGGATCTTCTCCTTTATGGTAGAAGTGATCGAGATCAATGTAGTGACATGGTGCCTCTCCATCAACAGCATAGCGTCTTTTGTCGGGATCTACAGCGTGTTCAGTTATATACTCTATATGCTCCTTATAAAATCCAAACATCTCATCGGGCAATGTGAAAATAGAAATTCGATTAATTTTTTTATGTCCGAAAAAACCCCAGCTTACTTTTTTGGGTGTTTGATTTACCGATAGAGAAATAAATACACAAAAAGAAAGAATCAGGTATTTCATACTTGATTGTAAAGTTTTCCATCGCGAAGTATCGGGACTGATTTCGATAAGTTAGGCGTTAGGCAGTATTTAACATCCTTATTGAGGTTTAGATTTCGTAACCTTCTTCTATGAGAGCTAGATTTGAGGTAGCCCATATAGTTATCCTTTGCAGAAATATAAAGGTATTTAGCTGCGATAGAAGAATCCTCAATAGAGGTATAGTTTCCAGTTGCAATTAAAGCCTCTGAAATTGCCCCCGCACAAATGGTATCTTCTAGATTAAATTTGTCTTGCCATCCAGAACACAAGCAAAGGGTGTTTTTATTTTGTTTGATTAACCATTCAATCATCGCGTCTAAATTGACCAATGCTCCAATGACCACGGTGTCTGCATCTTTTGCAGCAGCGATTGATTTTGTGCCATTTGTTGTTGTTAAAACGACCTCTTTTCCTTTAAATTCCTCTTTCATGTAGGAGTAGGGGGAGTTGCCAAAATCAAAGCCTTCTACAATTTGACCTTTACGCTCGGCACCAACAAGATATCCTTGTTTTTTATATTCTAAAGCGTCTTCAAGTGTTGGTACGGGTATGATTGATTTAATACCGTTGTCAAATGCAGCACATATAGCGGTTGTTGCTCTAAGTACATCAATTACAACAACTATTTCGAATTCATCTTTGAAGTAATCATATTCTCCAGGTGTGAAACAAACCTCGATTCTTTTTCTCGTCTCTTCCATAATTCTCTTATGTTAAAAATAATCATATCAAATTGTTAATTCACGAAAAATAGCTGAATCTTGTAGAATTGAAAAAATAGACCATAAAAAAAGAGGGCCGAAGCCCTCTTTAAGTTTAATGTTTTGTTGATGTTTAGAATCTCCAACCGATTCTGAAACCCATATTTCCACCACCAAGAGACAATGCGCTCGTAGACCCTGATGATTCTGTCGTTATATCTGTCGTTGTTCCACCTGCAGTAACAGAGGCACTTCCTCCACCGTCAGTGTAACTATCCCAGCTCAATCCCATCTCCATTCCGATATAGATATTGTCGAATATATAATAATCGACTCCCGCACCTAAACCTAATCCAAATGTTGAACCAGAAGATTCTACTGAAGCTGTCATATCTGCCATATAATCAACTCCATCCGAATTAGACCAATCTTCTGTCATCGACATTCCTCCAAATGCAAGACCAGCAGAGAAATAAGGTGACAGCCTATCTGTTCCCGATAAATGGTATTCCGCACCAAGACCAAGAGACCAACTCATTGACCCCATATCTATTGTCCCAGTTCCAGATCCTCCCGCCTCATAAACATTCATTGTTTCTGAAGAAGAAGACATGCCTAATGTAACTCTTGCCGCGATATTGTCATTTACAAAATAACGCATTCTAAGGTTAGGAGCATTCCACTCAAATCCCATATCTGAATAATTAATCATTCCTTCTAATGAGTAATTTGAATCATCACTTGAAGGTTTTTGAGCCAATAATGTACCTGACATTACCACAGCTCCTAGTAAAATAGCTAACTTTTTCATGTTAAATTAATTTTAAGTTTGGTGCAATATACAGATGTGTCCATTTCTCAAAAGCTCGGGTTCGTTGAGTTATGAAAGGTCAATTGTTAATAAGGCAGGTAGTTTTGTCTTTAAACCAAAGCGTTTATTTCTGCTTTTATTCTGGCTGCTAGCGCATTAGCATCCTCAATGGATTTGCTTTCTGCGTAGATTCTAATGATTGGTTCTGTGTTGCTTTTACGCAGATGCACCCATTCTTTTCCAATGTATATTTTAACACCATCTGTAGTATCAACCTCATTATTTTCGTATTTCTCCGCCATTATTTGGAGTATATTATCTACATCAATCTGAGGAGTAAGCTGAATTTTATTCTTAGATATACAATACTTAGGAAAGCTATCTCGAAGCTCAGATGCTTTACATTTTTTTTGTGCTAGGTGAGATAGAAATAATGCAATTCCGACAAGTGCATCTCTTCCATAATGTGATTCAGGATAGATAACGCCACCATTTCCTTCTCCACCTATAACGGCGTTGTTTTGTTTCATTAGCGAAACAACATTTACCTCACCCACAGCTGAGGCAAAATAGGATTCACCTTTACTTTCGGTAACATCTCTTAGGGCGCGCGTAGAGGATAGGTTTGAAACTGTAGCTCCCGGAGTATGACTCAATACATAATCTGCCACAGCGACCAATGTGTATTCTTCACCAAACATGCTACCATCTTCACAAACCATGGCCAATCGATCAACATCTGGGTCCACTGTAAAACCAACATCTGCTTTTGATTCTTTGATTTTAGCGGCAAGATCCGTTAAATGTTCTGGAAGAGGCTCAGGGTTGTGAGGGAATTGTCCATTAGGCTCACAATACAGCTTTGTCACTTTTTGAACACCTAAAGCGTCTAAAAGTGCAGGTATAAATATTCCACCTGTAGAGTTGACAGCATCGATAACCACGCTGAAATTTGCATTTTTAATAGCTTCTACATTTACTAATGGTAGCTTTAAAACCGCATCTACATGTTTTTGCAAATAACTATTGTCATTTGTAATTGTTCCTAAATCATCAACCTCTGCAAAATTAAAGGAAGCTGTTTCTGCAATTTTTAGAAGGGTATTTCCTTCTTCTCCAGAAATAAACTCCCCTTTGCTATTGAGTAATTTCAACGCATTCCATTGTTTTGGATTGTGACTTGCAGTAAGTATAATTCCTCCATGCGCATCTTCAAGTGGTACAGCAATTTCTACAGTCGGTGTGGTAGAAAGTCCTAGGTTCACCACATCAATCCCTAAGCCGATTAAAGAGGAACAAACCAAGTCTGAAACCATCTGTCCTGATGGTCTCGCATCTCTTCCTATGACTACTTTTAGTCTTTGCTCGGGGTTGTTGTTTTTCAACCATGTTCCATATGCTGAAGCGAATTTCACTGTATCAATAGGCGTTAGTCCTTCATTGACATTACCTCCTATGGTTCCTCTAATTCCGGAAATTGATTTTATTAGCGTCATAATAGTGATTTATTGGCCTTAATCATCTGTAAAAGACTTACCGCGGCTTCGATACCTTTGTTTCCATGAACACCTCCTGATCTAGCAATCGATTGCTCTATTGTATTGTCGGTTAGCACGCAGAAAGAGATAGGTGTATTAAAGTCAAGCATTACACGCATGATGCCCTCTGTTGTTCCCTGGCAAACGAAGTCAAAGTGTTTTGTCTCTCCCTGTATGACAGTACCAATAGCGATGATGCCATCATACTGCTTGCTTTTTAATAAAAACTGTGCGCCTAACGGTAGCTCGAATGCGCCAGGTACCTTTTGAATATCGATGTTTTCTGCTGAAACATTGTGCGCTGTTAGTGTTTCTATGGCTCCTTCGCATAGCTTCAAGGTAATTTCATGGTTCCATTCAGAAACAACAATGCCGATTTTTAAATCGGCACCATTTATCATATTTTCTTTATCGTACGCGGACAGATTTTTATTGGACGTTGCCATAAATCATGTTTTATTTAGAGTTTCTTGCAATGTATGCCTCTAAGTTTTTTTCCTTAGCGTAAAATGATTTCGGGTATTGAACAGCAATCGTTTCAAAATGAGCTTTTGCTAGGTCATATTTTTTCAATTGTTCAGCAACTAATCCGGCTTTGAAAAGATACATTGGACTCGTAAAGTTGTTGGCATTCATATTGGCAGCAGTCTTATAAAGCTCGTATGCCTCCTCAAATTTATTCAACTCTGATTGACAGTCTCCTTGAAGGCCAATGACTTCAACGCTCACATAGGTGTCTTCAACTGACACATTTTCTAAAAGTGTTAGAGCTTCTTTATATTTCCCTTTCCGCATGTATTGAGAAGCTAAGAGGTATTTACTCACTTCACCACCAATTTTACCATCGTATTTCTTAACACTTTTCTGCAGCTTTTTGATGGGGTCTGTTTTAGCTCCAGCTTTTGAGGTGTCCATTGCTAAATTCGAATCATCATTAGTAATTGCATTTAATGCAATGAAATAAGATTCTTTTGATTTTTCGTTTGAGGGTTTCCACATAAATTGTCTGTAACCCAAATAACCAATTACTAAAAGGGCTAAAGTACCAATAGCGATAGAGCTTATTCTAAAGCTTTTACTATTCTTATATTTTTCTTTTAAGTCTTCTAAGGAAAAGTTTTCAGTCATTTTCTAAAATTTGTACGCAAAAATAGTCTTTTTTTCGCAATAAAATACTACCAACATTGCGTTTCGTGTAAGCGAAAAGCAATGATTAGTAAGTGATTTCAATAAGCGTTGTATCTGCCATAGTTGTATTCACAGTTGCGATATCCAATATTGGTGTTCCTATTACCCAATACAGTATCGAATAGGGCTCATTGGCGTTATTTATGCAGTATATTGTAGTGTCTAGTGCTCCGAAGAAATTTTGCTCCTCTGAAGGACAGCATGCCTGGCAATCAGTTTTTCCTTCTTGTTTTATATATCTAAAATGATCTCCTGCTTCAGGGTTTTGATTGAGAATTCGAATACCCGCCCAGGATTTTGCGTTTGTTTCAAAATTTAAAATATTTACATCTTCCAAAGTGAGTTCAGAAAAGAATACGGTTTTCTCTCCCTCAAAGTATCCGTCTTTAGTAAATGTGATTTTATATTTTTCAATTTGGGCGCGTTCAAATTGAAAAGAATAAGTACCATCTTGATTTGATGTTGTGGAGTCGGTTAGCAACTCTTCATTAGTTCCTACAGGATAACTGTATAAATATAATTTGCAGCCTTCTAACCCAGATGCATTTAATTCATTTATAATCGTGCCTTCAATTTCAAAAGTACCTGCGCTTTTTTGACAACTTGTTGAAATATTCAAAACGATAAGAATATAGATTAATTTATTCATGATATTCGTTCTAAAAACTGAGATTCTTTTGTTTGATGCACAAATAAATAATCTCCCGGTTCATTTTGAGCCCCATCTTCTCTAATAAATTGGAATTTAGAAATCCCATATTGAACATAGCCTAAATCTCGAAAAAAGGGCAAGAAATCCTCAATGTTTTTAGGGTCAATTTCAATTTGTATTGTTGGAAGGTATTGCTCTAATGCGGGTTTTAATTCTTGGAAAATCACCCATTCATATCCTTCAACATCACATTTTATATAGTCTAGTTTGGTTTCATTTTTAATTAAACTCAAGGGATTGACAAGTTCTACGTCTTGTGTGCGTTCTTTATTTGATACTATTTTATTTGAGATATGTGGCAATCCGGTTCTGATCATTCCGTTTTGCATCGGTAGTACCATAGTTACTGTTCCAGCCTCTTTTCCAAGCGCGACATTGTGAATTTTTATATTTTTTTTCTTTCCAAGATGGAAATTAAGCACTTCATAATATTGTGGAAGTGGTTCTATACATATGACTTTGCCTTCAGTAGCTAGTCTTGAAAATGATTTTGCAAAATAACCTAGATTTGCGCCGATGTCTAAAACAACATCCTTCTTATTGATGATCGAATATATTTTATAATGAAATTTGAATTTAAGATTGCCTTTCAATAATCCTAAATCAAGCAATAGATAGAACCCACGATGAAGCAGTCTCAGATACTGTTGTTCACTTAAAGTTGAGAATAATAGACGTTTGATTTGGTTCATGTATACGAAAGTATCAAAAATATATTGTGACTTAAACTCAAAATGATAATCAATTAAAGATTTTGAAAAGCAAATTGGTATTTTTAGCCTATGAAAAAAATGCTATATCTCATTTTTGTATTACCGCTAACATTTAATGCGCAGATTGAGCTTTCTGAAATAATGAAAGGATATGATTTTATAGGCTCACCCCCAACTAATGTTCGTTGGTCCGCAAGTGGTTCACAGGTCTGTTATGACCGGTCTATTAATGAGGAGACTAAAACAATATGTTTCGATTTAAAGAGTGGGCTTTATGATACTATTAATACCAGTGAATTTTACTTTTTCGATGAGGATCAAAGCGCTTATCAAAAGCAATTTGAAATAAGAAGTGAAGGCATTGGGTATTATAATAAAATCAGTGATGAAAGTAATATCTTGTATCAGACTCAGGAGCGTATTTTAAACTTACAGCGTGTGAATGACCCCAATCAGATTTATTTTCAAAAAGGAAAAAATTTATTTGTTTGGGATTTATCTAACAAAGGACCTGTGTTAAGTCAGCTTACCAATTTCACCGACGAGAAAGAATCTGATAAAAAACAAGGGGAATCGTACTTAAAAAAACAGCAAAAGGATTTGTTTCAGTACTTTGATGAAGTTGAAAAAGAAAATGATACCGAAGGAGAAAGAAAGAAAATATTTCTTGGCAAAGGAGACTTGCAATCTTTACAAGTTGACCCATCATCTCGTTGGGTAGTATTAAGGAAATATTTTTCAGCAGAGAACAGTAGCACGGTATATATGGATTATGTGACTTCAAATGGAGCCGCTCAGTCAAAACGTGCAAGGCCAAAGGTGTCATCAAATGAACCGAATCAAGCAATTGGAGTTTATAAAATAGATGAAGATTCTATAGCTTGGTTGGATTTTTCTACGTTGTCTGATATTCGTTTAAAACCACAATATCTTGGTGATACCTTAGGTGCATTATATGAAGAAGACCGTTCATTGTTTTTACATCCAATTGTTTTTGCACGTAATAAAAGTGAAGGGTTGCTCGATATACGTTCAGCAGACAATAAAGATAGATGGATTGTATTAGTTGATTTTAAGACCGCTACTTTTCGTGAACTCATTCATGAGCACGATGAAGCGTGGATAGGAGGGCCAGGTATCTCTTCATGGAATATGGTTCCGGGTGTATTAGATTGGGTTTCAAATGAAACGGAGTTTCTCTTTCAGTCTGAGAGATCAGGGTATTCCCATCTCTATGCTTACGGAATCGAATCAGGTAAAGTAAGGGGATTAACAAGTGGTGCATATGAAGTTCGGGAGGTTCAGAATACTAAAGATCCATCTTGTTTTTATATTACTTGTAATAAAAGACATCCGGGCAATCGAGAAATTTATAAATTGAATATTGACGATAGAACTTTGACAGAAGTTTTGACGAAGGATGGTGCCTTCGAGCTTACTGTCTCTCCTGATGAAAAACACTTTGCTTATCGATACTCCTTTATCAACAAGCCTTGGGAGGTTTTCGTTTCAAAAAGCTCAAAAAAGAAATTTGAAAAGCAAATAACACATTGCACTTCAAAATTATTCGAGCGTTTTAAATGGATGGTCCCTGATGTTAAAACTTTTGAGGCCTCAGATGGACTGCCGGTATACTTGAGAGTTTATAAGCCGGATTCTATAAAGAGCAATAATGCAGCGGTATTGTTTGTTCATGGAGCAGGGTACCTTCAGAATGCGCATAAATTTTGGAGTAATTATTACAGAGAATATATGTTTCATAATTTATTGGTAGCCAAAGGTTATACTGTTTTGGATGTTGATTATCGAGGTAGTGATGGTTACGGTCGAGAGCATAGAACTGCCATATACAGACATATGGGAGGTAAGGACTTACAAGACTATATTGATGTTAAAAAATTTGCCATTGATTCTCTAGCTATTGAAGAGCAACGTGTTGGTATTTATGGTGGTTCCTATGGTGGGTTTATAACCCTAATGGCATTATTGACTGAGCCAAAAGCGTTTGCTTGTGGAGCGGCATTGAGATCTGTAACTGATTGGGCACATTACAATCACGAGTATACGAGTAACATCTTGAATTATCCTGAAACTGACTCTGTTGCTTACAGGAGAAGTTCTCCTATTTATTATGCTGAAAATTTAGAAAAACCTTTGCTGATGTTACATGGTATGGTTGATGATAATGTGCAATTTCAAGATGTAGTGCGTTTGAGTCAGCGGTTTATTGAATTAGGAAAGAAAGATTGGGATTTGGCAGTTTTCCCTGTTGAAGCTCACAGCTTTAAAAAGGCTTCTTCATGGACAGATGAATATCGAAGAATCTTCGAACTATTTGAAACGCATCTAAAAAAATAAAGAATGGAGGTTGTAGAATTAAAAACCAAAGAGGCAATGTTACATGTCTTTGATCTTATCCGGGAGCTTTATCCAGATATGACCCTCGAAGATTATTCTGAGCAATTAGAGCTCATGATTCCTCATAATTATACTATGCTTTCTGTCAATGACGGAAATAAAAATATTGGCCTTGCAGGTCTTTGGATCGGAAATAAGTTATGGTGTGGAAAGTATCTTGAGTTAGATCATATTGTCGTTTCGAAAAAATGGCGCTCAAAAGGAGTAGGGACTCTAATGATTAATTATGCAAAATCCCTTGCGAAAACCAAAGGTTGTTCATCTATAGGCTTAGATTCTTTTACGCACAATCACGATTCTCATCGCTTTTTTTATCGCGAGGGTTTTATAGCCAAAGGTTTTCATTTTGTCTATGAATTAAATAGTCTGGATTAAAAAACTTTTCTCAATTTAATATTTCGAGATTTGCAAACCGGAGCAATATTGTTTTGCTTCCGTGGTGCGGGAAAAATATCGTAGCTTTTTGATCAGGTCCTGTTCCTTCGACATTGGTGACTTTTCCTTTGCCAAAGCGTTCATGTTGAACATCATAGCCTACCTTAATAAGGATGTCCTCCGAATTGCCTTTTGAAGACTGTGTTCTTTTGACTTCTTTTAGTGATCTCAAACCAGCAGGAGGCCCTCCCAAGGACTTATTCAAGCCACCTGTTCTTTGAGGGAATCCTTGATTTTTCCCTGCGCTACCTATTGGTTTCCGAATCGTATTAAATGAAAGATAAGCATCGTCAATTTCATCTAAGAAACGAGAAGGCTCGCAACTAATCGATTGGCCCCATAAAAATCTTGAGCTTGCATACGAGATGGTACAGGATGTCATTGCTCTTGTAACCGCAACATAGAATAATCTACGTTCTTCCTCAAGTTCTGTTCTTGATTGAAGTGCCATTTGAGAAGGGAAAAGATTTTCTTCCAGACCTACCAAAAATACATTAGGAAATTCTAGGCCTTTACTAGAGTGTATGGTCATTAGGGAAACGTGGTTTTTTTCTTCTGGTTTATCTTGGTCGGCATCCGTTAACAGTGCCACCTCTAGCATAAAATCTGCTAATGTTTTTACCTCATCATCTTCACTACTATTTACAAATTCCTGGATACCGGCAAGTAGTTCTTCGATATTTTGAAAACGCTCCACTTCTTCCGGTCCCTTGTTTTTCTCATTAACAAGCTCCTTCATAATGCCGGAGGCTTTGGCGATTCGTTCTGCCAATGTAAACGCATCCTTTTCGTTGACTTCAACTTGAAAGCTTTTAATCATTGTTACGAATTCTCCAATTCTAGATTGGGTCCCTCTATTAATGTCTACAGGGTATTTTTGAAAATCAGATATGATTTCCCACATGCTTGTACTGTAATTGTTTGCAGCAACTATGAGTTTTTCAATACTTGTTTTTCCAATAGCACGTCTTGGGTAGTTAATGACTCGCTTCAGGGCTTCTTCATCATTTGGATTCGCAGAAAGACGGAAATAGGCGAGAAGGTCTTTAATTTCTTTTCGTTGATAAAAAGAAAGTCCCCCATATACCTTGTAGGGGATGTTTAGTTTTCTTAACGATTCTTCAAAGCTTCTTGATTGTCTGTTGGTTCTGTATAAAATGGCAAAATCATTAAAAGTACCCCCTTGTTTTTGTTTATCAAATATTTTTGAAGAAATGGCTCTTCCTTCCTCATTGTCAGTCAGGGTTCTAATGACCTCTATTTTTTCTCCAATTTGATTGTCTGTCCAGACTTTTTTATAAATCTGATCCTTATTGTTTTTGATAACACTATTTGCTGCTTCTACAATATTTTTAGTACTCCTGTAATTCTGCTCAAGCTTAAACAAGGTGAATTCAGGGTAGTCTTTTTTGAAATTTAATATATTTTCAATATTGGCTCCTCTAAAGGAGTAAATGCTTTGTGCGTCATCTCCTACGACACAAATGTTTTCATAAGCTGCTGCCAGCTGTTTGATAATTAGGTACTGTGCGAAGTTCGTATCTTGATACTCGTCAACAAGGATATATTTAAACTTATGTTGATAATAGTGCAGCACATCTGGAAAATCTCTTAACAATACATTGGTGTAGTACAGAAGATCATCAAAATCCATGGCTCCCGAGCGTTGACAACGGTTCATGTATGAAGTGTATATCCTACCCATATCAGGCCTTCTAGATTGTTTGTCCTCTAGCTTGATCTCAGAGTTGTCATTATATGCCTCAGGCGATATTAGATTATTTTTAGCCGTGGATATCCTCCCGAAAACTTGGCTTGGTTTATAAGTTTTGTCGTCTAAATTGAACCCTTTAATAATGTCTTTTATGAGACTTCTTGAGTCTTGGGTGTCATAAATTGTAAAATTGCTTGGAAAACCAATTCTATCAGCATTGAATCTGAGGATTTTTGAGAATACCGAATGAAAGGTTCCCATAGTTATATTTTTCGCTTCATGCCCTCCTGAAATGTTACTGATTCTCTCTGTCATTTCTTTGGCAGCCTTATTGGTAAAAGTCAAGGCTAAAATATTGAATGGGTCAATCCCATTTTCCATCATGTGCGCAATACGATATGTAAGCACACGTGTTTTCCCAGAACCCGCACCGGCAATGACCATAGCTGCGCCGTACATATGTTCCGCCGCGACCTTTTGGCTGTCGTTAAGTTCATTCAAAAAATTCATGTAATGCTTTTTACAAAATTAACGAATAGCTTGACTTAAGGAAACTAAAAATATAGGAATTGAGTATAACTTTTGAACAATCATACAATTCTGTCATTGGCTAAATATATTATTTTTGCAACATGAAAAAAGTTTCAATATATCACAATAATCGTTGTTCAAAAAGTCGTCAAGCATTGGCCTTGCTTAAAGAAAAAAATGTGAATCTTGATATTGTGGAGTATTTAAAACAGCCCTTGCTGGAAGGCACGTTAAAACGAATTTTAAATCAACTGGGAATTAAACCGATCGAACTCATGCGAAAGGGAGAACTAGATTTTAAAACCCATATAAAAGGTAAAGATTTAAAGGATGATGATTTAATCGCGTTAATGGTTCAGTATCCCAAATTGATAGAGCGTCCAATTCTTGTTTCTGGTGATAAAGCACTAGTCGCGCGCCCTCCGGAATTGGTTAGTGATTTTATAAGTTCATTATAAATAAGTATCTCTTTTATCGGGTCTCATAATTTAATTACATGATAATTGTGTTTTTTAGACCGGGACTCATTATTTCAATTATCTTTGGCTACCTAATTAATTCATGAAGTTAGAAACAATATATCTTAAAGCAAATACGCCTTTTTCAAAGGCTATAGAAGCATGGTGTGCTGCAAATGCTAATGAAGTGGTAAATACGAAAGAGCGGTATGAGGTCACTATTGAGAATTACGATTCATTGCTAATCATTAGTGAAAATCAATCCATTTCAAAGGAGAACTGGAATCTTAAATCTTTGTTTGATCAGAATCAAAAGTCAACTTACAGAATTGATATTAATGGTACTTTAAATGTTGCTATAGTTAATCTAAAACTTTGGTTGCATTCTAATAAGTCCAAAAATCTATTGATTGTAGGAAAAGATGAGATTATCAAAAATGAAAACCTCGATCGTTTTTTAGGAAAACTGAAAGAGCTTAGCCTCTAAGTTCTGCCCCTAAATTTTCTTCAAGTTTTTTTCTAATATCTTCCATTATAGGATCTATTGTGCTGTCCTGAAGCGTAGTATCATTATCCTGAAATGTGAAAGAAACAGCATAAGACTTTTTTCCTTTAGGTAGCTTATCTCCCTCGTATACATCAAAAAGAGAGATGTCTTTTAATAATTTCTTATTGGCTTTGTAGCCTTCGTTTTCAATAGAGGCATATTCAACGTTTTCATCTAGTATTAATGAAAAGTCTCTTCGCACAAAAAACGTTTTTGGAAGCTCTTTGAATATGGTTTTTGCATTACTATATTTGATTAATAGATCCCAATTTGCAATTGCAATAAAGGTTTTTGTCTTTACACCTACATTTTTGCAATGGGCGTGATTAACTTGTCCGAATTCTATAAGTGAATCTTTTCCCACAGCAAAGGCATAACTTCTTTCAAAAAATTCATCAACATTAGCACCTTCAACAAGCTTTTTCTTTATTCCTAATTTGTTCATTAGCGTTTCACAGCTCTGTTTTAAGTCAAAGAAGTCAAGATTTCTCGTCTTGTATTGCCATGATTGGTCATTTACTTTACCTGCGATGGCAAATGCTAATTCTCTCGTTTCGATGTATTTATCATTTGCTTTGAAATACGATTTTCCAAACTCAAATATTCTTTGCTCTATCTGCTGTCGGTTCTGATTGTATCCAATTGTTTCGAGCAATCCAAAAAACAAAGACCGTCTCATGGTTGCAAGTTCCTTGCTCAAAGGATTTAGGATAGCAACGCTAGCTTTTTTATCATCTTCTAAATCATTTTTTCTAAGAGAATTGTTCAGCACTTCATTGAACCCTTGTGAAACAAATAGTTCTGATGTCGTCCTCTGAATATTTTCTTCATTTTTCCCATCCTCCACAGGGAAAGAGATATGCCATTTTTTAGGAAGAGCAACCTTATTGAATCCGTAGATTCTCAGTACTTCTTCTAAGACATCTTCAGTTCTTTTGACATCTATACGGTACTGAGGTACAGTTACTTCTATATTATTCACTTGAATCATTATTACATATAAAATCTAAGTTTGTTAAGATTTTACAAATTTCTGACGTCTGCAATTGTGTACCCAGTCTTTTGTTTAAAAATGCTGTACTAAATGATAAGATTTTAGGTTTTTTTTCGGTATGGTCGATTATAACGGGTTCCATGCTTAAATTTGCACCAGTTAATTCCTGTATTAAAGAGATTGCTCGAAGCATTGCTTTTTCAGTAAATGTTGGGTCAACACCTCTTTCAAATCTGAAGCTAGCATCTGTCTGTAAAGCATGTGTTTTGGCGGTCTTTCTTATGGAGGTTGCATTGAAAATTGCCGATTCAAGAAAGATACTTGTAGTTTTATTTGAAATACCAGAATGTAAACCTCCAAAAACACCAGCTATACAAAGGTTTTCACCACCACTAGTAATCATTAGTTCACTTCCAATAAGTTTCCGTTTCTCTCCGTCTAAGGTTTCGAATTCAGTACCTTTTTTTGCGTTTTTGATTGAAATATCGTCTTTTATTGCTTTGCGGTCAAAAGCATGCATTGGTGTTCCGAATTCGAACATAACAAAATTGGTCACGTCAACAATATTGTTGACAGGTTCTAATCCTATAGATTTTAGGTAGTTTTTAAGCCATTTTGGTGATGGTTCTACGACCACATTGTCAAGAACAGCTCCAATATATCTTGGGCAGAGCTCAGGGTTTTCAATATTGATTTTGACATCCCTGTTTGGTGCGTTTGTTCCGGGTTTAATAAGAGTTTCGGGCAGTTTTATTTGAAGGTTACTTTTTTCATGAAAATTTAAAAATGCCTTAATGTCTCTGGCTACTCCAATATGACCCATGGCGTCACATCGATTAGGGGTGAGACCAATCTCTAACTGATGATCTCTATATATATCAAAATAATCCGAGGCTTTAAGTCCTACTTCTGCCGATTCAGGTAAAATAATTATCCCTTCGTGAGCAGCACCAAGTCCAATTTCATCTTCTGCGCAAATCATACCTATGGATTCGACGCCTCTAATTTTAGCTTTTTTGATTTTAAAAGGCTTTTCATCCTTTGGATAAAGTGTTGCACCAACTTTAGATACGACCACTTTAATTCCTTTGCTAACGTTTGGTGCCCCGCAAACGATTTGAACAATTTCATCTCCAATATTAACCTTAGTTACTTTTAGCCTGTCAGCATCTGGGTGCGGTTCGCATGACAATACCTCACCAATAACGATTCCTTCTAAGCCACCTTGATTTCTTCAAAACAATGAAGTCCCTCAATCTCTAAGCCAGTATCTGTCAATATTTCAGAGGTTCTTTCCGGAGTTAGCTGAAAGTCAAGATAATTCTTTAACCACTTGAATGAAATTTTCATGTCACAATGTATTTAAATGCGAATTTATTAATTCTAGGTCAATCTAGTTCAAGGATTAGAGAATATTAACCTCTCTTTCTAATTGAACACCGAACTTTTCTTTGACGTCTTTAATAATAAGATTTGAAAGGTTTAGAATTTCATTACCTGTGGCATTGCCGTAATTCACCAAAACCAATGCTTGATTTTTATGAACTCCATAACTTTCATTAAATGTTTTTCCTTTCCAACCAGCTTGTTCTATGAGCCATCCTGCTGCTAGCTTTACGCTCTCAGTCCCAGCTGGGTAGTTAGGGATGCTAGGATATTTTTCTTGTAACACTGTTAATGTCGCTAGAGGTATTATTGGATTTTTAAAAAAACTACCAGCATTTCCAATTTTATTTGGATCAGGAAGCTTTGATTTTCGTATTGCGATAACGGCGTTACTTACATCTTTAATATTTGGATTTAGAATGTTTTGATTTTCTAGCTCCTTATTAATAGCACCATAAGAAGTATTAATTACATGCTCTTTTGTTAATCGAAACCCCACGCGACATATGATATATTCACCCTTAACCTTATTTTTAAATATACTCTCTCTATATCCAAATGCACAGTCTTTGTTAGTGAATCGTTTTAGTGTTCCCGTCTTTATATGAATGGCATCAAGATATTCAAATACATCTTTTATTTCAACACCATAAGCGCCAATGTTTTGCATTGGACTTGCGCCAACATTTCCAGGGATGAGACTGAGGTTTTCAACACCACCAAAATTGAGATCTAAGCATTTTAGCACAAACTCATGCCAGTTCATTCCAGCCCCCGCCTCAACAAGAACGGACTTGTCTGATTCTTGTAGGATATTGAAGCCTTTGATTTCATTTTTAAGAACAAGACCTTCAAAGTTTTTTGTAAATAGAATATTACTACCACCACCTAGAATGAAAAGCTCATGGTTTTTATTTTCCTTGAGAAGGACTAATAATTCTTCTTCAGATTTAAAGCGCGCAAAAAATGATGCCGAAGCATTAATTCCAAATGTATTGTGCGTTTTTAATAAGGTGTTTCTTTGGAGCATGGTTCAAAAATACATTCAAATACGAGTTGAGATTCAAATGGTTTTAAAAACATACTAACAATAAAACCTTAATTTTTTGATTTAATGAGGTGTTAAAAAGCCTAAAAAAACCTTTCCACCTCACAAGTGTTACTATTTTTGTTAGAATCCGTTTTACAAATTAAAACTACTACATGCGTCATACTTTCCTTTTCACATTCATCATTTTTTGTTTTAATTGTTTTACCCTTTTAGCTCAAAGTAACCCAAATGCTTCATCCTTAAAGTTTAAAGAAGTCATCGAGAAGGTTTCAAATTATTATGTAGATGATACTGATGCTGAAGCTTTAACAGAAACAGCTATTGTTGCGCTCTTAGAGGAGCTAGACCCACATTCAACTTACATTCCAGCAGATGAATTGCAAGCTGCGCAAACATCAATCAATGGTAGTTTTGTGGGCGTCGGAATACGCTTTCAGATAATGAAAGATACATTGAATGTTGTGGCTACAATATCAGGAGGTCCTGCTGAAAAACTTGGAGTACTAGCGGGAGATAAAATTGTAGGTGTCGACGGAGAGGGTATAGCCGGCATAGGACTTCAAAACAGTGATGTTCGCGAAAAACTTATGGGTGAGTTAGGCAGTAAGGTCAAGGTGGAAATCTTAAGACGAAACGCAAAGAAAAATCTTGTGTTCAATATTACAAGAGATAAAATACCAGTATTCTCAGTCGATTCGTACTACATGATTGACAAAGAAATAGGTTATATCAAATTAAATAGCTTTTCTCGACGTTCACATGAAGAGGTGCGAATGGCTCTTGGGGATTTAAAAAATAGAGGAATGAAAAGTTTGATATTTGATTTGCAGGGTAACGGTGGGGGACTCCTCGGGACGGCTCATAGGTTGGCAGACGAATTTTTATCAAATCAAAAGCTAATCGTTTATTCAGAAGGAAAAGCGCAACCTAGAAATAATTTGAGATCAGAATTTAAGGGTCTATTTGAAAATGGGAAACTTGTAATATTAACGGATGAATATTCTGCAAGTGCTAGTGAGATTTTGTCAGGAGCTATACAAGATTGGGATAGAGGTCTCGTTGTGGGTAGAAGAACCTTTGGCAAAGGCCTGGTCCAACGTCCGATGGGTTTGCTTGATGGTTCAGAAATTAGGTTAACCATAGCGAGATATTATACACCTTCAGGAAGATTCATTCAAAAACCATATGAGGATGTGGAGTCATATAGGAAAGATATTTCTCAAAGATATCTAAATGGAGAGTTTGTAAATTCGGATTCTATAAAAATGCCAGATTCTTTAAAATTTAAAACACTCATAACAAATAGAACTGTATTTGGTGGTGGAGGTATTATGCCAGATTTCTTTGTACCTCTTGATACGATATCCAATTCTGATTATTATTCTGATTTATTGAGAGGTGGTTTTTTAAATACCTTTTCTTACCAATACACCGATAAAAACAGAAAGCAATTAATGAAAAACTTCCCTTCCTTTGATAGCTTCAATAAAGAATTCATTTGTGATGATAAATTTATGGCTGCATTTTTTAAATATGTGGAAAAAGAGGATGCTAGTCTTGAAAAGAATGAGGAAGAATATTCAATAAGTAAAACGGCTATTAAATTAAGGTTAAAGGCATATCTTGCGAGAAACTTATGGGATACTAATGAGTTTTACCAAGTTTATAATGAATCAAATGAAATTCTGCAACGAGCAGTTAAAATCATTCAAGAAAAAGAATACGAAAAAGTTAACTTAGACCACTAATGAGAAGAGTAGTTATTACTGGCCTGGGAGCCTTGACACCTATTGGTGAGACGGTTGATTCCTATTGGTCTGGCCTTAAAGCAGGCAAAAGTGGAGCCGCACCAATCACCAAATTCAATACGGACAAGTTTAAAGCTAAATTTGCATGTGAATTGAAAGAATTTAATGCAGCTGATCATTTTGACAGGAAAGAGCTTCGGAAATATGATGCCTTTAGTCAGTATGCTTTAGTTGCAGCAGATGAGGCGGTTCGTGATGCTGACATTGATTTTGATACTTTGGATAAAACAAGGGCTGGGGTTATTTGGGGTTCTGGAAATGGCGGGATTCAAACTTTTCAAGATCAAATGACGGAATTTTGTGAAGGTGATGGAACACCTCGATTTACGCCTTACTTTATACCAAGGATACTTGTTGATATTGCGTCTGGAATATTGTCTATTAAATATGGCTTACAGGGTGTCAATTTTTGTCCAGTATCAGCATGTGCAACCTCTAATACGGCTTTAATAGAGGCATTTAACTACATCAAATGGGATAAGGCTGACATTATTATAAGTGGTGGATCGGAGGCTGCAATTAATGAAGCTTCCATTGGAGGTTTCTCTTCGGCAAGAGCTTTATCAACTCAAAATGAAGCTCCAGAGTCCGCATCTAAGCCTTTTGATGTTGATCGAGATGGATTTGTAATGGGAGAGGGGGCAGGAGCCCTCATTGTTGAAGAATATGAGCATGCTTTAAAAAGAGGCGCAAAAATATATGCAGAAATTGTTGGTGGTGGAATGGCCGCGGATGCATACCATCTTACTGGAACACATCCGGAAGGTGAAGGAGCTGTTCTTGGAATGCGTGAGGCCATCAGAGAAGCTGGAATAACTTCTGATGATATTGATTACATAAATATGCATGCAACATCAACACCTTTAGGAGATCGTTCTGAGCTCATTGCCGCGCAACGTATCTTTGGTGAGTCCTCAAGTATTACGATATCCGCGACAAAATCGATGACGGGACATCTGCTCGGAGCAGCCGGAGCAATAGAAGCTATTGCTTGTATTAAAACGCTCACCGATGATTTTATTCCAGCAACAATCAACACCCAAAATATTGAGCCGGAATTTTCAGAATTATTTGATTTTCCAATTAATGAAGGAAGGCGTAAAACTGTAAAGTATGCCATGAGCAATACTTTTGGTTTTGGTGGCCATATTGCTTCTATCATATTAAAGAAATACAAAGGGCGAAATGAACGTTAAAAGTGGAGCTAAGCGCATCATTTCATTATTAGCAGTATTGCTATTCGTAGTTTCAAACATTGCAGCTCAAAAAAGTTCGCATTCAGTTGAAGGGAAAATTGTTTCAAACGAGAATTTGGCAATTGAATTTGCTACGGTAAAACTACTTGATGCGATTGATTCATCTTTGATCAGTGCTATGTACGCGGATGAAAATGGTTTTTTTAAATTCAACAATGTTCCGTGTAGCGCTGTCTATATTCTAAAAGTTTCGAATGTTGGTTACAGCACCTTAATAATGCCAAACGATAAAAACTCTAATTGCGAAAGCAAAAACTTTGAAAACATCATACTTCAAAGGGATAAAACTCTGAATTTACAAGAGGTGAAAGTTCAAGCTAATATTGATGTTTTAAAGGCGGGTATTGACAAAAAGATATATAATGTTGGTCAAGACATTTCAGTAAGAGGTGGAACCGCAAATGATGTTTTAAATCGATTGCCATCTGTTGAGGTTGATGAAGATGGTGGCGTTACGCTAAGAGGAGACGGCTCTGTTATCATTTTGATTAATGGACGTCCAAGTTCTCTTAGTGGTGGGAATGGTAAGACTTTATTGGATGCATTACCTGCGGGTTCAATTGAACGCGTAGAAATTGTAGCGAACCCTTCTGCAAAATATGATCCTGATGGTACCTCAGGAATTATAAATATAGTATTGAAAAAAAGTCTATTTAAAGGTTTAAATGGTTCAGTTTCATCGAATTTAGGCAGCGGTAATTTGTCTTCAGGGAATATTTATGAAGGAAATATTTCCTTAAATTATCGAAACAATAAGATGAATATTTATTCATCATACAATGGTCGTTCATATAATGGATACCGTAATAAATTCTCTGATATTTACGAAAATTTCCAGGGAGATTCTGTGATACGCTTAAATCAAAGTAGACTTGGTACTGATTTGAATAATTCACAGTCGATTCGGGCGGGGATTGACCTAAACCTTTCTGACCGACATAAGCTCGGAGTTTTTGGTAATTTGAGTCTAGGACGAAGAGAGCGAACAGGTTCACTATGGAATACGTTTTATGAATTTTCCGAAACGCCAAGTGCTTTGTGGAGAAGGTCAAGCTTTGACCCTAAGTCAAGAACAAATATTGATGCAGGATTGAATTATGAATGGTCGTTTAAGCAAGAGCGCGGGAAATTTCAATTAAATGTTAACCAATCTTTCGGAGATGAAGATATCAGAGGCTATTATTCAGAGGCATATTTTACTTTAGACACTTTGCTTAATGGGGAGGATACGCTTGTTCAGCAACTTGAGAATGTTGAATCGAATAATATTAATACGATACAGCTAGATGTAGAGTATGTATTTCCGGAAATTAATTCGCGTATAGAGTTCGGAGCCAAAAGTATTATTAGAGACCAATCTGTTAGCACTTTTTCTGAGACTTATGATTCGGGAACCGAAATGTTTGATGAAGATACATTAGCTAATTTTGATTACCAATATGATGAACGTATTTTCAGTGTTTACGGTATATTTGGACAACAAGTTGATAAGTTTAAATATCAGTTTGGACTGCGTCTAGAACAAGCTTACCAAATCCCCGAGCTACTGTCTGATGGTGCTTCTATACCCAACGATTATTTTAATCTATTTCCTTCAGCTCATATTAAATATGCTCTAAATGATCAGAATGAATTTGGTTTGAGTTACAGTAGAAGAATATCTAGAGCAAGAGCGGGTCAATTAAATCCCTTTACCAATTACGCAGATCCTTTTAATTTGCGCAGAGGAAATCCTTACTTACAGCCTGAATATATTCACTCTTTTGATCTTGCATATACTTTTGAGAAAAAGACGCTATCTATTTCCTCTAGTGTTTACTATCGCAGAAGTGAAGGCGTCATAGCTCGTGTAAAAGAGTTTTATGAGGACAACACCAGTGCGATAACTTATCAAAATTTGAGTAGTACTAATGCCTTTGGTACTGAACTTGTCTTAATGTTTAAGCCCTTTCCCTTTTGGCGAACAACAGCTTCGTTAAACGGAAATTTAGTCGAGTATTTTACAGATCTTCAGGGGCTTTCAAATACAACTGGTGCTTATTTGAAGGCAAAGTTTAATACTGTTATTGACTTTTGGAAAAAAACAGCAAGCTTTCAGGCAAGCTATGGTTATAATGGGCCTAGAGTAATGGTTCAAGGAACCGTTCAGCGAAAAGGAACATTTGATTTGGCCTTTGATAAAAAGTTTTTAGATGGTAATATGGCACTTGGCCTTAGGGTATCCGATTTATTTAACCAACAGTCCTTTTTCATGGATGCTGTACGTGAGAATTTTCAACAAGTGGCTTATTACAAATGGATGTCGAGAAGGGTTTTCTTAACCTTTAATTACAAATTTGGGAAAATTGAGTTTAAAAATAAGAGTACTTCTCAAATGAATAGTCCGGGTCGGCGTTAAGCTTGTTTCTCTGACTCTAGATTCTTTAAGATTCGTCCAAATTCCGATTTTACGGATTTAGGAAGTTCTTGCAGTAATGTGTTTTTATGTTCTTTAAGAAGTTCAAGAAGTGCCATGCTATCCATCTCTTTTCCTAAGGTTGGAAGCTCCACTTTACTGTAGTCAAAATCAAAGTAAGCACTCCAATTGAGTTGATTTAAAATAAGATTATCAATAGCTAAGCTTATGGATTTTGCGTCACTGCTTGTGGCTATTTCACGCTTCAATCTACTTTTATTTTTTTCATAATCTAAAAACAGAGATTCCCAGTCTGCACCATTTACTTCAGGTACTTCAGTATGGGTTGCTGTTTCTTTTTGAATAGCTAATAAAAGATAGGCTTCATGGATTAGCAACAGTCTTTCTTGCCTTTTTCTCATAACTTTAGGGATGATTCCTTGATTTAAGAGCATGCTTTTTATTTCAAAAATAATGGTCTCATATGCTTCGTGGCAATCTCTATAATTATTGAGTCGTAGAAGAAGCTCAGCTTTCTTTTGATCCATGTTTAGGCTTGTTTTTACGCATTCTAATATTCAGCATTTCTACAAATAGGGCATAAGCCAGTGCAAAATAAATATATCCTTTTGGAAAGTGTTGACCAAATGCCTCAGAGATTAACAGGATCCCGACAGCAACTAAAAAGCTTAAGGCGATCATTTTAATTGTAGGATTATGCGATATAAAATCACTTATCTGTTTAGCGAATGAGATCATTACAATCATGGAAATGATAATAGCCAAAACAATAATTGCAATCGGGTCTGAATTCGTTTCGGAACCGACACCATTTGTCATTCCTACAGCTGAAATAATGGAATCGAAACTGAAAATCAAATCAATTATAATGATTTGACCTATGATATTAATTAAACCTTTTTTCTTTTTTGATTCACTTTCTTGTTCATGGCTGATGCTTTTATGCATTTCTGCAACGCTCTTGTATATTAAGAAAAGCCCACCTAGCAGAAGGATAATACTTTGAGCGCTAAATGGGGTGTTGAATACAGTAAATATGGGGTCTGTAAGTTGCATTAGAAAGGAGACAACAGACAATAAACCAAGTCTTAAAATAAGGGCTATAGTTAAGCCGATGTTCCGAGCTTTTTTTTGTGCTGTCGCCTCAAGATTATCTGTTACTATGCTAATAAAAAGGATGTTGTCTATGCCAAGAACAATTTCTAAAACTGAAAGTATTAGCAAGTAAATCCAGCCTTCCCAGAGCATAAATATGTCAAAGTATTCAAGCATTTTTAAGGTGCTTAAAAAACTCATCTAACCGCTTTGGGTTAGCCATTGCATCTGTTTTTAAAACCAGCAATTGGGTCGCTTTATCGTTAAAGAAATCAATAATTTGTTCTTGGTACGACGTATTTTTAGAGCTTTTGTATGCTTTAAAACCGAAACCATCTGCCACCTGCTCCGCGCTAGTTTGATGCTTAGCTTCAAAATATTTTTCGAGTTGCTTTGAAGATTTTGCACCCTCAATGATTTTGAAAATCCCTCCTCCTTTATTGTCGATAACAATCATTTTTAAATTTTTTGGGAATGGTTGAATCCATAAAGCATTACTGTCATAGATGAATGACACATCTCCGCAAATAAATATATGTTGCTTTTTTGGATCAGCAATGGCACATCCTACAGCTGTGCTTGTGGAACCATCTATGCCGCTAGTGCCTCTATTACATTCATATTTGATATTCGGTATTGGGTCAAATAATTGCATATAGCGCACTACAGAGCTATTCCCAAGATGCAAGGAGCAGTTTTCAGGCAATACCTGATAGAGCGCATGAAAGATGTCTAAATCTGCATTTGTACCTTTGTCTTTAAAAAAGCTTGGGATACGGTCTTTAATTTGAATATCCAATTGATTCCAAATACCCTTGTAGTTTTTAGAATTTAACAGAGTTGCTCTATTATTTAGTGTTTCAAAAAATAACGAAGCGTCAATTTTCAGGTGTCTATCGAGACGTAAAAATAAATCAGTACCAATATAACTTTGCTTAATCGCAAAATGTTTTTTTGGTTTATTCTTGATAAAAAATGCTTTAATTCTTTTAGATACAATTGCACCGCCAATTGTAATTATGATTTCTGGTGTAAATCGTTTCTCAATATTCGAATCGACACTATTCAACATTCTGTCAATGCAATTTATGAATGAGGAATCATTCACTCCAGAAGTGTTTTCATTTAATACAACAACATTGGCGTTTTTATTGAATCCAACGAGTGCAGATTTGAGTCTTGGATTGATATTTCCCTGACCGCACAACACAAGAATCTTTTTATCATTAAATGATTCTAGTACTTCTGTGCTTATTAGATTTTGGTCTTCAGCATTGGCGAATTGTTGTTTTTCCTGTCCAATTATATTTACGTATTCTGAACCGTACAAGGGCTCTTCAAGATGCACATTCAAATGAGTAGGTCCCAAAGGAACTAAACTTGCTGTTGAAAAGATCTCGAAAATTTCATCCTGACGGTCAATACTTTCCATGTCCTCAATAGATAGAGATTTTTTAACGTGCTGTCCATAAACCTCAGTTTGCATTATTGTTTGACCGTGCCCTTTGTTTATTAATCTTTTGGGTCTGTCAGCTGAGATGACAATCAGTGGTATTTCTCGATAAAAGGCTTCTGAAATTGCAGGGAAATAATTTAGAAGTGCCGAACCCGATGTGCAGCAAAGCACAACTGGTTTTTGTATCGTTTGCGAGACTCCCAATGCAAAAAAACCAGCAGCTCGCTCATCATGAATAACATGAGTTTTAATTTCGGGATGCGCATCGAATGTCAAGGCAAAAGGAGCATTTCTCGATCCAGGAGAAAAAACCACATGCTCAATACGATTGTTAAGACAGGCCTTTAGTATATTTTGAACTACAATTTTATTACTGATATTCATTTTGTGCAAATCTACAATAAATCAAAAATTCTAGTTAATGTTTCGCTTTTGCGTTCGGTTTCATTCCATTCTTTTTCTGGATCCGATTCAGCTGTGTATCCACCTCCAACATAAAGAAAAGCTTTATCCTTTATAATTTGGCAGCATCTTAAATTAACATACAATTGAATTCTCTTTGTTGAAGAAGTACCAATATAACCACTGTATAAATCTCTATTATACCCACAATCTTTTTGCTCTATGGACTCAATAAGATCAAGACTTTCTTTTCGGGGGACTCCGCATGTCGCAGGGGTTGGGTGCAAGGCACTAATAAGATTTAATGTTTCTTTAGAATTAATATCGAATGATAAATCTGTTCTAAGGTGTTCAATATTTCCTGCGGGTGACGTGTAAGGTCCTTCTGAATCGATTTCCAAAATCCCATTTTTGTTTAATTGGTTTACGATAAAGTCCGTAACAAATTGTTGCTCTTCATATTCCTTCATTCCCCATTTTTCATTAGAGCCTTTAAGTCGTGTTCCAGCAAGCGACATTGTAAAACCATGATTTTCATGGACTTCTAAAAGTGTTTCTGGAGATGCACCTATCCAGGTTCCGAATAGTTCTGAAGAAACCATGTAAACAAATGCTTTAGGGTAGGTTTTACAAAGTGTTTGAAATAATTTTGTTGTTTTATGACTATCAAAAGGAACCTCTTTGATACGCGAGTAAACTAGTTTATCTATTGCTAACGAAGGCATAACTCTTAAAAGCATAGCGCCATATTCTAGGTAGTCTTTTTTACTGATCGTATTCGGTTCATGATTTGCAAAATGAAGTTTAAATTCTTTAATACTCTCAGTATCGAACGGCTTAAAGACGTAATGATTTTTACCATAAAAATCTCCAATAATAAATCCATCTGTGCTTAAATCGTTCTTGTCAAAGGATTTGAAAGCGCCGGACTGAATAATCACTTCTTTATCCGGGTATCGATAAGCTAAAATATCAAGGCCCATTTATACGTCAATAATCATTACGGTTAGTCGACCAGAGCATACCAATTTATTTGTGCCTTCTTCGGTAATATCTACCTGCCATAAGTGAGTTTTTTTTCCTGCATGCACAATCTTTCCTTTTGCTATGACGTGACCGGATCTAATACCACCTATATGATTTGCGTTGATTTCAATTCCAACCGGATGTTGTTTAGTTATATCTAAAAGTAATGTAGAACCCATAGAACCTATACTCTCAATAAGGGCTGCGCTGGCACCTCCATGAAGAAGACCCATAGGCTGATGTGTCCTTTTATCAACCGGCATCCTTGAGATCACATAATCTTCACCAAGTTCTATGCATTCAATACCTAATTGATCCATTAGGGTATTCTTGTTCATTGAATTTATGAGTTCAAGAGGTACTTGTTTAAGTTTCTTCATATGTATTTAACAAATATAGTGGTTTACTGTTTTCATTATCTCAAAATCTTGGCGATGTCTAAGGTTTTGGACTTTCCTTATCTTAAATTAAAAAGTTTGAGAATGGTATCATAAAATATTTGTCAATATTGAAAGTATTACTACTTTTGCCACGGAGAATTGGCAGAGTGGTCGATTGCGGTAGTCTTGAAAACTATTGTACCGAGAGGTACCGGGGGTTCGAATCCCTCATTCTCCGCCAAACGAAGGGTCTCAATTTTGAGACCCTTTTTTTTGTGAATACTTTTGATTAAATAGTATGAATGTTTGAAACATTATTTCAATTTATAAATTGATTTGGAGATTGCTGCTTATAGCTTACTAGAGTTTAACAATCTATCACGATAGCATTCATTTAAGGGTCGACTTATTTAAATGAGAGCTTTTTAAATGTTAGATATAAGCCAAGAAATACGGTTCCAAAAGACAAGCCGACTATAAAGTCAGAAAGGTATTTTGGCCATGAGTGAACGAGCTGATGGATCTCATCAATGTTGTGCACAAAAATACCACCACCAACTAGTATCATGGCAAGCGTACCGACAACTTTGAGAAGTCTTATAATTTTAGGTAGGGAGCGGATTAGAAACATCCCAAAATTTTTCATAATTACATTTTCGCTTGCTGAAATAAGTCGGTATCCAGCATCGTCCATTCTGACCAAAAGAGCAACGAAGCTATAAACTCCAATTGTCGATAGTAAAGCAATAATAGAAACTACAGAGATCTGTATAGAAATTGGCTCTTCCAAAACTGTACCAAGCGTGATAATAATAATTTCAATAGACAAAATGAAATCTATTAGGATAGCTGATTTGACTTTTTTTGCCTCTAAAATAGAAGGGTCAATTTTTGAACTTTTATTTAGTTCATTTGCCTTTTTTTTGCTTTTAAAGAGCATCTTATAACTATTTAATGCGCCTTCAAAGGACAAATAAACACCTCCACAAATCAAAATAGGAATGATTACGATGGGCAAATAGGCGCTTAGTAAAAAAATACCTGGAAGAATAATCAATTTGTTTAAGAAGGAACCTTTTGTTAATTTCCAAAGTACAGGAAGTTCTCTATTCGGCACGAATCCAGATGCCTTATCAGCATTAATAGCTAAATCATCTGCCAAGATACCTACTGTTTTTTTAGTTGCCGCTTTACTCAGTATAACGACGTCGTCCATTAGGACCGCTATATCGTCGAGTATACTTAAAATCCCTGATGTCATAAACGATATTTTTTCATTGCCCGTTTCCTCAATAAATGTAAATATAATTTATATCCATTAAAGTCATATTTGGATAATCATGTTTAGGATTTCTTTTGGCTAAGTAACTCAATACGATATACTGTTTTAACGTGCCTTTTCGAAAACCATATTTTCTTTAATCCATGCATGCTATTTCAGTTCTTTACCAGATGCATTGAGCACAACGACGTTCGCTGTCTTTTTAAATTCTTTTCATAATACAATGTCAAATCAAACTCTCTTGCCCAATTCTATGAGCTCAAGATTGTGAATACGATCTTTTGTAATACAAAATCTAAGAATCGTTTTTACCTTATGAAATCCCTTGTAGCCGCATGCACCGGGATTCATCCAAAGCATATTGAAATTTTGATCCATTTTAACAAGTGTAATGTGAGAGTGTCCGCAAATGAATAAGTTTGGCGAACCATTTTCTTTCAATTCACTCAAGGCGGGTTTTGAATAGCGCTCAGGTTTACCTCCTATGTGTGTCATAAGAACAGTGACTTCTTCTATGTTAAATCTTAAAAACTCATCACATTCTTGTCTTATTTTTGGGTTATCAATGTTACCCCAAACTGCCCTTGTCGGCTTAAAAGCATATAATTCATCTAAAACTTCTATACTTCCGATATCACCGGCATGCCAAATTTCATCAACATCTGAAAAATACTTTTTGATTTTAGGATCCAGATAACCATGAGTGTCCGAAAGCAGTCCTATTTTCTTCAAAACTAAATAGGTTTTTTAGTGTCTTCATTATTTTTGAGGTCAGTCTGTTGCTTTTTATAGAGGTCATGATAGAAACCTTTGTTTTTTAGTAAAATCGCATGACTACCTTGTTCGATAACGCTTCCATCATCTATTACAATAATGTGTTTTGCATTTCGGATGGTTGAAATTCTATGGCTCACAATTATGGTAGTTCGAGAAGCATTTTCTTTTTTTAGTTCTTTAAGGATCTTGTCTTCGGTTTCTGTATCTACTGCGGACAAACAGTCATCTAATACTAATATTTCAGGGCTTCTGAGTAGGGCACGAGCGATACTTAGTCTTTGTTTTTGCCCACCACTAAGATTGACACCTCTTTCTCCAAGGATGGTATCGTAGCCATCTTCAAGCTTATTAATCGTATTCAATATATCTGCAGTTTCGCATACTTCGTCTAATCTTACCTTTTCTGTAATTGGACTATTGGAACCGAATTTAATATTGTTTCCAATGGAGTCAGAAAATAAAAAGACTTCTTGAGGAACAACGCCGAGGGCATTTTTAAAGCCATTTGTTTCTATCTTTTCGAAATCACAAGTATCAAGCTTTATAGAGCCAGAATCAGGATTTAATTGACGTAAAAGTAAGGATAGTATGGTTGATTTTCCGCTTCCCGTTTTTCCAATAATCGCGAACGTTTCTCCTTTGGGAATTACAAATGAAAGGTTCTTAATTGCATGAATCCCTGTGTTTTTATAAGTGTAAGATACATTTTTGAATGAAATCTCATTTTCGAAATGGAATTCGGTATCTTCTAAGTCTTCGTTACTATTTGTTTTTACGGATAAAAACTCATTGATCCTTTGCTGTGAAGCAGCAGCACGTTGAATTAACGATGTTACCCAACCAATGCTAGCAAAGGGCCATGTTAGGTTGTTGACAAAAAATATAAAAGCTACAATTCCTCCTAAGGAAATCTCATTGTTAAAAGACATGTTGCCTCCAATGTAAATGGATAGAAGTGTACTCAAACCAATTAAAAATAAAATGGTAGGGATAAATAGAGCGTTAACAACAACCAAACGCATACTCTTATTTTTATACATATTTGCAGCATCTTCAAATTTGTTACCAACTGATTTTTGTTGGCTGTATGCTTTAATAACACGCATTCCGGAGAAACTTTCTTGTGCAATTGTCGAGAGTAACGATTGTTCTTCTTGTACTTTCTTACTTAACAAGTTCATTTTTGCAGAAACCTTATAAATAAGGTAAGACATAATAGGTAAGGGGACCAATACGAGAGCCGTCAGTACTGGTGATATAGCGATCATCTGATAGACAACTAATGTAAAAAGAACAACTAGGTTTATCGAGTACATCACCCCAGGACCAAGATACATGCGAACATGACTTACATCTTCAGAAATTCGATTCATTAAATCTCCTGTGTTGTTTTTTTTATAAAAAGAAAGGTCTAGGTTTTGATACTGATTGTATATTTCATTTTTTAAATCATATTCTATGTGCCGCGACATCACAATAATTGTTTGACGCATCAGAAATAAAAAAAAACCTTTTGCTATCGAAAGCAACATGTAAATACCTCCAATCTTAAGTGAAACCAAAAGCGCATCATTTACAGATTCAATTTTAACATTTGACATTAAAGAATCAACAGTTGATTTTACGAATAGGGGCATACGAACCCCAAAGTAATTACTGGTTATCGTAAATAAAATACCTAAAAGAAAATGCCACTTATACTTGAGGAAATATTTATTTAGGTGTTTAAGTGACTTCATTTAGATTTGCTAAATTTGACCGTGCAAAAGTGCTCAGTAAAACTAACGATTTGAGCCTTAATAAAGTTCAATACCTCCAGTTTTAGTAAAAAAAAACTCTACCGTATGAAAAAAATCTATTATTTAAAGTCTTGTTCAACAAATCAAAGAATTTTGAAAGAACTAAATCTAGGTGAGGAAGTCGCTCTTCAAAACATAAAAGAAGTGAATATTGATGAGGAAACACTTGACTTCCTGAAAGAAAAGGTTGGTTCTTATGAGGCTTTATTTTCGAGGAAAGCTATGAAATACAGATCTTTAGGTTTGAATACTATGAAGCTAAATGAAGAAGATTTTAAGCGATATATGCTAGCGGAGTATACCTTTCTTAAACGTCCCTTTATTATAAATGAAGAAGCTGTTTTTATAGGGAATTCTAAACAAGTTATTGCTGAAGCCAAGGCGTCATTTGAAAATAGTTTATGAAAGCATTGAGGTTTTGTATTTTTATTCTAACTTTTGCTAGTTGTTCGGTAGGTGATATTTCGTCCGAGCGTAATTATCAGTCTATCGAGTCATCTGATACTTCTGTTCTGCATGATCTAACCCCTATTGATAGTGCTCAACAAATCAAAATCAGTAAAGGAAATCAAAAGAATTCAATTCTAAACTCCTCAAAATCAAAGAGAAAAAAAGGATTATAGTTTGAATTAGTTCTATACCTTTACACTGTTAAATAAATAAAAGAATATGAAAAAAATACTATTAGGATTTGTGGTTTTGTTCACGAATATTTGTTTTGGACAAATCCTTTCAGAGGATTTTGAAAGTGTAACGACACCCGCGTTGCCCAATGGATGGACATCTTCGACTCAGGCTACCAACGGTTATACAGGTTATTACACAGGAAACGAAACGGAAGCGAATTTAGCAGGTTACTGGCCTGTTGCAGCAAATGGTTCAGCCTCCTTCGCAATGACTAATGATGATGTTCAGAATGAAATATTATGTGATGAACTTTTAATTTCGCCAACAATTGATTTCACGGGATTGAGTAATGTTCAACTTTCATTTATAGCCTATCATGATGGTCTTTACGGTTCAGGCGATGCGACAGTTGAAGTTTCAATTGATGGAGGTACAAACTGGGCGGTTATTGGAACGCTTTCCCCGGCAGCCTCTTGGGAGTCTTATGCATTAAGTTTGTCTTCTTATGATAATGAGTCAGCGGTTCTTATCGGTTTTAGATGGAGCGATGGAGGTGATTGTGCGGGAGTCGACAATTGGGGGACTGGTTTAGCCGTAGATAATGTAGTGGTCGATGAAGCGCCACCCTTTGATGTATCTATGACTGACAATTCTTTGAGAGAGTACACAATTGTTCCATTAGAGCAGCTTCAGGGATCTATTGGAGGAACGGGTATAGTTACAAATACAGGGGCGCAGGCCGTTTCAAATGTTTCAATGCTCTCCAACGTTTATGATACTGATTTTAATCTAGTTTACTCTCAATCGAGTAATGTTACCCCGTCGCTTGCAGCGGGTGCAACGGTGAATACAACGGTCCCTGGATATACACCTACGTCCGACGGTTTGTATACTGTAGAGCTTATATCAAATATTGGTGAATTAGATGCGAATCTATTTAATGATACTGTTACATATACCATTTTAGTTACAAATACGTACGCAAGAGATAACGGGTCTGTTGATGTTTCATTGGGTGTTGGTGCAGGTTCAACAGCAACGTTAGGTAATAGCTATGAAATTATTTCCGCGACAACTTTATCTTCAGTTTCTTTTTTCATGATTCCTGGTTCAGACGGTCTCGGTGATACAGTTAGTGTATCTGTATATGATATGGCGACTGGTCTTCCGAATACATTAATTGCTCAATCATCTGATTATATAATTACTGAAGCTGATACTGCCGCAGGCGGTGCATTTTTGACATTGCCAATTGTCTCTGCTCAAGGCACGGCACTAGAATTGTCATCAGGTTTTTATTATGTTGGTGTCAATGAATACAGTACCGTAGACAATATGGCCTTGGGTCAATCCTTAGGTATTGAGACGCCAAACACGTGTTTTGGAAGTATTAATGGTGGTGCTTTTCAGGCAATGGAAAGTTTTAATTTTCCTGGACCATTTATCGTTCGGCCGAATTTTGCATGTAATGTAACCACAGATAATGTGACGGCCTGCGACACATACACATGGGCAACTAATGGCGAGACGTATGTCGCTTCAGGTGCTTATACGGAATTGCTTACTGATGTTTCAGGATGTGATAGTCTTGTTACTTTAGATCTTACAATTACGGGTCCATCATTTGCAACGGACGTTCAGTCATCTTGTGGTCCATTTACATGGATCGACGGCGAAACCTATGCGGAGAGCAACAACTCTGCTACATATACACTTATTGATGTTAATGGTTGTGACAGTATTGTAAGCTTAAACCTAACGATCAACGCACCAAGTAATTCCATAGATACGCAAGTAGCGTGTGGTCCTTATGAGTGGATTGATGGTTTAGTTTATACTGCTTCGAATAACACTGCCACATTTACCCTAACTAACAGTGTGGGTTGTGACAGTATCGTAACACTAGATTTATCAATCGTAAGTCTTATTGAAACGACAGATGTTCAAGAGGCTTGTGGGAGCTTTACATGGATAGATGGCAATACGTATACGGAGAATACTTCGGCAACTTTCATGTTAACGTCCATTAATGGTTGCGACAGTTTAGTTACTTTAGACTTAACAATTACAACCGTTCTGCAAACAATTGATTCATATGAAGAATGTGGATCATTTACTTGGACAGATGGCATAACTTATACAGAGAACAATAACACTGCTACGCAGACACTAGTATCTGTAAATGGATGTGATAGTATCGTAACTTTAGATTTAATTATTAATCCATTACCTAGCAATGTAGTATTTGTATCGGGAGCCACAATTACGGCAGATGCTTTCGCATCATCTTATCAATGGATTAATTGCTTAACAGGTTTAGAGATTGAAGGTGCTACTTTTCAATCTTTTACGGCGACTGAATCTGGTGATTATGCTGTTTTAATTACGATCAATGGTTGTGTAAATGAATCTGAATGTGAATATGTTGAGGCAAGTTCTTCTGGATTAACTGAATTACAATCTGATTTTAGCGTTGAAATTTATCCAAACCCTTCCTCTGGAATATTTAAAATATCCTTGAGTGATTTGAGTCACTCTGAAGTATCCGTAACTTTATTGGACTTGAGTGGGAAAATGATTGATACAGAACAATACCATGCCAACAGTACTAAATTGGAGATACCAATGGATGTTTCAAGTGTAGAATCAGGCGTGTATTTTATTAAAATTGATGCAGGTAAAATGATTACCCAAAGAGTTGTCTTGACGCAGAAATAATTTATAATTTAATTAAAATATAAAGGGGGCATTGCCCCCTTTTTTAATTGGAAAAAGTTTACAATAAAATCAAGCTTAAATATTTGTGTTTGTCTTCAAGAATGTTCCTTAGGAATTCGCTATTTTTGTCATCACTTGTTTTAAATGATAAAAGTAAACGGGTGCAGAAGTTAACGAACTAGACAAATTATGTCCTCAAAAAGTATGAACTCTGAATTTGAGATTACTAAGAACCCTGTGATTTCTCAGATGTCCTCCATGGATCATGATCAAATTTTGTTTTGTAGTGATAATGTTACCGGTCTTAAGGCAATTATTGCCATTCATGATACCACACTTGGCCCTGCATTAGGAGGTACAAGAATGTGGTCTTATAATAATGAATTAGATGCTTTAAATGATGTGCTGCGTTTGTCTCGTGGAATGACTTATAAAAATGCAATATCTGATTTAGCATTAGGAGGGGGCAAGGCAGTAATTATTGGTGATTCTAAAACCATGAAGTCAGAGGCCTTGTTTCGTCGATTTGGAAGATTTGTAAATTCATTAGCCGGGAATTATATTACGGCTGAAGATGTCGGAATCTCTCCTGCAGATATGGTATGGGTAAGTAAAGAAACCAATCATGTGGTGGGTTTGCCGGGTAAAAGTGGAGATCCTTCTCCAGTAACCGCATTTGGAACATATATGGGTATTAAAGCTTGTGCAAAGCTGAGATTCGGAACAGATAATTTAGAAGATAAAAAAATTTTAGTGCAAGGTGTTGGTCACGTTGGAGAATATTTAGTCGATTATTTAAGGAAAGAGGGTGCGCAAGTGTTTATCGCTGATATCAGTGACGATGCGGTTCGTCGTGTTGCTCAAAAATATGGAGCTAAAGGAGTTGCTCTTGACCAAGTTTACCAGTTAGATATGGATATTTATGCTCCATGTGCTTTAGGTGGAACAATTAATGATGAAACTCTAAACCAATTGAAATGTGGTATCGTTGCAGGGGCTGCAAACAATCAATTGGGTATAGAAGATAAACATGGCCAAGAACTTCTCGATAAAGGGATTTTATATGCACCGGACTTTGCTATAAATGCAGGAGGGGTCATTAATTGTTTTTCTGAGGTTAAAGATTTAACAAGTCAGTGGGCGATGGGTAAAGCTGAAGATATTTACCACACCATTTATGACATTGTTTCACGATCTGAACAAGAACAAATTCCCTCTCATGTAATTGCAATGAAAATAGCTGAAGAGAAAATAAATAAAGGACGAAAGAATATTAAGTAAATGCTGAATAGAAGACATTTAAGAATAAAAGTCCTTCAGATGTTGTATACATTTTACAACCAAAAAGAATCTATGGATCTAAGGACTGCAAAAACACAATTACTGCAATCTGTAGATTTAATGTATGATTTATATTTGTACTTGCTACTTACCTTTCAAGAGGTAAGAAATGCTTCTTTATCAAAAATGGATGATCGAGCCAACAAATTGAGACCTTCTTTTGAAGATTTAAATCCAAATAGAAAGCTTGTAGACAATAAAATTATCGAGCGAATGATTGGTTCTCACACATTTCAAGACTTATGTCAAAGGCGAAATGTAAACTGGAATTCAGATGAAAAACAAGAAATATTTAGAAAACTTTTTATTGAGATAGAAAAAAGTGAGGTTTATTTTGAACATATGGAAGCACTTGAAAATGATTTCTCGAATGCTAAAAATTTCTTAGTTCAATTGTTTAGATCAGAAATCGCCAACTCACCGCTCATTTATAATTTTTTTGAAGAAGAAGAAATACGATGGATGGATGATATTGATCTTGCATGCTCCATGGTTATCAAAACCATTAAAATGAGTACTGAAGAGGATGATTTTGATTTCCTTCCACTTTACAAAGAAAATGATGATGAGAAGGATTTCATAACAACTTTATTAAAACAAACGGTTGCTTTAGATCAGGAAAGTGAGCATTTAATCGATGAAATGGCAGACAATTGGGAGCTCGATCGTATTGCAAAGATGGATGTCCTTTTATTGAAAATGGCATTTGCGGAGCTTCAGTCTTTTGAAAGTATTCCTACAAAGGTTACGATCAACGAATATCTTGAGATCTCAAAATATTACAGTACACCAAAGAGTAATGTATTTATCAATGGTATACTTGACAAGTCTTTGAAAAAATTGATGCAAGAAAAAAAAGTATTAAAAACGGGTAGAGGACTAAAGCAATAAACATGAATATAATGAGATATATAATTCTTTTTCTTTCATTATCCTTTTTAGGTTGTGAAGCGAATAATGAACTGGAAGTTGGTCAGAAGACAACGATGACTATCGATAAAATATACGATGCAGGAACTCGAGTGAAAGGAGAGGTGATAGAAGCAGTCTTCAATATTGAGAATACGGGTGATTATCCTCTAGTTTTTGGTGAGATAAAAGGTTCTTGTTCATGTACAGTAGCGGATAAGCCAGAAGCACCTATCATGCCTGGAAAAAAAGGGGTTATTACTGCGAAAGTGGATACCGAAAAATTTCGAAGCAATTCTGAAATTTCAAAATATGTTACTGTTTTGGCGAATACAGAACCAAATAGGGTAACACTTAAAATTAAAGCAAAAATAAAATAACAATTAAATTTTTAGTTATGGGAGATGGTAGTTTAATGAATATTCTTTTTATAGGACTCATGTTTTTTGTGTTCTACTTTTTTATGATTCGTCCGCAGATGAAGAAGCAAAAAGAATTGAAAAAATTTAGAGATGGACTAGCAAAGGGAGACCATGTTGTAAGTATCGGAGGTATTCATGGTAAGGTGCTTGAGCTCACAGATACTACGGTTCTTATAGAAAGTGAAAAAACAAAGATTCGATTGGATAAGTCTGCTGTTAATCAAAGCGGAGAAGAATTGTTACAAGCTAAATAGTACTGAGTTTGTCATAAATCTCTTAACAAAGTCTGCGATGGTACCTACTTGTCTACTTCTTTTTCGCGTATTGTTATTCTAGTAATTGGTGGTGATTTACTTGTCCAAAGTGCTGCCTTAGTTTAGCGAATAACAAGTTTAAGCTTTCTCCTCTTCTTAATAGGTACTACTGTTGTTTCTTTTGGAACTTCCGCTCCAGAATTAATTGTAAGTATTCAAGCGACTGTTAACTGGAAATTCTGGTCAGTTGCTGTAGGGAATGTTAGTAGGGTCTAATATTGCTAACTTAGGACTTAGTTCTTGGTTCTGTGTTGATTCTTCCGTTAAACCTTTGATTCCATAAATTGGCGGAAATATTTCTTGGTCCTATTCTAATAATGTTTCTCTTTCGGCGGCTCTTTTTTGGGTGTTTCGTCATCGATGGGAATCTTAGATCAATTTGAGGGTCTTTTTCTTTTATTTGGATCTATTGGTTTTTCTGTTTTTATCAATAAGGTACATGAAAATACTTTCTAAAAACGATAGGTCATTAGTTAGAGATGAAGAACTCCTGAAAAAACTTTAAAAACGAATTTAATTCCCGTTTATTTTATTTTAGGGGCTATCTGGTCTCTATTACGGTTCGGAGCTTCTTGTAGCATAATGCCATTACAATAGCCAAATCATTTGGTATTTCTGAATTTATAATAGGTGTTTCTGTTGTAGCCTTAGGTACTTCATTACCTGAGCTTGTAACCTCGTTATTCGCAATATTGAAAGGTCAGTCACAGTATTTCAGTAGGTAATTTAATCGGAAGTAATGTGTTTAATATTTTCGCTGTTTTAGGCCAATAACGAGTGCCGTAAATCCTTTAGCAGGCGGATTCTTTTTTGATAGCTATTGATTTACCAATAATGCCTTGGGTGTTACTTTCATTAACAGGTGTGTTTCTTATGTCAGAAAACAAGCTTGGAAGAATTGAAGGATTACTTTTGATCACCATACTATATTCTATATATAGGGAGTGCTTTAATTTAGTCTAATATAAAGCTAGCACCTTCCTCACTAGAGGATACAGCTTTACGAGCATTATTAAAGAGCCCTCTACCTAAAGTTGTTGTGTTTTTTCTTTGAATTTCTTTTGATTTACGCTGTTTGATTAAATCGAGGTTTTGAATGTTAAGCGTTCCTCTATCTGCATCTAATTTTAAAATATCTCCTGTTTCAATTTTTGATATAATACCACCATCTAGAGCTTCCGGGGTAAGGTGGATTGCAGCTGGTACTTTTCCAGATGCGCCGGACATACGACCATCTGTGACAAGTCCAACCTTGAAACCTCTTTTTTGAAGAATGGTAAGCGATGGGGTTAAGTTGTGTAGCTCGGGCATGCCATTTTGTTTGGGCCCTTGAAAGGGCACAACAGCTATGAAATCCTTGTTTAATTCATCATTTTTAAAGGCAGTTATCAAATCTTGCTGTTCCATAAAAACTATGGCTGGAGCTTCAACAACTCGATTTTCTTTTTGAACGGCAGCTGTTTTAATTACGGATCGTCCAATATTACCTTTTAAAATTTTTATACCTCCGTCCTGGGAAAATGGCTCGTCTGCTGGTCTAACGACGGATAAGTTTAAAGAAACATCCGTACCGTTTTCAAATACGATGGCGCCATTACTTATTTTAGATTCTTTACTGAATTTTGAAAGACCTTTTCCAAGTATAGTTGTCACGTCTTCATGTAATAAGCCTGCATTTAATAAAGTTTTAATCACAAAACTCATGCCTCCTGCAGCATGAAAATGATTGACATCAGCGGCTCCATTCGGATACATTCTTGTAATTAGCGGGATGATATCAGAAAGGTCTGACATATCCTCCCAATTGATTATAATTCCAGCAGCTTTTGCAATCGCAATGAGGTGAATGGTATGATTGGTAGATCCACCAGTAGCAAGAAGTCCAATTATGGCATTGACAATTGACTTTTCATCGATAATTCTCGAAATGGAACGTTCCAATCCAAGGGTTGCATTATGAGCCGCTATTTCAACAGCCTTTTCATTGAGTAATCTTCGATGTTCAGTATCTGGATTTACAAAACTAGATCCTGGTAACTGCATGCCCATGATTTCCATAAGCATTTGGTTGCTATTTGCTGTCCCATAAAATGTACATGTCCCAGGTGAGTGATAAGAATCTGATTCTCCCTTGAGCAAAGCTTCTCGATCTATTTTACCTTCCGCAAAATCTTGTCTGATCCTTGCTTTTTCCTCATTACTGATTCCGGTAGGCATAGGACCTCCTGGAACAAATACCACTGGAAGATGACCATAATTTAAGCACCCCATCATCAAGCCAGGAACGATTTTGTCACAAATACCAAGGCTGAGAATTGCGTCAAACACATTATGAGAAAGTCCTATAGATGTGCTAAGCGCAATGACATCTCTTGAAAACAAGGACAATTCCATCCCGTCTTTTCCCTGAGTTACACCATCACACATTGCAGGCACACCACCAGCAACTTGAAGTACAGAATTATATTTTCTTGCGTAAACTCTGAGCTCTTCAGGGTAGTTCTCATAAACACGATGTGCAGACAGCATATCATTATATGCCGTAACAAGACCTAAGTTTTTAGTTGTATTGCCAGAAAGCTCATTTTTATCTGAAGGACCACACCCTGCAAAAGAATGTGCAAGGTTACCGCAGCTTAACGTCGATCTGTAAACACCCTCTTCAAACATCTGATTGACTTCCTCAAGGTATTTAGTCCGTGTTTCATGACTTCTATCAATAATTCGATTCGTTATTTTAATAATTGTTTCGTGCATGTTTTATTAATTTTCAGCAAAATAAATTGCTGTTAAGTTCTTTTTGAAGTACTGAATAGGTAACATTTTGCTTTCGCTTTGTTCAAAAACAGATTTTTTCAAACCTCCTGAGAACATCAACATCACATTTTTAGCACCTTCAATAAATGCTTTGTTTAAGGAAATACGCTTTTCTGGATGACTCGGCGCATTTGTATTTCGAACCGAAGGTTCAGAATCGTTTAAACACTTCTCTGATTCATTATCTTTTGGGAATATTGAAGCCGTATGACCATCCCCACCCATACCTAAAATAACGATATCCGCGTCTTTAAATCCTTCATATTGTTCCTTGACAAGCTTGAGGTTATCTTCATAATGAGTACTATTAAAAACCATTTTCACAAGGTTTGCGTTTTGTGCTTTATTTTGAATAAGAATATCTTCAATCATTTTAGCATTAGAATATTTTGAGCTCCCTTCAACAAATCGTTCATCAACCAAACCTATGTTTATTTTATCCCAATTTAAATCTTGCAATGAAAGACGCTTATATAAGCCTTTAGGAGTTCCACCACCTGATAATAAAAGCGTTGCAATTCCTTTTTGCTGAATTGCATCAGTTAGTATACGAACCATACTCTTACACATTTCATTTTCAAGAGCCTCCATGTTTTGAAATACGATCATTTGTTTTTCCATTTCTTTGTTATCCAAGATTCACCACTAGATAAAATTTCATCTCCAGGGCCCCATGTTCCTGCTGCGTATAAGACATTTTTACTATTCGTATTTTTCCAGCTATTGGTGATTGTTTCAATCCACGTCCAAGCTGCAACGAGTTCGTCTTGACTCATAAATAAAGTTTGATTCCCTCGGATAACGTCAATGATCAGTCGTTCATAAGCTTCTGGGAATCTTTCTTCAAACGTATCAATATAATCTAGCTTTAGAGCAGTTGGTTTATATCTGTAACCACCTGGCCCAGGTATTTTAGTCATTTGAATAAGCTCAATTCTTTCCTCAGGTTGAAGACGAATGATTAACTTATTATTATTGATTTCTTCTTTTGATGGAAAGATATTGTGCTTAACCTGCTTGAAATTGATTACAATTTCAGAATACCTTTTCTTCATTCTTTTTCCTGTCCTTAAGTAAAAGGGAACATTTTTCCATCTCCAATTGTCAACAAAAGTTTTTAAGGCGACAAAAGTTTCAGTCTTAGATTCATATTTTTCAATATCCTCCAAATAAGAGTTGACTTTTCTTCCTTCAATATTTCCTCTAGTATATTGACCCTTTATGCTTTCGGTTCGAATAGATTCTTTTGTGAAAGGACGCAAAGATCTCAGTATTTTAAGCTTTTCGTTTCTCACTTCATTAGCGTTTAAGGCAAAAGGTGGTTCCATAGCGACCAGGCATAATAGCTGAAGTAAATGGTTTTGAACCATATCAAGTAATGCACCACTTTTGTCATAGTAGCCGGCTCTTTTTTCTACGCCCAAGCTTTCTGCAACTGTGATTTGAATACTATCTATATTTTCAGCATCCCAAGCTCTTTCAAATAGATTGTTTGCAAAACGCAATACCATGAGATTTTGTACAGTTTCTTTTCCTAAATAGTGATCAATTCTGTAAATCTGCGACTCATCAAAAGTTTTTGTGATTTCATTATTTATGGCAATAGATGATTCAAGACTATGTCCTAAAGGTTTTTCAAGAACAACTTTACTATTTTTATCAGCTAATTTCGAATCTTTTAATGCTTTCGATATTGGTCCAAAGGCACCGGATGGAGTTGAGAAGTAATAAATGTTTTGATATCCCTTAAAACTCTCTAAAAACCCCTTAAGTCCTTTATATCCTTGAACTGAAGGCTCTTTAGCGATAACCAATTGAATGTTGGACATAAACTCATTGATTGCGGTATCAAAACCTTTTGTTCCCTCAAGGCTTTTTTCTAAGAACAATTGAACTTGTGACCTAAAATGTTTCTCTTGATCTGTTTTCCTCGTAATAGCTATAATATTGTATTTGCAATTTAATTGACCGTCAATATAGCGTTGATACAATGCAGGGTATATTTTTCTAAGCGCAAGATCTCCTGTTCCTCCGAAAACTACTAAATTGAAGTTTAGAAATTGCTCTTTATGTTTAATTTTTTTAGCCATAAATGCTGTTTTGTTTAGTGTCAAATTTACACTTACTATTTCAATTTTGAAATACTTTGTCAAAAGTTAACAACGTCTTAATGTTATAAAGGCAATTTTTTTAAAAAAAAGGGTGCTACAATTGAGCTTTTTTCAAGGAGTCCCACTAATTCTAAAATATGCTATAGCATCAGCCATGTATATTTGAAATGCAATGTTAAGTTCTTCTTTATATGTCTTTAAATGATCAGGCGCATTTTCTAATTCGTTAGGAAATGAAATTCTTTTCGAAACTCCTTGACACGCTTTTAATAACCCATATGCCGTGGGGTAATAATTTAGCCACTTGTATTCAATAATTTGTTTTAAAAATATTTGAAAGTCATCTGGGTAGTTTGCAATGTAGTTGCTTTGGTAGTTGTAGAATTCATCAAGGTATTCTTGATATGGTTTCACATGATAGTACTCCCATTGTATTGCCAAAAGGTGGTCAAAGTATAGATCTATGGCAATTCCAGAAACCTTTGGTAATGAGGCGTAAAGTTTAGAACGAACGTTCTTGACTGCAGAATGATTGTCAATATAATGGTCAATATTTCGATGCAGTAGTACTCCTTTCTTTATGGGTTCAGAATAATTGACAAAGCTATTACCTTTACAGAAATCACCAAACAGATTGGCAACCATCAGTTCTAAGTCATTATTTGAAAAATAGAGGTGTCCTAGGAAATTCATTAAAGACCCTAAGGTAAGAAATCCTTAATATTCGTCTTCGTTAAATAAGAAGTCTTCTCTTGAAGGGTAGTCAGGCCAAATCTCTTCGATGCTTTCATAGATTTCTCCTTCGTCCTCAAGATCTTGAAGGTTTTCGGCAACCTCCATTGGGGCACCAGTTCTAATCGCAAAGTCGATAAGCTCGTCTTTCGATGCCGGCCATGGGGCATCTTCTAAGTAGGAAGCTAATTCTAATGTCCAATACATTGACGTTACATTTTGTTATTCGGCAAAAGTAAACTTTATTTCAAACTATCCAAGAAAAAAATGATTTTTGTCAAAAATATCCTTAAGATTTAGGAACCCACGGCGTCTCTTTAGCATTTAAATCAGCTGAAAGTTTTCGACTTAGGGTAAAAAGATAATCACTCAGTCGGTTAAAGTATGAAAGAATAACAGAATCTATATTCACTCGATTGGAAAGTTCTACAATAATTCTTTCTGCGCGTCTGCATACAGTTCTTGCAATGTGACATTTAGAAACCGTTAGGTGTCCTCCAGGTAGTACAAACGTTTTCATTTCGGGAAGTGATTGATCCATTTTATCAATCCATGTTTCAAGCATTTTAATATCAGATTCCATGAGCTCTGGAAGCTTCATTGAAGTGCCTTTTTCACCAACGGCAAGAAGCGATCCAGCGGTAAATAACCTGTCCTGTATGTCTAAAAGTTGCATCTCGAATTCATTGTTACTGATGCTATCTCTAAGCATTCCAATGTGCGCATTTAATTCATCAACTGTACCGTAGGCGTTTATGCGTAAATCATTTTTTGAAACACGCACACCTCCTATGAGTCCAGTTTCGCCTTTATCACCTTTTTTTGTGTAGATTTTCATTGTTTTAAACTTTTGCTAATGCCTGTTTAATATCCCAAATAAGGTCCACATTGTTTTCGACCCCAATTGAAAGCCTGACAAGCTTTTCAGTAATACTCAATTCTTCCCTAAAATCAGGAGCGACACCTGCGTGTGTCATCGTTGCTGGATGTTCCACTAAGGACTCTGTTCCGCCAAGGCTCACAGCAAGTTTGATGAGTTTTAAATTGTCTATAAATTTAAATGCTTCTTTTTCGCCGCCTTTAATATCAAATGAAAGCATAGCTCCCGGAGAATTATATTGTCTCTTGTATATTTTATGCTCTGCTGTTCCCTCAGGAATCAGACCTAGATAATATACTTTTTCCACCTTTTCATGTCCATTTAAAAAATTTGCCACGTGCTCGGCATTAGTGGCTTGTTGTTCCATTCTAATCTTTAGAGTTTCAAGGCTTCTCATCAATAGCCATCCTGTATGCGGAGCAGCCATGTTACCTAAAAATGTTCTCAGAATTTTGACGCGATTAATTACGTCTTGATTTCCACAGCAAGCACCTGCGATCAGGTCACTATGCCCACCGATGTATTTTGTGGCTGAATATAATACAAGATCAGCTCCATGTTTTAATGGGTGTTGCCATAATGGACCCATATAGGTGTTGTCAACAGTTAAATATACCTTTTTGTCGTTTGAAGAATAGCGCGATGCTATTTCATTACACATTTCAATATCAATAAGTGCATTTGTAGGATTTGCAGGCGTCTCAATATATATCATGGCTAATTTATTAGCCAATCCTGAATTCTTTAATCTCTTGACTATATCTTCTTGTGTGTCATTCGGTGTAAATGAGATCGTATGAATACCAATTTTCTTAAGAAATTCTTTGATAAAATGATCTGTCCCTCCATAAAGAGGGGAGCTGTATAGCAATACATCACCTGGCGCAAGGAATTCTAATAAAACCGTAGATATTGCGGCCATACCACTTTCAAATACTGCGCAGTCATCTGCTTCATCCCAAAGTTTTAATCTTGTTTCAAGAATTTCAAGATCAGGATTGTTGATTCGGCTGTATATAAGTCCGACCTCTTCAGAAGCCTCTTTTTCTCTTAAACCATAGGCGACCTCAAAAAAGGCTTTACCCTCTTGCGCATTCTTAAAAACAAAAGTTGAGGTTTGAAAAATAGGTGATTTAATAGACCCCTCTGAAAGTTCTGGCTTGTAGCCATGAGACATCATTAAACTTTCTGGTTTGAAATCGTGCTTTTTACTCATTTAATTCAGATTATTTCTTAGGCTTTGTCGGTTTAACTATTTTAAAACCAAACTAATATGGTAGTCTTAATACTAACATTAACCTAAAACATTATGTTCAATTAGTGTGCAAAGTTAGGAAAGCTTTTCATTTCAACCACAACGAAACTAAAAAGAAAAAAAGCCCTTTCGGGCTTTTGCTTAGATGTTTATTTGTTTGGTTTTATCAAACTTAATTCGGTAGTCAAAATCGAATGTCTTTTTGTCTTTTGGATTCAGTTTTATTTTCCATTCTATAAGACCTGTACGGTCCGTAAGTTTTCCTTTACCTACATTTATTTTATCGATGATAATATCGTCATCTGTTGTAATAGGAACCTGATCCTGAATTACAATTTCAATTTGACTTGATTTCATATTTTTCACTTCAATAGTGTATGCTTTTGATTTCTCTATTTTATCACCAATAGTTCTTTCTTTACATTTTGAAGATAAAAGTTTTCTCGTTATTGATATGTTTGGGTCTTTCCCGAGAGATAAATATAAAGTATCATTCATTTTTGTAGGATCAATGTATGTCTCACCAATATAAGAGCCATCAAAAAAGATATTTGCTTTTGATGGGATTAATTGTAGTTCGTCCACTTTAAGCATTTCGGCCACTAAATATACTGATTGGTCAAGTTTTGGAACAGCATAATATTTAAAGTTAGTTTCTAATTCAGATTTTTGAACCAAAACCATATGTTGTTGTCCATTTGAAGCAATTGAATAGGGTAGGTCAATTTTAAATTCAGCTGCAATAAGTTGATGTACCACTTTTGTAAATTCATTTGCGTCCAAGGCAACCTCATCTTCTTCTATTGTTTCTAGTGCATAACCTCTATTTGTAATTGCATTTGTCGGTGTAGCAGCCATTTTATAATGGTTTGAATTGTTTGAGACAGACAATTGATTTCTATAATTTACATAGCTAATATACCACGGGTTAATTTCTGGTTTTGTTTTATTAGCATATGGATTGTTGGTAGAAATCCTAAGCTTAACTTGCTTCCATTCTAAACCGGTATTTTGGAAAACTTGAGCTTTGTAATTCATAAATATCTTTCCTTCTGATGATTCACTTCTGATATCATATAAAGGCGTCCAGCCAGCATTTGCTGAAAGGTATGAAAAGTTGATTTTACCATTTGTATTTCCCTCAGCAATTAGTGAAACTGTAACTCTGGGTATTGGGTTTGAGTTTGATTCAGGTTGTCCAAGTGTATTTAATCTATTTTTTAAATGCTTGAGTCGATCATTCATTTTTAACTGTTTTTTTTCCGCAGCTTTCGTAGACTTACTGATCACAATCAATTTTTTATTTAAGGCACTCATTTTTGTTGTGTAAAGTGCAATTGCTTCTTGAAGAAGTTCTAGAGAATCGCTTACTTTTCCCTGGTTTTTCATAACACCATTATCTCGGAGCATACGTTGGGCTTGATTGTAAACAGCTGTTTGCTCTTTTAAATCACGAATGTCAAATCCAATAGATTCAATAGAGTCATTTAGTAGCGCTATTGAACGTTTGATCTTACTAGCTTCTGTGCTTACATCCTTTTTTATTGATTTCGGATAGTATAAACTGTATTTACTGTCTAGAATAACAACATTTCCTGTAGCACTAACTTGTATGGTTTGTGGATCTATAGATGGACTTATGCCTTCAATGATGATTTCATTGATTCCTTTTATCGCATTGTAACTTAGGGTTGAGCGTAATTGCACCCCTGATGTGTAGACCGTGGCTTCTTTAAGTTTTGCTTTACGTATTTGCTCACGTGAGTTTGCTAAGACAACACCATTAAAGAAGATAGATCCAAAAAATAAAATAAAGATTGTATGTTTCATGTTTTTGTTTTTGCCTCTGTACATCTTAAATAAAAATTGGTTCATTAGTTGTAAACTTTTTGTAACCTTAGGTGTTTTTTATTTATGAATGAAACAGTGGTGTCGGTTAAAGGACTTAAAAAAAGCTTCAAAGCTTTTCAAGCCGTTAAAAACGTTTCTTTTAGTGTTCAAAAAAATGATGTATTTGGTTTCCTGGGTCCGAATGGTGCAGGTAAAAGTACATCCTTACGTTGCATGCTATCTTTGATCAAAGCGGATGCTGGAGAAATCAAATTATTTGGAGATGACATAAGGAGTAATCGATCAAAAGTGCTCTCAAAAATTGGCTCAATTATAGAAAAGCCTGACTTTTACAAATACTTATCAGCCTATAAAAATTTAGAATTGTTGGCGCGAATTTCTGGAAGCTCTGTTTCAAAGTCAGAGCTTTATGATATTTTAGACTTTGTAGGTCTTCAAGGTCGAGAGAAGCATAAATTCAGAACTTTTTCCCATGGCATGAAACAAAGGCTTGGAATCGCGCAGGCATTGATGCACAATCCTGAACTTATCATACTTGATGAGCCAACTACAGGTCTAGATCCTCAAGGGATTGTTGATATCCGTAATTTAATATTGAAGTTGAGTAAAGAGCAAGGTAAGACTGTTATTTTATCTTCCCATCAGCTTGCCGAGATTGAAATGATAGCGAATAGAATGGTTATTATAAATAAAGGAGAAACATTGATTGAAGGATCCGTTCATGACCTTTTGAATTCTTCGAATATGGTTGTGAAATTCCAATTAGATGATACAAATCGCGGTGAAAAATTACTTGTTAATGATTTTGCTGATGTCAATGTGTCAAAAGCTTCCGCTAATGAATTGGAATTTGAGATTGAAAAAATAAGGATCGCTGACGTTGCAGAGTGTTTTGTGAAAAACAACCTTAGAATATATAGTATCGAGCAAAAACGTAAACTCGAGGATTATTTTATTAATATGATTGAGGAGGGTTAGTATGTTGCTAAAAAACACGTGGAATGAACTGATTAAAATTTTAGCGAAACCGAGAAGCTATATAGGTTTTGGGGCATTGACCTTACTCATTGGTGTTATTTTGGTGGCAATGAAGGCGGACGGTCAAAGCTTTATATCTTTTGTGACAGCTTCATTTGAACAGACTCTCAGCTTTAATGGTGAGATTTTAAATGGAAACCTAATGGCCTTTGTTATTCTTCAAATGTTAATTATTCATGTTCCGCTTCTTGTTGCTCTTGTTACAGGTGATTTAGTTTCCGGTGAAGCAGCGATGGGTACCCTGCGAATGATGGCGACAAAGCCTATTTCTCGGTCTGCAATTTTAGGGTCTAAGCTACTTGCAGGTGCTATTTATACCTTTTTATTAACCTTATGGATGGCTTTTATGGCATATGGCGTAGGGCAATGGATGTTCGGAGCAGGTGATTTAATTGTATTAAATAATGACGGTCTTGTGATCATCCCTGCTGATGATATAATGTGGCGGTATTTTTACGGATTTGGATTGGCATACCTTTCATTATTGGCGGTTGCAACCATGTCAATTTGCTTTTCAGTCTTTTCAGACAACTCAATAGGTCCAATTGTGAGCACGATGGCTGTAATTATTTTGTTTACAATTATAGGCTCTCTAGATGTATCCAGTTTTAATACTTTACAGCCCTTTCTTCTAACAACACATATGTCGTCGTGGCGTAGTTTATTCGAGATGCCAGTGCCGATTGATAGCATACTAAATTCTATTTATATTTTACTTTTTCATATTGTTGGGTTTGCAGGTATTTCATTTTGGAGATTCAACAAAAAAGACATTAATACATGATGAAGTCATTCTTAATTTTTACCCTACTCATATTTAGTTTTTGTGTTCAAGGACAGGATGCGAAAAGCCTTTTAAACAAGGTTGTTAATAAAATAGAAGGTGTCACAGATTACAGTGCTAACGTTGAAATAATTGCCGATATACCTTTGATAAAGATATTGCCATCAAAAGCGAAAATATATTTTAAGAAACCTGATAAATTTAAAGTAGTGTCAAAGGGCATAGCTATTTTACCAAAACAAGGATTCACAGATATGAATACTTTTTTGAGTAACCGCGATAAATACATGGTGGTTTTCGCAGGTACTAAAAATATTGACGGTATAGAAACAAGTTTACTGACAGTAATAGCAAATGACAGTGATTCTGAAATTATACTTATAAAACTATGGGTAGACCCTGTAGGGGTATTAATTAGGGCTTCAGAAATAACCACAAGAAGCAGTGGAACTGTTAAAGTAGACTATAAATATAATTTACAAGCGAAATATGGTTTGCCTTCAAATATTAAATTCACTGTTGATGTAAAGGAATTTAAAATGCCGAAGAGCTTTTCTTCGAATCCACATAAAACAAGTAAATCAAAAGGCAATAAGCGGAAAACTGGGACCATTAAACTGAACATATCAAATTATAAGGTAAATCAAGGTATAGCCAATTCTTTTTTTATAAAATAATTCACGGTTTAATTCTATTCTTTCATTCTTGCTATTTTTAGGGATTCATTACATTTGTCTCACAAAATAGCTTATGAAATTACTTGAAAATAAAATTGTTATCGTTACCGGAGCCTCCAGGGGAATTGGTAAATCTATTGCCGAAGAGTGCGTTAATCAAGGTGCAACAGTCATCTTTACTTATCTTTCATCAAAGGAGAAGGCTGAAGCACTTGAGAAAGAGCTTTCTGCAAATGGCGGCGTTGCAAAAGGGTATAAGTCTGATGCTTCAAAATTTGAAGAAGCACAAGCCTTGGTAGACAGTGTTGTATCTGAATATGGAACTGTTGATGTGCTTATTAATAATGCTGGTATCACAAGGGATACTTTATTGATGCGTATGTCTGAGGAGCAGTGGGATGAGGTGATCAATACCAATTTAAAATCGGCATTTAATTTAACCAAAGCAGTTCAAAGACCAATGCTAAAAGCAAGGTCTGGGTCAATTGTTAATATGTCTTCTGTGGTAGGTGTTAAAGGTAATGCAGGGCAAGCAAATTATGCAGCATCAAAGGCCGGACTGATTGGTTTTACGAAGTCAGTTGCAGCTGAACTAGGTTCGCGAAATATTAGATGTAACGCAATTGCACCTGGTTTCATTGAAACTGAAATGACAGAAGCACTAGATCAAAAGGTGGTGCAAGAATGGAGAAATGGCATTCCATTGAAAAGAGGTGGCAGTCCATTGGATGTAGCAAACGCTACTGTCTATTTGGCTTCTGATATGTCGGCATATGTTACTGGTCAGACCATCCATGTTTGTGGAGGTATGTTAATGTAGCATTATGAATATTCGACCAAGAAGAAATAGAAAAAGTGAAGCCATTAGAGATATGGTTCAAGAAACACAGCTAGGTGTTGAGCATTTGATATTTCCAGTTTTTTTAAAAGACGGAAGCAAAATAAAAGAGCCAATAGATTCATTGCCAAATATTTATAGGTTTTCAGTTGATGTATTACTTAATGAAATTGAGTCTTGTCTAGAGCTCGGAATTCGTGTTTTTGATATCTTTCCTGCCGTAGCGGAAAACCTTAAGGATAAAACGGGCACATACAGCTACAATAGCGATAGTTTTTATCTCAAAGCGATTCAAAAAATCAAAGAAAGATTTCCCGAAGCAACACTTATGAGTGATGTAGCCTTGGATCCATATTCCTCAGATGGTCATGATGGATTGGTTAAGGATGGTAAAATTCTTAACGACGAAACACTTTCGATTCTAGCTAAGATGTCTGTGGCGCAGGCACAAGCTGGAATAGATATTATTGGGCCCTCAGATATGATGGATGGTAGGGTTGGAGTTATTCGTGAAGCGCTTGACAAGGCGAGTTGTAACGAAACAAGTATTATGTCCTATACAGCGAAGTATGCAAGTTCATTCTATGGACCATTCAGAGATGCATTGAAGTCAGCACCTAAATCGGGTGATAAAAAAACTTATCAAATGAACCCAGCCAATAAAAAGGAGGCGCTAATTGAAGCGCAGCTTGATATTGAGGAAGGTGCCGATATGATAATGGTTAAGCCAGCTATTTGCTATTTAGATGTAATTCATCTTTTAAAAGAAAATTTTTCAACGCCGGTAACTGCGTATAATGTTAGTGGTGAATATGCCATGATTCATGCTGCAGCTCAAAAGGGCTGGTTGAATTACGATTCAGCCATGTGTGAAATGTTGCTGAGTATTAGAAGGGCAGGGGCTGATGGTATCTTGACTTATTTTGCAAAGGATTTTGCAAAGCTAATGCAAGAGTAAAAAAACAATAGAGACATGCATTTCATTTCAGATGAATTTTACAGTATTGAAAAAATAAATGACCTCATTGTATCTGGTGTAGAAATTGGTGTTAGTGAGGCGTCTCAGAATAAAGTAACAGAATGCGCAGCGTATTTATCTCGTAAATTAGCTTCAGGAAATGAGGTCATTTATGGAATTAACACAGGGTTTGGTTCTCTATGTAACACAGTGATTAACAATGAGCAATTAGAAGCGCTTCAGATTAATCTTGTGCGTTCGCATGCCTGCGGTGCAGGTGCTATCATTCCAGATGAAATATCAAAAAGAATTTTGTTACTTAAGGCTATAGCATTGAGTAAAGGTCATTCGGGTGTGCATTTAGAAACAATAAATCGTATTTTATGGCTTTATAATAATGATGTAATACCTGTTATTTATGAGCTTGGAAGTTTAGGTGCTTCTGGTGATTTAGCTCCATTAGCTCATATGTCTTTAGCACTAATTGGAGAAGGAGAAGTACGTTTTCAAGGTGAAATTAGATCTACCTCTGATGTTTTGCAAGAATTAGGTGTCCAACCTATACACCTTCATGCCAAAGAGGGTTTAGCACTTCTAAACGGAACACAGTTTATGGCTGCTTATTTATCCTACGGAGTATTTGAAGGGCTGTCTATATTTAATAATGCGAATAATGTAGCCTCACTCACCGTAGATGTTTTATTTGGAATTACATCTCCTTTCAAAGCAAACGTTAATAAATTACGTAATCAGAAAGGCCAAATGGAGGTTGCACAGGTTATTTTAGATAGACTAAAGGACAGCCAGTTAATGCAGCAGCAGAAACAGCATGTTCAGGACCCGTATTCCTTGAGGTGTATACCTCAGGTTCACGGTGCGAGCAAAGACACCTTGGATTTTTGTAAAAAAACTATTGAAAATGAAATTAACGCGGTAACGGACAATCCTACAATTTTCCCAGAAACTGATGAGATTATTTCTGCAGGAAATTTCCACGGGCAACCTTTAGCATTAGCTTTGGATTATTTAGCTATAGCATTAGCTGAGCTTGGTAGTATTTCGGAGAGAAGAACCTATAAATTAATTTCTGGAGAAAGGGATTTGCCTCCTTTTTTAGTTAAAAATCCGGGTCTTCATTCTGGACTCATGATTGCTCAGTATTCTTGTGCATCAATGGTTAGTCAGAACAAACAGCTTTGCACTCCTGCTTCCGTAGATACAATTGACTCTAGTAATGGTCAAGAGGATCATGTTAGTATGGGGGCTAATGCTGCTACAAAATGTCATAAGGTAATCGGAAATGTCAAAAACATTATTGGTATTGAGCTCTTGTCTGCCGCACAAGCCATGGAGTTTAGGAGACCTCTGCAAGCCTCGGGAGCAAATGAAGCATTACTCATGTCCTACAGAAAGGTCGTTCCACTTATTGAAGATGATAGGGTTTTAGCAAATGATATTCTCAAGTCAAAAACATTTTTATTTCAATGATAGAAATTAAAGATGCCTCTTCAAATGAAGCGCCGAAAAAACGACCTACTGGATTGTCAATTCTATTTGTTATGACAATGATTTCTACAGGTTGGCAACTTCTTGGTTTTTTAGCTGGAGTTATAAGCAGAAAGGCCTCGTCAGAAGATATTGAAAACGTCAAACTGAAATATGCTGACCTTATAAAATTTTTGAGGGGTTATGGTACGGACGAGGATTTTGAACCTATTCTAAGGATGGAGAATGTTGAAATTGCCATAATAGAAAACTTACAGTTATTTAGTTTTTTAGGAATTTTATTCGCCGCTACTGGTTTGTATGGAGCTCTAAAAATGTATCAAGGGTTGAAACAAGGTTTTCATTTTTACATCATTTATTCATTTCTCTCATTAGTACATTATCATTTCGTGATTGGTGCCACAGAGATACCTCTTTATGTGCTAACAGTAAACGGAGGTCTTTCACTATTTTTAGTTTATCTATACTCTAGGCATCTGAATTGGATGAAGTAAGGTCAAAAAATCTTACCAGGATTAAGAATTCCATTGGGGTCAAAGGTGCTTTTAATATTTCGCATTAATTGAAGTGTGACCTCTGGAAAAGCAATAGGCATGTAGGGTTTCTGGACCAAACCGATACCATGTTCACCCGAAATTGTCCCACCAAGTTTTACAACTTCAATAAACAATTCTTTTATGGCATTAGGAAGTTCTTTATTCCATTTTAAATCTGACAAATCACCTTTAAGAATATTGACATGAAGGTTTCCATCACCGGCATGACCATAGCAAACAGAGTCAAAACCATACTTTGAACCAATATTTTTCACGTGTTCAAGTAGCTCTGGTAAACGATATCGAGGTACAACTGTGTCTTCTTCTTTGTAGGTAGAGAAGGCCTTTACGGCTTCGCCTACTTTTCTCCGAAGGTTCCACAATGTTTGTTTCTGAGCTTCGGCCTCAGCAAACAAGATTTCATCTGTTTTAAACTTTTCAAGAACCGAAAGTATTTGCTCACATTCCTCCATGAGTTTTTCAGGGTCAAATCCATCGACCTCAACGAGAAGGTGTGCTTTATGATTTTCAGCCACGGATATGGAATAATCTTGAGTAAAATCTTGAGCAAGTCTAAGTGCATCATTCTCCATAAATTCTAGACCGCTAGGGACAATTCCCGCTCGAAATATTTCAGAAACAGCTTTACAAGCATCAGAGGCATCGAAAAACGGTACGAGCATTAGCATATCGTGTGTTGGATGTGTTCTTAGCTTTAAAACAATTTTTGTAACAATACCCAGCGTTCCTTCAGAACCTACAATTAGTTGAGTTAGATTATATCCAGTTGCATTTTTAATTACGTTTGCTCCGGTCCAGATAATTGAACCATCAGCCAATACAATTTCTAAATTCAAAACATACTCATTAGTAACACCATACTTTACAGCTTTGGGACCACCTGAGTTTTCAGCTACATTACCCCCTATAAAGCAAGAACCTTTGCTTGCTGGGTCAGGAGGATAAAAAAGTCCTTTGGATTTTACAGCATCCTGAAGGTCTTGGGTAATGACACCTGGTTCCGTGGTTACTTGATGGTTCTCTTCGTCAATCGCTATTATTTTATTAAGTTTTTCTGTTGATAAGACGACACCTCCAAAAATAGGAAGTGCACCACCGCTTAAACCTGTACGGGCTCCAGCAGGAGTTACTGGTATATTATGTTCGTTACAGTAGCGGAGTATTTTGGAAATTTCCTCTGAATTAATTGGAATCAAAACAATTGCAGGATAATAAACAAGATCCTCAGTTTCGTCATGACTGTATTTTTCTAAATCATCTCTACGATGCTTACAGCGACCATGGAGCAGTTCTGAAAAGAAAGAAATGTCTTTCTCTCTTATTTTTGTAAAATTTGACGCTTCTTCTAACACTTTTCAAAAATAACAATATCCGCATATTTGATAGTTTTTTAAGCTAAAATTGTACTTTTATATTAAATTCATTTCATGAAAAAAGAGGCCTATATCGTTGATGGCGTTCGAACCGCAATAGGAAATTTTGGAGGTACACTCTCATCAGTAAGAGCTGATGATTTAGCTGCATATGTTATTAAGGCATTGATGAGTCGGAATGACAATTTAGATTTTAAAAAAGTAGAAGATGTTATTTTGGGTTGTGCCAACCAAGCCGGCGAAGACAATAGAAATGTGGCTCGAATGGCTGGTTTACTTGCTGGACTTCCGTATGAGGTAGCAGGTGAAACTGTTAACCGTCTCTGTGCTTCAGGTATGGCATCTATTATTCATGCAAGCCGAGCAATTCAAGCTGACTCTGGAGATCTTTTTATTTCAGGTGGTGTAGAGCACATGACAAGAGGTCCTTGGGTTATTTCAAAATCCTCAAAAGCATTTGGGCGAGATGCTCAAATGCATGATTCATCTTTTGGCTGGAGGTTCGTGAATCCTAAGCTTCATGAAGCTTATGGTACCGACGGCATGGGGGTTACGGCAGAGAATCTTGTAGAGAAATATAACATTACAAGAGCTGACCAAGATGCATTTGCATTATGGTCCCAGCAAAAAACAGCAGCAGCTCAAGCCGCAGGTTTTTTTAAAGACGAGATTATTCCTATTGAAATTCCAAGAAGAAAAATGGAACCATTTGTATTCGATACAGATGAATTTCCGCGACCCAATACAACTTTGGACACTTTAGGTGGATTACGGCCTGCATTTAAAAAGGATGGAAGTGTGACTGCGGGAAATGCGTCCGGTTTAAATGACGGCGCTGCAGCATTATTAATAGCCTCAAATTCAGCTATAAAACAATACGATTTGAAACCTATGGCTCGAGTAGTATCATCAGCAGTGGCCGGAGTAGAACCAAGAATAATGGGTATCGGTCCTGTGATGGCGTCTAGAAAAGCTTTAGAAAGAGCAGGATTAGCGCTAAACGATATGGATATCTTAGAATTGAATGAAGCTTTTTCCGCACAAGTTTTAGCATGCACGAGGGCATTAGGTCTCCAAGATAATGATCCGAGAATCAATCCAAATGGTGGAGCTATATCTTTGGGTCATCCTTTAGGAATGTCTGGTTCTCGTATTTTACTTACAGCTGCGAGACAACTTCAAGCGACTAACAAACGTTATGCTTTAGTAACGATGTGTATCGGAGTTGGTCAAGGATACGCAACAATCATAGAGAGAGCTTGAGTAAATTAAAAAGAAACGGTGCTTACATAATTTCGATCATTTTGATCTTTGCAATTTCTTGCAAAAAAAAGAGTACCGAATGGAATACGGATTGGGTGCTTCCCTTGGTCTCTGATACTCTTAATTTATCTAATTATCAAAATGATAGCACCTTGGACGGTTCAGGTCCATTTTATATGGTTGATTTTAAAAGAACTTTGGTGGATGCATATTTAAAAGATTATTTAGAACTTCCCGACACCACGATTCATCAATCTTTTTCTCCTGCGATTGGAATTGGTAATATTCCAGCTGGTTTTACTTTTTACAATGCTGTCGAGACCCATGAGCTTTCCATTCCGGATGTTGAGCTCAAGAAAATAATAATATCGAGTGGTTCAATAAGACTTTCTGTATACAATCCAATTTCTACGAGTGCATATTATACCATCACTATGCCGGGAGTAACATTGAATGGAGTTGAGTTTGAGGAAACTTTTTTCGTTGGTGCAGGTACTCAAGAAAACCCAGCTTTAGGTGAAGCAATAATCATGTTAAATGGATATGAACTTGATCTCCAGGGGACCGGTGTTATGGGTTCTTCTAATATTTCAGCATTTAATATACTTCAGACATCTCTTTCTATAACCACAGATCCTGAGGGTCAAAATTCTAGTATTACAACATCAGATTTGTTTGAATTTGATGCAAAATTTGAAGATGTAAAAATCGCATATGCCATGGGTTATTTTGGTGAACTGTCCTTTTCAGATTCTACGGACATTTCCCTTCCATACATAAATTTGATCAGATCAGGTTCCGTTAACTTTCCGGATATTCCATTAAGTATTTTAGTTAAAAATGGGGCGAAAATTCCAGCCTCTGCAAAATTGACATTATTAGAAAGTACAAATAATGATGGTGAAGTTTTTGATTTGATTTCATCAGAGCTTAATACCAACCACTTTGTTGGGCCTGCAACAGGGTCTTGGTCTTCATTAATACCAGGTAGTTACGAATTAGAGATTAATGAAAACAATAGCAATTTGACGGATTATATAGAACATCTTGGTTTTAAACACAAAATTGGATACGATTTCCGGATGAATCCTTTTGGTTCTCAGACTGGTAGTTATAATGAAATATTCCCTACGAGTAAGGTTCAGGTTGATGTTTCTTCTCAATTTCCGCTTGAGATAGGAGTGGAGGGAATGATTATTTCAGATACAATACCATTTGAGGTTTCGTCTCTTGAAATAAATAATTTAATTCAGGCGGAGTCTATAGAGCTTCATTTAAATTATTGCAATGCATTTCCAATGCAGGGTGCACTGAAAATCAAGCTATTAGATGAAGGTTTTAATCCTTTATATTCCTTTTATTCAAATGAATTTATTGGGTCAGGTTCAGGTGGAACCTTCGATAGCGCTTCCAATATTTTTAAGTTATGCGATAAGTCTGTAATTGTGTTGGATGAAAATGGGACAAATGAAATGCCTCAGGCTCGCTTTATAGTTGTTGAAACTACTTTAAATACTGATACAAACATAGCTCCAATGGAGGTTCCTATTCCAAGCAATGCTTTTCTGTTTTTCGATGCTTTTTTGAAGGTAACTACTAAAAACACTTTAAAATGATACGTTCATTTTTAATAGTTTCAATTTTTTTAATTCATGGTGTTCTGTGTTTTACGCAAAGCATGCTTCCAGTACAACAGGATACAACGTTATTTGATTATTCTGGTGAGGTTATTTTTTCTGGTGTTGCTGATTATCAATCAACGTCTATCGGTAAAGACATAACGAAGCGTTTTTTTTATGGTGGTTTTATTGATGATGAAATGAAAGGTGCTTCTAGCGGCAGGCAGCAGTTGGTGAATAGGTTTGGTATAGATATAAATACTGATATTGAGTATAGAAACCATAAGCTTGATTTTTTTAAAGATTCAACTACAGGTTATTTATTAAAATATGGTTTTTATAATTTTTCTGGGATTCAATATACTGAGGATGTCTTCGATCTTTTGTTTTTTGGAAATTCTTCGTTTATAGGTGATACTGCTTTTTTATCAGGAAGTCAGTTTAGTTCTTATACCTTTCAGAAAATAGGGTTTGGTTGGTTTGATAAAATTTCAAAGTCTAGCCTTACGATTAATGCAATAGGTGTACATAATTCATTGTCAGGTGTCATAAATAAAGGCGAATTATACCAAAGTGCATCTATTGATTCCGTAGATTTTTCTCTAGATGCCGTTTACAAGTCCTCAAATTCACAAACCTTTTGTGGCTTCGGTATAGCCCTTGATCTTGATTATCGCTTTAATATGCCGAAAGGCGATTCAGAGTTCATATATTTTCAATTAATGGCAAAAAATTTAGGTCTTGTTTTTATGCCCGATGTCAAACAGAGTCGAATTCAAGGGGAATTAGCATACGACAATTATACCATTAATGATTTGTTAAATTCACAAACGCTATTTCAAAATACGGATGAAACATTTGGTTTATTCGCAGATACTATGGAGGTTCAGGATAATTGGCGACTTCTTCCAGCAATGCTTCAATTTACAAAACTTATTGATCGTAATTCAAGCCAAAAACTTCAAGGTTTTTATGGTGCACGTGCTTATCTATCCTCTTCTTTTATGCCTATGTTTTTTGTAGGTATAGATGTTCACCCAATAAAGCGGTATCGTTTTGGTCTTCAAGCAAGTTATGGTGGGTTTTCAAATTTAAGATGGGGCATGTATTCTGACCTTCAGTTTGATAAATTTAGTATAGGTATCGCTTCAGAAAATTTATTTAGTCAGACAGGAGAATCTATAATTATAAGAATGTCATGCGCCTTTTAAATCTAATCATCACTTTTTTATTATTGTCCATCTGTTCATTCGGTCAACAAGCATTTTATAAGGTGTTTTCAGGTCTTGGATATGACGTAGGGAAAGGAATTGTAGAATTAAGTGATTCCTCATATGTCGTTTGTGGCTCAAGTACGAGTTGGGAGGGTAGCTCACAAGCATTCCTTATGAAGGTTGACAGCATTGGCACGAGAGCATGGACAAATCATTATGGGGGTCCTGAGTCTGATGGTGCTACAAGAATTTTGTATAAAGAAAATTTAGGTCTATTTACCGTGGGTTTTACAAATTCTATTGGTGCTGCTGGAGATTATAATGGTCTTGTAATGCACATGGACGTTAATGGCACATTGATTTGGGAGCAAAAAATTGGAAGTGATAATGCTTGGGAGTTTATTCATGATGCCGTTTTTGTTGAAGATTCATCTATTTTATGTGTTGGCGAAAGTCAAAACCTGGAAGATGGTGATAAAGATGTTTTTATTGCACGTATTTCTAAAGATGGCGAATTAATCTGGAGCTTGAAGTATGCGAATCCAGGGGTTGATTATGCAACTTCTATTACCAATATAGAGGATAGCTTATTTGTTGTTGGAGGTACTTTTTACTGTGCAGATTCCTTAACTCAAAAAGGTTTTGTTATGAAAATTAATAACGAAGGATCTATTTTGTGGCGTGATACTTTGGGTAACTATTCAGGAAAATATGTAATAGAAGATGTTTCTATTGCTGTCGATAAAATCAATGCCGTGGGTGCGCGAGAGGTAGATATTGACAATCATGATTCATATTTACTAAAGCTCAATTTTGATGGTGATATTTTATTTGAACAAACTGAAAATGATCCTAATGGTGAAAGTGATGTAATAATGGATGAAATTGCATTTATTCCGTCAGTAAATAAAAATATTATTGGTTTTAAGGTTATTAATGCTTTTAGCTTTCAGGATGATTATGATGCCAATATTGGTTTTTTCAATGAAAACTCATTTTTGTGGATGAATAACTTTACTTCCATAAATTATTTAGGCTTAGATGAAGTGAATCAGCTTGTACCGACATCTGATGGCGCTTTTGTGGGCGTTGGACAAACCACCTATCCTATTAGTGGAGGTAGCAATGTTTTTATCCTTAAGTATTCTTTGGATGAGGGTTTCCCTAATACTGCTGAGTATTATACTATTGATACACTTGTTGGTGTGGATTCTAATTTAGAAACGGAAACTTTCGATGTCTCCCCAAACCCTTGCCATCAATCTGTTTTTATTGATTTTCACGAAAGTTGGACACGGGTAAAAATATTGAATGGTTTTGGGCAAGTCATATCGGATAAAGAGCTTTCTTTAAGCGAACCTATGGATGTTTCTTGGCTAAAAAGTGGGATTTATTATGTTCAGATTGAAAATCAAACGCGTAAAATAATTAAGCTCTAGAACGCCTTCGTTTCTTTTCTGTTAAAATGAGCCCCAACTCCCTTCCTGTCTGTCCTGCAACTGAAGTGTTTTCATCTGCTCTCCGAAGTAGGTAAGGCATGACCTCTTTTACAGGGCCAAAAGGCACATATTTAGCCACATTAAATCCTTCATTTGCGAGGTTAAATGAAATGTGATCGCTCATTCCAAGCAGTTGTGCAAAATAAACCCGAGGGTCATTATTAAGAATACTATGCTTTTTTAAAGCCTCTGAGAGCATTAAAGAGCTCGACTCGTTGTGTGTTCCAGCCACCAAGGCAAAATCACTCAAGTGTTCCAGAATAAAGTCTTGCGCCTTGTTGTAATCTTTATCTGTAGCGGCTTTGTCTTTCTGAATGGGCGAGGGGTAACCTTTTTCTAATGCTCGTGCTCTTTCTTTCTCCATATAAGCACCTCGGACAAGTTTAACGCCATATGTTATTCCATTTTTGGAAGCATCTTCTTTACACTTTTTTAAGAATTCAAAGCGGTCGTGTCTATACATCTGAACTGTATTGTATACGATTGTTTTTGATGTATTAAATTTTAACATCATTTCAAAGGCCCAAATATCAATGATGTCTTGAATCCAGCTTTCTTCTGCATCAATAAAAACAGGTACACTTTTTTCGTACGCAGTTGAGCAAATCCTATTTATTCTTTCTTTAATTTGATCCAGTTTAATTTGTTCCTCAGCTCTTAAGGATTCATCTATATTATTTGCTTTTTCTAACAATCCAAAGTCACTTATTCCAGTTATTTTAAATACTGCGAATGGAATCTCTTTCTTCGAATTTGCTTTTATGATCGTGTCAATAATAATTTGGGTAGTACGTTCAAAATCGTCGTCTTTCGTTTTGCCTTCAACTGAGTAATCTAAAATTGTACCTACGCCATGGGCTCCCAATGCTGTAATTGTCTCGCTGCACTCTTCAATATTTTCACCTCCACAAAACTGTTTGAAAATAGTTCGTTTTACAATGAAATTAATTGGAAGTCTTAATTTTAACGCAGCTAAGGTAATTGCTTTTCCAAGCTTTACTATAAAAGGTGAGCCTATGACCCTAAAGAGCCACAATGCTCTATTTAAATCTAGATTTGATTTAAGCTTAAATGCAATTTTGGTGTTCTCGAAATTCAGCACAATACAAAAATAATGTCTTTTTATAGATTAGCAGTCTTAGGCTCAATAATCTGTATATTTGAAATATTAAATTAATGTATGGTTAAGATAGAAAGTAAAGACTCTATTATTGAAATCGGTTCGTTATTGTCCTCCTCGTTATCAGAGGTGCTTTCTGAATACAAAAACCATAATATTATTATCGTTGTGGATAGTAACACTCATGATGCTTGTTTAGAATACTTAATCACAACATTTCCAGGTCTGGAAAAAGCTGAAATTATATTACTGCCGAATGGCGAGGAAAACAAAGTGATGGAAGTCTGTATGCAGGTATGGAATGCTTTTACTGAATATGGTTTTGGAAGACGTGATTTGGTTCTTAATGTAGGTGGTGGAGTAGTAACTGATATGGGTGGTTTTATTGCCTCTGTTTTTAAAAGAGGTATGGATTTTATACATATCCCAACAAGTCTACTTGGTATGGTTGATGCAGCTGTGGGAGGAAAGAATGGTATTGATTTAGGTCCATACAAGAATCAGCTTGGTACCATAGAGAAGCCCAGAAATGTATATGTTGATACAGCTTTTCTTTCGACCCTGCCTGAGCAGGAATTTTATAATGGTTACGCTGAAATGTTGAAGTATGGTTTAATATATAATACTTCCTTATATAATGACCTAAAGAAATACACCACCGAAAAAGATTTTAATCGTTCGGAGAATATTGAAAAATGTATCCAAATAAAGGTTGAGATTTCTGAGAAGGACTTGCAGGATGTTGGAGAACGAATGCTGCTTAATTTCGGTCATACATTTGGTCATGCAATTGAAGGTCATTTACTGGAGTCTTCTCCAATTTCACACGGACATGCTGTAGGTATAGGTATGTGTGCTGAAAGCTATATTTCAATGCAACGAGGTATGCTTTTGAAGGAGGATTTTGATGATATTCAAGAGGTCCTTATACGTACTTATCCTTTTATAGAATTTGATGAATCTGCAATAGATGGGATTTTGAAATTGATGTACAACGATAAAAAAAATGAAGACGGTAAAATTCTTTCAGTGCTATTAACTTCAATCGGATCGGCTAGCTTTGGTAATGAAATCATAGAGGATGAAGTTCGATTAGCCCTGAGGTATGTGTCTATGCTATCAGCTTCGTCAAATTAAAAAGCCCCGCTGGGCGAGGCTTGTTTTGTTTTACGTTTCTGTTTTTATTTAACGACCGTCATCTCATCTACAATGTGCTTCGCACCTGCATATTTATCTATTAAAAACAAGACGTATCGAATGTCAACATTAATTGTCTTTTGAAGTTTGTTGTCGAATATAACATCACCTGCCATAGCTTCAATATTACCATCAAATGCTAAGCCGATTAATTCTCCATTCCCATTAAGGACTGGAGACCCAGAGTTACCTCCAGTAATGTCATTATTTGTTAAGAAATTAACGGGCATGTAGCCGTCCGCATCTGCATATGGGCCGAAGTCTTTAGTTTCATATAAATCAATAAGGCCTTGAGGTAGGTCAAACTCAGGATCATCATCAATAAATTTTTTCACAGTTCCTTTGAGAGTAGTATAGTAGTTTTCTTTTGCATCATTTCGCGGATCGATAGGTAAGGGGCTAACTTTACCATAGGTCAACCTCAACGTTGAATTTGCATCAGGATAGATGACTGGGCTCAATCCTGAGTCTCTCATACCATCAACGAGCATTCGGTAGGCGCGATCAAACTTTTCTTTTGCTTCTTCAATTTTAGAATCACTTGAGAAATAATGCGCGATTAATTTGTTTGATAAAATCATTAAAGGATCACTCTCTAATAGTTCTTTGCTAGGTACTTTTAGAAATGCATTCATGCGTACTTCAGAGGAAAAGATTGACAATGAAAGAACAGCTTCAATATATTCATCTAAAGGCATATTTAATTCATTAGAATAAACATCTACAATTTGAGGCAACTCATATCCTGCTTTTTCAGTGTATAACTTGAGCATTTCAAGAAGCATTTCTTTTTCAAGAGGTATATTACTCGTTGCTAAAAAATTAGCAATGGCTTTTTCGGCAGCATCAGCAGCGCTTTCATCTTCTGAATATTTAGAAAGAACCCTTCCAAGACTTCTAGATATCGTAGCGTATTTTGAGCCTCTAAATACCATTCTTAAATAATTGTCATGTCTCGCTTTGTCGTTCGTCAAGTTGTAGTAATCATTGATGTCTTTGATGATATTTCGATAAGACGAATTCTTCTTCTTTTTAGACCATTTATCAAATTTCGCTTCATTTTTCGCCTTAGATGCGGCAGTCTTGAATTTTGTCAATGCATCTATCATACCTTGACGATTTTTCCAATAATTAGCCACGCCAGCATATTTCGAGGCGTAATTTAAGCGTACTCCATTATCGGTATCCATGTATTTCTTCATGACATCCATTGCTTTTTTTGAGGCTTCCACCCAAGCTGGATAGGCGAATTTTACATTTTGATCAATGCCTCCTGCTGGAAGCCAGCGGTTTGTTCTCCCGGGATACCCGAGAATCATCGCGAAATCATCTTTTTCAATTCCTTTAATATTTACTGGAAGGTGGTGTTTCGGTTTTAAGGGAAGGTTGTCTTTTGAATAATCCGCAGGGTTTCCATTAGCATCAGCATAAACTCTGAACATAGAAAAATCACCTGTATGTCTTGGCCACTCCCAATTGTCTGTATCTCCACCAAACTTACCAACACTAGCAGGAGGTGTCCCTACAAGTCTTACATCATTATAATCTTGATAGACGAAATAGTAGTATTCATTACCTTGAAAGAATGAACGAACACTTACGACATACTTTCCATCTTCACTGTTTTCCTCTTCAATTTTTTTTGTTTCCTCCTTTATCGCATTAGCTCTTTCCTCTTCGGTCATTTCGTTGTTGAGCTTTCCTAGTATTCTTCTTGACACATCATCCATACGAACGAAAAACCTTACATAAAGTGAATTGGGTTTCATTTCATCTTGTTTGCTACTAGCCCAAAACCCATCAGTTAGATAGTCATTTTCTGGAGAAGATAGTTCTGCAATGGCACTATATCCACAATGGTGATTTGTAAGAACAAGTCCTTCACTCGAAACTAGCTCAGCCGTACATCCTCCATTGAATTGAACAATTGCATCCTTTAAGCTGGAATTGTTAATGCTATAGATCTCTTCTGATGTAAGCTGAAGTCCCATTTTCTCCATGTCTCTTTGGTTTAAACGGTCTAGAAACATAAGGAACCACATACCTTCGTCCGCATGAACAAACATGCCAACAAAAAGCGATAACGCTACTAAAATATTCTTCATTTTGTATTTTTTTAATTCGGCACCTAAAATACCTAAAATAAAGCAAAAGTCTATTCTATTTTATTGTTGATTAGGACGAGAAATAATTAAAATTTGTATAATTTTTTAATAAGAAACACCAATTGAGTAGTGCAAATTTAATTATAAATATAAAGGATTGGCTAGGGAATTTGTTAGATTCTATTCTTTAATAAACTTCATGATACTACCTTCTATTTCAATGAAATAAATATTGTTTTTCAAATCTGATATGTCAATATTTGAATTGTTTTTATGACAATAACCTTCTTTTACAATTGTCCCAAGTATGTCTATGATGGTATATTTTCCATTACTAGATAAATTCGATAATGATATTTTATTTGATGCAGGGTTCGGCGCCAAAAGTAATTTATTTTCGGTAGGATCTTCAAGTGAGACTGATGCAGGGTTGCATGCGTCATTTATATAGGTTATTTCTGCGTCTTTATTCAGTGAAATAAGGCAAGAGCACATATTGTATTGATCGTGCATGTAGCCTAAACCATAATTTGTTCCTACGCCCTCAATAAATATAAGAGGATAGTCATTGGCCCAATGCTGATATGTAGTCCTTACATGTTTTAATCCCGATAAATAATAGATGGAATCAATAACAGCAACATCCTGATCTCCAAACATTTCATGTACTATAAATTCATCACCTTCTTGTAGTGAAAGGTCCATTATTAAAAATTCTACCGTATCAAATCCTTGAATGGTTTCAATGACACCCGTATACCAAACACGACCGTTTTGTGTATCCTCTCTAACTAGGGCATTACCAGAATTCGGCACAAGACTATAATTAATAGTCCCTTCATTTGGTGTGCCAACTTTTTGGTATGACACATTATCAATTGTTGTAGATTCATTTGAAACTCTTTCTATTAAATCTGATTGATCTAGATTACAAAAAGGGTATTGCCACCTTGTGATTTCAATCCCAAAAACTGACTGATATTCTTGACAGAGTGTATTTGTTGAAACCAATAGAGATATAAGTAGTAGAAATGATATTTGATTGCAATGTTTCATTTTATAATTGAATATAGAAGTGAGTTCTTCAGTAATTTATTAACCAATTTATTTGGTCGTTCAATTAAAACATTTTTTTATCGCATGCAATGTAATACATTTTTAGAAATGTATAAAGCTGTAATGATATTATTTTTTCGAATATTCTTTAAGTTAAAAAAATAATTCTTCGATTTGTTTTTAGTGGAACGCGTTTTTATATATGTGGATTTCTACAGCTCTTTTTCTTAAGATTTGTAAATCAAACATATAAGAACCAAAGGTGCCTTCACGGCCAAAGAAAGCTGGTTTTTGCTCAATAAAATAGTCCCAAAACAACTCTTGTGATGTGTTGTTTCTTAACCAGGACTCCTGTGAGGTGATTAAAAGGGTTTTACCTTCTTCGTTAAGTAGTTTTAGTAATTCATTGTATTCATTTCTCATAAATTCAAGCCACATTTCTCTGTGTTCCCCAATACATGTGCTCCATTCTATATTTGTGGTCCAGTTTTGAAGACATTCCGCGTAGCTACTATCGATCCAATTGGTGTAAGGTTCATAATCGGGATTATTAGCGAAACCACTTTCAATCTTGCTTTGGCTAAAAAGTATACTACACAATAATATGAATGTGATGCATATTAATTTTCTCATGAGCTAAAGTTTTGTGTCCTTAATGTGTTTTTGTGCCACCAATAAATATTGCTGACTTTTAGATTCAAGTATTTTAATTTTTTCTTCTAATCTGTTCCAATCACTATTCTTTAGGTCAAATTTTTCTATCCAAAGGCTAATATCAGCCAGCTCATTCAGCTTTAGCATACGAAAGGAAGACTTGATTTTATGACCCATACTATTGATCATTTTTTCATCTTTTGACTGGAGTGATTCGCTAAGCTGATTTATATTTTGCGGCAAGTCTTTGACAAACGCACCGAGTATTTTAATTGCAAATTCTTGATTGCCGTCAACAAGATTTAGCGTATTCGCGATTAGAGAATCGTTAACATCAGGCCTATCTTTTGGTGGGTTATTGATATTGCTTTTAATACCAAGATTGTTAGATATTTTTTGAATGAGTTCATCAATAGTAAATGGTTTGGAAATGTAATCTATCATTCCTGCATTAAAGCAAGCATCAATATCTTTTTGAACTGTATTTGCCGTTTGTGCAATAATAGGAGTTTCAACCATTAGTTTCTCTTTTAGAGTTTTGGTTGCTTTGACCCCATCCATTATTGGCATTTGAACATCCATTAAAATGAGGTCAAAAGTTTCTGACTTGCAAGCTTCAATCGCCTTTTTACCGTTTTCTGCTAAAGTTGTTTTTACACCTTTTGATTTAAGTATAGATTTAATATAAAATGAATTCACCCTGTTGTCCTCTACAATCAGAATACGCAATCCTTTTAATGAGTTAGAAACTTCATTTTTATCAATCAAGGTTTCGTTCTCTGACTTTTTTAGTTTTAAAATCAGTTCAAAGCATGTCCCTTTACCTTTTTCACTCTGAACATCAATAGTGCCTTGCATAGAATCTACGATCTCTTTTGTAATCATTAACCCAAGTCCGGTCCCACCATAATCTCTAACAATAGAGTCGTTTTCTTGATAAAAGCCTTTAAAGATATATTTCAGCTTAGAGGAATCGATCCCTATACCTGTATCTTTTACAATAATCTGAAGGGTTTGTGATTTTTTGGTCTTTTTATGGTTGTTGATCTCAATACCTATTGCTCCTTTTTTTGTGAATTTTACCGCATTACTCAATAAATTATTTAATATCTGGGATAGCCTTAGCGAATCACCTTTGAGATTGGTATGTATGGCCTTGTCTAATTTAACATGAAAAGAAATATTTTTTTGCTTGGCTTGTAACGCGTGAGGTTTGGTGTTTGTCTCAATGAGACTTTTCAGATCAAATGGAAAGTCAACCAATTTAAAATTTTGAGATTGAACCTTTGAGATATCTAGGACATTATTTATCAGCCCAAGAAGTAGTGCGGATTGATCATTAATGATATTTACATATTTCTTTTGAGATTGATTTAGATTTGTGCCTTCCAAAAGCTTTGACATTCCTATGATTCCATTCATTGGTGTACGAATTTCATGGCTCATTTTTGCGATGAAGTTTTGCTGTGCTTTACTGGCTTCTTTAATTCTGTTGTAAGACAGTTCAATATTTTTGAGGTAGTCTTTTTCTGATTCTAAGAAAATGATATTGGAGAAAACGTTTCCGGCAAGCCGGCAAGCAAAGTTCAAAACATTCACATGATTTTCAGTGAAATACCCTTTTTCTTGACTCGCAAATCCAAATGCACCTAAGGATCGTGAAGAGGTAGTGATTGGAACCCATAATCTTGACTTGACGAGAAACGACCTTTTGCTAGAATTGACGAAAGATGGGATACCTTCTGCATCCATGTCAGGAATGTTTAAAGGCTTTTGATTTTTAAAGACCCATCCTGGGTGCCTGTCGAGAGCAGTCCGCTCAACCTCAATGCGCTCTTCATCCGTGAAACCTTGTGAGCCAAAGAGTCTGAGTTTTGCAGATTGCGTATCCCACAATAAAAGGGCGCTATGCGGTACATCAATGAAACCCTCAATGATTTTGTATAGTGCATCCGAGATTGACTGCGCATCGTGAGCAGTGGAGAGCAATTCAGCTATCTTATTAAAAAAAAGAAGGTTACTTCTAGTTCCCTCGTCCATGGGTTATAGCCCATTTATAGCAGCGTCACAACAAGCCTCATCTTGTGAGTAGTGACCACCACTTATACCAATAGCGCCAACGAGTTCTTCGTTAATGTAAATTGGTTTGCCTCCGCCTAGTAACATAAAGTCACTTATATCATGAGCTCCACCATTTAATATTGGATCGTCTTTGATGAATTCATACCAATCTTTCCCTGTACCCATTCCAAAGCCAACAGCAGTTACTGCTTTTTTTCGAGAAATGTCAGATGCAATTAATGGTGCATTGTCCATGCGGCAAAATAATTTCGTATTTCCACCGGTATCACAAATTGTCAATGCAATTTTGAATCCAATTTCATCAGCTTTATCAAAGGCAAGTCTCTGCAATTTCATGCAGGATTCAAGTGTAAGTTCGTTTTTAGAAAAAGTATTCATATATTGAGGAGTTTTAGCATTTAAAAGAAAGGTCGTTTTCTTTTTTTGTTTATACAATATAAATAAAAAATATGATTTATTGTTTGTGTTATATTAGTAAAAAAAACAATCATTTGAAAAACGATGACATTCAAAATATTGTAAGCTACTCTCAAGACAATAACGCGGCTAAAAAAATCACAGGAGTGCTCATTTCCTATAAAGAACATTTCTTACAGTACTTAGAGGGAGATTCTATTGAGGTCTATGCTTTATTTGATAAAATAAAAAATGATTCAAGACATAGCGAAATCCATATGCTTCAATACTCACCATTAAAAAATAGATTGTTTTCAGATTGGTCTATGGCATATAAAGAAATTTCGGGATTGTCAGATGTTGTATTGTCTGAACCTGAAGAAATATGTGCTGATGGTATTGAGGAAGTGGTTAATAAAAATGCATTCTGGAGAGGTATCGAATCTATAGAGGTGATTTCTAATCTTATAAACTAATAGTAACTTTCAGAGCTACTTTGTGGTTGGACCGCCCATATTTGTAAAAATATGGTCAACGGGTTCCCAAAGCTCAATTTTATTTCCTTCATTATCCATAATATGTATGAATTTACCGTAATCATATGTCTTTATTTCATCTAAAATTGTCACTTTATTTTGAATTAATTGGTTTACCAAGCCTTCAATATTTTGAACACGATAATTCACCATAAACTCCTTTTTAGATGGAGACATGTAATCGCTGTCCTCTTCGAAAGGACTCCATTGCAGGTAATTTATTTCATCCGGTGCATTTGCATTTCTGAATTCAAAACTAGATCCAAATTCCGTAGTGGCAAGCCCTAGGTTTGAGGCATACCATTCTCTAGTTTTTGCAGGGTTATCTGACTTAAAGAAAATCCCACCGATTCCAGTTACTTTTGGTGTGATATCGTTTGAATCTTGTTTTTTTACTTTTTTCATAAATACAAAATAATTAATTAAACTCAATACATAGACAAGGTGCTTCTTGGGCTATGGCTCTTTTATCAATAGCGTAACCAACAACCGCTAATATCTTTTCTTCATCTACAAGGAGCCAGATGTTTTTTCTTTTTGAACGCGGTACTTTTGCGTCTTTAAGAATATTAGAAACTAGTTTAGATCCATTTATACCAATAGGGTTGATTCTGTCTCCAGTCTCGATTGTTCTTAATGAAACGTCTCCCTTAATTTTTGATTTTTCAATGAAAATACGTGATTTTGAAAATCTTTTCGGGAGCACAGTTACCATATGTTCTTTGAACTGAGGGGGGACCAATTTCTTAGCTTTGGTTTGAAAGAATAGACGATCCGATTCCTTCCAAATAACATGATAATCCGTTGTATTACTTTCAATAAAAACCTTCTTGCCATTCGGACCGTTTGTAAGCGTTAGAATAGAAATAGCTATGGACTTAGGAATCGCTAAAAGATCAAGGAATTCTATCCATTGAGTTGAATTAAGTTCTGCTAATGCCTTAAATGATAAATGAAAATCTTGAGGCCTTGCCGGTAATAGTTGTTTGACAACCTTTCGATCATCATTGGTTTGCCTTCTAAAAATTTGTTGAAGTTTGTTGACGTCATTGCTAAGGCTCGGGTGTATGGATTCTAACTCAGGAAGTAATACATTCCGCCAGACGTTTCTATTATAGGTGTTTTTAGCGTTGCTCAGGTCTTCCCGCCATTTGAGATCAATCGTTGAACCGTAATCATATATTTCTTGCTTCTCAATAGCTAATAAAGGTCTAAGGTAAGGGTGGGTATATATTTGCATTCCGGCCATTGCTCGTATTCCTCCGCTTCTGGCCATCGCAAGCCAAAAGCTTTCTAGTTGATCATTGCCATGGTGCGCCAAGCATAAAACAGAAAGAGGTCTTTTTTCGAGATGCTTCTGAAAGTAGCTGTATCTAATTTGCCTTGCGTTATTTTGCAGATTACCTCCGTTTTTCATTGCCGCTGTTAAATCGCATTCATGTTGGTGGAAATCAATATTGTTGAATTCACAAAAATCTCGAACAATTTTAGCATCCAGTTTACTATCTATTCCTCGCAAATTATAATTAACATGGAGTACTGAGCACGCAATATTGTATTTATTGAATAAGGACAAAAGAACCATAGAATCACAGCCACCACTTACCGCTATAAAATAATGCGGTGCATTAACCTTTTTAAGCTCACTGATGAATACAGTCTCAATTTTATCCTGTAATTCCATCTAGTAATTTTTGAATTTTAATTCCGCACTCTTCGTACTCTTTTAAAGGGTCGGAGTTAATAGTAATTGCACTGCCTACTGCACAGCTTAATGTTTTTAAATTTTGATTATAAATTATGGTACGAATAATTACATTCAAATCGAAATCACCGTTTGGCCCTATATATCCTATAGACCCAGAGTAAAGACCTCTTTTAAAGCTTTCGTGTTCTTCAATGAGCTGCATTGCACGTATTTTAGGGGCACCTGTCATAGAGCCCATCGGGAATGTTGCATTCAGAATATCTGTGAATTTCAGTTTGGGTTTGAGCATGCAGGATACAGTAGAGATCATTTGATGTACTGTTTTGAAGGAATAAATCTTGCATAGCTCTTCAACTTTAACAGATCCTTTTTGAGCAATTTTAGACAAGTCATTTCTCATTAAATCAACAATCATAATGTTTTCAGATCGCTCTTTTGGGTCATTTTCAAGATTTGTTTTCAGCAGCGTATCTTCAGTTGTATCAAAACCTCTTTTTGATGTACCTTTAATAGGTTGGGTTAATAACTTTTGTCCTTTACGTCTCATGAATCGTTCAGGGCTACCACAAAACACTTCATATTCATCAAATTTAAAGTAGCTTGAAAAAGGAGCTTTTGTAATATTATTAATATTTAAATAAGAACCTTTAACTACTTGTTTATCAATATTTTTAGCTATATATTCTTGACAGAAATTCACTTCGTAAATATCCCCTCTCTGAATATGTTTTTTTAATTTTTTCACGGAGTTTAAGTATTCTTCTCTATCAATTCCAGGATGAAATATTACTTTCTTTTGATTTTGTTTTGACGTAAAAAGTGTCGCAAGAATACTTTTGGCTTCACGAATATTATCCTTATTGTCTACTCCCTGCACTATTTCTAATAATTCGCCATCTATTTTTACAACACATTTTGGAACCCACAATACTGCATTAGGAAATTCTAATGAATCTAAATTGGAAGAACTTAGGTTTTCAATTTGATTTTTTAGATCATAAGACAGGCATAAAAATATATAGCGATTTGAATTTTCATCGATGAAGGATTGGATATTTCCCATGGTATTGTAGCCTTGTAAACGTAATAGCTCGCTTCCTCCAAAACCTAAAAGTCCTGTTGAATCATTGCTGTTTAAGTAACAAATGTTTTTATTCATACCTGTTTAAATATCTTGCCCTTTCTGTAACAAACTCAAAGGGTTGTTGTGTTTTAACAAATATTGGTATAAAATTAATACCATTAAACCTTTTATCGGTTTATGTGTTCTTATCTTTACAACTTTTTACAACTGATGAGACTTCTTGTACTGCTGTTAACCACCTTTATCTGTTTGTCCTTTTCGGCACAAAAACCAACAACGCATACCATCAGCGGTTATGTTACTGATGCAACAAGTGGAGAGGCTATGATTGGAGTTAAGATTTATGTTCCAACGATTAACAAAGGAACAATAACAAACAATTACGGTTTTTTCTCGCTCACACTTAAGGAAGGTGATTATCAAGTAGAATTTAGGTCTGCATTGTTCCCTACTGAAATTAAAAATATCAAGTTATTTCGTGATATAGATTACAATATAGAGCTTGGAAGCTCTTTTCAAAATCTAGAGGAAGTTGTCGTAAATGGTAAAAAAGGGGAAAATGTAAAGTCCACTCAAATGGGTGCTATAGAGCTTGATATTGAAAGCATCAAAGCGCTGCCCGCATTTATGGGGGAGGTCGACGTTGTCAAAACGATTCAGTTACTTCCAGGAGTTTCTTCTGCTGCAGAGGGTGGGCAAGGTTTTTATGTACGAGGTGGTGGTCCTGATCAAAATCTCGTGCTTTTAGATGAAGGCGTTGTATACAATGCAGCTCATTTGTTTGGTTTTTTCTCTGTATTTAATGCTGACGCCGTTAAAAGTGTTAATTTGATTAAGGGTGGTATGCCGGCAAATTATGGTGGTCGGATGTCTTCTGTTTTAGAGGTCAATATGAATGAGGGAAACAATAAAAAGTTTAAAGTTAAAGGTGGAATAGGGGCAATCTCATCAAGACTCACTGTTGAAGGTCCGTTAAAGAAAGATAGAGGTTCTTTCATAATTTCAGGAAGGCGAACCTATATTGATTTAATTATGAAGGCCGCTATACCTGATACTTCCCCTTTTGCGGGAACGAGTTACTTTTTCTATGATGTAAATGCGAAGTTCAATTATAAAATAACCGACAAGGATCGTATTTTTTTAAGCGGTTATTACGGCAAAGATGTTTTCTCCTTTGCTGACAATGAAGGAGGGTTTAGCGTCGATATGCCATGGGGCAATGGAATTGCTGCATTACGCTGGAATCATTTGTTTAGTAAGAAGTTATTTATGAATTTAACAGGTACAGTTTCTGATTATATGTTCCAATTTGGATCCAATCAGGATCAATTTAGGTTTAGTTTATACTCAGGAGTACGAGATATAGGTTCGAAAGTCGATTTTTCTTATTTTCCCAATCCAAGGCATTTAGTAAAATTCGGTGCAAATCACGTCTACCATACATTCACGCCTACCAGCGTTTCTGCAGAATCTGACTCCGTTGTTTTTGATACGGGAGCAGCTCAGCGTCTTTTCTCTCATGAGACGGCTTTTTATTTAATGGATGATTTTGAAGTTAACGATAAGCTTAAGATTAATGCAGGTTTACGCTATAGTATGTATCACCATGTTGGCCCATTTACACGTTACATAAATGGAGATATAAGTGCTCAAGATTCAACTATAAATTATTCATCAGGCGATTTGATAAAGTTTTATCATGGTCTAGAACCTCGGCTTTCTATGCGTTGGTTACTCCCTGATAACAGCTCGGTGAAGGCCGGTTATTCATATAATTATCAATACGTGCATTTAACTTCACTAAGTGCGGTCTCATTACCTACAGACATATGGTATCCAACAACAGATATTGCGAAACCTCAAATTGGATGGCAGGGCAGTGTAGGATATTTTAAAAACTTCTTTGATGACAAATTCGAAACTTCAGTCGAGGTATATTACAAGAAGATGAATAACATGATCGAATATAAAGAGGGTGCTTTACCTGGCGATAATGTAAATGACAATACGGATAACTTGCTTGTTTTCGGTGAAGGATGGTCATATGGTGTAGAGTTTTTCTTGAAAAAGGCAGTTGGTGATTTTACTGGATGGATTGGATACACATGGGCTAAATCTGATCGGAGATTTGAAGATTTGAATTCAGGTAATCTTTATCCTGCAAAATATGATAGAAGGCATGACTTAAGCGTTGTAGGTACCTATAAACTAAATGACAGATGGACATTCAGTGCGGCTTTTGTTTATGCCACGGGAAATACCTTAACATTACCATCGTCTTGGTATGTCCAAGAGCAGAATTTATTATTTAATTATGGCAACAGGAACTCTACGCGTATGGCCCCTTATCACAGACTTGATTTATCAGCCACGCTCTACAGTAAAACACATAAAACCAAAACAGATATTGACGGTAACGAAATTAGGGTAAAAAAGAAATTTAAAAGCAATTGGGCTTTTTCAATATACAATGTATACAATAGAGCAAATCCATTCTTCATGTACGTGGACAATGATGGTGATTTTTTAGCGGGAGATTTTCAACTTACGGTTAAGCAAGTTTCCTTATTTCCAATAATACCAAGTGTTACTTGGAATTTTGAATTTTAACATGAAAAACTTTATTTATAGCATTAGCGTTTTTATACTTGTTCAATCGTGTACAAAAGAAGTTGAGATTGCCATTCCTGGTTATGAAGAGCAGGTAGTTGTTGATGGCGTAATAAAAACGGGTGAGCCAGCAATTGTGCTTTTGTCTTCAACAGCAAACATCTATTCACCAACAAATCTAAGTGCCTACTTAAATGGATTTATATCAGGCGCTCAGGTTGTTGTTTCTGATGGTATGATTAGCGATACACTGATTGAAATATGTACCGATAATTTACCACCTGGAACAGAAGAACTTGCTGCAGCTTTTTTTGGTATTCCTGTAGAAGATTTGGTTCAGCTTAACTTGTGCGGTTATTTCTCCACTTCAATAGTCGGAGAGGTAGGTAAGACCTACAGCTTAGAAGTTAATGTAGATGGCGAGGTTTACACCTCATCAACCTCTATTTTGGAACCAACGGCTTTAGATTCATTATATTGGAAACCAGAACCACCTCTAGAAAACCATGGTTTTTCATGGGCTACTTTAACGGATCCAATAGGTTCATATGATGCTTATTTATGGGAAGTAAAACAGCTTAACCAATTAGAAGATGGAACTCTAGATCCATTATCTTACAAGACGTTTAGTCCATTTTTTGATGATATATTCTTTGATGGGTTGACTTTTGATTTTGCTTACGAGAATCCAATCAATTTTTTTGATGATGATGTTGATCCTGATTACAGAGGTTATTACGAAGAGGGTGATACTATTTTGGTAACACTTTCTAAACTTGGGAAAACAGAATTTGACTTTTTTGAAAAAAAATACAATCAGATTTACACAGCGGGAAATCCGTTCGCAACTCCAACAAATATCCCTTCGAATATTGAAGGCGGTGCTTTAGGAATATGGGCAGGCTTTTCACCTGTTTCAGATACGCTTTACTGTCAGCCTTAGGGCGTAAGACGCTCTATAATCTCCTTTTCATTAGGGAATGCATCCAAAAGTTGTTCTTCTGTGAACAACTCAAAATCTTTGAATTCGAATCCAGGTGAAACAACACAGCTGACGAGTGCATATGAATTTTCCTCTAATACTGCACTGCCAAATATGGTGTTTCCTTTTACGAGATGTTGCGGTCGACTGGCAGTTCCATAAGATTTACCTAGAATAAGCTCCTTGTGCACACCATGCTCAAGTAAATGAATTGAAATTGGACTTCCCTCGTGATGAAACCATAGCTCGTCATTAGAAATTCTGTGAAAATTAGAAACGTTTTCTGAGGTTAATAAAAAGTAAATGGATGTCATAAGAACTCCATTAAGTTTTTCTGTTTTTACTGTTGAGCGATAGGTTTCTGCATAAAACCCTCCTTCTGGATGTTTTGATAATCCAAGATCGCGAATCAGTTCATCTATTCTATTCAATGGGTCCAGGTTTGAAGGTTGAGCCATTACTTTTGGTAATAGGGAAAAAATATTTCAAATCTAAAGACAAAAAGGCGCCGCTGACGCTGTCAATATCGGTAAGCTCATAACCCTGATATTTATACATTCCAGCCAAATAAAACAAAGGTTCGAGTGGAATTTGAACCGCACCTCCAAGGTAAAAGAATCCAGAACTTTTACTTCTAAATTCAAAACCAACATTCCCATTAAAATCAGCACTAAACTTTTTCTTGTAATCAACATAGCCTGTATGTATAAAAGAATGACTACCCTCTAAATTGTTTACAGCTCCTATGGTTGATGGTTTGTATACTGCTGATATGCCCAATGAAGCGTTTGCATACCATGTTTTATTCAGTTTAATATAAATCAAACAGTTTAATGGAATATCATAAGAAAGAAAACTAAGGTCACGTTCGGCAAATTGATTAGAATCAGCAACACTCATTTGTAAATTAAAATTGCGGTGAATTAGATTGATTCCTGTTTCAAAGGCGATGAGTTTCGTTATGCCAGCTCTTACTGTTGCCCCTATAGCATAACCTCTTTTTTGTATGCAAGTACTCGAGAATTCTTGATTGTTTAAAGTTAAAGATTTGCTACCCACGAAATTATTAGGAAATAGTGCTTTATAGTGAACGCCAAAGTAAGAAGGTACTTTGTTGGATTGGGCATAACTTAGACCACTAAGCAATAAAAAAAGTAGCATTATGGACCTCATTTTATTTGTTCTGTTTTTTCGTTTAGATGCTCCATGTGCTTGTAATAACTCAAAAATGAGAGAAGTAGTATGCTAAGGCCGAACAAAAGAACAAACCAACGTAAGGTGAAGAATGGAATAAGAGGCTTCTTATGTTTACCCTCAACCTTAAAGTTCATACGCATTGTTTGCTTATAAAATTTTTTATGAACCGCAAATAGGGTATAGGAGACTTGTTTTTTCTCTTCTGTATCCTCTTCAAATGCTATTTTATGCTCTTCTAGTTCTCTCCTAAATGAATTTGCTTTTTCTTCGTTTGTAAAACGATAAACAACATAATCAGGATTTGATGGGTGTTTCGTGAAATTCACAAGACCCAAATCGAGATGTTCTATGGGGTTTTCCATATTGTATTGTATTCAATAGGTTTTCTATGTGATTTCGGCCAAGCTTCTTTTGTATAACCAAGATAAATTAAACCCAAACATTTGTCTTTTTCACCAATGTTTAAATAGTTATTCATTTGAGCGGAATATATGAGTTTTGGTGACGACCAAAAAGCTCCTATTCCATAGGCATTTGCCGTTAATTGCATGTTCTGTATAGCACATGCGACAGCTTCAATTTCTTCTATTTCGGGTATTTTTTCTTCTTTTTGACGAGCCATATTTACAGCAATAACAACAGAGGAAATTAATGGTCTGCGTATAAGCTTTGCGAGTTTTACATCGTTTTGCGACTCAGTAGATGTCGTTTCTATATAGATTCTACCAAGGTTTTGGCTGAGCTCATTTCGTGCTGCTTCAGATTGAAACACTTGAAAACGCCACGGTTCCGTTTTTCCATGATTGGGTGCCCATTGTGCATTGTTTAATATGAGCTCTATTTGATCCTTTTGGACCTTTCTTTCTGTAAATTGCTCTGGGCGTATCGTTCTGCGAGAACGTATTAAATCATTGACTTCAGATAAGTTGAATTTCATGAAAATATTTTCACAAATTTACATACTTCCGATGAGTTAATTGCAATAAGTCTTGCTGTAAACATCTGCTGCTTCCATACCTAATGCAATTGCTCTTTTTAAATCTTTACAGCAACCTCTTTCATCACCACTCATTCTTTTTACAAGCGCACGCATGTAGAAGTAATTGGGATTTTCAGTGTTGAGGAGAATCGCGTGATCCAAATCATGAATGGCAAGATGAAAACTTTCTGCAGTAAAATGAATAAAGGATCGAATGGAGTAGAGGTGAGATATGGTTGCTTTGTCTTTCGGGATACTTTTTGTAATTCGGATACCATCATTCAACAAAACTAAAGCCTTGTCGTATTGTCCTTTGGAAATATGTATATCCGAAATTTTCGCGTAAGCATCTGCAAAGGAACTATCATAGGCAATTGCCTTTTGATAATGGTAAAGTGCTAACATGGTGTCACCTTTTTCAAGTTTTTTATCACCTTTTTCAATAAGGTTAAAAGCTTTTTTTTGTGCACTTATCGTTAGGCTTAGACCAAATACAAAAACTAAAACAACTCTCACAATACCAAATTTAATTGTTTTTGAATAAACTTCACGGAAGGATTATTATTTGTTTAAATATATTTACCTTTGCACCTCTATTGGCCTCGTGGCGCAACTGAATAGCGCACCTGATTACGGCTCAGGAGGTTACAGGTTTGAATCCTGTCGAGGTCACTAAGAGTAAAAAGCTTACTGTTTACAGTAGGCTTTTTTGCGTTTTAGAACGAATTGAATTTATTCAAATGAGTGATAAAAGAGCAAAGATATATCAATTGAAAATTGATAGCTTTTTACTCGGAATTCGGAGTTCAAAAGGATCATTAGCGGTAGCGATATAATCCTGGTGAACCAGACAAGAAAGCAAAGCTCGATGCGAAAGTATCGAGCTTTATTTGTTTTAGGGCGAATCGAATTTATACTAGTGAAGAATGGTCAATAGGGTTAAATTAATCTAATGAACTTCAGGTTGTAAATCCTTACCCAGGCTTTTGTTATTTCACAGGTACTCATTCTTAATTGATTTAATTTTTAGGTTGGAGCTCATTCTCAAATTGATCTTCAAATTCTTCAACCCATTTAATTTGCACACCAAGTGCATGGGCATATGGAAGGTAATGATCAAGCTCATTTTGTCCAAGCTGAAAAGAATTAAAGGTGCTGTTTTTAAAATTACTCAACTTGGAAAGATACATTTTGAAACCTTTGATGTCAGCCATATATTGTTGCCCAAGAGTGGTTGGAGCCTTGAGAAGTTCTATAAAACGATAATTGATTCCTAATAAGAAAAGCCAAAAAAGGAAATATAACCCTGAAGCGAAAGTGGCAAAGAAATACAAGCAAAAGACGGTCAGAAAAAAGAATATAAAACCATAAAGTAATCCTCTAATTAATTTATATCTGGAAAAACTAGGAACAATAAACCTCATGATTACCGCTATTACAACAAAAACCAAAGGAACATAAAATTCGGTATTTTGAAAAGACACCAACCAACCAATTATAAAATAAATGGCTGATATCAGCCAACCGTATATTACCCACTTATCATTCGTAGCAAACAAACGATTATTCTCATTTTGGGATCCGGAATGCCTCAAAACAGTTAGTTTTGCATCTCCAATAATACCGCGGTTTTCAGGAGAAATAACCAGTTCATTTCCTGTTGGAAACAAAGTATTTAATAGCTCTTCCTCAGACGGTGTAAGTCGGATCTTGATTTCCTTGAGGACCGACTCTTCTTCAGATGGAGTAAGCTCAGTAAATTCATTTTTAACAAATACTATAGATTCACGGCGATTTTTTCTTTTCTCAATTCGAATCGCATTTTTGGATACTAAATTGAGGACCTCACCTGTAAAATAACGATCTGTCGTCATATCAAAGTAATCCAGTATATACCCCATTGCTGATGGCTGTAAATTGTGTGGAGGGTAGTATATAGGATACACCGTATCCTCAGGTGGATCCCTTCCATACATTCTCCACACTACAAAATAAAATGAACCAATTAGCAATATGCCAATAACGGTAAAACGAATAGTGTAAACGGAGTCTCTCTCATACAAACCGATCATTTCATCTTGATTTGCATTATTTTCCTCTTCTCGAGCTAGCTCTTCAAGTTTTTTTTCCTGATACTCCCAACTGTCCATTATTAGCTCCCGATCTTTTTCGGATACTTTTTTATTTTCATTTGGATCTGCTTGTTTTTTAGTTTCTTTATCAATTGGCAAACCATTGTAATCTCTCTTGGATTGCTTTTGGGCAAGGTCAAGAATTTTTTGATGTTTTAATTTATCTCTTTCTATGGCGGAATTTACAACAGCTGGCGAAAAATATTCTTTTGGAAGAAGCACCGTAATCCGCTGTCCCTCATCCGATTTATATTTCTTTATTGATTTAAAAACAACATTGTTGGTATCGGATTGAATTGAACAATATTTTCCTCCCTCAATTGTATAACCTAATGATGTAGGGACCATTGAACCACCATAAGAACCAGGGTAAGAGAGGATGTTTTTTTCTTCAGCCGTAACAATACAAATCAACTGATCAATAGCATATCCTGAATTAAATCCATTTACATCCCAAGTTAAGTCGCAATAATCTCTATTCTCGCTGCAAGATATTTGGTTAACAATGTCATATTTAAATTCAAATTCATAAGTTCCGGGTAAAATTCTATCATTGGCTTGTCCGAAATAAATGAAAACACTATCGTCATCAATTATATACGTAACCGGTTGTTTGTCTATCTTCAATGATTTAATTTGGCAACTGCTGTTGTGTTGTTCCTTTTGGTGGAGGTTTTTGTACCCGTGACTGATTTTTCGAACAAATACGGGATTGCCAGTAGACTTTTTGAATACACAAGTTATTTTTTCTGAGACTTCTATATTTCCAGTACGCGGAATCCAAACTTCACTTTTAAAGCGTTTTATTTTGACGTCTTCGTAAATCTTCTGACCAATCAGTTTGGTGGACATGAAAAGGATGCATATGTATATCAGGATTTTCATTAATAGCTTTTGGGAACTTTTCTTTCTTGAGTATCTTGTATTTCAAAAAACTCAGCTTTTTTAAACCGAAAAAGACGTGCAACTATATTTGAAGGAATCTTTTCTATTAAATTATTTAAATCCCTAACAGAACCATTGTAATATCTTCGGGCATGCTGAATTGTATCTTCAATATCTGCTAGATTCTTTTGTAGGTCTAGGAAATTATCATTTGCTTTAAGATCGGGGTAATCTTCAACCAATACCATTAAATTTCCCAATTGTAGGCCCAACAAACCCTCTCCACTGCTCTTTTCATTAATCATTTTGGCCTCCATAGCAGATGATCTGGCCAAAGTAACTTTTTCAATAAGGTCACTTTCATTCGCAGCATAGGTTTTTACAATATTGATCAAGTTAGGAACAAGATCATGACGTTTCTTGAGTTGGACATCCACACCACTCCATGCTTCTGTTTTAATATTTCGGGATTTAACTAATTTATTATAGACATATATGATATAAATGACAACAATCCATACTATGGGTGTGGATATGATCGTAATTAAAATATCGATGACAGACATAATTTACTTTTTTGATATTCCTAAATATACATATTCAGCAGTTACATTTCAAAAGAATCGAAACATTGTTAAAAGGTGCTATTCCAAAGAAAGAAAACTATTTATTTGCTAACCCATTTGTTGTTATGTAATCGTTTTTTGATATTGAAAACGTTGAGTATTAATTAAAATAATTTCAAGTCCTCCAAAAAGTTTGAACTCTTTCCTTCCGAGGTCACTAAGAAAGAAAAGCTCAACACATAGTGTTGGGCTTTTTTTAATCAAACTTGAATGATTTGATTGCCTTGTTCATCGATTATTCTCTTACTAAAGTCAAATTGAGTCACGAGTGCGAACCCATTGTAAAATGGTTCAATCATGAGGTAGCGCTCATTGTAAAGTTCATTTCCTGTCTTGTCAATATGAAACCAACCTCTATAATCTTTAGCAGTAGCGAAGTTCTTATGGAAGATTCCGAGATCTGCAAAGAACATATCATTAATTGGATTCCCTTTAGAATCTATATGTTTGAATAATCCATTTTTGAGCTTTACAAAAGCAATTCCGTCTTTAAAATCACCTGCGTAAACGTAGTTTTCTTTGTAAATGCGATTTCCTTCTAAGTCAAGAAATTAAAATTCTCTTACGGCACGAACAAAGAAAAAGTCAGTCAAAGTGAAAAGGGTACTGTTGTATTGTAAACCAGTATCAAAGTTTTGTCTCCAAGCAGTTGCACCGTCATTGGCGAAACTTAAGGTTGATGACCAATAAGTGTTGGTCCCAAAGGAAGTGCCTATGGATCCTATCGGTGCACTGAATGCATACATTTCATTGAGTTCATACTTCGTTGGTAGTCTCCAATCAAAAAACTTACTACCATCCGCTGAATGATTTATTGGGTTAGATATAAAATCCTGAGCGCCATACCAAGAGACAACGCCTTGATCGACGAGCTCAGCAACTAAGCCATGCTTGCCATCAGCGGAAATTTTAAAAACAAATCCACCGAGCTCAGGCCAGTGTCCGATACTATATATTGGTTCTGCAACGCTTTCAGCCGTCTTGGCATGTAATGCAAACGGAACACTAAGTAATTGACTTGTCCCCGTTATTGAATAAGCGGTACCTCCTGTAGGATCTGTTTCGGATTTAATAAAATAGGGTCCATTGCTCCAATCTATAGTGCTAAAATCACCTTGAGAAACATTACCTGCACCTATTTCAATAGTTACCAATCCGTTTTCATTTGAGGCAGGGGTGTGTGATTCAACAAACAATGCATTCCCCGAGATTGAGCCTTGGAGAATACTTATTTGCATACCCACATTCTGATTGTTTAGTAAGTTGTTTGTCGCATCTCTAACAACAGCTTGAAAGGTCATTTTTTCCGGTGCCTGGGCAAAAGACACAACCGTAAAGCAAAGGACACCAAAAAGCGTAAATAGATTTTTCATAAGTTTTTAGTTTTTAATGATTCTAAAAGATTTAATAATGATTTGATCCCTGTATATGTTTAACAAATAGATATTCGCAGGAAAGGATTGAAGGCTTATATTATTGGTGCTCTCAATGGAAGCTTTTGATATCAAAACTTTTCCTTCACTGCTCAAAAGTTGATAAGAAAGATTTTCTAGATCGAGATCTTCAGCAGTCAATATGATTTCATCAGAGGTTGGATTTGGATAGGTAGCTAGTTTTAAATTAATATTCGCAATCTCAGATCCAACAGTGGGGTCAATGATGTAAGGTTGTTGAACGCCCTCAAGAACAGAGCCTTCAGTTCCGGTGTTTTGGGCGACACTAACCTGACCAACAGAGTAGGATATTGTACCACCTGCGCCACTAGCATTGAGTCCTGATGTCGTAACAATTTCTTGTGCATTTAATGTTAATACAGCGCTGCTAAAAAATAACGTAAGGACCAGATGAAACTTAAACATACTTAGACTTTTTTTGTGAAAATAACTAAAATACGACAGGGATTAAGCTTTAAAAAATACTTTTTTAAGAAGTGAATCTTAAGTGCCAGATATTGAATTCATTAGACTTATTAGCTATGTGATTGTTTATGATGAATAATCACAATCATAAGACATCTCTAACGTTTTGAATTTACGCGTATCCTCACAATATACCTTGCATTTATCTATGGGCTCAGCATAGATATGAAGAGACATAGCCCTTGAGTAGGATTTGTTTTCAAGTGCGTGATAACCCATTTTATCGTGCATGTATGAAACCATCCCTTTTTGTATTGTATTTGTATCTTTAAGTTCAAATCCTTGGTCTGATTCCAACAATATTTTTTCTGTAAGCTCGCCATCAATTTGATAGACCCAACAATCTTTATCGTCATGACCATGAATCGGTGTACATGCATTTAAGTCCCAGCAGAGCAAAATGAACTCAAAAGATTTAGTTCTCACAATACAATTCCTTGTATAGTCTCCATCTTTCCAAGATGTAAATTTCGTAAATTCTTCCAAAGGAATTTTGGTATCTTTTAGAATTTCAGCCCGCCTCGAGTCAGGTTCGTCTTCAAAATGATTTATAAGTTGTTCTAAACTTTTTATTGAAGACATCTATGAGGAAAAAAGTGATTAGTAATCATTATACTTGTAAATATCATTAAAACCCAAGTTAAGTAAATTAAAGCCACCTGTGTATAATTATTTACACAAATTAAGTTTTAGAATTTTCATTTGGGTGTTAAGTAACTGAAAAAGAAATTCTTACGAATGAAAAACACAATCGATAAGTTCCAGAAAATCGTAAAAGAACTGTTAGATGATGAAGGAGCAAAGCCAATGGCGCAATTTATTGCCTCCGAAAATTTATATACAGAAGTTGATTTAGCGTTAAGTAAGGAAGGTATTTCTGAGGAGAAGTTTGAAGCCGCTCTAAAAGATCTAGTTTTAAAAACTCCGAGAACTGCTACAAATGCCTTTTTTAACCAGCTTTTTGGTGGTAGAAATGAAACAGCAGTGCTTGGAGATCTTCTGGCTGTAATACTTAACAACAGCATGTATACTTATAAAGCGGCTGGGCCACAAGTTGGTGTGGAGAAAATAATACTAAGAGAGGTTTGTAACATTTTAGGATGGGATGAAGGCGCTGATGGTACATTTGCACCAGGTGGTTCTCTAACAAATTTCATGTCTATGGTCTTGGCAAGAGACGCGGCAAATAAAGCAGCACCATATGAAGGCGTGACGCAAAAGATGACCGTGTATACCTCAAAGGAATCTCATTACAGTATCCCAAAAAATGCTGCTTTTTCAGGTCTAGGGAGAGATCAAGTACGATACGTTCCTTCAGATCAGTATGGTAGACTAGATTTAAGCGCTTTAGAATTAATGATTCAAGAAGACATTCAAAATGGATTTAAACCAATCATGGTGAACTTAACTGCAGGTACGACAGTTTTGGGAGCATTTGATCCTGTAGGAGAGGTAAGAGCAATTGGAGATAAATACGGATTGTGGCTGCATCTAGACGGTGCCTATTGTGGTTCTGTAATTTTTAGTCAGAAATACAAACATCTTGTTGAAGGTGTTGCCAAAGTTGATTCATTTAGCTTCAATGCCCATAAAATGATTGGGACACCTTTGTCTTGTTCAATTATTGTTGTCAAAGATAAGAACAATCTACACAGCTCCTTCTCAAATGATGCCAGCTACCTTTATCAGACGGATCACGATGAATTTAATTTGGGAAAAACATCATTGCAGTGCGGAAGAAGAAATGACGCCTTGAAATTTTGGGCATTATGGAAAAGTGTAGGTACAGATGGCCTAGAAAAGATAGTTGATCACCAGTTCTATCTTGCAGATGTGGCACGTGATTATATTCGAGCTAATAAAGATTATGAATTATATAGCTATGACGAGTCAATATCTGTTTGCTTTAACTATAAGGGGATACCAGCACGCGATATTTGCACTTTACTATATGAACATTCCGAACTCCTCGTTGGATACGGTTCTTACGAAGCTGATGAATTTATTCGTTTGGTAACCATAAATGCTCAGAATTCTAAATATGATATATTAGATTTCTTTAAAACTATGGAGGGTTTCGTTGCATCACATGAACACCTTTTTTCACCGGTCTTAACCCAAAACCCTTAGCCTTTGGATCTTACTAAATTCGTTGTTCTTGGAATCTATGTAGCTATTCTATTCTTAATTGGCATTTTTGCTTCTAGACGAGTAAATAGCCTTAGTGATTTTTATTTGGGAGGAAAGCGTCTAGGATATTGGGCTGTAGCATTTTCTGCACGAGCAACAGGCGAGTCTGGTTGGCTTCTTATTGGATTGACCGGAATGGGAGCGCTTTCAGGACTCTCAGCTTATTGGGTGGTAGTCGGAGAGGTTTTGGGAGTGGCCGTGTCATGGTGGTTCATGGCGAAGAGATTCAAAAGGAAATCAGATGCTTACGGTTCGATTACTATACCTGATTATCTTGAAAGTCATTTTAAGAGTACAAAAAAAACAATACGTATTCTTTCAGCAACAATCTTGTCTGTATTTGTAATAATATATGTGAGTTCTCAAATAGACGTGACCGGAAAAGCATTTGAATCAATGATGGGCTTAGATTATTTCACTGGTGCTATTATTGGATTTCTCATTGTGCTATCTTATATTTTTATTGGTGGATTTGTAGCTGCGGTCTGGTCTGATATGTTCCAAGGTATTCTTATGTTCTTGGGGCTCGTTTTGTTACCGATAGTCGTTATTTTCTCGATGAATGGAACACCCGGGATTTTTCAAAGTCTTCATGAAATTGATCCAGCATTGACAAATGTATTTGGCACAAGTGATGATGTATGGATGAATATTGCAACGATGCTAGGCTTTGCTTTAATCGGTTTAGGTTTTCTTGGATCACCTCAAGTTTATGTTCGATTTATGTCTATTCGTGATGAATCAGAGATTGATAAAGGTAAATGGGTGGCAATTATCTTTACATTGTTTACAGATGCGGCAGCAGTGACCATTGGAGTCTTAGGTAGGATATTTTTTACGCAACCTGGGCAAGACCCTCAAGCTGTTCTTGGTGTAGGTGCTGAAAATGTTCTAAGCATGCTAACGGAACAATTTTTGCCTTATGTTTTGGTAGCGATTTACGTAGCAATTGTTTTGTCAGCCATAATGTCGACCATTGATTCACTCTTGGTAATAGCTTCGAGTGCCATTACAAGAGATTTTTATCAAAAGATATTTAAACCGAATCTAGGGGAGAAGGAAATGGTGAAGATTTCTAGGTGGGTAACGCTAATAATGTCTGTTGTTGCATTGATTATTGCCATGGTGATTGCTAAAATATCCCCTGATAGAACTGTCTTTTGGATGGTTATATTTGGTTGGTCGGGAATAGCCGCTACCTTTTGTCCTGTAATTATACTTTCATTATTTTGGAATGGTTTGACAGAAAAGGGGGCAATTGCTTCTATGATATCTGGCTTCTTGTGTGTGCCATTTTTCAAGTTTGTTGTAATTCCTTTGGAAGGTATTGGCCCGTATTTCGAAAAGCTAGATGTGTTAGGTCCATCGTTTTTAATTTCAATGTTTATGGCTTGGTTGTTCTCGAAGTTATACAAAGAAAAAAGTATTTCAAATTCAATAGTGACCGCTCCTAATAAAGATTAATCCCAAGTTATGTCTCAGGAGCATCAAACATATACTTTAACACAACTTCATACTTCAATTGAGAACTGGGTGCGAAAAACCTTTTCAGTAAAACAGGTATGGATTACATGCGAAATAGCTAAGTGCAGCGAAAAGAATGGCCATTATTATCTCGAACTTGTAGATTCTCAAGATGGTGTAAGAACTGCACAAGCAAAAGGAATGATTTGGCGCACTAATTTTAATAAAATTGAGCATCAGCTTAAGTTATTTGGACTCAAGACTTCAGACGTATTAAAAACGGGCTTAGAAATCAAATGCGCAGTAATAGTAAGCTTTCATAAGGTCTTTGGTTTAAGTTTGGTGATTAATGAAATTGATCCATCTACACTTCTAGGGGATATTGAGAAACAAAAGGTCGAAACACGAAATAAATTGATCGAAGAGGGGTTGATGAATCTTCAAGATGCTTTGTATTTTGGACCAATTAATAAAAAAATTGCACTTATTGGATCGCCTGGAACTTCTGGTTTTGAGGACTTCATGAATGAGATTGAGCAAAACCCCATTTATACGAATTTTAAACTTAAGGTATTTCCAGTAGGCGTACAATCACAAGATGCCATTGAAAGTATTGCAGCAGCAATTATGGAAGCATCGAATTACAATGTTGATGCGATTGCCATTGTTCGCGGTGGAGGATCTAAAATGGATCTTCATATTTTTAATCATTATATCATTTGCGCCGCAGTTGCTAAATGTGGCATCCCAATTGTTACAGGGATTGGTCATGAGTCAGATGCTTCCTTGATAGATGAAGTAGCCCATACGAGTACCAAAACGCCTACCGCAGCTGCTAAATTGTTTTATATGAATATTGGTGTTTTCTCCGCACAGCTATCAGATGCTAGTAAGAATATTCAATTAAAAATTAGGGCGTTAATCGCACAATCTTCAGGTGAATTACAATTCTATGCGGGAATTTTATTTGAACGCGTAGATAAGATTCTTAAGCTAAATAACGATGTGCTGCAAAGTCAAGTGAAAAAGACACAATTTGATTTTAATCAATATCTTGTTCAATCCGAGGTGTATTTAAATGAGAAGTTGTACAGTCTCAAAATGAATATAGGTCTAAATATTAACAATGAGTATTCAAAACTTGATGCATTAAAAGGCTTACTGTTTAATAATGCAGAAAATATTGTTGTTGATCTGGAGCCTGTCGCAGTACAAAAGCAATATGAATTGGTAAAACTTAATGTTCTTTACCTACTAAGATCATCTAAAGAATATTTAGCATTCAACATTCAAAAACTAGGTTTAGTAGACCCCAATCAACTTTTTGACAAGGGTTATACAATATCAACGGTGGACGGTGAAGATGTGAATAGGCGCAAAGAGGCATTAAAAGGTAAAGAGCTAACAACCATTACAAACGAATACAGAATAATTAGTAAGATTAAAGAAATAAATAAAAGAAAATGACAAAGCAAGAAATTAAGAACCTTAAATATGATGATGCCTTGGAGCTTTTAAAAGAGATTTCTATAAAGCTAGAAAACAAGGAGGTTTCTATCGACGATCTTACGACTCAGGTTAAGCTTGCAAATCAGCTTGCAGAACATTGCAAGAGTAAGCTTAAATCGACAGAAGATGAAATAAAGAAGATCATACAAACGGATGCTCCTGATTAATCAAGAAATAGCGCCCGCCCATTAATAATTTTATTATTTGTCTGATTTTCAATAGTGAAGTAGTACAATCCTGAAGAAATACTATTGCTATCTAGAATAAAACGATTCCCATTTGTTTGTTCTTTATGAATGATACTCCCAAAGTCATCATATATCTTCAACTCAATATTTTCATTATTCGCGTTTTCAAATAAGAGGTCCGCTGTTCCTGAAATTGGGTTTGGTCTTAGCAAATAGCTATTAGAGGGAATCTGAAACACCTCAATACTTAACACTTCTGAATATTCTTGACCACCGAGGTGAAGCTTGTAATAATTAACGGTATTCAATGTGGGGGATTGATCGGTGTATGTGTATGCAACTGGAGCTGATAAATCACCGCAAACCCCTTGTATGTCCTCGATTATATCAAACCCAGTACTGTCATTAAAGGTGCTTCGATAAATCTGAATTCCATTACATGTACTTCCAGATTTAATCGTCCATGACAGCAAAACTTTACCCTGATTTATATCGATGTCAAAATCACTAAGAATGCCTTGTCCATATGAGAATTTAATCGACATTGAAACAACGAGGAACAATATTTTAGCGAGTTTGAAATGCATAATGCTTAAAACGAATTTACTATAGATTATTGCCATTACAAAAACGTGCTTGAATAAATATTAAATTAGAGCTATGAAGCGACGAAATTTTATTAAGAATACTTCCATGTTAGGCGCAGGAGCTTTAATCCTGCCAAACTCATTGTTTGCAAGACCTTCGGGATTGCGTAAAAAGGTCCGATTGGGATTCATTGGTGTGGGTTTTAGAGGTCAAAACCATATTAATGAAATGCTAAAAAGAAATGATGTTGAAATTGTTGCTTGTGCAGATCCAGATGCTCAAATGATTGCAATGACTAAAGCCATACTCGATAAAAGCAGTCAGCATAAATGTGCATATTATTCTGAAGGTGAAGATGATTATAAAAACCTTTTAAAGAGAGAAGATATAGATGCCGTATTTGTTGCTTCTCCTTGGCGCTGGCATTATCGGCATGGAACAGAGGCGATGAAGGCTGGTAAAATCGTAGGAATGGAGGTTTGTGGTGCAATAAGTCTAGAAGAATGTTTTGGATATGTCAAAACGTATGAAGACACAAAAGTTCCAATTATGATGCTAGAAAATGTCTGTTATCGAAGAGATGTTATGGCGATATTAAATATGGTTAAAAAAGGTATGTTTGGAGAACTTATTCATGGTCAAGGGGGGTACGAGCACGATCTGAGAGGTGTTTTATTCAATGATGGAAAAACACCGTACAATTCTGGCGTTGAGTTTGGTGAAAAAGGATTTAGTGAGGCGAAATGGAGAACAAAGCATTATCTAGAATAGAAATGGAGAATTATATCCTACGCACGGCATAGGGCCTTTGGCTACAATGTTTGATATTAATAGAGGGAATAGAATGATGTATTTGCAGTCAATGTCAAGTAAGTCTAGAGGTTTAAGTAAATACATTATAGAGCATGAAAAGGGTGGAGCAGAACACCCAAATGCAAAGCTTGATTTCAAGCAAGGTGATATCGTTACAACCCAAATCAAGTGCGCAAATGGTGAAACCTTTATTTTAACCCACGATACTTCGCTTGCAGAGACCGTACAATTTGGGATTTAGGGTTCAGGGCACTGAAGGGATTTGGCAGGATTTTGGCTGGGGGAATCCCAGAACAAGGGTTGATTTATTTTGAGAAAAAAATGGACCACGACCACAGGTGGAAAAACACAAAGGATTGGCTTGAAGAATACGATCATCCTTTATGGAGAAACAATGCTCGTTCAGCTGAAAAGTCAGGGCACGGCGGGATGGATTATTTTGTGGACAATGCATTTATTGAGTGTATTAAACGAAATGAAGAATTCCCATTAGATGTTTATGACCTTGCATCGTGGTACGCGATTACTCCATTGAGTGAAAAATCTATTGAGGAGAATGGAGCTCCACAAGAAATCCCTGATTTCACCAATGGAAAATGGAAAGATCGGTCAAATGTTTTTGGAATATCTAATAAATATTAAATGACCACATTGCTTATTCTTGCTGGTGGTTTGGGATCTCGATATAAAGGAGATAAGCAACTTGCGGGGCTTGGTCCAAATAATGAGTGCTTGCTAGAATATTCAATTTATGAAGCGGTTCAGGCTGGTTTTAAGCAAGTTATTGTGCTTTCCACAACCCAATACATCTCTCTTTTAAAGGCTAAATTGGCCTATCTAAAAAAAGATGTTGATTTAATTTTCATCAATCAATTTGAACACGACCCTGAATATCCCAATCATCGTAAAGTTCCATTAGGTACGGCTCACGCTATATGGTCTTGCAGAAATGTGGTTAAGGATGATTTTATGGTCGTAAATGCTGATGATTATTATGGTTTAGATGCTTTTAAGAATGCCTTGAATTTTTTTAAAAATAGAAATCTAGGGGAGTATGGGTTGATTAGCTACACACTCTATAAAACCTTGACTAAAAATGGTGGGGTGTCAAGAGGTATCTGTGAACTTCAAAATAATATTCTTGTTGACATAGAAGAACATACCCAAGTTAAGCGGATTAATTCTGAAATTTATTCTAAGGAATCAAAACCTCCGCTTGATCCTTTGCTTCAAGTGTCCATGAATTGTTGGCTACTAAATGCTGATTTGTTTTCAAGACTCGATGATTTTTTTGCATTGTTTTATCAAAATCATTCTTCGGATGAGCAAACTGAATGTCAGCTTCCCGGTTTTATTCAATTATTATTGTCTCAAGGAATAGTTTTTAAAGTAATTAAAAGTCAAGCGCGTTGGTTTGGGCTTACACATATTGAGGATTTTCATTGGTGTAAAAAAGAAATCACAAGAAAGATACAATCCAGTTTATTGCCTGAGAAAATCAATTTTTTGTAATGAAATACTCCCTGAGAATTGCTAAGCTATTTTTACGGACGATAGATCGTTTGCCAATGGCATATGATTTGGTTGGGACAGGATTAATACACAAGACTTTCCTTGTGAAAGATACGAGCCATAGCCAATACATTTTACAGCAAATCAATACAGAGGTGTTTAAAGAACCTGAAATATTAGCGCATAACTTTAAGGTTCTATCCCAAGCATTTGATCGTAAATACACTGAAGTAAATATGCCAAAGTATTTACGGGTTAACGATGGGGTCATTATCTATGAAGAGGGGGCATGTTGGAGGATGTATCATTACATTGATGGAGTAGTTTTTAACACTACTGAAAATGCATATGTTGCAGGTATTGCGGCTAAAGCACTTGGTAACTTTCATGCATATGGTCAAAAGATTGCAATAAATGACTTTCAGGAAAGCATTCCGAATTTCACCAATTTTGAAGACAGAGTTATAGCCCTAAAGAAAGCTGTTAAAACTGGTATTCCAATACGTATTAATAGTTCACAAGATCTATATTTAAAGCTTGTCAAGCACCTCTATTTGATTGAATCTTACATTAAAATTGAAAACAGTGCGCCAACACGATTAATTCATGGAGATCCAAAAATTTCAAATTTTATTTTCACTAAAGACGAAAAACGTGTTCAATCAATTATAGATCTTGATACCGTGGGGCAGGGTAGTGTGCTTTACGATTTTGGTGATATGGTGCGTTCTTTTGCCAATAGATATAATGAGGATGAACAAGTGAAAGAAAACTTATTGGATCAAGAGGTATTAATCTCTATTTATAAAGGCTACCTATCAAGCAGTAATTCATTTTTAACAAAATTGGAGATAAACAGTCTCGAACTTGCAGGCAGGACAGTTTGTTTGGTTCAAGCCATTCGTTTTTATACAGATTACATACTCGGAGATATTTATTATTCGGTGAAATCCGAATCGGAGAACTTGATTAGGGCGAAAAATCAATTTCAACTATTTAAAGAGCTTTTAGAAGTTGAATTGAAAAATTAGAATAAAATATTGGTCAAAAAAAAACCCCCCGAATTGGGAGGTTTAAGAATTTCTTTAAGAAATATCTTACATTTCAGCTTCTTCAGCAGTCTCTTCAGTTGCATCAGCTTCTGGAGCAGCTTCTTCAACTACTTCTTCTTCAACAACAACTTCTTCTTCAACTACTTCAACAGCATCTTCAGATCCAGACTCTTCAGTAGCTGCTTCTTCTGAAGCATTACCTGAAGCATCACCACATGACGTAAATGTAAACGCTGCAGCAACAAATAATAAAGCAAATAACTTTTTCATAATATGTTTTTTTAAATAATTCGAGACAAATATACCCATTTCTTACTTTACTCCTAACGTATTGGCTTAATTATCAACGAAAATTGGGTTTTTTTAACACCGTTTTATATACAGACGGTTGTTAAAAAGTAAATTGACGATATCGTAATTATCATTTATTGTATTTTTATTAGTTTTTTAATTGAGCGGTATTAAAATTTATATGATGTAATAATGTATCATATTTGTAACAAATAAATTAAAATTGAATTGCTACATTAGAAAAAAAATATTATGAAAAAAACTTTTATTACGAGCCTTCTTGTCTTACCATTAGCAATGTTATCTTGTGGAGACTCCTCGGAAAATGCCTCTGATGAATCAACAGGCGAAGAATCACAACCAACTGAACAAGAAACTACAGATGTCGTGTCAAATGACGATGAGGATATCGATGTTGATGAGGCGATGGAATCGGCAGAGAAGATGATGGATATGGCAAAAGAAATGAATGAAATGGCCAAAGATATGGACGCTCCAAGTCAAGAGGATGTAGATAAAGCTTTTGAAAATGCAGAAAAAGCGATGAAAATGCAAAAAGAGGCTATGGAAATGTATAAAGACCTTGAGGGTATGTAATGCCTTATGATTGTAATTATGAAGCTCTCAATATGAGGGCTTTTTTTTGTGTAATTGGCGTTTGTATCATTTTTTTAAGATTAAATTACGACAGACCTTACACTAGGTGTATCATATTTGTATCAATTAATTTGTTTTTAATTCATACTTTAATAAAAAATTAAATAAATAGAAAATGAAAAAATTATTATCTCTTACAATGGCTTCTGGAATGTTAATATTTGCTTCTTGCGGCGACGCCTCTGAAAATGCAACAAAGGATGCAGAATCATCAAGCGAAACAACTTCATCATCACCCTCATCAGATGATAACACAGATGAAAACAAAGATGAAAAGTCTCTTTGTGATTGTATGGAAATGTCTATCAATGACCCTTATGGAAACATGGATGGTTGCGATTGGATTACTGAAGAATACGAAAATGAAAGTGATGCTCTCAAGCAGGTTATGATTGATTGTCCTGATATTTTAACTGAAGAAATGATAGAGTCAATGGAAGAAGAATCTGATGCTTACGAGGATTATGAAGCAGAAATGCAAGAGGCACAGGACGAATATGACGCGGAAATGAAAAAAGCAATGAAGGAATATGATGCTGAAATGGAAAAGGCAATGAAAGAAATTGATGGCATGTAATCTTTATTCAAGTATAAAAAAGAAGTCCTTATTTAAGGGCTTTTTTTTTGCCTTATATTTGGGATGTTAATATTCCTATGAAGCACTTTTTATTCCTTATTTGGTTTATAGCTCCATGTACCTTTTGTAGTGCGCAAGTGCATTACAGAAATGAAATTACTAACATAGAAACCTTTAATGAATTAAAAGGAGTGCCCAATACAAATAAGTTTGGGGCAGTGGATGCTGTTAAAGTATTGCTAGATATCCATTCGAACACGCTTTATTTCTTAAATGCCAACACTTACCAATTACATGTAGATTTTTGTGTCGAATATCTAGGCTACAATCAAAGCAAATGGAAGTTTAATGTCGAAAACTATGATGAAACCAAGAATCGGGATTTCCTCATGGGGACGATAAATTATTTTCAAAATCAAGACAAGTTTATCTTAGAATTTTCTGTAGCAGATCAAATAACACTTGATCAAATTCAAACTTTTCATGACAAAATAATGGAGGTTTTTAAGCTAAAAAATACGCTGTATATATTTCTGAATACAAATAGGATGCGAAACCTTTCAATTCATAAGTTACAAATTCCAACAATTGAGTCATCCGATATATTTGAAGGCTTAGATTATCAAGCACTAAATCTAATGGACTGCTATGGTTTTCTTAAGTTCGTTAAAGCAGATGCATTGAATTATCAAGAATTATCCCCAAAAGATATAGTTGTTATTAATGGAACCCCGAATGATTTACCTCCAGTGGCGGGCGTCATAACCACAGATTTTCAAACCCCCTTAAGCCATATTACGCTTTTATGTATGAACAGAGGCACACCGATGGCAGCCGTAAAGAAAGCGTGGGATGATTCTTTACTTCGGAGTATGGAGGGATCTACCTGTTTATTTTCAAGTGAATAATGATGGTCTAAAAGTTGAAAAGGTTTCAGAAGAATTGGTGGATTCTTTTATTCATAAAAGCCAATTGAGTCAAGAAAAAATAATTCTTGATAAGGACACGACATTTTATGGGCTTTTGACTCCTCAAGAAATGGAAGGTAAGTTGTCCATAGTAGGAGGGAAGGCAGCTCACTTTGGTGAATTACATACTGCGGTTAAAAAACTTAAACTTGAAGCTAAGCTTCCTGAAGATGCTTTTGCTATACCTTTTGCGTTTTATGAGTCTCATATTAAAGAGGGAAGGATTGATAAACTGATAAAAGTTTTGCCTGCTATGGTTTTAGAAAATGATCAAGAAACGCTTAAAGAGCAGCTAGAGTATATTCAATATAAAATAAAGCGATTGCCCTTGTCGAGAGAGTTGTTGGAACTAGTAAAGAAAAAGGTTGCACAATCTAGCTTTCAAAAATTCCGTTTTAGATCCTCAACAAATGCTGAAGATATTGAGGGTTTCAATGGTGCTGGGTTATACACTTCAAAATCTGCCGAGTTAAACAATCCAAGTAAAAGTATTGAAAAGGCTATTAAAAAAGTATGGGCAAGTACTTGGAGCTATAAAGCTTTTATGGAAAGAGAATATTTTGGAATTGATCAAAATTCTGTATCCATGGGCATTCTCTGTCATCGTTCATTTCCCGATGAGGAGGCGAATGGTGTTGTAATTACCAAAAATCTTTACCGCCAAAATTATAGAGGTTTTGTAGTCAATGCTCAAAAGGGTGATGTGAGTGTTGTAAAACCTCCAATTGGTGTTACCTGTGAACAGCTTATATGTTACTCTGACAAGGATGATGCGTTCTATGGCGAGAAAGAAATTGTCGAATATATTTCTTACTCTAATATATTAGAGCCTTCTGAAAAATCTGTTCTTTCAACTGACGAGGTCATAGATTTGACGCGTAGTTTATCAAAAATTAAAAAATATATGTACCAAAGAAATAAGAAAACATTAAGGAAAATACCGTATTATGAATATGGATTGGACTTTGAGTTTAAATTATTTGGCAAGTCGAGACAACTATATATTAAACAAATGCGTCCTTTTTAAGGATATATGTAAAAACAAAAAATGAAATTGAAAATCTTAAATTTTACAGCTTTAATACTGTTATTGTTAACAAACAACTCATGCAGAACTATTGACAAGTTGACACAATTCAACATGGATTTTAATCAAACCGTAGTAATTCCATCTTCAACTGGGCTCAGTCTTCCTATAGATATTTTAACTCCTGAATTAGAAACAAATTCTGAAAGCACATTTGAAATTAATAACACGAGCAAGGAATTAATCGAAGAAATCAGGTTGACTTCATTAACTCTCAATTTGACCTCTCCATCTGGCGCGGATTTTAGTTTTTTAGAATCGATTAGGGTTTATATGAATGCGCAGGACCTTCCTGAGGTTGAAATTGCCTGGTCCAATGACATTCCAGATGGTACAGGAAACTCATTAACCTTGAATGTTTCTGGAGCAGATTTTCAAGAATACATTAAAAAGGATCAATTCAGTTTGCGTTGTAATACAATTACAGATGAATTGTTGACATCCGATCATGAAATTGATATTGCAACGTCCTTTCTTCATCGATGCAAAGATTTTAGGTCAATAACCTATTGAACGACGAATCGCTGCGTTATAGATTGTACGGAAATAATGTAGGTACCCGGATTTAACCCTCCAACATCAACACCATTTGTCATATCGGTTAATTCACCACTTAATATTTCTTTGCCATCCATACTAAGAACGTGGAAAGGGACATCCTCAGATGAGGCTCTAATAACAGTCAATGTATTTCGAACAGGGTTTGGAGAAATATTGAAGCTGTTGTCGTCCTCAATTTCTATTAGGTTCAATGTCCCATTTATATCATAACGAGAGAAGAATTTCCAAATCTCAATATTAGAGCTGATATCATAATTCCCGAACGCACCTGGCCAGTCATGTCCACCATTATAAACTTTAAATAGCTCTACGGTTGTTCCATTGGTTCCGTTTCCATAGACAAAATGATCAACTGTTGTACCGTCTCCGGAATTAATATCTGGTATTGATGTTTGTGAAGGACTTATATCACAATTAGTTGTAACCAACCCAGTATGCAAGTACGTCATCTATTCCTTGAGCAAAAATAGCACCTTCGTAAGGAACTGTTGGATCGTCTGTACCATGTATTTGAAGCACAGGTGTCGGATGTGATGGACTACAACCACTCGCAGTAGGTGGCGACATAGAACCAGTAACAGAGGCAATAGCCGCAATTTCATTACTCAACTCACAAGCCAATACGTAGCTCATAAAACCACCGTTTGACATTCCCGTAGAATAGACACGCTCACTATTTAGATTGTAATTGGCAGCAACATAATCAATCATATCTTGGGTAAAACCTACATCATCAACAGAACTTAAACCCCAACCCACATTCCAATGTGGGGTGCCAGTAGCATCAAGTGTACCTTGTGGATGTATTAATATAAAGCCTGCAGTATCTGCAACGGCTCGAAAACCCGTATACGATAAATTTACACTTGCTGAGCTTCCGTAGCCATGAAAACAAAAAACAAGTGGGGCAGGGGTGCTCTGCATCATAAATGTCTGGAACATACAAGAAGAAATCACGGTCAATACCGCCTGAATTGATTGTTATGCTTTGTGTTTGTTGCGCAAACAAAAGCGTTGAAGTAAAAAACAGGAGTAGCGTAGCGGTGATTTTCATGAATTTTGGTTTTTTATAAAGTTACAATATTCAATTGAAGTAAAAGTTTACTGCATAAAAAAAGTCTTTGAGTTTTATTGCATTTTGGAGTTGCAACTATATGAATTCAAATATTCTATTAAAACTAAATATTCAAAACACCAACAGCGAGCTCAATCCATACAAATATGAACAACAAAACAATTAATGAGATATAAATAAATCTTTTGGTGTAAGCGTTTACATGTTTCAATATGCGATCAATTCCAAAACCAACGAGTAACAACAGAGATCCCATGAGCATAAAATCATAAATTGACCAAATGATTTGATCACTGATCAGCATGCCAATAAGAGGAATTAGAAGGAAAACAACAGGATAAAATATTCTTCTTGACATAAGGCAATAAAAAAACGGTTACACTAATATAGCATAACCGTTTAATGCTCTTCCTCTTGGGCTCGAACCAAGGACCCTCTGATTAACAGTCAGATGCTCTAACCAACTGAGCTAAGGAAGAATTTGGATTGCAAATATAATAGATTTTTATAAGCGAGAAAATGGATTTTAAAAAAAATTAAAATTCATCTTCATGTATCGAGAAATCTTCTACTGTATTATTGGAAGATTCACCGGATTCTTGGATGTTAGCATCCTCTTTAGATGTGGTACGCAAGATATTGGTTTTCGATATGTTTAGTCGTATTTCAGAACGAACAGTTTGGTCGTCATGAAGATAACCTTTTGAAAATGGAGTGCCTATTAGGTCAACTAATGTTCCTTTTTTTAGGTAATCCACAATCTTCATGTTGGCTCCTTCTTTTTTCCATATGGTACAATTCACCCAGGTGGTTTTTGTTTTCAGAACACCTGTTCGTTTGTCCTTCCAATTTTTGTTGTGTGCGACAGGGAAATTTATGGCAACGATACCGTTTTCCATACTTCTCACGTCAGCATCCTTACCGATATTACCGATAAGCCGCGTTTCAAATACCGTAGCCATGATGTAGAGTTATTGTAGTTTAGCAATATGAAGGTAGTAAATAATTCGTGTTATTTCTAGGGAATCCCTAAATATTAAAATTCTCAACTAAAAATAAAGTACTCATAACAATGTTTCAAAGTACTGTTAAACAGTTGTTTAGGATCACATTAAATTTTAATATGGATTTTTCTCAGCCATTAAGAAACCCAAATCAGTTTGTCAAGAGCTACCTTTATTCTTGTGTTTCCGATACTTAGCGTGGTATCTTTTCCTTTGAGCTCTTCAACGATGGCTATTTGTTTCGTGGCTATTATTTTAACTTTAGAACCAATAATAATTCGTTCTTGTTGATAAGATTCAACTTGTTTCTTGCTTAGTTTTCTTTTCGGTTTATTTGTTTTCTTTTTGACATCGTCTTTGGTTTTCTGCGCTTTAATAAATTGCATAACCTGTTGTGACAACTCCTCGTTCACCTTTTTTCCTTTACTGTTTTTAAAAAGCTCAATGAATTCTAGCATTTTTTTACCAGCGGCCAGCTGTTTCTCTTGTAGTTGAATTGTTTTGTTAACTTTTTCATATTTCAATCGAAGTTTTTCCTTTGAACTGTCAATTCGTTCTGATTTTTCATTAAATACCGATGATTCTTCCCGATGCTTTAAGATTTCCTGTTCTAGGGTATTTGTTTTTTTTTGAAGATCAGATAGCAAGTCGTTTAGCTTGAGTTTTTCTTGGTCTAGTTTTTTCTTAGCCTTAACGAGTAATTCTTTCGGAACACCATTTATTTGAGCTACTTCAAACGTAAATGAGCTCCCTGGCTGACCAATTTTGAATTCAAATTTAGGTGCAAGATTTTCAGCATTAAAAAGCATGCAGCCATTTATAGCCTCTGGAAGCTGTACGGCTCTCGATTTTATATTGCTGTAGTGGGTTGTTAGAACGCCAAATATTTTCTTTTTGTAAAGTGCTTCGAAAAAAGCTTCTGCCAAAGCTCCTCCTAATTCAGGATCAGAACCGGTACCAAATTCATCAAGCAACAAAAGCGTCTCTGAGTTCGAGAGCCTTAAAAACTTCTTCATTCTTTTTAGGCGATACGAATAGGTGCTAAGCTCATTTTCAATAGATTGATTGTCACCAATTTCGGAGTAAATTTGCTTAAATATCCCAAATCTATTGTCTTCTTTTGCAGGTATAAATAAACCTGACTGAACCATAACTTGAAAGAGACCAAGTGTCTTTAAAGTGATACTTTTACCACCTGCGTTAGGACCGGAGATTACTAAAATACGTTGTGTTTTATCTAGGTAAACATTTTGTCCAAATGTTGGCTTGTTTTCTTTTTTATTTTTCGCATTTAGAATAGGGTGGAGGGCCCCATTTACCTCAATAACCTGAGCTGTAGTAAGATTAGGTTTTACAGCTTTCATTGCAACGGATAAACGGTATTTGGCATGAATTAAATCAAAGTTATGAAGTACTTTGTTGTATGCGTGTATTAACCAATCATGAGAGGCCATTTCCCTTGTCAGGTCTCTTAGTATTTTATAAATTTCTTTTTCCTCATCAATAAATAAATGATCTAGCTCTACATTGAGTCCGATATTTATGTTTGGTTCAATGTGTGCAACATTTCCGGTTTTACTACTTCCTAATACAAGACCTGAAAACTGTTTTTTATATGAAGACTTTATGGAGAAAACTCTTCTGTTATTGATGATTGTTTCTTTTGTGTCCGAAAGTAAGTTTGTCTTAGAAAGTTTTCTTAATTCTTTATCAAAATTCCTTTTGATTTGTCTTTGAGTTGTTCGGATAGCATCTCTGATTGATTTTAATTCTGGCGATGCCGAATCTTTAATTTGTCCAGCAGGATCAATTACTTTTTCAATGGGGGCTATGATATCTTGTGTTTCATAAGTGTTTTCAAGAACTTCCTCAAGAGCGTCATAACTTTGTTCTGCATGTTGATTAAAGAAATCAATTATACTATTGATTAAAAAAGATGCTTGATGAATATTTAAGATGCCACTTAATGGAATAACAGCATTCTTAATTTTTAGAAGTTTAAGCTCTTCATCAAGTGCCTCAAATTCTATAACTGGAAATCCTTTTTCTGCGTCCTTAATGCGTTTTAAATCTTGAAGCTGAGAAAGTGATTGTTGGAGCTTATTAAAATCAGAAAGGGGAGTGGTGCTTAGTAACTTTTTCTTTGTTTGTTCTGACAAGGCAAAGGAAGCACACCATTCTAGAATTTTATCAAATTCTAAATCTAACAAGGTTTGCATATCAGTAGTCGACTCCATTCAGCTCTTTGTTTAATCGAAAAATAGCAATTTCGTTCAGTTAGAACACGGAAATATTCATTTTGTTTCGTTTGTCACATGGAGTTTTTGGGTTAAATATCTTATAATATATTTTAGTTAAATAGTTGTATTTACTATATTCATAAATAAAAAATGTCTCTTCGAAAACTGCTCTTATTTTTTCTATTGTCTGTCCAATCTGTCAATGCTCAAAGTGTTGAAGATGAAGACTTTTTATTAACTGTTGTAGAGTCATTTTACATAAATAATTACCATGTCATCGATACTGCTAGAATATGGAATGTTCAATTCGGTTTGGGGTCGAGCTATTTTACAAAAAACTCCGCTATTTATGATAACTTTTTAAGTGGTCTTCAATATGACATAAAACTGTTATTCAGATTCAATAAAAAGCCTGAATTAATTGATGCAGCAATTGGAATACAGTATAATGAGCATTCTTTTAATATGATAGATCAATATGCTAATATAAGTGCTACTGGTATTACCTTTGGGCCTAATGTATATTCCAATACGAATTTTAATAGAGTGAAAATTCGATCGATAAATTTCCCTATTATGCTTTATGCATTAAACCGAAAGATTAGGTTTTTAAATAAATTTAAATTCGGAATAGGTCTAGTTCCAGGAATTAATTTTAAGAAAGGTATTCAAAAAACTATATACGAAATCGATGATGAGAAATACACCTTGAGAGAGGTTTCTGATTTCAACCTACCAGTGTTTAGAGGAGGGGTGTTATTTGAACTATATTTTAATAACCTCTATATGTATTATGAATACGGTATAAATAGTGGGGCAGATTCAAAGAATTTCACAAAGGGTATCAATAAAGTAGGTTTAGGATACGCATTTTAAGACAACCATGCTTGTTTTAATTCCAAAATACGATGAAACATTTTTCAATTGAAACCTTGGTTTTAATCCATACCAATACCGATCTTTTTTTTAGATGTTGAATTTTTACATACATCTGGCAGTCTTCAAATGAAATCCAATTCACTTCATCATGTGGCTCTACTAACCAATCTAGCTTGTTTGGTATATAAAATGAAAAACCAGTGTATAAATGAAACTCTTTTAGTGAAATGTAAAACCCTTGAATACATTTTTGATTTAATAAATCGACCTTGTTTGTATTAAATTTTAAAGGTGTAAATAGCTGAGCCTTGAAGTGAACTCTTTGGTCAAACAGCTCTGTTTTATAGCCAAAAGAATTGACAATTGTAGCAGTCTTTGCGTGGTGTAACAGTGGTAATTGTTTGTTTTTAAGCTTTGTAATTTTATGTTTTAAGGAATCATTCCGATTAGGACCAATCCATTTGTCAATTTCATTTCCAGGAAGTGATTCATCATACAAATAGAATTTGTAAACGATCTCAATATGCACTGGTTTATGATTATCAAGTATCAAGCAATCGAGTTCACCGATTGTTATTTTGTTTTCGATAACTTGTATATTTTGTTCAATAATTTCGATGTCCGAATTTGTGTTCATTTCTGAGAACAAAAAATGTTCAACTAATTGTCCAAGGCGCAGAAACTTAGCAGGTACTTGCAGTATAATTTCCTTTTGAGGATTTAATCTATATTGCTTAATATCAAACAGTTCATCATGCCATAACTGTTCAGTATTCTTATAACCGATATATCTTAATAAGGCATTCATATGTATTGTTCTACGAATATACCACTATTGTAATATAATTAATATTATGTTAAATAGGATGTGTATCAACTTATTGATTGTCAGCTACTCTAGTATAAATGATTCATAACCTCCTTTCAAATCATATATCGTTTTAAATCCAAGTTTTGAAAGTCTTTTACTTGCCATAGCACTTCTTCCTCCTCCTGCGCAAAAGACAATAATTTTATTTTTTTTATCTAATTGACTCTTACATTGGTCTTCAAATTCCGGATCCCAAAAATCAATATTTAATGCCGAATTGATTGTTCCTTTTTCAAATTCTTCAAGAGTCCGCACATCCAATAGTATTATATTTTCTTCATGACTTTGAAGGATTTCATTGAATTCATTTTTATCAATTAAGGTTACTTTTTTTTGAGCGAAGCTCGAAAAGCATAAAAAACTAATACTTAGAATCAAAACAACAGCTATTTTCATTTTTCAATTTTAATATTCTAAATATAGTTATATCTCTAACCTAGCCCTATTTGAAACTATCATTTGTTTAATTAAGTTTGTTTAAAGCTTAAATATGTCATGCTATTCATTTAAAGATTGGATTCCTGTAGTTGATCCATCTAGTTACATTCACCCTCAAGCAACAGTTATAGGTAATGTCATTATCGGTGCTAATGTTTATATTGGTCCTGGTGCTGTGCTCAGAGGTGATTGGGGGAAAATTATTATTGATGACGGCGCAAATGTTCAGGAAAACTGTGTGATTCATATGTTCCCAGGTACAACCGTGCATTTACATAAAAACGCTCATGTTGGCCATGGTGCAATTATTCACGGAGCCACGCTGAAAGCTAATTGTCTCATTGGAATGAATGCTGTGATCATGGATGACGCTATTGTTGGAGAAAATGCCATTATTGGCGCACTTTCATTTGTCACAGCAAAAACAGAGATCGCAAATAATAGTTTAGCAGTAGGAAATCCGGCTAAAATTGTTCGTGAATTGAAAAACGACCAGATTGCATGGAAAACAAAAGGTACCGCTTATTACCAAAAGCTGCCTGAAGACAACAAAAAGTGGCTTAAAGCCTGTGAGCCTCTCACGAATGAAGAGCCAAATCGACCGATTCAAGTTTCAGATTACGATACCTGGGAATCTGGTAAATAATCTTTCATTCAGCGGCTTTACTAAGAACATTGATTCAAAAAATGAATATTATATGATCATTTATTCTCCGCATGTAATTACGAAGGTGAATACCCTATGAAATAAGCAATGATAAAAATGTCCTAATTTGGTTGCCGAGTCACAATGTTATATTAACTTTGACTCCCATAGTTACAACTCATAAATATGTCCAATTCAGTTAAGTATATTTTTGTAACAGGTGGGGTAACATCTTCTCTTGGCAAAGGTATTATAGCGGCTTCATTAGCAAAGCTTTTGCAAGCTCGGGGTTATTCAATTACCATACAAAAGCTTGATCCGTATATTAATATTGATCCAGGGACGTTAAACCCATATGAACATGGAGAATGTTATGTAACTGATGATGGTGCGGAAACCGATCTTGATCTAGGGCATTATGAACGGTTTTTGAATGTACCTACCTCACAAGCAAACAATATAACAACTGGCAGAATTTATCAATCGGTAATAGAAAAAGAACGAAAAGGAGATTTTTTAGGTAAAACCGTTCAAGTAATACCGCATGTCACAGATGAAATAAAGCAACGTATTCAATTGTTATCTAAAAATAACAAATACGATATTGTTATTACAGAGATCGGTGGGACTGTTGGGGATATTGAATCTCTGCCTTATATTGAAGCTGTTCGACAAATGATGTGGGAACATGAAAAGGATTGTCTTGTTATTCACCTTACCCTCATCCCCTACTTATCTGCAGCTGGAGAGCTCAAAACAAAACCGACACAACATTCAGTTAAAGCATTACTTGAATTAGGGGTTCAACCAGATATCCTATGTTGCCGTTCAGAGCACGAATTAGATTTAAATTTACGAAGAAAAATAGCTAAGTTTTGTAATGTTTCCATGAATGCTGTTATAGAAGCAAGAGATGCCTCCTCAATATATGATGTTCCTTTATTAATGCAAGCTGAGGAGCTCGATAGTGTGGTGCTTGAAAAGCTTGGATTGTCTAGAAAATCGACGCCTGAATTGAAAATGTGGAAACATTTCTTAGAAAGGCTTAAAAATCCCAAGACGGATGTTAATATTGCACTAATTGGCAAATATGTAGAGCTTAAAGATTCCTACAAGTCAATTAGCGAGGCTTTTATTCATGCTGGCGTATCGAATGATACTAAAGTTAATTTAAATTGGATCCATTCAGATAAACTCGATAAGTCAAATGTAGAGAAGCAATTGTCTCAAATGGATGGAGTTTTAGTTGCGCCTGGTTTTGGTTCGAGAGGTGTGGCAGGAAAAATAGATGCCGTTCAATTTGCTAGGGAACGTGAAATTCCATTTTTAGGAATTTGTTTAGGAATGCAATGTGCTGTGATAGAATTTGCAAGAAATGTCTTAGACCTTGATGATGCAAATACTACCGAAATAGCTTCAAAAACGAGTGCACCAGTAATTGCTATGATGGAAGAACAGAAAAGTATTTCAGATTATGGTGGAACCATGAGACTTGGAGCTTATAAATGTCAGCTGAACCCTAAGTCAAACATAGGTAAGGCTTTTCATTCTGACCTCATTTCAGAGCGTCATAGACATAGATATGAATTCAATAGTGAATATCGTGATTTATACGAATCAAATGGGATGATTGCGACAGGAATCAACCCGGATACTGGTTTGGTTGAGGTCGTTGAAATCCCGAAGCACCCTTGGTTTGTAGGTGTTCAATTTCATCCGGAATATAAAAGTACCGTAGATCAACCACACCCTTTATTCGTTGCGTTTGTAGGTGCAGCACTAAAAAATAAAAAGAAATAGAAATGGATCGTAATACCCTAACAGGACTTGTATTAATTGGTTTATTATTAACCGTTTTTACCATAATAAATAAACCTAGCGAGGAAGAGCTTAAAGCCCAACAAGAGAAAGTTGAAAAAGCAAAATTAGCGCAATCAAAAGCTAAAGATAGTATTGAAGTGCGTACGCCTCAGCGTGATGTTGTTGATACACTTGTCTCAGACTCTACAATAAAGCAGAGTCTAATTCCATCTGTAAAGGATAGTGTTTTTATAAGAACTACAGATAAGTTTAGGATTGAATTTTCTACGAAGGGTGGGCAGATTTCAGCCATGTATCTCAATGATTATAGAAGCTATTTAGATTATAACAACAATGTTAAAAGTGCACTTTGCTTATTCAAAAAAGGCGACCACCTCACCTCCTACTCTTTCTATGATGGAGATAAGAGAATTCAAACCAAAAACTTAGACTTTACGCTGAAAAATGAATCTCAAAACAAGGTTGTGCTTGAGGCTCCCTATAAATCTGGGTTGATCAGACAAACATACATTCTCAAGGAAAATTCATACAACATAGATTATCAGGTTTCATTTGTGAATCTCAACGATATCTCTAAGGATAACATTCAATTAAATTGGAAAGCATCCTTCTTACAAACTGAAAAATTATTATCTGAACAAAGAAGGGTTTCTACAATTTGCTTTGATGAGAATGAAGAGGGTTTTGATTATCTAAGCGAGACATCTGAAGATGATAAGTCATTTGAAAATGAGGTGAATTGGATTGCATACAAGCAATCTTACTTTTCGTCATTTTTGAAACCCAAATCATCCTTTCAAAAGAAAGGAACCTCAATTAAAGTGTCAACTTATGAGGAGGGAAGCTCCAAAGACACTACGCATATTAAAGACTTTTCATCGAGCCTTACGCTTAATCTTGATAAGAACTCGAACAATACGGCTAGCTTCTCATGGTATTTTGGACCGAATGATTATGAAATACTGAATGATTATGACGCAGAATATGATAATATATTAAATTTTGGATGGGGCTTGTTCAGGTGGATCAATATATATGCTGTTCAACCCGTCTTTAACTTCTTGTTGTCTATGGGGCTAGGTCTAGGTCTTGCTATTTTCTTACTAACGTTTCTCATTAAAATGGCACTTATGCCAGTTCAATGGAAAATGTTTGTTTCTTCTGTTAAAATGAGAATTCTAAAGCCAAAAACAGAAGCCTTAAACGCGAAGTACCCGAACAAAGACGACGCGATGAAGAAACAAATGGAAATGATGAATCTTTATAAGCAATCTGGTGCTAGTCCCCTATCCGGATGTCTGCCAATGCTCATTCAAATGCCGATTCTTTTGGCTGTGTTTCGATTCTTCCCTTCGTCCTTTGGTTTGAGACAGCAGTCTTTTTTATGGGCTGATGATTTATCTTCTTATGATTCAATTTTTGACTTTGGTTTTAGTATTCCTTTATATGGTGACCATATTAGTTTGTTTACATTATTAATGTCTGCAACAACTGTAGCATATACTTTTATGAATAGTGGCAATGTTCAACAGCCAACACAACCTGGAATGCCAAATATGAAAGTGTTAATGTATCTCCTTCCTGTAATGATGATTTTCTTTTTTAACAATTATGCATCAGGATTGAGCTACTATTATTTCATATCAACGCTCTTTTCGATCTTAATTATGTTCATGATTAAACGATTCTTTGTGGATGAGGAGAAACTAAAACAGAAAATGGAAAACATGGCTACAACAGCAGCTGCATCAGGTCCTAAAAAGAAATCGCGTTTCCAAGAAAAACTTGAAGAAATGCAAAAGAAACAACAAGAGGCACTAAAAAACAAAAAGAAGTAATGAAATTTTTTATTGATACTGCGAACCTGGATGAAATTAAAGAGGCGCATAGTTTAGGAATTCTAGATGGTGTAACGACAAATCCATCATTAATGGCCAAAGAAGGTATTACTGGTGAAGAAAATATTATCAACCACTACAAAGCCATTTGTAATATTGTCGACGGTGATGTAAGCGCTGAAGTAATTAGTACAGATTTCGAGGGTATGATTGCTGAAGGTGAAAAGTTAGCAGCACTTCATGCAAATATTGTTGTTAAAGTACCAATGATTTTGGAAGGGATAAAAGCGATAAAATATTTCACAGAAAAAGGGATTCGTACGAATTGCACCTTAGTTTTTTCTGCCGGTCAAGCTTTACTTGCTGCAAAAGCCGGTGCTTCTTACATTTCGCCATTTTTAGGCAGGTTGGATGATATTTCATCTAACGGGCTAGAGCTCATCAATCAAATCAAAACGGTATATAATAATTATGCTTTCGATACGGAAATTCTTGCGGCGTCCGTGAGGCATCCAATGCATATCATTCATTGTGCTGAAATTGGAGCTGATATAATGACTGGTCCACTTAAAGCCATTAAAGCTTTAGCCAATCACCCATTGACGGATTTAGGGCTTCAAAAATTCTTAGAAGACCACGCAAAGGGAAATAAGTAATGTTTTCCAGGGAGGAAAAAAAGCAAATGAATATTGATTTCTGGGATGGCTTTAAGTCATATATGAGGAAGTCAAAATCTTCAGTACTCCCAAGAGTCAATTGGTTGGCTTACCCGACGGACCTTAAACATACATACCTAAGATTGTTTTGTGATGATTCAATTACGGCTGTGCGTTATGACATACAATTCAAAGATAACGATGTTAGGTCTTTGTTTTGGGAGCAGCTCAACGAGCTTAAAAAGCTCTTGAATGCCACTATGAATATAGAAACGAGGTGGGTTGAGCATATGGATTCTAATGGAATGGTCATCAGTAGAATTTATTGGGAGTCACAAGACTGGAGCTTGTATAAAACTAAGGATTGGAAAAAGATGTATCGATTTTTGCAAGACCGACTTTTGGAGTTTGATCTTTTTTACCAAGAGTATAAAGAAATTCTTATTAATTTGATAAAATAACAAATACAATGATCAAAGTAGTTAAAATTATTTTTGTGTTTCTTACGCTTTATTCAAGTGCTCAAGTTACCGTTTACACTACGGATTTTCAAAATGGACTTCCTGGTGATTTTACCTTTATAAATAACGATGGTAACGCGCCATTTGACCCAAGTTATTCGGCGCCTTGGATCTGTATTGAGGATCCAGAAAATCCAAGTGATAGCATTGCAGCAAGCACCTCCTATTTTGTAACGCCGGACACTGCGGATCGTTGGATGATTACTCCAGAATTATCTCTAGGTGCATATGGCAACCAAATCAATTGGAATGCAAAATCACAGGACGCCTCATTTCCGGATGATTACTATGTACTTGTTTCCACAACGGATAATTCATTGGAAAGCTTTGTTGATACTGTCGGGTACATTGAGGGTGAAAACTTTGAGTGGACCGAGAGGCTGGTTGACTTGAGTGATGCCGGTTATAATGATCAAAGTGTTTACGTTGCTTTTGTTTTGCGTACATATGATGGCTTCAAATTGTATATAGATGATATTGAGGTGATAAAAGAAGATGATGCAGGAGTCAATACGTTTACTAATTTCACTTATGAGCTTTATCCAAATCCAGTTAAAGTAAAGCTTCAAATCAATTGTAATATCAGCATAGATGAAATAATTATATTAGATTATAAAGGTCGTAAAGTTTATATTGGACAGGATAAAAATATAGATGTCAGTGAATTCAATCCAGGTCTTTATATGATCAATGTCAAAACTTCCTTAGGGGAAGTGACTAAAAGATTTATTAAATACTAGACCATTGGTTCATTTGGTTCAGAGTCGTGTTAAAGCTTATTTCTTAGATAAAGAAGGTAGTCATGATTGGTATCACATTAAAAGAGTTTTGGAGCTTAGCCGAGAAATCCATGCTATTGAAGGAGGTAATAAAGAGCTTGTAGAGTTGTGTGCTCTTCTTCACGATGTCTCGGACCACAAGTATAATGGAGGTGATTACGAGCTTGGAGGAGCCGTTGCAAGAGAATGGATTATGGACGCAGGGGGAAGTGATGAGCTGGCAAATCAAGTTTCTTTAATTGTACCTAAAATTTCATACAAAGGTGCTAATGTCGAGGATCAGAAGCTGCCTATTGAAGGGCAAATAGTAAGAGACGCTGATCGACTTGATGCGATCGGTGCGATTGGTGTAGCTCGGGCTTTTGCATATGGTGGTAGTAAAAATAGACCTTTATTTAACCCAGATATCAAACCAGTGATGCATGATTCAAAGGAAGCTTATTTAAACGCTAAAACACACACGGTAAATCATTTCTATGAAAAATTACTGAAGATAAAAGATAGAATAGAAACGGCTTCAGGAAAAATAATCGCAAAGCAAAGACATGAATTTATGGTTTCGTTTTTAGAACAATTTCATAGTGAATGGAATATAAAAGCTTCTTATGACGATTGGTTCAAGAGCTGATCAATCAAAAGGTTCTGTTTTTCAATCCATTCTTGATGCTTTTCGCTTTCAGTTGTGTTTTTATTGATTTCCTTATGTCTTTTAGCTTTGTTGAGTTTAGCAATCTTTTGTGAAATTTCACTGTTACTCTTATTCAGATATGCTTGGTCAAACAATCTCCAAACCTCATTAATAGCTTGGTCACTAGGATGAATTAGATCTGTATTAAAAAATCTATAATCTCTTAAAACATCGTTAATAAATTCAAATGAAGGGAAGTAGCTAATGTTTTTTTTTCTTTCTAAAAGCTCAATAGCAGCGGACAATCTGGATTTACTTCTATTGTTTGCTACCAAACCATCTTTGATATGACGGACGGGACTTACAGTAAAAATAATATTTAGTTCAGGGTTCCATGATTGTAATTCTTCAATAATTGCTTCCCAAGATTCATACATCTCATCCATTGAAGTAGCCTCCTTATTAAATAATTCTGAAGGTTGCTTGTGACAATTCGCAACGATTTTATTAAGCGTTTTATGCCTATAGCCTATTGATGTGCCAAATGTTATAAATAAAAAGGCATGTCCGGATATTTGCTGTTTCAGTTGTTTTCGTTTAGAAATCACAAGATCTTTATGGGCTTTAGCCGAAACAGATTGTAGTTTATGAGCAGAACCCCAGTCTGTAACATATGTATTTTGATTTAAAAGGTTTAAATCAACTGAATCGGTTATGCTTGCCCTTAACATGTCAATTATGGGTTGTGGATGAAATGTTGTCCCAAATGGATTGGAAAGAACGTTAAAACCATGCTCATGCGCTAAATGACCGATATGGTCAGAAAAACAGCTACCGAGAAAACATAATTTGTCTTTAAAGTCTATATTGAAATCAGCGGTGTATTTCGGATATGGTAAATGAAACTTTGACATTAACTCATAAGTGATTTGGCGGTTGCTAAAGCGGCTTTGGAGACATCTTCTCCGCTCATTAAACGTGCTACCTCATAAACGCGTTCCTCTTCATTTAAATCACGCACGTAGGTTTGTGTAAGTTCTTCTCCCTGTTTTTTCTCTACAACGAGATGTGATTCAGCTTTAGAGGCTACTTGAGGAAGGTGAGAAATTACTATAAGCTGTGATTGTTGCCCCATACTTTTTAACAATACACCTATTTTATCTGCGACATCACCAGAGACCCCTGAATCGATTTCATCAAACAGAATGGTAGGCATATTCTTCTCCTCTGATATTTGTTTGAGTAATGCTAGCATTAATCTTGAGAGCTCTCCTCCACTTGCTGCATTTTCTATCTCAATCATTTCATAACCTTTGTTCGCAGAAAAGATCATGCTAAGGTTTGTAATACCTGTTCGCTTTAAATCATTTCTTGAAATTTCAAAATCCAATTTCGTTTCAGGAAGTTTAAGTTTTTCTAGTTCCAATTTAAGCTTTGAAGTGATGCTATTCTTTCCATTTAATCTATTTGAATGAAGTGCTTCAGCCCTTTTAAAGAGCTCATCTTTTAGTTGAAGAAATTCCTTCTCTGATTTAACGATTGAATTATTTAATTCTTCTAGGTTCTCTTGTTTTTTAGAAAGTGTGTTTTGCAGCTCTAATAGTTCTGTCTGATCTGAAAGCTTATGTTTTATAAGAAGGCGATTATAGTCATCCCATAATTGTAACACAATGGTTTTACGTTCAGGATCCTCTTCCATACTATCAATGTAATAGGAAGATTCTGAAGAGATATGGCTTAAATCATTCTCTAAATTATGTAATCTTTCTAAAATTTCCGTAAGCGCTTTGTCTTTGGAAGCTAGTTTATCTAGTTTAAAAATGTACTGCCTAATTTGTGCATAAATACCATTTTCTTCTGTGAATTGCGTCGTTTGACTTAAAATAGCACGAATATCATCAGCATTTTCTAATTTGAACAACTCAGCTTCTAATGCTTTATAATTGATTTCTTTAAGCTTTAACTCACTAAGCTCTCCCTGTAAAAAAAGATGATAATCTCTGTCTTTATTGGCTTTTTCTAATTTCAGCTTTAAATTATTTAGCAACTCTTTTTGTGATAGATACGCATCGAAATGATTTGAAAAGTCAACAGCCATTTGTTCGTTTCCCGATAACAAATCATAAAGCTCAAGCTGTGTCGTTTTAGATTTTAGTTCAAAGGTGTTGTATTGCGAGTGCACCATAAGCTTTTTGGAGGAAAAAGCTTTCAAAGTGCCCAAAGAAACAGGAGAATCATTAATAAATGCTCTTGATTTTCCATCACGAACAATTTCTCTACGTATAAGTACGGTTTTATCAAAATCAAGATTGTGCGTCTCAAAAAAAAACTGATCACCAGGTGTTGCGTCAATAACTGCCTCTACGATTGCTTTTTTACCGTACGCACCAACTAGGCTAGAATGTGCCCTTTCTCCTAAAAGTAACGAAAACGCATTAAGTAAAATAGATTTACCCGAACCTGTTTCACCTGTGAGTACTGTAAATCCATCGTTTAAATCAAGTTCAAGGTCCTGGATTAACGCAAAATTGGAAATGCGCAGTTTCTGAATCATAGGTTAATTTAATATCGCTTGGAATTTAGAGCTATTTCCTGGGTCCAATCTTTTTAAAAGATTTACGAAATCTGTTTTTTGCTTCGTATCTGATTCCGAAAGTAAGCTTTTGAGCTCATCAGTTTTACAATAAACAAAATTAATAATATTCACAGTGTTCGGTCTAGTTTGAACAACAGGCTTAAGTTTAAGTAGTGCCTTGTAAATTTCTTTTATCCCATCCTTTTTATCCTCATAAAGCTTATCAATCCCTTTTCTATGATAGGCATACATACAATCTCTTAAAGGTTGAAAAAGCTGCTGTAGGGAATTGTCAACGAGCCAATACCTATTTCTCTTTCCAGTTTCACTTGCCTTCCAACCCGCAGCACCAGAAGTTTGGGCGTTAGAAACAATTTGCTGTGCTTCCGTGAAATAAGGAGTGCCAGCATTGGGGCTGAACGTATCATAGTCTGTACCTATCATAAATAGGGCATAAAAAGAAAGTATAGACGACAAGTTGTCTCTAAAAGCATTTTTGGCATAATACAGAGGTGTGTTTCTTGAATAAGAAAAAACAACATTTTCATCCATAAAATTAAACACCAAAGAATTGTAGCTAGAATTAAAGGCTGGTCTACTCATGAGCACCTGTATTGAGCCACTAAAGGTGCCCATTGTCGGTATATTCTTGATCTGAAGCTGAATGGAGCAATTGATACGCTCTTCAATATTAAATTTGTCTTTTGTCCATTTCGTACTATTCATGAAGTCAAAAATAACTTCTTCTAATTGCTCTAAAGCTTGTTGCTCTGTTGTAGTCACCTCAAGTTTGGCATCCGTTATAATTGAAACCTGACAGTTTAATTCTTGGGCATCGTAAAATTGAGTAAAGCCTGTAATTAATATCAATAATAGTATTCTATGCATCTAATCCTTCTATTAAGTCAATAAGTTGAATAGCAATTTTAAACTTATCTTGAAGCTCAAATGTTTCAAGCTTCCCAGTATTACCAAAGACAGTAACTTTATTCTGTTCGCCCCCGAAGGTCGCTCCTTCATCTTTTGTCGAATTTAAAACAATCAAGTCTAAGTTTTTTTGCTTTAATTTTATTAACGCATTTTCCTCTTCATTATTTGTTTCAAGCGCAAATCCTATTACTTTTTGCACTTTATTTTTATTAGAAGAGGCCCATTTTAATATATCCGGATTTTGTTCGAGCACAATTGTCTCAATACCATCGCGTTTTTTGAGCTTAATTTTTGCTGTATTTTGAGGTTTAAAATCAGCAACTGCAGCAGTAAATACACCAATTGAACTTTGATGCCAATGCTTTTTAACTTCACTAAGCATATCCTCCGCAGTTGTGACATCTATCCTATTCAAATGGGGATGTTCTAGAATTTCTTTTGATGGCCCTGAAATCAGATCTACTTCGTATCCCCTTATTAATGCTGCTTTGGCTATTGCAAATCCCATTTTCCCTGAGGAATGGTTCGAGATATATCGTACGGGGTCAATTGCTTCTTGTGTTGGCCCCGCAGTGATACAAATTCGTTTTCCATTAGTTTTAGTCTGTTTTTCTAAAAATACAGCTATAAATTCAGCGATTTGTTCAGGTTCAGCCATTCTGCCCTCCCCTTCTAAACCGCTTGCGAGTTCTCCCGATTCTGCTGGGATTAACAAGACCCCATCTTTAGTTAAAACATCAATGTTTCTTAGAAATGACGGATGTTTATACATGTCCAAATCCATAGCAGGAGCAACAACAGTTTTTCCTTTCATTGAAAAATATGTAGCCAATAAAAGATTGTCGCAAAGACCATTTGCCATTTTGCCAATGGTATTCATTGTGGCAGGTGCAATTACCAACAAGTCAGCCCATTCCGCGTAAGCCACGTGGTTATTCCATGCCCCAGTTTCTTTATTCCAAAACTCAATAGCAACGTCATTTTTTGATAATGTGGAAAGAACAAGTGGACTTATAAAAGCAGAAGAGGCAGGAGTCATTATGCATTTGACTTCTGCCTCTTGTTTTTTTAATATGCGAATTAGGAACGCAATTTTGTACGCTGCAATACCTCCGGTGATTCCGAGAAGAATGCGTTTTCCGTACATGTATTATTTTTCCTCTTCTTCTGTATGCCTTACGTATATTTTATCATCTAAAAGCTCTTGAGCTGCAATAGCAGTAGCTTTTGGAAGACCTTCGTAATGCTTAGAAATTTCGATTTGCTCTCTGTTTTCAAAAATCTCCTCTAAATTGTCAGTATTACTTGCAAATTCTTGGAGCTTCGAGGTTAATTCCTCTTTAATTTCAGAGCTTATTTGATTTGATCTTTTCGACATTGCAACAATTGACTCGTAAATATTACCCGTCTTATCTTCAAGATGAATTGTATCTCTTGTTACAGTTGTTTTTTCAGCAACGACATTCTTATAGCTCATTCTTATTTTCTTTAATTACTAAGTTTATTTACCAGCTGATTAAGACTTTTTATCTGATCAGAATCAGGGAAATTGGCCTCAAATTTACGCATTCTTTCATTAGTTTCATCAATTCGAGCGCTTTTTTTACGTTCAACACTATTGATAGTAAGGTAATAAGAGTTTTTTACCATACTTGAAAATACAGTTTCAGCGTATTCAGATGTTGGATATTTCTCCAGAAAAATTTCTGCTGACGTTACCGCTGCTCTATATCTTTCAGTATTTGAATAGAGCAAAACATGATTCATTTCTTTTGACTCAATCTTAAATCTAAGTTTATCAATAATCTGATTGCAGGAGTCCATTAACTTGGTATTGGGATAAAAATCTACAAATACCTGAACTGCATTAATTGCCTCTTCTGTTTCTGACTGATCTAAAGAAGATTCTGGTGAATTCTTAACCTTACACATTGCGGCAAGAAACATGAGCTCCTCGTTTTTTGTGGAATAGGGAAAGCGTTGAACATACGATGAAAAATAATAACCTGCCATGTAATAGTCTTCAGCATTATAATAGCTTTGCCCAAGTCTGTAATAAGCCAACTCACCCTCTCCTGACTTTGGCGCATGCTGGTATATTTGCTCGTATAAAACAATTGACTTTAGAAAATCTTCATCATCGTACAAAGAATTGGCTAGCTCAAATTTCTTCACATAGTCGTCACCTTTAATAACTTCATTATAATTTGAACATGCTACTAAAACACAGCTGAATAATAAATAAATTAGATGTTTTTTTTGCATTTTATTTCACCCTTAAATTTTGGCCTATCTGAAGTATTGAGGTAGTTCTGAGACCGTTGAGCCTACATAACGTATTTACTGAAGTTCTATTGCGTTCCGCGATTGCAGATAAGGTATCCCCTGAGCGCACTTTATAGTATTTTTTAGCAACATATTCAGTGCTTCCATTAGGTTTCTTTTTCCATTGATCAGAGGGTGTGACTCCAGGTCGAAACATTGTCTTATGTAGTAGTAAGTTCGTGTTCTTTAATTCTTTCTTTTTAAAATCAATAAGCTCCTCAGGGTTCATTGAAGAATCATAAAACCTCACTTCGAAGTGAAGATGTGAACCAAAAGAATGTCCGGTGTTTCCACCGAGCCCTAAAACTTCACCTGATTTTATTTTTTGCCCTGAAAATGCCAACAACTTACTTAAATGCGCATAATAAGTTTCCAATCCATTATAATGCCGAATAATTACTAAATTACCGTAACCACCGGAGTTCTTCCTTGCATAACGAACGACACCGTCGAAAGCTGAAACAACGGTATCTCCCGTTACAAGATCTAAATCGATACCATTGTGAAATTTTCCATTCCGATACTTATATCTTGACGTAACGGGGCCATCAATTGGCATGGTAAACTCACCTAAAGAATCACCGTCTAAGCATAGCCATACTGTATCCTTCATTTTAGTTAAATCATTGGCTCTAGAATAACAATCGTTATCATCCCATTTCATGACGTACGGACCGCCAATCTCTTTTGAGCTCATAATTTCATGAATAGCAGGATTTAAAACACCATCGAAAGAGGAATCTTGTATCAATTTCCATGATTGATCGGAATAGATAATCATCCTACCTTGCTTTGTATCAATTGTGTCAATAGCTCTTTGAGCCAATAAATTCCCCAATAAAGATGTCAGAAGAAAGAATAGAATTGTTTTCATTTCAAAAGTTCAAGTTGCAAAATTACAAATAATGGGCTTTACTATTTAACCTCAAGTATTTTGAGATTGTAAAAAACTTTTTCATTAGGACGCACTAAATCCATATATCCCTTAGCTCCATATGCAACTTCTGCATCAAGTATTACAAATAACTGCTGTCCATTTTTTGCATTATTTAACACCTGTCGCAATCCTTTTGGATAATTTTTCTGTCCCGGAGTGTATGTAACTGGGAAATTAGAGGCGTACGTATTAAAAATGTTTGATCGACTTTCAGTCGAAGCAATCATATGAAATTTGACTTTTGATTCTTTATTCATTTTATACTTTTTACCAGAACGAAGCTCCCATGTTTTAATCCCATTAGAATCGGAACTTGCAGATACAACTCCATGAACTTTTACAAAAAGCCAATTCTCACTATTTGGAGGAATTAGATCTCCGAGACCTTTCTTACCATATGCCAATGCAGAAGGTATTTTAATTTGAGCTATATCACCAACAGAAAGATATGACAGCGCTTCATCCCATCCTCGGTTTTGCATATTAAATCCCAATACGAATGGTAAATAGGGCATTTTCATTCGATTGTTTCCATCTATAATTTTACCGTCTGGAAGGCTCAACCGATATTCTAGCATTAAGAGCTCACCTTTCTCTACACTTCTTGTGTCTTTTTTTTCAATCCAATTTATCAGTATACCACTTGGAGTCTTTAATTGCCCAACGAAATTAAACTCATCTATAATATCATTAATGTTAACGTTAAGGTTAAATGCAGTATCTATTATTTGATTTTGGAATAAAGAAGAATCGGATAATTTTTCTAGGGTATCTGTTTTAATTTCTTCCTTATCTGTATCAATTTGATTCGGTAATCTTTTCGATTCAACATTTGATACTGGTTCCTTTTCCACAATATCACAGGCGAAAATTAAAAAAAGCGCAAGAGAAAAAACTCCTATATTTTTTATGGTCATTATTGTAAGCTTATCAATTCAACATCAATTAATAAAATAGATTGGGGTGGTATTATTTCAGAATCACCTAACAATCCGTGCGCTAAATAACTAGGTATTATAATCTTTGTTTTTTGACCTGCGCTCATTAACTGTAATACTTCTTGAAGACCTGACTCCTCATCGCTTCGCCCCAGTACGAATTGGTCAGGAATTGAATCTGTCTCATAGCATAAGGTTCCATCCAAAAGCGCAATCGACATATTTACGGATACTTGGTCTCCTAATTTAGCGTTGTCGCCCGTTCCTATTCTGTTTTCTGCAAATTGATAACGCACGCCTGTACCTGTCTCGATCATTTTTAGATCCTTATGATGTTCTAAATATATTTTAATAGCTAATTCTTCCCTTTCATGTAGTTCTTGGTTAAAGTCAATTGAATGCTCAACGGACCATTTTTCCTTTTTGACTTCGGACTCAGGATCTTTTACATCACAAGCAAATAGTATACAAATTGCTAAATAAACGTATTTGGTCATTTTATAAGTTTTGAGCTTTCTGCCGTAAGCTTTTGAATCGTATTATGAATATCATCATGACTAAATCCACCTGCTGCATATTTATGCCCACCTCCATTAAAGTATTTACTAGCAAATTCGTTTACATAAAAAGAGCCTTTTGAGCGAAATGACATTTTAACTTTGCCTTCTTCGTTTTCCATCATGAACACAGAAATTGAAATACCCTTTATACTTAATGGAACATTAACGAGGCCTTCTGTGTCTCCTTTCTTATAATTAAAGCGCGAAAGCTCTTCCTGAGTTAAAGAAATGTAACCTATTGGCGTATTTGGGATTTGATGAAATTTATTTGAAATCGCATAAGCTCTCAATAATACCTTTTCTTTAGAGCTTTCGTCAAAAACCTTTTCATGAATTTTATGTGCTTCCACCCCATTCTCTAGTATTTTTTTTAACACATCATGTGTTTTTGAACTTACGCTTGGAAAACGAAACGAGCCTGTATCTGTCATAATACCAAGATATATCGCCTCACTTGCATTTTTATTTAAGTGATGGCTCAATTTGCATTCTTCTAAGACTTCAAATAAAAGCTGAGCAGTGGAGCAAACTTCTGGTCTTGAGATTATGACATCACAAAATTCAGTAGGGTTCGGATGATGGTCTATCATGACTTTGGGTATCGACCAATTTGCAACAATAGCCTCCATGTCCTCACCTACCCTATGCGTATGATTGTAATCAAGACACATCATAAGGTCAAATTCACTTTCATTTTGATGAAATTCATCATAAACAACATAAGGAATGTCTTCAAGAAAAGAAGAAAGATTTCCTGCGGGTAAATCAGGTAATAGAACAAGACATTGCTTGCCAAAAGATTTAAGGAAATGCGCAAAAGCCACGGAGCTGCCTACAGCATCACCGTCTGGTGATTTATGAGTAGTAATTAAAACCTTGTTTGCCTTTTTGAGCAACGTTACAAAAGCATCATTCATGCGTTAAAATTACTCTTTCTTTTGCATTTGAGCATCTTCTTCAGGGTCAGGAGGAAACAGTTTTGGTAGATCTTCAAAACCTTGTAACCTATCTAGCATTTCTTCAAGTTGTGATATAGATATGCTTTTAGCAATAATTTTTTTGTCTTTATCTAAAAGAAAGACTTTGGGTGTACTGAAAATATCATACGTATTCTGATAATTCAGCGATTCAAGTGTTGTTGGCTTGTTGGGTTCTCCGGGGTACAAAGGCACAAATTTCTCAGGAGTTTCTTTTGCATCGGTATATAATCGGTCAGTAATTGCAGCATTGATAAATGTAAGTTTGTTTTCACGAATAAACTTTTTCCATTTTCCAAAGTCATCACCAATTGCTTTACCAACAGAGAAGATTTCAATATTTCTAGCTTTGAATTTTTCTTTGTATAAAGTCTCAAGTTTCGGTGTGGTTTTTTTACAGTGGCCACATTCCGGATCCCAAAAATAGAGAATCGTATAATCGGAATTCAAACTATAAAAATCGACCCATACTTGATCTGAGGTGTCTTTTAAATATAGGTTGAATGGTTTTGAGCCAATAGTAAGTCTAAGCTTATTTTTCAGATTGTCACACAAATCATCAAACTTATCTTCACCTACCCAAAATGCAGGGGATTCCCCCTCTAAATTATCCGTACAATAATATCTATTTAACATTTCAAGATAAACCTTATCCATACCCATAATCTTACTTTTCCCAAAAGAAGAAGTGATCCAACCCACACTATATTCAAACATTTTGGAAGTTGGATTTAGTCTATCACAAAATTCAAAAGCAAATTTTGTAACTGTATCCCAATGTTGAATCATCATGTTTTGTCCAAAAAAATATTCCAGCTTATTATGGAAAATTGGGTTGTTCACAAGTGCATCGTTTGTTAAATCGACGTTATCCCAAAAATGCTTTCTGTAATACGTGAATCGAAAATTTGAATCTATGATATCTCCATTGGAATCAACAGGCGACTCCGGTATAGGAACTTCTGTTGACATTTTAACGATTTTCGATACAAGTTTCTCGGCGTGATTGTTAATTATGTTATTCTGATATGCGACAACTCCTTCATTTATCTCGTTAATTTGAGTTGTTAAGGCATTGTACTCCTCACTCTCTGTATCAAGACTTGCTCTTTGTTTACCAAGCTGACCCATTTTAGATTTTTGAGAACCTATGAATTTAATATATGGAATAAAAACGTTGTTTTCATCTGATTTTTGTATCCTTAAATTACCCAGGTAATCTGGCCCTTCTGTGGTGAATTCAATATCTTCGTTGTTATATATAAATTCAAAATATTTTTGACCGGGCATTAATAGTCCAAGTATCCCATTCGCCTGCTTACTTCCGTCAAACTGAACAACTCCATTTTTCAACTCACCGGTGTCGGCATAAAACTTTTTTGTTCCAAAATATTTAATCAAATGAACAGTAGTGTCTTTTTGATTTTTTATAGTAAACTTTAAATTCTGGGAGAGTGTAATTCCAGAAAACATAATGAATAGAAATAAGAAAGCTGATTTCATGTTTTTTTTTGATTAATTTAATTCATTTGATTTTGCCTCGCTCATTTTTTAATTCCTTTTAACAATTCTTTAACCATTAAATTTAAAAATGAGCCCTTATTCGCACAGTTGCATTGTAAAAAATAGCACCAACAAAAGTAATAAAGACGATGCAAAGCGCCAATATGCTGTAAGCTGAGACACCTGGCTCTAGAATAATCCCAGATGCAACGAGCTTATTTTCAATTACTTGGGCGAGGATGTAAAATGTAATTAATGAGATTATTGACATTAATAGAAATACAATAGAGAAATAGCTTAGAAAAACATTTCTGATTTTATCAACAGTATGACCTAGTCTAAGCATAACGGATATTTCATAGGTGCAATTGGATAAAATCAATTGTAGATATTGAATCATGAGCATTAGTGATAAGAGTAAAGTTAAAATTGCTAAGGATACAACTCCCATAATTCCTGCGGACAGGCCACTTTTTAACCTTTCAATAAACAATTGTTCGCTTGAGCTTTCAAGTCCGTTTTCTTCTAAATATTTTTCAAGAAGACCAAAAAAGCCCTTCTTTGCTTTTACGACAAGTTGACTTCGCATATCTTCTTTTTCTATAGTGTATTTTCCATTGGCCCAATTCAAGAATTCTTTTGGGGCCAATATGGATGAAAATGAATTGGTAAAACCAATTATGGTGGCAGGATAAACATCACGTTGTCCTTTCTTACCTATCAACAAATTCATTTTCACACTTGTAATTAAATCCTCAGATAATCGAGGTAATTGACTTGCGGACAAAAAAGTATTTAGCATAATCAAAAAATTACGAGGCATGACAATTGGCACAACTTTTTCAGAAGTGTCCCAAGAGAATTTCTCAGAAGGAATGTCAAGGTATTCACGTTCTACAGACTGTAAATAAATATTAGAATTAAATGACGGTATTATCGGGTCGTCAATTTGAACCAACACCTCGAATTTATTAGAAAGTATTGCGCTGCATGAAGCAACAAACTCGAGATCTTTAATTTGTTTTATCTGCAAAGATGTAAAATTTGGTTTTCCAATACCAAGATGCGCACCTCGACCAATTTTTTTCTGAACGACGAGTGTATTGTCATCAAGCAGCTCAGAAGCCTCACCGTAGTTTTTAGACTTATTAAATAGCTGGACTGCGAGAAGCATTAATGTCAGTCCTAAAACCACACCAATTAAGGCAATAATAAATTGCCATGTATTTTGATTTTTAAAAAAGAGTCTTTTCATTAAAGATTTATCGTTTTAAGTCCCATTCCTTCCTCTCCATCAAGACTTGTTATAATTATACCTGCTCGTTCCTCATCTAACCTTTTTAATATTAAAGCTCTACAAAGCTTAGTGTTGGCCTCGTCTAAATGAGAAAAAGGCTCGTCACACAGCAATAACTTGAAGGGCTTGCACAATGATCGAATAATGGCTACCCTTTGTTTCTGACCGAAAGAAAGCGTTTTAACTTTTTCATTCCATTTATCTGCAATACCTACTACCCTTAGCATATCTCTAATTAAAGCTTCATTGTAACCGTCAGCATACTCAGGAACAAGTCCAATATTTTCAGCTACACTAAGATGGTTGATAAGTTGTAAGTCTTGGAATATTGAGCTTATTTTTCTTTTACGCAAGAGTACCCATTCTTGCTCATTTATTTCTAGTATTTTTTTTTGATTTAAATAAATTTCTCCCTTATAATCAGAACGTAAGCCTAATAAGAAATATAAAAAAGAGGTTTTACCTTTACCGCTTTGAGCCATGACTTGGTATCGTCCTCCTTGATCTATATGCAATGAAGTATTCCAAACTTCGCTTTGAATATCAATGTCTTCGAAAACGTTTGGACACACCCTATTGAGTTCTATTTCTACCATAATTAATTATAAGTGTTTCAATAATTGTTCCAAAAGACCAATTTCATGTTTCGGATTTAAACAAATCAAATCTTGATATCGCTTCAGCCACGTTTCTTGTCGTTTTGCGTAATTTCTGGAGTTTTTTTGAATCTTCAAAATTGTATTTTCAAGACTTTCTTCTTCTTTTAAGTAACCCAACCACTCTTTATATCCTACGGTGTTTTGAAGTAATAAATTATCCAATAATGGTAATTTTTTAACCTCTTCAAGCAATCCAGCTTCTAGCATAGTCATTACCCGATCATTTATCTTGTTATAAAGCGTGTTCCTTTCCCATGAAATACAAAACCGAATGGTAGGATATCCGATACCGTTCTTAGGAATAGTTCTGATTTCGTTTAAGGTTTTACCAGAGGCACGTATAATCTCTAAGCTCCTTAAGATACGCATAGGGTTCTTTTGATCTATTCTTCGAAATGTTTCCTCATCCTTATCTTCTAACTCTTTTAAAAGAGGTGATATTCCCTTATTTGTCCATTCTGAATGGAGAAGGGCTCTTATTTTAGCGTCACTAGGTGAAGGATGAAGTCCATCAATCAAAGCATCAACAAACATTCCAGACCCTCCACAAACAATGATGTTTTCATGTCCTTCTTCAAATAAGTCTTTGATTTTTGAGCGGCCAGCCTTCATGAAACCGGCGCTTGTTAAGGTTAAATCATTTATGGAATGAGAATTTATAAAGTAATGCTTTGCAATATTAAGCTCCTTCTCAGAAGGTTTAGCAGTACCTATGGAAAGTTCCTTATAAAACTGTCTTGAGTCAGCTGAGACTATCGGTGCATTTATTTTTTGGGCTAGCGCTAAAGCCAATGAAGATTTTCCTGAGGCTGTTGGTCCTTGTATAATTATAATTCTACTCATTCTCTCGCCATAACATGTATCGCGAATATATAGATTTTACATAAGTTTTTGCCGGCCCTCTATATGCGCCGTATTTTACTGGAGTTTTTCGGTAATAATTTGGATCGGATAAAAGTTTTATCATTAACTCCACGTTTTCATCCCATATAGTTGGATTGTATCCAAGTTTTTCTGCCAATCGAACAGCATCTTCAACATGGCCTTTCCCCGCGTTGTATGATGCGAGCGTAAATTTGAGTCTTTGCTCCCTGGATTCAATATTGTCCCACGCATTATAAAGCTTGTCTATATATTGCATGCCTGCATCTATTTGCACCTCTGGGGGTGAATCCGGATAAACATTGAAACTAGGACCCGTATTTGGCATAAACTGCATCATACCGTATGCACCTCCAAAACCTCGTGCTTTTGGGTTGTATCGGGATTCCTGATAAGCAATAGATGCTAAGAACCTCCAGTCCCAATTTCTTTTCAATGCAGACGCTTTAAACATTTCATCATAATCAGACAAATGTATATCCTCATTGGTGATTGTATCTTTTTGACGAATGAAAAAATCTGTTTCTTCCATGTAGTCGAAGTATTTATTTCGCAAAACTTTATATGCTTCAGAATAAAGAAAGTCATCTAAAAAGTAATCTAATTTTTCTTTAAGTAATTTGTCTGACTTTCTAAGACCAAAAGCGATATTCTGCCTAACCGACAATAGAGTTGATATATCTATATTCGTTACACATGACTGTTCTATTCTTGCAGTATTTTCCATAGCAATGGTATAATCAATTTCACCGTTGGAGACCTTTTCAATTAAATCTTCTGCTATTGGATAGTTCGGGAGTGTTCTAACCTCAATATTTGCGCCAATCTCGTCTTCGAGATGCAATATACGCTTTACGAAAGCCGACTTATTTCTTATATAAAGTGTTTTATTTTGAAGCTCACTGATGTCTCGAATCAAACTATCAGGATTGTTCCGTTGAATTAAAACTTGAAATGAATGGTTGTAGGGTAGTGAAAAAGCATGGAGTTCTTTATCGGACATGGTGATTGGCTTGTTACAAGCAATAATATCCCCTTCGAAAGTATTAAGTTTTTTAACGAAACTTTCTGGGTTTGATATCATAACAACCTCAAGGTCGACACCGATGGAACGCGCAAAAGTATCTAATATATCGTATTCAAAGCCTAAAAATTTATCCTTGTATTCATAAAATGAAACCGCACCATTTTCTGTTAACACACGTAAGGTTCCTCGCTCAAGAATTGCTGCTAAATCCTTTAATGGTTTGCGCTGTGACAAATCTTTTCCATCATTACTTGTGTTGCAAGTAAGCATAAATAATGAGAGTAATACAATTGATCCAATAGAGGTTCGCATAACACCGCATTTAAGGCGGTCTTTCTTTTACGAATTTCTATATGTTAAGTTGCATGAAAATCTTCATTTGACAATTTCCTTTTTTTTTTGTTTATTTATGTAAATCCTAAGCCTATGGGAAACGATCAAAATGAAATTTATTCAAAAGTTGTAAGAGCAGGTAAAAGAACCTATTTTTTTGACATCAAAGCGACAAAAGGAAATGACCTTTACTTGACACTGACTGAGAGCAAGAAAACCTACAATGAAGACGGTGAAAGCTCCTTCCAGAAGCATAAAATCTTCTTATACAAAGAAGACTTTGAAAAATTCAAGGATGGACTCGACGATGTTCTTCAAAAAATAGAAGAATTAAAAAATCAATAATTTTTACTTTACCTATCGGTTTTCTAAAATATGTATATATATTTGCACTCGAAATTGGGCGATTAACTCAGTTGGTTCAGAGTGCCTCCCTTACAAGGAGGAAGTCGGGGGTTCGAGTCCCTCATTGCCCACAAAAAGAAACCTGCTCCTAAGAGTGGGTTTTTTTATGTAGTCATTATTTTCTTATTCACGTTCTCGTTATTACAAAAGTGAAGTGTATTTAACCTGTGCTAAGCCTTTTGTTATTTTTTTGAAAATCCGAATTCAATCTTAGTTCCGTTGTTTTTTTTTGAATACTATGTTTGATGCCTGGAGATAAGGTTTCTAAATAGATTTCAGTAAAGAAATGCCTTAATTCATTCATCAATTCTGGATACTTCAATGAAAGTTTGTGAAGAAATAAATAAGCATAATATCTAGTTCCCGGTTTTAAGCTTAAATCTTTCCATATGACAATGCATTGATCATATAAAGCGCTTTCTTGATTGTCAGATAGTTCATGCTTCATGATCAACCTAATGAGCTCACGTTGGTGCCCACTTTTTTTATTTTCAATCCCAGATATTAAATCAGACAAGAACGGTTTTATTCTAGGATCATTTTTTTTGGTTCCTTTGAAAAGCAACCAAACAATTCGAAAATTGTATTCTTTATTGTCAGATGTGGCAAGTTCGATTAACGCGTCAATATTACCAATATTGGAATTGATAAATGTTCTTATTTCATTTTGGGAAAGAACACTCCAGCATTTATTGCTTTTTAAAATATTCATTAAATGAGTAGCCATAGGTGAAAATTATAAATTAATTCAACAAAAACATCTATCAAGTTAAAATGATGGTAAGATGATTTTGTAACTTTGTGGCGTCTAATTGATGTATGGAAAAATTAAAAAAGCGCTGGGGAATATCCTCTAACATTCAAATTATCTTAATTGTACTAGTCTTTGCAGTTAATGGATCATTCGCTACTTGGGTAGCAAAACCTATCACGTCTTTTTTAGGACTTACCTCCTCCTCTATTCACCCGCTATTTTATTGGGTACTTCGCATCCTTTTGATTTTCCCAATATATCAAGTTACATTACCAATTACAGGTTTTATATTTGGTCAATTCAAGTTTTTCTGGAGCTTTGAAAAAAAGTTTTTAAGCCGATTAGGTTTAGGTTTTCTATTTAAAGACAAATAGTCGAACTCTTCCATAAAATATTAAATTTAAAAGTTATGACTTTTGAAATCATAAATTATTGTTGGATTATAATTGCATTTGCAGTACTTGTAGTGCTTATTGGTTTTAATATTCGTGCTCCTTATGGAAGGCATGCCACTAAGGAATGGGGACCAATGATTGATAATAAATGGGGCTGGGTATTCATGGAGCTTCCTGCACTGATTTTAATGCCTTTATTATCGTTCTTTGGCCCTTCACCTAAAACAGATCTCACCTATCTTCTTATTGGTCTTTGGTGTTTTCACTACGTATATAGGACTTTAGTTTTTCCATTTAAGCTTAAAACGAAAAATAAAAAAATGCCAATTGTCATTGTACTTAGTGCTGTTATTTTTAATGGCGTTAATGGTTTTTTAAATGGCTATTTCTTAGGATATATGAATACATGCGCTATTGATCCACATGCATACCATGTTTACATTGGTTTTTTCTTATTTCTTTCAGGGCTTTATATAAATAGGAGCTCAGATCGCACGCTCATTTCTCTTCGTGAAAAAAAAGACGGCTATCAAATTCCTAGCGGAAGATTATTCGATAGGATTTCCTGTCCAAATCATTTCGGTGAGATTGTTGAGTGGATAGGTTTTGCAATTCTAGCATGGAATATATCTGCACTTACATTTGCAATATGGACCGCCTGTAATTTAATACCTCGTGCTTTAAATCACCATTCTTGGTATAATGAATATTTTGAGACCTACCCTCAAAAAAGAAAAGCTATAATCCCTTATATCCTCTAATCAATGACGCAAAATGTACTTCTTACTGGTGCAAGTGGCGGAATTGGATTCGAGGTTTTTCAGCAATTGCTGAATACTGAAAAGTGCAATCTCGCTATTTTTATTAGAAATAGCAGGAAAAATAAAAAGCGCTTCAAGGCTTATGCTAAACAAGTCAAAATCATATATGGTGACCTATCAAACCAGGAGAGTTTGAAACAAATCTATGAGCCGTATGATACTGTTATACATCTTGCAGCAATCATACCTCCTATTGCCTATAAATCAGAATCAAGCACCTATAATGTGAATGTATTAGGAACCCAATTACTCATTCAGCATTTTGAATCTTATTGCCCTAAAGCTTTTTTTATGTTCAGTTCCTCTGTTGCGATTTATGGAGATCGATTAAAGAATCCTGAAATAAGGGTCTCCGACCCTTTAGATGAAGTTGATGCAGACTTTTATGTTCAATCTAAAATTAAGGCAGAGGAAGTCGTTCAGCAATCAAGATTGGAATGGACAATTTTTAGGTTGACAGCAATACTAGGTGTGAACAACCATAAGATAACTGGGCTCATGTTTCATATGCCTTTAGATACACCTATGGAAATCACCACTCCATCTGATGCGGCAAGAGCTTTTGTAAATGGACTAGAACGAAAAAAAATGCTGTCCAAGAAAATCTTTAACCTTGGCGGAGGAAAATCTTTTAGAACAAGCTACAGGGAATTACTTGCGGAAAATTTCAAAATTAATGGTTTGGGTAAATTGAACTTCCCGGAAAAGACTTTTGCTGAAAAAAACTTTCATTGCGGTTTTATGATGGACAGTGATGATCTTGAGGATATTTTGCAATACAGAAGACATACACTTTCTGATTATTATCGCCTGAATAGAGATGCAGTTCCAATTGTTCGAAAATACTTGACCATACCGTTTAGAGGGCTTATTAAGTTCTTTTTACGACAAATGTCGGAACCTTTACGAGCCTCTAAAAGTAATGTAATAAAAGAGCGTGAACGTTTTTTTTAATATCCTTACATTTACATCACATTAAACATTACGTTCTTGATGGAACGATTCTTATGAAATTTGAAAACCTAAAATTAATCCCTTCCATAATTAAAGCTTTGGAAGACCAAAATTACACCCACCCTACCTCAATACAAGAAAAAGCAATACCACTCATACTCAACAACCAAGATGTTTTGGGTAGTGCACAAACAGGCACAGGAAAGACGGCTGCGTTTGCCATACCTATTATACAGCATTTAGCAAAGGATAATAAAATTACGAGTGGCAGAAGGCGGGTAAAATCATTAATTGTTACTCCAACAAGAGAGCTAGCTATTCAGATTGGAGAAAGTTTTACGGCATATGCTAAGTACACACAAATCAAAAACACAGTTATATTTGGAGGTGTGAAACAAGGCGCCCAAGTGAATGCTATGCATAGAGGTGTTGATGTTCTTGTGGCGACACCTGGACGCCTGTTAGACCTTATGAATCAAGGTTTTATTTCACTTAACGATATTCAATATTTCGTACTAGACGAGGCCGACCGAATGCTAGACATGGGTTTTATTCATGACATTAAAAAGATTATTGCTAAACTTCCAAAACAACGACAATCTTTGTTCTTTTCGGCCACCATGCCAAAAAACATCGTTGAGTTGTCAAGGCAAATTCTAAAAAATCCTCAAAAAATAGCAGTCAACCCAGTTTCGTCAACGGCAGAAACCATTCAGCAATTCTTATATAAAACAAATAAGTCCAATAAACCAGCGCTACTTCTGCATATTCTTAAAGATCCGAAGATTGAGCAAGTTTTAGTTTTTTCTCGGACAAAACATGGCTCAGATCGTATTGTTAGAAATCTCAAAAAGAAAGATATAAATAGTGCTGCTATTCATGGTGATAAGTCCCAAAATCAAAGACAGCGAGCACTAAAAGAGTTTAAGCAAGGTAAAGTGAATGTTCTTGTGGCAACCGATATTGCAGCAAGAGGAATCGACATTGATAAACTTCAACATGTGATTAATTATGATATTCCAAACGAATCTGAAACCTACGTTCATCGAATTGGACGATGCGGACGAGCTGGCGAAGATGGTGTTTCCATATCCATTTGTGATGCAGAAGAGCTCGCCTATATCCGAGATATTGAAAAATTAACAAAACAAAGCATTTCTATTATTGACGACCATCCTTTTCCACAGACGGATAAACCAATGACTGCTGCTGAGAAGAAACAATTTGAAAAAGAAAAACAAAGGAAGAAACAAGAATTCTTTGCAAATAGGAATAAAAAAAGAGGTGCTCAAAACCCTGGCTTTAGAAGAGGTAGAAGATAAAGTGAATGAACTATGATTCAAAAAATAGAACATAGTAAAAAATCAGAGGCAGAAGAAATAAGTCGCGTATTTCAGGTTTCTTATAAAATAGAAGCACAACTTTTGGGTGCTAAAAAATTCCCCCCACTTTCAAGAACTATAATATCTTATAAAAACTCCAAAAATGATTTTTTTGGATTTTATGAACATAACAATATTGTAGCAGTTATTGAAATGAAACGAGAGCAATTATCCATGCATATTCAAAGCCTTGTTGTAGATCCAAAATATTTTAGATTGGGTATTGCAAGCAAACTCATTCGTTTTGTGTTGAATCAATATGAAAGCAATCAGTTTACCGTTGAAACCGGTAGAGATAACGCTCCTGCGAGAAAGTTATATGAGCGCTTTGGGTTCCGGTTGGTCAAAACATACACTGCCACGGAAGATATTGTTAAAGTGAGATACATGTGTAATTTCTAGTTCTCTTTTTACCAAGCTTGTTTATATTTAAGGTATGCGCCGTATTATTCATCTTTTGTTTTTTTTAATATTTACATTTCCTATTAATGCTCAGGGCAATACGATTACAAGATCGTTGATTGATAATTGGTCCTTTAAAGCATCAAATGATAGTGTTTGGCTGAAAGCATCGGTTCCTGGTACTATACACACAGATTTAATGGCCAATGGTATCATCGAAGACCCTTACTACCGACTAAATGAGCGAAAGATACAATGGGTCGATAAAAAAGATTGGATTTATCAAACGACCTTTAATCTTAATAATCAAGAATTTAATAGACAGAATCACGAATTAAATTTTAAGGGTCTGGATACATATGCCAATGTTTACCTTAATGATAGCATAATATTGAAGAGTAATAATATGCACCGAACTTATATTGTTAATGTAAAAGAATACTTATTAAAGGGAGCAAATGTTTTGCGAATTGTTCTTGAGTCCCCAATAAAAAAAGGTTTAGAATTGTACGATACTCTTGATTATGTCCTCCCTGTCTCGGCAAATGATCAAGCTGAAACAGGCGAAGTTCCGGGAGGAAAACGCATCAATGTTCATACAAGAAAGGCTGCTTATCATTATGGTTGGGATTGGGGTCCGAGATTGGTGACCTCTGGAATATGGAGGCCCATCACAATGCGCTCATGGGATGATTTTAGAATATGTGATTTTATAATAAATACGAGTCTAAATGGAGATGTGGCAACTATAATGGCGCAAATTGAAATAGAATCTAGTTTTGATAACATTAATACACTGCTTGAATTGAAGCTTGACGATACGATAATTAGCAGTTCTAAGCTTCGAATTCAAAAAGGAAAACAACAATACAGCATTCCGATTAAAATAGACAAGCCTGAACTGTGGTGGCCAAATGGTCTCGGTAAACAACACCTTTATAATATTAAAGCAGATTTAAAACGTAAAGAAATAGTGAGCACTGTTTCTAAGAATTTTGGTATTCGAAATATTGCACTCATCTCAGATAGCGCATTACGTCAACCCAATTTCTATTTTGAGGTAAATGGTACACCCACATTTGCAAAAGGAGTTAATTACATTCCTCAAGATGTTTTTTTACCCAGAGTAAGCAATAGTGATTACCAACGTATTCTTCAAGCCGCTAAAGATGCAAATATGAATATGATTCGAGTATGGGGCGGCGGAGTATATGAAGACGATCGTTTTTACGAGCTTTGTGACTCTCTAGGTTTAATGGTTTGGCAAGACTTCATGTTCGCATGTGCTATGTATCCTGGAGATGATGGTTTTTTAGAGAATGTAAAAAAAGAGGCCATTGACAATGTTAAGCGACTAAGTCAGCATCCCTCAATCGCTTTGTGGTGCGGAAACAATGAGGTCCTCGCGGCGTGGAAAAGATGGGGGTGGGAACAAACTGCAAACAAAGAACAGTCTCCTAAAGTCGCTCAGCAAATATGGCATAGCTACGACACTTTATTTCATAAAATACTACCTTCAATAGTACGTCAATACCATAAAGAAGTAAATTATTGGGCCTCCTCTCCAAGTGCCTCCGAGGGCCTCCCCGAAGAATATAGCCACGGTGATACCCATTATTGGGGTGTTTGGTGGGGAAAAGAACCTTTTCAAAATTTCAATACAAAAATTTCAAGCTTTATGAGTGAATATGGTTTCCAATCATTTCCGGAATACGCAAGCTTTAAAAAATATGCCGAGAACCAAGACAAAAGTATCTATTCAGAGGTAATGAAAGCACATCAGCGCTCAAGTATTGGGAATTCAACCATCGAAGAATACTTGAAACGCAACTACAGAATCCCTATTGATTTTGAAGCGCAATTGTACATGAGTCAGCTTTTACAGGCGGAAGGTATTCAGATTGGAATTGAAGCCCATAGAAGAAACAAAGAGAGGTGTATGGGGTCTTTGTATTGGCAGCTGAATGATTGTTGGCCTGGAGCCTCTTGGTCAAGTATTGATTATTATGGGAAATGGAAAGCACTGCACTACAAAGTGAAAGAAAGCTTTGCTCCAGTAATCGTAAGCTATGAATTTGTTGATGACAATCTGCAAATAAGTGTAGTTTCTGATTTGACCACCTCTTTTCAGGGAGCATTGAATATCACGCTTTCAGAGTTTAAAGGCATTGAGGAAATCCTAAACTGGACTCAAAAGGTAAACCTCGCACCAAATGAATCTAAAGTAGTTTTAACCATTCCGAAGGATGGTCTTCCTAAAGCTAAAAACCAACTGTACACCTATCTTAAATTAGCATTAAGAGATGAGAACGGAATTCGTGCCTCAAAAAATATCTATTTTAAGCCCTTTAAGGAACTTGTCCTCCCTCGTCCTAACCTTAGTTTTGAGACGGAATATGATAAAAGTAATGTTCTCTATCTCACGGTTAAAAGCGACTATTTTGCAAAAGGAGTGCACGTGACCTGCGATGGCGATCAAAATTTTTCGGATAACTTTTTTGATATGCCTATCAATGGTAAAAAAACAGTTTCTATTCAGCTAGACCCATTAACGGATATCGATGCAATCATCAATTCAATTCAGGTCAGAAGTCTTTGGAATAGTATGCGGTAAATATTATTTTTAAAGGCAATTTAATTGACGAAACATTACCAATGTTTTCAATGTTGTTAAAAAACAAATAAATAGCCATGAAAAAAAACTTTAATTACATCCTGATTCTATTAACATTCATTTGTACTAAAACAATGAAAGCTCAAGAATCTGTTGATCAACTTGGGGCTTGGTATATGTATTTCTACAATACAACTTTTAAGGACAGTCAATGGGGAGTGCAAGGAGATCTTCAATATCGAAATTGGAATTTTGGTGGAGACTTAGAGCAACTACTAATCCGAAGCGGAATAACTTTCAAGCCAAAGAACACCCAAATCAAATTCACTTTGGGTTATGGGAATATTACTTCTGGAACTATTGGTTCGAGTGATGCAACTTCTGGAGAACACCGAATATATCAGGAAGCACTATATCCCGTGAAGTTTGGAAGTCGAATCTATACCAATCATCGTTTTCGTTACGAGCAAAGATTTGTTGAAAATCAAAACCTTCGTTCTCGTTATCGATATAACCTATTCATTAATGTCCCCCTAAATAAAAAGACCTTAGAAAAGAAGGCCCTATACCTCGCACTATATAATGAAATATTCATTAATGGACAGAAAGAGATTGGAAACGCCAGCACCGTTGAATTATTTGACAGAAATAGAGCTTATGCAGCAATTGGTTATGTGATTAAAAATGGCATTAGAGTTCAAATAGGCGTTATGAATCAAACAACAAATAGCCAAGGTAAGAACCAACTTCAAGTAAGTCTTCATCACAAGTTTTAATCTGGAATCATTTCGGAATACAAAAGTTTATTGAGTTAAGTTACGTTTAACTATTTTTGGAATGACTATTGTTTACAGTAATTGAAAACATATAAATTAAGTTGTATGAAATATATAATATCTTTCCTATTGTCAATCTTGATTGCCGCTCCTTTTAATGCTCAGGAAACTATGAGAATCCAAGATGTCAATCTAGAATGGATTGATGATTATTATTTGGGAGATAGCATACTTAAAAAAAGACTTCAAAATTTCTATAAAGATTTGAATGAGGCATCAAATCCATTTGAAACTGAAGCGCTCTTCTACGAACTTCGAGATCTTTGCGAGTCACTTACTTATGGTATTGAACTAAATGAAGAAGATGATTTCGTGTCATACGAAAATGACATGAACGATGCCATTCAAGTTCTTGGCTCATTCAATTTACCGGGGTTTGATTTTACATGTGCAGGGGAATGCACCATGTTTTATGTTAGACCGCATTATGGACCTATTCTTGACGTTGCGTCATACACGCCAGGACTTCATGATGATATAGCCTTGAAGATTATTACAGATACCTGGGGAGTTTTAGAGGATGAATCGCCGAGCTTTCAAATGGTTGAATGTTGTGCATGTCCAGGTTCAAACAGACTCGGAAGCGGCGAGCAATATGCGCTATTAAGGAGAATAAACAAGTTTACGGATAATCATGATCTATTTGTAGATGAACTTGAATCGATTAAATCGACTATGAAAAATTATATCCTTTATAATGATGGCTTCCCTATGGATGAGGCAGCTGTTATAGATGAGTTCAATCTAATTAGAAATGAACTTAGTTTTAACGAAAAAGAGTTAGACATATTAATGAAAAAAGATATTTTTCAGTCTATTACACTAAACTACTCTATTGAACAAGGTCAGTTTTATGTGAATGGTAAGCAAGTTCCGACAGGCTGTATTGCACAACTAAAAACAGAGCTAAATGGAGACAATTCGCAGGCAGTCATATATCTTGACCGGACAAGTCTTAGGGGCTGCATGAATTCCAATATCGCATATCCTGGTGGAAATGAAGAAGCCCTGTCATATACTATAAATGACTCTCTGAGTAATGACACTTATAAAATAACAGTTTTTGAAGCTGTTAATGGTAGTCTTGGAGTTTCTGCTGACAAAATTATTGTTCAATTTGTTAAGCGTGATTACCTTCTAGAGGATGATGAGAAGATATATGTCCTCAGCTTATCTAAAATCGGTGATTGGAAATAAAAATTAAAGTTTAACTTTAACTATCTCTTCATATTTTTAATACCTTAGTGTTAAAATGACACTAATTATATATTAAAAATAAATACCCTACACTTCATGCATAACATAATTTCGGGTTCAGGTAGCTATATTCCAAAAATAACTAAAACCAATGCTGACTTTATTAACGCTAGTTTTTATGATGAGAACAAAAGACCTCTGCCCTACGGCAATGATGTAATCATAGAAAAATTCAAAGCTATTACGGGGATTTCAGAGCGCCGTTACATTGGAAATGAACTTCAGAATAGCGATATCGCAACTGAAGCTGCAAAAATTGCCATTAAGAATGCCTGTGTAGATCCTGAAACTATAGATTATATTATTCTTGCTCAAAACTTCGGTGATGTCAGTGCCACTTCAAATCAATGTGACTTTCTTCCAAGTATTGCGTCTAGGGTGAAACATAATTTAAAAATAAGTAATCCGAATTGTGTTGCTTATGATTTGATTTTTGGATGCCCTGGATGGGTTCAGGCAGTAATTCACGCCGACGCTTTTATTAAGTCAGGTTTAGCTCAGAAAATATTGGTGATTGGTTCTGAAACATTGTCTAGAGTTGTGGACCCAAATGATCGAGACTCTATGATTTATTCTGATGGCGCTGCGGCATGTATTCTTGAGAAGTCTCCTGATAAAACTTCTGGGATACTAAGTACTGCTGCACAAAGCCACACTATTGAAGAAGCACACTACTTGTTCTACGGTCCGTCCTACCATCCTGAAAAAAACACCAACACTAATTACATCAAAATGCATGGTCGTAAAATATACGAGTTTGCACTTAATAATGTGCCCAAAGCAATGAAGGTGGCCTTAGATAAAAGTGATATTGCTATTCAAGATGTTACAAAAATATTGATTCATCAGGCCAATGAAAAAATGGATGAAGCCATCATTCATAGATTTTATAGACAATATGGTATCAAAGCACCGGAAGGTATTATGCCCATGAGTATCCATAAATTAGGCAATAGCTCTGTAGCAACCGTACCTACACTTTTTGATTTGATTGTAAAAGGAAAGTTAGAGGGGCATCATATTGAATCAGGTGATGTTTTACTATTTGCGTCTGTTGGAGCAGGTATGAATATTAACGCCTTTGTTTATCGTCATTTGTAACGAGTTTGAATTATAACTACTTTGGTATGGCTATTGCATTCATTTAAAAAAAACAAAATATGAAAGGGATTTTGCTTATACCATTGCTTCTCATTAGTAATTTTTCATTATTTGCTCAGTATGAAATGGAATGTTATCATCACAACTATTTAGAAAATCAAAAGGTTTATGCATGGAAATATGATGGGGTCAAATTATATTCAAAGCCTAACATTGAATCAACAATTCTATCCATTGTACCTCAGGGAGATCAATTGTTAATTATTGAGCTAATCGAAACTTATTCAGAAGACTTTATTTGTTTTAGTGATACTGTTTTACGCGATCCTTTAATCGTGTTCAGAAGTCCATTTATAAAAGTTAAATACGGGGAAAAAATTGGCTACGTTCTTGAACATTATTTAAATAAAATGAAGCCTTTTAATATTGAAAAATTAATTGATTCGGGTAAAGAAATTTTTCAAGAGGTTGTTGAATGGCCTGGAGATTATTCTCCAGGACAAGCAATAAGACAAGTATTTGACAACGGCATTACTTGCTACACTTATTTTGGTGGTAAAGTATCCTATGATAAATCCTATCTTATCCCTTTTATATCACAAAATAATTTTAATCTCATCGCTCTTCAGTTATTAGGTCAATATGGCCGTAATAAAAAAGAGGGTGTGCAATTCGAAAGTGATGGGAAATCTTTTTCATGGTTCATATCAGATCCAACAGGTGAATCCCCGAGTGAAGAATTAATATCTATTGAATTAACGTCATTCGGAATGGTGTATATGAGGGAGTTCACAGGCTGTTAAATCAAACATTAAAAAAATGTGCAAAGTTGGTATTGCTATAATTTTATTTTTTCAGTCGCTTATCGGGTACGGCCAGCAAAGTGATTTTTTTAATGCAGCGTTGCCGACATTGAATAAATATTTTTCTAAAGACGAAACCCTACACAAAAGAGTAAATGATTTTTATGATTCACTAGATAGCTGTCACGATACATCCACAGTAGATTGGCTATTCGGAGAACAAGGTGAAGTTAGCGCACTTTTAGCTAATAATTTTGAACCAAATAAAATTTGGACAGAAGGATTAACCATAGAACACGTATTAATAAATCTAAATAAATTCCTTCCTGGCTTTCAGTTTAATGAAACTGACGCCGGTGATTTTCATCTTCTGGTATATCCAAATATGCAATTCATATTCGACCATGCCTCTAAGCACCTGTTAAGAGGGGAGCCTGATGAAACAAGCCTGAAGATCAAAGGGGGCTTTGATATTATCTTTGATGCTTGGAGTTCCGTTAAACATAATTATACTACTTATTGCTACGATATTTGCTGCGACTGCGCACAAGAAAGCGCTTTGGGTTCTGGGTTACATAGTAGGTTGCTTACTGCCATTGTTATATATTCTGCCCATTCTAATTTGTTTGCCGAAGCCTTAAAAGAAATTAAACAAGGGATTAAAAACGATGTTCTTTATACCTATGCTTTCAGCAGCCCCAAAAAGGCTATTCTTGCAGAATTTGCCATAATAAAACCTTTACTAGGGTTAAGCGAGCAAGAAGAGCTGATTTATGAAAAAAAGGAAATGTACCTCGAGGAAACATCCGAAGAGGACCTTCACAACTATGGGCGTTAGTACCAAAAAATAGATCCAATCGCCAACACAATAAGGGCCTTGTAGATATTATTGATGCGATTAAACTGTGTTGGTATTTTTGATGCACGCAAAATAAAAGTAGAAATAAAGATCGTTATAAAACTCGCACCAAAATAATAAGAAATATCTTGTGCCAAAATCTTTGGAAATAAAACAATAATCATAACCATCGAAGCAATCATAAAAGATAGTATTATGTATTTGCAGTTGCGAATCCCAAAAATGATAGGAATGCTTTTCTCCCCTACAATCAGATCTCCCTTCAAAGAAACCATTCTTTTAACCACCTCTCTTGTCAATGTCAAAGCTGCAATATAACCAACGAATAGAATTATTGTAAGATTTGTGGTCATGTAGTAAATACTAATACTGGCAAAAGGAGAAACCGTAAGCAATGTAGCGCCTAGCTCTCCAGTGAGTGGTTTTTTACGAAGTTTGTGAGAGTAAAACCATAAACCAAAGGAAAATAAGGAATTAAAAAGAAAAACTTTCCAACCACAACAGAGTGAGAATCCCAAACCAACAACCAGTAGAAAAAGATAGCTATTAAAACAAAAGGATTTGCTTACAATGCGACCGAATATCGTTTGCGTCGGATGATTGATCATGTCCTTTTCAAAATCATAAAAACCATTAATGATATAACCGGCCATAACTAAGCAGGCAACACTTAAAATGCTCATATGTAGATATATATCTGTTATTACATCAATCTTTGAAAGATAAGAATTTAACATATACATAGCACTCAGATAGAGTGCACAAGTGAGCACAAAAACATTGTACCATCTAACCAAAGAAAACATAGCTAATGCTTTAACTATAAAACGTTCTCTTCTAGATTTAAAAGAGGGTTTTTCGGTATTAAAATCTGTGGATGACATTTAATGGATAGCCTTGAAGTTTAGACTTCGCTTTTTCAATGTCCTCAGTGAAACCAAGAATAAAGCCTCCACCACCAGAACCGCATAGCTTGAGATAATAAGCATTTGAATCAATGCCTTCTTGCCATAGCTTATGGTATACTTGAGGAATCATTGGTTTGAAGTGCTCCAAAAGAATTTTGGACAGACCTTTCATATTGGTCAAAAGTGGCTTCGATTTCTTATTCAGGAATGCATCGATACATGCATCGTTGTATTTCTTGAATTGCCCCTTTAGCATTTTACGGAATCCCTCTTCTTTACAACGCTCCATAAAGTGTTGTACAAGTGGTTGTGTTTTTCCCGTTGAACCAGTATTCATTAAGAAGATCGCTCCTTTACCTGTCGAGGTATCAGGAAGACCTACAGTCCCTACTTCACTTTTTGACTTAATGAGTACAGGCAAGTTTAAATAACAAATTAAAGGGTCTAGTCCAGAGCTCTTACCATGGTAATAGGACTCTAGGGTTCCAAATATCTTTTTAAGACCAATAAATTCTTCGTTGCTCATATTCGCATCTGAGGCGATTTTATCCTGACTGTAATTGTCATAGATTGCGGCAACAATGGCACCAGAGCTTCCTACACCAAAACCTTGTGGAATACTAGAATCAAAGTGCATGCCCTTGTTTAAGTCCTCGCGAAACTTCTTTAGGTCTAAAACACATGGTAATTTACCTTTCGCTTCGAGGTCTTCAAGGTGTAATAAGAATTTTTCTAGCTTCAGGTTAGAGTCTTTTGAGGACGCGTCAGGCGTTGCACTGAAAAGCAATTTTCCGTTGTAATCATTGTAAGGAATAGACAAGCCCATTGAATCGTGGATGATTCCATATTCTCCGAAAAGAAGAATTTTACTATAATACAAGGATTCTTTAAGCATAATGCTCCATTTTTAGTAGCGGCCCATTTCCAACTTCATCACAAATATACTGCTCATTTTGACAGTAAGCAATTAATTCATCCTTGATGAAGTCCAAGGCAAGCTGTTTATATTCAGCAGGATAAAGCAAATGAACATTTGCACCTGCATCTAAAGTAATCGTAAAAGGAATGTTGTCTGATGTACGCTTTTCCCAAACTTTGTGAATAATGTTCAAGGTATTTGGTTTAAAGAGCATAAAGTAAGGATCAGAGGTCATCATCATCGCATGAAGCGTTAGTGCTTCCTTCTCTACTAACCGATTAAAGTCCAAAATGTTCCCAGATTTGAGGATTTTCTGTAACTCAAGCATATGATTCCTAGCTTGCTCAAATCGATTTGCAGCAAAGGGATGGTCATTCATGAGGTCATGCCCAAGGGTTGAGCTCACCTTCTTCTCTCCTTTGTCTACCAATAATATGGTATCCTGATACGTTTTGAAAACATCGTGAACATCATCATAAGGAACCGCAAAATCATTGCTACTTCCTGTGTAATCAGCATGCGCACCCCAGACACCCATCGGACCATATACTGAGCGACATGCACTACCCGACCCTAGCCGGCTTAAAAAAGAAGCCTTCTTGTAAAAGTCAGCATCAGAAAGTCCTGCTGCTTTGCGCTCAATACTCAGCACACACAATGCCAATGCACTAAAACCTGAGGCCGAAGAAGCGATGCCGCTACTGTGTGGAAAGGTGTTTTCAGTTTCAATTTTGAATGCATAATGATTGATATAAGGGCAATAGCTTTCTATGCGCTCGAAGAAGGTCTCAATCTTTTTCAAGAATGAAGGTTGCTCTTGACCACCAACAAAGACTTTTACGCTGCGTTTGTCTGCTTTGGAAAAAGATAGTTTGGTTGCCGTGTAACAATTCTTGAGTGTGAAGCTAATCGAAGCGTTGGCAGGAAGCTGCACAGGTTTCTTTCCCCAATACTTCACTAGCGCTATGTTTGATGGGCTTTCCCAAGCTACGGTGCCTGATTCAGGTACGGATAAAGTTGCTTCTGTGGTATATTCTTCTTGAATCATTGCTTAAATGTAAGGTTTAAGAAAGGTGGGTGAAAAGGGTTGCGAAATAATTATCAACAAGGTTTTCATGAAATCTTTGCGCTATAGAATTAAAGACTCAAATTCGTGGATCACAGAGAATCCTTTGCCCGCGAAATACATGCGGTCTTCAGCATCTCCTGTCGCAAGGATAAAATCTCCTCCCCAAGCGCCAAGCGACTTAACAGCGCCTTTATAATCAGAGAAGTAAAGCTGCTTAGCGGTTGGATAACCCAATACTAAACTCATTATTTCTTCATGTTTGGCAATCGCTTCATTGAAGACAACAAGCGAATTTGCATGCATCATTGCTCGGGTTAATGCCGAAATCTGCTCAACAATTGCAGCCAAGTCAATACTAGATTTTCTGTCTTGGTATTTATTGACCTCACTACTACTCTTTTGTTTGGTGTTCAGGTACACAAAAAACAGAGAAGCGCTGAAGGCGGGTTTCCATTGTATTTGGTTGACTTCTGCCAAACCATCACTTAGTTGATAGGTGATCGCCGAATCTGTCATGCCACAAGCTACATCATAGCCACTTCCATTGCTTACCTTAAAATGCAATTGTATGGGGTCAATACCAAAACATTGTGCCACACAACACAGCAAAGTTGAGCTAGAGCCGAGTCCCCAGTTCGTTGGGAACTCCAAAGCCGTGGTCACCTCGCCTATTAGTCCATTTACCGTATCAGAAAGCCCTGCTGCAGCCAATAATATTTCTTTAAGAGTATCCGCTATTCGGTCATCAGAGCTGTCTACAACTGTTAATTCATTACCTTTAAAATGTGCTTCAAACCACGTTTCGCCTTTTATATCGAGACTTCGCCAATGTAGTATGTTATGATCGATTTCTTTGTAGTGTAAGACCTGGCCTCTCTTTGTCGGAAGCGCCAATGACAAGCTACCATCAAGAATGCTGTATTCGCCGCTTATTAAAAGCTTTCCGTTTGCCCGAAAAGTTTTCACTTGTTTTGATTTTGTAACTCCTCTTGGGTAATACCGCGTAATGCGCAGAAATAATCTACCACGGCTTTATGAGAAACTACTTTGTCTGAAAAATGATCTTTAATGATTTTACGCTCTTCTGCTGTCCCACCCAATTGGTTGATGATGTTCAGCAAGTGCATTTTCATATGTCCTTTTTGGATGCCTGTTGTCACTAAGGAGCGTACTGCACCGAAATTCTGAGCCAAACCTACACAAGCAATGATTTTCATGAGCTGCGCTGCGTTAGGTTTACCAAGCAATTGGTGTGCAAACTTTACCATTGGATGCAAGGCCGTCAAACCACCAATGGTTCCAAGCGCCATAGGCACCTCAATCCAGAAACGAAAGTTTCCATTCGTAATGTCTACATGTGTTAAGCTGCTATAACTTCCGTCTTTAGCGGCATAGGTATGTCCGCAAGCCTCAATGGCCCTGAAATCATTTCCAGTCGCAATCACGACGGCATCGATACCATTGAAAATTCCTTTATTGTGCGTAGTTGCCCTGTAAGGCTCAATCTTGGCAACATGAATCGCTTGCTCGAACTTTTTGGCAAATTCCTCGGGAGAAAGATCGGTTCCTTCTGTAAGGCTTTCAATTGGGCAAGAAACTTCAGCGCGTACCAAACACTCCGGTGTATAGTTACTCAAGATACACATGATGACCATCACCTTTTTATCCGCTTCAGATAGATCGCTGTTTTCAAGTTCACCTTGTAAGATTTTTGAAAATTCCTCCAAGATGCTGTTTATGAAATTGGCACCCATGGCCTCACAAGTCTCAAACTTCGCCATAAGCTGATAATAATTCGGTTCGTCATCTGTCTTGTTAACGAGTTGTATATCGAGTATACCTCCTCCACGCTTGCGCATGTTTTCGGTGAGGTCATTGGTTTGCTCAACAAACTTGTGCTTGATGGACTCAAAGAAGCCCAAAAGTGTCTCATATTCTCCGTACCACGCAAAATGCACATGCCCCACCTTCGTGGTAGAAACCACTTCTGCTTTAAATCCGCCTCGGTTCATCCAAAATGTAGCGTTCTTTGAAGCTGCAGCTACAACAGAGCTCTCTTCAATGGCCATTGGCACACAAAAAATCTCGTTGTTGATTAAAAAGTTGGGGGCAATCCCAAAAGGAACATAAAAATTAGAGATTGTATTCTCAATAAATTCATCGTGGATCTTCTGTACCTTGGCATCATTGTGCCAATAACTTTTAAGGAGCCCGACACATTCTTCATCTCCATCAAGATACTCATTGGCGATCCATTCAATTTTAGCTTCCTTAGAAAGTTTTGAAAAGCCTTTTACTGATTTCTTAGTCATTTTATTCCGTTTGTCCAACAAAGTTAATAGTTCTATGCTTCTGAAATGCAATAGAATTATTGAGTTTTAAACAGATTTTGCGCATAGATGTTCATACCCTGTCCTTATATATTTTAGTATCTCAGTGTAATTTTTTAAAAGTTTTTACCTTTACAGCATAGAAATCATTAAGAGTTCCGTGTTATTAACGGATGCCAACCGATCCCTAGCAGGGCACGGTGGAAAAACAATGAGAGGCTCGCACCTAAAAACAAACCGCGAATCCCATTTATATTTCTCTTAATGATGAATTGTTTAACCTTTTAAAACTTTTCATTTTGAATAAACTAATATTACATATACCGCATGCCTCTGATTACATACCTGATTTGACCATGTACAGTGTCGACCAAAAAGCATTTAAACAAGAGATCCTTAAATTAACAGATTGGTATACCGATGATTTGTTCATATTAAATGATGCCCAGACTATAAAAGCAAATTTTTCTCGGGTTTTTTGTGATGTTGAAAGATTCTCTGAGGATTCAAAAGAAATTATGGCGCAATGCGGGATGGGTGTCCTTTATGAAAAAACCGACAATGGTCTAACGCTAAGAATTGTAAATCAGGAGATGCGAAACTATATATTAAAAAACTATTACTGGCCGCATCATGAGAAGCTAAATCAAGCTGTAAATCAGGAGTTGAAAAAATTCGGTAAGGCAACTATTGTAGATTGCCATTCTTTTCCCAACAAACCATTTAAGAGAGACCTTGATCAAAACCCCGATAGACCTGATTTTAATATTGGCACCGACGCCTTTCATACGCCTCAAGAACTTATTAGACTATCCGAGACTTTCTTTAATAAAAAAGGTTATTCGGTTGGAATCGATTGGCCTTACAAAGGCACCATTGTGCCACTAGCTCATTATAAAAAAAACAAAAATGTTCAATCAATCATGCTTGAGGTAAATCGAGCTTTATACATGAATGAAAACACGAATTCACGTTCAAACCGGTACCTAGTAACAAAAGATATTATTCAAGAATATTTAAGATTATTAAAAGAGATTTGTAATCTTTTATAACTTCTTGCGTTAGAGTAATAGAAAATCATTAAGAGTTCCGTGAAAGTCACGGATGCCAACCGATCCTTCGCAGGGCACGGTGGAAAAAAGATGAGAGGCTCGCACCTAAAAACAAATAGCGAATCCCATTTATATTTCTCTTGATGATGAATTGTTTAACCTTTTAAAACATTTCATTATGTCAAATCAATTTGAAAAAAGACTCAGAACTTACTCTGACCTGGCGCTTGTAAAATCTTACAACAAAGACCTTGGCCACAACGGCTGGGTATCATCTAGAGGTGAATTTCATATCGCTCTACGTGCCGAGATGTATCGTCGTGGTTTAAATCCTGGTGCCATTATGCACATGCGAGGGTTTCATCTAAAAAAGGAATTCGAATCTGCACTCGTTGCCATGAATATCCTTCCAATTCAAAAGCTCGGTAAACAAACCTTAGCACAGCTCATCTTGGACACCGAAAGCCAAAAACACGAAGTCGTACTGCTTAGTCCAAAACTCGTTTTATTGAATGACCCAATTGTTAGGCTCAAAGAACATCTAGAATATGATCATTCACCTGTCTTATTTGCTGTTCAGCATGAAAATGTACAAACCATTTTCGATGTTAGTGGCCTACAAGACCAATTCTTGATTGGATTCAATACACGTAACAAAATTAAATCTGTGAATTGGATCAATGGAGACGCAAGGCATGTATTTCAGATGGCAGTATCCAGTAAGACCTTGTTGAGTATCCCTAAAAAAGTTATTCTCGAATCGTCAAGTTATCTCCTTGGGAAAAGAACGAATCTCGAAAGATTCATAAATGATATTGTAAAAATTGAATTGGTAAACCCTTTAAACTCAAACTCATGAAAAACACACTTAAATCCTTAGTTTTTATATCGTTAAGCCTTGTTTCTTATGGTCAAGAAAACATTGACAATAACAATACCATAGAAGAACCGCAATCCTTTCAAATACTCGAAAAGAATGGCAAGACCCATTATTTCGGACAGGCCTACAAAAACCAAAAAAAAGGTATTGGAACTGAATTTTTGGAGAATGGTTCTATTCGCACAGGTTATTTTGAAAACGATACGTTTTTAGGAGAATTCATCGTTGCTCCACCTTGGCATTTACTCGATGTTGACTACGAGTTCAAGAGCGATATGCCATTCGAAAAATTCTCTATAGACTTGACTATAAAAAGAGAAATTGACGACTCCGCATACTTTTATATTGCGCCATTTACCGGAGAGATTAATGGTATTGGATTCTATGGTGGAATTCAAACCCAAGGAGGCGGATATACTTCTCCGAATCATAATATAGATGGAAGTTCTTTTTCAATTCTAGGTAGAATTGGAATCTTTTCGAGATGGGGTATTCGTGATCCAAAAGCTATAAAAATTGCACCCAACGGCAGGTGCGAAAGCAGCGGATATGAAGGTGATTTTGTGAGTGTACGAAATAACCTCGATTGGTCAAAAGGCACTTACACTTTAGAAATTCGAAATACCCATGAAAGAATAACCATTGATTCCGTACTTCATACTTACGTTGAAATGAGCATATACAATCATCAAACGACGGAACTGGTATCAGTTGGAAAGCTAGCCTTCCCTGGTAAACAAATGGTACTAGCAAAAAGAAACTTTATGTTTATTGAGCACTACAGTACGTATAAGAAACTCGTCGAAATTCCCAAGGGACAAATCACCTTAAGTAAGGTGAAAATCGATGATAAACTCCAAAACATACACAATGTTTGGGACGTCTCAGAAAAAAAATACCCAATTTGGGCACGATCTTGGACTGAGGGAAATGTCATTCAAATCCAATTTGGAGAGCCATACACACGGACAAATTATGGCGAAACACCAAAGTTTTACTTCAATAATATCAAAGATTAATGAAGTTCATATTCCTGCCATTATTTAAGAAAAATAAGAACGGTCAATCCCCAAAACAGATAGTATTCAGAAGGCCTTCAAAAATTGCACTTGAAGCTGTGGTAGAGAATTATATTAAATGGCGTTTCCCAGGTGCAATTTATTGTCATGAAGTCAAGGGCCGTCCCTGGTCTTTAAGGTGGTATCATTATGAACCCGAACAAAACACCATGGAGCTTTCGGTATTGCTGTATATCGATGAGGATTATTTTGAGGAGATTTCTGTACATTTATATGGTGATGCCTTTGTAGGTTAATGCGATAGGTATGAATATTTTGTGTAACATAATAAGTACTTTAGTATTAACAATTGTAAATCCTGAATTATGATAAGAAGTACTATTGAACTCATTACGGGTATTATTTTTCTTGCTGGTTTAACATTTAAATTCGTTCATTATCCAGGTGCTGCATTATTACTCGTACTAGGCCTAAGCCTGCTGTCAATTCTATTACTAACTCATTTTTTTAAAGGATCAGCAAAGAACCCCTTATCTTCTCTAATGTATAAACTTTCTATTGGTAATGGAACGATGTATATTTTAGGGGTTTTGTTCAAAGTAATGCATTGGCCAGGGGCCAGTTTTCTAATAGTTGTTTCTATGCTTTCTATTGCAATGCTACTCGCATTCTCAGCATTAAAAACAAGAACTTGGTATTATGCACTACTGCCACTATTATTCTCAATAACGGTATTAATGGCCTTGTTCAAAATCATGCATTGGCCACAACCAAATCAGCTACTCTTTGGTTCTTATTTTGCTTTTTCAGTACTGCTCATTTGTGTTCTATTATACAGAGCGCAAACCCTAAAAAAAAGCGAGCCATCTTTGGTATATACATATTCTGCTTTAAGTGTTTTGGTTTTTATATTGTTCCTTATTGAACTTAAACTTAAGTACGCTACAAACCTTTTTGAATTAGCAGAGAACTCAACACGATTGGTTCAGTCTTTTGTTTTGGCAGCAATTGTATTAGGGATACAAAGAATGTTACTTAAATCATCTAATTCTCCAGAAATCCAGAATGATTTTCGAATTTTAAAAACCATTCAAGGAATTTATCTTATCATGTTAATCATGATGACTCTTGTAGCTGCCTATAATTAAGCTTTTTGATTTTTAAATTCAAATTTTACTTGACTTAAGCAAAAGGAATAATATCTTTATTAAACAGTGTTCCAAGCTAAGGATAACTGCTAAAATATTAGGTTAACAATACGTATAAAAACGATATGGAAATTATAATTGGTATCCTCGCATTTATTCTGGGCGGGACTATTTCATGGCTATATGTCATTCAAAAAACCACAAGAAAAATGGCAACTCTGGAAAGTGAATTGGCTATAAAAAACGAGAAGAATAGCGATATTCAGACGCTTCAAGAAGCTCATGACCAAACAGAACGCACCTTACTTGAAGCCAACCTAGCTCTAGAAGCGACAATCACTGTAAAGGCTCAAATTGAAAAGGATTTGAATGCACTTAAATTAAAACTAGAGGAAAAAGAAGCCTCCTACAATACTCTGAATAATGAAAGTGCAACACTGAAGGCAAATCATGCTGCGCTTCAAGAAAAACTAGACAATCAAAAAAAGGATATAGAAGCTTTAAATAAAAAGTTTGTCACCGAATTTGAAAATGTTGCAAATAAAATATTAGATGACAAATCTGAAAAATTTACAAAATCTAATAAGACCAACATCGAAGGCCTGCTCAAACCGTTAAGTGAAAAAATCACAAATTTTAAAACAAAAGTTGAGGAGGTTTATGACAAAGAGTCAAAAGAACGATTTTCATTGGCTGAACGGGTAAAAGAGTTAGCAACATTAAACAAAGAAATTAGTGAAGAAGCTAAAAACCTCACAAATGCCCTTAAAGGAGAAGCTAAAACACAAGGTGGCTGGGGAGAGATGATACTCGAGAGTATTTTGGAGAAGTCGGGCCTCAGAAAAGACAAGGAATACTTTATGGAGCATCAGCTGCTTGATAAGGATGGCAAGGCGATGCGTTCTGATTCAGAGGATAAAAAAATGAGACCAGATGCCGTTATCAAATATCCAGACAATAGAAGTGTGATCATTGATTCAAAAGTCTCTCTAAATGCTTTTACTCGTTACAGTGAGGCAGAAACTGTTGAAACACAAAAAGGGGAGTTGAAAGCACATATCGACGCTATTAAAAATCATATTTCTTCCTTAAGTAAAAAGGGATATGACGATTATGATCAAGCACTTGATTTTGTTATTATGTTTATCCCGAGTGAAGCTGCATATATAGCTGCAATGTCAGGAGATGCAAATTTATGGAGCTTTGCTTATGACAAACGAATTCTTTTGATGAATCCAACGAATCTTATCACATCTCTAAAGCTTATTGAAGATTTATGGAAACGTGAGTATCAAAATGAAAACGCAATTGAAATTGCCGACCGAGGTGCAAAACTTTATGATAAATTTGTCGGTTTCGTAGAGAATTTAGAGAAAGTAGGTGGTTACATTGAAAAGGCGCAAAATAGCTACGGTGAGGCATATGGTCAGTTAAGCACTGGTAATGACAATTTAGTCAGACAAGCAACAAAACTTAAAAAGTTAGGATTGAAAACTAAAAAAGCACTACCGGAACAAATATCTAACGATTCATTAGGAAGTAATGATGAATAAAAAAGCACTTATTATTGGCGCCACAGGCGCAACGGGAACCTCACTCGTAAAACAGCTGCTGGAGAACGAGCATTATGATTTCGTAGATGTTTTTGCTCGAAAAGAAGCCTCTTTTACGCATTCGAAGTTAACATGGCATGTTGTCGATTTTAATGCGATTGAAATATGGAAAGATCAGCTGAAGGGAGATGTTTTGTTTTCTGCTTTGGGAACAACGCTCAAGGTTGCAGGTAGTAAAGACGCCCAATTCAAAATTGATTATACTTATCAGCATAATGTCGCACAAGAAGCCTCAAAAAATGGTGTTTCTACCCTCCTACTTGTTAGCTCCGTAGGGTCAAGTAGCAAGTCTCCTTTTTTTTACCCAAAAATCAAAGGACAACTTGAGGACGCTGTATGTAAAATGGATTTTGATACTGTACATATTTTTCAACCCCCCTTTTTAGATCGAGGAACCTTTTTACGTAGTAATGAAAAATCGGGTATTAAATTTTTGAATATTGTAAACAAGCTTGGTGTATTACGTTCACAAATGCCAATGCCTGTAAGTTTTTTAGCCAAACAGATGATTCGTGTTTCCTATCGCGAAAGTGATGCCAAAGTCAAGACCTACAATCCAAAACAAATCTGGAAGCTATAGCTATTTGCGATGTGAACCAATACTCTAGTGAAAAGAATTAGAAAAGAAAGATTCCTCTAATCATTACGCCACATGCAAATACTCCAATTTCATCACTTCTCCTTTGTGTCCCCAGGAAAGCCTACCAGGCTCATTGATTTCGTAATACTTGGTCTGAAACAAGCCATTGGCAAATTTTGGATGCGTTTCAGAGAACTGAATCACAATTTTCTCACGTTGATAAAAACCATCATTGAGCATGTGCTCGTAAATAAAGGCTTTCCTGCCATCAACCAAAACAGATAGCCCAACTTCGACGGGGTTAACTTTGGTTTGAAAATCAGTAACATGTACAACAGGAATTAATCGTGGGGATAATGGGGTTTTCATAGCTTTCGGTTTTAAGTTCGTCTCAAACTTAAATGATCATCTCGTAATTTATTTACGAAGTTCATGTGCTTAACGTAGAATCCCCTATTTTAGCTTTAAAACAAACGCTATAAAAGTCAGTATCGTTTTACCGTTTAAAAATGCAAGTCAATTCTTGAAAGATTGTATTGATTCCATCCGTTTACAAAATCATAAAGACTGGGAGCTGATTGCTGTGAATGACCATTCCACTGACGTTTCTAAAGCTATTATTGAAAGTTACCGAGATTCGCGAATAAATGTTCTAGAAAATGAAGGTTCAGGCATCCTCCCTGCCCTCCAAACTGCAGAAAAACACCTTGAAGGAGCGTTTGTTACACGCATGGACGCCGATGACATTATGCCACAGAACAAACTTACAGCCTTGTTGAAAATATTAGTCCAAAAAACTAATGGAGTGATTGCTACGGGTACCGTAAAATATTTTTCTTCGAATAATGTATCTGAAGGTTATCGGCGCTATGAAAGATGGCTTAACGAAACTGCCAACAAGCAACTTTTCTATAAGCGCATATACAGGGAATGTGTCGTTGCTTCACCTAATTGGATGATGAGGCGTTCTGATTTTGACATTATGAATGGTTTTAGCCTACTTACCTATCCAGAAGATTATGATATGGTTTTTCATTGGCGCAAACATGGTTTTAAAATCGAATCTTGTAATGAATGTACCCATTATTGGCGTGAGCATGAAGACCGCATAAGTCGAAACTCTAAAATCTACCAGCAGGAAAGTTTTTTTAGACTTAAGCTTGGTTACTTTTTACAGGAGTTTAAAGAAAAGGATATTAACCTACTTGGAACGGAAAAGAAAGGAATACTCCTAGCAAAGATGCTGCAGGAACAGAAAATTCCATTTCGTTGGTTTACCAATGTCCTTAAATTGGTTGGCCAGAAAAAACACGATATAATACTAGAAAACATTTCTACACTTCCTCCCACTGGTGTTTGCATCTCATCGATTTATCCAAACAAAAAACAACGTGAAGATCTTGAGTGTTATTTAAAGATAACAGGTTATGAATTGGGAGACAACGCTCACTTTTTTTAGTCTATTTTGAGGCAAATAGGCTCAAACAAAAGACATTCGACATTCAAATTAAAAAACTGTTGTTTCCACTGTCTAATAAGGCTCAACTTCTAAAGGACGAAACTTGTTTTTAGCGACTTCTCTAGAAAATGCATTATAATGCCACCATTCTGTGGGTAACTGTCGGAAATTCTGACTTGCCATCACTTTTCTCAGCAGCAAGCGATTCTCATATTGTGCTCTTGACAATGCTCCCGTTTTCAAATATTTAGTTTCTTTATTGGGAAATGCAATATCCCTAAAATCATCAAATCCAGCACCCATATCCAATGGAACACCATTCGAGTTACAAATTGTAATATCAACCGCACAACCCATATTGTGCAAACTTAAATTCGCGGGATTTGATACATATTTACCTCTTTCTTTTACTGGTACAGTGTCAAGCGCATTCCACATCAAACGTTGGACACTAACCGGTCTCGCCGCATCGTAAATCAAAAGATGAAGCCCACTATCTATTGCACTTAGGTAGCTTTGGCAATAAGCAAGGCGCTGTGCGACCTCGACTTGAAGGTATGCCCTTTTTGTGCGCTCATAAAGAATAAGACCCATAAAATTATCTTCAGTTGCATACTTTAAATCAATAAAAATATCTCCTGAATAGCTTTTAACATCCACCAAACCTTCAAATGTTTCTGGCCCAAGATTTTCAACGACAGGTATTTCTTGAGGTACCTCTTTAGTATTTTCTTTGGGTGATGAAACTACCTTTGTTTCTGCATCAGAACAAGAAACAATAAAGACTAGAACTGATAAAAATGATAACTCCCTCATTTCAGCAAAGCTTTCATTTCTGAATGAATCTTATCTTTTAGCACATTGGAAACTGGAACTAAAGGCAAACGCATGTGGTTCGAGCAAATACTTCGATAAACCAGCGCCTCTTTGACACCGCCGGGATTCCCTTCTTCAAATAACAATCGGATCATATCAAATAGCTCAAAATGCTCCTTTTTCGCGTGATATATTTCATTGTTTAATGTTCTGTTAACCATACTACTAAAACGCTCAGGTAGGGCATTAGCTATAACTGAAATCACACCCTCCACACCCATTGTGATTAATGGCATTGTAATCGCATCGTCACCCGACAGAACTGTAAAATCTTTGGGTTTGTTTTTTAGGATCTCCATGATTTGATCAAAATCACCCGAAGCCTCTTTCATAGCTACAATATTTTGGATTTTAGCAAGTTCTAATGTCGTTGCTGCGGATACATTTGAACTCGTTCGACCAGGTACATTATATAAGATTATAGGCAGCTCTGTTTTACTCGCAATCTCTTTATAATGAGCAATAATGCCTGCTTGTAATGGTTTGCTGTAGTATGGCGAAACAGAAAGTAAACCATCTACCCCTGACGGTAAAAATTTCAGTTTTGCACATATCTCTGCTGTATTATTCCCACCTAGACCATATACGATCGGAAGTTGTTTTTGATTAACTTCAATGACATGATTGAGCACTTGCATTTTTTCTTCCTGATTAAGCACAGGTGATTCCCCAGTGGTACCTTGGACTACTAAAAAATCTGTCCCTCCAGAAATTTGGAGTTTAACAAGTCTTGTTAAGCCATCAAAATCGATTGATCCGTCTTCATGAAATGGGGTAACCAATGCAACACCGGTCCCTTTAAATCTGTGGTTCATGTGCGTTTATTTTTTTTAAAGTTTCTACTACAAAGTGAATCACCTCACTTGGGGCGTCCGATGCTGAATTTAATTCTAAATCATAAGTGTTATCCTGTGTCAATTCGGAATTTACAAGGATTTTCTTTTGTATAACAGTTTGCCTAATGGCATTTTTAAGATTTTTCTTCATCACACCAAAACATAGCAAGGCATCAAAAGATTGTTTCAGCTCAGTTTCTAGCTGATGATCCTTTAAACCTCCAAAAAAAGAATAGTCGCTTGGGCCATTGTAGTAGATTAAAAAATGTGGTGACAAGCTATTCTTATCTATACCTTTTGGAATACTTACAATTATAATAACACGCTTTACTGCACTTTCATTTAAAGCGGCATCTAAACCCTTTCTAAATGCTTTTAAGGCTTCTTCATCCTCGAAGTTATATGTTATGAGCAAAGCACTTATGCTCCCCCAAATTGAATCCTTAATCATGCTTTATTTTTTTTAAAAAATCAGCTTCATCAATAATTACAACCCCTAAATCGATTGCTTTTTTAAGTTTTGATGGGCCCATGTTTGCACCTGCAACCAAAAGGTTGGTCTTTTTTGATATCGAAGAACCGTTTTTACCTCCGTTTTCTTCAATAAGCTTTTTCATTTCATTCCGAGAATACCGTTCAAAGGTACCAGATATAACTACGGTTTGAGCTTCTAAAATCGATGATGCTTTTACCTCATGCTCTTTTTCAAAGCGTACACCTGCAACTTTTAGCTTTTCAAGTAAAATAATATTTTTTTCATCTTCAATGAATTCTCGTATCGATTGTGCAATTTTTTCACCGATTTCATCCGTTTCAACCAAAGATTCATAGGATGCATCAATGATACAATCCATTGTTATAAATGCCTTTGCCAATTTTTTAGATACTGTTTCTCCAACATATCGTATACCTAATCCAAATAGCACTTTTTCAAAGGGCTGGGACTTCGAAGCCTTTATCCCTTCTAATAAATTATTCACAGACTTATCAGCCATTCTTTCTAAATCTACGAGTTGATTAAATTCGAGGTCATATAAATCTGCAATGTCTTTTATCAAACCTTGCTCAACTAAAGTATCAATAGTCTCCGCACCCAGACCATCTATATCCATTGCCTTCCTGCTTATAAAATGCTCGATTTTACCTTTCAATTGAGGCGGGCAAGCTGATGTGTTTTTACAATAATGCTGCGCTTCGCCCTCTTCTTTTATTAATCTTTGATTACAAGCAGGACATGATTCTATAAAAACAACCTTCTGTGCATTTATTTTACGTTTCTCTATACTAACACCAACTATTTTCGGAATAATCTCTCCTCCTTTCTCAACATAAACATTATCATTTTCATGAAGTCCAAGTTTTTCTATTTGCTCAGCATTATGCAAAGATGCTCGTTTCACAGTGGTACCGCCTAGATAAATAGGTTTCAGATTGGCAACAGGTGTCACGGCTCCTGTTCTGCCTACTTGATAGCTTATACTTTCGATTATAGTTTCAACGCGCTCTGCTTTGAACTTAAAAGCAATTGCCCAACGCGGCGATTTAGCTGTGTATCCCAATTCTTCTTGCTGATTATAGGTATTTACTTTAATGACAATACCATCAATTTCAAAGGGAAGCTTTTTACGTTCATTATCCCAAAAATCAATAAAGGATAAGATACCCTCAACATCTTTAACTTTTTCAATTTTTCGTTGTTCTGGAAGAGGAACTTTAAAACCCATATTACCTGCTCCAAGTACCGCTTGGTAATGTGACTTGTAAGAACTTCTTTCCTCATACATTCCGTACAAATAACAATCAAGATTTCTTTTTGAAACCACTTTTGAATCATGAAGTTTCAAGGTTCCTGAAGCTGTATTTCTTGGATTGGCATACAATGCTAGATTTGCAGCGGCTCGTTCTTTATTTAGACGTTCAAATTCCTGCAACGGTAAAAAAATTTCTCCACGAATTTCAAAATCAGATGGAACTACACCCTTTAAGGTTAAAGGAATGCTCTTTATGGTTTTTACATTTGAAGAAACCAATTCCCCATGTGTTCCATCACCCCTTGTTACGGCTGAATGAAAAACACCATTTACATAGCGAATCCCAATAGCTACACCGTCATATTTTAGTTCACAAACATATTCTATGTCATGCTCTATAGTTTTCTTAATTCGTGCCTCCCACTCTATAATCTCTTCTTTTGAATAACTATTTGACAAAGAAAGCATTGGGAAACGGTGCTTTATGGTTTCAAAAGACTTCACCACGGAACCACCGACGCGCTTTGAAGGGCTATTGGAATCAATGAGCTCTGGGAATTTAGATTCAAGGTCCTCAAGCTCTTTTAAAAGCATGTCAAACTCGAAATCGGATATAAGCGATTCGCTCTTTACATAATACATGTAATTGTAATGATGTAAGCTTTCAGAAAGTTTGGAAATTTTTCTTTTTACCTCCTCTAAATCCATACCCTAAAAGTACTTATTTCTGTGCTTTAAGCATACGCCATTTACCCTGTAAATCCTTTCTTTTTTCAACAGTTTTATAGCCTAAATCAAGAAGTAAATTTCTTGTGTTTTCTAGGTGTAAATAATGACACTCAAAATAGAGTGCTCCCTTTGTTGATAAATAAGGAAATACAGCTTGAGCTATTTCTTTGTAAAATATTAAAGGATCGTCGTCAGGAACAAAAAGAGCAATTTCTGGTTCATGGTTTAACACTACGGCATCCATAAGCTCTTTTTCTTTGTGAGGGATATAAGGAGGATTAGATACCACAATATCCAAAAGCGATGTTTTCGTAACCCCCTCTAGTACAGGATGAATTTGCTCAGTATTTAAAACATCAACATTTTTAAATGCCACTGGAAGCTTGAGCGCTAAGGCATTTTCTTCTGCCAAAGCTATAGCATCCTTGGAATACTCCAAACCATTAACTTGAGCCTTCTGAAAAACTTGACTTAAGGCTAGTGCAATACAACCACTACCACTACATACATCTAAAATATTTTCAGGATGACCATCAGTTTCTTGAACAATCCAATCTACCAATTCTTCAGTTTCAGGGCGTGGGATTAATCCTCGGGCATCTGACTTAAGCTCTAACCCATAAAACTCTACTTCTCCGAGAATATGCTGGAAAGGCTCATTATTTTTTAGGCGATCAATAATATTATTAATTATTTTGGATTCGGCAGTACTAAATTGGTGGCTGCCCATTGAGATTTGTTCAATTGGAGGAATGCTTAGAAATTGAGATAAAATTTGCCTCCAGATCTGTTGTATTTCATTTAAGGAAAAATTCGGCTCCAAAGCATCTTTAAAAAGGTCTTTTTGTGCTTTAAAATCCAAAAAACGCTCTGCCGTCATTTCTCTTTTCTCAATGATATAAATTCTTGAATTTTTTCATTTTCAACAAGCACATGAAGATTGTAATATGCAATCTTCCACCTACCCTCTTTAAAAACACAAATGCCTGTAGCCCTGCAATCCTCCATCCAAGTTTTAAGACCTTCATCAAACCACGCTGTTTTTAAATCTTCTGAAAAATTCCATATCCTATCAATTGGCTTGAAATCCCAAGCCTTACCCTTGTCAAAAAATGGTTTGCAAAACTTCTTAAAATCGTCTTTCTCCCATCGCTCACTAGGAGCTGTTCCGAGAAATATAAAATCAGCTGTTGTCACTGAGAAATAGGATTCAAATGCTGCTAATGCCGCATCTTTATGCCATTCATCAACAAGTCTATTCAAAGCAGCTTCTTGCCCATAAACAAGTGAAGAAGAATAGAGTAAAAGGCCAAGAAAAAGGCGCATGTTTATTTCTTTTTAGACAATTTTTTACAAGCTTTTGCTGCGTTATAAATATTAACAACTCCACCGGTAACAGATTTATCCTTAAAACCTTCAACTTTTGGATACTTTACGGATGTTTCATACATCACCTCTTTTATTTCTTTCATTGTTAATTTTGGAAAATATGACTTCAACATTGCTGCGGCACCTGCTACCATTGGTGCTGCCATTGAAGTCCCTTGAAGATTCATGTAATCACTTTGAGGAACTGCATTGTATATCTCAAAACCTGGAGCAAAAACATCTACTCCCTTGGCTCCGAAATTTGAAAATGAGGCTACCAATTCGGCACCTTTATTCTTTGTAGAAGCTCCAATAGTAACAAAATGATCTAGTGGCGCATCTTGAAAGCTGTACATTGAAGTTGGGTAATTTGGCTCAACATCTATATCCTTGGCGTCATTTCCCGCTGCATGTATCAACAATACGCCTTTTTCATCTGCATATTTGAATGCCTCGTAAACCTCTTTTTGATGTGGAGAATAAGCCTTGCCAAAGGACATGTTAATGACTTCCGCCCCGTTATCAACTGCATATCGAACCGCAAGAGCAATATCTTTATCGAACTCATCTCCATTTGGAACAGCTCTTAAAACCATAATCTTAACATTTTCAGCAACACCGTCACCACCTAAATCATTACCTCGAATTGCGCCAATAATTCCAGAGACGTGTGTCCCGTGAAGTGCATCCGGGCCTTCTACATCTGCATTTCCATAATTTACATCTGAGAAATCGTCAGGGTCATCACCTATTAAACTACGATCGTCAAAATCAACATTCAAATTAAAATTCATTTGAGATTTGATATAATTTTGGGCATCTTCAGGAAGCTTATCGAGCATCCCCATATATTGTTCAAATTGCGCTCGACCAGCTGCAACATCTTCTTTAACTTTAAGATACAACTCATACTCCGCATCTTGCTCAATACTATTTGGGTCAATTCCATCGTATTTCGCTGATAAAGAGGCTAGAATTCTTGTTTTTTCAAGTCTCGCCTCATTAACATGAGCGCCTTCAGTATTACCTAAAAAATTCCACCCATGAATATCATCAATGTATCCATTATTGTCATCATCTATACCATTACCAGCTATCTCATCGGTATTTATCCAGATTTTACCCTCAAGATCCTTATGCTCAATATCTACTCCTGAATCAATAACACCGACAATAACTGTTTTTGATTCCTTCTTTTTTAAATATTTATATGCTTTTTCAGTAAACATACCTTGACCTCCTTGATTGTACCAGTTAAGTGTGCCCTCAAGAGGCTGTGCTATTGTTGACGTTGTACATACAATCGTAAATAATGCTAAACATTGTCTTAAATTTGTCATCTTTGTTTTTATTGGGTTTATACCTTGTTATTATTTGATTGAGTTCGTTATTTCCAATTAGCGAAAATAATCCATAATTTAGATTAAACAAGAATTATACCATGAAATATCTCTCACTTCTTTTCCTTTTATTACTCTTTAATCATGGACTTGGGCAAAAGAATTATTTCACATTTGGTCAATTTATAGCGCAAAAAGAAGGGGCAATAAAAATGCCTTTTGCAATGAAAAACTCCACAAAAAATAAGTATTTTCTGAGTCAAAATAAGGTAAAACTTAAGCATCAAACAAGGAATTTCATTTATTGTAATGCAGATGCCGATTTCATATATGAAGCTTCACAAAATGGTGAAATCGAAGAAGTATATTTTCAAATATCCTCACCCACTATCCTTTCAGATAGTGCCATCGTTCATCACAAAGCAGATCTTGTCCATAGCGGATTGGGAGGGCTAGACGCGAGTTATACTGGTAAAGGTGTAATCATTGGAGTTGTAGACCAGGGTATTGACTTTAACCACCCAGACTTCAAAACTACAAATGGAAGCACTAGGGTGCTTCGTTATTGGGACCATACTGTCGATGATATAAACCATCCTAACTATTACGAGTATTACGAAAAAGGGATCCTTTGGGATAGTTCAGCAATAAATAATGGAACCTGTACAAGTCTTGAAACCTCTTCTGCTCACGGCTCAACTGTAACTGGAATGGCTGCAAGTAATGGACTAGCAAATGGTACAAATAAAGGTTTTGCCCCTGAATCAGATTTAATAATTGTAGAAACAGACTTCAATCAAACGGTAAACAATTGGAAATTAACAATTGCTGATGCTTGTGATTACATTTTTAAAGTTGCAGATTCGCTAGGGAAACCTGCAGTAATTAACTTATCTCTGGGTGATTATTATGGAACGCATGATGCAACTGACCCTGCAGCAGAACTCATTGAATCTCTACTTGATGAAAAAGAAGGTCGTATTGTTGTTTGTGCCGCTGGAAATTCAGGTAGTCAGGGTCCCTATCATGTAAGTGCCGACCTAGATGAAGACACTTCTTTTGTTTGGAGTATTCCAAACAGCAATCCTACAATCGTTAATGATGTTCCAAACGTTGTTATCTATGATTTTGTTGTTGATACTGCTGAAGCATATTTTAATTACAGTTTATCCGCTCATAACATCAATAGTGATTATTCAAATAGCGGAGGAACCACATTTGCACCATTTGGAACTGACTTCACCTCTGGCGTTCCACAATTTCAAAATATAAATAATGAAAACGGAGAATTAATTGCTGTAGCCTTTATTTACAGAGAGTTTTTTGCAGGGAAAATCATAGGCCAAATTGCTATTACTGGTCCAGGATTCACGCCTATTGACTCAATAGATTATGTCTTTGGATTTCAAACATTTGGAGCTGGGCACTTTGACTTGTGGGGTGGCTCGTTCTCTGGTAGAAGTGATTTTGTATCTCAATTACCTGATACAGCTTTAGTACCAGAAATCATTCATTACAATGCACCTGATACTCTTCAAACTATAGTAGATTCATGGAACTGCTCTGAAAAAGTCATTTCAGTTGGTAACCTCCGAAATAGAATGAGCCACATCGATTTAAATGGTAATACCTATAATGCATCTCCCGGGATATCAGTTGGAGAACTGTTTTCAGGCAGTAGCAAAGGGCCTTCTAGAGATGGTGTGCAAAAACCTGACATAACAGCATCCGGAGATATATCCTTAGGTTCCGGGCCCTTCTCATGGCTCAATAATCCAGCCTACGCTGGATCTATTGATGAAGGAGGATTCCATATTAGAAATGGTGGTACATCTATGGCTTCACCACAAGTTGCTGGTATCGCGGCGCTATACTTACAAAAGTGCCCTAGTGCAAGCTATACAGATTTCAAAAATGACCTCCTTTCGAATGCTGACATCGATAATTATACAGGAGTTGTACCGAACTATGGATATGGATTTGGCAAAGCCAATGCGCTTAACACTATTTTAGCTAGGCACGAAGATGTAACAATTAATGGACCGGAAGGAATTTGCCCAGGTGAAGTCGCAACTCTTGATTTTACGTCTGAGGTTACACCATTTGCTATTCAATGGAATACTGGTTCCAATAATACTTCTATAAGCACTGCTGCTCCTGGGGAATATCAAGTTGTCCTTGAAGGTGAGCTTGGTTGTAAATTTAGCTCTAACACACATACCTTAACGAGCTTTACCAATCCAATAGTGAACGCAGGTAATGACGTACTCCTTTGTCCGAATTCTACATTTACATTAACTGCTGAGGGAACTGCAGATGTCTACAACTGGAATAATGACGTGGTTCAAAGTGAAGCATTTACAGTGAATGCGGGTGAATATATTGTAACTGGATTAAACTTATCAGGCTGTAGCGCCTTAGATACTATGTATATCGAGCTCTTATCTACGCTTCCCGTTTCCTATGTAGAACTTGTTACTGAAATTGGTGTCAATCAGACTGCATTTAATGTGTCTGCAGGAGTCCCAGAAAATGGAACCTATTCAGGGCCTGGAATTATAGGCACAAGCTTTCATCCTGCACTTGCAGGGATCGGGACACATGGGATTGCATATACAATAATAGATGGTAATGGGTGTATTAACTCAGACACCTCATTCATAAATGTTTATGAAGACGCTTCTGTTTTTGATTTTGGCGGTTTGAATTTCTCCTTTTCCCCTAATCCTGTAATTGAATTTGTAAAGATTGAAGTAAATAATCCCATTGAATTTGAAATCTTAGATATTCGAGGAAGTATTGTTTACAGGGGTCAACTTTTACAAACAGGTGTTTTGAACCTTAAAAAACTTAAACCAGGATCATATATGGTAAGAGCAAAATTACTCAATAGTAATATTTGGCAGTCAAAAAGGCTTAATAAAATAAACTAAACAATTCTATGCAAAAATGCTTTTGCTACTTTTATAAGAATGAAATTCAATAAAATCATCACTCATTTTAAGGATCTAAGTGTGAACCATTTCCACGATATTGCAGCTCTGCGAATTAAAATATTTGTTATTGAGCAAAACTGTCCTTACCAAGAGTTGGACGGAAAGGATAAGGATGCATTTCACCTTTATTACGTTAATCAAAAGAATGAAGTGGTTGCAGCAACCAGAATACTTCCTCAAGGAATTTCCTACGATGAAGTATCTATTGGCAGAGTTGTTGTAGACGAAACCTTCAGAGGGACTGGTTTAGGGCATGAAATAATGAAACAATCAATGATTTTTATTAAAGAGCAATACGGCGATGTAGATGTACGCCTATCTGCACAAAAACATCTCGAAAACTATTACGGAAGACATGGCTTCATATCTACAGGTAAAGAATACCTTGAAGATGGCATTCCCCATGTGGAAATGCTTTCTAAATTTTAATTTATTATGAAAAGAACTATCAACATTACATTACTTTTTACTTGCTTATTATGTTTTTCATGGGGACAAAAATCTACCATTGATTTATCGTATATGGATAAAGAAATAAAGGCAACAGATGATTTTTTTATGTTTTCAAACGGAACATGGATCAAAAACAATGAAATACCTGCCTCAGAATCACGTTGGGGTAGCTTTAACGAGCTTGATAAAGCCAATAAAATAAAACTTAAAGCAATCCTTAAGGGCTTTGAAAAAGCGAACGCAGATAAAGGAAGTGACGCACAACTTCTTGGTGATTTTTACAGCTCATATACTAACATGAAGGAACGGAATAAGAAAGGATTCACGGAAGTGGAACCTTATCTAGATGCAATCGCTGCAGTAAAAAATACGCAGGAGCTTGTATTATTAATGGCAACATTTAAAAAATTAGGACTTGAATCCTTGTTTGGCTTTGGAGTGGGGCAAGATTTAAAAGATGTAGAAACTAATATTTATTATTTAAGTCAAGGAGGAATAGGATTGCCCAATAAAGAGTATTACACAGAATCGGGTAAAAAAGAAATACTTGGAAAGTATCAAGAATTCATGGCAGAAATGTTTTCCTATTTCACAGGTTTGCATGGTGCTGCAATCGCCGAGAATTTGGTCTTATTAGAAACTGCACTTGCAAAAAACATGTATGCACCAGCTGAATTGAGAATACCAGAAAATACTTATAACAAAAAGAGCTATACTGAAGTTTGTGAAATAATGGCTCCATTTGATTTTAATACCTATGTAAAAACACTTGAAATAACAAAACCAGATTCAATTATAGTAAGTACACCTCAGTTTTTTTCGAACTTGAATGTTCTTTTTTCAGACTTTACACTTGACACCTGGAAAAACTATTTACGTTGGAATTTAATGAGAGACGCTGCCCCTTACCTAAATCAGGATCTAGTTGATCTCAATTTTGGTTTTTATGGAAAGGTTTTAAGTGGGAAAAAGGAGCTTAAAGACATTCAAGATAGAGCCATAGAAGAAATCACCGGGTCGGTATTGGCTGATGTATTGGGTAAAGCTTTTGTAAAAGCTCATTTTAGCCCCGAAGCAAAGGCTAAAGTTAATTCGATGGTAGACAATCTTCTGAGTGTATTTAGAACAAGAATAGACCAACTTGATTGGATGAGTGATATTACTAAAAAAGAGGCCTTGATTAAATTGAATGCAATTGGAAGGAAACTCGGCTATCCTGATACTTGGGAGGATTATTCAGACTTAAACATTTCCAACACTTCGTATTTCGAAAATATAATCACATTAAATAAATATGCTATTGCTGACAATTTTGCCGACATTAATAAACCAGTTGACAAAGAAGAATGGGGCATGCCTGCTCATATGGTCAATGCATACTACCATCCATTACTAAACGAAATTGCTTTTCCAGCAGGAATTATGCAGCCTCCATTCTTCAATGAGCATGCTGAAGATGCCGTTAACTATGGCAGAATAGGTATGGTCATTGGTCATGAGTTTACACATGGCTTTGATGACATGGGCTCAAAGTTTGCCGCTGATGGTTCTTTCCGAAATTGGTGGACATCAGAGGACAGGGAATTATTTGAAGAAAAAACAGAAATTCTAGGAGCCACTTACTCCCAATTTTGTCCAATTACAGATAACTGTGTGAATCCTGACCTAACGATGGGTGAGAACATCGCAGACCTTGGCGGTTTGACAATGGCATATCATGCTTACGCAATGACTGATGAGTTTAAACAAAACGCCTCGAGAGAAGGCTTTACTCCCGCTCAGCGATTTTTTATATCATATGCTCAATTATGGAAAATTAAGTATACAGATGCAGAAATGAAAAATAGAATTGCTAATGATCCCCACTCTCCTGGAATGTATCGCGTGAATGGCCCCTTGATGAACTGCCCTGAATTTTTTCAAAGCATTTAAGGTCAAAGAATCAGACCCGATGCGTAATAAAGAAGGTGCGGTATCAAGGATTTGGTAACTCTATAATTACAAAGAAGACAAGAAACTTGATCGAAGGATTTTTTGCTGTGAACCTTGTTGCATATCCTTTATTGTGATTGAATTTGAAGCACGTTCATCTTCCCCAATCATTATTACAAATTTAGCGTTCCGTCGCATCGGCATATTTAAATTGCTTTTGAATCTTAACATTGTTCGGATAGATTTCACAATCATGTCCCTTAGCTCTAATTTTTTTTGCTAAATCGAGGTTTGAGATCGTGTCCTCATCTCCAAAATTTAAAATCAAATAAGAGATACTACTCGCTGTAGAGTCAGGAAATAAACTAAGTTCATTTAAAACGTCATAAATACGATCGGCTCCAAAGGAGATTCCAATACCTGAAACATCCTTGAGGCCAAATTGTGCCGTAAGGTCGTCATAACGACCACCTCCACAAATACTTCCCATTTTTACTTGGTCTGCTGATACTTCAAATATCGCGCCCGTGTAATAATTCAATCCTCTTGCTAATGTAATGTCAAATTCTAACCGCCCATTTTCGAGCCCTAATCTGTTCAACTTGATTTAAAACAGTTTTGAGCTCCTCAACACCTTCCATTCCTATTTTCGAATCTTTCAAAAAGGCAGAAATCAATTCAACTTTTTCATCATTAGAACCTTTATAAGACAAGAGCGGTTCAAGTTTTTTAATTGCGGTTTTAGGAACTTTTTTATCATTCAATTCTTTAAGAACGCCATCAGTACCAATTTTATCCAATTTGTCAATTGCAGTAACTATAGAAACTAAAAAAGCCTCTGCTCCACTCTTTTCAGCAATACCCGAAAGTATTTTACGGTTATTAATTTTAATCGCAAAACCTGGAAGGTTTAATCCAGTGAGCACTTCATCAAAAATCTGAATACATTCCAATTCATACAATAAAGAGCTACTTCCTACAACATCAATATCACACTGAGTGAATTCTTGATAGCGCCCATGCTGCGGTCTATCTGAACGCCATACGGGCTGAATTTGATAACGTTTAAAAGGAAAGGATAGCTCATTTTGATGTTGTGCAACAAATCGAGCAAAAGGAACCGTTAGGTCATAGCGCAATGCTTTTTCAGATAAAGAATTCGAGAATTTAGAGAGCTCATTGTTTTCCAAAGCAGATAAATCAGCCTTTTTTACTTTTTCTCCTGAATTTAATATTCGAAAAATCAAACGATCGCCCTCGTCGCCATACTTACCCATTAATGTTGATGTTAGCTCAAAGCTAGGTGTTTCAATAGGCTGATAACCATATTTTGTAAAAACCTCTTTCATAACATCAAAAATATAAGTCCGTTTTTTGACATCATCAGGGAGAAAATCCCTCGTGCCTTTAGAAATCCGTGGTTTATTTGACATTATTTATTGTTTTCTTGAAGATACATTTGATAGACCATTCCGTCAGAGAGCCCTACTTTAGGAACATGAATCAATTTTGATTTAAAATTCGCTAAGATATTCGTGTAGATTTCTAAAGCGGGTACAATTACATCCGCTCGATCGGGGCGCAATTGAAATTTTTTCATTCTTTCACTCAAATCAAGAGATTCAAGTTCATTTTTAAGACGTGTTAACTCTTCAATACTCGCAGCATCATTAGGACCATGAGCTAGTAATTTGTGAGCTTTATTTATATTTCCACCTGTACCGAAAATAAGGTACTCTTCAAACGGTAAAAGATAATCAGAAATCCATGCTGTAATTTCTTCCCAAACCTCAGGATTTATTTTGCCTCTAAGCATACGTAAAGTTCCGACCTTAAACGATTTAGAACCGACCTTTTCACCTTTTTTAAATATATTTATTTCTGTAGAGCCACCACCAACATCAATGACTACGAACGGACGTCCTTTGTCAAAATCTAAAAGCATAAAAGTGCCCAGGATGACATTTGCCTCCTCTGCTCCTGAAATTATGTTAAGGTCAATCCCAGTTGCACTTTTTATATCAGTCACTATTTGCGCTGCATTTTCAGCTTCGCGCATTGCAGAAGTTGCATAAGCTTTCAATTCCTTAACCTCAAAAATATCAGTAATTATTTCAAAAGCCTTCATCGTATTTATGAGGTTGAGCTTCTTCTTAACATCAATTCGACCCAAAGAAAAAACGTCATCACCCAAGCGTAGTGGTATTCTCGTGTAAGAAATCTTTTTTACAAAAGACCTTCCGGAATCATGAACAACCTCACCTATCAGCAAACGGGCAGCGTTTGTTCCAATGTCAATAGCTCCATATTTCATAGTTACAAAATTAAAAATCTATTTAATGTACGAATTGCTATTGTCGTGATTTGTGTTTTTTGTTCCTTTGTAAAATGAAAAAAATCAACTTTTCATTTACCAATAATGAGCAACCCAAAAAAGGAAGTGTACTTATTTCTGATCCTTTCTTGAACGACCCATATTTCGGACGTTCTGTTGTCGTACTTTGCGAGCATAATGAAGATGGTACTTTTGGATTTGTATTGAACAACTACGCCGAGATTGATTTACATAAAATTGATTCTAATTTCCCTGACATCCATGCAAAAATTGGCTTTGGAGGCCCTGTTTCCAAGGACAGCTTATTCTTTATTCACTCATTAGGCGCAAAAGTTGACAATTGCTTGAAAATTCAAAAAGAACTATACTACGGTGGTGATTTTGATCAGATTTGCAACATTCTTAAGGAGAATCCTGAAGCAAAAGATAAAATTAGATTTTTCATTGGTTATTCCGGCTGGGATAAAGAACAGCTTGAAGCTGAAATAAAAGAAAATTCATGGATTACTGTAAACAACGTAAATCACGAGCTTATTCTTGATACAAATCTTGATGATTTGTGGAAGACGACATTAGAAATGCAGCAAGGTAAATTCAAAATGATTTCCAAGTTTCCAAACAATCCAAATGACAATTAAAGATTGGGTTAATTTATTTTTTTAGTATTTGCGCTTAATGTCTTTATTATTATGAAGAAATCACTATCTTTGCACTCTGAAAATGGTCACCCTCCTTTTATAATGTGATCTTTATAAATCCTTTCAAGGTTTAAGGAGACTTGAAATACAAATGTTTAAAGCCCCATGGCAACAACAAAAACAACGCAGGGAACTGCAGATTTTGACTGGGAAGCTCTTCAATTAGATGGGTACAGTCAAGTAGAAAGGTCAGAAATGTCTGACGTATATGAAAAAACCTTAACGTCAATAAACGAAAAAGAGGTTATCCAAGGTACAGTCGTACATCTCACTAAAAAAGAAGTAATCATTAACATCGGGTACAAATCTGAGGGTGTTATTGCTGCAAATGAGTTTCGTTACAATGCGGATCTTAAAATTGGTGATGTAGTTGACGTGTATGTTGAATGTAGAGAAGATAAGACAGGACAACTTATTGTTTCTCACAAAACAGCAAGAATGCACAGTGCGTGGATTCGAGTGAATGAAGTATTAAAAACTGGAGAAGTAATAACAGGTCACGTAAAGTGCAGAACTAAAGGTGGATTAATCGTCGATGTCTTTGGTATCGAGGCATTCTTACCTGGTTCGCAAATTGATGTTAAACCAATCCGTGATTATGATGTATATGTTGGAAAGAACATGGAATTCAAAGTTGTTAAAATCAATGAAGAATTCAGAAACGTTGTTGTTTCTCACAAAGCGCTTATAGAAGCAGAACTTGAAGAACAAAAGAAACAAATTATTTCTGGTCTTGAAAAAGGACAGGTTCTTGAGGGTATCGTTAAAAACATTACCTCATACGGTGTATTCATCGATTTGGGTGGTGTTGATGGATTGATTCACATCACAGACCTCTCTTGGGGTCGTGTTTCGCATCCCGAAGAAATGTTGGAACTAGATTCTAAAATTAATGTAGTTATTCTTGACTTTGATGATGAGAAGAAAAGAATTGCACTTGGTTTAAAGCAATTACAACCGCATCCTTGGGATTCTTTAAATGCTGAGTTAGCTGTTGGAGATAAGGTTACTGGTAAAGTAGTCGTGATGGCTGATTATGGTGCTTTTATTGAAATCGCGGCTGGTGTTGAAGGGTTGATTCACGTTTCTGAAATGAGTTGGTCACAACATTTACGTTCTGCTCAAGATTTCATGAAAATTGGAGACTCAGTCGAGGCTGTTGTTTTAACGCTTGATCGTGAAGAAAGAAAGATGTCTTTAGGTATCAAACAATTAATGCCAGACCCGTGGAGTAATATTGATACTAAATATGCGGTCAACACGCAACATACTGCAAAAGTCAGAAACTTTACAAACTTTGGTGTATTTGTAGAATTGGAAGAAGGTGTCGATGGATTAATACATATTTCAGACCTTTCATGGCAAAAGAAAATCAAGCATCCATCTGAATTCTGCAAGACAGGAGAAGCAATGGAGGTAATTGTACTTGAAATTGATCAAGAAAATCGAAGAATTTCTCTGGGTCACAAACAACTTGAGGAAAATCCATGGGAAGTATTTGAAGCAACCTTTGCTGAAGGTACTGTTCACAGCGGTACGATAATCGAAATGAAGGACAAATCAGGAATCGTTTCTTTACCTTATGGTTTAGAGGGAATCTGCCCAGCAAAACACTTAAAGAAAGCAGACGGAAACAATGCTGGTGTGGAGGAAGTACTCGATTTTAAGGTTATTGAATTTAATAGAGATGCACGCAAAATCGTTGTTTCGCACATCAGAACACACGAAGAGCATGCGGAACCTGCAACATCTTCTAGACCATCTAGAAAATCAAATGCAAACAATCTCAATGCAATCAATAAAAATGCAGAAAAGTCTACACTTGGAGACCTTGATGCATTAGCTGAGTTGAAAGAAAAAATGGACAAGAAAAAATAATTCTTGATCTTAATATTTAGAAAAGGGGAGCCTCTCCCCTTTTTTTTATGCCATTTTTTTTGAGAAGTGTTGAAAAGAGATGAAAACCAATTCGAGTTATTGGAAAACCAAATGAATTTATATTGTAAATTTGTTCTTTGCTATGAGTGAAAGTACACTACAAGAGACTGTCAAAGGAATCTTTTCTGCTTATTTAGAAAAGAATGGACATCGAAAAACCCCAGAGCGTTTCGCCATTTTGGATGAGATATATGCGCATGACGGTCATTTCGATATCGAATCACTCTACCTTAAAATGAAGAGCCACAATTACAGAGTTTCTCGAGCCACACTATACAATACGATTGAGCTTCTATTAGCGTGTAATTTAGTCAGTAAACATCAATTTGGGAAAAATATTGCACAATTTGAAAAAGCACATGGGTCAAAACAACATGATCATGTTATATGCACTGACACAGGAGAAGTACTTGAGTTTTGTGACCCTAGAATTCAACAAATAAAAAGTACTATTGAGTCTCTTTTTGACATGAAAATCCAACACCATTCCTTATATTTTTATGGAACGAAAAATAAAAAATCTAAAGAATGAATTTGAAGGTCTCCTCTATCACTAATGGTAATTGTTTAGTTTTTCAGCTTCAAGGTAAAATTCTTTCCGAAGCTGATGCGGAAATTTTAAAAGACGCAGTAGCTAAATTACCTATGCACAATGTTATTTTTGACCTTCAAACACTAACACACACAAATTCAACAGGAATTGCCGTATTTGTAAAAACGATGACCAAATGCCGCATTGAAAATGGTGATTTACTCATCTGCTCACCAAATAAATTAATTTCAACATTATTCGAAATCACAAAAATGAATGATGTTTTTTCTATGTATGATTCAGTAGAATCTGCAATAAACTATTTTAAGTAAAAAATAATGAAGGTAGATGTATTATTAGGTCTTCAATGGGGAGATGAAGGTAAGGGTAAAATTGTTGACGTTATGACACCCAACTACGACATTATTGCAAGGTTTCAAGGAGGTCCGAATGCAGGTCATACGCTTGAATTTGAAGGTATTAAGCACGTATTACATACAATCCCATCTGGCATATTTCATCCTGAAGTTGTGAATTTAGTTGGAAATGGTGTCGTTATTGACCCAGTAATATTTAAAGATGAATTAGACAAACTGGCTCCGTATAATGTTGAGTATAAGTCTCGTTTACTAATATCTAAAAAGGCCCATCTTATACTCCCGACACACAAGCTTTTAGATGCTGCATCCGAGATGGCAAAAGGAAAAAACAAAATTGGCTCTACATTAAAAGGTATTGGGCCAACTTATATGGACAAAACGGGTCGTAATGGATTGCGTGTTGGAGATATACTCTCTAAGAATTTTGAGCAAAAATATAAAGCGCTAGTTGAGAAACATAAAAATATCCTAAGTCATTATGAGGCATTTTCTTATGAATTGGATGAATTAGAGCGTTCATGGTTTGAAGGTATAGAAACAATGAAAACGCTCGAATTTGTTGATAGCGAAATATATATTGATGAAGCCGTTAAAAGTGGAAAAAAAGTTTTAGCAGAAGGCGCTCAAGGCACAATGCTTGATATAGATTTTGGAACTTATCCCTTCGTAACCTCGTCTAATACCATTACGGCTGGCACCTGCACAGGGCTTGGCGTACCACCTACAAAAATTGGTAAGGTTATTGGGATTTTTAAGGCCTATTGCACGAGAGTTGGAAGTGGCCCCTTCCCTACTGAGCTATTTGACCAAGATGGAAAAGACATGGGGAAAGAAGGACACGAGTTTGGTGCTACAACTGGTCGCCCAAGGCGATGTGGTTGGATTGATCTCGTTCAACTCAAATATTCAATTATGGTTAATGGTGTTAGTGAGTTGTGTATGATGAAAGGAGATGTGCTCAGTATTTTTGATGAAATCAAAGCTTGTACAAAATATATTATTGAAGGCCAAGAAGTAACGCACTTTCCTTTTGATATTAACGACCATGATATTCAGCCAGTGTATGAATCTATTCCAGGTTGGAGAAAAGATCTCACAAAACTAGAAGGAATGAACGAGGCTCCAGATGCATTTAAATCATATGTAGATTATCTTGAAAAGCAATTAAATGTTCCTATACACGTTGTATCAGTTGGACCTGACAGAAAACAAACGTTAGATAACACAAAATGATTCTGAAAAAGCAGTTATTGAATTATGCGCTTTTCCTAAGCGCATTTTTTTTGAGTAACACTTTTAGTGCTCAAGAGGTCCTTAAGTTATTGCCAGGGTCAAAAAAAGCGCACTATTTTGAAGAAAATGACTTGCTTAAATTAGCCGGCGACGTGAATTTTGAATATCAAGGGAATACCATGTATTGTGATAGCGCTTACTATTTTGAAGGCGCTCAAATCGTCCGAGCTTATGGAAATGTTCATATTATAAAAGAGACTTTAAATATATTCTGTGACTCTGCATTCTTTAATGGGATTGAAGACAAATCAAAACTTTGGGGAAGGGTTAAAATGAGAGACGGTGACTATAAACTCACCACGGATAGTATAGATTATGATTCAAAATCAGGCAGAGCAACTTATAGAACCTTTGGAAGTATTCATAAAATCAATTCTAATGAACGCATCACAAGTAAAATGGGCTATTTCTATCCAGATACAAAAGACTATCACTTTGTGGATAGTGTCCGATATAAAAATGACAACTTACGCATGGAGACTGATACGCTACGTTTTAATTATGCAACAAAAAAAAGCTATTTCTTTGGTAAAACTTACATCACAAAAGACAGTATTGATATTGAATCCAATTTTGGATGGTATCATACCAAGAATAACCAAGGTTACCTCCATGGTGAGGCCATGTTAAAGGATCCAAAAAAGATTTTGTTCGCTGATACCATTTTATATAATGATAGTCTTCAGAAGATTGAAGCCAAACAAAATGTTCATTTTTTAGAAATCGAAAAAAAACTCCGAATACAATCCAATTATCTCCTCAAAAATGAATCTACTGATGACACTTTTGTTTCGGATTGTGTGATTGCTGAAGTAATCCAGGAAGAAGATACCATATATATACACAGTGATACGCTTGAGATCCTACCAGACACTTTGAATAATAAGAAAAAAATATTTGCCTACTATGGTGTTAAAATATTCAATGAGCAAATTCAAGCAAATGCTGATTCATTAGTATTCATTGAATTAAAAGATATTATGACATTATATAAATCCCCAATTGTATGGTCAGAAAATGCTGAGCTTAAAGGTGATTCAATTCAAATTCACCTGAAAGATTCTGTTATTGAACATATCGATATTTATAACAATGCCTCTGCCCTGATGGAGCTGGATTCTGGGGTGATTTATAATCAAATATCTGGAAAGTCAATTATTGCTCTAATGAAAAAGGGTAAACTTGTTCAAACTGATGTTTTTGGCTCTGCTACAAGTATTTATTACCCGGAAAATGAAGAGTCTACTGATAGTTTACTTACCATAAAAAGAATGGGTTTGAATAAGTTAGAGGCAGCAACGTTAACCGTTCACCTCGACAGCGGAGAGGTAAAAGGGATTACCTATCGCACACAGCCAACTGGAATATTTTACCCGATTGATCAAGTTGTCGAAAAGGATAAATGGATTAAAAACTTTAGCTGGAACCCCATTTTAAGACCAAGGAATTTAGCTGAGCTAGATGATTAATCATACTCAGACTCTTCCTCTCCCCATCTGACTACCCGCTTCACACCTTCAACTTGCTCAAACTCTCTTGTAAGCTGCTCCAAGTGACCGGTGTCATATACTAGAACTTTTATACGTCCTTCAAACACACCGTCATTGGTTTCAAAAGAAATACTTTTCATATTAATATTAATCTGATTCGAAATGATTTCCGTAATCTTATTAACCAATCCAAATTGATCAATTCCAATAATTTTGATGGCTGCAACCCTCTCAACCATATCATCTGACTTCCATCTGGCTTTTATACATCGATAAGCCATTTTTGACATCATATTGACTGCATTCGGGCAATTAAATCTATGGATTTTTATTCCAGATGACACGGTAATAAAACCAAAAACCTTATCGCCCGGTATAGGATTGCAGCATTTAGCCATTTGATAATCAAATCCTTGAAAGTCGTCTCCTATTCGAAGTGTAGCCTTCTTTGGATCCATTGAGACAAACTCAGATTCGTAATCCTGAATACTTTTCTTTTTGCGACGCGCGGGTTTTTTCTCAACTTTAAAGACTCCATTTACTTGGTCTATTTCACGAAGTTTTGACAGGTCTATTTTTCCTTTTGCTATCCTAAAATAAAGCTCAGTAATCGTAGGCATTTCGAAGTGCTTCTCTAAAAACATTATATTTTCAGAACCCATACGAAGATTGAATTGCTTAAACTTACGCTCAAGGATTTCCTTTCCATCCTGGGCAATAAGATTTCGCTCCTCATTCAAAGAAGATTTTATTTTTGACTTAGCTCGAGCGGTAACAACAAATCGTAACCACTCATCTTTAGGTCTTTGTTTCGAGGAAGTAATGATTTCAAGCTGATCACCATTTTGAAGCTCATAAGATAAAGGCATTAAACGATTGTTAACCTTAGCTCCTATGCACGATGCACCAATATCAGTATGAATATCATAAGCAAAATCTAGTATGGTTGATCCTATTGGTAATACGCGCAATTCGCCTTTTGGTGTAAAAACATAAATCTCTTCATTGAATAGATTTAATTTGAAATCATTTACAAAATCAATAGCATCCGCATCCGAACTTTCAAGTAAATCACGAATTTCGCTAATCCATCTATCGAGCTTGTTGTCTTCATTAGGTGACTCTTTATACCTAAAATGGGCGGCCAACCCCTTTTCAGCAATTTCATCCATTCTCTTAGAACGTATCTGTACCTCAACCCACTTACCTTGAGGAGACATTACAGTTGTATGAAGTGATTCATACCCATTAGCTCTAGGTGTTGAAATCCAATCCCTCAACCTTTCTGGGCTTGGCTGATAATAATCAGTCACGATACTGTAGATGCGCCAACAATCTGACTTTTCCAACTCCACAGGGGTGTCTACTATGATTCGAATGGCAAATACATCGAAGACTTCTTCAAACGGAATGTCCTTACTATTCATTTTCTTCCAAATAGAAGAGATTGACTTTGTTCTTGCCTTAACATCAAAAACATAACCCTCATGAGCTAAGGATTCCTTAACCGGAGCGATGAACCTTCGGATAAACCGCGCACGGACCTCTTTCGTTTTTGCTAACTTAGTTTCGATATCTGTATAAGCCTCAGACTCACAATATTTCATTGACAAATCTTCCAGCTCTGTCTTGACGGAATACAAACCTAGACGATGTGCTAAAGGCGCGTACAAGAATTTTGTTTCAGAAGCAATTTTAAGCTGTTTATCTGACCTCATACTTCCTAAGGTTCGCATGTTATGTAAACGATCAGCAAGCTTTATAAGCACAACCCTAAAATCCTCTGAAATTGTCAGAATCATCTTCCTAAAATTTTCAGCTTGAATTGAGGCATTCTCATCAAACACATCAGGTATTTTTGTAAGACCGTCAATTATCAACCTGACCTTCACCCCGAATAGATCCTCGATATCCTGCAAGGTTATATGTGTATCTTCAACCGTATCGTGTAATAAAGCACAAATAACAGAAGTAGGTCCCAAACCCATTTCAACCGCGCAAATTCTTGCAACCGCAATTGGGTGATATATATAGGGTTCACCAGATTTTCGACGCATTTCTTTATGCGCTTCTAAAGCAACATCAAAAGCTTTTCTAATCAGCTTCGTTTCTTCTTTGTTGCGATCCTTTGAAGCACGCATCAACCCTCTGAACGCATTTAATATTTCTTTGCGTTCCTTTTCCAGGTTTAATGTGGTTTCAGAAGGTATTTGGCTCATTTATTTAGAAGGTAATAATTTTGATGCAACTTCTCCAAATCCTATTCGTACTTTTTCATTTTTACAAAACCCTCGCATTGTTACAGTATCTCCATCTTGAATGAATTTCCTTTCAGTTCCGTCAGACATAGGGACCGGCTTTGTGCCTTTCCATGCAAGCTCTAACATAGAACCATATGAATCAGGAGTAGGACCAGATATTGTTCCTGAGCCCAGCAAGTCACCACCTCTAACATTACAACCATTTACAGTATGATGCGCTAGCTGTTGTGCCATATTCCAATACATATATTTGAAGTTTGAATTGGCAACTATAGTTTCCATTGCGTTCTCCGGAGTAATTGCTACTTGCAAATGAATATCGTAAGATTTTTTTCCTTCAAATTTTAAATAATCAAGCACTTCAGGATCTTGACTCGGGGTATTTACGCTATATGGTTGTAAGGCATCAAGACTTACTACCCATGAAGATATTGAAGATGCAAAGTTCTTTGCTAAGAATGGCCCTAAAGGCACATACTCCCATTTTTGAATATCCCGTGCAGACCAGTCATTGAATAAAACCATTCCAAATATATAATCCTCAGCTTCCTCTGTCGTTATTGAGTCACCTAGGGGTTTACCGTCAAATGTTACAAAGGCCATTTCTAATTCAAAATCAATCATTTTAGACGGGCCAAATACAGGGCCTTGGTCTTCATTAGGCTTGGTTTGTCCTTTTGGTCGGTAAATATTTTGACCAGAAGGTATTACTGATGAAGAACGACCGTGATAACCTACCGGTATATGAAGCCAATTAGGAAGCAATGCATTATTAGGATCTCTAAACATGGTTCCCACATTGGTAGCATGTTCGCGACTCGAATAAAAATCTGTATAATCTCCTATGTCGATAGGCATCAGCACGTCTGCCGTAGCTTCATCAATTAAGACCTGTTGAACGTGATGATTGTTATTCTGAAGCTCAGGATTGTCTTTATTCAGTAATTCAGAGATTCGATCGCGCAACCTTCTTGCCGCTAGCTTGCCCTTTTTCATCAAAAGATTCAAGGTGTGTGAATCGAAGGACTCAATAGAAAAAGGCAAATTATCTAGGTAACCAAGAACATGAAGCGTTTTTAAATCTAAAATTGAATCACCTATTCTAACACCAACTCTCGGCTTTAATTGATCTGTTTTGAAAACACCTAGCGGTAAGTTTTGAATTGGAAAATCTGTCTCTGCGGGAACGCTTACCCAAGATTCTAAATCGGGATTATTTGCTTTTATCATTTTCTATATTTTCTATTTAAACATTAAATCTAAAATGCATAATGTCTCCATCTTGCACGATATACTCTTTACCTTCAACTTTAAATTTTCCAGATTCTTTAACGGCTTGCTCTGAACCAAGCTCACTGAAATCGTCATATTTCATTACCTCGGCACGTATAAAACCTTTTTCAAAATCAGTATGAATAACACCTGCAGCTTGCGGCGCAGACATACCTTCCTTAATCGTCCATGCGCGAACTTCCTTCTCTCCTGCTGTAAAGTAGGTCTGTAAGTTCAATAATGAGTAGGCAGAACGTATAAGGCGGTGAACCCCAGGTTCTTCAAGTTCCAGCTCATCCAAAAACATTTTGCGCTCATCATAAGTTTCTAGCTCGGTGATATCTGCCTCTATCTTCGCTCCGATAACCAAAACCTCTGCATCTTCATCTGCCACTGCTTTTCTGACTTCATCTACAAAATGATTTCCCTTCTGCACAGAAGCTTCATCAACATTACAGACATACATAACAGGTTTAGCTGTTATTAAATTAAAGGAACGAAGTAATTCTAGCTCGTCATCATTCAATGAAAGTGCTCTTATTGATACCCCTTGTTCAAGTCCTTCCTTTAATTTCTGTGCAAGATCATTTTCTTTAACAGCATCCTTGTCTCCTGATTTAATAACACGCGATAAAGAAGTGATTTTCTTTTCTACCGATTCTAAATCTTTTAATTGAAGCTCAATATCAATGATTTCTTTATCACGCATTGGATCAACATCTCCGTCTACGTGAACAATATTTCCATCCTCAAAGCAACGAAGAACATGAAGAATAGCATCTGTTTCTCTAATATTAGCTAAAAACTTGTTTCCAAGCCCTTCACCTTTTGAGGCTCCTTTCACCAAACCTGCAATATCAAGTATTTCCATAGTTGTTGGAATCACGCGTTCAGGATTCACAAGACCCTCGAGTTTTTCTAGTCTTGGGTCTGGAACTGAAATTGTTCCAATATTTGGTTCAATTGTACAAAAAGGAAAGTTGGCTGATTGTGCTTTTGCATTTGACAAACAGTTAAATAGTGTTGACTTACCAACATTAGGAAGTCCAACGATACCGCACTTTAGAGACATATTTTTTTTTTGGTGGTCAAAGATAAGAAAGAATGCTAAGATTGCATTGATTTAGATTGACTTGTAAAGGTTTTTTTATTGCTTTGAAACCATCGAATGTTCTTTAAAAATAGAATTATAGCTATCTTTAAATCTTAATAATTAAGAAATTATAATGAAACGCATTCCCTTAATCTTTGTCACCTTTTTTTGTTTAGCATTACATGGTCAAAAAGAAACTTTACCGATTTCTAATGAAGCATCGATGATTCGATCAATATATACAAAAGCACTTACAGATGGTAACGCCTATGAAGATCTTAGATTTTTATGTAAAGGAATCGGTGCAAGGATAACGGGATCTACTGAAGCACAAATGGCTATCGAATGGAGCAATGATAAAATGCAATCATACGGATTAGAGACTAGATTACATGAAATTCAAGTGCCACATTGGGAAAGAGGTACAAAAGAAGTTTTCTATTTCAAATCTAGTAATGGTACACATATTAAACTCAGAGGACTAGCCCTAGGAGGATCTGTAGGAACGAATGGTATGCTTAGAGGAAATCTTATTGAATTTGAAAGCCTTGAGGCCTTAAAATCAGCAAAACCATCATTGATTAAAGGTAAAATAGTATTCATAAATCAAGCTATGGATGCGAAACAAATCCAAACATTCAAAGCTTATGGTGGTTGCTACCCTTTAAGAGGAAACAGTGCCTCCATCGCTGCAGAAAAAGGTGCTGTTGGTACAATAATTAGATCATTAGGTCTCGCATCTGACCCGCACCCGCACACGGGTTCCATGTACTACGCAGAGAATATTGATAAAATTCCCGCTGCCGCAATCTGCACTGCTGATGCCGATCAGCTCCATAATTTTATTTCAAACAACCCAAAACAAGATATTGAGCTTGTAATGGAGATGGATTGCAGATCATTTCCCGACGCCACATCTTACAATGTACTTGGAGAAATCAGGGGCAGTGATTATCCCTCCCAGATTATAACCGTAGGTGGTCACCTCGACTCATGGGATACTGGTGAAGGCGCCCATGATGACGGCGCTGGAGTCATTCACTGTTTAGAGGCATTTAGAATTCTTAAAACTTTAGGTTACAAGCCTAAACACACACTGAGACTTGTGTTTTTTATGAATGAAGAAAATGGGAATAAAGGCGGTAAAACATATGCCAAATGGGTAAAAGAAAATGAAGAATTTCATTTTGCGGCTATCGAAAGTGATAGAGGAGGTTTTGCTCCAAGAGGCTTTACCTGTGATGGCTCAGAAGAACAAGTTGAATGGCTTGCTAGCTTAGCCCCTTTTTTCAAAGATTATGACCTTCATATTTTTGAAAAAGGTTATGGAGGTGTTGATATTGGTCCGTTAAAAGAATCCTACCCGAACATACCGCTTTTCGGTTTTGTTCCAGATTCTCAGCGGTATTTTGACATGCATCATTCTCCTAACGATGTTTTTGAAAATGTAAACAAACGAGAACTTGAATTGGGTGCTGCAGCGATAGCATCATTTATTTACTTATTGGATCAAAAGTAACATCAGATAATACCTTCTGAAAAACGAGGATCTTCAATAAAGGCTTGTTTTTTCATCAAACGAACTTCAATACAGCAAAAACCAAACTCCTCAACCAGTTTACCTTCCAGAAAATAAATACCGGAACCTGAAAAAGGATAACGGGCTAAAGAAGCATGAAAATGTACGGTATCTATAACCTCCCCTTCTTGATCTAAAAACATAGCAAATGAAATGACCTGCCCCTTAGACGATTTGGATTTCTTTAATGCAACTAAGTACCCATAGGTTTGAATTGTTTTCCCTGTAAAAGAAGGGAATTCAGAAGCGCTAGAATACGTTGCTACAGGCTCTCTAAGCAAGGAGAAGGGATTACATAACGAAAAACCCATAAGCTCTAGATACTCAAAATCTAGCTCCAAAAAATGCTCTATTAATGCGGGAAACTGACCTGGCTGTTTTGACACAACATCCAAGGGTAAAAATACTTGTGCTTTTTTAGGTTTTTTATCGTGGAAAAAGTAAGCTTTCCATAAAAGCTCCTTTCGAGCGATCCCAAAACAACGCAACGCATCAATACGAATCAGCAATACAAGCTGCTCAAATGGTATATAAATACGCTCAAGTAGCGACTCAAAGCTTTCAAAACAACCATAATCATCCCTACTTTTAACAATACTCGAAATCGTATGATGCTCGATACCTCTGACCAAATTAAACCCCAAAATTAAAACGGTGCCCTCTAATAGAGATTGATACAATCCTTTTTGAATACAAGGACCTTCAACCATAGCCCCATGTTTTCGCGCTTCATAGACATAGAACTCTGTCCTGTAAAAACCACCAAAGTTATTAATACATGCAGTCATATACTCTAATGGGTAATAAGCCTTTAGATACAAGCTTTGATAACTCTCTACAGCATAAGATGCAGAATGCCCCTTTGCAAAAGCGTAACCTGCAAAACTTTCAACTTGATTCCAAATCGATTTTACGAGTGCAAAATCATACCCTTTAGTACCGCAGTTTTGAAAAAACTTTTCTTTGATGACTAAAAACTCTTTTCGAGATCTAAATTTTCCAGACATACCACGCCTCAAAACATCCGCCTCTCCAAGTGTAAGACCAGCAAAGTAATGCGCCACCTTGATAACGTCCTCTTGATAAACCATTACACCGTAAGTTTCAGGCATGATCTTAAGTAGCAACGGGTGTGCTTTTTTACGCTCCTCAGGAAAGCGATGTCGCAAGATATAGGTACGCATCATACCTGATTGAGAAACACCTGGACGGATGACAGAACTTGCTGCAACGAGCTCTAAATAATTTTTAACACTCAGTTTAGTCATCAGCATTCGCATAGCTGGAGATTCAACATAAAAACAACCTAACGCATCGGCTCTAGTTAAGAGCGCATTTATTCTTGGGTCATTCTTAAAAAACGCTAAATCATTGATATTTCTGGGAGGGTTATTAGGCTGATTCTTTATAGCGAGCGCTACACCCTCTTGAATTTTTGCAAGCCCACGCTGACTCAACACATCAAACTTATAAAGCCCAACATCTTCTGCCTCTAACATAGAAAACTGTGTCGTTGGAAAACCCTTTGGGGGTAGAAAAGTAGCAGAAAACCAAGTTGTCGGCTTTTCACTAATAACGATACCTCCTGAATGAACACTCAAATAAGAAGGTAAACCTTGTATGTAAGTGCTATATTTCAACACCAACTCAGATAAAGCGTCTTTTGGTTTTGAAGCCTTTTTAGCGAGCTCCTCTATTTCAGAGCTTGGTAAACCAAAAACCTTCCCAAGCTCACGAATCGTTGCACGATACTGAAAAGTGTTATAGGTACAAAGTAAGGCGGAGGTAGGATATTTATCGAAGATATAGCGAATCACATCATCTCTGTCGCGCCAAGAAAAGTCAATATCAAAATCTGGAGGACTCTTTCGTTCTAAATTAATAAAACGCTCAAAGTATAAATCAAGATCTAGAGGATCCACATTAGTAATCTTAAGTAGATATGCCACAATACTATTGGCACCACTACCTCTACCGACATAAAAATAATTTTTAGCTCTCGCATAAGATGTAAAGTCCCAAGTCATCAAGAAATAAGAAAGGTACTTTTTCTTTGTAATGATTTCAATTTCCTTTTCAATGCGCTCAACAATCTCATCCGTAAGTGTTTCGTAACGCTCAGGGAGCCCATCTAGGCAAAGATTTCGAAGTAAAGCTTCATCCTCTGATTCACTACCTGTAAAAGTAGATGGGTTTTGAGGCAATGCTTTTTCACTAAAATCGAATGAAAGCACACAACTTTCTAAAAGAGAAAGGGTTCGCTTTAAAGCACTACTGTAAGATGCAAAAGTATTTTTTAAGGTTTTAAAATCCATCAAAAAATTAGCCCTAGCACATTGCATTGGCGACAGCTTAGAAAGTAAAGTATTGTAATGAATCGAACGTAACAAACGATGTGTATTATAATCACGTTTATTACGAAACACCATCGTGGGTAATACAATAACCTTTCGAGCATTTAATATATTAAACTTTTTATTTAAAATATTTATGTTATCTACTTGAATATCAATATACTCGTTACTATTAAGTTCGTCAGAAGGGCCAGGATAAGGATAAGAAACATAACAGTTACTTAGGTGTGGGATCCGATCAGGAAAATCAACTTTATCATGTAAGTGTTTTGATAGAAAAGTATTCAATTCATGAAACCCTCTGTTATTTCTTGCAATAACCGTTGCTTTAATCTCGGTATCATTACGGAGCTCGACACCAATAATCGGCTTCAACCCTTTCGATTTTGCAGAACGCACGAGCGACAAAGCAGCTCCTGTTGAGTTAATATCCGAAAGTAAAATATGAGGATAACCTGCACCAAGAGCCCAATCAACGAGCTCGTCAGGTTGCAATACGCCATATTTCAAGCTATAGCAAGATTGTACTTTCATCTCCGACTGAAAAGTTTAAGACCTACGGTTGGCTAATAAAGCTGGCGGTTCTCCATTGAAAGGGTTCCATCCACCTATCGTCTTTGCCTCCATTCCTATCGCCTTAATCACGGAACGGTCTCCATACTTTAAACGAATACGGTCCAATGCATTATATAAGGATGGATAGTCGACGGTATCTCCAAACAAACCTAGCTGATAATTACCGGAGACCAATGCACTGTAACGAACCCCGATTAACCGAACCAATAAACGTCGGTTAAATGCACGTTCAAAGAGCTCTAGTACCATCGGTATCAGCTCGTGGTCTGCTGCCGTGTAAGGAATTTTCTTTTGAAGAGTTTGAGTTTGAAAATCAGAATAACGTACCTTTACAGTAACGCAACCACTAAGCTTGTCCCCTCTACGAAGCTGGTATGCTAAGTTTTCAGCCATTGCTGAAAGAATACCTTTAAGCTTTACGACATCAATAGTATCACGATTAAATGTACGCTCCGTTGAAATAGATTTTCGTTCATTATGCTGAATCACAGGTGTTAAATCGATACCATTTGCTTTTTTCCAAATTGCAATACCATTCTTACCCATAATTCGCTCCATCATATCTAAAGGCATTTCTTGAAGAGGCTGAATCGTCTTAATACCTAAACTACACAATGATTGATACGTCTTGAGCCCGACCATAGGTATCTTACGTACAGAAAGTGGACTTAAAAAGTGTTTTTCATTACCATAAGAAATCTGTATTTGATTGTCTGGCTTTGCTTCTCCTGTTGCAATTTTAGATACCGTTTTGTTTTCAGACAAACCAAAAGAAATGGGCAGGCCGGTTTCTCGAAGAATGCGCTGCCTGAGCTCTGAACTGTACTTGAGCACACCATGAAAGCGATCCATTCCCGTAAAATCAATATAAAATTCATCAATAGAAGACTTCTCATAAAGTGGAGATTCTTCGTTAATAATATCTGTGACCAGCCTAGAATACTTCGTGTACGTTGAGGAGTTCCCTTTAATCACAATAGCTTCTGGACAGCGTTGTTTTGCCATTCGCATAGGCATTGCAGAATGGATACCGAACTTCCGGGCTTCATAGCTACAGGAGGCGACTACACCTCGATCACTGGTTCCACCAATGAGAATTGGCTTATTGTTCAGGCGGCTATCTAAAAGACGCTCACAGGAAACAAAAAAGGTATCAAGGTCCATATGGACAATAGATCGTAATAAGGGCATTTATAACAGGTTTAATGAATATTCAATAAAACACTGCAAATCGTTGAAGTACAAATATAATAATGATTATTTATTAATCATTTTTTTTGATTAAAAAATAAACAGGTTGTAATAGATTAAATTTAAAACCTAAAGACTCAATATTTAAAATTATCTTTAACATTCACATTAAATAATTAAAAACTAAAAAAAATGGGTCCTTTAGGCATTCTCCTCGTTATCGTAGCTATCGTTGTATTGATGATCATCAGTATCTACAACACTCTTGTTAAATTGAAAAACAACCGTGAAAATGCTTTTGCTGATATTGATGTTCAGCTCAAGCAACGTCACGATCTTGTACCGCAACTGATTGGCGCTGTAAAGGGATATATGGAACATGAAGCTGGTACTCTTAAAGCTATTACTGAGGCCAGAAATAAAGCCGTTGGTGCATCAAGTATCAATGATAAAATTGCTGCTGAACAGCAATTAAGCTCAGCACTTAGCGGATTTAGCATACAGGTAGAAGCCTATCCTGATCTTAAGGCAAGCAGTAACTTCATGCAGCTTCAAGAAGAGCTTTCTGATATTGAAAATAAATTAGCAGCAGTAAGAAGGTTCTTCAATTCAGCTACTAAAGAACTGAACATTGCTGTTCAAAAATTCCCAAATGTATTGTTTGCAAGTATGTTTGGATTTAAAAGTGAAGAGATGTTTGATGTTGGAGAGCAAGCCAGAGTAGACTTAAACAAAGCACCAGAAGTAAAATTCTAAGAAAATGGAATACGTTGGTCTTCAACAACAAATCACTAGAAATAATAGAAAATCAGTACTCTTACTCATTGGTTTCCCCTCATTACTTCTCGGTGGCCTGTACATTGTCTTATTCTTTGGAGCCATAGGAGATACCAATGAGGCATTTCTTTCAGTAGCTCCATTGGTCCTACTTTTTACAGGGCTTTGGTTCTTAATTGCATATTTAGGCCACTCCAGAATGATTAACTATGCTACTGGAGCAAAAAGTCTTGAACGTAAAGAAAATATGCGCGTATATAATCTTGCGGAAAATCTATGTATGAGTGTAGGTATGAAGCTTCCAAAGCTACGAATCATTGAATCATCTGCACTAAATGCTTTTGCTAGCGGTTTGAACGAAAAAAACTATACAGTAACCTTGACAAGAGGAATTATAGACAAACTAGACGACGACGAACTAGAAGGTGTAATCGCACATGAATTAATGCATATAAGAAATAACGATGTCAAGCTCTTAATTATAAGTATCGTTTTCGTTGGTATTTTCTCATTTATTTTTCAAGTTATTTTTAGAAGCATCTTGTATGGGGGCACTAGAAGGAGTTCTAGAAAAAAAGATGGTAAAGGAGGGCTTATTATTATGTTGGTAATCCTTTTAGTGTCGGCTCTAGTTTATCTCATATCAATCTTATTTAAATTCTCCTTAAGTAGAAAACGAGAATATCTAGCGGATGCAGGCGCGGCAGAAATGACTAAAAATCCTCTTGGACTTGCAAATGCCCTCAGAAAGATATCGGGAAATTCAAAAATAGAAAATGTAAAAAATAACGATGTCAAACAAATGTTCATTGACAATGGTCCAGGGAAAAGATCGCCAAGCTTTTTTAGCGGTCTAAGAAGTATATTTTCCACACACCCACCGATCGAAAAGAGAATCACCTTACTCGAACAGTTTTAATTAAAAAATGAATAAAGCTTTAATCCCCTTATTTATCAGTCTATTTTTAATAAGCTGTAATGCCCAAAAAATTGAGCGTATTGCATTTTATAACGTAGAGAACTTATTTGATACTATCAATGGTCCAAATAACGATGAAGAGTTTTTACCCACAGGAAAAAAAGAATGGAACTCAAAACGCTACAACACTAAAATAAACCACATTAACCAGATTATATGCGAACTCAAAACGCCAATGCTCATAGGATTGTGTGAAATCGAAAACAAGCAAGTTATCCAAGACATCATTAACAACAATAAAAAGCTCAAACATTATAAATCAATTCATTTTAACAGTCTTGATGCAAGAGGTATAGATGTTGGACTTATTTACCATACTAAAAAGCTTACACTTTTAGATAAAGGAATCATTCGTTTTAACTTACCAGAACAAGACACACCTACATCTCGAGATATTTTATGGGCAAAGCTTTCCTATAAAAAAGAGGTGTTTTATGCGATGGTTAATCATTGGCCAAGCAGGCGTGGTGGCACTGAAAAAAGTGCACCTAAAAGAATTAAAGCCGCATCTAAAGCAAAAGAATTTATTGATTCGCTGCTTTCAATAAATATAAATACAAAAGTCATTTTATTGGGAGATTTAAATGATTACCCAAGCAATAGGTCTGTTACGAAGCTCAAGGAAATAATGACACCATGTATTACAAAAGAGTCAAATCAATACGGTGGAACTAACAGCTATAGAGGTGAGTGGAACATACTCGACCATATCATGATTTCAAAAGGCTTTCAAAATATGAAGCTTAGAATAAAGCCAGAATCAGGAAAAATCTATACACCGGATCATTTGATTACGGAATATAAAGGAAACAAAGTTCCATTCAGAACATATGGTGGTAGTAAATACTTAAACGGCTATTCAGACCACCTACCTGTTTATATTGAATTATCTTTGAAGAAGTAATTTCAATCTTTCTAAATGTCGAGGTAAACTAAAATATTGATATTCCTATACTCTTGAATTCTAGGGTCAAAAATCTCATCAATAACATATTCAAAATACACTTCACGGCCCTTCAATGTATTGAAAGCGTTTTCAATGTTCATTTCTGAATCTACATAGGTCAACCAGTAATATTTTTGCTTCCTACCTTCTTCATCTTTAATCGTGAAACAAACAAAGGGTTCCTCTATTATTGAAAAAACAACACCTTCACCGGCAATTGTTCTATATTCATCTGAACTTTCAGTATCATTTTTAACTTCATCTTCTCCAGCGAGCTCTATTAATTTTTCAGGGCAAATACTGGCCATTTTGATTCCAACAAGGACTCCTAGCTCCTCTCCTTGAGAATCAATTCGTTTAAGATCTATTTGATGGTCCCGAAGTAACTCTTCGCCATATGGCTCACAGGCATTTATCATACACAGACCAAGGCGAATGTTTCGATCTGATATTTTTAAATCAGGCGATAAGCTATCAGCACAATTACATGATGCTATTGCGATTTCTTCTAAATAGTCAATCTGTGCAGAAGAATAAAATGTTATAGAAAGAACTATTGCGAAAAAATATCTTTTCATATTAAGTGAATATAGTAAAGAAAAAATAAAGAAGCTATACAATTAGATTCCAACCAAATGCATCTTCGATGCGGCCTGTCTTTAAATCACCAAGATATTTTTTAATCTTATTTGAAAGCATCCTTTCTTCAACTGGTGGCAACATGAATTTCTCATCTTCATAACCTATCATTGCGATAGGCGCGATAGTTGCCGCAGTTCCCGCACCGAATGCATCTTTCAAAGATCCGTTTCTTGCAGCTTCAACAATTTCCTTAATGGTTACCATCCGCTCCTCTACCTCAACGCCCCACATTTCAGCTACTTGAAGCACGCTGCGCTTTGTAATACCTCTTAAAATCGTATCATGATTTTCATCAGGCGTAATTAACTTATCTCCGATCTGAAAAACAATATTCATAGTTCCAGATTCTTCAATATACTTATGCTCCGCAGCATCCGTCCAAACCAATTGATGATAACCTTCTTTCTGAGCTTGTAAAGCAGGGTACATAGATGCCGCATAATTACCGGCAGCTTTAGCTCTACCCACACCACCAGAGGCAGCACGCGTATATGATTTCTCAATTTTTACATTTACAGGCTCAGAATAATACTGACCTACAGGGGTCGTTATAATTAGAAATTTATATGTTCTAGATGGCCGGATTCCAACAAGCTCATCTGTTGCATACATAAAAGGGCGTATGTATAAAGAATGTCCCTCTCTAGATGTAACCCACTCATCGTCTAAAGATACAAGCTGACGAATTGCTTCTACAAAAAGCTCTTCGGGAATAGAAGGCATACACATTCTTTCAGCAGACTCATTAAAACGTTTCGCATTCATATCAGGGCGAAAAATACTAACCCTCCCATCAGCGGTACGATTGGCCTTCAATCCTTCAAATATGGATTGACCATAATGAATTGCAGACATTGCTGGATGCATTGTTAAATTTGCAAAAGGCACTATCTCACCTTGACCCCAAACACCATCTGAGTATTCCATAAGGAACATGTGGTCAGAGAAATTCTTACCGAAATCAAGATGGTCCCAATCAAAATATTTTATCTTTGAATCGGAAGTCTTGGTAACGGGAAAAGCATGTTGGTCTATTGACATTAATTCTTCATTTAAGGGGAACAAAGATACGTTTAATACGTGGATTATTCAAGACCGAATGGCGCAAAAATTATACCTAAGTTCAAAAGCTAAGTGCATCAATGGATTCATCAATTAATATTCTGAAAAAAGTTTGGGGATTTGACGCCTTTCGTCCTGGACAAGAAGCTATCATTTCAGACCTCTATGAAAACCACGATGTATTTGCTCTTTTGCCCACAGGTGGTGGCAAATCTATTTGCTATCAAGTACCAGGAATTGCAAAACAACATTTAACAATAGTCATCTCACCTCTCGTTTCCTTAATGCAAGATCAGGTAGACCAATTAAAAGAAAAAAATATTCGTGCGGCAGCAATATATGGAGGAATGAGTTTTCGTGAAATTGATATTACCTTGGACAATGCAAGATTTGGCGCCTACGATTTTCTTTATCTGTCACCTGAAAGACTTGAAACTCCTATATTTATCGAACGGTTTAAAGCAATGAACGTCTCTCAAATCATCATTGATGAAGCACATTGTATATCCCAATGGGGTCATGACTTTAGACCCTCTTACAGTCGCATTTCAGAATTAAGAGAGCTGAAACCAAAGATTTGCTTTGCTGCATTTACAGCTACGGCCAATAAACGTGTAAAAAAGGATATAATAGAAAAATTAGGTCTGAAAAACGTAAAACTTCATCAAACCTCTTTTCGGCGCAAGAATATAGCATACAGAGTTTATCATTCAGAAAATAAGAAAGCTCGAACACTCGAACTCTGTAAAAGTCTTAAAAATAGTTCCGGTATTGTTTATTGTCAAACTCGACGCAGTGTAAGAGAAATTCAATCTATGCTGAGGAGCGAGGGACTTAAGTCAGAGATGTATCATGGCGGAATGAACAATGAGGAGCGCAAAAAGGCAATGGGGCTATGGATGCAAAACAAAACTAAAATCATTGTTGCCACAAATGCATTTGGAATGGGAATTGACAAGCCCGATGTTAGGTATGTCATCCATTATGAGATCAGCAATTCTATTGAAGGCTATTTTCAAGAAGCTGGTAGATGCGGACGCGACAAAGAAAAAGCTATTGGCTTTGCCTTATATAATCATAAGGATTTAAAAATATTTAAAGATAGCATTGGTATTAAGTTTCCTGAAAAAAATGATATTACAAGGCTTTATAGTGCCTTATTTCAATATTTCAAAATTGCTTATGGCGATGGTAAAGACCAAGTAGTTGAAATAGCCATACAAGATTTCGCAGAACAGCATGGAATCAAACCAATTTTGGCATATCATGGACTTAAAATCCTTGAATTAAATGGCGACCTTTCTTTATCTGAGTCAATATTTCATCCATCCAAAGTCAAAATGATGATTGGTGTTTCTGAACTTTACAATTTTGAAATCCAACATGAGAGTCTTAAAGATGTTTCACAGTTTCTAATCCGAAAGCTACCAGGCGTATTTGATCAGTATAAAAGACTTGACATAGCTCATATTTCTAATACCTTGAAAATTGAAGAGCAAGCGGTAATAAAAAAACTCAATTCACTACACACTTACGGTGTTTGTGATTTCATGCCTGCTTCCACTAAGCCAACCATTACTTTTTTAAGAACAAGGTCTCAAAACGATACATTCCTTTTACACCCTTCTGTTTATGGTATAAGAAAACAAAATTATATAAACCAAATAGATACCATCACAGAATTCGTTGAAAGTAAAACTTGTAGAAGTCAGAGTTTGTTATCATACTTTGGAGAAGAAACGGATAAATGTGGCACATGCGATATATGTGTTCGTAAAGGCAACGTTAAAAGTGAATTGACCGAGAGCATCTTAAAACAATTAAAAAACAAAAGTACCATCGCTACACTCATGAATCAGCTTGGCGCCTCCGAAATAGAAATCACCGAAGCGTTAGATCATTTACAAGCAGAAGAACTCATTGAGTGCTACAAGCACGAAATTAGAAGGTGTCATTAGACGTTTATTCTGATTCACAAGGCGTTTGGCGTCCATTCTCAAGATAACACCTCAAAGACGAAGATAAACCCTCTACATAATCGATCTCTCCTTTTATAACTCCATTTTTATAGAATTCTGTGCTCGTATTTACGGGAACTCCATTTTCATAAAACATTTGAACCATTAATTCACCTCCATTAAAATATGTTTTCGCCTCTCCATATTCCAAACCTTCAATCATCATCACCTGATATTCAAGCTGACCATCCTCATAATATAATGACATGTCGCCGTTCATTAGGTCATCCTTGTAGTTAACGACTTTCATTAAATTTCCATTTTCATACCACATTTTGAATACTCCGTTTGCTTCTCCTTTGGTTATAGAGGACTGCATCTCTTTAGCACCTGATTTATACCAAGTCTTAAAACTACCATGACGCACACCTTCCTTAAAACTTTCAATAAGTCTAATGTTTCCATTTTTATGCCACTGCTTTGCTACACCATCACTTAGACCGTCTTTTAGTGTTAAAAGGGCACTAAGCTCACCGGTTTGATAGCATACTTTTATCATACCTGAATAAGACTCTGGAACTTCATCAAAATAATTAATAGCAAGCGCATCAACGTCATCACATTTTGGTGCTTTTTTTTGAGCACTGAAGGCAAAAGGAATTAAAATGAAAAGAAATAAGAATCGCATAGAAAAATATTGAACCTTAAATATATGAAATCAAAACCAAGTCTCTGTATGAAAACCTAGGGATGCATGCGATTACCACGCATAATCATGAAAGCCCCAAGAATAATCAGCACTACATATAAATGTCCATATGGAATATGATTGAGTGTTTCTAGCTGACTAGAATACTGACCATACAAACCTTGAAATCCCCATGCCAAAAGAGCACCCGATAGGATGACTAAAGCTCTTCCAGTCGTGGTGATTAATTGTTTCATTTATGAAGTAAAAATCGTCTAATAATAAAATGTAAAATGAGCAGGAGAAAAAATTATTTTTTTAGATCTATTATCAATCCACTTCCTGTACCAACGACCTGAGGCATTTTCCCATCCCATCTTTGAGCTTTCAGATACTCTATGTATTGCGAAGATGACCTTAATTGTTCCTGCTTTATCTTAATTGACTGAGCTTCTGCAGTTGCCTTAATAATGGTTTTTGCGGAATCTCCTTTTGCCGTAGCAATCTTTGCTTCAGCCAAGTAAGTTTGTTCTTGTCTCTTCTGCTCTGCAGTAAGGTTCTTTTGCTTTTGAGTTTCTTTATTGGTGATTTCAGTGGCAATATTTTGCGGGAGGTTTACATCCGCAATTTCGACATAATGAAATACAATAAAATTCCCTTTGAAATCTGCGATTAATATTTCTTCTATCTCCCCTTCTAATGCTTCTCGTTTAGAAGAGTATACCTCCTGATATGTATAACGTCCGACAACATCTTTGATTGCACCTTTAACCTTGTCGTCAATGAATTGTATATAACCGATACCATGTTTTAAGTGAAGCTTTGCTGCATTACCTTTTTCAACAGAAAAGTTTACTGCGACCTCAACCGATATATCCGTACCATTGACATCCATAACCGTAGATTCATAAGATTTAGATTGTTGAAGAATATTATAGGTAATAATATCATTCCAAGGTGGAATAAAATAAGTACCCTCCGTATAACTAGATTCAATATCTACCCCTCCTCCATATGGACGATAAGCAAAGCCTTCTTCACCTGGATTAACATCCATCCAAGACATAAATAAAATGATTAAGACAAGCAGTCCTGCTACACCTAATCCTACTGACTTTAACGTACTTTGAAGATTCATTTTTCGTTTTTTTCTTTTATTAAATAATTGTATGCGTAGTAGATTGTAATCACATTAACCGCCAGGGCCAATACTTTTACAATCAAAGGCAACTTTATGATATACCTAACTGTTACGAGTACAACAATTGCAATCAAAAAATAACCCATAATCTTGTAAAGCGCTACTTTACTCATAACTGTGATTTTAAAAATACTTCAAATGACATGAGTTCTCATTATTTTGAAGCACGCGGCAAAGATAGTTGATAATGCTGAAATAAACCCAAATTAATTTGAAGCTATGAATAACTATTGAAATGGAGAGATTTCTTGATGCATGCGTATTGCTTTTCGAGCATAATAAAATCCAACAATAATGAACAATAAAAAGCCCATCAATGAGGTTCCCTGGTCAAGACCAGGATGCATGAGCACAAAGTCATAAACTCCATGAAGTAATGACGCAAGCAATAAACCAACAAATGCATAATTCTTTTTACCGAAAAACTTTTGCACCCCCATAAAATACCCCATAATTACAGCAAAAGAAGCATGCATAGGAACTGCCGTAAACATTCTGAGCCACGCTGTTTGCTCCCCCGACCCTGCTACATATAAAATATTTTCAAAAGTCGCAAAACCCATTGAAACCATAACGCAGTAAACGATACCATCAAAGGGCTCATTAAAATCATCCTTCTTGTAAGCATAGTATCTCACAAAAATAAACTTACTAAATTCCTCAACCAAACCAATTCCAATCACGCAAGAAGTTAAAGAAAATAAAAAATGTGTACTTCCTGGGTCGAACCCAAAAATAGCCTTTCCAAGATAGGATAAAATCAAAGTTGGAACAACACTTAAAACACCCAGAAGAAAACTAATTACTAATAATTTAATCGGTTCTTTTTCATACTTATCCTTGAAGTATATGTACATGCAAATTGCTATTCCAGGTGCGATTGCTAACGAGAGAAGATAGAGGCTCATATTGCTATTTTTATTTTAAAATTAAAGTACGATTAAATTTTGTAGCTTTCCTTATGCGTTATCAATTATTCTTTTTCAGCTTTTGGGCAATTCAATGCCTTAATGCTCAACACAAACTTGTTGTAAAAACGGAGACTCCTGAGCTTTTAATGTCAGCTGCACATTCAATTCAACATTTAAGCGATGATTATTATTTAATCCAATCAACCAATACCATTACCATAAATAAGGAATGGGATTTTTTAGTTAAGCCTATAACAAGGGACAATAATATCAGCTTCTACACAAATGAATTAATAATCCGAACCCACGCCCTGCTTACTGATGATCAGGAAAGAAGCCTTAGTCATTTTGGAAAATATAAAAGAAATGCACACAACAAGACGCTGTACTTAATTAAAACTGAGCATCGAGTTATTGATGATGTAAAAAATGAACAAACAAGATTACAAGAACTCGATTTTATTAAAACTGCTCAAATCAATCAATACTTCACCCTTAATGACTGCTCTAACGACCCACTATACGAACGTCAATGGTATATTGAAAATACAGGGTTACCTATTCAGTATAATGGAATTCCGGGCGCCGATATTAACGGAGTTGAAGCTTGGGAAATATCAAAAGGGACAGATGTTATTGTGGCCGTTCTTGATAGCGGTATTGACACGCTTCATCCCGAATTTTCAAATAGACTGCTTCCTGGATTTGATGCCTTCGCAACAGACAGTATAAATACAGCTGGTTACCCTTTTTTGAATTTCGATGAAAACGCGCACGGTACTGCATGCGCTGGAATTATTGGCGCGTCACAAGACAATGAAATTGGGATCAGTGGCATCGCTCCTGAATGCAAACTCGTTCCGGTAAGAATCTTTTTTTACATCGAGCTTAACAATCAAATTGTTCCTTTTACCAATATGAATGCTTTACTTACAGGCTCAGCATACGCGTGGAATACTATCGGTGCAGATGTAATCAGTTGCTCTGCTGGATTAACTCCTGAGTTTATCAACCTTTTAACTATCGATACCACGCTTTGTAATGAAGAGCTTCTAATGGCGCATAATGAAGGTCGCAATGGAAAAGGCACACTTATGTTTTTTTCTGCAGGTAATGAAAATAGCCCAAATGTACTTTGGCCTGCAAACATGAATAGAACTATAGCTGTTGGGGCGAGCGACATGTGTGATACTCGAAAACGCCCCAATGACTGCTCGGGAGAAAACTGGTGGGGCAGCGACTATGGTGAAACACTTGACTTTGTAGCTCCCGGTGTTAAAGTTGCAACATGTGATGTAACAGGTAGCCTTGGTTATTCCTCCAATGATTATACCCTAACCTTTAATGGAACAAGTGCAGCATGTCCTGTTGCAGCAGGTGTGGGAACCCTTCTCCTTTCAGAGAATCCAGAACTAACAGCTAGTGAGGTTCGACATCTTTTAAATCTAACAAGTGAAAAAGTTGAACCATATGCATACGACAGTTTAAATATTGATGGAACTTGGAATGAGGAGGTTGGTCATGGTCGCATAAATGCATACCTAGCATTGACACAAGCTTTTAACGCGAATACATCTACGAAAAACCCATTTCAAGTATTAAGGATTTATCCCAACCCAAGTCAAGGCTCAATACATATTAAGGGCGTAAATTCAGAAAGCGCATTTGTAATCTATGACCTCATGGGTAAAGAACAGCATTCAGGGGTTGTCACAACAAACAACTCTAAAATCAAAACCGTACACCTTAAACCAGGTGTATACCATATTAATATTGGCAATCAGGCACTTAAATTTATCATGCTGTAAATGCATGTAATAGGAGAAAATGAAAAAAATCATGAGAAAGCTGGGCTTTCCATGAAAACAACTCCATTTGTATTTATTTGTTCAGCATTAATAATAGGAACCTTATGCTCTGAACAAAACATCGCAATCGCTTTTTGGAATTTGGCCTGTATTTCTTTTTTGATTTTAGGTTTTACATTGCATCTTTTCAGACCTAAAGATAACCTACACTATTTCATATATTTTCTTTTTTTGTTTACACAATTAGGATTTATCAATAGTCATATTCAAAAAACTAAAGACACAAGTTTTACTAGCCCACAAAGCTATACTACACAGTGCGAAATCATTGAAATATCTTCGAACGGAAAAAAATGGAACAAAGGAATCGCTTTAGTAAAAAAGTACACAAACAAAACCAAAAAGTTATCGGATGAAATAAATGAAAAAATTCTATTTTACACAGACTCATTTAGCAGTAAAACCATCAATGAAGGCGATTTAATAGAATTAAAAAGTCAAATTCAACCCATTCTGAATAAAGGAAACCCTGGAGAGTTTAACGCAGTTTCATTTTGGCAAAATAAAGGTATTCGCGCCTTAACATTTTTCACAAATTTAGATTATCAAATCTTATCATGTGCTAAATCAAATTTGAAACATGATGTAAAAACAAGTGTTCTCGGAGATTTTCAAAAATGGTTGCCTAAAAAACATTTAGGAATGAGTATTGCATTATTCTTAGGAGATAAATCTTTTCTTAATGAAGAAATACGAAATGCATTTAGCGCAGCAGGAGCTATGCATTTATTAGCGATATCAGGATTACACATTGGTTTATTTGTTTGGATTATTTTTTCATTCTTACGATTAGCACCCAAACTTTTTACAAGACGAATAGCTCTTTTACTGTCTCTTATATTTGTTTGGAGCTACGCATTTCTAATAGACTTCCCTCCTAGTGTATTACGATCCGTTTTAATGTTTAGTATTCTGAGTATTGGCTATTCAGTTAAAGGGAGTAAAAATCAACTTAACATATTATTCTTTTCTGCTTCAATATTGCTACTATACAACCCCATGTACCTAAAGGATATTGGTTTTCAGCTTTCGTATTCTGCATTAATTGGAATCACATTGTGCTACACCCCACTTGTAAATTCTGTAAAGCTCAATAATCGAATTATAAAATACACGTGGAGTATATCCGCACTTTGTATATCGGCCCAATTATTTACATTTCCTTTGGTCCTCTTTTACTTTCACCAATTCCCAAATTACTTTTTAATCACTAATATCGGTGTGGCTCTATTTTCAGGCTATGTTATTGGCATTGGTTTACTGTTCCTATTGACTGCAAAGATTACAATAATAGCAAATTTACTTGGGGTCTTATTTTCTTTTTCACTAACTACCCTCACCCTATTTGTAAGAAAAATAGAAAGCTTACCTGCCTCGGTATCTAAGGGTTTTGAATTAAATATTTATGATTTATTGTATTTATTTTTAATATGCGTCGGAATTTATTGGTTGTTATTTCAAAAAAGAAAACCTTTTGCAGGAGGCATTTTAATGGTAATACTAGCTTTTTCAATCAGTGCAAAAAGATTTCAGCAAATCAATCACAAACATTTAGTGTTATTTAATGCGAATAAATTTTCCTGCGCATATTATGACTCCAAGAATATTTATTTCTTTCATGACAACCTCAAAAAAAATAAAATAACAACATTGCTCAAAGATTATAACACGGTATTCCCTGGGGATATAATTATCTCTAATATCGGTGAAAGTAATTATGAGCTAAAATCAAAAAAACACTCCATAGTGATTAATAAAAATAATAAAAAGATAAATTTAGCTGTAGATGATCAAAACTATGAAATCCAATACAGGCAAAACCTAGAGCCCAAATCAAAAATAAAAACAATCGGCATGCCTTGGGTTGAAAACTCAAACATAAGATTAAACAAAGCTTATTTTTTCAATTTTTAAAGTCTATTGATATCTTAGTTTTATCTTTACAAAAAATCCGCGCATGAATACCATTTGCCCTAAGGAATGTAAGCTAAAAATGAATAGCAATGACAACATTGAATTGATTGATATTCGTGAAGCTTTTGAATACGAATTTTCAAATATCGGCTGTAAACACATACCAATGCAAACTTTTATGGACAATTCGAATGATCTGGACCCGAAAAAAACTTATGTTTTAATGTGTAAAACAGGTCAACGAGCTACTGCTCTTGCCAATCTTTTAGAATGTGAAAAAGGTTATAAAAACATAAAAATTATGGACGGAGGAATTACAGGGTGGCAACAAAAAAATGATCCAAGCTTAATTATTGAATAAATGGATTTAATCAATCAACTAATCGACTTTATCCTACATTTGGATGCCCACCTCTTCGCTCTAATAATGGATTATGGAAATTGGATTTACTTGATCCTTTTCATGATAGTCTTTGTAGAAACAGGATTGGTGGTTATGCCTTTGCTTCCTGGTGACTCTCTTCTTTTTGCAGCGGGTACTTTTTGTGCGGGTGTCGTACAGCACGGTCAAACTGCTGAGCTCAGCTTATGGATTGTGATTCCGTTGTTATGTTCGGCTGCATTCATAGGAGACAACCTGAACTATTATATAGGAAAGAATATTGGCCTTAAAGTCATGCAATGGAAAATTAGAGACCGACAAATAGTTAAACAATCCTACATTGACAAAACTCAAGCATTTTATGACAAACATGGGCCTAAAACAATTATTCTAGCCAGATATGTCCCTATCGTAAGAACCTTCGCCCCTTTTGTTGCTGGTGTCGGCAAAATGAAATACTTTAACTTTATAAAATACAGTATTATAGGTGGTATAACATGGGTGTTCGCTTTAACATTGATGGGCTTCTTTTTTGGCAATCTACCTATTGTTCAGCGTAACTTTGAAACCGTAATTTTTGGAATAATTGGACTATCACTCCTACCGATGCTTATTGAATTTATTCGAGCCAAAATTAAAGTAAATAAGTAATAAAATCGAAAATAAATTATGCGTGCATAATATATTTTTAGTAGATTTATCAAAAAAAGCTTTCTAAAAAAAATCATATGAGTAACACAGCATATATTGTAGCCGGATATCGTTCCGCAGTAGGAAAAGCAAAAAAAGGTGGCTTCCGATTTTATCGTCCTGATGATATCGGTGCTTCTGTTATAAAACATCTTGTTAAAAGCATCCCAAACCTTGATAAGGAACGTATTGATGATGTCATCGTTGGTAATGCGACCCCAGAAGCTGAGCAAGGACTCAATATGGGTAGAATGTTATCCTTAATGGGACTAGATACAGACAAAGTCCCAGGTATGACTGTAAATCGATATTGCGCCTCAGGTCTTGAAACCATTGCACTCGCGCAGGCAAAGATTGAGTGCGGCATGGCAGATTGCATTATTGCTGGCGGTGCTGAATCTATGTCCGTTATGGCCATGGGAGGTTGGAGAATTGTTCCAAATGCGCGTGTTGGTAAAGAAAATCCAAACTGGTATTGGGGCATGGGACTGACTGCGGAAGCGGTAGCGAATCAATACAAAGTAAGTAGAGAAGATCAAGATACCTTTGCCCTTCATTCTCATGAAAAAGCAATTAAAGCTATTAAGGAGGGTAAATTCAAGGATGAAATTGTACCTATTGATGTCGAACACATATTCTTGGATGCTGAGGAAAAAAGACAAGTCAATAACTTCACGGTAGATACTGACGAAGGTCCTCGAGCGAGTACAATAGAAAAATTGAATTCTCTAAGACCTGTTTTTGCCCAAGGAGGTTCAGTGACTGCTGGTAATTCATCTCAAACTTCGGATGGTGCTGCATTTGTTATGGTGATGTCTGAAAAGATGGTTAAAGAGCTAAACCTTGAGCCTATTGCAAGACTGGTTTCATATGCTACTGTCGGAGTTGAGCCACGTATAATGGGAATTGGTCCTGTAGATGCTATTCCAAAAGCACTGAAACAAGCAGGACTATCGATGAATGACTTAGGTCTTGTTGAGCTAAACGAAGCTTTTGCATCCCAATCGCTTGCTGTTTTGCGAGAAACAGGTCTCAATCCAGACATCGTAAATGTTAATGGAGGCGCGATTGCTCTCGGTCATCCTCTCGGATGCACTGGAGGTAAGCTTAGTGTTCAATTGATAAATGAAATGAGAAGAAGAAAACAGAAATACGGAATGGTGACTATGTGTGTAGGTACAGGTCAGGGCGCAGCTGGTGTTATTGAGCTGCTAAAATAATTCTTGAAATTCTTTTTTGATTATTTTCACGGCAATACTTGTGGGGAAATCCTCAAGTTGTGCAACGATTTCGAAAATCTTTTCTGAAAGATCTTTACTTGTAGACTTTTCATTCATTTGGCTTCCGGCCATGTGAATCAGCTTAATAACTTCATCTTTTGAATTTCTTATGATATCCCAAGTAGTTGTCGAAATAAATATCTGCTGAGCCAAATTATGTTCAAATTCATTCCGAACCGATTTCACCAGTTCTGCTTGAAATAAAGCTGCATTTAGCTTCGGATTATGAATTCTCATAATCAGGCTATTTGGATGAATGCGCTCTAGAAGCAATACTGACCGCTCATAGGCATCGAGTCTACTTGGTAAAAAGAAATCTTGACGTTGTTTATGAAGCTCTGTTCTAAGTTTAATAATTTCTTTATCACCTTGCTTTTTTAAAAAGAGATAAACAATGATGACGAGTGAACTGCAACTAACAACAGTGATTAAAAATAATATCGAAGTGATCATATTCTATTTTTACAAATATACTTACCTTTTCAATTAACGTCAAAAGACAAATAAAGATACATTTGTATTCATGTTATTTTCAAATCTAGTTTAATGACGCCTGTTCTAATAGTTTCGATACTGATCCTTTACTTTGGACTCCTTGTATCAGTTTCTTTTTTTACTTCAGACGCGAAGGGTAACGATGGTTTTTTTGTTGGAGAAAGACAATCACCATGGTATCTCGTTGCTTTTGGAATGATTGGAGCATCTTTAAGTGGTGTCACTTTCTTATCGGTTCCTGGATGGGTGGGTAATGAAAACAATCAGTTTAGCTATATGCAAGCTGTTCTGGGATACTTCATTGGCTACCTGATCATCACCTACATACTCATGCCAATTTACTATAAGCTAAACGTCGTATCCATCTATGAATATTTAAAAGAACGCTTTGGTATTTTCAGCCATAAAACGGGAGCTCTTTTATTTTTAATATCAAGAGTCATAGGAGCATCTGTTAGATTAATGCTTGTTGCTGAAGTGCTTCAAAGTATACTATTCAATGATTGGGGCGTTCCATTCGAAGCGACAGTTTCTATTTGTATTCTGCTCATTTGGCTTTACACAAATAAAGGTGGCATTAAAACCATAGTATGGACAGACACCCTACAAACTGGATTCATGTTGCTTTCTGTGATTTTAACAGCTTATTTTATTTCAAACGCATTACCAGTAAATGACAGCCACAATATTATTGAACAAGTATCTAATGGACCTTATTCTAGAATTTTCTTTTTTGACGACCTATATGGACCCAACCATTTTCTCAAACACTTCTTTGGAGGTATATTCATTGCAATTGGAATGACCGGTTTAGACCAGGACATGATGCAAAAGAATTTAAGCTGCAAGAACTTGAAGGATGCTCAAAAAAACATGATGAGTATGGCTAGTGTTTTAATCATTGTTAATCTTATCTTCTTATTCCTCGGTGCGCTGCTATATATGTATGCTGAAACAAATAACATTGCATTCAATAAACCAGACATGTTATTCTCTGCCATTGCGAGGGATTCCAACACTCCTTTATATATTGGCATATTGTTTCTCCTTGGACTCGTTGCGGCTGCATATTCTAGTGCAGATTCAGCACTTACCTCATTGACAACCTCAATATATGTGGATTTGACCCCCAAAAAAGCTAAAACTTTCGATAAACAAGTTGCAACGAGAAAAGTGATTCATATTTGTGTATCAATTCTAATAGTTTGTGTTGTGTTACTATTACATCATTTCACGGATGACTCTGCAATAGGCTTGCTAATGAAATTTGCGGGATTCACCTATGGCCCATTAATTGGCATTTTCTTTTTTGGAATTCTGACCAAAAGAAAAGTAAGGGATAAGTTCATTCCACTTGGTGGATTCATTTCGATCATAATTACATTTTATTTATGGTATTACTCCAAAGGAGCTCCGGGAGTTGAAAAAGGAGCTGCTGGTATATTAGGAGATTATACCTTTGGGTTTGAAATCATTATTTTAAATGCCTTTCTTACCTTTACACTTCTATATGTAGGATCGAAACGTAATAAAAATCTGAAAAAATGAAGTTTAATTTAGGGGATTTCGGAAAACATAAAAGCTTTGCCCCACTGAGCTTAACGAGACCAATTGCGTGTTTAAGAATGGGGATTCATACCAATCTTGAACGCTATAAATTATTACTTCCTGACGCGTCAATCGGATTTGAAACAGAAACATACCTCAGTGAAAAATATGCACCTTTAGAATGCGACTTTTCGATAAACTCATGTGTAATACCGAACCCAGAATTCATTGCTGCAATTATTCATCTTGAAGAGAACCAAAGCCTGTATCAAAATGAACTGTTACTTGCTAAGAGAGGCAATGGTCAAGATAAAGTTGTTTACCTTGGAAAGGAATTAATTATAATTAATGAACGCTGGGATCTTTTCATTCTCAATAATCAAGTTCTAGAACTTGATTTTGATTACCTGACATCCCATAGGACCGGAATTAAATTGCCGAGTTCTAATTTGCTAATTGGACCATCTGAAAATTTATTTATCGAAGAAGGTGCTAAAATCGAGGGCTGTACTTTGAATACGTCAACAGGTGTCATTTATATTGGAAAGTATGCAGAAATCATGGAAGGCTCTATGATTAGAGGAGGTCTTGCGCTTTGCGAATCTGCAACCATAAAAATGGGTTCAAAGATATATGGAGCGACTACTATAGGACCTTTTTGTAAGGTTGGTGGTGAGATTAACAATGTAATTTTTCAGTCCTTTTCTAATAAAGGCCACGATGGCTTCATAGGAAACTCTATCATCGGTGAATGGTGTAATATTGGAGCTGACACAAACACCTCCAACTTAAAAAATAATTATTCAAATATTCGCACCTACTCTTATGAAGATGCTAAAGAGGTAGAAACTGGACTTCAATTCATAGGTTTAAGTATGGGTGATTTTTCAAAATGTGCCATCAATACTATGTTTAATACAGCCACAGTTGTGGGTGTTTCATGCAACATTTTTACGGGAGGTTTTCCCAACAAACACATCCCAAGTTTCTCATGGGTTAATGATTCAGACACAACCGTAAATAAACTTGAAAAAGTTTTCGAATCCGCGAATAACATGATGTCTAGAAGAGGCCGATCGCTTCAAGAAGAAGAAAAAAATATCTTAAAAGAACTTTCAATCCACCGTCCTTAAAAGCGACAATTTTACTGAATTAACATTTTGGCATAAGTATTGAACCGTATGGAGTATTCCAATGTTTCATTAGGAATATTATAAATTGACAACAATCAATGACAATATGTCATAATTAAAAGATATGAACGACCTATTTGATCCCTCCTTACTAAACTTATCAGGTCTTGAGTCTGATGCAGAATTTATTCCCTTAACTACAGCTGAGGAAGAAGAAACTGTTAACAAACAAGATTTTCCTGAAAACCTACCTATCCTTCCGCTTAGAAATAATGTTTTATTTCCAGGAGTAGTCATCCCTATCACGGTAGGACGTGACAAATCTATCAAGCTAATCCAAGAGGCAAATAAAGGAAATAAAATCATTGGTGTTGTTTCCCAAAAGGCTCAAGAAGAGGAATCTCCGGAGTTTTCTGATTTACATACTGTTGGCACAGTGGCTCAAATTGTAAGACTCCTAAAAATGCCTGATGGAAGTTCTACGGTTATAATTCAAGGAAAACGAAGATTCAGAATGTTAGAAATGACACAAACTGATCCCTTCATGCGTGCAAAAGTTGAAATTCTCAATGAGCAAAAATTTGATACTTCCAACAAGGAATTAAACATGATGTTTAAGAACATAAAGGATTTGGCACTGCAAATTATCAAAGACAGCCCAAACATTCCATCTGAAGCTCAATTTGCCATTAAAAACATTGACAGCCCTACATTTCTGGTGAATTTCATATCTTCTAACATGAATGCAGATGTTGCTAAAAAGCAAGAAATGCTTGAAGAAATGGAAATCAAAAAGCGCGTCATGAAGGTCCTTGAACATCTTTCAATGGAGTCTCAAATGCTTGAAATGCGTAATGAAATTCACAACAAAGTCAGAAAGGATTTAGACAAACAACAACGAGAATATTTCTTACATCAGCAAATGCGAACCATTCAAGATGAACTTGGTGACAACCCACAAGAACAAGATGTAAGAGCATTCAAGGAACGCGCGACATCTAAAAAATGGACGAAGGAGGTTAATAAATTGTTTCATAAAGAGCTAGAGAAGCTTCAACGGATGAATCCACAAGGAGCAGAATACACCGTCCAAATGAACTATATAGAGACTATGGTTGATTTGCCCTGGAACGAATACTCCAAAGACAATCTTGACCTTAAAAGAGCTCGGAAAATACTAGAAAGAGATCATTTCGGATTAGAAAAGGTAAAAGAACGGATCATGGAATATCTGGCTGTACTAAAAATTAAAGGCAATATGAAATCTCCGATTCTGTGTTTTTACGGACCTCCTGGAGTTGGTAAAACATCTCTTGGAAAATCTATTGCAGAAGCCTTGGGGCGTAAATATGTTCGCATGTCGTTAGGTGGACTTCATGATGAGTCAGAAATAAGAGGTCATAGAAAAACTTATATTGGCGCCATGCCAGGACGCATCATTCAGAATCTTAAGAAAGCCGAAACTGCAAACCCTGTATTTGTCTTAGATGAAATAGATAAGCTTGGCCGAAGCAATCATGGAGACCCATCCTCTGCCCTACTTGAGGTTTTAGACCCTGAGCAAAACAATGCTTTCTATGACAATTATATCGAAACAGAGTTCGACCTCTCAAAAGTTTTATTCATTGCGACTTCCAATTCATTATCTACAATACAAGGTCCATTAAGAGATAGAATGGAAATCATAGAAGTGAATGGTTATACGCTCGAAGAAAAAGTTGAAATTGCTAGTAGACATCTTATCCCAAAACAAATTAAAGAACATGGTATAAAAAAAGATAATATTGTTTTTGGAAAGAAAATCTTAAAACAAATCGTTGAATCATACACGAACGAGTCTGGAGTTCGAGGTTTAGACAAAGTAATTGCTAAGTTGGTCCGAAATAGAACCAGACAGATTGCTATGGAGGAAACATTCGAGCCTAAATTGATTGATAGTGATTTATTTGAGATTTTAGGATCCGGAAGATCAAAGGTTAGATCAATCGACGCAAACACATTCGGCGTTGTAACTGGCTTAGCTTGGACAAGTATTGGTGGTGATGTTTTATTCATTGAATCCTCAATAACTAAAGGAAAAGGAAAGCTTACGCTAACTGGTAACTTAGGGGATGTTATGAAGGAGTCCGCAGTTATTGCTCTTGAATACCTCAAAGCACATTCATCAATTATAAATGTGGCTCAAGACGTTTTTGACTCCCATAACGTTCATATTCACGTGCCAGAAGGCGCTACACCTAAAGACGGCCCAAGTGCTGGTATAACAATGCTAACTTCATTGGCGTCTATATTTAGTAAAAGAAAAGTCAAAAAGAATCTTGCAATGACCGGTGAAATCACACTTAGAGGAGATGTGCTGCCTGTAGGTGGGATAAAGGAAAAAATATTGGCCGCCAAAAGAAGTGGGGTTAAAGAAATCATCCTTTGTTCTAGAAACAAGCAAGATGTTGACGAAATAAAACAAAGCTACCTCAAAGGCCTTAAATTTCACTATGTTAATAAAATGGAAGAAGTATTACAATTAGCAATTGTATAACGGTCTATTTACCTTCTGCTTTTATAACAATTAGTAAGGTGTGCAACATTATTTTTACATCTAATGAGATGCTTCGGTTTTTGAGATATAGTAAGTCAAACTTCATTCTTTGTAGCATCTGATCTACATTTTCAGCATAACCATATTTTACCTGACCCCAGGATGTTATACCCGGTCGCACTTTTGTCAATTGATTGTATTGCGGTTCAATCTTCGAAATTTGATCAATATAAAACTTACGCTCAGGCCTAGGACCTACAATAGACATATGCCCGAATAGAACGTTTAGAAACTGAGGGAATTCATCTAGCCTTGTCTTCCTCATGAAACTACCAATTTTAGTTATTCTAGGGTCGTTTTCAGAAGACAATTGCGGACCATTTTTTTCGGAATCCACATACATAGTACGAAATTTAAAGATCTTAAAAACCTTACCATCTTTCCCAATTCGTTCTTGAAGAAAAAATATAGGCCCAGGTGAAGAAAGCTTCACCGCTACAGCTGAAAACAAATAAAAAGGAATCAATAGCAGTACAGTAATAAAAGAAAAGACGAAATCCATGATGCGCTTAAGTACTTTTTGCCAAAAAGGCATTGCATCTGAGATGACATCAAGCAATAAGGCACCGTAAATATTGGTCATCTTTACACTACCAGATAAAATGACATAGGTATCTGGAAGGGTCTTAATACGTGTAATACCGTTATCAATTTTTAAGAGTATTTGCATTAGTTTATCGTGCTCTGAGCTTTCAATTGCAATAATATACTCATCTACTTCATTTTCTGTTGACAACGCATCTAAATCATCAAAATGTCCTAAATATGGAATAATACCATCCAACATTCGATCACTACCATTCATATTAATGTAGCCAATAAATGAGTTTACATTTTTATTGTTTTTCTTAACCTCTTCTAATATATCAACGGCTTTTTCCGTACCACCAATAATTACTGTTTTAAAGCCATTGTTTGGTTTGCGAATTGTATGAACTAGCCAAGTGTTTATTAACAATCTTGGCGTGAAAGTTGATAAAAAATGAACCGCAAATAATATCAGGAGATTCCAATAATAACCTTCAAAGGAACGGACTTGATCATCTAAAATTATAGAAAAGAAAATGACTAATGATCCAAGAACACTGATACTCAATGTTAAGTTCAGGAGTTTCAATCTAAACATTCTTCGAATTTCAATGTACGTTCCTTGGACGAAATACAACAACATCCAAAAAAGAGGAATTAAACCTACACCTAGCCAAAAATTAACATCCATTTCAAAATCCTGATTCTCAATTAATGTTTTTCGAAGAAAGAAAAAGACACTCCAAGAAAATAACGCTGAAACATAGTCAGATATGAGAAATAAACTTAACCAAGGACTATTCTTGTTCATTGAAGCCACAAAACTTTTATATTATCAATATGAATAAATCTTGTTGACAATTCCGAATCTAGATTAGCAACGAATGATTGAAGAAATGTAGATTGATTTGGTGAAGCTGTTATAAGCTCATTCAATTCAATATATATTTTTTTCCAAACTACAGCTTCTGGATCTTGGGCATTCATTCGGACATTCACGTTATTTTGTTGCCCAGAAGGAGACAAGGAAATAATTCCCTGATATAAATCATTTATATTGTAATAATCAATCTCTAGAAAACTAGAAACACCCTTAGGTATAGAAAGTTGTTCTGTTGTGTAGGCCACCCATGTCGAATCCGTATCATTAAGAATGATTTTACCATAATAATTACCGTTAAAATCATTCAAATTCTCATTAGATAGCTGAAGATTCGCTACCGATGTATTGGGATCATTTTCAATGGCAATATTGATATCTTCAAAATCTTCAATCCAAAAGTTTACATTAGACTTATATCGCGTAACAGGAGAAATGGTCACCGTCTCGTTTTTTGACAGAACAAACTCTTCTTGATAAAAGTCCATGAAGGGATAAACTTTTTTAGTGGCTGATATTCCATTATTAATAATCACTGGTTCCAAACGAATGGTAACTGGACCATCAACAAGTAAAGGTATTCTAAATGGGGTTTCAAAAATCCCAATGAGCTGGTTATTCACCAGAACCTTAGTATTGGAAATATTTTGAGTGAGCTCACCTTCTTCACCTGAGAGGGAAATATTTGATTCCAATACCCAATCATTTACCTCTAGCCAAGATGGATCAGGGTTGTTTTTCACACATGAATTTAGCATGAAGATTAAAGCAAAAATTGAAACTATAAAACGCACTAGAATCACAACGATTTAAAACTTTATTTATTGCACTTATTTCAGGTAAACTTTCGACATTTCATCGAGGATTCTATAGGCCAACTCCATTGCTCCTAAACCATCATCGATTGTAACTGGTGTTTCTTTTTTCTCAATGATACAATCATGAAAGGAAACGAGCTCATCTCTAATCGCATTGGTATCTTTGATTTCTGGCTTATCTATGAGGATTTTTTTCTTAGGACTTTGCGCTCCCAAATCTAAAACTAAATCAAATGGATCAGGGGTTCCATGAACATCTTCCATTTCAAAAACTTCAGTCTCCTTATTAAGAAAATCGACACTTATGTACGCATCCTTTTGAAAAAACCTTGTTTTACGCATGTTTTTCAGTGAGATTCTAGATGCAGTGATGTTTGCGACACAGCCATTGTCAAATTCAACGCGTGCATTAGCAATATCATGTGACTCACTAATCACAGCGACACCTGAAGCTGAAACCTTTTTTACGTTTGATTTAACAACACTTAATATAATATCCAAGTCATGAATCATTAAATCTAAAACAACAGGAACATCCGTGCCTCTTGGGTTAAATTGAGCCAATCGATGCGTTTCAATGAACATCGGACGGTCTAAAAACTTTTGTGCAGCCTTAAATGCAGGATTAAACCTTTCAACATGCCCAACTTGGGCAGTTATATCAGCCTCTAAAACAAGCCTCTGCAGCTTCTGAGCTTCTTCGATTGTTTCGGTTAAAGGTTTTTCGATAAATATATGTTTTCTAGACTGGGCAGCAAGCTTAGCTACTTCAAAATGGGATAGTGTAGCAGTTACAACATCAAGACAATCGATGTTGTTAATGAGTTCTTCAATAGAATTAAATGCACGAATTCCAAATTCAGCTTCGACTTCACTGGCCAAATCAGGATCAGAATCATAAAAACCAACTAAATTAAATTTAGTGTCTAGATTTTTTAAAATTCGAATATGGATTTTCCCTAGGTGCCCTGCTCCTGCTACGCCAATCTTTAACATTTCCATTTACAATTTTAACTTATAAATATTTAGCTAATAAAAAAAGCCATTAGATTTCTAATGGCTTTACTGATATAGTCTTAAACTTATTTTTTTATTGAATCTACAACTGCTTTAAAAGCATCAGGGTGATTCATTGCTAAATCCGCAAGAACCTTTCTGTTCAATTCAATTCCACTTTTGTTCACCGCACCCATGAATTGAGAATAACTCATTCCATATTGTCTAGCTCCCGCATTTATACGAGTAATCCAGAGTGAACGAAAATTTCTTTTCTTTTGTTTACGTCCTGTATATGCATACAACAACCCTTTTTCAATGGCGTTTTTTGCAACAGTCCAAACATTTTTTCTTCTTCCAAAATAACCTTTGGAAAGTTTCATCATGTTTTTTCTCTTAGCTCTTGAAGCTACGTGATTTACTGATCTTGGCATATTTCTATTTTTTTTAATAAAGAGTGCAACATTTTTTCAGATGACTTAGTTACTCGTTACTTGGTTTATAATAAAGAACCCTTATTTCATGCACAACTGCAATTTGATGTTTGAAAGATCGGCATCATGTACCAATCCTGCATGCGTCAAATTACGTTTACGCTTTTTGGCCTTTTTCGTTAAAATGTGGCTTTTGAAAGCGTGCTTACGCTTAATTTTACCACTACCAGTGATTGTGAATCTCTTCTTCGCACTGGATTTTGTCTTCATTTTAGGCATTTTTCTGTTTTTTAAAGATGAACACTATATCAGTTTTTTTATTTCTTTTTTGGGTTGATCATTAAAATCATCTTCTTCCCTTCCAATTTAGGAAGCTGTTCAACGACTCCATAATCCTCCAATTCTTGCGCAAATCTTAGAAGTAAAATCTCACCTCTATCTTTAAACACAATAGTCCTACCTCTGAAGAATACAAAGGCTTTCACCTTACTCCCATCGGTTAAGAACTTTTTAGCATGAGCTAGTTTAAAATTAAAATCATGGTCATCGGTATTTGGACCAAATCTGATTTCTTTAACGACAACTTTACTCTGCTTGGCTTTTAACTCCTTTTGTTTTCTTTTTTGATTGTAAAGAAACTTCTTATAGTCCATGATTTTACAAACCGGCGGAACTGCTTTGGGCGAAATCTCAACCAAGTCCAAACCTTCTGCTTCCGCCATGTCAATCGCCTTAGGTGTCGAAACAACAATAGGAGCACTTCCTTCAACAACCAACCTCACTTCAGGAGCAAGTATTTTTTGGTTTATTTTATGTTGTGCTGTCTCTTCTCTTCTAACATAAGGACGTCTAGGAGCTCTTCTCATTCAAATATTTAATCGTTTATTCCAATTCTTTATTAACCAAATTCTGCACAAATTCCGCAAATCCCTTAACACTCATAGATCCTTGATCTCCTTGTCCTCGTTGACGAACAGCGACAGTCTCTGCCTCAAATTCTTTTTCACCTATGACAAGCATGAATGGTCTTTTTGCCAATTCTGCATCTCTTATTTTCTTACCTATTTTTTCATTTCGGTCGTCAATAAGACCGCGAATATCGTAATTATTTAGCACATCTGAAACTTTTTGGGCATACTCATTAAATTTCTCAGATATTGGAAGAATAACAAATTGATTCGTAGAAAGCCATAAAGGAAAATCACCTCCGCAATGCTCAATGAGCACTGCTACAAATCTCTCCATAGAACCAAACGGCGCTCGATGTATCATAACCGGACGATGCTTTAAATTATCGCTACCCACATATTCAAGTTCAAATCGTTCTGGAAGATTATAGTCTACCTGAATCGTTCCCAATTGCCATTCACGACCAATTGCGTCTTTTACCATAAAGTCAAGCTTAGGACCGTAAAAGGCTGCTTCACCATATTCGACAACTGTATTCAACTCTTTTTCTGAGGCCGCCTCCATTATCGCTTGCTCTGCTTTTTCCCAATTTTCATCGGAACCGATATATTTTGCCTTATTCTCGGGATCACGCAAAGAGATCTGAGCTTTAAAATCTTTAAAATCCAACGTTTTTAGGACATACAGTACAATGTCTATAACATTTTTGAATTCTTGTTTCACTTGATCCTGCGAACAAAAAATATGTGCGTCATCTTGCGTAAAGCCTCTAACTCGAGTAAGACCATGTAATTCGCCAGATTGCTCATAACGATACACTGTACCAAATTCTGCAAATCGAACAGGAAGATCTTTATAGGATCTTGGACTTGATTTAAAAATCTCACAATGGTGTGGACAGTTCATTGGTTTTAAATAAAATTCCTCATTTGGATCTGGTGTCCTTATCGGTTGAAAAGAATCCTCTCCATATTTATCGTAATGACCAGAACAAACGTATAATTCTTTATTTCCAATGTGTGGTGTTATAACTTGCTCATAACCCGCCTTTTTTTGTGCTCTTTTAAGGAAATTTTCCAAACGCTCTCTCAGTGCAGTACCATTTGGAAGCCATAAAGGCAATCCTTGACCAACTTTTTGAGAAAAAGTAAACAAACCCAACTCTTTACCAAGTTTTCTATGGTCTCTTTTCTTAGCTTCCTCAAGCATTTCCATATGTTGAGTAAGCTCACCTTGTTTTGGAAAAGTTATTCCATAAATCCGAGTTAACTGTTTGTTCTTCTCATCCCCTCTCCAATAAGCTCCAGCCACGGCAGTAAGTTTAACAGCTTTAATGAAACCTGTATGCGGAATGTGAGGCCCACGGCATAAGTCAGTAAAATTCCCTTGTGTATAAAAAGTAATCCCACCATCCTCAAGACCTTCCAAAAGCTCCAATTTATAAGGATCTGCCTTTGTATTGAAATACGCCACCGCATCTTGCTTTGAAATTTCTTTTCGCAGGTATTCGTTTTTTGCTTTTGCCAACTCCTTCATTTTTGACTCAATTTTTTGAAGATCATTTTCTGAAAATGACGCACCCATAAAATCTATGTCGTAATAAAAACCTTTAGTGATTGGAGGACCAATTGCAAATTTCGCCTCAGGATAATAAAATTGAATTGCTTCCGCCATTAAGTGAGCAGAAGAATGCCACAACGTTGACTTTCCTTCATCATCTCTCCAAGTTAATAATTTTAATGATGCAGATTCAGTGATAGGAAGAGACGCATCCACTACCGTCCCGTTTACTTCTGCTGCTAAAACATTACGTGCAAGACCCTCTGAAATGGAAAGGGCAAGGTCCATTGCTGTTGAATTTTTATCAACTTGCTTTATTGTACCATCAGGCAACGTAATATCAATCATAAAAAAAATTTGAGCAAAGATAAGGAATCAGAAGGTAATTGAAGAACAGATTTCTAACTTTTGTTCTCTATTCTAAATAAGCTTTTCCGGATTGCTTGTAATGAATCTGCAATTTGACCTTCATCCAATTGTATAGAAGGGAGTTCCATAGATATGTAACAGCGAAATCTCCATATTTCTAAAACATCCTTTAATCCAACATTATAAGGTTCGTAAAACGCATTTGTAGATGATAAAACAAAGGTCTTGTCGGTTCCTAAATGGTTATCCAGTATTTTAAAAACGATACCATCGTTATTTGTAACCACAATGCATGGTGTACCTGAATTTATGGAAGTCCAATCCTCTATAAACTCAGCGACAACAAAGGACCCATCTGAAACTGGCGGCATAGAATCTCCCGAAATTGGAAAAGTACGGTGCTTTCTATTCTTTGATAAAAATGGCAATCTGATAGTAGGTAACTCCTTGATAAATTCCGGATCTGAATAACCTAGTGCATATCCTGCTTTTGCCTTTGCTGGAATCATTTCGATAAGCTCTTCATTATTTTCGGACACCTGAGCACTCAAAATACGCAATCCTGAACCTTTAGCAGTTGTTTTCCATGAATGTTCAACCTCTTTCCATTGTTTATCAGAATACTTTGACAAATCATTTCGAAGAAGAACATCTATTGAAATATTGTAATAGTCACAAATTTTTGTAATAATATCCAAACTAGGCTGGGCTACCGCGTTCTCATAGCCACTATATGTTGAACGATTCAAACCTAATTCCTTCGAGATTTCATCTTGAGACTTTGAGAACTTATTTCTTAAAAGCTTAATATTATCACCAATCATTGTTTGACTTTTTTGTAAAGATAAAAATAATTAATAACTAAGCATTTTAAATGATTAGAATATAATCTTATTGAGGAATAAAGCGATATTTTATTATACCAGATTGTGATTGTGAAGCTGCTGATACATAATTAAACCGAGACTTCTTGGCATAAAGCACCGCCTTCTCGAGCATACAAGCTGTTGCACCTTTTGAGGCCGCTGCGTTGACCTGAGCATACACAACATCACCATTTCGATTTACCTTGATTTGAACCACAACCAATCCGTTGGAGTTATTCCCACAGGTATAACCTGGATTTCTAACATGCCAATTGTCGTTTTTATATGCGGTCCTTCCAGATAAATCAAATTCTACCATGACATTTCCTGAAAACTGATTCTCAGAAATCTTATTGACATTCTTATCCCCTTGCTTGTTTTTTTTGGCCTCCTCTAATTTAGCATTATGTGATTCTTGAAGCGCATCTCGTTTTTCTTGCTCTCCTGTACTTTCAAATAGCTGTCTTTCTATTTCTTTTGCATTTTCCTCGGGGTCGCCTGCGTAACTACTCTCAGACCATTCATCAAAACTAAGATCACGTTTATCATTGGCATCCCTAGAAACGGCCTTAACAGCACCTCCTTCATAAGAATCGGATTCAATGTTATCCGAGGTCAATTCAACTTGATCTGAAGCGAGCTCCGAATAAATATCCAAAGATTTTGTTTGACGATAATCTGGTATGGACGAAATCTGAAGATACATGAAGACAAACAAATAGACTCCTAAACATGCTAAAAGCGCGAGAAGAACATGCTCAGTTTTGTCTTTACCAATATTCATGCTTTAAAACTGTATTAATTTACCATCTGAAAGCCGAAAATAGCTAATCTTATTTTTTAATGAAAGCAATAAATGCCCCTCGTCTACAGGCTGAATTTTTTCATACCCGGCTTGACTTGTCACCTTGCCATTAATATCACATATATAGCTTAAATCATCTCCACATGGAAGTACAACAAAGTAATCATTAAACCTTTTAATCGATCTTTGATTGGGTGATAATAGTACCTTAAATTGATTATTCATTACACCATACTTACCTTCCTGTTTGAATAGAACCATTCCCATTCCCAAGGCATCTAATGATTCATAAACACCAGAATTAACAGTGTCCGATATCATCGAGAATATTGACCAGTCTTCACCATTCTTATACCCGTAAAGACCACCTAAATATATCAATTGCTCATACTGGGGTTCTACCATAAACGCTCCAGAGGTATCTATGACACCGTAGGCACCGTCTTTCTTTACAATTGCAAATCCATTGTTAAAACACCCCTGATGAGATACTCCATTAAAATATTCAAAATCCGAATCAAATATTTTTTGACCCTTCGCATCCAAATAATTTACTTTTCCTTCTTCAGTGGTTGCAATAGCAAATCCTTCTTTCACTGGAGAAACATCAGTATAAATAAGATCCCTTAACAATGCTCCATTGAAATCTAATAATTTTAATGAGTTTTTATATTCAGCAAGACAAACTCCCTTTGAATATGGTGTTAAATCGTCATAAACAGTTGGAATACACATCGCTAATTTAAAGTCGGAGCTATCTTTAAATAACCCCACATAAGAACCATACCATAGCTTATAGAAACCTTTCTCAAAGACTTCCATATCTGTGCATTGAACATCTATATTCGTCTTTGAATTGCTATTGAAAATCTCAATGGTATCTGTTAAATACAACGCGTAAAAATCTTTATTGACCTCTAAAACGTCTGAATACTTCAGTGCATGCCGTATTGAACCATCTCTATTTAAAACACCATACAATCCATTTTTAGCCACCAATATGGACGCATTATCTAAAAGCGTAACTTCTTCATATTCGTATGGAACAATAACCACACCTCTCTTATCAATCACACCATATAAGCCATCTGACCCCATAACTGCCATACCTTGCTTAAAAAATGTAGGTTCATGAAACCAATTTCGTTTTTGAATTATCCAATCACCATTTTCATTACGATACCCATAATCTTGTTCATTTTTGAGGGTATCCTGAAATGGATACAAATTCATGTTCGCGAGTTTTAAATCTACATCTAATCTATTTTTGTCCGGAAAATCAGGATGACTTTTTGCAAATTCAGGGAGTAAACTAGGCTGATAATAATTGGTTTCTAGCATATAAAGATTTTGCCATGCAACATTGACATTTCGATTCTCAGGATATTTTTCAATAAATGAAGCGTAATCACGATTTCTATCAAAAAGAGCAAATAAACTATCCTGTATTGGTTCTGAGTACCTGTTTTCAGGATGAGCTTCAATAAAAGATTCCCATTCTTCCTCTGTACCCTCTTTTACATAGGCATTGAGTTGAAATTGGTCATGAAGTGCATCTAATTTTGATTTAAAAGGTGAATCAGGATGCACTTCTAGGAGTAATTTGATATCAGCACTAGATTTATTCTCAACAGCCCTAACATATAAAAGTGAATCTCGATAATATTTAATTTGTTCAAAATGATAGTTCCAGGGTTGAGTGCTCATCAAAAAGTCAAAGCAGTCAGCATCATTTATTTCTTTACAGCGCTCATAAAACAAAGTAGCCAATCTTTCCTTCATTTCAAGAACCGAAACCTTACTCACCCCTACTTTATTTAATTTAAGCTTCATCTTTGATGGTATAGACTCCCAATTATTTTCAGCAATCAATAAATACTTTAGAGAGGAGTCGATATCACGAAAGGAAGGCTCAAGGAAACATGAAGCCATTCCGACAGCTGCTGCTGCGGGATACCTCTTTACTTTTTTTGAAAACCCTTTGTGTGCAGAATACAAATCTTTTTGTGCCAAACGTGCAAAAGACTTACCTATAGATTGAGCATTTATCACAGAGGATAAGACTAGTGAATAAAAGATAAAGAAAAGGATTTTCATCACTCTTAAAAATAACAATAATTATACCTAAAATTTATGGCTTTAGCTCATTAGGGATTTTACACACTGGGATAGGTTCCATTTTGTGCTTGTTCGCTCTATGAAATCTTCTGTATATGGCTAAAACCTTTTTTTGTCTTTGATCCAACACATCCTCATTTCCAACGAAATCCATTGCCCATTCAAGCTCGGCATAAGTCGCACCTATCTGGTCTTCATCTTTTCTACCATCACCCCACAAACCATCAGTAGGCGCAGCACTTTGAATTCCATCAATAACATTTAAAAACTTAGCCAACGCAAAAACCTCTGTCTTATTCAAATCGGCAATTGGACTTAAATCAACCCCCCCGTCACCATATTTAGTATAGAATCCGATACCAAAATCTTCAACCTTATTCCCGGTTCCGGCTACCAATAAGTCATTTGCTTGACCAACTGCATATAAAGTCATCATTCGCAGCCTGGCGCGACTATTTGCCAATGATAAGCCATTTGACCCAATATCAAAAGGCATCGTGCTTTCAAAAGATTCAAAAACAGAAGTCAAATTAAGTTCGTAACTAGAAATATTGGCATATCTATTTTTCAAATTTGCGATATGTGCCTCCGCTAAATCAAACTCTTGAGAATTTTGACGAATAGGCATATTGACAAGTACCACATTCTTGCCAGTCTCTGCACAAAGCATTGAGGTTACCGCAGAATCAATACCACCGGAAACTCCTACTATAAAACCAGACATTCCTGAATGATCGCAATACGCATTTAACCAAGATACAATGTGTGCTTTTACTTTATTCAATGGTTAGTTACTTAAAAAAGAATAGATAACTTGAATATGAGCTGATTTTGACGCGCAGATGCCGAAAAATACTCTTTATTTGGAGGGAAAATTAATTCAGTTCCAATATTGTACATGCTTTTATTCTCATCCTTGCGATCTAAAAAATACGGAGTTATGCCATAGTAATAACCTGCCTCAAGCACTAAGCAAGTAGATCCGACAAAGTTCCACTCAGCACCAGCCGTCAATCCTATACTACCATTATATAAGAACATTTCTCCAGGAGAACTCATCAGAGTAGTAGAAATTGCTTCACCATTTGGAATACCCAAAGTCGTTTGAATTCCATCATCAGCAATGCTATGGGTCAATAAAAATGAATTTCTAAGACCGAATTTTCCAAAATATCTAAAATCACCTATGAAATTCGTTCTGAATAAAAGCATTAACGGTATCGTCAATTTGGTTGTTGATACGTTTCTTGAAAGCAATTGCATTGTTTCAAATGAACTTGCGGCAGATGCTTCTTCATTTGTCAAAACAACATCGTCTTGCAAATAGTCAACAAAAGTATACCCTGAAGTATTTGGGACTGTACACATTTTTACCAAAATCAAACTCTAGACCAGTTGCAATCGCTAAGTTTTGAGAAGACTTTAAAGCAGAGTGAACATTCAATCCAATACTTAACAGAGAACCTCCTCCATTTGCTTCTATTTTATTTGAACTTGGAGATAACCAATTCGCACCTGCATTAAAGGTTAACCCTGCTTGAATTTTCTTATCTGCAGCACTTTGGGCAATACTTAAAGAAGGCAGTATAAAGAAAAAGAATAAAAGGCTTTTAAAAATGTTTTTCATAATAGGAAGTAATGATAAATGAGTATTGGTTACTTTTGAACAAAAATAAACAATATCGTGACGCTCCACATGAAAAAAAAGATAATTTATCTGAGTTTAATTTTGATTATAGTCGCGGCTTTTGTGTATTTAAGCATGGGTAAATACTCAAATTCACCACTGGATGCCCAAGAAAATCATACAAATATAAAATTTGAATTCATAACGGTTAAAAAACTGATTGAAACCAATCCCAGTCTTGCGACTATAAATAAGAACTACCCAAAAATAACCCCAGAACTCCTAGAATACAGCTATGGAATTTCGTTAAATAATGACTCAATACTTAGTGTTGGCCTCAGGAAATTCGGAGAACAGGAATATGTTATAAAAATTGAAGAAGAGCTATCCAAAAGGGCTAAGAAACTAGAAGCGCATCAACTTAGAATTCATCGTGGATTTAACAGGCTGAACAATACTTTTGAAGCACTTGAGATTCCGAAAGAAATTGTATTTGCCAATTCAAACTTCAGCTTTAACGCGTCTTGCTACGACAACTCCATAGTTGTTGGTCTTGAGCGCTACATTGGTGGTAACCACCCAATCATAACGGAAACATTAAGTCCAAAAGATTTTCCTGAGTGGATTAAAAACGGCATGAACGAAAGGTTTATGGATAGAGATGTATTATCGGCATGGATCTCAACTTATCTTATCAAAGAAACGTCAGGATATCACATTGCCGAAATGATCCGCTGGGGCAAAATTCATTTAATCACTGAAATGTGCCTCCGTATTGACAACAAAGACATCAGCCCCGACGAGGTCTTAAGATGGTCAAAGGAACAATATGATTGGGCTGTAAAAAATGAAAAGAAGTTCTATAAATACCTCATGGATGAAAACCTCTTATTTGATAGCAACGAAAAAAATAGAGCCTACCTCTTAAACAATGGACCTTATACTATTGGTCTGCCCGATGAGAGCCCGGATAGAATGGGTCAATTTTTAGGATATCAAATTGTTAGAAACTATGTACACAATGAAAATATTACTCTTGGTGAGCTACCAAATTTAAAATACAACACGATACTCAAATCATATCAACCCTAATCGAAAATATGAAAACATCTGAAATTAAAATCTCTGTCGGATTGAATGAGAATAACCTACCTACAAAAATCAATTGGAGTGCCGAGGATGGTAAAGTTAATAATGAGCAAGCCGCTGCTTTCCTCCTTTCAATGTGGGACCCCAAAGAAAAAAATACAATGAAAATTGACTTGTGGACAAAGGACATGTCTATTGAAGAAATGAAACAGTTCTTTCATCAATCCTTACTTTCCATGGCAGATACTTTTGAAAAAGCAACGGGTGAGCATTTAATTTGTGAGGACCTTCGTGATTACTGTATGCACTTTGCAGAAAAAATGGAAATTTTGCCTGAATGAAAATTACCCTCTCCAAAATGAAAACAAAGCTTCAGGAGCCTATAGAATACATACTAAAGACTCCAGATACTTCGATTTCTATGAATGGACTATTGAATAAAAAAATAAGTCTTCAATGGAATGGTATTATTAGCTGTCGGAAATGCGATAAGAGGACAAAAAAATCTTTTGGTGAAGGTTTTTGTTACAATTGTTTTATTTCGGCACCTGAGGCGAGTCCTTGCATTTTGAAACCTGAGCTTTGTGAGGCACACCTTGGTAAGGGCAGAGATATCGAATATGAAGAAAAAAATCACAATCAACCTCATATTGTTTACTTAGCCGCTACGGACAAAGTAAAAGTTGGCGTAACAAGAGAAACACAGGTACCTACAAGATGGATTGATCAAGGCGCACACCAAACGATTATTATAGCAAGAACTCCGAACCGATATCTTGCTGGAGTAATAGAGGTTGCTCTAAAAGCTGTTTACTCGGATAAAACGAATTGGCGCTCAATGCTAAAAAATATAATTAATGACAGTATTGATCTCGAAGAAGAAAAATGGTCATGTTGTGATATGCTTCCTACGGACCTTCAGCAATATTTTACAGAAGACGATTCTATTCTGACACTAAAATTCCCTTCAAAGGATTACCCTGAGAAAATTCAGTCATTAAATTTACTAAAACAAGCCTTTTTTGAAGGCATTCTAACGGGAATAAAAGGTCAATACCTTATTTTTGACAATGAAACAGTCTTCAATGTACGACGACATACTAGTTTTGAAATTGAATTAGATTATTAAATGAGCGAGCTAATTAGGCGTTTTTTGGACATTTTCTACCCTATTGTCTCAAAAATATTCGACAAGACTACTTACTATTATGCGGCCTGTGGTGCTGCCAATCTCGTTTTGAGTTGGGTACTCTTCTTTTTGTTTTATCAATTCGTTTTTCAACAAAAACTTTGGTATGTAAGCCATATAGATTTTGTTTTTACATCATATACGCTTAGTGCTTTTACTTGCTTTATCATTTCTTTTTGTGTAGGCTTCTTACTTATGAAATATGTCGTATTTGTGCAAAGTGAACTTAAAGGGCGTATTCAGCTTTTTAGATATGGCTTAAGTGCTGTAATCACAAGTACAGCGAATTGGCTTCTACTCAAAACCTTGGTTGAACTTTTTTACTTTTATCCGTCAATTGCAAATGTACTTTCAACATGTATAGTTGTTGTGATAAGTTATTTGATACAACGTAATTTTACTTTCAAATAAAATATATATCAAAGTATAGATTCATAAACTTTCAGGAATTTATGTCCTACGGATTGATAACCGAAATGTTCTAGTGCATATGCACGAATTTCTTTTGCATCAAAATTAAGCTCCCCCTTCAAAAAATCTTCAATATTTTTAGACAAAGCATCCTCGTCTCTTGGGTTTACAAGAGCACCAAACTCAGGGAGAACATGTTCTGGGATACCGTTAACATTTGATGAGATAATTGGTTTGCCAGACATCATAGACTCGGCTATTACGCATGGGAAATTCTCATAATTACTAAACATTAAAAGACCATGACTAGAACCAATCATATCTGCTATTTCAATGGTAGTTTTTGTTGCATGGAAAGAGATTATGTCTCCACCACCTAAATGATCATGTAAAACTTTGGCATACTCAATGTCACCGTCAGATACAATGTCCAAATGTATTGTAAAACCTTTTGCTGAAAGACCGTGTATCACCTTAATCATTCCTGTTAAGTTCTTAATACTATCTACCCCAGTGGAAATGTGAATCAATCGAGATGGTTTTTCTTCAATCGATTCAGATGCTTTGAAAAGTTTTTCATCAACAACGTTGCAGATAATTTCAAATCGCTTTTTACCCGATAATTTCTCCAAACTACCTTTGAGATTACGACTAACGGGCATGAGAACAGAAGCATTTTTAAGTATTACAGCGCATAGCTTCATAATGGGTTTTGGATAAGCATGTGAGCTATCAACATGAAAGCCACTTGAATTCTCGGTAACGACATATGGGATAGAATGTCTTAACTTTAACCATAACGCCCATATCCCGAGAGGATAAACGATATTAAGGTGGACAATATCGGGCTTGCCTATCAGCGCTTTCACCTTAGCATACCCTAATCGAAAGGCCTTCCGGTGAGAAAGAAAATTCACTATGCGCCTGTATGGAGCAAAACCAAGTACCTTTTTTGGATAATAAACAATGATTTCTTGTAATTGATTTCGCTGATTTGTAACCAATCGAATGGCTTTTTCTTGAGACGAGGGAAAAACAGAAAGTGCAACCGCCTGATTATTAATAGCGATCGTATCTGCATGTTTCTGAACAAAATTACCCAAAGTAGGATTGGTATCGTTCGGATACCATGAGCATAATGTCAATATTTTTAAAGACGAAGGTGTGGTCAAAATTAAACGATATTGTTCTTAAAGATTGAAGCTACCTCATGAACGGCGTAATCAATTTCTTCACGAGTTGTATATCTTGAAAATGAAAAACGTGTATTTGGCCTCTTAGCGTTTGCGCCTATACCCTCTAAAACGTGAGAACCTTTAGTTGATCCTGACGAACAAGCACTGCCTCCACTTGCAGCAATTCCTTTAAGATCCAATGTAAACAAAAGCATGCTCGCCTTTTCTGTTTCAGGAAAATCAACATTAAGCACTGTATAAAGTGACTTTTCCAGTGAAGTCTCTCCATGAAACTTCACATTAGGAATCCTACGCTTAAATGCATCAATCATATACTGTTTCAACTCAAAAACTTGCTGCTGATGCTCCTCAAGATCACCATATGCTAAATCGAATGCTTTGGACAAACCAACAATACCATGAATATTTTCTGTACCCCCTCTCAAACCGCGTTCTTGGGCACCACCATGAATAAAGGCAGAAGTCTTTACACGATTGTTTACGTAGAGAAAACCAATACCTTTTGGACCATGGAATTTATGGGCCGCACAGGTCAAAAAATCTATATCTAAAGCCTTAAGATCAAATGCATAGTGCCCCATGGTTTGTACCGTATCTGAGTGAAAAAAGGCACCATACTTCCTGCATTGTTTTGATACCTCCTGAATGGGAAGCAATGTACCAATCTCATTATTGGCATGCATTAAAGTAACTAAAGTCTTTTTAGATGAATCACTTAAAATATGTTCTAAATGATTCAAATCAATATTCCCTTTATGGTCAACATCAACCAAAACAAGCTCGATAGCAAATTTGTCTTGAATATTCGTTGCTGTATGTCCTACTGCATGATGTTCAATAGCACTCGTTACAATTCGAGTAACACCTAATTCTGAAACAGAGGTAAACATTGCCATATTATCTGCTTCAGTACCTCCTGAAGTAAAAATTATTTCAGCGGGTTTACAATTCAGATAATGTGCTATATTTCGACGAGATTTCTCTATGATGGCCTTTGAACCTCTACCAAAAAAATGTGTACTAGAAGGATTGCCAAAATCATTCTTTAATATCGGAACCATAGCTTCAAAAACCTCAGGTGCGACAGAGGTTGTCGCGGCATTATCGAGATAAACTTTCATCCTTACAACTTTTGACGAAGTTAATAAATTTAAAACAAATTATTTTCCGAATTTGGCGGTTTTAACTCCTAAAAAATCTATTCTTAGTACTTTTAAATAATGTTTAAAGGTAAAATCTTTTTTTTCATTCTGACTTCTTTACTTTTCTTCCAAAATTCATCCTATGGACAGTTTTGGCTTGACGTTGCTGCAGGTGGGTCTTTAGGATCCGGAATCATTAGTAATTTAGATATCTATAACGATTCCAAAATAGACATCGCACCAAAAATATCATCAAATGCATTCCTTAAAATTGGAGCGAATATTAATGAAACAGAATCCATTGTACTAGACTTTGGAATCTCTAGTCGGAATTTTCAACTTAACCAAAAAAACCTGCCAAATATATCGGGAAATCAACTACTCACATTTGGTTACAATTCGATTAGGATTTTACCTATGTACAGACATACCAAAGAAGGTTCCTATATAGAGATTGGTCCTGAGTTTGGTTTTTTACAAACTCAATATTTCCGTGATGCTTCAACCCCTTCCTTGAACGATAATATTTTTTTTAAAGCACAAATGATGCGTGCTGCAATTGGTTTTGGAGGATATATTCTAGGCAATGAAAGAGTGACGATCGTTTCTGGTTTAAGAATTCTTTATGACCTCGGTGATCTTAGAAGTAAACAAGCTATGGATAACCAATATCCTTATCATAATTACGAGAACCTGTCAAATAAACCTTTTCAAGCATTTGACTTCCAATTATGCTTAGAGCTTAATGTTTCACTCGGTTTTTTGGTGAGGAAATCATGCGGAAAACGAACCTTAATGTTTCATTGGTAGAGCACTTCCGTATAGATCGTAGTGGTCTGCTTTTTCAATAATTACTTTAGTAAAATCACCTAGCCTAATGTATTCATCTTTGGTCGAAACCAACACTTCATTATCTACTTCAGGTGAATCGTATTCTGTTCTTCCAATAAAATATCCACCCTCTGTCCTATCAAATAAAACTTTTAGCTCTTGCCCTACTCTTTTTTGATTCAAATCATGACTAATACCAGACTGTAAATCCATAATTAAATCTGCACGTTCTTTTTTAAGAATATCAGGAACGTCATCCTCAAAATTAAAGGCATGTGTGTTTTCTTCATGAGAGTATGTGAAAATTCCCAATCTATCGAATCTAGAACGCTGAACCCAATCATACATTTCATCAAAATCCGCATCGGTTTCGCCAGGATACCCTGCGATAAGAGTAGTTCGTATTGCAATTCCAGGAACTGTAGCTCTTATCTTAGCAATAAGCTCCTCCGTTTTTTCACGGGTAATCCCTCGCCTCATGGCCTTAAGAATCTTAGTTGAACCGTGCTGCAATGGCATATCAAGGTAGTTACATATTTTCGGATTGTCTCTCATTACATCAAGCACGTCCATAGGAAAGCCTGAGGGAAAGGCATAATGCAATCTTATCCATTCTATCCCTTCCACTTCAACCAAACGCAAAAGTAAGTCTGCTAGCGCTCTTTTTTTATATAAATCTAATCCATAATATGTGAGGTCTTGTGCAATCAGCATCAGTTCCTTAACACCACCAGATGCAAGTTTTTTTGCTTGTTGCACTAAATCATCAATTGGTGTAGACAAATGTTTTCCTCTCATGAGAGGTATGGCACAAAATGAACAAGGACGATCACAACCCTCTGCAATCTTAAAATAAGCAAAATGATTCGGCGTGGTCAATAAACGCTCGCCAACAAGTTCATGCTTATAATCTGCCTTCAAAGTCTTTAATAAACGAGGAAGCTCACGGGTACCGAAATAACCGTCCACCTCTGGAATCTCTTGCTTCAAATCGTCTTTATACCTTTCAGATAAACATCCAGTAACATATACGCGATCTACTGCACCGTCCTTTTTAGCATCTGCATATCTCAAAATGGTATCGATTGACTCTTGTTTAGCATTATCAATAAAACCGCATGTATTAATAATCACAATTTCAGAATCATCCTCTTGAGCCTCATGTGCTACGTCAAATTTATTCGCCTTTAATTGAGCCATCATCACCTCAGAATCAAAAATATTTTTTGAGCATCCGAGAGTAACAACGTTGACCTTGTTTTTCTTAAGTGTTCTTGCCTTCATTTGTTGGCAAAAATAAGGTACTTTCGTTAACCAAACGATGAACAGTACAATTACTTTTCTGATATCCCTGAGTGCACTGGTATTCTCCTGCTCAAAAACAACTGTCATTGATCCCTACTTCTTTGGCAATGGCATGGAGGAAATTCATATAAAAGCTTCCATAAAAACAAACTTTCCAGAATCTAAAACATTCAGAATTATTGATGCCTATATTGATGCAAACCTATTATATCTTCAAATCGAATACCGGAGTACCTGTTCGGCAAAAGACAATTTTAAATTCACTGGAACACAGCTTTATTTTGATGATTCTGGAAATGCGCATCGAGAAGCTAGACTAATCATTGATATTGAAGATAATGAGAATTGCGATTTAACAAAGGACACTAAAATAATTGACCTACGTACCTTAACGAGTCTTGAGGAAAGAGATGCTGAGACAATACTTCATATTGGAGGCTGGAGAACAGCAATGACCTATGTATTTATTCCACATCGAGATAAAAATTAATCATACTTTGGTATTATATTTGGATATAGAAAATTAAATACGTCATTATGAAATATCTTTTAATACTATCACTTATCGTATGCACATCTTGTAAAACGGTTAAAGATGCACCCCAAGCTTTGGAAAAAACAAAAACAGAACAGAACCAACCAGAAGGTGAGATTATAGAAAGAACACATGAGATTATGGAAATAAAGGCAGAAATTGGAAGAAATGAATTTAGCCAGAATAACGGTGTGCAAATCATAAAATCAAAATTAGATGGTAATATTTTATCAATGAAAATTGGATATTCTGGAGGTTGTTCTAAGCATGAATTTAAAGTTATTGGCAACCCCATGATATCGAAATCTCTTCCGCCGATTAGACGCGTTGAACTAGTTCATATTAGTAACGGAGATAGCTGTCGTGAATATATTGAGCAAGAATTAAGAATTGATTTAAGTGAATTGGCCTACACAAAAGAGTTAGGAAGTATTATCAAACTTCAATTCGCTAAAATTGAGGCTCCTATTATGTATACGTATAGCACGAATTAATTGGTTTATGAAAAAAAAGGATGGTCTAGACCTAAGTGCCCCAATATTTATAACTGGCATAGGAACAGATGTTGGTAAAACCATAGTATCTGCTATCATATGCGAGTGGACAAAGGGTAACTATTGGAAACCAATTCAGTCCGGGGACCCCGATGGAGGAGATTCGAAAATCTTGAAAAACCTGGTGAGCCATGAATCATTCGAGATTTTCAATGAAGCTTTTAGATTTACCGCTCCTTTATCTCCTCATGCAGCGGCAAAATTAGAGGGGACAAATATTGAGGTAGCTGAAATTAATCTTCCCGATATCTAAAAACCCATTAATCGTTGAAGGCGCAGGAGGCCTGCTGGTTCCATTGAATTATGAGAATGAAACAATCTGCGATTTAATTATAAAACTAAACGCTCAAGTTGTTGTTGTCGTCAAAGAATACCTCGGAAATATAAACCATACACTTTTAACTATAGCACACCTTAGGAGAGAGGGCGTTAATATCGCTGGATTGGTTTTCGTAGGAGAAGAACTTCCTCATACCTGGGATATCATTTCAAAACAGACCCAACTTCCGCTGCTTTTCCGAATTCCAATTTTTGATAAACTTGATAAGAATACTATACTTAACTTTGTTGATAAGTTAGATTAAATAGTCAGCACGCAAATGAGTCTTGAAGACGATAAAAACTTTATTTGGCACCCGCTTACACAGCATCAGCTTTATCCAGAACATCTTTTAATTAAAAAAGCTAAAGGGGTCATTCTGTACGACGACCATGATAATGAATATATTGATGGTATTGCATCTTGGTATACTTGTATGTATGGTCATTGCAACCCTTCAATAACCAAAAAGGTCGCGTCACAAATGTCAGAATTGGACCATGTCGTTTTTACTGGATTCACACACAAACCTGCAATTAACTTGGCAAAAAGTCTCATTGAGATATTACCTAACAATCAAAACAAACTATTCTTTTCTGACAATGGATCAACTTCAATTGATATCGCAATAAAAATGGCACTCCAATTCCATCATAATAAAGGAGTCAAAAAACATAAAATAATAGCTTTAGAAGATGGATTTCACGGAGATACTTTTGGCGCCATGTCCGTTTCTGATTTATCTATTTATAATGGGCCTTTTTCAGATTATTTCCTTGAAGTCGTTAGAATACCCGCGCCCGACAAAAATAATTATTTAAAAAGTATAGCCCTCATTCAACAAATGGCAAAAAAAGATGACATTGCCGCATTTGTATATGAACCACTTGTGCAAGGTGCAGCTGCAATGAAAATGCATTCAGCAGTTGCCTTGGATGAGATTCTAAAAACGGTCAAAGCTTTGAACATAATATCAATTGCAGATGAAGTGATGACTGGTTTTGGAAAAACAGGTAAGAATTTCGCTTCTGAATTCATGCAAACCTTACCAGATATAATATGTCTTTCAAAATCACTAACTGGAGGACTTGTCCCTATGGCGATAACAAGTTGTAGTAATGCTATTTATGATGCTTTTCTAAGCTCAAAAATGGAGCATGGTTTTTTTCATGGTCACACCTATTCTGCCAATCCAACGTCATGTACTGCAGCCCTTGCTAGCCTTGAACTGCTTCAGTCAGAATCCATACAGAAGAACATTAAAATGGTTCAAAAATCACACGAGCACTTTAATGACAAAATTAAAAATCATCCAAAAGTAAAATCTACAAGACAACAAGGTATTATTTATGCGATTGATTACAACGTTAAATCAGACCGTTATGGGGATTTGCGTTACAAATTATTTGATTTTTTCATGTCTTGCGGTGTTTACCTCAGACCCCTCGGCAATACAGTTTATATATTAGCTCCGTTTACGATCAATAAAAATGAATTGCAAAAAATATATGACGCCATTGAAAAGAGCCTAGAAATTATTTAATAATAATGAAAGATTCGTATTGGAGTAAGCGTTATCAACGAAATCAAATAGGATGGGATCTTGGCGAGGTTGGTTTTGGAAAAACAGGTAAGAATTTCGCTTCTGAATTCATGCAAACCTTACCAGATATAATATGTCTTTCAAAATCACTAACTGGAGGACTTGTCCCTATGGCGATAACAAGTTGTAGTAATGCTATTTATGATGCTTTTCTAAGCTCAAAAATGGAGCATGGTTTTTTTCATGGTCACACCTATTCTGCCAATCCAACGTCATGTACTGCAGCCCTTGCTAGCCTTGAACTGCTTCAGTCAGAATCCATACAGAAGAACATTAAAATGGTTCAAAAATCACACGAGCACTTTAATGACAAAATTAAAAATCATCCAAAAGTAAAATCTACAAGACAACAAGGTATTATTTATGCGATTGATTACAACGTTAAATCAGACCGTTATGGGGATTTGCGTTACAAATTATTTGATTTTTTCATGTCTTGCGGTGTTTACCTCAGACCCCTCGGCAATACAGTTTATATATTAGCTCCGTTTACGATCAATAAAAATGAATTGCAAAAAATATATGACGCCATTGAAAAGAGCCTAGAAATTATTTAATAATAATGAAAGATTCGTATTGGAGTAAGCGTTATCAACGAAATCAAATAGGATGGGATCTTGGCGAGGTATCAAAACCACTTGTTTCTATTTTTCAATCTCTAAATAAAGAAGACAAAATTTTAATCCCAGGATGCGGCAACGCATATGAGGCAGCATTTCTCTTTAACAAAGGATTCAGAAACGTACATATTATTGATATCGCTATTGAACCTCTTTTAAACTTTAAAAAATACAACAAGGAATTTCCTGAAAACCAGATTATACATGGAGATTTCTTTGATCATCAGGCCAGTTATGATGTGATTATAGAACAAACATTTTTCTGTGCAATCCAACCTAAACAAAGAAATGATTACGCACGCAAATGTTCTGAATTACTCAATAAAAAAGGTATACTAAAAGGCGTATTGTTTAATCGGTTATTCGAAGGGGGTCCGCCTTATGGTGGTAATGAAGCTGAATATAAAGACCTATTTGAAATGCACTTTGAAAAAGTACAAATCAAACCTTGCCATCAATCTATAGAACCTAGAATGGGATATGAGGTATTTATTGAATGTTCAGGATTCAAAAAACCCTAAACCAACTGATTTTTAAGGATGTATTTCAAATGATAATTCACAAGATTATCAACTGGTTTTGCTATAATTGACTTTATCTCAATCCCTAAATCATTTGCTGCTACTTTTAAATGATTCTCAAGAAGCGCCGACAAAGATCCAACAAAATGAACCGGGGTGTTTAAATAATGTTCATAGCAGCACACATGAACTTCCATGAATTTCTTTAAACCATCAATCAAAATCTGTTTAAAAAACTCATGATTTTTATGCTTAACTATGAAAGGCATAAAAGACGCAATAAAAACATTAGCACTGTCACTTTTGTATACGTTTGTGACTATTTCAGCATGAGTCATTTGATAAGAAGCTTCAAAATCTTCTAAAATATCTTTGGGCAATCTATGATATAAGAAACTAGAAAGTAAGAACTTTCCAAAATAACTCCCACTCCCTTCGTCACCTAAAACATAACCGAGAGCAGGAACTTCTTCTGATAAATCTGCTCCATCAAAAAAACAAGAGTTTGAACCTGTTCCTATAATACATGAAATCCCTGGCTCACCATCATAAGTAGCATAAGCACATGCTAAAAGATCATGATCAACAACGATTTCAGCATCAGGAAAAACCATCTGCAAACCCCGCTCTATTTCTTCATTTAATTTTTCACTTGAACAACCTGCCCCGTAAAAAAAAATTTTCGAAACATCAGGTACATGAGACATAATTGACTTGTTTTTTCGAACCTCAGTGGCTACAACATCTGAAGAATGAAAATATGGATTAAAGCCAATGGTTTTGTAAAAAGTTTGTTTAGATTTGTCAACCAAGACCCAGTCGCTTTTAGTTGAACCGCTTTCAATGATAAAAATCATATGTTAAAATTGTTTTTTATAGCTATGTGTCTTTTGAACACTATCAAATATAATACAATTAATATTAAGTCGTGAATTTACAATCGAAAAAGAATAAAAAAGAGCTCAATCCAAACGTTTCTGTAGACTGTGTTATTTTTGGCTTTGATTTAGACCAATTATACGTACTTCTTATTGATAGCGGTAGTACCGAAGCCTTCAGTCAAGCCAGAATGGCTGTTCCAGGAGACCTCATATTTGATACAGAAAATCTTGATGAAGCTGCAATAAGAGTCCTTAGAGAATTGACAAGCATTGAAAATATATATTTAGAGCAGATTGGTGCTTTTGGAGATCCAAATAGGATTGGAAAAAAAGATTCGGATAGAGAATGGCTTGAAGCAATCCGAGCGCAACCGGAAGCACGTGTAATAACTGTTGCATACTATTCTTTGGTGCGTATGCCGAATTTTAATCCTAAGGCAAGTTCATTCGCTAAAAGTGCAGGTTGGGCTCCGGTTAAAGAAGTATTTGATTTAGCTTTTGATCATTATGACATCCTTCAAGCTGGCTTGGAACAACTAAGGAGAAAAATTAAAATTCAACCGATTGGTTTTAACCTTTTGCCTGAAAAATTCACATTAAGTCAATTACATAAGCTATATGAGTGTATTTTGGATAAAGAGCTGGACAAAAGAAATTTTAGAAGAAAAATTTTAAACTTAAACATCCTTACTAATCTAGATGAAAAACAGATTGGCGTACCTCACAAACCTTCTCAACTCTTTGAGTTTAACGAGGAAAATTATAAGAAACTTTCTAAAGAAGGATTCGATAATTTTGGGTTTTAGAACCTAAATAAGTTTCATTATATTTGTTAGGATAGTTACACCCTGTAACTTTTCGTTGTTTCAATTTGTATTAACTGTAAATGCACTTATTTGAAAAAGCATGAATATAATGTCGTTATTGATGAGCTTAGTGCTCAACTTTATCGATACGCCTTTCATTTTTTGAGAAATCAAGAAGACGCAAAGGACATTATTCAAGATGTTTTTGAAAAGATGTGGCTGAATAGAAAAACAATTGATTTGGAAACTGTAAAACCTTGGCTTTATAGATGCACGCACAATGCGATGGTTAATTTCATTGCAAAAAAATCTCGTACAAGCTACATGTCGAACCAAGAATTACCTAACGCTGCAACACCCTTTGATTCTTCATTTGAATCAATGCAAATCGTGGACCGCATGGTAAGTATTTTACCTCCAACTCAAAAAAGTATCATTCTATTGAGAGATATTGAAGGTTATACCTACAAAGATATTGGGCTTATTTTAGATTTGTCCGCATCTCAAGTTAAGGTATACCTCTTCCGTGCAAGGATGAAAATTAAAAAACAGTTAATCGGATTGAACAAACCAGCATGACTTCGCCTAATTTTGAGAATATAGACTTATGGCTTTTTGATTACACTGAGGGCAACCTCAGTACTTACCAAAAAGAATTGCTCGAACAGTACATTCTTAACCATCCTGAACTTGAAGTTGATCTAGACATGTGGAATATGTCAAAAGCCACAATGTCGTCTGATTTTGTAGAAAATATTGAATTAAAGAAGAAAAAAACATCACGGTTTTCATATTATTCTATAAGCTTTACAGGAGCTTTAATTATTTTATTAATATCGAAATCATATGATTTAAATACATACACTGATAATTCAAATAAATCAAAACAAACATCTCATTTACAATTTATTAAAAATAAAAAAATATCGTCAAAAGAGTTTTCAAGCACCTCTACGGTTACTACAAATACACCGAGAACATTTTCCAAATCAAGCGCTTCAGCGGTGTTAAACAACAATAACATAGCAGCTCTGTCTCAAACAATCAATTTAAATTCTAAAAACAATGACTTTAACGGTAAAAATGTCTTAGAATTCAAATCTAAGACTGTAGATTTGGCACTGCAACGATTACCTCTTCAACTTACGGAACCCCTTCTTCAAAATGATGTGTTGCAAGAAATAAATTTTACGGAACATACTAAAAACCAAAAAAGGAATTATTCCTTAAGTGGTTTACGTTTAAAAGCAAAAACATTATTCAATAAAATTGATAGAGTCTTTTCGAAAAGCATCGCCTTTAGTAATTATAAAGATCACTTCTATCTTATCCCAGGAGTTGCCTCCAATAATGTTAATCTAAGTACGACAGGTTCAGTTTCACAATCTAGGTTTATATCAACCTCGAGAGCTCGTTGGTTAAGCTCATCAAACGAAAAGCTTTCACAAGAATTTTCATTCGACACCTACCTTCGGTCTATTCGTTCTGGCTTTGGAGCTCAACTAAATTATGACACCTACGCGAATGGTTCAATACAAGATTGGAACGCCGCTTTAGTTTTTTCTCCAAAAATCGCATTGTCTCGGAATATTTCAATAGAACCAGCTGCCAAACTTAAAATAGGTAATAAACTACTGAATTCAAACCAAATCAATAACAATTCAATATCTTTCTATGACCAAAATAGTCCTCAGATATTTTCTTTTGATAGCACGCAAAAAATTGGTCGAAAATTATGGTACAGAGATATAGACGCAGGATTTACACTTAACACCAAAATCTTTTACTTAGGGTTCCAAGCAGAAAATATTCTAAATCATATTGAAAACCTTTATCAAAACGTTCAAAATAACGAGAATCGTATTTCTACCACTTACTCAGCTATTGCCGGAACCCAATACTTGTCTAGAAATGAAAAGGTGAGCTTTCACCCTTATGTCTATTTACGCACGAACAAACAAAACACGTCCTACTATGGCGGTTTCTCATTTGACATCGATAAATTGTTTGTAGGGGCATCTTACGGTTCTAGGGATCAATATTCTGGTTCAATCGGACTTTCAATTGATCAATTCGCCCTGATCGTTCAGTCAACACGAGCTTTCCAGCCAATTTTAAACGAAATCCGTTACACACATCAATTGACATTACGAATAAATTCTCCAATAAGTAAGAAAACTAGAAGGTATATAACACTATAAGCTATGAAAAAACTCATCATCCTATTTGCATTTGCAATTTCTTCATCTATTGTTCAAGGTCAGGACCCAACATTTACACAGTTTTTTTCTAATCCAATATACTTGAATCCAGCACTAGCAGGTTCTTCAGGTTGCCCCAGGTTTGCAATGAATTACAGAAATGAATGGCCCCAACTTACAGGCAACTATATAACTTATTCAGCTGCATACGACACTTATGCGAAAAGTATTTCAGGAGGTATTGGAATTTTAGCCATGCACGATCAGCAAGGACAGGGTACAATATCCACTTCTATGTTGGGTGCAATATATTCATACAACCTAAAAGTAAATCGTAAATTCTCGCTCATGTTTGGTGCAAGAGCTGCATGGTTTCAGAAATTTTTAGATTGGGATAAACTTACTTTCGGTGATATGATTGATCCTAGGAGAGGATTTATTTATCAAACAGGCGATGTACCACGTGGAGACGGAAGAAGAGGTTACTTTGATGCCTCCGCTGGATTCGTTGGATTTGGCAAGAATTTCTATTTCGGTGGTGCTGTGCATCATTTAAATCGACCTGACGAATCTATGATTTTAGGCGAATCCAAACTACCAATGCGTTTTACGGGGCACGCTGGAGCTGATATACCATTAGGTAGAAAAGGTCGCTACTCAAGTACAACGAGTATTATGCCAAATATCATTTATCAATATCAAAATGGTTTTCAAGAATTAAACATTGGTACCTATGTAAAGTACGGAAACTTTACAGTCGGAGCTTGGTACAGAAATCGAGACGCCTTTATTCTTTGCTTCGGTGTAACAACGGATAAGATTAAAATAGGCTACAGCTATGATATTACTGTTTCAAAGTTAGGAAATGGCATATCTGGGGGCTCTCATGAAGTATCACTAGGTTTCAACCTCAAATGCCGAAGAAAACCAAGAAACTTTAGAAAAATATCTTGTCCTTCATTTTAACGCGAGAAATATATCGGCAGGATATTTACTGATTTTTCATAGTACGGACTGTGCTTGTAAATGAAATAGAGCTGCTCCCATTCTGATTCACGAAAACTTTTATCGTTTTTAATTCGGCGCTTGTATGATTGCTGTAATTCTGAATCTTTTAATAAAATCTCTTCAATTTTATCAATAAAAACATAACTTGAAAAGTGCTCTTTTTGCTGAAGATAACTGTCAAAAAAATTCCAGCTCAAATAGGAATCTTCGCTTTCTGGTTGCAATACGGCATGAATGAAAGAAGAAGCGAACTGATTTGTTTTGATATGATAGTCACCTTTTTTCAATTTCACTTCACGCACACTTCGTTTTATTTTGATGTCTTTCAATCTAAAATGACCTTCGTAAGGTTTTTCCGAGGGTTTATAATCAACTACTTCAAAAACTCCAAGTTCCATTACAGTGTCGGATTGTAACTTTTCCATTTCCACTTTATTTGCTTTCAGCCTTTTGATAACATCTCGTTCTTGTCGCCCAACATAATATGAATCTGGAACTTCTATTTGTCCAGTAGCTCTATATTCTCTGTAGTAAGGAATATAACGGTTAAATTTAATATCGGTATCATATTTAAGACGCTTTAGCTTTGTGATTTCATGCTTTGGAAAGTGATGTCTGTAACCTTTAAAAAAAATAGAGTCTATTTCTGATGTCGGGACATAATTATATCTAAAAAAACTTTTTTGTTGTGCACCCAAAACAGCCTCTCCTCTAGCCTTTTCTATTAAATCTTCATGACGATCAACCCATTTAATGAGCTCTTTCATAAATGCTAATGTAGCCACCACTCTCTCAGGAAATGGCTTTAACATATGAGTCTCAACTGTAAAACTAAGGGTTTGAAAAAGATTTGTATAGCCCATAGAATAACGAGGTAAATCATTAAATGATTGAATCCCATCGTCAGGGGTGTTACCTTTTAAATCCACATAAGGAAATAGATCTAACTCATAATTTTCAAAAATCCCCTTTGAGAGCTCTGGAATTAAGCTTTCATTTTTAAGTTTCTCTAAAGGTTTAGACAACCTTCCTTTCAACGTACTGATATAGGTCAAGGTATATTGATAATCCGCACCGTTCGAAACATGATTATCTACAAATACATCTGGATTTAAAGCATGAAACAATTTTGTAAAAACAAAACTGTTTTTTGCATCCATCTTAATGAAATCCCGGTTGAGGTCTAAATTTTGAGCATTTCCCCGAAAACCATATAACTCAGGTCCGTTCTGATTTGCCCTACTCGTAGATGAACGATTAAGCATACCTCCTACATTATAAGCTGGTACAAATGCCACAATAGGTATAGCTTCTAAAAGCTGTCTTTCCGCTATTAGCTCTTCTAACCATATTAAACACGCATTAATTCCATCTGGCTCCCCTGGATGTATGGCATTATTAAAAAGAATGGTTGTTTCTTTTCTGGCTTTTTTAAAAGTTTGTAATGAATCTTGCGCCCCATTTACAACACATAAATATATAGGAGGTCCATGGTCTGATTTCCCCATATTATAAAGTTCAATAAAGTCATGTGATTCGGCGGTCCTTTTTAAATATCCGATAAGTTCATCATAGCTTGGAGATGTATTAGAAGACCAATCATTTTGAGAAAAAAGAGACGATACACTAAGTAGGCAAATGAAAAAAAGTTTATTCATGAAGTTTACATATGTTTTACTTTTATAAAGTGCTGTTTATCAGGGCCTACAGATAAAATATAATGCCCCGACTCAAGTTTATGAATGTCTATAACACCATTACAGCCAACAATTCCTGTCTTAGCAATAACGCCATTTACACTTTTAATAGCATAGCGAAGTTCTCCTAAACAATCTAAATCTAGCTTCAATACATCTGAACTTGGATTCGGATATAAAATAAAATCTTCTAATGATTCTTGAGTCATTGAACTTGAAACACACTCTATATTGGTTTCAAATGCAGATGCAGCGCCTGATTCAGCTAATAGAAACTCACAATAGCAAGGAGACTCAGACAGATAAGTTTTCAACCATGACAATGCATAAATTCCTGCGTCACCATTTGCGCCTGAAGGTCCGTTTGCTGCCGCATGTCCTCCATTTACAATTTCAAAAAATAATTTATTCGTTGTTTCTGGTGTACCTTCATAATGCATGTAACCATATTCTGCTGAATTTGCAATATCATCGTTTTGACCTGTAAAAATAAGTACCGGCACATCATGTATGATGTCTTCAGCTTGAAAACCATTAAGATCTAGCCAGGGACATAAGCCCACTACAGCCTTCAATGTTGGATCTAAGGATGCTGCAAGTTGTGCGCCACCACCACCCATTGACCATCCAGAAACCGCAAAACGATCATTCGATAACTTTCCAAATAATGGAGAATTAATTCTTGTGTTTTCCTCTTTTAGTGTTTCAATTGCATCCAATAAAGCTATAGCTCTTGTAGCTGGCCAGTCTGCACAAGGATCATTTGTACCTAAGGTAATCGCTACTATACCATGAGAGGCATAAAATGGGCCCCAATCCTGGATATCTGTCTCAACACCGCAGTAACCTGGAACAATTGATATCCCTGCATAAGGAGGCTCCGCATCAATAGGATAATAAATAGATGCCCCACTGTAATCAGGTCCATTTCGAATTGCATCAACTCCTTCGACTAAAACCCCAACTTCAAACGGTCCAGGGTTTGTAATAGATTCGAGACTCACATTTTCACACTGGGAATTGCCATATAAGCCACATAGACATAAAAAAAACACAGTAAAGATCTTATTCATTCAATTTTTATTTCTAAAATATAAGAATAAAATGACCCACAAACAATGTAATACCCATCTGAAAAGAACAAATTAATATTTATCAAATATTGTTGAGCATTTTAATTCTTTAAGAACAATGATTGCAACTTATAATTTATAGATAAAACAATCTGAATGGACGCTTAAAGATTTTATTTTTTGTTCGTAAATTTGTGGCGTGCGTATTGATATTTTAACATTACTACCTGAACTACTTGCTGGCCCATTCTCAGCGTCGATAATGAAGAGGGCACAAGACAAAAAACTTGTTGAAATTCATTTTCATAATATTCGAGATTATGCTACCAATAAGCATAAGAACGTTGACGATTATCAATATGGAGGAGGTGCGGGAATGGTCATGAGCATAGAGCCTATCGTCACTATTATTGAAAAACTTCAGCATGAAAGGACATATGACGAAGTAATTTATTTGACCCCAGATGGCGTTCTACTTCAACAAGCGATTTGTAACGATTTATCTCTAAAGGGTAATATCATGTTGCTTTGTGGTCATTATAAAGGTATTGATGAGCGTATCCGAGAGCACTTTATCACAAAAGAAATCTCTATAGGCTCCTACGTTCTTTCGGGCGGAGAAATTGCCGCTGCAGTGCTAACTGACGCTATCGTCAGACTACTTCCGGGAGTATTAAATGATGAAACTTCTGCGTTAACGGATAGTTTTCAAGACCATTTATTATCACCACCTGTCTACACTAGACCACCGGAATTTAGAGGTTGGAAAGTCCCTGATGTGCTCTTGTCGGGAAACTTTCCGAACATTGAAAAATGGAGAGAGGACAAAGCGCTAGAAAGAACAAAAGATAGACGCCCCGATTTACTGAATAAAACGCAATAACTTTTATAATACCTATTGGCTTTTGGAAGAATGAATTTGATTAAATTTGCGCCAAATTATATCATATTATGATCCAGCTTTCAGAACGTTTAATGGCAATGGAGGAATCTGCCACAATTGCAATGTCAAGAAAAAGCCGTGAGCTTAAAGTTCAGGGTAAAGATGTAATATCTTTATCCTTGGGGGAACCTGACTTTAATACCCCTCAATTTATTAAGGATGCTGCAACCAAGGCTATGGATGATAATTTCACTAAATACATGCCTGTTCCAGGCTATGATGATTTACGGGAAAGTATTTCAAAAAAATTCAAACGAGATAATAATTTACATTATGATACGGACCAAATTGTAGTTTCAACAGGAGCAAAACAGTCTATTGCTAATGTTGTACTGACTCTCATCAATCCGGGCGATGAAGTTATTATACCTGCGCCATACTGGGTTTCCTATATTGAAATTGTCAAGGTGGCCGGTGGCGTTCCCGTTATGGTGAATGCTGGAATTGAAAAAGATTTTAAGATTACTGGTAAAGAATTGGAAGAAGCAATTACAACACGTACGAAGCTTGTGATTTTTTCTACTCCTTGCAATCCAACTGGTTCTGTTTACAGTAAAGAAGAACTTCAAGACTTAGCCAATTCTATAAAAAAACATCCTTCTCTTATTGTTCTTTGTGATGAGATTTATGAGCATATAAATTTCGAAAGCAAACACGAAAGTCTTGCACAATTTGAAGAAGTTTATGAACAGGTAGTAACAGTTAATGGCGTTTCTAAAGCGTGGGCGATGACTGGTTGGCGTCTCGGATATATTGGTGCTCCTAAAAAAATTGCCGGCGCTTGCACAAAAGTTCAAGGACAATTTACATCGGGAACATCTAGTATCACACAGAAGGCTGCAATTGCAGCAATGGAAGCTGATCCGGTCAGTATTAAAAGACATGATCTCAGCTTTTAAAGCTAGACGTGCATTAGTATTAGAAGCCTTATCTGAAATGCCCGGTATTAAAACAAACCATCCTGGCGGAGCATTTTATGTGTTTCCAGATTGCTCCGCATACTTCGGGAAAAGCTATGAGGGCAACGTAATAAATAATGCAAACGATCTATGCTTATACCTTCTTGAAGAATCATTGGTTGCTTTGGTTACTGGAGACGCGTTTGGTGATCCCAATTGTTTTAGAATATCATATGCTGCGTCTGAAGAAACCTTAAAGGAAGCAATGCGTAGAATATCGAGTGCACTATCTAAATTAAAATAAGTGAATTACGATAAGTTTCTTGATGAGTTTAAAGACAAACGTATTCTCGTTATCGGAGATGTTATGCTTGACGCATACATTCTTGGCAATGTGACTAGGGTCAGTCCAGAAGCACCTGTACCGGTCGTTTCACTTAATAAAAAAGAAAACAGAATTGGTGGTGCCGGTAATGTGGCATTAAATCTTAAAAACCTTGGCGCACGACCTATCATAGCCTCAGTAATAGGTCAAGACTCAGAAGGTGATATTCTCGAAGATTTGTTTTTTAAAAGAGGGATTTCTACAGATGGCCTCATAAAAAGTAGTCAAAGAAAAACAACAGTAAAAACAAGAGTTATATCCTCAAAGCAACAACTTTTAAGGATAGACTCTGAAGACACCTTTCCCATTTCATCAGAACTCAACGAAGACATGTTTTCTAAAATACGTCAACTCGTCCAGAATAAAATAGACGCCATAATTATTGAGGATTACGATAAAGGCTTATTAAACAAAAAAAATATTGAATCAATTATTGCTATTGCAAAAGCAAATAAGATTCCTGTTACTGCGGATCCCAAAAGAGATAATTTCCACTACTATAAAGGCCTTTCACTATTTAAACCTAATTTAAAAGAGCTGAAAGAAGGTTTGAACAGAGCATTTAGTTTTGAAACCGAAAATGAGCAATTTTCCGATGCCGTAAACGAATTGAGAACAGCAATACCACATACTATATCATTGATTACACTCTCTGAACATGGTGTATTTATTTGTAATGATGATGAATCTGCTCATATTACGGCGCACAAACGAGAAATAGCAGATGTTTCAGGAGCTGGAGATACTGTAATTGCTGTTGCTACATTGTGTCTTTTAGCAAATGCTTCTATTAAAGATATTGCTCAAATCTCGAATATTGCGGGTGGAATGGTCTGTGAAAAACCAGGTGTTGTAAGTATTTCTTTAGATGAATTAAAAGATGAAGTTCGCGAACTCCTTTAAACTTTAAGTGTTACCATAGTATGTCAAAGAAAACCGTTAAGCCTTATAACAGCGAAAAGTCGAAAAAAGAAGAAGTCGAACAAATGTTTGATAATATTTCTGCCAAATACGACTTTCTAAATCACTTTTTATCTCTTGGGATAGATAAAATATGGCGTAGAAAAGCAGTAAAGGAACTCCGATTAACACAACCTAAGAAAATATTAGATATCGCGACGGGAACTGGAGATTTCGCAATTGCGAATCTCAAATTAAATCCTGAAGAAATCGTTGGGATAGATATTTCAAATGGCATGCTTGATGTAGGAAGACAAAAAATGATCAAACGAAATGTAGATCACATTGTCACCATGAAACAAGCCGATTCCGAAGCACTTCCTTTTGATGAAGGATATTTCGACGGCCTAACTGTTGGTTTTGGAGTTCGTAACTTTGAAAATCTTGAAAAGGGGCTCTCAGAAATGCTTCGTGTTTTGCGCCCAGGCGGCAAAGCAGTAATTCTTGAGTTTTCTAAACCAAAAGTATTTCCGATTAAACAAGCTTTTGGGTTTTATTCTAAATATGTCATTCCTATTCTCGGAAAAAATATTTCGAAGGATGAAAAAGCCTACGCCTATTTACCTGAGAGTGTCGCAGCTTTTCCTGAAGGAAAGGATTTTATGGATATCTTGACTAAACTCAATTACAAAAATGTAAGCTCAACAACAGTTAGTGGAGGAATAGCCACAATTTATACTGGAATTAAATAGGTTTGCAACATTGATGCATTCTTTTCGTTATCCCATTATGAGATTTTTTATATGTTTCATGTTTACAATGGCATTTTTTTTGGGTCAAGCTCAAAAAATGAAGCAACAACGCTTCAAAAACTTCGATAAAAAAGCATTTAGATTTGGATTCATGTTAGGTTTTAACACAACGGACCTAACTGTTTACGAAACCACAAACGCGTATGAATCGTACGGATTGGTTTCTGTTAAAAATGAGTCTCAACCTGGAGGACAGCTTGGTATCTTGACCACACTTAAACTTGGCACACCTGTACTTCGGTTCCGTTTTATGCCGAGTCTTTCTTTCCAAGAGCGTGTGCTTTCATACAGCAGTTTAGACAGCTCTAATTTTCCAAAAGGAGTTAGTGAAGAAAGAATTAATTCAACTTGCGTAGACCTTCCACTATCTTTAATCTTTCGAACTAAAAGATTCAATAATTTTGCTGCTTATGCTCTTTTCGGAGGACAGTACTCAATAGACCTGCAATCTCAACAAGATGCCTCTCAGAATTATATTGATCCTTTTATAAAGCTCAATAGATTTGATATACATGGTCAAATCGGTGGTGGAATTGATTTTTACGCCCCATTCTTTAAATTTTCAATTGAACTTAAATATTCTCACGGTTTAAGAAACAGTTTTATTCAAGACCTCTCCCCTGTTGCCAAACCTATAGACCAACTTTACAATAAAGGTTGGTGGTTCTCAATAATTTTTCAATCCTAATGGAAGAGATTTCTTTTTATTGTACACCTGAACAAGCGCATGATCAAGAATATTTAAAAAGTGTCATCGCTAAACAACGTAAAAAAAATGATGCTTTTAAATTTAAATGGCACAAACGTAGTATAGACGCTAGAAAGAAAAATATTAAAGTTAGATGTTCTTTTCATGTTTATAAATCCTCTGAATCGATACCCGAAAACTATAAACCCACGTTTAAAAAATTGAATCCTAATAAAACGATTCATATAATCGGTTTAGGACCTGCAGGATTATTTGCTGCTTTGACGGCATTGGAAGAAGGCTACAAACCGATTGTATATGAAAGAGGAAAAGCTGTAAAGGATAGAATTAAAGACATCGGCAAACTAAACCGCAAGGGAATTGTAAATGAAAATAGCAATTATTGCTTTGGAGAAGGTGGAGCAGGAACTTATTCAGACGGCAAACTTTATACAAGGTCAAAAAAACGTGGAGCCGTTCAACAGGTTTTAGAAACGTTTGTGCACTTTGGTGCAAATGAAGATATACTTGTTGAGGCCCATCCTCACATTGGAACAAATAAACTTCCAAGAATTGTTGCTGCTATTAGTGATAAAATAGTAGAAATGGGTGGGGAAATTAATTTTGACCATAAGCTCACAGGTATAAATACCAATGCTGATAAAATAACATCTATAGAGCTCAACCATGAGCTTACCGTATCCGTTGATAAAATCTTACTTGCTACTGGCCATTCGGCACGTGATGTATTCGAACTTCTTCATGAAAATAAAATTAAAATTCAGGCCAAACCTTTTGCTTTAGGCGTAAGGGTTGAGCACAGCCAAGAGTTCATTGATAAAGCGCAATATCATGGAAGAAAAAGTGACGCTTTCATACCTCCTGCTTCATACAGACTTGTTACTCAAGCTAGAGACAAGGGTGTTTATTCATTCTGTATGTGTCCCGGTGGAATTATTGCGCCATGTGCGACAAAAAATGAAGAAGTAGTTACCAATGGATGGTCTCCATCTAAGAGAAACAATCCTTACGCCAACTCAGGAATAGTAGTTTCGGTGTCACCTGAAGATTTAAAAAATCCCGAAAATCCTTTTTGCGGTGTTGAATTCCAGCAATACATTGAACACAAAGCTTGGTTAAGTGCTGGAAAGAATCAAAAAGTTCCTGCCCAAAAGCTTGAAGACTTTATGAATGACACATTATCAATTGATTTCCCTCGTTCGTCCTATCAACCAGGAATTGAAAGTGTAAAAATGGATGAAATATTCCCAGACTTCATTATTGATAGACTTAGGGCTGCCTTTATAGATTTCAATAAGAAAATACCTGGTTTCATAACAAATGATGCAGTGCTTCATGCACCAGAGTCAAGAACCTCCTCGCCCATTCTGATTCCAAGAGATAAACATTCATTTCATCATGTAGAAATTACAAATCTATATCCGTGTGCGGAAGGTGCAGGATATGCAGGAGGAATTGTTTCTGCAGCAATAGACGGAATTAATTGTGTCCAAGCTATTGAAAGGTTAAAATAATTGCTTTTCTAAAACGTCGCATGTTAAAATGCTTTGTATTAATTCAGTACAAACTAAATCGAGAATAAATATTTATCTAAATCCCTACAAATTAATATAGCAATGGTGAATTATGCAGAGTCAATAAGCTGTATATCAATATGTAATACATTTTTTAATTTAAACTGTAAAATTCTCTTTTAATATAAAAAATATAGTACTTTTGCACTTTCAAAATAATAGAAGTAATCAATACTCCAAAAATATACTCCTATGAATCACCTTATTTCAAGCACTACTTTCTTATTTTTATCATTCTTCTCCTTTGGTCAACAAATCAGCCAAATAGGTTCTGATTTTGACAATTGCGGAGGCACTCCAGCATATGGTCTTTACGACTATTCTCAATCATCAATGCTCTATTTGGCTTCAGAAATGGAAGCTGTTGGGATTTCTGCAGGCAATTCAATAACTGCTATTGAGTTTCAATTTAACAGTTGGGATAGCGGTTATGAATTAGACAATCAAACCATAAAAATGGCGCATGTTACCGAATCTAGTCTTCCCGACCCAGGCTCACCCGATTACAGTTCTCTAAATATTTCGAATACTACAACGGTAAAAAATGAATTCGACTTTAGAGGTTTTTCAGGGATTACATGGGGCCAATTCGATTTTGATACTCCTTTTGTTTGGGATGGCATAAGTAATATTCTTGTTACATGGGAGAATAGAGATGGTTCATGGAGTGGCGGATATGGCTGGCTAGAAGGACGAAATATCAGTAATAGATGTCATATATGGTTTAAGGATGATAATTATCCTACCGCAAGCTCAAGCGAGGATAGAGATTTACCGAATATCAAGCTTCACACGTCCTTCAATCCACTCCCAATAACCTTATCGGATTTTACAGGTGAATTATTGAACAATGAAAGCCATGTTTCTGTAAAATTAAACTGGACAACAGCTTCAGAAAAAGACAATGATTATTTTACAATTTGGCGCTCATTTGATGGTGAAAATTGGGAAGGGATCTCCAATTTATTTGGTGCTGGAAATTCGAATCACGAAATCAAATATGAGTATACAGACCGAAACATTCGTCTTCAACAAACCTCACATAAAACCATATACTATAGACTTTCACAAACAGACTATGACGGTACTAAAGAGTATTTTCAAATTATTCCGATTGAATTGAAATCGAAAAAAACACATATTGTCAAAAGAACGAATGCTATTGGTCAAGAAATCATGAGAGGTTATAGCGGGCTCGTTATCGAAACTTGGAATAATGGCAACACTACAAAAACCATTTGGCAATAAGTAAGCTGTTAAATTCAATTCGAATATTTAAAATATCTTCTTGACATTCTAAAATGACTTTTGTCATATTTTATGGGATATTGGTAATGTAATTTTGAGCAAAATTTATTTGAAAAAATAAATTCTAAACAAAATTATAACCATGAAACTAATCATAGCACTAGGGCTTTTTTTTAGCACTCCTTTCTTTACATTGACACAAGATTTTAGCTACATAAATTCTGGTACGGATGGGGAGAACCACCATCCCTTTTACGGTCTTTATGATTTTTCCCACAATATGTATATTTTCGATCAAAGCGATTTGGGGGACCAGGGAAAAGAGATATTTGAACTAACATTTGAGTTATCCTCATATGCACAAGACTATGTCTACCATGATTTAACAATAAAAATGGCGCATACTAATGACATTGAATTTAAAAGTAATTCTCGAGTTGATCTTACGAATATCAATTATTCGGAACTTACGACATGTGTGAGTAATTATGACCTTGAAATTGATTCTGACGGATACATAACTATTCCATTTACCACATCTTTCAATTATAATGGCTCGAGCAATTTATTAATAATAGTCGAAAATCATGATGGTGATTGGACGATGGGTTTTGGTGCTGCAAAAGGAGAATATACCTCGGATTATAAATCCTGGTATAAATACACAGATTATAACTATCCAACTGGTATTGGAACAAGACAAAGATATTCTCCAAATATTGGATTGGGTTATTTTAGTTTCAATCCATTACCTATTGAACTCTTTTCATTCTCTGGATTTTATACTAGCACGAACAATATAGAACTGACATGGACTACTGCGTCAGAACAAAATAATTCATATTTCACAATATGGAGATCAATCAATGGTATAGGATGGGAAGCAATCCATCAAGAGACCGGAGCGGGAAATTCATTTAATAACCGAAATTATAAATTTACGGATACACAAATAAGTAGTATTAACAATGCTGAAACTATTTACTATAAATTATCTCAGACGGATTATGACGGTAATACAGAAGCTTTCGAACCTATTGCAATTGAATTGAGAAACGGATTAAGAAGCTATATAAAAACTGTTAATTTTCAAGGTGAAACTGTAGGTGACGAAGCAAAAGGTTTTTTAATTGAAATATGGAGTGACGGTCAAAACATTAAAAGGTATAGAGAAAAATAAACCTCTCGATAGCAATGTTGGGCTATTTAACAAATGGTGTTTAAATCATAAACCTTTATTACTTGATGCAGGAAATTGTTTTAAAGGTCTTCTTTTTTTATCTTTAAGGGCTATACCACTCTTTAAACTATGTTTTTTTACCGTGCTTTACTTCTACTAACCGTTACGCTTTTTACGAGTAGTATTTGTGCACAATTAGATACGGCCTTTTGGTTTGTTGCGCCGGAAGTTACTCAAATTCATGGAGATCGACCCATTGTATTTAGATTTTCAAGTTTGGAGAATGCATCCATAATAACAATTGACCAACCTTCAAATCCTACTTTCCCTATTCAGACCATTAACCTTGGTCCAAATGAGTCACAAACAATAGATCTAACCGCTTGGATTGATATGATCGAAAACAAACCTGCAGACCAAGTATTGAATTATGGATTCAAAATAAGCGCATCTGAGCAAATAACAGCCTATTACGAAGTAACCCCTACTTGTAACTGTAACCCCGATATTTTTGCATTAAAGGGAAGGAATGCACTTGGATTGGCATTTCTTACACCATTTCAAAGTTTATTGAATAACGCTTCATATGCCAGATCTGGTTTTAATATTGTAGCAACTGAAAACAATACGAATATCACGATTACGCCTACTCAAAACATCATTGGACATGTTGCAGGAGTTCCTTTCACTATTTCATTAAATAAGGGTCAAACCTATTATGGAGAGGCTGCAGGTACAAATGCGAGTCAGCATTTAGCAGGAACCTCTATTATTTCTAATAAACCAATTGCCGTTACACTTTCTGATGATACAGCTCAAGGAACTCCATTTGGAGGTTGTGCTGATTTAATGGGAGACCAACTTATTCCAATATCAATACTTGGGACTGAATACATTGCTTTAAAAGGTTATTTAAATGGTCCTGATAGATTATACATATTGGCTACCGCCAACAATACGAGTATAGCTATTGATGGGGTAAACCTTGGTGTAATTAATGCAGGTGAAACTTATACTGAAATTCTAAACAATCCTACTGCTTATGTTCAAACCTCACAACCTACTTACGTTCTTCATATGTCTGGTTTTGGTTGTGAAGTAGGCGAAGCTATCTTACCTCCACTTGTGTGCACAGGTTCTAATGTAGTTCCATTCACTCGTTCAACAAATGAATTTTTCGCGTTAAATATCCTCGTACCTTCAGGTGCAGAATCGGGATTTACTTTAAATGGTGCAACCGGAATTATAAATCAAGCCGATTTTAACCCTGTGCCAGGAACCGCCAACTCTTGGATGTATGCACAGTTAGATATGACAAATGCTATTCTCGTATCTCAGGCGTCAAGAATAGAAAACAATTTAGATAAATTCCACTTGGGACTTGTTCATGGTGGCGCATCTTCAGGTTGCAGATATGGGTACTTTAGTGACTTTGCAGTTTTAAGTTATCAAATCAACTCCTCAGATCAAACTTTATGCTCGGGTGATACACTTGAATTAAGCTCAAATACACTACCAGGCGCAACCTACACATGGAGTGGACCTAATGACTTTTTGAGTCAAGGAGCTTCAATAAGTATCGAGAATTTACAAATCTCCAATGGAGGTCAATACATTATTGATGGGAACTTTCCAAATGCATGCGAGTTGCTTCCTGACACCATTAATATTGAAGTGATTGAAACTCCAGAAGCTCCATTAATATTCAGCAACGGTCCCGTTTGTATTGGAGACAGTGGTTTCTTTTGGAATGAAATAATCGCACCCTACAGCATTCATTGGTTAGATGAGTTCGATAATATAATTAATCAAAACGACACTGTTGGTTTTTTAAGTAATGACAACATATTAATTCAGCTTCAGTCGACGCTCGGTTCATGCGTATCCCCTATGAGCATCGATTCAATAATTGTTTTAGCCCAGCCAATCCTGAATTTTAATGGGGATACTGAAGTGTGTGGTCAAAGTATTGATTTAAGCTGCCAAATCGATCCAAATGATAGCGATCCAATTACTTCTATAATTTGGACAAATGATACTGATCAGACTATTGGATTCGAAGAAAGTATAAATGTCAGCACTTCCCAAAATATTCCTTATTCCCAAGAATATTATTTTGTAAATGTTAATACTGATAACAACTGCAATACTGAAGACTCTATAGAAATAACCTTTCATCCTATACCAATAATATATTCAAGCTATGAAGATTTATGTAATGGTGCTGAAGTTTCAATTTTAAATGACTTAACCTGGAATGGCAACCCAAGTAACAATCCATCAATGAATTACAACTACAACATGGGAGATGGAAACATCATCAATAACACAAATAATTCAATTGATTACTTCTATGAAAATTCCGGAGTATACAATGTTCAAGTAGTGGTTCATTCATCTGCAGGGTGTCAAGATTCAACAATGATAGAAGTCCTTGTTCAAGATGTTCCAGAGGCATTTATTGAAATTGAACCTGAGTGTGTCATGAAGGCAAATTTCAATTCAATATTAGCATTAGGGAATTTTCAAATAAATTCTCAAATTTGGAATACACAGGGTTTAAATCCTGTGGCAGCCTCAAATTTTACTCAAGAATTTGAATCCTCGGGCAACTATAACGGAACGCTCAACATAACAGGAGTTAACAACTGTTCTTTTGATTTTCCATACTCCTTTTTCATAGAAGAGGCCTTTGGAATTGAGGATTTAAATATACCTAATGTGATTACGGCAAATGAGGACGGAATAAATGATTCATTAATAATAGATCCATTATTTGAAGTCTGTCAATCATACGAATTAGAAATCTATAATAGATGGGGATCTTTGGTCTATCAAAAAACTTCAGACAGCGCACCATTTCATGGTCAAAACTTGAATAACGATGATTTGTTACCTGGTATATACTTTTACAAGCTCACATCAGATAATGCTGAAAAGCATGGATTCATTACCCTTATCAAATAATCGATAAAACCTTCTATTTTTGTAGTATGAAAAGAGTAGTTGTAGGCCTTTCTGGTGGTGTGGATTCAAGTGTTGCTGCATATCTATTAAAAAAAGAAGGCTACGAAGTTATCGGAATGTTCATGAAAAATTGGCATGATGAATCTGTAACCATTTCAGATGATTGCCCTTGGATTGATGATTCAAATGATGCATTGATGGTTGCTGATGCATTAGGGATTCCTTTTCAGGTTATCGACTTAAGTAAAGAATACAAAGAGCGTATTGTTAATTATATGTTCTCTGAATACGAGCAAGGAAGAACTCCAAATCCCGATGTTTTATGTAATAGAGAAATTAAATTCGATGTTTTTTTAAAGGCAGCTCTTGAATTAGGTGCAGATTATGTTGCAACGGGCCATTACTGTCAGAAAAAAATTAATTCTAATGACGAATTTGATCTTATTTCAGGAAAAGATACCTCAAAAGACCAATCCTACTTTCTTTGCCAAATTTCGCAGAAGCAATTGGCAAAAGCATTATTTCCAATTGGACATCTACTCAAAAGCGAAGTGAGAGCCATCGCAAGTGAGATGAATTTAGTCACTGCAGATAAAAAAGATTCTCAAGGACTCTGTTTTGTGGGTAAAATCAAGTTACCCGATTTCCTTCAACAGCAATTAAAATCAAAAGAGGGATCTGTTATTGAAATACCAAAAGATCTGCATCAATTTAAAGAATATCATGCTTTGTCTAAAGAAGTAAAGAATATAGAAAAATTATGCACTCCTTTTGAATACAAAAAAACTGATGGTATTGAAGTTAGTAAACATTTAGGAGCACATTTTTATACAATTGGACAAAGAAAAGGGCTGCATATTGGAGGACGACCAGAGGCGAGCTTTGTTATTGCTACTGACACTATAGAAAACACGGTTTACTCGGGACAAACTGATGCCCATCCGGGACTTAACAGAATTGCATTAAAAATCAAACCAAATAGTATCAATTGGATCAGCCAAAAAGCAAAGGTATCTCAACTTGATTATGGCTTTAAAATTCGATATAGACAACCACTTCAGAATGGAAGGCTTATTCAAAAAAATGGGAGTTTTTATGTTCTTTTTGAGGAGAAACAAAAAGGAATTAGTCCTGGACAGTTTGTAGCTTGGTACAAAGAAGGAGCTCTAATTGGCTCAGGTGTTATTGAAAATTAATTCATATTAATTGAAAAAAGCAAGTTGTCATTTTTGACACTTGATCGACCTTTAAGTGTATCCATTAAGGAAGCCACCTCATGAATATCAATCGTACTGTTAATACCTAGCTCCTTATGTTTAGATAATTTTAACTGTGCTTTCTTTACTCTATTTGTTCTTAAAGTTTGTACGTTTCTTTTCATAACAGTTGATTTTCTGATTAGTCTAACGCAAATACTGTTCCAAGGTTTCAATTTTCTAAAGTGAACAAGAAAATAATAGTCTTTACCATTAAATTAAGAGGTCGTAATTGTATATTTGATTATGATTAGACTTATCTCTATTTGGCTTTTTAATATTGCTATTCAGTTGTGACGATACATCATCAAATCAGGAGGATGATACCCCTGCTGGAATTGATTTAGAAGCGAGACGTAAATTAAATCAAAGAGATTATGCTCTTTTGGACAGCTCGGCATATTTTGTGGATTCTGTAATTCGAACATTTATAAATCAAACATTACAAACAGTTCAGGATGAAGCATACACATTCGAAATCCATAGAGCACGATTAAATCCTGACCAAGTTACAGATGCCATTATAAGCGTGAACAGATTAAGCTATGCCAAAAACAAAGCTTCTCTTTCAGGATATCAAGCGCAAGCAGAAAACTTGGGATATATGGGACCTTTTAACCTCTTCATTTATTATGATGGCGCAAATAATTCCTTCTCAATGCCAGTTCCCGTGCCATCATCCCCTCTGCTTCCTTTGGAGGTAAGCTTCGAAAATATATCCTCAACCATACATAAAGACCTAGTTGTCGATTTTAGAATTCGAAATTCAAGTTACAAGGAAATCTATTTTTTATTTAACAATAAACCTAGCAAAGTTTTCCAATGGAAAAACTTTGACGGGCTTGGAACAAAAGAATCAGAAGCTTACAGTTTTGAGTTTAATCATGGTAATGGTCCTGTGCGAGATATTTTAGTTTTCAATGCAAAAATAGAGCAGCCAATCAAAGTAATAGATCCATTTATCTACAAACCAACCATTTCAGCTTCACAAGACCTTGTGAAACAATTCTTTTATATACCAGCGCAGGGTAAATATTTCTCTACTAAAGATGGCCCCGAAGGGTAATTATGAAATTACGACCTGGCGCAGATATATTAGAAGCAAAGCTTCTATAATTTCGATCTAAAATATTTTCACATGCCAGCTGTAAGGAAAGATTCTTTGAGAATGCGTAACTGATTCTTGCATTTAAAGTATACCAGCTTGGCATGCCTAAGCCTTCAAGGGCAAAAGCATAATTGTCTTCCCCAAGAAGATTATAATCCGCATATCGCTTCCACGCTGAATAATTGGTAAAAGCCTCAGCAATCCATCCTTTTATTTGATATTTAATACTCATCTTACCAAATAAAGGCGGAATGTGGTCTAAAGGATATGGGACCGTGTCTGTTAAGATTCGTCCATAGGTATAATTCAAGGTTGAATAAAGCGTAAGGTGACGTCCAATTGTTCCACTAATCATACCTTCAATCCCACAAACAAAAGCTCTATTTGCATTGGTTGTTGTTATCACCTGACTGTAGGAATCATCATAAAAAACGGAATCCGAACCATCAATTGTGCCGCCTTGAATCGTTAGGGCATTTGTTAAATAAGTTCCATAAAGATTGGTGGAAAAATTGATGTTTTTAAAAACAAGAAGCTCTGCTCCTAGTTCTAGATTATATGAATATTCAGGTTTCAAATCTGGATTTGGTACGATTACTTTACCCGGTACAGACTCAAAAACTTTCGAAACATCATCCACATTGGGCGCCCTAAAACCTGTTGCAGAAGACAGCGTGAATCTCATGCCCTTTTTTGGCATATAAATCACTCCTAAATTACCGTTGATAGAAGAATTTTGTTGATTGATCGAATTGAAAGGGAAAGGAAAGAAAGTTTGATCAATAAACAGTGCATTGAGTCTGACATGTGAAGCACGTACACCGCTATTTACAATCATCTTTTTATTGAGCTCCCAGGTATCCGTGCAGTATATGGCAAAAGAAGACATGTCAGAACCACCATCTGGATAGCGCGTATCAAGTGCCGTATTAAGAAGTGTAAAGATTTCAGTCGAATAAGCAGTTGACCCTACTATATTGTGAGATACATCCAAGCCATAATTCAGCTCATGTTTACTCTTTAAATCGCCTTCCTCATCAATTTGAATTAAATCCTTAGAGAAATCTATATTTAGCGTAAAAATATCTAAATCCTCTATTCTACTTTTTAACTGATCATCTTGGAACCTTCTGACCATCCTACTCTCTGTAATCGCTTGATAAGCTGCGATAAGCTTTGCATTGTCATACCATTTATTAGACTTTGAGTGCTCGAAAGTATAAGACGATAGAAACCTATTTTGAGGTCCATAATACCATTCAGCATATTTAGGAACCCCATTTTCCATTTGTGTAAGACGGTCATATCTATCAATATCACTAGAATTAGAAAGCTGGAAATTAAGCTTGTGCGTGAAATACTCATTCTGCTTGTATATAAACTTTTGTAATAAATCAAGCTGCTGATAAGCGGAGCCTACCTGCAGATTTGGATCGGCATTACTCACTATTGTATCCAAATTATTCACTTGGTCAACGAACCAATTTCGGGCTCCAAATCCATCACTCAAAGCGGACCGCTTCGAGCCTTGTCGTAAATCACCAAAATCAGAAAAGGTTGCCGAGCTTAAAGAACCAAATTTCTTGTTGGCAACAGAGACATTTACATTGGTGGCAAATCCATTGGCCGCGGAGAAATATCTAGTATAAGCATCTCCTATTATGAGCGTATTTCCTTTATGACTCAGTTTAGGGTCCTTCGTTGTAAAGCTCATCACCCCTCCTATCGCATCTGAACCGTAAACGACTGACCCAGGACCGAATAAGACCTCTACCCGCTCCATTATTGAATTATCAAGGGTAATAATATTCTGTAAATGACCGCCTCTATATATCGCATTATTCATACGAACACCATCCACAACCATCAAAACCTTATTCGTTTCAAATCCTCTGATAATAGGGCTCCCTCCTCCTAATTGACTCTTTTGAACAAATACATTTCCAGAGGCGCCAACTAAATCAGCCATTGAAGATTGGTTTTGATTTTGAATCTCCTCACTCTTTATGACTCTTATTTTTTGAATAACATCTCTTTTTTTCTCAGGTATTCGATTTGCTGAAACCACCATTTCGTCAAGCGTATTTGCATTAGTCTTGAGATATATTTTAAAATCAGCTTTTTCTAATAAAGAAAAGTCATATCGCGATTGAATATAGTTTTCATGAAGAACATTAATGACGAAGTCTGTGTATCTCTTGTTCGCAAATAAACCTGTTGAAAATTTACCCTTCTTATTGGTAAAGTATTGCTCAAATCCTTTATTCGAATTGAAATCACCTGCACTATTCTTGCTCTTTAATAAACTAGAATCAATGTATGAAATGGTAACTTGAGCATCAAGAATAGGAAATCCCGAGGTCTCATCTAAAACGGTGATTTTTTGTTGTGCAAAAACCGTAAAGGAAAAACAAAGTAAAACACCAACTAGAAAAGCGTTAAAAGAATCCTGATTCACGCTGCAAATTTATTAATTTTAAAAGGTATACAGCAAAATATGAGCCACAGATTTAAATCCTTAAAAACTTATCGATATTTCTCTATTTCAACAGAAAAAAAACCCAAGAAATTGCTCATTGCAATGCATGGTTATGGACAACTTGCGGAATACTTTATTCGAAAATTTAAGAGCTGTTCTGACAACTACACAATTCTAGCCCCAGAAGGACCACATAGATTTTATAAAAATGGTTATTCTGGTCGCGTTGGAGCCTCTTGGATGACTAAAGAGGCACGTGAGGATGATATTAAGGACAATATAGATTGGCTCACTGAGTGGTTTACAGCACATTTAAAAGAAAATACTTATGAAAAAATTGTACTACTTGGCTTCTCACAAGGCGGTGCAACTGCAGCAAGATGGTACTACAGTCAACCCAAATTATTTAGTCATTTTATACTTTGGGCATCAGTATTTCCTCCTGATATTGAAAAACCAATTACCGCCGTTGAGCACAGCTATTTCATCGTTGGTAATAAAGATGAATTCCTGAGCTCCGAGCTTTTAGAAAAGGAGCTTCTTGTTTATCAAAATTTGGGGTTCAAGACAATACAATTTGAGGGAAATCACGACATAGAACCTAAAACACTAAATAATCTTTTGAATAGCTTTTGAACTATTTCAAAATCACTCTTCGGTTTTGGCTACAATCGCTGCAACCGTAGCATCACTTGAAACATTAATGACTGTCCGACACATATCCAGGATCCTATCAATTGGATAAATGATAACAATCCACATGGGGTTTAAGCCCACAGAATTCAGCACAAACATGAGCATGATTAAACCCGCACTAGGAACTGCCGCAGAACCAATAGAGGCCAATGTTGTAGTAGCTACAATACCTAGTTGTTGAGACATGGATAAATCTACACCATGAAATTGAGCAAGAAAAATAACGGCAACTGCCTGATATAAAGAAGTGCCATCCATATTAACCGTCGCACCAATCGGCAAAACAAAATCACTGACCTTCTTAGGAACTTTTAATCCTTCTTGGACACATTTAATGGTAACCGGCAGTGTGGCGGCACTTGAGCTTGTTGAAAATGCAAGAAACTGAGCAGGGCTCATCTTTTTGTAAAACTCTCGATAACCAAAATGAACCCCAAATAATCGCTGGAGTAAAGGATAGAATACAAAAAGCAACAGCGCCAAACCTAAAACGACTACAAGCGCATATAACCCAAGTGTTTGAAATAGGGTCAACAATTCTGCTGGTGTATTCGCAATTTTAGCTAAAACTCCTGCCATCAAACAAAACACAAAAAATGGAGAGAGCGCCATTATCATATTCACCATTTTAATAAATACATCTCCCATTGCATTAAAAAAGCGATGAACCTGCTTTGAACCTTCTGTTTGCATCAAAGAGAGCGCAATTCCAAAAAATAAGGCAAAGAAAATCACTTGTAACATGAGCTTACTACTCGAAAAAGCCGCAACCAAATTTTCAGGCACCATATCAACTAGGGCCTGTAACGGACCATCTTTACGGTTTTTTGCATTTTCTTTTTTGCTCATCATGCTTTGATAATCCGATGAGCTTTTTTCTTCATCTAATGAAGCTTCAATTTGTTTAACTATCAATGGATCAGCAGTTTTTAGAAGGCTCCGACCATCCTTCACTGCAATCCCTTCTGATTTTGCCCATATCTCATAACGCAAACGATTCGTATTCTCTAACGTATTTTGTCCAGGTTTTATGACATTCACTAAAGAAAGACCTAGAGTAACAGATGCTACTGTCGTAATCAAGTATAAACCCAAAGTTTTCGCTCCAATTCTACCAAGTTGTCTGACATCTCCTAAACCAGCTACACCTCCTACTATAGAAAACAAGACTAAAGGAATTGCAATAAACTTAAGACAGTTAATAAAAATCACACCAAATGGATCAATGAAATCAATGGTAAACTTGTTCAAACCTACCGAGCCTGAAAATAATGCCCAAACCACTCCTAAAAACATACCAATGAGGATTTTCCAATGCAATGCTAATTTTTTCATAATGGTCTTTTATACAAAAGTACAATTAAAGACGAATTTGATTTGATAGCTAAAGACGTAGTTTCGTATATTTGATTTCAAATAAATCCTATGGCAATTTCTTCAAAAGAAATAGAATTCAATTTTAACGAAGATCAAATGCGCTTGAAAATAAGAGCGCTTGAACAATCTCTTGAAAAAGTATACCTCGGTGGAGGGCAAAAAAGAATAGATAAACTTCATAAAGCCGGTAAACTTAGTGCACGTGAAAGAATTAAATTATTGTTAGATAAGGGATGTGAAATCCAAGAAATTGGTGCTTTTGCTGGACATGGAATGTATGAGGAATATGGCGGCTGTCCATCGGGAGGTGTTATTGTCGTGATAGGAATGGTTAGTGGGAGACGATGTGTTATTGTGGCAAATGATGCAACTGTGAAAGCGGGAGCTTGGTTTCCGATAACAGGCAAGAAAAATCTCAGGGCTCAAGAAATTGCAATGGAGAATCACCTACCTATTATATATCTTGTTGATAGCGCTGGTGTGTTTTTACCAATGCAAGAAGAAATATTTGCAGACAAAGAACATTTTGGGAGAATATTTCGAAATAATGCTAAAATGAGTGCACAGGGGATTGTGCAGATCGCAGCCGTAATGGGAAGTTGTGTGGCTGGTGGAGCTTATCTTCCTATTATGTCAGATGAATCCCTTATTGTAAATAAAACAGGTACCATATTTCTCGCGGGCTCTTACCTTGTAAAAGCGGCAATTGGAGAAAATATAGATAACGAAACCTTAGGAGGCGCAAAAACGCATACTGAAATTTCCGGTGTTTGCGATTACCAGGTGGAAAGTGATAAGGAATGTCTTTCGACAATAAGAGATTTAATGGATAAAATTGGTACTCCTGAATCGGCTGGGTTTGATAGAGGTACATCCTTTGAGCCCAAAAGTGCTATTAAAAAAGTATATGGTATTTTACCAGCAGAACGATCGAAACCGTATAAAAGCAGAGAGCTATTAAAGTGTCTTGTTGATGATTCTAAATTCACTGAATACAAAGCGGGCTTTGGAAAGACAATGATTACTGCTTACGCCAGAATTGATGGGTGGAGTGTTGGAATAGTAATGAACAATAGAGAACTGGTTAAAAACGGTAAAGGTGAAATGCAGTTTGGTGGTGTCATCTATTCAGATGCGGCAGATAAAGCTGCGCGTTTCATCATGAATTGCAATCAAAAAAATATTCCCTTGGTATTTATTCATGATGTTACTGGTTTTATGGTTGGTTCTAAAAGTGAACATTCAGGAATCATCAAAGATGGAGCGAAAATGGTGAATGCCATGGCTAACTCGGTCGTTCCAAAGTTCTCCATCGTAATTGGAAACTCCTATGGTGCAGGGAATTACGCCATGTGCGGAAAAGCTTATGACCCTCGATTGATTGTTGGGTGGCCTACTGCCGAAATAGCAGTTATGAGTGGTGCAGCTGCGGCCAAAACATTACTTCAAATTGAAATATCATCACTCAAAGCTAAAGGCGAAAAAATAACTGCGGCAAAAGAGAAAGAGCTGTTTGATAAAATCAAAAACAAATACGATGAGCAAATATCTCCGTACTACGCTGCCAGCCGGTTATGGATTGACGCTATTATTGACCCCAAAGAAACAAGAAAAGTAATATCAATAGGTATTGACGCTGCAAATCATAAAAAATCTGTGGAGAAATATAATGTTGGTGTTATTCAAACTTGATTATTCTGAACTTGATTTACCATTGAAATAGTGGGTGTATCCAAACCCTACAACTAGGAAAGAAGAGGTTTTATCGAACTCGTCAGTTTCATATCCCGCATTACCTTCTACTCCTATATCACTAGGTCTAAAGCCAAATCCGAAAAATGGATAAGCAATGGTCAAACGGTAAGAATTTGCATCATCTGTGGCTAAAACAAGTCCAATATTTGGCTCTACATATGAAGATTGCAACACATTCAATCGAATTCCGTCTTCAAACAAGGCGTCAGTTTTTATCATCGAGTGCATGTAACCTAACTTCAAACCTATATCGGTGCCAAATCTTTCTCCCCAAAACTTTTCATGACCAATTTTTAGAAAGCCCCCAAGGCTATGCATACCTCCGTATATGGCTGAGGGTACACTAAATTCATTAACTGCGAAATAAGTATAATGTGCTCCTGCTCCAAATGCAAGACCACTTTTAAGCGTATATTGATAGGATGGCGAAACGGTAACAAGACCTTGCATAAAGTCTTTAAACGGTTCGTTTACAAAAGCGTTTGGCAGTCCAATTTCAAAAGTAAATGAGTCGTCAATATCCATTCCTTGTGCATACGTTTTTTTGGTGCCGACCAACACAAAAGAAAAGATAACCGTCAGGAAAAATACAGAAACTCTCACCTTTTTAAAACGTTTTTGATTCTTAAATATTGCTTGTTTACTTACCTGGGAACTTTTAAAAGTTTTAAGCACATCACTTAAAGTTACTTTTTAATTGTTTACTATGAAATTCTCTGGTCAAATTAATATACGCATCCGTATAGCTATTGTCTTCATTACGAACAGTAATTGTTTGTTCATTCGGTAACGATTTGTTAATTGAAAGACAAAGAACAATTCTAGATTTTGGCTTAGTTACTTTTGCGTTAATAATGATACGTGAATTAATAAACAATTCATGTGTTTTTGCATAATTCATGATTAAATCTAAATGTCGATATGGGAGAATCAACCATAATTTCCCGTCTTTAGAAAGTAAATTCTTAGCACGAAGCATTAAGTTAAAAAACATATCCTTTGTGGTATGTTTGGACCGTATATTGAAATCATTAGCTTGAGATGAGGCCTCCAAATAGAATGGAGGATTACTAATAATCAAATCGTATTTTCCCGAAAATTCAAAGCTGAAATAATCTCCATGAATGGCATTTAGACGATTAGACCATGGAGAGTTTTCAAAATTATGGACACAATCTTTGACAGGATGAGCTATCAATTTCGATAGCATCAATATTAGCGTTAGAAAATTGTTGACAAGCCATGAGCGCAAGTACGCCACTACCCGACCCTAAATCTAAACACCGAATTGGATTTTGAGCTTTTATTAGTGCTCCAAGCAACATACTATCTGTCCCAACCTTTAGTGCTGTTCGATCTTGAACAACAGTAAAATACTTAAAACTAAAATCAGAGTTCACTAGTACGCCTTTGCGAAAAGTACGCGTCCAGTTGATGGTTTTCCTGAATACACACAAGCACCTTCTTCTTTAACCTGATCCAATGGAATACAGCGTATCGTAGCTTGAGTTTCTTCTTTGATTTTATTTTCAGTTTCTGATGTCCCATCCCAATGAGCCGAAACAAAACCACCTCCATTAACAAGATCCTTAAAAGATTGAAAATCATTGGCTTCACTGGTCTTTTCAGAACGGAAAGATTGTGCTTTTTCAAACAACTCATTTTGGATTTCTGCCAATAATTTTTCTACAAAAACATCCGAGCCTTCATATGCGATAATCTCTTTGGTTTTTTTATCTCTTCTTGCGACTTCAATTTTACCATTTTCCAAATCTCGAGCTCCCATTGCAAGACGAACAGGAATACCTTTAGTCTCGTATTCTGAAAACTTCCAGCCCGGTCTGCGGTTGTCATCATCATCATATTTAAAGGAAATACCTTTTGCCTTAAAAGAAGCACTTAAGGCATCAAATTTATCTGAGATTTTTTTTAAATCTTCTGGATTCCTGTAGATAGGAATACCAACGACCTGAATCGGTGCTAATAATGGAGGTAGAACCAACCCTTCGTCGTCTGAATGACTCATAATCAAGGCTCCCATAAGACGTGTTGAAACGCCCCAGGATGTCGCCCAAACGTGTTCAAGTTTCCCTTCCTTGTCTGCAAATTTCACATCAAATGCTTTAGCGAAATTTTGGCCTAAAAAATGAGAAGTCCCGGCCTGAAGCGCTTTACCATCCTGCATTAAGGCTTCAATACATAACGTATCTTCTGCACCTGCAAACCGTTCAGATTCTGTTTTACGCCCTTTAACAACTGGCATTGCCATGTATTGCTCAGCAAAATCAGCGTATACCTCTAACATTTTAGATGTTTCATCTTGTGCTTCTTGAGCTGTAGCATGCGCCGTATGACCTTCTTGCCACAAAAACTCTGCTGTTCTTAAAAACAGCCTTGTTCTCATTTCCCAACGAACAACATTAGCCCATTGATTGATTAAAATAGGCAAGTCTCTGTACGATTGAATCCAATTCCTGTAAGAATTCCAAATTATAGTCTCAGAGGTCGGTCGTACAATTAATTCTTCCTCAAGCTTTGCTTTAGGGTCAACAACTACACCACTTCCATCTTCAGCATTTTTGAGTCTGTAATGTGTCACTACCGCACATTCTTTTGCAAATCCTTCAACGTGACTTGCCTCTTTACTCAGGTATGACTTTGGGATAAACAAAGGGAAATATGCATTGGAATGACCCGTTTCTTTAAACTTTTGATCCAAGACCTCTTTCATACGCTCCCATATAGCGAAACCGTAGGGCTTGATAATCATGCAACCCCTAACATCGGAGTGCTCTGCTAGATCAGCCCTCTGAACCAGCTCATTGTACCACTTGGAATAATCTTGTGCTCTAGTTGTATGCTTGCTTCCCATAATTTATTTTCTATGCAAATTTATACAAACGATTCAACAATTCCATCACAATCTATTTAAGGATTAAGGAATCATTCTATTGTCTATAAGTGCATTAATGTATTGTTGATAAATCGCCTTTATTTTAGTTGACAATTGCTTATTCTTTTTAGATTCATTTTCCTTTATTTCATTCCAAATAAAAGGTTCCTTTTTAGGCCCCATAGAAACAATATTGTTATTATAAAAGGACATATTTGGCGCTCGATTCTGACTAAAATAAGAGCTTCCAACTGAAAAATATGAGGTTTCGACACCAATTAAATCGAAAACTGTTGGCATAATGTCTATTTGCTGTAATGTTTCATCATTGTCAATAATCGGCAAACTTCCTGATGCATGATAGAATGCTATAGGAATCTTAAAAGACCAATTCAGATTACCCCTATCTTTTCTTGAGGTGGGACCAACATGATCAGCACAAAAGACAAATAAGGTGTTGTGGAACCAATCCTGTCGCTTTGCCTTTTCCCAAAAAAGTTTAAAAGCAAAGTCTGCGTAATTCAATGATTCACAAATAGGATCAGGACCTGATTTTAATGTTTGCTTAAAATCTGCAGGAATTGTGTATGGATGGTGTGAGGAATAGGTAAAAACAGTAGAAAGAAATGGAGCTTTCATTTCATTCATTTTATCAATTGTCCACGGTAAAAAATGATGGTCAGGAATACCCCAGGTACCATCAAAATGTGCATCATTCGCATATTCGGTGCGCCCGTGATACTTATCGAAACCAGAAGCAGCTGAGAACGCATCAAAACGCATTGATCCATTCGTTGTCCCATGAAAAAAAGCAGAACTATATCCATACTTTCCAAGGATACTTGGTAATGAATTGTATTGGTTTAAATTATAACTCGATAAAATAAATGACTCCTTCATCCAGGACGGAATAGAGGCTACAATTGCAGGCACTGCGTCCATTGAGGATTGCCCATTTGAGACTGCATGTTCAAAATACATACTTTGCTTAAGTATAGAATCAAAATAAGGTGTGAAACTCTCCTTATTATTTGGACCAACATACATACCGCCAAAGCTTTCGAATATAATTAATACCACATTGTTTTTTGGAGGTAAAAGTTTTAGCGCGTTGGATTTCTGGATTGGATTGAAAATTGCTTTAGCCTTTTCTTCAGAAAAATAGTGTTTACGTTCTAAATCATTATAATTCAGGGTCTTTAAAATCGTGAAAGCAGAATTTAATGCTGCAGGTGCATTTTTAACATCGGTATACTTTGTAACCTCTATAATATCTATCGGTTTCAGCTGAAATCCTCCCCTTCCTGTTACAACTGAAATAAATATAAAACCCAAGAACAAACCCCAGGAATAATATAAATTAAGATTGGTAGAAACATCCTTTAGCTTGACCACAAAGTAGCATATTAAAAAAAGCGTCGCTAAGAAAAATAGAATCAACCACCAAAATTCTGTCATGTATTCAAAAGCGAGGCCGCCTGCTTCATTTTCACCAAATAAAAATTTAAAATAATTGTAGCTAACTCTTTTTCGGGTAAATGAAAAAAAAGCAATATCCCAAGCGTTTAGAAAAAATATGATTACGGTTGAAGGAATGAAAAAAATCAACTTAGATGCTCTTCTATAGCGTTCAAGATACTTTGGGAGTGGTACCGTACCAATAATAATAAATGGTAAGAAAAAAAAGGACATCGTAATAAGGTCAAACCAAGAACCAACCGCATAGTCAAATAAACCAAAATCTGGAAAAAAAGAGCTGTTATTTATTATAAATACCAACCTATATAAAAACATGAAAAACCATACAATCAATAGCTGAAATGCTAGGTTTATATACAGACTTCTTGGCTTAAAGAGTTGCATATACTCTAATAATGCAATACTGCATCAACGGCAGCTTTAAAACGCTCTTGAGGAAGAAATATAGATTCAATAGATGCAGCAAAAGGAACAGGTGAATTTAAAGAGCCGACACGACGTACTGGCGCATCTAGTGCCTCGAAACAATGCTCCGTAATGAGCGCCGTAAGTTCCCCACCTATTCCACCAGTAATACAATCTTCATGTAAAACGATTGCTCTTCCTGTTTTACGGACGCTTGTATATACAGTCTCTATATCTAATGGTATTAGTGATCGAAGATCTATAATATCTGCTTTTATTTCTGGTCTTTGCAACATCTCTTCTTTTGCCCAATGGACACCAAGTCCATAAGTAACAATTGTCAAATCTGAACCTGAACTAACCAAACTCGCTTTTCCAATTTCAGTTGTATAGTAATCTTCGGAAACATCTTCTTTAAGACTTCTGTACAAATACTTATGTTCGAAAAACAACACAGGATTAGGGTCTTCTATAGCTGCATTTAAAAGACCTTTAGCATCTCTCGGATTAGAAGGATATAGAATTTTTAATCCTGGGGTATGAAAAAACCAAGCTTCGTTACTCTGCGAATGAAATGGACCAGCGGCTGTCCCTGCACCTGTTGGCATTCTAACAACAACATCTGCATTCTGACCCCATCGCCAGTGAATTTTTGCAAGATTATTAATGATTTGATTAAAACCACAGGTAACAAAGTCTGCAAATTGCATCTCAACCATAGCTTTCATACCACGAATAGACAGGCCCAAACCAGCACCAACAATAGCTGACTCACATAAAGGCGTATTTCTTACTCGACCTTTTCCATATTTTTCTACCAAGCCTTCAGTAACCTTAAAAGCACCTCCATATTCAGCAATATCCTGCCCCATTAACACTAATTGTGGATATTTAGACATGGATTGGTCTAAACCTTCTTGAATTGCATCAATAAAACGAATTTCACGTTTGTTTCCAGCTTCTTCAATAATTAACTGATTGTGTGGTGCAAAAACATCAGTTTCCTCCGTAAATGTATCGGAAGTAATTAATGGTTCCTTTTGAGCTATTTCAAAAGATGATTGAATTAATGTCTTTAATGATTCTTTGTATTCTTTTTCTATAGTTTCCGTTAAGATTCCTTCGTCTTTCAAAAACTGTTCATAATTTAACAAAGGGTCTTTTAGGGACCATTCATCTTGAATCCCCTCAGGGTAGTACTTAGTTCCAGATGATTCTTCGTGGCCACGTATTCTAAAAGTCATAGCCTCTAGAAGCACAGGCCTAGGATTTTCTCGAATATCAGCTGCGATTTTTCGCACGGTGCGGATTACCTCCAGGATATTATTTCCATCCATTTGAATAGCCTCCATGCCATATCCAATTCCTTTATCTATGAACTTTTTACATTTAAACTGTTCATCAGAAGGTGTCGAAAGTCCCCAGCTGTTATTTTCTACACAGAAAATTACAGGTAAACTCCAAACGGCTGCTACATTTAAAGATTCATGGAAATCTCCCTCTGAAGCACCACCATCACCTGTAAAAACTAATGTTGAAAGATTTTCCTCTTTCAGAAGATTAGAAAGTGCAATACCGTCCGCGATACCTAATTGAGGTCCAAGATGTGATATCATGCCAATGATTTTATGTTCCTGAGTCCCAAAATGAAATGACCGATCTCGTCCCTTTGTAAAACCGTTCTTTTTACCTTGAAACTGAGAAAATAAACGGTCTAAAGGTACATTTCTAGTTGTAAAAACACCAAGATTTCTGTGCATAGGAAGGATATATTCCTCATCCTTCATAGCCCATGTCGAACCAACAGAGATTGCCTCTTGTCCCCAACCAGAAAACCATTTAGTGATTTTACCCTGTCGTAAAAGCACTAACATTTTCTCCTCTATCATTCGAGGCTTTAATAGGCTTTTATAGATAGATAATAACTCATCGGTCGAAAACCCTTGAGTATCGTAAGAGATAACTCTTTTCATATATATTGGCTATTAAGAAATTGTATAAGGCGACTATTAGACCTTCAACCCACCTACAACTCTTTCTTTTCGTTTGTTCTTCTGTAGACGCTTTCTAGAAACCAAAATGTAGGAGGATCTTGCAGAACCTCTCATCATATCTACTTTAAATTTCTTATTTCCATACATAAGTTCTGGCCCTCCTTTAGCTGCCCAATCGGCTACAAAATAATATCGATCACGAGGTTTGTCAGATTTAGATTTAAAGGTGACAAATTTATTCTCACCTAGCTCAAATCTAATTTTAACCGTCTTACCATCGCCAAAACCTTCAAATACGCATTTAGAATTAGCCGGTATAATAATTGATTCTTTTTCACTCGTCGAGCTCGAAACAAGTGTCCCTTGATCATCCGTTGTCGTCTCACTTGATGATGTTCCTATTTGCTCCAAAATTATGGTTGAAGAAGTGAAAAATTGAACCTTTCTCATTTTCTCTTCTGTATCCAATCCAAACTCACTCTTAACTTCATTCGTAAATGGCACTTTTACTGCACATGAGCACAGAACTAAAATAAATGCTGTTATTCCTAATAATTTTTTCATACTTCTTTTTGACAAATTTAATTTTTTTTAAGTGAAGAAAACATCAAGCGAATATAGTAACTTTAAATATTTAAAACCTATGAAAGATATTTTGTTTAGTGCTATTTTTTTTTCGGTAATACTGTCATGTTCAGATGACAGGCAAAATACCCCACTCTCATACAGCAAGATAGGAGCAATAAAAGATTCATTGACAAGAATCGAGCCAAAAGAGGCCATGACTGAAGACACTTTTAAAATGAATTTCAACTCGCATTTATTTGAGCAAATAAGCGACTTAAAAATAGACTCGGTTACTGTGCTGATTGAAAACGAGGTGATCGATCGTGTAAGCCAAAAGAATAATGAAAAAGTAAATATATTCATCGACTCAAATGCTATTCAATTCAAAGCTTGGGACTTTGAAGACTCTTCAGATTTGAAAACAGCCTGGTATAATATGCTCGATTGTTTTGGTGAGCATTGCGAAAGCATTGAGCTATTTGATACTCTTTTTCAAATCGATAGCTATAATCTTGTTTTTGTTGGTGAAAAATCAATTGATTGGATTTCATCTAGATACAATCTTAAGAACAGGGATTGGCTTCTATATCTCAAAAAAGAAAGAATGCAACCTAAATATCTATATGTTTTCGAAACTCCTATTGACCAACATATTGTTTGGTACGACTTTGATGAGCAAGGCATGAAACCTAAAACAAATTTGAATGATTAAAATTTTAAACAGAGGCTTTATATCGGTAACACCTAAAACTTCTTTTTATGATGAAGCGCTAAAAGAGTTGCCAGAAACTACCATATATCATCAGAATTCAGAAGCAACAATTTATCTAATTGAAGAAGATTTCTGGGACAATGAAAGTGTTTTAAAAAAACATTACAAGAAAATATTAACCAGTGAGAAAAGACAGCTGAGCCCCACAAAAAACATTGAATTGAGACAGGTTACAATCGATAATATCCACGATTATTTTATATTCAGCTTTGGGAATTTAGTTTTAGATAATGAGAACGGTGGAATCACAATAACTAAAGACGATCTATCAGATTAGCATTATAATATGACGCTAAATGAGAAACTTCTTCGCCAAGCCAATGTGGCTTATCAAAGGCCTCGTCCTCTGACCTAAGCTCCACCTCCGCAAGAATTAAACCTGAAAGCGAACCCTCAAAAACATCAATTTCCCAAAGTGTTTTATTTATGACAACCTCAAAACGTTTTTTTCGCAATACTTTGAGTTTAAAAGTTTCTATCATTATCTCTGCATCCGCTATTGGAATCTGATACTCAAACTCGTCACGCGTAATACCCTTCGTAGGACCTTTAATAGTTATATAGGCTTCCCTATTCTTAATACGTAATCGAATTGTTTTTTCTTTCGTGTTCAACAGATAGGATTGTGCAATGACCGCTGGTATATCCTTTGATTGCATCTCCCACGCTTTTGAATCAACTAAAAATTTTCTTTCTATTTCAAGCATATTATTAGGTGTCAGGAGAAAAGTCGTTTAATCTCGTGCCTAAGCTAATTATTTTTTAAGTTAAATCTATGGAATGATCTTACATGTGTGGATTGGTTCAAGAACTTGTTATTTTTGTAGTATGCTCCGATTTAGATCACGCACCCCGAGGTGGGTTATTGTCTTTTTAGATCTTACGATTAATGTATTTGCATTGTTCTTTGCTTACATCATTCGATTTGATTTAGATTCTCAATCAGAGCTGATTAGGGAGGAATGGCTACTTCTCAAAGATTACTTATGGATTTTTATTGTCGTAAAACTCATAGTATTCTATCTTTTTAAGATTCATAAAGGCTTAGTTCGTTATACTTCAACGCATGATTTAAACCGAATTTTTATTGCCGTAGCAACTTGCACACTCATTTTTGCCGCTATTGGTTTATTCCGCTATAACTTTATAGATTCCTTTTACTTAGTGCCAACATCAGTACTCATTGTTGAATTCCTTGCAAGCTTTGCCTTTACCGTTGGTAGTCGATTCATTATTAAATTAATCTATTTAGAATCTCAAAAAAACAAGAATGACATTGAAAGAGTCATTGTTTATGGTGCTGGGGTTTCCGGTCTGATAACCAAAAGAACCATTGAAAACGATACGAAGAGTGCCATTCACATTATTGGCTTTATAGATGACAATCCAAAACTATGGGGCACGCGAATAGAAGGTAAAAACATATATCGACCTTCTGATTTAAGCCGAATTCACAAAAAGAAGAATATTGATACCATAATCATTGCCATACAAAACCCAAAATCAGAAAGAAGAAAAGCCTTATTGGATGAATGTATTACGTTGAAAATTAAGGTTCAGAAAGTACCTGACCCAAAAAGCTGGATTAACGGTGAATTTACCTCAAAGCAATTTGTAAAAGCCAAAATTGAAGACCTCCTCGGAAGAGAAGAAATAAAGCTAAATATTTCAAAAATTGAAACGAACCTCAGTGGGAAAGTCATCCTCATAACAGGGGCTGCAGGGAGCATAGGCAGCGGCTTAGTAAAGCAAATTTCAAAATTCAAACCTGAACTACTAATTCTGTTCGATCAGGCGGAATCAGGATTATACGACTTACAATGGGAAATTAAAGATGAAACCCCTGATGTTCGATTTGAAATTGTCATTGGGGATGTAACACACAAAAAACGTGTTGAAAATTTGATTAGAAGTTTTGCTCCTGAAGTTGTATTTCATGCCGCAGCTTATAAACATGTACCTTTAATGGAGCTTAACCCTTCTGAAGCAGTGAAAACCAATATTTTAGGATCTAAAATACTCATGGATACATGTCATGATTTTAAGGTAAAAAAATTCGTATTTATCTCTACCGACAAGGCTGTAAATCCAACTAATGTTATGGGAGCTACCAAAAGAGTAGCCGAGATTTATGCTCAAGAAAAGAACCTAAACAGTGAAACTCAATTCATTACAACAAGGTTCGGCAATGTATTAGGATCAAATGGTTCTGTCATACCATTATTTCAAAGACAAATTGAAAATGGAGGACCCATAACCATTACTGATAAACGAATCACACGATTCTTTATGTCTATCCCGGAAGCCTGCCAGCTCGTGTTAGAGGCGAGTGTTATGGGTAATGGCGGAGAGATTTATGTCTTTGATATGGGAGACTCGGTTAAAATAATTGATTTGGCAAAAAAAATGATTTCATTAAGTGGAATGACTATTGATAAAGACATACAAATCAAAGTTACAGGATTAAGACCCGGTGAAAAACTCTATGAAGAGCTTCTAGCAAACGAGGAAAACACCCTTCCTACACATCATCAAAAAATTCTAATTGCCAATACTGATCTAAAACAAATGAAGGAGAACGAAATAAACAAACTTATCTCTTTAATTGATGCCCAAAAAAATGATGAACTTGTAACCATCATTAAGTCAATCGTTCCAGAATATGTAAGTAAAAATTCAAGTTTCGAAAAGCTAGACAATAATGATTGAACCTGTTCATCTTCAGATTCGTTTTGCAGACATTGACTCTATGGGACATGTAAATAACGCTGTTTATTTGAGCTATTTTGAATATACAAGAGTGCATTACTTTAAAGCCTTGCTTCCTGCCAATTGGGATTGGGTGAGCAACGGTATTATACTTGCACACACAGAAGTGAGCTTTTTAAAACCCCTACTTCTAAATGATGACGCAAAGGTTCAAATGCTAATAGGTGCGATTGGAACAAAAAGCTTTACGCTTCATTACATCATACGTGTAAATGATGAAATAATTACAAAAGGTGCATCAACTCTTGTTTGCTATGATTCAAAAATGCGACGATCAATTGTTATTCCGAGAGAAATGAAAAATTCTTTCACAAAACTTGATAGCATTTGATAAATCTCTTTTTTCTTGTTCGTTATTTATTCTTTGTGGCATTTTTAATTGCTCCAGTTCAAATTGTATTTGGTCAAAAGGCACCCTGTTACAAAAAAAAGAAGATTTGTAACTTTCAATATTTGACAAATTGTTACGAAAAAGTTGCTTTCGATAGTGTTACGCAACGTTATTTTTCGAGACAGAATTTCGGGGTGCCATTTGATGGCTCTTGTGCTACATGCCACAGAAACGGTGTTGTAGAGCAAGAAATTACCATCGTAGAAGGTAGAAGAAACGGAACCGATACATCCTACTTCCCTTCAGGTTGTCCTTTTTCAAGTCAAAGCTTTCTTCTTGGCAAACCACATGGTGTTAGCACCACCTATTTTGACAGTACAAATCGAGTTAAAAGTGTCATAGAGCACTATATGGGAAGTGTAAATGGAACCTATATGCTTTTCGACCGAAATGGTGATACCTTAAAACTTCAAGAGTATCAAGAAAACCTGCCTAATGGTGTCAAAAAAGAATACTATGAGGCCTCCATTTTGAAAAAAACAACCCATTACAAGATGGGTTTGCTTCACGGATGTCAAATCAAATATGATCGCGCAGGAAATAAACAGTTAGCCATTTCATACTTCGAAGGAAAAAAACACAATACCTGGACCTATTATTTCGACAATCAAGAAATTGCTCGAAAAGAAGAATGGAATAAAGGTATTAAAGAAGGGGATTTTATAACCTACAACGGATCAGGACTTGTCATTAGTGAGCAACATTTCAAAAAAGGAGTTCCAGTGGGCATTCATAAAGAGTTCTATCAAGATGGACGAGAAAAACATATTAAGTACTATTCAAAAAAAGGAAATGTAGAGGAAGAACACGCCTTCGACGATTATGGTGTCAAAACAACTATAATCCAAAGAGAGACCAAAGCAATGAGAAAGAAAAAAAGAAAAGGTCAGAAAGAAGACAATAGCTTGATGAACTAAACAACTCCTAAAAGCATTCCTATCCCCATGAGCAATAGAAAAACGGCCACCAAAAGTCTGATGTTTTTTATTTTCCGCTTCACAAAGAGTCGTTTACCAAGATAAGAACCTATAAACGCAAAAAAACAAGCCAAAATTATATTTAAACTATTTTCATTTAAGCTTTTTGATTCTGAACTCAGGTATATCGGGATTCTAACAGCATCGATAAGCAAGGACATACAAACTGAAGTTGCAATAAACACCTCCGCTTTTAAAGCTGATTTAGATAAAAAAGCTGCTCTTAGTGCACCTTGATGCCCCGATAAGCCACCAAAAAATCCACTAAGCAATCCACCAATGGGAAAATGAGCTGTACCAAATGAAATTCTACTCAGCAAAGGAATAAAGTCTAAAACTGCAAATACAATCATTAAAACACCTACAACAAACGCCAATAAATCAACTGCATATTCACGACCTAAAACATGTGTTTCATATATCAGGAAGTCAGCACCTATATGTTTTTGAATCATTGCACCTATAAATGCACCAAGTACTGCAGTAATGCCAAAAGAAATTAAAACCTTTTTATCAATAAAATTTCGAATCAATATGAATTTCAGTGAATTGTTTGAAATATGAACTATGGCGGTAGCTAAAACAGCCAAATGAATAGGCATGAAAATACAAAATACAGGAAGCAATAAGGGTTCCCAATCCAAACCCAGAGAAAAAGGTAAGTAAAGAGGCTGAAAATGAAACAAAACAGATTAGAAGCCAAATGAATAGTTCTTCCATTAATTGTATTTTTAACGAAAATAAATAGAATGATTGATTTACGCAGTGATACCGTAACAAAACCGAGTAAAGAGATGCTTGAGGTTATGTCGCAAGCAAAAGTGGGTGATGATGTATTCGGTGAGGACCCTACGGTTAACGAGCTACAGGAATATGCTGCGGCTTTATTTGGTAAAGAAGCTTCTATTTTTTGTGCATCAGGAACCCAGACCAACCAAATAGCCATAAATCTTCATGTCCAACCTGGCGCTGAAGTAATTTGTCATTACGAAAGTCACGTATTTAAATATGAAGGAGGCGGAATTGCTAAAAATTCAGGTGCATCGACGAGAACAGTTGGTGGCGATAGAGGACGCATAAATGTAAGCGAAATTGAACCTTGGATGAACCCGAAGCATGATGTTCATTACCCCTTAACCCAATTGATATCTATTGAAGATACCTCAAATAGAGGCGGTGGTGCCATTTATGACTTTGAAGAAATTAAAAACATAAAAAAATTCTGTACCAAACAAGGCTTGCCATTGCACTTAGATGGTGCCCGCGTATTCAATGCATTAGTTGAAAACAATATTGACTACAAGGAATACGCTCAGCAATTTGATTCTATTTCTGTTTGCCTCTCAAAAGGTCTTGGTGCTCCTATTGGCAGTCTTTTAATTGGAGATGCTGACTTTATTGAACATGCACGACGAGTTAGAAAAGTATTTGGTGGAGGGATGCGACAAGCAGGATTTATTGCTGCAGGTGGACTATACGCCTTAAAAAACAATGTTTTACGGTTAAAGGACGACCACAATGGGGCTAAAAAAATTGAAAAAAAGCTCTTAGAAATGCCGTGGGTGGACCATGTACTTGAAGTCGAAACAAACATTGTAGTCTGCATCCTTAAGGACAGCAGTCGCGTCAATGAATTTGTTAACAAATTTGAAGCAAATGATATTCTAATCATGCCTTTTGGAAAAGGGATGCTCAGAATGGTAACACATTTGGATGTTTCACAAGATGACATTTTAGAAGTTTGCACGTTCATTGAATCGCTTGAATAATTGTTTAGCTATCTTTAATGTAATATTTAACAACACCAATCGTTAGTAATTTAACGTGAAGTATTATAAAATTATAATTTCTGTCTCCCTCCTCTTTTCTAGCCATAACGGTATAGCCCAGGATTGTAATGTCTTGGATAAAAAGACATTGAAGCAACTTCATAAAATAAAAATAGAACCTGATCTAGACAAAAAGCTCGTATTACTTCATAAAGCAATAGCGAAAAACACAACACAAGCGGCACTAGATTACGAAATCGCCGAAACCTATTTAAGAAAAGGTAATGTTAGCCTTAGAACAAAAGGCAGCCCTTCTGAAGGAGAGCAGCTCATCAAAAAAGCGGCTTATTTCTATCAAACCTCAATACAAAAATGCGACAGCTATCACCCAAAGAGCTACTATAATCTCGGTAACATTTTCTTTTCGATGGGTAAGGAAAAAGAAGCGCTATTTTGCTATAAGTCTTTTGTGAATTTTGAAGAAAAATATCCTAATCAAATTAAAGGAGATTATCAAAATCAAAAAAACAATGCCCTAACTATTATTGAAGGATTAGAGTTTGAAGACAAGCTTCGCGCAAACCCTGTTCCTTTCAAACCAGACATGGTACAAAAGGTCAGCACAGCTCTTGATGAATACTTCCCGATGATTTCTCCAGACAATGATTTATTATTTTATTCTAGGAAAGTAGACCGAACGAGGCTGGGAGATATTGCAAGTAATGTTGTTGAAGAATTTACAATCTCTGAAAAACAAGATGAAAACAATACCTTTAGTCAAGGTTCTCCGCTTGAAAAGCCTTTTAACGATGGTACTTTTAAAAATTATGGTTCCGCTACTTTATCTGTCGATAATCGAGAAATGATTATCTGCGCCTGCAGAAAAGAACGGGTTTACAGACAGAATTATTTGAACTGTGACTTATATGTAAGTAAATTCAAACGCTCAGGAGCAGGTGGGAATGACTTTCAATGGTCTCCATTAAAAAACCTAGGGCCGAATATAAATACCAAGGATGGCTGGGAAGCACAACCCTCATTGTCTTCTGATGGTCAGACCCTGTTCTTTACTTCGATTCGTAAGGGTTCGAGAGATAATGATATTTACATATCAAAAAAACTAAACGACGGCACATGGGGACCAGCACGACCCTTTGATGAAATAAATACGGCAGGAAAAGATAAAAGCCCATTTTTTCATCAAGATGGTGAAACATTATACTTTGTCTCTTCCACAAGTAATGAACGTAGAGGAATGGGCGGTCTAGATATCTTCTATATTCGAAGAGATGGTGAATCTTGGACCACACCTCAAAACATTGGTTTTCCAATAAATTCTACTGAAGATGAGCTTGGGATTTTTGTTTCTACAAGTGGCAGGATTGCCTATTTTTCATCCTTTAAAGATGGCAATTGGAATATTTATGCTTTCAATTTATATAAAGAAGCCCGTCCTGAAGAAGTCGTTATCATTAAAGGTAATCTTTCAACTAGTGATGGTTCTGTTGTGAAAGATGCAAAAGTGAGCATCCATTATGACGACACCGATGAAACTCAAGAAATCAATGTCAACCAGGATGATGGAAGCTATGCAGCCGTCGTGAAAGTTAAAGAATCAAAAACAGTATCGATAGTCGCTGAAAAAGAAAATGCAACTTTCGCCATATCAAAAATAAATTTAGAACCGCTTCAAGCTGTCTCAAAAGAACCATTAGAAACACCTGAAATCAAAAATGATACCCACGTAAAGCCGAATATAGAGAATAGGTCGATTCCAGACTCCATAGATACAACTGAAACTATTGCTTCAAATAATGTGGGTATCTCCGATAAACAAGATGACCTCGATTCTTTAAAAGGTGACACCGTCCAAAAAGTAGTAATTCAAAGCATACCGAAAACAACACAAAGTGCTGCTGAGCTAGAGGCCTCAATACCGGTTTTAGATTCTAAAGCAATAGAGGTCGATACAATCATTATTGATTCTGTTGAAAGCGGCAGCACTTTTGAGCTAAATGACCTCTTATTTCAAACAGATTCTTATACCTTGCTGCGCGCATCAGAAAAAACACTTGACTTGTTTTCAAAATACCTCATCAAAAACGGGACTTACAAGATCAATATTGAGGGCCATACTGATGATATAGGAGATGCTCGAGCAAATCTTATACTATCTCAAAAAAGGGCTCAAGAAGTAAAGCGTTATCTCATTGCGAAAAACATTGCTGCAGAAAGATTAATTGCCAAAGGATTTGGAGAAACACAACCTAAAGTGCCCAACTCTTCAATTGAAAATCGTAAAATCAATCGAAGAACGGAATGCCGGATTTCAATGGATTAAATTATTAGACAAAAAAAAAGAGGGCACAAAGCCCTCAAATATTTTGTAAGATTTCTACTAATCTTTTGTGAATCTTCTTTTTTCACGAATCCTAGCAGATTTTCCTGTTCTTTCTCTGAAGTAAAAGATTCTAGCTCTTCTAACAGAACCTTCTTTCATTACTTTGATACTATCAATGAATGGAGACGAAATTGGAAAGATTCTCTCTACACCAACATTACCAGACATTTTACGAACCGTAAATGTTTCTGTAACACCAGTACCTCTTCGCTGAATCACAACACCTTGAAACTGCTGAATTCTTTCTTTGTTACCTTCTCTAATTTTGTAAGAAACGGTAATTGTATCACCTGCTGAGAAATTAGGCATTTCGCTAACAGTAGTGATTTCTTTTTGTATTTCGTTAATAATATTCATCGCTTTTGAATTGTATTCCCATTATTTCGGGGTGCAATATTACAAAAAAAAACTCGTTTCAAAGAATAGAAAAGCCTAAAAAGACGAATATTTTTTATTCACAAAGGTAAGTTCAAAATAATTGCCCTTTAGATATAAACAAAATTAAATCTCATTTAGTTGAAAAGTATCTTAATCGATGACGAAATCAAAGCACAACTTCTCTTAAATTTACATATATAAACAAGACAAGAATGGCTAAAATTATCGCAGTTGCAAATCAAAAAGGAGGCGTAGGTAAAACGACCACAACGATAAACCTTGGTGGCTGCCTTGGTGTGTTGGAATATAAAACGCTTATAGTTGACGCCGACCCTCAAGCAAATGCAACGTCTGGAACTGGATTCAATCCATCAGCGGTGAAAAACATATACGATTGTCTTGTACAAGGGTACCACCCGAAAGAGGTGATTGTTAAAACGGAAAGTCCAAATCTTGACATTCTTCCAGCGCATATCGACCTTGTAGGGGCGGAACTTGAAATGATTAACCTACCGAATAGAGAATACCTATTAAAAGAGGCATTGGATAAAGTCAAAGATGATTATGACTTCATTTTAATTGACTGCTCCCCTTCCCTAGGACTAATTACTGTAAACTCGCTTGCTGCAGCAGATTCCGTACTCATCCCTGTTCAATGTGAATATTTTGCACTAGAAGGTCTTAGCAAGCTCTTAAATACTATTAAAATCGTTCAGGGCCGTCTAAACGAAACGCTTGAGATAGAAGGAATGCTATTGACGATGTATGATACACGACTCCGTCTTGCGAATCAGGTAGTAGATGAATTAAAAACTCATTTTCAGGAGTTGGTTTTTGATACCGTTATCCACAGAAACACCACACTTAGTGAGGCCTCAAGTCATGGTGCTACCATCATCATGCATGATGCTTCCTGCAAAGGCTCGATTAATTATTTAAATTTCGCGAGAGAAATTCTTCAAAAAAATGATCTTACAAAAATTGAAAACGGAGATAAATTTATTGAAATAGACAATGAACTCTAATTCTGACAAAAAACCCGCACTCGGAAGAGGACTTAGTGCCATTCTTCAAAACGCAGAAACAGACGTCACTTCTGCAAGAACTGCTCCGGCAGGATCTGTATCAGAAATTTCAATCAGTTCCATTGAAACCAATCCTTTTAATCCAAGAACACACTTTGAGAAAGAAGCTCTTTTTGATTTGCGTGAGTCTATATTAGCACACGGTATCATTCAGCCCCTAACTGTTCGGAAAATGGGACATGATAAATACCAGCTTATATCAGGTGAAAGAAGATTCAGAGCCTCTCAGCTTGCGGGTCTCAAAAAAGTACCGGCATACATTCGAATTGCAAATGATCAAAACATGCTAGAATTTGCTCTTGTTGAAAATATCCAGCGAGAGGACCTAAACGCAATTGAAATCGCACTCTCCTATGAAAGGTTACTTTCTGAGTGTGAGCTTACCCAAGAGGCATTAAGTGAAAAGATTTCTAAATCCAGATCAAACATTGCGAATTACATTCGACTTTTAAAGCTGCCTTCTGAAATCCAAGCTGGACTTCGTGACAGATTAATAACAATGGGACATGCGAGAGCATTATTGGCCATTAACTCAGAAGAGGATCAGGTTATTCAGTTTAGAGCAATTATCGCTGACAAATTATCCGTTCGCGCCGTTGAAGAAAGAGTGAAAACTGAAAAAACAAAAAGTACTAGAAGCGCCAAAGCACATCCATCAATTGAGACGAAAAAGACTTTAAGCGACTTTTACAACACACCAGTTAAAATATATCAAAGCGAAAATGGTTCGGGTAAAATTCATGTAAATTTTTCAAGTGAGGAAGAGTTTCAGCGGCTTGTCAAATTACTGTTAAATAAATGAAATCGTTAACGCTTATCGTTTTTACATTCTTGATCTTTTTTTCAGGAAGCGCTCAAGATACCATTCAGGATACAAGTGCGACACATCCATTCAATAAAGCGATTTTATGTTCTGCTGTGCTTCCAGGAGCTGGACAAGTGTACAATAGCATTCTAAAAAAGCAAGGTTTTCGACATGCCATTTGGAAAGTCCCACTTATATATGGCGGACTGGGCGCAACTATTTACATGCTTGTTCAAAATCAAAACACACAAAAATCGCTACGTTCAGAATATACTTCACGCCTCAACGGAATTGTTAGTGACCCAACGTGGGCCGCTTATGATGACTCAGGTGTGCTCTATTTATACCAACAATATCTCGACCAACGAGATTTGTCTATTTTGGCGATTGGTGCAGTTTATCTTTTTCAAATTCTTGACGCGGGTGTCGAATCACATTTTATAAGCTTTGATGTTAGTGAGGATTTATCTCTACATGTTGAGCCAACTATTCTTGGAAGACATACCCCTGGAATTAACATAAGTTTGAATTTCAAGTAAGCAAATAATCATACCTTAGCACTCGTGAAAATAGCACTAATCGGATATGGAAAAATGGGTAAGGAGATTGAAAAAATCGCCCTTGAAAGAAACCATACCATTGCGCACGTTTTTTCAGAAGACGTACCCTTCCTTAATGCCACAGAAATAGATGCAGATGTCGCTATTGAATTTACAGCTCCACATCTTGCGGTACCTCACATGGAGCACTGCTTAAATCTAAATTTACCCGTCATTGTGGGTACAACGGGTTGGGATGATTCTTTTTCCAGTATAGAAAGAGCAACCAAAACCCATAATGGAAGTATTCTATATGCTTCCAATTTTAGTCTCGGTGTTCATCTGTTCTTTGAAATGACTAAAAAGTTTAGCAGACTCATGGAAGCACATGACTACAAACCTTCGATTACGGAAATACATCATACAGAAAAAATAGACCAACCTAGTGGGACGGCTATTACCACTGCTGAATATATCATACAAGAACTTAAAACCCTAAATAAATGGGAGTTAAGCAATAAACATCTACTAAAGATTTAGATATATTACCCATCATTTCGAAGCGTATCGAAAATGTACCTGGGACGCATGAGGTTCGATTTTCGTCTGCTATCGACGAGCTTACCTTAATACACAAAGCACACAATCGAAAAGGATTTGCACTCGGCGCTGTCATTGCAGCGGAGTGGATTCAAAACAAAAAAGGACTCTTCACAATGAGTGATGTCCTTAATTTAAAATAACATGAGCATACTCTATTTCTACATTTTTTTACTGGTTCATCCATATCTTGCGATGTGGTGGAAATCTTTTCCAACAGCAGGACGCGCTTCATGGGAAGCCTTGGTTCCTGGATACAACTATTTCGTCGTTTTTAAGATCACTTGTAAAAAACCGTTTTGGGCCTTACTCCTGGCCTTTCCTGGGATTCACTTGGTGATGTGGGCAACTGCCAATCTGTCTTATGTCAGAAGGTTCGGCTACTACTCCTTCACAGATACGCTTCAAGGCATCTTCTTTCCTTATTATTTAATGCAACAATGTACGAGATCAGATAGCTTTTTCGGTGAAGAAACGAACTGGTCGAACTCCGCAGAACGAGAAACAAGAAAATGGGGTGATCATATCGCTTTATTTCTAGCTCTACCTGTCATTGGGCATATTGTTGCCGTGTCCATAGATATGGTTACTAGAGACAAACCTGGTACAAAATCCAGAGTAAAAGAGTGGGGCGATTCTATTCTATTTGCATTGGTCGCTGCAAGTATTATTCGAACCTATGTGTTTGAACCCTTCCAAATACCCACAGGTTCCATGGAAAAAACACTACTCGTTGGAGATTTCTTATTTGTAAATAAACTCGCCTATGGGCCAAAAGTACCGGTCACTCCCCTATCTTACCCTCTTGTGCACAATACCGTACCATGGGTGAATATGAAATCTTATACGGATTTTGAAAAAGGGTCTTACACTAGACTCCCGAGTCTAGGAAATGTCGAACGTTATGATGTTGTCGTATTTAATTATCCATCAGGTGATACAGCTGTATACGATCCAAGAATGCCTGATGGTCTAATGGGACATGATTATCATGGTATTTTAAACAGTGAAGCCTTTTATCAGTACCAAAAGGCAAATGCTGCAAAGCTCCAGAAGGCAAAATCAACATTAACAGACAGTCTTTTCGATTTGAAATACGAAGAGTTCTGCCAGGCATACATTAAAAATGCCCAACCGTGGAAGAAAATTGCTAGAGAACGATTGTCAAATGGAAACTTCCCTGAATATATGGGTCCTAATGAAAGTCTACCAGAAAAACACGGTGGACTCATCTACAGACCCGTAGATAAAAGAGAAAATTATATCAAAAGATGTGTCGGCATTCCTGGCGATCGATTAGAAATTAAAAATGCAGTGCTTTATGTAAATGGTAAACCTGCTGAAGTTGCTGCAAACCAGTGCTTAGAATACGAAATAGACAAAAGCCTTGTTGAGTTCCCTGGAGCTACTGAAATGTTCGAAGAATATGGCTTGGAAAATGCACCTAACCAAACAAGAATGGACTTTAAGGATGCTGATATTAGAAATCCCAATAAGTACATTCTAACCTTGACTGCATCGGAAAAGAAACGTATCGAAAAAGATTTTAAGGTCACCCTTAACCTTGTAGTCAAAGCACAATATTCTGATGATAGCACTTATGTGCCTCGAGGAGAAGACTTGATTGATAACATGAACTACTTCCCAAAGGACTTTTATATTAACAATACTGCTACAAATTTCCATGAATTTACTGTTCCAGCGAAAGGAACAACTGTGGCTCTTGATGAAAATAATATTGCTTGGTACCGCAGAATCATTACCGCATACGAAGGTCACATATTAGAAGAAAAGCAAGATGGAATTTATATCGATGGTAAGAAAACCAATACCTACACCTTTGCTATGAATTACTACTGGCTCATGGGTGACAATCGATACAATTCAGCCGATTCCAGGGTTTGGGGATTTGTACCTGAGGACCATGTAGTAGGACGCGCTTCATTGGTATGGTTTTCAAAGAGTGCCTACATGGGTGTCCGTTGGAACCGTTTGTTTAAATGGATCGAATGACCGCTGTTTTTCCAAGCGCATATTTCCCTTGTATTTCTTACTTGAAAGCATATCTCGCTCATGAAAATTCAAGCATTGAGTTATTTGAACACTACCCTAAACAAACGCTAAGAAATAGGTGCGATATTGCCACGAGCAATGGTAAGCTCAGACTTAGCATCCCTATTAAAAAACCATATGGTTCCAAATCCTTAATGAAGGACATCCTTATCGATCAAGATGCACCATGGCAAAAGGAACATTGGCGTAGTATTCGAACTGCCTATGCAGGAGCACCTTATTTTGAAGAATATGCCCATGACATTGAAGGCTTTAATCAATACTGACCATCGCCATTTGATTGCTCTCAATGCCTCTATCTTGGAATTCATCTATCAAGTTTTGGACCTCACCTATATAAAAGAAGAAACAAGCGAATACCTTACTTCTGCAATTCATGATTTCAGAGCTTATGACTTTGGGAAGCAAATAACCTCACCTGGCTATATACAAGTCTTTAATGAATCTCAAGGTTTCATTGAGGACTTATCCATTCTAGACTTACTTTTCAATGAAGGCCCCTTCATAAGAAATTGGATATTAGCTTAAGAATCATGAGCTATTGTGACTATTGTAATACATTACCTTTGATCATATAGACCGCATTTATCACGACACGGTTTATGGTCGCCAGTGCAAAGACGATAGCGAATTGTTTGGAAGGCTCATATTAGAAATCAATCAAGCAGGACTCTCGTGGCATACAATATTGAATAAATCACAGAGTATTCGAGAGGCCTATTACAATTACAATATTGAATTTGTAGCCGGCCTTAATGAAAATGATGTTGAAAAACTATTAGGCAATAAAGGTGTTATAAGACACAAAGGCAAGATTCACGCCATTATTTTTAATGCCCAACAGATTGTTGAGCTTCAGAAAAAACATGGTTCATTTTATGAGTGGGTTAAAGAAAAAGGAGAAATTACTTTAGAAGAATGGACAAAAGTCTTCAAAAAGAAGTTTAAATTTGTTGGCAAGGAAATTGTGTCAGAATTCTTAAAGGGTTCCGGATTTATTGAAGGTGCTCACGAAAAATCTTGTCCTGTTTTTAATAAATTATAGTAACAATGAAAAATATCTTTCTCTTATCACTTACCTTTCTGTTCTTACAATCTGTTAATGCCCAAGTTAGCTTGAGTGCTGGAACGGGATTGCTACGTGGCTTTCAATCTGAAAAAACATTCTTTGGTATCCATGGAGGTTTTGAACTCCCAAGAAACAATGATGTGACTATTTATGGTCGTATTGGACAATATTTCGCTCAGAATGAGGACAATCCAAGTACGGCAGTTGTTACTGGAAATGATTTCGATGTGATACCATATCAATTGCAAGTCAATTACTTCTCATCTTTTAATTACACCACTCTTGAAGGAGGTACCCGATACTATTTGGGAAATGACTACGACAATGGTTTTTCTGGATATGGCGGCAGCAACTTCTTATTGGCCTTCAATTCAGTCAAGCGTGATTATGAAAAAACAGATATTTCTGGTGTTTATGAATGGGAAGGATTATACAGCACAGGAAATGACGAAGAAGACGGTAGAATCATTTCATTTGCCTTAGGTCTTCAAGGCGGTGTTAAATATACCATACCAGGAACAGGTACTGTTTATTTTGATATTACGGCGCAGTATGCGATTGCAGGCGTAGGCAACAATGAAACTGCAAATAACACACAGCTCTATTCTCCGTTATACTTTATGTTCAACGTTGGATTCCGAAAAGACCTGTACTAAGACAGCTTAAGCTTCTGAATAATTTCTTGGATTACCTCCGAAACAGCTGCATTGGCATTCACTGTAATTGTTGATTGCATATAGAGACGTTTGCGAATTTTAAGCTGATGCTCCAAAACTTTTCTTCTCGTACCTATATCTCCCAATAAAGGCCGTGCGTTGTTATCTTTGAGACGTTGAAGTAGGGACTCCACATCCGCTTCTAAATAAATGATTGTCGCAATTGGTACAAGGAAGTCTCGAATCTCGTCTTGCATCCATGCACCTCCTCCTAACGCCAAAACAGTAGGATTTGACAAATCTAACTTTAGGATCGTTTCTTTTTCTAACTCTCTGAACCTTCCCTCGCCCTTTTGCGCGAAGATTTCGGCAATAGTTACGCCTTCATTGTTTACGATACGGTCATCTACATCTATAAAGCTAAAATTCAACTGTTTAGATAGCATGGCACCAATGGTTGATTTGCCAGAACCACTGAGACCTACAAGAACAATTACATTTGTTTTCGGGTGCATTACCATATCATTCACAACTGATTAGAAAAAAAAGCAAATTGATTTGATAAATTTACTCCTTTTATAGTTTGATTTACTGAATATTCCATTTATATTTGCACCCTCAAAACCGATCTCCTAGCTCAGTTGGTAGAGCAACGCCCTTTTAAGGCGTGGGTCCTGGGTTCGAGCCCCAGGGGGATCACTTGGAGAAATCCAAAATCTATCTAAAGTCCTTGAAACACTTGTTTTAAGGGCTTTTTTGCTTTTCTACATTTTCGTTAAAACACGATATCGGTCGAAATTTCCGTCGCCCTTGCGTCACCTTCACTATTTATTATTGTGTCACCATAATAAAACAACCCTATGGGAAGAGTAACAATCACCTTCTATCCTAATGATAGAAAGCAATCCAAAACAACAGAGCAGATTCCAATTTATCTGCGTATTCGTAAAGAAAGAGCTAAAGACTGAGGCCAGAACCGACTGGTCTATTTCACCACATGAACGCGCACTTTGGAATAAAACCATGCAACGCATAGATCTTAAAAATTGCTAAGCAAACGATTATCTAAATAAGATTGAAGAAAAATTTAATGCCTTACGCATATTTAAATCTGAAGAGTTTGACGATTATGATTTGGACACCATTAAATATCTTAATTCTTGGCAAAAACCCAAATCGAAAAAAGTTCCACTCATTATACAGTTTGTGGAGAGCTATTATGATACAAATATCGAATCGAGCACCAGAATTAAAATAGGCACAAAAAAGAACTACCTAAAGGCCATTAAGCATATGCGGTCCTTTATTATCTTAAAAGACTCACAACAAACAGGTATCGACTAGTAGATTACAAGTTTGCTAATGAATTCTCTAACTACCTAATGAACGATCATCCAGAGATTCAAAAATCAGGAATGACGAGGTTTCAGCTTGTGGAATTATCAAAAAGTTCAGAACCATATTTAAACAAGCTTTAAATGAGGAGCTTATTTCAAAGAATCCATTTAGTCAAATTAAGCTCAAATACAAATCACCGCCAAAACAGACGCATAACAATCGAGCAATTCAAAAACATCATCCATTTGAAGGTTATACGAAAACTCAAACACCCTATATGCAGATGTTTTACTTCATGTGCTCTTACAGGTACTGCATTCCTCGATTCACAGCAGCTAACTATAGATCATCTAGAAGAGTCTGAGAAAGGCTTAAAACTATTGTATACGCGAAATAAAACTGGTCACTCTTCAGAGCAATACCTATGCTCAAAGGCAATTGAACTTATAAAAAGCTTTGATAAGCGACCCGATGTGCAAACCTCAAAGTTCTTATTACCCAAGGTGAGTAATCAGCAATTCAATAGAGAACTCAAGATTATTGGTGCCCGCGCTGGATTCCTTTTAATATAACCACACATCATGGCCGTCATACCTATCAGAGCACTTCTGGATGAAGCAGATGTTGTAGACCCAACGGTCATCAATAAGCTTATGGGTTGGTCTAATGGAAACTCAATGGATAGTATCTACAGACAAGTAACAGAAACAAGACTAACCAGAACAAAAAATCAATTTGAAGAATTAATTACTAACTTGAATAATATCTAAAATGAAAAACAAATACAATATAAAATTCAAATACGGTCTAGGATACGGAGGTGAAATACGTGCTTTGATTTATAATTTATTGAGTAAAAACATAATCCAAAAAATCCTATTGAAAACTTTTACGATGAGTTGGATAGTATTAATAAAAGAACACTTCCGCAGTTAAGAAAATTCATTTCTAAAGAACCCTTTGACATACACGCAGAAGACCCAAATAATATTGAACGAAAAAAGGTTTTAGAGCAATTACTCCCGAGTCTATTTCTTAGGAAAAGCACTGACCTAATGGATATGCTCAAAGTTCTTGGAATAAACAAAGAAGTTGAAACTCAATTCTTTGAAAAGAGATTATTCGAGAAATCCTTTGAAACCTTCAAAAAAGGGTTAAATATGGACTTTCAACAGAGACTGGAATTCGTTCGTGTCTCTACTCTATTATGTTTGCCAAATCAACATTAAAAATGCAGGAAGCACTAGGTTTTGTTTACCTTTCACCCAACGGAAGATATATAACTAATACAAAAAAAGCGAATGAATACCTACAAAGAAAAAGTCGAGAAAGTAAAATGTCAGCTTCCCTAGAATCAAAAAATAACGCAGAGGACTTCGCTAAAAACTTGAATCCTGAAAACATTAAGTTCCTAATGGATAGAAACAATGAAGTTGCATCTCAAAACCAAAATGATTCTTATAATTTCCGGTTTATAGCGTGCCAGATTTTTAAGATCATCAAGGATAAAAATGATTTTTCAAGCAGACAAGCATTGCAATCACTTTATGAGATTTTCAGAATAGTCTATTCAGAAAAGAACTTTTACGAGAACGAGGAACAATGGTTAAAAGGAAAAAAAACCATAGGCATTAACTATCGTAACTATCAAATTAAGAAGGTAAACAACATAATAGCTTACAAAAGTGAGAAACAATTTTCAGAATATATGCAGAAATATATACCTCCAAATGGGAATCTCGATATTGATGATCTCTCCAACCAAATAACAAAGATTTAATCAACTTCATTTTTGAGATAATGTTTTAAGATTGCTTTCAATAAAACTATTGAACATCCTGCCAAAAGCATGATAGATAAAATTCTCTCTGGAGTCATTGAATTAACTGGTCTATTACTAGATATTATGGCATCAAATTCATGAGCACTTAATGCATCACGCACCTTGGCTATTTCTTCAATCATTTAGTTTATATATTTTAATGAATCTATAATCTTTTGAAACCTGATAAACTAGATTTCCAATTTGATTATATGTACCCTTCCTTCCTTTTAAACGAAGTAAAAAACACGGCGTCTTTGTATTGAATCCCAGAACTATAGCATCATTAACATGAATCTCTGAATCAATTCCATATTTATCTACGAGTCGTTCCAAAGCCATATACGATTTCCGGTATGTTTTCATGTACCTGTCAATGTGTATATTACGCCTCTTGAAAGAGTAATTGTTGTAGGAATTTGAACAACTTTTATCGCAATATTTCTTATCCGACCGACCCGAATTAATTTCTTCTCCACACCATTGGCAAGCTCGAGGTTCAACTTTCATTTACATTCGTTTAACTCGAGTACCTGAATCAAGCTGCTCATTGTAATAAATACCCTTTGACCTATTCGAGATACCCTTAAACTCGACCCATAATCCTTAAGGAATTGATTCATCTGTGTTGTTTTATAATTCAAGAATTCCATGGCGTCTCGTTTCGAAATCCAATCCCCTACTTGTTTAAGTTCTTTTATTTTCATCTTTTTAAAATTTTAATTCAATTCAAAGATGATACAGTAAATGGAGAAACTAGTGCCGAAGATTTCGACGGGGATAGATGCATAAAGTCTAATGAGAACTTTTTACAGTTTTGAAATATTTAATTAAATTAGTTTTTATATGCTTTAGTAATAAAATAATAACCAACACCTAATAATTGGTTCTTAAAACCAAAAAATTATGAATCAAGATATACAGTTAATTCAATCATTTGCCAAAGCGTTGATTTGTGCTGATAGCTCAGCCTCAATAAAAAAAGTATATAACGTTATGCTTTCTGAAGATATCCCATATTTGCCAATCATTGACCATAAAGGAAAAAGCAACGTGGGTTTGTACAAAAGAAAAGATTTATTCGAATGGTTAATCAAGAACCCAGGAAAAGAAATTGATTCAGTACCTAAAGACAAGTTTAAGCGAAAAGCTCTACCTGTAATCGATATAAATTCATCATTTAACGAGACTGTAAGTATTATTAATAGCAACTCAGCGATTCTCGTCAAAACAGATGGTAAATTCAGCCACTTAATTTCACCAAGAACTGTCGCAAACGCGCTCGAAAAGTACTCTTCAGGCTTCAGAGTATTTGAAAGTTTAGAGAGATTAATAAGAGATAAAATCATCGACAATAATATTGAACTAACAGAAATAATTGATTCAGCTTCAAAAAAGCCATTAAAATCTGATCCTGAAAGACTAGAGTTTCGTCATTACAGTTTAATATTTGAAAAAAAACAAAAAGAAATGGGCTTAAGTCACATAGATAAAAAAGTACTTACAAAGTACCTAGAAACAGCAATGCAATACAGGAATGCTTTGATGCATTTTAGATTAATCGTTAGAAATAAGGGGCTTGAGGATGCGCAAAAACTTATTAAATTGCTTCAGTAAATTATGAATTCAAAAGGAGCTCTTTTAAGAATAAAGATCCTGAAACAAAAGGAAATTAACTAATTAATTATGGATAATCAAAAAATGGAGCGAGATGGATGCCTAGGATTAACATTGATGGTCATTGGCGGACTAGGGTGTTTTATGGGCTTAGTTACGGGGACTGGAGAGTTTTGGTATGTTGGTCCATTATTACCAATTGGTTATCTTGTAGGCGACTTTTAGAATTATGAAGAACCTTATCATTTTATTCTGTTTACTCATATTGTTTTCTTGTAAGGATTCAGATGGTGATGGCATCTACGATCGCAACGATAAATGCAAGGAGGTTGCAGGTCTTGAAGAATTTGATGGCTGCCCAGATAGCGATAACGATGGGATAATAGATTCAGAAGATAATTGTCCAAATGAGAGAGGAAACGAGGACATGAATGGTTGTCCTGACGCAGATGAGGATGGAATTCAAGATTCGGAGGATGAATGTCCCGACGAATTCGGAGAGGAGGATATGAACGGATGCCCTGATTCGGATGAGGATGGTATTAAAGATTCGGAAGATGAATGCCCATATGAATTTGGATATGGAAGATACAATGGCTGTCCGGATAGAGGTAGCATAAGACTTTCCTACAATGAATGCTTTGAGGCATTATCTATGACAAATAGCGAAATCCGTAATTATTGCAATACATTTAATGCAAACCGGAACGACATAATTACATTTGAAGCATGTGAGCTAATAGCAGAATACGTAAACAATGTTCAAAGGCCTATAGCAGAAGGATATATTCAAAGTGTTAAACGAATCCGCATGCACGACAATATTGTAAAACAAGAGGTTATTGTATTAAAAAACGGTATGTACTATCTTTTGGAGGTAATAGGCGGTGAATGCACGACCGGCACGATGAAATTCAATGAAAATAGTAGATCATGGCAGAACGTATATGTTAGAGAATCACCAAGTGAAGTGAGATATCGCCTCCATGAGATGAAAATAATTGATAAGAGTAGAGATATAGATGTTTTAAGGTAAATGAATTGATTTATTTATGCGCCATAATAGATGGTATTAAAACAGAAGAAGATAATAGAATCGGACAAGGACAATCCTATTGGCACACGCGTCAATAGAAAAGCTCACCTATTTGGTAATGGAATAAATAGAATGCCAACATCGGGGGACAGATATGAGTGGGGAAATCTACTGGACAGGCTGAATGGTGAATTTGCAGATGGAGAAATCTCGGAAATAAGAGAAAAACCATTCCCAATGGTATATGATGAAATTATAAATCATTCTCTAAATAATGGAATATCAGACGAGGGGGAGATAAAAAGATTTATTAGACAAGAAATAAATCAACTTCAAACCAACAATAGATATAATGATTTCAGAAATTTAAAAACAGAAGAAATATTAACAACAAATTACGACTACCTTATAGAAAAGAGCCTTGAAGAAAATTGGAAAAGAGAGCCAATGTCTAAAAATGAAAAAAAATATTCCATTCAAAGAAGACAAACCTCTTCAGAAAGAAATATTTGGCACATCCATGGAGAGGAAGGAGATATTCGATCTATTCTTCTTGGATTCAGGCACTATATCGATTGTAGTTCAGCCGTGAAAAAGCGGGCACACAAAGCTGTCAATGACTTGAAAACAAAACATAGACCTAAGGAAGAATCTTGGGTAGATCTATTTTTCACACATGATATTGATATCATTGGTTTAGGAATGGATTTCACTGAATACCCAATGTGGTGGTTACTAGCCTTCAGGCACTATAAAAACACAATTGATAAACGTTTATCTATCAATAATAAAATTAGGTTTGTAATTCCATCATTTTCCATTGATGAGAAAAAAAATCTTACAGATATGCTGAGGGCATACAATGTAGAGCTTAAAGCTGTTAAAATCCTGCAATATGGTGACTACAATAGATTTTACAAAAAAATATTGAATAATGACTATTAACGCAGGGCATGGGTAATTTTCATTGAGTTCAAATATGATATCTTAAATGGAGAAAGTTTAGACGGCAATTTTGACGGATATACATAATGAATAAGCGAAAAAATTTAATTAGTAAATTGTAATCATGAAAGCATATCGATTGAGTCCTGATGAAATTTATCATCTCAAGAAAATTGAAAAGTTCGGAGGGCATTATGCATTTCAACGATGGCCAGAAATATATTGGGGTAAACCTCCAAAAAACACACATCATCAAACGGAACAACTCGATGAATTGCAGCCCATTAATATTATGGATATTGATTATCTAGGCATGTATGTTTATCAATCAAATAGCGAGGGACACATCGAGCTTTTCAAAGAAAGAATAGAGGATTGTGCAGATAGAATTGCAATTGATTTAGAATTGGACTTTGACACCACCTACACTGACTTATGCTATATAGTATTAATGCATGAAATGGGTCATTGGCTGACCCACTGGTGTCATAAGGAAGAATATGCCAACAGAAGAATTAAATACATAGAACAACCTACTGAAGTCAGGGAAACATTGGCTCAGCTGACAGTAATATGGTCTTTTGCCAAACTTAGCAATCCAAAAGTTCACAGACGGAAGAAAATTTTGTTGTATTTAGCTGAATTCCAGTCCTACCCTTATCAACAGTTCCTGAAATTTGAACACTATTTCACCAAAAGGGGCACAATACTAAGAAGGTTCAACGAACTATTAGATGAGAAAGAATGGGGGCTTGAATATTTGCTTGATGGGAAAAAGCATATCAGTGATGAACGCAGGGCCCGAAAAACGATTCATGACTTTCTACGCAGAAGTTCTTTATAAGATAAGAAGTCACTCAATAAACTACCTAAATAATAACTAAAGAATGTACCAAATAGATAAAGCAAATAACGACCTCATCAAACTTGAGCCACGACAATTTTCTGATCTGGGTTTTAGAGAACGTGATCATTTGCAAGAATGGATTGCAAAGAACCCAGAGGTCTTAGGAGAAGACCTATTGATTATTCAGAAGGAATACGCAGGCTTCAACGACACAAAAGAACGATTAGATTTATTAGCTATCGATAAAGATGGCGGCCTGGTTATTATAGAAAATAAATTAGATGACACGGGAAGAGATGTAACATGGCAGGCTTTAAAATACACTTCCTATTGCTCTACGCTCACAACAAATCAAATTGTAAAGCTTTTTCAAGCGTTTTTGGATGAAAATGCCCAAAATGAAAATGCCAATGAAGTTTTGCTAGACTTTTTAGAAATTGAAGACGAAAAAGAATTGTTATTAAACGGAGGGGATCAAAGAATAATTTTTATCGCTAATTCCTACCGGAAAGAGGTAACTTCAACAGTTCTTTGGCTGCTAGAACATGATATTCATGTGCAGTGTTTTAGAGCCATGCCATACAGTAAAGATGAAGACCTATTTCTTCAAATTGAGCAAATCATACCTCTTCCCGAGACACAAGAGTATATGATTGATGCTAAGGAAAAAGAGCGTGAAGACAAGGGGAAAAGCAAAGCTAAAGCTGAAGGGGAAGCAAGACTCGTAGAATTTTGGGCACTACTCAAACAAGAACTGGACCGGCGAGATTTTGATTTGCTTATCTAGAGTCACACCGAGTGGAAGGTATCACATTGGAGCATCCGTTGGCAGTGGTCGATTTGCCTTTTGTATAGGACGACATGGTATGCGTGTTGAATTATATTTCAGAAACGATAAAGAGAAAAAACTATTCGATGCGATGTATTTGCGAAAGGCGGAATTAGAAGCGAATTTTAATGGGAAATTAATATGGGAAAGATTAGATAATAAGAACGCCTCAAGAATTAAGTGTGAAATAAAATATAAAAAACTGGATGCTGACCAACAGAAATTCAATGACAAAAGTGTTTGGGAGTCATGGGTAAATTGGTACGCTGACAGTATGATAGATTTCTATGGAGCCGTATTGCCAGTATGGCAAGAAGTTAGAAAATGAGTCGGGTTTTAACTATCTGCATATCCTTTTTTACGTGTTTTCACCGAGCCTTGGGATGAGAAAATGAATTATATTTAGAGATTCTAATATTAGTTCATATCAATGGCAATAAAAAAATCAGAATTATACAGCTCCCTGTGGGCAAGCTGTGATGAGTTAAGAGGCGGAATGGATGCCTCTCAATATAAAGACTACGTGCTTACGATGCTTTTTGTAAAGTATGTATCCGACAAGTATGCCGGTGATCCAATGAGTTTGATTGAAGTACCAAAAGGTGCCTCTTTTGAAGACATGGTTGCTCTAAAAGGCCAGCCTGATATTGGAGATAGAATCAACAAAGAAATTTTAAGACCGCTATTTGCCGCCAATGGATTGGAGGGCTCTATGGAACTGGTTGATTTTAATGACGACGACAAACTAGGCAGCGACAAGGAAAAAGTAGATACCCTATCAAAGCTAATTGCCATTTTTGAAAACCCAGGACTAAACTTTAAGAACAATCGTGCTGAAGATGATGATGTATTGGGAGATGCCTATGAGTTTTTAATGCGTCACTTTGCCACCGAATCTGGCAAGAGTAAAGGACAGTTTTATACCCCAGCTGAGGTATCAAGAATATTGGCTAAGGTTATTGATGTAAATAAGGCAGATAAGCCCTCTTACACCGCATATGACCCAACTTGTGGTTCTGGTTCCTTACTTTTAAAAGTAGCTGAAGAAGCCCCAAATGGTTTAACACTCTACGGGCAAGAAAAAGACATAGCTACAAAAGGCCTGTCGATAATGAATATGTGGCTGCATGGCTATCCAGAAGCTTCTATTTCTGGAGGAAACACCATTGCCTCTCCTAGCTTTAAAGAAAAAGATGGAACACTAAAAAGGTTTGACTTTGTAGTAGCCAATCCTCCTTTTTCTGTGAAAAATTGGACGAGTGGCATCAATCCTATGGATGATGAGTTCAATCGCTTTAGAGGGTATGGCATACCGCCAGATAAAAATGGAGATTATGCGTTCTTACTGCATATTATTTCTTCTTTGAATAAATCAGGAAAGGGAGCTGTTATTCTTCCTCATGGCGTACTGTTTAGAGGAAATGCAGAAGCAGATATTCGCCAAAACATACTGGAGCGTAAATGGATAAAAGGCATTATTGGACTTGCCTGCCAACTTATTTTATGGTACTGGGATTCCTGCCTGTATTATTGTCATAGATAAAGAGGATGCAGAGAGCCGTGAAGGTGTCTTTATGATAGACGCGAGTAAAGGCTACATCAAGGATGGTAACAAGAACAGACTGCGAGAGCAAGATCTCCATAAAATTGTAGATGCTTTCAACAACCAATGGGAAGTAGATAAGTATTCCCGTTTTGTACCCTTTTCTGAGATTGAAAAGAATGAGTACAACCTTAATATTCCACGATATATAGATACACAAGAAGCAGAGGACATTCAAGACTTAAATGCCCATTTAAGTGGTGGTATTCCTCAAAAAGACATTGATGCTCTTACAAGAGTACTGGACGGTGTATCCCAACCTTAGAAAAGAGTTGTTTACGCAAATCAGAGAGGGCTATTCTCAACTAAATGTAGAGAAGTCTGCCATAAAAAACACCATTTATGAGCATCCAGATTTTACGCAGTACAATGCCCAATTAGATGCCTTATTTGAAGAATACCACAAGCATAACCATCCTATCATGAATGGGATTGATGCCAACACCAAACCCAAGGCATTTGTTAAAACCATTGCTGAAGATTTATTGGAGCGTTACACCAACAAGCCACTTATGGTAAGGTATGATGTGTATCAGCATTTATTGGATTACTGGAACGAGACCCTAAAAGATGATGTCTATCTCTTGATTGAGGACGGATGGGTTGCCACC
>CALSTG010000003.1 GCA_943789205.1 uncultured Flavobacteriales bacterium
ACGGTTTGGCTAAGCTGCGTTTTAATGCAGTTTAGGTTTTGTTATGTTGGGTTATTCTTAATTGAAGTTGGTCGCACATCCTAAATTTTCATTGTAAGGTTGTATGTAATTCCAAAATGCTTTTCCAGCGCTTTCATAGTAGTTAATTGAATAATTCATTTTTGTGTTTGAACCAACTAAATAAATATATTCATTGCAGCCGTATGAGTACTCCTTATTAAAACAAACTATTGCAAAATAGTAAGTCTGATAATCAATATAGACATTATAAAAAGTTACTTTAGAAATTGCATCACTATTGTTACTTGTGCCATAACTTTCGGATTTCACATAATTCATCCATTCTTGGCAACTCTGAGAATATCCAGATGATATCGTTAAAGCAAATATGGCGTAAATCAAATGTTTTTTCATGAACATAGATTTAATTAAACATAACGAGGAGCTAAACGTAATACGTTTATTTCCTGAGTTTAATAATCAAATATTAGAGAAGTTATCTAAAGGCTTATTTGTTGTTAGCTTGCCCTAATTATCGGCTATTTCCCAAAACGTATTGGTCTTAAAATAGCATGTTTGTTTTAAGGAAGCCTTTTAAAGTTATAGATGACGAATCAATCCACGTTTATGCTACTTTCAAAGCGTGATTAATTCAAAAAAGGTAAATTGCAGATATGATTCCAACATATAGTTCAGATAAAACAATTAAAAAAGGAATTGTAGTCAATCATTTAGAACAGCTTAATGAATATGATTTTACAATGCCCCACAGGCATGATTATTTTGAGTTTTTTTATTTTACAAGTGGTGGAGGTACCCATAGTATTGACTTTAAGGAATTTGAGATTCATGACAATTCCGTTCATATCGTAGCTCCTGGACAGGTACATCAGATGAATAGGGCCTTAGATTCAGAGGGCTATGTAGTCCTTTTTGAGCTCTCGGCATTGAATCCACCGAGTGTTATTGAGAGCTTTTTATTTGAGCACATATGTATGAGTGCCGAGGAGCTAAGCCCTACTTTCCGTTTTGATGAGCGTTTGATGCAGCCACTGAATGAACGGATTAAACATATTTATGAAAGCTATAAGCGTTCAGCACTCTTAGATCAACTGCGCCTAGTGAATGAAATGCAGTTGTTTTGTCTTTCTTGTATGGAGGAGGCTGGTGAGATCGATAGTCCTATTGATTCAGATTATTTAAAGTTTCGAAGATTCCTAAATTCAAATTTCAAGGTCTACAAAAAAGTAAAGGATTACGCTGAAAAAATGAACCTGACCGACCGCGCATTGAATGATTTGGTAAAACATAATTCAGGAAAAAGCGTGAGTGAGGTCATTTATAGGCAAATCGTAATGGAGGCAAAAAGGCTACTGCGCACAGGGATATCTATAAAGGAATCAGCCTATGCCTTGAATTTTGAGGACCCAGGTCATTTTTCGAAATTTTTCAAGAACAAAACGGGCATGTCTCCAAGTGATTTTCAAAATCATACATGATTTCTGCAGAAAAGTACATGGTAGGGTCTTTCAATCCCCTTTAACTTTGTATTTAACTTTAATACTTACATTATGAAAAACAGTTTACTAATATTTGTCTTCATTGCAATATGGAGTCTAGGATTTACACAAACATGGAATAAGGTTATAGTACCTACCTCTGAAAATTTAAACGACATCGAATTTCCTGATGGGACAACAGGTGTCGGTTATATTGGTGGTGACAATGGTGTTCTGCTAAAAACAGTAGACGGGGGTCAGTCCTGGATGAATATAGATTACGCAGGTATAGCTTCCTCGGAATTTAATCCTTTGAGATTTCTTGATTTAGAATTCGTTTCAGATGAGGTTGGTTTTACAACCTTTGGTCACGACGTTGGTTGGAGTTTATATAAGACGATCGATGGTGGATTGAATTGGACCGAAATAATTGAATCTGCCGAGATTGAGTTATCGGGTTTTTGTTATAAAAACACCATCGAGGTTATGGATGAAAATCACTTTTTCATAGGAGGAAGGGGATGTTTTATGGGGCCAATGATTGTAGAATTCAACAATGGTGAATGGTCTTTGAAAGATGTGGAGACAGAGCTGTTTAATAGTGGTGAGTACGTTCAAGATATAAAAATGCATGGCGATTTGGGTATCGCATCCACGAGTAGTAGTGAGTTTTTACGAACAACTGATGGGGGTCAAAGCTGGTCCTCAATTACATCTCCTATACTTTCACCTGAAGACAACCTTACGGATGTGATCATTATTAATGATACAATTATGTATGGGGGTCTGAATAATCTTGGTCCGTCGATTTATTCGTTTTTTGAGTCCACCGATTCGGGTGCGACTTGGTCTCAGGTTCTTATTGAAGGGGATCTTATCATGTATGCTTCGTGGTTTACTTTTGAACAAACCAACAACGGAGTTGTACATGCTAGTGCAACTAATGACATTAATGATCATTATATGCATAGCTCAATTGACGGCGTTTGGAGCTACGAGCTTATTGATGAAAAAGTGCTGGCAGTTGGTTCTTATGGATTGAACAATGCGTTTGGTGTAGGTGAAAATGGCTTTGTGTGCTTCAATGGTAGTAATGCCGGTATCATTGAGCAAAGTATTGAGGCTAAGGTCTATCCCAATCCGGCGTTGGATTTCATCACGATAGAAATAGATAGTCAAAATGAGACAGATGTTAGGGTATATGACCTACTTGGCGACTTAGTTCATCAAGCACCTGTCAAAAGCAATATGACAATAGACATCTCCCAATGGAAATCTGGTATATATACTTTAAAGCTAGAAAACACTGCTCATGTTTTGATTAAGAAATTCGTCAAAACTTAAGTAGATCAATGCACTCAAAAAAACCCCATGAACTACTTGATGGGGTTTTTTTATGCCTTTTTTTAATTTTTGGAATAAGTATATATTTTAACAGCATAACGTTCCGTGTATGGTGTCGTAGCATCCCGCAGGGTGCTATGCACTATACACATTGTTATGGGATTTTGGTTATTTTCCTTTATTATTTTTTTGGCTAATCATTATTCTTCCTTTTAGACATAAAGCATATCAACGTATTTTAGATTACCCGAAACAGCAATATTGATAACATCTATTGCTGATTTCTGATATATATAAAACTTTTGATTCCATGCTTATTACTTAACTTGCTCGAAGCTATATTGGTCATAAATAGCCCCCAAAACAAATGTCTAATATTTGTTTTGGGGGCTAGCTAACAATGCAGATATGTTGTTAGTTAATCTCGAATAAATGTTGGAGTATTATCAAAACTACATAGTGCCTGATTTAAAGCTCTTAGTTAAAGTCTAGAACAATTCTCATCCACATTCCCGATAAAGAATTTCCCGGATCAGCTTCGGTGCTCCCAATAGGAAAATGATAAACAGCCGAATTAGTTCCTGCATTTCCATTGGCAAACACTTCTACACCTAGTTCATCTATATATTGATATTGACTACCTTGTGATTGACCAAACACATCAATATCACTCATTCGTACATATTGGCCATTGTAATTCATGTCAATACCAATAACATCATCGCCCGTAAATACATGAGATTCACCTGTTGTGACACCATCTTGATACAAGAAGGTATGTTTTCCTGACCACTTTCGTGGTTTAAGGAACACTTGGGTAATCTCGAAGTCATCCATGTCGCAATGGCAAGGAACCATTCTCCCTTCCTCCATCTTAAAAACGGTTGATTTCCAATTATCCGATACCTCATGAGATATACTTTTAATTTCACCTTCTTCAAGTTGATCAGACCCTAAATCAGTTTGAGAGAAGTTTCTCATTGTCACCAAAGCCTCTGTTCGTTTCATGTTATCTTTTGAACAACTCGCAAGGAAGAAACTAGCTGAAAACATTAATACACTTGTCAATTTTAGTACATTTTTCATAATTTTATTTATATAATGTATACGCAAATGGGCGACGATTTATTGCGCTAAACTCGTAAATACGCTTAAGGGCGTAGTTAAAAGTGTTAAACAAAAAAGGATTGGTAGCTCAAGCATTCTGCAACTTGCGTAATATCCAGTTTTTTCCAAATTCGATTTCTATGAGTCCGAATGGTGTGGTGAGAAACGTGTATTTTATCAGATATCTGCTTATTAGTGTATCCTTTAATAAGGAATTTGAGAACTTCTTTTTCTCTTGGAGTTAAAGAAGAATATTTTTCAACATTATTCCTCATAAAATGCTTTTGTTCAATAATAGCTTTAAATGAATTAATAGTGCTATCAAATTTAGACGACTGTTCTCTAAACTCAAAAACTGCTTTTCCATTATCATCTGTTCCTTTAAAAGTGATTTCTAAATTCTGATTTTCGCCTTTGGTAACTTTAGTGTTGAATTTTTCATTCAACCAATTTCTAGCTTCTGTTTCAGTTGCAAAATATTTTGGATTAATGCCACTAGTCGAATTCTCATTAAATATGCCCATTGTTTCAATGTAAGCCAATACATCCTGTCCAACAACAAATGCAACTTGATCAAAACCATCTTGATTTTTAGCTATAAATCCAGCTTTAAATATCGGTTTTGAAATGTTCTCATCTACCCATTTTTTTGAAATAGTACCTACTTTAAAAGTGAGATTTTCTAAGAGCCACATTATTTGAGAAGGTTTTATCTTCTGAGCTATATGTAGATGTTCTATCAACTCTTTTCTGTACCCTAAATCATTAAGCGGACTAGATTTCCAAGTACAAATTAGCCTTGAATTCGCTTCTTCATGTTTGATGAATAAATGAGGTCCAGTATATACTTCCATTATTCTATTAACTATAACGCTTGGATAAATTACGTTTCAATGAAGTTTAGGTTTTGTTATGGGCTTTTATTTATTTTTCCTTTATTATTTTTTTAATTATTCTTTGGCTAGAGTCTAGGTCTTTGATTTCAAGAAGGTAAGTTCCCTGAGGTAAGTTTTGAATTTCAATCGCAGGTTGGTTTCTTTTACTAATCATTATTCTTCCTTGTAAGTCATAAAGAGTAGCATTGAATTTTAGATTGTCCGAAACATCAATATTGATAACACTTATTGCAGGATTTGGATAGATGGTGAATGCTTCATCATCTAACTCTATTTGATCAGTACTCAATGCATTCTGATAGATTCGTATTTCATTTACCTGACCTTCACAAGAACTAAGAGCGAGTTCGCTTATAAAGCCTTCTGTAGGATTTTCAAGTATTAAGGTTTCAGGGTCTCCATTTATTGACGATCCTAGATTATTGATTGTGTTTTCTACATTGTTTAGAATAATCCCAGTACTATCCATCAAAAAAGCATAGGTACATTGAGGATTTATAATTCCACAATAACTTACAACGTCCACTTCTACATATTGAATGTTTTGTAGACTTGATAAATCAATAGTTAGTCTTGATGGGTAAAGCCAGACAAATGTCGGTTCTACTCCAAAATAGCATGCGCCTTCTCCACAATCATCAGAAGTTCCAGTAACAAAGCTAAGATCTAAATTTTGCTCTGTCCAAGTATCATTACAGAGGGTGCTTGAAGGAACATTGTCAAGGGTAAGTATTGTTGTTTGTCCAATAGAAGTCAAATTTATAAATACCGAAAGCGTCAGAATAATAAGGTTATTTATTTTCATAATTAAGATTTTAATTCAGTTGTATGTCATTCTTCTATAATTAAGACACCCTTCGTGTTTTGTGAGTTGCCTTAAATCAATACGCTAGGTAGCGTATTTTATAAAAAAAAAGCGTTTTAAAATGAGTTAGATTGTCACTCTTTGAGTGATTTTTTTCTTGACTATAACGGTTTAGCTATTAGCAGTAGCGACCCGTAGGGCGCTATTGCTAATAGGTTTTGTTATGCCCTTTTATTTTTCTTTTAGCAAATAATATTCTTTACCATTTTCTTTTTTGGGGAGAATGTCGTATTTATTGCTATTTAATAATTCTATTGCTTTTTCAAACTGAATAACTTCCCCATTTTCTAACTTAAATGTAGAAGTAGGATCAATCATAATTCCATCTGCAGGTGGAGCTTCTACAATAGGTTCTTTACCATCCAATGCATTCTGAATAGAATTTGAAATCTGATGTCCAATTTGAGGGAAGCCACCGCTTATGTGGTCATAATAGTTTCCATTTTTATCAATTACAATATTTGTGGGATATCCAGAAATCTTAAATAAATCACATATTTCTTTTTTATCAGAAACAAGAGGATATTTTATCGGGTGTTTTGTTAAAAAAACATCTACTTTTTCTTGCTTTTCAAATGTGATGGATGCAAAAACTACATTGGTGTCATTTTTATACTTTTCATAAACTTCATTCAGCTCTGGAATTTCAGCAATACAGGGTTTACAGGCAGCAAACCAAAAGTTCAATACAACTACTTTCCCTTTGGAGTTTTCGGCTGAAATCAGATTACCGTTTGAATCTTTCATAACAAAACTCGGTACGCTTTTCCCAATAAGGTCTGAACTATTTCCAGATGTTGTCATTTCTGACATCATTTTCTTTTCTTCCTCAGTTGCTTTTCTAAGCTGCATGTAGAGTAAGTTTCCTTCTTCATCGTTAACAGGATCCATGGTCCATTCTCCGGAATTCATTAATTCCATAAGCTTGAACATTTCTACTTTGTTTCCTGATTCATCTTTAATAACTGTGTTTTCATCAATCATAACTGCTCCTTCGGGGATTTCTTGTGAGTATCCATACTGAAAGGATATAAGTAATGCTGAAAGGATGAAAAATAGTGTTCGTTTCATATTAATAACCTTTTTAAATTAATTCTGTAATAGTATTATTTAAATCTTACAACTGAGTTAATAGTAGGTTAAATGATGTTAATTGGGCATAACGGATGATTATAAGCGGAGTATGACCGAAGGAAATATTCCGTCTTATATATTGTTATGGGCTGGAATTTTAAGGTTTTAATCAATCCATTTTTATTATTTTCTCAAAGCTGATATTATTATTTTGACCATTGACAACTTTGACAAAATATAAGCCAGCAGGCAACATGCTTAGATCTATTTCTATTGGACTATTTTGATTGGAAATATCTTGATACATTGTTCCATTTGAAGATAGGATTTGAATAGAATAGTTATTGAAGTCACCTTGAATTCTTCAGGGAGAGCTGGCGTCATTCCAGTATTATAGGCTATAGAATTGGGCAGTTCAATTTCTGGCTCTGGCTCAAGTGTAATAATTTCAGGGTCATCATCACTGCAAGATCCCATAAATAGGATTAAAGATGAAACCAATAAAATGTAACTTAAATAAGAAAATTTCATTTATTCAAGAATCATTTTTTTCTCAACTGTTCCATCACTATAAATGAAAATTAGTGGAGTGTTTGGTTTGAATTCTGTTTCTCTACCCATAAAGTCTATGATCTTTACAAGTTCCTTTTCATTTTGAAGTAATTCTTCAATTCCAGTATTATCCACCAAGAAACAGGAGCAGGAGTCTTCATCCCATACAGTCAAGTTAGGGCAATTAGGTGGGTGAACTAGATTAGAACCATTCATTTCAGTCATTATAATAACTTCATAACTGTAATCCGGTATAGCGGCACCAAAGACAGAAAAATTGGATATTGTTACAGTATATTTTTCATCCTCAGAGCTATTTAGGTTTAAATAAGCCTGATCAGGCACCCATACTATTGTATTATCACCAGCAGTTCCAGAAAACGCCGGTTCAATTGTTAGAGGAATATTTATTCCTTGCTCATCAGTCATAGATATTGTAGTATTACTAAAGTCTGCATCTGGCATACCAAAAGACCATCTATCAAATACTAAGGGAGCAGGAAAAAAACCTTCAGATGGATAAGCTACAAATTCATAGAATGGTGCGTTAAAACTGGGGACATCTATCACCCAGGTTGCATTTGTATTGTCAGTAGAACCTGTTCCAAAAGTATTTGCTCTTGTGAATAAGAGCCATCTTCTGTGTCCAACATGGTAATTGTTAATTCCAGGGTCCTCTATTAATCCAGTGATAGCGTCTGAGGAATGTAGATTAAGAGCTAAATTGGAATTTTCAGCAGCAGACGCACCATCTGCAGAATAACAACTCCAGTTTGGTGGAGGGAAATGATTGTTTGCTCCATTTGCGGACATTATTAATGCTGCTTCTTGGCATTTTTGATTTAAGATTGGATCAAAGATAATGTCTGAAGGTAATCCTACTAAATCTCTAAAATAGTTTATTCTGTCTAATGTATTGTTTAGTGCTAGAGTTGTGATTGTTCCAGGATCACAGGTGTTTATATTTCCTGTCCATCCTAATTGAAGTGTTGAAACCTCACTGCCTAAATATATATTATTGTAATTGTCAACTATTTGTTGTCTATCACATTGCCCAAAGCCAATCATAGGCAAGCAAAGTAGTATAAATAGTATTTTTCTTATCATAACTTATTATCTTATAATTTTCAAAACAAAATTAGGTAATAGAGTTAGATACCACAATACGTTACATTGCGTATTTTAAGGGAAGTAGATTAGTAACGACAAAAAAATAACTTAATTGAAAAAGCATTCATATTTTAAGCAATCACGAAAATGCTTAATTTCAAGTTTTTGCCAAACTCTATTTCTATGAGTTCGGATAGTGTGGTGAGAAACATACATTTTCTCAGATATTTGCTCATTAGTATATCCTTTGACAATAAATCTGAGCGTTTCTTTTTCTCTTGGAGTTAAGGAAGAATATTTTTCAACATTATTCTTTATAAAATGAGATTGCTCAATAATAGTTTTAATTGAATTAATAGTGCTAGCAAAATTAGAGGCCTGTTCTTTAAACTCAAAAACTGCTTTGCCTTTGTCATCTATTCCTTTAAAAATAATTGTCAACTCATCTCCACTCTTAGAATCTTTAATGTTGAGGTCTTCATTCAACCAACTTTTAGCTTCTATTTCAGTTGCAAAATATTTTGGTTTAAAGCCACTAGTTGAATGCTCATTAAAAATGTCCATTACTTCAATGTAAGCCAATACATCATGTCCAACAACGAATGCGACTTGATCAAACCCATCTTGGCGTTTAGCTATAATTCCAGCTTTAAATATTGGTTTAGAAATGTTTTCATCAACCCATATTTTTGTGGCATCATCTACTTTAAAAGTAAGTTTTTCCAATAGCCACAATACTTGAGCAGGTTTTATTTCCTCGACGATGTATAGATGCTTTATCAACTCTTGTCTGTAGGCTATATCACTAGTCGGGCTAGATTTCCAAGTGTTAATTAGTCTTGAATTATCATGTTCATATTTTATGATTAAATAAGGGCCGTTATATACTTCCATTGTTCTTCTCAGTTTTTTTATTGCCCATAACGTTCTGTGTATGGTGCGTATCCCGAAGGGTATGCAATATACACCTTGTTACCACACGTTATTTTATTCAACAATTACCTTCTTAGTAAATACCGCTTGATTATCTTTAACATAAACTGTTATAAAATAAATCCCTGAGTACAATTTGCTTAACTGAAATGAATTTTGTGTAGATAAAACATTTTTATTAATTAATTGTCCCATAGTATTATACACCTCAACTTTTTCTATTACTTGAGATGTATTAATATTAAAAACTCCATCTTTAGAAGGGTTAGGAAATATCAACATCTCTTTTTCTAAATTGAAATCATCAATGCTCAATATACTCCCATCTACCTTTCCACCAATAATCATGGGATGGGAGACAGCATTAGAAGGCGTGATAGTTCCTACATAGGAATTTTCGTGTTCTGCAAACAATTGCGCGTTTGTTTGACCTGCAAACTCACCATCGATACAATCACTGGGGTCACTAAAGCTACAGGCATTTCCTGAACTACCAGATACTATCGGAATAAAGTCCGCATCTTGAGCATTATAATAGGCTCTCGAATTACTAAATGGTCCAAAATTCAAGTGGATTTCTTGAGGTGCTAAGAAAAACTCTGAATCACTCTTAGCATCATCCAACAAGGGAAATCCTTTTTGTCCTACTTCATCATAAAATATATAGGGGTCAAGAATAATATTATTGTTTGGGTTATTAAATGAAATCGCACCTTCAATCAGAATTTCCGACTTTGTGGGATTAGTAGAAAGCATTCCTATTCCGAACCCTTCGCCTTCATCCCCATTGTCAATTGGTACACTGGGAGGACTGATTAAAATATCAGTTCCAGCATTGTTAAAGATTCCACCATTTATAGTTACCTGAGCATTTTGAGGGAGAGCAACACCTACAGCATTTCCAGAAAAACCTTCTATAGTGTTATTATTCAATACCCAATGATGCGTATTATGAAAATAATCCAAATCTAACCCTATTACTTCGGGTTCATCAGGTACATAATTAGGTGAAGGGTTTGTGCCATAGTCTTCGATGCCCGAACGACCGCCATAACCAACTAATCTCGAATTTTGAATGGTAACATTGGTCGTATAATTATGCTCAAAACCAACTTTCCCGATATTCCAGAGAATTGTGCCATCGAAAACCAAATTCAATTGGTCTTTGTACACATCTGGCAAGTCATTAATCCATTCGTTAGGGTCAGTTATAGTAGGGTCCGTTTTGCGATGAAATTCAGTATGCACATAATAAGTCTGAACGCCCCTCACGAAATTGTAAGCAATATTATTCAAAAAAGGTCTGGCTTGTAAATACCAAATATCGAGTACAAAGTTGGGATAAGTCGATTTCCAATTGTGCAAGGCTTGGTTTAGAGTGGGAAATTCCGATGCAGGCACATGAGCATCAATATCGCCTCGTGCCATGCCCAAGCCTTTTTCTACCAGACCATCCGTCCAATATACATAGGCATGCCCTGTGCAACCCGAAACAACATTACCCTGTACCGTTACACCCGTACCATGCAACCAGAATCCATCTCCTTGCCAGGCAAAATCTTGTCTCCCTTCTCTAATATCTGATAATGCTTGTGTTACTTCACCATCTGTATAAGAATCTCTCGGACGAGGAGCTGTCAAAATAGGATTGGCTGGGTTAACCGTTCTAATCGCAATGTTTTCGATAAAAGAACCCGTTTCGTTTCCTGCTTCGGTATTAAATGCACCACCAACTACATTATAGCTTACATTTCTTATAAAATCTACTCTTGCTGAATGATTGACAAAGCCCCATCCTGGGTCATTATTGACTACACAGCCTTCTACTTTCGCAGGAGTTGGTAATGGTGTGATAGGTTTAGCAGGAAAAACGGAGACATCTAATCCTCCTCTATGAAAATGAATTGAATAACGACCTCTTGGGTTTTTTCCTCCGTTTGGAATCGCTTGTCCTGTATTTTGATTGGCATCTAAATCTTCAAAATCCCAATCGTCTAATATGATAGACTTATCCGTTCTACCTAAGTTATTGGCTTCTACATATTTTAAATCTACATTAAGAGTATGCATAAACATCAGATGCCCTCTGGGTTTATGAAATTCCCCACTAATTGAAGAAACACTTGTATTTTCAGATGACACCACGATATTCCTACTCAAATTTGCAACATGTACATCCAAATCGGAAGCTTGTGTTGGTGCTTTATGGTCTCTAACTAAAGCTGGTGTAAATGTTATTGTATTTCCCAAAACGGCAGTAATGGTAACCATTTCATCTTTTTCAAACTCTGAGGTATTGGAAATAGAAACATTTGTAATAGGGTCGGTTCCAGCCACCACCAATTTATCACCGACTTGCCATCCTGTTGGGGCAGTGCTCAATACGAATTGCGTTGCTCCTGCCGATGGATGCGTTTGAAGTGTTAGCCAACTGGTTTTGTCCGCTCCATGCATCGTCGTTGTCCCCATCAACACAGCTCCTGGTGCAAATCTCTCTGGGTCAAATGTACTAGTTGTACCTCCTCGTTCTGCAAAAACCAAATTTGCCTTCACATTTGAGTCTATCTTATCTGTTGCCTTTCCTATCTCTAAAGTTGCTGTCATAGCACTAAACAAATACTCTGTACGCAACTCTGTATTTACATTGGTAGCAAATTGTAAGGTTGCTCCATCGTCAATTCGTATGGACTTAAATTCTTCTGGTATCATCCCATCTACCGTAACGGTTATTCCATTTGGGATTAGAATACGGTCATCATTTACTGGCAAAGTTCCTCCCCAAGTAGCAACTGAACTCCAGTTTCCAGAATTAGTTGCAGTTTTGGTAGCAGTACCTGAAACTTGCATAGGCGTTTGTGAAAAACCTTTATTCGTGTTACAAATGACTAAGAATAGAGTTAATAAAATTGGAAATAGTTTACTCTTCATATATTTAATTTTTAATGTGTGGTAACGGTTAGTATATGGAAAGTAGGCGATTTAGAAGTACCAAACTTTCGGTTAAGCATAAAGTTGGACACGAGCCAAAAGCTTTGATTATATTACTATTTCGCCTATTTTTTATATACATTGTTGGCGGTAGTTTTTATTCGACATTCAAATTTTGGTTTTCCACTATAAAATCAAAGGATAAATCTGATAAGCTTTTTCCATTCACAGTGGCACCCCAGGGACCATGACCTGCACCCTCTAATGGATAATAAACAAAATCAATTTCATTTGTTTCACATATAGTTTTTAAATCTTCAGCTCTACTAAAAGGTACGGTAGGGTCTTCTGTACCATGAGCTATAAACAATGCTGGGTCATTTGAGTCAAACCTTTGGTGTCCATAAATTGACTCCAGTATTTCTATAGATACAGTAGACCCCCAAAAGTCTAAAATTGTTTGTACTTCATAGGTTTGAGAAAGATTGGTTGTTGATAAGGTATTATCTTCACTTGAGCTTATTTCATCTTTATAGTCACCTAATTCTGATACACCTATACCTATTGATGTAATTGCTCCCGCTGAACCACCACCTACAGTGATATAATCTTTATTTATGTGATAGTTTTGGGCGTTAGCCATAATCCATCTTAAAGCAGCTTTAGCATCTCTGTGAGCAGGGTACATTGCAAAAGTTTGGTCTAGATTTGAAGGGGTACCAACAGAAGTAGCATCAATCCATGCTTGTGGAATCGTTCCCATATGGTCTCTAAGTCTGTAGTCGATTGAAAATACAACAAAACCTCTTGATGCATAATAATTTGCCATATCCACAATGGCATCCTGTTGCTTGGAACCACCAACAAATGCACCGCCATGAATTAACATTAGTAAAGGTCGATTTTGTGAATTATTTTCAGGAACATAAGAGTCCATATATAAAGGGAGTGCAGTTGTATTTGAACTGTTCCAATCATCATGACTAAGTCCTTCAGCATAAATGATATCTTCTGTTATATTAACATCATAGGTAGCATTCAACTTCACTGTTGGTGAAGAACTTTCAGGTGTAACTATGTTATCATCATCTTTTTCACATGAAATCAAAGAAACCATAATTAGTAAACTTGCAAAAATCTGTTTCATCATAATTTAATGTTTTAAATTTTCTTCTTAGACTCTTAAAATCATCTAAGGTTTAATTTAATTACCGCCAACGTAGGGCTAAAGATACATCTTTATTTTTCCATTGTGAAGCCTTGCTATAACTGCATTTCCTCGATTGGACTCTTTATCGCTTGTAAATTTTTGGTGCTCACATGGGTGTAAATCTCTGTTGTTTTTACACTTGAGTGTCCAAGAATAACCTGAATGTATCTAAGGTCGGTTCCCTTTTCTAGTAGGTGTGTTGCATAACTATGTCGTAAAGTGTGAGGAGTAACATTTTTCTTAATATATGATTTGTATACAGCACGCTTTAATACATTTCGAATACTTGTTGCTGAATAAGGCCCTTTTTCAGCTCCGTTAAATAAATAATCAATAGGCTGGTATTTTATGTAGTAGTTCCTCAATAGAGTCAGTACATTTTGAGCCAATGGAACCATTCGGTCTTTTTCTCCTTTACCATTGCGAATAGAGATGAGCATTCGGTCACTATCAAGGTCATTAATTTTAAGGTTCAGTGCTTCACCAATGCGCAGACCACATGAATAGATCAAGGACAATAGGGCTTTGTGTTTTAGGTTGCCAAGATTTGAAAGAATCAATTGAATTTCTTTTTCGCTTAACACAACTGGAAGCTTTCTTTTTTTTAGCGGGCGCTCTATGTAATAGGTTTTCGACTCTTGATTGAGGACTTTCTCTAAATAAAACTTGATGGCATTGATGTGCTGATTTTGGGAGCTACGCGAGTAGCCTTTTTCAACAAGCGACATTAGGTATTGATAAATAGTTGTTTCGTTGATTTGTAAGCCTTTTTTCTGAAGGAAACGGTTAAACTGCTCTAAACAAGAGATGTACGTGCTGATCGTATTTGGACTATACCGTTTGTACTTCAGCTTTTGTTTGATTGAACTAAAATTCATACTACAAATGAGGCCATTTTTTTATCGTTAGCCGTCTGTTAAATAAGTGTAAACGACTAAATAACGACAACAAATGAATAATAGTCGGATAGGACTTGCCGGACTCCTCAATTTTGTGGTGTCGAATTTAGCGGCAATCAATTATTTCAAACTTTTAAAAATTTACAATTATGAATGCATTAAGAAACAAAGTCAGTTTGATCGGAAGATTAGGAAGAGATCCAGAGACGGTAACCTTCGATTCAGGGAAATCACTCACAAGATTTAGTATGGCCACACACCAGAAGTACAAATCAAAAAATGGCGAGTGGAGCGAAGACATCCAATGGCACAATGTGAGTGCTTGGGGACCTATCGGAAAACGAATGAAAGACACCTTAGAAAAAGGCAAAAAGATCATCGTCGAAGGACGTTTGATTCACCAAACTTATGAGAATAAGGCAGGGGAGCGTAAAAACCGAACAGTCATAGAGGCCAATGAATTTATGCTTTTTGATCCCATGAAACAAGTAGAGGAAAACAACAACCAAACAGAGGCTTAATATGAATCTTGTTCATCTTATAGGAACAATTCAATCTGAGCCAAAACTTCATGAGCTTCCGAATGGTCGGAGGCTTGTGAAGTTTACATTGGTTACTGAGGAAAGCTACTTAGATGTTAAAGGACATAAAAGGCACAAGAAAAACTGGCACAATCTTTCTGCGTGGGGCCGTTGGGTCCAGGTGCTCAACGAATGTGGTCCAAAGGGGACATCAATCGCAGTAGAGGGAAGAATCGTAAGCCAATTCTTTCATCAAAACGGCAAAAAACAAATGAAATCCGAAATCGAGATTAACGATTTAATTATTCTTTAGCACCCTTTCGGGTGCTTTCGTATTTTAAGATTTAATCTTGCTCACTGATGTATTCATTAAGCTCTTCTTTTTCAGAGCTAAAGTCAAACGCACCATTTACTTGGTAATAATCGTCTGGATTATAACATCTTTTGTAGGCATATTTGGCAAATGAAAGCTTGTTTTTACTAAAACTGAACTCGTCCATGATTTGCTTGATTTGATCAACAGTAAGGCACTTTTTTGAAGTGGCTTGTTTGGCTACAATTATTTTTCCATCGTCAAAGCTTTCTTCATCAATGGCAGCCATAATACTTGCCATATTTTGAACGGGGTTTGAGCAGCCTCCTAATGATACCGCAGCTGCCGGCGCTGGCGTTTCGTTTATTGTTGTCGTTGTTACTGTCGTAGTAACGGTTTCATTGACTGCAGTATTATTTGTTTGACCAGAATTTGAATTCATTCCATTCATATTAACATTCATGTTGGTATTGGCTTCGTTCATCGCACTGTTCATATCAGCATCATTCATGTTCATGTTGACATTAATGTTTCCATTATTAACGTCAGTACCATTCATATTACCATCATTCATATTGATGTTCATACTCATATTCAAATTTTCATTACCTGAAGATGTGTTTGTGCCATCATTAACATTGATATTCATACTGATGTTTCCACCATTCATATCTGCTCCTGAATTCATATTGGTATTCATGTTCATATCATTACTGCCCGTCGTGTTGTCCTGACGAACGGTAGTCGTTTCGGTAACAGTTGTTGTAGTGGTTGGTTGAACACTTTGCGCCGGAGGTGGAGGGGGTGTAGAGGCAACAGGTGTAGAGGTGTTAAGTTTTGTGC
>CALSTG010000004.1 GCA_943789205.1 uncultured Flavobacteriales bacterium
TTTGCCGTTATCGGGTTATCCGTGTTTTTCTATATTAGGGGTATGAAAACTACACTACTATTCTTATCCGTGTTTTTGAGTGTGAATCTGTTTGCTCAAGACTCCACATTCATCGATAAAAGAGATGGGAGAATATATAAAACCGTTAAAATAGGAGAACAAGAATGGATGGCAGAGAATTTAGCTTTTGTTCCTGATAGCGGTGTGTTTTATTATATAGATACAAATAGCTTCAGGTATCGGGACACTACAAATTTAACTAAATATGGATTGATGTATGATTGGGAGACATCAAAAGAAGTCTGTCCTACCGGTTGGCACTTGCCATCCAATGGAGAATGGTCTAGACTAACTATATTTTTAGGAGGTAAGGAAGTAGCCGGTTTAAAGATGAAAAGTACTTATGGTTGGGTAGATTATGGAAATGGAAATGGAAATGGCTCTAATTTGAGTGGATTTAATGCATTGCCAGGTGGGCTTTACGCCGGTGGGCACTTAGACGTGGGACTTTATGGCCGCTGGTGGAGCAGCTCTAAGGATGGAACAAGACACACTGTTCCAGCTCGGGATGGAAAAAAACGATATGATTTATATCTCTATGCTTCTTCATACATATTGTATTGTTGTGATTTTAATAATAAACCGACAAGTAGCGAGTTTAGAAGAGTAAGAACCGAGAAGAGAGGTGGACTTTTTGTCCGTTGCATCAAAGACTAATATCCAAAGGTTCATCTTTAGTTGATTGAACTTTTAATTCGTGTTTATCTTAACCTTTGCCGTTATCGGTTTATCCGTGTTTTTCTATCTTTAGTGTATGAAAAATTTGAAGCATTATTTATTGGAGTTGGCAGTCATCATAGCAGGTATATCAATTTCCTTTATTGCGGAAGAGTGGCGTAGTAATCGTAGCATTGAAAGTCAAACTAAACAAATCCTAGAAAGGTTACTTGTTTCACTTGATAGTGATATTGAAGACTTGAATTACAACATAAAGTCTCATGAAATTGCTTCAAGGTCTTGTTCTAAAATTATTCACTCAATATATAATGCGAATGATGAAATTCCTTTAGACAGCCTTTCTTACATTTTAGCTGATTTGATAAGAGGAACAATCTTTGTGCCTAATGAAGAGGAATATAATGCCTTAAAAAATTCTGGTCAAATTGAATTGATTAAGGACGTGACTTTGGTTCAATCACTTCATTCCAAATATATGCTTCATCCGTTTTTACAAGAAATAAATAACATTATTAATGGTCATATTAATAATTATGCTTTGCCTTTTCTAATTGATCAAAAGGGAATTATCCCGCCCGATTCTGCCGGGGAATTATATGCTCCGTTGCACTTTTCAAAAATGCCTGATTTATCAGAAATCAGTTATTTGGTAAGCTTACTAAATGAGCTTCATCTGTTTCATAATGAAAAAGCTAAAGAACTAATTCTTCGAACAAATAAGCTGAAAGAAAATATTCAAGAATACTTGAATGATTGATTTGTGTGATTGGATATCTTTTTTTTAATGTAAGAATCGAATATTGATAAGCTTTCAATAAAAAAAGCCACTCGTTAAAGTGGCTCTATTTTTTTTATTTTTTAGGGTCTACTTTATCTGCGACATAAGGCGTAATCGGTAGAGCATCAATCCTTTCACGAATAGGTTTTATATGTTCCAAATAAGAAGGCAACAAGGAATCAACCATTGGAATTGAAGACGGAAATTTTTCAGCCCTATGATTAATCTGTTTCCCATTCTTCCAGAATCGATAGCAAACATGCGGACCCGTTGCGAGACCTGTACTCCCAACATAACCGATCGTTTGACCTTGTTCCACATAAACACCCTTACGAATACCTGCCGCAAAACCAGACATGTGCAAATACTGCGTAGAGTAGGTTTCGTTGTGTTTTACTTTTACATAATTTCCATTGCCACTATTATAAGAAGCCGCTATTACAGTTCCATTGGCGGTCGACACAATTGGAGTTCCTTTCGGTGCTGCATAATCCGTTCCCAAATGTGCTTTCCATCTTTTCTGAACAGGATGAAAACGTCTTCCACTAAAACCTGAACTTATTCGTGAATACTTCACTGGAGCCATTAAAAACGGACGTCTCATTTCTTTGCCTTCTTCATTGAAAAAGCCAATTTGTTTTCCTTCAGCATCTAAAGCGTATTGGAAAGCATAAAATTCGCGACCTTGATGCTTAAACCAGACCGAACTGATCCCGCCAATTGCATATGGCGTTCCTTCCACTGATTTTTCATTGTAAATCACCTTAAATTCATCTCCGGGATACAAACGAAAGAAGTCAATTGCCCATGCGAATACGCCTGACATGTACTCGGCCATTTCTCCGGTCATATTGATATCCTTTAACTGTTGATCTAATGCGAATGTGAGGTTGGAATTTTTAATAATTTCTCCAGAGAGCATTTTTTCGTTCACTTCATTCGGTTTCGAGCGTTTTTCAACAGACACTGAATCTCTAAAATCAAATACCACAAAATCTACAATATTCTTGAGGATAAATAACATACTCGGCGTTTTCAGAAGTATCTCCAAGTG
>CALSTG010000005.1 GCA_943789205.1 uncultured Flavobacteriales bacterium
GTCTTATGAAAGACCAAATCCGGATAATCGCGCTCCGCCATTTGAAGTAAAAATGGGGTTTCAGCAAGAAAAACAAGATTGTCATCTTTATCCCTTGCGAGTAGGTTGTACTTGGCTTTCATGAATTTATCCAATTGCTCCCCGTTATCAGTGGTAATCCAACATGCTTTAAAATAATTCTTAGCTACAAAACGACACTTGGCTCCATATTCGTTGATTAATCTATAATTGATAACCTCAAACTGAAGCTGTCCAACAGTTCCTACAATTTTTCGATTTCCTGGCTGCTGAATAAAAAGCTGTGCCACACCTTCATCGATGAGCTGACGAATGCCTTTCTCAAGCTGCTTAGATTTCATAGGGTCCAGATTCTCTAACTCTTGGAATATTTCAGGAGAAAAGCTTGGGATTCCCTTAAACATCATTTTTTCACCCTCGGTTAAGGTATCACCAATCTTAAAATTACCAGTATCGTACAAACCGATAACATCCCCAGGAAATGCATATTCAATGACACTTTTGTCTTGAGCCATAAAAGATGTCGGATTGGGAAACTTCATTTTCTTCTCTAATCGGATGTGGCGATAAAATTTATTTCTTTCAAATCGTCCAGAAACTACGCGTAGAAACGCAATTCGGTCTCGGTGTTTCGGATCAAGATTGGCATGGATTTTAAATACAAAACCACTAAAATTTTCTTCATTTGGTGCGACATCTCTCAAATCTGTTGTACGACCTCTTGGTGAAGGAGATACCTCGCAAAAGGTATCTAAAAGCTCTTTTACACCAAAGTTGTTTACTGCAGAGCCAAAAAACACAGGCGCAATATCACCCGCAAGATAGTCATCACGACTAAACGCGTCATAGACGCCTTCAATCATTTCCAATTCCTCACGAAGCTCTTCTGCTGGCTCTTCTCCAATAATTTCATCCAATTCCTTATCCTGAATATCAGAAATCGCATGAATATCAGATTCAATTTTTGTTTTATTAGCAGAGAATAAATTAAGCCCTTTGTTGTAAATATTATAAACGCCTTGAAAATAGTCTCCCATACCTATGGGCCAAGTTAAAGGACGCACTTTTATTTTCAATGATTTTTCCAATTCGTCTAGAAGGTCAAAGGATTCTTTACCGTCCCGATCCATTTTATTGATGAAAATAATAACTGGAGTTTTACGCATTCTACAAACCTCCATGAGCTTTTCGGTTTGAGCCTCTACCCCATTAGCACAATCGATTACAAGGATCACACTATCCACTGCAGTAAGGGTACGAAAGGTGTCTTCAGCAAAGTCTTTATGCCCTGGGGTATCAAGAATATTTATTTGTTTATCCTTGTAACCAAAGGCCATTACAGAGGTTGCTACTGAAATCCCTCTCTGCTTCTCAATCTCCATGAAATCAGAAGTTGCCGTCTTCTTAATTTTGTTGTTTTTTACCGCTCCAGCAGTTTGAATGGCACCACCAAAAAGCAATAGTTTTTCTGTAAGGGTTGTTTTCCCTGCATCAGGATGGGAAATGATCCCAAAAGTCCTGCGTTTTTCTATGTCTTCTTGATACTTCATGGCACAAAAAAAGGCTTTTTATTCAAAAGCCTTTTCATATTATCTAATGGTTAATGTATTTCTTCTGCTGAAAAATGAAATTTACCCTCAATCTCAGCATTTTCATCTGAATCTGATCCATGAACAGCATTTCTGCCTTTGTTTTCCGCATATGCTTTTCGTATGGTTCCTTCTGCTGCCTCTGCTGGATCCGTAGCTCCAATAAGTGCTCTAAAATCAGCAACTGCATTTTCTTTTTCAAGGATTGCAGCTACAATTGGACCTGAAGTCATGTAGGAAACCAACTCTCCGTAAAATGGTCGTTCTGCATGAACAGCATAAAATTCTTGGGCTTGCTCTTTGGAAAGCCTTGTATACTTCATGGCTTTGATCTCAAACCCGGCTGAAGTAACCATGTCAATAATGTTGCCAATATGCCCATTTTCAACAGCATCTGGTTTAATCATTGTAAATGTTCTATTTGTTGTCATCTATCTAATTTTGGGGGCAAAGATAGAAAATAGAAAGCATTGATTGAAATGGAACTAAAATTAAATTCAAAATGTATTATTTGAATTGAAATTTTTACTTTATTTGAACAACTTAAATGAATATGACACACCTCAACGCATACCTTGGCAAAATCGCATGGTTCTTATTTATTATACTCGTGTCCATTGTTTACGGCTTTCTGATTCAAATCAACCCAATTCCTCCATTGAATATTTTACTATGGGGTTCTTTTTGCTACTTAATTTATACAGTCTTTCTCGTTAACTTCACAAATGAAAAACGCTCGAGAAAGATCTTTATTTACATTGCCATGACGGTTTGTATCTATTTGATATATGTAGTAAAATCAGTATATTTTGTATCATATTTCAATGGAATATACCTCACAGGGTCAAATGACCTTATTCCTCTTGAGTTTGAAGAATCAATATTCCGCACTATAGTTAACCCATCAATCTTTTTACAAAAGCTAGAATTCTTGCTTGCGTGGGACACGCTATCAATTTCATTTGGAGGGAATAATACAATTGCCTTTGGCAGTGTTTTGACCAATATCTTTCGAATGATTGAAATTCTTGGAATACTCTTTACGTCATTGATTTTCAACGCGTTTATTTAATTTCCGGAATGCGAAATTCACAATAATTGTTTAAAACTAATAATTTGTTATTGAAAAGTTAACAGTTAAATAACTGCAAAATCGACTAAAAAGCATGAAATTTACGGTACACTATATTAACTATCATGAAATACACTTCTTATCTTATTTTAAGCGTTCTGCTATTTTGGTCTTGCAATCTTAATTCACAAGTATTTATCAGTCAATATATTGAAACCAATTCTGGAACTACTCCTAAAGGTATTGAAATCTTTAATGCCTCGGCATCTGACATAGACTTTGCCATGAACATCATGGAAATTTACAGAGGAACAAATGGTAATGCTTGTGCCCCTAGAATAACTATTGACAACGGTATTCTAGAATCTGGAAAAGTATGGGTTATCGGCACTACAGACCTCACCGATTACGCTCTTAATTTTGGAAACGAATTAAGCGGAATATCCGGTTACAACATGTCTTTTAATGGCGATGATGCATTACAACTATATTTAGGAGGAGTTCTAATGGATGTTTTTGGCACCTGCGGAATTGATCCAGGTTCTGAATGGACTGGCAATGGTGTCAGTACAAAAAATCAAAACATACAAACGAAAAGTACTATTTGCTCTGGAACCACAATCGATTGGTCCGATCCTAGCACGAGATTTGAAATTGTAACAACAGACCCTACCCCAGACCCACTAGAAAACGGCTTAATAGGTTTTGGAAATGCGCCGACTGGGTGTTCATCAGGAACTACAGTTCCAGATACACCAACGATAAGCTCAATTGTAAATGGTGAAAATCAGGTTAGCGTTTATTTTTACCCTGGAGCTGATGGTGGTTCTCCAATTACAGACTTTCAATATTCTACAAATGGAGGGTCATCGTTTACCTCTATGGGGAGCACCTCAAGTCCATTCGTTATTACTGGCCTCACCAATGGTGTGAATTATGACATTCAAATCAAAGCAATAAATGCGATTGGCGAAAGTAATGCCACAGCAAGTACTACCGGAAGCCCTTATGAAAATGTGATTACTTTGAGTACTCTCGGAGTAGCACAAAATGAGGACTTCAACACTCTTGCAAGCTCAGGCACTAGCAATATATTGGCTTTAGGTTGGTTTATTAATGAAATTGGAACAAGTTCAAATGATACCTACTCAGCGAATACAGGATCATCAAGCGCTGGAAATACTTATAGTTATGGAACAGACAGCGATAGGGCTTTAGGTGGGCTTTATTCAGGTTCTGTAAATCCATCCTGGGGAGCGAAAATAAAGAATGATATGGGAGTTGTGCTCAATAATTTAACGATAAGCTATACAGGAGAAACTTGGCGTGTAGGAAATGCTTCAAGATCTGATCAAATTAATTTTGAATACAGCCTTGATGCCACATCCATAGGTGATGGGACATGGACGAGTTTTGACGATTTAAACTATGCCAATCCTGGACAAGCCGTTGACAATGGGTCCCTCCAACATTCCGAAGCTATAAGCAACACTATTTCTGGGCTATCCATAGCAAACGGTGGGTATCTCTGGATTCGATGGACAGACCAAAATTCGGATGGTGCCGATGATGGAATGGCCATTGATGACTTTAGTGTTTCTGCATCTTGCCCTGTGGGCAATACCGTTACCTCACATGACAATATCATTCGTGGTAATGAGATCACTTGGACTTATGACGGTGCAGATTTTGACAGCTATGAATTTCAATGGAACGGTACTGGAGGCTCATGGCAAGCCTTAACAACAAACAACCCAGGTTCTTGGGGGGCTTGCTGCCCAAGTATTGGAATAGGAACTTTATACATTAGAGCAAAAACATCGTGTTCTTCTACCAATGATTATTCAAATGTGGTAACCACCTATTGGGGAGACTGTTATGCTGCAGATATTTCAGCGACTATGGATGGCACTTCTATTTCTGAAGGTGGTAGCATGACTATAAACTCAACTGTTTCATGGACATGGCCACATGATGGCTCAGGAGTAAATAATGGAGCTCCAAATGAAGGTGGAGGATCGGGACATGCCCTAGGCTATTTTTGGGATTCAGATCCTGCTAATCCTGATGACTACGCTTATGCTTGGAATACCAACCCCCAACAATGGAATGATTTTAATGGAGGTTTTTTCACAACGACAGATCGAAAACTATATGTTAAAGCAAGATCTACAGGTGACAACTCCTGCACCAATTATTCAAATTCATACTATATAACGTTAAAAAAACCGGAAATAACAGCTTCGACTTCTTCTATTAATCTAACAGCCTGTTCCGGATATAATGGCAATTCTGAAAGCTTTGATGTGTCAGGTAGTTATATTAAAAATAGTGATGGCATAACAATTAATGCACCTGCTGACTTTGAAATATCTCAGGATAACAGCACCTTTTCGAGCAGTATTAACCTTCTGCCAACCGACGGAACAGTTTCTACAACAACATATATACAAGAATGACAAGTAGTGCATCTGGAACACCTTCGGGTAATATTACTTGTTCGGCAACTTCGGCTATCGATCAAAACATTTCTTTATCAGGAACCATAACATCTGCTCCTGTTATTACCTCGGGAGACTTTACCGGTTCATCTACTTGCGGAGTCAGTGAATACGCAGTGACATTAGTGAATTCACTTTCAGGATCATGGACTGAAAACATAACAGGATCGACGTTTTTTGACCCAACTCAAGGCAGTCAAACTTTCACCTCATTTCCGGCTGGTTTTAATAATGACATTATTATGACTTGGACAGAAAATCAAGGAGCGTGTTCAGGCAGAACGAATGCAGTTTCTATAAGATTTAATCAACCTGTTGTTTCCGGATCAATGGATACTGATTCATGGACTTGGGGAGGTGTTTCAAGTACAGATTGGACCAACGGTACCAATTGGTACAAGTGGGATGGATCAAAATGGGCAGCTCAAAGCTCGAGTTACCCTGACGCCGGAAGTAAAATTTATGTTTTACCAACGACTGGTGTTTGTGTGAATAACACTTTAAATAACACAGCGAGCTCCATTGGCGACTTGAATATTCAAGGTGGTTCTTTCGACCTTGGTTCTGCGAATACATCGATTACAGGTAATATTATAAACAACGGCACATTACAAGGAGGGACAGGAACCGTGACCTTAAGTGGTGCAGCGGATCAAACGATAAGCGGTGATAACTCTTTGAACTTTAACAACTTAACCGTCAATAAATCCAGTGGTAATCTTGTTGTGTCCACACAGACAGATATCCGTAATACATTGACAATGACGAAGGGTAATATTGTCAATTCACAACCTATTGTCATTGGAGTGAATAGTGAAAACCCCGGTGCATTGAGTCATGCATCAGGTATCATTACAGGTGAACTGCGACGATATTTTGCGAATGCGACAGGTTCATCTTTTTTCCCTGTGGGAACAAGTTCAAATTTAAGAGATGTAACCATCAACTTTACACAAGTACCTGGTACAGATGAGTATTTAACTGTTTCTTATGTAGCCGGAGCTCCTACTTTAGGTGGATCAGATGGTTCATATAGTGGGCTTCCATTGGTTACTGGTGACAATCAATTGATTCAAAATTATAGCGCTGAGGGACATTGGAATATCGATCCTACGGGTGGACTTTATGAGTCTACAGAGATCAATGGTGCAGCTTATGAGATTTCACTTCATTGCAAAGGACTTGACAATTCAACCTACCGATGTTTCAAAAGTGAGAATCATTAAAAGTGCGGGTTCGGAGAATAGTAGTCTTGATCATGCCACTTGGACAGGATTGGATTTGCTTTCATCTTCAGGAAGTGCTGCAGACTTCACCATCACTGCATCCGCAACAGGATTTAGTAAATTTGGTGCAGGTTCTGATGACGGAAATGCATTGCCAGTAGAATTGATTTCTTTCAACGGAAGCTGTAATAATGGAGGTGTAGACTTAACTTGGCAAACGGCATCAGAATACAATAGCTCTTATTTTGACATAGAACAATCTAGAGATGGAAATCAATGGGATGTTATATACTCCATTGACGCTGCCGGACAAAGTTCAGAATTGATTGAATACAAATACACTGATGAACATGCCCAAGGACAATACAATTATTATAGATTAACACAGGTAGATATTGATGGAACTTCTAAAACCTATAACGCCATAAATGTAAGTTGTTCTAATGATTCGGACCACTTTTCAATATTCCCTAATCCTAGCTCTGGGCTATTTAGTATTAGTCTTAAAAACCCAGACTTTATAGGCGATGCATTTGTTCAGATTTCTGATTTTAAAGGTAGCGTTGTTTACAATGAGAAAGTGAAAATTCAAGATGGAATTAATTTATTTATGGTAAATAAAAACCTATCATCAGGAATCTACAAAATAGATATTCGAAATCAGGAAAATATTTATTCTATTCGCCACATCATAAAGTAGTTCGATATCAATTTCAATTGATTTTGGAGACTCATTTTGTAAGAATCTATAAATCAATAGATTAAAAAATAAATTTTTTTTGCTATACCAAGTACTTATGCAAAGTTATTACTCATTGAAATCGCTTGAATAATCAATTGCACCTATATAAATACTCTTTTAATATAAGTGCTTTCACACATTCTTTTATATTTACTTTAGTCTATCATTAACTTTGAGTAAACCTTTGTGTACTTTAGACGTTTAATAAAACTAGTGAAAGTATATGCCAATGTTACAGAAATTGGGGGAAATAAATTTTCTCATAAATCAACAATAATGTGTGCCTCAACCCTTATGCTTTTTTTCCATACTAAAGACAGGAAAGAAAATACCAAATGGATTCCTGGTTTAAGTTTCTTATCTATTCAAAATTTATTGGTCTCAACAGCGGTTTTAAGCTTTTGCTTGTTGTTTTCGAACATGGCCAATGCTCAATTTTGTGGCAACCCTTCGTCGACAATAGAGATTTCAGTCACAGCATCTGTCCAACAAACACAAACCTATTCAGATGGAAGAAGAGCATTTTTGTTTTCAGCTATTGCTGGAAACACCTACTTTTTTTCTACTTGCCAAACCACCACAGGAGATACCAAACTAAGACTATACTCCTCTTCAACCGGGGGCACTGAATTGGCTGTTAGTGATAATGATTGCGGGGCAAATGGTAAACAATCAGAAATAATTTGGGCTTGTCCTAATAGCGGCAACTATTCTATTTTCTTAACAAAGAAAAACTGCAAGAACTTAAATTTCGATGCATCGGTTGATTATTATTATACTTCACCTGACCCATGTGAAGGAGTCAATTTGTCTGTAAATGCAGGAGCCAATTTAGGCTTATGTCTAGGAAGTAACTCTAGCTTATTAGGGTCATCTACTACTGAATACACCACCCCTAATTATACTCACTGCGCCTCATCAGGAAACATGGATTTTGAGACTAGCAATACTTTTGTTTCTTTCGATGGAGAAACCTCATTTAGCAATGCATCAGGTAAAACAGCAGCATACACTGATTATTCATCCTCAATTTTTGCAGAAGTAGAACCAGGGCAAACATATACTGACGCTTTAACTTTAAGAATTAATACAGCTGGTGACTGGATAATTGTTGGTAAGGCCTGGATTGACTGGAATGGAAACAATATTTTCGAAGCTTCTGAGGCCTATGACCTTGGAAATACAACAAATTCCATCGACGGACCAACAACACTTTCTCCTTTAAGTATTACCGTTCCTTCTTCAGCCATTACAGGTTATGTAAAAATGAGAATTACAAGTAGATGGGAAAATCCTTCAACAGAATGCGAAACAGGTTTTGATGGAGAGACAGAGGATTATTCAATTCTGGTTACTTCTCCTGTAACCTATTCCTGGTCTCCCGCAACGGAACTTGACAATTCAACTATTTCAAATCCAACATGCTCTGCCACGAACAATACAACTTACACCCTCACAGCTACCAATTCTAATGGTTGCTCTGTTTCAGATGACCTTTCTGTATCTATCGAGTCTCCAGCTTTAATTACTTCTCAGGAGACGGTCACAGATAATACCACATGTGGTGAAATCACCCTACAGGTTTCATGTGATGCGGTGGACGGCACCGGGGTTTGGTCACATGCTAATGGTTTCGGTTTATTTGATGAGCCACAAGACGCCAGCACCCAATTTGCAACAAATACTTTTAATCAATTACAAACATTGACATGGACCACAACCAGTGGTGCATGCGCAGGGTCAGAAGCCGTTATTTCTTCTCAATTTAATCAACCTGAAACCTCATCAATTGGTTCGAGTTTAACAGCCAGTTCTTCTTGGCTATGGGGTGGATTATCAAATGTAGATTACAATACCGGAGAAAACTGGTATAAATGGGATGGTTTAAAATGGCTTAAGGAAACATCATCCATACCTGGTCCAGTGGATGAAATATACGTAATCCCGAACGGAACGGCGGGTTTATGTGTAAGTGAAAATAATTTTCTAATCGCCACAGGAGATATTAAATCTATTCAAGTTTCTGATGGTGGAAATACTACTTTTTCTGGAGATATTAATATAACAGGAGATATCATTAATGATGGAACAATTTCAGGCGGTGTAAGTACAGTTACATTTAATGGCAGCTCGGATCAAACTGTTTCAGGAACAGGCACATCTAATTTTGACAATTTAACCATAAATAAAACAACTGATGTCATAATTTCCTCTCCTGTAAACGTGGAGAATATTTTAAACATGACAAGTGGGAACATTATCAATCCTAATGATATTTTAACCATCGGAACATCAAGTTCAAATTCCGGATCAATTGATTACTCTTCTGGTATTGTTACTGGAAAACTCAGAAGATATTTTTCAAATGGCTCTGGAGCTACCCTTTTTCCAATTGGCAACACCAACTCTCTTAGAGATTTCTCAATAGACATACAAGGCTCTCCTGGAACAAATCAATATCTGACCGCACAATTTATTGATGGCGCACCACAGGGCGATGCAGGTGACCTGACTACCGGTTTACCCCTGACATCATCTGACGGGCAACTGATCGAAAACTATAACAATGACGGCTATTGGGAAATAGCCCCTACCAATGGTGATTACAATGCTCAGATTAATTCAAAAAACTATACCATTGATTTTCAATTCAATAATCTTAGTAATGTCAATGACTTCAGTCAAATGCGAATGATTAAAAGTCCTGGCTCAAACACATCATCGGAAAACCATTCCAGCTGGCAAAGCATTACACATAATAGCACAATGGGATCAAACAACGACTTTGTTGTTTCTTCTTCATCATCTGGTTTTAGCTACTTCGCCGTAGGAGGAGATGACAATGGCGCACTTCCTGTCGAGCTCATTTCTTTTGGCGGTAATTGTATTGAAGAAAGTGTGAATTTAGAATGGGAAACTGCTTCTGAATACAACAGTTCACATTTCATTCTAGAGTATTCTAGGACAGGTGAAGACTGGTCTATCATAAACCATCAAGATGCTGCCTTCAATAGTACAGAACTCATAAGCTATCAATACGTTCATTTAAATTCTCATTTAGGCGACAATTATTATAGGTTGATACAAGTAGATAATGATGGAAGCACAACCATCTACAATATTATTAATGTGAATTGTGAAAATAGTAATTCTAGTTACTTCAGCATCTACCCTAACCCGAGCAACGGAAATCTTAATTTAATTCTTAATGATCAAAGGTTTTCAGGGGATGCTTTAGTTCGAATATTGGACACAAAAGGCAATCTTATTTTGAACAAGCCAATTGATGTTAAGGACGGTATAAACATCTATATCGTTGACGAGGAAATATCTTCTGGAATTTACTATATCAACATCAACAACGGAAACCATTCAACGGCGATAGTTAAACATATCGTGCTCTAAATGCAATCTAGTTTTTTGCCTTGAACTCAATGATTATGCCTATCGTAGGCTGAATTATACCAGAAGCATTATCAATCAATTTTGTAGAATAACGGCTAGGATCATCCGGATCCTCGACTGGTGAACCATTTTCATCTGTTTCAACTAAAAGAACTGGAGCAAGCTTTGCCTGATACCCATACGCATTTTGGATATCAAGATAAAAATTCAATGAGAACTTTTTCAAGAATAGTTTTTTATCCACCCTAATGTTTAACTGATGGAAATTTGACTCCCGTTGTGTATTGAGCTGGCTATAATCTAAAAGTCCCAATCCATTAATATCCCAATTCTGCTTTATACTTGAAGTCGCAATATCATAAGGCGTGTATGGCGATCCACCTGAAAACAACCACCTAAAGCCTATCTCCCATCCTTTTTTAAACCTCTTGCCTCCTGTTAGGGAAACAATATGTTTGCTGTCCCATGCCGTTGGAACAAAATCATCAGTATTATTTTTAAATTCAGAATTGACTAAAGTGTAAGCCAAAATGGCATAAAACCCTTTTATTAACTTTTGCTGATATAAGAACTCCAAACCATATGCTCTACCTGTCGATGTAGAAGTAATCTCTTCATTACCCACTACGCCGAAATCTGACCCTATATTAGCAAGACTAATAGAATCCTTTAAAGAATATGGATATCTGCTGTAATGCTTTAAAAAGCTCTCTAAGGTGAACCTAGACTTCCAATCAGTTAAATATTCTAAGCCAAAAACCATATGATCGGCTCTTATATATTTCACATCATTATTAAGGTTAACGAGATTGTTGTCGCCGTCACGATATCCCAGTATGGTGTATGAAGGAAGTTGATGATATCTAGAAATATTTGCATTAACTGACAACGCTTCATTCAATCGATAGCTTAAAGACAAGCTTGGAGACAATTGTTCTAATGGGTTAGATAAACTTTTCGAGTAATTACTGAAATCCGTTCTAATACCGAAAGAAGTTAATAACTTCTCATTTAAATAATCTTTACTCACTTGTGAAAATAAAGCGAACTTGCTTAAGTACAAGTTAGACTCATAATCAATGACGACAGGCTGCCCTTGAATAGTAACATTATTATAGGTTGAATTATAATATCTGGCATATTCATAACCTAAACCAGCATTAATTCTCCATCCGTTTTTGTTGTAGGTATGTTCAAATCGAAACTTATTTTCAGCTTCAAAGGATGAGTAATCCAAAAGTAAATTCTCTGGAGTTTCAACCAAATCCTTATATCGCGAAGAGGTGTTATTCAGCATGTTTCTACTAACCACAATGTTTTGATACGAATTTTCGGAGTAGTGCAACCAATTCACTCCAAAAGTATAATTCCATTGTTCCTGCAGGGGAATGTTACCCAAAATGAAATTGTTAAATTCACGGGTGTCATCATCGGTTACGTTATCGTTGACACCTGCGTTCAAATTGAAATCATCAATTGCTCCCAAACCGATAAAGGAGATCTTATTTTTTTGATTAGGTCTATACGTAAATTTGTATTGAAAATCGTTATAGGTAGGTAAAATAGGAAGCTGAAGTGCCGCAAACAAAAATTGTAAATATGATCTCCTTGCAGAAAATATGAAATTTGTTTTTTCACCGATGGGACCATCAAACGTTAGCGCTGCATCACTTGAGCCTAATGCGAAATTAGTAATTAAACCATCTTTGTTGCCTTCTTTTTGTTTGAATGAGAGTACAGAGCTTAAGCCATTTGCCCGATTCGACGGGAATGCACCTGAATAAAAATCAACTTCCCTAACAAAATTTACATTTAATAAACCAACTGGACCTCCACTACTCCCCTGGGTGGCAAAATGATTTATGTTAGGAACTTCTATTCCATCTAAATAAAACTTGTTTTCACCTGGTGAGCCTCCACGGATAATGATATCATTTCGAAAGGTGGCCCGAGATGCCACTCCTGGAAGGGCAGCAATAACCTTACTTACATCTCTATTGGCACCTGGTAATCGTTCTATTTCAGTAGCATTTAGTGTTTTTAAAGAAACAGGCGATTCTTTTTTACGAATAAACGGTGAAGCCTTTACAACCACTTCATCCTGCTCAAGGACCAATTTCTCCATAGCAAACTCTAATTGTTCAACACGAGACCGAGTAATGGTGATTTCATTGACAAATAACGTATTGTATCCAGAGATTACTGCCTTAAAGGAATAAACCCCCGGTTCTAAACCGTCAATTCTAAAAAAACCTGTCTCGTCCGTAATGGCTCCTTTGGACATGTTCAAAACCTGAACTTTTGCAAATTCTAAAGAATTGTTGTTCAAGGCATCAAACACCCGACCTTCGATACGGGTGGACTGACCATATGACAAACCAGAAAGAAATATAAAAAGAAGAAGTAAATAACGCATGATTTGATTTTTTTGAATAAACAACAACGCAAGAGAATAGTTTGCAAAATATTAAAATATATTTTCTGAATTGATCAATTTAAATTAATGCTGATTTAAAAAGTTTGATAACAGCTCTTTTCCATATTCAGATAAGACAGACTCTGGATGGAATTGCACACCAAACAATTTTCTTTTTTGATCTGATATGCCCATTATAGACCCATTATGTTCCACTACAGCATCTACATATTTACGATGAATTTTATCGAGAACCCAACTGTGATAAAGTCCAATAGAAAACCGAATTGGAAGCCTATCAAAAAGCACACCACCAGAAACCAGAATGTTTTCAGAAACACCATGCCTTACTTCTTTCATGTTTTTTAATTCGCCTCCTAAATACTGACCAATGGCCTGCATACCCAAACAAATTCCAAGTAAGGGGGTTTTTCCATCGCAGTAGTTAATACATTCAAACATGTTTGATTTGTCTTTTGGCATACCTGGACCTGGTGAAAGAATAATGTGAGAATAATTGGACAAAATGTTGATGTCATTTATTTCATCATGACGAATAACTTCTACGCTTTGATGAAGAGTTTCTAAGTAATGTTTTAGATTAAATGTAAAAGAATCGTAAAAATCAATTAACAATATTTTCATTTCGTCTTTTTGTCGTTTCTTTGTAAAGTACAAACGTAAGTAAATTCATTTGACTAAATATGAGTAAAAAAGCAATTCAAATAGAGGATGCTCCATCTCCCGTAGGCTCTTACAGCCAGGCTATACTTCAAGGAAACTTACTTTTTATTAGTGGACAGATTCCTTTAAACCCAAAAACTGGCCAGATTGAACAAGCAAATATTCAAGTAGCGACAAATAGGGTCATGCTAAATATCAAAGCATTAATAGAGTCCGCAGGCATGCAAATGAATCAAATTGTCAAATGCAGTATTTTTCTTAAAGATTTAGGCGACTTCTCTACTGTGAATGAAATATATTCAAGTTATTTTAATGATGTCTATCCTGCACGAGAAACCGTTGAGGTTTCCAAACTACCGCTTGACGTACCTATTGAAATCTCTTGTATAGCTGTTAAAGATGATAAGTAAAGAAACCGATATAGATTTATCTATAGTCATTGTCAATTACAATGTAGAATATTTCCTTGAACAATGTTTGAACTCTGTATTTCTTGCAGCGGAAAAAGCCAAAGTTGAAGTTTTTGTAGTTGACAACAATAGTGTAGATGGATCAGTTGAAATGGTTAAGAACAAATTTCCAAGCGTAGATCTCATCGCCAACAAAACCAATAATGGGTTTTCAAAAGCGAATAATCAAGCCATTAAAAATGCAAAAGGGAAATATGTACTGCTATTAAACCCTGACACCGTAGTTGAAGAACATACGTTTTCAAAAGTGATTGCTTTTATGGATTCAAAAAAAGATGCAGGTGGTCTAGGTGTTCGAATGGTTGATGGCAAGGGAAATTTCTTGCCCGAATCAAAAAGAGGCTTACCTACCCCGAAGGTTGCCTTTTTTAAGATTTTTGGACTCTCCTCTTTGTTTCCAAAATCTAAATTTTTTGGGATTTATCATTTGGGGTACTTAGATGAATATGATGTAAATAAAGTAGACGTATTGAGTGGTGCCTTTCTATTATTTAGAAAAGAGATTGGGGATAAAATGGGCTTGCTTGATGAATCATTTTTTATGTATGGAGAAGATATTGACTTTTCATACAGAATAACCCAAGAAGGATACAATAATTATTATTACCCCGAAACCTCAATCATCCACTACAAAGGAGAAAGCACAAAAAAAAGCTCAGTAAATTATGTCTTTATTTTCTACAAGGCCATGGTTATTTTTGCCCAAAAGCACTTTTCAAAGAAGAATGCAAAAATATTTTCTTTTTCCATTCACATTGCGATATATTTCAGGGCATTTCTAGCCCTTCTGAATCGTTTCATAAAATTTTTATTTCCAATTATTCTAGATATTGCAATTATATTAATGGGACTGATTGCCCTCACCAATCATTGGAAAAAAATAGACATCCATTTTCCCGACTTTGTGTATAATATTTCCATCCCTATATACACTATAATCTGGGTGATGTCTTCCCTTTTCTTCGGAGTTTACGATAAAGAAAGTAAAGGCACTTCAATTATTAAGTCTAGTGTATTCGGAACAATAATCATTCTCATTTTCTATGCCTTATTGCCAAAAGAATGGCAATTCTCCCGAGCGTTTATTCTCCTTGGAGCCTCTTGGGTATTGTGTTCTCATTTGATTAAAAGAGTCCTGTACAACTTGTTTAAACATGACAAGCTAAAATACAACTATTCAAAAGTTAAAAACTTTCTGATCATCGGAGAAGAAGAAGAAGCACACCGTGTAGCTGAATTATTGGAACACACCTACTCTAATAAAGGTGAAGCGGTAGTTTTGTCAGACTTATCTAATATAAACCACGTTATAGCATCGAAAATACACGGTAAACAGCCTAAAAAAGGAAAGTTCAATGAAGTGATTTTTTGCGCTAAAAGCATGCATCCAAGTCAAATTATATCTTGCATGACATCTATTGGGAAAGGAGAAATTGATTTTAAAATCGCTCAACCCGATACCAGTTTCATTATTGGTAGTAATTCTATTGATTCCAAGGGAGATTTTTATTCCATGAAAATCAATTCAATCAACAGGCCAGGCAATCTACGATCAAAAAGACTATTTGATATTCTTCTAGCTACAATGTTACTTGTAATAAGCCCTTTAATCGTATGGATTTACGTAAGGAAAACTCGTTTTATTAAAAACACATTTTCCATATTATTTGGTTATAAATCATTTGTAGGCTATCATTTCATGAATACGAAAAATTCAGACGCCCAATTGTTACCAAACCTTAAAGAAGGGGTACTGAACCCACTATCCGGTATTGAAAACACAAACAAAGAGATGATTGATCAAATGAACATAACCTATGCAAAGGAATACTCTGTGTTCAATGACATTACAATAATGTTAAAAAAGTGGAGATTTTTAGACCTTTAATTATTATCTGTTGTATATGTTTTCTATCTTTACCACTTTAAAATTCTCTAAAGAATCGAATGGCAGAAATTGAAATAAGACTTCCTAAAATGGGAGAAAGTGTTACTGAAGCAACCATTACAAACTGGTTGAAAAATCCAGGAGAAAATGTTTCGTTAGACGAGCCTCTAGTTGAAGTAGCCACTGACAAAGTAGATAATGAGCTTCCCTCTGAAGCTGAAGGCATACTCATAAAACAATTATTTGAAAAAGATCAGGTTGCACAGGTTGGAGATGTAATCGCAATTATTTCAACTGATGGAGACGCTGCTGTTTCAGAAGACAATAACAAGACTCAAAGCCAGGTTATAGTTGAAGAAAATCCAACTTTAGAGAATAATGCTTCAGAACCAAAAATCGAAATAAATACTACCTCAAATGGTAATGAAAGTATTAAAATCTCAAAAAATGGTTCGAACGGTCAGTATTTTTCTCCTTTAGTTCGCAGTATAGCTGAAACAGAAGGAATTAAACAAGATATACTTGATACAATTTCGGGAAGCGGACTTGATGGAAGAGTCACGAAAAAGGATATTCTTGCTTTTGTTAAAGGAGATAAAACATCAGTAAAACAAACAACTCAAATAAATACACAACCCGCTGCAAAACCTCTATCAAGTCCGACTAAAGCAGCACCTATTGTTGTTCCGAATGGTGAAGACGAAATCATAGAAATGGATCGCATGAGAAGACTCATTGCTGACCACATGGTTATGTCAAAGCAAGTTTCACCTCATGTTACATCTTATGTTGAAGCCGATGTAACCAATATTGTTGAATGGAGAAACAATATTAAAGGCGACTTTAAAAAACGTGAGGGAGAAAATATCACCTATACCCCTATTTTAATTGAAGCCATTGTAAAAGCCATTAAGGACTTTCCAATGGTTAATGTTTCTGTTTCTGGGAATCAAATTATCAAAAGAAAAAATATAAATATTGGAATGGCAACTGCCCTTCCCAGTGGGAATCTTATTGTTCCCGTCATTAAAAATGCAGACCGTTTAAGTTTAACAGGGTTGACCAAAAGTGTTAATGGGCTTGCCATTAGTGCTCGAGACAATAAGTTAAAGCCTGAAGATATTCAAGGAGGAACCTACACGGTAACAAATGTTGGATCCTTCGGAAATGTTATGGGAACACCTATTATCAACCAACCACAGGTAGCAATTCTTGCGCTAGGTGCAATACGAAAAGTTCCTGCAGTTATTGAAACTCCTCATGGAGATTTTATTGGTATCCGCCATAAAATGTACCTCTCACACTCCTATGACCACAGGGTTGTTGACGGAGCATTGGGAGGGAGATTTGTTCGGAAAGTAGCCGACTATTTAGAAGAATTCAATATTAATCGCGATATTTAACAGATTAGAGTCGAAATTATGGAAAGTTTAAAAGTAAAATTGGTCTTATGGGCCATGTTTTTAATTCCTTTTATAGGAACTGCACAGTATACAGAAATTGAAGTGAAAAATATTATTGCTCAAGCCTCTGAACAGGATTTAGTAATCGAAAATTCTCGTTTATTACAAGAGAATTTCTTTCATTTTGCTGACTTAATAACTGATAAACTTCTTGAAATCAATCCTGAAAGTGCCAATTACAAGTATAGAAAAGGCTTTATTGAATTAGAAATGCGCCATAATTATATTCAGGCCATCGAATTGTTTTCATCATCTACAGGAAATATTGATAAAAATTACGACATGTACTCCATTAAAGAAGGGGCTGTACCTGCAGATATTTTCTACCATCTAGCGAGAGCATATCATTTGAATGAGGATTTTGAAAATGCAGTAAAGAACTACGATTTATTCATCGAAAAAAGCGATAAAAGATCAGAATTATTGCCTGAGGCAGAAAAGAGAAAAATACAATGTAATGTTGCCAAAAAATTGATGGCCAACCCTGAAAATGTAAACGTTGTTAATTTAGGAGACTCCATAAATACAGAATATGCTGATTTTTCTTCTAATATTTCATTAGATGGCCGCGCTCTTTATTTCACATCAAGAAGACCATGGGCAAATGGAGAATCAAGTGGTTTTAGAGATCCCATGCTTAATCATTTCCCGGAAGACATATACCAAGCGCAATTGGATGGAGAAAACGACTGGCACGATACAAAACGCATGTCTATGTGCAAGCCAAACATTAATGAAGCTACAGTAAGTGTAAGTATTGACGAAAGGAGAGTTTACACCTATAACGACAAAAGTGGATTGGGAGATATTTATTATAGTGATTTTTTAAACGGGGAATTTTCTCCAATCGTTGCAGTGAAAACTGATAAAGTTAATACTGGTGAAAGATGGGAAACACATTATACAGTATCACCCGATGGGAATAGTATCTTTTTTGTTTCAGACCGCGAAGGGGGTTATGGGAAAAGAGATATTTACTTCATGGAAAATAAAAATGGCGTTTGGAGTGAAGCCAAAAATATTGGAGGAAATATCAATTCTATTTGGGACGAAGATGCACCATTTATGGGATTAGATAATAACGTCCTCTACTTCTCAAGCACAGATTCAACAAGTATGGGTGAATTTGATATTTTCATGTCTGTACGTGATGAAAATAACATATGGTCTGACCCTGTGAATTTAGGTTACCCAATTAATTCAGTTGGTGATGATTTGTTTTACACACACACCGCTGATGGTCAGAAAGCCTACTTGACTTCATTCAGAAAAGGCGGGAAAGGTGAAAAAGACATTTATCGAATAGATGTTAATAGTAATGTTAAAAATATTGCTTTTTTAAATGGAGAAATCATTCATGCCCAGGGAAAAGAAATTCCTGAAGATTCATACATCGTTATCACATGCCTTGATTGTGATGATAAAACGAATAAAACGTTGATTCCTAGAATACGAGATGGGGTATTTCTCTCTAAATTAAAAAAATGTAAAGAGTATGAGTTAGCATATTACTACAATGAGAACAGTCAAAATCCTTATACGGAAACTTTCTCTACAAACTGTGATCTTGCGTATGAAGAAGTCTATAAGAGGGTTTTATTGGATGAAGAGGAAGAAATTATTATTCCTTTTTTCGAATATATTCTTGAAGGAGTTGTTGCGGATAGAAAAACAGGAGAAGAAATACCCGGAGCTAATGTATACATATACGGCACAGAGCTTAAAGATAGCTTAGAAACGCTAATTTCAGATATTAATGGAGGTTTTATATCCTCATTGGTTGAGAGAAAATCGTTTGGTTACGAACTTAACTTAGGAGTTGATGTCTCTGCGGAAGGTTATTTAAACGAGTCGTATAAATTAGACATTTCTTTAGGGGCAGATTCAATTATTAAATTAACCTACTTGTTAGATAAAAAAGAAATTGGAACAGACCTTGGTCCATTTATGATTTATTACAATTTCGATAAATACGATATCAGAGAAGACGCAAAAGTTGAGCTTGACAAAATCGTAAAAGTCATGAATGAGAATCCTGATGTTAAAATTGAACTTGGGTCCCATACTGACTGCAGAGGTTCTTCATCTTACAACTTGAGATTGTCTAAAAAAAGAGCTAAATCAGCAGCCAAATATATCAGCACCAAAATCAGTAACCCAAATAGGATTTCGTCTAAAGGATATGGTGAATCAAAACTAATCAACGATTGTAATTGCACATCAAAATGTTCGGCAGATGACCACCAGCAAAATAGAAGAACTGAATTCATTATTGTTCAATAAACTTACAGTAGTTCTTGTATGAATATTCAATTAGAAAAACCTCTTTGCGTATTTGATCTTGAAACTACTGGACTCAATATTTCTAAAGATCGTATCGTTCAAATTGCGATTCTCAAAATTCATCCTTCAGGTAAGAAAGAAGAACTCAACCTACTTATTAACCCTGAAATGAATATTTCAGATAGTAATTCTGCCATACATGGCGTCACCAATGAAATGGTTAAAGATGCTCCTACTTTTAAAGATGCCGGTTCCGAAATTGTAGCTTTTATAGGAACTTCAGATTTAGCGGGATATAATTCTAATAAGTTTGATATTCCTGTATTGGCTGAAGAGTTTCTACGTGCAGATATAGAATTCGATTTATCAACAAAAGATTGTGTTGATATTCAAAATATTTTTCATAAAATGGAGCAAAGAACGCTTGTTGCTGCATACAAATTCTATTGTTCAAAAGAACTCACAAACGCTCATGATGCAATGGCCGATACAGTGGCTACATGGGAGGTTTTCGAGAAGCAGCTTGAGCAATACGATAACCTAAAGCCAAATATTGATTTTCTAGCAGACTTCTCTAGAAACTCCGTTCACAAGAACATAGACTTTGCTGGCAGACTTGCGATTAATGAAAATAACGAAGCCATTTATAATTTCGGTAAGCACAAGGGGAAAACGATTAAAGAGATTTCTGTATCCGAGCCAGGATATTATGGATGGATGCTGGAGGCAGATTTTCCCAGATACACAAAAAAAATACTGCTTCAAGAAATGGAAAAAATAAAAGCCAAAAAAAAAGAGGAAAATCAGCACGATTTCAACTCTAAGCTTTCGCAGCTCCAAAATAAATTTAAAGGATGAAAATCATTTGTATAGGTAGGAATTATATTGATCATGCCAAAGAAATGAATGCCCCCCTACCTTCAGATCCAATTTATTTCCTAAAACCCGACACCTCAATACTGAGAACAAAGAATTTCTACTACCCGAAATTCACCAACTCATTACATTATGAGTGTGAAGTGGTTATTAAAATAGAAAAGGTGGGTAAAAATATTCAAGAAAAATATGCACATACTTACTATTCTGAATTTACTTTAGGAATAGATTTTACCGCAAGAGATTTACAAACAGAATGTAAAAAATCTGGTTTGCCTTGGGAAATAGCAAAAGGTTTTGATAATAGTGCTCCATTATCAAATCAATGGCTGAAAATTAGTGACTTTCCAAATGGTGTTCTGTTTAGTTTGAACAAAAACAATGAGACGGCCCAATCTGGAGATTCAAATCAGATGATTTTTTCTTTCAATAAAATTATTAGCTACCTATCCAGGTTTATCACTTTAAAGAAAGGAGATTTAATTTTTACCGGTACACCTGCAGGAGTTGGAGAAGTGAACATAGGTGATACACTAACAGCCTTTGTTGGGGATCAGAATGTCTTAAAAGTGAATATAAAGTAATTTACAGTTTAATTATTTTTGCTTTTTGTCCAGAAATAATACACTGAATAAAATATATTCCTGAGTCTAAATGTGATAGATTTAGCTCTGCTTTTTGATTTTTAAGATCATACTCAACAACCAACTTACCCGAAAAATCACTAATCAGTATTTTTTCATTGGAATCAAATCCGATTTTTTTAATATAAATCGATCCTTCAAATGGATTCGGATAAATTTGAATTCTTGGTTCATATTTGAATTCCTCAAAACCCAAATTACTTCCGATTTGGTTTTCAAAATGGAAAACACCTCCCAAATCTTGTCCTAAAAACATATCTAACTCAGAATCGTTATCAATATCCAAAACGAAGGGGGAACTATAAGCACCAACCTGAAGATCAAGAAAAGAATTATCAATATAAGTAAAGGAGTCTCCATCAGAAATATGACCATCAATATCTCCAATAAATTTTAAACTTCCATCGACACAGCCTACCATAGCGTATGTAGTGTCATTAAAATCAAAGAAATTGGGAACGGAATAACCATCCGGAGTTAAATCAGAAACATCTACACCTCCCAACAATTCATTTACCAAAGTGAACTGCGGATCTGTTGTTGTTCCTGTATTCTCATAATAAATAAGCTCTCCAGTTTTAACACCTATAATTAGATCAAGCAGATTATCCTTGTTAAGATCGAATAATTGAGGCGCTGCATAAAGCCCGTGATAAATCAAGCTGCCATTATTGTCTTGGTAATTGATAACGGGAGATGCAAACATAGGAGATGGTCCTGTCGATATATTTTCAAAATAGGCCAAAGTCCCATTTTCAAGTCCTAATAACATGTCTATTTTTGAGTCTCCATTTAAATCTCCAAAAGAAGGAACCATTCTAAGGCCAATATCTAATGATGACAAATTTTGAAAATCTGAATCAATTAAAGTAAACTCTGGCTGTGTATCTGTTCCGGTGTTTTTATAATAGGCAATTCTGCTTTCCTTTGATAAAACAGGCTTGTAAGCAAAAAAATTTGCTATAAACATATCTGTAAGTCCGTCTCCATCAATATCTGTGAATTTAGGAATAGACCCCGTTCCATGATCTATCATATCTCCTTGTAAAAATGATTTGGTTTCAAATACAAAATTTGCATTCAAATTAGTACCTGTGTTTTTATATTTAACGACACTCGTTTCATTTTCAGATACATTTTTCGCATTAGGTGCGATAATTAAATCTTTGACCTGATCAAAATCAACGTCAACAAAGAAAGCTGCGGGAAAAAGCTGAATATCTGCTGAAATACTATTGGAAGGGAAAAATGGATCAAGTGCTATCATTGGAGAATTTGCATTCACTGTAGATCCACTATTCGTTAATAAATTCAAATTTGTAAAAGCAACATCTCCAACTATTAAATCCTTAACACCTGAACTATCAATATCTAACGCCAATAAGCTTGAACCAGCATGTGCTTTGTCTTCATCTATGAAATTTGATCCATCCGGTTTTGAAATGCCTGGATTTGGAACATTACCATCTTCACATGGAGGTGTCTGATCGTCCAAGAATAAAGCATTGGTGGACACATCCTCTCTTACTTTTCCCCAGCATTCATTTCTGAGTTCATAAACCAATGAATCCGAATGCCCGTATAGCTCCATACTCTTGTTTTGATGGTATTGAATATATTGCCCTCCAATATGGAAAGTTAATACATCAATGTCTCCATCTTCATCTACATCAACAATCGCTGGAATATCACTAGAAGAGACATAAAGATTTAATTCCGTACCCCAATAGTCCGAATAAACCAGTTCTTTAGCGAGTTCCCAACTGATTCCATTAACCGCATCTCCCACGTTTTTATAGACCTTTAGACCCCCAATACCATAAGTAAAAAGATCTTTTTTATTATCGCCATTATAATCAATCGCAAATAAACGATAACGCATATTTTCTGGGAATAACTCTTTACCAAATGGATTATACACATAGAAAGACTCTCCGGATAACTGTCTGTTTTCAAATATCTTAATCTGATTATTACTCCTGTCAAAAACAATTAAATCCATGTCACCGTCGTAGTCATAATCAATATCAGACAATTGCGCGTAATTTAACCCGCCTGCCCAAGGCATATCTAATTGAGAACCACTTTTAATCACAGGAATTGAATCAACATAATTAAACGCAAACTGGCTTAAGATTGAATGGCTCAGAATAATGAAAAGAAATGATGGAAATATTAAAAGGATTTTCATATCATAAAGATATATCAATTTTAGGATTAATTAAAGTCATAACATACAAGCGAAAGATCTAAATTGATTATTTTTACAAAGCTTTTAGACGAATAAAACCAATCAATGAAGAAAAGTCAAATCATTTTATTTGCCGTTTCCCTTATCTTAACGGGAATAATTTACGTCATCGTAATTGGCAATAAAAAAACAGAATCTAAAGAGGTCAAAGGAGAAGAAACTGTAAAATATATTCCGGTACAGATAATCAAAAATGAATCCCGTTCGCTTAAAACAAATTCCTACGGACAAATTACTCCATATACAGAGCTAGATATCGCTTTTGAAATTCAGGGCAAATTGGAAAAAGGCTCTCAAAATTTAAAACCAGGAAGTAAGTTTGGTTTCAATGATTTGCTTTACAAAGTTGATTCAGAAGAAATGTTTTTCACATTGAGTGCCAGAAAAGCCCAGCTGTCAAATTTATTGATCAACATCCTAGCAGATATTGAACTTGATTATCCTGAAGAATTCGAGAAATGGAATTCATTTGTTGAGGAAATTAATCCCTTATCTTTTTTACCTGAATTTCCCGAAATGAAAAGTGAAAAGGAAAAAATGTTTTTTACTTCTAGAGGCGTGTTGGCTGAATACCTGAACATAAAAGGCATCGAAGCTAGAATGTCAAAATATCTTTTTTTAGCTCCATTTAATGGATATGTTGTTGATGTATATGCAGAACCTGGATCAATTATAAATCCGGGGGGGCGTATCGCAAGAGTAGCAAATTTAGACAATATGGAAGTTAAACTTCCGGTATCTCTTGAGGTATACGATAAATTCAAAGAAAAAGGAGATGTGAGATTTTTAAATGCAGACAACGAATCAATAGGGACAGGTAGCATCATTCGAACGGCAAATACCATTAATCAAAGTACTCAATCTATTGACGTCTACTATTCCATCACACCAGAAAAAGGAATTTCATTATTATCCAATCAATACGTAACTGCGGAAATCGATAATATGATATCAGAATCAATGTGCGTGGTCCCATCAATTGCAGTTAAGAAGAGTCAGGTATACCTATTAAAAAACGAACAGCTTTACAAAAAAAGCATTAGCATCATTGGTTCGAAACAAGACTCTCTTTTTATAAATGGATTGAATGATCAGGATACCTTATTATTAGAGTTCAATAAGCCCAATGAGAAAATTAAAAAATACATTGGAATAGAAAGACAATAATGAGAAAACTAATTACTTTTTTTGTAAATCGTCCTGTATGGGGAAACGCCTTCATTGCCATTGTGATTATTTTTGGTGTTTTTGCATTATCTACAACAAAAAAATCATTTTTCCCGGAATTAGATCCAAATACAATTATTGTATCTGTTTTCTATCCAGGCGCCTCTCCAAATGAAATGGAAGAAGGTGTGACCATTAAAATAGAACAAGCGGTTAAAGGTATTGCTTCTATTGATGAAATTAATTCAACCTCTTCAGAAAATTTCACATCTGTTAAGATTAAGGCTTTTCAAGATACTGATATGGACCAACTCCTGAGCGATGTTGATAATGCCATAAATTCAATTAATTCATTCCCTGAGGGAGCAGAAAAGCCTATTATTAAACGATTGACTTCTGGAGGCATGGGGAGCGTTGTCGCTTTTATTGGTATCTCAGCAAAGAACAAATCTATTTCTGATATCCAGCTTGTTGACTTAGCCACTCAAGTAGAGCAAGACCTATTGAATACAAAGAACATTACCGAAATCGTTCAAATGGGATTTCCAACAAAAGAAATCACAATTAATATTCGTGAAAATGATTTGTTGAGATATAAAACGTCCTTTCAAGAGGTATCAATGGCCATAAGTAGTAAAAACATCAACATTACCACAGGTTTCATTAGAGGTAACCTTCAAGAAATGAGTATTCGATCAAATGACAGAGTGCTCAATGCTGAGGAGATTGGTAAAATCATTTTAAAAACAGCTCAATCAGGCGAAATGGTAACCATAGGTGATGTAGCCGATGTTCAGCTTGGTTATTCTGAAGATTCTCAAGAATCAACCTTTAATGGTTTCCCTGCTGTTTCATTTCAAATAGAAAAAACAGTTGAACAAGACATTGAAGATATTTCGAAATCACTTCATGATTATCAAAATAAGTTTAACAAGGAAAATCCTGACTTTCAATTTGACATCTATTTTGAATTCAATGAATTACTGGAGGGCAGGATTGATCTATTAACCAAGAATGGTTTAACAGGTCTCATTTTAGTTCTTGTATTCTTGGGGCTTTTCTTGAACATAAAGCTCTCCAGCTGGGTGGCATTTGGCATACCCTTCTCTTTTTTAGGAATGTTCATATTGGGTTCGTTCTATGGAATCACTATAAATATGATTTCCTTATTCGGAATGATTCTCGTTGTTGGTATACTTGTTGATGACGGTATTGTAATTGCTGAAAATATCTATGCGCATTTTGAAAAAGGCAAAACTGCAAAACAAGCAGCAATTGATGGAACCATGGAGGTCCTTCCTTCTGTATGCTCATCTGTCATAACGACTATTGTTGCCTTTTCGGTATTGTTTTTTGTGGAGGGCCTAGAAATGATGAGAGAAATGGCATTTGTTACCATTGCTTGCTTGATTTTCTCAATATTGGAGGGATTTATTACTCTTCCCTCTCATTTATCAAAAAAGAGCGTATTAGATGCAAATCCAAAGATTCCTCTAACCTACCTGCAAGGATTCATGCTTATAATCGTTGGGGTGTCGTTGGTGATTTCAGGGTTTTACCTATTCCCTACTGAAAACATTTCAATAGACATCTTATTTCCTCTACTACTTATTTTATTCGGTCTAATCATTACTTTCAAAGGTTTCTCCAAGTCTCCCATTGAAAATAAAGTAAGAGCAGTAGCTGACAAGTTCATTAAATGGTTTAGAGATAATATGTTCCATGAGGCAGTTAACCTCCTTATAGGTGAAAAAAGAAAATG
>CALSTG010000006.1 GCA_943789205.1 uncultured Flavobacteriales bacterium
CCCCGGAAATAAACAATGAAACAACTACAACTTACACCTTTTTAGCTGACGCCAACCAATGTGCAAACAACCAAGCAATGACTGTAAGTATAATACCTACGACTGACAGTACCTTGAGCCAAACCATTTGTGCTTCTGAGCTACCTTTATTATGGAATGGGCTCTTATTTAATAGTCCAGGAACTCAAACCACAACCCTTACATCTATTTCTGGATGTGACTCTATAATATCTATGGATTTAATTGTAAATGATACATTATCAAGTATAGAAACGCTCTCTTTATGCCCCTCAGAGCTTCCCTTTGAATGGAATGGGCTTGAATTGAATTCGGCTGGAACTGAGTCCATAACATTAAGCTCTATTGATGGTTGTGATTCTACGGCAATAGTTGTTTTGAATATTCTACCCGAACTTTCTAGTACTTCATTTTTAACGATATGTGAAAATACTTTACCGTATAATTGGAATGGTATTACATTTAATTCTTCAGAGGTTCAAAGTGTTGTTTTACAGAGCATTACAAGCGGTTGTGATTCTACTGCAACTCTAAACCTATCTGTGAATAATAATGTCAGCATTACTTTAGATACCACCATATGTGAAAATGAACTTCCCTATTTTTGGAATAACATTACATTTAATTCAACGGGAACCGAAACGATAACACTGCAAAGTAGTACAGGATGCGATTCAGTAATCACGATGAATTTATTAGTTTATCCATCACCAGAGCTTCCAATGCTTGATTTAAATAATAGTTACTGTCTATATGAGACTCCTGAACCCATCATTTTACCCAACAATCTCGATAACATTACATGGTATACTGATAATAATCTGACGGAAATTTTAAGTACTCAAAATCAATATACTCCAGAAGTGCTTTTGGGAACAAACGCTTATTATGTCACCGCATCTGAAAATGGGTGCGAAGGGTCGGCTCAAATAATCCTTATTGAATTTATAGCTTGTGAGATTACAATTCCAACAGCCTTTACTCCAAATGGAGATCAAACAAATGATATTTGGAATATAGAAAGTATTGATGTGATTTACCCGGAAAACCTAGTATCTATTTATAACCGATGGGGTAACAAAATATTTGAATCTAAAAGAGGGATGTATAGTCAAACCCCCTGGGATGGAAAGTTTAAGGGAGAAGAAATGCCCGTTGCATCTTACTTTTATATCATCGAGTTTAACGATGGGAAAACAGCACCAATCAATGGGATGGTGAGTATTGTAAAATAAAAAGAGCAAATCATAAGCCGGGTTCTGTTAGCAGACTTGAATAACAAATCAGCCGCTTATCATTTATCTTGCCCTAGCTTCACAACCAGGATCAAACGACCTACCCTTCGAGATCAGGCGAGCAGCCCTCAATTCCCGATATACTTGGTCTTTCAGCTCACAAGGTTTACCTTGCCTTTTTTGTCACCAAAAAAGCGGTAGGCTCTTACCCCACCTTTTCACCATTACCCATAATAAATTATGGGAAGTTTATTTTCTGTTGCACTTTCTGTTCCTACAAGTAGGACCTTCCCGTTAAGAAGTGTGACGCTCTGTGCTGCCCGGACTTTCCTCTTTAAAAAGCGATAAGCCGATTTGCTCTTTGTAAAATTATGAATTAATAAACTCTGATTTTAATTTTATAGAATCTATTTACCTAATGACATTAACATGACCGTTGAAATCATAAATTTCGTTATTCATGGAATCTTTAAACTTGACATACCAAATATAAGATCCATTCTGAACCGTTTTGACAGCTCCAGTTGGGTCAATATATGAACCATCCCAACCTTCGCCAGGGACATCAGAGAAGAAAACCTGTTCTCCCCATCTATTGTAGATCCTAAATTCATAACCACGCTCTCTATCATAGCCTGCTGTTAGCACAGGAATAAATACTTCATTTTTTCCATCTCCATTAGGCGTAAATGAATTCGGTACATAAAACAACACTTCATCAATTACAGTAATAGCAACATATGCAGTATCAGTACAACCATCTTGAGCAGTTGCAACCAAGGATACAACATAGTTTCCATAATCATTATAAAAATGTGTCGTATTCACGAAATCACTTTCAGATCCATCTCCAAAGAACCATTCAAAAGACGTTGCATTCGTTGAGTTATTTGTAAATTCAAAAATCGGATTTACAACAGATTGCTCATAGACATCGGGCTGAAATTCAGCGTTCACCTCATTTACACAAACAAAATTCTGTTGGGTTAATGAATCTGTGCAACCTTCCGCAGTTGTACTCACCAATGTGACATCATAACACCCATAAGAATCATACGTGTTTAATACCGAGCCTAATTGAGTTGATGTTGCGCCGTTACCGAAATACCACATTACCGAATTACTCTCGGGTCCTGCAGTTAAATCAGTGAATGTCGGCTCGAAAGGCAAACACCCACCAAAAGTCATATCTGTAGAGAATAGCACATCAGGTAAAGGGTTTACAATTACCTCTATGTCCGTTGTGTCGGTACATCCGTTAATATCAAAACCAACAACTGTATATGTCTCAGTCATGGATGGTACAAATTCTACACTGTCAATTACGGAAAGATCCCATACGTATGTATCAGCTCCCTCTCCCCAAACCAATGTACTTTCACCCGCACAAATAAAGTCATCTGAAGCAAACGCAGAAATAACAGGTAATGGATTAACAACAACCTCCACAGTATCGCTCTCAATACAACCATTTGCTGCAGTACCTATAACAACGTACTCATTTGTCTCTGAAGGAACAAACGCCTCCCCATCAAGCACATCATTATTCCAAAGGTACAATATCGCGTCACCCGTGGCCGCAAGAATAATATCTTGACCAATACAAATTGCTGTATCAGCACCAGCATTTACTATAGGAGGTAAATCTAGCGTATAGGTGACAATGACGGAATCCGTATTCTGGCATAAATTTGTGTCTGTTCCAACAACGTAATAAACTTCTGTTGAATTGGGGAAAAACTCAACACCATTAATCACACCATTATCCCATTGGTAATTATTGGCTCCTGTAGCCGTTAGCGTAATTGATTGTTCAAAACACAAAGTAGTATCAATTCCCGCTTCAACATCTGGTAAAGGATGAACAGTAATTGTAAAGGACTCAGACGCTCCGTCACATTGATTTGCAACAGGAGTTACAGTTATGGTTCCAATTAAATCTCCAGTTCCCGTATTTGTTGTCTGAAAAGATGGAATATCACCCTGAGCAGAACCATTTAAACCGATAGCTGCATTGGAATTAGACCAATTGTAGACATTGGTTGACATATTGCCATTAAAGTTTACTGGTAAGGAAAATTCTTCCGAACAATATTCAAAATCCGAAATCGGTTCTACAACCGGTAATGGATTCACAACAATTTCCAAGGTATCATTTATTCCTGGACAACCATTGACATCAGGTGTTACAACGATCATTGCAGTTTGTATCGTAGTACCGAGATTCTCAGCAGTAAAACTGATAATCGAGTCATTTCCAGAATTTGCTAAACCAATTGAATTGTTGAAATTTTCCCAGGTGTAAGTTGCGATAGGATTCGTTCCTGTAAAGTTAATTTGTTGAACTACCTCACCAGAACAAACAGTATCATTGACTGTATTTACGGTAGAGATAGGATTTACAGTTATGTTTGTAGTCATTGTTGTTCCAAAACACCCATTCAAGCTAGGGGTAACTGTTATATCCGTTTCTTGCACATCTAAACTGATATTTGTTGCGATAAATGAAGGGATATTTCCATTTCCATTGGAAACCAATCCTATCGAAACATTCGCATGTGTCCAACCGTAATTGGTTGAGTCCGGTAAATTGCCGTCAAAAACAATTCCCTCAGTCATGTCGTTTGCACAAATGTTTTGATCCGGCACCTGATCTACAGTTGGTATTGGTTTAACCACTATCTGAACGATTTGAGCAGTACCTTCACATCCATTAAGTTCAGGTTGAACTGTTATGGTTGCAAGCTGATTTTCAAGACTTGTGTTAGTAACTACGAATGGCGCAATATTACCAACGCCATTTTCTGAAAGACCAACGGAAGAATTGCTATTTGTCCAAGAATACTGTGTCCCTGGGTTGTTACTATCGAATATATATTCTGATGTTGTCTCTCCATGACAATACTCATCTACACCCGGAGCAATAATGACAGTTGAAATCGGGTTTACGATAATCAATGCTGTATCGGCAACTCCAACGCATTCATTGAAAGTTGGTGTTACACTTATTGTGGCTACTTGTGGGTTTAATCCTAAATTTTCAACAATGAATGGGGTTATGTTTCCATTCCCACTTGGATCTAAATTGATGGATACATTGTCATTTGTCCACTGATAGGTGGTACCTATTAAGTCCTCACTGAAATCAACTTCTTGGGTTAACTGTCCAGAACATAGTGTTTGGGTCTCAGGTGCAATAACAACAGCAGGAGTTGGCTTTACAGTTATTGTAAATGTTTGAGGCTCGCCTTCACAACCATTAAAATCAGGAACTACTGTGATGGTTGCAGTTTGATCGACAAGACTTGTGTTTTCTGAGACAAATGCAGCTATATCACCGGTGGATTGTCCAGAAAGACCGATAGACGTGTTTGTATTTGTCCAGTTGAAGATTGTTCCTGGGACAGGTCCTGTAAACACTACAGGGTCCGTGTCAATACCTGCACACAATATTTGATCTACAGGATCAAAAACAACTGGAACTGGATCGACCGTTGTAATCGTAAATTGTTCAGAAGTTCCTGTACAACCGTTTAATTCAGGAGTAACAGTAATTGTCGCCTGAATAACGGTGTTACCTGTATTCTGTGCAATAAAAGCAGGAATAGTTCCAACACCCTCATCAACAAGCCCAATTGCCACATTGTCATTGACCCATTCATAATTTGTGACGTCAGGCAAATTCCCTGTAAAGACTACAGAATCAGATTCTGTATTGACACAAAGTGATTGGTTAGGAATCGGTCCAACAAGAGTTGGTGTTGGTTTAACCATTATGGTGAATACCTCAGGAGTACCTTCACATCCGTTGATTGACGGAATAACAGTAATCGTTGCTGTCTGCTCCACGGCAGTTGTATTTTCAACAACAAAAGAACCTATATTGCCAAAACCGGATTCTGGTAATCCTATGGATATATTTGTATTTGTCCAAGTATATGTTGCTGCAGACCCAAAATCACCATCAAAAATAATTGGTATCGTTGCAAAATCTGCACACAAGACTTGACTAGGGATTGGGAATACGGTTGGCGTTGGATTTACTGTAATTGAAAACTCTTCAGATGCCCCAATACAACCATTGTGACTAGGGGTTACAGTAAAAGTGCCTGTTTCAGATACTAGGCTCGTGTTGGTGCCTATAAATGAAGGTATATCGTCAAACCCTGGGCTTCCTATACCTATAGATATATTTGTATTCGACCACTCATACACCGCACTCAGTATGTTACCTGAAAAATCAACAGGTGTTGTCGACTGATTATGACATACTGTTTGAGACAAAGGTAGTACCGAAACAGTTGGGACTGGCTTAACAGTAATTGTGAATTGAGATTCTAAACCATCGCATCCAGGAAGCTCTGGAGTAACCGTTATTGTAGCTATTTGATCTACTGTACCCGAATTTACAGATATAAAATTGACAATATCTCCGATCCCATTTGAACCTAAACCAATTGAAGTATTATTATTTGTCCAAGTATAATTTGCATTAGGCACATTACCCTCAAAAATGATTCCTGGAAACTCCTCATTTGAACATAAAATTGTATCAAGAATTTCATTAACCTCCAGAACAGGGTTGACAATGAAATCAAATGAAACCTCAGGTCCCGCACAACCATTAAAGGTAGGTAATATGGAAATTGTTGCTGTATCCATTTGAGTTCCGTTGTTAATAGTCGTAAAAGAAGGAATATCTCCAGAGCCATTTATACCAAGACCAATTCCTGGATTGTCATTAGACCAACTATAAGAGGTTCCAATAACATTAGAGGTAAAAATAACTGCGGAACTATTATTATTTACACAAATAGTTTGATCTGTTGGGACAACCATATCAGGTGAAGGATCTACATTAATTGTAAATGTTTGAGATGCACCGTCACAACCATTTAATTCAGGTACAACAGTTACCGTAGATTGAATTGGATTGTTTGTCGTATTCGTTGCAATGAATGACGAAATATCGCCTGTCCCTGAACCAGGCAAACCGATTCCTGGATTCGTATTGGTCCAATTATAAGTTATCGAAGCATCACTTCCTGTGAAAATAATTCCTGCCGTTGGTGCTCCATCACATTCAACAATGGCACCCGGATCATTAACAGTTGAGGAAGGATTAACGGTAATTTCAAATACCGCTGGTACTCCAGGGCATCCATTGGTCAAAGGAGTAACGGTAACAATTCCTGTTTGAACTATTGCCGTACTGTTTTCAGCTGGGAAAGTTGTAATGTCTGATAAACCCGTCAAGGCTAAACCTATTTCATTATTCGTATTTGTCCACTCATAAGAAATACCACCAAAGCTCGAGCTAAAGAAAATGTCTGCTGTATTTTCCCCAACGCACAAGATTTGATTTGTTGGTATATCCATTGTCACAACAGGGCTCACATTGATTGTTACTAATTGATTATTGTTAGTACAACCTGAACCAAGAGCTGTAGCAGAAACTAAATAATCAACACTTTGAGCGTTAAGTGAGTTGTTTACTAAAACATCTGTAATTCCAGAAGAGTTTTGAGTCGTCAGTGATTCGCCTGTTACGTCGGCGTTATCATTTTGTGCTAGCCAACTAAATGTTGCAGAAACATCACTCGTTATTGAGTAGTTAACAGGCTCTCCTGAACATACCTCGACATTCGCATTGGAAGAAATAAAAGGTGATGGGTTTATCGTTACAAATAACGTATCTGATGCCGATTCACATGGTCCTGCTGGATTATTCGTCGTTAAGATTAATTCCAAACTACCGATTGTAATATCGGTTGCTGAAGGAATGTAAACGGCATTAAGATCATTTGCATTCGGTACAAAAATCCCTGTTCCGCCAGACCATGATCCAGAAACCGCCGAACCACCAACGGCACCATTTAATACCACATCTTCACCCTCGCATATCGTTTGAGGAGCACCTGCAGCAACAATTGCTGAGGAGGTAAAAGAAACCAATACATCTGCAGATTCAGGACCACAAGGACCAACAGGGTCCTCCGAAGTCAACGTTAGAATAATTGATCCCGCCGCCAGTTCTGCAGCGGTCGGTGTATACGTTGTATTCAAGTCGGCTGGATTTGAGAAAGTTCCAGAACCTCCGGACCAAATACCTGTTATAACCGCTCCGGAAACACTTCCGTTTAGTTGTGCATCTGCTCCAGCACACACTGTAAAATCTGAACCAGCATCAACAACTGCTACTCCACTAATTGAAATTTCAATATCACTTGACACAGCTGGACAAGGTCCTACAGGATCATTCGTAGTCATTGTTAGGGTTACGAAACCAGAGTTTTGATCATTTGCACCTGGAATATAGGTTGCATTTAAGGTATTTGCATCTGGAGTGAAGTTTCCATCACCAGAAGTTGTCCATATAACCGATGTAGCAGAACCACCTATCGTTCCTCCTAAATCGGCATTTTGTGCTGAACAAATAGATTGAGGAACCCCAGCATCAGCAACAGCAAAATCAAATAAATTTATCGTCATCTCACTAGAAACGGTTCCGCAAACTCCCGAAGGATCATCTGTTGTTAATGTAAGTAATACAGACCCCGATGCAATATCTGCAGCAGAAGGATCATATTGTCCATTCAATGTTAGTTCATTTGGTGTGAAACTTCCACTTCCAGCTGAAGACCAAGTACCTTGAGAGGCACTTCCACCAATAATTGCGGAAAGATTCACTGTTTGATCCGAACAAACATCTTGATTTAAACCTGCACTTGCCGTTGGCAATTCGATAAATGTAATTACTAGACTTGAACTTTCTGCTGAACATGGACCAATTGGATCATCTGTAGTCAAAGTCAGCGTAACACTTCCATTAGCTAAATCCGCAGCATCAGGCGTATATATGGCATTTAAATTTGTAATATTATCAAACACACCACCACCTGTCGTGCTCCATGAAGCAGAGGAAGCTGCACCTCCAAAAGTACCGTTTAAAAACACCTGATTATTTGAACAGACATCTTCATCGTTTCCGGCAAAAACAGTGGGTAATTGGTTAATTTGAATTTCAACAACTTCCGTTGCCGCAGGACAAGGACCTGTTCCATCTGGATCGTTTGTTGTAACGTCTAGTGCTAGTCCTCCGTTTGTATTTTCAATAGCTGATGGTGTATAACCCGGGGTTAGCTCGTTTGGACTTAAGTTAAATATACCTGCTCCATTCGACCAAGTCACAGAGGTGGCAGCACCACCAATAGTTGACACAAGGGGAATTTCATCATTAATACATGCTTCAATTGGTGAATTGACAGTGATTGTTGCTGCCTCATTTACTGCTAAAGTCAATGCACTAGAAACCGATGGGCAAGCGCCAATAGGATCATCCGTTGTTAAAGTCAGCGTAACTGAACCAGCTAACATGTCTGCATTTGAAGGCGTATATACAGCTATCAAGCTATTTACGTTATTAAAAGAACCCGAACCATCTGATGTCCAAGTTGCAGATGATGCCAATCCTCCTATTGTTGCGTTTAATGAAATATCAGAATTTGAACAGACCACTGTATCTGAGCCTGCAGAAACAGTTGCAGCCGCATCTATTTGAAGAATGACTTGTTCGACTAATGCAAGGCATGGACCTGTACCATCAGGATCATCAGTAGTAACTTCTAGCGCTATCGGACTTGAATTGTTTTCTGAAACTGTTGGTAGATATGACGGAGACAAGGCATTAACATTTGGCGTAAATAAACCATTTCCATTGGACCAAGTAACACTTGTTGCGGAACCACCAATTGAAGCATTCAAAAGAAACTCATCTCCCACACATTCAGTAAGTGGAGAATCTGCGATCAAGGTAGCTGCTTCATTTATTGTTAAATTCATTGAACTTGATTCTGCAACACATGCACCAGAAGGATCATCTGTTGTTAGGGTTAGGATTACCGTTCCTAGGGTTAAATCAGTCGGACTTGGTGTGTAAACAGCACCTAAACTATTTACATTATTAAATGTACCTGAACCATTCCCTGACCAAGTTGCCGTGCTAGCTGTCCCCCCTATTGATCCGTTTAAAGCGACGGATGAGTTAGAACATACGACATCGTTAGAACCTGCTGAAACAGTTGCAGGAAAAGTAAAAGTATAAGTAACTTGAGCTGAGGCCTCTTGACAAGGACCAACTGGATCATCAGTAGTCAACGTCAATGTGACGGAGCCATTGGCAATTTCTGTTGCCGTTGGTGTGTAGATAGCATCAAGTTGAGAATTATTAGGGAAAAATGAACCTAAACCACCAGACCAAGTTGCAAATGAGGCCGCACCTCCAATCGATCCATTCAAGGTAATACCTTCGTCAGAACAAGCCTCTTGATCTGTTCCTGCATTAACAATAACGTCAGTTGCGATATTAATGGTAACATTATCAAATGCAGCAGCACACGGACCTGAACCATCGGGATCATTTGTTGTTGCGGTAAGTATTAAAGTTCCAGCTGCAATCTCTGCTGCACTCGGTGAATAATCAATATTTAAAGAAAAAGCATTTGGTGTATATGTCCCTGCTCCGCCTGACCAGGTTAAGGAAGTAGCACTTCCCCCAATTGTTGCAGAAACTGGAACCGCAGAATTGTCGCATGTACCTGCATTCGTCGATGGAATATCTATCGACGCAGCAGAACTGAAGGATAATTCCATTTGATCTGAAGATGCAAAACAAGACCCAACCGGATCACCAGTCGTTAGGGTTAAAAATATTGGTCCTGAAATTAAATCTGAAGCACTTGGTGTATATTCAGCATTCAATGCTGATGCATTAGGAGAAAACACGCCTGTTCCGGAAGTTGACCACGTTGCACTTGTTGCAGAGCCTCCAATTGATCCATCCAAAACATATGAATTATCAGAACAAATTACTGCATCATCTCCAGCAGAAACTATAACCGTATCCAACAAATTAATCGTGACATCCTCTGATACAAGTGTACATGGACCTGAGCCATCCGGATCCGAGACTGTTGCGGTAACTGTAGCTATTCCAGCTAGGTTATCCGAATTAGATGGTAAATAGGATGGGGTTAAGTTCGTATTATCTGGCGTAAAGACTCCTGCTGACGCACTAGACCATGAAACACCAGTTGCAGTGCCTCCTATTGTTGCGGTTAGAGAAACATCAGTACCTATGCAGGACTCTACTGGTGTAATAACATTTAGAGTGGCAGCATTACTAAATGAAAGGGTCATCGAACTTGAGCTTTGGTCGCACGGACCTCCCGGGTCATCTGTTGAAATAGTTAATATCACAGATCCAGCTAATATATCTGTAGGACTCGGAGTATAAGTTGTAATGGGTGCGGAAGGAAAATTGAAAACACCTGTCCCGGAAGTGTTCCATTCACTATCTGTAGCAGAACCCCCAATGCTTCCTTGAGTTGTGAATATATCATTCGAACAAATAGTAACATCTGAACCTGCGTTAACAATGACAGCTGCATTAATGGTTATTGTAATGTCTGAGTCATTTGCTGGACAGGGACCAATAGGATCATCCGTTGTTAAGGTTAATGTTACATTCCCTGCGGAGATATCATCATTCGAAGGATTATATACAGCATTTAGGTCCGATGTATTAGGACTAAAAGTACCTGTGCCTGATGATGACCATTGTGCAGAACTAGCATCTCCTCCAAAGGAACCATTTAAATTCACCGCATCGCCTTCACAGATAACATCTGTTGGCCCACCCGCATCTGCAGTAGTCGTGTTTTTAATTGTAATTTGAAAAGACTCTGTAGGACCAACACAACCGGTTGCGTTAACAGAAGGAATCACATCAATATTTGCAATATTGTCTAATAATCCTGTTGTTGCTGCTGTGAAAGAAGCAATATTGCCATTGCCATTAGCACCTAATCCAATTGATGGATTGTTATTGGCCCAGGTGAACGTTGTATTGGGCACAGGACTGGTAAAGTTAACTGGAGTCGTGTTTTCGCCTTCACAATATTCAAAGTCACCTGGATTTGAAGCACTTGGAATAGGGTGAATCGTGATGGTTTGTGTTGCAGGAATATTACCATTACACGTTCCGCTCGAAATAAATAAAATAGGAGTCAAGTTTTGACTTGACGTACCCGTGTTACAATATTGATGCGTTATCGTTTCTGAAGTATTAATTGTCAAATTCTCAAATGAACCATCACCAAATAAAAGGGTAGCTTCTGCAACATCGTTTGTTGTAATATCAATATTTGCCTCATAACACGAGCACCCTTCTAGTACTGAGTTTGTTACTTCAATTGAACCAAACGGCCCTCCAATATCAATTGTTTCAACAACTGCGGAATCTGAACAACCACCCGTCAAAGAAGAAACGACAAGTGACACTTCAAAAGTACCAGGTAAAGAGTAAATTGTTGATGGATTGGCTTCCGTGGAAGTTTCACCGTTCCCAAAATACCATTGGTAACTTGCAGGATCCACATTATTTCCAGAAAGATTATTGAAATTCACTACCGACGGTGGGTTAAAACAGGTTGCAACATTAGGTGTACCTGTCGCTGCCGCGAATACATCGAAGACACTAATAGCGATTGTCGTATCATCTGAACAACCCAAATTATCAGTCTCCGTAAGGGTTATTGTATTATTTCCCTGATCGTTAAACAAAAACGGAGGCGGAATAATGTCTGAGTTATCTGTATTTACATAGGTAGAGGGAGAAACATTAGTATTGGCTACCCAAGAATATGTAGCATCTGAAAAAGTAGAATTTGCAACAGAAGTAACCGTTACAGTTTGATCATCACATATAAAATCTCTATTCACTTCAAAAGACGCATTTGGTTGACGTACCCAAATTGTTTCTGTAGTTGTTTTACTACAATCAGTGGCATCTGTTACTGTTAATGAAATGGTATATTCTTGTCCTACTCCTGCCGCTCCTACATTAAAGACATGGGATGGATTCGCATCATTACCTGCTAAATCTATTATACCATCATTATCAAAATCCCATTCTCTAGATACGATCGTTGAAAGTGGAGAAGCTGAGGCATCAATTAAATTAAAGGTTTCTCCGGCACAAACCGTATCCGGGATAGAAAAACCACCTGTTATACCTAGCACAACAATATTGTGAACCACTGTATCATAGCATTGTACTCCTGGACCCGTTGGTGGATTTCGTCGAATCGCACGCATTGCAATTTCATAAGTACCTGGTGCATAGCTTTGTCCTCCTGATGCGGTTGATGCATTTTCAGAGAAAAAATGTTCCTCCGGACTACCCGTAAACTCACCATTGGTTTGCCAAGTATATCCATTGACTGTATTCCAGTCCCATTGCGTATAATTTGGATTAGTAGCACCCTGAGGGATTGGAGTTTGATTAATAAACCACAAAGAAGAACCTAAACAAACAGAGTCTGTAAATGTAGTACCCGCACTAGTAGCGTAGGACCCATAATCTGCAAGATTGTTCGGAAAGGCATAAATATTTTGTGAGGCAACGCTTGGAGGGCATCCAGTAGCGGGGTCTTCTACAGTCAACGTAACAACAAAGGGAGAAGAAGTTGTCGGCGAAAAATCACTAAACTCATATGTTGGATTTGCATCACCTGTCAATGGCAAGGTGGGTGGATCGTCAAAATCCCAAGTGTAAGTTGTAGAAGGAGAAGTACCTTGGCTTGTACTTAAATACGTTCTTGTTTTTTGATCATCGCATTCTACAGCACTAACGTCAAAAGAAGCAATCGGTCCTAATACCTCAACCGCTAATTGAGAACTAATACCTGAACAACCTAGAACATCTCCAACTGTTGTATACGGAATGATGGTAACATTAAAAGTTCCTAAAGTTGTGTATGTATGGCAAATTGTAGCATTTTGATCTGCGAGTTGGGTTGGACTTCCGTCACCAAAGTCCCATTCTACGGTATCAGCACCATTACCTGTGTAGTCAAAACAAAAATTATTTCCGTCTAAACATTGAGGTGTAGGTGTGGTGGTTATAAAGCTTGAGGTAGGTGGAAAACCATTTCCAACAACGATGGTATTGGGAAAGTCTGTTTCACGAATACACCCATTCCCATTCGTATTCGTCATGGTAATATCGTAGATACCAGCAGTATTATAAGTTACGGAAATAGGACCTTGTCCGGCACCATTATTGGGAGTCCCTCCTGGAAAATCCCAAACAATATTTCCTAATGAGGTAGAGGAGTATTCTGTCGTCACAGGTGAATTACATGCATTTGTGATTGTAGAAGTGTAATTGTTTGACGGTAAATTATTTACCGTAACAGTGGCACTAAATGGAGCACTCTCACATCCACCATCTGTGTATGTAACGGAATAGCTTGTCGTTGAATTTGGACTGACAGTAATAGAATTATTCGTTCCACCTTGAGACCACAAATAAGAACCTGTACCAGTTGATGCTGAAGCCGTAAGCGTCACATTATCTAAACCAGCACACATGATTCCGTCATCACTAAACAATCCTGATGTTTCGGTAAAAGAAATTCCTGTAATCGAAGGTGGAGCAACCTCCGTAACCTCAGCAGTTACAGGATCACTTGCGCACGTCCCTATAGCGTAGGTAACCGTGTAAGTACCTGGTGCATTAACCGTTATAGTTTGTGATGATCCCGATGGCACCCAAGAATAAGTACCGCCGCCTTGAGAAGAATTGGCAGTTAATGTTGTCGACAGCCCTGTACAAAGAACAGCATCGTCAACAGTGATAACAGGAAGGGACTGAACAGTCAATACAACCGTTTGAGTATTTACACAACCGCCTGGAGAAGTCGTAGTGACCTCATAGCTTACAGCCACATTGGTTAATGACGAAGATGTCAAAACTTCTGAAATATTGCCTGTTCCATTTGATGGAGCCTCTATAATTTCTGCGCTAGGCAGACGGATCCAACTAAAAGTTGATCCAGGAATTGAACTTGTGGGTGTATAATTGAAATTTGTGCCACTACAAATAGTATTCGGATTTAAAGGACTAGTAAGTGATGGAACATCTGTTACAACTATATCGGATAAATCTAGGGACGTAATGCAGCTGTTTGAATTTTCGATAGAAATGTTAACTGGAAAAGTTCCAGATGAATTGTAGGTATGTTGAAAGTTCGCCGTGGTATAGGCCGTACCATCTGTAAATGACTGATAACTAATTATGGTTCCTGACCCAGGTGTTGAATTGCTGGTAAAATCAACAACCGCGGGTGTGCAATATGGCGCAGCAGTTATTGTGTATTCGATGGTTGGCACATCAAATACCTCTAAAAAAGAGATTTCTGTTGTTGAACTTGTCCCAACACCATCTGATACCGTCAGGGTTATATCATATTGGCCTGGATTGTCCAATACAAATGCTACCGGATTTACGTTATAATTTTGGGTAGCGCCACCTTGTTCAGTAATATTCCAAGTATATGATGACATGGAATTGTCATCTGCCGTAAGGGTAAAAAGATTACCTGGGCATTGGCTATTAACAGAAGTGGAAAAGTCAGAATTCTGGCCGTAAACGTTCATAATCCCAAAAAATCCTAGGAAAAGAAACAAACTATTAGACGAAAGTTTAAACATAATCGTTTTAATAAGATCAAAATTTATTTGAACAACATACTCTTAACAACAGCAATCACAAACATTTGAAGAATAACTTGCGTGGTATTCCATAAAACAAAATTAGGCATTAAAAAAGACCTAATTGTGTTACTTTAACGAGAGTCTTTAATAAAAGTTGCTTTATTTTAAGGGTACTAATGATTTGTTAATTTTACAGTGAAAAATTTGGAAGATATTAGATTACATTTGAACGAATTGCTCTCGGAAGTATCTGTATTTCCGAACAGGGATTTGCTTGTCAATATTAGTGATGTTAAATGCATTAAGTATTATCACGAACCTATCCCAATCGACACCCCGATCAAATCAATTTTAAAAGAAGCTCAAATTATTGAAAAAAAAACAGGCGTATCCTGCTTATGCGTAACCTATGGAACTTTTTCAACTACACATAATAATACACCCATTAAGGCACCAATTTTTCTCCAACACATTGAATCTTCTATCATCAAAGATTCAAATACTGTCGAATTTACTGAATTGGGAGACAGGGAATTAAATCCATTTCTTAAGAAATATTTTGATGAAAGTATAGATGAAAAAGAAATAACGAATTTTGAGTCCTTAAAAACTAAATTAGGGTTACCAGCTACATCCATAAACAAAAGTGACTCTTACATCGGCAACTTCGATCCGAAAAGATATGCATTCATTCGAGAATTGAAATCTTTACTAACAAGTGAAGCTTATTCAAATGCCATTATTGAAGCTTACGGAAACGATTCCGAACTTTTTTTTCCTGTAAATAACAATCTTGAGGCCCTCTTCCCCATTGATAGTGCACAAAATAAAATCTACACAGAAATTCAAAATCAATCCGTATTGCTTCAAGGACCCCCAGGGACTGGTAAATCGCAGCTATTGTCTAATTTTATAGGCACCGCATTATCCAATAAGCATAAAAGCTTGATTGTTTCAGAGAAGCAGGCGGCAATTGATGTTCTTGTAAACAAGATCAGCGCAAAAAATCTTGATATCCTTTGCTTTAAAATCCCTTCAAAACATGCAAATAGGGCATTTATAACTTCCTTAAAGCAAAGCTGGTCAGCATTAGCAGACAACCCATCTTTAATCCACCAAAAAACATTTGAAGATCTAAAATCAATTAACAAGAAATATCAATCGTTAATTGAAGCAGCACAAAACGAAAAGGGCTCGCTCAAAGACCTTATTGAAATTTTGAATTTAGATATTGATTCAAGCTACAATTCAAGAGACAATGAATTAAATTTTAACAGCCTAAAGTGGCTTGAGAAAAGTGACACTTCTTATTTCGAAGGATTATCGGAAATAATAAAATACTTAAAACCTGAATGCTTCAAAAAAGAATTCAGCTTTATTAAAAGTATTGCAGATAAAAACCTCAAAGCGCTTCCCATGAATATTGAAACATGGGGACAACTTAAAGCACTTCAGGAAGCAAGTCTTTTGCACCAAACAATGGACAGCAAATTATACCAGAAATACAATAGCTGTGTTCAAGATGAAGGCCTGCTATTCTTCGCGCTTCAAAAAAAATATAAAAAAACGTTTGAAAAGGGAGAGCAATTAAAAATACAGCAAGAGCATTGGAAAATAAATCCAACAAATGCAGAATTAGATTTTCTTGAGTCCTTATTTAAGAGAAAGAATGGCTTAGCATTAAGAAAATGGTTTGTTTGGAGAAAATTTACCAGAACACCACAATTAAATGCATTAGCGCAAATCAAGAATTATCGAAACTATATCAAAAACCAGGATGAGCTCAGGCGTATTTCAAAAGAATTAAAAACTATTGGAATCGATGACTTCCACAAAGAAGAGTCACAGGTTTTAAGCCTACTTAAAGTAACAGATTTCAAGAAGCTAAAAACATTTCAGGAACAAGATAAAAGTCAATATAATCTGCAACAATATAAATTGATTTATACCTGTTATCAAAATCTAAAACAATATTTTGCTTTCGAAAATCAACATGTACTTAGGCCTTTTCTTTCTTTAATTATTTCAAATCAAGATTTTCTGACCGAAAATTGGTTAAAAATAAAGGGGATTCCTTCAGAGATTCTGCCATTCTGGGATGACAATAAAGAATACATGAAAAGTGCAATGCGGGCCAATCTTAAAGTTAAAATTATAAATTCAAGTGCTATTCTCAAGGGAACATCAAGAAGGGACATCATTGAAGAGCTCATCGCAATAAATCAGAATTTTGAAATAAATGCAAACATATACAGTGAAAATATACTCAATATGTGGAGTGAAAAATTCAAGGAACTTGACGTCATTACCAAAATTGAATTAAGAAAGCTCAACGATTCACAAAAAGAACTTCGAAAAAAACTCAAAAGAGGTAAGTCAATTCTTACTAAAGAATTCGCAAAAAAAAGAAGCCATAAACCTATTCGGGAATTATTAGAATCAGAAGCAGCACTCTGGATTGACGTATTAAAACCGGTTTGGCTAGGTAATCCTTCGCTGCTCGCAGACCATTTACCTATGAAAAGAGAAATGTTCGACTTCGTTATTTCAGATGAATCAAGCCAGCTTCTTTTGAGCCATTCTATTGGAGCCCTTCAAAGAGGGTCTAGAAGTATCATTTGTGGAGACCCTGAGCAGATGGCTCCTGGATCCTATTTTAAAAAGAAACAAGAAACTGAAATGAGCTTACTGCATCACGCTTATTACCACTTACCTAAAGTATTTTTATCCAATCACTATAGAAGTCTCCACCCTAAACTCATCAAATTTTCAAACGAGCATTTTTACAATAATCGACTTTTGACCTTTCAAAAAGCAACACAAAAAAACAATCCTATATTTCATCATTTTATAGAAAACGGAATATATAAGGATCGTCAAAACATAGAAGAGGCAAAAGCCGTGGCTCTGCAAATTTCAAGAGCAATAAAAACAACGTTAAAAGTTGGGGTTGTTGCATTTTCAGAAATTCAGCTTACACTTATTTTATCCTATTTAAATCCTCAAGAAGCTTCTACATTAAGAACAAAAATTGATGAAAACAAAGCCTTTACACATGCCTTAGAAAACGTTCAAGGCGACGAATGCGACTTACTGATTATCAGTATGGGATATGGCTATAATGAAAATGGTAAGTTTGAAATGAGGTTTGGTCCTATAAATAATTATGGAGGTCATAAAAGACTTAATGTTTTGTTTTCGCGGGCTAAACAGCAAATCCATTTTTACTCGTCCGTTAAAGTGACTGATTTTTCAAAAACAGACAACCAAGGCATTCTTCACCTGATAAAATGGTTTGATTTTATGGCTAAAGATGTTCAAAATACAGCTGTAAATGAATCCATTACACTAGAAGAAATCATAGAAAAGTCAAAAGGATTTCATGACCTGCTAACTTTTATAAAAATTTTCTCCGAGCGGGGCTATAAAATCATCTAAACTTCTTAGGGACAGGGTCATGACCATGCTGTCCACCAGGTCTGCATGACAGAATTCGTTTAGCACTTAAATACAAACCTTTAAAGAGGCCCCATTCTTTTAAAGCCTGTATCGTATAAGTAGAGCATGATGGGGTGTAGCGGCATGTTGCAGGAAATAATGGCGAAATTATCAGCTGATAAACTCGAACAAGCAATACAAATGGACTAATGAGGATTTTTTTCATTGTTCTGTATGCAAATGTAACTGTTTTCACATTCTATTGTTGTTAACATTGAGTTTGTAACACTAATATCTGAGAAAAGAAATACTAACTTTCTATCATGAAATTATACATCACCATTTTATCAATTACATTACTTACACAATTCACATTCTCTCAAGACAATTTGGGCACTTCATGGGAACACGAAAAGCTATGGGTTGCAGAAAATAATCAATCGAATCTCATTATTGAGAGTGAACAAATGTATACTGAAAGATGGGACATGCTTCCTCAAGCAACATTTTGGAAAAAAATCATGACATTAACAAAAGACTCTTGTCTTATCAATGTTGCGAGTTCCAGACAAATATTACAGAGTATTCCTTCAAAAGATTGGTATGCACTCAATAAATTGGAAAAATCGAAATTTCGAGAATCAATGCGAATTAAGCACGAAATAAAAGAAGGAGAGAAAATATATGTTACTTCGGGGAAATGTGATTTCTATAAATTTGATGTCGTCTACCCAACCTTGCAAGAAGGAATTACCGTTTTTGATGAAATGTGTGTCGATCCTTGGTATGCTCAATCTATCCTACTTATTGAAAGTCCAGGTCAGATGAAAAAATCAATATCAGGTGCTTATGGTCCGTTTCAATTAATGCCAGGTGTTGCAAGAGCCCAAGGATTAATTGTAAATAAAACATTAGATGAACGTAGAAACTTTGAAAAATCAGCAACTGCCGCAGCAAAATTAATCAGAAACATATGTATACCTCAAGCAAAAAAAATACTGCTCTCGCACGAACTTGATTATAAAGAAAATGACCTTTGGTTTAGGTTTCTTGTACTTCACATCTATCATGCAGGGGCTGGAAATGTAGCTGCAGTATTGAACCTTATTCAACCCGAAGAAGGAAGCCAAGAATTGATCAAAGCAATGTGGCAAAATAAAGCTGCTGGTTTTGGGAACTGTTCACAAAACTACAGCCAATTGGCAATAGCCTCTCAGCTCATATTAAGAGATTTAGTGTATACTAATTGTGAAGAAGTAGTATATTATCCTTCACGATGATTCGGGACAAATAACATTGACAGAGAATTTACACAATGACGCGTGTTTTTCGAGGTCAACATCTCGCCACGAAAAACATGGCCAAGATGACCGTTGCATTGATTACATAATATTTCCACGCGACGACCGTCGGCATCTAAAATTTGTTTAACATTTCCTGTTATTTCAGTGTCGAAACTAGGCCACCCACAACCTGACTCAAACTTAGCATCACTTGAATAAAGTGGGTGTTCACATCTTTTGCACACATACAACCCTTTTTCTTTGAAGTCATTATAAGCTCCACTAAAGGGGTATTCAGTTCCTTTATTCTCGATTATATTACGTTCGTTTTCATTGAGCGCATTCCAGTTTTCTTTAGTCTTAGCCATTTTTATAAGTTAGCGTTCCTTTTTGAATAACCAATGTTGAATCAAAATTGTTTTCAAACAAACCACCTGTACCCAGCCCTTGTGGAATTGAAGGATTTAAAAAACCAACCATTCTTGCAATCACCTCCAAACCGATCGCTGATTCTAAAGCAGAAGTAACCCACCATCCGATACCCATTTTTTCCGCCAACGAAATCCATTCTAAAGTACCAACAATACCTCCATGCAAGCTAGGTTTAAGTATAATAAATTGCGGGCTTATTTTTTCGAGAAGATTGACTTTATTCCTTAAAACATTAATCCCAATAAGCTCCTCATCTAATGCAATTGAGATAGGGGCACTTTTACATATGGAACGCATTAAATCTGACTGTCCAGACATGATTGGCTGCTCAATAGAATGAACATCTAGTGCTTTTAGCCTAGCCAACACCTCATGAACATTATTACGGTTAAACGCACCGTTAGCATCAACCCTTATTTCAATGGCAGCGCCAAATGTTTTTCTTACCGCCGAAAGTAATTCGTATTCTTTATCAAAATCGAGAGCACCTATTTTAAATTTAAGCACAGAAAATCCTTGTGCAATTTTTTGTTGCACCCTTGTTTTCATTTCATCTATAGAACCCATCCAAATCAATCCATTTATAGGAATAGCAGATTGGCCTTCAGAGAACGCACTGTGAAAAGAATCTACCCCTCTAAATCTCGCTAATTGATAAAAGAGTCCTTCTACACCAAAAAGAATAGATGGATAGTCGCGAAGCTCTTCTGTAAAGAAATTTAAAAGTTGCTCAGCTTTTAACTTGTTAAAAAGCATATTGAAAGTTTCACAGACCCAATTAACCTTCTCCTCATATTGACGGTCAGATGTGTAATCCATATTTAAACCAGGAATAACAGAACATTCGCCTATTATGCTTTCTTCTTCTTTACACCTCAAAATCCAGGAAGGTTTTTTTTGAAGGACGCCCCTACTCGTGCCCGCGGGGAACAAAAAACGTAGCTCTATTTTCTCATAAAATATGTTCATTTAAGTCATCCATTTTTCATACCACATTTGAAACATTAGGAAATACCACATCTTCACGTCATATTCTTTTTTACCCGAAAGAAATTGATGCTTGATATCACCTACAATAGACCAATCAAAAAGTTTTTGAGACTTTATGAGGTCTTCATTAATATATTGATCTACGAGATGTTTTAAATCATTTTGAAGCCATTCTGCAATGGGAATAGCAAATCCCATTTTAGGTCTATCCATCATATCCTTTGGAATGTAATCATGGAGTATCTCTTTTAGGATATACTTTTTTTCTCCTTTAAAATATTTGAATTCATTAGGTAGCTGAGCAGCCCATTCAATTAAGCGATGATCTAAATATGGCTCTCTACCCTCTAGGCTCACTGTCATTGAAGCACGGTCAACTTTTTGAAGGATATCATCCACCAAATAGGTTTGATAGTCCACAGCCATCATAAAAGACAATGGAGAAAAGAATTCCTCCTTTAGTTCTTTAGATGCGTATGCCGTAGCCAGCTTTTCATATTTATAAGTAGCAATTTTTTGCATTTGAGCATCCGTAAATTGTTCACTTAATGACAGCATGATTTGCTCTTCAGTTGGATTACGCATTACACCCTTTATTTTTTCATAACGGTTATGAAAGTTATAAGTGTTTTTGAAATATGGTATCGCTCGAGAAGGAATAATTTCCATAGCTTTAACGATTGATTTTCTAAAAAATGATGGGATTTTGTTTAACCTTTCACCATAACGTTGAATGTAATCATATCTATTGTAGCCAGCAAAAACCTCATCCCCAGCATCTGCACTTAAGGCAACAGTAACGTGTTTTCTAGCAGCAAGGCTCACCAAAGTGGTAGGGATTGCCGAACTATCAGCGAAAGGCTCATCATAATAAAAAGGGAGCTCTTCGATAAGCCCTATAGCCTCTTTATGGTTGCAGCTAATCTCTGTATGTTCTGTTCCCAAATAAGCTGCAATTTCTTTTGCAAAAGGAGCTTCATCAAGACCAATATCTGGAACTGAAATAGTAAATGTTTTCAATCTTTCAGCTCTTTCATTTTGCAACAAGGCCGTTACTGATGCGCTATCATAACCCCCACTCAAAAAGACACCGACAGGCACATCAGCTACCATTCGATAGTCACATGCACTTTTTAAAATTTTCTTTGTCTCATTTTTCGCCTCATCAAATGAGAGGTTGATCTTGGGCTTATTGTATGAATCATATACATTCCAATAACATTTCTGATTAGCAGGTTTCAAAACATTGTCATCTAATATATCATTGGCATTAAAAGCTAAAAAATGGCCTGGCTTAAGCTTATAGGTGTTCTCAAAAATACTATGAGGGGTGGGAACATTGCCGTATTGCATAAATGCCGAAACGGAAGCTAAATTGAGCTTCTTTTCAAATCGAGCGTGTTGGTGAAATGATTTCAACTCTGAAGAGAATAAAAACAAGCCATCTTTGATATAATAAAAGAAAGGTTTGACTCCTGCGCGATCTCTGCAACAAAAAACCTGACCATCAGAAGTATTGTAAATTACAAAGGCAAACATCCCAATAAACTTATCGACACATGAGCTTCCCCAGCGAACAAATGCCTGCAGCACAACTTCAGTATCTGAGGTACTCTCAAAGCTATGGCCCAATCCCTCTAACTCTTTTTTAATTTTACCATAATTATAAACCTCTCCATTGAAACAAATCCAATAGCCTTTATAGCACATTGGCTGCTTACCAGATTTCGTCAGATCAATAATTGAGAGTCTCCGGTGACCAAAACCTAAGACATAATTATTTTGCTCAATAAGCTCATACCCAGAACCATCAGGGCCCCGATGATGCATGACATCCGTCATTTGACGTAAATCCTGCATAGAAGTGCTTTTTTTGTAATCAATAAACCCAGTTATTCCACACATATTTAGGTCTCGCTTGTAATTTGAGTATTTTGTTTTTCATTAACATTCGTTGTTAAAATCAAGAAGATGAATGGAAGCAATGGAGCTCTAATACGAACTAATACACCAAAGAGTACTGATGTAAATCCTGCCATAAAGGCAATAAATATTGAAAAAATCAATGCAAACACTAAAATTTCCTTCTTACGAATTTTTTTAATTTTCTTAAATACGTTTCCTTTGAAAACAAAACCTATCGAAACAAAAATTAGCACCAAACTTTCAAAACCATTCAAAATAAAATTAAGTGATAATGACTCATAGATAAATGGTCTGTATATCCCAAAAAATACAGATTCAGGTACTGCGAGCAAAAGACCTACAGGAGATACATCCGTATTACTGATTTCATAGCGTTTTCCAGTATAAGTTTCATTTCCGAGAAAATCCTGCTGAACAACTTGAGCTTCACTGACCATAGTTTCTGCAAAGGTAGATTGAAAAAAATACAAAAACACAGCAATACCACCAAACAAAATTAAGGAACGAAGAAATAACTTTGCCAAAAAATTACG
>CALSTG010000007.1 GCA_943789205.1 uncultured Flavobacteriales bacterium
CTTGCTAATGTTTAATGTAAAATACGTTTTAAGACATTTTAGCTTTTGTTGTATGCTTTTTTAATTACTCAATTCTTCAATTGCTTTTTTTGCCGATCGTGCAGCCGCATGAACGGCTAATGTATGCGGCGTTGGCAGCTTTTGCTGCCAATGAACGCTATACATATTGTTAGCTATCGTTTTCTCTTTTTGAATTTACCTGCCATTTATTAATTCATCTTGATAATTTGTTGAATGCAAATATCACTATTCTGCAGATTGACAACTTTTACAAAATATAAACCATTAGGTAAAGAGTTCAAGTCTATTTCTATAGGACTATTCTGATTCGATACATTTTGATAAAGTGTGCCATCTGAAGAAAGTATTTGAATGGAATAATTATTAAAATCGCCTTCTATTTTAAAATAATCACTCGTTGGGTTTGGGTACAATGTTAAACAATCACTCTCTTCTTCTACATCAACAATGTTGTTAGCTATACTATCAACTTTTCCACCAACTACGATTGGGTGCGGGACTGCACTAACAGGGGTGATAACTCCTAAATATGAGTTTTCGTGTTCTGCAAATAATTGGGTGTTTGTTTGACCGACATACTCATCATCTATACAATCACTGGGGTCACTAAAGCTACAGGCATTTCCTGAACTACCAGATACTATCGGAATAAAGTCCGCATCTTGAGCATTATAATAGGCTCTCGAATTACTAAATGGTCCAAAATTCAAGTGGATTTCTTGAGGAGCTAAGAAAAACTCTGAATCACTCTTAGCATCATCCAACAAGGGAAATCCTTTTTGTCCTACTTCATCATAAAATATATAGGGGTCAAGAATAATATTATTGTTTGGGTTATTAAATGAAATCGCACCTTCAATCAGAATTTCCGACTTTGTGGGATTAGTAGAAAGCATTCCTATTCCGAACCCTTCGCCTTCATCCCCATCGTCAATGGGCACACTGGGAGGACTGATTAAAATATCAGTTCCAGCATTGTTAAAGATTCCACCATTTACAGTTACCTGAGCATTTTGAGGGAGAGCAACACCTACGGCATTACCAGAAAAACCTTCTATAGTGTTATTATTCAATACCCAACGATGCGTATTATGAAAATAATCCAAATCTAACCCTATTACTTCAGGTTCATCGGGTACATAATCAGGTGAAGGGTTTGTGCCATAGTCTTCGATGCCCGAACGACCGCCATAACCAACTAATCTCGAATTTTGAATGGTAACATTGGTCGTATAATTATGCTCAAAACCAACTTTCCCGATATTCCAGAGAATCGTGCCATCGAAAACCAAATTCAATTGTTCTTTGTACACATCTGGCAAGTCATTAATCCATTCGTTAGGGTCTGTTATAGTAGGGTCTGTTTTGCGATGAAATTCAGTATGCACATAATAAGTCTGAACACCCCTCACAAAATTGTAAGCAATATTATTCAAAAAAGGTCTGGCTTGTAAATACCAAATATCGAGTACAAAGTTGGGATAAGTCGATTTCCAGTCGTGCAAGGCTTGGTTCAGCATAGGAAATTCCGATGCTGGGACATGAGCATCAATATCACCTCGTGCCATGCCCAAGCCTTTTTCTACCAGACCATCCGTCCAGTATACATAGGCATGCCCTGTGCAACCCGAAACGACATTCCCCTGTACCGTTACACCCGTACCATGCAACCAGAATCCATCTCCTTGCCAGGCAAAATCTTGTCTCCCTTCTCTAATATCTGATAATGCTTGTGTTACTTCACCATCTGTATAAGAATCTCTCGGACGAGGAGCTGTCAAAATAGGATTTGCTGGGTTAACCGTTCTAATCGCAATGTTTTCGATAAAAGAACCCGTTTCGTTTCCTGCTTCGGTATTAAATGCACCACCAATTACATCATAGCTTACATTTCTTATAAAATCTACTCTTGCTGAATGATTGACAAAGCCCCATCCTGGGTCATTATTGACTACACAGCCTTCTACTTTCGCAGGAGTTGGTAATGGTGTGATAGGTTTAGCAGGAAAAACGGACACATCTAATCCTCCTCTATGAAAATGAATTGAATAACGACCTCTTGGATTTTTGCCTCCGTTTGGTATCGCTTGTCCTGTATTTTGATTGGCATCTAAATCTTCAAAATCCCAATCGTCTAATATGACGGACTTATCCGTTCTACCTAAGTTGTTGGCTTCTACATATTTTAAATCTACATTAAGAGTATGCATAAACATCAGATGCCCTCTGGGTTTATGAAATTCCCCACTAATTGAAGAAACACTTGTATTTTCAGATGACACCACGATATTCCTACTCAAATTTGCAACATGTACATCCAAATCGGAAGCTTGTGTTGGTGCTTTATGGTCTCTAACTAAAGCTGGTGTAAATGTTATTGTATTTCCCAAAACGGCAGTAATGGTAACCATTTCATCTTTTTCAAACTCTGAGGTATTGGAAATAGAAACATTTGTAATAGGGTCGGTTCCAGCCACCACCAATTTATCACCGACTTGCCATCCTGTTGGGGCAGTGCTCAATACGAATTGCGTTGCTCCTGCCGATGGATGCGTTTGAAGTGTTAGCCAACTGGTTTTGTCCGCTCCATGCATCGTCGTTGTCCCCATCAACACAGCTCCTGGTGCAAATCTCTCTGGGTCAAATGTACTAGTTGTACCTCCTCGTTCTGCAAAAACCAAATTTGCCTTCACATTTGAGTCTATCTTATCTGTTGCCTTTCCTATCTCTAAAGTTGCTGTCATAGCACTAAACAAATACTCTGTACGCAACTCTGTATTTACATTGGTAGCAAATTGTAAGGTTGCTCCATCGTCAATTCGTATGGACTTAAATTCTTCTGGTATCATCCCATCTACCGTAACGGTTATTCCATTTGGGATTAGAATACGGTCATCATTTACTGGCAAAGTTCCTCCCCAAGTAGCAACTGAACTCCAGTTTCCAGAATTAGTTGCAGTTTTGGTAGCAGTACCTGAAACTTGCATAGGCGTTTGTGAAAAACCTTTATTCGTGTTACAAATGACTAAGAATAGAGTTAATAAAATTGGAAATAGTTTACTCTTCATATATTTAATTTTTAATGTGTGGTAACGTTTCGGCTAAGGTAAGCAGAAACGGTTTGGTTGGCAAGGCTGTTTGCCTTAGCCTTTGTTGTACTGCGTTATTCCAATGTGTAAATTATACCACTTTGGGGACCACTTTTTTTATGATATCTATGAAAAGAAATCATGCTTGGATTTTTGTCTAATGGAAGTCCGGTAAATGACCAACCATCAAACTCACAAGTCAAATAACCTCTAGAATTAATCAAATAATTACCTTTTAATTGAAATGAGTTATAGGATTCTGCATCCTCTGCACCATTCATTGGTCTGAAATCTTCAATAATACTTCGGGTTAATTCCACAATCCCATTATTTAAAAATTCAATGTGCTCTACATATGGTGTGCAAAAGAAAATACCGCCAGCATGAAGGTCTGTTGATGCTAAAGGACCTGAAGTATATTTATTATTAATTTTTAAATCTCCTAAATCCATTTTAATTATTTTTCAATGCAGTACAACGGTGCGTCTAAACTAAGTTATTCAATTTAGTTTAGACTGTGTTATGGGTATCTAGAAAAGGTTTACTCCCGTTTTAATCCCCAAAAACCATGGCTTTATCCGTTCACCCCCTCGTGGGACAAATATTTCCCTATTTGGGAAATAATCTATAAACGGAACATACAAAAACTCAAACTCTGCAAAAATACCGAGGTGTTTAGAAAGATCTCTTTTGTGTAAGAAAGTGAAACGCAAACCATTCCGCTTAAAGTTGTAGATATTAGGAATTTCAGTATTCTCCGAATATGAATCGAAGCGATTATATCCTGTTAAATTTATTACCAAACCATGAATATATTCGTATGTAAATCTATTCTTTGCTTTTAATGCATTTTTGTTTTTTGAAGGAATTGTCTTCGTGTTTAACCAACTCACTCCAATAGAAAGGGAATGCGTTCTAAATCCACTCAAAACCTGCACGCCTCCATTGTCAATTGAATCAACATGCCAGTAATCACCAATGTGGGCACCAAATTGAAAAAAATGATACCCTCCAGTAAGATATAATTGGTTGAGCCTTTCGGGATATTTGTCAAAGTCCGCAATCTCACGAATGTAAGAAATAGAGCTGGAATTTAAAAAGGGAATGTGTACACGATCATTAGGGTTTCTGCCTTTTTTTCTACCATCCAGGTTATTAAAAATTGTACCATGGCTACCAAGAGAAATTGCATTCTTTTTGTATGCCATTTTATATTTAAGACCATGGGCGTAAAACATGTTCCCGCTAGACCTCCCTCTGCCCATATAAATAGAAATTGGAGTGATGCTCACTTCATGATTGATGTTTTGAGCATTACAAAAAGATGGTAAGCCTAATATGAGAATAAATAAAAATTGTTTCAATAGAGCTCTTTGGTATAATACATTTTATGCTGTCTAAATGTTACACATAACG